>CAWDZX010000001.1:0-3087658 GCA_963807275.1 uncultured Solirubrobacteraceae bacterium
GCACTGGTCACCGGCGGCGCACGCGGGATCGGCTTCGCGACCGCCCAAGCGCTCATCGCGCGCGGCGCTTCCGTTGCGATCGTCGATCTCGACCAGGCGAGCTGCGACGCGGCTGCCGAGCAGCTCCAGACAGCCGTGCGATCGGCATCGCCGCCGACGTCACCGACCGCGGCGCGATGCAGCGCGCCGTCGCGCGAACCGTCGAGCGCTTCGGCGGGGTCGACATCGTCCTCGCCAACGCCGGAATCGCGCCGCGCTTGGCGACCTTCAGGGCGATGGCGCCGGAGAGCTTCTCACGCGTGCTCGAGGTCAACCTGTCGGGCGTCTGCCGCACCGTCGAGGCAGCGCTCCCGGAGATCGTTCGACGCAGAGGCCACGTCGTCGTGACCTCCTCGATCTACGCGTTCGTCAACGGTGTCGCCGCGACGCCGTACGCGATGAGCAAGGCCGCAGTCGAGCAGTTCGGCCGCGCGCTTCGCGTCGAGCTCGTGCAGCACGGCGCGAGCGCGAGCGTCGCCTACTTCGGCTTCATCGAGACCGAGATGGTCCATCGCGCGATCGACGGCGACCCGATTGCCACCGAGATGTTCGGTGTCTTCCGGCGCCGCTGCAGAAGCGCGTCGGCGCGGACAAGGCCGCCGCTGCAATCGTGCGCGGGATCGAGCGCCGCGCGCCGCGGATCTTCGAGCCGCGCCGCTGGGCGCTGATGTCGCTGCTGCGCGGCATCGTCAGTCCGCTCGGCGATGCGCGGATGGAGCGCGAAGAGCGCACCCAAGCGCTCGCGCGCCTCGCCGACGCGCGCGCCGGCGAGGATCAGCCGACGACGGCGTAGCAAAGCTCGTTCGGCGCGCGTCTCGCAGGGCAGGCGCGATGGCAGGCCCACCCGGCGTCGCTGCGCGATCCGGCACTGGCCGTATCGTGCGCGGATGGCTCGTACGCGGCTCTACAAGAACGGCGAGCTCGACTGCGAAGACTTCCCCGTCGGCGAAGTCTCCGACCACATCGCCGAACCGGATGCGTTTGTCTGGCTCGACTACTGCGCCCCGACCGGCGAGGAGCTGGCGACGATCGCGCAGGAGCTGCAGCTGCACCCGCTCGCCGTCGAGGACGCCGTCAGCGAGCACCAGCGCCCGAAGCTCGACCGCTACGACTCGCACCTGTTCGTCAACGCCTACACGCTCGCGCTCGACACGGTCTCGGGCGAGCTCGAGACGAGCGAGATCGGCATGTTCATCACGCGCAACGCGATCGTCACGGTGCGCAAGGACGAAGGCGTCGACATCGAGGCGATCGTCGCGCGCTGGGACGAATCGAAGGAGCTCGCCCAGCACGGCGTCTCGTTCCTCCTGTGGGGCGTGCTCGACTTCATCGTCGACGGGCACTTGAAGCCGTGCAGTCGCTCGACACCGAGATCGAGGCGCTCGAGGACCTGCTGTTCGACGAGCAGCCGCGCGAAGCGAGGTCCAGCGGCGCTCGTTCGAGCTGCGCAAGAGCCTCGTGCTGCTGCGGCGCCTGGTGACGCCGATGCGCGAGGTCGTCAACTCGCTGATGGCCGCGACCTGCACGTGCTCGATCAGGCGATGGTTCCCTACTACCAAGACGTCTACGACCACGTGCTGCGCGCGACCGACTGGACCGAATCGCTGCGCGACCTCGTCACGACGATCCTCGAGACGAACATCGCGATCCAGGGCAACCGGATGAACCTCGTGATGAAGAAGGTCACGAGCTCGGCCGCGATCATCGCCGTACCTACCGCGATCCGGGCTTCTACGGGCAGAACGTCCCCTATCCGGGCTTCTCCGCCCACTGGGGGTTCTGGTTCTCCTCGGCGCTGATCGTCGTGATCTCGGGAACCCTGTATTGGGCGTTTCGCCGCCGCGACTGGATCTAGCTCGCCGCGCGCCGGCGCGCCTCACATCAAGTAGCAGAGCTCCCGCGCCCGAGCCGTCAGCTCGTCGCGGAAGTTCGGGTGCGCGATCGCGATCAGCCTTCGCGTCCGCTCGGCGATCGAGCTGCCGCGCAGCTCCGCGACGCCGTACTCCGTGACGACCTTGTCGACGATGTTCTTGAACGTCGTCACCGCCGCGCCGGGGTGCAGCTGCGGAACGATCCGCGAGACCGTGTCGTCGGCCGTGCTCGAGTGCAGCACGATGAACGCCTGCCCGTTCTCGGCCATCACCGCGCCGCGCGCGTAGTCGGGCTGGCCGCCGAGGAGGACATGTATTCGCTGCCGAGCGACTCCGAGGCGCACTGGCCGAGGAAGTCGACCTCGAGCGTCGCGTTGATCGCCGTCATCCGCGGCTCGCGCGCGATCACGGTCGGGTCGTTCGTGTAGTCGACCGGGTGGAACTCGACGCCCGGGTTCTCGTCGACGAAGTCGTACAGGCGCTTGGAGCCGAGCGCCGACGTCGTGACGACCTTGTTGCGATGGGTCAGCTTGCGCGTCCCCGTCAGCGCGCCGCACTCGATCA
This sequence comes from uncultured Solirubrobacteraceae bacterium, assembly GCA_963807275.1. Taxonomy (GTDB): domain Bacteria; phylum Actinomycetota; class Thermoleophilia; order Solirubrobacterales; family Solirubrobacteraceae; genus Palsa-744. Next base: position 2,475 of record CAWDZX010000001.1, read on the forward strand.
GGTCGAGGAAGCCGTCGCCGAACAGCTCCGTGTGCACGCCGAGCTCGCGGTGCTCCTTGAGCATGCCGAGCACGAGATCCGGCGCCGCGCCGATGCCCGCCTGCAGCGTCGCGCCGTCGGGGACCCGCTCGGCCACGAGCGAGGCGATCTGGCGGTCGCGCTCGCTGCCGACCGGCGGCGCGAGCTCGACGAGCGGCGTGTCCGCTTCGCACCAGCCGACGATGTCCGAGATGTGCAGCTGGTTGCCGCCGAACGTGCGCGGCACGCTCGGGTTGACCTCGACGAAGAACGGCACCTCGCCGATGAACGCGGCCGTGTACTCCGCGTGCGGGCCGAGCGAGAAGTAGCCATGGCGGTCCGGCGGCGAGACCGCCGTCAGCACGAGCCGCGGCGAGAGCGTCTGGCGCATCAGCCGCGGCACGTCGCTGAACGAGTTCGGCACGAGGTCGCAGTCGCCGCGGCGAAACACCGCGCGGCTGTGCGGCGAGAGGAACCAGCCGACGTGGCGCAGGCCCGGCAGCTCGCCCTCGATGTAGCGGCGCGGGCGCATCGGCATCATCTGGTGCAGGCGCACGTCGCGCACGCCGTTCGCCCCCGCCGCCGCCTCGATCGCGTCGATCGTGTGCACCGGCTCGGCATTGGCGAGCCCGACGATCACGTCCATGCCGGGCTCGATCCACTCGAGCACCGCCTCCGGCTCGCGCTTGCGCGAGGAGATCGCGTCGTGGATCGGCTGGCTGTTCATCTCGTCGACATGTCGATCGGGCTTCGCTGCGGCCGCAGCATAGGCGAGAATCGTGGCCCGATGGACGACCTGATCCCCCTCGGCCCGGAGGACCGCGCGATCCTCGACCTCGAGTGCCAGACGATTGCCGGGCACACGTGCAAGGTCGTGCGGCTCGCCCCGAGCGCGCAAGCGATCGACGTCGAGCGCCTGCGCGAGCGCATCGCCGCGCGGATCGAGCTCGCGCCGGCCTGACGCGGCGGCTCGGGGGCGACGCGCGCAAGCCCGGCTGGGTGCGCGACGAGCGCTTCGATCTCGCCGAGCACGTCGTGCGCGCGCCGGTCGAGCGGCCGCTCGACGAGCCCGCGCTGCTCGCGCTCGTCGCCGAGCTGTTCGAGCAGCGCCTCGATCGCTCGCGCCCGCTCTGGCGGATCGACGTCGCCGAGCTGGCCGACGGCGGCAGCGCGTTGATCTGGCGGATCCATCACGCGCTCGCCGACGGGACGGCCTCGGTCCGCTACGCGCGCGCGCTGCTCTGGGACGCGAGCGCCGAGGCGAGCATGACGGCGACTCAAGCTCACGCCGCCCATGTCGTCGACGAGCGCCGCCGCCGCGCGCACCTCGCCGGCTTCCTCCGCCGCGAGTATGCGCGCGGGAGTGCCGCTCGCCGTTCGACGGGCGCATCGGCACGCGTCGCGAGGTCGCCTTCGCCGCGGTCTCGCTGCCCGCATTGCACGACGCCGCGATGGGGCTCGACGGGGCGACGCTGAACGACGCAGTCCTCTCGATCGTCGCCGGTGCCGTCGCCCGCTGGGTGCGCCAGCGCCACGGCGATCTCGGCACGATCCGCGTTCGCGTGCCGGTCAGCATGCACCACGAGGGCGACGAAGTCGCCGATCACGACTCGTTCTTCTGATCGGCCTGCCGCTCAACGAGACCGACCCCGTCACGCGGCTGCGTCTCGCGCACGCGGCGACGAGCGAGCGCAAGCTCGACCACGACGCCCAGTACCACGAGCGCCTCCTGCGCGAGCTGTCGGACTGTCCGCCGCTCGAGCACCTCGTCACGCGGATCGAGCGAAACCCACGCCGCTTCGCGCTGAGCGTGTCGAACGTTCCCGGCCCGCGCGAGCCCGTCAGCGTGCTCGACGTCCCCGTCGCGCACCTGCACTCGCTCGCGGAGATCGGCGAACGCCACGCGCTGCGCGTCTCGGCGATGTCGCTCGCCGGGCTGCTCTGCTTCGGGCTGTGCGCCGACCCCGATCTCGTCGATCAGCTGCACGTGATGGCCGAGGGGATCGAGGCCGAGGCCGAGGACCTGCTCGCGGCTGCCGCGAGCGCCTAAGCGACCGCTACGGTCTGGCGGTGCCCGATCCCGCCACACCGGCGCCCGAGGCGCCAGAGCCAAACGACGCCGGAACGCAAGAGGCCGGGACGATGGACGCCGGCACGCAACCGGCCGAGACTTCCGACGGCGCCGCGGAGGCGCCGCCAGGCGACTCGCACGACCGCGCCGGACGCTCGTCTGGGGCAAAGGCCGGGATCGCCGCGCTCTCGCTCGGCGCGCTCGGCGTCGTCTTCGGCGACATCGGCACGAGCCCGCTCTACTCGCTGCAGACCGTCTTCAACGCCGACCATCGCGCCGTCCATGCGACCGCGGGTGACGTCTATGGCGTGATCTCGCTCGTCTTCTGGTCGATCACGATGATCGTCTCGGTCAAGTACGTGAGCTTCATCATGCGCGCCGACAACGGCGGCGAGGGCGGGATCATGGCGCTCACGGCGCTCGTGCAGGACGCGAAGGTCAAGAGCCACGCGGCGAAGGTGATGCTCGTGACGCTCGGCATCCTCGGCGCCTCGCTGTTCTACGGCGACGGCGCGATCACGCCGGCGATCTCGGTGCTCTCGGCCGTCGAAGGCGTCAAGGTCGCGATCCCGAGCCTGCACTCGCTCGTGCTGCCGATCACCGTCGCCGTGCTGAGCATGCTGTTCGCGATCCAGCGCTTCGGCACGAAGCTCGTCGGCAACCTGTTCGGGCCCGTGATGGCGCTGTGGTTCACCGTGCTCGGCGTGCTCGGCGCCGCCGAGATCGCCCGTCATCCGGATGTGATCAAGGCGCTCTCGCCGTCCTACGGCGCGAAGTTCATGTTCGACCATGGCGGCGTCGCGTTCATCGCACTCGGCTCGATCGTGCTCGCCGTGACCGGCGCGGAGGCGCTGTATGCCGACATGGGTCACTTCGGCCGATCGCCGATCCGCCGTGCGTGGTTCTTCCTCGTCTTTCCCGCGCTGACGCTCAACTACCTCGCGCAGGGCTCGCTGATCGTCCGCTCGCCGAAGTCGATCTCGAACCCGTTCTTCCTGCTCGTGCCGCACTGGGCGCAGGTGCCGATGGTGCTGCTCGCGACCGTCGCGACCGTGATCGCCTCGCAGTCGGTGATCTCAGGCGCGTTCAGCGTGACCAAGCAAGCCGTGCAGCTCGGCTTCCTGCCGCGCTTGACGATCCGCCACACCTCGCAGTCGGAGGCCGGGCAGATCTACGCGCCGGGAGTGAACGCGGCGCTGTTCGTGCTCGTCGTCGTGATCGTCGTCGGCTTCGGCTCCTCGCAGGCGCTCGCGTCGGCGTACGGCGTGGCCGTCACGGGGACGTTCATCCTCAACACGATCCTGTTCCTCGCCGTCGCGCGCCTTCTGTGGCACAAGCCGAAGCGGCTGATCGCACTCGGCGCCGTCGCCTTCCTCAGTATCGAGATCTCGTTCTTCGCCGCGAACCTGACGAAGGTCGTCCACGGCGGCTGGCTGCCGCTCGCGATCGCCGCGCTGATCTTCACGGCGATGACGACGTGGCGCAAGGGGCGCGAGATCGTCACCGCGAACCGGATCGAGGAGGAGGGCTCGCTGCGCGACTTCGTCGAGCGGCTCGACGATCATCGCCCGCCGGTCCAGCGCGTCCCCGGCACGGCCGTCTTCCTCAACGCGAACGCCGACACGACGCCGCTTGCGATGCGCGTGAACGTCGAGCACAACCACGTGCTGCACGAGCACGTCGTGATCGTCTCGATCGTGACCGAGCGCGTGCCGCACGTGCCCGAAGAGGAGCGCCTGCACAACGACCATCTCGGCAACGACGACGACGGCATCAGCGGGCTGACCGCCCGCTTCGGCTTCCAGGACCAGCCCGACGTTCCGGCGCTGCTGCAGCTGGCCGATCGGCGCAAGCTGCTCGAGCGCTCGGTCGACCTCGACGAGGCGTCCTACTTCCTCTCGAACATCACGATCGTGCGCACGGACGCGCCCGGGATGGTCGGCTGGCGCAAGCGGCTGTTTCTCGTGATGGCCCACAACGCGGCGAGCCCAGTCTGGTACTTCCGCCTGCCCGACGAGTGCACGTTGACCGTCGGCGAGCGGGTCGCGCTGTAGCTGCGGCGAACTCGATCATTCCGTGGAAAACCTCCGCATTTACGCGTACACTCCGGCGACTCATGGATGGGGGGATGGCGATCGAGCAGTGCTCTCGCAGGAAGCCGGCACGGGTGTCCGCGCTAGCGCTGGCAGTGCTGCTCTGCGGCTTCCTGCTCGCCGCGGCGCAGGCGCGCGCGGCCGAAGCGGGCCTGCTGCCGAACATCGTCGCCGACCCGCCGACGAACGTCACGCTTGAAACGAGCACGACCGAAGGCGGCCTGAAAACCAGCGGCGAACCGAAGCTGCTGCTGCGCTTCAACGGCTACATCCACAACGTCGGCCCGGGCGCGCTCGACTTCCGCGGCTCGCGCAGCAGCCCTTCGGAACCGATGAAAGCGTTTCAGCGTCTCTACACGGCCGGCGGCAGCTTCAAAGAAGAACCGAGCAGCGCCGAACTGATCTACGTCACGGCCGACGGCCACGAACACTGGCACCTGCAGCGCGCCGCGAAGTACTCGCTGTGGAACGCCGAAAAGACCGCAGAAGTCACGCCGGCGATGAAGGTCGGCTTCTGCCTCGACGACAGCGAACACGTCGAAACGGGCATCGGCCCGAAAGAAGCCGTCTACTCCGACTCGACCGGCCGCGAATTCTGCCGCCAGCACCAGCCCGAAGCGACGAGCCTGTTCGAGGGCGTCTCGGCCGGGTGGCGTGACCTGTACAGCTCGAACCTCGCCTTTCAGTGGGTCGAAGCCTCGAACGTCCTGCCCGGCGAATACTGGCTGCGCGAGGACGTCAACCCGACGGGCGTGATCAAAGAAGCCGGCGGCGCCAACGCGCCGGCGTACGCGAGCAAAGCGACGATCATTCCCGGCTTCAACGCGCTCGCCGAGGCCACCGGCACGAGGACCGGCGAAGCCAAGGCGCTCGCGCTGACCTCGCGCGCGTGGAACGACTCGGCGACGCCGAAGTACACGATCGCCTCGCAGCCGAGCCACGGCACGTTGAGCGCCGTCAGCAAAAACCAGGTGACTTACACGCCGGCGCCCGGGTACGTCGGTCCCGACTCGTTCACTTACTCGGCGGCCGATCCGAACAGCCCCTTCCCGACGCATCCGGCGCTCGCGACAGTCTCGATCGAAGTCAGCGAAGCGTCGACCCAGCCGACGCCCGAACTGCTCGCCGGCGACGCGACGAGCACCTACACCGTCGGCGACCAGACCGCCGGCGGGCGCGAGGAAGCGTTCCAGTTCACCGCCAAATCGAGCGGCACCATCGAAGAACTGCAGTTCCGCACGAACGCGAGCACGAACACCGGCGTGACCGGCCTCTCGCTCGGGGTGTTCGCCGAAAACGCCGGCAAGCCCGGCGAAGTGCTCGGCAAGGCGACCGTCTCAGGCCGGCCCGCGACGAGCTCGTGGATCAAGGTCAGCGGCCTCTCGGTGCCCGTCCTCAGCGCGACCAAATACTGGCTCGTCGCGCTGCCGCTCGGCCCGAGCAGCTCCTTCCTTCACTACAACGTCGCCGTCGGCTCGGGCGGCAGCGGCAACCTCGAGAGCATCGCGACCGGCCTCAGCACGATGACGGCCGAGTCCTCGTGGGCGACCTTCAACCAGGGACCCGTCGGCTTCCAGGCGATCGGTACGAGCGGGGGGACCCAGCCACCGCCGCCGCCGCCGAGCGTCACGATCGAAGGCGCGCCCGCGAGCATGACGGCCGGCACGAGCATGCAGCTGAGCGCGAACGTGAGCAACGACGCCCCGACCGTCACGTGGAGCGCGAGCGCCGGCTCGATCACGACCGCCGGGCTCTACACGGCCCCGGCCGAAGTCCCGGCCGGCGGCAGCGTGACCGTCACCGCGACGAGCAGCAAAGGCGCCAAAGCGCAGCGCACGATCGAAATCACGCCCGTCGCGCCGGCCAAGAGCCTGCTCGCCGGCGACGCGACGAGCACCTACACCGTCGGCGACCAGACCGCCGGCGGGCGCGAGGAAGCGTTCCAGTTCACCGCCAAATCGAGCGGCACCATCGAAGAACTGCAGTTCCGCACGAACGCGAGCACGAACACCGGCGTGACCGGCCTCTCGCTCGGGGTGTTCGCCGAAAACGCCGGCAAGCCCGGCGAAGTGCTCGGCAAGGCGACCGTCTCAGGCCGGCCCGCGACGAGCTCGTGGATCAAGGTCAGCGGCCTCTCGGTGCCCGTCCTCAGCGCGACCAAATACTGGCTCGTCGCGCTGCCGCTCGGCCCGAGCAGCTCCTTCCTTCACTACAACGTCGCTGTCGGCTCGGGCGGCAGCGGCAACCTCGAGAGCATCGCGACCGGCCTCAGCACGATGACGGCCGAGTCCTCGTGGGCGACCTTCAACCAGGGACCCGTCGGCTTCCAGGCGATCGGGACGAGCGGGGGGAGCGCGCAGGTCGCGCACCTCGCGAGCGGCACTTCGCTCGCCGTCGCCTCACACACGGCGGCCCCGTCGCCGTCGAGCGTGATGATCGAAGGCGCGCCGTCGACGCTCACGGCCGGCACGAGCATCCAGCTCTCGGCGCTGAGCAGCGACGGCGCGACGGCCGTCGCCTGGCGCGCGAGCGGCGGCTCGATCGACTCGGACGGGCTGTTCACCGCGCCGCGCCAGCCGCCGGCCGGCGGCTCGGTGCTGCTAACGGCGCTCGCTCCCGGCGGGGCGCGCGACGAGCGCGAGGTCGCGATCGTCCCCGCTGCGATCCCGCAGCCGGCGCCCGCGGCGCCGCTTCCGCCGGTGTGGGACCGCCTCTCCTCTGGCCTCTCGATGCCGCAGGCGATGCTCGTCGGACGCACGCTCGTGATGACAACGACCGTGTCGGTCGCGGGGCGGCTGAGCCTCGGCGCCCGGCTGCACGGACGCCCGCTCGGCCGCTGCGCGGCGAAGACCCCCGCCGAACGAAGCTTCACCTGCCGTGTGAGGCTCGCGCGCGGCCTGCGCCACGCGGCGATCGAGATAGACGCCTCGCTGTGGTCCGCTCACCAAGTGCTGCGCCAGACGCGCCGCGCCGCGCCGATCGCGCCGATGGAGATGCCGCTCGCGACGCCGCTCGGCGGCACCGGTCTCACCGCCTCGTCGAGCGCGTTCGTCTGCGGGCCTGCGCTGCGCCGCGGTGGCTCGCCGGGCAAGCGCGCCTGAGCACTGGCGCAGGGCCTTTGCGATGAGCTGAGCCTGGCTCCGGGCAGGATTCAAGCGGCTGGTGGTGAACGCCGATTACGTATTCCGTACGTAGCCGACGCGCGTGAACCGACCGCATAGGGGGCCGAGGACGTGGACAGGAAGAAACTAGTTCTGACGGCGATGATCTTCGCCGTCGCGATGCTGTTCATCGATCAGACGATCGTCGCGCTCGCGATCCCGAACCTGCAGCACGAGCTGCATCTCTCCTCGACGGGCTCGCAGTGGATCGTCAACGGCTATTTGCTCTCGCTCTCGGCGCTGTTCGCGCTCGGCGGCAAGGTCGCTGACGTGTACGGACCACGGCGCATGGTGACGATCGGCGTGATCGCCTTCGCGCTGTGCTCGGCGCTGTGCGGCGCGACGCCGACGGGCTCGATCGCCGAGACCTGGATGATCGTCTTCCGCGTCCTGCAGGGCGCCGCCGCGGCGATCCTCTTTCCGGCGGCCTTGGCGATCGTCGTCGCGAGCTACGCCGTGCAGGAACGCGGCAAGGCGCTCGCGGTGTTCTTCTCGATCACCGGCGCGCTGACCGCCGTCGGCCCGATCGCCGGCGGCTACCTGACCGAATGGACGTGGCGCTCGATCTTCTGGGTCAACGTCCCCGTCGCGATCATCGCGCTCGTGTTGATCGCGCGCTCGAAACCGAGCGAGGAGCGCAGCCCGTCGCGGATCGACATGCGCGGCGCCGCGCTGGTCAGCGCCGGGATGGGAATCGCCGTGCTCGGCTTGCAGCAGGCGGGCGTCTGGGGCTGGGGCAGCATCGCGACTTGGGTCTGCCTGATCGCCGGGCTGGCGCTGCTCGCGGCGTTCGTGCGCTACGAGCTGCGCGTGGACGATCCGCTCGTGCCGATGCGCCTGTTCGCCGACCGCGCGTTCTTCGTCGACAACGTCGTGCTGTTCCTGCTGTCGATCTGCTTCGTGCCGCTGTTCTTCTTCGCCAGCCTGTACGCGCAGATCGCGCTCGGCGAAAGCGCCGGCGAGGCCGGGCTGTACATCCTCGTCTTCTTCATCGGCTTCACGATCGGCGCGCGGCGCGGCGGCGCGCTGCTCGACAGCAAAGGCGCGCGCCCGGCTGTCGTGCCGGGCTGCGCGATCGCGGCGGTCGGCTTCTACCTGTGGGCCGAAGCGCTTGACGATCTGTCGTTCAACGAACAGTGGTGGCGCCTGGCGATCGCCGGCCTCGGTGCCGGGATGGTGCTCGGGCCGGTCAGCACCGACGCGCTCAACCGCGCCGCGCACGCGACGTATGGCGCCGTGACCGGTCTGACGCAGACCGTGCGCAACTTCGGCGGCAGCCTCGGCTTGGCCGTGCTCGGCTCGATCCTGATCACCGAAAACGTCTCGCGCGTGGAGAAGACCTTGAGCGGGCGCGTGCCGAAGGCGCAGGCCGACAAGATCGCCCACGCCATCTCCGGCGCCTCGGGCGGCAGCGGCGCGAGCGGCGGCGCGCCACCGCACCAGATCCGCCTCGACTTCGCGCACTCCACGCAAACGATCATCTACGGGATGGCGGCCGCGATGGCGCTGGCCTTCGTCGTCGCGCTAAAGGCGATGCCCGGCGGTCGCCCCGACGAGCAGATCGTCTCGGCCGGCGATCGGCAGCACGCGCCGGAGGCCGATGCCTCAGGCGGCGCGCCGGCGCCCGCCGCGTAGACGCTGCGCGAGCGCCGAGCCCTAGGCGGCTAGGAGGCGCCGACGGTCTCGACGGCCGTCTCGGCCTCGCCGGGCGGGACCACGCCATTCCTCGCGGCCGCACCCTCCGCTTGCAGCGCCGGCGTTGCGGCCGAGGGCACCTTCGGCACGAGCACGCCCGCGAGCAGGCAGACGATCAGGAACCCCGTCGCCATCACGAACGACTCGGTAAAGCCCGTCACGGTCGGTTTGCCGTGCAGCGTGTGCCCCGCGATGAACGTCGCCGAGAGCTGGCCGCCGAGCGCGCCGCCGAGCGTGCGCATGACCGTGTTCATGCCGCTCGCGACGCCCGTCTGCTCGCTCGAGACAGCCTGGATGATCAAGTTGCCGAGCGCCGCGAACGCGAGCCCGATGCCGACGCCGAGCAGCCCGGCCGCGATCAGGAACTCGAGCGGATGGCTGTGGTCGACCGACAGCAGCGCGAACGACGCCGTCGTGAACGCCGTCCCGGCGAGCAGCGCCGCGCGCGAGCCGAAGCGCGCCGAGATCCGCCCGGCGTAGACCCCGAGGATCGTCATGCCGACCGTCGAGGGCAGCAGGTAGAGGCCCGAGACGACAACCGACGAGCCGAAGCCGAAGCCGGTGCTCTTCGGCAGCTGCGCGAACTGCGGGAAGATGATGAACGACGCGTACATCCCGGCGCCGAGCAGGAACGCGGCGAGGTTCGTCGTCCAGACGCCGCGGATCCGCATCATCGTCATGTCGATCAGCGGATTGCGGCTGCGCACCTCGACGGCGATCCAGATCGCGATGAAGACGAGGCCGACCGCGATCAGGCCGAGCGCCTTCGCCGAGCCCCAGCCCCACACGGTCGTCTCGGAGATCGCCAGCAGCACGGCCGAGATGCCGATCGTCATCAGCGCGGCCGCGAGCCAGTTGATCTTGCCCGGTACGCGCACGGGCGACTCCGGGATGAAGCGCCACGTCGCGATAGCGGCGAGGATCGTCGCGGCGAGCGGGAACCAGAACAGCCAGTGGTAGTTCAGGTGCTCGACGATCAAGCCCGCCGAGACGATTCCGATGCCGGCGCCGACGCCGAGGATCGCCGAGAGCAGCCCGATGCTGCCGGCGACCTTCTCGCGCGGAAACTCGTCGCGCACGATCCCGAACGCGAGCGGGAAGATGCCGCCGGCCGCGCCCTGGATGAAACGCGCGACGATGATCACGCCGAGTGAGCTCGACACGGCCGCGAGCAGCGTGCCGAAAGCGAGGATCACGAGCGTCACGAGCAGCAGACGCTCCTTGCCGTACATGTCGCCGAGGCGCCCGAGGATCGCCGTGCCGACCGACGCCGAGAGCAGGTAGGCCGTGAGCAGCCACGTGATCCCGTTCTCGGTCGTGTGCAGGTCGTGCTGCATCGTCGGCAGCGCCGGGACGACGGAGGAGCTGAGCATCGCGTAGGCGACGCCGGCGAGCGACAGGACGGCGAGGATCAACGTCGGGTGGGTGCGCTCGCGCGCGTCTGCACTCATCTCACCAGGGCTGCTCGTGGTCATCGCGGAGGCCTTTTCGGGTTCATTTGCGAGGGTCGCGGCGGCTGCGGGTTGCGGCCGCGCTGCGTAGCCGACTACAGTAGCGGAATGAGCATTCCGGTCTTGGAGGAGCAGACTGACGCCGTGGCGTGCGACTGGTCTTCGCTCGGCCAGCGGGAGAAGCGCGCGCGGCTGCTGCTCGCCGCCGGGGAGGTGTTCGCGCGCGACGGGCTCGATGCGCCGATGCCGGCCGTCGCCGCCGCGGCCGGCGCGGGAGTCGGCAGCGTCTATCGCCAGTTCCCCTCCAAGCGCGACCTGCTCGCGGCGCTCGTCGTCGAGCGCCTGCAGGAGTCAGAGCGTGGCGCCGAGGCGGCGCTCGCGAGCGGGGAGGACCGCTGGTCGGCGCTGACCGGTCTGCTGTGGACGCTTGCAGAGCGCCAGGCCGGTGACGACGTGCTCGGCGAGGCGATGGCGACCGTCTCCGAGCACCCGGCCGTCGTCGAGGCGCTCGCGGCGACGGTCGTCTCGCTCGAGCGCCTGCTCGCGGCGGCGCGCGCGGAGGGCAAGTTGCGCGACGACGCGACGACGCTCGACCTGCGGCTGCTGTTCGCTGCCACGCGGGCTGCGTCCCAACTCGAAGCCGGAGCTTGGCAGAGGATGCTCGAGCTCGGGATCGACGCGCTGCGCGCCCCCGCATAGGCACGCAGCGCCGAGCCGCGGACGCAATTCGCACCCGCATACATGTCGAGGCACGCGGGTAACGCGAGCACAATGAGGGAGAATTGCGCCATGCCACGACTTTCCCGCGCCATGTGCACCGCCATCTGCGCCGGAGTACTGCTGCTCGCCGCCGCCGCCGCCGCCGGCTGCGGCAGCGGCGGCGGTCACGGTGGCACGAGCGCGAGCGGTGCGAGCTCCGGCGCGGCGAGCCCGAGCGGCGCGGCGAACGCGTCCTACCTCGCGGCTGTGACGCGCGCGGCGTATGCGACCGACCAGGTTCCTGGATTCAAGTTCTCGATCGCGATCGGCATGCAGCTCGCCGGTAAGAGCAGCACGGTCGAAGGCAACGGCACGATCAACGACCGCGGCTCGGAAGGCACGGCGAGCCTGGAGGCCGGAGGCAAAACGATCAACGAGGTGATCTCAAAGCCCTACCTCTACGTCAGCGTTCCGGGCGCCGCCGATACGAGCGTGACGCACGGCAAGCCGTGGGTTCGCGCCGACCTGAGCACGTTCAGCCAGTCCTACGGCAGCAGCACGCTCGGCGCCGGCTCGTCGAACCCGGCCGAAGTGCTGAGCTACCTCAAAGCGGCCGGGACCGTTACGCGCGCCGGCGAGCAGCAGGTGCGCGGCGTGAGCTCGACGCACTACCACGCGCTGATCGATCTGACGCACTTCGCCGACAGCGCGCCCGCGGGCCGGCGCGACGCGGCGCGCAAGGCCGGGAAGCTGCTCGAACGCATCACCGGAGCGAAGACGCTGCCGATGGACGTGTGGATCGGCGCCGGGCGGATCACGCGCATCGGGCTCGTGTTTTCGCTGTGCACGTCGCAGGGCCGGCTGCAGGAGACGCTTAGCATGGATCTGTACGACTACGGCCGCCAGCCGGTCGTCTCGCCACCGCCGGCCTCGCAGGTCACCGACATCGCGGCGACGCTCAAGTCCGAGGTCGCCAAGAGCCTCGCGCAGCTCGGCTGTCACTGAGCGCGGGCGGTCAGTTGCCCGCCGCCCGCCACGCCACGCCACGCCGGTGAGGCCCCACAGCGCTGCCAAGCGGTGTCCATTTCTCGGCGCGCCGTTCGTCGTAGGTACGACAGAGCACTAAAACTCACGAAGGAGAAGGACCGAGATGACCTACCTGCTGCAGATCTACACGTCGAACCAGATGGCCGACTACGAAGCGCTCTCCGAGGAGGAGCAGAACGCGATCACGGCCGAGTACATGGCGATCGCGCAGACGCCCGGGATGCTCGGCGGCCATCAGCTGCAAGGCCCCGAGACGGCGACGACGGTGCGCGTGCAAGACGGCAGCACGCTGACGACCGACGGACCGTTTGCCGAGACGAAGGAGGTGATCGGCGGCTACTACCTGTTCGAGGCCGACGACCTCGACGCGGCGATCGAGCTCGCCTCGCGCATCCCGGCGGCGCGGATGGGCGGCGCGATCGAGGTGCGCCCGGTCGTGGAGCGCTAGCGATCGCCGAGCGCTCGCTGCCCTTCGAGCAGGTCTTCCGCGAGGAGTGGGGTCGTGTCCTCGCGACACTGATCGGCTTCCTCGGCGACTTCGATCTCGCCGAGGAAGCCGCGCAGGAGGCGTTCGCGACGGCCGCCAAACGCTGGCCCGGCGAAGGGCTGCCGCGCAACCCGGGCGCGTGGTTGACGACGACCGCGCGCAACCACGCGATCGACCGGATTCGCCGCGATCGCACGCTCGCGGCGAAGACGCGCGAGCTCGACGTGCGCGAAGCGACGGAGGACGTGATGGCCGAAGACGCATTCCCCGACGAGCGGCTCGAGCTGCTGTTCACGTGCTGCCATCCGGCGCTCGCGACCGACGCGCAAGTGGCGCTGACGCTGCGCACGCTCGGCGGGCTGCGCACCGATGAGATCGCACGCGCGTTCCTGATCCCGGAGCCGACGCTCGCGAAGCGGCTCGTGCGCGCGAAGCACAAGATCAGGGCCGCCGGGATCCCGTTTCGCGTGCCGCCCGACCACCTGCTCCCGGACCGGCTCGTCGCGGTGCTCGCTGTCGTCTACCTGATCTTCAACGAGGGCTACGGCGGGCGCAACGAGCTCGCGGCCGAGGCGATCCGGCTCGGCGTCGCGCTGGTGGAGCTGATGCCGGACGAGGCCGAGACGCACGCGCTGCTCGCGCTGATGCTGCTGCACGACGCGCGCCGCGCGGCGCGCTTTGCCGCCGGCGCAGTCGTGCTGCTCGACGATCAGGACCGGACGCTGTGGGACGACGGGCAGATCGCCGCCGGTCGTGCCGAGCTGGCGCGCGCGCAGGCGCTCGACGGCGGCGGGCCGTACGCGCTGCAGGCCGCGATCGCGGCGCTGCACGCAGACGCGACGCGCGACTGGCCGGCGATCGCGTCGCTGTACGGCCGTCTCGCGGCGCTGACGGGCTCGCCCGTCGTCGAGCTGAACCGCGCCGTCGCGCTCGCGCAGGCGGGCGAGGCGGAGGCTGCGCTCGGCCTCGTCGAGGCGCTCGCGAGCGATCTCGACGGCTATCACTACTTGCACGCGACGCGCGCCGAGTTGCTGCGGCGGCTCGATCGAGCCGGCGAAGCGCGCGTGGCCTACGAACGGGCGCTCGCGCTCGTCCACCCCGAGGCCGAGCGCAAGCACCTGCAGAAGCGCTTGGCGGAGCTCGAAGCGCCGCGCGGCGAACAGCTCCAAGGCGGCGGCGCGCAGGGCTAAGCTCGAGACGATGCGGACCGGCGAGCTCGGCTTCTGGTGGCGCTCGCTCGCGGCCGAGCAGCAGCCCGAGCGCGCGCCGTTGAGCGAGTCGATCGAAGCCGACGTCGCGATCGTCGGCGCCGGCTACACGGGCCTGTGGACGGCGTACTACCTCAAGCGCACGCAGCCGTCGCTGCGCGTCGTCGTGCTCGAGGCGCAGCGCGCCGGCTTCGGCGCGTCGGGGCGCAACGGCGGGTGGCTGACGGGGTTCTTCTCCGGCGCGCCGCGCCGCTACGAGCGCGGTGCGGGGAGGCCGGGCTTCCTCGCGCTGCAGCGCGCGATGTTCGCGACGGTCGAGGAGGTCGCGCACGTGCTCGATCGCGAGCAGATCGATGCGGACCTCGTCAAGGGCGGACAGCTCGCGGTCGCGCTCGACGACGCCCAGGCGCTGCGCCTGCGCGCGCACGTGCGCGAGATGCGGGCGCTCGGGCTCGAGCAGGCCGAGCTGCGTGAGCTCGACCGCGCGCAGCTCACCGAGCGCGTGCGGATCGCCGAGGCGCGCTCGGCGACTTTCTCCCCGCACGCCGCACGCGTGCATCCGGCGAAGCTGCTCGCGGGGCTCGCGCGCGCCGTCGAGCGGCTCGGCGTGGCGATCCACGAGCACACGCCCGTGTGCGAGATCACGGCGCGCGAAGCGCGCGTCGGCGGCGACGGCGACGTGCGCGTGCGCGCCCGCTGGATCGTACGCGCGACGGAGGGCTACACGGCCTCGCTGCGCGGCCTGCGCCGCGCGCTCGTGCCGATGAACAGCTCGATGATCGTCACCGAGCCGCTGCCGGCGAGCGTCTGGGATGAGATCGGCTGGCACGGCGGCGAGGTGCTCGACGACGCCGCGCACGTGTTCGTCTACCTGCAGCGGACCGCCGATGGGCGTATCGCGATCGGCGGGCGCGGCGTGCCGTACCGCTTCGCATCGCGCACGGACGGCGAAGGGAGCACGGCGCGCGCGACGGTCGAGAGCCTGCACGCGGCACTGCGGCGGATGTTCCCGGCGGCATCGGGCTGCGCGATCGACCACGCCTGGTCGGGCGTGCTCGGCGTCGCGCGCGACTGGTGCCCGTCGGTCGGCGCCGACGCGCGCACGGGCACGGCGTGGGCCGGCGGCTACGCGGGACAGGGCGTCGCGGCGGCGAACCTCGCCGGGCGCACGCTCTGCGACCTGCTGTGCGGCGAGCAGACGGAGCTGACGGAGCTGCCGTGGGTCAGCGACTCACCGCCGCGCGGATGGGAGCCAGAGCCGCTGCGCTGGGCAGGCGTGCGCGGCGTCTACGCGCTCTACCGCCAGGCCGATCGCAGCGAGCGCCGCGGCGGCCGTCCCTCGCGGCTTGGGCGGCTCGTCGATCTCGCCTCGAGACGCAGCTAGCCGGCGAGCAGCGCGTCGAGCACGCGCTCGGGCGCTTCGAGCTGCGGCCAGTGCGCGACGTCGGCGAGCGAGAGCAGCGGCGCGTCGGGCAGGCGCTCGCGAATTCGCTCGGCCATGTGCGCGCCGGAGACGGGGTCGAGCATGCCCCAGACGAACGCGAGCGGCACGTCGGTCTGCTCGAGCGCCGCGACCCAGCGCGCTCCGTCGCGTTCGCGGTCGACCATGTAGCGGATCAAGAGGTGCGAGATGCGCTGCCCCTCGTCGCGGTTCATCGAGCGCCAGATCTTGGCGCTGTCGGCGGCCGCGTCGTAGTCGTCGGCGAACGTCGGGCGCAAGCCGGCGACGAACAGCTCCTCGGTGATCAGCTCACCGATCTTCGGGCCCTGCTCGGGGTCGAGCAGCACCGTCTGCGTCGGCTGCGGCCGGTGCAGCTCGGGGAACAGCCCGCCGTTGAGCAGGTCCACGGACTCGAGCTCGACCGCGAGCGTGCCTTCGGCGCGCCGCGCGAGCAGCTCCTGCGCGACCGAGACCGCGTAGTCGTGCACGACGAGCGCAGTCTGCTCGACGCCCTTGCGTGCCCAGATCGCCTCGACGATGTCAGCCTGCTCGCGCAGCGAGTAGTCGTGCTCGGCCGGCTTCGCCGAAGCGCCGAAGCCGAGGAAGTCGGGCATCAGCAGCGTGTGGCGCTCGCTCAGCGTGGGCGCGAGCTTCGCCCAGTCGTGCGAGGAGCTCGGGAAGCCGTGCAGCAGCGTCATCGCCGGGCCGGCGCCGAGCGTGCGCAGGAAGATCGCGTGCTCAGTGCCACCGAGCACGACGGGCAAGTGCTCGCCGTCGCCCCACCACTGCTCGATCGAGGACACGCTTCAGCTCCGGGCGCGGCGACGCTTGCGCGTCGCGGCGACTGCCTCGCGCATCTCGGCGGTCATGCTCGCGCCGGCGGCCTCGAGCGGCTCGGTGCTGCGCAGCGCGCGCGAGAGCACGAACGCGCCCTCGAGCGCGCCGATCAGCGAGAACGCGAGCTCGCGCGAGCGTTTGCGCGTCAGGCCGGCTTCGACCAAGCGCTCGGTCGCGCCGTCGACCCAGCCGTCGAATACGTCGGCGCAGGCCTGGCGCATCGGCTCGTTCGTGCTCGAGACCTCGAGCGCGACGGTCGCGATCGGGCAGGCGTCGGCGTAGTCGGAGTCGCTGAGCGTCTGCGCAGCGGCCGCGAAGAAGTTGCGCGTCGCCGCGACGGGATCGGCGCCAGGCTCGTAGAACGCGTCGAGCAGCTGTCCGTAGATCGCGCCGGACCAGCGGATCACCTCCTCGCCGAGCTGCTCCTTGCCGCCGGGGAAGAAGTGGTAGAGCGAGCCGAACGGCGCGCTCGCCTCGGCGACGATCTGCTTCACGCCGGTGCCGGCGAAGCCCTGGCGGCGAAATAGCTCGGCGCTGTGCTGCACGATCCGCTCCCTCGTCTGCGCTGCCATTCCGGCAATGATACGGTACATCCACTAGAGCGATCTATCTATTTTTAATTAATAGAAAAAGGAGTTCGCGGAGATGCCCGAGATCGAGCTGACGGCGGGGACGATCGAATACGAGGACACGGGCGGCGAGGGCCCGGTGCTCGTGCTGCTCGGCGGTCTCGTGATGGATGGATCGGTCTGGGACCCGCTCGTCGAGGAGCTGCGCGGCGAGTATCGCTGCGTCGTGCCGACGCTTCCGCTCGGCGCTCACCGCAAAGCGATGCACCCGGACGCCGATCTCTCGCTGCACGGGTTCGCCGCGATGGTCCGCGAGCTGCTCGAGCGCCTCGAGCTCGATGACGTGACGCTCGTGCAGAACGACCACGCGGCGGCGATCGTGCTCGCGGGAGAGGACCCGGCGCGCGTCGCGCGGCTGGTGATCTCCTCGTGCGAGGCGTTCGAGAACTACCCGCCGGGGCTGCCGGGCAAGAACGTGCGCGCGACAGCGTTCGTCCCGGGCGGGATCTATCTGATGACGCAGGCGCTGCGCGTGCGTGCGCTGCGGCGGCTGCCGATCGCGTTCGGTTGGATGGCCAAGCACCCGCTGCCCGACGAGCTGCTCGATCGCTGGTTCGAGCCGCTGCAGACGCAGGCCGCGGTGCGGCGCGACTTTCGCAAGTACGTGACGGGCGGCCGGCGCCGGCAGATGGTCGAGGTCTGCGAACGGTTGCGCTCCTTCGCGCACCCGACGCTCGTCGTCTGGACGCCGGAGGACAAAGTGCAGCGCCCCGAGCACGGCAAGCGCTTCGCCGCGCTGCTCACAGACGCGCGCCTCGTCGAGATCGCCGACAGCTACACGCTGATCATGCGCGACCAGCCGCAGGCATTCGCGCGGGCGATCCGCGAGTTCGTGCAGGAGACGGCCGCGGCGGTCGCGAGCGCCTGAGGCACCGCTGTCGCGGTCGCGCGTGCGCGTGCGAGGATGGGCGGCGATGGCTCGCACCGTGCTCACCCGCCTGCTGATCGCGTGGCTCTCCAACTGCGTCGCGCTGCTCGTCGCCGCGGCCGTGATCCCGGCGATCGGCTACGGTAAGGATCTCGGCACGCTGCTGCTCGCCGGCGCGATCCTCGGCCTCGTCAACTTCGTCGTGCGCCCGGCGATCGTCCTGTTGACGCTGCCCGCGGTGATCCTCTCGCTCGGTCTCTTCCTGCTCGCGATCAACGCGCTGATGCTGTGGCTGACGAGCAGGATCGTCGAAGGCTTCACCGTCGGGCGGTTCTGGTCGACCGTCGGCGGGGCGCTGATCGTGTGGCTCGTCAACGCCGCGCTGCGGCGCGCGCAGCGCACGGGGCACGTCGAGTCGGAGTATCGCTGGCAGCGCTCCTGAGCTCGCGGTGCTGCTGCTCGTCAAGCTCACGCTCGCGCCGGCGCTCGTCGTCGCCTCCTCGCTCGCGGGCCGCCGCTGGGGACATCAGGTGGCAGGGCTGCTCGTGGCGCTGCCGCTCGTCGCCGGCCCGATCCTGCTGATCACCGAGCTCGAGCGCGGCGCGCACTTCGCCGCCCGCGCCGCCGCCGCGTCGCTGCTCGGGCTCGTCGCGCTGGTCTCGTTCGTCGTCGTCTTCGCGCACGTGGCGCGTCGCGCCGGCTGGCTCGGCGCCGTGCTCGCGGGGTGGGCCGCGTTCGTCGCCGTCGCGCTGGCCTTCGGGCAGACCTCGATCCGGGCCGGGTTCGGCCTCGCGCTCGCCGCTGCGGCGTTCGCGCTCGCGCCGCGGCTGCTGCCGGCGGATCCACGCGAGCAGGATCTGGCGCTCGCCGAGCTGCCCGCCTGGGACCTGCCGGCACGCGCCGTCGCGACGGCGCTGCTCGTGCTCGGCCTGACCGGCGCCGCCGCCGGGCTCGGGCCAAGGCTGACAGGAGTGCTGACGCCGTTCCCCGTCTCCAACACGGTGCTGGCCGCGTTCGTGCTCGTGCTCGAGGGGCCGGTCCAGCTCGATGACTTCTTCCGCGGCTTCCTGCGCGGCGGCTACGGCTTCGCCGCGTTCTGCTTTCTCGTCGCCGTGCTCGTGATCCCGCTCGGCGTGGCCGCGGCTTTCGCGATCGCGCTGCTCGGCGCGCTGCTCGCGCAGGGGGTCGCGCGTGCGATCGCACGGGCACGCGATGGTCGTGTCGCGGCTGTGGCTTCGGCTACTGGTGAAGCCCGAGCGAATCGATGATCGAGCCGAACGTTTCGACTTCGTGCGCTTCGAACTCGGCGAGCGCTTCTTCGTAGCGGCGCGCGCTCTGCACCAGAGACTTCTGCGAAGCCGGGACGAGCCGTTCGAGCTGCTTCGGCATGAAGCCGACGCCGACGTAGTTTTCGTAGAACGTCTGCTTGAAGTGGACGGTCGTAGCCGGCAGCGCCGTGTAGCCGCTCGCCTTCCACGCGCGCAGGTCGCCGCACACGTCGGGCGGCGGCGTGTCCGCCTGGGCGATGCCCTGGCGCGTGTACTTGCGCACGGCGCGCGTCAGCGAGGCGTTGCTCCAGCTGAGCTTCGAGACGGCTTGCGAGAACTTCCGCGCCGCTCCGAGGCCCGGCTGGTAGCCGGCGATCGTCATCGCGCCGATCAGCTCCCACGTGAGCGCTTCGGAAGCTTCGTCCTGCGGTGAGCCGGCGACGACGGCCGGGCATTCGCTGCGCAGGCGCTTGCGCAACGCCAAGATCTTCGCGTGCGCGGTCGGCAGCAGGCGATGTCCTGTGCTGACGAGCGCGTAGTCGGCGCGCACGTAGGCTTCGGTCGTCGCGACATCGGAGGCGCCGAGCGCGGCGGACGGCAGCATCGCCGTGCACGATCCGAGCATGGCGAGCGTCGCCGACAGCGTGAGCGCAGCCCCTCTCATCACCGTTGAGCCTACTCGCCCGCGGGGCGATTCGAGCCGCTTCGCGGACCGGCTCGCGGGCTTGACAGCGCCAGACGCGGAGCGAGTTGAGCCAACTCTTACATTGCCCACCGCTTAATGTGGCACCCTTCCGCCCTCGACATCCGTGGGCTCGAGGGGTCCGCGCACGGGTCGTCGTGCTCGCACATGCGCCGCAACGTACTCATCATCCTGGGCGTCGTCGTGCTCGTGTGGGGCGTGCTCGCGCTCGCACTCGGCTCGGCCAGCCTGAAGCTCGCGGGTGGCTCCTCGCACGCGAGCGCGAGCGCCTCGCCACCGTGCCTGCCGGCGACGCTCGAGCACTCGGCCGCGCTCGCGGGCACCGCCGTCGACGTCTCGCCGGCGCCTGAAACGGACAGCGCGAACCCGCACACGCAGATCAGCTTCCTCGGTGTGGCGCAGGGCGAGATCCACGACGTCTCGGTCGTCGGTGCGCAGAGCGGCAGCCACAGCGGCCGGCTGCGCGGCTACTCGCAGGGCGACGGCGCGAGCTTCACGCCCGACGCGCCGTTCGACGCCGGCGAGCGCGTCACCGTGCATGCTTCGCTCGGCGCCGGCGCCGGCGCCGGCGCCGGCGCCGGCAAGCAGGTGGCGTACGAGTTCCGCGTCGACACGCCCTACCCGACGGCGAAGACGGGCGAGTTCGGCAACCCGCAGGCGGCGCCGGCCGACTACGAGAGCTTCTACACGATGCCGGGAGCGCAGGCGCCCGTGCTGAGCGTGACCGTGCCCGACCGCGACCCCGCCGCGGGCGACATCCTGACGACGAACGGCCCCGGCCCGGGTCAGTACGGGCCGCTGATCTACGCGCCCGACGGCCGGCTCGTCTGGTTCGAGGAGCTGCCTGGCGGCGAAACGGCGGAGAACCTCAACGAGCAGACCTACGAAGGCAAGCGCGTGCTGACGTGGTGGCGCGGGCGCGTCCTCGTGCTCGGCTTCGGCCAGGGCGAAGACGTCGTCACCGACTCGCGCTACCGGACCGTCGCGCGGGTCGCGGGCGGCAACGGGTTGAAGGCGGACCTGCACGACTTCCGCATCCTCCCCGGCGACGTCGCGTACATCACCGCGTACAACCCGATTCGCTGCGACCTGTCCTCCGTCCACGGATCGCGCGGCGGCTCGATCGTCGACACGGCGATCGAGCAGATCGACATGAAGACGGGCCTCGTGCGCTGGGAATGGCACAGCCTCGATCACGTCGGCGCCGAAGAGTCCGAAGTCGAAGCGCCGAGCGGCCCGACGCCGTGGGACTACTTCCACATCAACTCGATCGACCCGCAGACGGACGGCAACGTGCTGATCTCGGCGCGCAGCACGTGGGCCGGCTATCAGCTGCAGCGCGGCAGCGGCAAGATCCTCTGGCGCCTCGGCGGCAACAAGAGCTCGTTCGCGATGGGTCCCGGCACGAAGGTCGCGTGGCAGCACGACGCGCGCATGCTGCCCGACGGCGAAGTGACGTTCTTCGACGACGGCGCGAACCCGCCGATCCACAAGCAGTCGCGCGCCGTGCGGATCAAGCTCGACCTGAACGCCCATCGCGCGCAGCTCACGGCGGCGTACACGCACCGCGACCCGCCGCTGCTCGCGGCGAGCCAGGGCAACGCGCAGACGCTGAGCGACGGGAGCACGCTCGTCGGCTACGGCGGCGTGCCGGCGATCAGCGAGTTCGCGAGCGACGGCTCGCTCCTGCTCGACGCGCACATGCCGCTCGACATGTCCTTCTACCGCGCCTTCCGCTACCCGTGGAGCGGGCAGCCGCTGAGCCCGCCGGCCGTGCTCGCGAGCCTCAACGACACGGCCGAAGAGACGATCGTCCACGCGAGCTGGAACGGCGCGACGGACGTCGCCGCGTGGCGCGTGCTCGCCGGCGAGCAGCCGGGGTCGCTCAGCGAGCAGGCGCAGATCGCGACCGACGGCTTTGAGACCTCGACGATCCTGCCGAAGGAGCATGGCTACGTCGCCGTGCAGGCGCTCGACGCCGCGGGGCACGTCCTCGGCACGTCGAAGACGACCGCCGTGATCAGCTATGCCGCGTCGCTGCCGGGCGCCGGGAAGGCAGGGTGAGCGTGCTCGTGCCGTCGCCCGCCCGCCCGTCGCGTGGGGCGTGCGCCTGCGCGGGGCGCCGCGCGTCTAGTAGGCCGGTTTGGACTTGTGCTTGTGCGTGCTCGTCGTGCTCGTCGGCGTCGTGCTGCTCGTCGGCGTGCTGCTCGAGCTCGAGCTCGTCGTCGAGGAGGATGAGCTCGATCCGCACCCGGCCACCGCGATCGTGCTCGCCAGCACGGCCAGCGCCGTTAGGATGGCGGTCAGTGGCGTTCTTCTCATGGGGCGGGCTCCAATCGTTGCTAGGTGGCTCGGCGGCTCACCCTACCAAGCGCTTGCGAGAGAAATCTAAGTTCGGCGGTCGCGCGTGAGCGTCGAGGTCAAGGCATCCGCACAGCCCGAGCAGGCGCCGCCGCCCGACGCCAAGAAGCTCGGCTCCGGCACGGCGCTGCTGCTCGCCGTCTGCTGCGTCGCGCAGTTCATGGTGATCCTCGACCTGAGCATCGTCAACGTCGCGCTGCCGTCGATCCAGTCCGACCTCGGCTTCTCCTCGCCGGACCTGCAATGGGTCGTCGACGCGTACGCGATCACGTTCGCCGGCTTCCTGATGCTCGGCGGTCGCGTCGCGGACCACTTCGGCCAGCGCCGCACGCTCGTCGCCGGGTTGATCCTGTTCGGGCTCGCCTCGCTCGCCGGTGGCGCGGCGCCCGACCAGATCGTGCTCGTCGCGGCGCGTGCCGTGCAGGGCCTCGCGGGCGCGTTGATGGCGGCGACGTCGCTGGCGATCATCACGGCCTCGTTCGCGCCCGGTCCGAAACTGCACCGCGCGATCGGGATCTGGGCCGCGATGAACGGCCTCGGCGGCGCGGCGGGCGTGCTGTTCGGCGGGATCATCACCGAAGTGCTCAGCTGGCGCTGGGTGCTGTTGATCAACCCGCCGATCGCTCTCGCCGCGGCGATCGTCGCTTACAGGGTCGTCGTCGAGCGACGCAAGGGGCGTGACGCGCCGCCGTTCGATCTTGCCGGCGCTTTGACGCTGACGATCGGGCAGATGGTGCTCGTCTACGGCGTCGTCGAAGCCGGCCTGAAGGGCTGGGACACGTTCGCCGCGCTCGGCCCGATCGTGCTCGGCCTGCTGCTGCTGGGGGCGTTCGGCGTGATCGAGGACCGCGTCGCGAAGGCGCCGCTGATCCCGATCAAAGAGCTGACGAAACCGCTGAAGACGGCCAACACGATCGTGCTGCTGTTCAGCGCCGCGCTGTTCCCGATGTGGTTCGTCAGCTCGCTGTACATCCAGCAGGTGCTCGGGCTCTCGCCGCTGCACACGGGGCTGATCTTCCTGCCGATGACGCTGACGATCATGCTGATCGCCTCACGCGCGGGCAAGCTCGTCAGCCACTTCGGCGTGCGTCCGGTGCTCGGCAGCGGCCTGCTGATGATGACGGCCGGCCTGCTGCTGTTCACGCGGATCGGCTCGAGCGGCAGCGCGATCGTCTACGTCGTGATCCCGGGCGTGCTGACGGCGGCCGGCATCGCGATGTCGATCGTGCCCTCGACGATCGCCGCGACGCAGGGCGCGAAGGAGGGGCAGGCCGGCCTCGCGTCGGGCCTCGTCAACACCTCGCGCCAGGTCGGCGGCGGGCTCGGCCTGGCGCTGCTGATCACGTTCGCGACGCAGCGCACGACGCACCTGATCGGGACCGGCGAACAGGTCGCGCCGGCGCTGACGCACGGCTTCGCGCTGGCCTACCTGATCGGCGCCGGGCTGGCAGCCATCGCGGCGCTGATCACGTTCTTCTCGGTGCCGAAGCCGGATACCGCCCGCGCGGCGGCCGCGCGCTGGTTCGCGCTCGCCGTCGGCGGCGTGCTCGCCGTGTTCATCGCGCTGACGTTCGCGTTCGCCGGCTCGCACGGCGCGCCGCTCGGGAAGTTCTCGACCGACGACACGTACAGCTTCGTCACGGCGCCAGGGCTGCACCCGCCGAAGATCCGCAGCGTCAAGAGCGCGCCGGCTTCGCAGCTCGCGCCCGGCTACATCTTCATGGCGAACTTCTTCGACCTCAACGAAGCGCCGATCGTCGGGCAGAGCGGGCCGCTGATCCTCGACCGCACGCTGCAGCCGGTGTGGTTCCAGCCGGTGCCGGAAAAGCTCGTCGCCTCGAACCTCAGCCTGCAGAGCTACGAAGGCAAGCCGGCGCTCGCGTGGTGGCAGGGCATCGTGACGAACACGGGCGCGACCGAAAGCGGCGAAGACGTCGTCGTCGATCAGCACTACCGGCCGGTCGCGCGGCTGAAAGCGACCGGCGGCTGGGTGCTGACGCTGCACGAGTTCACGATCGACGGCGAAAACGCGTGGGTCACGGCGAACAAGAACGTGCCGAAGGACTTGTCGAAGTACGGCGGCGCCTACAACGGCGCGCTGATCGACTCGGCGGTGCAGGAGTACAACCTGAAGACGGGCAAGCTCGTGCGCAGCTGGGACGCGCTCGATCACATCCCGCTGAGCGAGTCGCAAGCGTCGCTGCCGACGAACGGCTTCCCGTGGGACGCCTACCACGTCAACTCGATCGACCTCGGCCCGAACAACACGTTCCTCGTCTCGATGCGCGACACGTGGGCGACGTATCTCGTGCACAGCGACACGGGCGAGATCGAGTGGACGCTCGGCGGCAACAAGTCGAGCTTCAAGCTCGGCGCAGGGGCCGCGTTCGAGTGGCAGCACGACGCGCGCTTCGGCCCCGAATCGACGGTCTCGCTGTATGACGACCACTGCTGCCAGCTGACGGGCGGCGGCACGTACGTCAACCCGACGGCGCCCTCGCGCGCGCTGATCCTGAAGCTCGACGAAAAGACGCGCACCGCGACGCTCGCGGCGCAATACGGGCGCGACGGCGGCTTCGAGTCCGACTACATGGGCGACACGCAGCCGCAGCCGAACGGCAACGTGTTCGTCGGCTGGGGCTCGGAACCGTTCTTCTCCGAGTACGACCGCTCCGGGAAGCTGCTGTTCGAAGGCGAACTGCCGGGACCGGACCTCACCTACCGCGCGACGCTCGAGCAGTGGAGCGGCACGCCGCTGACGAAGCCTGCCGCCGCGGCACGGCAGGCCGACGGCAAGACGACGGTCTACGCCAGCTGGAACGGGGCTACGCAGCTCGCCTCCTGGAGGGTCCTCGCGGGCGCCGGCGAAGGGCAGCTGAAGCCCGTCGCGACGCAGGCAAAGGAGGGCTTCGAGACGGCGATCGCGCTGCCGCAGAGCTACCCGAGCTTGGAGGTCCAGGCGCTCGACGCGAAGGGGCAGGTCCTCGGTACCTCGCCGTCGTTTGCGCCGGGCTCCTGAGCCGGGCTGCCGGCACCCGCCGCTCATGCGCCCGCTACGATCGCCGGCAGTGCAGAGCCGGGCCGCTTGCAATCGAATCGACGGCTGTCCCTCCGACGGGCAGCGCTCAAACCAGGAGGGCAATAGCCGTATGCGAAAGCTAGGACCGGCCGGGCTGACGTTCGGCGCTTTGTTGACCGCTGCCGCGCTGGGCGCGTGCGGCGGCGCTTCGCCCGCGACCTCGGCGACGCTGAGCGCCTCGGTCCACGCCGCCGCGAACGGCTCCGTCGCGGTCTCGCCGCAGCCGGGCACGCCCGACGCCTCGCCGACGACGCAGATCAGCTTTCTCGGCGGTCCCGGCACGCAGGTCTCAGACGTACACGTCACCGGGTCGAGCAGCGGTTCGCACAGCGGAGTGCTGCGCGCCTACTCGACGGGCACCGGCGAGAGCTTCCTGCCGAGCAAGCCGTTCCGCGCCGGCGAGAAGGTCACGGTACACGCGCAGGCCGGCGGCACGGCGCTCAGCACGAGCTTCACGATCGCCCACCAGGCGCCTGTCAGCCAGAAGCAGTTCCCGCTCAACCCGGGCGACCCGAACGCGATCCAGCACTACGCTACGGCGCCGACGCTTACGCCCTCGACGGTCCATATCACGACGCTCGCCAAGGCCGGCGCCGCGCCGGGGGACCTGTTCCTCGCGCCGTATCAGGGCAAGGGCACGCCGGGCCCGATGATCGCCGAACAGGACGGCAGCCTCGTCTGGTTCAGACCGCTGCCCTCAGGCGAGTCGGCGACGAACATGCAGGTGCAGCAGTATCAGGGCAAGCCGGTCTTGACGTGGTGGCAGGGCCGGATCCTCGAGGTCGGCTTCGGCCAGGGCGAGGATGAGATCTACAACACCTCCTACCAGCACGTCGCGACGGTCAAAGCCGGCAACGGCTACCACGCGGACCTGCACGAGATCCGTTTGACGCCGGAAGGCACGGCTTGGACGGACGACTTCGACCCGATCGAGATGAACCTGTCGAGCTACAAGGGCCTCTCCGACGGCGTGCTGACGGACTCGGTCGTCCAGGAGATCGACGTGAAGACGGGCCTCGTGATGTGGGAGTGGCACGCGCTCGGGCACATCCCGATCTCAGAATCGAACAACCCGGCGCCGAAATACCACTACCCGTGGGACTACGTCCACATCAACACGGCCGATCCGGGCAGCAACGGCGACGTGCTCGTCTCCTCGCGCAACACGTGGGCGCTGTACGACGTCGACATCGCAAGCGGTCAGGTCCGCTGGCGCCTCGGTGGCAGCCACTCGAGCTTCAAGCAGGGCGCGGGCACGCGCTTCTACTGGCAGCACGACTCCGAATGGCAGCCGGGCGGGCTGATCTCGCTGTTCGACAACGGCTCGACGCCGCCGAAGGAGAAGCAGTCGCGCGGCCTGCTGCTGAAGCCTGACACCGCGGCGCACACGGTCACGCTCGTCAAGGCGTTCACGAACCCGTCGAAGACGCTGCTCGCCTCGAGCCAGGGCAACACGCTGAGCCTGCCCGCAGGCAACTGGCTGATGGGCTACGGCGGCCTGCCGAACTTCACCGAGTACGACTCCTCCGGACACGTGCTGCTCGACGGCACGCTCGGCAAGAACGTGCAGGACTTCCGCACGTACCTCGCTCCGTGGAGCGCGACCGCGCCGGGACGGCCGTCGGTTCTCGCCAAGGCGGCGGGAGCGGGCGTGTTCAGCGTCGCGGTGAGCTGGAACGGCGCGACGCAGGTCGCCTCGTGGAAGGTCCTGGCGGGAGGCTCAGCCACGGCGCTCGCGCCGGTTCTCACGGCTCCTAGGTCGGGCTTTGAGACGACGATCAAGGCGAGCACGGCCGGACCGTATGTCGCGGTGCAGGCACTCGACGCTTCAGGCAACGTGCTCGGGACGTCGGCGACGGTCAAGGGGTGAGCGGACCGCGAGCGCGGTCACGCGCCGCGGTCGCACTCGTGGCGATCGCGCTGCTGGCCGTCGCGGCGATCGCCGTGGCGGCGGCGCGCTCGGGCCGCGGCGAGGCTGCGGTGAGCGGCTCGGCGAGCGCGTTTCACGAACCGAGCGTCTCGCCGAGCTGCACGCCGGCGCGGCTGGACGTCTCGGCGGCGCTCGCGGGCGGGCGCGTGACGGTCTCGCCGGCGCCGGAGTCGCGCGACGCGTCGGTCTCGACGCAGCTGAGCATGCTCGGCGTGCCGGCCGGCGATCTCTCGCACATCACCGTCACGGGTTCGCTGAGCGGCGCGCACGCGGGACGGCTGCGCGCTTACTCACAAGGCGACGGCGCGAGCTTCGTGCCGTCGAAGCCGTTCACGCAGGGCGAGCGCGTCAGCGTCCACGCCGAGCTGCGCGACGGCGCGAGCACGGTCCCGTTCGCGTGGGGCTTCACGGCGGCCGTGCAGGATCACGGCGGCCATGCGGGCGGCAGCCCGCGCCCGGCGCCGCGGGCGTCGGCCTACCAGCGCTTCCGCTCACGCCCGGAACTGCAGCCGCCGACGGTCGCGGTCACGGCGCACGCGCCGGCGGCGACGCCCGGCGACATCTTCATCGCACCGTATTCGGGGCCGGGGCAGTACGGCCCGATGATCCTCGACGAAAGCGGCGCGGTCCTCTGGTTCAAGCCGCTCTCGCCGGCGGGCACGCGCGCGGCGGACTTCCGCGTGCAGCAGTACGAAGGCAAGCCGGTGCTGACGTGGTGGCAGGACCCGCTGATCGCCGGCGGCTCGAGCAAGGCCGGAGAGGTGATCACCGACAGCTCCTACCGGCGCCTCGCCGTGATCCGCGCCGGCAACGGCTACCAGCCGGACCTGCACGAATTCCAGATCACGCCGCAGGGCGTCGGCCTGATCACGGTCTACGACGGCATCGACTGCGACCTCTCGAGCATCGGCGGCGCGAAGGACGCGGCCGTCGCCGACACGCTGCTGCAGGAGATCGACCTGAAGACGGGCCTCGTCGAGTACGAGTGGCACAGCCTCGACCACGTGCCGCTGAGCGACTCCTACGCCTCGGGCGTGCACGCGAGCCGCATGACGCCGTTCGACTTCTTCCACATCAACGCGATCGACATCGAGCAGGACGGCGACCTGCTCGTCGACGCCCGCAACACGTGGGCCGCGTACGACGTCGATCCGCGCTCGGGGCAGGTGCGCTGGCGGCTCGGCGGCAAGCGCTCGAGCTTCGCGATGGGGCCTGGCACGCGCACGGCGTGGCAGCACGACGCGCGCGAGCAGCCCGACGGCACGATCACGTTCTTCGACAACGGCGCGACGCCGGTCGTGCACAAGCAGTCGCGCGCGATCGACGTGCGCCTGGACACGCAGCGGATGACGGCGACGCTCGTGCGCGAAGCTCCGCATCCCGGCACGCCGCTCGTCGCGGGCAGCCAGGGCAACGTGCAGGCGCTCGCCGACGGCAGCTGGATGGTCGGCTGGGGCGAGTCGCCGTACTTCTCCGAATTCGGCGCGAGCGGCAGCCTGCTGTTCGACGCGCACCTGCCGGCCGCGTATGAGTCATACCGCGCCTACCGGCTCGCGTGGAGCGGGCAGCCGGCGGACCTGCCGGCGCTCGCCGTCGTGCGCTCGCCGCACGGTCGTGGCGCGACCGTCTACGCGAGCTGGAACGGCGCGACGCAGCTCGCCGCGTGGCGCGTGCTGGCAGGGCCTTCGCCGGGTGCGCTCGCACCGCTCGCAAGCAAGCCGAGGGACGGCTTCGAGACGGCGCTTGCCGTGCCGGGAGCGAGCGCCGGCAGCTACGTGCAGCTGCAGGCGCTCGATGCGGGGGGCGCGGTCATTGGCGCCTCGCGCGTCCACCGGGTCTGACGCGGCGGTCGCCGCGTCGGAGTTTGTGAAAGCCCGTTTCGCCGGTCGCCTGGCCCGGTTCCTCGAGCCCTTCGAAGACTTTTTCGGCGCGGCGTTCGCGCACGGCGGCGGCGTTCAGGGCGGCGACCTTGGCGGTCGTGAAGTAGTCGGTGAAGCCTCGCGCGTGCGCCTCGTTGAGACGCCCCGGCAGCGGCTCGCGCAGCTCCTGCGCCAGCGCCTGCTCGAAGGTTTCGCGCAAGGGCTGCTCGAGCACGCTTTCGCCGGCGCTGTTGTGCAGCTCCAGGCGCCCGCTGTCGGTGCCGTAGTCGTACAGCTCGTCCTGCTGCCCGTCGGGGAGCAGTTCGATGCCCTCGGGCGCCCAGTCGGCGTAGGTCGCGTACTTGGCCTGCTGCGTGCGCAGCGCGATCACGTGGCGTGGCGCGTCGGCGGCGTATGGCTGCGTCGCGTACTCGGTGACGGTCTCGTCGGTCGCGTGCAGCACGTAGGGACGCCCGGCGGCGTTCGGGTCGGCGAGGATCGCCGCAAGGTCGGCGCGCTGCGCGAGGTGCGAGTAGTGCTGATCGCTGCGCCACGAGCTCGACCCGCTCGCGATCGTCAGCAGCAGCGGCGCGATGTCGACGCTCGAGGTCAGCTGGCTGCGTGTCACTTCGGGCGCGCGCGTGAGCAGGCCGCGGTAGTCCTTGACGAGCAGCGGCACGCGGATCGCCTCCTCGTAGGCGCCTGCGCCCTTGCCGCGCAGACCGTGCGAGCCGCCGTACTCGCCGTGGTCTGAGGTGAACAGTACGACCGTGTTCGCGGCCACGTCGGGGCGGCTTTCGAGCGTGTCGAGCACCTGCCCGACGTGGCGGTCGACCTCGCGCTGCAGCTTCGCGTAGAGGTTGAGGAAGTCGGTCCACAGCGCGACGACTTCGGGGCCTTCGAATGGCACCGGCCCGAACGACGTCGCGGCCGTTTCCTGCAGCGAGCGCTGCAGCAGCGGCTTGTTGCGCTCGGCCATCAGCTCGGGCGTCTCGAAGTTCGCCGGGAGCCCGGGCACGACCTGTGGCGCGCTCGCCTCGGCGCCGATCCGGTCGCTCCACACGTACCACCAGGCGATGTCGTGCGGGTTGACGAACGAGACCGTCGTGCACCACGGCTTGGCGCCGCGATCGGCGTCGTACCACTTCGAGAACTGGCGCGCGATGTGTCCGTCGACGCGCCAGCCCTGGCCGGGGGCGCCGTTCGGCGAGGGGAACGTGCCGCCGGCGAAGCCGTAGCGCTCGAGCGCGCGCGTGCCGCGCACGGGGCCCCACTTGCCGTCGTGGTGCGTCAGGTGCCACTTGCCGTACCAGCGCGTGCGGTAGCCCTGCTCGCGCAGCATCGTGCCCCACGTCGGAAAGCCCGGGTCGAGCGTGCTGCCGCCGGTGATCATGCAGCCGGTCTGGTGCGTGTAGAGGCCTGTCAGCAGCGTCGAGCGCGCCGGCGTGCAGTCGTTCGACGCGGTGTAGTGCCCGGAGAACGACACGGCGCCGCTGCGCAGCCTGCGCAGGTTCGGCGGCAGTCCGCTGCCGTCGGCCGTCGGCGAGAACCACGCCGGGAAGCGCAGCTGGTCGACGAGGATCACGAGGATGTTCGGCTGCTGCGTCTTCGCCGTCGGCGAGATGCGCGTCTTCGCCGGGGCCGGCGCGTTCGCTTCGATGCCTCCCTGCGTCGCGTCGGCGAGCTTCGCGATGCCGAGGCCGGCGCCCGCGAGCAGGCCGCCGGCGGCGAGGCCGCCCTTGACGAACGTGCGGCGATCGAGTCGCTTGTCGGGCTCGGGGCCGATCTTGCTCATTGGTGCTCTGATCGTATGGCTGGTGACGGCGTTCGGACTCGGTCTTGGCGGGCGCAGCGACTGGCGCGACGGGGCTCGAAGCTGCGCCGAGCGCGACATTGAACAGCTCGACGATAAAGCTTGGCTGAGCGAGCTCGCGCCGTGTCGTGCGAGGGGCTAATCAGACGGCTTGGCGCGTGCTCGTACGCGTGTGGCGACCTGCCGCCCGACGCGCCCGGCGAGCGTCGGCGCGCGGCTGGCCATCGCCCCGGCGAGGCGCGGGCTGGGGAAGAAGAACGTGCTGCGCAGCACCGGATCGTCGCCGTTTGCGAAGCGCAGCTTGTAGGAGTAGTCGCCGGGACCGAAGTCGAGCCGCTCGAGCCCCGCCGCGAAGGCCTGCTCGAGCGCGTGGCAGACGCCGAGCATTCCCGGCTTCAGGCGGCTGTGGCGCTCGTCCCAGCCACCGTTGTGGTAGGAGAGCACCGGCCCTGCGCTCGTGAACAGCTGCGCCCCGATCGCGGCGCCGTCGAGCTCGGTCAGGTACAGCCGCACGCGCTCCCGCGGCAGCGCCTGGGCGACCTCGAGCAACATCCGCGGCAGGACGTCGGCGAATGGGCCAAAGCCCGTCTCGCGCCCGTCCCAGCGAGACATGTGCAGGCGGATGTACGTCGCGAGGTCTGCCTCGTAGCTCGCCGGCTCGCTCGCGCGGATCGTGCCGCCGGCCTCCTCGAAGCGCCGCCGCAGCCGCCGGATCTCGCTGCGGAAGTTCGAGCTGCGCCCCGCGAACCACTCCTCGAAGGTCCCGTCGATCGCGACGAACGGGCACGAGCTGAGATCGCCGTTTCGCACGAGCGGAGCGCGCTGCTCGGGCGTCGCCATATGGGCGAGGTGCCACGGGCCGTACCAGTCGCCCGACGATGCGCTGCGAAAGCGCAGGATGTCCGGCGGCGGATCGAGCGAGCGCAGCGCCGAGAACATCGCGTGCGTCACCTCCCAGCTATGCCGCGGATCGGCCAGCGGCACGACGCGCCAGAGGAAGCGCTCGCCGAGCGTCGCGTAAGCCGCCGCGCCGCCGTCGCGATGAAGGAACAGCGGCGCGAGGCCGACGAGCGTATCTCCATCGCGCACCGCAATCACGCGCGCCTGCGCGTCGCTCGGAGCGAGGTGGCGCAGCCACGCAAGCGCCCACGCGGGCGCCGCCATCGGCAGCCCGGCCGCGACGACGAGCGCGTCCCACTCCTCGCGAAGCGCGTCGAGGCCTGCCTCATCCGTGATGACCTCTGTGGCTAGCAACGCGAAACGGAGCCTATAGCGGGCGGGCGATGGTGGCTTGTGGAGGACGAGGCGCGGCGGGCGGAGGCCACGGGGAGGGAGGCCGAGGCGAGCGAAACCGCAAGCGCGCGGCGGCGCGAGGCGGCTGAGACCGCAAGCGCGCAGCGTCGAGCTGCTTCGAGCGAGGCGGAAGGGGGGGGATTCGAACCCCCGAGACGGGGGTCGCCCGTCTAACGGTTTTCAAGACCGCCGCATTCAACCGCTCTGCCACCCTTCCGCGCGCCTGCAGATGCTACGCGCTTGCCCGGCACGGCCCGGCAGCCTCTAGACTTGCCTGCTCATCCCAGGAGAGGTGGCCGAGAGGCTGAAGGCACTCGCCTGCTAAGCGAGTATGGGGGTCAAACTCCATCGCGGGTTCGAATCCCGCCCTCTCCGTTTTCGTTGGGTTGTTCGAAACCGACGTGTCGGGACATCCCAAGGCTCGGTCATGCTTGGTAGGTGCCCGACCTCATCAACGAGCTGCTCGCGACAGAGGCGGCTATCGACAAGCTCGGGGCTCGCGGCATCGCTACGCACGATGCACGCCAGATCCCTCGCAATCCCCATGTCCTCGTGCGCAACCCGCGCAGTGCTTTCGCCGGCAAGCGGCGACTGCTCATCGGTCGCACCGATGGCGGCCGGGTCCTAACGCTGGTCATCGAGCAGACGATTGACTCGACAGCCTGGCTGATCGTAACGGGATGGGATTCCTCGCCGCGCGAGCGTAAACTCCTTGGGAGATGAACATGTCGCACGATCCTTGGACAGATCCAGATCCTGGTCCGGGCGATTTCGACCCCGACCTGACGGCGGTCGATCCTCGATACGTCGAGGCACAGGTCGGAAATCCCGACGCCAAGCTGACGATCGTCGTCGGTGTCGAGGATGAGGACGCCGAGCGGTTGCAGCAGCTCGCAGCGCGTCGTCACCAGCGGCCTGCCGAAGTAGTCGCAGACCTGCTTCGCAGCGCCTGACTTCGAGCCTGCGAATAGCGACGCCAAGGCGTCGACACCGGCGATCGTGGATTCCTAGCGGCAAATCTGCCCGCTCGCTCCTCATGCAGGCGACGGATCAAGGCCAGGAATCGAGGAGTTTCCCACGACCCCCGCCCCTCACCGCCGCGAAACGTCTTCCAAGTAGTTCTGCACCCAGCTCTCGGAGAGGTCGTCTGACTGGCGGCGCATCGGCTGCTCGGCAGGCGCCGTGACGGGCGGGCGCTCAAGACCGAGCTCGCGCAAGACGCGCTCGACGGTCGCGTCGAGGTCGCCGGCGACGTCCTCGTAGAGCACCGACAGCGGGCGTCGGCCGATGCGGAAGAAGAATCCGCGCCAGGCGTCCTCGTGGCGGCGGAGCTGGTCGAGCAGGTGATCGATCGCGTCGAACGAGTAGACGGCGCGCTGCTCCGGCAGCGGCTCGTCGTCGGCGTGGCCCTCGGCCTTGCGCCAGACCCACGTCTGCAGCGCGCGCCACAACGAGACGGCCTGGCGGACCTTGTCGCTGCGCGAGACGAACACGTAGTGCAGGTCCGGGAAGGCGGCGTTCAAGAGCGACCCGTCGCCCATCCCGCCGAAGCGCGGGATGCCGCGCGCGAGCTCGAGGAAGTCGTCGAAGTAGCCCCACATCATCTTCGCGCCGAATACGCCGTTCGCCGTGGTGCCCTGCTCGATCGAGGCGTCGAGATGGCGCGCGTAGTCGTCCCTGTTCCACGTCGCGACACGTTCGGAGTCGCGGTCGAGCTGCGCGTCGTGTGGCAGCAGGCGCAGCACTTCGGGGCTGCGCAGCCCCCAGAAGTACTCGCGCGGGCGGCGCGGCACGCCGGTCTCCTTGAGCGCCTCGAAGTACTCGTGCGGGCGACCCGCGACGCCGGTCTGCTCGAGCGTTTCGCACAGCAGCGTGCTGCCGCTGCGCGGCGTCGCGCAGACGAGATAGGAGCGCTGCGGCGTGACCGGCTCCGCTCGTGCGGTCGACGGGTCGTTTCCGGACGGCTCTTGCGCGCTCACGCGATCACGACCGTCGGTTCGCTCGCCGAGATCTGATCGGGATCGTTGATTTCGGCCCCCGGTGGCGGCTGCGGGTCGCCGTCGAGCAGCGGGTCGCTCGTCTCGGCCATCCATCGCTGCAGTCGCTCCGACAGTTCGCGCCGGACACCCTCATACGCCGGATCCTCGGCCAGGTTCGCCGCCTCGTTCGGGTCGAACGCGAGGTCGTAGAGCTGCTCGAACGTGACCGTGCGCTCGCCCCAGCCGAGCTCGATCAGCAGGTCCTTGCTCGGCGAGTCGTCGCAGTTGACGAGCACCGGCGTCGTGCGATCGCCGAAGCGCCGGATGTACTTCCAGCGCTGCGTACGGATCGCGCGCTGCGGCTCGTAGGCGGCGTGCCATGTCATCTCGGCGAACAGCTCGTCGCGCACCTCCTCGGTCTCGCCGCGGATCAGCGGCAGCAGCGAGGTTCCCTGCAGGAAGTCCGGGCGCTCGATGCCGGCCAGCTCGCACAGCGTCGGGTAGACGTCGATGTGCGAGACGAGCGCGTCGCTGACCTTGCCGCCGATGAAGCCGCCGGGCCCGCGGAGGATCAGCATCACGCCGAGGCCGCGGTCGTACAGCGTCGCCTTCGAGCCCGGGAACGCGAGCCCGTGGTCGGTCGTGAAGACGATCAGGGTGTTGTCGGCGAGGCCGTTCGCTTCGAGTGCCTCCAGCACCGAGCCGACGCCCTGGTCGAGCGAGCGAGCGCTCGCCTTGTACGCGGCCATGTCGCGTCGCGTCTCGGGCGTGTCGGGCAGGTTCGGCGGCGGGCTCGAGTAGAGCGCGTCGCGCAGCGACGGCGGCGCGAGGAAGTCGCGGTGCGTCTCGAAGAAGCCGACCGACAGGAAGAACGGCTGCGGCGGCGGCTCGGCGAGGATCGCGCTCGCCACCGGCGCGACCGTCTCCACGCGCGTCGTCTCGATCTTGACGACCTGGTCGAAGCCGATCACGTCGGGCTTCTTGGCGATGTGCTGCTCGCCGATCAGCACCGAGTGATAGCCGGCCTCGTGCAGCGGGTGGACGAGGTGCTGGCTGTAGTCGTTCAGCGACCAGCCGCGGTGCGCGAGCCCGAGCATCCCGTTGTTGTGGCCGTACTGCCCCGTGAGCAGGCATGCGCGCGAAGCCGAGCACGTCGGCGCTGCGCAAAACGCCTTGCGGAACAGCACGCCCTGGTCGGCCAGGCGCTGGATGTTCGGCGTCGGGACGGGGTGGCCGTACGGCTGGACGAAGCGCCCCGTGTCGTGCGAGTGCAGGTAGAGGATGTTCGGTCGTGTGAGCGTCATCGGGCCTCGGCTTGCTCGATAGCCTAGACGTTGTTCAGTCGGTTGATCGAGAAACTCCCAGGAATCGAAGGAATCTTCGGCCGCCGGTTCGCCGCCGGAACTCGGCCAGTTTGACGGGCGCGAGCATGCTTGGCGACCGCTTGACGCCGCTGTACGATCAAGTGCATCGCATCTGACCTTTGGGAGAGGGAGCCGTCGATGCAACGCAGGGCGAGGACGGGGATCAAGCTGGCTGCGCTCGTCGCGTTCGCGTTCGCTGCGCTGAGCGCGACGACGGCGCTCGCGGCGCAGCCGCTCGCAAAGCGCTTCCGCGTCCACCGCGTCTGCCGTTCAGCGCGCCCCGGCGCTGCTTCGTGTCTCGGCCTGAAGCTCGTCCCGGCGTCGCTGAGCACGGCGCAACTGCAGGCGAGCGCGAAGCGCCAGAGCGACGAAGCGACAGCCGGCGCACACCCGGCCGTGACGAACCCCAACCCCGAACCGGGCTTTCTCACGCCGCAGGCGCTGCACGCCGCCTACGCGCTGCCGAACGAAACGGCTGCATCGCCGCTGCAGACGGTCGCCGTCGTCGACGCGTTCGACGATCCGACCGCCGAAGCGGATCTCGGCGTCTACGACAAACAGTTCGGCCTGCCGGCGTGCACGAGCGCTAACGGCTGCTTCCGCAAGGTCAACCAGTCCGGCGACGCGAGCCCGCTGCCGCGCAAACAGGGCGAATGGGCCGGCGAGATCTCGATCGACGTGCAGATGGCGCGCGCGGTCTGTGAGAGCTGCAGGATCCTGCTCGTCGAGGCGAGCAGCGAAGAATTCAGCGACCTCGGCGCGGCCGTCAACGCCGCCGCGAAAGCGGGCGCGACGGAGATCAGCAACTCCTACGGCGGCACCGAGCAGCACAGCTATACGGGCCTCGCCGCGAGCTACTTCGACCATCCCGGGATCGTGCTCACGGCGAGCTCGGGCGACTGCGGCTACTTCAACAAGGCGTGCCCAGGCGAACCGGTTGGCGCGAACTTCCCCGCCGACTCCCCGAACGTCGTCGCCGTCGGCGGCACGTCGCTGCAGGAAAGCGCCGGTACGTGGAGCAGCACTGTCTGGAACGAAGGCGGCAGCGGTTGCAGCAAAGTCTTCAGCGCCGCGCCGTGGCAGAGCGCCGCGGACGGCTTTGCGGCGACCGGCTGCGGCACGGGCCGCTCGGTTGCCGACGTCGCCGCGATCGGCGATCCCGAAACGGGCGTCGACGTGTACGACTCGACGCCCGAAGGAAACGGTAACCCGACCGGGTGGGGCGTCTGGGGCGGGACGTCCGTCGCGGCACCGATCGTCGCGGCCGAGTTCGGCCTCGCCGGCGGCGCGCACGAAGTCGAATATCCGGCGCAGACCCTCTATCCGTATCTGGGCGACGCGAGCGCGCTGTACGACGTCGTCGCGGGCAACAACGGGACGTGCGCGGGGACGACCGCGTGCAAAGCCGCCGCCGGCTACGACGGCCCTACGGGCGTCGGCAGCCCGCTCGGACTGCAGGCGCTTTCCGTTGCCGGAGTACCCGAAAACACGACGCTGCCGAGCATCGCGGGCGTGGCCGAACAGGGCCAGACGCTGAGCGTCGCGCCGGGCGAATGGAGCGATGCGCCGACTTCACTTGACGAGCAGTGGGCTCGCTGCAACGCGGCCGGCTACGGCTGCGCGCCGATCGCGGGCGCGACTGGCTCTAGCTACAAACTCACCGCCGCCGACGCCGGCTCGAGCATCCGCGTGCAGGAAAGCGCCGCCAACGGCGCCGGCGAAGGGCCGCCTGCCGCATCCGCGCCGACACCGGCTGTCGGCTCGAGCGTGCCGTCGATCACGGCCTTCTCGCCGAGCTCGGGCATCACCGGCAGCGAGCTGACGATCGAAGGCACCGCGCTCGCGGGCGTCACCGAAGTCAAGCTCGGCAAACTCGCCGCGAGCTTCACGGTCGTCTCGCCGAGCAAGCTCGAAGCGATCGTGCCCGACGGCGCGAAGGCCGGCAAAGTCGCGATCGTCGCGCCGGGCGGCAGCGCCGTGACGAAGGCCAAGTTCACGCCGACGCTCTCGCTCGTCTCGTTCTCGCCGAAGCACGGCGCGACGGGCAAGCTCGTGAAGATCAAGGGCATCGGCTTCACGCCGAGCTCGAGCGTCAGCTTCGGCGCCGTCGCCGCGAGCAGCGTCACGTTCGTCTCCGCAAAGCAGCTCGACGCGACCGTCCCGGCCGGCGCGACGAGCGCGCAGATCACGGTGACGAACACCGCGGCGCCGGCGGGGACCGTCGAGAGCGCCGCCGCCTTCGCCGTCCCCTGAGCGCGCTACTGCGGCTCGTCGGACGCCGCGACCGCGAAGACGATGTGCCGCCGCGCGAGCGTCAGGTACTCGTGCAGTTCGATCGGCCCGCCCTCGAGCGGCGCGACGGTCACCTCCGTGAGCGTCAGGAACTCGCGCTCGGAAGCGTTCAGCACGTCTGAGACGCGGCTGCGGTAGCCGTCGCGCGCGAGCGTGAGGAAGCCCTCGATGCGGTGGCGCTCGGTCTCGACCCTGATCCGTTCGCGGCGGTGATCCATGCTCTCCTGGTCGTCTCGCCAGGACTCGCTCGCACTCATCCGAGCATTATCGCCGCACGGAGTAGATTCGGCTTGCGATCGTGCGCCGGCCCGTCGGGCCGGCCGCGACTATCCGTACGCGCGCGGTCATGGCCTTGCTGTGGCCGAGCGCACGCTGCAAGCGGCGCAGCCCTTGCGGGCCTACGCGCAGCCGGACGTGACCGGCCTTCGCACGCGGCAGCGCGCGTGCGGCGGCGACGAGCGTGACCTGCTTGCGGTGGCGGCCGGAGGACGGCGCGAGCGTCGCCGTCACGAGGATCTTGCAACTGCGTTCGCAGCTGACGCTGAGCGCGAGCGCGCGGCGTGCGAGCACGCCGGCGCTGCGCGGCAGCCCGATGTGCAGGACCGGCGCGATGTCGAGCGGCGGCGGCCAAGCGGCAGGCGAGATGCAGCCGATTCCCTGAGGACTAACCGGGTTGAAGCGCTCGACACGGTTGTTGTTCGTGTCGGCCACGTACACGTTCCCGGCGCAGTCGACGGCAATCGCGGAGGGCTGTGAGAAGCCGCCGAGACCGGGGCCGCGGACGCCCCACTTCGTCACGAAGCGACCGCTGCCGTCGAACACCTGGACGCGGTTGTTTTCGGAATCGACCGCGTAGACGTTGCCGGCGCCGTCGACCGCGACTCCGGACGGCGCGTGGAAGTGCGAGTCGGCGACGCCGCGCGCACCCCACGTCGTGAGCACTTCTCCGCCGGGCGAGAGCTCGACGATGCGGTCGTTGCCCTTGTCGGCGACGTACACGTCTTCGCCGTGCGCGACGCCGCTGACGGCGACACCCGAGGGGTGGTTGAAGCCACCGGTCTGACTGCTCGCCGAGCCGTTGCCGCCGCCGGTGCCCCACTTCGCCTGAAGCGCGCCTTCCGGTCCGTAGACGAGCACGCGGTTGTGCCCCGCGTCGGCGACGTACGTGCGTCCCGACTGCGGTGAGACAGCGAGTGCGTCGGCGCCGTTCAGCTGCGCGCCGCCGAGCAGCGACGGGCCACCGATTTCGGAGAGGTACGTGCCGTCGCCCCACAAGTGCAGGACGCGTTCGCTGCCTTCGTCTGCGACGTACACCGAGCCGCGCGGATCGACGCCGATCCCGGTCGGCTTCGAGAAGCCCGAGACGTGCCCGCCCGCGACGGTCCACTGGCCGGCGTAGGCGTCGCTGAGCGGCGCGAACAGCTCGACGCGGTTGCCGACGGTGTCGGAGATCAGCAGCCCATCCGCGGGGTCGGTCGCGAGCCCTCGCGGGCCCGTCAGCACGCCTGGACCGCGCGCGGAGATGCCGATCGTGCGAAGGAACCGCCCTTCGGGGTTGAACACCTCGATGCGGTCGTCGGCCGTGTTCGCCACGTACGTGTCGCCCGCCGGATCGCTCGCGATCGCGCGCGGGAACGCGAGCTGGCCGGGTTTCGTGCCGTAGCCGCCCCAAGCTCCGAGAAAGCCGAGTTCGGCGTTGAGCTTGACGACGCGATGGTTGAGGTCGTCCGCGACATATGCGTTTCCTGCGGCGTCGAGCGAGACGCCGTACGGAAAGCCGAACTGGCCCGCGCCGGTGCCCTGCGTGCCCGCCGCGCTCTCGTATGCGCCGCTCGGGTCGAATTTCTCGATCCTGTGGTTGTCGTCGTCGGCGACGAGCACCTCGCTCGCGTTGGCCGCGACGCCGCGCGGGTAGGAGAACTGCCCCGGCCCGCTGCCCTTCGTGCCCCATTCCATGACTTCGCCGCCTTCGAGGTTGAAGCGCTCGATGCGGTTGTTGCCAGAGTCGGCGACGTACACGTACCCGCCGGAGACGGCGATGCCGCCGCCGGGAGGCTTCGTGTAGTCCTGCGAGGAGCCGAAGCTGAACTCGCCCGGTTCGGAGCCCTTGCGACCCCACTGCGTGAGGAAGTTCCCGTTCGGGTCGAACTTCTCGATCCGGTTGTGGCTCGAGTCGACGACGTAGACGTTGCCGGCCGTGTCCGTGGCGAGGCCGCCGATTGGCCCGAACTGGCCGTGGCCGCCACCGTAGGTGCCCCACTCCCCGACGAACGCGCCCGTATCGGAGAACTTCTGCACGACGTAGCTCAGCTGGTCGGCTACGTAGACATCGCCCTGCGTGTCGACCGCTACGGCCTCCGGAAAGCGCAGCACGCCCTCGGCGCGCTGGCCGATGCTCTGCGCTGAGGCGTACGGGCACGGGCCGGACCCTGCGCCCGGACACGTTTCGGCCGCAGGGGCCGATGACGCGCCGGCAGCCAAGGTCGCGCTCGCAAGCGCCGTCAGCGTGAGCGCACGGCCGAGCAGCGAGCGCGCTCGCCGGAGCGTTGCGCTCGGCGGCGGCGGGGCAGCATGGCGCGGCGAGAGCGCCGCGTACTCGTGGGCGGAGCGGGAGAGCTTCATCTCTTCATCGCTACCGAACACCGCGCGAGCCGCAGGGGAGCGGTGTTCACGCGAGGATCACAACCGACCGGCCCGACGGCGTCGGATCGTCGCTAGCCCCCGACGCGTTCCGTCACGCGCGCCGCGAGGCCGGCGCGCGTGAGCGGTGCCTGCCCTCCGCCCGCAGGCAGCGGCCGGTTGCGCTCGTCGCGGACGATGTACAGCGGGCGGTGCTTGACCTCGTCGTAGATCCGCCCGACGTACTCGCCGATCACGCCGAGCGCGATCAGCTGGATGCCGCCGAGCAGCAAGATCGCGATCGTGATCGCGCCGAAGCCGGGCAGGTAGGAGTCGAACAGGCGCAGGATGATCACGACGGGGATCGCGACGAACGCGACGCCGGCCGAGAGCAGCCCGATGTACGTCGCCAGCTGCAGCGGCAGGTGCGAAAACGACGCGATCGCGTCGAGCGAGAAACGCAGCATCTTGCGCAGCGTGTACTTCGTCTCGCCGGCGGCGCGCGCGTCGCGCTCGTAGGAGACGGCCGTCTGGTTGAAGCCGACCCAAACGGTCATCCCGCGCAGGAAGCGCGAGCGCTCGGTCATCGCCAGGAGCGCGTCGAGCGCGCGGCGGTCGAGCAGGCGGAAGTCGCCGGAGTTCGGCTCGAGGTCGACCTGCGCGAGCTTGTCGAAGAGCTTGTAGAACCACGACGCGGTCGCGAGCTTGAACGCGGTCTCGCCTTCGCGCTGCGCGCGCACGGCGTAGACGACGTCGGCGCCCTGGCTCCACTGAGCGATCATGTCGGGGATCAGCTCGGGCGGGTCCTGCAGGTCGGCGTCGATCATCGCGACGACGTCGCCGACGGCGTGCTCGAGGCCGGCCGTCAGCGCCGCTTGGTGGCCGAAGTTGCGCGACAGGTGGATCACGCGGACGCGCTCGTCGGCGGCCGCGATCCGGTCGAGCAGCTCCGGCGTGCGGTCGCTCGAGCCGTCGTTGACGAGCACGAGCTCGAAGTCGAAGTCGGCAGCCGCCGCGCAGGCGCGCACGACGAAGTCCTCGATCAGCTCTTCCTCGTCGTAGACGGGCGCGACGATGCTCAGCAGCTGGGGGGTGCGAAGTGCGTTCTCGGGCATCTCTCTGGTCCTGCTCGCCGTGTCGAATTCTCTAGGAAGCGATGATTTTCCGACTGCTCCTTAAGCCCACGATGAATCTATCGTTCATCCTGTCTGGGAATGCCTTCCGACGGCGACGCACCGCAGAGGACGATCATCAGACTACCGGGAGCGGCCGGGCGCCTTAGCGCGCCCATGCTCGTGCAGTTCGTCAAGTTCGGGATCGTCGGCGTCTCGAACACGCTGCTCGCGTTCGCGATCTACACGGTCCTGCTGAAGGTCTTCGGCGTCTGGTATCTCGCCGCCTCCGCGATCGGCTTCGTCGTCGGCGCGATCAACGGCTTTCTGCTGAACCGCCGCTGGACGTTCGCCGGTCACGTCGGCGACTCGCTGACGCCCGTTCGCTGGGGCGTCGTGCAGGGCTGCGGCCTCGCGCTCAACGAGGGCCTCTTGTACCTGTTCGTCGACGGCGTCGAAATCGAGAAGCTGCTCGGCCAAGCGTGCGCGACGGTGATCGTCACCGTGATCACGTTCCTCGTCAACCGCGCGTGGACGTTCCGCATGCACCCGCATCCGGCCGCCGCCGCGGCGGGCGCCGAGGACCGCTAGCGAAACACGGCGAGCAGCGAGAGGCCGGCGGGGATGCGCCCGCCGCGACCGATCATCGCGGCCTCGAGCGCGAGCGGGCGCTCGAGCAGCCAGTTGACGGGAGCCGGCGGCACCCACAGATCGAGCGAGGACTCGGTCGTCTTGCGGCTGAAGCGGTCGAGCACGCGCAGCAGGATCGCGGCGGGCAAGAGCAGCGAGTTGAAGTACGTCGTGCGCACCTGCTGCCAGCCGGCCTGCTCGCCGACCTGCTGTAGCGAGCGGCGCGTGTAGCGGCGGTGGTGGTGGTTGATCTCGTCGTGCCCGCTCCACAGCCACTGATAGGCGGGGACGGTGATCAGCAGCGTGCCGCCGGGCGCGACGACGCGGCGCAGCTCGCGAAGCGCGGCGAGGTCGTCCTCGAGGTGCTCGATGACGTCGAGCGAGGCGGCGAGCTCGAAGCTGCCGGCCTCGAACGGCATCTCGAGCACGGAACCCTCGATCACCTCGCCGGCGCCGCGTTCGCGCGCGAGCTCGACGCTCGTGGCGGAGAGCTCGACGCCGGTGACGGTGCCGTGCCTGGCGAACTCGACCATGTTGCGTCCGCTGCCGCAGCCGGCGTCGAGGATCCGCGCACGCGCGGGAAGGCGCAGGTCGTCGATCACGCGCTCGATCACTTTGCGCCGCCCGCGATACCACCAGTGGCGGTCCTCGGCGCGGTGCGTCTGCAGCTCGTAGTCGCGATCCATTCGGGCTGCATCCTGTCCTAAAGGGCGGTTGGATGAAAGTCCAGCACGGCCTTGACAAAAAACTTGGCATGCCATAATATTTATTTCATGGCGACAAGAGACGCTACGCGCTCCCCAGCGGTCGAGGACTACTGCAAGGCGATCTTCACGCTCGAATCGCGCTCGGAGGAGCCGGTCGCGACAAATCCGCTCGCGGAGCGGCTCGGCCTCACGCCGGGCTCGGTCTCGGCGATGCTCAAGCGCCTCGGCGAGCTCGGGCTGATCGAGCACCTGCCGTATCGCGGCGTGCGCCTGACGGCCGAGGGGCGGATGGTCGCGCTCGAGGTGATCCGCCACCATCGCCTGCTCGAGTTGTTCCTCGCGGAGTCGCTCGAGATGCCGTGGGACCGCGTGCACGCCGAGGCTGAGGTGCTCGAGCACGTCATCTCGGAGGAGCTCGAGCAGCTGATCGCGGCAAAGCTCGGGCACCCGACGATCGACCCGCACGGCGATCCGATCCCGAGCGCGGAGCTCGAGCTGCACGAGCCCGAGACGCTGCCGCTCGATCGCCTCGAGCAGGGCGACGGCGGCGTGTTCGTGCGCGTCTCAGACGCCGACCCGGAGATGCTCCGCTACCTCTCAGACCGCGGCATCTCGCCGGGTGAGCGCCTAGCGGTGCTCGAGCGCCAGCCGTTCGGCGGACCGCTGCTGGTCGCCTTCGGCGACGGCGAACGCCGCAGCGAGCACGCGATCGGCGGCCGTCTCGCGGGCGCGATGCGCGTGCAGCTGGACGTGGCGGCGGGCGCCGAGCGGACGCGCCGGGAGGCGTCGGCTTGACGCCTGTCCAGCCCGATCCGGCGCTCGAGGGCGCGGGCGCGGGCGTCGGTGGCGCGACGGTCGTTCCCGGCGCTCCTGTCGCGCTCGGCGCGAGCCAGCTCGAAATCCTGCTCGCGAAGGGCCGGCTGCGCGCGACGCTGACGATGCTCGGGCCAGCGTTCGTCGCGGCGATCGCGTACGTCGATCCAGGCAACTTCGCGACGAACATCTCGGGCGGCGCGAAGTTCGGCTACCTGCTGCTGTGGGTCGTGCTCGCGGCGAACCTGATGGCGATGCTGATCCAGTACCTCTCGGCGAAGGTCGGGATCGCCACGGACCGGACCTTCCCGGAGCTGTTTCGCGAGCACTACCCGCGCTCGGCGAGCCGCGTCATGTGGCTGCAGGCGGAGGTCATGGCGATGTCGACGGACGTCGCCGAGTTCGTCGGCGCGGCGCTCGGCTTGAACCTGCTGTTCGGCGTGCCGCTGCTGTGGGCCGGCGTGATGACGGGCTTCATCGCGTTCGGGATCCTCGAGCTGCAGACGCACGGCTTCCGCCGCTTCGAGCTGGCGATCACGGCGCTGCTCGGGATCATCTTCCTCGGCTTCCTCTACGAGACGCTGAAGATCGGCCCGTCGGTGCACGGCTCGCTGTCGGGGCTCGTGCCGCACCTCGGCGGCTCGGAGTCGCTGTACGTCGCCGTCGGGATCATCGGCGCGACGGTGATGCCTCACGCGATCTACCTGCACTCGGCGCTGACGAAGAACCGCATGCCGATGCGCGACGATCAGGAGCGCGGCCGCGTGCTGCGCTTCGAGCGCCTCGACATCGTCATCGCGCTGAGCTGCGCAGGGCTCGTCAACATGGCGATGCTCGCGGTCGCGGCGAAGCTGTTTCACTCGACTGGGCACACGCAGATCGACACGGTCCAGGCGGCCTATCACGGCTTCGGCAACCAGGTTGGCGGCCTCGCGG
Source organism: uncultured Solirubrobacteraceae bacterium (assembly GCA_963807275.1). Classification (GTDB taxonomy): domain Bacteria; phylum Actinomycetota; class Thermoleophilia; order Solirubrobacterales; family Solirubrobacteraceae; genus Palsa-744. The sequence goes on from CAWDZX010000001.1 coordinate 46,938, forward strand.
CGCTGGCGTTCGCCGTCGCGCTGTTCGCCTCGGGCGCGTCGTCCTCGAGCGTCGGCACGTATGCCGGACAGGTAGTGATGAGCGGCTTCATCAACGTCAACATCTCCGTGCTGCTGCGCCGCTTGGTGACGATGGTGCCGGCACTCGTCGTGCTCGCGATCGGCGTCAACCCGACGGATGCGCTGGTGCTCAGCCAAGTCGTCCTCTCGTTCGGCATTCCGCTCGCGCTGATTCCGCTCGTGCTGCTGACGATGCGCAGGGACGTGATGGGCGCCCACGTCAACCGCCGCGCGACGACGATCGTCGGCGTAGCGCTCGCGGTGCTGATCACGTCGCTCAACTTGTATTTGATCTACAAGCAGGTCTTTTGATTTTTTGATCGGCGGACGCTGCGCGTGGCACCGCCTCGGCGCGGGCCGCGAGCGGGTCAGTGCCCGGCCGGGGAGCGCACCGCGTAGTCGACGTCGGCGCCGGCGCCGAGCCACAGCGCGAGCGCGCGGTCGCTCGAGGGGTCGAACGCGAGCGTCGCGTCGGAGTTGGGGCCGGGCGGCGCGACTTGCTCGGGCCCGCCGAAGATCGTGATGCCCGGCCGCGCGTCGATCCCGCGCGCGGCGACGATCGCCTGCTCGCCGGTGTCGAGCCTGCCGCCGGACGTCGGCTGCGGCTCGCTCCACAGCGCGATCGCCTCGCCGTCGGGCCCCGGCTGCAGGTCGTCGAGCAGCGCGTCCGCGCCGGGTGTAGAGATCGTGCTGACCTTGCGCAGGCCATTGAGGTCGATCGCGGCCGTGCGCACGACCCAGTGGCCGTCCTCTGCGCCGCTCCACGCGAGCATCACGCTCTCGGAGCTGAGCCGCGTCAAGCGCGGCGAGCCGGCCGGGTAGGACAGGCCGGCGGGGTTCGCGAAGCGCTCGAGCAGCTGCGGCTTGCCGAAGCGCACGCCCGTCGCCGAGTCGTCGACGTAGACGCTCGTCCTGCCGTCGCGCTCGTCCGCCCAGGCGACGATCGCGCGGTTGTCGTCGGAGATCAGCGCCGCGATGCGCGTCGCGGCGCCGGCGCTCGCGACCCGCTGCGTCGGCTGCGCGCGCCCGGAGGCGGGCAGGTCGTGCGCGTACAGCGCGCCGCCCTGGCGCCACGCGGCGATCGCGTCGGTGCGGAAGTCGAGGCTGACCGTCAACCCCTGCACGGCGCCGCTCGCGGCCGGCACGATCCGCGACGGCGAGAGCGAGTTCGCGAAGTAGCGCTCGACGTCGATCCGCGCGCCGCCGCGCCCGCCACCGCCGCCCGTCGGCGAAGCGGCGGCGACGTCGCCGAGGTAGCCGGTGAACAGCGAGCCCGGCGAGAGCACGCCGGCGATCGTGCCGAGCGGCGCGAACGGGCCGCCGGCGCTGCCCTGCACGAGCACGCCGTCGCCGCGCGTCGGCGCCGAGGCCGAGCCGGCGATCGCGAGCTGTCCGTGCGGCGCCGGCGCGAGCGCGAGCGGCGGGCGCAGCACGAGCTTCGAGCCGCCGGGAGTGCGCGCGTAGGAAGCGGTGGCGGGCACGTCGTCGGCGCCGATCGGCGCGACGAACGTGCCGGCGCCGCCGGGGCACGCGTGCGGCGCGGCGGCCCACACGACCGCGCCTTGCCCGGTCGCGTGCGTCGGCTTGTCGCGCGGGAAGGTCGCGTGCGCCGGGCCGGCCGCGGGGCACGGGCTGAGCGTCGCCGGCGCCGACCACGAGGCCGGCGTCGAGCCCGCGGCGGGCGTGGCTGCAAGCAGCGGGCAGGCGAGCGCCGCGAGCGCGCACACCCGCGCGAGTGACCGCTTCAAGCCCTGCTCCCTACCTGGATGGACGACGCGCCTTCGCCCTCTAGGCGAGCGCGTCGCGCAGGAAGGCGACGGTGCGCTCCCACGAGACGGTCGCGGCGGCGGCGTCGAACGTGCCGAGCCGGTCGGTCTCGTTGAAGAACGCGTGCCCGGCGTCGTCGTAGTACTCGAAGCTGACGTCGACGCCGGCGTCGCTCAGCTCGGACTCGAGCGCCTTCGCTTCGTCGTGCTTGATGAATTCGTCGGCCGTGCCGAAGTGACCGAGCACGGGGCCTTTGACGTTCGCGAAGTCGGGCTTGCCGTGCGGCATGACGTAGTAGTAAGTGACGGCCGCGGTGATCTTCGGGCACGTCGCCGCAGCCCACACGGCGAGGCCGCCGCCGAGGCAGAAGCCGAGCGCACCGACGCTCGTGCCCTCGACGCCCGGAAGGGTCGCGAGGTGCTCGGCGGCGCCGCACATCTGCGGCTCGACCTTGTCCATCGAGAGCGCCATCATCTTCTGTTCGGCCTCGCTCGGCTGCGTCGTCGTCTCGCCGCCGTAGAGGTCCGGCGCGAGCGCGAAGAAGCCCTCCTCGGCGAGCCGGTCGCAGACGGAGCGGATGTGCTCTTCGATGCCCCACCACTCCTGCAGCACGACGACGGCCGGGCCGCGCTCGTCCTTCGGCGTCGCGAGATAGCCGTGCGTGTCGCCGGCGCTTGAGGAGAACTCGATGTCGGGCATGTGCTGGCTCCTTGGAAGATCGTGGTAGTCGGCGATGCGCTGCTGCAGGCATGCCGCTCGCGGCCGCGCGCTCGGCGCGTCGCGCCATCCTTGCACGACGGACGCCTCGCGCGGCGCAGGAGGCACGCTTGCCTCGGAGGCAGGACATCGGCCTCGCCGGCGTTTACGAACTTGTCACTTTGGGTACATTCTCAGCCGTGAGGAGCGGGTGGGGATGGAGAATGGGGATGCTGCTGCCGGCGCTCGCCGCAGCGATACTGGCTGTACCCGGTGTCGCTGCGGCGAAAGCCAAAGCGCTTGGCGAACCGGCGCCGTTCGGCCACCCATGCAAAGCGCAGGACGGCGTGCGCTTCTGCCCGACCGAAACGCTCGCGCAGCGCGTGCCGACGTTCGACAGCGTGCCGCTCGACGCCGACGTGACGCTGCCGCCGAGCGGCAAAGGCCCGTTCCCGACGATCGTGATGCTGCACGGCTGGAGCGGCAGCAAGACGTCGTTCGAGGCGAGCACGCCGGAAGGCGACGGCAACGAGACGTACGACTACAACAACGTCTACTACGCGCAGCACGGCTACGCGGTGCTGAACTACTCGGCGCGCGGCTGGGGCAACTCGTGCGGGGCGGCCTCCTCGCGCGAAGCGCCGGGCTGCGCCGAAGGCTGGATCCGTCTTGCCGATCAGCGCTACGAGGCGCGCGACACGCAATACCTGCTCGGCCTGCTGGCCGGCGAAAAGCTGATCAAGCCGCGCTCGATCGGCGTGACGGGGATCTCCTACGGGGGCGGGCAGAGCATCGAGCTGGCGGACCTGAAGAACCGGATCCGCCTGCCGAACGGCGAATTCGCGCCGTGGACGAGCCCGTCGGGCAAGAAGATGGAAATCAAGGCCGCCTTTCCGCGCTGGCCGTGGTCGGACCTCGTCGATGCGCTCGAGCCGAACGGCCGCTTCCTCGCCAGCGAACTGCCCTCGCCCGAGCAGAGCTCCGAACCACTCGGCGTCGAGATCCAGAGCTACGTGACAGGGCTGATCGCCGAGGGCGAGGCGGGCGGCTACATCGCTCCGCCGGGCGCCGACTCAGAAGCGGAACTTGTCAAGTGGTACACGCTGATCAACGCCGGCGAGCCATACGCGCTCGAAGGCGAAGCGATCGCGAAGCAGATCCGCGAATACCACCAGGGCTATGGCATCCCACTGTCGGGTAAGCCGGCGCCGATGCTGCTCGAGAGCGGCTGGACGGACGACCTCTTCCCGGTGTCGCAGTCGCTGCGCGCGTACAACGAGTCGCGCGCGGCGAAAGGCTACGCGGCGCTGCTGTTCGGCGATCTCGGTCACAGCCCGGCGGCGAACAAGACGAACACCGACCACGCCTTCAACGAAACGGCTGCGAGCTTCTTCGCGGCGAAGCTCGAGCACTCGGGCAAAGCGCCGAAGAACGGCAGCGTGACGGCATACACGCAGACGTGCCCGACCGAAGCTCCCGGAGGCGGACCGTTCACGGCGAGCAGTTGGGCGAAGCTGCACCCGCACGCGCTGAGCTTCGGCTCGGCGGCGGCGCAGACGTTCACCTCCGCCGGCGGCAACCCGACGATCGCGGCGGAAACCGACCCGATCGTCAACTCGGAAGCGTGCAAGACGGTGAAAGCCGAAGAAGAGCCGGATACGGCGAACTACACGATGACGAGCCAGGGCTTCACGCTGATGGGCCTGCCGACGGTGACGGCGCACGTGAACGTGACGGGCCCCTTCGGTGAGATCACGGCGCGGCTGTGGGACGTGCTGCCGAGTGGAGAGGAGCGCGAGGTAAGTCGCGGCGTCTACCGCCTGCTGGAAAGCCAGCAGGGCCAGATCACCTTCCAGCTGCACGGCAACGGCTACGAGTTCCCGGCGGGCGACACGGTCAAGCTGCAGCTGCTCGGCCGCGACGCGCCTTCCTACCGCGCGAGCAACGGCACGTTCGCCGTCGAAGTCAGCGGCTTGACGGTCTCGCTGCCGACCGCTTGAGCCGCTTCTTCGCGGCCTGTGGGCGATGGCCGTTCTTGCGCGGGTCCGCGGCACGCTTCGGCGGCTTGGGCGCCGGTTCGGGCTCGGCGAGCGCGAGCAGATCGTCCATACCACGCTCGATGCCGCGCGTCAGCACGTCGATGTCGGGCGCGCCGTCGTAGTCGCCGGTCACGCCGAAGTACAGCCCGCCGTCGTAGGAGAAGATCGCGACGACGATCCGGATCGAGCCGACGACGGGCACGAACGGGTAGGACTCGAGCATCCGTCGCCCGAGCGTCTGCACGGGCTGCTGCGGACCGGGGACGTTCGTCGTCGCCGTGTGCATGTTCAGCCGCGGTGAGACCGTCACGAGCCGGCTGCCGAGCGCGAGCAGCAGTGGCGGCGCGAAGCCCGACAGTGAGCTGAGCACGTCGCCGGCGACGGCCTGCTTCGACTGCTTGACGCCGTCCATCTCCAGGCGGATCTGCTCGAGGCGCGCCGCCGGGTCGTCGAGGCCGACGGGCAGCCCCGCGAAGACGGCCGAGACGCGGTTGTTGTAGACGCCTTTCTCGCCCTTGCGCCGCACCGAGACGGGGACCATCGTGCGGATCGTGCGGTCGCGCGCGATCGGCTCCTCGCGCGACTGCAAGAGCTCGCGAAAGCCGTTCGTGATGACGGTCAGCACGACGTCGTTGACGGTGCCGCCGAGCTCGGCGCGCACGGTCTTGACATCGCCGAGGCGCACGTGCGCCCAGCTCCAGCGCCGGTGCGGCCCGATCGGCCCGTTCAGCGAGGAGGCCGAGGCGGGGCGCAGGCTCGGGCTCGCGGCGGCTGCCGCTCGGGCGATCTCGGCGACCGAGCGCAGCGTTTCGCGCGGCGTCGCGAGCGCGCGTTTGATCGTTTCGAGCTGTCCGGCCGGGCTCGCGCGGCGGACGAGCGTTCGCAGCAGGATGTCGAGGCCGGAGGGCTCCGGCGCGGCCGACCAGCTGCGCGCGAGCGCCGCGGGGGAGGGCTCCTCGGCGGCGGTCTCGTCGGAGAACATGACCGACATCAGGTCCGTCGCGGCGACGCCGTCGACCATGCAGTGGTGGACCTTCGAGAGCAGCGCCCAGCGCCCGTCGTGCATGCCTTCGACCATCCACAGCTCCCACAGGGGCTTGTCGCGGTCGAGCGCCTGCGAGAACACGCGGCTGGCCATCTGGCGCAGTTGCGGCTCCCCGCCTGGCGCCGGGATCGCGGTATGGCGCAGGTGGTAGTCGAGGCTGAAGTGCGGATCGTCAACCCAGATCGGCGGCCCGGCCGCGAGCGGCACGAAGCGGACCTTCTGGCGGTAGCGAGGGACGAGCGCGAGCTTGCCCTCGACCATCGCGCGCAGATCCGCAAACGGCGGCGGCGGTCCGGCGAAGATGCTCACGGCGCCGATGTGCATCGGCGTCGTGCCGTTCTCGATGTGCAGGAAAGACGAGTCCATCGGGCTCATCCATTCCATGCGCTGCTACCCCTCCGTGCTTGCTTCGTCGAGGACTCTGTCGAGCACGCGGTAGACGTCGACATTGACCGACATGCCGCAGTGGCTCGAGTCGACCGCGATCGCCTCGGCGCGAGGATCGAGGCACGCCTGCCAGTCGACGATCGCGTCGCTGTAGGAGAACATCGCGGTCGCTCCGATCCCGTCGGGCAGCGGCGCGGCGAGCGCGGCACGGAAATCGGCGCAGCACGCGCCGTACTCGCAGCTGCTCGAGAACAGGCCCGGCAGGCCGAGGTCGCCGAGCGTCGCGAGCCAGCGCACGGTGCGCAGCACCGGCGGCGCGACGGCGAGCCCGTCGGCGATCGGCGAGCCGAGCATCGCCAAGCCGGCGACCGCGTCGGCGTTGCGCACGGCGAGCGCGCGCGCGAGCGCGCCGCCGCGGCTCTGGCCGATCAGGAAGACGCGCTGCTCGGTCTCCGAGGCGAGCGCGTGCAGCTGCTCTTCGAGCCGCACGACGAGCTCCTCGGCGCAGCCGACGTTGGCGCGAAAGCCGCTCGTGTGCACGCGGTGGCCGCGGCGCAGCAGCCACTGGCGCAGCACCCGCAGCGAGCCGTCGCCGGCCATGAACCCCGGAACGAGCAGCACCGGCGGCGCGTCGGCGCGCTTCTGCACCGAGCGGAACTCGCGGCTGGCGAGCAGTCGCGCGAGCTCTCCCCCGTAGCGGACCTCGCCCCACAGGGGCGCGATCGGCGACGCTGTGGCGGTGGCCTCAGCGGACATGACTCCCATAGACTACGCGCGATGGAGCTGACTAACAAGCACGTCGTCGTCACCGGCGGCGCCGGAGGGATCGGCGGGGCGCTCGCGCGGCGCCTGGCGGTCGAGGGCACGCGCACGGTCGTCGTCGCCGATCGCGATCTCTCACGCGCGCAGGACGTCGCCGGCGAGTTCGGTGGCTTGGCCGTCGAGCTCGACGCGGCACGCGAGAGCAGCGTCAAGGCGCTGATCGAGCAGGCGAGCGAGGCCAACGGCCCGATCGACATCTTCATCTCGAACGCCGGCGTGCCGGGAGGCATGGGCGGTCCGGAGACCTCCGACGAGCTGTGGCAAGAAGCGTGGAACGTCAACGTGATGGCGCACGTCTGGGCCGCGCGCGCGCTCTTGCCGCAGATGCTCGAGCGTGGCGAGGGCTACCTGATCAACACGGCTTCGGCGGCCGGCCTGCTGACGCAGGTCTCCTCGCTCGTCTACAGCGTGACGAAGCACGCGGCCGTCTCGCTCGCCGAGTGGATGGCGATCGAATACGGCGAAGCTGGCGTGCGCGTCTCGTGCATCTGCCCGCAGGGCGTGCGCACGCCGATGCTCGAACTTGCGATGCACGAGCCGGCCGGCGCGGCGGCGCTGAAGGCCGGCGGCGTGATCGAGCCGGAGGACGTCGCCGAGGCGGTCGTCCAGGGGATCGGCGACGAGCGCCTGCTGATCCTGCCGCACGAGGAGGTCGCGCGGTTCATGGCGCTTAAGGGCGCCAAGCCCGATCGCTGGATCGCCGGGATGCAGCGGCTCGTGCGCGAGGCGCGCGCGGCAGACTCCGGCTCGTCACCGGATAACGCGTAGCGCCGACGCGACCGCTAGGTCGCGGTCAGCGGAACGGCGATCACGGGCGGACGCGTCGGGTGCTGGCTGCCGCCGGCCGGCTCGCTCGTGACGAGCACTTCCTTGACGCCGTGCAGGCTGTTCGGCACGTCGACCTCGCCGCTGCCGCCGCTGGTCACGCTGAACAGCGAGTTCGTCGGTCGTGGCGCGCCGGTCTTGTGGACGAGCCAGACCTCGTAGATCCGCCCGAGTGCCGGCGGTGGCATGTGTGCGACGACGAGCTCCGCGCGCCCGTTGCCTTGCTTCAGCGAGACCTCGGCCGTGCTGGCGACACCCATTCCATGACCGGGGATCACGGTGACCTTCCCATGGCTCGAAGAGCCGACGGCGATCAGCACGGCGATCAGCGCCGCGAGGCCGGCCGTGGCCGCGGCTCCGGCACCGAGCATGAAGTCGTTGCGCCGGTACCAGGGCCGGCCGGACTTGACCGGCTCGTCGGCTGCGTGACCGGCGGCGTTCAGCAGCTCGGCCTCGGAGCGCACGCTCGTGAGGATCCGTCCGCGCAGCGTCGCGGGGGCGGCTGCCGCGGGGACGCTCATCGGCAGCTCGTCGACGACGACCTGCAGCTCGGCCACTTCGGCGCGGCACTGCGCGCAGCCGTCGATGTGCTCGCGGAAGCTCGCGAGCTCGGCGTCTTCGAGCGCGCCGAGCACGTAGGCGGCAGCGTCGGTGAGACGCGGGCAGTCGAAGTCGGATTCGTGCTGGCTCATGTTCCGACGGCCCCCCATCCCTGCAGCTGACCGCGCAGCTTCTGCAGCCCGAGACGCATGCGGCCCTTGACGGTACCCACGGGCATGCCGAGCATCGAGGCGATCTCCATGTGCGTGAAGCCGCCGAAGTAGGCGAGCTCGATCACGCGCCGCTGCTCGGAGGGCAGCTCGCCGAGCGCGCCGCGGATCTCGCGTGAGGTTGCGTTCTCGACGGCCTGCGCCTCGGTGCGCTCGGGCGCCTCGAGCGTTTCCTCGATGCCCTCGTCGCTGAGCCGACGGCGCTCGTGCACGCTGTTGCGCCGCAGCGCGTCGACGGCGCGGTTGTGGACGATTCCGAGCGTCCACGTACGGACGCTGCCGCGAGTGCGGTCATAGCGCGTGCCACTGCGCCAGACGGCGAGAAAGGACTCCTGCGCGATGTCCTCGGCGACCGAGCGCTTGCCGCAGATCCGGTAGGCGAGCGCGAACGCGGCGTCTTCGTGGCGCTCGAGCACTACCTCGAATGCGTCGGCGTCATTGCCGGCTACCAACTCCATCAGCTCCTCGTCCGCAAGCTTTCTCAGCTTGTCCTTCGTATTAACACTCGAGCGTCGCAATAGGGGCATCGCGTTCCTATACGGACGAGGCGGCTTCACGGATCACAGTCTCCCCGCGTCCTCGGATGACCGAGGCGCGTCTTGCTCGTCACATGATCCAGCGACCGACCCTCCCGCGTACTGAACAGTCAACGGTATCGCCAGGAGATCTCTCCGGGTGCCGTGTACCCCGGCAAACGAAGAGGAGCAGCTAATGAGTTACGAGATCAATCTGGACGATGTCGATGTCGACGGTGCAGTTCGCGAAGCCGCACACGAGGTTTCAGGCGACACGCGCTTGGGCTTCCTGAAGAAGGCCGGCCTCGCCGGCGGCGCCGTGATGGGCGGCGGCGCGGTCGTCTCGGCGCTTGCGCCGAGCGCGTTCGCGGCATCGCAGAAGGGCCGTCCGCCGGCCAAATTCGGCAAGGGCGACATCGGAATCCTCAACTACGCGCTGACGCTCGAGTACCTCGAGGCGGCGTTCTACAACGGCGCGACGGCGGCGAACATGTCGCTCACGCCGCAGGTCGCAGCGTTCCTGAAGACGGTCACGGCCGACGAGAACGCGCATGTCGCGTTCCTGAAGAAGGCACTCGGCTCGAAGGCCGCGAAGGAACCGAAGGTTAACTTCGCCGGCGCGAACACGAACGTGGCCACGTTCATGAAGACGGCTGCGGTGCTGGAGAACACGGGCGTTCACGCCTACCTCGGCCAGGTGCTGAACATCAAGACCCCCGCATACGTCGCGGCGGCCGGCTCGATCCTCACGATCGAGGCGCGCCACGCGAGCGTCATCGGGCTGCTCAACGAAACGACCCCGACGGGTGCCGGCATCGCGCCGGACGGTCCGTTCGACAAGCCGTGGACCGCGGCAAAGGTGCTCAAAGAAGTCGAAGCGACGAAATTCATCGTCGGCTGACACGGCCGCATAGCGGCTAACGCCGAAATAGTCTGACGACGCGCCGTCCGGCGGGAATCAACCGGGCGGCGCTTCGGCGTTCATCGGCCGCTCTGAGAAATAGTTAATTCCGAGAGCGGCGAGTTGGTTAATTTCGGTCGCTGTCGAGATTCCGGTGATCCACACACTGGCCGGGCGCGAACTACCGGCAAGACGGTGTGAAGCCGCACCAGCGGTTCGAGGCAGGCGCGTGCCTGCTCGACAGTAACCAACCGGAGGTACCCAGATGCTCAATTCACCGGATGAGGAAGCGCCGCAGCCGGCCGGAATCGTCGAGCGACTCGTGCGCGACGACGTCGACCGCAAGCGCTTCCTGAAGATGGCAGGCAGTGCCGGCGCGGCGAGCTTCGGCGCGTTCGTGCTCGCGGCCTGTGGCAGCAGCAGTAGCAGCAGCAAAAGCGCAAGCACGGCGGCGGCGACGCCGACGAGCACGACGGCCTCGAGCGCGACGGGCGACATCGGAATTCTCAACTACGCCCTGACGCTCGAGTACCTCGAGACGGAGTTCTACTCGAAGGTCGTCGCGGCGGGCCTGTTCAAGGGCAAGGTCGGGGGCCTGATCAAGACGTTCGGCGCCCAGGAGGCCTCGCACGTCGCAGCGCTGAAAGCGGCCGTGACGAAGCTCGGCGGGATGCCGGCGGCGGACCCGATGGGGAAATTCCCGATCACAAGCGCGACCCAGGTCGCGGAGCTCGCCTACACCGTCGAGAACCTCGGCGCGTCGGCGTACCTCGGGCAGGCAGCGAAGATCCAGAGCCCCGAGGTTCTCGCTTCGGCGCTCGCGATTCACTCGGTCGAGGCGCGCCACGCGGCAACGCTCGGCACGCTCGTCAAAAAGTCGGTCACGCCGCAGGGCGCATTTGCGACGCCGGCTGACATGTCCACGGTCCTGGCAGCGGTCAAGCCGTTCCTGTCCTAACCGTTCACCAACCGGCCAGAAAGGAACAGATATGACTACTGATCAAGACATCGCCAGCCCGGAGCTGGCAGCGTGCGAGGTCCACGGCATGACCCGCTCGTCGTTCATCCTGCGCGGCGCGCTCGCGGCGGGCGCCTTCTACGGCACCGCGTCGGTCGCTCCGTTCGTCTCGCAGGCACTCGCCGAAACGGGCGGAGGCGACGTTGAAATCCTCAACTTCGCACTGACGCTCGAGTACCTCGAGGCGGACTTCTACAACGTCAAGGGCAAGTCGCTCGGCCTCTCGGGCGACGCGAAGAAGTACGCCAAGGAGTTCGGCGCAGAGGAGGCCGCGCACGTCTCGGCGCTCTCGGCGGCGATCAAGCAGCTCGGCGGCAAGCCCGTCGCGAAACCGTCGTTCGTGTTCCCGGCAACGAGTGAAAAGTCGTTCCTGACACTCGCGTCGGTGCTCGAGAACACGGGAGTCGGTGCGTACAACGGCGCTGCGCCGTCGCTGCAGAGCAAGCAGGTGCTGGCATCGGCCGGCAGCATCGTGCAGATCGAGGCTCGCCACGCGGCGGCGATCGACCTGCTGATCGGCAAGAGCCCGACGCCGAACGAAGGCTTCGACAAGCCGCTGACGAAGGCGACCGTGCTTGGAGCCGTCAAACCGCTGATCAAGGCCTGACCGGCGGGTGGTTTCGGCGGCGCCGGTGATCTGTCACCGGCGCCGCCGCGTAGTTGTAAGCAGAAGCCAATCCGCTCCCGGCGGTTGGAATACGAACTTCAGGAGCTGATTAACACATGGGCCTCGACAACCCCCTCCACATCGCTTTTCTGCTGATCCTGCTGCTGCTCGTGTTCGGCGCCAAGCGCCTGCCCGAGATGGGTCGCTCGCTCGGCAGCGGCATGCGCGGCTTCAAGGACTCGCTCAGCGGTGAGCACGAGCACAGCTCGCTCGTCGCGTCGGCCGAGCAGCACGCCGCGCCGGCGGCGACCCCGCCCACCGCGACGGCCACACCCGTCGTGGCGCCGGTGCGCGAGCCGGTCATCGCAGTCGTCCGCGAGCCCGGCACGCCGGTCGCTTAGCGCGGGCGCACGAGAGCCCCGGGAGAGATCATGGCCGTTGCCGCAGCCCGCGTCGGGCACGAGGATCGACTGAGCGTCGTCGATCACCTGACGGAGCTGCGCGTGCGCCTGATCGTCTCCCTGGCGGCGCTCGCGGTGGCGTTCGGCTTCTGCATGTGGCAGAACCACGCGCTGCTGCACATCATCAACAAGCCGCTGTCGGCGCAGACGCAGAAGCAGGTCAAGAAAGGCAACGGCCCGCTCGGTGCGACGTACACGGTGCAGCAGAGCACGCGCACGGTCGCCAAGCAGGTGCAGGTCATCGCAGGCGCGCTCGATCGCCCCGGCAGCGGCGTCTCGCCGGCCACGCAGGCGGCGATCGCGGGCGCAGCCCCAGAGCTCGCCAAGGCCGTCAAGGGACTCTCGAAAGCACCCGAGGGCAACAAGCCGGTGACGCTCGGGATCGGCGAGCCGTTCACGACGACGATCGGCATCGCGCTGATCTTCGCGTTCATCCTCGCGCTGCCGATCATCCTCTTCCAGCTCTACGGCTTCCTCTTGCCGGCGTTCAGCCCGAAGCAGCAGAAGGTCGCCAAATCGCTGACGCTGTCGATCCCGTTCCTGTTCGTGATCGGCGTGCTGTTCGGCTACTTCGTCGTGCTGCCGGCTGCGGTGCGCTTCTTCCAGAACTTCAACAGCGGCGAGTTCAACGTGCTCGTGCAGGCGAGCCAGTACTACCACTTCGCCGCAGTCACGCTGCTGGCGATGGGTCTCGTCTTCCAGATCCCCGTCGCGATCCTCGCGGCGACGCGCGCCGAGATCGTCACGCCGAGCCAGCTGCGCCACAACCGCCGCTACGCGGTGCTGGCGTGCGGCGCCGTCGCGGCGTTCCTGCCGGGCGACGCGATGACGCTGCTGCTCGAGACGGTGCCGCTCTATCTGCTGTTCGAGTTCAGCCTGATCCTCGCGACGATCGCCGAGCGGCGTGAGCGGCGCCGATCGGCACGGGCCGGCGGCGAACCGCTGCTGTGATCCAAGCCTTCTGTCGCTGCGTAGAAATAGACTCACGGGGAACAATGACGGCGAGAAGACGCGGGAGGACAGCGCCAGGACACGGTGCCCGCACGTAAGCTCACCAACTCACACCCTTCGGTCGGCGCCCTAGCGCAGCAGCGAGAGCACGTGCGCCTTGGCCGGGTCGATGTTGCCGTCGAGCAGATCGAGGTAGGCCTGCTGCAGCGCCTCGGCCCCCTCGCCGTGGACGATCTTGAGCCAGCCTTCGCACCACTCGAGGTACGGGTCCCACGCGGCCGCGAGCCGCTGCTCGAAGCCGTCGCGGCCCCACTCGCTCATCCGCTTGGCGACGCGGTCGGGCGCGAAGAAGAACTTCGGCCGGGGGCCGGGCAGTGAGTCCGGCACGGCGCCCATGCGATCGCGATGCGTCGCGCCGACAACCGCCGAGTGAACCAGAGCGTCGCCGTAGTGGCCGTGAACGGCGCTGCGCAGCTCGGAGTTTCCAGCCATGTCGACGTAGACCGCCGGAGTATCGTCGAGCGATCGAAGCTCCTCGTAGGTGACGACGGAGCCGTAGACCTCGAGCGAGCGCGCGAAGTCGGCCCCGCGCGGCGAGGTGAGCCCGACGACCTCGACACCTTCGCGCTGGGAGAGCAGGAACGCGAGCCCGTTTGCGGTCTTGCTCGTCGCGCTCGAGAGCACGACCGTGCGCGCTCCGAACAGCTCGGCTTCGTCGAGGAAGTCGTCGATCAAGAACGACGTGAAGAACAGCGGGCGCAGCAGCATCTGCGCGGCCTCCGAGCGCTGCTCGTAGATCGGATCGGCGTTGACGGCTGCGTAGGAGTTGTACGCGGCCGGGAGCTCGGCTCGATGCGGCGAGGCATCGACGAAGCCGCGCGGATCGACTCGCGACGGCGTGACGACGAGCTCGCTCGACGGAGGCAGGTAGCCGTACACGCGCGTGCCCGTCGCGAGCTGCTCGGCGCGGCTCTCGCCGACCTCGGCAAAGCCCCATACCGGCACGCGGCCCCAGCCTGGCTCGGCCGGGAAGAAGCTCCAGTACGACATCGCCTCGCCGAACGTCGCGTAGGTGATGTTGTTCGACGTCAGCCCGAAGCGCTCGACGCGCAGCCGCGCCTGGCCTGGTGCGAGCTCCGCCGCGGGAGCGTCGTCGAAGCGGCAGCGGTGCAGGTCGTCCTTGGCGACGAGGAAGTCCATCGGCGCAAGCCTACGCGCTCACGCTTGCGCTCATCGGGCTCGCGCGCGGCTGCTCACGGCGCCCCGCTGATGTGCGACGCGCGTGGCCGGCCCGTGCGCCCCGCATCGGTCCCGCGCAAGGGCAGGCGCTCGAGCATTCGCGTCTGGCGCGGCAGCAGGCCGAGCGCGAGCGCGATCGCGGCGAGCGCGGAGCCGCCGATCAGCACGTCGACGGAGCCGAGCGTGCTCGCGAGCGGCCCTGCGAGCACGTAGCCGAGCGGCAGCAGCGCAAGCGAGACCATCCAGTCATACGAGCTGACGCGCGAGAGCTTGTCGGCCGGGATGCGCTCGGCGAGCGCCGTCGTCCACCAGACGTCGAACAGCGCGATGCCGCCGCCGCCGATCAGCATCGCCGGCACGACGAGCCAGAGCGTCGCGCCGACGGCATAGAGCACAGCGGCGGCGGGCCAGAGGATGATCGCGAGCATCGCGGCGCGCATCGGAAAGCGCGGCCGCCAGCCGATGCCGAGCAGCGAGCCGGCGATCGTGCCGATGCCGAGCACCGCCGAGACGATGCCGTAGACGCCGATTTCGCCGTACTGCTCGCGCGCGACGAGCGGGCCGAGCACGAACCACGGCGCGAGGCCGGTGAACAGCGCGACGCAGAACGACGCGAGCGTCGCCCACACCCAGTCGCGCGAGCGCACCTCGCGAAAGCCGTCGCGTACATCCGCCCAGACGCCGGCGGGCGCGGGCGCGCCCTCCGGCGGAAGGCCCGGCGCCGGCTCAACGAGGGGCGACGGTGCGATCTCGCGGCGGCGCGGCCTCACACGCGAGAGCAGCGCGGCGCTCAGCAGGAACGTCGCCGCGTCGAGCGCGAACGCCCAGCCGGCGCCGAGCCCGAGCACGAGCGCCGTCGCGAGCGCCGGGCCGGCAAACTCGCCGATGTTGTTCGACAGCGCGCTCAGCCCTTGCGCCTGCTGAATCTCGGACTCGGGCACCGTCTGCGGCAAGAGGCCGTTCGCGGCGGGGCGGAAGAACGCCTCGGCCGTGCCGAACAGCGCCTCGATCGCGATCAGCTGCCAGATCCGCACGGCGCCGCTGAAGATCAGCACGGCAAGCAGCGCGTGCAGCGTGAAGCGCACGAGGTCGGTCACGACCATCACGCGGTGGCGCGGCAGCCGGTCGGCCCAGACGCCGCCGAGCAGCAGGAACGCGACGAGCGGCAGGCTGCTCGCGGCGAGCACGAGCCCGAGGTCCGTCGCGTCGCCCGTCAGTTCGATCACGAACAGCGCGAGCGCGACGATCACGATGCAGTCGCCGATCACGCTCGAGGACTGCGCGAGCCACAGGTAGCGGAAGTCGCGGTGGCGCAGCACGCGCAGTTGCTGTGCGATGATGCTCATTCATCCAGCTTGACGCAGGCCGGAGCGCCCGGCAGATCAGTGACGTGTCGCCGCTCCGGCGACCCTGCGGCGGGGGTGGGCGAGCTAGCGCTCGCCGTCGTAGTACTCGACGTCGCCGTCCCTGCGGCGCAGCATCGCGTTGTCGGCGCCGCCCGGCGTCCAGACGCCGATCTTGTCGCTGTCGGGATAGACCGCGACGGCCGGCTCGTGCGCGCTCGAGAACATCACGATCCGCGCCGCCTGCTCGCTGCGGTTGCTCACCTTGTGCGCCCCTGCCGGGCCGGGAGCGAAGCGGACGAGGTCGCCGAGGCGCAGCTCGTGCTCGCCGTCAGGAGTCCTGACGAGGACCTCGCCCTCGAGCACGAGCAGCCACTCCTCGACGTACTCGTAGTGATACGGACAGACGCTCTCGCCCGGCGGAATCGCAAAGGCCTTGATCGCTGTTTCCTCGCCGCCGGCCGTCTTGCCGACGGCTGCGTAGGCCGCCCGGTAGCCGGGCGGGTCGGTCTCGTCGAACTCGAACTCGTCGTCGAAGACGTTCGCGCGTCGCATCGGCGGATCTTCTCACGCGCTCGCGGAAGCGTCGCCCTCGCCCTCTGGACCGGGCGGGTGGCGGCCGTGCAGCAGGCTGAAGGCGATCACGGCGATGCCGAGCACGAGCAGCACGCGCCCGAGCACGGAGCTGATCTCGGTCCAGGCGGCGCCCGCGAGCAGGCCGACGAGGATGAACGCGACCGCCCACAGCGCGCAGCCAAGCGCCGTCAGTGCGACGAACGGAGCGAGCGGCACGCGCCGCGCGCCGGCCGGCAGCGAGACGAACGTGCGCGCGAGCGGCATCAGCCGCGCCGTGAAGATCGCACGCATCCCGCGGCGATCGAGCAGGCTCTCCCAGCGCCGCAGGATCGCGCCCGCGACGGGCACGCCGCTGAGCAGGCGGCTCGCGCCGAGCGCGTATGCGATCAGCGAGCCGACGAGGTTGCCGCCGGTCGCCGCGAGCACGGCCAACGGAAAGCTCATCCAGCCCTGGTGCACGGCGACACCGGAGAAGATCAGCGTCACCTCGCTTGGGATCGGGATGCAAGCGCTCTCGGGGATCATCAGCAGGAACACGCCGAGCGCGCCGAAGCTCTCGATGAAAGCGATCACTCAGACCGAGTTACCCGTCCTACTAGTTGCAACCCGTGATGCCGCCGTCGAGCGGGATCACGGTGCCGGTCAGATAAGCGCCGGCGCGCGAGGCGAGCATGATCGTCAGGCCGGCGACGTCGTCGGGGCTGCCGATCCGCCCGAGCGGCACCTCGCCCTCGATCGCCGCGCGCGAGTCGGGGTCGTCGAGCGCCCAGGCCATCATCTTGCTCTCGAACGGGCCGGGCGCGATCGCGTTGACCGTGATCCGCTCGGAGGCGAGGCGCTTGGCGAGGTGGCGTGTGAGCATGTGCACGGCTGCCTTGCTCGCGCTGTAGCTGTAGTTCTCGACCGACGGCGTGCGCAGCCCGTCGATCGAGCCGATGTTGATCACGCGCGCCGGGGCGGCGCGCTCGGCGCTCGCGCGCAGGGCGGGCAGCAGCGCGACGGTCAAGTGGAAGATGCCCTCGACGTTCGTGCTGAGGATCTTCTCCCAGCCGGCCTGCGGGAACTCCTCGAGCGGCGCGCCCCACACGGCGCCGGCGTTGTTGACGAGGATGTCGAGCGAGCCGCCGAAGTGCTCGCTCGCCGCGCCCGCGAGCTCGCCCGCGCCGGCCGGCGTCGAGATGTCGCCGGGCATCGCGACGCAGTCGCCGAGCCCCGCGAGCTCGGCCGCGGCGCCCTCGACGTCGGCGCTCTTTCGCGAGGAGACGATCACTCGCGCGCCGGCCTGCACAAGGCCGCGCGCGATCATCAGCCCGATCCCGCGCGAGCCGCCGGTGACGAGCGCCGTCTTGGCGGATACGTCGAACAGGTCTGTGCTCATCCTCGCTCCTCGCTCTTGCTCAGTCGCCGAACTCGGCCGGGCGCTTCTCGAGAAACGCGCCGATCGCCTCGGGCACGCCGTTGCTGAACGTCGCCATGATCTGCTGGCGGTCCTCGTATTCGATCGCGGCGAGCTCGGCGGGAATCTCGAGCGCGGCCCACATCCCGCGCTTCGTCAGGCGCACGCCGAACGGCGCGAGCGAAGCGATCTGACTCGCGGCTTCGACGGCGCGATCGGCGAGGACCGCCTGTCCGACGACGTCGGCGACGAGCCCGATCCGCAGTGCCTCCTCGGCATCGACGCGGCGTCCGGTGAGCATCAGCTCGTGCGAGCGCGATGCGCCGATCAGCCGCGGCAGCAGCCAGCTCACGCCCATGTCGCAGTTCGACACGCCGATGTTGATGAACGCCGCGCGGAACACGGCCTCGCTCGCGGCGTAGCGGATGTCGCTGCCCAGCGCGAGTGCCAAGCCGAAGCCGGCCGCAGGCCCGTTGACGGCGGCGATCACCGGCTGCGGCAGCGTGCGCAGCTGCAGGATCAGGCGCGACATGTGCTCCTGGTTGGCGAGGCGGTCGCGTGCCTCGTCGTCGCCTTCGTTTTCCGGCGCCTGCCCGTACCCGTGCAGGTCGAGCCCGGCGCAGAACCCGCGTCCGGCTCCGGTGAGGATCACGGCACGGCAGCTGCGCTGCGCGGCCGTCTGCACGAGCTCGCCGTGCAGCGCCTTGCACAGCTCGGCCGTCATCGCGTTGAGCTCGTCGGGGCGGTTCAGCGTGAGCCGGCGAACGTGCGGCGCGGGCTCGTCGACGAGCAGCAGCGAGGACATCGGCGCATCCTACGCGCAGCGCCGCCGCCGAGCGCGCCAGAGGCGGCCCTGGAGGCGCGCCGTCGGGCGATCGCACGAGTGTGTGAGACTGGCGCGCGTGTCGGCATCGAGGCCCAAAGCGAAGCCCTCGGGCCGGAGTCCGGAGCGGCAGCGCGCGACGCCGCGCGTCGCGGTCGTCGGGCACGTCGAGTGGGTGCAGTTCGCACGCGTGGCGCAGGTCCCCAGCGCGGGCGAGGTGGTGCACGCGCACGACGCCTTCGAGGAGCCCGCAGGCGGCGGCTCCGTCGCTGCGGTACAGCTCGCGCGGCTCGCAGGCGACGCGCTGTTCATGACGGCGCTCGGCGAGGATGAAGCCGGGCGACGCTCGCGCGCGCGCCTCGAGCAGCTCGGCGTGCGCGTAGCGGCCGCCGCCCGCCGCGAGCCGACGCGCCGGGCCGTGACGCTCGTCGATGACCGTCGCGAGCGCACGATCACGACGTTCGGGCCGCGCCCCGAGCCGCTCGGCAGCGACGCCGAGCTGCCGTGGGGCGAGCTCGCGCAGATCGACGCGGTCTACTTCACGGCAGGCGACCTCGACGCGCTGCGAGCGGCGCGCCGGGCGCGAGTGCTCGTCGCCAACCCGCGCGCGCTCGACGCGCTCGGGCACGGCGTCGCGCTCGACGCGCTCGTGCTCAGCGAGAAGGACGCCGTCGAGCTCGAGGCCGCGAAGCACGCCGAGGGCGAGGCCGAGCTCGTCGTGCTGACCGAAGGCGAGCGCGGCGGCAGCTACCGCGGACGCGACGGGCGAAGCGGTCGCTGGGCGGCTGTGCCCGTGCCCGGCGAGCCGGCCGACTCCTACGGCTGCGGCGACTCGTTCGCGGCCGGGCTCACATACGGGCTCGGCGCCGGGATGAGCGTGCCCGACGCGCTCGCGCTCGCCGCGCGCTGCGGCGCGGTCTGCCTGACGGGCCACGGACCCTACGAACGCCAGCTGACGAGCGCCGAGGCCTAAAGCGAAGGCAGCCGCTGCGCGAGCGAGAGCACCGGCGCGAACAAGTCGCCGCGCTCGGCGATTCGCTCGAGCACGGCGCCGGCCTCGAAGGCGAGCGTACGCGCGTCGGCAGCGTCGAGCGCTGCGCGAACCTCGTCCCATTCGAGTGGCGTCGATACCGTCGGTCGCTCCGTCGCGCGCAGCGAGTAAGCGCAGACGGTCGTCTTGTTCTGATCGTTCTGGCTCCAGTCGATCAGCACCTTGCCCTCGCGCTGCGTCTTCGTCTGTCGCGAGACGATCAGCTCGGGCTCACTCTGCTCGAGCAGCTCGGCGACGGCCTTCGCAAAGGGCTTCGTCTGCTCGAAGGTGACGCGGGGATCGTTCAACGGCACGTACAGCTGCAGCCCCTTTTTGCCAGACGTCTTGACGAAGCTCTGCAGGCCGAGCTGCTCGAACATGCCCTGCAGCGTCAGCGCGACGCGACAGCACTCGATCACCGTCGCGGGCGCGCCCGGGTCGAGGTCGAAGACGAGCATCGTCGGGCGCTCGGGGACCTCGGCGCGGGCGAGCGGCACGTGCAGTTCGAGCGCCGCGAGGTTGGCGAGCCAGACGATCGTCGCGCGGTCCTCGGCGAGCAGGTAGTCGATCGGCTTCTTCTCGCTCGGCAGCGTGACCGTCCGCACCCAGTCCGGCCGGTGGGCGGGCGCCTGCTTCTGGTAGAAGGCCTTGCCGTCGACGCCGTCCGGCCAGCGCTTGACCGTTACCGCGCGGCCCTCCAGATGAGCGAGGATCGTCGTCGCGACGGTGCCGTAGAAGTCGATCACATCGCGCTTGAGAAAGCCGGCGTCCGCGTAGAGCGGCTTGTCGAGGTTCGACAGCTTCAGCTCGCGTCCTGCGACCGTCGTCGTCGCCTTCGTGCCCTGCTCGTGCAGGACGAGCGGCGCGTCGAGCACGTCGCTCGCCTGCTTGCTCGCTGCGCGCTTGGCTGCGCCGCGCTTGGGGGTCGCCGGCTTGCTCGCGGCGCGCTTGCCCGCCGGCTTACTCGCGGCCCCCTTTCCCGACGCGCGCTTTACGGGGGCCGCGGGCGGCGTGTCCTCGCGCACGACTTCGCGCGCGTCCTTGTCCTCGCGCAGTCCCTTGTAGGAGGGATGGCGCAGCACGCCGGCGGAGGTCCACTCGGTGAACTCGATCTCGGCGACGAGCTCGGGCTCGACGAAGACGGAGCCGCGCGGCGGGCGCTCGCCGGCGGTGAAGGGCGAGTCCGCGCGCTTCAGCGGCTCGAGCAGCTTTGCGAGGCGGTCGAGCTCGGCGTCGTTGAAGCCCGTGCCGACACGTCCGGCATAGCGGAACGCGCCGTCGCGGTCGTACACGCCGACGAGCAGCGCGCCGATTCGCCGCTCGCGCCGTCCCTCGCCCGGCAGCCAGCCGCCGATCACGAGCTCTTGGCGCCCGACGTTCTTGATCTTGATCCAGGCCGAGCCGCGCGCGCCGGGTTCGTATGGCGCGTCGAGGCGCTTCGCGACGATCCCCTCGAGCTTCTGCTCGGCGGTCGCCTTCAGCACGTCGCGCCCGCGGCCCTCGAGATGACCCGGCGTCTGCCACGACGCGCCACTCAGCGAGAGCTGCTCGAGCAGCTCGTGTCGCTCCTCGTAGGGCAAGTCCATCAGCGAATGCCCGTCGAGCCACAGCAGGTCGAAGATCATGTACGTCACCGGCGAGACCTTCGCGAGTCGTTTGGCCTGCGCGTCGGTGCCGACGTGCATGCGCCGCTGCAGCGCGGCGAAGCTGGGGCGGCCGTGCTCGTCGAAGGCGACGATCTCGCCGTCGAGGATCGCAGCGTGCGAGCTGAGGGCGCGGTTGAGGCGGGCGAGCTCCGGATAGGAAGCGGTGATCTCTTTCAGGTTGCGGCTCTCGAGGCGCAGCTCGCCCGGTGACGAGTACGCGATCGCGCGCACGCCGTCCCACTTGATCTCATACGCCCAGCCGGCGTCCTTGCGCGGCAGCGAGCCGGGGCGGGCGAGCATCGGCTTGAGGTGCTCGGGCATCGGCTCGCGGCCGGCGTCGGCCGGCGGGTCCATGCGGTGGATCATCCACTCCTTCGGGCGCTCGCCCTCGGCGGGCGGCGAGGAGATCGGGAACAGCGCGTAGCGCGCATCGACGCGCTCGCCGTGCAGCGCGACCTCGATCTTGCGCGGCTCCCACTTGAGCACCTCGTACGTGCCGTGGTCCCAGATCTTCATCGTTCCGGCGCCGTATTGACCCTTCGGGATCTCGCCGTGGAAGTCGACGTACTCGAGCGGATGATCCTCGGTCCACACCGCTAGGTGGTTTTCCTTCGGTGCCGGCGGAAGCCCCTTGGGGACGGCCCACGAGGCGAGCACGCCGTCGCGCTCCAGGCGCAAGTCCCAGTGCAGGCGTGTGGCCGAGTGCTCGTGCACGACGAAGCGCGGGGCCTGCTCGGCCGGCTTGCGCGCTGCTCGTCTCTTCGCGGGCGCCTTCTTGCTCGCCGGTCTTTTGGCCTTGCCGCGCTTCGCCTCGGCGCCGCTCGGCTCGCTGGTCGCGCCGAAGTCGCGTTTGGCGCGGTACTCCTTCAGGCTCGCGCCGGCGCGCGCGGGCTTCTCACCGTCGCCGCCGGACTTGCTCAGGCGGCGGGGGGACACCTACCGCTTGGCGGCAGCGCGTTTGCCGGCAGGCTTCTTCGCGGCCGCTTTCTTCGCAGGCGGTTTCTTCGCGGACGCTTTGGCCGCCGACGCTTTTGCGGCGGCTTTCTTCGCAGGCGCTTTTTTCGCGGCTTTGCGCGGTTTGGCGGCGCCGTCGCTGTCGCGCTCGCCGTGTTCGCGCACGGCCGCGAGGCTGGCCTTCAGCGCGCTCATCAGATCGGGCGCCGGAGCCTGCTCCTCTTCGGCTTCGGGCTGCACGGCGATCTCCTTGCCCTCGGCCTTGCGCTCGATCAGCGCGAGCACGTCCTCGCGATATGTGTCGCGGTACTTGTCCGGCTCGAAGTCGCCCGCGAGCGAGCCGATCAGCTGCTTGGCGACGTCGACCTCGCGCTTGGTCGTCTTGACCTCCTTCGGGTCCGGCAGCTCGTCGATCCGGTCCGGCGAGGAGACTTCGTCGGCGAACAGCATCGTCGCCATCTCGAGCACGTCGCCCATCGCGCGGATCGCGACGAGCTGCTCCTTCGAGCGGATCACGACGCGTGCGATCGCGACCTTCTCGGTCTCCGCCATCGCCTCGAGCAGCAGTCGGTAGGGCTTCGCGCCGCCCGGCCCGGGTGCGAGGTAGTACGGGTGGTCGTAGAAGATCGGGTCGATCTGCTCCAAGTCGACGAAGTCCTCGATCTCGATCGTCTTCGTCTTCTTCGGCTGCAGCGTGTCGAGCTCGGCCGGCTCGATCACGACGTAGCGGTCGGGCGAGAGCTCATAGCCCTTGACGATGTCCTCGTAGGCGACCTCCTCGCCGCTCTGCGGATCGACGCGCTTCTGCGCGATGCGCACGCCCGTCTTGCCCGAGAGCTGGTGGAAGCGGACCGTCTTGCGGTTGACGGCGCTGTACAGCTTCACCGGGACTGTCACCAGGCCGAAGCTGATCGCGCCGGTCCAGATGGAGCGGGGCATGGCTATTTACTACCACGTACGCCGAAAATCACCCCCCGCTGCAAGATCGCGGGCGCGGCGAGGGGTCCACGCGGCGCGTAAATGCAGTTCACGGCGCGGCGCGAGCGGTAGAAACGCTAGGCGGCGCTCTGCTGCGGCGAGGCGCAGAACGCGCACTTGCGCGCCTCGCGCGGGATCTCCGAGAGGCATTCGCTGCACGGTCGCGTCTCGGACTCGACGTCGCGCCCGGTCTTGCGCCGCTCCATCAGCGTGTTGACCGGCTTGACGACGAAGAAGAAGACCGCCGTCGCGATCGACAAGAACGCGATCAGCACGTTGAGGAAGTCGCCGTAGTGAAACGTGCTGCCGTTGATCGTGAACATCAGGTTCGAAGAAGTCGTGCTTGCCGATGATCGCGCCGACGATCGGCGTGATCAGATCGCGCACGAGCGCCGTGACGACGGCGCCGAACGCGGCGCCGATGACGATGCCGACGGCGAGGTCGACGACGTTTCCACGCAGCAGGAATGCCTTGAACTCCTTGGCCATCAGATGCCTCCTGTCCCAGGGTCAGCGGATTTGGCGAAGCTGCCGGCGGGGCACTTCAGCCGCGCCAACCGCGTGCGATAGATATGCATGTCGGCGTGATCGAAGTCCGAGTGCGTCTGGTGCTGGAAGGCCGGCACGCGCTCGCGGTGGTACGGCGAGGAGAGGCTCTCGTTGTGGCCGATCACGTTGTTCAGCTCGATGCCGTAGGTGCAGCGCAGCCAGCGCGTCAGCCGAAGCGACGCCGAGATCTGCGCGCGGTCGTCGAGGATCTGCCGATCGGAGTAGCCGACGTTCTCGATCCCGATCGCCGTCCAGTTCAGCCCGACCGTGTGGCGGCAGCGGATCGACAGCGGCACGAGCTGGTCGATCCGCCCGTCCGGCTCGACGAGGAAGTGCGCGCAGGTGTTCGGCAGCTCGTGGAACTCGCTGTCGGGCACGTCGGGCGCGAACGTGTTGTACGCCTCGGCCGCGGTCGCCGTCTCGGTGTAGTGCTCGACGATCACTTTCGGGTCGCTGAGGACATAGGTGTCTTCGCCGTAGTGCTCCTGTGAGTAAGCGGCCATCTCGCGCTTGCGCGCCGCGCCGAACGGGATCGGCCACTGGTGAATCGGCGGGCGCAGCGCCGCGAGTCGAGTGCTCGCCGGCGTGGCGCTGCTGCTCGCGCCGGCGAAGACGACGAGCGCTGCGAGCGCGCCGATGCACGTCGTTGCGGCGATCGCCCTCACGGCGAGGATCCTACGCGCCGGTGTCCCGCCCTCCGGGCCGTGCGCGTGGACATCTGTCGTAAGTCCGTGTGCGCTCGCCCGGCGGCGGGTATTCAAGCTTCTGCACCCGAAGGCGGCCAGATCGACCGGGAGCCGAGTGGCACCGCAGGTCGCCTCGCTCGGAGCGCAGATGTGCTCTGGCGCTCATACGACAAGGAGGTCCCATGCTCCGAACAAGGCATACGACGCAACCTGAAAATCGACTGCGCAACCTCAGCGCGATCGTCGCCTCGGCGGCGGCGCTCGGGGGGCTCGCGGCTCTGCCGGCTGCCGGACTCGCCTCCGACACGGTCAAAGTCGGCGTCGGCGAAGCGTCGATCCTCGTCAACGGCACAACGGTCTCGACGTCGAACCTGACGCTCGCGCAGCTGG
This sequence comes from uncultured Solirubrobacteraceae bacterium, assembly GCA_963807275.1. Taxonomy (GTDB): domain Bacteria; phylum Actinomycetota; class Thermoleophilia; order Solirubrobacterales; family Solirubrobacteraceae; genus Palsa-744. The sequence goes on from CAWDZX010000001.1 coordinate 71,411, forward strand.
CGAAACTGCAGGGCGTCCCGGCGGCGACCGTGCAGGCCGAGCTCGACGGAATCGCCGCGAACACGCCGGCCGCCTCGGCCGTCGAAGCGCTGATCGCGGGCCTTCCGCTCGAAAGCTCGCTTGCCACGGCGCTGAACGATCTCTCGGCGGCGACCGGCGGAGCGATCAGCCCGCAGACGGCGCTGAGCGACGTGATCGCCGACGAAGGACAGCCGAGCACTGCGTTCGACAGCAGCGGCACCCCAACCGGCGCGTCCGGCGCGAACGGCTCAGCCGGCGCCAACGGCGCGAGCGGCGGCAGCGGTGCGAACGGCTCCTCCGCCGCCGGTGCCGGCGCGAAGAAGCGCTTCACGCTGAAAGCGTCCTCGCGCTCGCTGAAAGGGCACCCCGGCAAGCGCGTGCGCGTGCGCTTCAACGTCTCCTCGGCGGCGAAGCTCAGCTACAGCGGACGCAAGCTCGCGAAAGGCTCGCGCAAGGTGAAGCCGGGCGCGAACGCGATCACGTTCATGCTGCCGCGCAAGCACGGCAACTACAGCCTCGTGCTGCAGGCTGTCGCGTCTGACGGCCAGCGTGCGCAGACGACCGTCGTACTGCACGACGCCGCCGCGAAGCCGGCGAAGAAGGCGCATCGCTGAGCGTTCCGGGCCGGCATCGGACGGCCCGTTTCACTGAAGCTCGCGTCCCCGCGTCCCCCGCCGCTCCCCACTGGTAAACACCCGCTGGTGGGGAGCGACGCAGGGGAGTACGCTCTGCTCGGAAGGACAACGCCGTAGGGGGAGTTGCCATAGCTTCGAGCCGTTCCATCGGTCGGGACGCATTTCATGCCTCGCGCGCGAGCATCGCCGAGCGGATCGGCGTGCCCTCCTCGCTCGCCGATCTGCCGCCGCTTCGCTACTACGCGGAGTACGCGAGGCGCTACAACGAACACGACCTCGACGCGTTCATGGAGCTCTACGCGGAGGGCTGGATCATGGTCGACCATCGTCCCCGCGGCTGGGAGGACGTGCTCGGGCGCGAGGCCTGCCGCGCGATGACCAAAGCGGTTCTCGCCGTCTCGCCTGACGTGCGCTTCGCGATCGACGAAGTGCTCGCGTGCAACGAGCGCGTCGTCGCGATCCGCGCTTCCTATGACGGACACGGGCGGGAAGGATGCGGCGCGTTCGCGTTTCTCGGTGGCTTCGTCACCGTCGTCGAGGATGGGCACTCGGTCAGCGTCGATCAGTACGAGTACGACGACGAAGCAGCGATGCTCGCGCGCTATCGCGTGCTCGCCGGGCAAAGCTGAGACGAGACGCGCTCTGCCGGGTTGTGCATGCTGAACACACGCTGCTCGGGCCGCCCAGGGCTGGCGGTGGGCAATTTGCGGCGCTACGCTCTCGAAGGGGAGAACGCCATTGGGGGAGTTGCCATCGTTTCGGACCATGTCAGTGGACGGGATGAGCACACGTCGGCTTCGGCGGTCGTCCCTGGGCTGAGCGAGGCGATCGCGGCGCGAGGCGATCTCGCGCCGCTGCGCTTCTTCGGCGAGTTCGGCCGCGCTTACCACGCGCGCGACGTCGAGCGGCTCGTCGCGTTGTTCGACGACGACTGGACGATGGCCGACTTCCGCCCGCACGACTCGCAGAACGTCTACGGCGTCGCCGGCGCGCGCGCGCTGATCAGGTCCGTCTTCACCGTCTCGCCGGACATCCGCTTCGCGATCGACGAAGTGCTCGCCTGCGACGATCGCGTGATCGCGTTGACGGTCTCCTACAACGGCCGCTCGCAGGGTGGCCTGGGCGAGTTCACCTATATCTCCGGTTATGTCGCGGAGATCGAGAACGGGCTCTGGGTCAGCACGTCTGAGTTCGAGCACGACGACGAAGAAGCGATGCTCGCCCGCTACCGAGCGCTTTCCGGTCGCTGAGCCTCTCGCTAACGGCGAAGCGCGCGAGCGAGCGCGTGATGCCCGCCGCTGAGCACCGGCGTGCCGTGCGAGACGAGCACGCGCTCGACCGGCAGATCGAGCAGCGGTCGCAGCAGCTCGCGCAGCTCCGCGGCGCGGATGCGGCTCGGCAGATACTCGAGCCACGAGTCGGGGCAGATCCGCAAGCCGCCACGCTCGTCGCCGAGGATGCGGTCTCCGGGAACGAGCGCGCGGTGCTCGGGCAGCCAGAAGATCGTCTCGCCCGCCCCGCGGAGCGGGATCGCGCGGACGCCGCGCGGGAGGTTGCGCTTCGCGCGAGATGTCTCGGCGCCGTAGCGCCCGACGAGCTCATCACGGCCGCGGCGGTGAAACGCGATCGTGCTCAGCGCGAGCACGCGCCGGTCCGAGCAACGCTCGTCGGCCCAGTCCCAGAAGGCTGTCTGCTCGCGCGTCGGCATCGCGTCGATGAAGACGGCCGCGCGGTCGGTCTCGACGAGCACGCAACCGACTTCGCGCGGCCAGTCGGCCGAGCTGCCGGCGACGGCATTCGGCTTCCAGTCGGGGTGTGGCGCGCTCCATCGCCACAACCCGCTCGCGAGCTCGACGGGTTGCATAGCGGTGGAGCCTATGCAGGTGCGATTGTCCTCGCCGAAGCACCGCGCTAGGCTCCGGCCTTCGGTGGGGATGCGTGAACTGACATTTCGGCGCTTGACAGGTTTCGCAGCGGCGTCTGCTGCATGCGCCGCGCTCGCGCTCGGCCTCGCCGCCACGAGCACGGCGAGCTCCGAAGTCGGCGTGACGATCGTCTCGCGCGCCTACCAGCCGGCGGCGCTGACGATCGAAGCGGGTCAGACCGTCACGTGGACGAATCGAGGCTTCACGCCGCATACGGTCACCGCGCTCGGCGGCGAATTCGACTCGGGCCGCTTGAACGTCGGCGAAAGCTTCAAAGTGACGTTCTCGACGCCCGGCTCGTTCGCTTACAAATGCGAAGTCCACCCGAGCATGAGAGGCACCGTGACGGTGCTCGCGCCCGGTTCGGCCTCCTCGCCGGGACCGCTCGGCCCGGCGCAGTCTGTACGCGTGACCCTCGCGAAGGCGCGCGGGCTCACGCTCGTGCACGTGCAGGCCGCGCATCCGGCGGCGCGCGTCGTGCTCGAGCTGCGCTCGCCTAAGGCGTCGTCTTGGCGTGTCGTCGCTCGGTCGCATCTGAACGCGCTCGGCAAGGCGACGCTGAGCGTCGGCGCGAGCGTTCGCGGCCGCTTGCGCGTCGTCGTCGAGGGCACCGGCGGGCTGCCGCCGCTGATCTCGAAGACGCTCACGCCGGCGCACTGACGGCGCTGGCTCCGCGCCGGCGGCCTGCACGTCGCGCCGAGGCTAGAAGCGCACGCGCGGCGCTTTCGCGCCGAGCGCGTGGCAGAAGAACAGCAACGCCCGCGGCGACGGCGGCGCGGCCGAGGAGCCATATGCGGAGGAGCTGATCGCGAGGCCGCCGTCGCGCCTCAGCGAGCTGCGCGCCTGCGCGGCCGTCGGTTCGCGCACGACCTGCACGGCGGCCATCATGCCGTGGTCCTCGTGGAACGTAACGTGGCAGTGGAAGACGAACTTGCCCGTGAAGTCGGTCGGGTGCATCAGCACGACCGTCGTCGACTTCGGCGGCAGCGCGACGTTGTCCTCTTCGAGCACGTACGGCACGGGCTTGCCCGCGACGCTGACGACCTGGAAGTCGTTCGTGTGGATGTGGAACGTGTGCCATTCGCTCGTTTCGTTGACGAGCGACCACTGCTCGACGGAGCCGAGCTTCATCGTCACGTCGATCCGGTTCGGGTCGAACTTCATCCCGTTCAGCACGAACGCCGATGCGCCCGACGGTTCGGTCATTTCGCTGAAGACGATCGTGCGCTTGCGGTCGATCGGCTTCGTGCGCAAGTCGGTCGGGCGGGTGAGCGTCGCGTGCGCCGGGAACGGCGTGCGGTTGGTCCTGCCCGAGGAGCGCAGCGTGAGCAGCGTTTCGTTCGGCTGCGGGCCGCCGTTCGATGCCTTCTCGCCGCCGGGGAAGGAGGCGAACGGGATCGCCTTCAGCTGGTACGCGCCCGGCTTGCCGCCGCGCACGAGCACCTCGCGCCTGGAGCCCGGAGCGATCTGCAGCGTGCTCACGCTCAGCGGATGCACGAGCGTGTGCCCATCCTCGGCGAGCAGCTCGAAACGCTGCCCGTGCGCCAGGCGCAGCACGACGAAGCGGTCCGCGTCGGCGTTGAAGATGCGCCAGCGCTGCAGTTCGCCGGGCCGGATCTTCGCCGTCGGGTCTTTGACGCCGTTGACGTACAGCCGCGAGCTCGGTTCGGAGGCCTGTTCGACGGGGACGATCTTGCCCTGCTTGATCTCCGTGTTCTGGATCACGATCCAGCGCTGCGGCACGTGGCGCAGCGCCGGCAGCGTGTCGAGCCCGCCCTCTTGGACGATCGCGCCCGCGAGCCCCGCGAAGATCTGCGGCTCGACGAACATGTGCAGGTGCGGGTGGTACCAGTACGCGCCCGCCGGCATGTCCTGCGGGATGTCGTATTCGTAGGTAAAGCTCTTGTGCGGGTCGATCCGCACGAAGACGTTGTCGTGGTTCGCTTCGGGCGAGACGTGGAAGCCGTGCGTGTGCAGGTTCGTCGGTTCGGTCAGGTCGTTCTTGAAGTGCACCGTCAGGTGATCGCCGGCGCAGATCACGAGCGTCGGGCCGGGGAAGCTGCCGTCGTAATTGAGCGCCGTCACGCGCTTGCCGCCGATCGTCACCTTGCCGAGCGACGCCGTCAGGCCGATGTCGAGCTTGCCGTCGCGGCTGTAGCGCGCCGGCGGCTCGGGGAAGCCGTCGTGCAGGAGCGGCGGCGCGTTCTTGTGGCAGCTCGACTTGCCGCTCGCTTTCGCGAGCGCCCCGCCGGCAGACGCGTCGGCGCTCGAGGAGCCGCTCGCCGCGGAGCCGAAGATCCAGACGGCCGCCGTGAGCAGGATCGCCGCGATCGCCAGCGCGCGAACGTTCGCGCTATGCCACCCCCGTTGCATCGCGGAATCCTACAAACGCGCGCGGCGCAGCCCGATCAGTGCGCGCGGTACGCCCGCGCTCGCAAGATTCGCGAAACTGTCGAGATGGACGAGGCGATCGGCGAGCAGGCGCTGCAGGACCAGCCCGTCGAGCTGCTGCGCCGGCTGCTGCGCTTCGACACGAGCAACCCGCCCGGCGACGAGCGCGCGTGCATCGAGTGGATCAAGGGCCTGCTCGAGGCGCTCGGCTGCGAGGTGCGGATCATCGCCGAGCGCCCGGCGCGCCCGAACCTGATCGCACGCATCGCCGGCCGCGGCGACAGCCCGCCGCTGCTGCTGCAGGGCCACGTCGACGTCGTCGCGGCGCGCGGCGAGTGGCAGCACGGGCCGTTCGACGGCGATCTCGCCGACGGCTACGTGTGGGGGCGCGGCGCGCTCGACATGAAGGGCGGCGTAGCGATGCTGCTCGCCGCGTTCATGCGCGCGAAGGCGAGCGGCGCGCAGCCGCCTGGCGACGTGATCCTCTGCCTGCTCGCCGACGAGGAGGCCGGCAGCCCGCTCGGCGCCGAGTTCGTCGTGCGCGAGCACCCTGAGCTGTTCGAGGGCGTGCGTTACTCGATCGGCGAGTTCGGCGGCTTCACGATGGACGTCGCCGGCCGGCGCTTCTACCCGATCATGGTCGCCGAGAAGCAGGTCTGCTGGACGCGCGCGACGCTGCGCGGGCCGGCAGGGCATGGCTCGATGCCGATCCGCGGCGGCGCGATGGGCAGGCTCGGGCGGCTGCTGCACCGCCTCGACCGCCGTCGCCTACCGGTGCACGTCACGCCCGTGACGCGTTCGATGATCGGCGCGATCGCCGACGACGTGCCGGTCGCGCTCGCCGTGCCGCTGCGCGGCCTGCTCGTGCCGACGCTGACCGACCGGCTGCTCGACGCGTTCGGCGAGCGCGGGCGGATCTTCGATCCGCTGCTGCACAACACCGTCAGCGCGACGATCGTCGGCGGCGGCGAGAAGATCAACGTCATCCCCGACGCCGTCTCGCTCGAGCTCGACGGGCGGCTGCTGCCCGGCTACACGCCCGAGGACCTGTTCGCCGAGCTGCGCGCGCTCGCGGGCGTCGAGATCGACTTCGAGGTCGCGCGCCACGACCCTGTCGCCGGCGAGCCCGACATGGCGCTGTTCGACACGCTCGCCGGCGCGCTGCGCGAGCTCGACCCGTCGGCGAAAGCCGTTCCGATGCTGCTGCCGGGCGTCACCGACGGGCGCTTCTTCTCCAAGCTCGGCATCCAGACCTACGGATTCCTGCCGATGCAGCTGCCGCCCGAGCTGCCATTCATGCAGCTGATCCACGCCGCCGACGAGCGTCTGCCGGCCGACGCGGTCGAGTTCGGCACGGCTGCGATCGGGCGCGTGCTCGAGCGCTTCTGAACGGCATCGCAAACGATCTGTGACGCGCAGGAGCTCTCGCGCGTAGTTGGGGTAGTGAAAGTCCATCGATCCTCGCCCGGCCAACGCGTGACGCACGACGCCGACAGTCTGCGCGGCGGCGACGAGCCGTTCGGCAAGGCCGCGCTCGAGCTGCTGTTCCGCGACTGCGCCGGCGACGTGCACGGCTACGCGATCTCGCTGCTCGGCGATCGCGCCGCCGCGGAGGACGTCACGGCGCTCGCCTTCGAGCGCCTCTATCGCTCGCGCGCGCGGCTCGACCGCTCGCGCGGCACGCCACGTGCATGGTTGTTCGCGATCGCGCGCAATGCAGCGCTCGACGAGCTGCGCCGGCGCCGGCGCCAGGGACTCGATGCGTCTGAAGGCGAAGCAGTCGACGACCGGGCGCAGACGATCGCGACGATCGAGCACGCCGAGCGCCGCGCGACGGTGCAGGCCGCGCTGCGGACGCTGCCGCCGCGTGAGCGCGAGGTCGTGCTGCTGAAGTTCCACGGCCAGCTGACCAACGGCGAGCTCGCGCGCGTGCTCGGGATCAGCGAGTCGAACGCCGGCACGCGCGTGCATCGCGCGCTGAGCACGCTGCGCGCGACGTGCGCCGGGCTCGAGCGCGAGGAGGTCGCATGAAGATCGTCCCGTTCCCGCGGCATGGCGATGCGCAGGAAGACGCGCTCGTCGAGCAGCTCGAGGCCGCGCTGAGCGGCGAGTCGAGTGGCGTCGAAGCCGAGGCCTGGCGCGAGCTGCGCGGCGACGTTCGTGCGCTCGCGCCGCCGCTGTCGCCCGAGGCCGAGCGCTGCTTGCGCGAGCGCGCCGTGCAAGGCATTGCGGCGTCGCCCAGCCGGGGGCCTTCGCGAGCGGCTGCGGCGCGATCGCGGACTCGCGCTTGGCTGCGCTCCGGCGGGTATCGACCTGCGATTGCCGGGCTGGCGATCTGCGTGCTCGCGGTCATCGCGCTCGTGGTCTTCATCCCGAAAGAGTCCGGCGTCCCCCTGCTCGCTCGGCACATCAGCGGCTCAGTCGAACGACGGCCTGAGGCCCCGAGTTCGAGCGCCGGTGCGTCTGCGGGTGCGACGGAGCACTCGTCAAACGTGCTTGGCGTAAGCGCCGCGCCGGTCGTGCGGCAGAATGGGCCGTCGACCGCTCGCGTCCAGCAGCGCGGCGCGTCGCTCACGCTCGCGCCGAAGCCCGAAGCTGTGCAGACGGTCGCCGACGAGGTCGCTCAGCTTGCAGCGCGTGACGGTGGCTTCGTGCAGAGCTCTCAGGTTCGCCGGCAACGCGGTGCCGGCGGCGAAGCGACCCTGCAGCTCAGCCTGCCGAGCACGCGGCTGTCGGCGGCGCTGACCGAACTCGCGCGGCTCGCCCCGACGCGCGCGCAGAGCCAGTCGCTGCAAGACATCACCGATGAATACGACGTCGATCGCAGGAAGCTCAGCGACGCCGTCGCCGAGCGCCAGGCGCTGCTGCGCGCGCTCGCGAAAGCGAGCACGCAGGGTGAGATCGAAAGCCTGCACGCACAGCTCGCGCTCGCCGCCGGTGCAGTCACGCGTGCGCGAGGCGAATACCAGGCCGTTGCCAGGCGCGGGAGCAACTCATCCGTCGAAGTGACCGTGCTCGGCGACGCTCGCGCCGGCAGCGACCGATCGACGCTTGGCAACGCGCTGCACGACGCCGGCGAAGTGCTGAAGGTCGCGCTCGGCGTAGCGGTCGTCGCGCTCGCCGTGCTCGTGCCGCTCGCGATCCTGCTCGGGCTGCTCACCCTCGGTTGGCGCGCGACGCGACGGCGCTTGCGCGAGCGCGCGCTTTCTTGATGCGCTGAAGCGAGACGACGCGCGGCGGCCCGTGTGCGCTGGTTCCGTGCAGCCCGCGACCCGACCGCGAAGCGATCAAAATAAAAACTGGCCGTACAGCCAGTATGATCGAGGCGCATTCCGCATCGGCGAACTCTGGAGGCTTTCCCGTGGCAACAGTCGGACGCGACATCAAGAGCGTGGAACTGACCGAGCGTGAGCTGTGGCTCGACGGGCCGCCGCAGGAGGCCTTCAAGCAGATGCGCAGCAAGTGCCCTGTGCATTGGACCGAGGGCTTCGAAGAACTCCCCGACGAGGCCGGCTTCTGGTCGGTGACGACGGCTGATGACGTGCACGCCGTCAGCCGCGACTGGGAGACGTACTCCTCCGAACTCGGCGGCGTCGTGCTCGCGGCGGCCGGCTTCCCGATCGAGCTCGCGCGCGCGATGTTCATCGGCATGGACCCGCCGAAGCACGATCGCTTGAAGGCGCTCTTCCAGCGCGGCTTCACGCCGAAGCGGATCGCCGATCACGAGGACGCGATCCGCGCCATCACCGTGCGCGTGCTCGACCGCCTCGAGGGGCGCGAGACGTGCGATCTCGTCGCCGACGTCGCCCAGCCCGTCGTCTCACGCGTGATCGGCAGCTTCATGGGCATCTCCGAGGAGGAAGATCTGATCTGGGCGCGGCTGATGAACTCGACGCTCGGCGCCGGCGATCCCGACTTGAACCCCGACGGCTTCGACGGCGCAGTCAACAAGGACATCCCGCAGATCTTCGAGCTCTGCCGCAAGCTGATCGCCGAGCGCCAGGAGAACCCGACCGACGACCTGACGAGCGTGCTCGTGCACGCCGAAGTCGATGGGCAGAAGCTCGAGGAACACGAGATCGTGATGGGCTTCTTCCTGCTGATGGCCGCCGGCAACGACAGCACGAAGGCGACCTACTGCAGCGGCATGCGCGCGCTGATGGAAGATCGCGACCAGATGCAGCTGTTGCTCGACGACCCCTCGCTCGTGCCGCAGGCCGTCGAGGAGTCGCTGCGGATGTTCCCCGCCTTCGCGCACTTCCGCCGTACCGCGACGCGCGACACCGAGCTGCACGGCCAGCCGATCAAGGAGGGCGACAAGGTAGTCATGTGGTACGCCTCCTCCAACCGCGACGAGACGCGCTTCTCCGATCCCGATCGCTTCGAGCTGCGCCGCACCGAAGAGCACCAGGCATTCGGCGCCGGCGGGCGGCACTTCTGCCTCGGCACCGCGCTCGCGCGCCTCGAGCTGAAGATCCTCATCGAGGAGACGATCAAGCGCTTCCCGAACATCGCGCTCGCCGATCGCCCGAGCCACGTCGAATCGCTGTTCCTCAACCAGCTGAAGACGTTGCCCGTGCGGCTCGGCCAGTAGCCCGGCAGAGCGTCGTGCGCGGCTACGCTCAGGGCAACCTGCGTGTGACCGAAGAACGGAGATCGACGTGTCCGAGATGAGCGACTTCAACCGCAAAGTCATCGACGAGTTCCGCGCGAACGAGGGCAAGGTCGGCGGACCGTTCGAGGGTGCACCTCTGCTGCTCTTGACCTCGACCGGGGCCAAGAGCGGCGAGCAGCGCACGACGCCCGTCGTCTACCAGCCCGACGGCGAGCGAATGGTCGTCTTCGCGTCGAAGGCCGGCGCGCCCGAGAACCCCGCGTGGTTCCACAACCTGCGCGCGAACCCGACCGCGACCGTCGAGGTCGGCACAGACACCGTCGAGGTCGACGCCGTCGTGACCGAAGGCGAGGAGCGCGAGCGGCTGTTCAACAGGCAGAAGCAGCTGATGCCGCAGTTCGCCGACTACGAGCAGAAAACGACGCGGCAGATCCCCGTCGTCGCGCTGACGCCGAAGGGCTCAGCGTCGACGCTTCGCTAGCCGTGGCCGAGCACCGGGTGCGGCGCGTACGGCTCCTCGAGCCGCTCGATCTCCTCCGCTGAGAGCGTCAGCTGCTCGGCCGCGAGCGCGTCCTCCAGGTGCCCGAGCTTTGTCGCACCGACGATCGGCGCCGTCACGCCCGGCTTGTGCAGCAGCCACGCGAGCGCGACCTGCGCGCTCGGCACACCGCGCTCCTTCGCGATCTCCGCGACGCGCTCGACGACATCGAAGTCCGTCGGCTGGCTGTACAGGTAGTCCGTGAACGGATCCGAGTCAGAGCGCGTCGTGTTGCGCGCGCCCTCACGCGTGCGATTGCCCGCGAGCACGCCGCGCGCGAGCGGGCTCCACGGGATCACGCCGACGCCCTGATCGACGCACTGCGGGATCATCTCGCGCTCCTCCTCGCGATAGATCAGGTTGTAGTGCGGCTGCATCGAGACGAACTTCGTCCAGCCGTTTCGCTCGGCGACGTGCTGCGCCTTGGCGAACTGCCACGCGAACATGCTGCTCGCGCCGATGTAGCGCGCCTTGCCCGCGCGGACGACGTCGTGCAGCGCCTGCATCGTCTCCTCGATCGGCGTGCGCGGATCCCAGCGGTGGATCTGGTAGAGGTCGACGTAGTCCATCCCGAGGCGCTCGAGCGACGCGTCGATCGCCGCGAGGACGTGCTTGCGCGAGAGCCCGCCGCCGTTCTCGCCCGGCGTCATCGGCATGAAGACCTTCGTCGCGACGACGACCTCCTCGCGCGTCAGCAGCTTGCCTAGCAGACGCCCCGTCGCGATCTCGCTCGCGCCCGCAGAGTACGTGTCGGCCGTGTCGAAGAACGTGATGCCGCCCTCCACCGCCGCACGCACGATCGGCTCGGCCGCGTCCTCGTCGAGCACCCATGCGCGCTCCGAGTCGTTGCCGAAGCTCATCATCCCGAGGCAGACGCGCGAGACGCGCAGGCCCGTCGATCCAAGGTTCACATACTCCATCTCGTCTGTCGCTCCCTTTAGTCGCTTGCAGTGCCGAGCGCCAGCCCGAACGGGTTGCCCTCGGTGTCCTTGCAGATCGCCCACTGCTCGCCCGGGTGGATGACGCTGCCGCCGAGCGACGGCACTCGCGCGAGCGCCTCTTGCATGTCGCGCACCTCGAAGTACGGCAGCGAGAACGAATCGCCTGGGCCTCGGCCGCGCGGGTGGACGCCGAGGGCCGGCGCGTTGCCGCCGGCCTCGTCGTGTGCGCCGGCGCTCGTCTGCCAGCCTCCGCCCTGCTCCGGCGTGCGCGCGTCGAGCGCCAAGCCGAGCAGGCCGCTCCAGAAGCTGCGCGCCCGCGCGGGGTCGTCGGCCGGGAACTCGATCAGCGCGAGCGGTGTGGGCATGCACTCACGTTAGCTCTCGCTTGCGATGCAGCTCGCGCGTGCGCATCGCACGGCAGCGAGCTACCGTTCGCGAGACGACTTCCTCAACGCGACTCGGAGGCTCCTATGGCAAACCTGGGCGGCAGCGCAAGCGCCGATATCGAGGCCCCGCTCGCCGAGGTCTGGGCCGTCGTCGAGGACGTCGCGAGCGCACCTGACTGGCAAGGCGGCCTCGACAAGCTGACCGCGCTCGAGCACGACGACGACGGGCGCCCGACGCTCGTACAGACCGAGAACGACATCAAGGTCCGTCAGATCAAGACGCTCGTGCGCTTCCGCTACGACGGTCCGACGCGTCTCTCGTGGACGCAGGAGAAGGGCGACATGAAGTCCGTCGACGGCGCCTGGGAGCTCGAGGATCTCGGTGACGGTCGCACGCGCGCGACGTACACGCTCGACGCCGACCCAGGGCGGATGCTCGGGCTCGTCATTCGCGGCCCCGTCGAGGCCGCGACGCGCGCGATCTTCGTCAACGGACGGCCCGGCGAGTTGAAGCGGCGCGTCGAGGGTCGGTGAGGTGAGCTCGGCGACGATCGGGGACGCGCTCGCGCTCGACCGGGGCCGAAGATAGCCAAGCCTTCTAGCCGGAGCAGGCGCACGCGCGGCCGCGCGTCTGTTTACTGAGGCGACGATGAGTATGTGCCGCACAGCCCGAATCTGGTCGCGTCTGCGCGGCGACGTCCGCGTTCGCCGGCGCGCGGCGCTGCCGCTGGGCCTCCTGGCGCTGCTCTTGCTCGCCCCGGCGGCGCTCGCGCGCGAGGACTCCTCCGGCCGGAGCGCCGCAGCCAAGTTGCACGCGAAGCCAGTCGTGATGCGCACGCCGGCTCAGAGCACGGTGACGGTCGCCGTCGATCGCACGCGCCCAGGGTCGGCCGTCCCACCCGACTTCCTCGGCCTGTCGTTCGAGATGTCGAGCTTGCCGCAGATGGCCCGCTACGCCGATCGCGGCGATCTCGTGACGCTGCTGCGCTCGCTCGGTCCGGGCGTGTTGCGCTTCGGCGGCGTCTCTGCGGATACGCGCATCGCGTGGACCGACGCGCGCACGCCGCGGCCGGCATGGGCTTCGGGCGTCGTCGACGCAGACGACTTCCGCCAGCTCGCCGCACTCGCCTCGGCGAGCGGCTGGCGGATCGTCTTGACGCTCGGCATCGTCCACTTCGACCCGCGAGCGGCCGCGCGCGAGGCGGCCGCGGCGCAGGCCGCGCTCGGCGCGTCGCTCGAGGCGATCGAGATCGGCAACGAGCCGAACGCGTATGCGCTCCATGCGATGCGAGAAGAACCGTGGGGTGTCGCGCAGTACGACGTGCAGGTCTCCGAATACCGCGCAGCGATCGAAGCCGCCGCGCCCGGCATCCCGTTGTGGGGGCCCGACGTCTCAGGCTCTAGCGCGTTCGAAACGTGGGGGCCCGGCGAGGTCGTCGACCAGCGCCCCGCGATGCTCACCGGGCATCACTATCCGCTCGGCTGCGAACAGAAGCCGCCGCCGTCGATCCCGCGGCTGCTGAGCGGTCCGATCCGCGCGCGCGAGATCGCCTCCGTGCGCCGCTACGTCTCGCTCGCCCGAGGCAGCGGCCTGCCGTTTCGCCTCGACGAGACGAACTCCGTCTCCTGCGGCGGCACGGCCGGGATCAGCGACACGTTCGCCTCGGCGCTTTGGGCATCCGGCTTCCTGGCGCAGGTGATGAGCCTCGGCGGCGTCGGCGTCAACCTGCACGGCAACGTCTCGCGCTGCAGCGGCTATTCGCCGATTTGCGCGCCTGGGCCCGCGGAGCTCGCGACAGGCGAACTCGTCGCTCAGCCGGTCTGGTACGCGATGCTGATGATGAAGGGCCTCGTCGGCGACCGGCCGCTGCCGACGATCGTCGTGCGTTCGCCGAAGTCTCAGAACGTGCAGGCCGTGGGCCTGATCGCAGCCGACGGCAGGCTCGACTTCGTCGTCAGCGACGACGAACCGCTCGGCAAGCGCGGCGCCGTCGTGCGGCTGCGCGTCGGGGCAGGCTATGTCGGCGCGAGCACGCTCGCGCTCACCGGCGAATCGCTTGCGGCGCTGAGCGGGACCGCGCTCGGCGGCGCCGAAGTCGGGCCCGATGGCTCTTGGCAGCCGACCGAAGTTGGCAAGGTCCATGCGCGCGAAGGTGTGTTCGAAGTAAAGGTGCCCGCCGCGAGCGCCGTGCTCGTTAGCACGTCGCCGAGTGGCTAGAGCTACAGCCCGCCGAGGCTCAAGCGCAGGTAGACGCGCACGCCGCGGATACTGGCTGCGCCAGGCCGATGCGTCATGCTTGGCATAGATGACCAAACGCGAGATCCGCTCGTGGTTGATGGATATGGACGGTGTGCTCGTGCGCGAGGAGCAGCCGATCCCCGGCGCCGATCGGTTCCTCGCGCGGCTGCGTGAGCTCGGCACGCCGTTCTTGCTGCTGACGAACAACTCGACCTACACGCGGCGCGATCTCGTCGCGCGTCTCGCGGCTGCCGGCCTCGAGGTGCCCGAGGAGGCGATCTGGACGTCGGCGCTGGCGACCGCGCGCTTCCTCGAGGACCAGCGCCCCGAGGGATCGGCGTTCGTGATCGGCGAGGCCGGCCTGACGACGGCGCTGCATGACGCCGGCTACACGCTGACCGATCGCGACCCCGACTACGTCGTGCTCGGCGAGACGCGCACGTACTCGTTCGAGCGAATCACGCGTGCGATTCGTCTCGTCGCCGAAGGCGCTCGCTTCATCGCGACCAATCCCGATCCGACCGGCCCGAGCAACGAGGGCCCCGTGCCCGCGACCGGCTCCGTCGCCGCGCTGATCAGCCGCGCGACAGGCATCGAGCCGTACTTCGTCGGCAAGCCCAACCCGTTGATGATGCGCTCCGCGCTCAACGCGATCGACGCCCACTCCGAGACCGCCGCGATGATCGGCGATCGGATGGATACCGACGTTGTCTCCGGGCTCGAGGCTGGCATGGAGACGATCCTCGTGCTGACCGGCGTCACGAGCCGTGAGGATGCTGAGCGCTACCCCTATCGCGCTTCGCAGATTGTTGAGTCGGTGGCTGATCTGGTGGGGGAGCTGGGTAGCGGACCGCTCGAGACCGCGCTCGATAGCGACGCTTCGCGAGGATAGGTTCGTTGCTCGGGAGCAGGCGCAAGCGCGTCCCTCAGGCATCGCTGGGCGCGCCGCTGTCTGCATTCAAGCTGTGCGGGCTTGCGTCCGATTCGCTCATATGGAACAGCACGACCGGGATGACCCGCTGCAAACCGGCGGTCACCGCGACGGCGAGCGCGACCATCGGCGCCGCCTCACCGCCTCCAGCGCGCTCGTGGTCCTCGTTGTCGTTGCCTTCTTCGCGTGGGGCCTGCCCATAACTCAAGGCTTTCATTTCGGCTGTCATGTGCTGGTGGGGGATAACGTCCGCGAGGTCCGTCTCGGCATCGAAATGTGTCGTGGAGAAAATCGATCCGAACGCGACGCTGCGGAAACCGCTGAGCGCGAAAAAAGGAAAGCGAAGAACGGTCGCGAGAGGCGACCGAAACACGGCAAGCAGAAGAAACGCAGGCCGCAAAGCAGCGCGAAGAACAAACAGTCGAAGAAGAACGGCCAGTGCGTGAAGAAGCCGTGACGAGGCTCCTCGGCGAAGCCGCGTCGCTGCAAGGGAAAGCGCGCCACCAAGAACTGCTGGCGAATGCGGACGAATCGGAAGCTAAACGCCTCGAAGCTGACGCCAGTCAAGTGGAAGGGGAAGAAACGCCTGAAGGCGACGACAGCAAGTACACCCAGGGCGAGAAGATCACCTCGGAAGCCGAGAACGTTCAAAGTCGCGGCGAGGATCACGAATCCGCTGCCATGACATATAAGAGCGAAGCGGAATCAAAGGAAAGCGAAGCGGCCCAGGAACGCAGCAAAGAGTAAACCGGCTTCTGCTGCTCGGACGGGTGGGAGCCAGCGGACGAGTCGATGACCTCTTGCTGCCTCGGTGGCGCTTCGATCGCACGCGGAGAGCGTCGACTTCGATGGGCGCGGCGGGTTTCGAACCTGCGACCTCTCGCGTGTGAAGCGAGCGCTCTCCCACTGAGCTACGCGCCCTGAGCCCCGGAGTCTATTGGGCCTGCCCGGAATCGCGCGGCCCTCGCGAAACCCCTCGACCCCTCCGGTACCTAGAGTGCCAACATGCCCGCCGCAAGCTCGACATGGCCGCTCGCCCTCGTGGCGATCCTCGCCGCGATGGCGCTCTCGACGTCCGGCTGCGCGAATGCCGGTAACGGCGCAGACGGCTCGTTCGTCTCGCACACGCCGAACACGCTGACGGTCGCCACGGCGCAGATCCCCGATCCGGGCTTCTGGACGGGGACGTTCGCGCACCCGACGGGCGGCTTCGAGTACGGCATCGCGCAGGAACTCGCCAAGCGCTTCGGCCTGGCGAAGGTCAAGGTCATCGCCGTCTCGTTCCACGAACTCGTTCGCGGCCACCTCGGCGGCGCCGACCTTGCGCTGTCGGACATCACGATCACCGAACAGCGCGAGCAGCATCTCGACTTCTCGACGCCTTACCTGAAGGCTCCGCCGGCGATCGTCGTACGGCCCGGCACCGAAGTCGCCGACGTCAACGCCGCGCGCGACCTGCGCTGGGCCGTGCAGAACGACACGACGCTGAAGGAAGCGCTCGAAACGGAGATCGAACCGAAGACGAAGACGCTCGTCTTCGAGCACCAGAACGAGAAGCTCGCGGCGCTGACGAGCGGGCGGGTTGACGCGGTGCTGCTCGACCTGCCCGTCGCGCTCGCGTATGCGCGCGAATTCCCGCGCAAGTTCGCCGTCGCCGCGCAGCTGCCGAGCGAAGCCGAGCTCGGCGCCGCGCTGGCGTCCGGCTCGCAGAACACCGAAGCCGTCGACTCGGAGATCCGACGGCTGACCTCCGAAGGTGAGATCGATCGGCTCGCGCACCGCTGGCTGCACGCCGACTACGAAGAAGGCGGCGTCAACGACATCCCCGTGCTGAGGGTCGAGCAGTGATCTCCGCGCTGATCGAGATCTCCTCGCCGAAGGGCGCGCCGTGGGAGTTCCTCGTCGTCTTCGCCGTGCTGCTGCTCGGCCCGGTGCTGTTCCGCCGCGCCGGCATCCCCGGCCTGATCGGCCTGCTCGTCGGCGGCTACGCGATCGGACCGCACGGGCTCTCGTGGATCGGCTCCGGCAACAACACCGTGCCCGAACTCGGCCAGTTCGGGCTGCTCTACCTGATGTTCGTCGCCGGCGTCGAGATCGACCTCAACCTGCTGCGCAAGCACCGTCGCTCGGCCGTTGGCTTCGGCTTGTTGACGTTCGTCCTGCCGTTCGCGTTCGGCGTGCTCGTCGGCGTCGCGCTCGGCTGGGAAACGCTCGCCGCGATCCTGCTCGGCTCGCTGCTCGCCTCGCACACGCTGATCACCTATCCGGCCGTCAAAGACGCCGGGCTCGCCTCCGATCCGGCCGTCGCCTCGGCCGTCGGATCGACCGTGCTGACCGACACGCTCGCGCTCGTCGTGCTCGCCGCCGTAGCCGGCTCCGCCGGCGGACATCGCTCCGGCGCCGCCGTCGCCGCGCAGATCGTCGTCGGCATGGCCGTGCTGATCGCCTTCAGCCTGTGGCTGCTGCCGCAACTCGCGAACTTGGCCTTCCGCTGGTTCGGCACCGAGCGCTCCGTTCGCTACGTCGTCGCGATAACCGCCTTCCTCTCCGCTGCGACCGTCGCCGAGCTGTTCGGCATCGAGGGCATCGTCGGCGCGTTCTTCGCCGGCCTCGGGATGAACCGGCTCGTGCCGAACGAGGGTCAGCTGATGGACCGCATCGAGTTCTTCGGCGGCGCCGTGTTCATCCCCGTGTTCCTCGTCTCCGTCGGGCTGATCCTCGATCCGAGCGTGATGATCAAGGGCGAAACGCTCGGGCTCGCGGGACTGTTCGTCGTCGCTTGCCTCGGCGGCAAGGCCCTCGCCGCGACGATCTCCGCTCGCTTGTTCAACTTCACGCGCGCGCAGGCCGGCCTGCTGTTCTCACTCAGCGCCGCGCAGGCAGCCGCGACGCTCGCCGCGACCGTGATCGGGTTTCAGCTCGGTCTGTTCAGCAGCGCCGTCGTCAATGCCGTGCTCGTGCTGATCCTCGTCAGCGTGCTCGCCTCGACGCTCGTCGGCACACGCGCGAGCGAGCGCGCCGCCGCGCCCGATGGGCCGCATCCGCTCGGCGCGCGCGTCGTCGTCGGCGTCGGCGTGCCCGAGCACGCGCTCGGCGCGCTGACGCTCGCGCGGCGCATCGCACGCACCGATGGTGGCGTCGTGCACCCACTGCTCGTCGTTCCCGAATCGGCTCGCTTCGAGCCCAAGCCGGCGCTCGCGAAGCTCGCCGAGATCGTCGCCGCCGCGGGCGTCGACGGCGAGGTGATGACGATCGTCGACCGCTCCGTGCTGCACGGCGCGCTGCGCGTCGGGCGCGCCAACGAAGCCACACTCGTGCTCGTCGCCGAGCCGTCCGGCGAGGCCGAGCTCGCAGAGGCCGCCTCCGCCTCCGACGCGGCCGGAGCGCGCGAGCAGAACCGCGCCGCCGACCCTCCCGTCGCCGTCGTGCGCGGCAACGCGCAGCGCCTTGGCATCGTGCGCATGCGCCTCGATGACGAGGAGCTGAGCGCCTCCTCGGTCGTCGGCGAGCTCGCGCGGCGTGTCTCCAGCGGCGCCGCGCAACGGCTCGAAGACGATCACACCGAGTGGTCCGATCTGCTCGCGCCCGGCGACGTCACGTTCGTCTCCAGCGAGCTCGGCGACACGCTCGCCGCGCTGCCCGGCGCCGCCGACGGGCTCGTCGTCAGCACCGTCGCCGAGTGGCTGATTCGCGAAGAGTCGACCGGCGACGACGACGCCGGGCCAGAGCTGCGCGGCGACGCGTCGGCGATCTAGACCTGCACGATCACCTTGCCCGTGTTCCCTCCCGTGAACAGCAGGTTGAGCGCATCCGGAGCGTTCTCGAGACCCTCGACGATGTGCTCCGAGGACTTGATCTTGCCTTCGCCGAGCCAGCCCGCTACGGCCGTGCGACCCTCGTCGAGACGGTCGAAGTAGTCGAGGATCAAAAAGCCCTCCATGCGGCCGCGCTTGATGATCAGATTCGAGTAGTTGGCCGGTCCCGTCGCCGCGCCGCGGTCGTTGTAGCCCGAGATCGCGCCGCACAGCACGATCCGCCCGCGCAGCGCGAGCTGCGCGAGGCACGCGTCGAGGATCGCCCCGCCGACGTTGTCGAAGAACAGGTCGATCCCGTCCGGCGCCGCTTCGCGCAGGCGCGCCGAGACGTTCTCGTTCTTGTAGTCGATCGCCTCGTCGAAGCCGAGGTCGTCGACGATCGAGGCGCACTTCTCCGGGCCGCCCGCGATGCCGATCACCTTCGCCGCGCCCTTGATCTTCGCGATCTGCCCGACCGTCGAGCCCGTCGCGCCCGCCGCGCCGCTGACGACGACGACGTCGCCCTCCTTCACCTTGCCGACGTCGATCAACCCGAAATACGCAGTCATGCCCGTGATCCCGAACAGGCTCAGCGCGAGCGTCGGCGAGACGCCCTCCGGCAACGGCTGGTAGCCCGTAGCCGCGCTCGCGAGCACGTAGTCCTGCCAGCCGCTGAAGCCGAACAGCAGGTCACCCGGTTTGTACTGGTCCGAGTTGCTCTGCACGACCTCGACGATGCCGCCGCTGCGCACGACTTCGTCGATCGCGATCGGAGGCAGGTAGCCGGGCGCGTCGTCCATCCACGTACGGATCGTCGGGTCGATCGAGATGTAGCGCACGCGCGCAAGCGCCTCGTCCGCTCCCGGCACCGGGACGTCCACTTCCTCCAAACGCACCGTGCTCTCGTCGACCATTCCCGTCGGACGCTCGGCCAGCACCATGCGGCGATTGCGATCGGCCATCTTGCTCCCCCTCGAGTTCGTGCGGCGTCGGACGGCGCCGATGCGGCCATCTTAGGCGTCCGCGAGCTAGGACCCCAGACGCACGCGCACGTGCGGGTAGAGCCGGATGCTCGGCTCCGAGTACGCGCGCGCGAGCGCGTCGACCTGCGCCTGCGTCAGCGACGCGCCGAAGCTGCCCGGGCCGCCGAGCTTCTTGTATCCGGCGAGCAGCTTCTTGCCGATCTGCGCCAGCGCGAAGTGCCCGTCGTAGACGCTCTCGAGATACAGCGGCGCGTTTTCACGCGCGAAGCGCGCCGCCTTGGCCGAGCCCGACTGCATCTGCTCGGCGCCCGCGATCAGCATCTGCCAGCCACGCGTGCTGAGCAGCGCGCTCGGGCGAAACAGGCCCGCGATCTGCGACGCCGGCCCCGTAAGCGAGCGCGCCTGCGCTTCGCCGAACAGCGCTGGCACGGGAAGCCGCGTGAGGCCTTCCGCATCGCGCGGCGAGCGCACGATCGCCTCCAGCGGTCCCGTCGCGCCGTCCGCCACGTGCGACCACAGCTTCCTCGTCGCAGCCACCTCCGCCGCGATCGACGCCTCCGATTCGCCGAGCGCCTTGCTCGCGGCGACGAGGTCTTCGCGCTGCAGCTTCAGCGCAGCCGGCGTCGTCTGCTTGCTCGCCGTGCTGCCGCAGCCCGCGAGCGCAAGCACGGCGACGCCCGCGAGCACCGGCGCACGCAGCGAGCGGCGCATCGGCCCAACCACGCTCAGGCGCGCCAACCCGAGGATCGGCGCGAACCTACGTCCCGAGCAAGTCGATCACGAACACGAGCGGCGCGTTCGCGGGGATCGACGGAGGCGAGCCGTTCTTGCCGTAGGCCAGTTCCGACGGGATGACGAGCTCGCGCCGGCCGCCGACCCTCATGCCGACGACGCCCTGGTCCCAGCCCTTGATGACCGAGCCTTGCCCCAGCTGGAACTGGAACGGTTCTTTGCGTTTCCACGACGCGTCGAACTCTTTGCCGCCTTTGTAGAGCACGCCGACGTAGTTGACCGTCACCGTGTCGCCCGCTTTCGCTTCCTTGCCGCTGCCGACGATCAGGTCTTTGCTGACGAGCTTCGTCGGCGCCGGGCCGCTTGGCGGCGTGACCTTCGGTTCGGTCGCCAGCGGGCCGCTCGTCGGTGTCGTCGCGGCGGCCGTTTCGGTGCTTTTCGCGAGCGCTTCGTCGGACTTGTTCTCGACGCCGACGCCGATCGAGCTTTCCGAGCTGCTGCCGCCGCAGCCGGCGATCAGGCCGGCGGCCGCGAGTACCGCGAGGCCGGCGAAGGTGCGCGAGCGAGCGCGCGCGAGTCGTGGAGTGAAGTCATTGAAGTTGGTCACGGTCGCGCAGCCTAACGGAGTTTCCGTGCGAGCGTGCAGGCTGTTTTCCTGTCGGGCGCTAGGATCCGCAGCGGACCGTGCTAGGCGGGGAGGTAGCGGTGCCCTGTATCCGCAATCCGCTCTAGCGGGGCTGAATTCCCTTCCGAGGGGTTCCGCTCCGGTCGCTCCGTCGCTCGGGGCGTCGATGGTCCGGGTCCCGCGCGGTGTCGGCTTGTGAACCAGGTCAGGTCCGGAAGGAAGCAGCCTTAAGCGATCCCCGGCAGGCGCAGCGGGAGTACCCGGACCGGAGTCGTGAGCGGCGATCAGGCGTCCGGTAGGCGGTGTCACGACGCGGGGTGCACGGTCCGTTACGAGCAGTGCTGGAAGACCAGCCACGAGCCGTTCGCGTGCGCCTCGAGGAAACCCGGCGGCACGTTGACCGCGTGGTGCGGGTCGTGCGGGTCGAGCACGTAGTCGTCTTCGACCTCTTTGCTCGCCGGATCGATGTACTGACCATCCGCGGTCGAGCCGGCTTGCGCGCTGAGGACGTTCGCCGGGCTCGTCTTCAGATACAGCGCGAGCAGCGGCACGGGCGCGTGGTTCGGCACGCCGATCGGCCCGCAGCGCAGCGAGATCGATCTGTCGTCGACGAGCGCGAGCAGATCGTCCTGGATCGACTGCTGGCGCGCGAGTTTGCTCATTTCGCGATGAGCGCTTCGGACTTGCGCAGGCGTGAACGCGATCAGCGCGACGAGCACGATCGCGCCGGCGGCGATCCACCACGGCCTGCGCCGGTCGCCGCTGCTCAGGCGCGTCCAGCCGAACACCCCCGCGCCGCAGAACACGCAGAGGATCGCCGCCGTGAGGAACGCGTAGCGCGTGTTGATCGGGAGCCCCGCGGCCGCGACGACGATGAACACGAACGCTGCCGCGATCCCCGCGGCCAGGCCGACGAGCGCCCTGCGCCGCAGCCACAGCAGCGACAGCACGCCGCCGAGCACCGCGCCGAGGAGTACCGGCGCGCGCAGGATCTCTCCGATCCGGCGCGGCACGTACTCCGGCACGTTGCCGATCCCCGTGATCCGCTCGAGCGTTTCCGCGGTGTGACGCGTGTTCGTCAGCGACCACAGCGCATCGCCCGTGACCGCGAGGTCGCTGAGGATCCAGACCAACGGCCCGGCGGCGGCGAGCAGCGTCAGGCCCGCCAGAGCGCGGCGCGAGCGCGGTACAGCCTCGCCCGCCGTTGCTTCGGCGCCACCGCGCCGCTCCAGGACGAGCAGATACAGCCAATACAGTCCGGAAAACGCCCATGCCTCCGGGCGCAGCAGGCCCGCGAGCGCGAGCAGCGCGAGGACCGGCGCGCCCGCGGGCGCCGTCGCCGCGGCGCGGCGGCGCGCCTCGACGAGCACCGCGCAGAGCACGAGGAACATGTATGGGACGTCGACGTACGCGCGCACCCCGTAGGAGAGGATCGGCACGCGCGTCAGCAGGATCAGCGCCGCGACGAGGCCCGCCGCGCGCCCGAACCACAGGCTCGTCAGGCGGTAGAGCACCCACGCGCAGCCCGACAGCGCGACGAAGCCGATCCAGACCGCGACGTCCTCGACCGCGCGCGGTCCGAGCGGGTAGATGATCACGCCGAGCAGCTCGACGAGCGGGTGCGGCGTCGGCGCGATCGCCGTGCCGTACGCCGGCGTTTCGCCGCGCGCCAGCTGCCCGCCCCAAGTGAGCGCGTACAGCGTGTCGTAGTTCGCGAAGCCCACGCCGCAGATCACGCGGAGCAGGACGGCGCCCACGATGACCGCCGGCAGGGCTGCGATGCGTTCGATACGAGCCTTGCTCGAGGCGCTCACGAGCGCGCACGCTATCCGCTCGCGCGGGCGCTCGGGCGGGCTCTCCGCCCTGGGTAGACTCAGCCGAGGTGTCCGCACAGGAGCAGCCACAACAGCAGCAGCGTTCGCTGTATCGCAGGCACCGGCCACGCACGTTCGCCGAGGTCGTCGGACAGGAGCCGGTCGTGCGAACGCTGCGCCACGCCGTCGAGCGCGGCAAGGTCCACCACGCGTACCTGTTCGTCGGCTCGCGCGGCACCGGCAAGACCTCGATGGCGAAGATCCTCGCAGCGTGCCTGAACTGCGAGCGCGGCCCGACCGTCGAGCCGTGCGGCGAATGCGAGTCGTGCCTGTCGATCGCGCGCGCCAACTCACTCGACGTGATCGAGATGGACGCCGCCTCGAACAACTCCGTCGACGACATCCGCGAGCTGCGCGAGAGCGTCGCCTACGCGCCCGTCAGCGGCAAGCGCAAGGTCTACATCCTCGACGAGGCGCACATGCTCTCGACCGCTGCCTGGAACGCTTTTCTGAAGACGCTCGAGGAGCCGCCGCCGAACACCGTCTTCGTGCTCGCGACGACCGAGGCGCAGAAGGTCCCCGCGACCGTCGTCGACCGCTGCCACCGCTTCGACTTCCACCGCCCGACCGTCGAGCAGATCGCAAGCGTCGTGCGCCGCGCCGCGCAGGCCGAGCAGATCGAGATCCCCGCCGAGGCCGTCTCGGCGCTCGCCCGCTCCGCTACCGGCAGCTTCCGTGACGCGCTCGGCACGCTCGAGCAGCTCGTCACCTACAGCGGCTCCGAGATCGCGCTCGAGGACGTGCTCGCCGTGCTCGGCGTCGCCGACACGCGGCTGCTCGAAGCGACCGTCGACGCCGTCGCCGAAGGCGATGCCAAGCGCGCGCTGACCGTCCTCGCCGAGTGCGCCGAGCAGGGCCGCGACGCCGGCTCGTTCGCCGGCGACCTCGAGGTCCGCGCGCGCGAGCTGCTCGTCGTGCAGACGCTCGGCGAGGTGCCCGGCGAGCTGTCGCTCACGCCCGAGGCCGACGCCGCGCTGCTCGCGCAGGCCGAGCGCGTGCCCGCCGCCGTGATCGTGCGCCTGCTCGAGGCGCTCGGCGCCGCGATGGAGGGCGTGCGCGCCGGCGCCGATGCCCGTACGAGGCTCGAGCTCGCGCTCGTCAAGTCCGCCAGGCCCGAGGTCGACGCATCTATGCGC
Organism: uncultured Solirubrobacteraceae bacterium; assembly: GCA_963807275.1. Lineage (GTDB taxonomy): Bacteria > Actinomycetota > Thermoleophilia > Solirubrobacterales > Solirubrobacteraceae > Palsa-744. Next base: position 95,177 of record CAWDZX010000001.1, read on the forward strand.
GCGCTGCTCGACAGGATCGAGCGGCTCGAAGGCGCCGGAGCAAGCGCCGTCGCCGCCGAGCGCGAGGTCGCACCCGGGCGGGCCACCGGCCCGGTCGCCGCCGGCGTTCCCGCCGGCGCCGCGAGCGGCCCCGCCGCGCCTGCCGACCCCGCCGTCGGCGAGCCCTCGCCAGAGCCTGCACAGCCGCCGGCGCCCTCGCCCTCGACAGCCGCCACCGATGCGGTCGTCCCACCCGACACGAGCCTGCAGCCTGGCGCACCCGCCGAGCCACAGCCGGCCGCCGCGCCCGAGGCCGCCGCCGAGATCTCCGTCGCCGCGATCGCGACCGTGCCCGAGCGCGCCGAGCGCGAAGCCGGCCCGAGCGAGCCCGAGCAGCCGCAGCAGGCGTCAGCCGCGAGCGTCGCCGAGGGACTCGCGCCGCTGCTTGCGTGGTGGCCGGCCGTCGTCGAGCTCGTGCGTGGCGACAACGCGCTGCTCGGCGCCTGCATCGAGGAGGCACGGCCCGTCGAGGTGACCGGCGAGGACCTCACCGTGGCTTTCTCCGCGACGGCTCCGTTCCTGAAGAAGAAGGCCGAGAACCCCGAGAACCGCGCCGCCGTCACGGCCGCGCTGCGCGACATCACCGGCCGCCGCTGGCGGCTCTCCTACGAGCTGCACGACGGTCTCGAGCTCGAGGACGGCGAGCTCAGCGAGGAGGAGTGGCTGAAGCGCTTCATCGAGGAGTTCGACGCCGAGGAGCTGCCCGGCGACTGGGCTCCGGGAGGGGACGGCGACTCGCCGATCGCGCGAGGAGCACAAGACGGAGCCGAGGCTCTGACCAGCGAAGAGAAAGGCGCCTGACGATGCCCAAGCAACCGCGCATGCCGAACATGCAGCAGATGCTCCAGCAGGTCCAGAAGATGCAGCAGGACATGGAGGTCGCCCAGGAGCAGTTGAAGAGCGAGCTCGTCGAGGCCTCCGCCGGCGGAGGCATGGTGACGGTCAAGATCTCCGGCGACCTCGAGGTCAAGTCGATCGAGATCGACCCTGCGGCCGTCGATCCGGAGGACGTCGAGATCCTCTCCGACATGGTCCTCGCGGCCGTCAACGAGGCGCTGCGCTCCGCGCAGGAGCTCGCCGCGAAGAAGCTCGGCGGCGCGTCGGGCAACCTCGACATGGGCAGCCTCGGCGGCCTCATGCCGGGACTGTGATCATCGACGCGTGAGCACCTCCTACGCACCACCCGTCCAGCGGCTCGTCAGCGAGCTCTCGAAGCTGCCCGGGATCGGCAACCGCACGGCGCAGCGTCTCGCCTTCCACATCCTGCGCGCCTCCGAGGAGGACGCGTTCGGCCTGGCCGACGCGATTCGCGACGTCAAGGAGAAGATCGGGCTGTGTGAGGTGTGCTTCAACCTGACCGACGAACCGCGCTGTCGCATCTGCCAGGACACGCGCCGCGACCACGCCGTGATCTGCGTCGTCGAGGAGCCGAGCGACGTGATCCCGATGGAGCGCACGCACGAGTATCAGGGCGTCTACCACGTGCTCGGCGGAGCGCTCTCGCCGATCGAAGGGATCGACCCGGAGGATCTGAAGATCGCCGAGCTGATGTCTCGCATCGCCGGTCCCGCCGCAGGCGCTTATGAAGGCGACACAGCCGCACCGCTCAATGGCGCGACGCCGGAGGTGCGCGAGGTCGTGCTCGCGACGAACCCGACGACGACCGGCGAGGCGACGGCGCTGCACATCGCCGAGGAGCTGCGCAGCCGCGCGCCGGGCCTTCGCGTTACGCGCTTGGCCAGCGGCCTGCCGGTCGGCTCCGACCTCGAGTACGCCGACGAGGTCACGCTCGGCAAGGCCTTCGCCGGCCGGCGCGACGCGTGAGCGGACGCCGGCGCGGATGCCCGTCGCCCCTGATCTAGTCGGCAGCGCGCTCGACGGGCGCTACGAGCTGCACGAGCTGATCGGCGAAGGCGCCTTCGGGCGCGTCTATCGCGGGCTCGACCGGCGCCTGCACCGCGAGGTCGCCGTCAAGGTGATCAAGCCGTGGTGGGCCGAGGACAGCGTCTGGGTCGAGCGCTTCGAGCGCGAGGCACGGCTGCTCGCGCGCGTCAGCGACCCGGGCATCGTGCAGATCTTCGACATCGGCCATGCCGAGCAAGGGCCGTACTACGTCGCCGAGCTCGTCGCCGGCGAGAGCCTCGCCGAGCGCCTTGCGCGCGGGCCGATGTCACCGACGGAAGCGCTTTCGATCGCCGAGCGGCTCTGTCGTGCGCTCGCGAGCGCGCACTCGCGCGGGGTAGTCCACTGCGACGTCAAGCCGGCGAACGTGCTGCTCGGCGAGGACCGCAGCGTCAAGGTCGGCGACTTCGGCGTCGCGCGGCTCGCCGGCGGCACCTCGCAGGCGCTCTCCGCGACCGTCGCCGGGACGCCTCGCTACATGTCACCCGAGCAGGCGCGCGGGCGCAGCACGGATGCGGCGACCGACGTCTACAGCGCCGGCGTCGTGCTGTACGAGATGCTCGCCGGGACGCCTCCGTTCCTCGACGGCTCGGCCGTCGAGCTCGGCCTGCGCCACGTGCAGGAGCAGCCGCCGCCGCTGTCCGCACGCATCCAACCGGCCGTGCGCGAGCTCGTCGAACGCGCGCTGCGCAAGGAGCCCGGCGAGCGCTACCGCGACGGCGCCGAGATGGCCGCGGCGCTGCGCGCGATCGAGGCGCGCGCCGGGGACGCACGGGAGTCCACCGAGGCGGCGAGCGCAACCGAGGCGCGGGAGGCGAACGCGGACAGGACGACGGCCAAGGCGAATGACGGCGAGCCGGGCGAGCACTCGACGAAGGTGCTCGCAGGCGAGCCGCCGCCGACGCGCGCGCTGATCTCCTCGCAGGCGCGCCCGGCGCCGAAGGCGCCGCGCGCCGGTGCGCGGGGCGGGGGCGAGGATCCACCTGCACCGCCCGGCTCTTCCCCGACCGTGCCCGCGCTGCCGCCCGATGCGCCGCGCAACCGCGCCGTGCGCCGCCGCGGCGTCGTCGCGCTGCTGTTCGCGCTCGTCCTGCTCGTCGGCCTCGTGCTGCTGCTCGTGCTCGACGTCTTCGCGCCGGCGCGCACGACCGTGCCGCACCTGCGCGGGCTGCCGCGCGCCGGTGTGCAGGCGCGCGCGAAGCGACTGCACGTGCGCGTGACCTTCATCAGTCGCCACTCCGAAGTCGCCGCAGGGATCGCGATCGCGCAGGCGCCCGCAGCCGGAGCACATGTCGATCGGGGCTCGACCGTGCGCGTGACGCTCAGCGCCGGGCCACCGCCGGTGGAGGTCCCCGTCGTCGTCGGGCAGACCGCACCCGCGGCCGCCGGTGCGCTCGCGAAGGCCGGCCTGCGCTCGAGCACGACGAGCGTCGCCGCTCCAGGCTCGAAGCCCGGCGTCGTCACGCGCCAGTCGCCGCGCTCCGGGACGCAAGCGCCGCATGGCTCGACTGTCGCGCTGAGCGTCGCCGAGACGCCGCAGTGGCGGACGCTGACGACGTTCTCCGGAGTCGACGACGGCCACTCCGTGCCGTTTCGGATCGAGGGCTCGCAGTGGCGCGTCACGTACTCGATGTCCTACGAAGGCTCGTGCCTGCTGCTGCTCGTCTGCTTCGGCCCGAGCGCAGCCGCGAGCAACCTGAAGAGCGGGCAGAGCTTCGACGGCTTCGACCTGAGCAGCGGCAGCTCGCACGCGCACGTGTTCGACAGCGGTCCCGGCCTGTATCGCGTCAACGTCAGCGGCGGCAAAGACTCCGCGCGCTGGGCGATGACCGTGCAGGATTACTACTAGGCCGGCGCCCGGCGCAGTCGGAGACAGCCGCCGCGATCCAGACGCCGCAAACGCCCGCTTTCGGGCACGCGCCGCGTCGCGCGCAATATCCTGCGGAGGATGTCGAGCACGATCGTGATGAAGTTCGGCGGCACCTCCGTCGCCGACGCCGAGCGGATCAAGCGCGCCGCGCGGCGGATCGTTGAGAAGCGCGAGCTCGGCCACCGCGTCGTCGCGGTGCTCTCCGCGCGCGGCAAGACGACCGACGAGCTGATCGCGATGGCCGAGGAGGTCTCAGAGGTCCCCGACCCGCGCGAGATGGACATGCTGCTCTCGACCGGCGAGCGGATCTCCTGCGCGCTGTGCGCGATGGCGATCAACGACCTCGGCCACCGCGCGATCTCGCTGACCGGCTCACAGGCCGGGATCGTGACCGACGAGTCGCACACGAAGGCACGCATCATCGACGTACGAGCCGATCGGATCAAGGCCGCGCTCGCCGAAGACAACGTCGTGCTCGTCGCCGGCTTTCAGGGCGTCTCCGGCACGGCGCGCAACGTCACGACGCTCGGACGCGGCGGCTCGGACACGACCGCCGTCGCCGTCGCCGCCGCACTCGGCGCCGAGGTCTGTGAGATCTACACCGACGTCTCCGGCGTCTACACGGCCGACCCGCGGCTCGTGCCCGACGCGCGCAAGCTCGCGACTGTCTCCTTCGAGGAGATGCTCAAGATGGCCGCCTCCGGCGCGGGCGTGCTGCAGCTGCGCTCGGTCGAGTACGCGCGCAACCACGGCGTGCGGATCCACTGCCGCTCGTCATTCGAAGACGCGCCCGGTACCGTTGTCGTCGCAGAGGGAGAAACGATGGAGCAGCCGCTGATCACAGCCGTCACGCATTCGACATCCGAGGCACGGGTGACGCTGAGCGGCGTCCCCGACGAGCCCGGGGCCGCCGCGCGGATCTTCACGGCGCTCGCCGACGTCAACATCAACGTCGACATGATCGTGCAGAGCGAACCGTCCTCGGCCGACGGCCGTGCGGAGATCTCCTTCACGGTGCCGCGCGAGGACATGCGCGCCGCGCGCGGCGCGCTCGAGCCGCTGACGGGCAAGTCGTTCGCCGAGCTGACCGCGCACGAGCAGATGGGCAAGGTCTCGATCGTCGGCGCCGGGATGCGCTCGCACCCGGGTGTCGCCGCGAAGGTATTCGACGTGCTCGCGCGCGAGGGCGTCAACATCGAGCTGATCGCGACCTCGCCGATCAAGATCTCGTGCGTGATCGATCGCGACCGCGTGCCGCAGGCGGTGCAACTGCTGCACAGCGCCTTCGAGCTCTCCGGCCCCGGGACGGTCGACGAGGAACAGCCGTTCTCCGCGCGCCAAGCGCTGTAGCGAAACCTCCGCAACTCGTCGCCGAAGTGCCAAAAGTACGCGCTAATTGCGCAAATTCGTCGTAGATGTGCAAGACTCCTCGTGGTTACACGAGTCAAGGATGACGAGAATTTGCGCACGGTAAGACGACCACGTCGCTACGTGGCCCAGCATTGGTTGACGTTGCTAGCGCCCGCCTTCGAGTACGACTACTCGCGCGACGCTTACATCCTGCGCGGCATCGGTGAGCACATCGGACCCGTGCTGCGGCTCGACCGCCGCACGCAGCCCGACGCCGACCGCCGCCGCCTCTGGCGCGAACAGCACCTCGAAGGGCTCGACACGGTCGAACTCGATCGCCGCCGCACCCGCCGCCGCACGAGCCTCGTCTAGCGGCCGGCGCGCCGCGTCCGCTCAGCCGGCGTCGAGCGACTGCTGCAAGCGCTCGAGCACGCGCACGACGCGCAGCCCGCTGTGCCCATCCGAGCGCGGCGCCGCGCCGCTACTGACGCACTCGACGAAGTGCTCGCACTCCAGGCGCAGCGGCTCCGAGTTCGGGATCTGCGGCGAGAAGACATCGCCTGAACGCGTGATGTACTCGCCCCACGAGTGCGTGTCCTCGTCGAAGCCCTTGTCGTAGACCGCGAGCTTGCCGTCGACGAGCATGTCGTCGAACGTCGCCATCCGCTTCGCGCCGACGACTGTCAGGCGCCGCTCCTTGTGCGGATCCAGCCACGAGAGGTGGAGGTGCGCGACGACGCCCGAGGGGAAGCGCAGGTAGCAGAAGACGACGTCCTCGACGCCCTCGCGCACGTAGGACGCGCCGTGCGCGATGCACTCGACCGGCTCTTCCTCGATCAGGTGCAGCGCGACCGAGACATCGTGCGCGCCGAGGCTCCACAGCGCGTTCTCGTCCGCTCGCAGCTGGCCGAGGTTCAGCCGGTTGCCGTAGAGGTAGTACAGCGGCCCGAGCTCGTCCTCCTCGATCAGCTGCTTCAGCCGCCCGACGGCCGGGTGGTACTCGAGCAGGTGCCCGACCATCAAGAGCGTGCCCGCCTGCTCGGCCGCGGCCACGGCTGCTTCGGCATCGGCCGCGTTCGTCGCAAGCGGCTTCTCGACGAAGCAGTGCTTGGCCGCCTGCGCCACGGCGATCGCGAGCTGCGCGTGCGTCGGCACCGGCGTCGCCAGCACGACCGCGTCGAGCGTCTCGTCGGCGAGCAGGTCCTCGAGCTCGCCCGTGCGCTGCGCGCGCGGGAACGAGCGCGCCAAGCGCTCGCGCTTCTGCTCGTCCGCATCGCACAGCCACGCGAGCTCGCAGCCGGCGATCGAGTCGAGGTTGCGCGCCAAGTTCGGACCCCAGTAGCCGAGTCCGACGACGCCGACGCGCACCGGCCGCTCGCCGCTCACAGCGCGCCGATCGCCTGCACGCAGCGCTCTGCCGCGTGGCCGTCGCCGTAGAGCTCCGGCCGCTGTCGCGGCGCCGCCGCGTCGAGCGCCGCGAGCGCCGCGTCCGCGTCCAGGTCGACGAGCGTGTTCCAGCCGCTCGCGACCGTCTCGACCCACTCCGTGTTCGCGCGCAGCGTGATGCAGGGCACCCCGGCAAGGTACGCCTCCTTCTGGACGCCGCCCGAGTCCGTCAGCACCGCGCGCGCCTGGCACAGCAGCGCGCTGAACTCGATATAGCCGAGCGGCTCGCACACGTGCACGTTCTCGAGCCGCGCGAGCGTCTCGCTCAGCCCGGCCGCCTGCAGGCGCGCCGCCGTGCGCGGGTGCAGCGGAAAGACGACCGGCAGCGGCAGCGCCTCGATCAGCGCCACGAGCGCGCGCAGGCACTCCGGATCGTCGACGTTGCCCGCGCGGTGCGCCGTCAGCAGCACGTAGCCGCCCGCCATCACGCCGTGCTCGCTGAGCGTCTGCGTGTCCGCGCGCGCCGTCGGCTGGCGACGCATCGCGACGTCGACCATCACGTCGCCGACGACCTCGACGCGGCCCGCGACCGACTCCGCGCGCAGGTTCTCAGCCGCCGTCTCAGACGAGCACAGCAACAGCTCCGCGAGGTGATCGCTGAGCACGCGGTTGCGCTCCTCCGGCATCGCGCGGTCGAACGAGCGCATGCCAGCCTCGACGTGCACGACTGGCACGCCGAGCTGCGCCGCCGCCAGGGCCCCCGCGAGCGTCGAGTTCGTATCGCCGTAGACGAGCGCCGCGTCCGGCCGAAGCTCCTCGATCAGCGGCTCGAGCGCCGCGAGCATGCGCGCCGTCTGCGCCGTGTTGCTGCCGCCGCCGATGCCGAGCTCGCGCTCCGGGCGCGCGAGCCCGAGCTCGCTGAAGAACACGCGCGAGAGCGAGTCGTCGTAGTGCTGCCCCGTGTGCACGAGGATCTCCTCGTGCTGCGCGCGCAACGGCCCCGAGACGGCCGCGGCCTTGATGAACTGCGGGCGGTTGCCGACTACGGTGAGAATCCGCACCGGCGCAGCCTACGCGCTCACGCCGCGCGCTTCGCCCGCGAGCCGGCGCACCGCCGCGCAGCCGGCCGGCGCTACCAGCCGCTTGCCGCGGCCGTCGCGCCGACGACCGACGTCGACCAGTCGATCACCGAGGTCGGGCGCACGACGTGGCGGTTCATCCCGAGCTCCTTCGGCTCGAGGCCGAGCGCGAGGCCGACGAGCTGGGGGAGGTGCAGGACCGGCATGTCGAGCTCGCGGCCGACGACTTTCTCGGCGAGCGGCTGCTGCAGGTCGAGGTTCAGGTGGCACAGCGGGCACGGCGTGACGAGGCAGTCCGCCTCCGCGTCGGCCGCGTCGCCGAGATGGCGGCCGGCCTGCTTCAGCGAAGCCTCCTTGTTCATCGTGATGATCGGGAAGCCGCAGCACTTGCGCATTCCGGCGTAGTCGATCACCGTGCCGCCGAGCGCCTCGATCACCTGGTGCAGGTACTGGTCGCGCGGGTGCTCCGAGTCGATCCCGAGGCGGTCGCGCGGGCGGACGATGTAGCAGCCGTAGAACGGGCCGACCTTGAGGTTCGAGAGCGGGCGCCTGACTTTCGCCTGCAGCGCGTCGAGACCGATCTCCTCGACGAGCAGCCAGAGGAAGTTCTTGTTCGTCAGGCCCTTCTCGTAGGAGAGGCCCTCGCCGGCGAGCGTCTCGTTGATCTGCCCGCGGTACTCCGCGTTCGCATCGAGGCGCTCCTGGCACTCGCCCTGCGCGCCCTGGCACGTCGAGCAGATGTTCATCATCAGCTCCGCGCCCTGCACCTGCTGCGCAAGCGCGAACGTGCGCGCGTTGAGCGTGTCCGCGAGCTCCTGGTTGTGCTCCGCGATCACGCCGGCGCCCGTGCAGCACGCGCGGTCGAGTTCGACGAGCTCGATGTCGAGCAGCGGCGCGACCTGCGCCATCGAGCCGTGCAGCTCCGGTGTGAAGCCGCGGCTGACGCAGCCCGGCCAGTAGGCAACCTTCATCGGCTCATCCCTCCTTCGGCTCGCGCATCTCAGTCGGCGTGTCCGTCGCCTCTGCGCCCTGTCCCGGTGACGGCTCTTTGCCGCCCGGCTCGTTCGTCAGGCCGACCGCGACCGGATCGCCGGGCGCGCCGGCGTCGACCGTCTCTTCGTCCTCGCCCGTGATGTACAGGTTCAGCTCGTAGCGCTTCTCGCGACCCTCGACCTTGTCGTAGATCGCCTGCACGGCCTTCAGGTCGTCCTTCGCGATCTTGTGTGGTTTCAGCGCGCCCATCGGCGTCACCTTGCCGCGCACGAGCGCCTTGATGATCGACGGCAGCGAGCTCAGCAGCTCCTTGCCCGCTGGCGGCGCGAATTTGCCGAACCACGAGTTGCCCCCGTAGGAGCGCGGCAGCAGCTCGGCCTCCCACAGCAGGCCGTTGTCCTTGATCAGCGTCGTGAACGCCGCCTCGTGGCGCTCGCCGTTGTTCTGGTCGACGATGTGCTGGTCGTTCGTCGCGATCCGCCGCAGGCGCATGATCTGGCCCATCGGGTTGACGCCCTTCGGGCACGCCTCGACGCACTTGAAGCAGTGCGTGCAGTCGAAGATCCCCTGCGGGTCCTGCGCGAGGTCGTTGAGCCGCTCGAACTGCTGGTCGTCGCGCGGGTCGCCGACGAAGCGGTACGCCTTCGCGAGCGCAGCCGGACCGATGAAGCCCGGGTCGACCTCCATCGCCAAGCAATCCGAGACGCACGCGCCGCACTGGATGCAGGCCATCGACTGCGTCACGTCGACCATGTTCTCGTGCGGCACGATGTACTCGCGCTCGGGCACCGGCTGCTTCGGGATCAGCCACGGCGTGACGCGCTGGACCTTCTTCCAGTGGACCGCGTCCATGTCGACGATCAGATCCTTCAGCACCGGCATGTTGCCCATCGGCTCGATCTCGATCACGCCGTCCTTCGCGCCCTCGAGCGCCGCGTCGAGGTGCGTGTGGCAGGCCAGCGCCGGTTCGCCGTTGACGCGGATCCCGCACGAGCCGCAGATCGCCTGGCGGCAGGAGCAGCGGATCCCGATCGACCCGTCGAAGCGGTCTTTCGCCTGCAGGATGCCCTCGAGCACCGAGCGGTGCGGCTCGAGCTCGATCGTGTGCTCGTCCCAGTACGGCGCCTCGCCCGACTCCGGGTCGTAGCGGCGCATGCGCAACTTGAACTGCTCCGGCGGCTTGTGCGTCTCGGCCATCAGTACTTCCTCTCCTCGGGCTGCCACTGCGTGATCGTCACCGGCGAGTAGCTGACCTTCGGCTGCTCGTCCTCGAGCGTGATGTCGATGTGCTTCAGCCACTCCTCGTCGTTGCGGTCTGGGTAGTCCGTGCGGAACTGCGCGCCACGCGACTCCTTGCGCTCGATCGCGCCGACGACAGTCGTCTCGGCGCAGTCGATCATGTAGCCGAGCTCGATCGCGCCGAGCACGTCCTGGTTGAAGACCGTACCGCGGTCGTCGATCCACGCCTTGCCGGCCTCCTCCTTCAGCCGCGCGAGCGTCTCGCGCGCCGTCTGCAGGCCCTGCTCGTCGCGGAACACAGCCGCGTACTTGTTCATCAGCTCGCCGAGCTCGTCCTTGATCTCCGAGACGCGCCGCCCGTCGCGCGGGCGCGCGATGATCGCGTCGATCGCCTCCTGGTCGCGGCGCAGCTGCGCGTGCGTGTCGATCTCCGGCATCGCCATCGCCGCCGCGCGTGCCGCCGCGTGCTCGCCCGAGCGCCGGCCGAAGATCAGCGTGTCGAGCAGCGAGTTCGCGCCGAGGCGGTTGCCGCCGTGGACCGACACGCACGCGACCTCGCCGGCAGCGTAGAGCCCCTCGATCGGCGTCTGCCCGTCGATGTCCGTCTTCACGCCGCCCATGATGTAGTGCTGACCAGGGCGGATCGTGATCGGCTCGCGCGTGATGTCGACCCCCGCGAAGTCCTTGCCGAGGTTGACGATCTCGCGCAGCGCCTCGAGCGTGCGCTTGCGCGGCACGACCGTTACGTCGAGGTAGATCCCGCGCCCGCCCGGGCCGACGCCGCGGCCCTCGTTGATCTCGATCTGCTCCGCGCGCGAGACGACGTCGCGCGAGGCGAGCTCCATCTTGTTCGGCGCCGTCTTCTCCATGAAGCGCTCGCCCTCGGAGTTGAGCAGGTGCGCGCCCTCGCCGCGCGCGCCCTCCGTGATCAGGATGCCCGTCTCGACGAGGCACGTCGGGTGGTACTGGACCATCTCCATGTCCATCAGCGGCGCGCCCGCGCGATAGGCCATCGCGATCCCGTCGCCCGTGACGATCAGCCCGTTCGTCGTCGGCTTGTAGACCTGTCCCGCGCCGCCGCACGCGAGGATCACGTTCTTCGCCGTGAACGCCTCCATCCGCCCCGAGCGCACGTCGCGCGCGATCACGCCGCAGCAGTTGCCCTGCTCGTCGCGCAGGAGCGACGTCGTGAACCACTCCTCGTAGCGATCGACCGTCTCGTGGTGCTTCATCAGCTGCTCGTAGAGCACGTGCAGCAGCGCTTGACCGGTGATGTCCGCGACGTAGGCCGTGCGCTTCATCGAAGCGCCGCCGAATGCGCGCAGGTCCATCTCGCCCTTCTCGTTGCGGTGGAACGTGACGCCCATGTGCTCGAGGTGCATGACCTCGCCCGGCGCCTCCGAGCACATGATTTCGATCGCGTCCTGGTCGCCGAGGAAGTCCGAGCCCTTGACCGTGTCGTATGCGTGCGAGTGCCAGTCGTCGTCGACCGAGATCGCCGCGTTGATCCCGCCGGCAGCCGCGACCGAGTGCGAGCGCACCGGGTGGACCTTGCTCATGATCGCCACGCTCGCGCCGTCCTGCGCCGCGGCTAGCGCTGCGCGCTGGCCCGCGAGACCGGCGCCGATGATCAATACGTCGTGTGCTGGCATGGCTCTCTGAGGTCGACTAAGTGGGGAAGTGGGGGTGCTGCGGGCAGGACTCTATAACGCGCGGGCGCTTGCACCGAGTCACGCTCAGGTCGCCACTCTCAGCGCTTTGCGGACCTCGGCCAGCGTCACGACGCCCTGCAGCACCCCGTCGCGATCGACCGCGACCATCGCCCCGAGACGTCCGAGGCCCTCCGAGCCGAGCAGCGATTCGAGCGGTTCGGCCTCGTCGATCCGCACGTGCATGTCCTCCTCGAGCACGTCGACGACCGGCAGCGCCGGGCGCCCGGCCGAGATCTCCGCGTCGACTCGCGCCGCCGCGACGACGCCGAGGAAGTGATGCGCCGGGTCGACGACCGCGAACCACGGCCAGCGGTAGCGCAGGAAGAAGTCCTCGTGCGCGTCGAGCAGCGTCGCGCTCGCCGGGATCGTGACGGGCTGGCGGTCCATGATGTCGGCGACCGTGATGCTCTGGATCCGCCGCGCGAGCAGGCCCTGCACGACCGCCGCGCCGGCCGCCTGGTAGAGGAAGTACGCGAGCAGGATGCACGCGAGGCCCGCCGAGCCCGAGCCCGTCGCCAGCCACCACAGCCCCGCCGCTCCGAGCAGCAGCGCAAAGCCCTGTCCCGCGCGTCCCGTCGCGTGCGTCGCGCGGTTGCGGTCGCCCGTGCGCCACCAGATCGCCGCATGCGCGATCCGCCCGCCGTCGAGCGGGAACGCCGGGACGAGGTTGAACACGAGCACGAGCACGTTGATCGTCGCGAGCCAGCTCAGCCAGACGAGCACCGGCGTCGCGCGCGTCCCTTCTTCGGCGACCGCGAGTTCGAAGAACGTCTTGCTGTCGGTCAGCACGCGCCCGGCGACGATGCACGCGACGATCACGAGCAACGTCACGAGCGGCCCCGCCGCGGCCACGCGGAACTCCGTGCCCGGGTCCTTCGCCTCCTCCGTGCGCGTCATGCCGCCGAGCGCCCACAGGTCGATGCCCGCCACCTGCAGGCCGCTGCGCCGCGCGACGAGCGCGTGCCCGAGCTCGTGCAGGACGAGCGAGGCGAAGAACGAGAGCACCGATGCGACCGCGACGAGATACGCAGTCGTGCGCGAGCCGCCGAGCTGGTCGTGGAAGATCGGCGTGATGAAGATGATGAAGATGAACAGCACGACGAACCAGCTGAAGCCGACACCCACGCGGATGCCGAAGATGCGGGCCAGCTGGAAGTTCGTATGCGGCTTCATCACAAGCAATGGTAGGCCGCCGCGGGCGCGTCTCCGTCGCTTGACAGGCGCCGCGCGCGCCCCATTGCGCTTGACTTCGATGCCGTGCCGACCGTCCCGCTCGCCAAGCTGCGGCTGCTGATGCGCCGTCTCGTTCCCCTGATCGGACTCTCGGTCGCGCTCGTCGCCTGCGGCAGCGCTGCGCCGACGCGCGCGTCCTCGGCGCGCGACGACAGCGGCTCCTGCGAGCGCGTCGAGCTGACGCGGCTGACGACGACCGTCGCGACCGGTGAAGTGACGCTGAGCTGGCAGCTCGCGACGAGCGCCGGCGTGCGCAAGTTCGTCGTCGAACAGAAATTGCGAAACGGCCGCTGGACGCGCTACCGCCCGCTGCCGAGCTCGGCGCGCTCGGACACGCTCACCTCGCTGCCGCGCGGGCCCGCCACCTTCCGCGTGATCGCCGTGCTCAAGCACGCCGCGCGCCGTGCCGTGTCGAGCGCCGAGACGAGCGCCCGCGCGAAGGCGCGCCGCGCCGCCGCGACGAAGCCCGGCGCGCTCGCCGTCGGGATCAACGCCGGTTACTGGGGCGCGTGCGAACCGTTCGACGTCAGGACGGCCGTCGAATACGTACGGCTCGACACGCCGTCGGACATCTCCGCGTGGACGAACGCCGGGCTGAAGGTGATCGCCGACGAGGCCGGGCCGTACGACCACTCCGGCGTCTCCGGGCTCGACGCGCACGCCTACGTCGAACGCGTCGTCGCCTTCGTCAGGGCCAACCCGCAGGTGTGGGCCGTCGAGGTGCTCAACGAGCCCGGCGGTCAGTGGTTCTGGGGCGGCGAAGCAGAATCGCAGGCCAACCGCACGGCCTACGCGAACCTGATCGTCGCCGTGCACGATGCGCTCGTCGCGAACTTCGGCGCCGCGCGGCCGCTGATCCTCGCCTCCTACGACGGCGGCCACGACTCCTCGAACGCCTGGGGCGAAGCGTGGTCGCAGAACGCGACCGCGCTCGCCGACGCCGACATGATCACCGAGCACCCCTACGGCGGCGTCGGCGACCGCGCGAGCGCCTCGCTCGGCGATCGCGCGAACGTCCAGGCCGCCTACGCCAAAACGCACAAGCCGATCGCGATCACCGAGGTCGGCTTCCCGACGAAGGGCCCGACCGGCGACTCGCTGAAGTACAGCGAAGCCGAACAGGCGATCAACGTCGCGCGGATCGTCGCCTGGGCGCGCTCGAGCGGCTTCGTCAAGGCGATCACGATCTACGGCTACCGCGACTCCGGGACGGAAGGCGGCTACGGCCTGCAGAAGCACGACGGCACGAAGAAGCCCGCCTGGCTCGCGCTCGAGCGCGCCGCGCTCGCCGGCGGCTAGTTCGCGAGCCGTGGCGGCGTCTCTGCGCCCGCTGCTCGGCCGCGTGGCCCGGGCGCCCCTGCCCGGACGCGCGCGCCGGGCTCGCGCCCGGCTCAGCGGTCGACGTCGGGCAGGCTGCGCGCGATGATCGCCTCGAAGTCGCTGCCGGCCGGCAGCGTGCCGTACTCGAGGCCGCCTTCGCCGCCGAGCCGCGACGCGCAGAACGCGTCGGCGACGGCCGCCGGCGCGTGGCGCACGAGCAGCGAGCCCTGCAGGCACAGCGCCATCGATTCGACGACGCGCCGCGCGCGCGTCTCGAGCGTCTGCGGGTCCGCGAACTGGCCTTCGAGCTCGCCGATCCGCTCGTCGAGGCGCGCGTCGGCGCCCTGCGCCTCGCGCACCTCCTCGAGGAAGACCTCCAGCGCGCGCGGAGCGCGCGTCAGCGCGCGCAGCACGTCGAGGCTCATCACGTTGCCCGAGCCCTCCCAGATCGACGCGAGCGGCGCCTCGCGGTAGAGCCGCGGCATCCCCGACTCCTCGACATAGCCGTTGCCGCCGAAGCACTCGAGCGACTCGAACGCGTGGTTCGGCGCGCGCTTGCACGTCCAGTACTTGCCGACGGCCGTCGCGAGGCGCTTGAACAGCTGCGCGTCGGTGTCGTTCTCGCCTTCCTCCGCGTCCGCGTGCGCCTCGTCGTAGGCGCGAGCGAGGCGCATCGCGAGCGCCGTCGTCGCCTCCGACTCGACGCACAGGTCCGCGAGCACGTTGCGCATCAGCGGCTGGTCGATCAGCCGCTTGCCGAACGCTTCGCGATAGGCCGCGTGGTGCGTCGCGCTCGCGACGCCGCTGCGCATCCCCGCGGCCGCGCCGATCACGCAGTCAAGGCGCGTGTGCCCGACCATCTCGATGATCGTCGGCACGCCGCGTCCCGGCTCGCCGAGCATCCGCGCCCACGCGCCGTGCAGCTCAATCTCACTCGACGCGTTCGAGTGGTTGCCGAGCTTGTCCTTCAGTCGCTGGATGTGAAATTCGTTACGGCCGCCGTCGGGCAGGATCCGCGGCAGGAGGAAGCACGAGACGCCCTCGTCAGTCTGCGCGAGCACGAGGAAGACGTCTGACATCGGCGCCGAGCAGAACCACTTGTGCCCGTGCAACTCGTACTCTGCGCCTGCGCCGCCGCCGTTCAACGCACGCGCGACGGTCGTGTTCGCGCGCACGTCCGAGCCGCCCTGCTTCTCGGTCATCGCCATGCCCGCGATTGCGCTGCCCTTCTCGCGCGCCTCGATCAGCCGCGGGTCGTAGCTCGTCGCCGTCAGCAGCGGCTCCCACTCGGCCGCGAGCTCCGGCTGCGCGCGCAGCGCCGGGATCGCCGCGAACGTCATCGTGATCGGGCAGCAGAAGCCGGCCTCCGCCTGCATCGCCGTCATGTACAGCGCCGCGCGCGCCGTGTGGGCGAACGGCTCCTCGCTCGTCCACGGCAGCGAGTGCAGCTCGTGCTCGACGCCGAGCGTCATCAGCTTGTGCCACGCCGGGTGGAACTCGACCTCGTCGATCCGGTTGCCGAAGCGGTCGTGCGTGCGCAGGACCGGCTTGTTCTCGTTCGCCTCACGGCCCCACTGTTGCTGCGGCTCGCCGCCGATCAGCCGGCCGAGCTCGGACGCGCGCTCGAGCACCCAGCCGGCGCCCTCGCGCTGCGTCGCCTCGACGAGCGCCGTGTTGCTCGCGAACACGTCGACGCCTTCGAGCGGCGGCGGCTGGTTGAAGACCGTGTGAGTTCTCCACGGCGCCGCACTCTGCGAGACGGTTGCCATGGACCGATTGTAAGCGCTCGCGCGCCGTGCGAGCGATCGATCACGTGCTCGATAGCATCGGCGGCCCCGCCCGCGACCGCGCAAGGACTCGAGACATGGCCAAGATCAAGGTGAAGAACCCCGTCGTCGACCTCGACGGCGACGAGATGACGCGAATCATCTGGTCGTTCATCAAGGAGCAGCTGATCGTCCCTTACCTCGACGTCGAGCTGAAGTACTACGACCTCGGCATCGAGAGCCGCGACGCGAGCCGGGACAAGATCACCGTCGAAGCCGCCGAAGCGATCAAGCAGTACGGCGTCGGCGTCAAGTGCGCGACGATCACCCCCGACGAGGCGCGCATCGAGGAGTTCGGGCTGAAGGAGATGTACCGCTCGCCGAACGGCACGATCCGCAACATCCTCGGCGGCGTCATCTTCCGCGAGCCGATCGTGATCAAGAACGTGCCGCGGCTCGTGCCCGGCTGGACGAAGCCGATCGTGATCGGCCGCCACGCCTTCGGTGACCAGTACCGCGCAACCGACATGGTCGTTCCCGGCGAGGGCTCGCTGACGCTCACGTTCACGCCGAAGGACGGCAGCGAGCCGATCGAGCTCGACGTCTACGACTTCCCCGGCGGCGGCATCGCGCTCGCGATGTACAACCTCGACGACTCGATCCGCGACTTCGCGCGCGCCTCGATGCGCTACGGGCTCGACCGCGGCTACCCCGTCTACCTGTCGACGAAGAACACGATCCTCAAACGCTATGACGGGCGCTTCAAAGACCTTTTCGAGGAGATCTACGAGTCCGAGTTCAAGGCCGACTTCGAGGCCGCCGGGATCATCTACGAACACCGCTTGATCGACGACATGGTCGCGGCCGCGCTGAAGTGGGAAGGCGGCTACGTGTGGGCCTGTAAGAACTACGACGGCGACGTGCAATCGGACACCGTCGCGCAGGGCTTCGGCTCGCTCGGCTTGATGACGAGCGTGCTGATGACAGCCGACGGCAAGACCGTCGAGGCCGAGGCCGCGCACGGCACCGTCACGCGCCACTACCGCCAGCACCAGCAGGGCAAGCCGACCTCGACGAACCCGATCGCCTCGATCTTCGCGTGGACGCGTGGGCTCGACGCGCGCGGGCGGATGGACGAGACGCCCGAGGTCAGCGAGTTCGCGCAGACGCTCGAGCGCGTCTGCATCGAGACAGTCGAAAGCGGCAAGATGACGAAGGACCTCGCGCTGCTCGTCGGCGCAGATCAGCCTTGGCAGAGCACCGAGGAGTTCCTCGCCTCGATCGACGAGAACCTCAAAACGGCGATGGCATGAGCCGCTGAGCCGTGGCCTTTTCCGACGACGCCGCGCGATCGCACGACGCACGCGATCAATCGATAAAAAATCCGTAACCCCAAGTACCGCACCCAGGAGATGATTTCGTGAGCAACCCCGTACGTGTGACCGTCACCGGCGCAGCCGGTCAGATCGGCTACAGCCTTCTCTTCCGCATCGCCAGCGGGCAGCTGCTCGGCCCCGACCAGCCCGTCGACCTGCGACTGCTCGAGATTCCGCCGGCGATGGGCGCGCTCGAGGGCGTCGCGATGGAGATCACCGACTGCGCTTTCCCACTGCTCGCCAATCTCGACCTGCACGACGATCCCAACGACGCCTTCGACGGCGTCAACATCGCGCTGCTCGTCGGCTCGCGCCCGCGCACGAAAGGCATGGAGCGCGCCGAGCTGCTGTCCGAGAACGGCAAGATCTTCACCGTTCAGGGCAAGGCGCTCAACGACAAGGCCGCAGACGACGTGAAAATCCTCGTCGTCGGCAACCCGGCCAACACGAACTGCCTGATCGCGATGAACAACGCGCCCGACATCCCCGACGACCGCTTCACCGCGATGCTGCGCCTCGACCACAACCGCGCGATCGCACAGCTCGCGAGCAAGGTCGAGTGTCCCGTCACCGACATCACGCAGATGGGCGTCTGGGGCAACCACTCGCCGACGATGTACCCCGACCTGTTCCACGCGAAGGTCCGCGGCGAGCTCGCCGCCGGTGTCGTCGACGACCAGGCCTGGATCGAAAACGAGTTCCTGCCGAACGTCGGCAAACGCGGCGCCGCGATCATCGAGGCGCGCGGCTCCTCGAGCGCCGCGTCGGCCGCGAGCGCCGCAGTCGATCACGTGCACGACTGGGTAACCGGAACCGGCGATGAATGGGTCTCGATGGGGATCGCCTCCGACGGCTCATACGGCGTGCCCGAGGGCCTGATCAGCGGCTTCCCGTGCACCTGCTCGAGCGGCGAGTACTCGATCGTTCAAGGCATCGAGCTCGACGAGTTCTCACGCTCGAAGATCGACGCGACCGTCGCCGAGCTCACCGACGAGCGCGACACAGTCAAAGAGCAGGGCCTGATCTAGTTCTCTCGCGGTCTGACACGCGCGTGCGCCGCGACCCGGCGGCCACGCGCGTCGCGATCCTCACCGGCGTCGTATTCATCCCCGCCGGCCTCGTCAAGTTCGCTTTCCACCACTGGGAGCTGCACGCTTTCCAAGAGTTCGGCCTGCCGTGGCCGTCCGCGCTCGAGCTGCTCGCAGGCGTGCTCGAGACAGCCGGTGGCGTGTTGCTGATCGCACGCCGCTTCGTTGTGCCTGTCTCCGTGCTGCTGGCCGCCACGATGCTCGTCGCGATCGGCGCCTCCGGGATCGGCCATGGCGATGTGATCCCGAGCCTCACGCTCGCGCCCGCGCTGCTTCTGGCGCTCGTGTTCCTGCTTGTCCGCGCGCTGCGGCCACCGACCAGACCCGGCAATCAGAATCAGACGACGGACATCTGAATAGAAGAAGGGCGCGGCCCGCAAGCCACGCCCTTTCTCATATTCCTATTTAGATTCGCTCGTCCTCGCTGCTCTCACAACGCGACCCGTCGTCTACAGGGTCGTTATGTAAAGAAGGACGTCGAACTACCCTGAAGGCGAACTTAGCCTTTGGGGTGCCAGCCGCGACCCTGCTTCTGAACCTTGTTTTCCTGCTCGAGCCCGGGGAGGACGCGGTACAGGTAGTTCTGCTTGATGCCCATCTTCGCGGCGAGCTCCGGGATCGTGATGCCCGGCTGACCCTGCACGAACGACAGCGCCTCCGCGGCGCGCGTGCCGCTGCCTTTGCGCCGTCCCGCGCGGCGTCCCGCCGGGCGTCCAGCTTTTTTGCGAGCAGCTTTCGGTGCTGCCGGCGTCGCGGCTGCCGCTTTGCGATTAACCGAGCCGCGCGGGCGTCCGGGCCCACGGCGTCGCGTCGTTGCAGTCGCAGTTGCAGTCGAAGTCGCAGACGAGCCGCCGACACCCTGCAGCGCCGCGGCTGCCGCCTCGAGGCGGTTGTACTCATCGACTGCCGGCTTCAGCTCTTTCAGTCGCTCTGCGATCTCTTGGCGCTTCTCATCAAGGAAGTCAGTCACGATCCGTCCTCATCACTAGTGTAAATGTGCGTTAAACGCACATCATTTCCTTAACACACTATCGATTCGAGACGGTGACTAGCGTTCGAGGTAAGCGCGCAGCAGCTCCAGTGAGCGCTTCGCCTCGCGCTCCGGGATGCCGCCGACGAGCGCTCTGCCCGCCAGTGCGCCGACAGGGCCGAGCGGAGGATGGAACTCGTTGCGGTAGTCAAAGTGCGTGCTGTCGCCTTCGCCACTCAACACATATTCGGTCCGCGCGCGTGAGCGCGCCGGCCCGCGCCCGGCCCAGACGGCCTTTCTCTCGGGCTCGCACTCGACGAGCTTCCAGTGCACTTCCAGGCTGACGCCGCGCAAGTGGATCTGCTGGTCCATCGAATAGCCGACGCGCAGCGGTCCACCGTCAGCGTGCACGAGCTTGCGGTGAATCGTCACCCATTCCTCCAGGCAGCTCGAATCCATCACGACCTTCCACACCTCCGCGGGCGAGGCCGCGATGTCGATTGACGCCGTGACGACGCTCATCCGCGCGTGCGCGTCATCGGGCCGCGAGCCGCTCTGTCGCTTCCCACTCGGCGAGCGCATGTTCGACCGCTGAGTCGAATGAGTGCAATTGCACGTCGAACAACTCCGCCGCGCCGTCGTCCGCCGGCAGCAGGTCGCTCTGCAAGCTCTCCATCAGCGGCACGACCAAGTCCGGGTCCTCCTTCGCGATCGCCGCAGCCACGCGCGCTGTCACCCCTGTCGCGTTCAGGCCGATCCCCAGCGATGGACGATGCACGAGCATCAGATCGGCGATCCGCTCGATCATCTCGCCGTACGACAGCACGTCCGGTCCGCCGACGTCGAGCGATCGCCCGCCGGCCTGCGCCGACGTCGCCGCCGCGACGAGCATGTCCGCCACGTCGCGCTCGTCGATCGGCTGCGTTCTGTAGCGCCGCCACGCCGGCAGCGCGAGCACGCGCATCCGCTCGACGAGATGCACGAGCAGGCGGAACGATCGCGAGCGCGCGCCGATCACGATCGACGCGCGCAGCGCTACCGAGTCGGGGATCGCCGCGAGCAGGATCTGCTCGACGCCTTCACGGCTTGCCAGGTGACGCGAGCGAGCCGATTCGATTCGCCGGTCGCCGACGAGGCCGACGAGGCCGCCGAGGTAGACGATCCGCCGCACTCCGGCCGCCTGCGCCGCGGCGACGAACGTCTGCGCCGCGAGCTGCTCGCGCTGCTCGAACGGGGTCGCCGCGCCCGCCGTGCGCTCCATCGAATGGATCAGGTAATACGCGACCTCGACGCCGTCGAGCGCCTGCGCGAGCCCCTCGCCCGTGAGCGCGTCGCCGCGGACGAGCTCGGCCTGCGAGATCGTGCGCGCCGGGTCGCGCGCCAGGCCGAGCACGTCGTGCCCCTGCACGAGCAATCGCGGGACGAGCAGCGAGCCGATGAAGCCGCCGGCGCCGGTTACGAGGATGCGCATCTGCGCACATCATGGCGACCGTCTTCGCTTCGCCCGTAAAACTCGCGCAAAATGCGCTTTCGTCAGGCGATTGTCACATCCAAGTGACTCGATTGCGGCTGTTTCCGGATAGCAATTTCTTTTGTCTGCGTTTTGCGGAGACGGCTCGCGCCGTCTCGAGCGCGCGGTGCTTTGATGCCTGCCGTCCGTTCAATTCGACAGATGGCTGGAGGAAGCTGCGTGGCAACGACGAGAGCGCAAGGCAAGAGATCGACGCCGAAGGTCAGCTGCGACGAATGCTACTTCCGCTGCAACCTTCTCTGTGCGCTCGATCTGCCCGAGCCCTGCGCGACGTTCCGCCCCAACGAGGCGCAGCTGCGCCCGCCGCAGCAGCTGCGCTTCGTCTTTCGCCAGGAGCGCCGCTCGCGCGCCGCGTGGGCCTTCCCCTCCGCGCAGGAGCAGGCCGCGCTGCACGCCTAGCCTGAGCGCGCCGTCTCGGCGGCGGGCTCCGCTTCGTCGTCGTCGCCGTCGGAGATACCCAAGCGCTCCGCCCGGCGCGCGATCCAGTTCGCGCCGGGCGTGTCCGTCACGCCGTGCAGCAGGATCGAGCAGAACACGACGAGCGCCGTCAGGTCGAAGATCCGCGTCCCGCTCGCAATGTTGCGATCGAGCACGATCAGCGCGAACGTCATCGACGCGACGCCCTTCGGGCCGAACCAGCCCATGAACAATCGCGTCGGCGTGTCGACGCGCGTCCCTGCCAGCGACAACCACACCGCGAGCGGGCGCGCGAGCACGAAGACGATCGCCACGAGCACGAGCGCCGCCCAGCCCTCGCGCGTGAACGCGTGCACCGTCAGCAGCGTGCCGAACACGAGGAAGATCCCGAGCTTGACGATTTCGACTAGCTGTTCGGAGTTACGCTCGAAGTGCTCGCGCACGTCCGGGCGGCGGATGCCGAGCACGATCGCCGCGACGAACACCGCGATGAAGCCGTTGCCTTTCGGCGAGAGCACCGTCACGCCGTATGTCGCGAACGCGACGCCGAGCGCGAACAGCGAGCGCTGGTGGCTCGGGATGCGCTCGCGCAGCGGGCGCTCGCTTTCGCGCGGCAACAGCAGCGATGCGAACCAGCCGCACGCGATCCCGAAGAGGAAGCCGAGGCCGATGTCCTGCAGCACGAAGCGCCACCAGACGAAATGCCCCGAGTCCGTGCTCAGCGCCGCCGTGAACGCGAGCACCGCCGGTAGCGCCAGCCCGTCGTTCAGCCCCGACTCGAGGTTCAGCGACTGGCGCACGACGCGTGGGACGCGCACGTTCGTGACGATGCTCGACGTCAACACCGGGTCCGTCGGCGCGAGCAGCGCGCCGAGCAGGAACGACTCCGTCCACGACAGGCCGATCAGCACGCGCGCCGCCGCCGCGACGATCACCGTCGTCAGCGGCATCGCGAGCACGAGCTTGCGCAGCGGCAGATGCCAAGCCTCCTGCAGCATCTCGCCCTCGACCTCGAGGCCGTCGCGGAACAGGATCACGATCAGCGCCGCGAACGCGAGATCCTCGACGAAGCTCGAGCGCGCGCGGAAGTCGATCCAGTCGAGGCCGCCGTTGCCGATCGCGAAGCCCACGAGCACGAACAGCGCCGCGAGCGAGAGCATCGAGCGCCGCGCGAGCCCCGACGCGAGCGCGCCGACCATCAGCAAGAGGCCGAGCACCGTGACGGTCGCCTGGAACGTGGGCATTCCCGACAAGCCTCGCATGTCCGCCCGCCGTGCCCGTGCGCGGTGGCGCCGGCCGATATCGCGCGCCGTTATCGGGGTATATTGGGCTCAGACCCAGCAAAGCTTCGGCAGAGACGAGGTTCGGTGATGGCAGCGAAGGACAGGATCAACAAGGCCGGCGGCAAGGCCGGCGAAGCCGCCCGCGCAGCGCAGCGCAGCCAGTACCTCCAGCGTCTGCTCGCGGACGAGGAGTTGCGCGGATCGCTCGTGACGGCTTACGGCGCTGCTCGCAGCGCCTACGGACGGATGACCAACGGCAAGCCTGCGACGCAGGCGCTGTTCGAGGACAAGAAGCTGCAGAAGGAGCTGAAGGAGGCAGCCGACGCCCTGCGCGAGGCCTCCGGCTCTTTGCGCGAAGGACCGAAGCGCCGCCGCAAAGGCGGCCTCGGCCGCTCGCTCTTGCTGCTCGGCGTCGCCGGCGTCCTCGCCGTCGCGCTCAGCGAGGGCCTGCGCTCGAAGGTGCTCGACATGCTGTTCGGCGCCGAGGAGGAGTTCGACTACAGCTCGACCACCGCTCCGGCCGAGCCCGCGCCCGCGAGCGCGCCGGCCGCATAGCAACGTCGTAGAGAGATGAACGCAGCAGTCGACGCAGTCGCGGAGGAGACCGGCGTCGCGGAGCAGCGCTCCGCGGCGAAGGTCTCTGCGGCGGCAGCCGCGCCCGCAGCCGCCGGCGCCCGCTCGCTGTCCGGCGAGAAGGCGCAGCGGATCGTCGAGGCGATGCGCACGAGCGTCGCGCGGCGCGGCACGGCCGGCTCGACCTTCGACCACGTCTCGCGCGAGGCCGGCGTCTCGCGCGGCCTGCTGCACTACTACTTCGGGACGAAGGAGCAACTGCTCGTCGAGGCCGTGCGCCGCGACTGCGAGCTGCGCATGGAGCTGCTCGAAGGCCGCCTCGCCAGCGCGCAGTCGGCCGAGGACTACATCGACCTGATGGCGCAGAACCTGCAGGAGACCGTCCACGAGGAGCCCGAGTTCGTCACGCTCGTGTTCGAGCTGTTCACGCTCTCGCGCCGCAACGAGGACATCGCCGCCGAGTACGCCGGGCTGATGCAGCGCATGCGCGGGCAGGTCGCCGCGATGCTCGCCGTCGCTCAAGACGAGGGCATCCTGCGGCTGCACGCCGAGCCCGAGGCCGTCGCCGAGATCCTCTTCTCGCTCGCCGACGGGCTCGTGCTGCGGATGCTCGCCGAGCCCGACCGCGACTTCACCGCCACCGTGCAGGCCGGCATCCTCGCCGTGCGCGCGCTGCTGACCGACTAGCTTCAAGAGATGCCCATCTATGAGTACCGCCGTCCCGACGGCACGACCTTCGAGATCCAGCAGACCTTCGCCGAAGACGCGCTGAAGGTCGACCCCGACACGGGCGTCCCCGTCGAGCGCGTGCTGCACGCGCCTGCCGTGCACTTCAAGGGCAAAGGCTTCTACAACACCGACTACGGCACGCGCAAGCGCCAGCGCGAGACGGCCGCCGCGGCCGAGGGCTCATCCTCCTCTGGCGACTCCTCCGCTTCTTCCAAGGACTCCTCGAAGGAGTCGTCCTCCGGCGACTCGTCCTCCTCCGGCAGCGACTCCTCCGCGGGCGGCAGCTCCTCCTCGAGCGGCGAGAGCAAAGGCGAGAAAGCATCCTCGAGCTCGAGCGGCTCGGGCAAGAGCGGCAAAGACGCGAAACCCGCCGCTGCGAAGAAGAGCTAGCAGCCCCGGCGCGGGCCGGGTGCGAGCGAGCTGAGCGCCGCCGCGCAGACGGCGCCGCCCCTCAGCCGCGCATGAACTGAGCGACTGCCGCGCGGCGCTCCGCATCGGTGACGCGCAGCCCGAGCTCGCCGTCGGGCAGCGTCTCGGTCCCTTCCGGCTTGAGCACGCGCGTCGGCGGCGTGCCTGAGAACGCGAGCGAGCCGAACAGGCCGAGCAGCGTCGGTCCGCTCATGTCCGAGATGATCGCCGGCGGCGCGTTCCACGCGATCAGCGGCAGGCGCAAGAAGCTCGACGGCGACGTCAGCCGGCTCTTCATGGCCGTGAACAGCGCCTGCTGGTGTTCCTCGCGCTGCAAGTCCGTCTCGTTCGGCCTGCACAGGTTCTCGCGCGTGCGCGCCAGCGCGAGCGCCTGCTTGCCGTCGAGGTGGTGCGTGCCCTTGGCCAAGCGCAGCGTGAAGCCGCCGTTGCGAAAGCCGCCGTCGACGCGCGAGACGATGCAGTCGCCCGTGTAGTCGACTCCGCCCATCGCGTCGATCAGCTGCGGGAAGTCTTCGAAGTTGACTTCGACGATGTGGTTGATCGGGATGCCGAGGTAGCGCTTGATCACCGAGATCGACAGCGCCGGGCCGCCGAACGCGTATGCCGCGTTGATCTTCTGCAGCCCGTGGCCCGGGATTTCGAGCACCGTGTCGCGCGGGATCGACAGGCGCGCGCTGTGCCCGCCGCCGACGCGCATCAGCATGATCGAGTCAGAGCGGCTCGGGCCCTGAGTGTCCGCGCCCGGTTCCTTACTGCCCTTCGGGCGGCGATCGGAGCCGAGCACGAGGATGTTGTTCGCCGACGTCAGCGGGTAGCCCGCCGGGTCGAGCACGCCCGCGACGTTCGACGGCGGCGACGTGCGCTCGAAATGCGAGCTGATCAGGAACAGCACGAGCGAGAGCAACAGCCACGCGAAGATCAGCCCGATCAACGCGAGCAGCGCGCGTTTGACCGTCATATGCCGCCACCAGCTCGCGAAGCGCCGCGCGCGGCCGTCGTGCGGCGAGAGCACGACCGCGCCGCGGCCGCGACCGCGGCGCCCGCGCCTCAGCCGTTCGCGTTCGCGCCCCGCGCCTGGGCCTGTGTCGCGCCCCGCGCCTGGGCTAGCGGCACGGCCGGTCCGCTTGCCCTCACGCGCGTCCGCGCCGCTGTCCTGTCCGCCTTCGCGCCCGCCGAACAGGCGCGGTCGCGCCCGGTAGCGGTTGTAGCGCGGCGGCGGCTCTTGCTCGGGCGGCATCGCGGTGGACCCTATATTTGCCGGATGACTCCCGCGCAGGGCGCCGCCGGGCGGCTGCTCGTCTGCCCGACGCCGATCGGCAACCTGCAGGACGTCACGCTGCGCGTGCTCGACGTGCTGCGCGACGCCGACGCGATCGCCTGCGAGGACACGCGCCACACGGCCGTGCTGCTCGAGCGCCACGGCATCTCGGCGCCGCTGCTGAGCCTGCACGAGCACAACGAACGCGCCCGCGCGAGCGAGCTCGTCGGGCGGATTCGCGACGGCGCCGTGATTGCGCTCGTCTCAGACGCCGGCACGCCGCTCGTCTCAGATCCGGGCTTCGCGCTCGTGCGCGAGTGCATCGCGGCCGATCTCGCCGTCGAGGTGCTGCCCGGCCCGAGCGCCGTCACGAGCGCGCTCGTCGCCTCTGGCCTGCCGGCCGAGCGCTGGCTGTTCGCCGGCTTCCTGCCGCGCAAGCGCGCCGAGCTCGAGCGCCTGCTGCGCGAGGCCGCCGAGACGCTCGTCGCGTTCGAGTCGCCGCGCCGCCTCGCGGCGACGCTCGCGCTGCTCGCCGAGCTCGACGCGCAGCGGCCCGTCGCCGTCTGTCGCGAGCTGACGAAGCTGCACGAGGAAGTCCGCCGCGGCAGCGCCGCCGAGCTCGCTGCGCACTACGCGCACGGTCCCGTCCGCGGCGAGATCGTGCTCGTGCTCGGCGCCGCCGCGCCCGGCGCCGCCTCGCGCGAGGACGCGCTCGCGGCGCTGCGCGAGCTCGTCGCGTCTGGCGCGCGCCCGCGTCCGGTCGCCGCCGCCGTGGCGCGGTTGACCGGCCTCGCCGCGAACGATCTCTACCGCGAGCTGACGAGTGGCAGCGACGACGGCGGCGCGAGCAACACGGAGGACGGCGGGAAGGGCGGTGTGGAGGGCAGCGGGCAGTAGCCTGAGCGCGGCATGTCCTTCTACGTCACGACACCGATCTACTACGTCAACGCGGCACCGCATCTCGGCCACGCGTACACGACGATCGCGGCCGACGTGATGGCGCGCCACCATCGTCAGCGCGGCGAGCCGACGTTCTTCCTGACGGGCACCGACGAGCACGGCGAGCCCGTCGCCGACGCCGCGCACGCGCTCGGCATCGCGCCGCAGGAGCTCGCCGATCGCAACGCCGAGCGCTTCAAGGCGCTCGCGCCGCAGATCGAGGCGAGCAACGACTTCTTCATCCGCACGACGGACGCCGAGCACATGGCGAAGGTGCAGGACGTGCTCGAGCGCGTGCGCGAGAACGGCTTCGTCTACGAAGGCACGTACGAGGGCTGGTACTGCCCGCGTTGCGCCGACTTCAAGGCCGAGAACGAAATCGACGAAGGCAAGCTCTGCCCGATCCACCACATCGAGCTGACGCGCGAGCAGGAGGACAGCTACTTCTTCAAGCTCTCCGCGTTCCAGGAGCGACTCGAGCAGCTCTATGCCGAGCAGCCCGCGTTCGTCGCGCCGCGCACGCGCTACAACGAGGCGCTCTCGTTCATCCGCTCCGGCCTGCGCGACGTCCCGCTGACGCGCCACAAGCTGACGTGGGGCGTGAAGGTGCCGTGGGACGAAGAGCACGTCTTCTACGTGTGGTTCGACGCGCTGCTGAACTACTACAGCGCGCTGTCCTACGCGCCGGCGCCGGCGGGCGCCGCGGACGCAGCGCAAGTAGACCTCACGCAGACGTTCTGGCCGCCGAGCTATCACCTGATCGGCAAGGACATCCTGCGCTTCCACGCCGTCTACTGGCCGGCGCTGCTGATGGCGGCCGAGCTCGAGCTGCCGCGGCACGTCTTCGTCCACGGCTTCCTCTTGATGGACGGCGAGAAGATGAGCAAGTCGCTCGGCAACGTGCTCGACCCGTTCGCCGTGATCGAGCGCTTCGGCGCCGACGCGCTGCGCTTCTACCTGCTGCGCGACGTGCCGCTCGGCCAGGACGGCTCGGTCTCGACGGCGGCCTTCGAGCAGCGCTACGAGAGCGAGCTCGCGAACGATCTCGGCAACCTCGCGAGCCGCACGATTGCGATGATCGGCCGCTACCGCGACGGCGAGCTGACGCCGGGCGAGCTCGACGCGGCGATCGGCGAGGACTTCGCCGGGCTGCCGCAGCGCGTCGCCGAGTGCATCGACGGCGCCGAGCTGACGCTCGCGCTCGAGGAGATCTGGGAGTGCGTCAGGCGCTTGAACCGCTACGTCGAGGAGCAGGCGCCGTGGCAGCTCGCAAAGGACGAGGCCAATGCGGCCCAGCTCGACGTCGTCCTGCGCACGCTCGCGGAGGGGCTGCGCAGCGTGACGGTGCTGCTCGCGCCGTACCTGCCGGCGAGCGCCGAGAAGCTGCTCGCGGCGCTCGGCGCGCCGGCGCTCGAGCTCGACGGCGCGGCGTTCGGCGCGGGCGCGATCGGACGCGTCAGCGCGATCGAGCCGCTGTTCCCGAAGGACCGTCCGGCGCGCACCGAGGCAGCGGGGGGCGACGCCGCTTGATCGACTCGCACACGCACCTCGACCTGTGCGAGGCGCCCGACGCGGAGCTCGTCGCCGCGGCGAGCGCAGCCGGCGTCGTGCGGATGCTGACGGTCGGCATCGACGGCGCGTCGTGCCGCGCGGCATTGGCCAGCGCGGAGGACTTCCCGCAGGTCTACGCCGCGATCGGGCGCCACCCGAACGCGGCGAAGGGCTTCGACGACGCCGACCTCGCCGAGCTGCGCGCGCTCGCCGCGCACGAGCGCTGTGCGGCGATCGGCGAGACGGGTCTCGACTTCTACCGCGAGGGCGCGCCCGTCGAGGATCAGCAGCGCGCCTTCGCGGCGCAGATCGCGCTCGCGCGCGAGACGGACAAGCCGCTCGTGATCCACTCGCGCGCGGCCGACTCCGAGACGCTCGCGCAGCTGGCGGCCGAAGCCGGCGACGTGCGCGTCGTGATGCACTGCTTCTCGATGCCCGACCGGCTCGGCGAGTGCCTGCAGCGCGGCTATGCGATCTCGTTCGCGGGCAATGTCACGTACAAGAGCGCCGGCGATCTCGCCGAGGCCGCGAAGCTCGTACCCGAGGATCGCCTGCTCGTCGAGACGGACGCGCCGTACCTGACGCCGCAGGTCGTGCGCAAGCAGCGCAACGAGCCGGCGTTCGTCGCGCACACGCTCGCGTTCATCGCCGAGCTGCGCGGCGTCGGCGTCGAGCAGCTCGGCGCGGCCGTCGAGCGCAACGCGGCTGCCGTGTTCGGCTGGTGAGCGCTGCCGTGGCGGACACGCCCTCGGACGCGCCTGTCCAGCCGAGCCTGCGCCGCCTGCGCGAGTTCGCGATCCGCCCCGACCGCGAGCTCGGGCAGAACTTCCTGATCGACTCAAACATCCTCGGCGTGATCGAGCGCGCGGCGGAGCTTTCGAGCGATGACGTCGTGCTCGAGGTCGGCGGCGGTCTCGGCGTGCTCTCGGAGCACCTCGCCGAGCGCGTCGCGCACGTCCACGTGGTCGAGCTCGACGAGCACCTGCGCGAGGCGCTGCTCGACGCGACGGCGCCGCACGCGAACGTCAGCGTGCACTGGGGCGATGCGATGCAGCTCGACCTCGCGGCGCTCGAGCCGTCGCCGGCGAAGCTCGTCGCGAACCTGCCGTACAACATCGCGGGGGGGCTGATCCTGCGCACGATCGAGCTGTTTCCGGCGATGACGCGCTGGGTCGCGATGGTCCAGCGCGAGGTCGGCGAGCGCTTCGCGGCGCAGCCGGGAACGTCCGCCTACGGCGTGCCGTCGGTGCTCGCGCAGCTCGCGTGCGACGTGCGCGTGCTGCGGACGGTCTCGCGCAGCGTGTTCGTTCCGGTGCCGAACGTCGACTCGGTGCTCGTGCAGCTCGTGCGGCATGAGGGCAAGGGCGCGACGGAGGGGGAGGGGGTGGGCGCGGCCGGGGACGTTTCGCCGGGGCTCCGCGCGCTCGTGCGCGACGCGTTCGCGCACCGGCGCAAGACGCTTGCGGGCTCGCTCGCGCTGGCAGATGCGGCGGCGGGCGCGGACGCGGCGCTGCGCTCGCGCGAGCGCGTCCGCGCGGCGCTCGTCGAGCTCGGCAAGCCGGCGGACGTCCGCGCGGAGCGGCTCTCGCCGGGCGACTTCGGCGCGCTCGCGCAGGCGCTCGGGCTGTGAGCGTGCTCGCGCGATGAGCGGCTTTCGCGCGCTTGCGCCGGCGAAGGTCAACCTCGGGCTGTTCGTCGGGCCGACGCGCGAGCTGGACGGCCGCCACGAGCTCGTCACGGTGATGCAGTCGATCTCGCTCGCGGACGAGCTGCGCCTGGAGCCGGCCGCGGCGGACGCAGAGCACGACGAGCTCGTCTGCCCGGGGCTCGCGGGGCCGGCGGAGGAGAACCTCGCCGCACGCGCGCTCGCGGCGTTTCGCGCGGCGACGGGCTGGGCTGCGCGCCCGCTGAAGCTGACGGTCGACAAGCGGATTCCGGTCGCGGCGGGCCTCGGCGGCGGCTCGGCGGACGCGGCCGCGGCGCTGCGCCTGGCCCGGCGCGCATCGGGGCTCGGCGACGAGGCGCTGCTGCTCGAGCTCGCGGCCGGGCTCGGCGCGGACGTGCCGGCGCAGGTCAGGCCGGGGCGCTGGCTCGCGACGGGCGCGGGTGAGCTGCTCGAGGCGCTCCCGGACCCGCTGCCGGCGCTCGAGCTGCTCGTGCTGCCGTCGCACGAGGAGCTCTCGACGGCGGCGGTCTACCGCGAGGCCGACGAGCTAGGTCTCGAGCGCGATCAGGGCGAACTCGAGCACCTGCGCGCACAGCTGCGGATCGCGCTCGAGCTCGGCGCGCCGCTGCCGCCGCAGCGCGAGCTCTTGCACAACGACCTCGAGCAGGCGGCCGTCTCGCTGTGCGCACCCGTCGCGCAGGCGCTTGCGGCGGTCGGCGACGCGGGCGCCGAGCGCGCGCTGGTCAGCGGCTCGGGACCGACGGTGCTCGGCCTGTTCGGCCACGCGAACGCGTCCGGGCGTGTGCGCCGCGCGGCGGCGGAGCTGGCCGAGCTCGAGCCTGCGCCGCTGCCGGCGAGCTCCGTCGTGGCGTCGTTTGCGGCGGTCGCCGAGCTGTCGTAGGCGAGCATCTGCGGGGCGCGAACCGGTGAGTGACTTCGGCGTGCGTCACAATCACGTGCTCCAGTTCGTCTAGACGTGAGGATGCATTGAGCCGGACCACGATCAACGAGGTAGTCGCGATCGCCGCCGGGGCGTTCGGCTTGACGCTGTACGCCGGGCTGATCCTCGTGCCCGTGTGGGGCGCCTACACGCGGCTGTGGCAGCGCGTCGCGGCGACTGTCCTCTCGCTGTACGTGCTGGCGGTGCTCGTGGGCATCGGCGTCGGCGCGGCGGCGGCGTTCATCTACTTCTGGGGCTAGCCGCGATGTCGGACTACGCGGCGCTGGACGCGATCACGGAGGCTGTCGAGTCGGGCGCAGGCCTGCCGGAGGTCGTCCGCGCGGCCGCGAAAGCGCTCGAAGCGAGCCTCGCGGTCAGCGACGCGTGGGGCGCGACGCTGGCCGTCGCGGCGCGCTCGCCGGCGGAGGAGCGCGCGCTGCTCTCGCAGGGCGACGGCGTCACGAGCATCCCGCTGCGCGTCGCGGACAACGTCGTCGGCGCGCTGCACATGCGCGCGAAAACGGAGCCGAGCGCGTCGATGCGCCGGCTGCTGGCGACGATGATCGCCTCGGAGGTCGAGCGCGTGCGCGCACCGGAGCGAGCGTCGGAGTCGGCCGCGGCGGATTTCCTGCGGGCGATCCTCGCGCGCGAGCTGACCGACCGCGAGGAGCTGCTCGAGCGGGCAAAAGGGCTGTCGCTGGAGATCGGCGAGGGCGCGAGCATGATCGTCGCGCGCGCGCACCCGCAGTCGCCGACGGACGAGGGCTGGCGCGGGCGCGTGCGTGCGGTCGCCGAGCGCGGCGCGCGCGCCGTCTCGAGCCGCTCGATCGCGGCGCTGTCGGATCGCGACGGGATGCAGGGCGCCGAGGTGCTGCTGCTCGTCCCGGGCGCCGACGAGCCGACGGCGGCGCGCGCGGCCGAGGGAATTCTGCGCGAGATGGAGGCGGGCCTGTCGGGCTACGTCTTCGCGCTCGGGCGCAGCCGGATCACGGAGGACCCGGCCGACCTGCCGCGCGCCGCGAGCGAGGCGCTGCTCGCGGCGAACGTCGCGCACGGCTCGCCCGAGGGCGCGTCGCTGGCGTTCGAGCAGACCGGCGCCTACCGCCTGCTGCTCAGCGCGATGAGCGAGAACCCGAGCGAGCTGCAGCGCTTCTACGGCGAGACGGTCGAGCCGCTCGTCGCCTATGACGAGCAGTACGAGACGGATCTCGTGCGCACGCTCGAGGCGTTCCTCGAGGCGGACGGCAACGTCGCGGGCACGGCGCAGCGGCTGTTCACGCACCGCCACACGATCTACTACCGCCTCGAGCGGGTGCGCGAGCTCTCGGGCCACGACGTCAGCTCGAGCGACGGACGCGAGAAGCTGAGCCTCGGGCTGAAGGCGATGCGCGTGCTCGGCATCTCCTCGGCCGACGGGCCGGCGTCGGAGGCGGGCGCCGAAGGCGGCCGCGTGCCACGCCGCTCCGGCCGCACTCCCTGAGCGAAAGCGTCTCCGCGGGCCCGCGGTGCCTCTGTGCGTCGGGCGGCGTCTTCGCGGGCTAGTGCCCGCGCGTGCCGAACTCGACGGCGTACGTGCCGCCGAGCCAGCGGTTCGAGAGTCCAGAGGGGACGGAGCGAGCGACGCCGACGCCGACGTCGCGGTAGGCGGCGGTGAGGATGATCTTGCGGTGCGGCGGCGAGAGCATCCAGGCCTTGACGATGCCGGCGGGCGTCGCGTTCGGGCCGGTGCCGTAGCCGATGTTCTGCGCGGTCAGCAGGTGGATGCTGGACGGGTGCACGGCGTAGCCGGAGGCGAGCACGCGCGAGAGCGGAGTCTGCCCGGAGATGCTCTGGTCGCTGAAGTAGTGGCCGCGGACCATGTCGGCTGCCTGGCCTGAGGCGACGCGCGCGAGCTTGGCGTTGAAGTGCAGCTCGGGCAGGCGGTGCGCGATGCGGATCTCGTTCATCAGGCACAGCGCGGCGTCGTCGAGCACGCGTGCGTTGCGCCCGTTGGGCATCGCGTTTTCGCCGGCGCACGGGGTCGGCGCGAGCGAGGCGCGCGCGCTCGGGCCGGCGCCGAGCGCGGCTGCGCCGACGGGTCCGCCGAACGTGGCAAGGGCAAGCAGCAGCGCAACCGCGAACGGGGCGCCGGCACGCTTGCTTGCTCGTCTATCTCCCCGTCGCAAGTTGCAAAGATCGTTGCAGAAGGTCCAGATCGGCGTTGTTACTAACCCGTTTGGCCCGCGTTTATGCGCCTCTTTGCCAACAACTATCCTTCTGGGCACCCGATTGGGGGGTCGTCCAATGGCAGGACATCAGGTTTTGGTCCTGAGAATCGGGGTTCGAATCCCTGCCCCCCAGCTGTCGCTCGGCGGCGCGGTCCGATATCGGGCCAGCGCGCGGCTCGGCGCTCGAAGGAGTGACTAGCATCCCGTCAGTGCCAGCCCCCACAGTCCTGATCCTCGCGGCGGGCCAGGGGACGCGCATGCGCTCGAGCACGCCGAAGGTCCTGCACGACCTGTGCGGCGCGCCGATGGTGCTGTGGCCGGTCCGTGCTGCGCTCGCGGCCGGCGCGGGGCGCGTGGTCGTCGTCGACTCGCCGGCGCGCGCGCTCGAGCAGGTGCTGCCGGAGGGCGTCGAGCTGGCGGTGCAGCCGCAGCCGGACGGCACGGGCGGCGCGGTCGCGGCGGCGCTCTCGCAGCTGGACGCGGGCGGTGAGCCGGTCGAGGGGACGGTGCTGGTGCTGAGCGGCGACGTGCCGTTGCTCGACGCGAGCACGATCGACGGGCTTGCGCAGGCGCATGCGCAGAGCGGCGCGGCGGCGACGATCGTCACGAGCGTCCTCGAGGACGCGAGCGGCTACGGCCGCGTCGTGCGCGATTCGGCGGGCAACGTGCTGCGCGTGGTCGAGACGAAGCAGGCCGGCGACGCGAGCGAGGCGGAGCTCCAGATCGACGAGGTCAACGCGGGCATCTACGCATTCGACGCGGCGGCGCTGCGCGAGGCGCTGCCGCGGCTGAGCGCGGAGAACGCGCAGCGCGAGCTGTACCTGCCGCAGGCGCTCGACGTGCTGCGCGGCGACGGGAAGACGATCGCGGCGCACGTGCTCGACGATCCGGCGGCGATGCTCGGCGTCAACGACCGCGTGGCGCTCGCGCACGTGCGCAAGCTCGCGCAGCGGGCGATCAACGAGCGGCACATGCGCGCGGGCGTGGGGATCGTCGATCCGGACGCGACGGTCATCGAGCTGGACGTGAAGATCGGTCAGGACACGACGATCGAGCCGTTCACGACGATCCGCGGCTCGACGCAGATCGGTGCGGGCTGCGTGGTCCGTCATTCATATTTGATCGATTGTCTTTTGGAGGACGGCGTCAGCGTCGGTCCGTTCGCATACCTGCGCCCGGGCACGGTCCTGCGCGAGGGCTCGAAGGTCGGGACGTTCGTCGAGCTGAAGAACTCGGATCTCGGCGCGGGCGCGAAAGTCCCGCACCTCTCCTACATCGGCGACGCGGACGTCGGCGAGGGCTCGAACCTCGGCGCGGCGACGATCACGGCGAACTACGACGGGCAGAAGAAGCACCGCACGACGATCGGCAAGCGCGTGCGCGGCGGCGTGGACACGTCGTTCGTGGCGCCGGTGACGGTAGGGGACGACGCGTACACGGCGGCGGGCTCGATCGTCACCGACGACGTCCCGCCGGGCGCGCTCGCGGTCGCGCGCGCGAAGCAGCGCAACGTCGAGGACTACGCTGAGCGACGGGACGCGTCCCTACACTCCGAGGAGACATGAGCGGCGCGATCGACACGAGCACGTCCTCGCGGGCGAGCCTTCCGTTCGATTACAACAAGCGTCTGATGCTGGTCAGCGGGCGGGCGAACCCGCAGCTGGCGATCGACATCGCGGACAAGCTCGACGTCGACCTCGGGCCGGTCACGCTGAAGACGTTCTCCAACGGCGAGGTCTACTGTCGCTACGAGGAGTCGATCCGCGGCGCGGACGTGTTCATCGTGCAGTCGATCTGCGACAACCCGCAGACGGAAGTGCGCGCGAACGACTCGCTGATGGAGCTGCTGCTGATGATCGATGCGGCCGTCGGCGCCTCGGCGCACCGCGTGATCGCGGTGACGCCGTGGTTCGGCTACTCGCGTCAGGACAAGAAGTCCTCGCCGCGCGAGCCGATCTCGGCGCGCCTGGTCGCGCGGATGCTCGAGTCGGCCGGCGCGGATCGCGTGCTGACGATGGACCTGCACGCGGGGCAGATCCAGGGCTTCTTCCAGAAGCCGGTCGATCACATGACGGCGCTGTTCATGCTGACGCAGTACTTCGGCGACCTCGGTCTCTCAGACCTCGTCGTCGTCGCGCCGGACGCGGGGCGCGTGAAGCTGAACAAGAAGTTCGCCTCGAAGATCGGCGCGGAGCTGGCGATCCTCGACAAGGAGCGCCCGGCGCAGCAGGTCGCGGAGATCGGCTACGTGATCGGCGACGTCAAGGGCAAGACGGCGGTGATCGTCGACGACATGATCGACACGGCCGGCACGCTCAAGGCCGCCGCGAAAACGGTGCTCGAAGAGGGCGCGGCGAAGGTCTACGCGGCGGCGACGCACGCGGTCTTCTCGGGCAACGCGTTCGAGAACCTGCGCACGTCGGGCCTCGAGGAGATCGTCGTCACGGACACGATCCCGGTCCGTGCGGACCGTCCGGAGAACATCCGCGTGCTGCCGTGCGCCGAGCTCTTGACCGATTCGATCCGCCGGATCTTCGTCGACGACTCCGTCAGCGAGGTCTTCGGCGGCGAGAACCAGCTGTTCTAGGCGGCGCTCGCCTCGCACCCGCGGCTACGCGGCGCTCTCGTCGACTTCGAAGATGCCGAAGACGTTGCCGTCGCAGTCGATGAAGTAGCCCTGCCAGCAGCGCCCGGGCACGGCGAAGCGCTCCATCGCGACGATGCCGCCGTTCGCGAGGATCAGCTCGGCAGTCCGCTCGAAGCTCTCGACCTGCATCGAGCAGACGAACGCGTTCGTGCCGGCGGGCGGCTCGGGAATCGGCACGGGCCGCTGCAGCAGGCCGCCGGGCACGCCGGCGCCCTCGATCAGGAAGTAGCGGATGGTTGTGATCTGCGGCTGCTCGACGAAGCGCCAGCCGAAGACGCGCTCGTAGAAGGCGATGACGCGCTCGGGATCGGTCGCCTGTATCTCGAAGTAGCCGACGTTGTTCATGCGCGAAATCGTACGCGCCCGACGCGCCTCGTCGCTCGGCGAGGGTGAGCGAGACTACCCCTAGGGTCACTTTCGACGGCGTCCTGAGTCGCCGAGCATGGCTGTGCAAGCAAACAAATCACCAGAGGAGGCACAGCAATGCTCGCCAAGAAGATCCGCTCCACCGCAGTCGTGTTCGTCGCCGCATCGAGCTTCATCGCCACGTCGGCGCTCCCGGCGGCGCAGGCCAAGCCGATCAACCCGCACCGCTCGGTCACGACGAAATACGCCGTCAACAAGCAGGTCGTCAGCGGTCCTTGCCACGAACTGACGGAAATGCTCAACGAATCGCTGCGCGAACTGGACAAAGCGCACAAAGAAGGCAATGACGCGCAGGTCAAAGTGCAGCGCGAACAGGCCAACAACGAGTACGCGACCGGCTACGAAAACGGCTGCGGCTTCGCGTCTTGAGCCGGGCAGCACGAGCCGCGGCGGGGCGCGAGGGGTGGCTGCGCGGCGCTGAGCGCACGCACACTACGATTGCCGCGTGTCGCACGAAATGCTCGCGGAGGTCGTCTTCACCGGCGTGCTCGTGCTGCTCGTGGTCGCGCTCGTGCTCCATCTCGCGATCGCCGCCTACCGCGAGCGCCGCGCGAAGCGCCCGCCGGCTTGACCGCGCCGGGCGATCGCCGGCGCGTCAGGCGTCGCCTGCTGATCGCGCTCGGCGTGATCGTGTTCCTCGCGCTCAGCGCGCTGCTCGCGCGCTTCCTGACGAGCGACAACCTCGAACGCGAAGAGGACGTCGCGCTGATCGAAGCCGAGGCGAGAGGCGACGCGGCGGGCATGATCGCGAAGCTGAGCGGCTGCCGCGAGAACCCGTCGTGCGTCGCGCTGCAGCGCAAGAACGCGAGCAACCCGCGAATGCGCCGCGCGGGCGAGGTGAAGGTGCTCTCGCTGACCTCGGCGACTGCGAACTCGCCGACGGGCGCGACGGGCAAGACGCGCCTGGCGTGGACAGTGCTCGGGCAGCTTCCGGTCGTGCAGTGCATCGAAGTGAAGCGCAGCGGAAACGCGCTGACGGGGGTGCACGTCGCGCTGCTCAGCTTGAGCGCGCCGATCAACAACGAAGCGGATTGCTAGAGTCCACGAGCTTCCAATGGCCGACTCGAGCACCAAGCTGAACGTGAACAGCCGCGACGCGGAGGGCTCGCGCGCGGCGCGACGCCTGCGCCGCTCCGGCCGCGTGCCGGGCGTGCTCTACGGCGGCGGCGGCGAGTCGCTCGGCTTCGACGTCGACGCTCGCGACCTGCGCCTGGCGCTGGCGAAGTCGGGCGCGGTGCTCGATCTCAGCATCGACGGCGCGAAAGCGACGCCGGTCGTGCTGAAGGAGACACAGCGCGACCCGGTTCGCGGCGAGACCGTGCACATCGACCTTCTGCGCGTGCGCCTGGACCAGGCGATTCACGCTGTCGTGCCGCTCGAACTGACGGGCATCGACGACACGCCGGGCGTCAAGGAAGGCGGCATCCTCGAGCAGATCGTGCGCGAGCTGAACGTCGAGGCGCTGCCGACGGCGATCCCGGAGTCGATCGAGCACGCGGTCGGCGAGCTGCAGATCGGCGACACGATCGCGCTCGAGCAGATCGCGATGCCGGAGGGCGTCACGCTGCTCGACGAGACCGAGGATGCGGTCGTCGCGACGCTGTCGGCGCCGCGCCTGCAGGCAGAGGTCGACGACGTCGAGTCCGAGACGGAGCTCGTCGGCGAGGAGGGCGGCGACGCCGAGGCCTCGGGCGACGGCGGCGACTCGGGCGACGGCGACTCGTCCGACGGCGAGTAGCAAGCCGCCCGCTGCAGCGACTGTCTCGCGGCGAACGGCTCAGGCGCGTAACGTGAGCGCGTGTTCAAGCGCGGCGACATCGACTGGCTGATCGTCGGCCTGGGCAACCCGGGCCAGGAGTACGCGCGGACGCGCCACAACGTCGGCTTCATGGTCGCGGAGGAGCTCGTGCGCCGCTGGGGCCTCGGCCGCGCGAAGGACAAGTTCCGCGGGCGGCTCGTCGAGGGCCGCGTCGGCGGGCCGAGCGCCGTCGGGCAGTCGCCTGGCGCTCGCCCGCGGGTCGCGGTGCTGTGCCCGCAGACGTACATGAACGACGCCGGGCGCTCGGTCGGCCCGGCGCGCGGCTCGTACAAGCTCGCGCTCGAGCGCGTGCTCGTCGTGCACGACGAGATCGACCTGCCGTTCGGTGAGGTGCGCGTGCGAACGGGCGGCGGCCTCGCGGGTCACAACGGGTTGAAGTCGATCAAGCGCGAGCTCGGCAGCGCCGACTTCGCGCGCGTGCGCGTCGGCGTCGGGCGGCCGAACTCGAGCGATCCGGAGATCGTCTCGGCGCACGTGCTCGGGCGCTTTCGCGAGAGCGCGCAGGACGTCGAGGAGCTCGTCGCCCGTGCCGCGGACGAGGTCGAGCGGACGGTGCTTGGCACGCAGCAGCCCGGCGCGGCCGCACCGGACTGAGCGCCGGCGAGGCGCATCTATTGTGTGGGCGGCACTCGCACATGGCGCTCCGACCACTCCTCGCCCACCTCGAAGACGACCCAGTCGCGCTGAAGCTCGCGCGCGACGGCGGCAACGCATTCGTCTCCTCGTCGCTGCGCCCGTACCTGATCGCGGCGCTGAGCGAGGTCGACTCGGCGGCGCACGAGCGCGCGCAGCTCATCGTCGTCGGCGACGACCGCGCGGCGCGCGACATGGCGGCGGACCTGCGCGCGTGGCTGGCGCCGCGGCGCGTGCGCTACTACCCGACGCGCGGCGTCACGTACGAGTCGCACCTGACGCCGCCGCCGCACCTCGTCGGGCTGCGCATGGCCGCGCTCGACTCGCTGCTCGGCTCGGGCGGCGAGGACGCGGCGGAGCACGGGCGGCCGGTCGTCGTCGTCAGCGCGGTCGCGCTGTCGGAGAAGGTTCCCGACCCGGCGCTGCGCCCGAGCTCGTTCACGCTGCGCGTCGGTGAGCTGCTCGACCTCGACGAGTGCGCGGCGGAGCTCGTCGGCGCCGGCTACGAGCGCGTCGACCAGGTCGAGGAGCGCGGCCAGTTCGCGCTGCGCGGAGGTCTGCTCGACGTCTTCCCGGCGACGGAGGACCGTGCGGTGCGCGTCGACATGTTCGACGTCGAGATCGAATCGCTGCGCTGGTTCTCGACGTTCACGCAGCGCTCGCTCGGCGACGTGCGGGAGGTCGAGATCGCGCCGGCGGCGGAGCTCGCCGAAGAGCACAGGATGCTCGCGGCCGTCGCGGGCGAAGAACTCGCGGCGAGCGCCGGCTCGGGCGGCGGCGAGCACGGCGAGTCGGGCCGTCCGGACATCGCCGAGCTCTTGCCGGTCGAGCGCTTCGGCGCGCTGCTCGAGCTGATCGGTGAGGATGCGGAGCTGATCGTCGCGGCCGAGGAGGAGCTCGCGCCGGCGCTCGCGGATCACTGGAGCGACGTCTGCGCGGCGTTCGGCGACGAGGACGCGCATCACCTGTACGTGAGCCCAGAGGACGTGCAGTCCTCGGTCGCGGCGCGCGCGCGGATCCGCCTCTCGGCGATCTCGAGCGGGCAGGAGATCGAGCTGCGCGCGTCCTCGGCCGACACGGCGGCGCGCTCGCTGGCCGAAGTGGAGCCGGAGCTCGAGAAGCTCGTGCGCTCGGGCTATCGCACGGTCGTCGCGTTCCCGCAGCGCGGCGAGGGCGAGCGCGCGGCGTACAACCTCGGTCGGCTCAAAGCGAGCTGGCTCGGCGAGGGCGTCGACGCGGGGCTCTCGCCGCAGGAGGCCTCGTTGCGCTTCGCGGCGGCGTCGCTGCGCGAGGGGTTCATCGCGCCATCGCTGAAGCTCGCGGTCTTCCCGGAGCATCGCCTGCTGCGGCGGCGCGCGGCGGCGCGCGGCGGCGAGCGCTCGGGCGCGGGCGGGCGCAGCGGTCCGCGCCGCGGCGCGCTGCGCTCGTTCACGGAGCTGCGCGCAGGCGACATCGTCGTGCACGAGGACCACGGCGTCGCGCGCTTCGCGGGCTTTGAGACGCGCACGGTCGCCGACGTGACGCGCGACTACCTGTATCTCGAATACCAGGGAGACGACCGCGTCTTCGTGCCGACGGACCAGCTCGCGAAGATCTCGCGCTACGTCGGCGCCGGCGGTGAGAACCCGCCGCTGTCGAAGCTCGGCGGCACGCGCTGGGAGACGATGAAGGCGCGCGCGCGCCGCGCCGCGCAGGAGCTCTCAGGCGAGCTCTTGAGCCTCTACGCGGAGCGGCGCAGGCGCACGGGCCACGCGTTCGCGGAGGACTCCGACTGGCAGCGCGAGTTCGAGCAGGCGTTCGCGTTCACGGAGACGCCGGACCAGCGCGAGGCGATCGAGCTGACGAAGGCCGACATGGAGGCGCCGCGGCCGATGGACCGGCTGATCTGCGGCGACGTCGGCTACGGCAAGACCGAGGTCGCGCTGCGCGCGGCGTTCAAGGCGGCGCAGGACGGCAAGCAGGTGCTGATGCTCGTGCCGACGACGATCCTCGCGCTGCAGCACTACGGCACGTTCGCCGAGCGCCTCGCGGACTATCCGATCACGATCGACCACGTCTCGCGCTTCCGCACGGCGGCCGAGCAGAAAGAGGCGATCAAGGGCTTCGCGGAGGGGCGCATCGACATCCTGATCGGGACGCACCGCGTGCTCTCGCGCGACGTGCGCGCGAAGGACCTCGGGCTGTTGATCGTCGACGAGGAGCAGCGCTTCGGCGTCAAGCAGAAGGAGCTGCTGCGCCAGCTGAAGCTGCGCGTCGACGTGATCGCGATGTCGGCGACGCCGATCCCGCGAACGCTGCAGATGTCGCTGGCGGGGCTGCGCGACATCTCGGTGATCGAGACGCCGCCGGAGGGCCGGCGGCCGGTGAAGACGTACGTCGGCGAGTACGAGGAGGAGCTCGTCAAGCGCGCGATCGTGCGCGAGCACGAGCGCGGCGGGCAGGCGTTCTTCCTGCACAACCGCGTCGAGTCGATCGAGGAGACGGCCGAGCGCTTGCGCGCGCTGTGCCCGGGCGTACGCTTCGTCGTCGCGCACGGGCAGATGGGCGAGGGAGAGCTGGAGACAGTGATGCTCGACTACCTGCGCGGCGGTGCGGACGTGCTCGTCTGCACGTCGATCATCGAGTCGGGCATCGACATCCCGGACGCGAACACGCTGATCGTCGAGCACTCGGACGCGTTCGGCCTGGCGCAGCTGTACCAGATCCGTGGACGCGTCGGGCGCAGTCGCGAGCGGGCGTACGCGTACCTGCTGTACGACTCGGCGCAGGCGCTGACGGAGGACGCGGCGCAGCGCCTCTCGGCGCTGTCGGACTACACCGAGCTCGGCGCGGGCTTCAAGATCGCGATGCGCGACCTGGAGATCCGCGGCGCGGGCAACCTGCTCGGCGACGAGCAGTCGGGCCACGTCGCGGCGCTCGGCTTCGAGCTGTACATGCAGATGCTCGACGAAGCCGTCAGCGCGGCCGAGGCCGAGGCGGGCGCTTCGCAGAACGGCGACGGCGCCGAGGTGGAGCGTCCGGACCCGGTCCGCCTCGACGTCAACGTCGATGCGTACGTGCCGGCCGACTACATCCCGTACGAGCAGGCGAAGATCGACGTGCACCGTCGCGT
This sequence comes from uncultured Solirubrobacteraceae bacterium, assembly GCA_963807275.1. Taxonomy (GTDB): domain Bacteria; phylum Actinomycetota; class Thermoleophilia; order Solirubrobacterales; family Solirubrobacteraceae; genus Palsa-744. The sequence goes on from CAWDZX010000001.1 coordinate 136,660, forward strand.
CGCGGGCGCGCTCGAGGTCGCCGACGTCGAGCAGCTGCGCGAAGAGCTCGAGGACCGCTTCGGGCCGGTGCCCGAGCCGCTCGAGAACCTGCTCGCGCTGCAGCGCGCGCGGATCAAGTTCGGCCAGGCCGGCGCGCGCACGGTCAGCTTCCACGGCGACCGCTTGGCGGTCGTGCCGATCCAGCTCGATTCGCGGCGCGCGAAACGCCTGCGCGAGGAGCTACCGGATGCGCTCTACGAATCGGGCAAGGCGCAGATGTCGATGCGCGTGCCGAAAGAGGGCAAGGAGCGTTTTCCATCGGTCGTCAAGGCGGCAGACGCCCTGCTTGCAGTCATCCGCGAGGCCGCTTAGCAACTGTTTAGTCATTCGTTAAGCACGGCTTCGCGCGTTTCCGCTAGAGTGCCCGCGTCGTGCCCAGAGCTTTCCGAATCACCGCGGCGCTTGGCGCCGTTTTGTTTGCCATCGTGGCGTTTGCCGCGTGCGGCGGCATACCCGGCGACGCCGTCGTCTCGGTCGATGGCAAGTCGATCACGAAAGACACGTTCAACCACTGGATGAGTGTCGCCGCGGCGTCGAGCTCGGCCTCGGCCGGCGCCAAGCCGGCAGTGCCGGTTCCGCCGAAGTACACGGCGTGCATCGCCCAGGCGGAAACTGCGGCGAAAGCGACCAAGGGTGCGAAAACGCCGTCGCAGAAAGAACTCAAGTCGCAGTGCGAAACGCAGTACAAATCCTTGCAGTCGGAGGTTCTCGGCTTCCTCATCTCCTCCTCGTGGGTGCTCGGCGAAGCAAGCTCGCTCGGAGTGAAGGTGTCCGACAAGGAAGTCAAGAAGCAGTTCGAAAAAATCAAGACTCAGCAGTTCCCGAAGGCTGCGGAATTCCAGAAATTCCTCTCGACCTCGGGACAGACGGTCTCGGATCTGCTGCTGCGCGTGAAGCTGAACCTGCTGTCCTCGAAAATCCAGCAGAAGATCGTCAAAGAGAAGTCGAAAGTCACGCAGGCCGAAATCGCGAAGTACTACAAAGAAAACCCGAAACGCTTCGGCGTCGCGGAAAAGCGCGACCTGCTGATCATCCTGACGAAGACCGAAGCTCAGGCGAAGGCCGCCAAGGCGGAAGTCGAATCGGGCAAGAGCTTCGAAAGCGTCGCGAAGAAGGTCTCGATCGACCCGACGAGCAAGTCGAACGGCGGCAAGCTGCCGGGCGTCGTCAAAGGCCAGGAGGAGAAGGCGCTCGACACGGCGGTCTTCTCGGCGCAGAAGGGCAAGCTCACGGGACCCGTCAAGACGCCGTTCGGCTACTACATCTTCGAGGTGCAGAAGATCACGCCGGGCAGCCAGCAGACGCTGAAGCAGGCGGAAGCGTCGATCAAGGCGCAGCTGACGGCGACGCACCAGCAGAAGGCGCTCAGCGCGTTCGTCAAAGACTTCAAAAAGAAGTGGCAGGGTAAAACGGAATGCCGCGCGGGCTACGTCGTCGCGGACTGCAAGGGCTACAAAGCTCCGAAGACGACCTCCACTGCGGCACCGGCAGCAACGACGCCGGCCACCACGGCCACGACGCCGGCGACGACCTCGACCAAATAGCCTCGGTTCGGTTCGTGCCGAGCTCGCGGATCGCAGCGCGCCTCCTTTTGCAACTCGCCCCTGGCGAGTCACTCGACGGGCGGCGCGGATGAGTCAGATCGAGCGCGTCCACGCGCGCCAGATCCTCGACAGCCGCGGAAACCCGACGGTCGAGGTCGAGATCGGCTTGCGCTCGGGCGCGCACGGCCATGCAGCAGTGCCCTCAGGGGCCTCGACGGGCGAGTTCGAGGCAACGGAGCTGCGCGACGGTGGCGCGGCGTGGGGAGGCAAGGGCGTCAGCCGCGCCGTGGCGAACGTCAACGGTGAGATCGCGGGATCGGTCGCGGGGCTCGACGCGGCCGACCAGCAGGCTCTCGACAGGGCGCTGATCGAGCTCGACGGCACGCCGAACAAGTCGCGGCTCGGCGCGAACGCGATCCTCGGCGTCTCGCTCGCGGCGGCGCACGCGCAGGCGGCGGAGGAGGGGCTCGCGCTGTGGCGCTATCTCGGCGGCGAGGCGGCACGCGTGTTGCCGGTGCCGATGATGAACGTGCTCAACGGTGGCGCGCACGCCGACAACAAAGTCGACTTCCAGGAGTTCATGGTCGTGCCGTGCGGCGCGGCGACGTTCTCTGAGTGCCTGCGGATGGGCGCAGAGGTGTTCCACGCGCTCAAGCGCACGCTGCACGAGCGCGGGCTGAGCACAGCGGTCGGCGACGAGGGGGGCTTCGCGCCGGACCTCGCCTCGAACGAGGATGCGCTGAAGATGCTCGTCGCGGGCATCGAGGCGGCGGGCTACGAGCCGGGTGCGGACGTCGCGATCGCGCTCGACCCGGCCGCGAGCGAGCTGTACGAGAACGGCTCGTATGTGCTCGAGCACGAGGGACGCACGCTGAGCGCCGCAGAGCTGAGCGACTACTGGGCCGATCTATCGGCGCGCTACCCGATCGTCTCGATCGAGGACGGCATGGACGAGGAGGACTGGGACGGCTGGAAGACGCTGACGGATCGCCTCGGCGCGGGTGTGCAGCTCGTCGGCGACGATCTGTTCGTGACGAACACGGAGCGCCTGCGCCGTGGCATCGAGCAGGGCGTCGCGAACTCGATCCTCTTGAAGGTCAACCAGATCGGCACGCTCACGGAGACGCTCGAGGCGATCGCGATGGCGCGCGAGGCCGGCTACACGGCCGTGATGAGCCACCGTTCGGGCGAGACGGAGGACGTGACGATCGCCGACCTGGCCGTCGCGACGGGCTGCGGGCAGATCAAGACCGGTGCGCCGTCGCGCTCGGATCGCGTCGCGAAGTACAACCAGCTGCTGCGGATCGAGGAGCAGCTCGGTGCGGACGCGCAGTTCCCGGGCCGCTCGGCTTTTCGCTGAAAGCCGGCCGCTCGCGGCGCACCGTTGCCCTCGCCGCTGCGCGCTGTGCGGCGGAATTCGCCGACGGCGGAAGGAGGTCTGCGGCGGGGCGCGAATGCGGTTAGGAGATGCCTGGAGCCTTCGCACCTCAAGCGCGCGCCGGACTCGCTCAGCCGCGATCTGGCAGGAGTGGGACGCGCGGCTCGCGTGCGGGCACCGCGCGTGGCGCAAGCGCGCTGCCTCGTATTCGCTGGGATCGTCTCGGCCGCCTGGCGATGCTGTTCGTGCTCGTGGCGCTGCTCTACCTCTATCTGAGCGCCGGCATCCACATGCTCTCGACGCTGCGCCAGGCGCACCACGACAGCGCGACGGTCGTCGCGATGGAACGCGAACACAAGGCGCTCGTGCGCCAGCACGAAGCACTCGGGCGGCAGGGCACGGTCGAAGCGGAGGCGCGCAGCCTCGGGATGAAGCGGCCCGGCGAGCGCCAGTACGTGATTCCGGGCTTGCCGTCGAACTGAACTGAGCGCCGGATCGGGCCGCAGGGCCGCTGCTAGCCTCGGCGCGTGTCCTTCGAGAACGCGAACTACCAATGGCAGCAGGGCGAGCGGCGACTGCGCTCAGAGCCGCTCGAGCGCCGCCGGGGGATGGAGCGCGTGACCGACGCCCTCGTCGCGGAGCTACGCCGCAAGCTCGGTGGGCGCTTCTCCTCGGAAGAGCTCGTGACGTTGTACAACGGCGGCACGTCGTGGTGCCTGCAGGTCGCGATGAAGGTCGCGCCGGACGATCCGTGGGCGTGGGAGGCAGGCGTCGTCGTCGACGCCGCGTTCGGGCGCTATCTGCGCGAGGCCGCCGACTACGCCGGCGGCAGGCGCGAGGTCGGCGCTTAGCGGCCTGCTAGTCGTCTGAGCCGCTGCGGCGGATCACGATGCAGTCCTCTTCGACTGCGACCTCGACGGGACGGTGCCCGGCCCAGTGCTCGGCGTAGATCGGGTTGTCCTGGATCGCGGGGTCGAGCCACAAGCCGTAGCCCTCCTCGCCGTGATCGAAGGTTCCCTCGAGCGTGCCCGAGCCGGCGCCGGCCGAGCGCGATCCGAGCACGCGGCGCCCGCGCCCGCCACGCCGGCGGCGTGCGCGCGGTTTGGCGGCCTCCTCGTCCTCATCCTCGTCGGCGTCGGCGTCCGGTTCCTGCGCGGCCTTCTCGGCGGCTTCGGCCTTGGCGCGCTCGGCCTCCACTTCGGCAGCCTCGAGCTCGGCGGCGATCAGCGCGTCGTCCTCGGCGCGCAGGTCGATCTCGTCCGGATACTCGCTCGCCGTCGTCGTCTCGGAGGCGTCCTCCTCGACGAGGTCGTTCTGCCGCTTGAACTGTTCGATGTCGCGCACGCTGACCTCGAGCTGGTGGGCAACCCAGGCATCGGTACGACCTTGTCGTACCCAGGCGCGGATCTGGTTGAGGTTCGGGCGCAGGGATTTACGTGGCATGGACGGTCCGGGAGACTAGCGCATCGTGCGAGCTGTCCGTGCACTTCGCGCTGGCACGGTGCACAGGCTCGCTTTCCCCCGCCCCTGAGACTATGCTTGACGCACCGGCGGGCGGGGGTAACGCCGGGCGAGCGGCTAACAGGAAGGTGCACCGAATGCTGGTTCTGACGCGCAAGTCCAACCAGAGCATCATGATCGGGGACGACGTAGAGGTTTCGGTGCTCTCGGTGATGGGCGAGAAGGTGCGAATCGGCATCCAGGCGCCGCAGGAGATCCCCGTCTTCCGCAAGGAGATCTACCTCGAGATCCATCGCGACGACGGTGCGCCGGGCGATGCGCCTGCCGGCGAGGACGGCGTTCGCGTCGAGGTCAGCGAGGCGCTGGGCGAGCTCGGCGAGAGCTGAGCCCCGGGCGCCTGCGCGGCGCCTCGAGGTTCAGCCGAGCAGCAGGTAGAGCGTGCGGAACATGACGATCGTGACGATCACGGCCGTCAGGATCAGCGTCAGCACGAGCAGCACGAAGCGCACCGATCCGCGCTTGTGACGGCGCTCGACCTCGCGCTTGAGCGTGCGCTGCTCGGCCGTGCGGCGCAGCGAGTCGCGCCGGTGGCGGTCCAGCGAGATCTCTTTTACAAACGCCTGCTCCCAATCAGACAAGCTCTGTCGCATTTTCATCGCGACGGCGCCTCACCGCCCCCGACGGCGTCCTCGGTCGCTCGCGTGCTAGCGCACGCCACGCTCCCTGCGTCCTTGTCAGGGGCGGCGATCCATCCGTCAATGGCCTTCATCTCGTAAGCCCTCCTACCGTCAGGAAGCTACGGGCGTCTTGCCCTCGGCGCGCTCGTAGACCTGGACGAAGCGCAGGTAGTTCTCGGCGATCTTGGCGGCTCCGGCGGAGCGCTCGATCTTGCCGTCGACGTAGGCCTTGAGCGGGTCCCACCAGATCGAGCGGCCGATCGCGAAGCCGACGAAGCCGTCGACGGGGGCGGCGGCCTGCAGCCACTGGTCGACCTTCTCGTCGTTGGCGCCGCGGCCGAGCACGACGCAGACGACGCCGTCGCGTCCGCCTGAGCGGGCCTGCTCGACGAGCATCTCGCAGTCGGAGCGCTCGTCGACGCCCTCGATCTTCCAGATGTCGACCTCGATCCCGTGGTCCTGGATCTCGGCGATCGCGCGACGCATCAGCTCGGGCCGCAGCTCGGCGTCGTAGCGGTCGGCGTCGCCGGCGACAGTGTCGAGCTGCGCATCCTCGGCGGGCACGAGCAGCTCGAAGAGGAACTTGCGGTCGTGCTGCTTGAGCCAATCGCTGAGCGTCTTCAGCTTGCCGAGCTGAACGCGGTTTTCCTCGGCGTCGCCGTCGGGGTTGTAGCGGACGAGCACCTTCGTGAAGTCAGGGTCGAACTCGAGGATGTGCTCGCCGAAGTCGTCGCCGTACTGGAAGTCGAACATGTTCTGCCCGGAGCGCTCGGCCGGCATCGCGAGCTTCAGCCCGCTCGCGTGGGCCTCCTCGGGAACGGTCGAGCCGAACTGCTCGTCGACGAGCACGCCGGTGGCCGATCCGTCGGCGCCTGAGCCGACAGCCTGCAGCATGCCCTCGAAGATGAGGTGCTTGGCGTCGGCGATGATCGCGGTCTGCTCCGCGTCTGGGTCGCCCTGGATCCCGAAGAACTTCTTCTGAAAGGAGCCACGGTGATCGAAGGCGAGTATGTAGAGCTTCTGGTCGTATCCAAGGGTCATGCTCTGAGTATCGCAAAGCCTCCTCTGCTCGGGTCGGGTGGCCCGTAGAATGGACTCGAGATGTCTCCGGGCGCTGATCTGTTCATCGTCTGCAAGCACTGCGGATCCGAGGTGAGCCCCTACATCACGGAGTGCCCGTACTGCGGGCACCGTCTGCGCCGCCGCGCGCCGAAGCTGCCGAGCGCGGGCGCGCCGAGCCGCCCGCGCAGCGGTCTGCTCGGGAGGATCGCCTCGCGCTCGCCGGACGGCGCGCCGGAACGCGAACGACCGTCGAGAGGCTTCCCATCGCTCGCCTCAGCCGGCGCGAGCGTCGGGCGGCCGTACGCGACGATCGCGCTCGTCGCGGCGAGCGCCGTCATCTGGGTGCTGCTGCGCGCGGAATACGTCCTGGCCGACAAGCTCGTCGTTATCGGCCCGCTGCACGGCGACTGGTGGAAGCTCTTCAGCAGCGGCGTCTCGTACCTGAACGGCTGGTACGCGTTCTTCACGCTGATCGTCGTCGCGGTGTTCGGCTGGCTGCTCGAGCGCCGTCATGGGCCGGTCGTCGTGCTCGCGCTGTTCCTCGGCGCGAGCGCGGCCGGAGCGCTCGCGGCGGTTGCCGTCTATCCGCTCGCGGTCGTCGTCGGCGGCAACGCCGGCGCGCTCGCGCTGCTCGCGGCTTGGGCGGCGCCGGACCTGCGCGCGGCGCGCGCGGGCGACTACTACGAGGGCGACCTGCTCGGCACGGCCGCGCTCGCGGCGCTGATGCTCGCGATGCCGTGGGCGCGCTTCGAGGCGAGCTGGCTCGCGGGTGTCGTCGGCGCGGCGCTCGGACTGCTGTTCGGGCTCGGGCTGGCGCGGATGGAGCGGGCGCCGGTGTGAGCGGCGGCGGCGCATCGCGGTGACGCTCGCGATCGCCCGAAAGGTCCCTATGATCGGTCTCGAATGGCGATGACGAACGCAGTTGTCCTGATCGAGGCCGAGCGCGATGCGCTCTCGACGCTTGGCGGTGCGCTTGCCGACATCGACGGCGTCGCGGAGGCGTACTCGGTCACGGGCGAGTGGGACTTCGTCGCGATCGTCAGGGTGCCCGACCACGAGCAGCTCGCCGACGTCGTGACGGCCGAGATCGGCGGTCTTGCGGGCGTCTCGCGGACGCAGACGATGGTCGCGTTCGCGGCGTTCTCGAGCCACGATCTCGAATCGCTCTTCTCGATCGGCGAGTAGCGCGACGCACGATGGTCGCGGTGCCGATCAAGCCGGAGTACGGGCCGACGCTCGGACGGCTGCTCTCGCCTCGCTGGCGTGCGGCCTCGCCGCTGGCGCGTGGGATCGTGCGGGTGTGCGTCGTCGGGCTGATCGCGCTGGCGATCGGAGCGTTCTTGACGCTCGAGAACGCGCACTACTCTCAAGGCGGCGCGGTCCCGCTGAGCTTCGCCTACAGGGGCCTCGACCGCGTGCAGCCGCTGCCGGGAGAGCTCGTGCGGCTCGAGCGCCACACGGCCGCGGGGCGCCTGGAGGACTCGTTCGCGCTCGAACAGCTCGATCTTCCGCCTTACACGGGTGAACTGTCGGGCACGCTGCCGGTCTACGCGGCCGGCTACATCCGCGAACTACGGGCCCAATACAAGGACTTCGCGCTGCAGGCCGAGGGCAAGACGCGTGTCAACACGGTTCCGGCCTACCAGGTGATCTACACGGCGCAGGTCGAAGGCCAGACGATGTGGGGACGCAACGTGCTGCTGCTCGCCGAAAAGCCGGGCATTCGCCGCGGCGTAAAGATCGTGATGCTGACGACGCCGACGGCGAACAAGGAAGTCAAGACGCCGCAGGAAGTCGCGGCGAACGGCGTGCTCTTGCGACCGTTGAAGACGCTGACGCTCGGTTAGCTGCCGAGCGATGCTTCAGCCTTCAGCGCAGGTGCGCGCGGGCGCCCCAGCGGTGGCCGAGGCGGCGCGCTGAGGATGCGACGGGGACGGCGGCGCTTGCTTCCTGCTGCACGGGCGCCTGAACCTGCGGGGGCACTTGTCCGGCAGGCGCTTCGCCGACAGGCGGATTCGAGGGCGCGGGCACGACAGGCGCCGTTTCGGTGCTCGAGGTCGGTGCGGGCGTTTCGGTCGTCGTCGTGACCGTCGTGGTCGTGACGGTCGTCGCCGGGTCGGCGGTGCTCGTCGCCGGAGCGCTTGGCGGCGCGGCCGTCACGGGAGTCGTTGTCGTCGTGGCCGCCGGCGCGGTTGCCGGAGTAGTCGCCGTGGCGGTCGAGGGCAACTGCGTCGACTCGGAGGTGACCTCGGTCACCTGCGGCGCCGGCGGGGCCGGGACGGCCGGTTTCGCGACGGGGACCACGGCGGTCGCGGGCACGGTCGGCTTCACGGGCGCCGAGTTCTTCGCGATCGCGGCGTGACGGTGGGCGTGACGAGCGCTCGCGGTGGCGCTCGCGCGGTGGCGCGCGATGCTCGTCGGCTGCGGGCGAACGCCGACGACGACTGGTTCGGCTGCGGGGCGCGCGGCTGCGGCGCTTGCGGAGGCGCTGCGTGTGGCGTGGTGGTGATGCGTCGCCGACTGGTCGGCGGCGACGCCGGCGCCGACGATCGCCGCGGCGGCAAGGCCGGCGACGGCCTTTGTCGCGAGCGCGCCTGCGCCGACGGTGAAGATCCCTCCAGCCGCACCGGCACCGGCGCCACCGGCTGCACCGGCGGCTGCGCCCGCGCCGACGGTCGCGCCTGCGCCGCCGGCGACATGGGCGCTGCCCGCGGAGGCGGAGCCGAGCTTGGCGAGGATCAGCTTCTTGAAGATCAGCAGCGGTCCGACGGGGAGCACGGCGGCGAGCGCGTGGTTGTTCTCCTTGAGCTGCTTCTTGAAGGCGCGGCAGCGGTCGCAGCCGCGAACGTGGCGGCGCGCGGGGGCGCCCAGCTTGACGAGGCCCTCGGCGACCTCGCCGAGCTCGAGGCGCACCTCGGCGCAGCTCAGCTTGCGCGCCTCGGCTGCCTCGGCGAGCGAGATGCGCGCACGCACGAGCAGCGACTTGACGGACGGCACGGTCGTCTCCATCGCGTGCGCGATCTGCTCATAGGAGAGCGCGTCGATCTCGCGCAGCAGGAGCGCCGTGCGCTGGGTCTCGGGAAGCTCGTGCACGTCGGCGAGCAGCTCGCGGAAGCTCTCGCGGCGGATCGCCCGGTCGCCGGTCGACATGCCGTGGTCGGCGAAGTGGATGTCCATCGAGTCGACGCCGACGGCGGAGGCGCGGCGCAGGTGGTTGAGCGAGCGGTTGCGCGCGATGCGGTAGAGCCACGGACGGACGTTGATCTCGCGCTCGTCCGCGAGCACGGCGTTGAAGGCGGCGGCGAAGACCTCCTGCAGGACGTCCTCGGCGTCCTCGCGCGAGCCGAGCATGTGGCGGCAGAAGGAGAGCAGGCGCGACTGGTAGCGCGAGCAGAGCGCCTCGAAGGCGGCCGGCTGGCCGCGTCGGGTCAGCGCGATCAGCCGCTCGTCGGACTGCAGCCGGAGCAGCGGAGACGCCCCGCGCAGGGCGGGGGCGACGCTGGAATGTGAGAGTGCGGAGGCCTCCATACGGATCTATTACCTCATCCAGACCTAAATACACGCTAACAACGCCGGAGTTGCGGCCATGTTGGCCGTATTGCGGCTTCCCTAGACTGGCGCGTGGCACCGGCCCGGGTGGCGGAACGGTAGACGCACTCGATTTAAAATCGATGGCCTATGACGGCAAATGTGGGTTCGACTCCCACCCCGGGCATCAGAGAGCGAGCGTGGCGGGCGCCTGCGGCGCGCAGCGCCGGAGGATCGAGTGAGGGGATAGAGTCGCGCCGATGGCGAGCGAGGGCACGCAGGAGACGGAGGGGGAGGAGCCGCAGGCCGAGTCGTTTCACGGCGGGCGGCTGATCGCGCGGCGGCTGAAGGCGCACGGCGTGAGCAAGCTGTTCACGCTGTCGGGCGGCCACCTTTTCTCGATCTACGACGGCTGTCGCGAGGAGGGCGTCGAGATCGTCGACGTTCGCCACGAGTCGACGGCGGCGTTCGCGGCGGAGGGTTGGGCGAAGGTGACGCGCGAAGCGGGCGTTTGCGCGCTGACGGCCGGCCCGGGCGTGACGAACGGGATGAGCGCGATGGGCTCGGCGCAGGCGAACCACTCGCCGATGGTCGTGCTCGGCGGACGCGCACCGGCGCTGCGCTGGGGGCAGGGCTCGCTGCAGGAGATCGACCACGTGCCGTTCGTGCGCCCGCTGACGAAGCTCGCCGCGACGGCAGGCGGCACGGAGGAGATCGCAGGCCTGACGGACCTCGCGTTCGAGACGGCGCTTGCGCCGCACGGCGGCCCGACGTTCGTCGACTTCCCGCTCGACTACGTCTTCATGGAGGCACCGGAGCAGGCGCGTGCGGTGAAAGACCCGACGCCGGCGCGTGCGTCGGGTGCGGCGATCGAACGCGCCGGCGAGCTGCTGCGCGAGGCGGAGCGCCCGGTGATCATGGCCGGCACGGACCTCTACTGGGGCCACGGCGAGAAAGCGCTGCTCGAGCTGGCTGAGACGCTGCGGATACCGGTCTTCCTCAACGGCCTCGCGCGCGGGTGTGTACCTGCGGATCACGAGCTGTTCTTCTCTCGCGCGCGCTCGCAGGGGCTGAAGGGCGCCGACGTCGCGCTCGTGATCGGCGTGCCGATGGACTTCCGCCTCGCGTTCGGAGCTGCGTTCGGCGAGGAGACGGAGATCGTCGTGATGGACGACGCCGAACAGGAGCGCGAGCTGCCTCGCGCGGTCGCGGCGGAGTGCTACGGCGCGCTCGGGCCGGCGCTCGAGGACGTGCTTGCCGCGGCGGGGGCGAAGGCGCTCGCCAGCGAGGCGTGGATCTCGGAGCTGCGCGCGGTCGAGACGGAGCGCCGCGACGGCGAGCGCGCGGAGCGCGAGGACGGACGCGCGCCGCTTCACCCGATGCGCCTCTATGCGGAGCTCGGCGAAGTGATCGACCGCAACGCGATCGTAATCGGCGACGGCGGCGACTTCGTCTCCTACGCGGGGCGCGTGATCGACAGCTACGAGCCCGGCTGCTGGCTCGACCCGGGGCCGTTCGGCTGCCTCGGGACGGGACCTGGCTATGCGCTCGCGGCGAAGCTCGCGCACCCGGAGCGCCAGGTCGTGCTGATGATTGGCGACGGCGCGTTCGGCTTCTCGGGGATGGAGTTCGACACGCTTGTGCGCCACGGCGTGAACATCGTCGCGGTGATGGGCAACAACGGGATCTGGGCTTTGGAGAAGCACCCGATGGAGTTCTTGTACGGGTACTCCGTCGCCGCGGAGCTTCGCCCCGAAACGCGCTACGACGAGGTCGTCGAGGCGCTCGGCGGCTACGGCGAGCTCGTCAAGCGCCCGGAGGAGCTGAAGCCGGCGATCGCGCGCGCGTTCGAGTCGGGCAAGCCGGCGCTCGTCAACGTGCTGACGGACCCGAGCGTCGTCTACCCGCGTAAGTCGAACCTGGCTTAGCGCCGTTGGCCGCGCGGATCGCGCCCGGCTAGCCGGAGTGTGAGTGGAGGGCGCTCATTTACGAGAGCGTGGCCGGATCGCGGGAACCAGGTCAGCCGACGCCGGCGAGGCGCAGCGCGCCGCCGTGCAGGATGTCGTGCTCTGAGACTTCGACGTGCTCGAGGCCAAACGCGCGCAGCGCCTCGCCGAGCACGATCATCCCGGCGACGATCGTCGGCGCGCGGTCGGGGTGCAGGCCGACGACTTCGCGGCGCTTGGCTTCGTCCATGTCGGCGAGGCGCGCGAGCAGCAGTTCGATCGTGCCGAGCTGCAGGTCGTAGCCGTCGACGCGCGCCGGGTCGTAGGGGTCGAGCTCCTGCTCGATCGCGGCGGCCTGTGTCGCTGTCCCGGCGACGGCGATACCGCGTGTGACTTGCTCGCGCTCGCTTGCCGGAAGGCCGTCGGCGAAGACCTCGCGCACGTCGCCCGCGAGCGCTTGGAGCTCTTCGGGCTCGGGCGGGTCGGAGTCGATGTGGCGCTCGCTCATCCGCACGACGCCGGCCTGCAGCGAGACGTGAAAGCCGGCTATGCGGCCGCGGCCGACGACGAACTCGGTCGAGCCGCCGCCGACGTCGATGACGACGGTCGGCTCGCTCGCCTTCGGGTTGGCGCTGCTGTCCTCGCCGGCCGACTGGCCGGGCGGCTGCTCAGGGCCGGCCTGGCCGGACATCGCGCCGAGGAACGTCAGCTGTGCCTCTTCCTCGCCTTTGAGAACGCGCGCGTCGAGCCCGTACTCCTCGCGCAGGCGCGCGGCGAACTGCTCGCCGTTGTCGGCGTCGCGCACGGCCGAGGTGAGCACGGCGAGGTTCGCCTCGCAGTCGTGCTGCTCGATTTCGTCGTGGTACTCGGCGAGCACCTTCAGCACGCGGTCGATCGCGGCGTCGGAGAGCGAGCCGGACGCGTCGACGCCTTCGCCGAGGCGCGTCACCTCCGAGCGCCTAGCGAGCTCGCGTAGGGCGCCGCTTTCGCGGTCGACGTCGGCGACCAGGAGGCGCGTCGAGTTCGTTCCGATGTCGACCACGGCGACGTGCACGGGCGGGATGGTAGAGCGTGGGGCGCGGCCGAACCGGTGCGGCGCGTGTCGCGCGGGAGGTGCGCGAGGGGTGGAGTGCGGGCGATCCTGTGTCGCCGCGTGGCCTGACGCATAAGCGCCTGCCGGCCGTTGCGGGCCGCGCGATCTTTGCTAGAACATAAGGAGCGACGCGGGGTGGAGCAGTCTGGTAGCTCGTCGGGCTCATAACCCGAAGGTCGCGGGTTCGAATCCCGCCCCCGCTATGAGGAGAAGCCCCGCTCAGGCGGAGTTTTCGTAGGACGGTGGGGTGGCCGGAGAGAGTCAAGGTTCCAATAGGGTTCCGTTTGTCCCAGTTGGCGGCTGGCGCCAGTCGGTGGCACGACCGAACCCACCGTGGGCACGCGATGGCGTCGGCGCGCCGACGGACCGGCCATGGCGAAGGTCGAGGGTTCGAATCCCTTCATCCGCTTCATCGAAAGCTCCGGAGATCCGGGGCTTTCGTGCATTCTGAGCTGATTCGATGTCGTAGTGATCTGCACTGGGTACCACCATGGGGTACCAGCTGCTGCGTGTGTGTTGGCCCCGTTGGTGACGGGCCGGGGGGTGCGGACGCCGACTTTCTCGGATGGAGTCCGCACATCAGATACGCGGCGCGTGGGGGAAGATCGCGGATACGTGGAACACCGCTCGCGGGGAGTCCGTCGTTTGCGTCGCTGGAATCGACGGGATCGCCGGCGGGACGCCGAGAGCTCGCACTGAAGCTCGGCTCCCGACAGGGCGCGAGAACGACCATCAGCACGAGCTTCTGGGTCTCATCTGCCGGGAGGGGCGATCGCTACGGTCGCCTGCTCGGGGGGCACGAGCCGCAACTGATCGGCAGTCGGGCGCGCCGTGATGCCTTGGAGTCCTTCGAGGGCAACGGTTATGCGGTGGTCGTTGCCACCACGTGAGCTGAGCGTTCCTGACACGGCGTCGAGAAACAAGGGCGGTCGAGCTCGCCAGGTTGTGGTCTGGGCGGTCGGGTCCGAATCCTCTCTCACCCTCCGCAAGGCCTGCAAATCAGGTTTCGAGAAGCAGCCAGTAAGGCGGCGAAGGATTGAGGTCCAATTGAGGTCCAAATATTTGGCGGTTGTCTTTTCCTGGTCGCTCCTTGAGGCCTGGTCGGAGGGGAGCGTATAGCCGTCCGGCTTGGGCTTCTGCCTCTTCCACCACCCAAATCCGAGATCGCGGTCATGACCGCCCGCACCCTGCCGCCGGGCGCGCGTCGCCGCGAGGTGACGGCCCGATCCGAGCACAAGCGCCCCAGCGTGTCGCGGCGCCAATCAGGTCTGGACGGCATGCGGCGCCTCTCGTGGCCGCAGAAGCGGGGACTCGCCAAGCCCGGAGCACAGCTCTCCGCCGGCCTGCGGCGCGTTTGTAAAAATGCGACAGTTCCAGTCCCAGAAATGCGCAAACCAATGGATAGAGCGTCCTCCGACAGCACCACCAGTTAGATGGTCGGGGGAGACGCCAGCGAACGCGAGGATCACCCGGCTGCCCGCGACCACGTGCGCAGCCTGATTGGCGCTGCCCTCGTAGCGTTGACCGGAAGTGTCACGAGCATTGTGCTCGCAGGGCTGAAGTCCTCCGAGGCGATAGTCATCGCGGGCGCCGCGGCGATTCTCGTTGGCGCCGCGTTTGGCGCCGTGATCGCACGCGCCGTCAGCGACGGCGACGTCACGAGGCACAAACAGCCCGTCGCTGCCGAAGAACACTCAGCAGGACCACCCTTCGACTTCATGGCCGAAAGGCAGCACACCGTCAAAGCCGTGAAGGATGCCGGCAGCGACCCGCAGCTCGTGGGTCCCGAACGCGATACCGACGCCGCGTGAGTCCCGACGACAACGAGCCTGGTCTGGACCGGGACCCGGCCGAGATCGACGAGGCGATCGCAACGATCGAACAGGCGCTCAATGCGCACGAGATGCCCGAGAAATTCGGAGACGGCGCGTGGCGAGAGATGTCGCGCCGAGAGGCTGAGTTTTTCGAGGAGCTGGGCCTCGAGGCAATACGTCGCGCTCGTAATGGCCGCAACGAAAGCGTCTCTCGGGGTCACGTCGACGAAGCCGACCGGATGATCCGCGCGAACCGTCAGGCGGACGGGGTAATCGCTCTCCAGACCTTCGGCGGCATCATCACCGGCAGCGGCATCAGCGGACTCATCGCCGCACTGGCCGAAAAGCAGCCGTCGGAAGTAATACTGCTGCTCTCAATCGCCGGTTTGGCGATCGGCGCGTCAGTCGTGGCGTTCACGGCGGGTTTCGGTCGGCGCCGATAGCCGCCCGGCATCACCGGCGACCCTCTAGTACTGGGCGCGGGGAGACGTTCCCGCAAGCTGCTCGAGTTCAGCAAGACCGATAGTCGGTTGCTGTTCCGTATAACGCGGATAGCCCTGTCGCATGGCCGTACGACTCGACACGTCGTACCTAACGACATACAGGGCCTGTCCCGTCGGGCGCACTCGAAGCTCGTAGGTTACCGTCGAGGCGTTTGTCGACACGATTACCGGCCACAGCCAGGTGCCCGCTTCGCGGTCCGCTCCGATTGCCGCAGCACTCACGGCCGGAGGCAATAGTACGTAGGTTTGCGCCGACACGTTCTTGCCCTTTTCCGACCTCGACAGCAGATATGTCCCTTTCTGCGTGTTTGCGATCAGGACATCCCCGGCGCCGATCTGAAGGCGCGGGAAGCTGAGCGGCGCGCCCACAGCCTGTGTGGGCGCGGACGAGTTCTAGAATCTGCGGAACGGCAGGTTGCAAGTAGAGGGCGCTACCCAGGGCGCTCGATGACACCGCCAAGCTCAGCACCTGCCCTGCCGCGTTTTCGCCGAGAGCCCAAACGAACGGCACTCCCTGGCTCTCGCTCTCGTGCACGCTGACCGGGCATCCTGAGATCGCCGGACCCAACGGGTGCGTACCACGGAATAGCTCTTCGATCTTCCGCGTGGCGGCGTGCGAGACGCCGCGCTGGGCTAGGAACGGCGGGCATTCTTCGCCAGGTGAGAAGCCTGGTACGGTCGCGGTAAGAGTCGAATCTTGCGAGCTTCTCTCCCGCTCGCTCGGCGACGATATCTTGGGTGTCGTCGCTACGTGAGGGAGTGGCAGCGTCGGTCGATTACGAGGAATGACAATCTCTATGACCCAGCGACGGGTCGCTACCCCGGCGGCGAACGTTAATGTGCTCATGATCAGGCCGACGCCTGCGAACGTTCCCGCGAGCGCTGAGATGCGCGCCAGTTCACCGAGGACGCTTCGGCGAGCCCGTCGCCCCGACGGCGGCTCGTCGTAGCGCATCAGCTGCGTAAGGCTGCGCTCCATGGCCAGGCGAGAACGGCCCAAAAAAATAAACGCTGCAGCGCACGCGAAGATGGAGACCGGAGTTACGACGGGAGGGAAGGCGAAGATCGTGACGACAAACAGCGTCGGGATGCGCAACGCCATCGCGCGGCGCACAACGATACGCTCGCTCTGGCTTTGCCCGCCGGCGCGACGGGCCGTGACCTCGACGTAAGACAGCGCGATCATCGTTACCGCGGTTCCGCTCAGGCAAAAGCCCCCCACCTGCACCAGCGGGCCGTGCACAGCTACCGCAACCACGATGGCGAGCAGGTTGGCGGCGATGGCCGCCGCTTGGAAATACCGGGCGAAACGGCAGATGAATCGTGTAGCCAGCCCCGCGAGCGACCGCGCGTCGCCGGACGCGCTAGGTGCGGACAGCCGTGAGCCTGCGGGTGGGCCAGGGTCAGCCATCGCGCGGCGGGCAGCTCCTTCCTGCGCGGTCTACTCGAGAGGACGCTGCCGAGTCCTGCACGCGCAAGAAAACGCATCCATCTGCGGTACACAGTGTTGATGTCTGAGAGATGGCTTCGATCATGAGCTTGCGATCGACACAGCTCCATCTCGGAGAGCGCCGACCATGGTCTCAGGCAGCGTGCGCAGCTGCAGCCGCTCGCCCCTAGACGATTGTCACGTGCCTCGCCTCACGAGCGCGGGATAGCCCGCATGCGCCGCCCTTTCCCCGACTTCGATGCGATTCTTGCTCTCCCCACTTTATCGGGATCGCCCACTCGTCCCTTATGTATCCCAACCATCAAGCGCCCGACCCGGACTGCCGATGAATCCCGGTGAGTACATTCGCCCCGAAAAGCCTGCTCGCTCAGGGCATATCAAGTCCGGCGTTGACTCTCGAACCGGCGGCGTCTTGAAATCACATACCTATCATGGAAAGTAATGAACTTCTGTCCAGAGCTAGGCCACCGCACGTCCCCGGTGCGATTCTTGCGATTCCCACCAGGACAGCGTCACCGGCTCGGACGAAGACGACGTAGGCGCTTGCCTGCGCCGTGCGGACTCCCGACCGATCGCGGAAGCACGCGCCGGCTGGGAGTCCGCCCTCCTTGCTCTGCGCGATTGGCTGGCGCACCTAGATACCCGCGGCTCAGGATGACCCGCGGCTCTGCCTCGACGGCAACGCAGCGATCGACGTCAAGGCCGTCCGCGCTTGTCGAAGCCAGAACGGTCAAGGCCCCCAGAGATGAGTAGGGAAGGCCGACCGTCCTGCTCCGCTAAGCATGCCGCTAGGGAACGGGCCCCACGTAGAACATGACGACCTCTGCCTGCTGGCCATCACGCGGAACGACCTCGAGGATCTTGCGGCCGTCTATCTCCTCTAGGCAGCCGTCTACGTCGCCCTCGATGCGCAGTTCGGCCACGACGGTGGGCTGACTGGCGAGCATCGCAAGCGGCCGACGAACCCCGCGCATCAGCTCGGCAGGGCCTTCACTGCCAGCTTGATCTGGAATCGAGTAACGGTAGGCGCCACTCAGCGGCTGGCGGATCTCCCCCTCCTGCAGGAGCTCAAGTATGAGCTCCGCTACGGCAACGTCGTGCTCGCTGCCCGATGAAGTCAGCGTCCGTACTCGGCCGTCGAGCCTCGTGAGCTGAGCGAGCGCCGTAGTGACGATGACCGCCTGCTTGAGCACTTTGGCCATCTCGGCGTCGACCCCGTGGTCGGTGATGTCGAGGTGCATCCCCTCGCGCGGAAGCAGCCCGTCACAGACCAGGTGTAGGCGGCTCGCACGGCCAAACGAGAGCGCGAAGCCCAGTCCGGTCACCAGCTCGGTGGCGGGGACACCGTCGACGTCCAGTCCGACCGAGATCGCGGTCTCCGTCCACTTGCCCTCCTGGCCGTCCGGTCGCGAAGCCTCCGGGTCGACATCGAGGAAGATCAACGCGCCACGGAAGCTTCCCCCATAGCTGGTGCTTGAGCCGGGCTCGGAGGGGATGCGGTACAGCGGGATCTTGGCGGTCGGCGTGTCGCCGGTCTCGGTGTTCATGCTCACCTCAAGGTTCAGCGGATCGGACAGGCCAAGGTGAATGTCGCCGTAGCGCAGCACGCCGTCGGCGTCGGCGAGTCGGCAGAACCGGTCGGGCAGTGGCGCGGCGGATAGCCCGACATCGAGCTCGCCGGTGAGATCCACCGGTCGTCCGGCGGCCAGCTCGCTGCGGATGTACTCGCGCCGCGAAGCGCCGGTGGGCGTGTCGGAGAACCAGAGCGTCACCTCGTCAAGCAAGACATCTTCGCGCGGCTCGGCGGACTTCTCCTGCACCGCGTCGTCCGTGCGGATGGTCGCGGTGAAGGCGCGTTGGTCGCCGGTCGGCGCCTCGAAGCCGAACCGCACGCGGCCCTCGGGGATCGTGCGGTCATCGGCGCGGGCCTCACGCTGGCGGCTTTCGTAGCGATAGCGTGGATCGTCGCGCCCGGTCTCGACCGCGCGTCGCGCGAGCTCCGGCGCGTCGCCAACCAAGTCAGAGATCGACGCCAGCGGGTTGACCCCGGTCTGGCTGGCGGCCATAGCGACGTCGCGGTAGGAGGACGCCAGCGCGCCCTCGTTGAGCTTGTCGATGAGTTCCGGCCGCCCCTCGAGCAGCTCGGCCAGGTTGTCGCAGTAGTCAAGCGTCTCCAATTTGCTGTAGAGCTTGCGTTGCTCGGGAAGGAACTTCTTGCGCCAAAAGTCTCGTTGCGGGCCGGAGAGCGGCCTGGGGAACACGAAGGTGTAGTGAGCGGGGGGGTGGCTGTCGCCCATCGCTTTGGAGAGCGATTTACGACAGTCACGCCAGTCGGCTTTCTCGTGGTTCTTGCACTGCCAGACCCGCGCCGGTGGCAGCTCGTTGTCAGAGAGGACGTCGATGCCGCCGTCTTCACCCTTGCCCGAACGACGCGCCTGCGGGTAGTCCGGGCGGACGAGTCGCAGCGTGAGCTCCTCCAGGCCGTCGTCGGTGAGCGCGTCAAGGAGAGTCTGGCGGTAGCGACTCGGGTCGACGTGCACAGCGGCTAGGTGCGCACGCGCAGCGGCAGCCGCGCGGTCAAGGGTGTGAGCAGTGGGTAGCGCTGTCGCACGGCGGCGTAGAGGTCGACGCCTTTTGGGGCGCTGAGCGACACGAGCATCGCGAAGCTCAGCGGCGCCGCGGCCGCCAGTTGACCTTCCTCGCGGGCCAGGTACTTCACCGTCACTTGCGGGTCGTGAAGGCTCGAGGCGCGCATCCGCTTGGAAAAGTGCAGTGCCGTCTCCCACTTGCCTTCCTCGCGTTGGAGCGCCTCGTTGCGACGACGTTCGGTCGGCTTGGTGGCTGGGAGCACGCTGGGCAGCCATCCCGCTTCGAGGTGCTCGCGGAACTTCTCGGCATCGTCCTGGATGTCGACCTCGATCGTCTTGTTGGTGTCGGGGTCGCGCAGGTTGAAACGAAGAGCGTGAGGTCGGAAGGCGACCTCGAGGCCGGCCTGCGTGTAGTCGACCGCGTCGGTCGGGTCTGTCGGCGCGGTGAACACGATCGTCCAGGAGAGATCGACGGTGCGACCGGCGACGGCGTCGCCGACCAACGGGAAGGGCAGTGAGATGACCTGGTCGCGCTCGATGTTGTCGCGGTAGAGGATCGTCGCCTGGTTGGGCTCACAGTCCCAATGCTCGTCATACCGTTCTGCCAGGCGGCCCGCCCCCACCTCGACTGCGGGCTGGGACGTGGGTGCTTCGGCGAAGTGCAAGGCGAAGGCCCGCAACACATCCGGACTCGTTAGCCCCGGTCCAAGGCGGGCGGCCAGGCTCGCGATGCCATAGGTCGCGGTGGGCGCGGCGAAGCTCGTCCCGCCGGCTTGGCCGACTCGGCCGCCGGCGATCATGCCGCGGAACGGTTCGGCGTGCGTGCCGCCGAAGGCGACGCCGCAGGGCTTCATCCGTGCGCCGGCACGGCCAGGGCCGACTGCGCTGTAGGGGGCGCGCACCCACGCCGCGCCAGGGGCACGTTTGTCACAGGCGCCGACCGACAGTGAATTGACCATGTCCGAGGGCACCTGGATGCGATTGAGGCCGCTCGCGGCATCATCCTGCCCGTTGTTTCCGACGGCCGTCACGAACAGCACTCCGTGTGACTCGGCAAGCTCGTCCAGCTGCGCCGTCCATGCATGCGGCTCGCTCTGATCGTCGACGGCGAGCTCGGGGCCGAGCGAGAGGTTCACAATGCCATATCCGCGCGTGCTCACGAGCTCGACGATCCGGTCGAGGATCCAATAGAGGTCGACATCCCACTGGCCAGGCGACGGTGCTGGCGTCACCCGAAAGTGGTCGATGCCGACATCCGGCGTACGCAGTTCCTGACCATCGCTGAGGGGGCCGTAAAGCAGCGCACCAGTGACCATCGTCCCGTGTGCGACATCCGCTTCCTGCGCGGGCTCGGGCGTGACGTCGATCGCATCCACGAACGGGGCGAGCTGGGGAAGCGTGTCGGCGACCCCGCCGTCGAACACCGCGATGCGCAGGTCAGACTGCGGGCGCTGGCCCGGCGGAGGGCTAGGCAGCTGGCGGGCGGTGGAGACGACGCGCAGCGGGCCGACCGGAACGGGACGCACCTTGGGCATCGGGCGCAGAGCGCGCAACGGGTTGAAGCGGACGGCCTCCTCTGCCGCGCCCGCTGGTAGCCGCACGGGCACGAACGTCATCCCGCGTACGCGGCGTTCGTAGTCGACGGCAACCTCCCCATGCAGCTGGTTCACCCACTCGACCCACTTTTGCACGACAAGCTCGCGCTCGGCGACGCTCAGCTCACCGCGGGCGTCAACCGCAGGGTGCAGGACCGCCTCCCAGGTCAGCAGCTCCTCCTCAGCGAGGGCTGGCCGCGAGCGAAGCACCTCATCTACCGTTGGCAGGCGCACGATGTCGAACTGACGCAGGCGCTCCTGTGCGGCACGGGCCGTGCCGCTCGCCGTCGGTGCCTCTAGCAACTGGGCGATCTTGCCGACCGAGCGCTCATCCCCAGCTAGCAAGTAGCTCTTGGTTGGGCGGTCCTCCTCGATGCGCGTCCGCGTCTCGTAGTCCGCGGTAGCTGCGCGTGTGCCGACGGGCACAAGGTCAGCCTCCCTGAACAGGTCGGAGGGGAAGTAGCTGTTAGCGAGGTAGTTGGGCAGGACCGTCGCCTCGAAAACGATCCTCGCGCCGCGGAGGGCGGCGGGTGTACTCTCGATCGCGGCCCGGAGCGCTTGGACTTGAGGACGAAGCTGCGCCTGCGCTTCACTGAAGCTGCGCGGATGGTACTTCGGGCCTCCACCGCTGGTTCGCTCGGCGTCGCGTCGCAGCGTCTCGCCGCCTGTCAGGAGCGGCCGCTCGGGCTGGGTGACGTCTCTGGCGGCCATCAGCCTGCCGCGCCTGTGGACGCCGTCGCGCCAGCGTCGGTCCATCGTCGCGCGAGCTTTCCCACGGTGGGGTGGCTGATTTCGAGCAGATCGCCTACCGCGCGCTGTGAGAGACCGAGGTGTTTGGTCGCCATCGCGCAGAACGCCGCCCGTCTGTCGGCGTCCTTGCCAGCGCGCAGGCCGACGAGAGCGATATCAGCAAGCACGGTCGCGGGCTCAGCGTCAGATAGCGCGGCACGTCGCGCGGCGGCCGCGACGTCGCGCTCGACATCGGCGCCGCTGGCTCCGTCCAGCGCAAGCGCGGACGCGGCGATCACGTCGGCGCCCACCTCTAGGCCGAAGCGCTCGAGAGCGCGTGCCATGATCGCCACGCGTTCGGCCTGGCCCGGGAGATTGAGGGCCAGTGTGAGGTCGAAACGCCGTCCAACAGCAGGATCGAGCAACTGCGGATGGTTAGTCGCGGCGATCAGCAGGCCCGTGTCGGGCCAGCGCTCGAGCTCTAGCAGCAGCACGTTCACCAGGCGCTTGAGCTCGCCGATGTCTGACTGGTCGTCGCGGCGCTTGGCGACGGCGTCGAACTCGTCGAGCAGCAGCACGCAGGGGAAGCTGCGAGCGTGGTCTAGGAGCTGGCGCAGGTTCTGCCCCGTCTGGCCCAGGAGGCTCGACATCAACGCGGCTAGCTCGACCGTCATCAGCGGCAATCCCAGCTCGCGTGCGAGGAAGCGGGCGGTCAACGTCTTCCCAACTCCGGGCGGTCCTTGAAGAAGCAGGGACTTCGGGGCCTCCAGGCCGGTCAGCGCAAGGCGTTCGGCTTGGCGTCGCTGGTCGATCAGTGCCGCGAGCACTGCCTCCGACGGCGGGTCGAGCACTGGCGGCTCGTCGAAGGGCTCGTCGTCAACCGTGGCGAGCGCGAGTTGGCCGTCGCTATCGACCGGCATCGGGGGACGGGCGCCGCGCAGGACCGCCTTGCCTTGTCCAACCATCAGGCTGCCGAGCTGCTGGCGCAAGTCGGCACTGAACGTTTCGGCGGCTTGGCGTCGCAGCATGCGCCGGGCCAGTTGGCGAACAGAGCCGACGTCACCGCTGAGACCGACTCGGACGAGGTCCGCGATCGCCTGCTCGGGCAGAGATAGAGAATGCTCTTGTTGGTAAGGCTTTGCGTTCAAAGCACGATGACGTTACCACCTCGCTCAGATGCCTATGAATACCCGGTAAATAATGGGAACGAAGGCACCGCGCGCTTACCGCAGAGATCTGCGCAGTTGGGTGGCGAGCCCCAACAGAAGGAGCACCGTGGCCGCGATCGCGACACCGTACTGCGGCTGCCAGTCACACCACGAGGTGACCGGCGTCAGAGGAAGCGCGAGTGCCCAAGCAACGAAGGCTGCCAGCGCGGCGCCGTGCTCGAACCACGGCACGGCAGGCCCGACGTTCCCCGCGGCTCGTCGCTTGACGGTGTAAAGAACCTCAAGCGCGATCGGCGTGAGCACCAGGAATACGCCAAACGCGATCCAGCGTGCCGTGAAGTTTCCGTTGCACGCCGGCTGTCCACCGGGTAGCGGGAGCACGCCCTACTGGGCGGGTGAGCTGGTACGGCTCGTGGTGGTCTGGCGGCACGCGCGTCAAGCGCAGGATCGCCGCTAAGCGCACACCGAGCACGGCGGACGGACTGACGCGCGCGCAGGCGGAGAAGGAGCTGCGCAAGCGAATCGAGCGCGATGTCATCGTGTCCACAGCTGCCAGGCGCACACTGGAGGAGGCCGGCACCGCCTACGTCGATCACCTGGAGCACGTGATGGAGCGCAAGCGCTCCACGATCCAGGACTACCGTGGACATCTGCGCCGCCACCTCGTCCCGTTCTTCGGCGAGCGCCCGATCGACAGGATCGACGCGGCCCAGGTGGCGCAGTACCTCAAGCGCAAGCGCAACGACGGCCTGTCCTCAAAGACCGTCCAGAATCCCCTGAACTTCCTCCACGGGGTTTTCGCCTTCGCGATCAAGCGCGGCTGGACACAGAACAACCCCGTCGCGTACGTCGATCGCCCCAAGAAGAACCGCTCCCCTCATCAACGCGTCCGGTTCCTCCAGCCCCCCGAATTGGACAAGCTGATCGTCGCGGTTCCCGAGGACACTCTCGGCGGCGTCGAGCGGACGCTGTACCTCGCCGCTGCGCTCACCGGCCTGCGCCAGGGCGAGCTGCTCGCGCTCAAGTGGCTGGACATCGACTGGCACGTTGGGCGCGTACGCGTCGCCGACAACTTCACGCGCGGGCATATGGACACCCCCAAGTCCCACGAAGGCCGCTCGGTCCCGATGGCCGCACGGCTCGCCCGCGAGCTCGAAGACCTGCGCCGACGCTCGCGCTTCCCGGCAGACAGGGATCTCGTCTTCTGCCACCCCGACACTGGGCATGTCCTCGACCCTTCCAAGATGCGCAAGCGCTTCAAGGATGCCCTCGCCGAGGCAGGCGTGCACGAGATCACCTTCCACGAGCTCCGTCACACCTTCGGCACGCAAATGGCCGCCGCCGGGACCCCGCTACGCGCGATCCAGGAGTGGATGGGCCACGCCGACGCTAAGACCACCGAGATCTACCGGCACTACGCGCCCGACCCGTCCAATGGGGCGGCGTTCGTCGAACGGGCGTTTGGCGGTGGAGGTCACGCTCCGTCGGACACCGCCTGACCCTCCCCTCTACTTCCGGTGCTACGCCACCCAGCGGGCGTCCGCCAGCTTGTTCTTGTACTTGCCCGTCGCCAAGTACGCGTGCAGGCGTCGTCCTGAGGCAAGCTGTCGGATCTTGGCGGCCGCCTGATTGGGCGTTCTCGCCTCCGTGGCATAGACCTCGCAGTAGCCGGGCTCGTCGGGACCGACCGTCGGGTCGGTCGCGAACACGAGGTAGCCGCGGTTGCGTCTGCGTGCCGCGTTGACGGCGTCGATGTGCTTGCGTTCGCTGTCGAGTTCGTCGGGCTCCGCGAGGAGATCGGTCGGGCTGTTAGTGCGTGGGTGCATGACTCAGGTCACTGAGGAACGCAGTTTGCCACTGTGCTCCGACGGCCTCGCCTGCAAACCGGATACGTTTCGAGCGTGGCGAAAGGGGACGGCAACGGGCAGCCCAACGGCCATGCGCTGTTCGAGGCAGCGAACAAGATGCGCGGGTCGCTCGAGTCGGCCGAGTACAAGCACCTCGTCCTCGGGCTGATCTTCCTTAAGTACATCTCTGACGCCTTCGAACAGCGCCGCCGAGCGCTTGAGGCCGAACTGTCCGACACGAAAAGCAAGGAGTACGTCGCAGACCCCGTCGTGCGCGCCGAAGAACTTGACGATCGCGACGCGTACGCGGAAAAGCAGGTCTTCTGGGTACCCGAGCAGGCTCGCTGGCCGGCGATCCTCGCGTCGGCCTCCAGTCCTGACATCGCTAAGCGCATCGACGACGCGCTCAGCGCGATCGAAGACGAGAACCGCGAGCTACGCCGGATGCTGCCGCGTGTCTACTCTCGCGCACCACTCTCAGCCGAGCTGCTCGGCTCGCTCGTGGAGACGATCGCGAAGATCGGCTTTGGCAAGGACCCGGGCGAAGCGCGCGACATCCTCGGACGCACGTACGAGTACTTCATCAAGGAGTTCGCACGCGCCGAGGGGCACCGGGGCGGCGAGTATTTTACGCCCGCACCCGTCGCCCGGCTGCTCGTCGAGATGCTCGAGCCGTATGAGGGCCGGATCTTTGATCCCGCGTGCGGGTCGTGCGGGCTCTTCGTGCAGTCGGCAAACTTTGTCGAGGCACACGGAGGGCGTCCCGAGAAGATCTCGGTTTACGGCCAGGAGCGAAATCAGGCGACGTGGCGGATTGGCCGCATGAACCTTGCGATTCACGGCCTCTCAGGCGACGTGCAATACACCGAGAGTGGCTCGCTGCTCGATGACGCCTTCCCACGGCTGAAGGCCGACTTCGTGATGGCCAATCCGCCCTTCAACCAGAAGGAGTGGTCGACTCCGGCGATCCTGGATGATGTGCGCTGGGCGCAGGGTGTGCCGCCAGCCGGAAACGCAAACTACGCCTGGATACAGCACTTCCTGCACCACCTCGCGCCTAGAGGCCGTGCCGGTTTCGTGATGGCCAACGGCTCGCTCACGACGATGAGTAGCGGTGAGGGCAAGATTCGAGAGAGCTTGGTAAGAGCCGATGTGGTCGACTGCATCGTGGCACTACCGGCGCAGCTCTTCTACACGACCGGCATTCCCGTGTGCCTCTGGTTCTTCGACCGCGACAAGTCTTCCTCAAGCGCGCGCGACCGCCGCGAAGAGACCCTGCTTATCGATGCCCGCCAGATGGGTAGCAAGATCAGTCGCACTCAGATCGAGTTGACCGAGCAGGAGATCGAGCGGATCTCATCGACCTACCGTGCGTGGCGCGGCTCGACCGGCGAGGATTACGCCGACGAGCCGGGCTTTTGCAGGGGAACCGACACCAGCGAGATCGAGGCGGCCGGCTTCACGCTCTCGCCTGGGCGCTACGTCGGAGCGCCCGAGTCCGAGGAGGACGAGGTTGCCTTTGAGGAAAAGATGGCGACGCTCGTCGATCAGCTTGCCGAGGAGATGGCAGAGAACGAGCGGCTGGCCGGCGCGGTCAAGCGGGCGCTGGATCGGGTGGGATATGGATTTTGACTGGCCTCTGGAGCAGCTTGGCGGCCTGTGCCTAAAGATCGGCAGCGGCGTCACGCCACGAGGGGGATCAAACGTCTATGTGAACGACGGCACGAGATTCATCCGCAGCCAGAACGTGCATGACCTCCGCTTCGAGTTCGCAGGCCTGGCGCATATCGATGACAACGCGGCGCAACAGCTTCGCGGGGTCGCCGTCGAGTACAACGACGTACTCGTGAACATTACGGGCGATTCGGTGGCGCGTGTATGTCTGGCGCCAGAGGATGGCCGTGAGGCGAGGGTAAGTCAGCATGTAGCGATCGTTCGTCCTGATTCGACACGACTTCTCTGCCGGTTTCTTGCCTACTGGCTTGTGAGTCCACGTGTGAAGGAGCACCTATTAACTCTTGCGTCGGCTGGAGCTACACGCAAGGCGCTCACGAAGCGGATGCTTGAAACTCTGCAGCTTCCACTCCCTGGAGTTGACGAGCAACAACGCATTGTGTCGGTTCTCTCCGCTCTCGATACCAAGATCGACAGCAACCATCGGATGAGCGAGGTCCTGCATGCGGCCGGCGCGGCACTCGTCGAGAGAGCCCAATCGCACGCTTCTACCCTAGTGGCCGTCGGCGATTTGGCCAAATTCCACAACAGCCGTCGTATCCCTTTGTCGGCGAGTCAGCGCAGCCTCCGGCCGGGACCGTTTCCGTACTACGGCGCGACCGGCATCATCGACTTCATAGATGATTACCTGTTCTCCGGCAGATACGTCCTGGTCGGCGAGGACGGGTCGGTGCAAACCGACGGCGGTCATCCCGTCGTCCAGTATGTGTGGGGTGACTTCTGGGTCAACAACCACGCTCACGTCATAACGTTCGGTGACGTTGCTCCCGAGATCGGGTACCTCGTGCTACGCGAAGCCAACGTTGCGCCGTTCGTGACCGGGGCGGTTCAGCCCAAGCTATCGATGCGACGCCTGAGAGAAGTACGGTTGCGCTGGCCACGAGACATCGGCACGCTCGAGAGCGAGTTGCGCGTTCTCTTCGAGCTGTTTCGCGTCGCGACAGCAGAAACCAAGACTCTCGGCGGACTGCGTGACGCCCTTCTGCCAAAGCTCATATCCGGCGAGATCCGAGTTCCGGACGCAATGGACTCCGAGGAGGCGATTGGCTCTGCTGGCGAGCAGGTCACGGGAGCAGAGGCGTGACTTCACGCGCTGGCGAGGATGCCCTCGTCGAGCAGCCCGCGATCGACCGGCTGTGTGACGCAGGATGGACTCACGTCCACGGCCGCGATCTCGCACCCGATGCTCCCGCCGCGCAGCGCAAGCTGTGGTCCGACGTGGTACTGATCGAGCGCCTGCGTCAGGCGGTCGCGAGGATCAACCCGAGTCTCCCGGGCGACGCCGTGCAGAGAGCAGGCGAGCTGGCGATGACTGGCACGTCCCCCTCGCTGATCGAGGATCACCGCGGCTTTCACGAGTTGCTCACCGCAGGTGTGCCAATCCCGTACGTCGATGAGGTGGGAGTCGAGCAGGCCGACCGGGCGAAGCTCATCGACTTTGAGAACCCCGAGCGCAACGAACTGCTCGTAGTCAACCAGCTCACGATCGTCGAGGGCGGCCACAACCGCCGACCGGACATCATTCTGTTCGTCAACGGGCTGCCGCTCGGCCAGCTCGAGTTGAAGGCGCCAGGACTTGCGGAGTCCGCGCACGGCGCGATCAATCAGATCCACCACTACACCGACACGATTCCCAGCCTCTACCGCTACGTAGGAATCGTCGGCGTGTCCGACCTGATGTCGGCACGGGTGGGGACTTGGAGCACGGCTGCAGAGCATTTCGCTGAATGGAAGGAGATGGGTGCGGCGGACCGGCAACCCCATGGTCGCTCGCCGCTGCAGACGATGATCGACGGCGTCTTCTCGCCGGGACGCCTTCTTGAGCTCATCCGTGACTTCGTCCTGTTCGAGAGCGACGGCGCGAGGACATGGGAGGTGATGGCCAAGTACCACCAGGTCGATGCGGTTCACGCGGCTGTGGAGTCTGTTGCGGTCGCGATGGGCGGCGATCGGCGCGGTGGGATTGTGTGGCACACGCAGGGTGCCGGCAAGAGCTACACGATGGTGTTCTTCGCCAACAAGCTGCGGCACGACCCACGCTTCGCCAACCCCACGATCGTCGCGGTGACCGATCGCACCGACCTCGACGACCAGCTTCAGAAAACCTTCAGCGCCACCCACCTCGAGCCCTTCTGCCACCAGGCGCAAGAGATCTCTGGCGGCAAGGAAAGCCTGCACGAGCTGCTGACGGTGCCCGCTGGTGGCATCGTGTTCACGACGATCCAGAAGTTCGCGCCGGCCAACGACGAGGCCATGCCGGTGCTCTCAGAGCGGCAGAACGTGGTCGTGATGGCCGACGAGGCGCACCGCTCGCAGTATGCGGCCTACGCGCAGAACATCACGCGCGCGCTTCCCAACGCGACCAGGATCGGCTTCACCGGCACCCCAGTGGAAGGCGCCGACCGCTCGACGCGCCTGGTGTTCGGCGACTACGTCTCGGTCTACCGAATGCGCCAGGCCCAGGAAGATCAGGCAACCGTCCCGATCTACTACGAGTCGCGCCAGATACCGCTGTCCGTCGAGGACCAGGAGCAGCTTGCACAGGTCGGAGAAATCCTCGAAGCCGAGGAGCAGGAGGCCGCAGGCAAGCTCATCACCAGCTGGGCAAAGCTCGAGAAGGTCGTCGGATCGCCAAAGCGGATCGAGACGTTGGCGAACGACATCCACCTCCATTTCACGACACGCTGCGAGGCGCTACCGGGCAAGGCGCTCGTCGTCGCCTACTCGAGGCGAATCGCCGCCGAGCTCGCTGGGAGTCTGCGCGAGCGCTTCGGCGAGGAGACCGTCGACTGCGTGATCTCCGCCAGCGCGACCGACGAGAAGCCGATCTCGCTCTTCCGCCGCTCAAAGCCACAGCTCCTTCAGCTCGCGAAGGACTTCCGCGACCCCGACCACCCACTCCGGATCGTCGTCGTAAAGGACATGTGGCTGACGGGCTTCGACGCTCCGGTGCTGCACACGCTCTACATCGACAAGCCGATGCGCGACCACGGCCTACTGCAGGCGATAGCACGCGTAAACAGGGTCTTCCGCGAAAAGAGCGGCGGCCTCGTCGTCGACTACATCGGTATCGGTGAGGATCTACGGGCCTCTCTGCGCGCTTACGACGAAACCGAGCTGGATGATCCCGCCATTCCGATCGCGCAGGCGATCGCCGGGCTGTGGGAAAAGTACGAGGTGCTCTGCGCGATGCTCTACCCCGCTGGGTATCGCAAGGGCGAGCTCAATATCGCGGCGGACCCTTCGCGTCTGATCCTGGACTGCTGGGACTACGTGCTGGCCGACGAGCAGCGCATCCGCGAGTTCCTCGACGAGCAGGCAGCACTCGCCAAGTGGCACACGCTGATCGGCACCCAACAGGCCGTGATCGACCTGCGGGAGGAGATCTCCTTCTTCAAGAAGCTCGCCGGCGAGGTGCGCAAGGTCGCCACGCCCGTCCCCCAGGCGAGCGCCGAGGCCGAGCAGGCCGTGCGACAGTTCATGTCCGAGGGGCTCGCCGCCGGCGACGTCATCGAGACGCTTGCGCTTGCCGATCAGGACCGTCCTGACATCTCCGTCCTCTCCGAGGAGTTCCTCGACTCGATCGCGGCCAGGACCGAGCATCCAAACATTCAGATACGGCTGCTCGAGAAGCTGCTGAAGAGCGAAGTCAAAAGCCGAAGCCGCAGCAACCAGGCACAGGCCAAGCTCTTCGCCGAGCAATTGGACGCCGTGCTGCATCGCTATGAGCTGCGTCAGATCTCAAGCGCCGAAGTCGTTCAGCGCCTCGTTGAGATCGCCAGGAGCCTGCGCGAAGCCGGCCGCCGTCACGAGCAGCTCGGTCTCACCGCGGAGGAGGCCGCCTTCTACGACGCGCTTGCCGGCGGCGCCGACGCACCGAACGTCGACTCGCAACTCACAAAGATCGCGCGAGACCTCGTCAAGAGCATCAGGGAAGACCTGACGGTCGACTGGGCCGACCGGGCATCGACTGAGGCCGCGATTCGCCGCAAGATCAGACGCCTCCTCCGCGAGCACGAGTACAAGCCACCGGTTGCGGCGCCTGGCGGCGGGAGTGTCCAGGACATCAATCACTTTGCCCAGCTAGTGCTCGACCAGGCCAAGACTCTCTACCGGTACTGGCCAGACGTCGAGGGCCGACTGTTCGAGTAGCTCGCCCCCGCACGACCTTGCCCGCCCAGGGCGAGCCGGAAGCCGACTATCCGGCGGCCGCGCTCGAGATCGCCTGTTCCTCGATCCTGTCTGGGCTCCATATCTGCTCCGCCAGTAGCCGATACAGCTCCTGCCGGTCATCGAGGTCAGCCTTGAGGAAGGTGGCGTGCGGATGAAACGGTAGGTCAGTCTGCTCGACGAAGCGTAGGAACCCAGGGTTGTGGTCGTAGGCCTTCTCGTGCAGACTCCGTGCCAAGAGGTTTTGGCTGTCGTAGTGATCGCGCTTGTCTGCATACGGCAGATCGCCAAAGCTCGCATTGAAGCTCTTCGGCAGGAGCAGGAGGTCTCCGATCCGATTGCGGTATTCCGAGAAATCACTGGGATGGTCGAACTCATCGGTGTGCCGGTCGTGGTGATTTGCCCAGATGTGCTCGATCTCGAATCCGTCGCGTCCGCCGCGCTTCGAGTAGTCGGCGTACCGTGACGGCATACCAGACCGAGTCTCGACAAAATCGGTCATGCGCGCAAGCAGTCGGTGAATTTGGCGACGGTTCATCCCATGCATATAGAAATGGTCGTTACTGAGGAATGTCTCAGCCTCGGAGTCGAGCCGATGGCGCAAGAGGCTGACCAGCTCAGGCGTGCTCTTTTCCCGGACGTCTCGCATGACGATGAACATCGCGTACTGCATCGTCGAGTAATCAATCGCACGCCAGTTCCAAATCCGTCTATAGATGAGGATGTCGAGGTAGGCCGCGGTCACTCGGACCTTCCGAAGCAGCTCTTCCTCGGAGTCTCCAACTCTAAGCGGCGCGAGCAGCACGGGGTATTGGAGCGTGAAGTTGTGCTCGGCATTGAAGTGAACTGCCTCCAGGCCTGGCGTGAGCGTGCCGGACGCCCGCCGGAGACGCTCATACCACTGGCCATAGAACGCAAAGTCGCGCTCGATGAGCCGAACAAAGTCGTGGCTTGCCTCCAGGCCCAGGCGTTTCTCGTGGTTCCGGACCCACCGGTGAAACTCGGTCCCGATGAGGTCGAAGTCCTCGGGAGTTGCCCCACGCTTGCGCTCGCGTATTGAATCGGCGTGCTGACTACGCAGCCACGCCTTGATGCCGTCGGCGTCTTCATCCTTGCCGAGTTCTTGGATGGCCCTCGTCCGGTGCTTCCAGACCTTGTCCGCACGTCCTCGGTCATCCGAGTCGGTGATGTTCGCGAGCAGGTAGCCCTTGAGCATGTCCGCTGGGGAGAGCGACAGCCCCCGATCGTTCATCGTCTCGAAGATTGTGTATGCATCCCCGTCGGAGTAGGCCGTGATCTCCACGAGGTGAACACTCTCAATCAGCCAATCGACGAAGTACGGCAGGGGACCGTCGCGCAACTCGGCAGGGAAGTACTCGTCGATATCCGCATACCGTCCGATGATGTTCGTGACCGACTCGGGCAAATGGTTTGACACCATCTCCTGCCCCGTGTACAGCGCCTCCATGCAGGCGGCACGCTCCGGTATGTCCATGTTGAACGAGCGCTTCCCAAAGCGCTGGGAAAAGATCAGGTCGGCAATCTGCCCTTTCTGCTCTGGGTCCCCTAGTTGGTGCTGGAGGTAGATGAGGAGCAGCGTTAGGGTCGTCAGGCGCTGCTGGCCGTCGATGATGAACTTATTGCCGTCCTTGTCGCTGACGATGATCGACCCGAGGAAGTAGTGGCCGTACGTCGCTACGGCGTCCCGCTCGTGCCCAGGCTCGTAGTTCTCGAGGAACTTGGCTGTAAGGTCGGCGATCAGCTCTGCGACCTGCTTGCTGTGCCACTTGTACTCGCGCTGGTAGTAGTCAATCGAATACTTCCGGCCTGCAAGAAGCTCGCGGATCGTCCTACCCTTGCCGTCGATTTCCCGTGATTGCTGCAGTATGGGCGTCACGGGTTGCGTCCTGTGCCGCGCTCAGACCGAGCCATCCGTGAAGACAGGGTGCTCAATGAAACCATGGCGTCATGCTACGGCAGGTCGGACGGCATCGAGATAGCGGTGGGAGAGCCGGTCGCCGGAGTAGACTTCGGCGCAGAGTGTTGGCAACGATGCCTGCAACGAGGGGCCCAGTCCTTACGGGAGAGTGGCGGCCATGAACGCGGTCGTCGCTGAGGAGATGATCGAGCGCGCCGGCCGCGTGTTGATCGACGCCGCGCCGGCACCGGCGAGAGTGATCCTCTTCGGGTCGCACGCTCGAGGAGACGCGGACGAGGGGAGCGACTTCGACTTCTTGGTCATCGAGCCCGAGCCACAGGACCGCCTCGCGGAGGCCGTCAGACTCCGCCGTGCCCTTGGGGACTTTGGCGCACCGGTTGACGTGGTCGTCATGGACGCCGCCCTGGCCGAGCGGCGTTCGAAGGTTCGAGGCACGATGGTCGATCGCGCGCTGCGCGAGGGGCGCGTTGTCGCCGAGTCCTGAGCAGGTCGAGTACGCCGAGATGCTGCTGCGCCGGGCTAACGGCGACCTCTATGCCTGCCGTGCGCTCGCTGGAGACGCAGAGGTCGACGACGGAGTGATCGGCTTCCACGCACAACAGGCGGTTGAGAAGGCTCTGAAGGTCGTGCTCGTGCTCAACGATGTCGAGCTTCCGCGAACGCACGACCTTCAGTTCATCGTGGGCCTGCTCCGTCAAGCGGGAGTCAGTCTTCCCGAGCCCTTCCCGGACACGGCATGGCTGACGCCGTGGGCAGCCGAATGGCGATACGACGAGCCGATAGCGCTCGATCGTGCCGCCTCGCTCTCGATCGCGGACCTTACCGCCGGCTGGGCTTCAGGGTTGCTTGACGAGGCCGGCGCCGGATAGCCCCGCCAGGGTTCCATTCAAGGTTCCGTTTTGAGCAAATCCGACCGCACCGAGCCCGAGCTAACCCCAGCAAGCACGGGCCATCTGGCCCCACCTGACCCCCC
Source organism: uncultured Solirubrobacteraceae bacterium (assembly GCA_963807275.1). Lineage (GTDB taxonomy): Bacteria > Actinomycetota > Thermoleophilia > Solirubrobacterales > Solirubrobacteraceae > Palsa-744. The sequence goes on from CAWDZX010000001.1 coordinate 169,900, forward strand.
TTCGGCGACCTCATAACCCGAAGGTCGCGGGTTCGAATCCCGCCCCCGCTATGTCACTAACCCGCGACCGTCCTTCGGGACGGTCGTTTTCGTTGGGCATAAGCTCGAACGTGATCGTGGCGGCGAAGTCGAGAGCTTGCGGTTCTTGTCGTAAGTGATCCTCACGTCGAAGGCCTTGAATACCTCGTCTCGCCCCGATTCGAAACTGTGGCGTGGCCAGGCCGTGCCCGGGCGGTAGAAGTACGGACCCAAGCAGTGCGAGGCAGCTTGACTCGGGAAAGGCCAAGACGCTGTCGCCAGGACTGGACTCTGGGTCGTGGCTGGATTAGGGTGAGTTCTCGTGACGTCGTCCCGGTGGCTCAAGCTACTCGTCCTCAGCATCCTTGCGGCGACGAGCCTTGCGGCAGTCGGCGCTTCGGCGGCGCTCGCGGCGAACGAAATCGCCTACGACTGCAGCAAACTCGACATCTGCCTGCTCGATCCGGCGAACCCGGCGGCGGTTACCAACCTCACCGACAACGGCGAAACGAGCATCGACGAAAAGCCGGTCTGGTCCCCCGACGGCAAGAGGGTGGCGTTCATCTCGAATTTCGGGGTGGGCGGGAGCACGAGAAACCTTTTTGTGATGGAACCCGAAGCGCCGGAACAGGGCTTCAACCTGGCGGTGCAGGTGACTCACTTCGCGAGCGGCGTCCCGCTCGAGGAACCGATCTGGTCGCCGGATGGCACCCGGCTCGCCTTCGTCCTCGGCAGCTCCGAATCGAACGACAAGATCGAGGTCGCGAACTCGAACGGCACCACGGCGACCCCGCTGGTCGTAACCGAACATGGCATGCATCCGAGCTGGTCGCCCGACAGCGCCAAGATCGCCTTCTCCTACCTCGAACACATCGAAACCACGGTCGCCGACGGCTCGGCATTCCCGACGAGAGTCGCCGGCGCCGAAGGCAAGGAACCGGTCTGGTCGCCGGACGGCTCGCGGATCGCCTTCGGCGAGCGCGCGGGCTTTGAAATCGTCAACCTCGGGATCATCAGCCCGGGCGGGGGGACGCCGATCACCCTCCCGTCCGGGGCGCAGTTCATCTTCGCCTCCTGGTCACCCTCGGGCTCGCAGCTCGTCTACCACGTGAGCGGCGGCGGCGAAGACACCCACTGGCGGGTCGCGAACGCCGACGGCTCTGGCGACCATGTCCTGCCCGAGCTCCCGAGCCTGAACCCGAACGGACCGGCGCCCTCGTGGTCCCCAAGCGGTAATCAGATCGTCTATCAGGGCTTCTACTATGGAAGCGAACCGCACACCAACGCCGTCTATCTCGAGAACACCGACGGCAGCGGCTCGGTCACCGCGCTCACCGGCGACCAGGGCTTCTTCACCTCTCCCTCCTGGCGGCCGAGCCCGAGCGCGGCGCCGCAGGTCTTCACGCCGACGAGCGCCGCTGGAACTCCCGCCGCCCGTGCCCTGCCGGTGACGCTGTCGACACCGACGACGGTCTGGATCACCAAACGGATCTTCGTAACCAAAGGCCCCGACCTGACCGTGATCATCGGCTCCTACGGCTGCGGCGGTCCGAGCTGCGCGGTCTCCACCGAAGGCAAGGCGAAGTACGCCGGCCCGCCGGCCGGCCTCACCGCGTCCGTGCGGAGGAAGTCACCACCGAAACACAAGCAGCGCCAAGTCGTCGTCGCCAAGGGCATGACGACGATCGCCGGCGGCCACTCCGGCCCGGTGAAGATGAAGCTGACCAGGGCCGGGATCAAGCTGCTCGGAAAGCAGGGCTCGCTGAAGATCGCAGTCCTCGTCACCATCACGATCCCGCGGCAGAAGAAGATCGTCGAACACCGCCAGGTGACGGTCGTCTTGAAGAAAGCCAAGAAGAAGCGCGTCGCTGCCTGATCTCTCCCGCGGCGTCGAGCGTTAGCGACGTAGCTCTGCTCGTAGCCGCGTGGCGAGGCGGACGGAGGCCTCGATCTCGACTTGGCGGATCGAGACGCTCTCGACGCTGAGCCCAAATGGAACTCCGACCCGCCGGCAGAATGCGATGAGCTCGATGGCCGTGGCGACGGCTTGATCGTAGGACGCGTCGAGGGTGTTGTCCGCGTGGCGCAGCTCGTTCTCGATCCAATGCGGCACGTCGACGCCGAGCCACTGAACGAACTCCAGAGTCTTCAGCGAGCCGCAGACCGAGAACGTGAACACGATCGGTGCTGGCTTGACGTCACGAGCGGCACACTCGTAGTGATAATCGGAGACCAAGTTCTTCGCCGCATTCACGTCATAGATGATTTGAGTGACAAAGAACGAGCAACCTGCCGCCTGCTTCGCCAGCAGACGGACATGCTCCCCGCGCCCGCGCGTGTGCCGCTCCGGGATCGCGACACCGCCGAGGAGGAGATCCGGTCGCACCTCGGTCCTCAGTTCGTAGGCTCGCGACAGAGAGGTTGCTACCGCCTTCTCACGAGAGGACGCACCGACGAACACCGACAGCGCGTCGGTTGGGGCTTGTTCGCTGAGCCACGAGCGAAGACCTTGCTCTGGATACTTGCTGACGGCGCGGTAGACGATGGCCGGCACTTTTAAGCCGACGAGATGGCGCGCGAGGTAGTCGGCTGGGTCCATCGTGGGTAGAAACGGGAAGGGGCGGTTCTCGGGATTGCGGTCGCTCTCGTCGTCGATGTCGTAGAGCACGACGCCGTCGAGATCCACAGGGCGCAGACGTTCGAGCGTTTTCGCGGCGATCTGACTGGCCTGCTCCGGTTCGGTCGCCAGGCGCGGTGGGGTTAGCGCGAACAGCAAGAACTCACCCGCCCCCTCCGCAATGCGCCGCTGCAGCTCCATGCGCTGCAGCGTAACTAAGCGCCTATGCACGACGGCTGGGGCCGGGCTTCGGCCGCGGTGTCCGTGCCGTCGCTCGCCGCCGTCGGCTCAGGATGCTCAGGTGACGTCGATCCGGTCGGGACTGTAGGCGTGATAGATGGCCCGCTTGCCGAGCCGTCTTGCCAGTGGAACGAGCGGCGTCAGCACGATCTTCTGGACTGCGACCGGGGGCCGCGCTAGACGGGAGCAGGAGTCGCCTAGATCTGCATAGGCGACGGCGATCTGTAGCAGATCGGGAACTCCCTTGGCGTTGGTCTTGCCATCGCGCGCGAGGCCGAAGAGCGTCTCGAAGAACACCTCGGACTCGAGGGCCGGTCGAAGCTCCACGCGGACCACGGCCGACTCGCTCCCGCTGTTCCACCAGTGGTGGGCGACGCCTGGCGGAACGACGGCGTCCTCACCCGCAGCGAGGGATCGCTCGATCCCGGCGATGGACAATCCGATCGTCCCCGACGTGACGGTGAATCGCTCCTCTTGGCGCAGATGCCGATGCTCTGCGGCCACCGCCGCACCTGGCCGAAGCTCCAGATCGCACGCCAGCACCTCTCCGTTCGAGCTCGCGGCCGTCTGAACCCAGGTGATCCGCTCGCCGCTGAGCGGATTCTCGATTGTCTCGCCGACGATTGCCATCGGCGCAGGGTACAAGCCTCAGTCTTCGAGCTGGTTGCCGAGCTTGCGGAGGATCGCATCAAGGCGCGTGCGCTCGTTCGAGGTGAGCCCGGAGAGCATCTCGGTCTCCCTCGTGACGTGCTCGGTGATCGCCTCATCGACCAGGTCCAGGCCCTTGCGTGTGAGCACGATGTCGACGGCGCGGCGATCACGAGGATTTGCTTTGCGCTCGATCAGCGCACGCCGTTCGAGCCGGTCCAGCCGGTTGGTCATCGTGCCGCTGGATACGAGCAGCGACTTCGCCAGCGTCGTAGGAGACAGCGTGTACGGCGCTCCGGCGCGCCGAAGGGTGAACAGGACGTCCCCCTCGGCGGACGTCATCTCGTGCTCCTTTGCGAGCGCCTCGATTCGCTGGGAGACCTGCGCAGCGACCGTGAGGATGCGGGCGACGAGCGTCATCGCCTCGACGTCTAGCTCGGGACGCTCCTGACGCCACTGCGCGACAAGCATCTGTATCCGATCGGGCTGCACCGGGCCACCCTATATCGACCCTTGACGTGAGCATCTCCACTAACTAAGTTGCTACCAACTATCTCGAACTAAAGATACTTAGTCTCAAAGGAGCTGCCGTGCCTGATGAGCTGCAGTTGACACCGATCGAGTCGATCAGGTTGATCTCGCGTACCGACGAGTGCCTGGAAGTTGAGGCAAGCTATCTCGCCGGCCGCACTCGCCCGCCGCGTCACTGGCATCCTGTGCAAGATGAGCATTTCGAGGTGCTTTCGGGGGCGGTGCAGGTCGAGATCGATGGCACGACGCGCGAGATCGGCACAAATGAATCCATCGAGATTCCTCGCGGGGCGACCCACCGTCTGTGGAACGACCACTCCGAGCCTGCGCGCGTCGTTTGGCGGACGAGTCCCGCGGGTCGCACCGAGCAGTGGTTCAGGGCGATCGACGCTATCCACCGCCAAGGCCGAGTGGGAAGAAGCGGCATGCCCAGCCCGCTTGCTTTTGGCGTCCTGCTGAGCGAGTATCGCGACGTGCTGCGACTCACCGGGCCCGACGTGCTCCTGCGCCCAGCGCTCTCGGCGCTGGGGGTGCTCGGTCGCGCGCGCGGCTACTCGGCGTTCGACGGGCACCAGAGCGCGAGCGCGTGATGTCCCGAATCAGGACGCTGGTCGACGCCAAGCTCGCACGCCAGCTCGCCCGGCCCACCGGTATAGCCGGTCGACTCGTGGCGCGGGGGCTGAACCGAGGCAACCGACGGACGATCGAAGCGGCCGTCGCGGCGATGCCGGAGGGTCCCGGCGTAGCGCTGGGCGATGTTGGCTTCGGCGGCGGGCTCGGCCTGAGGCTGCTGCTCGCTCGGCCCGACGTCGCAGCGGTACATGGTGTCGAGATCTCCGCCACGATGCTCGAGCGGGCGCGAGCGGAGTTCGCCGAGGATCTCGCTAGCGGCCGGCTGCATCTCCACGACGCCTCGATGACCGCGCTGCCCGTGGCGTCCGACTCCCTTGACGGCGTGCTCAGCGTCAACACGATCTACTTCGTCGACGATCTCGATCGGGCGCTCGGCGAGCTGGCTCGAACGCTCAAGCGCTCGGGCCGCCTCGCACTCGGCGTCGGCGATCCGCAGGCGATGGAAGATATGTCGTTCACAGCGCACGGCTTTCGCGTGCGACCGCTAGAGGCGATCGAAGACGCGATCGGGCGGGCCGGACTGCGACTCGATGAGCGTCGCCGCGTCGGCGGTGGGCGCGTCGCGTCGCACCTGCTTGTCGCGGCTCGCGCCGAGTAGAAGCTCTCCGCGCCAAGTCGACGGCGTCGGTGCGGGCCAATCGGACCGAAGGCAGCGTTGAGATGAGGCCAGATCGGTGGGCATGACCGATGATTTTCGCGCGCCGTGCCGGTCTAAGTCTTGATCTATGCGCCGAACCGACTCACGGGAGACTGACTGACGGCATGCGGAAGCTGACCTTTGGCATGAACCTGACCCTGGACGGCTACATCGCCGCGCCCGGCGACGACCTCGGCTGGAGCATGCCCAGCGACGAGCTGTTCCAGTGGTGGTCCGACCGGGTGGCGGCGACGGGCCTGGCGCTGTATGGGCGCAAGCTGTGGGAGACGATGAGCTCCCACTGGCCGACCGCCGACCAGCAGCCCGGCGCCACACCGGCGGAGATCGAGTTCGCCCGCCGCTGGCAGGAGATGCCGAAGGTGGTGTTCTCCTCGACGACCGGCGCGGTCGACTGGAACACGCGTCTGGTCACCGGCGACGCGGTCACGGAGATCAGCAGGCTCAAGGCCGGCGACGGCGGCCCGATCGACATCGGCGGCGCCACGCTCGCCGCGGCGGCCATGCGGGCCGGGCTGATCGACGAGTACGCGATCGTCACCCATCCGGTCCTGGTGGGCGGCGGCACGCCGTTCTTCACGGCCCTGGACAACTGGGTGAACCTGACCCTCGTCGAGACCCGGACGTTTCCCGATGGCGTGGTCCTGACCAGGTACGAGACCAGTGCCGCCTCGATCTCTCACCGAGCGCTGTAGCGTGCCGACGCTCGCAAATCGCAATCGCAATTACCAGGAGGGCGCCGATGCCTGACACCACCTGCCACATGTCGATCTCGCTCGATGGCTTCGTCGCCGGTCCGGACCAGAGTCGGGAGAATCCGCTGGGCAAGCGCGGCAGGGAGGTTCACGGCTGGCACCTCGGCGACGAGCGCGCGAACGACGCCGACGCGACAGCAGAGGGCTGGCTCATGCGACCCCGCGGGGCGTACGTCATGGGCCGCAACATGTTCGGGCCGATCCGCGGTGAGTGGGATGAGGATTGGGATGGATGGTGGGGTTCCGAGCCGCCTTACCACGCGCCCGTCTTCGTGCTCACACACCACGCCCGCGAGTCGATCGAGCTGGAGGGCGGCACGAGCTTCCACTTCGTCACGCAGGGCTTCGAGGCCGCCTACGCGCAGGCGCGTGAGGTGGCCGGCGAGGATGGCATCGACATCGCCGGCGGCGCCTCGACCGTCCGTCAGGCGCTAGCCGCCGGAGTGATCGACGAACTCACGCTCGACGTCGTCCCCGTCCTGTTCGGCTCCGGCGAGCGGCTGTTCGATGGAGTCGAGTCCTTCGGGTTCGAGCCTGTCGAGGTGCTCCACTCGCCGCTCGCCACGCACATCCGCTACCAGCGGGCGGAGTGAGAATCCAATCCACGACAGACCGACGCCGGTCGAGTCCGATTATGGACGGTTGACACCGCCCGGGACGGGCTCTAGGTTCGCTGGGCGCGCGGGAACGAATCCCGTGCGCTGAGCTGATCGATAGTCAGGAGGGGGTCAATGTCTCACCGTCGTCTTTTGCCGTTCCCGTCTGCCTGCGCGCTGCTCGCAGCCGGTGCGCTCATCGCCCTGCCGGCCGCGCCCGCCTCGGCGGCGAGCCAGAAGGTCTTGCTCGTCACGCGTGGCGAAGAAGGCGAAGGCCCGCCTGCCGTGCAAGGGGAAGCTGCGCACATCACCCAATACGTCAAATGGCCTGCGCTTGTGGACGGCTGCGGCGGCGCCGATGAAGGCGCGACGGTCGGAAAGAACCCGTCAGGAACCGTCAAGGTGACCGGGAGCGACACCTCGATCGGCGCCTCGTGCTTCAGCGAAAACGGTCCGGCCGAACCGACCGGCAGCGTTACGATCAAGAGCGCATCCGTGTCCAAGACGGGCGCCGTGAAGCTGACCGGCGACTTCGAGATCTCCGGCGAAGGGTGCACCTACCGCGCGACGAAGCTCACCGGCACGCAGGTCTTCGGAGCAGAACAGGAGTGGACCGAGACGCTCACCGGAACGGGCAAACGCGTCGCGCCCAGCCTGAAGGCCTGCGCGAAGACGACATCGGTGGAAGACCTGATCGGAGTTGCGAACGCCGCGGGCTACAACTACGTCGTGAAGCTGACGGGCGAAGGCTCGCCGCAGTAGGCAATCGTCACGTCGGCGGGCGCGAGCTCGCCACTTCCGCCGCGGCCGAGTAGCCGCTCGGTCGCGGCGGCTCAGCCACGCGGACACTTGCTTGTCACCTACGCCGTGGCACCACCGCGGCGGGGAGCTGCACGGTGACGCACAGCCCGCCGCCGGCCCGAGCGGTGAGCGCAAGGCTCCCGTCATGCGCCCGCGCGATGCTCTCGACGATCGCCAGCCCGAGTCCGACGCCCGCGTGGTCGGTGTGAACGCGTTCGTTCCCGCGAAGAAACGGCTCGGCAAGCGTCGAGGCCATCTCGGGCGTGAGCGTCTCGCCGGTGTTCTCGACGGTGAGCTCGACGACGCCGGGGCGAGCGCTGGTCGAGACCCGGACGGTGCCTCCCTCGGACAGGTTGTGGACGATCGCGTTGTGAACGAGGTTCGTGCTCAACTGCAGCAGCAACGCGCGCGAGCCGATCGTGGGCGCCGCCTCGACGGAGGTCTCGATCGTGACGCCGCGCTCTTCCGCGAGGGGGAGAAGCGTTTCGGTCGCTTCTTCGGCCATCAGCGACAGGTCGACGTCCTCTCGGGTGAAGGAGCGCTGTCCGGCGCGGCTCAGCAGGAGCAGTGCCTCGGTGAGGTCCGTCGCTCGCGTGTTGACCGCGTGCAGGCGCTCGAGCAGCTCGCCGTCGTCGTGGTCCGGATCGCTGCGGGCGACGTCGAGCAGGGTCTGCGTGACCGCCAGCGGAGTGCGCAGCTCGTGCGAGGCGTTCGCCGCGAATCGCTGCTGCCCGGCGACGTGCGCTTCCAGCCGCGCGAGCATCGCATCGAAGGCGTCGGCGAGCTCGCGGAACTCGTCTTTGCGGCCCGGTAGCCGGATTCGGTGCGCGAGCGTTCCGGCCGCGGCCATGCGCGTGGCCTCGGTGATGTGGGTCAGCGGCGCGAGCATGCGCCCGGCGAGGAACCACCCTCCCACGAGGCTGAACACGAGCAGGAACGCCAGCACCGCGGCCGCCCTCGGAGCGAAGACGTGTAGAAGGTTGGTCCGGACGGGGAAGACGCCGTTGATGCCGACATGGCCGGTGCTCCCCGGAACGATCAGCGCTTGTTCGGGGACGTAGCGCAGGAGGAACGCCCACACGGCGGCGAGCAGCAACGCGCCCGCAAGCATCAGGAAGGCCGCGTAGCTGAGGGTGAGCTTCAGGCGAACGCTCAAGCCGGGAGCTCTATCCACGGTCTCCTGCCTCGCGCTCGCCGTCTTGTTCGGTGCTGATGCGGTAACCGACGCCGGTCACGGTCGCGATGATCGCCGGGTCGCCGAGGCGCTTGCGCAGCGCCGAGATCGTGATGCGAACGGCGTTCGTGAACGGGTCGGCATTCTCGTCCCACGCCCGTTCCAAGAGCTCCTCGGCGCTGACGACACCGCCTTCGGCGGCGACGAGAACCTCGAGCACCGCGAACTGCTTGCGGGTGAGCGCGACGTAGCGGCCGTCGCGGTAGACCTCGCGACGGAACGGATCCAGCCTCAGGCCCGCGATCTCTCGCACCGGTGGCCTGTTGTTGGCGCGCCTGCGGTCGAGCGCCCTGAGGCGGAGCACGAGCTCCTGGAGCTCGAACGGCTTCGTCAGGTAGTCGTCGGCGCCGAGCTCGAACCCGGACGCCTTGTCGTCGAGCCGGTCGGCAGCCGTGAGCATCAGGATCGGCATGCCGCTGGCCGACGCAACGATGCGTCTGGCGATCTCATCGCCGGAGGGCTCCGGGACGTCGCGGTCGAGAACGGCGATGTCGTAGGCGTTGACGCTCAGCAGCTCCAGAGCGCTGTCGCCGTCACCGGCGATGTCGGCCGCGATCGCTTGCAGGCGCAGGCCGTCGCGGATCGCTTCCGCCAGGTAGGGCTCGTCCTCGACGAGCAATACGCGCATGCTCCGATGCTACGGCCGGCGCGTATCGCCGGCGTATCGAAAACGACATACGTGCCGGCAACGCGACGCGGCGTTGACTGGTGGCGTGACCTACGGCGAACCCGCACGAACGGATGTCCCGCGGCGTACCCGAGCAACCGTGTACGGCCCACGACGCCGACGCCGAGGCGTGTTGCTCGGCGCAGTGCTCGTCCCGCTCCTGATCGCGGCGGCGTTCGCGGTGCCCCGCCACGTGTCCACGGGCCAGGACCGCATCCCTCTCACTCACGGGGCGGCAGGTCTGGCGATCGACACGGACCGCGCCTCCCTGTCATCGGTCGCTTGGCCGCAGCGCGGGCAGGCGGCTTTGGTGCTCGGCGACGGCCGGCCGGCGGCGAGCCCGAACGAGCGGCCGGCCCCGATCGCCAGCCTGGCGAAGGTGATGACCGCTTACCTGACCCTCGAGCGCTATCCGCTGAGCGGCGCACAGGACGGCTTCACGATCACCGTCACCGAGGAGCAGGCTCAGGCCGAGGCCCACGGCCAGTCGGTCGTCGCCGTGCGAGCCGGCGAGCGGCTGACCGAGCGCCAGCTGCTCGAGGCCTTGCTGATCCCCTCCGGCAACAACATCGCCCGGATGCTCGCGACCGAGGTGGCCGGCAGCGAGGCGCGCTTCATCGACGAGATGAACGCCGAGGCGAGTGTGCTCGGGATGGACGACACGATCTACACCGACCCGAGCGGGTTCGATCCGGGCACGGCGTCCACCGCCGCGGACCAGCTGCGCATCTTCGAGCGGGCGATGCGCTTCCTGGCCTTTCGCGAGATCGTCTCGATGGCCAGCGTGACGCTGCCCGTCGCCGGCACGCTGACCAACTTCAACCCCCTGATCGCCGAGGGCTATGCCGGCAAGACCGGGTCCGACTCGGCGGCCGGAGGATGCCTTGCCTTCTTCACCCGCGTGCCCGTCGGTGGGCGCGCGCTGACCGCGGTCGGCGTGGTGATGGGGCAGGGACAGGGCAGCGACACGTCGGCGATCCTCGCCGCCGCCGGCGAGGCCGCGACGCGGATGGTCGAGTCCGTCGCTCCGGTCCGTAACCCACCCCGACTACCGCAGGAGAACACATGAGCAGAAAACGACGGTCGCCCGCCGCGCTTGCCTTGATCGCGCTCGTCGCACTGGTCAGCGGGGGGTGCGGTTCGAGCTCGCCTGCCGGCACCGGCGCGGACGGCAGCGCCAACAACAGCACTGCCAACGCTCAGAAGGCGGTGAAGTTCGCCGAGTGCATGCGCAGCAACGGCGTCAGCCAGTTCCCCGATCCGGGCGCGTCGGGCAGCTTCACGATCGACGGCGTCGTGAACGGCTCCTCGCTCGACCCGAGCTCCCCGGCGTTCAAGCAGGCGATCGGCGTGTGCAGGGATCTCGAGCCGGCGGGGTTCACGGGCGGCAAGCGCAGCGCCCAGCAGACGCAGGGCGCCCTCGAGTTCGCGCAGTGCATCCGCGACAACGGCGTGAAGGACTTTCCCGACCCCGCCAACGGTCAGCCGCTCGTCGACACGAATCGGATCCCGTCCGCCGCGACGCCCAGCGGCATGAGCATCCTCAACGCAGCGATGCAGAAGTGCCGTGATGCGGCAGCCGCGGCGGGGGTCACGCGGTGAGGCGAAAGACCTGGGCGCTGGTCGCGGCGGCCGTCGTGGTTCTCGCGGCCGCCGCCGGCGGCGTGGTCGTGATGTCCGGCGCCAAGCAAGCGAGCGCGGCCTCGCAGCAGCCGCCGGTCGGCACCGCGCAAGTCGAGCGCAGAGCGCTCTCGGCGACGGTCTCCGAGGCCGGGACGCTGACCTACCGCGCGCGGGCGGACGGCTCGCCGTACTCCGTTGTCGACCAGGCCCGCGGGACGTACACCAAGCTGCCCGCGCCCGGCCGGGTGGTCGCGCCCGGGCACGTGCTCTACCGGGTCGACGACCGCCCAGTGCTGCTGCTGCGCGGCTCGACGCCCGCCTACCGGACCCTCTCGGCCGGGACGAGCGGCCTCGACGTGGTCGAGCTGAACGCCGATCTGGTCGCGCTCGGCTACGCCACACGAGCTCGGCTCGACCCGAAGTCCGCCTACTTCGGGCCGGCCACGACTGCGGCCGTTGAGAAGCTGCAGGCCGCCGTCGGGGTCCGCCAGGACGGGACGCTGATCCTTGGCCAGGTGGTGTTCGAGCCTTCCGCGCTGCGCGTGACGAGCGTGTCGGCGCAGCTCGGGGGCAGCGCCCAGCCCGGCCGTGCGGTGATGCAGGGAACCTCGACGATTCGCCAGGTGCAGGTCGCGCTGAGCGCCGCCGAGCAGACCACGATGGCGGTCGGCGACAAGGTCAGCATCACGCTGCCCGACAACCGGACCACCCCAGGCGTCGTCTCCTCGGTGGGGGCCGTCGCCACCTGCCCGTCGAGCTCCGCAACCGGCAGCGGGCCGGGGCCCGGCTCGGCCGCGCCGGGAACGGACGCCTGCGCCTCTCCCGGCAGCACGCCGACGATCCCCGTCGGCGTCGCCCCGTCTGATCCGGCCGCCACGGGCAAGTGGGACCAGGCCCCGGTACAGGTCGGCATCCGCACTGCCGGCGTGCGCAACGCGCTGGTCGTGCCGGTGACCGCGCTGCTGGCCCGGTCCGGCGGGGGCTATTCGGTCGAGGTCGTCGGTGCGGGCGCGCGCAACAATCTCGTACCCGTCTCGCTCGGGCTGTTCGACGACGCCGAAGGGCTCGTGCAGGTCACCGGCTCGGCGCTCCTCGCCGGCCAGCGGGTCGTGGTCCCGTCGACATGAGACACGCCCCGCCATCAACGCGCGACGGCGACGCGGCCGGAGCCGGCAACGGCCTCGCCACCGGCACCGCAGGGGCGCCCGTGCTCGACGTGGACGACGTCAGCAAGAGCTATCCGGGCGAGCCGCCCGTCGAGGCCCTGCGGCAGGTGAACCTGATGATCGGCGCGGGGGAGCTCGTCGGGATCGTCGGGCCGTCGGGGTCGGGCAAGACGACCTTGCTGCAGCTGATCGGAAGCCTCGACCGGCCAACGAGCGGCCGCGTGCGGATCACCGGCCTCGACGTGGCGACGATGGCCGACGACGATGTCGCCTACCTGCGCGCAACCCGGATCGGGTTCGTCTTCCAGCAGTTCTTCCTGGCCGAGCACGCCACGGTGCTGGACAACGTCGCCGACGGGCTCCTCTACGCCGGGGTTCCCCTGAGCGAGCGCCACGGGCGTGCCCTCGAGGCCCTCGACCTGGTCGGCCTGGCCGAGCGCCCCGACGCGCGCCCGACTCAGCTCTCGGGCGGGCAACGCCAGCGGGTCGCAATCGCCCGAGCCCTCGTCGGCCGGCCGGCGATCGTGCTCGCCGACGAGCCGACGGGGAACCTCGACCAGGCGACCGGGCAGTCGATCCTGGCCCTGATCGACCGGCTCCACCAGGCCGGCTCGACGATCGTCGTCATCACCCACGACCACGCCGTCGCCGAGCGGATGCCCCGCAAAGTCGAGCTCCTCGACGGCCGCATCGTCGCCGACGTCAGCCGCGAAGAGCCGTCATGACCGCCACCGCCTCCGTGCCCCGCAGGGGGCTGGCGCTATCCGACGTGATCCGGCTCTCCGCCGTCGGTCTCCGCACCCGCAAGCTGCGCGCAGGGCTCTCCGCGCTTGGCATCGCGATCGGCGTAGCCGCGATCGTCGCGGTGCTCGGCCTGTCGGCCTCCTCCCAGGCCGGCCTGCTCGACGAGATCGGCCGGCTCGGCACGAACCTGCTCTCGGTCAGCAACGGGCAGAGCCTCACCGGCGCCGCCGCCGAGCTGCCGACGTCGGCGCCGGGCATGATCGGCCGGATCGGCGGCGTGCAGCAGGTGCAGAGCACCGGCGTCGTCAGCGGCGCGAACGCCTACCGCAACCCCTACATACCCGCGGTCGAGACGAACGGCCTGGCCGTGCAGGCGGCATCGCTCGACCTGCTTCCAGCCCTCGCTACGACCGTCGCCGAAGGCCGCTACCTCAACGCGGCCACCGCGCGAGAGCCCGTCGCCATCCTCGGAGCGGCCGCCGCCCAGCTGCTCGGCATCGACCACATCTACCCGGCCGAGCGTATCTGGGTCGGTGGTCAATGGTTCTACCTCGCCGGGATCCTCAGGCCGGCCGTGCTCGCCTCCGCAATCGACTCCTCCGTGCTCGTCGGCTATCCCGCGGCGCAGAAGTACCTGGGCTTCGACGGGCATCCCTCCACGATCTACCTGCGGACCCGGGACGACCGGGTCAAGGCGGTCGATGACCTCCTCGCCGCCACCGCCGATCCCGAGAACCCCAGCGAGGTCAACGTCAGCCAGCCGTCCGCGGCCCTCGTCGCCCAAGCCGATGCCAAGAGCGCGCTCAACGGCCTGTTCCTCGGCCTCGGCGCCGTCGCGCTCCTGGTCGGCGCCGTCGGGGTCGCGAACATCATGATCATCAGCGTCTTGGAGCGTCGCTCCGAGATCGGTCTCAGACGGGCGCTCGGCGCGACCCGCGGACAGATCCGCGGGCAGTTCCTCTCGGAGGCGATCCTGCTCGGTCTGCTCGGCGGAGCCCTCGGGGTCGCGCTCGGCGCCGCGTCGACGGCCGTGTACGCCCACACCAAGCACTGGGCCACCGTGATCCCCGCCGAGGCCTGGGCCGGTGGCATTGCCGCGTCGCTGATCCTCGGCGCGGTCGCCGGGCTGATCCCCGCCCTGCGGGCCGCGCGCCTCTCGCCGACCGAAGCCCTGTGGTCCGTCTAGCCCGGCTGTGGCGCTGAAGGCCGCTCACTGCGACAAATTCATGTTAGTCTTATTAACATGAAAACGACGGTGCCGCCTCGTCCCTACAAGATGGTCGCGCGCGCTCAGGCCGCCGCCGCAACGCGCGAACGCATCATCGACGCCGCCGTGGAGCTGTTCTGGGACTTGCCCGAGGAGCCTGTCGCGCTCGAGGACGTGGCCGCGCGCGCGGGGGTGACGGTGCAGACGGTGATCCGGCGATTTGGTGGGCGCGAGGGGTTGTTCGCGGCGGCGGCCGAGCGCGAGCAGAGCAGGACGCGCAACCAGCGCGACGAGGCTCCGGTCGGCGACGTGCCGGGCGCGGTGCGCGTGCTCGTCGAGCACTACGAGGCGATGGGCGATCGCGTCGGGCGTCTGCTCGCCGAGGAGCAGCGCTCGTCCACGCTCAGGGAAGTGGCCGAGCGCGGTCGCGTGCTTCACCGCGAATGGTGCGCGCGCGTGTTCGCACCGGCGCTCGAGCGGATCTCCGGAAGCGAGCGCCGCCGGCGCCAGGCGCAGCTCGTCGCGGTCTGCGACTTCTACACGTGGAAGTTGCTGCGCCGCGACGCGGGCCTGAGCCGCCGCCAGACCGAACTGGCGCTCGTCGAGCTGTTGGCGCCCCTGGCGGAGACCGCGTGATGGCGCGCGTGCTCGCTTACACGTCGCCCGCGCGCGGACACCTGTTTCCCGTCGCCCCGATTCTTGGCGAGCTTCGCGCGCGAGGTCACGACGTGGCGCTGCGCACGCTTGCGTCTCAGGTCGAGGCGATGCGCTCCTACGGGCTGGACGCGCAGCCGATCGACCCGGCGATCGAATCGATCGAGCACGACGACTTCGGGACGCGAACTCCGATCGGCGCGCAGCGGCGCGCCGTGCGGACGTTCTGCAGGCGCGCGCCGCTCGATGCGCAGGACCTGCGCGCCGCGATCGAGCAGGAGCGCCCCGACGTGCTGCTCGTCGACATCGCGAGCTGGGGCGCGATGGCGGTCGCCGAGGCGTGGGGCGGCCCGTGGGCGTCGTGGTGCCCCTACCCGCTCCCGCTGCCATCGCGCGACGCTCCGCCGTTCGGTCCGGGGCTGAGCCCCGCGCGCGGGATGCTCGGGCGAATGCGCGACCTCGCGCTGCGCCCACTGCTGCTGGGCGGCCTCGAACGGATCGTCAAGCCCGGCGTGAACGAGATCCGCGAGCGCTGCGGCATCGCGCCCGTCGAGGATGCGGCAGGCCTGCTTCTGGCGCCGCCGCTGCTGCTGTACATGACCGCCGAGCCGTTCGAGTACCCGCGCTCGGACTGGCCCTCGCGGGTGCGCCTGGTCGGTCCGTGCGATTGGGAGCCGCCTGCTGAGGCGCCCGCGTGGCTGGACGAGGTGCGCGAGCCGATCGTGCTCGTGACGACGTCCTCGGAGTTCCAGGACGACGGGCGGCTCGTGCGCTGCGCGTTGCAGGCGCTCGCCGGCGAGCCGGTTCACGTCGTCGCGACGGTGCCGTCGGGAGACGCGCGCGCTTTCGATCCGCCGCCGAACGCGCGCGTGCTGTCCTTCGCCCCGCACGGGCCGATCCTCGACCGCGCGGCGTGCGCGATCACCCATGGCGGCATGGGCGCGACGCAGAAGGCGCTGGCACGAGGCGTTCCGGTCTGCTCGGTGCCGTTCGGGCGCGACCAGTTCGAGGTCGCGCGGCGCGTGCAGGTCGCGCACGCAGGCACGCGCCTGACGCCTCGGCGCCTCAGCCCGGACCGGCTGCGCACCGCCGTGCGCGAGGCGATCGGCTGTCGCGCGGGCGCAGAACGCGTCGCCGAGGGATATCGCAGCACCGGAGGGGTGAGCACCGCCGCGCAGGCTTTCGAGGAGATCTGCCGTTAGCGGCGAGCAGTGGTGAGCTCCGCAGGCCGGCATCTGGTGCCAAATTGTTTATCGAGGTCATCAGCCGGGCATACCTCGACGCGAACGAGTGCCGCGGCGGGCGGCACGACGATCTCGTGGAGGGGAATCGACGTGGGGATGAAGACGGCGCGCTCGGGCGGAGCGCCAATACGTTGGGCGATGGTGCTGGCTCTGTTGCTGACGGCGTTGCTCGCTACGGCGACAGCGGCGGACGCATCCGTGAGCATGTGCGACGTGCCGATCACGATGAGCGACGGCACCGTGTTGCGTGCGAACGTCTTCCTCCCGTCGACCTCCGGTCACTACCCGACGGTCCTCACGGTCACCGGTTACAACAAGGACGCCGCGAACCCGACCGGGCAGGGCTGTGAAGCGTCGCAGGGAATCGCCGGCGACGAACCGGGCCTGACCGAAAAAGGCTTTGCGGTGATGGTCCTCGACGACCGCGGCACGGGCGCGAGCGGCGGCAAGTGGGATTCGTGGGGCCAGCGGACGCAGGAAGACTACAAGGAGGTGCTGGACTGGATCCAAGCCCAGCCTTGGTCGAACGAGGGCGTCGCGACGACAGGGCAGTCCTACATGGGCATCACCTCGCTGCTGGTCGCCGAGGCCGACGCGGCGCGCGTGGCCGAAGGCAAGCCGCGAGCGGTCCAGGCCGTGTGGGCGGACATCCCGATGGCCGACGCCTATCGCGACGTGACGTTCCAGGGCGGCGCGCTGGACTCCGGCTTCATGCCGCTCTGGCTCGGAATGACGACGGGTCTCTCGGACCTGCCGCCCTCCTCGCTCAGCGCAGATCCGCAGGAAGCGGCCTCGATCTACCTCGAACACCTGCTCGGCAATGCCGAATTCAGCGTCGGCAAGCTCGTCGGTGCGAGCCTCGGCGAAGAAGCCTCCTACGACGGCCCGTTCTACCGGCTGCGCTCTCCTGTCGTGCGAGCATCGGAAATCACCGTGCCCGTCGTGATCCAAGGTGGCTGGTATGACCTCTTCCAGCGGGGTGAGCCGCTGCTGTGGGAATCGCTGAAGAACTCCCGCGATCGCGTGCTGTTCATGTCGCCGCACTACCACGTCACCGAAGGCCCGCCGATGGACGATCCGGAACTGAAGCACGAGTGGTTCAGCCATTGGCTGCTCAAAGCCAAGAACGGCGTGCAGAAGACGCCGAAGGTGAACCTCTATTCGATCAACGGCGAGCACTGGGAACACTTCAACCGGTTCCCGCTGCCGAAGACCAGCTACCGCCGTCTGTATCTCAGCGGCGCCTCCTCTGGCTCGGCGCCGCTGTCGCTGCACGACGGCTCGCTCGCCGGCGCTTCACCTTCCAGCGAAGCAGGTGACGCGGCTCCGCTGCTGCCGGCCTCGAGCCCGTGCTCGCGGATGACCGCGCAGTGGACCGCCGGCGCCGCCTCCAACTCGCTTTGCGACACGAACAACGACACCTACGAGGCCACGGCGCTGACTTACACGACGCCCGCGATGCAGGCCGACACGAAGATCACCGGGGATATCACGGCCAACCTGTGGGCGAAGCTGAGCACGACCGACGCGACGTTGATCGCTGTCCTGAGCGAAGTCGAACCGTCGGGGGCGTCGAACCAGATCACGGCGGGCTATTTGCTCGCCAGTCAGCGCGCCGTCGATCCGGCGCTGTCGACGTACGGGCCGAAGCACCTGATGATCCGCCCGTGGCACCCGTATACGAAGGAAAGCCAGCAGGCCGTCACGCCCAACGAACCGACCGAATACAACGTCGAGATCTACCCGACCTCGGACATCGTCAAGGCCGGCAACCGGCTGCGACTGACGATCGGCACTGCGAACACGTTCACGACGCTGACGCCGCTGCCCGACCTCGGCCAAGAGCTCGGCGGGACGATCACCGTGCTGCACGACAGCCAGCACGCCTCCAACGTGCTGCTGCCCTACGCGCCCTAGCTCGACGTTCTGCCGTCCCCGGGGACATACCGCTCGCGGATCTTCGGATCGAGCAGGTCGAGCAGCGACTGCATCTCGCCGCACAGCGACGCGAAGCGCTCGCTGCCGAGCGCGGCGCCCCAGTCGGCCTCGATCTGCGCGATCAGGCGGCGACCCTCGTGGATCGCTCGCCAGCCGCTGTCGGTTAGGCAAACGAGCTTCGCGCGCTTGTCGCTCGGGTCCGGGCGGCGCTCGACGTAGCCGAGCTGCTCGAGGCCGTCGACGAGCTCGGCCATCGCCGACAGCGAGATGTCGGCCCAGCTCGCGAGATCTGTCAAGCGGGTCCCGTCGGCCTTGATGACTGCAAAAACCTGAAGGTGCGCCGGGCGGATGCCCTCGACGCCTGTCGACCTCTCGCCACGCTCGGCCAGCTCGGCCCGGAACAGCCGCAGCAAGCTGACGAGCAGCTGTCCGACGGGAAGCCGCTCGACTGCGGGTTGCTCGGCCACGCCGGAGATGCTACGGTATCAGGAACTTCGGTTACCGTAGTATTAATTGAGAGAGGGAGCACCCGATGGCGCGAGCAGGGCAGCAGATCTCAAATCCCCGTACGGGACAGCTGATGACGTTCCTCGAGCTGCGCGACGATCTGCTGCGGATCGACACCGTCAACCCAGTCACCGACGAGCGCGAGCCTCTGCACGTCCACCCCAAGCAGGAGAGCGGCGCGGAGCTGATCTCGGGCTCGCTCGTGTTCGAGGTCGACGGAGTCGAGACGGCGCTCGCGCCGGGAGATTCGATCTCTGTCCCGGCGAACACTCCGCACAGGTTCTGGAACGACGGCGAGGAGGACGCGCACGCGATCCAGTACTTCCGTCCCGCGCTCGCGACCGCCGCCTTCTTCGAGACGCTATTCGCGCTCGCCGCCCGCGACCAGCTCGATGCAAAGGGGATGCCTCGTCCGCTGCAGCTCGCCGTGATGGTGCCGGAGTTCGAGAACGAGATTCGGCCGCTCAATCCGCCTTGGCCGGTCCTACGGGCGGCTGCGCTCGTCCTCGCGCCGCTCGCGCGGGCGCGCGGCTACCGGGCGCGTATCTCCGCCTAGCCAAATCGGCCGGCCGGCGTTCGATCGTCCCCGGCGGCGCGCGCGATGGACCTCGAGGGCTCGGCGCTACAGTCGAGCCAATGGCAATCCAGCGCCTGGACCACGTCGGCATCGTCGTCGACGATCTCGCCGCCGCGACGGCGTTCTTCACCGAGCTCGGGCTCGAGCTGCAAGGCGAGGGTTCGGTCGGAGGCGATTGGGTGGATCGCGTCATCGCGCTCGAGGGCGTTCGAGCGGACATCGCGATGTTGGACACTCCGGATGGCCATGGACGGCTCGAGCTGACGAAGTTCCACGCCCCGCCGGCCCGCGGCGAGGACTCGCACGCGCCGGCGAATACCCGTGGCCTCCGTCATCTCTCATTCGAAGTCGACGACGTCGCCGCCGCCGTCGCCGGGCTGCGCTCCCACGGCGCGGAGCTCCTCGGCGAGATCGAGCGCTACGAGGAGAAGTACCTGCTGTGCTACGTCCGCGGCCCGGAGGGGATCATCGTCGAGCTGGCCGAGCGGATCGGCTCGTGAGCGCCCAGCGGCTCCCCGGCGGCGTCGTGCACGAGCTCCCCGCCGACCTGCGCGAGGCGCTGATCGCCAACGCGACGGCACTCGATGCGTGGAAGGACATCACGCCGCTCGCGCGCAACGAGTTCATCTGCTGGGTCGAGGACGCCAAGCAGCAGATGACGCGCGAGCGCCGCATCCGGCGCACGCGCGAAGAGCTCGAGGAAGGCATGCGCCGGCCGTGCTGCTGGCCTGGGTGCGAGCACCGCGAGCGCAACGGGAAGTAGCGGCGCCGGAGCGTCTTCCTCGCCGCTGAGCTGGAGTCGCCCGGCAGGGGTGGAGCGGGAGACCCGACAATGTTTACCTTTTCAGTGAGAAAGGGTAGATTGGCTCTGCGATGGCGAAGATCCCCAGCTCCGCTCGACGTCTCGCTCGCTCGCTCGTCGTCGCGCTAGCCGCCTGTGCGCTGTTGCTCGTACTCACCGCGGCACCGTCCGTAGCGTCCGAATTCGGGCCGATGCCGCCCGCCAATCCCTACACGGCCGCGAACGGCGCGGCGACGATGCACGGCGACTCGGAGTCCTCCGACGCATCGCCCTATCCCGGACCCGGGAGCGGAACCCAGGTCGCGGTGCCGAACGAGCTCGCCGCCGCCTGCCCGACGGTGCTTCAAGGCTCCGACGGGATGCCGGTCGCGCTGTGCACCTCGATCGCCGGGCGCAATCCGGTCGTCTACCTGCTCGATCCGTCGACCGGCGGCACGCTGGCGAGCCTCAGCCTGCCGGCGGGCAACCTGTTCGCCGGCGTCTACGCCTACATGGATCAGGAAGATCGCGTCGTCCTGTTCAACGCCGAAGGAGACCTGCTGCGGATCGGTCACCACGACTCGAACGGCACCTGGAGCCTCTCGATCGACTCCTCGATCCCCGCCGCCGCGGCGATCGACGCACGCTGCGCCTCGCTCTGCGGCGGCGTCGTCGGGATCGCGCCCGATTGGGGCGGGCGCGTCTGGTTCGTGACCGCCGACGGCGTCGGCGGATACGTCGAACCGCAAAGCGGCGCGGTGAAGACGATCGTGCTCGGCTCCGGCGAGCAGGTCGCCAACTCGATCTCGACAGCGCCGGAGGGGACGGCGATCGCCACCGATCACGCCCTCTACCTGCTCACGGCGAAGAAGAAAGGACCGAAGGTCCTTTGGAGCTACGCCTACGAACGCGGTCCCGCGCGCAAGCCCGGCCAGCTCAGCCACGGCACCGGCTCGACCCCGACGTTCTTCGGCCCCGAGGATGGGACGCGGTATCTGACGATCCTCGACAACGCCTCGCCGGCCGAGCACCTGCTCGTGTTCGACACCTGGGCCAAGTCGCACTTCCACCGCCGTAAGGGCACCTACACATACAAAGTCGCGAAGACGCCCCAGCTCGTCTGCGACCTGCCGGCGCTGACCCCGGGACCGTCCGGCAGCGAGAACAACCCCGTCGGCTCTGGCCGCAGCGTCTTCGTCGCGAGCACCTACGGCTATCCCTACCCCTCCTTGCCGGAAGGCGCCGAACCGAGCCAACCCGAAACGGCCCCTTTCGACGGCGGCGTCGAGCGGATCGATCTGAACGAGGACGGCAGCGGCTGCGCCTCACACTGGCAGGACGAAGTCCGCTCCGCCGCGGTTCCGCGCCTCGACGTCGCCAACGGCATCCTCTACACGGTGCAGGACAGCGATCCGCTCGAACCCGACGGGACAGGCCTCGCCGATGCCTACAGCGAGGACGCGATCGACGCGGCGAGCGGCCAGGTTCTCCACCAGACCCCGCTCGGCGTCGGCTACGCGTTCAACACGCTGCAGCTCGCTCCGGCGATCGTCCCCGGCGAAGTCATGTACCAAGGGACGATCACCGGCATCCTGCGGATCGCTCCGCTGCACGGCTGACCGGTCCACGGCTGACCCGTCAAACCCTGACCGGGGTTTGCCGCAGCCCTGTCCGCTTGTTTGCGCTCGCTTTGAGGACGGCTCCGCCGACGAGCCCGAACACGATCGCCGGGGCGATCGCCAGCACGCCGCTCGGGATTGCGACGCCGGCCTTCGTCAGCATGCCGAGGCCGGCGCCGAGCAGCACCACGGCGAGCGCCCCGCGCAGCGCGCCCGTCGGCACACGCAGCGAAAGGTGCGTGCTGATCAGGATCCCCGGGATCGCGCCGATCAGCAGCGTGCCGGCCAAGCCGTAGTCGATGTCGTTCGCGAACACGTGCGCGATCGCGGCTGCCCACAGCACGATCGATGCGTGGAACAGGTCGGTGCCGACGACCCGCGGCGGCTTCAGCCGGAACCAGATGATCAGCGCGACGGCGATCAGCGCGCCGCTGCCGGCCGATGTGAGGCCGACGACGAAGCCGACGAATGCGCCCGTCAAGATCGCCTGGGCGCTCGCCGCGCGGGTCAGCTCGACCGAGGAGCGCTCGCCGCCCGTCGAGCGGATCAGGATGCGCGCGAGCAGCGCAGCGCCTGAGAGCAGCAGGGCTGCGGCGAGCAGCGTGAAGATCACCGTTTCGAAGTCCGAGCCCAGGTGCTTCTCGAGGTACTTCAGCGTCTCGACGCCGGCGACGGCGGCCGGGACCGAGCCGAACGCCATCCTCGTCGAGAGCGGGACATCGACGTTGCCGGCGCGGAACTGCCGTACGCCGCCGATGCTCTTCTCCACGGCCGAATACGCGATGTCCGTACCGATCGCGGTTGCCGGATTGATGCCGAAGAGGATCACGAGCAGCGGCGTCATCACGGAGCCTCCGCCCGTACCGGTGATGCCGACCAGCAGGCCGACGGCGAAGCCGAAGGCGATCATCGTCAGATTCATGAGTTCCCATCCCGGGTATTGTTCATCTTGTCCACTAGGAATATGCCCAATCAAGTTCTTGATCAATCGCCCGCAGCTGAGAGTTCTGTAAGAACCTCGGCGCGAACCGACACGGTCCCGACGCGTCTCGATGAGCTGCGCGCGCTGGAGGCCGAGGCGGTCCACATCCTGCGCGAGGTCGTCGCTGAACTCGAGCGTCCCGTACTGCTGTTCAGCGGCGGCAAGGACTCGATCGTGCTCTTGCACCTCGCCGAGAAGGCGTTCAGGCCGGTCGAGCTGCCGTTCCCTGTCCTGCACGTCGATACGGGGCACAACTTTCCGGAGGTCATCGAGTACCGCGACCGCCGCATCGAGCAGGGCGGCCACGAGCTGATCGTCGCCTCGGTGCAGGAGGCGATCGACGAGGGCCGGGTCCACGAGGAGTCGCCGAACGCCTCGCGCAACCGGCTGCAGACGCGCACGCTGCTCGACGCGCTCGCGGCCGGGCGCTTCGACGCGGCGTTCGGCGGCGCCCGGCGCGACGAGGAGCGCGCACGGGCGAAGGAGCGCGTCTTCTCCTTCCGCGACGAGTCCGGGCAGTGGGACCCGCGGGCGCAGCGCGCCGAGCCGTGGACCCTCTACAACGGGCGCATCCGCCGCGGCGAGCAGATTCGCGTCTTCCCGCTGAGCAACTGGACCGAGCTCGACGTCTGGAGCTACGTCGCGCTCGAGCAGCTCGAGCTGCCGTCGATCTACTTCGCGCACGAGCGCGAGGTCGTCGAGCGCGACGGCATGCTGCTAGCCGTCTCGGAGTTCGTCGCGCCCGAGGGTCACGAGCAGTCGCAGACGCTGAGCGTCCGCTACCGCACCGTCGGCGATCTGACGGTGACCGGAGCGGTCCGCTCGCAGGCCGCCGACCTCGACGCGGTGATCTCCGAGGTCAAGTCGTCGGACATCTCCGAGCGTGGCGAGACGCGCGCCGACGACCGCACGTCGCAGGCGGCGATGGAGGATCGCAAGCGGGAAGGCTATTTCTAAGGTGCCCGACGGCGAGCGTCGCGAGCTTCTGCGGCTGGCCACGGCCGGCTCGGTCGACGACGGCAAGTCGACGCTGATCGGGCGGCTGCTGCTCGACACGAAGCTGCTGATGGCCGATCAGCTCGAGGCCGTCTCGCAGGGCAACGGCGGCGCACCCGATCTCGCGGCGCTGACGGACGGGCTGCGCGCCGAGCGCGAGCAGGGGATCACGATCGACGTCGCGTACCGCTACTTCGCGACACCGTGCCGCACGTTCATCCTCGCCGACACGCCGGGGCACGCGCGCTACACGCGCAACATGTTCACGGGCGCCTCGCTCGCGGACCTCGCGATCGTGCTCGTCGACGCGCGACACGGGGTCGTGACGCAGACTCGCCGGCACGCTCAGATCTCGGCGCTGCTCGGCATCCGCCATGTGCTCGTGGCCGTGAACAAGATGGACCTCGTCGACTTCGCCGAGGATCGCTTCGACGCGGTCGCCGAGGAAGTCGGCGAGCTCGGCCGGCGGCTGCGTGTCGAGGACCTGCGCACGGTCCCGATCAGCGCGCTCGAGGGCGACAACGTCGTCGAGCGCTCAGAGCGGATGCCGTGGTACGAGGGCGAGCCGCTGCTGCGGATCCTCGAGACTGTCGACGTCGCCGCCGACACGGACTTCGAGCGCCAGCGCCTGCGCCTCCCGGTTCAGTGGGTCGGACGTCCGAAGGACGGAAGCCCGCGCGTCTACGCGGGCCGGGTGGCGGCGGGAACGCTGCATCAGGGAGACGAGGTCTGCGTGGCGCCGGGCGGCGCGCGGACGACCGTCGCCTCGCTGGACACGCTCGACCACGATGTGCCGGTCGCGATTCCGTCGATGTCGGTGTCCGTCACGCTGGAGGACGAGCTCGACGTCGGGCGCGGGGACGTGTTGACCTCGCTCGAGGAGTCGCCTCCGGCGGCGCGCGAGCTCGACACGGCGATCTGCTGGATGACCGAGCAGCCACTTAGCCCCGGTCGCCGCTACGCGCTGAAGCACACGACGCGCACCGTGCGCGCGACAGTTCAGACGGTCAGCACGCGCTGGGACCTCGAGAGCCTCGAGCAGATACCCGATCCCGGCGCGCTACAGCTCAACGACATCGGCCGCGTGACGCTGCGCACGAGCTCGCCCGTGCTCGCCGATCCGTACCGGCGCAATCGCACGACAGGCGCGTTCATCCTGATCGACGAGGACTCGAACGAGACCGTCGGCGCGGGCATCGTTCGCTCCGCACGTGAGGTCAAGCCGGCGGCCGAGGGGCGGCGCGACGTCACCTGGCATCCCTCGGCGCTCGATCGCGAGGATCGCTGGCGCGCGCTCGGGCAGTTCGGCGCGACCGTCTGGTTGACGGGCTTGCCCGCCTCGGGCAAGTCGACGATCGCCGTCGCGCTCGAGCGGGCGCTCGTGGACAAAGGACAGACTGCGTATCTGCTCGACGGCGACAACGTCCGCCACGGGCTCTCCGACGACCTCGGCTTCGCGCCGGGCGATCGCGCCGAGCAGTCACGCCGCGTCGGTCACGTCGCGCGGTTGTTCGCCGACGCCGGGGCCGTCGCGGTCGTCTCGCTCGTGTCGCCGCTTCGCTCCGACCGCGAGACCGGGCGCGAGCTGCATGACGCCGCCGGCCTGCCGTTCGTCGAGGTATTCGTCGACACTCCCGTCGAGGAGTGCGCGCGGCGCGATCCGAAGGGGCTCTACGCGCGCGCGCAGGCGGGCGAGATCAAGGGCTTCACCGGCGTCGATGCGCCGTACGAGGCTCCTGAGCGACCCGAGGTCCACGTGCCGACGACCGGCGTCGACGTCGAGGATGCGGTCGCCAGAATCCTGCAGGCGCTTCAGCTTGTCAGCTAAAGAAGCCGGCGCGCCGGCGCGCGGCTTCCCCCAGTTGCGAGGCGCGTGTGGCGGCTTCGGCGCGTCGTCAAACGATCCGATCGTGGATCCGAGGGCACCGAAGGATCGAATGTTTCCAATTTACGCAACCCGATCCGCGCAAATGTATTAGGGTGGACCCCGACTTGTCGATGCGACGACTGGGGGGCAGTATGGGGGAAGATCTTTACCGTTCGACGGGCGGGCGGCGCGCTCGCGTCGGCGCCATGACTGCTATCGGCTTGATTGCGCTGGCGCTGCTTGTCAGCCCGTGCGCCCTGGCTGCAAAAGTTCCGCCTTCGTTGACGAGCACCACGCTCCAGGAGTCCGCCTCTTCGGCTGGCTACGGGAGCGAGCAGGCTGTCGTCTTCACTGCCACGGTCACGGCCGGCAACGAATCGAAACCGAGCGGCAAGGGCTCCGTGCTGAATGGGAAAAAGAAGGTCTGCGCGCTCGTGATCACCAATGGCGTCGGCACCTGCTCACCGAAGGCCAAGGGTCTGAAGACGGGCAGCTACTCTCTGCTCGCTGAATTCAAAAAGAGCTCCAAGTTCGCTGGCTCAAGCTCCAATGCCGTCAACTTCGCCGTCGGGAACGCTCCGGAAACGACGATAACGTCGGCTCCCAGCGGCAAAGTCAAAAGCGGCGAAGCCGAAATCAGCTTCACCTCAAACGAACCGCTCGGCTCGTTTCAGTGCAGCCTTGACGGCGGCGCCTTCACGCCTTGCATGTCGTCCCACCCAGTAGATGTTGGGCCGGGCAAACACGAATTCAAGGTCCGGGCAATCAGCGCCAGCGGGATCGCCGATCCGACGCCCGCGAGCGCGACCTGGGAATCGGTCGGGCAGGCCCCGCTGCTGAAGCTGTGTGGCGAAGCCTCGCCGAACACCAGGCTCGCGCCCGAAGACGCCGCGGTCTACGTGCTCGAATGCCCATTGATCATCCCGTCCGGCACGACGATGACCGTCGCGCCGGGAACGATCTTGAAGGCGCGGGGCAACGCCTACATCCAGGTCGAAGGATCGCTCCTCGCGTCGGGCACGGCCGAAAAACCGGTGACGCTGACCTCCTGGCGCGATGACTCAGTCGGTGGGGACACCAACGGCGACGGAAACGCGACCGCGCCCGCCGCCGGGGACTGGAGCGGAATCGCTACCTCCTCACCCGGTAACGGGAACCCGAACCCGACGTTGAGCCTGGAACACACGATCGTCAACTACGCCAGCCGGGCGATCGAAGCCACTCGCGCCACGACGTCGGTGACAAACAGCTCGGTCGGGCACTCCAGTGGCGAAGGGATCTACGTCAGCCAGCCTGAAGGCGTTCCGACCATCAAGAACAACGCAGTCACCTATGCCGCGGGGCACGCGATCAGTATCTACAGCGCCTCAATCGACATGGGCGCGCTGAACGGCAACTCTGGCAGCAACGACGAACTCAACGGCGTCGCGCTGGGCAACGACACCGTCACGGTTAGCTCCTCGCTGCCCTGGAGTGGCAACCTGCCACCCGTCCTGGTCAGCGGTTGCAGCTCGCTGACTGTGCCAGCCAAAGTGACGCTCACGCTCGGTGCCGGCACCATCGTCAAGAGCGAGTACTGCAGCTACATCCAGGTCGAAGGATCGCTCGTCGCGTCGGGCACGGCCGAAAAACCGGTGACGCTGACCTCCTGGCGCGATGACTCAGTCGGTGGGGACACCAACGGCGACGGAAACGCGACCGCGCCCGCTGCCGGGGACTGGAGCGGAATCGCTACCTCCTCACCCGGTAACGGGAACCCGAACCCGACGTTGAGCCTGGAACACACGATCGTCAACTACGCCAGCCGGGCGATCGAAGCCACTCGCGCCACGACGTCGGTGACAAACAGCTCGGTCGGGCACTCCAGTGGCGAAGGGATCTACGTCAGCCAGCCTGAAGGCGTTCCGACCATCAAGAACAACGCAGTCACCTATGCCGCGGGGCACGCAATCAGTATCTACAACGCCTCAATCGACATGGGCGCGCTGAACGGCAACTCTGGCAGCAACGACGAACTCAACGGCGTCGCGCTGGGCAACGACACCGTCACGGTTAGCTCCTCGCTGCCCTGGAGTGGCAACCTGCCACCCGTCCTGGTCAGCGGTTGCAGCTCGCTGACTGTGCCAGCCAAAGTGACGCTCACGCTCGGTGCCGGCACCATCGTCAAGAGCGAGTACTGCAGCTACATCCAGGTCGAAGGATCGCTCGTCGCGTCGGGCACGGCCGAAAAACCGGTGACGCTGACCTCCTGGCGCGATGACTCAGTCGGTGGGGACACCAACGGCGACGGAAACGCGACCGCGCCCGCTGCCGGGGACTGGAGCGGAATCGCTACCTCCTCACCCGGTAACGGGAACCCGAACCCGACGTTGAGCCTGGAACACACGATCGTCAACTACGCCAGCCGGGCGATCGAAGCCACTCGCGCCACGACGTCGGTGACAAACAGCTCGGTCGGGCACTCCAGTGGCGAAGGGATCTACGTCAGCCAGCCTGAAGGCGTTCCGACCATCAAGAACAACGCAGTCACCTATGCCGCGGGGCACGCAATCAGTATCTACAACGCCTCAATCGACATGGGCGCGCTGAACGGCAACTCTGGCAGCAACGACGAACTCAACGGCGTCGCGCTGGGCAACGACACCGTCACGGTTAGCTCCTCGCTGCCCTGGAGTGGCAACCTGCCACCCGTCCTGGTCAGCGGTTGCAGCTCGCTGACTGTGCCAGCCAAAGTGACGCTCACGCTCGGTGCCGGCACCATCGTCAAGAGCGAGTACTGCAGCTACATCCAGGTCGAAGGATCGCTCGTCGCGTCGGGCACGGCCGAAAAACCGGTGACGCTGACCTCCTGGCGCGATGACTCAGTCGGTGGGGACACCAACGGCGACGGAAACGCGACCGCGCCCGCTGCCGGGGACTGGAGCGGAATCGCTACCTCCTCACCCGGTAACGGGAACCCGAACCCGACGTTGAGCCTGGAACACACGATCGTCAACTACGCCAGCCGGGCGATCGAAGCCACTCGCGCCACGACGTCGGTGACAAACAGCTCGGTCGGGCACTCCAGTGGCGAAGGGATCTACGTCAGCCAGCCTGAAGGCGTTCCGACCATCAAGAACAACGCAGTCACCTATGCCGCGGGGCACGCAATCAGTATCTACAACGCCTCAATCGACATGGGCGCGCTGAACGGCAACTCTGGCAGCAACGACGAACTCAACGGCGTCGCGCTGGGCAACGACACCGTCACGGTTAGCTCCTCGCTGCCCTGGAGTGGCAACCTGCCACCCGTCCTGGTCAGCGGTTGCAGCTCGCTGACTGTGCCAGCCAAAGTGACGCTCACGCTCGGTGCCGGCACCATCGTCAAGAGCGAGTACTGCAGCTACATCCAGGTCGAAGGATCGCTCGTCGCGTCGGGCACGGCCGAAAAACCGGTGACGCTGACCTCCTGGCGCGATGACTCAGTCGGTGGGGACACCAACGGCGACGGAAACGCGACCGCGCCCGCTGCCGGGGACTGGAGCGGAATCGTGCTCGCGAGCGGTGGGTCGGCAACTCTGCTCGGTACCGCTATCAGGTACGCGGGCATCGGCTTGAACGTCGCCGAAGGCGATGAAGCCACGATTCACGGCGCGATCCTCAACTCGACTGTGGGGATCTCCTCCAACACGTACGTTGATGCGACCGAAGTCAACTGGGGCAACTCGTCGGGGCCGGGCCCCGAAGGTGCCGGAACGGTCGTCGAAGGGACGGCCGTCAATGTGACGCCTTGGGTCGGTTACGTGGCGCCGCCGAAGCCGACGCCTCCACCACCGCCACCGCCCGTGAAAACCACGTGCCCGACGATCCTGTTTATCGGAGCTCGCGGGTCTGGCGAACCTGCCTCGAGCGGTTACAAAGAACCTCTTACAGATGTCGGTGCTCGCGTTGCAGGTGTGTATCGTGCGTTCGAATCTGAAATTGAAACGTACAACGCGAGCCACAACAAAACGCCGCAAAGGCTCGAAATTCGTGGCTTGCAGTATCCGGCTGCGTCGACTGACGAGCTGAAGCACTTCGCGTTCGTCCAGTACTTCGAAAGCGTCTGGGATGGTGCATTTGGGCTCGAGAGCATGCTCGAAGCCGAAGAGGGCCGGTGCCCGAATGCGAAAATTGTTCTGTCCGGGTATTCGCAGGGCGCGTTGGCGATCCATCTCGCGTTGGCGGAAGAGGCCGGCACGCAGGAGGTCGCGCCGAAATATCTGGCGGCCGTCCTGTTCATCGCCGACCCAGCGAAAACCGGAGGCAACGAAGTCATCAACGTGGGAACCGCCAAAGCGAGCGCCGATGGGATCTACACGAAGATCTTCGGCACGAGCGTAGGTCCCCTAGCGACCCCGAGCAACCTGTCGAAACGGACCGAGTCGTTGTGCAAAAACCATGACATCGTATGCGCGCCCGGCTTTGGCGCCACGATTGGAAACCACGAGGGATATAGCTCCGACGAACTCGAATCGCTTGGTGCTTGGGGTGCTCAGGAAGAGCTCGCCGGGAACTGATCTAGACCAAAACACGGAGCGGAAGGCGGTGCAGACAATGCTGGACGTGTGCCAAGGCAAAGTCGGCACGTCTGCGATCGTGCGTAGGCTAAAGCCAATGTCGAGTCGAGCATGCGCCCTCACTGCATCTGTGGTCGCAATGTCGCTTGCGCTCTCCGTAGCCGTCGCGGAGGCACGGCCTACGTACAGAACTTGCGTGAAAGCTGCCGTCAGCGGGGCCGGCTCATTCAACGACGCGAACTGTTCGATCGCTTCCGGCGGCCTGAAAGGTGAAGGAAAGTATGAACTCGGTACTTGGGAACAAGCCACAAAAAAGACATTTACCGGGAAAGCCTCCGATGTTAAGCTCGCCGACTACGTCCCTGAAAGTCAGGAAACGTTTTGGACCGGCGGAACCTCCGTCGGGGCAGTCCTGTGTCGATCTGCAAGGGTCTCAGGCGAAGTCACCGGCCCGTCGACAAGCATTGCCCGGATCACATTCAAAGGGTGCTCAAGCGAAGGTAAAAAGTGCACGACACCAGGCGAAAGGCTTGGCAATATTCAGACCGAAAGGCTGAACGGGGTGCTCGGAGCGATTGAAGGTGGTGTCGGGATGTTGCTCGAAGGAGGGGGTGAAGGGACGAGCGCACTTGAGATTTTCGGTTGTGAAGGGATTCTTGTGACTGTGTCCGGCTCGGTGATTGGAGTCGTCTCCCAGGACGTGAGCGAGTTCAGTAAAGCGAGCACGCTGAGCTTTGCGATCAACGAACGGAGCGGCCAGGAAGTGGTGTTTGGTGAATTTCCGGACGAGTCGGAACTCGTCTTCGGTCCTGGCACCGGGGCTGCCCACGTCCTAAGCGCCTTCGTTACGCCGCCGGGCGTGAGGCTGCCCTCTAGCCAGAGCTTCTCGTTGGCGATCAAAGGCGAAAAGCTAGAGATTCTGCCGTAGGCGTACGCCTCTGAGGGTGTGTTGCTTCTCACCCGAGGTGCTGGTCGACGACCTCGATGTTGTTCCCGTCCGGGTCGAGCACGAACGCGGCGTAATAACCGGGGTGGTACTGCGGGCGCTCACCGGGCTCGCCGTTGCTGCGATGCCCAGCCGCGACGGCTTTCTCGTGGAAGCTGCGCACGGCATCGTCGTCGCCGGCGAACGCGATGTGCAGGCTTGCCGTCGCTGCGGCGGGGTTCTCGACGAGCGAGAGCAAGCCGCCGGAGTCGCGCCCGATGAACGTCGCGCGCCCGGCTCCGGGGTGGCGCGTGTCGAAGCCGACGGCGTCGGCGATGACGCCGTAGAAGCCGGTCGAAGCGGCGAGGTCTGTGACGCGGATCGCGACGTGGTCGATCACGGCCGGTCGCTCGCGCATGCCGCTGCGGTGAACGGCCTCGACGCTGTTGCCGGCCGGATCGAGCAGGAACGCGCCGTAGTAGTCCTCGCCGTATTGCGGGCGCGGGCCCGGTGCGCCGTCGCTCTCATAGCCCGCGTCGGCGCCCGCGCGCCAGAAAGCCTCGACGTGATCGCGCGAGGGCGCGACGAACGCGACGTGCGCACCGGTCGTCGGCGCACGCTCCTCGCTCGCTGCGATGAGGGCGAAGTCGTGCCAGATCGTCAGCGTCTCCGCACTGTGCGTGCGGTCGATCTCGAGCGGCGCGAGCACGCTCGTGAAGAACCGCTGCGAAGCCGCGAGGTCCCCTGCACGGATCGCGACGTGGTCGAACATCGCCTCAGCGTAGGACCTCGTTCGCATCGGCGCGCCCCACGTGCGCAGCCAAGCGCCGGCCGGCACCTGTCACATGCGGTGATATCTCTATGAATGATCCTTTGACGAGTCGAGCAGGCAGATGACCGACGCGAGATCCACGACCGAGCAAGACGACAGCTCGCCCGAGCAGGCGACGTGGCTGACCGTCGGCTTGCGCTACGTCCTGCCAGGCCTCGTCGTCCTCGGCGGGCTCGTCGTGATGGCCTTCGGCAGCGAAGCCGACCTCGAGGGCGGCGCCGGCATCGTCAGCGCCGGGCTCGCCGTCTACGCGATGAGCTGGCTCTATCGCGCCTCGGTCGACGGCGACCGCACGCGCGACGAAGAGGACGCCGCGCGCGACTACTTCGACGCGCACGGCCGCTGGCCCGATCAGCCGCCTGGCACCGAGATCCGTCCGCCTGCGCGGCCGGCCACGTCGCGTGCGAGGGCGTCGCGCGCGACCGGCGCGGCACGCCAGTCCGGTGCGGCGCATATGCCGCTGCGCCCGCGTCGTCCCGGGACCTAGCGAGAGGCCTCGCGCCGCATCGCGGAGCGGCGTCGGCTCTCAGCGCTCGCTGTCGAGCGTCGCCATGCCGTGCGCCGGGTAGCGATCGCCCGCGGCCGCGTCCTCCGGCACCGCGCGCTCGAGCTCGGCCAGATCCTCGGCGCTCAGCTCCAGCTCGAGCGCTCCAAGCGCCTCCTGCAGGCGCTCGCGCGAACGCGAGCCGACGAGCGCGACGATCTCCTCGCCCTGCGCGAGCACCCACGCGATCGCGACCTGCGCGACCGACGCGCCCTTCGCGTCGGCGATCGTCCGCAGCCCGTCGACGAGCGCGAGGTTCTGCTCGCGGTGCTCTGCGCTGAAGCGCGGCGCGTGCGCGCGGAAGTCGCCCGGCGTCAACTCGCGCTCGGCGCTGAAGCGGCCGCTGATCAGGCCGCGGCTGAGCACGCCGTAGGCAGTGATCGCGATGCCGAGCTCGCGGCACTGCGGCAGGATCGCCTGCTCGATCCCGCGCGAGATCAGCGAGTACTCGATCTGCACGTCGCAGATCGCGTGCGTCGCGGCCGCGCGGCGAATCGTCTCCGCGCCGACCTCCGATAGCCCGATGTGGCGCACGTAACCCGCCTCGACGAGCTCCGCGATCGCGCCGACGGTCTCCTCGATCGGCACGTTCGCGTCCAGGCGCGCCGGGCGGTAGATGTCGACGTAGTCGACGCCGAGCCGCGTCAGCGAGTGTGCGAGCGCCGTCTTGAGCGCCGCCGGGCGCGCGTCGAAGCCGAGGATCGCCCCTTCCGGGCCGCGCTGCGCGCCGAACTTCACGCTCAGCAGATAGTCCTCGCGCGGGCGCCCGCGCAGCGCCTCGGCGAGCAGCAACTCGTTGTGGCCCATGCCGTAGAAGTCGCCCGTGTCGAGCAGCTCGACGCCCGCCTCGAGCGCGGCATCGATCGTCGCGATGCTCTCCGCGCGGTCGGCCGGCCCGTAGGCGCCCGACATGCCCATGCAGCCGAGGCTCACGGCCGAGACCTCCGGGCCGTTCGCGCCGAGCCGTCGTCTTCTCATCCGCGACACGCCATCAAATCAATATAGGAAGCTAAGTTGAGCGGATCGCCGCCGTCCCTTCCCAGCCATCCCCCGAGTACGAGCGCCTCGGCGTCACGCCGACGCCCGACGACGGCACGCGCTTGAGCGACGAGCCAGTGTGGGACGAGTCGACGCGCCCGCATCGCGAGCCCTCGCGCCGGACGTCGCCTACAGCGACACCGGTCGCCAGGTCGGCCAGCATCTGATCGACGTCCACGACATGCTCCGGCGCGAGCTGAGCGAGCTGCGCCGGCTCGTCGAGCAGGTGCGCGAGGGCGCGCTCGCCGCCGGAGACGCGCGCTCGGCGCTGAACGAGATGGCGATGCGCCAGAACGATTGGACGCTCGGCGCGTTCTGCGCGCGCTACTGCAACGCCGTCGCGCGCCATCACGGGCTCGAGGACGAAGCCGTCTTCCCGCACCTCGCGCGCAGCGACGCGGAGCTCGTGCCCGTGATCGACCGGCTCGCCGCCGAGCACCTGACGATCCACGACGCGATCGAGGCCGTCGACCGCGAGCTCGTCCACCACATCAACGACCGCGACGACTTCGACGGGCTGCAGCGCGCGCTCGATCTGCTGACCGACGCGCTGCTCTCGCACCTCTCCTACGAGGAGCACGAGCTCGTCGAGCCGCTCGCGCGCCTCGGCTTCTACGCCGATCAGGTCTGAGCGCGGATGAACGCGCCCGGATAAACGGCCATGCCGCTCGCCGCGTGTGGAATCATCGTCAGACGATTCGACGCCTTTCGGGGGTCGGGCGACAAGCATGGGGCCGTCTCCTAGACATCGGTTGACCGCACCGGCGATTGCGCTCTCGCTCGGTGCTGCGCTCGCGCTCTCGGCGAGCACCGTCGCGAGCGGCTCGCTGCTCGGCGAAGCGCTCCCGCCCGTCAGCATCCACGTGGGGCCGGTCACCGTCGAATCCGCACCGACGCCGCGCGTCGAAGTGCCCAGCGTCGCGACCGTCGAAGTGCCTGCCGTGAAAACGCCTTCGCCCCCCGTGACGACGCCGACGCTCCCGCCCGTCACCGTGACGACGCCGACGCCGCCGACCGTCAGCACGCCCGTCGCGACGACGCCGAGCGTGCCGACCTCGAGCGGGTCCGGCGCATCGTCGGCCGGCGCCGGTTCGGGCACGTCCGCCACGGGCACGAGCGCCCGCGACACCGCGACGAGCGCCGCCGTCGCGTCGACCCCCGCCGGCACCGCCGCCAACCAAACAGGCGCGGCAACGGGCAACCATGTCGCCTCGCCGGCCGCGCGCCGCCGCGCCGCGACCGTCGCAGCCAAGCGCCGCCGCGCCGCCGCTCAGGGAGCGGCCGCGACTGCGTCCGGCGGCCAGCCGGCCACGGCCTCGCCGACGGCCTCGCACGCGCCTGCCTCGGCGAAGACGCCCGCCCGAGCGCACGCACACAAGACGTCAGCGAAGGACGCCGCCGGCAATCCGCTCACGCAGCTCGGCCGCCAGATCCCGTTCCCCGTGCCCGTGCCCGACTGGAGCAAGCCGATCATTCTGCTGCTGCTCCTGCTCGCGGCGTGGTTCGCGGTTCGCTCGCGTCTCGCCGCCGTGCGTGCGCGGCGCCTGGAGGGCCAGCGCGCCGTGCTGCTCGGCGATCTCGACGCGATGCAGGCCGCGCTCGTGCCGGCGATCCCGCCGCGGCTCGGCGACGTCGCGGTGTCGGTCGCGTACCGGCCCGCCGACGGGCCGGCCGCCGGTGGCGACTTCTACGACGTCTTCGCGCTCGAGCCCGGCAAGGTCGCGATCGTGCTCGGCGACGTCGCCGGCCATGGCCGTGGCGCGCTGACGCAGGCCGCGCTGACGCGCTACACGCTGCGCGCGTACATGCAGGCCGGCCTCGAGCCGCGCGCCGCGCTCGCGCTCGCCGGCTCCGTCCTCTCAGAGCCCGGCGAGATGCAGTTCGCGACGGTCGTCGTCGCGATCTACGACAGCGTCGCCGGCAGCGTGACGTACGCCAGCGGCGGGCATCCGCCGCCGATCTCGATCGGCTTTCAGACGCCCGAGCCGCCGACCGTCTGCTGCTCTGCGCCGGTCGGCTGTCACCTGCCGACGGGCCGCCGGCAGACGACGATCGCCGTTCCGCCCGGCGGGCGCGTCTGCTTCTTCAGCGACGGCCTGCTCGAGGCGCGCACGGCCGACGGCCTGCTCGGGCGCGAGCGCCTCGCCGAGCTCGCCGCCCAGCTCGACCCCGGCGACAGCGCCGCGTCGCTGCTCGAGCGCGTCCGCGACGACGCGCAGGCGACGCCCGACGACATGGTCGCGTGCATCGTCTCGGGCGCCGTCGGCGCTCCCGCGCCGGGCGCGCACGTCGAGGAGCTCGAAGTCGACCGCGACGTGCTCGAGCGCGCGACGCTGCCCGTCTTCCTCGACGCCTGCCGCGTCCGCGCGGGCGAGCTCGCGCCACTGCTCGCGAGGGCGCGCGAGCTCGTCGAGCAGCGCGGCACGGCGCTGCTGCGCATCGAGCGCGCGCCCGGCAGTCAGACGATCGCCGCGGTGCTGCCCGGGCTTTCGATCGCCGCCTCGAAGGCCGCGATCGGGCGCGCCGCCGAAGCGCCGACGCTCGCGCTGCACTAAAACGCTGCAATGACGATGGCGGCGGTGCACCCCCTGCAATGGCTGGGCCAGCGCGATCGCGATCTCGCCGCACTGCGCCGCGCCGGACGCGCGGCCGTCGTGATGCCGGCGATGTTCGCGATCGGCGACAAGCTGATCGAAAACCCGACGATCGCGACGTTCGCCGCGTTCGGCTCGTTCGCGATGCTGCTGCTCGTCGACTTCGGCGGCTCGCTGCGCGAGCGCCTGCAGGCGCAGGCGACGCTCGCGCTCGCCGCGAGCGTGCTCGTCTGCCTCGGCACGCTCGTCTCGCAGACGACGTGGCTCGCCGCCGTCGCGATGGCGCTCGTCGGCTTCGGCGTGATCTTCGCCGGCGTCGTCAGCTCCGTGCTCGCCGGCGCCTCGACGTCGCTGCTGCTCGCGTTCATCCTGCCCGTCACGCTGCCCGGCCCGGCCTCGTCGATCCCCGACCGGCTCGCCGGCTGGGGGATGGCCGCCGGCGCCGCGTTCCTCGCCGTCGCGCTGCTGTGGCCGACGCCCGCGCGCGGCCCGCTGCGCTCGGCCACGACAGCCGCCTGCCGCACGCTCGGCGCGCGGCTCCGCGCCGAAGTCGCGTTCATGCTCGGCGGGAACGAGGGCGCGTTCGCGCATGAGCGCGACCACGCCGTCAAGCAGGCCGATGCAGCCGTCGCCGCGCTGCGGCGCGTGTTCCTCGCGACGCCGTACCGGCCCGCGAGCTTGAGCACCGCCGGCCGCGCGACGGTTCGGCTCGTCGACGAGCTCTACTGGCTCAGCGCGATCGTCGCGCAGGCCGCGCAGCCGTCCGGCGGCGCGCCGGTCAACCACGACGTCTGTGCCGTCAAGACGGCTGCCGCGACGGTGCTCGACCGTGGCGCCGAGCTGCTTTCGACGGCGGGCGGCGACTGCTCGGAGCTGCACGCCGCGATGGACGATCTGCGCGAGTCCGTCGCGCGGATGGAGGAGGGCGCGACAGCCGTGCTGCCCGTGCGCGCACCGGCCGGCGGGAAGGCTGGCGTGCGCGGCGAGCCGGCCGCGGGCGAGTTCATCACCTCGCTCGACCCGAGCTTCCGCGCGCAGGAGCTCGGCTTCGCGGTGACGAGCATCGCCGTCAACATCGACCTCGCCGCCGCGGCCGAACGGCGCAGCTGGCCGCAGCGGCTGCTCGGTCGTCAGCCGCAGGGCCTCGTCGGGCCGCTCGGCGCCGTGCAGCAGCGTGCGACGTCGCACGTCGACCGCAACTCGGTCTGGCTGCACAACAGCGTGCGCGGCGCCGCCGGTCTCGCGCTCGCGGTCGTCGTCGCGAACGAGGCCGGCGTGCAGCACTCCTTCTGGGTCGTGCTCGGTGCGCTCTCGGTGCTGCGCTCGAACGCGCTCAACACCGGGCAGAACGTGCTGCGCGGCCTTGCCGGCACGGTTGCCGGGTTCGTCGTCGGCGGCGCGCTGCTCGAGCTGATCGGGACCGACACGACGCTGCTCTGGTTCCTGCTGCCAGTCGCGATCCTCTTCGCCGGCTTCGCGCCGGCGGCGATCTCGTTCGCGGCCGGCCAGGCCGCGTTCACGCTGACGCTCGTGTTCCTCTACAACATCATCCAGCCCGTCGGCTGGAAGGTCGGGCTGCTGCGCGTCGAGGACATCGCGATCGGCTGCGGCGTGAGCCTGCTCGTCGGCCTGCTGTTCTGGCCGCGCGGCGCTGGCGCTGCGCTGCGCCGCGCGCTCGCCGAAGCGTACGTCGACAGCATCGGCTACCTCGCGAGCGCCGTCGACTTCGGCATGCGCCGCTGCGACTTCGACGCGGCCGCGATCGCGGCGCCCGAGGACGAGGCCGAACGGGCCGCCGCGACGGCGCGCAGGCTCGACGACACGTTTCGCAGCTATCTCGCCGAGCGCGGTGAGAAGCCGTTGCCGCTCGCCGAGATGACGAGCCTCGTCAGCGGCATCGGCGGGCTGCGCCTCGCGGCCGACGCGGTGCTCGACATCTGGCAGCGCGAGGACGGCTCGGCGCGCGGCGACCGCTCGGCCGCGCGCGGCGAGCTGCTGCGCTCGAGCGAGCTCGTCAAGCGCTGGTACGAAGACCTCGCGACGAGCCTGCTCGACGGCCGCCGCCCGCGCGAGCCGCTGCCCCACGACCGGGCCGCCGACGGTCGGCTGCTCGAGGCCGTTCGCCGTGACCTGCAGGGCGACGACGGCAAGGCGAGCGCGACGGCCGTGCGGATGATCTGGACCGGCGACCACCTCGACGCGGTGCGCCGCCTGCAGCGGCTGATCGTCGAGCCGGCCGCCGTCGCCGCCGAGGACTAGACGGGCGTACGCACCGTTCGGCTCGGCACGTAGCCGTTGCTACGGTCGTCGGATGGCTGATTCCGAGACCGACGGCGGTTTCGCGCCGAATCGCTGGGCCGTCCTCGCGCTGCTCGGCGTCGCGCAGCTGATGGTCGTGCTCGACGCGACGATCGTCAACATCGCGCTCCCCTCGGCGCAGCGCGCGCTGCACTTCTCGACCGACAGCCGCCAATGGGTGATCACCGCCTATGCGCTCGCGTTCGGCAGCCTGCTGCTGCTCGGCGGCAAGCTCGGCGACCTGTTCGGGCGCAAGTGGACGTTCATCGCCGGCCTCGCCGGCTTCTCGCTCGCCTCCGCGCTCGGCGGCTTCGCGCAGTCCTTCGGCATGCTCGTCGCCGCGCGCGGGCTACAGGGAATCTTCGGCGCGCTGCTCGCGCCGTCGGCGCTGTCGCTCTTGACCGTGACGTTCGCCGGCTCGCCCGATCGCGCGAAGGCGTTCGGCATCTTCGGCGCGATCGCCGGAGGCGGCGCTTCGGTTGGGCTGCTGCTCGGCGGCGTGCTGACACAGGCGCTCTCGTGGCGCTGGTGCCTGTACGTGAACCTCGCGATCGCGATCCCTACGGCGATCGCCGCGATGCGCCTGCTGCGCAACGAAGGCGACCCCGAGCGACCGCGGATCGACATTCCGGGCGTGCTCGTCGCGACGGGTGGCCTTTTCGCACTCGTCTACGGCTTCTCCAACGCCGAGACGCACTCGTGGTCGGCGCCGTTGACGATCGTCGCGCTCGGGCTCAGCGCGATCCTGCTGAGCGCGTTCGTGCTCGTCGAGAGCCGCGCCTCGCACCCGCTGCTGCCGCTGCACATCGTGCGAAACCGCGCGCGTGGCGGCGCTTACGCGTCGATCGCGCTTGCCGGTTCGGGCGTGTTCGGTGTGTTCCTCTTCCTCACCTTCTACCTGCAGCAGAACCTCGGCTTCTCGCCGTTGAAGACCGGCTTCGCGTTCCTGCCGATGACGGCCGTGATCGTCGTTACCTCGACGACCGTGCAGACGAAGCTGCTCGGCCGCGTCGGCGTCAAGCCGCTCGTCGTCGGCGGCATGGTGCTCGGCATCGTCGCGATGGTGCTGTTCGCGCAGCTCAAACCCGGCAGCGGCTACGCGAGCGATGTGCTGCCGGGCTTGATCGTCATCGGCCTCGGCATGGGCTGCGTGTTCGCACCGGCCTTCAGTACGGCGACGCTCGGCGTCAGCGGCAACGAGGCCGGCGTCGCCTCGGCGATGGTCAACACGTCCCAGCAGGTCGGCGGCTCCGTCGGCACGGCGCTGCTCAGCACGCTGTTCGCGAGCGCCGTCTCGAGTTACGCCGCGAGCCACCACGACGCGCCCGGTCTTGCCAATGCCGCGTCGATCCACGGCTACACGACCGCATTCTGGTGGGCTGCGGGGATCTTCGCCGTCGGGCTGCTCGTCGCGCTGCTCGTGTTGCCCTCCGTGCGTGTGCCGGATGCTCGCACCGCCGCGGCAGCGGGCGC
Organism: uncultured Solirubrobacteraceae bacterium; assembly: GCA_963807275.1. Lineage (GTDB taxonomy): Bacteria > Actinomycetota > Thermoleophilia > Solirubrobacterales > Solirubrobacteraceae > Palsa-744. The sequence goes on from CAWDZX010000001.1 coordinate 209,442, forward strand.
GGGCGCGGACTGAGACGATCCAACGCGTGGCGCGCGCGGGCAACCTGCAGAGCATCGAGATCTCCTCGCCGCAACTGACGGCGACATTCGTTCCGGGCGCGGGGATGCTGTGCAGCTCGCTGCGCCACGAAGGCGCCGAGCTGCTCGCGCAGCGCGGCGGCGTGCGCGCCTACGCCGAGCATGGCTCGACGATGGGCATCCCGCTGCTCTACCCGTGGGCGAACCGGCTCGCGGGCGAGCGCTATCCGGTCGACGGCGGCGAGGTCGAGCTGCCGCGTAGCTCGCCGCCGCTGAAGTTCGACGTCAACGGCCTGCCGCTCCACGGCGTGCTGCCGAGCTGCTTGAACTGGGAGCTGCTCGACAACGCGCAAGGTGCGCTGCGCGCGCGGCTGCGCTGGGACGCGCCCGAGCTGCTGGCGGTCTTCCCGTTCGCGCACACGCTCGAGCTGCGCGCACGCGTCGCCGGCGCCGAGCTCGCGATCGAGACGCACGTGCACGCGGACAGCGACGTCGCCGTGCCGATCGCGTTCGGCTTCCACCCGTACCTGACGATCGCCGGCAGCGATCGCCGTGCGTGGGAGATCGAGCTGCCCGCGCGCGAGCGTCTGCTGCTCGACGCGCGGATGATCCCGACCGGAGCGAGCGAGCCGTTCGCGCGCCGCCGCTTCGTGCTCGGCGACGGCGGCTGGGACGACGCCTTCGCGGACCTGATCGAGCCGCCCGTCTTCTCACTCGCCGACGGAGCGAGGCAGATCGAGTTGCGCTTTCTCGACGGCTACTCGTACGCGCAGGTCTACTCGCCCGCGGGCGAGGACTTCATCTGCTTCGAGCCGATGACCGCGCCGACGAACGCGCTGCGCAGCGGCGACGGATTGCGCTTCGCCAAGCGCGGCGAGACATTTCGCGCGGCCTTCGCGATCGCCGTGCGCTGAGAGCTACCCAGTTCAGCGCACGGCGCGGTGGGTCAGTGCGTGTCGCGAGCGGCTCACGCGCGTGCTGTCGGCGCGGCGCCGCTCAGCTCGTCTGCACGATCAGCAGCGAGTTGCCCTCGGGGTCGCGGAACCAGAACATCGGCGGCACGGGGTCGCCCATCCGCATGACCTCGGCGTCGACGTCGACGCCGCGCGCGAGCAGGCCGGCGTGGTCCGCGTCGATGTCCTCCGTCGAGAGTGCGATGCGCGTCTCGATGCCGGTCGCTTCGCCGGGGCGCGGCGAGGTGAGCGCGATCGTCGTCGACGCGCCGGCCGGCGCGACTTCGACCCAGCGCTCGCTGCCGCCGAACGGGACGTCGGCGCGCAGCTCGAGGCCGAGCTGCTCGGTATAGAACGCGATCGCCTGGTCCTGGTCCTTGACCGGGACCATCACGGTCCCGACCTGCGTGATCTTCGTCGAAGTCTGCGTGTCGCTCATTTGGATTCCTCCGGTTCGTTGGTTCTACGGGTGAGACGGCGCAGCCGCAAGAATCTCATCGCTTGCGCGCCGAGCTTTCTCTTAGGCTCCGTGCGATGAGGCAGATCGTCCTGCTGCGTGGCGTCAACGTCGGCGGCCGCAACCGCGTGCCGATGCCGAAGCTGCGCGAGGCGCTCGAAGCGGCCGGTCTCGAGGACGTCGTCACGTACGTGCAGAGTGGCAACGTCGTGCTCGACAGCGCCGCCAAGCCCGACGCGCTCGCGCGCGAAGTCGAAGCCGTCATCGCCGATGCCTTCGACCTGGAAGTGGCCGTCGTCGTGCGCACGCGCGCCGAGCTCGCGAAGGTCGTACGCCGCAACCCGCTCGGCGACGTGGCCGACCAGGACAAGCTCTACCAGGTCAGCTTCTGTGCCGAGAAGCCGGCCAAGGAGGCCGTCGACAAGCTGACCGAACGCGCCGTCGAGGGCGAGCGCCTGTTGCTGCACGGCCGCGAGATCTACGCGTGGTTCCCGCACGGCGTCGGGCGCTCGAAGCTCGCCGCGCAGCTGAGCAAGCAGAAGCTCGGCACGATCGTGACCGCGCGCAACTGGACGACCGTGAAGAAGCTGCTCGAGCTCGCCGGCGAATAGCTCCCGGCCGCACCGCTCCCGTCCTAAACTCACGCGCAATGAGCGACAGCCCCGAGCGCCGGCCGGTCCTCGTGCTCCAGCACGCCGGCTGCGAGCCGCCTGGCGCATTCGAGGACGAGCTGCTCGCGCGCCGGATCGCGTTTACGCGGGTGCTGCTCGACGAGGACGAGGAGCTGCCGGACTGGCGCGCGTATGCGGGCATCGTCGCGATGGGCGGCGGCATGAGCGTCAACGACGAGGCCGAGCATCCGTGGCTCGTGCCCGAGAAGCGACTGATCGGCGAGGCGGTCGCCGCCGGCACGCCGTACTGGGGCGTCTGCCTCGGCGCGCAGCTGCTCGCCGCGAGCCTCGGCGCGTCAGTAGCGCCCGGGCCCGCGCCCGAGATCGGCGTGCTGCCGGTCGAGCTGACGCCGGCCGCCGCGACGGACCCCGTCTTCGGCTCGCTCCCGCCGAACTTCGCGACGCTGCAGTGGCACGGCGAGACGTACGAGCTGCCGCCCGGCGCCGTGCAGCTCGCGCGCTCGGAGCGCTACGAGCAGCAGGCGTTCGTCGTCGGGCGCGCCTACGCGCTGCAGTTCCACCTCGAGGTCGACGCCGAGCTCGCCGGCGAGTGGATGCGCACGCCGTCGTTCGTCGCCGAGCTCGAGCGCGACCAGGGCGCCGATGCGCCGGCTGCGCTGCTCGCGCAGATGCAAGCCGTCGAGCGGGACACTGTGCCGCTCGCGCGCGGGCTGTTCGCGCGCTGGCTGACGAAGGTCGTCGGCGTCGGTGAGGCCGCAGCCTGAGCCGGGCCGAGGCGCTGCGTCAGCCCTCGCTGACGAGCACCGCGAGCAGGTCGCTGACGTTCTTGCCGCGCACGAGGCGGTCCGGCAGCGGCAGGCCCGCCGGGATCGTGTACTTGTTGCGCCGACCTTCGCGCTCGCGCGTGATGTAGCCGGCTTCGGCGAGCTCCGCGACGATTCGGTGCGCCGCGCGTTCGGTGATCCCGACGCGCTCGCTGATCTCGCGCAGCAGCACGCCCGGGTCGTGCGCGATGCAGACGAGCACCTGCGCGTGGTTCGTCAGGAACTTCCAGCGTGGGGCTGCATCCTCGGCCATGGTGGTCCGATTAGCCTATCAAGATAAATAATTATAGAAATAGTTTTCATGCTATGTTGGTCATGTCCGCGGTGCCGTCCGGTCGCTGGCGCTAATGCGCTCACCCACCGAAGAGAGGCCCCGTATGCCCAGCTCAGTCATGCCGTCCCCGCCTGCCGCGAGCGGCAACGGCGCACCGCCGATCGACGTAGCCGCCCCTGCAGTCAACGGTCGCCCAGGGGCTGCTCCGGCCAGTCGCGAGCCGCGCAACGCGCTGCTGGCGAAACTGACCGGCCTGACCTCGATCGCGAGCGTCGCCGCGGCCGGCATCCTCGTCGTCGGAGTCGTCGCGCTCGTCGGCGGCAGCTACGCGAAGAACGTCGTGCGCGACCAGCTCGTCCCGCAGAAGATCTTCTTCCCCGCCGCCGGCAGCCCCGAGCTGCTCCCCGGCGTCAAGCAGTACGCAGGCCAGCAGCTCGTCAACGGCTCGCAGGCGAAGGCGTACGCGAACGACTTCATCAACGTGCACCTGTCGAAGATCGCCGGCGGGCAGACCTACGCCCAGGTCAGCGCCGCCGCGATCGCCGCGCCGACGAACGCGAAGCTCGCCGAAGAGAAGGCGACGCTGTTCCAGGGCGAGACGCTGCGCAGCATCCTGCTGAGCGCCTGGGGTTGGTCGCTCGTCGGCACGATCGCGACGCTCGCCGGTCTGCTGCTGATCGTGCTCGGCGCGATTTTGCTGCTGCTGCCGCTCGCCAACTGGCAGCTGAACCTCAGAGGCAGGCGCGCCGCCGGCGCGGCAGCCTAGGCATTCATCCGCTGAGCGCCTCGACGGTCAGCTCCGTCTCGATCGCCTCGCGCAGCCGCCGCAGCGCGTCGCCCCGCGCGCGCAGCTTGCTCGCGGCGTGTGCGCGCATGTCCAGTTGCGAAAGCGCGCCCGCCGTCTGCGCCACCTCCTGCTCGAGCTGCTCGACCGCAACGACGCGGTCGAGGAAGCCGGCCGTCACTGCCTCGGCCGGCGTGTGCATGCGGGCGCTCACGACGGCCGCGTCGAAGTGCGCGCCGGCGAGCCGCTGGCGCGCGAGCTCGATCACGAACCACGGCACGGTCAGGCCGATCCGGACCTCGTTCAGACCGAGCTGAAACGGTCCGTCGACGCCGATCCGCGCGTCCGCGGCGAGCATCAGGAACGCGCCGGCCGCGACGGCATGCCCACTGCAGGCGACGATCACGGGCGCCGGGAAGGCGAGCACGCGCTCGGCGAGCGTCGCGCCGAGGCGCAGCATCTCGACGACGCGCTCGGGGCCTTCGCCGAAGGTCTTCAGGTCGAAGCCGGCCGAGAAGCAGCCGGTGCGTCCGCGGATCACGGTCACGGCCGGCTCGCGCTCGGCCTCGTCGAGCGCGTCGTGCAGCGCGCGCAGCGTCTCGATCGAGAACGCGTTGACCTTGCCGTCGTCGATCGCGATCGAGGCGATCGCGCCGTCCAGCTCGTAGTGCACCGGCTCGCTCATCTTCAGCCTCCTGTCGTTTTCCGCCGCCCGGTGCAATATATTGTAACTATGTTCCGAAACGCTGTTATGAAAGGCAGCTAGCGGCCGCGATGCCACGCCCGAAGCAACGCACGCCGGAGCTGCGCGACCGCGTGCTGTCCTCGGCGCTCGAGCTGCTCGCGAGCGACGGCGTCGCGGGCTTCACCGCGCGCGCCGTCGCGAACGCGGCGCGCACGTCGACGCCGGCCGTCTACGAGCTGTTCGGCGACAAGCGCGGGCTCGTGCGCGAGCTGTACTTCGCCGGCTTCCGCGCGCTTCACGCGCGACTGGAGACGCTCGCGACCTCGGGCGACGCGCGTGCGGACCTCGTCGCGACGCTCGCGCTCTATCGCGCGTTCATCCGCGAGAACCCTGTGCTCGCCGAGCTGATGCTCTCGCGCCCGTTCAGCGACTTCGATCCAAGCGAGGACGAGCGCAAGGCGAGCGGCGCCGTGCGCGCGGCGATCGTCGAGCGCGTCCGGCGCTGCGTCGAGGCGGGCGTGCTCGACGGCGAGGAGACGGACCTCGCACACGCGATCGTCGCGCTCGTCCAGGGTCTCGCGCTGGCCGAGAACGCGCGAAGGCTCGGCACGAGCGCGACATCGGTCGAGCGGCGCTGGCAGCTCGCGCTCGACGCGCTGCTCGCCGGCCTCGCTCCCGCCGGCGAGGACGACGGCGAAGGCGGCGGCGTGGTCGAGCGCTCCTCGCCCGCGCGCTGAGCGAAGCCGTCCCGAGCTTCAGTACGGTTCGCCTGCTTCCGATAAGTCCGCCGAAATGACCCGCCGCGCGGGTGAGCGCAGGCCACGCCGGCGCGGGTCCCGAACGTCGATCAAGCGAACGTCGAGCAAGGAGAGAAGATGCCCGAACGCAAAGAAGGCCGCATCGCCCGCTCGTGGCGATTGACTCGCGCGGCTTGGCACGTCGTGCGCGAGGATCGCTCGCTGCTCGTGCTCGCTGCCCTCTCGGCAATCAGCGGCGGCATCGGCCTGGCGCTGATCTTCATCCTCGGCGGCTCGTTCGACAACGGGCACCTGAAGGGCGACGATCTCGCGCTGTTCGCGCTGATCCTCGCCTACCCGCTGACGCTGATCAGCGTTTTCTTCAACACGGCGATCGCCGCCGCGGCGGCCGCCGCGCTCGACGGCCGGCATCTGACGGTGGGCGAAGCGCTCGCCGTGCCGGCGCGCAAGTTTCCGACGATCGCGCTGTGGGCGCTGATCGCGGCCCTCGTCGGCGTCGTGCTCGAGCAGCTCTCCAGCCGCCTGCCGCTCGGCGGCAGCATCGCCGCGCGGCTCGTCGGCGTCGGCTGGTCGCTGGCGAGCCTGTTCGCGATCCCGGTCATCGCGCTCGAAGACTGCTCGGCGCCGGAGGCGCTGAAGCGCTCGGCGCACGTCGTCAAGAAGCGCTGGGGCGAGGGCATCGGCGGAAGCTTGATCATCGGCGCCTGGACGGCGATCGCCGTCCTCGGCGTGATCGTCGTGTTCGTCGTGGCCGCCGTCGCCACGAACGACGTCCCGGCGGTTCGCGACGCCGTGATCGTCCTCGGCGTGCTCGCGCTCGCCGCGATCGTCGCGCTGCAGCTCGTCGTGCGCCAGACCTTCGCGGTCGCGCTGTATCGCTACGCGACCGACGGCACCGCGCCGGGCCCGTTCGACGAGCACGACCTGCAGTCGCCGTTCGGGCGCAAGCGCGGCCGCTCGATCTGAGCGCCGCGCCGCTGCGCCGCTGCGCCGCCGCGTCGCGCCGGTTCGCCGCCGCGCCGGGGCGCGGCTATGTTGGCCTGCGTGGCCGACGTGCAGATCGAGATTCGCTGGGCGCGCGACGCCGAGGACGTGCGCGGCGCCTTCGCGCTGCGCGAAGCGGTCTTCTACGGCGAGCAGAACGTGCCGCGCGAGGAGGACGTCGACGAGCTCGACCGCGATGCGCAGCAGCTCGTCGCGCTCGATCCGGATGGCGGCGGCGTGATCGGTACGCTGCGCCTGCTCTCGTTCGGCGCCGAAGCGAAGATCGGGCGCGTCGCCGTCGCGGCGCGCTGGCGCCGGCGCGGGGTCGCTTCGCGAATGCTCGAGATCGCGCTAGCCCGCGCGCGCGAGCAGGGCTTCGAGCGGGTGCGGCTCGCCGCGCAGGTCGTCGCCGTCGCGCTGTACGAGCAGGCCGGCTTCGCGATCGAGTCGGCGCCGTTTCAGGAGGCCGGCATCGAGCACGTCTGGATGGGGCTCACGCTCAGCCGCTGAGCTTGCGCTTCTGCGGATAGACGGTCTCGCCGCGCGCGAGCATCGCGACGAACTGCTCGATCCGCCGCGCGCGGGTCTCGGCGCGCTTGGCGCTGTCGATCCGCAGCAGCACCGCGTAGCGGTTCTGGCTCGTCAGGATCTCGAACATCGCCTGCGCGCTCGGCTCGGCGGCGAGCGCCGTCGCGAGGTCGTCGGGAACCTCGATCGTCGCCGGGCCGGCATACGCGGCCTCCCACCTGCCGTCGTCCTTCGCCGCGGCGACGGCGGCAAGGCCGGTTTTGTGCATCCGCCCTTCGGCGAGCAGGCGCTCGACGATCGCGACGTTGCGCTTCGACCAGGCGCTGCGCGCGCGCCGTGGCGTGAAGCGCTGACGGAACGTCTGCTCGTCGCGGCGCTTGACCTGCCCGTCGATCCAGCCGTGGCAGAGCGCGTGGTCGAGCGCTTCGGCGTAGCTCAGCGACGTCGGCTCGGTCGTGCCCTTCTTCGCGAGCACGAGCCAGACGCCGCGCTGCTGCTCGGCGCCGTGCGCCTCGAGCCACGCGAGCCAGGCGCGCTCGTCGGCAACGATCAGCTCGGGAAGCTCCTCCGCCACGGCTCAGTTCTAGCGCGAAAGTGGACAGACGTTCGATCGCTGCCGCTTCGGGTAAGGCACGGCGCCGGGCCGGGCGAAGCTCGCAGTGAGGACCCCGAGAGAGGACCAAAATGCTGAGCATCGCCAAGAAGCCGAGCCCGCAGCCGTTCACCGGTGCGTTTGGGATCATCCAGAGCCAGCCCGACGAGCGCACGACGGTCGTCGCGCTCGAAGGCGAGCTCGACCTCGAACGCGCGCCTTCGCTGAAGTGGGCGCTGATCGACTCTGTCGACGCCGGTCGCTGCCAGCTCGTCGTCGACCTCTCGCAGGTCAGGTTCATGGACTCGACCGCGCTGAGCGTGCTCGTCGGCGTCGACAAAAGCCTTGACGAGGGTGCGCGTATGGCGATCGTCTGCGTCAACGCGAACGTGCTGAAGATCTTCGAGCTCTCGGGGATGGACGGCGTGTTCGCGATCTTCCCGACCGTCGACGACGCGCTCGCACACGTTCGAGGTAACACCGTCCGGATCGGTTGAGAGGCGTGGGCCGCTGATGGCCGCATGCACTCACGCGATCGCCCGGCGCGCACGGCTGATCCGGCGCGGGGCGCTCGTGCTCGCCGTCGGCTGCGGCACGCTCGGACTCCAGTCGCTGCCAAGCGCGGCGGCCGCGAAAGACAGCGCCCCGGCGACGCCGGCGGCCGGCGCCGAAACGACCGCCGCGAGCACGCGCCGCGCCGAACGCGCGGCGGCGAGGGCCGAAGCGGCCGCGCCTGCGCCCGCGCCCGCTGCCGTCCCCGCACCCGTAGAAGCTCCGCCGGCGACGCCGAGTCCGGCCCACGGCCATCGCGGCCAGCCGGGCGCGCACACGCCACCGCCGCCGCCATTGGCGGCGCCGCTCGGCGGCGGCGCGGGCTCGACTCCGGCCTCGCGCGGGGCGGACCGTCCGATCTCGGCGGCTCACGCGCGCCGCCGTGAAGAACGCCACACGCAGCCGGCGAGCTCGGTGCCCGCGACGGCCGCGCCGGAAGCGAGCGAAAGCGTCTCGGCGGCGAACGCGACGGCGCTCGCACGCAGCCAGAAAAAAGCGAAAAAAGAAAAAGAGAAAACGAAAGCGAAAGAAAAAGAAAGCCGCAAAGAAAAAGAACGTAAAACGACCACGCCGCCGGCCGAAGAAGTAGGCGAAGAAAGCTCGCGCGTGGCGACGATCAAGGGCAAGGGCGCGCTCGAACCGCTCGAAGCCACGCAGCCGATGGCGGTCGCGGCAGCCGTCAGCGCTCCGGCGGCCGCTGCGGTGGCGACGCCGGCTCCGGCCGGCGGCACGGGCACGGCGTCGATCGACTCGCTCGCGGCGGCGGCGAAAGCGCAACCGGGAAGCGCCGGTGTGCTCGCGGCCCGCTCCGCTCGCGCGGCGCACGGCAAGGGCAAGAGCTCACAGCCCGGCGCGCTCACGGGCGCCGCAGCAGTGGCGGCGCCGCAAGCTGCGGCGCAGCCGACGACAGGTGCGGGCTCCGGCCGCGCGCAGGCGACGGCGAAACACGCGCACAAGGCCTCGAGTCAGCCGGCGATCGTCAAAACGATCACGCGGATCGTCGGCGTCGTGCCGATGCCGGTGCAGATCTTGATCCTCGCGCTCGCGGCGCTCGCGCTCGCGCTCGGTGCTCGCTCGTTGTTCAGCGGCGTGCGCACGCGACGGCTCGTGCGCCAGCGCGGCGAGCTGCTCGAGGACGTCGGCGCGCTGCAGGCGGCGCTGCTGCCGGTCCCACCGCAGCGGCTCGGACCGGTCGGCACGTCGGTCGCATACCGTCCCGCCGACGGCCCTGGCGCGGGCGGCGACTTCTACGACGTGTTCGCGCTCGAGGACGGTCGCCTCGCGGTGATCGTCGGCGACGTCTCCGGGCACGGCCGCGAGGCGCTGCCGCACACGGCGCTCGTGCGCTTCACGGTGCGTGCCTACCTCGAGGCCGGGATGGGGCCGGGCAAGGCGCTGCAGACGGCCGGCAACGTGCTCGAGCGCCAGCTCGCGGGCTCGTTCGCGACGGTTGTGACCGCGATCTACCACCCGCGCGAGCGGACGCTGACGTATGCGACGGCCGGCCACCCGCCACCGGTCGTGCTCGGCGAGGGGGAGAGCGCAGAGGCGACGCAGGCGATCTCACCGGTGACGTCGTGCTCGGCGCCGCCGATCGGGGCGGGCACGCGCACGGGCACCCGTGAGACGATCGTCTCGGTGCCCGGCGCGGCACGGCTGTGCTTCCACACCGACGGTGTCACCGAGGCGCGGATCGCCGGCGAGCTGTTCGGCTCGCAGCGACTCGCGGAGGAGCTCGCGCAGCTCGGCCCGCAGGACGACGCCTCGGCGCTGCTCGACCGCGTCGCGGAGCGCTCTGACGCGCGCCCGGACGACATGGCCGCCTGCGTGCTGCGCGTCCAAGACGGCGCCGGCGCGCCGTCGATCGTCTTCGAGCAGCTCGAGCTCGACCGCGAGGCTGCCGCGAACCCCCGCGTCGAGCGCTTCCTGCTCGACTGCGGTGTGCCGCCTGCGCAAGCGGCGCGGCTGGTCGACAGCGCCCGCGCGAGGCTCGAGCGCGCCGGCACGGTTCTGCTCGAGCTGCGGCTCGACAGCGGCGAGCCGGTCGTCTCGCTGCACGACGACAACGTGATCCACCCGGTCGCGCTCGCGACGGCGAGCGCGTCGTAGGAGGCGACGGCGAGCATGAGCGCTGCCCCGGCACTCGCGCCCGACGCCGCGATGGTCCTCGGCATCGCCGCGACGGCGATCCCGTTCGCGCGCACGCCCGAGGATGAGGCCGAGCGCTGGCTGCGGCTGCTGCGACTGCACGGCGAAGTCGGCGCGGTGCTGCAGGCGATCGGCGTCAGCGAGGACTCGATTCGAGAGCACGCCGAGCGGGTCGATCGCGCAGACGCTGGACCCGTAGATCAAGACGTGGAGAGCCGCGACGTGATCGCTCGCGTCGGCGAGCGCGCATCGCTGATCGCCCACGCACGCGGCGCGGGCGGCGTCGGCACGACGGACCTGCTGATGGCAGTGCTCGAGGTCTACGGCACCGTGTTCGAGCGCGCGCTGCGCGCGCACGGGACGGACGTCGAGGAGGTGCTCGAGCGGCTCGCCGCCGAGTCGCCACCGGCGCCGTCTGCCGGCTAGTCCGCCTGCGCTGCGCGAGTCGGCCGTCGCTGCTATTCCTCGGGCCTTGCCGACGATCACGCAAGAACGCCTCGCGGCGCAGCTGCTCGCCGGGACGCCGGCACGCGATCCGCTCGCGGTGACGCGGCGCCTGCTCGCGGTGCAAGGCCAAGACCCGCGCGGCGCGCGCCTGGCGATCCGCGCGCGCAGCCGAGGACTGACGGCGGCCGACGTCGACCGTGCGCTGAGCGAGGATCGCTCGCTGCTGATCACGTGGCTGAACCGCGGCACGCTACACCTCGTCTGCAGCGAGGACTATCCGTGGCTTCACGCGCTGACGACGCCGCCGCTGCTGACGAGTAACGCGCGGCGGCTGCAGCAGGAGGGGGTCACGCCGAGCGCGGCCGAGCGCGGCGTGCAGGCGATCGAGCGCGCGCTCGCCGCGGACGGTCCGCTGACCCGCGCGCAACTGCGCCAGCGAATCGCGGCGGCGCGCGTTAGGACGGAGGGCCAGGCGCTCGTCCATCTGCTGATGCTCGCGACGCTGCGCCGGTTGACGGTGCGCGGGCCGATGGCCGGGCGCGAGCACGCCTACGTGCTCGTGCGCGACTGGCTCGGCGAGGCGGCGGCGTCGGGGATCGAGCGTGAGACGGCGCTCGCGGAGCTCGCGCGCCGCTACCTCGCCGGGCACGCGCCCGCGGACGCTCGCGACCTCGCGCGCTGGGCGGGCCTGCCGCTGCGCGACGCGCGCGCGGGTCTCGCGGCGATCGCGGCAGAGCTGCACGAGCGCGCGGACGGCCTGCTGGAGCTGCGCAAGCGGCGGAGCAGCACGGTGCCGCCAGAGCCACCGCCGCGCCTGCTCGGCGCGTTCGACCCGCTGCTGCTCGGCTGGTGCTCGCGCGAGGAGATCGTCGGCGCGAACAAGACGCTCGTCACGAACAACGGGCTGTTCCGCCCGTTCGCGCTCGTGCGCGGCAAGGCGGTCGCGAGCTGGAGGCTGATCGAGGGCGAGGTCGCGATCGAGCCGTTCGGACGCCTCGCGCGCGAGGATCGCGAGGCGCTCGAAGAGGACGCACGCGACGTCGTTCGCTACCTCGCGCCGCCCATGCCTTCGGCGCCGCCTACGCCCCCGCGCCGCCGCCAGTCTTCTAGTTGACGAGCGCGAGCGTGAAGCCGTCGTAGCCCTTCGCGCCGACGGTCTGGATCGTCGTCGCGCTGACGCGCGGCTCCTCGGCGAGCAGCTCGTGCAGGCGGCGCGAGCCGATCACGTCGGGGTTCTGCTGCGCGGCGGGATCGACGATCGCGCCGTCGCGGATGACGTTGTCGGCGACGATCAGCCCGCCGCTGCGCGTCAGCTCGAGCGTCGCCTTGAAGTACTCGGGCGTGTTCTGCTTGTCGGCGTCGATGAAGACGAGGTCGAACGGCTCGCGCTGCTCGGCGGCGAGCGGCGGCAGGCTGTCGAGCGCGGCGCCGACCCGCACGTCGACGAGCTCGGCGAAGCCGGCGCGCGCGATGTTGGCGCTCGCGACCTCGGCGTAGTCCGCGTTTGCCTCGAGCGTGACGACGCTGCCGCCGGGGGCCACAGCGCGCGCGAGCCAGATCGTGCTGTAGCCGCCGAGCGCGCCGATCTCGAGGATCGAGCGTGCGCCGATCGAGCGCGCGAGCAGGTAGAGCAGCTTGCCCTGCGACGGCGTCACGGCGATCGGCGGCAGCCCGGCCGCGACGCTCGCGGCGAGTGCCGCGTCGAGCGCCGGATCGGCGCCGATCAGCTGCTCGTCGACGTAGCGGTCGACGTCGTCCCAGATCTCCTGGCTCACAGCTTGTGCGCCTTCGCCCTGTCGAGCAGCAACGTGAAGAGGTGCTGCTGGACGCTCGCGGGGAACGGCCGCAGCAGGCCGGAGCTGGTCAGCGTGACCTCGGCGGGCCCGTCGACGAAGCCGAGGAAGTCGAGGTAGACGGGAAGCTTCACGCCGCGCACTTTGAACGTCGCCGTGACGCGCCAGCCGAAGCCGCCGGAGGTGCCGGGGGCGGGCGGCGTGCCGGCCTGGATCGTGACGGGCCCGGCCGTCGCGCCTTTGACCTGCTCGCTCTTGAAGATCAGGCTGAGGTAGTGCGAGAAGCAGCTGCGCACGTGCGGGCTGCGGATCGCCTCGAGGCCACGCAGCGCCTGCGCGGCGCTCGCCTGCACGGAGACTTCGGAGCTGACGCTGAAGTTGAGGATCTGGCGCTTGAGCTGGAAGTCCTTCGAGCTTTCTTCGAGCACGCCCTTCTGCTTGCCGGCGATGTCACCGGTGCCGGCGCCGATGCCGGCACAGCGCAGCATCGCGCGTTCGAGGCGCTTTTCGCGCGCCGAGCTGCTGTTGTGTTTTTCGCTAGGCGTGAAGCCGGGCACGTCGTCGCTCGTCAGGTTGACGGCGCGCGCGAAGGCGACGGCGCTTTCGTGCGAGGGCGCGGGCGTCGTGCCGGGCGAGGGGCTCGTGCCGGGCGCGGGCGTCGTGCCGGTGGTCGTTCCCGGCGGCGTCGTCGCGGTGCTCGACGGGCTCGTGGAAGCGCTCGTGCCCTGCACGACGGTGCTCGTCAGCGAGCCCTTGCCGCACGATGCGAGCGACGCGCAGGCGAGCACGAGCAGGAGCAGGGCGATCGTCCGGCGCATCGGCGCCAACCGGCTTACAGCTTCGTCGCGCGCACGGCCGTGCCGTAGGCGCAGATCTCGGTCCAGGTCGTGCCGAGCTCGGAGGTGTCGAAGCGGAACGCGAGGACGGCGTTGGCGCCCTTCGCGCTCGCCTCCTCTTCGAGTCGTTCCTGTGCGTGGACGCGTCCTTCGGCGAGCATCTTCGTCATGCCCTTGAGCTCGCCGCCGACGAGCGACTTGAGCGAGGCGCCGAGCTGCGCGCCGACGTTGCGCGCGCGAACGGTCAGGCCGAAGACCTCGCCGAGCACCTCGTCGACCTGGTAGCCGGGGAGGTCGTTCATCGTCGAGATGATCATTCGCTAAGCCTACGCTCCTCGGCGAGCGCGCGCGCGAGCGTCTCGTCGAACGACGCGGGGGAGATGTGGAACGGCTCGGCGCCGCTCGAGTCGGTGACGACGGTGTCGGTCGTGAGGCCCTCGACGAGTGGGCGCGCGACGTTCGTATCGACGGGTGTGACGAGCCCGAGCCACAGCGCGGAGAGCGATGGCGAGATGAACGGCACGGGCAGCTTCGGGCGCGGGCGGATCTTCATCGCAAGCGCCATGTGGTCGAGCATCTCGCCGTAGGAGAGCACGTCGGGTCCGCCGATCTGCACTTCGCGCCCGCTCGACTCGGGCACGTCGGGCGCGCGGCGCAGGTACTCGACGACGTCGTCGATGCCGATCGGCTGCGTGTCGTTGCGCAGCCATGCCGGGGCGATCATCACGGGCAGGCGTTTGACGAGATGGCGGATCGTCCGGTAGGACTCGCTTTCGGCGCCGACGACCATCGCGGCGCGGAAGTACGTAAGCGGCGGGCCGTCGCCGTCGCCGGCGAGCGCGAGCGCCGTTTCGTGGCGGCTCAGCAGGTGCTCCGAGACGGTCTCGTCGCCGAGCCCGCCGAGGTAGACGAGCCGCGCGACGCCCTCGCGCGCGGCCATCTTCGCGAAGTTGCGCGCGCCGTCGTGCTCGCGCTGCTGGTAGCCGGCGCCGCCGGCCATCGCGTGGATCAGGAAGTAGGCGATGTCGATGCCCTCGCCTGCGCCCTCGAGGCTCGCGGCGTCGGTGACGTCGCCGCGGCGGATCTCGCAGCCGAGCTCGCGCAGGTGCTCTGCGCGTGCGGGGTCGCGCACGAGGCAGCGGACGCTGACGCCCGAGCGCGCGAGCGACTCGGCGAGGCGTCCGCCGATGAAGCCTGTTGCTCCGGTGACGAGCGCGTGCGTGGCGATTGACTCACCATAGTCGCGCGCGAGCGTCTTGCCGACAGGCCGCTGCTCGAGGCGTTGGCCGCGAGGGCCGGCTATCTGCTCAGTGCCCGGGCGAGGAGCCGTTGCTGCGCGCGGCGAGGTCGCGCCCGGTCGTCGTCGTCATGATCGACGCGCTGCTGCCGCCGAGCACACGGCGGACGAGCCCGGGCGTGAGCACGCGCAGCGCGGCGGCGAGGCCGTACGGCCGCGGCACGTAGCGCTCGGGGCTGCGGCCGACGCCCGCTTGCACGATCGCCTCGGCGGCGCGATCGGGCGTCGAGACGATCCAGCGCGTCCATGGCTTCGCGGTCAGCTCGGACTGCGGGAAGCCCTCGGTCGCGATGAAGCCGGGCAGCACGAGCCCGACGTGGACGCCGTGCGGGCGCTCCTCGGCCCACAGCGAGTCGGACCAGCCGGCGAGCGCGAACTTCGAGGCGCTGTACGCGCCTGAGCCGGCGCGCGCGACGCGCCCGGCGGTCGAGGAGACGTTGACGATCGCGCTCGGCGCGGCTTCGCGCAGCAGCGGCAGGAGCGCCTCGGTCAGCCTCACCTGCGCGTCGAAGTTGATCTCCATCGTGCGCTTGACGTTCTCCCAGCCGCCGTCGGCGAAGCGCGCGCGCCAGGCGGCGCCGGCGTTGTTGACGAGCAGTTCGAGGCGCCCGTGCTCGGCGAGCACGAAGTCGCGGATCTGCTCGGGCGCGTGCTCGTCGAGCAAGTCGACGGCGACGAAGCCGACGCGTTCGGAGCCGAACTCGGCGGCGAGCTCGCGCAGGCGCTCCTCGCGCCGGCCGACGAGCACGATCTTGCACGCGGGGTCGCGCGCGAGCCGCCGCGCGGTGGCCTCGCCGATGCCACTCGACGCGCCTGTGATCAGGGCGACGCCGGGACTGCGACGGTCTGTGGAGGAATTTTTAATGATGATCTTTTTGGTTGTGGCTTTTGACCGGCGGTGCGTGAGACGGCCGGCGGTTAGCCTTTCAGATCGAGCAGCGCATGAGCGGGCATCCTCCCAGCGACGCTGACGCCGTCGCCGCGAACGACTTCGGGCCGAGGGGGGAGTTCGCGGCGGGCGCCTCGCCGCGCAAGCGCGAGGCGCTCGAGCTGTTTCGCGAGCTGCCGCGCCACTACGACCTGCTCTCCTCGGCGCTCAGCTTCGGCCAGGACCCGCGCTGGCGGCGCGCGCTCGTGCGAGCGCTCGCGCCGGTGCCGGGCGCGCGCGTGCTCGACGTCGCGACGGGCACGGGCATGGTCGCGGCGGAGCTGCTCGCGCGCACGGACTGCACGGTGCTCGGCATCGACCAGAGCGCGCAGATGCTCGCGGCGGCGCGCAGGCGCTTCGCCGGCAACGCGCGCGTCGAGCTGCTCGAAGGCGAAGCCGAGACGCTGCCGTTTGCCGATCACAGCTTCGACGCGCTGACGTTCACTTACCTGCTGCGCTACGTCGACGATCCGGCGGCGACGATGCGCGAGCTCGCGCGCGTCGTGCGCCCAGGCGGGCGCGTCGCGTCGCTCGAGTTCTACGTGCCGCCGTGGCGCCCGGCGTACTGGGCGTGGCGCTTCTACACGGCCGTCGGCTTGCCGACGCTCGGGCGTCTCGCATCGCGCGAGTGGGCCGAGGTAGGCCGCTTCCTCGGCCCGAGCATCAGGGACTTCTACGCGCAGCATCCGCTGCAGCGGATCGCCGGCTACTGGCGCGAAGCGGGCCTGATCGATCTCACCGTGCGGCCGATGAGCCTCGGCGGCGGCGTCGTGATCTCGGCGACGCGCGGCATCGACATCGAAGCGCCGCCGTTGGGCGACTCGCCACGGCTCGCTGGCACGACGCGCTCGGCCGAGGCATCGCAGGACACGGCGAGCGGCGAGGCCGGCGATGCGCGCGGCGCCTGAGCGGCCGGCGTTCTACGCGCTCGGCGGCGGGCGCGCCGGCGATCTGCTGACGCTGCTTCATCCGCCTTACGCGGCGTGGCATCTGAGCTACTACGCGCTCGGCGCGGCGCTCGCGCCGCAGCTGCACGTCGATCGCCTGCTGTGGGGGCTCGCGGCGTTCGGGCTTGCGGTCGGCGTCGCTGCGCATGCGCTCGACGAGCTGCACGGGCGCCCGCTCGGCACGGGCCTGAGCGCGCGCACGCTGATCGCGCTCGCGGCCGTCAGCCTGCTCGGCGCGCTGGCGATCGGCGTCGCGGGCGCGATCGAGATCTCGGCGCTGCTGATCCCGTTCGTGCTGATCGGCGGCGTGTTCCTGCCGGCGTACAACCTCGAGCTGGCCGGCGGGCGCTTTCACGGCGACATCTGGTTCGCGATCGGCTGGGGCGCGTTCCCGGCGCTGACGGGTTACTTCGCGAACGCCGAGCGGATCGCGCTGCCGGGCGTGCTGATCGCGCTCGGCTGCATGGTGCTGAGCGTCGCGCAGCGCCGGCTCAGCTCGCCGGCGCGCGAGCTGCGCAGGCGCACGAGCTCGCTCGAAGGCGTGCGCGTCGGCGTCGACGGCCGCGCCGAGGAGCTCTCGCCGGCGAAGCTGCTCGCGCCGCTCGACGGCGCGCTCGCGGCGCTCTCGCTCGGGGTCGTCTTGACGGCATGCGCGCTCGTCGCCGCGCGGCTGTACTAGCTCGCGAGCAGATACGCGCCGGGGCCGGGGCGCACCTCGAGCGCGCCGGGGGGCGGCTCGCTGCCGGGCGCGAACAGCGCGAGCACGCAGCCGCCGAAGCCGCCGCCCATGATCCGCGCGCCGGTGGCGCCGGCTGCGCGCAGCCGCGCGACGGTCGCCTCGACGGCCGCCGTCGAGATCTCGTAGTCGTCGCGCAAGCTCGCGTGCGATGCGTCGAGCAGGCCGCCGAGCGCCGCGAGGTCGTCGTCGCGCAGCGCGGCGACGGCGGCGCGCACGCGCTCGTTCTCGCTGAGCACGTGGCGCGCTCGGCGGCGCAGCGGTTCGGGCAGGCGCTCGACGGCGACCGCGTCGGCTTCGCTCAGCGCCGTGACGCCGAGCAGCTCGCAGGCGCGCGCACACTCGGCGCGGCGCTCGTTGTAGCCGCCGGCGGCGTGCTCGTGGCGCTCGCCGGAGTCGAGCACGACGAGCTGCCAGTCGCCGAGTCGCAGCGGCACGGGCTCGATCGCGAGCGTCGCGAAGTCGATCGACAGCGCCGCGTCGGCCTCGCCGAACAGCGAAGCGAGTTGGTCGAGCAACCCCGTCTGCGCGCCGACCCACTCGTTCTCGACGCGCGCGCAGACGCGCGCGAGCTCGATCCGTCCCGGTTCGGCCGGGTCGATCCCGGCGAGCTCGAGCAGCGCGAGGCACAGCGCGACCTCGAGCGCGGCCGAGGAGGACAGCCCGGCGCCGCGCGGCAGGTCGCCGCCGATCTCGAGGGTTGCGCCGCCGACGTCGACGCCGAGCGCCTCGAGCTCGGCGGCCATGCCGATCACGAACGCGCGCCAGCCGCGCTCGCGCTCGCGCTGGCTGACGGCGAAGGCGAAGTCCTCGTCGAGGTCGCGCGCGTGGGCGCGGATCACGAGGTCGTCGCAGGCGACGGCGTCGACGCGGATGCCTTGCGAGATCGCGAACGGCAGCGCGAGGCCGCCGTTGTAGTCGGTGTGCTCGCCGATCAGGTTGACGCGCCCGGGGCCGAACGCGGCGACGCGCTCAGGCGCCACGGGCGATCGCCTCGCGCAGCGCCGCGGCGGTCTCCTCGGGCAGCGTGTCGGAGATGAACGTGCCGGCGCCCTGCTCTGAGCCGGCGAGGAACTTGAGCTTCTCGGCGGTGCGCAGCGGCGGGTAGAACTCGACGTGCAGATGCCCGTGCGGCTCGACCGAGACGGGCGTGGCGGCGGTCGGGGCCTGGTGCACGACCATCACGTAGGGAAACGGGCGCTGAAACAGCGCGTCGTAGCCGCGAACGAGCGCCTGCAGCGTCTGGCCGAGCTCGCGCAGCTCGCGCGCATCGCAGTCGAGCAGGCTCGCGCGGTGCTCGCGCATGACGACGTGGACTTCGTAGGCCCAGCGCGCGGCCTCTGGCACGTACGCGACGACGACGTCGCTTTGCAGCAGCACGCGCCGCCCGTCGGCGAGCTCGCGCTGCAGCAGCTCGCACGGGGCGCAGCCGCCGAGGCGCTCGTCGGCGGCGAGCTCGAGCGCCGGCACGGGCGGCAGGAACGGGTAGCCGTAGATCTGCCCGTGCGGGTGGTGCAGCGTGACGCCGACCTCGACGCCGCGGTTCTCGAAGATCATCACGTAGTCGACGTCGGGCCTTGCTCGGAGCTCCTCGTAGCGGTGGCGCCAGACCCAGATCAAGGCCTCGACGCGGGCAGGTGAGAGCGTGCCGAACGAGCCGTCGTGCTCGTCGGTGTAGACGACGACCTCGGCAGCGCCACCGGGCGCCTCGAACGAGGGGAAGCGGTTGTCGAAGACCGCGATCTGAAATGCCTCGAAGGGGATCTCCGTCGGCGGCGCGCCGGGTTTCGTCGGGTCGAGCGGGCAGTGCGCGCGGTCGGGCAGGAACGTGCGGTCCTGGCGATGGATCGCGTAGACGACGTGCTCGCCGCGCAGCTCGTTGAAGCGCTGCTCGCTCACGACGGACCGTCTCGGCGCCGCGGCTCGCGTGCGGCATCGCCGTCGAGCTCCGCCTCCGATTCGTCGTGGCCGTAGAGGATCAGCGAGCGGCCGTCGTCTTTGACGACGCGCGTGATCGTCAGCGGTCCGTAGCGCTCCTCGGCCCCGGACTCGACGCGGTCCTGCTCGCCCGAAGCGGCG
The DNA here is from genome assembly GCA_963807275.1 of uncultured Solirubrobacteraceae bacterium. Taxonomy (GTDB): domain Bacteria; phylum Actinomycetota; class Thermoleophilia; order Solirubrobacterales; family Solirubrobacteraceae; genus Palsa-744. The sequence goes on from CAWDZX010000001.1 coordinate 228,694, forward strand.
CTCGCTCGATCGCCGGAGCCGGCGCGCGACGGTCGCTCCGGCGGCGGTGGCTGAGCGGGACCAGAGGGCATCCAGCGAGGGTATAGCGCCGCGCCACACGCCGTGCGGAAAGGAGATTCTGCGGACGACCGGAAGACCGCAACGAAAGTGTTTAGATGAAGGAGTAGATTCGCGGTAAGCAATGCGATGGGCCTCGCGCCGCCAGGCGCGGCCCTCGATCAGAGGAGAGTGGATATGCCAGATAGCGATCAGCCCGAGGGTGCTGGGGAGCACCTCGACGGGGCCGGTGCCGCAGTGATCGACAGTCCTGGGTTCGACAGGCGCGCGTTCCTGCGTCGCACTGCGATCTCCGGTGTCGCGGCAGGTTCGGTGGGCACGTTGCTGGCCGCGTGCGGCTCGAGCAGCAACTCGGCGAGCGGCAGCGGCGGGAGCGGGTCCGACGAGGTGTTCGGCTCGCACAAAAACTACAAATTCGTGTTCGTCAACCACGTCACGACGAACCCGTTCTTCACGCCGACGCAGTACGGCGCGGCGGACGCGTCGAAGCTGCTCGGCTGCTCATACCAGTGGACGGGCTCGGAAAGCTCGAACGTCAACCAGATGGTCAACGCGATCAACAGCGCCGTGACGAGCGGCGCCGACGGCATCGCGGTCGCGCTGATCGACCTGCACGCGTTCAACGCGCCGGTCGAAGCGGCGATCAAGGCGGGCATCCCGGTCGTCGCGTACAACGCCGACGCACCGGGCAACGCGCGCCTCGCCTACATCGGCCAGGACCTCAAAAAGGCCGGCGAAAAGATGGGCGAACGGATCGTCTCGGACGTCGGCTCGGGTGACGTCGCGCTGTTCATCGCGACGCCTGGCTCGGCGAACCTGCAGCCGCGCATCGAAGGCGCCGAAAAGGCCGTCAAGGACTCGGGCAAGCCGATCACGCTGCACACGGTCGCGACCGGCGCTGCCGTCCCTGGCGAGCTCTCGACGATCGACGCGTACTGGGTCGGTCACAAGAGCACGAAGGGCATGTACGCGGTCGACGGCGGCTCGACGGAAAGCCTCGCGAAAGTGATGCAGAAGTACAGCCTCGGCGGCAAAGTCAAGGCGGGCGGATTCGACCTCACCGAACAGACGCAGAAGCTGCTCTCCGAAGGCGACATCGAATTCACGATCGACCAGCAGCCGTACTTGCAGGGCTTCCTGCCGGTGCTGCAGCTGTTCATGTACAAGGTCTCGGGCACGCTGACGGGCCTCGCCGAAACGGACACGGGCCTGAAGTTCCTCAGCAAAGAAACGGTCCAGCCGTACCTCAAGTCGAAGAGCCGCTACGAGGGCACTGCGACCGAAGCCAAGGTCATCGCCTAGGCGTCGAGGGATGCGGCGGAGAGAGGCAAGCTGATGGCGAGCGTCGCGGGCGGGTCGACCGCCCAGACGCCGCCGGCGAAAGCCGGGGGCTCGGGGCACACGCCCCAGGTCTCCGGCGGCCGCAAGGCGCTCGAGCGGGTTCTCTCGCTGCGCGAGGGCTCGATCATCGTCGTGACGCTCGTCACGGCGATCTACTTCGCGGCGAACACGAGCAGCTTCTTCACTGGCTCGAACTTCAAGACGCTGTTGCCGTACTTCGCGCCGTTCGCGATCCTCGCGGCGGGCGAGGTGTTCGTGATGATCCTCGGCGAGATCGACCTGTCGATCGGCGCGATGTACCTGTTCGCGCCGATCCTCTTCTACAAGCTCGACTCGGCGGCCGGCCTCGGCCTCGTGCCGAGCGTGATCGTCGCGCTGCTCGTCTGCGCGGCCGTCGGCGCGATCAACGGCTTCTTCGTCGCGGTCGTCGAAATCAACTCGTTCGTGACGACGCTCGCGACGCTGTTCGCGTTCGAGGGTCTCGCGCTGATCGTCTCGCACGGGACACCTGTCGCGACGCCGGGCGCGCAGGCGCACACGACGACGGTCAACGTCCATCACATCGTCAACGGGCACTCGATCGTGCTGCCCGAACAGGTCCGTCACATCGGCTCGTTCGCGGAGATCTTCGGCGGCGGCATCTACTCGGAGATCATCTGGGCCGTCGCGATCGTCGCGATCTTGCAGATCGTGCTGACGTTCACGCGCTGGGGCCTGTACACGGTCGCGATCGGCTCGAACAAGCTCGGCGCGGGCGAGGCGGGGGTCAGCGTCAAGGCCGTGATGATCCGCAACTACGTGCTCTGCGCGCTGACTGCGGCGCTCGTCGGCATCTTCGAGGCGGTGCGCGCCGGCACGGTCCAGCCGGACCCGGCCGGAGCGAACGAAATCCTCTTCCTCGCGGTCGCCGCGGGCGTGATCGGCGGCACGCTCTTGACGGGCGGCTCGGGCACGGTCGTCGGCGCGCTGATCGGCGCGCTGTTCCTCGGCATCCTCAAGGACGGCCTGATCCTGCAGGGCGTCAACGCGAACTACCTGCTGTTCTACACCGGCCTCGCGATCATCGTCGCGATGACGGTGAACGTCTACGTCCAACGCCGTCGGAGAGGACATAGCGGTGGCTGATCCAGGAGCAGGACCCGTGGACGGCTCGGGCGGCGGGACGGAGGCCGAGGCGAAGCTCGCCGGCGTCGATCCGGCCGAGAAGGTCGTGCCGCCGCGCAGCTCGCCCGACGACGTCTTGCGCGTCGAGCACATCACGAAGAAGTTCGGCCCGGTGACGGCGCTGCGCGACATCAACCTGCACCTGAAGAAGGGCGAGGTGCTCGGCCTGCTCGGCGACAACGGCGCGGGCAAGTCGACGCTGATCAAGATCCTCTCGGGCTTTCAGAAGCCGGACTCGGGCGAGATGTTCCTGCACGGCAAGCCGTACGCGCCGAAAAGCGTCGACGACGCGCGCGCGTCGGGGATCGAGACGGTCTACCAGGACCTCGCGCTGATCGACGAACTGTCGGTCTACCACAACCTCTTCCTGCGGCGCGAGCGCCTGCTCAAGCCGTTCCCGCTGCTGGCGAACCGCCAGATGAAGCGCGAAGCGCGTACGGCGCTCGACGAGATCGGGATCAACATCCCGCGGATCGACGTCGCCGTCGCACGCCTCTCCGGCGGGCAGCGCCAGGCGATCGCGGTCGCGCGCACGGTCAACGGCGACGCCGACATCATCCTGCTCGACGAGCCGCTCGCGGCGATGGGCGCGAAAGAGGGCGCGATGATCCTCGACCTCGTCGCGCGGCTGAAGGAGGAGGGCAAGGTCTCGATCATCATGATCCTGCACAACTACGTCCACGTGCTTCAGGCGTGCGACCGCGTGAGCATGATCCAGGACGGCGCGATCGCCTACGACAAGCCGACAGCGGAGACGTCCGTCGAGGAGCTGACGGACATCGTCGTCAACGAGTACCGCCGCGCGCGCGAAGAGACGCACGCCGAAGCGGACGCCGCCGCCAAGCAAGCCTGAGCGCGCCGGCTGAACGCCGTTTTGCAGGGCGATCCAACGCGCCTGCCGAAACGTACACTCGATAGCCGGGCCCGCGACTCCGCGCGCCCGTACCGAGATGAGCGTTTCAACGACCGCATCACGGCCGCTTCGGCCGTCACCGCGATGGCGTGGCCGCCTGCCGCTCGCGGCTGCGCTGCTCGCCGGCGTCGTCGTGCTGCTCGGCGTGGCGATGTTCGTCTACGACCACGCGCGGCGCGACCGGATCGCGGGCGGCGTGAGCATCGCCGGCGTGCCCGTCGGCGGCCTCTCCGAAAGCGCCGCCCGCGCGAAGCTCGAGCGCGACCTGATCGCGGGGCTGAGCAGGCCGGTGACGGTTCACTCGGGCTCGCACGAGTGGCAGCTCACGGCACGCCAGGCCGGCGTCACGATCGACGCCGCGAACATGGTCTCGCAAGCGGTCGAAGCGAGCCGCGAGGGCTCGATCTTCACGCGCACGATCCGCTCGCTGACGGGCGGCAGCGTGCACCGCGACGTGCCGCTCGTCGTCGGCTACTCGCACGCGGCCGTGCGCCGGCTGACGGCGCAGGTCCGCGCCGCGGTCAACCGCGAACCGCGCGACGCGAGCGTCGCGCCGAGCGCGAGCGGGCTCGAGCAGGTGGCCGGCGTGAACGGCGTGAGCGTCGACAGCGCGAAGCTCGGCGTGCGGATCGAGAGCGCGCTGACCACGCGAGGCTCGCGTGCCGTCGGCGTGCCCGCGCACGTCGTCAAGCCGAAGGTGACGACAGCGCAGCTCGCGGCCGAATACCCGGCCTACATCGTCGTCAACCGCGGCGAATTCAGGCTGCGCTTCTACGAACACCTGAAGCTCGCGAAAACGTATGAAGTCGCCGTCGGCATGGAAGGACTGGAAACGCCCGCGGGGCTGCACCACATCGAATGGGAGCAGGAAAACCCGTCGTGGTACGTGCCGAAGAAAGCGTGGGCCGGCAAGCTCGCGGGGACGGTCGTGCCGCCGGGCCCTGCCGACCCGCTGAAGGCGCGCTTCATGTCGATCGAAGGCGGCGCGGGCATCCACGGGATCGACCCGAGCGAGTACAGCTCGATCGGGCACGACGCCTCGCACGGCTGCGTGCGGATGCGGATTCCGGACGTGATCGCGCTGTACGACAAGTCGCCCGTCGGCACGCCCGTCTACATCATCTAGCGCCCGCCGCGCTAGGAGTCGAGCATGCGCTCGCGGTACGCCTGGTTCTGCTGGCGCTCACCGCGGATCTGGATCGCGATGTAGACGACGATCACGTTGACGACGACACCGATGCCGCCGAAGGTGGCGATCAGGCCGATGTCCGTGTAGAGCGCTCTGTTGATCTCCGCGAGGACCATCGCTGGAGCCTAGCAACGGAGCGAGCGGCCGTGTCGTAGCCTTAGCTTGCCGCACGCCCGGTCGCTCGACCGGGACCAAAGGCCGCCGTTGACGGCGGCCGTGCCTGGAGAGGTGCCGGAGCGGTTGAACGGGCGCGACTGGAAATCGCGTAACGGGGGCAACCTCGTTCGAGGGTTCGAATCCCTCCCTCTCCGTACTCGCATCGGCGTGGTGTGCGTCTGACGGGCGAGATCCGCCTTCGTCTTCACGCCGTGCATCAGCGGTGGGTTGCGCTGGCAGTCCCGGCCTGCCCGACGCCTCGCGACAAAGCGCGACCTCACCGATACGCCGAGCGCCCTCGCTCGGATCGTTGCGTGTGCCCATGGCGAGCAGCCTATATCGGCGACGTCCGTGGTCGCCAGCCAAGCTGGCAGACCGCTCGCGCGGGTCAAGCATCTCCGAGGTAAAGCCGATAGCAGCAGAGTGCGACTTCCTTGGCGACTTGTAGGTGTCGCAACGCTGCTTGCGGCCAGCCTGTCTTGTGAGGCTGCTTCGGCAGGCGCCGCGCCGACCATGACAGAGTTTCCGCTGCCCACTGGTGGGCGCAGTCCAGCCGGGATCACGGCCGGTCCCGGCGGCAATGTCTGGTTTGCCGAGAGCGCGGGCTCCGGCGGCATCGGCCGGATCACACCAACCGGAACGGTTACCGAATTCACCGCCGGTATCAGCGGCCAAGCCGAAGGCATTACGCTCGGTCCCGACGGGAACCTGTGGTTCACCGAGCCAGCGCAGGAAAAGATCGGCCGGATCACTCCTTCGGGGACGGTCACCGAGTTCTCCATTCCCAGCGGCCCGCTGACCTCGGCAAAGCCTGCCGAGATTGCGGCGGGACACGACGGGAACCTGTGGTTCACGATCTCCTCGAGCCAAGGCGGCATCGGACGGATCACGCCGACGGGAACGATCACGGAGTTCACGAGCGGCCTCACTTCGGGCAGCAAACCTCAAGGGATCGCCGCAGGTCCCGACGGGAACCTGTGGTTCACCGAGACGGCAAATCCGGCTCGAATCGGCCGGATCACCCCCGAAGGCACGATCACCGAGTTCTCATCCGGGCTGACCGCCAACAGCAAACCGCAGAGCATCGCGGCGGGGCCTGACGGCAACCTCTGGTTCACCGAGGAAGCGAACCCCGGCCGAATCGGGCGGATCACCACGGCGGGCGCGATCACCCAGTACGAAACCGGTCTGCTGACGAACATCAGGCCCGAAGGGATCACGGCCGCCAACGACGGCAACCTCTACTTCACGGAGTTCAACAACCCCGGCGAGATCGGCAAGATCACGACGGCGGGGGCGATCACGCAGACGGCGACACCGACGAGCAACAGTCAGCCGCTCGGGATCGCCACCGGTCCGAACGGCAACCTGTGGTTCACGGAGGTTGCCAACGGCGGCAAGATCGGCACGCTGACCGTTGCGCCGAGCGTAGGAGCGGCCACCCCCTCCAACGTCGCCGAGCGGACTGCAACGCTCGCGGCCCCCGTCGGAGCCAACTCACAAGCGACCGAATACTTCTTCCAGTTCGGGCCGAGCAGCGAATATGGCTCGCAGACCTCGACGGCATCGGCCGGCAGTGGCGCCACGCCCGCCGTCGTGTCCGCAAAAGCGATCGGGCTTTCGCCGAGCACGAGCTATCACTTCCGCGCGGTGGCGACGAACGCCAGCGGCACGACCTACGGCCCGGACCAGACCTTCACGACCGTCTCGCCACCTACGGCCGTCACGCTGCCGGCCACCGGTGCGACGCTCACCGGAGGAACCCTGCGCGGATCGATCGACCCGCAGGGGCAGCCGACGACCTATCACTTCGACTGGGGCGCCACCGCCGCATACGGAAGCCAGGCGCCGCTCTCCGACGCGAGCGTCGGCTCAGGCAGCAGCGAACACGCCGTCGAACAGACCCTCGGCGAACTCACGCCGGACACCAGCTACCACTTCCGGGTAGTCGCAACCAACTGCGGTGGCTGCGCGGAAGGGACCACCTATGGGCCGGATCAGACGTTCACGACCGCCCCGGCGCCGCTCGCGGTCACACAGCCGACACAGGCCGTGGAGCGAGACACCGCGACCCTTGCGGGGACGGTGAACCCCCAGGGCGCTCCGACGACCTACCACTTCGACTGGGGGGCGAGCACCGCCTACGGCAACCAGACGCCGATGACCGACGCTGCCGTCGGCTCCGATAACACTGAGTACCCGCTCTCTCAGGTGCTAACCGGTTTGACGCCCGGCACCACCTACCACTACCGCATCGTCGCCAGCGACTGCGAAGGCTGCGCGCCCGGCACGACTTACGGCAGCGACGCGACGTTCACCACGCTGGGCCTTCCCGACTCCCGGACTGCCTCTATGCCGATTGTGCCGAGCTCGTTGAGTTTGAGCGCATTGTCGCCGCCGACGACCGCGCCACCGGAGATCGGAAAGACCGCGGTCGCGGGGGTGATCTCGGGCGTCGTGCTCGTCCGTGTGCCAGGAACTTCGAGCCTCGTGCCGCTCGGGCCGTCGCAGAACGTCCCGATCGGGTCGACGATCGACGCGCAGCATGGCGTCGTCCGCCTGACGACTGCAGTCAACGCGGCGGGCAAGGTTCAGAGCGCGACGCTGTGGCACGGGTCCTTCGCCGTCGGGCAGCGCCCCGGAGCGGGCATGACGACGTTCACGCTTCCGCGTCCGTCGGGCTGTGCGGCCGTCGCCAGGCACGCTCGCAGCTCAGTGGCGAGCACGGCCCGAGCCAAGGCGCCACCGACGCTTTGGGCCAAGGACAACCACGGCCAGTACAGCACGCGCGGGCAGAACAGCGTCGCAACCGTGCGTGGCACCTACTGGGAGACGACCGACCGATGCGACGGGACGCTCACGACGGTCAAGCAAGGCCTCGTCAGCGTCCGCGATCTGCATCGCCGCCGCTCGGTCCTCGTCGGTGCGGGGCACAGCTACCTGGCGAAGCGCTGAGCTCGGCGAGCGCTGACGCGTGGGGCGTCTGAGCCTGACCCCGAAGACGTTGGCCATCGTCGTAGCGGCTCTCGCTGCGACGACCGGCGGCCTCACCGCTTACCTCGCGGACGCTTGGCCGCGCCTGGAGAACGACACGATCGACATGCGCTTCAGTGCGCGGGGCGCGTCAAAGGCGCCGGGGGTGGTCGTCGTGGCGATCGATGACAAGACGTTCTCCGAGCTACGCCGGCAATGGCCGTTCCCGCGCAGGCTGCACGCCGCCGTAATCGATCGTCTAGCTAGCGATGGCGCACGCGCAATCGCCTACGACGTGCAGTTCACCGAGCCGACCGACAAGCGCGACGATCTCGCGCTCTACGAGTCGATCGCGCAGTCCAAGACGCCGGTCGTGCTCGCTACGACGGAAGTGAACGCGTCTGGCCAGACCGACGTGCTCGGCGGAGCAGAAGCTCTCCAGCAGGCGCACGCGGTTGCGGCGGCAGCCAATCTGCCTGCTGAATCCGGCGGGGTCATCCGCCGCTACCCCTACTCGCTGCTCGGCCTGAAGGGCTTTGCCGTCGCCGCGAGCGATTCCGCTGGAGTCGCTGTCCCGCGCTCGCGCTTCTCCGACGGCCGCGCGCTGATCGACTTCCGCGGCCCGCCGGGAACGATTAGGACGGTCTCCTACGCCGACGTGCTCAAAGGTCGCATCAAGCCGCACGTCTTTCGCGGAAAGATCGTCGTCGTCGGCGCGACATCCGCCACCTTGCAGGATGTTCATCAGACCTCCACCACCTCGGCCAGCCCGATGGCGGGACCGGAGATCCAAGCGAACGCGATCTGGACGGCGTTGCACGACAATCCGCTCCAGCCCGCGCCCGGATGGCTTGCGCTGATCGCCATCGCGCTGGGCGCCCTGATCGCGCCGCTGGCTTCGCTGAAGTTCCGCGTGCTCGGCTCGCTGTTCCTAGCTGCTGTCGCCGCAGGCGGCTACGTGCTCGTCGCCCAAGCCGCATTCGACGCCGGCACAGTGCTCGTGGTCACGTACCCGCTGGCGGCATGGGCGCTGGCGGCGATCGGCACCGTCGCGGCCAACTACGTCGGCGCCTTCATCGAACGAAACGCCTTCGCACAGCAGCTGCGCGAAAGTCAGCTCGAGCTGATCCAGCGCCTCGCCCAAGCCGTCGACACGCGCGACACCGAGACAGGTGAGCACATCCAGCGCATCGGTCGGCTTTCCCAGCAGCTGGCTCTCCAGGTCGGCTGGAGCGCGGAGGAGGCCGAGATTCTTCGCCACGCAAGCGCGATGCACGACATCGGCAAGATCGGTATCCCCGATCGCATCTTGCTGAAGCCCGGCAAGCTCGATCCGGAGGAGTGGGATGTCATCAAGGCGCATACGACGAATGGAGCGCAGATTCTCGCCGACTCGTCCAACCCACTCGTGCGGATGGCGCGCGACATCGCCATGTCCCACCACGAGCGCTGGGACGGCAGCGGCTACCCCGCAGGACTGAAGGGGGAGGAGATCCCGGTTGCGGCGCGCATCTGCGCGGTCGTCGACGTCTACGATGCGCTGCTTGCCAAGCGCTCCTACAAGGAGGCATGGACAGCCGAGCAGGCGCTCGCCGAGATTCGGCAAGGCAGCGGGACACACTTCGATCCAAAGCTCGTCGAGGCGTTCCTTGCGCTCGCACCGCAGCTCGACTGGGAATTCGGGCGCGAGGAGCACCGCGTCCTGGGCGAGCAGCAGGGATCAGCCGCCAGAGGTGCGGCCGGACTGCCGCAGATCTAGAAGCGCGCGACGTAGGGTTCGAGCCTTCGTCTCAGTTTCTGGCTCGAACAGCTCTCGCAGAAGCTGGTCAAGGCGCTTCTTTGCAGCACGTCCTGATCTCTCCCCGTACTGCTTCGTCCGGCACCGATGAGTTGCGCCGGATGGGATCGTCATACAGACATGACCGAACGAGATCCCGCGCTCGAGCCGTTCGCCGCGCTGATCGGCACGTGGAGCACCGAGGCGACCCATCCGCTGGCCGAGGAGACCGTGCCGGGCAGCGTCACGTTCGAGTGGCTGGAGGGCGGACGCTTCCTGATCCAGCGCTCGCGCAACGAGCACGAGCTGTTCCCGGATGCGCTCTGCGTCATCGGCGCTCCCGAGGCGGGCGACGGCCTGACGATGGAGTACTTCGACTCGCGCGGCGTGCGCCGCACGTACGGCGTCTCGCTCGATGACGGCGTGCTGCGCATCTGGCGCGAGCATCCGGGGTTCGACCAGCGCTTCGAGGGGGCCGGACGTATTCGAGGGCCAATGGCAGCTCGCCGAAACGCCGGGCGGCTGGCGCGAGGACTTGAAGATGACCTACCGGCGCAGCGCGACGCGCGCCGCCGAGCAGGAGCGGGGGTTGCCCGGCCGTGCCTGACGACGAGCAGCAGATTCGCGCGTTGGTGCAGCGATGGGCGCTCGCCGTGCACCGTGGCGAGATGAACGGGGTGCTCGCCGACCACGCCGAGGACATCGTGATGTTCGACGTGCCGCCGCCGCACGACGGCGTTCGCGGCATCGATGCGTACCGAGACACGTGGCCGGGGTTCTTCGCGTGGCAGGCCGGCGGGGCGTCGTTTGAGCTGGTCTCGCTCGAGGTCACTGCCGGAGAGGACGTCGCGTACGCGTTCGCGCTGCTGCGCTGTGACACGCCACGGGGCCGCGCGGAGAATCCGGACGGGCGCCTGAGATTGACGCTCGGGTTGCGCAAGCAGAGCGGCCGATGGACGGTGGCGCACGAGCACCACTCGTTCGCCGATGCTTCCGACGACGAGACCTGAACGACCAAAAAATTCCGGTACGTCGGAGCGTTCCGCTCGCCGGTCGTGGGCCGATCGGCCGCTTTCGATTGACTGAGGGAAGGCAGGCAAGTGGGCACCTGCCTTCCCCCTGCCCTCTCCTGTGGGGATGAGGACCCTATCAGGATACAAATAGTTGGGACTTATACGCATTAGGCATACTTGCTCTGGACACGGACAATCGGTGTAGCTGTGGTTCGGTAAACATGCCGGAGCCCATCTCGCTCGCAACGCGGGTCCTCGGCGAACGAATTCGCGAGCGCCGCCAAGCACTCGGACTCAGCCAGGAAACGCTCGCCGAACAGAGCGGCGTGCACTGGACGTTCCTCGGTCAGGTCGAGCGCGGGCGGCGGAACCTCAGCCTGCACAACCTGCTGAAGATCGCAGCCGGGCTCGCGGTCGATCCGGCCGAGCTCGTCTGTGGCCTGAAAGCCCCCGAGTGACAGCTGCCGCCAGATTCGGACATTTGGCCGATTAATTGCGCAAGACGCCCGTGCGGCTGCCTATCCTTTGGTGATGGCGACCGACTCTGCCTTCGCTCAGATCGAGTCGCGGCCCGGGTCGCGCCGGTTCGGAAGACGGCGCGTGCTGATCGGGTTCGGCGCGAGCGTCCTCGTCCTGGTAATCGCCGCGGCAGCCGTCGTGCTGCTGTGGTCGGGCGCTTCGCTGACGAGTGACGCGACGGCGCTCGCGCACGTCTCGGTGCAGCCGTTCGGCGGCAGCATCGAGCGCGTCGAAGCGTTCGGGCCCGGCGGCCGGCGCATCCCGCTCGCGGTGGACGCGGGACGCTTGACCCCGCTGCACAGGCTGAAGCCCGGCGAGCCGGTGTCCGTCGAGCTGCTCGTTCGCCGTCCCGGCTACCTCAGCTGGGCGCTCGGCGCGACGCGTACCGAGCACCTGACGCTGACAACGCCCGTCGCGCGTGTGAGCAACCGGTGGATGACCGTCCAGCCGGGCTCGCCGGTGCGCGTCGGCTTCGATCAGCCCGTCAGCGCGATCGCGCACGGGAGCAGCGTGCCGTCGAGGGCGCAGAGCTTGAGCCGCGCGCAGAGCGTCGTCTCGCTCGGCCGCCAGCCCGCTACGGGCACGACGGAGATCGCAGTCGCGCCGCGGCGCTGGGAGACGCTCGGTCACCCGACGCAGGTCAGCTGGTTCCCGCCCTCGCACGCACCCGTGATGGTCGCGCTGCCCGCGGCCGGCTCGCACATCGGCCCGGCGAGCAAGCTGTACATCACGTTCTCGAAGCCGATCGACGACGTGCTCGGCTCCTCGCGGCCGCGCCTCTCGCCGAGCACGCCGGGTCACTGGTACAAGGCCAACAGCCACACGCTCGCGTTCGCGCCGAGCGGGATGGGCGTCGCGTTCGGCACTCGCCTGCACGCGCAGCTGCCGCATAGCGTCGCCGTCACGTCGGGTCGCGGCGGCGCTCTGCACACGACGAGCCAGATCGAATGGATCGTGCCGCCGGGCTCGACGCTGCGCCTGCAGCAGCTGCTCGCGCAGGCCGGCTACCTGCCGCTCGACTGGCATCCGGCCGGCGCCGAAGTCGCACGCACGCCCGCCGCGGAGGCACAAGCTGCCGTAGATGCGCCGAGCGGCTCGTTCAGCTGGCGCTACGGCAACACCCCGCACCAGCTGCAGGCGCTGTGGAGCGTTGGCCGGGAAAACACGATCACGCGTGGCGCGCTGATGAAGTTCGAGGACGAAAACGGGATGACCGTCGACGGTCTCGCGGGCGCGGCCGTCTGGCGCAAGCTGATCGACGACGCGATCGCGCAGAAGCGGCTGACGAGCGGCTACAGCTACGTCTACGTGCACCGCGAAGTGCCGGAGACGATGACGCTGTGGCACAACGGCCGGACCGTCGTCAGCTCGCCCGCCAACACGGGCATCTCCGGCGCCGAAACCGAACTCGGGACGTTCCCCGTGTTCGAGCACCTGCCCGAAACGACGATGAGCGGCACGAACCCCGACGGCTCGCACTACGAAGACCCCGGGATCAAATGGGTCAGCTACTTCAACGGCGGCGACGCGCTGCACAACTTCGACCGCTCCTCCTTCGGCACGCCGCAGAGCCTCGGCTGCGTCGAGCTTCCGCTCGCGACCTCGGCCGAGATCTACCCCTACACCCCGATCGGGACGCTCGTCACGATCGAAGGCTGAAGCTCCGCGTCGCGGTGATCGTGCGCTTGCCGCGCGGTGTAAAGCCGGCGACGGCCGTCAGCGCGATGCGCTTGCGATGGCGCAGCAGCTTGCGCGCGGCGAGCGTGAGCCTGAGCGTCACCTTCTTCGTGCCTGCCGTCGCGAAGCTCGCGCTGCCGCTCGCGAACGGCACCGGCTTCGCGCTCCGCGCCGCGCCGGCGCCGCCTGCGAGGCGCGCGCCGGGCGGTAGGTAGTACCAGGAGATCGTCAGCGCTCCGGGCGTCAGCGCAGTGAACCCGTACGCGTAGCTGCGCCGCTTGCGCAGCGCCTTCAGGTTGATCTGCCTGCCTTTCGTCCCGAGCTGCATGCCGAGGCTCGCGCGGATCTGCGCTTCGGTCAGCGTCGAGGAGATGAACGCGCGCACCGGCGTCGCCGCGGCGATCGTCAGCGCGATCGGCGCGCTCGTCGCGCCGACTCCGAACAGGTCTTCGACGTGCAGGACGACCTCGCTAACGCCGGCAGCCGACGGCGTGCCGGCAATCTGGCCGCTGAGCGGGTCGATCGAGAGACCGCTCGGCAGGCCGCTCGCGCTCCATCTGTAGGCGCCCGTGCCGCCCGCCGCGTGAGCGCTTGCGCTGTAGGGCAGGCCGGGCTGCCCGGGTGGGAGCGTGGTGTCGATGACTGCCAAGTCGGCGACGAGCGCGAGCGTGTGGCCGGCTGTCGCGCCGCGCGCGACGGTGTCGATCGTCGTGCCCGCAGGAAGATCGGGCGCGATCGCGGTCGCGTTCGGCAGGCTCGTTCCGAGTCCCTCGGTCTCCCCGAGCTGTCCGGCTTCGTTCGAGCCGAACGCGAACAGCCGACCGCTCGCCGTGACGAGCAGCGTGTCGGCGGCGCCCGCGGCGATCTGCACGGGCGTCCCGGCCGCCGCCGGAAGGCCGACGAGCTCGGGCGTCGGGTTGGGCGTTTGCGCGCCTCGTTCCGTGCCGAGCTGCCCCGAGCTGTTGCGGCCGAACGCGTAGAGCTGTCCCGTCGAGGTGAGCGCGAGGCTGTGAAAGGCGCCCGCAGCGATCTGGCTGACGGGTCCGGTCGCGCCCGGCAGGACGACCGGCGTCGGCAGCGTCGCGTTCGACGTGCCCGAGTTGGTCGCGCTCCCGAGCTGGCCGAACTCGTTCGAGCCGAACGCATAGAGCTGCCCCGTCGAGGTCAGCGCGAGGCTGTGCGCGGAGCCGGCCGCGATCTGCGCGACGGGGCCGGTGGCGGCGGGCAGGCTGACGCGCAGCGGCGTCGGGTTCGCGAGTTCCGTGCCGCTGCCCGCCGGGTTCCCGAGCTGGCCGAAGCGGTTCGAGCCGAACGCATAGAGCTGCCCCGTCGCGGTGACGGCGAGGCTGTGCTCCTCGCCGGCCGCGATCTCGCTGACCGGACCACTTGCGCCGGGCAGCACGAGCGGGGCAGGCGTCGGGTTGGCCGCTTCGCTGCCGTTGCCCGTCGTGCTGCCGAGCTGGCCGTAGAAGTTCCGCCCGAACGCGTAGAGCTGCCCCGTAGAGGTCAGCGCGAGGCCGTGCGCGCCGCCCGCGGCGACTTCGACGATCCGTTCGCCCGACCCCGCGCCGGGCAGGCTCACTCGCGCCGGCGTCGCGTTTGCCGCTTCGCTGCCGCTGCCAAGCGCGCGCCCGAGCTGCCCGTAGAGGTTCTCGCCGAACGAGTAGAGGCGCCCGTCGCTCGTCAGCACGAAGCTCGTGCCGTCACCGGCCGCGGCCTGCACGACCGGGCCTTCGGCGCCCGGCAGGCTAACCGGCAGCGGCGTCGGGTTCGCCGCTTCGCTGCCGTTGCCGGCCGTGCTCGCGAGCTGTCCGAAGCGGTTCGCGCCGAACGCGAAGAGCTCGCCGGGCGAGCTCGGCGCCGCGCCGGCGACAGCTGGGCTCGATGCGGCGAGTGCCAGTGCGAGCGCCAACAGCGCCGCGAGCGCCGTCGTGCGGCGCCGGTCGAAGCGGTGGTGAGGGCCGGCCGAGCTGCGCAACGAAATCCTCCGCGAGATCCTAACGGCGCACCCCGCCCGCGCTGCTCGCGTGCAACGAGAGCGCCGTGCCGGCGGCGAGCACGACGAGAACCATCGCGAGGCTCGGCAGCGGGCCGACCTCGACGGCGTCGGCCGCGAGCAGCTTGATGCCGACGAGCATCAGCAGCACGGCGATCGTCTGGTCCATGTAGCGCAGGCGCTCGCGTGCGACCGTGACGAGCTGAAAGAGCGCGCGCAGGCCGAGCAGCGCGAGCAGGTTGCCGACGAGCAGCAGCTTCGCGTCGTGGCTGATCGCGAGCGCCGCCGGGATCGAGTCGACCGCGAACGCAAGGTCGGCGAGCATGATCGCGATCAGGCACAGCAGCATCGGCGTCACTTCGCGGCGGCCGTCGCGTACGACGAGCCAGCGTCGTGGAACGTGCTCGCTGATGGGCAAGCGCCGCTGCAGGTACGCGACGACGCGATTCGGGCCCGGCGCCTGCTCCTCGCGCGAGCGCGCCGTCTGCCACGCGAGCACGAGCAGCAGCGCGCCGAGCGCGTAGCCGACGAGGTGCGACGCCTCGAACACGGCGACGCCGAGCACGATCGCCGGCACGCGCAGCGCGAACGCCGAGAGCGCACCGAAGGAGACGAGCCGCTCGCGCTCGCCGCCGGGGATCTCGAAAGCCGCGATCAGCACGGCGAAGACGAACACGTTGTCGAGCGAAAGCGCTCGCTCGATCAGGTAGACGGCCGCGTAGGAGCTCGCGCTGTGCGCGCTGTCGAACAGCCCGAACCACAGCGTCGGCAGCAATCCGAGCAGCAGCCAGAGTCCGCTCCATATCAGCGCACGGCGAATCGCCGGCGTGCCTTCGGCACCGTCCGCGCGCGTCTCGAGCCAGTAAGCCGCGACGACGACGATCGCTTGGCCGCCGAGCGCGAGGTAGAGCATCGAACGACTCTAGAGGCGGACGGCGCCGTGGGCGCTCGTAGCCAGGGCCGGCCGCATTGTCAACGGCCGCTCCTCGTGACTGGTACTGTCGCTCGGCAGGGAGCTTCGAGGCGAAAGGGAGAGGGGAAATGCACGAGCCGACTTTGTTTCGCGACCGGCCACGGCCGCTGCAGATCGTGCTCGGCGGGGCCGTGCCGCTCGCGTTCGGCGCCGTCGTCGGGATCATCATCGGCGTCTCGGCCGGCGTCTACTGGGCGCTCGCGGTGCTCGCGGGGCTCGGCGCCGTGCTCGCCGGCTTCGAGCATCAGGACGGCTGGGGCGGCGCCGACCGCGGTCTCGTCGGCGGCGCGCTGTTCGGTCTCGGCATCCTCGTCGCGCACGCGATCGCGGGCACGCACGCGAAGGTCTCGCTCGGCGGATTCCCGCCGCTGCTGATCGTGATCGACGCGATCTTCGGGATGTTGCTCGGTGCGCTCGGAGGGCGAATCGCGCGCGGGATGCGCGAGCGCCGCGAGGTCGTCGGCAAAGCGGCCTGAGCCGCCGCGTCGACGTTCGTCCGGTAGCCGCTTGCGGGCGACCGGACTACCTGCCATGCTGCCGCTCCGTACCCACGGGACCGCGATCGCTTCTTCGGCGTGACGGGACCGGAAAGAGAGAACGTCTTGCAGCGCCCTTCTCAGCAGCGCAGTGAAAGGCCGAGCGATCGGCCGCCCGGAAGCATTCAATTGGCAAGCGCCGCTCCCGCACCCGAGACGAAGCCCCGCGCCGAGCGCCCGTACTGGCGCGAGGACCTTGCGCCCTACGCGCAGCCGCACCTCGGGCGCAGCCTGCGCGAACTCGCGACTTCCGTCGTGCCCTATCTCGGCCTGTCCGTCGCGATGTACTACTCGCTGCGGATCTCCTACTTCCTCACGCTCGCGATCGCGGTGCCGGCGGCCGGCTTCCTCGTGCGCACGTTCATCCTCTTCCACGACTGCACGCACGGCTCGCTGCTGCGCTCCAAGCGCGCGAACGCATGGCTCGGCACGGTGCTCGGCCTGTTCGTCTACGCCCCGTTCCTGCGCTGGCGCCACGACCACGCGATCCACCACGCGACCTCAGGCGACCTCGACCGCCGCGGTGGCGGCGACGTCCACACGCTGACCGTCAGCGAGTACCAAGCGCTCGCGCCACGCGCGCGCCTGGCCTACAGGCTGTTCCGCAATCCGCTCGTGATGTTCGGCATCGGGCCGATCGCCGCGCTGCTGATCGGTCCGCGGATCGTCGCGCGCGACGCCCGCCCGCGGATGAAGCGCAGCGTGATCGGCACGAACGTCGCGCTCGCCGTGGTCGTCGCCGGGCTCTGCCTGCTCGTCGGCTGGGAGCAGTTCCTGCTCGTGCAGGCGCCGACCGTGATGCTCGCCGGCTCGGCCGGCATCTGGCTGTTCTACGTGCAGCACCAGTTCGAGGACGCCTACTGGCAGGAGTCCGAGGTCTGGAGCTACGCCGACGCCGCGCTGCAGGGCAGCTCCTACCTGAAGCTGCCGAAGGTCCTGCAGTTCTTCTCGGGCAACATCGGCCTGCACCACGTGCATCACCTCAACGCGCGCATCCCGAACTACAACCTCCAGCGCGCCCATGACGAGAACGAGATCTTCCACGGCGTGCCGACGCTCTCGTTCATGGACGGCATGCGCTCGACGCGGCTGAAGCTCTACGACGAGCGCACCGGCCGGATGGTTGGCTTCTCCGCCGCCCGCGCACCGCGCGCAAGCGCCAGCAGCGCGAGCGCCGGCGTCGGACGCTAGCTCCCGGTTCGCGCGAGCTGCGGATCGGCGCCGCAAACACGCGCTCGCCGCTGCGGTCAGCCGACGTTCGCGTTCGCCGACTAGACTTGGCCGCTCTGCGCCCGTAGCTCAGCTGGATAGAGCGTCGGTCTACGGAACCGAAGGTCAGAGGTTCGAATCCTCTCGGGCGCGTTCGATCTCGTCGGCTGTGGCGGCCGGTCGGGGTACGGATGCTCGGATCGTGCGCCACTGCTCGCTGTCGGCCCGAAGAGCGGTGGCGCTTCGTCTGCAGAACCGAATTATCATGGGCCGCGGCGGAAACGACGCTTGCAACTGGGACTGCCAGCGTCCACCATGGAGACTCGTAGTTACGGATCGAAGGCGACATTGACCGGCAGTGGGATCGGCGGAAGACGATGAAGACGCTTTGCTCGACGCTGGTCGCTGGGCTGATCGTGCTCGTCGCCGGCCCGGTCGGCGCCGCGAGCGCGGCTGCTCCGAGCGTCGCGATCACCAGTCCGGCGTCCGGCGTGGAGACGAGAGAACACGTGCAGTCGGTCAGCGGCACGAGCTCCGACACGCTCGATCCGGTGACGCTGCGGATCTACGAGGGGACCGGCACCGGCGGCACGCAACTCCCGGCGCTCGAACCGGTCAGCCCCGTCGGCGGTGCGTGGAGCGTTCAGCTCGCGCCGCTCGCCGACGGCACGTACACGGCTGTCGCCGAACAGCAAGACTCGGGATCGCTCGAAGTGGGCGTCAGCCCGCCCGACACGTTCACGGTCGACTCGACGCCGCCGACGGTCACGCTCAACGCGGTCTCGGCCGCCACGCGCAAAACGACACCGAGCTTCAGCGGATCCGCGAGCGAAGCTCCGGGCGACAGCACTAGCGTCGAAGTAGTCGTGTTTGCCGGATCGGCCGTCGGCGGCAAAGTCGAAGCCTCCGGCACCGTTCCGGTCAACGGCGGCGCGTGGTCGTATACGGCGACACCGCTCGCCGACGGGCAGTACACCGTCGCCGCGTTCCAGGGCGACGAAGCAGGCAACGTCGCGTCGAGCACGTCGGCGACGTTCGTCCTCGACACCGTCGCGCCCGCGCTCGGGATCTCCTCGGTCCCGGCCGTGACCGCAGATCCGACCCCAGGATTCGGCGGAGTCCCGGGAGAAGCCTCCGGCGACGGTCCGGTTCACGTCTTCGTGCACAAGGGCACGTCTGTCGGCGGCGCGCTCGCGGCCCCCGAAGGGACCGCGACGGTGAGGCCCGGCGTGTGGTCGTGGTCCTCGCCGAACCTGCCCGACGGCAGCTACACGGTGCAAGCCGAACAGACCGACGCGGCCGGCAACGTGACGAAGACGAGCCCTGCGACGTTCCGCGTCGACACGACCAAGCCGACCCTCTCGATCGCGACGCCGAAAAGCAACGACGAGCTGAAATCCTCGCGACCGACGTTCAGCGGCAGCACCGGCAACGTGACCGGCGACTCGACGTCGGTGACGATCGAAATCTTCGCCGGAGGCGCGGCAGCAGGGACGCCCGCGCAGACGTTCGCGGTCGAACGCAGCGGTCCGTCGTGGACGACCGCGAGCAGCGGACCTCGCTTGCCGAACGGCACCTACACGGTCGAGGTCAGCGAGATCGACTCGGCCGGCAATCTCGGCGTGTCGGCCCCGGTCACGTTCTCGATCGACAGCCCGTCGCCGACCGTCACGCTGAACGCGCTGCCGCGTTACATCGGCTACTCGAGCCCTGCGTTCAACGGCAGCGCGCAGGCGTCCGAAGCCGAACCGTCGGTGACGCTGAAGGTCTGGAAGGGCACTTCCGCATCGGGAACGCTCGTCGAGTCGGCTTCCGCACCCGAGAGCGCCGGCGCCTGGTCGCTGGGGCCGATCGCCGCGCTGCCGGAGGGCACGTACACGGCGCAGGCCGAACAGGCCGACGTAGCGAGCAACCCGCCGGGCGTCAGTGCGGCCTCGACTTTCACCGTCGACACGACGGCCCCTCAGCCGACGCTCAGCGCCGCGCCTGAAAGCACCGGCCTCGAGGCCGTCTCCGGCCTCGCCGGAATCGCCCCCGGCGATCGCAAGCAGGTGACCGCAGAACTGTTCCAGGGCCCCGTCGGCGAACCGGGGCAGGCGTACGAGACGATCACCGTCAACGCGAACGCCGAAGGCGCCTGGTCGGCGACGTTCGCGGGCTTGCCGAGCGGCGAATACAGCGTGCTCGCGCGCCAGAGCGACGAAGCCGGCAACACGGGCTCGAGCGCGCCGCAGAGCTTCGGCGTGCTTGCGCCGACGGGCACGCCGGCGCCTCCGTCCGTCGCACCGTCTCCGCCGATCGCCTCGTTCACGTGGGTGCCCGCGAACCCGACCGTCGGGCAGAGCGTCTCGTTCGCGTCCAACTCGACCGGCGTCTCGAGCGCGCTGAGCGGCTTTGGCTGGGACCTCGGCAGCGGCCAGTTCGCCGCCGCCGGCCCGTCGGTGAGCACGTCGTTCGCGACGCCCGGCGCACACGTCGTGCGCTTGCAGGTGAGCGACGCCAACGGCCTGAGCAGCGTCGCGACGCACACGATCAACGTCGCCGCGCAGGCGCTCAAGCTGATGCAGCCGTTCCCGATCGTGCGGATCGCCGGGTCCGAGACCGCGTCGGGCGCGCGGGTCAAGCTGCTGACCGTTCAGGCGCCGCCGGCGACGAAGGTCGCCGTGTCGTGCAAGGGCCGTGGCTGCAAGACGAAGTCCGAAAGCCGCATCGCGACCGCGTCGAGCGCCGGCAAGAGCAAGGCCGGCGCGATCATGCTCGCCTTCCCGCGCTTCCAGCGCGCGTTGAAGGCCGGCGCCGTGCTGCAGATCCGCGTCTCGAAGGCCGGTGAGATCGGCAAGTTCACGAGCTTCACGATTCGCCGCAACAAGCTGCCCGTGCGGGTCGACGCGTGCTTGCGACCGACGAGCTCGAACCCCAGCCCGTGTCCGAGCCAGTGAGCGCCGTCCGCCGCGCCGTCGTCGGTGTGCGCCAGGTTCGCCGGGTTCGTCGCGTCCGTCGTGTGCGCCGCGTGCCCTACGAATGGCTCGGCGTGCGCATCGGCGGGCCCGACGCGAGCATGAAGGGACAATGGTGGGTGCTGTTCCTCGCCGCTGCCGTCGTGTTCGTCGGCTTCTTCGCGATCGGGCGCCTCAGCACGGGCGGTGCGTCGCACGGCGAACCGTCCTCGGCTCTGCGCGCGCCGACCGGCCGCGCGGCGATTCCCGGAGCCTTGCGCGGCGACTCGCCGATCGCCGGCAGCGTGCCGAGCGCGATCGCCCCGAAGCCGGTTCGCACCGCCGCGCCGGCGGCCTCGGCGAGCAGCGCCGCGAGCGCTGTGACACAGCCGCTCGCCGAAGACGCCTCGCGTGCGCCCGCGCCGAGCTCGGCCGTGGCGGCGCCGGTCGTGCAACCCGTGCCCGTCAAAGCAGCGGCGCCGGTCGCCGCGAACCCGCAGCACGGCGGCTCCTCCGGCCGGCCATCGAGCGGCGGCTCGTTCGACAGCTCCGAATAAGCGATGCCCTATCGCAGGCCGGCGCTGCCGGCCCTCGTCATTCCCGTCCTCCTCGTCGTCGCAGCGCTCGGCTATCTGGCCGGGCACAAACATTCCGCCGCGACGGCCCCGCGCCCGCCGCGCGCCGTGACGACCGGCAACGTCGTGCTCGACTATCCCGACGGCTGGCGCGCCGTGGCGGCTGGTCCGCGCATTCCCAATCTCGCGCTCGCGCATCCCAGCGCGATCGCGCCCGGCGCGGCGGCCACGCGTGCCGGCTTGCTCGTCGGCGCGCTGCCTTCAGGTGAACTCGCCCCGCTGCCGCGGAAGTTCGTCGCGAAGCTGCGGCGCGCGCCCTCGACCGAAATCGTCAACCTGCTCGAAGTCCAGGCCTACCGGTACGCGCGCCTGAGCGTCCCCGGCTTCGACGAGGCGCTGACGATCTTCGTGATCCCCAATCGCGGCGAAGCGCCGACCGCGCTCGCCTGCTTCGCGCCGTCACCGAGCTCCGCGTACATGCTCGCCTGTGAACGATCCGTCGCCGCCGCGACCGTCACCGGTCAGCTGCAGGGCTATCAGCTGACGCCCGATCCGACATACGCCGCGAAGATCAGTGCGACGATCGCGGCGCTCGACCATCTGCGCGTCTCGCTCAAGCACGAGCTGAGCCCGCGCGTGAGCGCCGCCACGGCGCAGCGACTCGCGCGCCGGCTCGCGAGCGGATATGCGACCGCGTCGAGCGCGCTCGCGGTGCTCGTGCCGTCCGCCGAAGCGGCTCCGGCGCAGGCTGCGCTGGCAGGTGCGATCAACAGGGCGCACGCCGGTTACGACGCGCTCGCGGCCGCCGCCGGAGAACAAGAGGTGAGTGCGTACGAGGCCGCGCAAGGCGACATCTCGAGCGCCGAAGCCGATGTCGATCAGGCGCTCGAGAGCTTCGCCCTGCTTGGTTACGGAACGGCCCTCGCCGGGACCGGCGAAGGGGCCGCGTAGAGGGCCAGATCGTCCGTATATGCGGGCTTTTTTTGCACCGATTCAAGGTCGTGAAGAGGCAGAGAAATTCGGGTTTTCTTTTGCCTATTCGTGGTAGGCTACGCGGTCACGGACCCCAGATCGGCGGGGAGGGGGGCGGGTTGGAGAAGCCCGCGCACCACGGTCAGAGCCGAGTCGTAGCGGCTCTCAATGAGACGACAGCAGTGAAGGGAGACGTAGGAGACATGAGACACCTCAAACTCGGCCTGGGGTTCGCGAGCGCTGTGTGCGCTCTCGCGATCGCCGCGGCGCCGGCGCTGGCCCACGAATTCACGGCCAGCAGGACCGGCAAGATCCACGGCAGGAGCACGACCGAACAGAACTTCAAATTCGGTCCGTTCAAAATCACCTGTGAAAAAGCGGCGGCCAAAGGGGCGGTGGCGGCCGGCTCGACCTCGACGCTCGCGACGATCGTGAGATTCGGCGGGTGCACGGACGAAGTCAAATTCGGCACGAAGCCGGCGCACGTGCCGACGCACTTCCTGACACCGCTCGCGATCGCCTACCACGCGAACGGCTTTGTCGAAACCGGCTCCGAAACCGAAGAAGTCGAAGGCGAAGCTGTCCTCGCCGGCGGAGAAGCCGAAATCAAGGTCTACACCGGCGTGCTGCCAGGCGAACACGAACAGTCGCGCTGCACGATCCTCTGGCCCGAACAGACCCTGCCGCTGAAGGCTGTCAAAAAACCTGAAGGCGAATACTCGGCAGCGACGTACTCGAACGTGCAGACGCCGAACGGCAACCTGAAAAAATTCCCGGACGGCTTCCAGCACTCGATCACGATCTCCAACGCCTTCAAGGGGATCAAGTACGAATTCGAAGGCGAACCGTGTGAAGAATGGGGCAAAGAAGAAGGCTCCGAAGGTGGCGGCGCCACGTACTTCGGCTCCTTCCCCGAGTTGCTCAGCGGGGGCAACCTGGAATTCAGCTAGTCCGGCGACGGACAGCCAAGTAGTCCCGCCGAGGGCGGGAGGCAGCGCGGTCTCAGCGCTCGCCTCCCGCCCTTTGCGCGTTTCAGGACGCGGCCGGCGCGGTCAGGGCTCGCCGGCGGCGCCAGCTCGGCCATCTGCTGGAAGGCGAGCAGCGGGTTGAGCGGCTCCTGCTCGCCGTCCAGCTCGCGATAGATGTTCGTGATGTTGACGACGAGCCGCTCGCGCTCACCCCACGGCGCCCACCGCCCGAGCGCCAGCGAGCGCGCCGCCTGCAGCGCGCTCATGCCTTCGCCGTGCGCGACGCGCGCCTGCTCGTAGAGGTACTCGAAGTACGCCTTCAGCTCGGCGACGTCTGCCGTCGTGCTCGGCGGCCCGTGGCCCGGGACGATCGTCTGCGGGTCGAGCGCGAGGATCCGCTCGCACGCCGCGATCCAGTTCGACACCGGGCCTGCCCAGGCGATCGGGTGCGCACCCGAGAAGAGGATGTCGCCGGTGAACAGCACGCGCTCGTCCGGCGCGTAGACGATCGTGTCGCCGCGCGTGTGCGCCGGACCGACCTCGCTGAGCTGCAGCGTGCGATCGCCGACGTTCAGCGTCAGCTCGCCGCTGAACGTCTCGCGCGGCAGCGTCAGCTCGATGCCGTCGAACTCGAATGCGCCGAAGCAGCGCAGGAAGAACTCGCCGAGCTCACCGAGTTGCGGCGCCTGCTCGACGAGTGCCGCCATCGCCGCCGGCGGCAGCTCCTTCATCTCCTCGGCTGTGTGCTGCGAGGCGACGATCAGCGCGTCGCCGACGAGCTCGTTGCCGTAGCAGTGGTCGCCGTTCGCATGCGTGTTGACGAGCGTGTCGATCTGCGCCGCCGCCGGGACGGCGTCGCGCATCGTCTGCAGCATCTCGCTCGTCAGGCGCAGGTCGAACAGCGTGTCGATCAGCAGCGTGCGCTCGCCGTCGACGACGAGCCCCGCGTTGCTCCAGCCCCAGCCGCCGTCCGGTTGCAGGTACGCGTACAGACCGTCGCCGACCTCCTGGAGGCCCTTTGCGTAGCTCATCGCTGCCCCGATACGCGGCATCGCAGCGCCATCGCCGCAGGCTATCGCGACGCTCAGCCGTCCGCGAACGGCGCGATCGGCACGCCGTGGTCGCGCTCGCGCATGCCGAGCTCGTAGACCCCGCCGTGCGCGCTGTGCAGCGAGCGAGCCGGCGCACCGGGCGAGCTGACGCTCAGCTCGAGCGCCGCGATCGAGCAGTTGACGATGTCGTGTCCCGCGCCGCCGTCCGGGTCGCCGTAGCGCCAGCCCGCGGCCGTGCCCGGCGGGACGCTCGCGCGCGCCTCGACGACGACGCCGTGCTCGCCCGGTAGGCGAACCGTGCATCCCGCGGCGCTCTCCTGCACGCGCAGCCCGCGCGCGCCGAGGCCGCCGATGCGCGTGCGCCGTCCCGCGATCGAAAGCGCGCCGTTGGCGACCCACGGCGTCAGCCGCCCCGCGATCTTCAGCCGCCCGAGCGCGACGTCGAGCCAAGCGTCCGGCTCGCCGTCGAAGCCGATCCCGTGCAGCCAGATCCAGCGCTCAGCGTGCTCCGCGCCCCAGTTGTGCCCGACCATCCCGCGCCAGCCCCGCAGCTCGATCTCGCGCTCGCCCGCGATCCGCAGCGTGCCGTCGAAGCTCGCCGCCGGCGCTGGGCTCGTCAGCTTCGTGCGCGGCAGCGGCGCCTTGTAGAGCCACTCCCGCGGCAGATGGCGAAGCTCGCCCTCCTGCGAGGCGATCTCGAGCGCCCACTTCGCCGCGCCGCACTCGCCTTCGGCGCGAGCGGCGCCGATCGAGCCGCCTTCGCCTTGATCCTCGCCCTCGCCGATCTCGATCCAGCCGTCACGCGGGACGCGCAGCCGCTCGCTCGTCAGCCTGTGCATGAACGGCGCGCCGCGCGTCGCGTCGAACACCGTGCACCACAGCGATCCGCGCGGCGCCTGCCCGCGCGGCTTTTGCACGGTGTGGCGAATCCACACGCCGAGCGGCTGTTGCGGCGCGACCGCGCGCAGGTAGAAGGACTCGTACATCCCCTGCCGCGCTCGTGCCTGCGGGAACACCGCGCTCGTCGCCATCGAGCGCCGATCCTAACTCCGCGCGCGAATCCTGGGAGGATCACGCGATGAATCGCGACTCGCTCGTCCAGCTGCCGCCCGCGCTGGCCCATCCCGCCTCGCGCCCGCAGGGCCGCTACGTGCTCGGCGTCGACGGCGGCGCGACGAAGACGCTCGCCGCCGTGCTCGACCTGCGCGACGGCGCCGTGCAGCTCGCCGAGGCCGGCCCGAGCAACGAGGATGCGATCGGCGCACGCGCCGCCGTCGAGGCGCTCTCCGATGCGGCCGAACGCGCGCTCGAGCGCGCCGGGATCGCCGCCGGCGAGCTTGCCGGCGCCGTGCTCGCCGTCGCCGGCACCGATACCGACTCGATCGTTCGCCAGGTGCATGCCGCGCACAGCGAAGAGTGGATCGTCGTCAACGACGTCGTCGGCGCGTGGGCCGTCGCGACCGACGCGCGGCCCGGCATCGGCGCGATCTCCGGCACCGGATCGAACGTCTTCGGCGTCGGCGCCGACGGGCGCGGCTGGCGCGTCGGCGGATGGGGGCACCTGCTCGGCGACGAGGGCAGCGGCTACTGGCTCGGCAGCGAATCGATCCGCGCCGTGCTGCGCGACCGCGACGGCTCCGGCGAGCCGACCGCGCTGAGCGACGCCGCCGCCGAGTTCTTCGGCGTGCCGAGCGTCGAGGCGCTTCCCGGTCTCGTCTACTCAAAGCCGCTGACGAAGGGCGAGATCGCCGCCTTCGCCGTTCGTACGTGCGCGCTCGCCGAAAGCGGCGACGCCGTCGCGCGGCGCCTCTACGAGCGCGGAGCGCGCGAGCTCGGCGCGCAGGTCGCCGTCGTCGCGCGCCACACCGGGCTGGACGAGGCCGACGCTTTCCCGCTCGGGCTGATCGGCAGCGTCTTCAAGGCCGGCGCGCTGTTCGTCGAGCCGCTGCTCGCCACCGTGCGCGAGACCGCGCCCGGCGCGCGCGCGTCCGTCGTCGAGATGGCGCCCGTCGGCGGCAGCCTGCAGCTCGCGATGCGCGCCTGCGGCTGCGCCGACGCGGTCACGCACGAGCGCCTGCAGCAGCTGCTCGACGCCGCGCTCGCGCAAGCGCGCTAGCACGCCGCCGCGAGCGCGAGCGCGAGCGCGTCAGGCGACGCTCGCCAAGCGCGCTTCGATCGCCGCACGGTCGCCGATCGCGCCGGCGCCGCGCGCCGACACCCGCACCGCCGCGGCCGCGTTCGCCAGCTGCGCCGCCGCCCGCGGGTCCTCGCCGCCCGCGAGCGCGACGAAGAATGCCGCCGCGAACACGTCGCCCGCGCCGATGTCGTCGCACATGCGCTGCACAGCCGGCACCTCGGCGTGCAGCTTCACGCCGCCTGCCAAGCGCAGCTCCGTCGGCGCCTCGCCGTGCGTCACCGCGATCACCGCCGCACCGTCGGGCGCCGCTCGATCGCCACGCGCACGCTCGTCGCCGGCGCCGCTCAACAGCGTCGCGCAGCTGTCGCGCTCGGCCTCGCTGAGCACGAGCGCGTCGCAGCGCCGCGGCAGCAGCGACCGATCGAGCTCGCGCGCGACGATGCGACCATCGGCTCCCGACCAGTCGCGCACGAGGCCCTGCGGCGTCACGCCGACGAACGCCGTGCTCGCGCTCGCGCTCGTGCGCGCGTCCGTCTCTCGCGCGACCGGCGCCAGGTGCAGTATCTCCGTGTCGAGCGCGAGCTCGCCGCCGATCTCGCCCGCCCACGCGAGGACGCGCTGCGAGCGCTCGCGTCCCTGCCCGCTCGTCGCGAGCGTCGTCGTGCACGGCGCTTCGAGCACGTCCAGCGAGAGCTCCTCGAGCATACGGCTCGAGCAGCTGCTCGATCTCATCGCGCAAGCCGCGCGTGAGGATCCGCGCGCGCAGTCCGAGGCGCGCTGCCTGCAGCGCGCTGTAGAACGCGCCGCCGCCGGGGCGGCGCGAGCCGTCGGCCATCACGTCGACCGTGACGTGCCCGACCGCTGTGTAGTCGAAGCGCACCGGCCATTCCTACACCAAATCGAATCGCCGGCTGAGCTGTTGTGCTTGCTGAGCCCGATGACAGCCCCGACCGTCCAAGACCGCCGTCCGCGCACAAGCGTCCACTTCGCGCGCCGAGGCGTCCTGCTGCTCGTCATTTGCACGCTGCTGTCCGTGCTCGCCGCGCAGACGCTCGCCGTCGCCGCGCTTGCGGCGCGGCACGCCGCGTCCGCGCAAGCCTCGCGCGCACGCGGCGCCTCGCGCTACCCCGCCGGCTCGTCGCGGCCATTCGCACATCCGCGCTCCGGAGTGCTCGCGCGCGCCGCCGCGAGCAGCGCCAAAGCGCCGAAGAAGCCGGCCAAGCCGGTGCTCACCGGCAATCCCGCGCGCGCGCTGAGCGCCTACGAAGCGATGCAGCGCTACTACTACGTGCGCGGCTCCGGGCTCTACGAGGGCGAACCGTTCTCGTTCCTCTGGCCGTTCTCGCAGGCATTCGCCGCGACCGTCAGCATGGCCAACGTGCCGAAGCTGCCGATCGCGTTCGCGCCCGAACTGCACGCGCGTCTGATCGGGCTGCGCAACTACCTCGACACGAACAACTCCGCCGCGCCCGAAGGGACCTTCACGAGCTCGCTCGCGGCGTTCGACGGAACCGTCGCGCCGCCGACCGGTCCAGGCGGCGCGAAGTACTACGACGACAACGACTGGATCGGCATCGAGCTCGCGCGGATCTACAAAAAGACGCGCAACGCCGGCGCGCTCGGCTACGCCGAGGGGATCATCGCCTTCGAGATGGCCGGCTACTCGACCGATCCGACGCTCGCCTGCCCCGGCGGCATCCCGTTCTCGAATCTCGCCGAAAACACCGATCGCAACACGATCACGACGGGGCCCGCCGCCGAGCTCGGCGTGCAGCTCTACAAGATCACCGGCAACGTCGCCTACCTGCAGTTCGCCGAAACGGCCTACAACTGGGTGCGTACGTGCCTGCTGCAGCCGAACGGCCTCTACGCCGATCACATCCGCCCGCACGGCGTGCTCGACACGACGTTCTGGAGCTACAACCAGGGCGTGATGATCGGCGCCGGGACGCTGCTCTACCAGGCGACCGGCAACGCCGCGTATCTCTTCCAGGCGCGCCAGACCGCGCAGGCCGCGCGCGCCTACTTCACGCCGCAGCGCCTCGGCGAAGAGAACCCGTTCTTCCCGTCCGTCTACTTCCGCAACATCCTCTACCTCGACTCCGTCACGCACGATCCGCCCGGGCCGAAGCTCGCGCAGGCCTACGTCGACTACGCGTGGTCGCACCTGCGCCTCAGCGACAACCTGTTCGTCGCCGGCTCGCCGGCTTCCGCGCAGCTGCTCTACCAAGCCGCGATCGTGCAGATCTACGCGCTGCTCTCATCGCCGCCGAGCACGTACTTCTAGCGCGCACGCACAAGCGGTAGTGTGGTCGCGATGGCAGACGCCGCCAACATGATGACCGCCGAGGGGCTCGAGGAGCTCAACGCCGAGCTCGCCGCGCTCGAGGGCGACGGTCGTCGCGAGATCGCCGAGCGAATCAAGACGGCTCGCGAATGGGGCGACTTGAAGGAGAACAGCGAGTACCACGACGCGAAGAACGAGCAGGCGCACCTCGAGACGAAGATCGCGCGCCTGCGCGAGAAGATCACCGCCGCGGTCGTCGTCGAGGCGTCATCCGCCGCCGGCGACGGTCAGGTCAGCTTCGGCTCGTCCGTGCGCGTGCGCGACCAGGACGGCGCCGAGCAGACGTGGCAGATCGTCAGCTCACACGACGCGAAGCCGGCCGAAGGCAAGCTCTCCGTCGAATCGCCCGTCGCCGCGGCGCTGCTGGGCCGCGCTCCGGGCGAGACCGCATCGGTGCTGCTGCCGCGCGGCACGCGCAAGCTGACGATCGTCAGCGTCGACTGAGCTGCGCCGCGCGCACGCGCTGGAGCAGCTGCTTCGGCTTGTGCGCATAGAGCCGCTCGCCGTCGCGCAGCGCGCGCTCCCGCAAGCGCTTTCGCCGCCGCGCGATCGCCTTCAGCAGCGCCTTACGCGCGCCCGCGCCCGGCGCGCCTGAGCTGCCGCCGAGCTTCGCCTCCGCGCGCACGCGCTCGGCTAGCACGGCGAGGTCGTGCTCCTCGCCGAGCACTTCGCCGAGATCGTCGGCGCGCTTTGCGAGCTCGTGCACGAACGCCGCCCCGCCGCGCGCCTGCCTGCGCGCCTTGCCGCCGTGCTTGCCCGCGCCGCGCTTGCCTCGGCTCTTGCGCTTCTCGCTCGCGACGCGCCCGTCCGATTGCTCGCCGGCCGCCGCGCGCTCGAGCACTTCCGCGACGTAGCGCAGGTCCTTGACGCGTTTGCGCCATTCGTGCAGCTTGCGCCCGCGCGCTCGATCGCCGCGCGCGCGTTCGGCGCGGCGCATCCGCCGGCGCCCCTTCGAGTAGAGGCGCCTCAGCGCCGGCTCGATCGCTTCGATGCCGCTTTCGTCGGCGAGCTCCCACGTCGAGACGCGCACGCGCATCGCGCGCAGGTCGCCGAGCACGCCCGCATGCGTCGCGCCGTCGGCGAGCGCGATCGCCGCCGCGCCGTCGCGCTCTGACCGCAGCCGCGCGCGCAGGCGCTGCACGCCGCCGCGCGCGCCGAGCTGCTTCGGCTTGCGCTCGATCAAGCCGTCGAGCGTCGCCAGCAGCACCTCCGCATCGCGCGCCTTCGCCAGCTGCGCGCCGCAGCGGCGCAAGAGCTCGTGCTCGCGCTCGTACGCCGGATCGCCGAGCTCGTCCTGCACGAGCCGCAGCAGCGCGCGCAGGCGCTTCAGCGCCTTGCGCGCCTCGTGGACGCGCTGCTCCGGCGAGAGCTCGCGCTTGCTTCCTTCGAGCATCTCGATCGCGATGTCGAGCTGACCGAGCGCGACCCGCCGCAGGCCCGCGCCGAGCCGCTCGCCCTCGATCAGCGCGAAGCGGCCGTCACGATCGCGGTGACCGGAGCGCGCACGCCGCTCTCGCTCGGCGCGCGCGAGCGCGACGCCCACGCCGACTGCGACCGTCGCCGCCACAGTGGCCGCGAGCGGCGCGACAATGGAGCTGTGCCGAGCCTTCCGCCCGCCCCATGGTGGACCGTGCGCCGTGCGGCGAACCGAAAGCCTGCGACGTATCGCTGTCCACTCTGTTCTCATCATCTGCCCGCGCTCAGCGAGCATATGCTGATCGCGCCCGAAGGCGACTCGCGCCGCCGCCGCCACGCCCATACGGAGTGCGTGCTCGCCGCCCGCAAGCGCGGCGAGCTCGTCTTGCGCGACGAGTGGCAGCGCACGCAGCCGCGCCCGCCGTCACTGTGGCGACGGCTCTTGCGGCGCGGCTGAGCTGCGGCGATCGGCCGCGCCCGATCGGTGCCGGCGATCGGCCGAGCCGATCAGGAAGGCGGCGCTTGGTAGAAGACGTGCTCCGGCTCGATGCGGAAGATCACGCGCTGTTCGCCCGGCTGTCGCATCGGATAGCTGTCGACGCCCAAGTACTTCTTCGCGAGCGCGTCGATGTGCTCGTCGGCGCCGTCGTGCGTACGCTCGGCGACGCGACCGCGGACCTCGACGTACTCGTAAGGGTTCTCGAGGTTCTGCACCGCGATCGTCACGCGCTCGTCGCGCTCGAGGTTGCGCGGCCACGCGCGTCCCTCGGCCGAGTTGACGACCGCTTTGCCGTCCTGCACGTCGACCCAGACCGGCGCGACCTGCACCGAGCCGTCCGCACGCAGCGTTGCCACGTGCGCGAAGTTCTTCCCTTTCAGCAGCGCCTCAGCGCCTCCATCGATCGTTGCGCTCATCGATCAATCCCTTCCTCGCGATTGTCCAGTCGTCTGCGAATCACCTTAGGACTTCGCCCGTGCGAGCGCGTGATCGAGCCGAGACTCACCGATGAGCTCTCGCGATCGCTCGCCTTCTACGGGTCGCCGCCCGCTAGTTGCGGCTCAGCCCCGTCGGCGATTCGGCCGGCGGGATCTTGCCCATCGCGACGAGCTTGCCGTTGTTCAG
The DNA here is from genome assembly GCA_963807275.1 of uncultured Solirubrobacteraceae bacterium. Classification (GTDB taxonomy): domain Bacteria; phylum Actinomycetota; class Thermoleophilia; order Solirubrobacterales; family Solirubrobacteraceae; genus Palsa-744. The sequence goes on from CAWDZX010000001.1 coordinate 259,713, forward strand.
CGCGAACGTCACGTGCGTCTGCCCGCCGCTCGGGCTGCTCAGCGCGTCGCCCTTGCGGTAGAGCGGGTATGAGAGCGTCACTTCGGTGTCGCCTTGCGAGACGACTTTGACCGTCGCGCTCGGCAGCTTCGTGTCCGTGCCGAGGTAGTGGCCGCCGAGGAAGAAGAACGCTTGCTGGCCGTAGCCGTCGCTCGAGCCGGCCTGCGTGCCGACGAGCACGCGCAGCGTCTGCTTCGGGTCGTATTCGCCCGGATCGTTCGGCGTGTAGCCGTGCGCGCGTACCGTAGCCGTCGCGCCGCTCAGGCCTTCGACGCTCGATTCCTGTTTCGTGAACGCCGGCTCCGGCGCCGAGCGCGTCGTCGTCGGCGGCTGCGTCGTGCTCGTCTGCGCCGGCGTCGTCTGCGTGCTCGTCGTCGTGCTCGGCTGCGTCGTCGTCGCTGCCGTCGTCTGCGAGACGGGCGGCGTTTCTGCCTCCGTCACCGTCTTCGTGCTCGAGCCGCACGCCGCGAGCGCCGTCGCCGTGAGCGCGCACAGCGCCAGCGAGAGTCCGCGAAAGCCCCTGATTCGTCGCATGCCTCCATGGTATTCGCCGCTCGCTGCGGCCTTCCTCGCCTTGCACGCCGGCTCGCTGCGTACGCGAACGGCTCTCCACCGTGGCTCGCCCGAAACCGAGAACGAGGCGGCGGAGCCGCTTTATTCATAATAATTATTAGCGACTGCTAATATACTCCCACGGCAACGAAGAAAGGGAAGAAGATGAGTGGCATATCGCGCAGGAACGGCTGGACGCTCGGGATCGTCTCCGTCGCGCTTTTCATGGTCGTGCTCGACAACCTCGTCGTCAGCGTCGCGTTGCCGACGATCCACCGCGATCTCGGCGCGTCGATCCAAGAGCTCGAGTGGACCGTCAACGCGTACGTGCTCGCTTACGCCGTGCTGCTCTTGACCGGCGCCGCGCTCGGCGATCGCTTCGGGCGCAAGCGGATGTTCCTGCTCGGCCTCAGCCTCTTCACGGGCGCCTCCGCCGCCGCGGCGCTCGCGCCGAGCACGAACCTGCTGATCGCCGCCCGCGCCGTGCAGGGCGCAGGCGCGGCCGTCGTCACACCGCTCACGCTCACGCTGCTCGCCGAAGCCTTCCCGCGCGAGCGCCGCGGCATCGCGATCGGCGTCTGGTCCGGCATCTCCGGAATCGCCGTCGCGCTCGGCCCGCTCGTCGGCGGCGCCGTCGTGCAGAGTCTCTCCTGGCACTGGATCTTCTGGATCAACGTCCCGATCGGGCTCGCCGTGATCCCGCTCGCCGTCCGCTGGCTCGGCGAGAGCCGCGGCCCGTACGGCAAGCTCGACCTGCGCGGCCTCGCGCTGGCCTCGAGCGGCCTCTTCGGGATCGTCTTCGGCCTCGTCCGCGCGCAGTCGCTCGGCTGGACGAGCAGCTCGATCCTCGCCGCGCTGATCGCCGGCGTCGTGCTGCTCGGCGCGTTCGTCGCCTGGGAGCTGCGCACGCCCGAGCCGATGCTGCCGATGTCGTTCTTCGCGAAGCGCTCCTTCGCCGTCACGAACGTCGCCTCGCTGACGATGTACTTCGGCATGTTCGGCTCGATCTTCTTCCTCTCGCAGTACATGCAGAACGTGCTCGGCAACACTCCGTTCCAGGCTGGCCTGAAGCTGCTCGTCTGGACCGGCGGGACGATGGTCGTCGCGCCGCTCGCCGGCATCTTCTCCGAGCGCTTCGGCAGCCGCCCGTTCATGTTCGCCGGGCTCAGCCTGCAGGCCGGAGCGCTCGCGTGGCTCAACCTGATGACCTCGACGCACCTCGCCTACTCGCGCATGCTCGTGCCGTTCGTCATGGCCGGCGCCGGCATGGCGCTCGTCTTCGCTCCGTCCGCCAACGCGATCCTCTCCTCCGTGCGCGCCGACCAAGCCGGACAGGCCTCCGGCGCGAACAACGCGATCCGCGAGGTCGGCGGCGTGCTCGGCGTCGCCGTGCTCGCGTCCGTCTTCACCGGCTCCGGCGCCTACACGACGCCGCAGGCGTTCGTCGACGGGCTGATCCCCGCGATCTGGGTCGGCGTCGGCGTGCTCGCCTTCGGCGCGCTCGTCGTCCTGCTGCTGCCGTTCAAGAACGCGAGCGTCGAGCAGGCCGCGCAGGCCGATGCGCCCGCCGTCGCCGAGCGCGAGCGCGAGCTCGATCCAGCGCTCGCCGCGGGCGCTCGCGGGCGTCGCGCAGGCGAGCGCGCGCACGCCGGCGCCGCGCTCCCGCTGCGCAGCCCCGCTGGCGCTCGCGAGCCCGTCGTGGTAGGAAAGGATGCGTGAGCGCCACCGCCAAGCCCGCGCGCAGGCGCGTACCCGCCGCTGAGCGGCGCGAGGAGCTGATCTCCGCCGCCGTGCACGAGTTCGCGCACGGCGGCCTGCACGGCACGCCCGTCGAGCGCATCGCGCGCCGCGTCGGCGTCGCGCAGCCATACGTCTTCAGCCTCTTCCCGAGCAAGCTCGACCTGTTCCTCGCCGCGCTCGAACGCGGCTTCGAGCGCGTCGCCGAGACGTTCCGCCGCAGCGCCGCCGAGTACGCCGACGGGCGCGCGCCGGCCGATTGCGAGGACGCGCTCGAGGCGATGGGCCGCGCCTACAAGGAGATGCTGATCGACGACCGCGACTTCCTGATGTTGCAGCACCAGTCCTACGCAGCCTGCGACGACGACGTCGTGCGCGCCTGCGTGCGGCGACGCTACGCCGAGCTCGTCGACCTCGCGCAGCAGCTCTCAGGCGCCGACGCCGAGCGGATCGACGACTTCTTTCGCCACGGCATGGCGCTCAACGTCGCCGCCGCGCTGCGCGTCGAGGACCTCTCGGTGGGCTGCTCGTGGATCGCCGAGGAGCTGCGCGACGACGTGCCCGCCGTGTAACTGCCGTCCTCTGCGCGCCGAGCACCGCGCAGCCTCTGTGCTTGCCGAGGCCGCGTTCCGATTGCGCGCATCCGCGAAGGGGTAGGATCGCTGTGCGATGTCGACTTCCGCACAGGTTCCCGGCAAAGGCCAGCCCGCCGGCGGCGGCGCAGCCGCGAAGAAGCGCAGTCAGCGCGAGGTCACGCGCACCGCAGCGCTCGTCATCCTCGCGATCCTGATCACGCTGTTCGCCGTCTTCAACCTCAAAGAGGTCAAAGTCAGCTACGTCTTCGGCTCCGGCAAGGCGCCGCTGATCATCGTCATCGTCATCTCCGTGCTCGTCGGCATCGTGCTCGGCTACTTCGCCGATCGCATCCCGCGCATGAAGCGTCGCTAAGCGGCTTCTTCGACGAGCATCGTCGCCGCCTGCTCGGCGCCGATGAACGGCGTCAGCACGATGTACGTCAGGTAGTCCGCGAGCACCGTCAGCAGCTGGATCTGCCCGCTCGCGACCTGGCAGCGCACCGTGTGCGACAGCGCGCCCGCGACGCCCTGCACGACGAGCACGCTGCGTGCTTCATCCGGCGCGCCCTCCGTCAGGCGCGCCGCGATGCCGTACGCGAGCCTGAGGTTGCGCGCCGTCGCCTCCGGTCCCGCCGCGAACGCGCCTTCGGCGATCGTGTGCGCGTAGATCGGGTTCTCCGCGAGGTAGACCATCAGCTCGCCGATCGTACGGCGCACCGCTTGCGGCCATTCGGCGCCGCGCAGGTCCGGATCTGTCGCGAGCGTCTTCAGCTGCTCGCCGAGCATGTCGAGCGCCGCGAGGAAGCAGTCGTCCTTGCCCGCGAACAGCTCGAAGAACGCGTCGATCGGGACGTTCGCCGCGTCCGCGATCTGCGGCGCGCTGATCTCGCGGTAGCCCTCGAGCACCGACAGGCGCAGCGCCTGCTCGAGCAGCCGTTCGCGCTCGTCGCGCGGCGCGCCTTGCGCGTTCGCGCGCGTGCGGCTCGGCGCCTTGCGTCCCTGTGCGAGCGCCTTGCGCGCACGTGCCGCGAGGCTCTCCGCGAGCTGCTTCGCCGCCGGCGTCTGAAACAACAGCGTCCAGCGGAACATCTCGTCCGCGAGCTGAGGAGCAGCCTCGGCCGAGCCCTCGCGCAAGCAGCTCGACATCGCCGCGTGCAGCCCGCCCGCGATCCCGCGGATCACCGGGCCCGGCAGCGGTGTCGCCGCCGAGGTGTGCTCGAACGTCGCCGCGAGCATCTGCTCGAACGTCGCCGACGCGCGGCGCAGTCGCAAGAGCGCCGGTGCGCCGACCTTCGGCGCCTCGAGGATCACGAGGTTCGCGCTGTTCCAGTTCGTGCTCATCGCTTGGCCGAGCTCGCCGAACGCCGCCTGCATGCGCGTCTCGACGTCGCCGTGCGCCTTGCGGTAAGCGCCCGCAACGCGGCCCGCGCCGCGCTTCGCGATCACGTCGTACGTCGCCAGGAAGCACTCCTGCTTGTTCGCGAACTGCTCGTAGAACGAGCGCCGCGACACGCCCGCGAGGCTGACGACCTGCTTGACGCTCGTACCCTCGTAGCCGTTCGCCGCGACCGCCTCGATCATCGCGCCGTGCATCCGCGAGCGCTGGTTGCGGACGACCTCATCCGTCCCGAGACGGTGCGGTCCGTGCGGCAAACGCTGGTACAGCGGAGCGACCGATGCCTTGCCTGACCCGGCGCTCGCCGCGCCCGGTCCTGCACTCGCTCCCTTGCTCTGCATCCTTGACATTCGATCCCCCAGAATTGATCGGCGACCCTGGATCATTCCACAGAGTCGGGCAGTCAAGATCGTTTCACGTCAGCGACGCGTTGTCTACAACCAACCGACCCTAGCCTATCCCAGTCTCAGGAACAGATTGTCTCTTTGAGTCATGCCCTGCGAGCGGCGCGGCGGGGTCTGGGCGGCGCTTGCGTCGTGCCTGCCGAGCGCGCTGGACGCATGTACGGCCTTGCGCCGCGCGGCGAACGCGCCACGGCCGTGCGCTCAGCGCAAGATGCCCTTGACCGCGAGGATCGCAAGGCCCATCGTCACGCCGACGGCCGCCTTCAACAGTAGTTCGCCCGGCGTCGACTTCGCGCGGATCCCCGCGAGCAGCTCGAACACGACGACCGTCACGACGGCCGTGCGCAGCGCCGCCGTGACGCCCGCTTCGCGTCCCGCGCCGACGGCCCACGCGATCACGAGCGCGAGTATCGGGATCGCCGCGCCACGGACGATCGCCCAGTCGTGCGCGAGCGCCTGTCCGAGCGTCTTCGCCGTCAGCGGTTCGCCTGTCGCGAGCCGCCGCCCGAGCAAGTCCGCGTAGGCGTGCGCGAGCCAGTAGAGCAGCGTCGCGACGAGCGCCGACGCGAGCGCGTCGAGATAGCTCTCGTGGCGCCCGCTCTCGGCTGCCATCAGCGCGCCGACCGTGATCACGCCGTAGACGACGCCCGCTGCGTTGCCTGCAGGAACGAGGCGTTTGCTTGTCAGCCAGCGGCTTTTACGTACCATTTAGCGTGTCCGGCGGCGGTCTTTAGGGAGAGGCACGACGATGCCAGCAGTGAAGCGCAGCGTCAGACAGAAGGTAGTCGCCGGCGCGGCAGTAGCCGTGCTGCTCGGCGGCGCGTCGTTCGCCGCAGTCTCCGCGACCGGGCAGGGCAACGGTCGTGCAGGCAAGCACGCGCGTCACGGCGCGCGCCGGTTGCGCACGCACGATCTCGCCGCCGCCGCGTCCTATCTCGGCACCTCGCCGGCCTCGCTCGCGAGCGAGCTTCGCAGCGGCAAGTCGCTCGCGCAGATTGCCGCTGCGCACGGCAGCGGCAAGACCGCGAGCGGTCTCGTCGAAGCGATCGTCGCCGAGCGCAGAGCGCGCCTGCAGAAGGTCGCCGCGAACCTGCCCGCGCGCGTGAGCGCCGAGGTCGCGCGCCCCGGCGCATCGAGCGCCGGTGCGCTTCGCTCGCGCGCCGGCGGCCGCTCCGCGCTCGCGCTGTTCACCGCTCCCGGCCACCTCGCCGCCGCCGCCGCCGGCTACCTCGGCGTATCGCTCGCACAGCTGCGAAGCGAGCTGCACGCCGGCAAGACGCTCGCCGAGCTCGCCGCCGCGACGCCGGGGAAGTCCCACGACGGTCTGCTCGCCGCGCTCGTCGCCGCCAAGCAGCTTCGCTCCGCCGGCGCGGCGAGGAGCGGCGCTTCCGGCGATGTCCCGCCGGGGCACGGCAAGCACCGCGCCGAACGCCTGCGCAAGCGCGTCGAGCGCCTGCTCGCGCGCAAATTCGTGCGCGGCTCCTCGTCGTAGCTAAAGCCGCGCACAGCGCGTGCCGACAGTCTCTGCGGAAGGCCTACAGGTCATCCGGGTAGCGGGCGACCGCGGGGCCAGGTGTCTCGGCCCCCGGTCGCTCCATAACCCCGCCGGCCGGTGGACGTGGAGGGTCCGCTCCAGCCAGTCGTGCGCCGAACGTTCCATCCGCGCGAATCGACCTGCAAGCGCGCGCTTTTGTGTCAGGCTCTCGCCGTCATGCGCGACGCCGTCATCTGCGAGCCCCTGCGAACCGCTGTCGGCGGCTTCGGCGGGATGTATCGAGACGTGCCCGCGACCGTGCTCGCCGCGACCGTCATCGAAGAGCTCGTCCGGCGCACGTCGATCCCCGCCGAGGCGATCGACGACGTCGTGCTCGGGCAGGGCTATCCGAACGGCGAGGCGCCCGCGATCGGCCGTGTCGCCGCGCTCGACGCCGGCTTGCCGATCGAGGTCCCCGGGCTGCAGGTCGACCGCCGCTGCGGCGCCGGGCTGCAGGCGATCATGCTCGCCTGCATGGAGGTGCAGACGGGCGTCGCCGAGCTGGCGCTCGCCGGCGGCGCCGAGAGCATGAGCCAGGCCGAGTTCTACGCGACCGGCATGCGCTGGGGCGTCAAGGGCGGCTCCGTCGCGCTCGAGGACCGGCTCGCACGCGGGCGCGTGACCGCCGGCGGGCGCGATCATCAGATGCCCGGCGGGATGATCGAAACTGCCGAGAACCTGCGCCGCGAGTACGCGATCCCGCGCGAGGAGCAGGACGAGCTCGCGCTGCGCTCGCACCAGCGCGCCGTCGCCGCGCAGGAGGACGGCACGTTCGCCGAGGAGATCGTCGCCGTGACCGTGACCGACCGCAAGGGCGAGCACACGATCGACCGCGACGAGCATCCGCGGCCCGACACGACGCTCGAGCGGCTCGCGTCGCTGCGCGCGATCATGTCGCGCAGCGACCCCGACGCGACCGTCACGGCCGGCAACGCGAGCGGCCAGAACGACGGCGCGGCCGTGTGCGTCGTCACGCACCCCGAGAAGGCCGCCGAGCTCGGCCTGCGGCCATTCGCGCGGCTCGTCTCCTGGGCCGTCGCCGGCGTCGCGCCCGAGACGATGGGCATCGGGCCCGTGCCCGCGACCGAGCGTGCGCTGGCGCGCGCCGGGCTGACGCTCGCCGAGATCGACCTGATCGAGCTCAACGAGGCGTTCGCCGCGCAGGCGCTCGCCGTGCTGCGCGAGTGGAACCTGCCCGACGGGCTCGAGCGCGTCAACGTGCACGGCTCCGGCATCTCGCTCGGGCACCCGATCGGCGCGACCGGCGGGCGGATCATGACGACGCTGCTACGCGAGCTGCGCCGCCGCGGCGCGCGCTACGGGCTCGAGACGATGTGCATCGGCGGCGGGCAGGGGATGGCCGCCGTGTTCGAGAACCTCGACGCCGCAGGCTGACAGCTTCTCAGCCACCCGGCCGCGATTGCGGCCTTCCGGGGAGGCGTGCGGATCGGCTGCTGCACCAGGCGCGCGACGCTCCAACGGGCGCGGCGCATAGGATTCCGGACTTCGGATCGGCTGACTTCAAGGGGGGAACCGGCGATGACCGGAATGCTCTATGGACTCGCGCAGTTCTGCGTTCGGCGTCGCTTCGTCGTGCTCGCCGTCTGGCTCGTCGCGACGATCGCGCTCGTCGCCGTATCGCACTCGCTCGGCGACAACACGAACGACAACCTCTCGCTGCCGGGCACCGACAGCCAGGCCGCGACCGACGCGCTCGCGAAGTCGTTCCCCGACCAGGCGAACGGCTCGAGCCCGATCGTGCTGCATGCGAAGAGCGGCAAGCTGACCGACACGAAGAACGCCGAAGCCGTCGCCGCGGCCGCGGCCGGCGTAGCGAAGGAGCCGCACGTCGCCTCCGTCGTCTCGCCGCTGACGCCGCAGGGCGCGAGCGCGCTGAGCAAGGACAAGGCGACCGGCTACCTCTCGGTCACGCTCGGCACGAGCCCCGGCTCGCTGTCGGAGGAAGAAACGCAGAAGATCATCGACGGCGCCGATCCGGCGAAGGCAGCCGGCCTCGAGGTCGAGACCGGCGGCCAGCTCGGCCAGAAGGTCTCAAAGCCCGCGACCGAGTCGAGCGAGCTGATCGGGATCATCGCCGCGATGGTGATCCTGACGCTGACGTTCGGGACCGTCGTCTCGATGCTCTTGCCGATCCTCAACGCGATCCTCGGCCTGCTCGCGACGCTCGCGGTCATCCGCATGCTCGGGCACGTCGCGACCGTGCCGACCGTCGCGCCGACGCTCGCGACGATGATCGGGCTCGGCGTCGGCATCGACTACGCGCTGTTCATCGTCACGCGGCACTTCCGCGGGATGAAGGACGGCCTGCCGATCGGCGAGTCGATCGCGCGCGCCGCCGCGACCTCCGGCGGCGCCGTGTTCTTCGCCGGCGGCACCGTGACGATCGCGCTCGTCTCGCTCGCCGTCGCCGGCATCCCGCTGATCACGACGCTCGGCCTGATGGCCGCGATCGCCGTCGTCATCGCGGTGCTCGCCGCGCTGACGCTGCTGCCCGCGACGCTCGCGATCACCGGGCCGCGAATCAACTCGCTGCGCGTGCGCCATCCGGCGAGCGACGAGCAGGCACACGAAGGCCTGTGGGCGAAATGGGCGCACGAGATCGCGCGCTACCCGTGGATCGCCGGAATCGCCGCGCTCGCGATCCTGATCCCGCTGACGATCCCGCTGCTCTCGCTGAACCTCGGCCAGCAGGACACCGCCGCGCTGTCGAGCTCGACGACGGCGCGCAAAGCGTACGACCTGCTCGCGAAGAACTTCGGCGCCGGCATCAACGGTCCGCTGATCGTCGCCGTCTCGCTCGGCTCGCCCGCCAAGGCGCCCGCGAAGAGCCCGCCGTCTGCCGCGGCGAAGGGACAGAGCTCTTCGCCGGCGAACGCGCAGAGCTCTTCCGCGGCGAAGACGCAGAGCGATCCGCGCGCCGGCGATCCGCGCCTGGCGACGCTGCAGAAGGACATCTCGGCGACGAGCGGCGTCGTCGCCGTCACGCCTGCGCAGATCGACAAGGCCGGCACGACGGCGTACTTCAACGCGATCGCCGCGCAAGGGCCCGCCGAAGAATCGACGACGGATCTCGTCGAAAAGCTTCGCTCGAGCGTGATACCCGGCGCGGAGAAGGGCACCGACATGAAGGCCGACGTCGGCGGCAGCACGGCCGGCTACATCGACCTCGCCTCGCGCATCTCCGAAAAGCTGCCGCTGCAGATCCTCGTCGTGATCCTGCTCAGCTTCGTGCTGCTGATCCTCGCCTTCCGCACCGCGATCATCCCGGCGCAGGCGGCCGTGATGAACCTGCTCTCGATCGGCGCCTCCTACGGCGTGCTGACGGCGATCTTCCAGTACGGCTGGCTCGCGAAGGCGATCGGCCTGAGCGGTGCCGTGCCGATCGTCTCCTACGTGCCGCTGTTCATGTTCGCCGTGCTGTTCGGGCTCTCGATGGACTACGAGGTCTTCCTCGTCAGCCAGATCGAGGAGCACGTGCACGCCGGCGAGGACAACAAGAGCTCCGTCGTCTCCGGGCTCGTCACGAGCGCGCGCGTGATCACCGCCGCGGCGCTGATCATGGTCTTCGTCTTCGGCAGCTTCGTGCTCAACGGCGATCCGACGATCAAGCAGTTCGGCATCGGCCTCGCGGTCGCCGTCGTGCTCGACGCGACCGTCGTGCGCTGCCTGCTCGTGCCCGCGCTGATGCTGCTGATGGGCAAGGTCAACTGGTGGATGCCGAAGTGGCTCGAGCGGATCGTCCCGCACGTCAGCATCGAGGGCGCCGAGTTCTTCGCCGCGCGCGACGCCGAAGCCGGCTAGAGCACGATCTGCGTACAGACGAAGTGCGCCGCGAGCCGCTCGCCGCGCGAGACCTGCACCTGCCAGACGTGCGTGCGCGAGCCGAGGTGCAGCGGCTCGCCGAGCGCCGTCAGCTCGTCGCCGTCCTTCGCCGAGGCGAGGACGTTGACCTTCAGCTCGACCGTCGTGAACCCGCGCCCCTCCGGCAGGTGGCGCATCGTTCCCCAGGCCGCGACCGTGTCCGCGAACGCGACCCACGCGCCGCCGTGCACGTAGCCCATCGGGTGCAGGTGGCGCTTGTCGATCAGCATCCGCCCGCGCACGTGAGCGTCGGTGATCTCAGTCAGCTCGATGTCGAGGTTGCCCGGGAACGTGCCCGGCAGCATCTGCCTGCTCAGCTCCGGCGTGATCGCCGGATTTGTCGCGTGCTCGGGGCCCGATGGGCTCATCGTGCGCTCACCCGGCTCGCCCGCTCGCGCCGAGCGTCGCGAGCGCGATCGCCAGCCAGTCCTCGGCGAACGCGGCGAGCGGGCTCGACACGGCCGCACGGGCGCGGTGGCCGGCGACTGCGCTCGTCAGCGCGCTCGTCACGCCGGTCGCCGCTCCGGCTCGGCCGGCCACGCTGTGACCGGCATACGCGCTGCTGAATATCCGGCCCGTCAGCCCGCGCCGTTGCAGCCGGCTCGGCATCGACGGAAGCTTGTCCGCGATCAGCTCGCCCACGGCCGCCGCGAGCACAGCGCGTCGCAGCGCGTTGAGCGGGCGCTCGCGCAGCACGAGCGCCGCCGGCGCGCTGAACGCACGCAAGCCCGCCGCGCAGCCGAGCAGCGCCGCCGAGCGGAGGTGCGGTTTGGCGGAGACGGCCACCCGCGAGAGCCTAGAGAAAGCCGGTGCCGCATAGCAGCGAGGAGGAGAGCCGCGCGTGCGCGCGGCTCTCCTCCCGATCGAGTCGTCTAGAAGATGACTTCGAAGTTGCTGCTTTCGTTGTTCAGCACCGTCGCGTCGTCCGTGAACGTGCTCTTGGAGAACTTGAACTGGCCCGGCTTGTCGCCGGCGGCTTTGTCCGATGCGACGCGCACGCCGGCCTCGCTCATGCCTTCGATCTTCGCGCCGGAGGCTTTCGAATCCGGCGCGTAGGCCTGCGCGGCGTATTGGTAGATTTCGAGCCCGACCTCGCCTGGGCCCGTGATCGTGTCGTTCTTCAGCGACGCAGCGCCCTGGTCGAGCGCGACGCCCTCGTAGCGGTTGCCGATGAAGGTGTCTTTGCTCAGCAACAGCTCCGACGAGCTCGGCGCGGTTGCGCTGAACGACTTGTAAAAGGCGCCGACGTCGTTGCCTTCGAGCGTCGAGCTGGTCACGCTCGACCCCGCTGCGGCGCCGTAGAACAACAGGCCCGTCGCCTGTTCGTCGGAGAAGCCTTCGCCTCCGCACGATGCGACATCGCACTCGTTGCCCGAGATCTTCGACGACTTGATCTTCGCCTGGCCTTCGCCGCTGACCTGGATGCCGTTCTGGGCCGTTTCCGGCGTCGCGCCGGCGCCTTTGACGGTCGTCGTGCCAATCGTCGCAGTCGAGCCTTTGCCCTCGATCGTGATGCCGTTCTTCTGGTAGTTCTCGACCGTCACGCCCTTCAGCGTCGCGTGCCCGACTTCGACCGGGTTCGTCCAGTGCATGCCGACCTCGATGCCGACACCGCCCTGGCAGCCGTTGATCGGAAATGCGCCGGCGCCGTCGATCGTCGTGTTCGTCGCCTTCAGCGTCGCGCCGCCCGCGACGAGGATTCCGTACAGGTCGTCGTTGCATACGTTGCCGGCCCACTTCGCTTCGACCGTCAAGCCGGTGATGCTGACGGTGTCCGGCGTGCAGATCGAGATCCCGTCCTGGTTGACGTCGCCGGCTTTGGCCGAAGCTTCGTCGCATTTCGTTTCGGTGTCTTTCGGGGAAGCCGGCAGCACGACCTTGGCCGAGCCCGCCGTGCCCGCGACGCTCAGCTTCAGCCCTTTCGTGATCGTCAGCTGTTCGGTGTAGGTGCCCGGACAGACGTCGATCGTCGGATTCGAGATCGATTTGAGCGCGTCGATCGCGCTTTGGATCGTGGCGTAGTTCGGCTGCGTGCAGCTCTTGCCGCCGAGCACGACCGGCGATGAGTTCGAGACGTAGACGCTCGCGGCATTCGCGGCTGCCGGTACGGCCAAGCCGCACAGCACCGCGCAGGCGCCGATGATCGAGCGAGTCCTTGCTGTGAACACGTTTCTCCCTTGTACTCGTTGATGAGGGCTCCGCTTTCGTCGGAGCAATCGCGCTTTCAGCGAGCACAGGACCACGCGTCGAGACGCGTGCCGCCACCCCTCCAGGGTTGTCCGCAGGCGCGATTCCGGCGATCCTAACTTGCCGCCATACTCGACGCAAGGCAAGTACGCAAGACGACAACATCTCGCGACGTCGTCGTTGCGCGAGCAACGGCGTGTGGCTTGACAACATGAACTAGGCTGGACCGATGAGCGAGCGAGGGGACGGTCGGTCAGAGCGGGTGCGGCCTGGGCGCGTTCCGGCGGCGTCGCGCGAGGCTGTGCTCGCCGTCGCGAAGGCGAGCTATCTCGCCGGCAAGCGCGTCGACGTGCAGGCGACCGCGCGCGAGCTCGGCCTCGGCCGCGTGACGATGTACCGCTGGTTTCAGACGCGCGAGGGGCTGCTGGGGGAGGCGATCGCCGAGATCGCCGAGGAGCGGCTGCGCGCGATCCGCGCGCGCGTGCGCCGCCGCGGCGCCGAGGGGCTGCTCGAGGTCTTCGATCAGTTCAACCGCGACGTGATCGAAGCCGACGGGCTGCGCGCGCTGCTCGAACAGGAGAAGGAGCGCGCGCTGCGCCTGTTGACGTCCGCGAACGGGCTCGTCCAGCCGCGGATCGTCGCCACGACACAGGCGCTGATCGACGAGGAAGCGCACGCCGGCAGGTTCGTCCCCGCGATCGACTCCGCCCTGCTCGCGTACGGCATCGTCAGGCTCGGCGAAGCGTTCCTCTACAACGACGCGTTGTTCGGCTTGCGCGGCGACACCGATCGGCTCAAGGAGATCGAGGCCGTGCTGCTCGGGCTGCGCGGCGGCGCCGTGCTCGAGGCCGACGGCGCGAAGCGCGAGCCCGCGCGTTCGACATCCGGCAAGCTCGCGCGCAAAGCCGCATCGAAGCTCTCGCGAACCACATCGAGCTCCGGTGGCGCCGCGCGTCCAGCGCCGCGCAAGCCCACCCGGGCGCCCAAACCGGCCGCGAGCAAGGGCAAGCTGACGCGCTCGAGCGCGCACAAGAGCGCCGGCTCGAGGTCGAGATAGGCTCTCGGCCGATGCGTCGCGGGCGCGAGCACACGCTCATGCGCCGCCAGCGCCTGCAGCTGCCGCTCGAGCAGGCATTCGAGTTCTACGCGCAGGCGCGCAACCTCGAGGCGATCACGCCGCCGTGGCTCGGCTTCCGCGTGACGACGCCCGGGGAGATCGAGATGCGCGAAGGCGCGCTGATCGAGTACCGGCTCGCGCTGCATCGGATCCCCGTTCGCTGGCGCACGCGGATCGAGGCGTGGGAGCCACCCGTGCGCTTCGTCGACGCGCAGCTGCGCGGGCCGTACGCGCTGTGGGTGCACACGCACACCTTCGAGCCCGACGGGCCCGATGCTGTCGTGATCGGCGACCACGTGCGCTACGCGCTGCCGTTCGGTCCGCTCGGCGCGCTCGCGCATGCCGCATTCGTCAGGCGCGATCTCGAGCGGATCTTCGACTACCGCGCGCAGGCCGTCGCCGCACGGCTCGCGCAATGACGGGCAGCGGCGTGCGTGGCTAGACCTCACGGGGCGCGAGACGTGCCCGAGCGAGTCCGATGCCGCGCCGGCGCGCCGGCGTCGCTTCGACAGGTTCGCCGCGGCGTTGCACGGGTAGCCCTTTAGAGGTGCTTCGCTTCCTCCTCAGCCGTGGGCCCGTCAAGCGCTTGCTGCGAGGCGTTCCGGTCGTCGCGCTGCTCTCGGCCGCCGAGGTCGCGGTGCTCGCCAAGGACCATCTGAGGAAGCTCGATTCGACCGAGCGCCGCCGGCTCGTCACGCTCATCGCCCGCGCGCGCGGTCGCGCCGGCTCGCTGAGCGAATCCGAGCACGACGAGCTGAGCGCGCTCGTCGCGAAGCTCGAGCCACGCCTGTTCGCCGGCTCGGCCGCCGACCGGCTGAGCCCGGTGCCCGTGCCAAAGCGGCTGCTCTACGGGCCGCGGCGGAAGGCGGCTGTCGCGGACGAGCGCGGGTGACCGTGCCCCGCGTCCTCGCCTCTGCCGCGCGCGAGCTCCACGACGTCGTGTTCGCGGCGACGGCGACGCATCGTCGCCTGCGCGATCACCTGACGGCGATCGCGATAGCGACGGCAGGCGTCGACCTGGTCTGCGCGATCCTCGCGTTCCTGCTCGAGCGAGGCTCCTCCGAAACGGAGATCAAGAGCTTCGGCAGCGCGGCATTCTGGACGACGACGCAGTTGCTGACGGTCTCCTCCAGCGTCAAGAACCCGATCTCGGCCGGCGGACGCGTGCTCGACGTGCTGATGGAGATCTACGCGATAACAGTGATCGCCACGCTAGCCGGTGCGATGGGGAGCTTCCTGCAGAAGCGCGGGCAGGAGATCGAGGCGAAGGCCACGGCGTCCGCGCACGGGCAGCGCGCCGCGTAGGCGCGGACGTCTGCCGCTCAGCCGTCGACGACGAGGCTGTCCAGCGGGCCGAGCAGCGCCATCGATCGACGCGAGACGCCCGGCAGCTCGCGCAGGCGATGCGTCAGCGGTGCGTTGTGTTCGAGGCGGCGGCGTTGCTCTTCGGCAATCGGGCGCCACAGACGGTCGACGACCTCGGTCGCATCTCCGGAGAGCTCCTCGAGCGGGCGCTCTAGATGCTCAGACCAAAGGCGCACGCGCGTCTCGCGGGCGATCGCGTGGTCGCACGTGAGGACGTTCATCTCGGTGTCGTTGAAGAACGAGTGCTCGTTGAGATTGGCCGAGCCGAGCGTGAGCCAGCAGTCGTCGACGATCGCGATCTTCGCGTGTACGTAGAGCGGACCGCTGAGCTCTCCTGTGCGGGCGGAGATAGTCGTCGCGAGGAATCGGCCTTGCCCGCCGTCGGCTCGCACGAGCGCGGAGAGCTGGCCGCGGGTGTCATCAGCGCCGTTGTTCGGCTTGGCCGGGAGCAGCACGACCACGCGGAAGCGCTCGCTTGGCGGCTTGCGCAGCTTCTGCGCAAGGAGCTCGACGATCTGCGCGGACCAGAGAAATTGGCTCTCCAGATAAACGAGCTCGCGCGCCGAGCGCAGCGCGCGCGTGTACGCCTCGAGGATGCGGAAGTCCCCATGGGGCATCGACTCATAGATCTTCTCCGGGACAGTCCGCACGATCTGCAACTCGACGTCGCCGGTCGCCTTCGGCGGATCGCTGTGCGGAAGGGTCTCGCCGGTCACCTCGCGCCAGCGCGCGGCGAAGTGCGTCGCGACGTCGTCCACGGCCGGCCCGGTCATGCGGCTCGCCGCGTCGTGCCAGCCGAGTCGGCTGCGCATCTCGTGATCGCTGTCATCGAAGCGATCGCCGCCGAGCGAGGTGATGTCGATGCCGCCGACGAATGCGACCTCATCGTCGACGATCACGAGCTTCTCGTGATGGCAGTGCATCGGGCGCTCGCGCGTGTCCAGCTCGCAGCGCACGCGCGTTCCTCGCGTGATCTCCTCGCGCACGGCACGTACGGCGGAGCGGTCGGGCGTGAACAGCGGCAGCGGCGAGCCGCCCCACAACAGCAACCGGACGTCGATCCGCTCGGCGAGCTCACCGAGCAGATCGCGCAGGCGCGAGGCGTGCTCGTCGCGCGTCAGACCGAAGTCGGCCGTCACGTGCCAGCCGGCGATGTGGACGTGCGAGCGGGCGCCGGCGATCGCTTCGGCGATAGCCGGCAACGCCTGGGCGCCATCGATCAGCACGTCGAGCGTGTTGCCGGCACGCACGGCGGGGTCGCCGGCGGCCCACAGCGAGCCGTCTCGCGGAGGTTCGAGCTGGGCTAGGCGCCCGGCTCGTCGCAGACGGCGGCGGTGGTGCGCGCCGACGGCCGCCTCGACCAGTTGGCCGCTCCATCCGTCGATCCGCTCGATCGGGCCTGTGCTCACATGGTCGAGCCTAGTCCTCGCCGCGAGCGGTGGACGTATCCCGACGCAAGCAGCGGGTACGAGCCGCTAGATCTCCTCGTCGATGCCGATCGCGTGCTCGAGCATCGGGTCGGCCCGCTGGCCCTCGTTGCGGATCGCCTCGAGCATGCCCGTCGCGAGCGCGTCGAGCTTGTGCTGGATCGCCGCCTCCGAGCGAAGCTCGGCGTTCTTCAGCAGCGCGACGAGCAGCAGCGTGACGGCCGTCAGCGCCGTGCCGAGCGCCTGCTCGTAGGAGCTCCCCGCATCGAACACGTAGCCGGCGATCCACGCCAGCACGAGTGCGACACAGAGGACGAAGAACAGCGGCGAGCTCGAGAAATACGAAGCTCGCTGTGCGAGGCGGTCGAACAGGCTGCGCTGCCCGGCGTCTCCGCGTTCGGTTGGGTGTTTGAGCGACATCGGCACACCTACCTTATGCACGCCGAGAGGCGGGCTCTCGGCTTGCGCCATCAGGACGCAAAACCGTGTCCCGCTCAGGGCCGATCCCGCTAGGATTCTGGCTCGCGCCGACGTAGCTCAGTTGGTAGAGCACCTCCATGGTAAGGAGGGGGTCTCGGGTTCGAGTCCCGACGTCGGCTTGGACGCATTCGGACGGCGGCGGCGAGGCCGCTTGGCTCAGTCCTCGGGCGTGACCGTCGTGACGGGCAGCCCCATCCCGGTGACCTTGCTCGGCAGGTCGAGCTTCAGCCAGTGCGAGAGTTTCGTCGGCAGCGTCGAGATGATCACCTCGTCGAAGCCGCGCAGGTTGATCGCGTCTTCAATCGCCGCGATCGGATCGGTCGAGCCGACGATGCCCTCGACCGGGCCGCCGGCGGCCTCGCTCAAGCTCGGCAGCGCGCGCTCGATCACGGCCGTCGCCTCGCCGCCGCCTTGATCCTCGGGATCGACAACCTTGTGCAGCCCCGGCGCGGCGTTCGGCACGAGCAACGTAAACGTCGCCTTGCCACGCTGCGCGCGCTCGCGCACAGCATCGATCAGCGGTTGTGTGGCAGCTGTTCTGTATGCGACCACGAGGACCCTCGCGGCAGCCTCTGATGACTCCATTTGCGCAACCCCTTTCGCTGGCGTGTCAGCCGATCCTGTCACCGAGTCAGCGCGGCGCCCGGCCACGGATCGGCGGGCCGGACGCCGCGCATCTCCTCCCTACCCGCGAATGCCGCTTCTATCCCGGTGAGCGCGATCGGCGGCGCTTGCGTATGCCCTAGCCCGGCGGGCTGTGACGGGAGAGGGACGGAGGGGCCGAGTAGCCGCCGGCGGCTAGGCTCTCACGCGTGCGCGTACGCGTAACAGACGACTCCGTCGAAGTGCTGCTCGCGCGCTGGGAGAAGATCCTCGGCCTGATGAAAGACATCCGCGTCCCGCTCGCCGACGTGAGCGACGTGCGTTTCGTCGAGAAGCCGATCGGCGAGGCGATGGGCAGCGGGATCAAAGCCGGGCTGCGCTTGCCCGGCGCGTACTACGTCGCGCGCACGATCCGCCTCGACCGCGCCTTCGCCGTCAAGCGCGGCCTGCCGGGACTGGCGTTCTCGGTGCGCAACCAGGCGCCGCTCGAGAGCGTGCTCGTGAGCACGCCCGATGCGAAGCAGCTCGTGCGCAAGTTGCGCAAGAGCTGACGCCGAGCCGCGCCTCAGTCCAGCGCGTCGCCGGTGCCCGGCTCGCTCTCGAACACGAAGATCTCGAAGAGCATGTTCGCGGTCGGGTCCATCGCGCTCGTGAACGCGCGGACCTTGCGAGCGACGAGCCCCTCGATCGTCGCGATGAACTCGTCCTTCGTAGCGATCTGAAAGAGCACGCGCGCCGTCTGCACGGCCTCGTCCTGCCCGCGTTCGACGAGCTTGAGCTCCGCCGGGACGAGCACGTCCTCGAATGCGCAGACGAGCATGTCGGCGCCGAAGAAGTGGGCACGTGCCCGCGTCGGGCCACGGCCGAACTGCTCCTTGTGCAGCCCGACGAGCGCTCTCGCGACTTCCGCCGTCAGCGGTTGCTCTTGAACGTCCTCAGCCGCCATCCTGGGCGGGAGCCTACCTATAAGGGACGTGCCGCCGAGGACGGCCACAAGGACAGAAACTCGTCGGCACGCCCAGAGACAGTGTCCAGCCTGGATGTACTGCTGTCTATGAACCCTCTGCCCGGTCGGTCGAGAGCTAAACCCGCGAGCTCGAATACCCGTCGAGCAAGCGAGTACAGACGAAGTGGCGGGGGGAGGATTCGAACCTCCGAAGGCAGAGCCAACGCGTTTACAGCGCGTCCCCTTTGACCGCTCGGGAACCCCGCCAGGGGCGCGCGACATGTTAGTGGCCCGTCGCGCTCGCGTATGTCTCGGCACGACGTGATGCGCGACCGCGTCCTGGCAGGCGCGTTGCATGCTCGGCCTCGGCCGATTCCGCTCGCCGGTGAGACCGGACGAGTGCGGTGAAGTGCTTAGGAAGCCTCGCGCAGCTGCTGCGCTTCGGGCAGCGTCTGCAGCTTTTTGAGCGTGCGGTTCTCGATCTGGCGCACGCGCTCGCGCGTGATGTTGAACGCGCGCCCGACCTCCTCGAGAGTGCGTGCGCGCCCGCCGATGA
The DNA here is from genome assembly GCA_963807275.1 of uncultured Solirubrobacteraceae bacterium. Lineage (GTDB taxonomy): Bacteria > Actinomycetota > Thermoleophilia > Solirubrobacterales > Solirubrobacteraceae > Palsa-744. Next base: position 278,513 of record CAWDZX010000001.1, read on the forward strand.
TGCCGTAGCGCAGCTCGAGCACCTCGCGCTCGCGGCGCGGCAGCTGAGCGAGCACTCGCGTGATGTTCTCGCGGCGCAGCGCCTCCGAGGCGATCTCGAACGGCGACTCAGCCGTGACGTCCTCGACGAAGTCGGCGAGCGCCGAATCGTCCTCCTCGCCCATCGGCTTCTCCAGCGAGATCGGCTGCTGGGCGAGGCGCATCACGTCGCGAACCTCGCGGACCTCGCATTCGAGCTCGCCGGCGATCTCCTCGGTCGTCGGTTCGCGTCCGAGCTGCTGGATCAGCATCCGCTCGGCGCTGATCAGTTTGTTCAGGCGCTCGACCATGTGGACGGGTATACGAATCGTGCGTGCCTTGTCGGCGAGCGCGCGGCTGACCGCTTGACGAATCCACCAGGTCGCGTACGTCGAGAACTTGTAGCCGCGGCGGTGGTCGAACTTCTCGACTGCGCGGATCAGCCCGAGCGAGCCCTCCTGGATCAGGTCGAGGAACGTCAGGCCGCGCCCGACGTAGCCCTTCGCGATCGAGACGACGAGCCGTAGGTTCGCCTCGACCATGTGCTGCTTGGCCGCGATGTCGCCACGCTCGATGCGCTTGGCGAGGCTGACCTCCTCTTCGGCCGTGAGCAGCGGCACGCGCCCGATCGAGCGCAGGTACAGCCGCAGCGAGTCGAGGCTCGGATCGACGCTGAGGTCGGCCTCGGCCTGCTTGAGCTCGCGCAGGCGCGCCCGCACGTCGCCTGCTTCCTCGTCGACTTCGTCCTCCTCGTCGAGCTCGTCCCCGTCGGAGCTCGCGTCCTCCGCGCTTGCGGCGTCGCTTGCGATTGCGGCCGCCTGCCCGCCGGCGTGCAGCTCCGGCCCGGCGTCGTCGGTCTCCGAGACCTCGATGCCGTGCTCCTCCAGATAGCTGAACAGATCGCGTGTCTGCGCGGCGCTCAGTTCAGCCTCGTCGATTGCGCGTTGCAGGCTCGCGGCGGTCACGAGCCCACGCTCACGACCGGCCGCGAGAATCCCCTGCAGCTCCTCCAGCTCGACCACGGTGTCCGTGGCGATCACTGCACCCTCTGACTTCTCCCTCAACCTGGACCCCCAGATCATCCCGGCTCCCGCCGCTTGATCGTCCGTTTGGCCGAGTGCGGATTGATACCAGAATCTGCAGCGGGTGCGTGTTGCTATCTCGAACGGTCTCGCGGAGCGCACCGTTGCCGGGTGCTCTCGCGCTACGCTCAGCGGCGTGCAGGGGATCGGTTCCAGCGCATCGCCGCCGGCATTTGCGGGCGTCGGCGAGGACGTCCAGTCGCGCGCACCGCGTGTCCAAGTCGGGCTCTCGCGCGTCGGCGTCACGGGCGTCGAGAAGGTCATCCACATCCGCGGCGAGCTGTTCTTCGCACGCTTGGAGTGCTTCGTCGACCTGCGCGGCGAGCAGAAGGGCGCGCACATGTCGCGCTTCGAGGAGGTCGTCAACGAGGCGATCGGCGAGGTCGTGCTGAGCGAGTCGCCGTTTCGCGCGGAGACGCTCGCGCAGCACATCGCCGAGCTCGTGCGCACGCGCCAGCAGGCCGAGCGCGCCGAGGTGACGATCGCCGCGCGCTACCCCGAGCACAAGCCGGCGCCTGTCTCTGGCATCCAGACGCAGGAGATCTACACGCTCTACGGGCGCGCCGTCGCCTTCGCACACGGCACGCGCCGCACCGTCGGCGTCTCCGCGACGGGGATGACCGCATGTCCGTGTGCGCAGGAGCTCGTCGCCGGACGCGCTCGCGAGCGCCTCTCCGAGGACGGCTTCTCAGATTCCGAGATCGAGCGGATCCTCGACCGCGTGCCGGTCGCGACGCACAACCAGCGCGGTCTCGCGACGCTGCAGATCGGCTGCATCGAGGAGTGCGTCGAGCAGATCGACGCCTCGGCGCTGCTCGCGATCGCCGAGAGCAGCATGTCCTCGGAGATCTACGAGCTGATGAAGCGATCCGACGAGGTCGAGGTCGTCGAAAAGGCGCACCGCCGCCCGCGTTTCGTCGAGGACTGCGTGCGCGAGATGATCGCCGGCGTCGTGCGGGCGTTCCCTCAGCTCGACGCCCGCAGCTTCGTCTCGGCACGCCAGGAGAACCTCGAGACGATCCATCAGCACAACGTCGTCGCCGAGCGCCACGGCACGATCGGAGAGCTGCGAGCGGAGCTCGACTCAGGCGTGCCGGTCGCGCGGCAGACGAGCCTCGAGCAGTGGCTCGACGCCGGCCGCGCGATCTCCGGCGACTGACGGGTTCTGCATGTCTCTCACCGGGCGCATCGTCCCAGCGAGGTCACTCGCGCTCGTCGCTCGCGAGCCCTGACGGAGCCTCGAGGCTCAGTCGGTAGCTGCGCCGCGCGCTTGCGCCTGCGCCATCCGGCGGCGCAGGCCGAAGAAGTAGTCGAGGCCCGACAGCACCGTCACGGCGACCGTCACGTACAGCAGTGCCGAGACCCACAGCGGTTCTCCATGGAAGGCGATCACGGCGAGGATCGCCGCGATCTGCAGGCACGTCTTGACCTTGCCGAACATGCTTGCCGCCATCACGACGCCGGCCTGCGTCGCGCCCATGCGCAGCACCGTGACGGCGAGCTCGCGCGTGATGATCACCATCGCGACCCACGCCGCGAGGCGGTGCAGCGAGACGAGCGCGACGAGCGCCGCGACGATCAGCAGCTTGTCCGCGAGCGGGTCCATCAGCTTGCCGAAGTTAGTTACCGATCCGCGGGCGCGCGCGAGGTAGCCGTCGATGAAGTCCGTCAGCGAAGCGAGCGCGAAGACGATCGCCGCGAGCACGTCGCCACCGTCGGTGTTGCCGAGCAGCGCGACGACGAGCACCGGCACGAGCATGATCCGGAGCACCGTCAGGACATTGGGTAGGTTCAGCGGGAACACGCCTGCGCAGAATAACCCGGCAATCGAAAGGAGCGCGCATGAAGACCCGCACTCTCGGATCCGACGGCCCGGAGGTCTCCGAGCTCGGTCTCGGCTGCATGGGGATGTCGGCGTTCTACGGCACCGCCGACGAGGGCGAGGCGCGCGCGACGATCGCTCGAGCGCTCGAGCTCGGCTGCAACTTCCTCGACACCGCCGACATGTACGGGCCCTACACGAACGAGGAGCTGCTCGGCAGCGCGATCGCGGCCAAGCGCGACGAGGTCTTCCTCGCGACGAAGTTCGGCATCAAGCTCGTCGAAGAGGGAAACCTGCTCGACCGCGTAATCGACGGCAGCCCGGCGTACGTGCCCGAAGCGTGCGACGCCTCCTTGAAGCGCCTCGGCTGCGAGCACATCGATCTCTACTACCAGCACCGCGTCGACCCGCGCACCCCGATCGAGGAGACCGTCGGCGCGATGGCGGAGCTCGTCCAGGCGGGCAAGGTCCGCTACCTCGGCCTGTCGGAGGCAAGCGCGGAGACGATCCGCCGAGCGCACGCGGTGCACCCGATCGCGGCGGTCCAGACGGAGTACTCGCTGTGGACGCGCGACGTCGAGGCCGAGATCCTGCCGACGCTGAACGAGCTCGGCATCGCGCTCGTCGCCTACTCGCCGCTCGGCCGTGGCTTCCTCTCGGGTCGCTTCAGCTCCGAGGAGGAGCTCGAGGAGGGTGACTTCCGCCGTCACGGCCCGCGCTTCAAGGGCGAGAACCTCAAGCAGAACCTCAAGCTCGCCGCGCGCGTGCGCGAGCTCGCCGCCGAGCGCGGGATCACTCCAGGGCAGCTCGCGCTCGCGTGGGTGCTGCATCGCGGCGAGCAGATCGTCCCGATCCCCGGCACCAAGCGCGTCGCCTACCTCGAAGAGAACCTCGCTGCGGCGGATGTCCGCCTCAGCGACGGGGAGGCCGAGCAGATCGCGGCGGCGCTACCCGCCGCCGCCGGCACGCGCTACCCCGAGGCGATCATGAGCCAGGTCAACATCTGAGGCGCGCGGCGCGGCGTGCGGCCGGGTCGAGCGACCCGCGCTGCGCACCGCGGGCCGCGCGCTGCTGTCAGTAGCCGACCGAGTAGAAGCTGATCCGCTTGCAGCCGATCAGCTTGTAGTGCGGGAGCGCCTTGTGGCTCGTGAAGACGATGATCTGCGGGTTTTCGCAGTGGATCACGCCAGAGCCGGAATGCGCGTGCACGACTGTTTCGGGATCTGTGCCCGTGTAGACCGTGTTGACCGTGTCGTTCGCGTAGATGAAGTTCTTGCCGTTGCCCGCGTGGATCACGACCGACTGGAACGACGGGTAGCCGCTCGGGCGGTAGTCGCCCCAGATCACGTCGCCTGCGTCGCCGCCGTAGATCGTGTCGTTGCCGTAGCCGCCGAGCAGGTAGTTGTGCTTGCCCGGAACGCCCGTCAGCGTGTTCGATTGGCCGGCCGCTCCCTTGTCCATCACGAGGTGGTCGTCGGACGGCCAGCCGGCATGGCTCGTCATCGCGCCCGCCGAGGCGGCGAGGATTAGCGAGCAGAGCAACGCGAGTGCGGCGATCGCGCGGGTGTGGCGGGGGAGGCGTGTGTGGATCGGACGAGGGGTCATCGCGTGTGGTCAGGGCTCCTTTTGTTGTAGGTGCGCATCGTCGCCCTCCGAGTTGCCCACGACCGCGCGCACGCGAACTCGGACATGCGGCCAACCTCGAACATGCGGCCAGCCGGGCGTGGGGCCGCGCGGTAGGTCGGCGCGAGCGCCGCCGCGAGGGGATCGGCGCGGCGAGCGGCGTTCGCGCGGGCGTGACGCTAGGGTGCGTCCATGCCGCTGATTCCGATGGTCATCGAGCGCACCGCACGCGGGGAGCGCGAGTTCGACATCTACTCGCGCCTGCTCAACGAGCGGATCATCTTCCTCGGGACGCCGATCGACGACCAGGTCGCGAACCTCGTCGTCGCGCAGCTCCTGCACCTCGAGAGCCAGGACCCCGACAAGGACATCTCGATCTACATCAACTCGCCCGGCGGCAGCATCTACTCGGGCCTTGCGATCTACGACACGATGAACTTCGTCAAGCCCGACATCGCGACGATGGTCGTCGGCGTGGCGATGTCGATGGGCTCGCTGCTGCTCGCCGGTGGCACGAAGGGCAAGCGCGCGGCGCTACCGAACTCGCGGATCCTGATCCATCAGCCGTCGGCCGGCTTCCAGGGCCAGTCGACCGACATCGAGATCCATGCGCGCGAGATCCTCAAGGTGCGCGAGCGGATCGACGAGATCTACGCCGAAGCGACCGGCAAACCGACCGCGGAGGTTCGCGCGGACATGGAGCGCGACCGCTTCTTCACGGCCGAGCAGGCGCAGGACTACGGCCTGATCGACCGCGTGCTCGACAGCCACTGACCGGCAGCAGCGGACGATGTCGGCGCTGAGCACACGGGAGCGCTCGGCGCTGCTGGCGATCGCGCTGCTCACGGCGCTTGCCGGCGTCGCCAACTACGGCAAGTGGGATGCGATCCCGCGCTTCGCGATCGCGACGGTCGCGCTCGCGGGCTTGGCTTGGGTCGTCTCGTTCGCGACCGAGCAGCTCGGCGAGCGCTTTGGCCCTGGCGTCACGGGCGTGCTGCAGTCGACGCTCGGCAACCTGCCCGAGCTGTTCGTCGTGATCTTCGCGCTGCAGAAGGGCGAGCTCGTCGTCGCGCAGACGGCGATCGTCGGCTCGGTGCTGGCCAACGCGCTGCTCGTGCTCGGGCTCGTGATCGTCGTCGGCGCGCGCCGCTCGCCGGACGGGATCATGCGCTTCCACAAGAAGCTCCCGCGCGACACGGCGACGCTGCTTCAGGTCACGGTCTTCATCATCGTGCTGCTCGGGCTCTCGCTTGCCGCGCACGATCCGGCGAGCCACCACGTCAAGGCGATCTCGGCCGTCGGCGCCGTCTGTCTGCTCGTCGTCTACCTCGCCTGGGTCGTGCCCTACCTGCGCTCCGACAAGGCCCCCGGCGCGGAGCACGCGGACGAGCCTGAGGAGGCGCAGGCCAGGGGCGACGGGGAGGCGGAGCAGGCCGAGACCGTCGAGACCGTCGAGGCCGTCGAGGCCGAGCACCGCTCGCGGCTGCCGCTCGGCGTGACGCTTGCGATGCTGCTCGGCGCGGGCGCCGCGTCGGCGTTCGTGTCGGACTGGTTCGTCAACGGCCTGAAGCCGGCGATTGTGCAGCTGCATGTCTCTCAGGCCTTCGCCGGTCTCGTGATCGTCGCGATCGCGGGCAACGCCGTCGAGAACGTCGCCGGGCTCGTGCTCGCTTGGAAGGGCCGCTCCGACCTCGCGATCTCGGTCGTGAAGAACTCTGTCGCGCAGATCGCGGCCTTCCTCTTCCCGCTGCTCGTGCTGATCTCCTTCGCGCTGAGCACGGCGCTGACGTTCTCGCTCGCGCCCGTCTACATCGGCGCGCTGCTGTTGACGACGCTCGCGCTTGCGCAGGTCACCGGCGACGGCGAGGCGGCCGAGTTCGAGGGTTGGGCGCTCGTCGCGCTCTACGTCATCCTCGGCACGCTGACTTTGTACGAGTAAGCGCATCGGGCTGCGGTAGCCGCTGCGCAGTTCGCTCGAGCGAGCCCAACAGAAACACCGGAGCCGACGAGCCGCGTGCGTGCGGATGCCGGGTCCGACGATCTCGCGTGCGGCGTGACCGAGCGCGAGCGGGCCCGGCGGCGACACGACGCAGCGGCAGTTGGCGAGCGCCCCGCGCCTGTCGCTGCGAGCGGGCATCGTCGAGCGGCACGAACAGCAGCCGGCGCGGGCCGACGACGGCGGTTCGCCGCGGGGCATCGCGTCACCGTAGCGACGGCTTGGCGCAAGCGCGCTAAACTGCCCGTTACCTCGCGTCTGGGCGGGGTTTTTCTTCGTCCAGACCCGGAATGCAAACCTTTTACGCAGGGATAGAACATGGCCCGCGGAGACGTTCGGATCGCTATCACCCTCGCCTGCGAGGAGTGCAAGCACCGTAACTACCAGACGAATAAGAGCAAGCGCAACAACCCCGATCGCATCGGGCTGCGCAAGTACTGCCGTTGGTGTCGCAAGCACACCAGCCATCGGGAGACTCGCTAGCGCGGGAGCGCAGCCGTGGCTCGTGACCGCAAACGTGCAAAGCAGCGTCGCGACCGTCGCGCGCAAAACGCCCGCAGCTCGACGCCCGCGAGCACACCTGCGCGCGCGGACGTGCCCGGGGCGCTCGACCACGCCTCGGCCGACGCCGACGAGTTCGACGCCGCGATCGTCGCAGGCGCCGGCGGGGTTCCCGCCGAGCCGGGTCCGCTCGTCGACGGCGAGGTCGCCGATCCCGCGAGCGTGCCCGACGTCGAGGACGACTCGCTGCAGCTCGACGAGCACGAAGTCGAGGCCGAGGCTCTCGTCGAGGGCGACCTCAGCGCGGACGAACTCGAGGAACCCGGCGACAGCGTCGCGCGCCGTGCTCCGGGCGGCGGCGGACCCGGTGGCGGCGTCACCGCGGAGCAGGCCTCCGGCGCGCCGATTCGCGGCTCCGGCGGCAACCGCGTGCTCGCGTTCTTCCGTGCCAGCTGGGCGGAGCTCCAGCGCGTCCAGTGGCCCGACCGTCGTCAGGTCACGCAGGCGACCGCCGTCGTACTCGGCTTCGTCGCAATCGCCGGCGCCTATCTCGGTCTCGCCGACTACGTGGCAAAGGAAATCGTCGAATTCATCCTCTGACGTCCGATGACCGGCGCGGCTCTACGTCCTCGATCGCTCGCGCGCGGAGCGCGCCACGCTCACTGCGTCCTTGATCCGCTTGGTCCTCGAACGTCAGACCCGTCACAAACCGCCCACTTTCTTTCCGCAACACCTCTCAGGAGCTTCTGAATCTGAATGTTTCGCTGGTACGTCGTGAACACATACTCTGGCCACGAGAACAAGGTCAAGCACAACCTCGAGCACCGCGTCATCTCGCTCGGGCAGCAGCGCGCAGTGCGCAACGTCGTCGTGCCGACGGAGTCCGTCTCGGAGATGAAGGACAACCAGAAGGTCACCGTCGAGAAGCGCACGATGCCCGGCTACGTGCTCGTCAACATGGAGCTCAACGAGGACTCGTGGGGGGTCGTCAAGGGAACGCCGGGCGTGACAGGCTTCGTCGGCGCCTCGCAGGAGCCCGTGCCGCTGACGCAGATCGAGGTCGACCGGCTGCTGCACAAGGAGGTCGCGACGGCGACGCGCACGCGCGCCCAGTTCACGATCGGCGAGTCCGTCAAGGTCGTCTCCGGGCCGCTCTCGGACTTCTCCGGCGAGATCTCCGAGATCAACGACGATGCTGCGAAGCTCAAGGTGCTGGTATCAATCTTCGGGCGCGAGACGCCTGTGGAAGTCAGCTTCGACCAAGTCAAAAAGATTTAGGACAGACGATGGCCAAGAAGGTACTTACGACGATCAAGCTGCAGGCGAACGCCGGGCAGGCCAGCCCTGCGCCGCCGGTCGGTCCTGCGCTGGGGCAGCACGGGATCAACATCATGGAGTTCTGCAAGGCGTTCAACGCCCAGACCCAGAGCGAAACGGGAACAGTCATCCCGGTCGTCATCACGGTGTACGAGGACCGCTCGTTCACGTTCATCACAAAGACGCCGCCCGCCGCCGTGCTGATCCGCCAGGCGATCAAAATCAACAAGGGCTCGGGCGAGCCGAATCGCGTCAAGGTCGGCACGATCAGCCAGGGTCAACTCCGTGAGATCGCCGAGCGCAAGCTTCAGGACCTCAACGCGCACGACGTCGACCAGGCGGCGAAGATCATCGCCGGCACTGCCCGCTCGATGGGCGTGGACGTGACAGCATGAGCGCGCACAGCAAGCGCTTCGCCGAGGGGCTGGGCAAGGTCGATCGCGAGCGCGAGTACGAGCCGGCCGAGGCCGTCTCGCTCGTGCGCAGCCTGTCGAGCGCGAAGTTCGACGAGTCGATCGAGATCCACGTCCGCACAGGGCTCAACGTGCGCCACGCCGACGAGCAGCTGCGCGGCACGATCGCGCTGCCCAACGGCGTCGGCAAAGACGTCAAGATCGTCGTCTTCGCTCAGGGTCCGAAGGTCGCCGAGGCCGAAGCGGCGGGCGCCGACGTCGTCGGTGGCGACGATCTTGCCAAGCGCATCGAGGATGGCTTCGACGACTTCGACGTCGCGATCGCGACGCCCGACATGATGTCTGTCGTCGGGCGCCTCGGCCGCGTGCTCGGGCCGTCCGGGAAGATGCCGAACCCGAAGGTCGGCACCGTGACGATGGACGTCGCCAAGGCAGTCGAGGAGTCGAAGGCCGGCAAGATCGAGTACCGCACCGACCGCACCGCGATCGTGCACCTCGTGATCGGCAAGGCGAGCTTCGGCGAGGACGCGCTGCTCGAGAACTACGCAGCCGTCGTCGAAGAGCTCGTGCGCGCGAAGCCGGCCGCCGCGAAAGGCCGCTACCTGCGCTCAATCACGATGACCTCGACGATGGGCCCCGGCGTGAAGATCGACCCGAGCCGCACGCGCGAAATCGTCGGCGAGACGGCCGCGGCCGTCGCCTAACGGCTACACTTCCTCCAGTCAAACGCACCGCCCGAGACCCTCGGCGCCGCCGATCGAGCTTCGATCGCGGAGAAGACCGAGGCAGGTTGGAGCGAGCAGTGCCGGTTCGCGCCGCGCTCTCTCGTCTGCCTGCACACGGGCACACCGCAACACTTCGAGAGCGACGGAATAAATGAACCGAGATCAGAAGGCTGTGGCGATCGAGGAGATCGCCACTCAAATCGACGAGTCGAACGCGATCTTCGCGGTCGACTACCGCGGCATCTCCGTGCCGCAGGTCGCCGAGCTGCGCGCGAAGCTGCGCGATGCCGACGCGACGTTCAAGGTCGTCAAGAACTCGCTCACCGAACGGGCCGCAGATCAGGCCGGTGCGGAGACGCTGAAGGACTATCTCGCCGGCCCGACCGCGCTGACGTTCGTGCGCGGCGACGCCGCGACCGCCGCCAAGGCGATCGCCGACTACGCCAAAGCCACGCAGCTGCTGCCGTTCAAGGGCGGCGTGATGGACGGGTCGACGCTCGACGTCGAGCAACTGCGCTCGCTGTCGCGACTGCCTTCACGCGAAGTGCTCTACGGCCAGCTCGTCGGCGTCGTCGCCTCGCCCGTCGGCGGCCTCGTGCGCTCGCTCGCCGCGCTCGTCGGCGGTCTCGCTTCGGCGCTCGGCCAGGTCCAGCAGAAGAAGGAGTCCGGCGAGCTCCCCGCCGGCGAGGCGCCTGCGCCTGCGGCTGCGACCGAGGCGCCGGCTTCCGAGGAGGCGCCGACCGAGGACGCTCCCGCGGCCGAGGCCGAGGAGTCCTCAGGCGAGGACGCGGGCGCGACCGAGGACGCTTCCGGCGGCAAGGACGCTGCACCGGCTGCCGCGGAGCCGGCGGCCGAGGCGGGGCAGCCCGCTGCCGAGGCAGCAGAGGCGCCCGCTGCGGAGGCGAGCGACGAGGACAAAGCTGAGCCGGCGAGTGAGCCGGCGCAAGACGACGACAAGCAGGCGGACGCATCGGCTGAGGCCGAGCAGGACCCCGCCGATGCGAATCCCACCAAGGAGGACTGACGAAGATGGCAACTAGCACTCAGGATTGGATCGAGGAGCTCAAGGGCATCTCGGTGCTCGAGCTCGCCGAGCGGATCAAGGCGCTCGAGGAGGAGTTCGGCGTGTCCGCGGCCGCCGTCGCGGCACCTGTCGCGGCAGCTGCCGGCGGCGGTGGCGGCGACGCGGGCGCTGAGGAAGAAAGCAGCACCGTCGACGTGATGCTGACCGGCGCAGGCGACAAGAAGATCCAGGTGATCAAGGTCGTGCGCGCAGCGACCGGGCTCGGCCTCAAAGAGGCCAAGGCGCTCGTCGACGAGGCCCCGAAGCCCGTCAAGGAGGGCATCGACAAGGAGGAGGCCGACAAGCTCAAACAGGAACTCGAGGAGGCCGGCGCGAGCGTCGAGTTCAAGTAGGGCTACGTCGATCCCTCGGCCGGCCGGGGCTTCGCCGTCGGCCGGCCGAGGGATCGACTCCGCCCTTGCGGCTGAGGTAGGTGCATTCCCAGGCGCAGGGTGAGAACTGAGCTAGAAAGGGCCCGGCATTTGCGGGGCCCTTTCCTGTTGCGCGACAGATCTCCTTGGCACGAGCACAGCCGGCCCGGATGGCCGGCCCGGTAACTGCCGTGGCGGGCGGAGCGTCTTCAAGTCTCAATCACGAAGCGGAGCCCGGCTCGGCCTAAAAGGCAGGATGCCGTCAATTTGGCTCGAGCCATCGCGCCTCGAGCCGAGCGCCGCGCGTCCAACCCGAGCCCGCGTCTTTATCCACGTTTAACAAAAGTGGCGTTTTTCCGGTAAAGTCCAGCTCGCTGGCCAATAGCCGCAGCCGCCCGGAAGCACGGCACCGCGCCACATACGCGGATTGTCAGGGGCGGGGTCCGTGAGCGTCGGCAGCCCACTTAAGGGCGCCGATGGCCTGTGCTATCTTTACGAGTCGCGCTTCGCCGCGCTCCTCTGCCCGTTTCTCGCCTTCCGAAGGAGTCGTTTCTTGGCCGCTGCAGATGCTCTCCGGACGCGCCGCACTTTCGCGCGCCTCAACAAGACCGTTGACGTACCGAACCTGATCGACATCCAGCGCCGCTCGTTCACGTGGCTCACCGACCCGGAGAAGGGCGGGCTGCGCGAGACGATCGACGACATCTCGCCAATCGAGGACTACACCGGGAACCTCGCTGTTCAGTTCGGTGAGTTCGTCTTCGACGAACCGGTCGCATCACTTGAGCAGTGCCGTGAGAAGGATCTGACCTATGCGCGCCCGCTGACCGTCACGGTCGCGTTCATCAACCGCGAGACCGGTGAGATCCGCGAGCAGTCCGTCTTCATGGGCGACTTCCCGTGGATGACCGAGCGCGGCACGTTCGTGATCAACGGAACCGAGCGCGTCGTCGTGACGCAGCTCGTCCGCTCGCCCGGCGCCTACCTGATGGAGCCGAAGGATCGCGAGAAGCAGGTCTTCATCGCCAACCTGATGCCCGCGCGTGGCTCGTGGCTCGAGCTCGAGATCGACAAGAAGGGCAAGGTCTTCGTCCGGATCGACCGCAAGCGCAAGCTTCCCGTCACCGTGCTGCTGCGCGCGATGGGCTACGCGACCGACGAGGAGATCCTGCGGCTGTTCGACAACTCGCTCTACATCCGCAACACGATCGACGCCGACACGGAGATCACGCGCACCGAAGAGGGCGCGCTGATCGAGCTGTTCAAGAAGCAGAGGCCCGGCGAGCCGCCGAGCGTCGACAACGCAAAGGCGCTGCTCAACCAGCTGTTCTTCGACCCGAAGCGCTACGACCTAACGCGCGTCGGCCGCTACAAGCTCAACTCGCGCCTCGGCCTCGACGTCGACATCGAGACGCGCACGCTGACCCAGGACGACATCCTCGCGCTCGTGCGCGAGCTCGTCTCGCTGCCGAAGCGACTCGGCATCCCCGAGGACGGCGAGGTCGAGATCAAGGACTACGCCGCGGAGGCGATGAGCATGCCGCGCGAGCCCGTCGCCGAGCACCTCGACGAGTACGAGCACTTCGGCAACCGCCGCCTGCGCACCGTCGGCGAGCTGATCCAGGAGGCCTTCCGCATCGGCCTCTACCGGATGGAGCGCGTCGTGCGCGAGCGCCTGACGACCGAGGACGCCGACACGATCACGCCCCAGACGATCATCAACATCCGCCCGGTCGTCGCCGCGCTGAAGGAGTTCTTCGGCTCCTCGCAGCTGTCGCAGTTCATGGACCAGACGAACTCGCTGGCCGGCCTGACGCACCGCCGCCGTCTCTCGGCGCTGGGCGCCGGCGGGCTGACGCGCGAGCGTGCGCCGATCGAGGTCCGCGACGTTCACCCGACGCACTACGGGCGCATGTGCCCGATCGAGACGCCTGAGGGTCCGAACATCGGCCTGATCGGCTCGCTCTCCTCGTTCGCCGAGGTCTCCGAGTACGGCTTCGTCACGACGCCCTACCGCGTCGTCGAGGACGGCATCGTCACCGAGAAAGTCGTCCGCCTCGACGCCACGCAGGAAGAGGAGCTTGTGATCGCGCAGGCGAACACGCCGGTGGACCCGAAGACGGGCAAGCTCAAGGGCACCGAGATCCTCTGCCGCACGCAGGCCGGTCAGTACGTGACGGTCGGCCCGAAGGACGTCGACCTCGTCGACGTCTCTCCCGAGCAGATCTGGTCCGTCGCGACGGCGATGATCCCGTTCCTCGAGCACGACGACGCCAACCGCGCGCTGATGGGCTCGAACATGCAGCGCCAAGCCGTGCCGCTGCTGAAGACCGACGCGCCGCTCGTCGGCACCGGGATGGAGCGCCGCGCGGCGCTCGACACCGGCGACGTGCTGCTGTCGAAGACCGCCGGCACCGTCGAGTACGTCGACGCCGACCAGGTCGTCGTGCAGGGCTCCGACGGCAAGCAGGAGTACGAGCTGCAGAAGTTCATGCGCTCGAACCAGGGCACGCTGATCCACCACAAGCCGCGCGTGGCCAGCGGTCAGAAAGTCAAGGCAGGCGATGTGCTCGCCGACGGCTCCTCGACCGACAAGGGCGAAATGGCGCTCGGCAAGAACCTGATGGTCGCCTTCATGTCCTGGGAGGGCTACAACTTCGAGGACGCGATCATCCTCTCCAAGCGCCTCGTGCAGGACGACGAGCTCACCTCGATCCACATCGAGGAGTACGAGATCGACGCACGCACGACGAAGCTCGGCGAGGAGGAGATCACGCGCGACATCCCGAACCGCTCGGAGGAGTCGCTGCGCAACCTCGACGACCGCGGCATCGTCCGCGTCGGCGCCGAGGTCATCTCCGGCGACCTGCTCGTCGGCAAGGTCACGCCGAAGGGCGAGACCGAGCTGACGGCCGAGGAGAAGCTGATCCGCGCGATCTTCAAGGAGAAGGCGCGCGAGGTGCGCGACACCTCGCTGAAGGTGCCGCACGGCGAGGGCGGCGTCGTGATCGACGTCAAGACGTTCAGCCGCGACGCCGGCGACGACCTGCCGCCGGGTGTCAACGACCTCGTCCGCGTGTTCGTCGCGAAGAAGCGCAAGATCTCCGAGGGCGACAAGCTCGCGGGCCGTCACGGCAACAAGGGTGTCATCTCGAAGATCGTCGACCAGCAGGACATGCCGTTCCTCGAGGACGGCACGCCCGTCGACGTGATCCTCAACCCGCTCGGCGTGCCTTCGCGCATGAACGTCGGGCAGATCCTCGAGACGCACCTCGGCTGGGCCGCGGCGCAGGGCTGGTACGACGACGGCACCGACGCCTACAAGGAAGCGCACGAGAACGGCGGCAGCGGCAAGGTCTACGTCGCCACGCCGGTGTTCGACGGCGCGACCGTCGAAGACGTCGACGCGGCGCTCGTCAAGTGGCAAGACGCGCACACCGGCCGCATCCGTATGGACATCGACAAGTCGCGTCGCGACGGCGAGCAGGCGTCGGGCAAGATGACGCTGTTCAACGGCCGTACGGGCGAGCCGTTCGACGAGCAGGTGACGGTCGGCTACATGTACATCCTCAAGCTGCTGCACCTCGTCGACGACAAGATCCACGCGCGTTCGACCGGTCCGTACTCGCTCGTCACCCAGCAGCCGCTGGGCGGCAAGGCGCAGTTCGGCGGCCAGCGCTTCGGCGAGATGGAGGTCTGGGCGCTCGAGGCATACGGCGCCGCCTACACGCTGCAGGAGATGCTCACGATCAAGTCCGACGACACCGTCGGGCGCGTGAAGGCCTACGAGGCGATCGTCAAGGGCGAGAACATCGCCGAGCCGTCGATCCCGGAGTCCTTCAAGGTGCTGCTCAAGGAGATGCAGTCGCTGGCGCTCGACGTCAACGTCGTCTCCGAGGAGGGTCAGCGCGCGGAGATCCGCGACGAAGACGACGACCTCCTGCGGGCAGCCGAGGAGCTCGGCATCGACCTCTCCGGCGTTCGCGCGCTGAGCGGCGACGCGGCCGACGAGGCAGTCGAGGGCGAGGACGCCACCGACGCCGAGCCGTCCGCGAACGGTTCCAATGGGTCCGACCCCGAGGCCGTCGCCGATGTCGTCGCCGACGGCGACGAGGACGCGGCCGTCGACCTCGAGGGGCTCGAGGAGCTCGGCGAGGACGCACCCGAGGTGGCAGAGACGTAGTCGGTGGCGCCGGCGCCGCAAGGCGCACGGGGCCACGGCTCCGGAAGGCGGTTCTCAGCAGCCCCGCAGCAGCACCGCAGCACAACCCGATTCACCCGCGAGCGAAAGCTAGAGCCACATGATCGACATCAACAACTTCGACGCCATCGAGATCAGCCTCGCCTCCTCCAAGCAGATCCGCAGCTGGAGCTCCGGCGAGGTGACCAAGCCCGAGACGATCAACTACCGCACGCTGAAGCCCGAGAAGGATGGGCTCTTCTGCGAGCGCATCTTCGGTCCGACGAAGGACTGGGAGTGCTACTGCGGCAAGTACAAGCGCGTCCGCTACAAGGGCATCGTCTGCGAGCGCTGTGGCGTCGAGGTCACGCGCTCGAAGGTCCGCCGTGAGCGCATGGGCCACGTCGACCTCGCCGCGCCCGTCAGCCACATCTGGTTCTTCAAGGGCGTACCGAGCCGGATCGGCTACCTGCTCGACATGGCGCCGAAGGAACTCGAGAAGGTCCTCTACTTCGCCGCGTCGATCGTCACGTGGGTCGACGACGAGGCGCGCACGAAGGACCTCGACATGCTCGAGAAGGAGGTCAACAAGGTGCTCGACGCCTACACGGCCGAGCGCGAGGAGCGCGTGCTCGAGCTGCAGGAGTCGCTCAAGCGCCGTGAGAAATACCTCCAGAACGGCAAACAGACTCACTTCAACGACGAAGACCACCTGTGGGCCGACTCGCTCGACATCAACCTCTCGAAAATCTCCGACGAGGAGCGCGAGAAGCTGACGAAGGAGCTGACGAAGGCCTTCGAGGCCGACATCTCCGACACGGAGGCGTACATCGAGGACGCCGCCGAGCGCATGCGCAACGTCTGGGAGCTGTTCAAGACGATGGAGTCCAAGCAGATCGAGCACGACGAGGCGACGTTCCGCGAGCTGAAGGAGCGCTTCGGCTCCTCCTACGGCTTCGGCGAATACTTCCGCGGCGGCATGGGCGCCGAAGCGATCCGCGACCTGCTCCAGCAGGTCGACCTCGAGGCCGAAAGGGTCGAACTCGAGGACCAGGTCAAGACCGGCAAAGGCCAGAAGCAGGCTCGCGCGGTCAAGCGCCTGAAGGTCGTCTCGGCCTTCATCCAGTCCGGCAACAAGCCCGAGATGATGGTGCTCGACGCCGTGCCCGTCATCCCGCCGGAGCTGCGCCCGATGGTGCAGCTCGACGGTGGGCGCTTCGCGACGTCCGACCTCAACGACCTGTACCGCCGCGTGATCAACCGCAACAACCGGCTCAAGCGGCTGCTCGACCTCGGCGCGCCCGAGATCATCGTCAACAACGAGAAGCGCATGCTGCAGGAGGCCGTCGACGCGCTGTTCGACAACGGCCGTCGCGGGCGTCCGGTCACGGGACCGGGCAACCGTCCGCTGAAGAGCCTCTCGGACATGCTCAAGGGCAAGCAGGGACGCTTCCGCCAGAACCTGCTCGGCAAGCGCGTCGACTACTCCGGGCGCTCGGTGATCGTCTCCGGTCCGTACCTGAAACTGCACCAGTGCGGCCTGCCGAAGATCATGGCGCTCGAGCTGTTCAAGCCGTTCATCATGGCGCGCCTCGTCGAGCGCAAGTCCGCGCAGAACATCAAGGCCGCGAAGAAGATGGTCGACTCGATGATCGGCGAGGTCTGGGACGTGCTCGAGGAGGTCATCCACGAGCACCCGGTGCTGCTGAACCGCGCGCCGACGCTGCACCGTCTCGGCATCCAGGCCTTCGAGCCGCTGCTGGTCGAGGGCAAGGCGATCCAAGTCCACCCGTTGGTCTGCCACGCCTTCAACGCCGACTTCGACGGCGACCAGATGGCCGTGCACCTTCCGCTTTCGGCGGAGGCACAGGCCGAGGCGCGGATCCTGATGCTCTCGGCGAACAACATCCTCTCGCCGGCTCACGGCGCGCCGCTGGCGACGCCGACGCAGGACATGATCCTCGGGGCCTACTACCTGACCTACGGTCCGGAAGCAGACGAGCTGTCGAAGATCGACCGTGCGACGCACGAGCCGCGCCCGCACGTGTTCCGCACCGCGCAGGAGGCGGAGCTCTCCTACGAGGGGCGCGTCGTCAAGCTGCACGACCTGGCCGAGTTCCGTCCTTATGGGCGCGAGGGCGGTCACGTGCTGACGACGATCGGGCGGATCATCTACAACGACCGGATCGAGCGGGCGCTGGCCGAGGCCCTCGGGGACAGCTTCGACGCCTCGAAATACACCTTCGTCAACCAATCGATGAAGAAGCGCGACACGACGCGGCTGATCGACATGCTCGTGCAGACGTATGGCGCGACGACGATCTCGCTCGTGCTCGACGCGTTCAAGGACCTCGGGTTCAAGTACGCGACGCAGGCCGGCATCACGATCTCCAAGAACGACGTCGTCGTGCCGCCGGAGAAGCAGTCGATCATCGACGGCTACGACAAGCTCGTCGGTGAGATCTCCGACCAGTACGACATGGGCCTGATCACCCAGGAGGAGCGTCACGAGGCGGTCGTCGAGAAGTGGAACGCGGCGACCGACGAGGTCGCCGACGCGATGGTCGCGAACCTCGAGACGCTGAACCCGATCTTCATGATGGCCAACTCGGGTGCGCGTGGCTCCTTCAAGCAGATCCGCCAGCTCGCGGGCATGCGTGGCCTGATGGCCAACCCGAAGGGTGAAATCATCGAGCGCCCGATCAAGGCCAACTTCATGGAGGGCCTGTCGGTGCTCGAGTACTTCATCTCGACGCACGGTGCGCGAAAGGGTCTCGCCGACACGGCGCTGCGTACGGCCGACTCCGGGTACTTGACCCGGCGTCTCGTCGACGTCGCGCAGGACGTGATCATCCGCGAGCCCGACTGCGGCACCGAGGACTACATCGAGATGCCCGTGTTCAAGGACGGCGACGAGCCGAACGAAGGTCTCGTCGGCCGTGTCGCGGCGCTCGACATCACGACGAAGCGCAACCGCATGCTCGCCGAGAAGGGCACCGAGATCGGGCGCGCGCAGCTCGCCGACATGGTCGAGGCGTTCGCCGACGACCACGAGAAGGGCAACGCAGTCGCGGTGCCGGTGCGCTCCGTGCTCAAGTGCGAGGCGCAGAGCGGCGTTTGCCAGGCCTGCTACGGCCGGGCGATGGCGACCGGTGCGCTCGCGCAGATCGGCGACGCCGTCGGGATCGTCGCGGCACAGTCGATCGGCGAGCCCGGCACGCAGCTGACGATGCGCACGTTCCACACCGGCGGTGTCGCCGGCGCGGACATCACGCACGGCCTGCCGCGTGTCGTCGAGCTGTTCGAGGCGCGCAAGCCAAAGGGGCTCGCGCAGATCGCCGAGCAGGACGGCACCGTGACGATCGAGGAGACCGACAAGGCGCTGACCGTCGTGATCACCGACGAGGCCGGCGAGGAGCACCGTCACTCGTTCCCGCGGCGCACGCGGCTGTTCGTCAGCGCCGGCGAGAAGATCTCAGCCGGCAAGCAGCTCAACGAGGGGTCCGTCTACCCGCACGAGCTGCTCGCGATCCGTGGGCGCACCGACACCGAGGTCTACTTGGTCAAGGAGGTCCAGGAGGTCTACAAGTCCCAAGGCGTCGACATCGACGACAAGCACATCGAGCTGATCGTCCGTCAGATGCTGAAGAAGGTGCGCGTCGACCAGAAGGGCGACACGGACTACCTCCCGGGGCAGTTCGTCGACCGCTTCGAATTCGCGAAGGTCAACGACGCGATCGTCGCGAAGGGCGACGAGGCGGCGCAGTTCGAGGACATCATCCTCGGGATCACGAAGGCCTCGCTGAACACCGACTCGTTCCTCTCGGCGGCCTCCTTCCAGGAGACCACGAAGGTGCTGACCGACGCGGCGCTCGAGGGCAAGACGGATCGCCTCAACGGCCTGAAGGAGAACGTGATCATCGGCAAGCTGATCCCGGCCGCGACCGGCTTGAAGCGCTACCGGCGGATCGAGATCGAACCGTCGGAACCGCTGCCGCGCGCGATCGACGACGTCGGCCTGCTCGACCAGGATGGGATCGCCGCCGAGCTCGGCCTCGCCGGCGGCGACGGCCTCAGCGGCGGCTACGGGCAGGAGTTCGACGCCGACCTCGCGTCGCTCGAGAAGATCGGCGCCGGCGACTCGGACCCGGGCTTCGTCGAGGAGCTCGCCGAGCTCGAGGTTCCGGCCGAGGAGCCGAGCGGAGAGTAGTTGAGAGCAGGACGGGGGAGGCGCCCGGCGCCTCCCCCGTCCATTGCTCAGCTCGCCGGCGTCAGCCTGCGTTTGGCAGGTGGCTGAGTGCCGGCAGATCCTCTGCCCATCCGCGCAGCAGCTCGGCCTCGCGCTCGGTCAGGCCGTGCTCGGGCTCCGTCTCGACGAGCAGCGTCGGCGCCGGGCGCGCGCTGGCCCATTCGTGGCATGCGGCGTTGAGCGCGTCGTCGACCCACGCGAGCGGGCGCTCGCCCGCGAATGCGTCGATCGCGGCGAGCTTCCAGTGCGCGTTCGAGCGCCCGACGGCGCGCTCGAAGCTCAGGTGCGGCAGCCCGGGCGGCAGGCCGAGCAGGTGGGGAAGGTGTTCGTTGGCCTTCTCTTCCCAGCCGCTGCACCAGACGAGCTCGAACTGAGCCTCCAAAGCGAGCAGGTGAGCGGCGGCCGTGGACGAAAGGAAGTGGAACATGCCCTCGATCGAGTGGAACGATCCGTCCTTGCTCGCCAGCTGCTCACCGCCGAACAGCGAGATCACGCCGTCGATGTCCACGAGCAGGAGTGGCTTGTGCGAATTCGTGCTTGAGGACCTCGACATTTCTTTAAGTCGTCCTTTAGTTTCTACAGAGGTTCAGGGGGGTACTCTCCTGCGACTGCCGATACGCCGAAGGTCGGGCGCTGGCAGTAAAGCAGTAGGCAGAACCCGTCGATCCCCACGCAAGCGCCCCCGACCCCTCACCCTCCCCTCTTGACCCTAGACCTCGGAATTCTCCTCGCCCTCGCCTGCGCGTTCGTCGCGAACTTGGGCTTCTTCTACAAGCACCGCGGCGCCAACTCGGTGCCGAAGATCGACGTTCGCCACCCGCTGAAGGCGGCTCGCTCGCTGTACTCCTCGAAGTGGTTCACGATCGGGATGATCACCGCGACCGCGAGCTGGGGGCTGCACGTCGCCGCGCTCGCGATGGCGCCGATGTCGGTCATCCAGGTCGCGCTGGCCGCCGGCGTCGTGTTCATCGCCGTGATGGCCGACAAGCTGTTCGGCTTCGAGGTCGGACGGCGGCAGTGGATCGGCCTCTTGCTGATGGCCGCCGGTCTCGGTGTGCTCGGCGTCACGGCGCCCGCGATGCACGGCGCGCACTCGCAGTTCTCCGTAGCCGCGATGATCGCCTTCGAGGCCGGTCTCTTCGGGCTCGGCGGGCTGTTGATCATGGGCCCGCGCATCGGCGGCCCGGTCGAGCACCACGGCGTGATGCTCGGCGCCGCCGCAGGCATCCTCTTCGGCGTCTCCGACACGGCGATCAAGGCGCTCACCGGCATCACCGGCGCGCACGGCTTCGTCGGCCTGCTGCTCAGCCCTTGGCTGCTCGTCGCGGTGCTCGCCTCGATCGTCGCCTTCTACGCATCCGCGCGCGGGCTGCAGGACGGAGACGCCGTCCCGGTGATCGCCGTCACCGGCACCGCCGCGAACATCGCCGGGATCACCGGCGGCATCCTCGTCTTCGGCGACCCGATGGCGGGAAGCCCGCTCGGCATCACGCTCCAGGCGATCGCGTTCGTCGCCGTGATCGTCGCCGCGGCGATGATGCCGGCACCCGTGCGCGCAGCCGGCGCTGCCGCGAGCGCGTAGCGCTGCTAGCATCCCCGCCCGTATGCCGACCACATCGCAACTCGTGCGCAAGGGGCGCGTCGCTCCGAAGAAGAAACTCGCGACGCCTGGCCTGAAGTCAGGCTCCGGCCGCAAAAAGAAAACCGCTGCCCCGCAGCGTCGCGGAGTCTGCACGCGCGTCTACACGACGACCCCGAAGAAGCCTAACTCCGCGCTGCGCAAGGTCGCGCGTGTGCGTATCTCCGGCTCGATCGAGGTCACGGCCTACATCCCCGGCGAGGGCCACAACCTGCAGGAGCACTCCGTCGTGCTCGTCCGCGGCGGCCGCGTCAAGGATCTGCCGGGCGTTCGCTACAAGGTCGTGCGTGGCACGCTCGACGCCGCCGGCGTCAGCGACCGCAAGAAGTCCCGCTCGCAGTACGGCGTGAAGAAGAAATAGATGCCGCGCCGCGCAGCAGCCCAGATCCGGCCCGTCGAGCCGGACCCCGTCCACCGCTCGAAGCTCGTCCAGCAGGTCATCAACAAGGTGATGCTCGACGGCAAGAAGTCGACGGCCGAGCGGATCGTCTACGACGCCCTCGCGCTGATCGGCGAGCGCTCCGACAAAGACCCGATCGAGACGCTCGAGGCTTCGATCAAAACGCTTACGCCGACGCTCGAGGTCAAATCTCGCCGCGTCGGTGGCGCCACCTACCAGGTGCCCGTCGAGGTCGCGTCGCGACGCGCCCGCACGCTCGCCGTTCGCTGGCTCGTCGAGTTCGCGCGCCAGCGCCGCGAGAAGACGATGGCGCAGCGGCTCGCCAACGAGCTGACCGACGCGCTCTCGCAGCAGGGCGGCGCTTACAAGCGCAAGGACGACATTTATCGCATGGCACAAGCGAACAAGGCGTTCGCTCACTACCGCTGGTAGTCACGACTGCGGTAGATAGCGCGTGTGGGGCTGGGACGAGCTGCTTTGGCGGACGCTGGCCGAACTCGCCGGGTACATCCGCCTGAGCCGGTGGATCAGGCAGCGCACGCCGCGGCGCTGACAACGCCGCCGTGTGACATGCTCACACAGCCGTCCACAGGGGTTGAAGAAGAAAGCTTCGGTACCTAAACTTAAGGTACCGAATGAGTTCGAGCGAGACATCCACCCCTGCTACGGCGCTGCCCGGCACCGATCACGGCCCGGAGGCGTCAGAGAAGATCGAGCCGTACGTCTGGAAGATCGCCGGCGTCGTGATCCTCGGGATGATCATGTCGATCCTCGACACGACGATCGTCAACGTCGCGCTGCGCACGCTCGGCCACGATCTGCACAGCTCGATCTCGCAGATCCAGTGGGTCGTGACCGGCTATCTGCTCTCGCTGGCCGCCGTCATCCCGGTCACCGGCTGGGCCGCGCGCCGCTTCGGTGCAAAGCGCGTCTACATGACCTCGCTCGTGCTCTTCACGCTCGGCTCCGGTCTCTGCGCCGTCGCTTCCTCGACGACCTCGCTCGTCGTCTTCCGCGTACTGCAGGGCGTCGGCGGCGGGATGATCATGCCCGTCGGGCAGCTGATCATGGCCCAGGTCGCCGGACCGAAGCGGATGGGCCGAGTGATGGGCGTCGTGACGATGCCCGCGATGCTCGCGCCGATCCTCGGGCCGGTCGTCGGTGGCACGATCCTGCAGAACCTGCACTGGTCGTGGATCTTCCTCGTCAACCTGCCGATCGGCGTGCTCGCATTCGCGCTCGCCTGGCGGATGCTGCCGCAGACCGACTCCGGTAAGGCCGGGCGCCTGGACATCCTCGGCCTCGCACTGCTCTCGACGGCCTCGAGCACGCTCGTCTACGGGCTCAGCGAGCTTGGCACGCACAGCAGCCTGACCGCGCCGAGCGTCGTCTGGCCGATCGTCATCTCGATCGTGCTGACGGCCGTGTTCATCTGGCACGCGCTGCGCGTCGAGCGCCCGCTGCTCGACGTTCGCCTGTATGCGAACCGCGTGTTCGGCGCCGCCTCGCTGACGACCTTCGGGCTCGGCGCGGCGCTGTTCGGCGCGATGATCCTCGTGCCGCTCTACTACCAGGAAGTCCGCCACGAGAGCGTGATCGTGACCGGCCTGCTCGTCGGGCCGCAAGGCCTCGGAATGCTGATCGTGATGCCGCTCGTCAGCCGCTTCACGCAGCGCTTCGGCGGCGGGCGCGTCGCGCTCGGCGGCGTCGTGATCCTCAGCCTCGCGACGATCCCGCTCGCGTTCGTCGGAGGGAGCACGTCGATCGCCTTCATCTCGGTCGTCCTGCTGCTGCGCGGCGTCGGCATCGGCTTCTCGTTCATGCCCGCGATGACGGCGGCATTCGCGGCGCTGCGGCCCGACCAGCTCTCCGACGCGACGCCGCAGCTGAACGTGCTGCAGCGGATCGGTGGCGCGATCGGCACGGCCGTGCTCGCCGTCGTGCTCCAGCGCGCGACCGGGCACGCGACGAGCAAACCCGTCGGCGCCTTCCAAGACGCCTACTGGTGGTCCGTCGGCATCTGCGTGCTCTCGTTGATCCCCGTCTTCGTGCTGATGCGCGCCGAGAACCCGCGCGCGCGGCTCAGCCGTGGCGCGGCGAACGCCGAGGCGGCCGCCGAGCCGCTGGGCGTCTGAGCACTTGGCGATGGCCGCTCCCGCTTCCGCCAAGGCGAAGCTCAAGGCGGCGCCGCGCGCGAGCGACACCGACGGGCAGCTTGGCCCGACGATGACCGAGCTCGGCGCTGCCTTCCGCAAGGTCTTTCGCGCCGTCAGCCGGCTGCGCGGACGCGACACGCACCTCGGCGGCTCCGAGCTGAGCCACGCCCAGTTCGAGCTGCTGATCGAGCTCGACGAGCGCGGCGAGCTGCCCGCCGGCGAGCTCGCGACCGCCGCGCGGCTGACCCCGGCGACGGTCACGCAGATGCTCGATCACCTCGCCGCGTGCGGGCACGTCGAACGGGTGCGCTCGGAGACCGATCGCCGCGTCGTCGTCTCGCGCCTGACCGACGAGGGGAGGGGCAAGATCGAAGCCAAGCGCAGCGCCTGGCAGGGCCGCTGGCAGGCGGCGCTCGGGGATGTCTCAGAGCGCGATCTGCGCGCCGCCACGCGGGTGCTCGATCGGCTCGGAGCGATGTTCGAGGACGTCCCGCTCGAGGCTCCCTGCGAGGCTCCGGCGGAGGCCTCGAAGACCGCCCCGCGGACCCCTCGCCGCCCCGCTTAGCGGCCGATTTCCTCTGCTATAGTCGGGCTCGCGTCGCGCCGTGCGCAAGCAGAGTTGCGTCCTCGACGGAGTCGCAGACCAAGATGGAGACCTCGATCAGATAGCGAAGCGGACCGGTCCACACAGACCAGCAGCGCGCGTGGACCCGAGGGGTCCATTTTTTTCGCCCAGAGAGCCACCGGAACTCCAACCCCACACTTACTGATGCCACGCAAGTACTCACTCGAAAAGACCCGCAACATCGGGATCATGGCGCACATCGACGCCGGTAAGACGACGACGACCGAGCGGATCCTCTACTACACCGGCCGCACGTACAAGATCGGCGAGGTGCACGAGGGCGCGGCAGTGATGGACTGGATGGAGCAGGAGCAGGAGCGCGGCATCACGATCACCTCTGCCGCGACGACGGCCGAGTGGAAAGCGCACCGGATCAACATCATCGACACGCCCGGTCACGTCGACTTCACGGTCGAGGTCGAGCGCTCGCTGCGTGTGCTCGACGGCGCGATCGCGCTGTTCGACTCGGTCGCCGGCGTCGAGCCGCAGTCCGAGACGGTCTGGCGCCAGGCCGACAAGTACCACGTCCCGCGCATCGCGTACATCAACAAGATGGATCGCATCGGCGCCGACTTCGACCGCGGCGTGCAGACGATGATCGACCGCCTCGGCGCGCACCCGGTGCCGATCCAGCTGCCGATCGGCGCAGAGGCCGACTTCCTCGGCGTCGTCGACCTCGTGAAGATGAAGGCGCTCGTCTACAAGGACGAGCTCGGCACCGAACAGGAAGAAAACGAGATCCCGGCAGAGCTCGCCGAAGCGGCTGAGGCCGCGCGCGAACACCTGCTCGAGGAGGTCTCCCACTACGACGACAACCTGCTCGAGCTGATCCTCGAAGAATCGGAGATCCCCGAGGACGTGCTGAAGGCCGCGATCCGCAAGGCGACGCTCTCGACAAAACTTACCCCGGTGCTGTGCGGCTCTTCGTTCAAGAACAAGGGCGTGCAGCCGCTGCTCGACGCGGTGATCGACTACCTGCCCTCGCCGCTGGACGTCCCGCCGGTCGTCGGCTTGGAACTGGTCAAAGGCCAGGAGGAGGAGGTCGAGGTCGTACGCAACGCCGACGACTCCGAGCCGTTCTCGGCGCTCGCCTTCAAGATCGCCGCCGACCCGTACGTCGGCAAGCTCACCTACTTCCGCGTCTACTCGGGCAAACTCGAGGCCGGCTCGCGCGTGCTCAACGTCGGCAGCGGCCGCACCGAGCGGATCGGGCGCATCCTGATGATGCACGCGAATGACCGCGAGGAGGTCTCGGAGGTCTACGCCGGCGACATCGCCGCGGCCGTCGGGATCAAGCAGGTCATCACCGGTGACACGCTCGCCGCGCCCGACGCGCCCGTGCACCTGGAGAAAATCGTCTTCCCCGAGCCCGTCATCAAGGTCGCGGTCGAGCCGAAGACGAAGGCCGACCAGGAGAAGATGTCGATCGCGCTCGGCCGGCTGGCCGAGGAGGACCCGACCTTCCAGGTGCGCACGAACGAGGAGACCGGCCAGACCGAGATCTCGGGCATGGGCGAGCTGCACCTCGAGGTACTCGTCGACCGGATGAAGCGCGAGTTCGGCGTCGAGGCGAACGTCGGGCGCCCCCAGGTCTCCTACCGCGAGACCGTGCGCGGGACGGTCGAGAAGATCGAAGGCAAGTTCGTCCGCCAGACCGGCGGCTCGGGCCAGTTCGGCGTCGTCTTCATCAACCTCGAGCCGGCGCCCGGCGAGGGCTTCGAGTTCGTCAACAAGATCAAGGGCGGGAACATCCCCTCCGAATACATCCCTGCCGTCAAGCAGGGTGTCGAAGAGGCGCTCGACAACGGCGTCAAGGCCGGCTACCCGATGGTCGACATGCGCGTGACGCTCGTCGACGGCAAGTACCACGATGTCGACTCTTCGGAGATCGCCTTCAAGGTCGCCGGATCGATCGCCTTCAAAGAGGCCGCCAAACGCGCCAAGCCGGTGCTGCTGGAGCCGATCTTCGCCGTCGAGGTGATCACCCCGGAGGACTTCCTCGGCGAGGTGATCGGCGACCTCAGCCGTCGTCGCGGACGCGTCGAGGGCAACGAGCGGCGCGGCAACGCGCTCGCCGTCACGGCACGCGTGCCGCTGAGCGAGATGTTCGGCTATGCGACCGACCTGCGTTCCAACACGCAGGGTCGCGCGAACTACACGATGCAGTTCGACGCCTACGAGGAGGTTCCGGCGAGCGTCGCGGAGCAGATCGTCGAACAGAGGACGGGGGAGCCGGTCCCGGCCTGAGCGGCTCGGAACAGACCGGGTATCACCCAGAGCAAGACTTCGAGCAGCAGGCGGCAGTCACCGACTGTCGCATTTAGATAGATTTCTCAGGTTCGCCCTAACAGGGTGGACATACAAGTCGATTACAGGAGCGAAAAGTGGCGAAGGAGAAGTTCGAGCGCGACAAGCCGCACGTCAACGTCGGGACCATCGGTCACATCGACCATGGAAAGACGACGCTGACCGCTGCCATCACGACGGTTCTGGCCGAGCACGGGGGAGCGGAGGCTCGCTCGTTCGCGGAGATCGACAATGCTCCTGAGGAGAAGGAACGCGGGATCACGATCGCCACATCGCACGTCGAGTACCAGACGGAGAAGCGTCACTACGCACACGTCGACTGTCCCGGTCACGCCGACTACGTGAAGAACATGATCACGGGCGCGGCGCAGATGGACGGCGCGATCCTCGTCGTCTCCGCGGCCGACGGTCCGATGCCGCAGACGCGCGAGCACATCCTGCTCGCCCGCCAGGTCGGCGTTCCGTACATCGTCGTGTTCCTCAACAAGGCCGACATGGTCGACGACGAGGAGCTGCTCGAACTGGTCGAGGTCGAGGTTCGCGAGCTGCTCAGCGAATACGACTTCCCGGGCGACGACATCCCGTTCATCACCGGCTCGGCGCTGAAGGCGCTCGAAGGCGACGAGGCCTACAAGGGCAAGATCCTCGAGCTCGCCGAGGCGCTCGACACGTACATCCCCGAGCCCGTTCGCGAGCTCGACAAGCCGTTCCTGATGCCGGTCGAGGACGTCTTCTCGATCACCGGCCGTGGCACCGTCGCCACGGGCCGCGTCGAGCAGGGGATCGTCAACACCGGCGACACCGTCGAAATCGTCGGCGTCCACGACTCGACCTCGACCGTCGTCACCGGCGTCGAGATGTTCCGCAAGATCCTCGACCAGGGCCAGGCGGGCGACAACGTCGGTTGTCTGCTGCGCGGTACCAAGCGCGAGGAGATCGAGCGCGGCCAGGTGCTGTGCAAGCCGGGTTCGATCACGCCGCACACGAAGTACAAGGCCGAGGTCTACGTGCTGAAGAAGGAGGAGGGTGGCCGTCACACCCCGTTCTTCACCGGCTACCGGCCGCAGTTCTACTTCCGTACGACCGACGTCACCGGTGTGGCAAAGCTGCCCGACGGCGTCGAGATGGTCATGCCCGGGGACAACGTTCAGATGGAGATCGAGCTGATCCAGCCGATCGCCATGGACCAGGGTCTGCGCTTCGCCATTCGAGAGGGCGGCCGCACGGTCGGCTCTGGCGTCGTCACAGAGATCATCGAGTAGTGTCGCCGCCCTTCGGGGCGGCGTTTCATTGGCAGTCCGATACGACTAAGCAGTGCCCCCGCAAAGTGCGGTGGTGAGGTGGAGGCGGATTCCACGACACGGAGTCCGCCCTTTCTCTGACCACCCAGGGGGAGGTTCCCGGCGGGGACGAGCTCGCCGCCGGGACCGCTGAACGAGCACCGCAGCGCCAGCAGATACCAGCCACACCACCGAATCAGAGACAAGAGAGCAATAGAGAGAACATGGCATCGGCCACGCAAAACAAGATCCGCATCCGTCTGAAGGCGTATGACACCTCCGCGATCGAGTCGGCCGCGAAGGAGATCGTCGAGACGGCTACGCGCACGGGTGCGACCGTCTCCGGGCCGGTGCCGCTGCCGACCGAGAAGAACGTCTATTGCGTGATCCGCTCGCCGTTCAAGGACAAGGACTCGCGCGAGCACTTCGAGATCCGTACGCACAAGCGCCTGATCGACATCCACCAGCCGACGCCGAAGACGGTCGACTCGCTCCAGCGCCTCGACCACCTCCCGGCCGGTGTCGACATCGAGATCCGTCTCGCCACCTGACCTTCGATCGCTGCCTGCACTTTTAGAAATGTCCGCAATTCTCGCCAAGAAGCTCGGCATGACCCAGGTCTTCCAGGAGGACGGAAGCGTCGCGCGCGTGACCGTGCTGCAGGCCGGCCCGTGTCCCGTGACCGCGATCCGCACGCCTGAACGAGACGGCTACGAGGCCGTTCAGCTGGCCTTCGGCCAAGCCAAGGAGAAGCACCTGACGAAAGCCGAGATCGGCCACCTGAAGAAGGCCGACGCGCCGCCGCTGCGCCACGTCGTCGAGTTCCGCGACGAGGCCGGCGAGCTGACGCTCGGCGAGACCGTGACCGTCGAGGCCTTCGAGGCCGGCCAGCGCGTGAAGATCTCAGGGACCTCCAAGGGCAAGGGCTTCCAGGGCACGATCAAGCGTCACAACTTCGCCTCCGGCCCGAAGTCGCATGGCTCGCACAACAAGCGCGCTCCCGGCTCGATCGGCGCCTCGGCTTGGCCCGCACGTGTGATGAAGGGCATCCGCGGCCCCGGGCAGATGGGCAACAAGCGCGTCACGCAGAAGGGCCTTGAGATCGTCTCGATCGACACCAGGGAGAACCTGCTGCTCGTGCGCGGCTCCGTGCCGGGCCCGCGCGGCGGCGTCGTGGAGGTGCGCAGCGATGCCTGACGCTCCCGTGCTCGGCGCCTCGGGCGCCGCGAAGAAGGTCAAGCTCGACGACGGCGCCTTCGGCGAGGGATTCCGCGGCCCGCTCGTGCACCAGAGCGTGCGCGCCGAGCAGGCCGCGCGCCGGCGCGGCACGGCCGCGACGAAGACCCGCGCGATGGTCTCCGGCGGAGGCGCGAAGCCGTGGCGGCAGAAGGGCACCGGCCGCGCACGCGCCGGCTCGAGCCGCTCGCCGATCTGGACCGGCGGTGGCGTCGTCTTCGGCCCGCAGCCGCGCTCCTACACCTTCAAGGTCAACCGCAAGGAGCAGCGCGCCGCGCTGCGCAGCGCGCTCTCGCTGCACGCCGAGCGCGGCTCGATCGCGATCCTCGACGCCGGCGCGTTCGATGCGCCGAAGACGCGCCAGGCGCGCGAGCTGCTCGAGGACTGGACGCAGGACGGCCCGACGCTCGTCGTGCTCGGTCCCGAGGAGTCCTCCGCG
The DNA here is from genome assembly GCA_963807275.1 of uncultured Solirubrobacteraceae bacterium. Lineage (GTDB taxonomy): Bacteria > Actinomycetota > Thermoleophilia > Solirubrobacterales > Solirubrobacteraceae > Palsa-744. Next base: position 307,954 of record CAWDZX010000001.1, read on the forward strand.
GCGCTGTCGTTCCGCAACCTCAAGCGCGTCGCCGTGCTGAGCGCGACAGACGTCGGCGTCACCGAGCTCGTCGGCGCGGCCTCGCTGCTCGTCTCGCAGGTGGCGCTCGACGAGCTGACGGCACGCGCCGCGACGCCGAGCGCGCGCTCGGGCGCCGCTGAGCAGGCCGGGGAGGCGAGCGCCTGATGGACCACTCACAGGTGATCATCCGCCCGGTCGTCTCCGAGAAGAGCTACGTGCTCTCGGCGGCGAACCGCTACACCTTCCGCGTCCACGACGACGCGCACAAGACGCAGATCCGCCAGGCCGTCGAGGCGCTGTTCGACGTACACGTCGTCGAGGTCCGCACCTCGAGCGTCAAGTCCAAGCCGAAGCGCCGTGGCACGACCAGCGGGCGCACGCGCAGCTGGAAGAAGGCCATCGTTCAGGTGCGCGACGGCGAAACGATTCCGGTCTTCCAGGGCCTGCAAGCCGTAGAGGGGTCATAAGAGATGCCGATTCGCAAGCCCAAGCCGACGAGCCCAGGAATGCGCTTCGTCTCATATCCGGACTTCGCCGAGGTCACCAAGTCAAAGCCCGAGAAGACGCTGATCGAAGGGCTGAAGAAGAGCGGCGGGCGCAACGTGCACGGGCGCAAGACGGCGCGCCACCGCGGTGGCGGCGCCAAACGCGCCTACCGGCGGATCGACTTCAAGCGGCGCAAGGACGGCGTCAACGCGAAGGTCGCCGCGATCGAGTACGACCCGAATCGCTCCGCATACATCGCGCTGCTGCACTACGTCGATGGCGAGAAGCGCTACATCCTCGCGCCGCAGCGGCTGACCGTCGGCATGACGGTCGCCTCCGGCGATGGCGCCGACATCGCCGTCGGCAACTGCATCGAGCTCGCCCGGATGCCCGTCGGCACGGTGATCCACAACGTCGAGCTGCAGCCCGGTCGCGGCGGGCAGATGGCGCGCTCCGCCGGCGCCTCGGTGCAGCTGATGGCAAAGGACGGCGACATGGCCACGCTGCGCCTGCCCTCCGGCGAGATGCGCATGGTCCGCGCCGAGTGCCGCGCGACCGTCGGCACGCTCGGCAACGCCGAGCACCAGAACGTGAAGGTCGGCAAGGCCGGGCGCAAGCGCCACATGGGCGTGCGCCCGCAGACGCGCGGCGTCGCGATGAACCCCGTCGACCACCCGCACGGCGGTGGCGAGGGCTCGACGACCGCCGGCCGCCACCCGGTGACGCCGTGGGGCGTTCCGACGCTCGGCTACCGCACGCGCAAGAAGAACAAGGCCTCAGACGCATACATCGTGCGCGGCCGCAGACGAGGAAAGGGCAAGCAGCGATGAGCCGCTCAAGCAAGAAGGGCCCGTGGGTCGAAGAGCGCCTCTTTGCGCGCATCGAGGCGCTCAATGCGGCCAACAACAAGAAAATGCTGCGCACTTGGTCGCGCGCGTCGACGATCTTCCCGGAGATGGTCGGGCACACGATCGCGGTGCACGACGGCAAAAAGCATGTCCCGGTCTTCGTCAGCGAGTCGATGGTCGGGCACAAGCTCGGCGAGTTCGCGCCGACGCGCACGTTCCGCGGCCACGCAGGCTCGGGAAGGGTCCGATGAGCGCCGAGGAGGGGAAGGGCGACGTGACCCCCGAGGAGAAGCCCGCCGCGAAAGCAGCCGCGAAAAAACCGGCCGCGAAAAAACCGGCCAAAGCGGCCGCCGCGAAAGGCGCCGAGGCGAAAGCCAAAGGCGACGACGCCAAAGCCGAGAGCAACAAACCGGCTGCGAAAAAAGCCGCGAAAAAACCTGCTGCGAAAAAAGCGCCGGCCGCGAAAGAGCCTGTCGCGGAGGAGAAAAAAGCCGCAGCCGGCAAAGCTCCCGCGAAACCGCGCCGCAAAGTCGTCCGCGCGCACGCCCGCTACGTCCGCACGTCGGCGCGCAAGGCGCGGATGGTCTGCGGCCACCTGCGTGGCAAGTCCGTGCAGGAGGCGCGCGCTATCCTCGCCTTCATCCCTCGTGAGGTGGCACGCGACTGGAGCAAGCTGCTCGAGTCTGCCGTGGCAAACGCCGAGAGCAACCACGAGCTGCTCGAGGACGATCTGATCGTCCGTGAGGCGTACGCCGACGAGGGACCGACGATCAAGCGCTTCAGGCCACGCGCGATGGGACGCGCCACGCCGATCCGCAAGCGCACGAGCCACTTGACGATCACGCTGACTCCGGATGCCGTGCGCCGGACAACTAAGAGAGACGGCTAGGAAGAAGAATGGGACAAAAGGTTCATCCAGAGGCCATGCGCGTGGGTTACATCCACGACTGGAAGTCAAACTGGTTCAACGAAAAGCACTTCGCCGAGTACCTCGCCGAGGACGTGCGCATCCGTGAGCACATCACGAACAAGCTCGCGCACGCGGGCCTGTCGAGCATCACGATTCGCAAGGACGCTCAGGAACTCGAGGTGAACATCCACACGGCTCGCCCGGGCATCGTGATCGGCAAGTCCGGCAGCGAAGTGGACGCGCTGCGCCGCGATCTGCACAAGATGACCAACAAGCAGATCAAGGTCAACATCCTCGAGATCAAGCGCCCCGAGCTCGACGCCTCGCTCGTCGCGCAGTCGATCGCCGAGCAGCTGCAGAACCGCGTCGCCTTCCGCCGTGCGATGAAGCGCGCGCTGACCAGCGCGATGCGCTCCGGCGCGAAGGGCGTCAAGGTCCAGGTCTCCGGTCGCCTCGGCGGCGCCGAGATGGCCCGCACCGAAAGCTACTCAGACGGCCGCGTGCCGCTGCACACGATGCGCGCCGACATCGACTACGGCTTCTACGAGTCGCGCACGACGTTCGGGCGCATCGGCGTCAAGTGCTGGATCAACAAGGGCGAAATCATGCCCGAGGGCTACACCGGCGCCGACCTCACCGACATGACCGCTCCGGCTGCGCCGAGCAACGACCGCGACGGTCGCGGCGGGCGCGATGGGCGCGACGGCAGAGGCCGTGGGCGTGGCGGACAGGGCGGCGGACCCGGTGGCGGTCGCGGACGCGGCGGCCAGGGCGGCGGCGGAGGCGGCGGACGCGGTCCGGGCGGCTTCGGCGGTCAGGGCGGGCGTGGCGGCGGCGGCCGTGGACCCGGCGGCGGCGGTGGCCGCGGCGGACCCCGTCCCGGCGGAGGCGGTCGCTGATGCTCTCGCCAAAGCGTGTAAAGCACCGCAAGCAGCACCGCGGCCGTCGGGCCGGCAACTCGCGCGGGCAGGTCAAGGTCCAGTTCGGCGAGTACGGCCTGAAGGCGCTCGAGTGCGGCTGGCTGACCAACCGCCAGATCGAGGCCGCGCGTGTTGCGATGACGCGCAAGATCAAGCGCGGCGGGAAGGTCTGGATCAACGTCTTCCCGGACAAGCCCGTGACGAAGAAGCCGGCCGAGACGCGCATGGGCTCCGGCAAGGGCAACCCCGAAGGATGGGTCGCCGTGGTCAAGCCCGGCCGCGTGATGTTCGAGCTCGCAGGCGTCTCCGAGCCGCTGGCCCGTGACGCGATCCGCCTCGCCGCGCACAAGCTCCCCGTGAAGTCGAAGTTCGTGCTGCGTGAGGACTGACGCTGCGATGAAGGCCAAGGAGATGCGCGACCTCGAGGACAAAGAGCTGACCGAGCGGATCGCCGTGCTGCGCAAAGAGGTCTTCGGGCTGCGCTTTGCCAACGCGACCGGCGAACTCGACAACACAGCCGGCATGGGCCACGCCAAGCGCGACCTTGCCCGCGCGCTGACGGTCGCACGCGAGCGCGCCCTGAGCATCGGCAACGACAACTGAGCATTAGCGAGAACGAAACGGAAGACATGGCTGACGAAAAAGACAACGAGACGCCCGCAACGCCCGACGACGCAGCGGCAAGCGCGCCCGAGGCCCCCGAGGCCGAGGCGCCGCAGGCCGACGCCGCCGACGCGCAGCCTGCCGAGGCCGAGACGGCCGCGGCTGAGGATGCCGCCGCGGAGGCGCCCGAGCCGCAGGCCGAGGCGCCCGCCGCGCCAGCTCCGGAGCCGCAGGACGACCGCACGCCGAAGGAGCGCCGTCGCGCTGCGCGCTCGGCGCACAGCGGCGAGGCTCGCCCGGCGCGAAGCGCCGAGGAGCGCCACGCTGAGCGCCAGGCCGTGCGTAAGGCCAAGGCAGTCTCACGCCGCGCGCGCCGCCTTCAGGAACGCGCAAAAGCTGCCGAGCGCCGGGCTGCTGCTCCCGCGCCGGAGCCGCTCGCGCCGGTCCACGCTCCGGTCGAGGGCACGCGCCGCGTGCGCCAGGGCATCGTCGTCTCAGACAAGGCCGAGAAGACGATTACGGTGCGCATCGACGTCGCCCGCCGTCACCGCCGCTACGAGAAGATCGTGCGCAGCTCGAGCACGCTGCACGCGCACGACGAGAACAACGACGCGCACGAGGGCGACACGGTGCGCGTGATCGAGAGCCGTCCGCTGTCGCGCACGAAGCGCTGGGCACTCGTCGACGTGCTGGAGCGCGCGCGATGAAAATCGAAGATTTTCAGATATCGATCGTCACGACGACGATCGTCGCCATCAATAGGGCCGACCGGATGGAGGCCCGAGCATGATCCAGAACGAGACTCGACTCCGAGTCGCCGACAACACGGGCGCGCGCGAAATCCTCTGCATCCGCGTCAAGGGCGGCTCGCAGCGTCGCTACGCGTTCGTCGGCGATGTGATCACGGCGACCGTCAAGCAGGCCAACCCGCAAGGCGCCGTCAAAAAGGGCGAGGTCGTGACCGCCGTGATCGTGCGCACGAAGAAGCCGATCGGGCGCGAGGATGGCACGTACATCGCCTTCGACGAGAACGCCGCCGTGATCATCGACGACCAGAACAACCCGCGCGGCACGCGCGTGTTCGGCCCGGTCGCGCGCGAACTGCGCGAGCGCAACTTCATGAAGATCGTCTCGCTAGCACCCGAGGTCCTCTGATGGCCACGCGCAAATCGCCGCCGAAGCGCCCGAAGCGCCCTTCGCTGAAGATCCGCTCGAACGACCGCGTCAAGGTCACGGGCGGCAAGGACCGCGGCAAGACCGGCAAGGTGCTGCGCGTCGAACCGGCCAAGGAACGCCTGTACGTCGAGGGCCTGAACATGGTCAAGCGCGCCGTGCGCCCGCAGCTGAACCAGAGCTCCTCGACGCTGCCCGGCACCGAAGGCCAGCTCGGCGGCGTGATCGAGCGCGAGGGCCCGATCCACATCTCAAACGTCATCCTGCTCGACGCCAAGGGCAACCCGACGCGCGTGCGGATCGAGCGCAAGAACGGCTCGCGCGTGCGCGTCGCCAAGAGCACCGGCGCGGAGCTCGACTGATGAGCGCGACGACCACAGACGCCCCGCCGGCACGCCTGAAGCTCCGCTACTTCGAGGAGATCCGTCCCGCGCTCGTCGAGCGCTTCGAGTTCTCCTCGGTCATGCAGGCGCCGAAGCTCGAGAAGATCACGCTGAACATGGGCGTCGGTCTTGCCAAGCAGGACTCGAAAGTCCTCAAGGCCGCGACCGAGCAGCTCGCGACGATCGCCGGCCAGCAGCCGAGCGTCCGGCGCGCGCGCAAGTCGATCGCCGCGTTCAAACTGCGCGAGGGCATGCCCGTCGGCGTGTCCGTGACGCTGCGCGGCGAGCGCGCATACGAGTTCCTCGACCGTCTCGTCTCCGTCGCGATCCCGCGAATCCGCGACTTCCGCGGGCTGAACCCGCGCTCCTTCGACGGGCGCGGCAACTACTCGATGGGCGTCAAGGAGCAGATCATCTTCCCCGAGATCGACTACGACGCGATCGACCAAGTGCGTGGTCTGGACATCACGATCACGACGAGCGCGAGCGGCGACGTCGAAGCGTATGCGCTGCTGCAGGCCCTCGGGATGCCGTTCGCCACGCAGGGTCGCCCGCGCGGCTTCGACCCCGCCGCCGACGCTGCCGACGCCGAGGGCTCGACCGACCGCCAGGGAGCGAGCACGAAGGCCGCCGCGCCGAGCGAGGCCGCGCCGAAGAGTGCGGCCGCCGAGCAGCCGAGCGGCGAGGACACTGCAGAGGCGCCCGAGTCGCAGGAGTCTGCGGAGGCACCCGAGGCCGAGGCCGCGGCAGCGACGGCCGAGCAGCCTTCCGAGCCCGAGTCTGAGTCCGAGTCCGAGCGGGCGCCGGAGGCGACGGCAGAGACCGCCGCGGCGCCCGAGGCCGAGACGAGCGACGACGAGCCTGCGGCCGAGGCCGCGGAGCCGGAGGCATCAGCTGAGACCACAGAGGAGCAGCCCTCAACCGAGACGGCCGAGGACTCAGAGAAGAAAGAGAGCAGCGAGTAATGGCGAAGACATCTCAGCGCGTCAAGCAGGCGCGCACTCCGAAGTTCAAGACCCGTGCATATACTCGGTGCAGCCGCTGCGGACGTCCGCGCGCGGTGTATCGCAAGTTCGGGGTGTGCCGCATCTGTTTGCGCGAGCTCGCCCACAACGGCCAGATCCCCGGGATGACGAAGTCCTCCTGGTAGGGGACGGCGTCACCACTTTCAGATAGCGATTCAGCCATGTCGATGACAGACCCGATAGCCGACTTCCTCACGCGAGTGCGCAACGCGATTCACGCTGCGCACGAGACCGTGGAGATCCCCGCGTCCAAACTCAAGAGCGAGCTCGCGCGCATCCTCACGGAGCAGGGCTACATCGACTCGTTCTCGGTGATCCCCGCGCCCGAGGGCCCCGGCGAGCTGATCGCGATCCGCTTGAAGTACACCGAGGACCGCCGCTCGGCGATCTCCGGCCTGCGCCGCGTCTCGCGCCCGGGCCGGCGGACGTACGTCGACGCGAAGCACATCCCGAAGGTGCTCGGAGGCATGGGCACATCGATCGTCTCGACGTCCCACGGCGTGATGACCGGCCACGACGCGCGCTCGGCGGGCGTCGGCGGCGAGGTCTTGGCGCAGGTCTGGTGAGCTGAGCGTATGTCGCGAATCGGCAGACAGCCAATTGCAGTTCCGAGCGGCGTGACCGTTGCGATCGAGCCGAACGAGGTTCGCGTCAACGGCCCGAAGGGCGAACTCTCGGAGCGCATCCACAAGGACATCGAGGTCAAGCAGGACGGCGAGCAGCTGCTCGTCACGCGGCCGACCGATCGCGGCGAACACCGCGCGCTGCACGGCCTGACGCGCTCGCTCGTCGCGAACATGGTCGAGGGCGTCACGGCGGGCTACGAGAAGCGCCTCGAGATCCAGGGCGTCGGCTACCGCGCGCAGCTGAAGGGCAAGAACCTCGAGCTCGCCGTCGGCTACTCGCACCCGGTGCCGATCCCGGCGCCGGATGGAATCGAGTTCGAAGTGCCGCAACCGACGCGCGTCGTCGTCAAAGGCATCTCCAAGCAGCTCGTCGGCGAGACGGCCGCGATCATCCGCAAGCAGCGCCCGCCGGAGCCTTACAAGGGCAAGGGCATCCGCTACGAGGGCGAGTACGTGCAAAGGAAGGTTGGAAAGCGCGCATGAGCGTCGTCACGAAGCCACAGCGCCGCCTCAAACGCCGCCGCCGCGTTCGCGCGAAGGTCTCCGGCACGGCCGAGCGCCCGCGCGTGTCGGTGTTCCGCTCGAACCAAGGTCTTTCGGCGCAGCTCGTCGACGACGTCAACGGGCGCACGCTCGCGGCTGTCAACTGGTACGAGCCCGAGCTGCGCGACCTGAAGAAGCCCGAGCGCACGAAGCGCGCCGGCGAGACGTTCGCCGAGCGTGCGAAAGCGGCAGGCGTCTCCGAGGCTGTATTCGACCGCGGCGGCTACCGCTACCACGGCCACGTCCGGGCTTTTGCCGAAGCGATCCGAGAGGCTGGGATAACGGTCTAGGCGCCAAGCCGCGCGCGACCGCTACCCTCACACACCTGCCATGTCCATCACCGTAGACAGATCAGTCAGCCCGGCCGGCCTGGATCTCCAGGAGCGCGTCGTCGAGATCAACCGCGTCGCGAAGGTCGTCAAGGGCGGCCGTCGCTTCTCGTTCACGGCGCTCGTCGTCGTCGGCGACGAACGCGATGTCGTCGGCGTCGGCTACGGCAAGGCCAACGAGGTTCCGCTCGCGATCCAGAAGGGCGTCGAGCGCGCGAAGAAGGATCTCTTCCGCGTGCCGAAGCACGGCAGCACGATCACGCACCAGACGACGGGGATCTTCGGCGCCGGTCGCGTGCTGCTGAAGCCGGCCTCGCCCGGTACCGGCGTAATCGCCGGCGGCGGCGTGCGCGCGGTGCTCGAGCTCGCCGGGATCCACGACATCCTCTCCAAGAGCCTTGGCACGCAGAACCCGATCAACCTCGTCAAGGCGACCGTCGCGGGCCTGCGCGGCCTGCGCACGCCGAAGGAGGTCGGCGAGCTGCGCGGCCTCTCGGTCAACGCCGTGCTCGGCCTGAACAGCAACGAGCCGAGCAACGGCGGCGAGCACATTGCCAACGGCGCTGCCGCCGCGACGCCGGCCTCCGAGGCCGGCGAGACTCCGGCCGAGGCGCCGGCGCAGGAGGCTGCGGCCGCGACCGGGGAGGCGTCGTCCTGATGGCTTCGCTGACCGTCACGCAGCGTCGTTCGCGCAACGGCTCGAACAAGAAACAGCTCGACACGCTTCGCTCGCTCGGCCTGCGCCGAATCGGACACACCGTCGAGGTCAAGGACTGCGAGCAGGCACGCGGGATGCTGCACGCCGTGCGCCACCTCGTCGAGGTCAAGGAGGGCAAGTCGTGAGCCCGGCCGAAGAGGAGAAGCCCGAGCGCATCGGGCTGCACAGCCTCTCGCCGGCGCCCGGTAGCAAACGCCCGCGCAAGCGCATCGGTCGCGGCGAAGGCTCCGGCACGGGCAAGACCTCCGGCCGCGGGCAGAAGGGCGCGGGCTCGCGCTCGGGCTCCAAGCGCCGCGCGCGCTTCGAGGGCGGTCAGATGCCGATCCACATGCGCATGCGAAAGCTGCGCGGGCCGCACATGAAGAAGTCGATGCCTTTCGAGCCGTTCCGCACGCACACGCAGCCGGTCAACCTCGACGCGCTCGAGAGCCGCTTCGAGGCCGGCGCCGAGGTGACGATCGAGCTGATGGTCGCCAACGGCCTGGGCACTCGCAAGGGCGTCCCGATCAAGGTGCTCGCCAAGGGCGAGCTGAGCAAGGCGCTGACCGTGCACGCGCACGCCTTCAGCGCCGGCGCGCGCGAGCGCATCGAGGCGGCTGGCGGCAGCTGCCAGCTCGTCGAGCGCTAGAGAGTTCTGACGCGCCGTGCAATCGGCAGCACGCACGAGCGCATCGACTAGAATCCGGCGCGCCGCGGGAGGGAGTGAAGCGTCGCTCTGAGCCGCGACGCACAGCCCATGCTCTCGACAATTCTCAACGCCTTCCAGGTCGCGGACATCCGCAAGAAGATCGCCTTCACGGCGGGGATGCTGCTGATCTACCGGTTCGGCTCGCACATCCCCGTGCCGGGCGTGAACCTGACGGCGGTAAACAACATCCAAAAGGAGTTCGGCGGCTCGAACATCCTCGGGCTGCTCAACCTCTTCTCCGGCGGCGGGCTCTCGCGGATCGCGCTGTTCGCGCTCGGGATCATGCCGTACATCACCGCGTCGATCATCCTGCAGCTGCTGCAGGTCGCCGTGCCGTCGCTGGAAAAGCTCTCCAAGGAAGGCGAGGTCGGCCAGGCGCGGATCACGCAGTACACGCGCTACCTGACCGTCGGCCTGGCCTTCGCGCAGTCGATCGGCTACGTCTTCCTGTTCCACACGCTGCAGGCCAAAGCCGGCGAATCGGTCGTCACGCACTTCGACGCGCCGCACATCTTCCTGATCGTGATCTGCCTGACGACGGGCTGCGTGCTCTTGATGTGGATCGGCGAGCTGATCACCCAGCGCGGCATCGGCAACGGCATCTCGCTGCTGATCTTCGCCTCGATCGTCGCGCGCCTGCCGAGCGGCATCCAGACGTGGTGGACCTCACAAGACCAGGTCTTCAAGGTGATGATGCCGTTCCTCGTGCTCGCCGTCGTCGCCGGCATCGTCTTCGTGCAGGAAGGCCAGCGTCGGATCCCGGTGCAGTACGCCAAGCGCGTGATCGGGCGGCGGATGACCGAAGGCGGGCAGACCTACCTGCCGCTGCGCGTGAACATGGCCGGCGTGATCCCGGTGATCTTCGCGGCGAGCATCATGGCCTTCCCGCCGACCGTCGGGCAGCTCGTCAAAACGCACTGGGGCCAGTCGCTCTCTGACTTCTTCTCGCCGAACGGCTGGCACTACGTCGTCGGCGAGTCGATCTTCATCCTGCTGTTCACGTACTTCTACACGGCCGTCACTTTCAACCCGGTCGACCAGGCCGACAACCTGAAGAAGTACGGCGGCTTCATCCCGGGCGTGCGCCCCGGGCGCCCGACGGCCGAATTCCTCGACCGCATCCTCGCGCGCCTAACGTTCCCCGGGGCGCTGTTCCTCGCGGCCGTCGCCGCGCTGCCGACGATCCTGATCGCGCGGACGCACCAGAACATCCCGCTCGGCGGCACCTCGATCCTGATCGTCATCGGCGTCGCGCTGGAAACGATGAAGCAGCTCGAGGCGCAGCTGATGATGCGCAGCTACGAGGGCTTCTTGAAGTAGTTGTTTTTGGGGGGAGGTCGGGAGGGGGGCCCGCCCCCTTCCCGCCCGAGTGCGAGGGCTTCTTGAAGTAGCACGCGGGTTCGTTTGAGTAGTCGGCGGCGCAGCGCAATAGGTAGGCTGGCTCGGTCGTGGCGCAAATGAACCTGATCCTGCTCGGCCCGCCGGGCGCAGGGAAGGGCACGCAGGCCGAGCGCCTGCGCGAGGACTTCGCGCTGCCGCACGTCTCGACTGGAGACATGCTGCGGGCGGAGGTCAAGGCCGGCAGCGACCTCGGCAACGAGGCGAAGCGCTTCATGGACGCCGGGGACCTCGTTCCGGACGAGGTCATCATCGGGATGATCACCAAGCGCGTCGGCGAGGACGACGCGCGCGAGGGCTTCCTGCTCGACGGCTTCCCGCGCAATGCCGAGCAGGCCGACGCGCTCGCGAAGGCGCTCGAGCGGCTCGGGCGGCGCTTGACGGCGGCGCTGCTGATCGCCGTGCCCGACGACGAGCTCGTCCGCCGCCTCGCCGGGCGCCGCGTCTGTGTGAAGAACCCGAGCCACATCTACCACGTCGAGTTCGACCCGCCCAAGCACGAGGGCGTCTGCGACCAGGACGGCTCGCGGCTGATGCAGCGCGACGACGACAAGGAGGAGACGATTCGTCACCGCCTCTCCGTGTACCACGAGCAGACGGAGCCGCTGATCGACCACTACGACAGCGCCGGGATGCTGCGCCGCTTCGACGGCACGCGCGATCCCGACGAGGTGCACGACCGGATCAGGGCGACGATCGCCGCGTTGCGCCTCGAAGACGTCTGATTCGGCGAGCTAAGCTCAGCCGGTGATCATCAAGAAGTCACCCGCGGAGATCGAGAAGATGCAGCGCTCCGGCGCGATTCTCGCGGCGACGCTCGACGAGCTCGCGGGCAAGATCGCCCCAGGCGTGAGCACGGCCGAGCTCGACGAGGCCGCCGAGCGCTTCATCCGCTCGCACGGCGCCGTGCCGACGTTCAAGGGCTATCGCGGGTTTCCCGGCTCGATCTGCGCCTCGCCGAACGCGATGGTCGTGCACGGCATCCCCGGTCCGTATCGCCTGAAGGACGGCGACATCATCTCGGTCGACGTTGGCGTCACGCTCGACGGCTGGGTCGCCGACGCGGCGCGAACGTTCGCCGTCGGGCAGATCGGCGCGCAGGCGCAGAACCTGCTGAGCGCGACCGAGGCATCGCTGCACGCCGGCGTCGCGCAGTGCATCGCCGGCAACCGCATGGGCGACATGTCGAGCGAGATCCAGCGCGTCGCCGAGGGCGCCGGGCTCGCCGTCGTGCGCTCGCTCGTCGGCCACGGCGTCGGGCGCGACATGCACGAGGATCCGCAGGTCCCGAACTACGGCAAGCCAGGCAAGGGCCCGCTGCTGCAGGAGGGCATGGTGCTCGCCGTCGAGCCGATGATGACGGCCGGGCGCGCGGCCGTGCGCGTCGGCGGCGACGGCTGGGCGATCTTCTCTCAAGACGGCTCGCCGGCGGCGCATTTCGAGTTCACCGTCGCGATCACGGCCGATGGTCCGAAGGTCTTGACGCCGTGGCACATCGAGCCCGGTTCGCGCGCGGGCGAACCGGCCGAGCAGGCCGCCGCCGGCTCGTAGGAGTTGCTACCATCCGGAGTCCTGCTCTGCGAGGTTGCAAGACCACGCCGGAGCTTTCTCCACGACTTGGTAGCGGCGGCCGCAACGGCAGCCAGAGCCGGGTCGCCGGAACTCAGCCGCTGAAAGGGATCATGAAGGTAAGACCGTCGGTCAAGCCGATGTGCGAGAAATGCAAGATCATCCGCCGCCATGGGGTGGTGCTGGTCATTTGCCAGAACAAGCGCCACAAGCAGAGGCAGGGCTAGATGGCCCGAATCGCCGGCATCAACCTGCCGCTGAACAAGCGCTCTGAGATCGGGCTCACCTACATCTTTGGGATCGGTCGCGCGACCTCGAACAAGATCCTCGCCGAAGTCGGCGTCAGCCCGGACACGTACATTCGCGATCTGACCGAGGACGAGGTCGCGAAGCTGCGCGACGCGATCGACGAGAACCTGACCGTCGAGGGCGACCTTCGCCGTGAGCGCTCGCAAGACATCAAACGGCTGCAGGAGATCGCGTGCTACCGCGGCCTGCGCCACCGCCGCGGCCTTCCCGTGCGCGGGCAGAAGACGAAGACGAACGCGCGCACGCGCAAGGGCCCGAAGCGGATGCAGGTCGCCGGCAAGAAGAAGGCGCGGTAAATGCCCGCTGCCCCCAAACGCGCCCGCGGTCGGCGCAAGCCGAAAAAGAACATCCCGGTCGGGCAGGCGCACATCAAGACTTCGTTCAACAACACGATCGTCTCGCTGACCGACACCTCCGGCAACGTGATCGCCTGGGAGTCGGCCGGCGGTGCGGGCTTCAAGGGCTCGCGCAAGTCGACTCCGTTCGCCGCGCAGGTGACGGCCGACGCGGCCGCGCGCAAGGGGCTCGAGCAGGGTCTGCAGAAGGTCGAGGTCTACGTCAAGGGCCCCGGCTCCGGCCGCGAGACGGCGATCCGCTCGCTGCAGGCCGCGGGCCTCGAGGTGACGGGCGTCAAGGACGTCACGCCGCAGGCTCACAACGGGTGCCGCCCGCGCAAGAGGAGAAGGGTCTAGAGATGGCCAGAGACACCGGACCGCAGTGCAAGCAATGCCGCCGCGAGGGGCAGAAGCTGTTCCTCAAGGGTGAGCGCTGCCTGACGGACAAGTGCGGCGTCGAGCGTCGCTCCTACCCGCCCGGCGAGCACGGCCGCGGGCGGATGAAACAGAGCGAGTACCGCGTGCAGCTGCGTGAGAAGCAGAAGGCCAAGCGCTACTACGGAGTGCTCGAGAAACAGTTCGCGGGCTACTACGAGAAGGCTTCGCGCCAAGCCGGGATCACCGGCGAGAACCTGCTCACGATGCTCGAGTGCCGCTTCGACAACGTCCTCGTGCGCCTCGGCTTCGCCGCTTCGCGCCGCCAGGCGCGCCAGCTGATCCGCCACGGCCACTGGACCGTCAACGGCCGCCGCGTCGACATCCCGAGCTACCAGGTGCGGCCGAACGACGTCATCGCGATCAAGGCGGAGACCGCGGCTACACAGGTGGTCAGAGACGCAACCGAGCTGACCGGACAGATTCCCGCGTGGCTACAGGCCGACCATGAGTCACTCACGGCCAAGGTGCTGCGCAAGCCGGAGCGGCGTGAGGTCGCCGCGCCGGTGCAGGAGCAGCTCATCGTCGAGCTGTACTCGAAGTAGTAGGAACTTTCACGCGTCGCGCCCGAACGGGGCGACGCTCCCGAGCCGGCCGTCTGATCGACGCCGGTGAGACTCCAAAACGACGTTAGGACCCTGATGCTCGACTTCCAAATCCCCCGGATCACAAGCGAGTCCGTGGAGCAGAACCGCGGCACGTTCACCATTGAGCCGCTCGACCGCGGGTTCGGCTACACGTTCGGAAACTCGCTGCGCCGCGTGCTGCTCTCGTCCCTTTCGGGAGCTGCTGTCACGAGCGTGCGCATCGAGGGCGTTGCACACGAGTTCTCGACGATCAACGGCGTCAAGGAGGACGTGACCGACATCGTCCTGAACCTGAAGGGCGTCGTCTGCCGCATGCACTCGGACGCGAGCGAGGTCGAGGCGCCGCTCGTCGTCAGCGGCCCAGGCGAGATCACGGCGAAGGACATCGACCTGCCCGCGGGCGTCGAGATCCTCAACCCCGACATCCACATCGCGACGCTCGAGAAAAAAACGAAGCTCGAGCTGTACATGACGATCGGCCGCGGCCGTGGCTACCGCCCGGCGGAGGAGAACAAGTCCTCCGACCAGCCGATCGGCGTGATCCCGATCGACTCGATCTTCTCGCCGGTGCGCCGCGTCGCATACGCCGTCGAGCAGGCGCGTGTCGGTCAGAAGACGGACTTCGACAAGCTCACGCTCGACATCGAGACGGACGGCTCGATCGATCCGCAGGCCGCGTTGCGCGAGGCTGCCGAGCTGCTGATCTCACAGCTCGCGATCTTCACCGACGCAGACCGCATCCAGGAGCTCCGCGCGACGCCGGGCGGCCAGCTCGACGGGCACGGTCTCGCCGTCGGCGGCGGCGCCGCTCCGGCGCTGCAGGGCGAGGAGTACAGCATCCTGATCGAGGAGCTCAAGCTCGGCGTGCGCTCGTACAACTGCCTCAAGCGCGCCGGCATACAGACGGTCGGCGACCTGATCTCGAAGTCCGAGGCAGAGCTGAACGCGATCCCGAACTTCGGCAAGAAGTCGATCGACGAGGTCATCGAAACGCTCCACACCCGCGGCCTCGACCTCCGCGCGGACTGAAAAGACCGCGACGGCCCACTAGACTCCGGCACCGCTCATGAGACATCAGCGCAAAAAACACCAGCTCAGCCGCGACAGCGCGCACCGCAAGTCGCTGCTGATGAACCTGAGCAAGGAGATCATCGAGCACGAGCGGATCAAGACGACCGAAGCGAAGGCCAAGGCCGTCAAGCCGGAGATCGAGAAATTGATCACGCTCGCGAAGCGAGGCGACCTGCACGCACGCAGGCAGGCGCTCTCGACGCTCTCGCAGGACAAGTTCGCCGTGCACAAGCTGTTCGAGGACGTCGCGCCGCGCTACGCAGACCGCCCAGGCGGCTACACGCGCATCCTCAAGCTCGGCCCGCGTCGCAGCGACGCGACCGAGATGGTCTTCATCGAGCTCGTCTGACGCGGCCGGTTCGCGGCGTAGCTGCTGCGCGATGGTCACGAAGCTGACGCTCGAGTACGACGGCTCGGGCTTTGCAGGCTGGGTGAGACAGCCAGAGCTGCGCACGGTGCAGGAGGAGCTCGAGAACGCGCTGCAGACGGTGCTCGGCGATACGGGCACCGACGGCAGGCCGCTGAAGCTGACCGTCGCGGGCCGTACGGATCGCGGCGTGCACGCGTGGGGGCAGGTCGCAAGCTACGCGCACGAGGCCGTCGATCCGCTGCGCCTGAACAGCCTGATCGGCGACGACGTCGCTGTACTGCGCGCCGAACCGGTCGCGGAGGACTTCGACGCGCGCCGCGACGCGCTGAGCCGCACGTATTGCTACCGCCTGCTCGCGCGCCGCACGCGCAGCGTCTTCCAGCGGCGCACCGCGTATTGGTACCCGGCCGAGCTCGATCGCGCGGCGCTTCGCGAGTGTGCGGCTCTGCTGCCGGGCAAGCACGACTTCACGGCGTTCACGCCGAGCGAGACGGAGCACAGCTGGTTTCGCTGCGACGTCGCGCGCGCCGAATGGACCGGCGAGGGCGAGCTGCTCGAGTTCTGGATCGAGGCCGACATGTTCCTGCGCCACATGAACCGCGTGCTCGTCGGGACGATGCTCGACGTCGCAAGCGGACGCACGAGCATCGAGCACTTCGCGGCGCTGCTCGAGGGGCGGCCTCGCGCCGAGGCCGGGCGCACGGCACCGGCGCACGGGCTCGCCCTGGCGAGCGTCGCGTACGCATGACGCCGGGGCCGACGCGCCCCTATGCTGGACGCGGACGATGCTCAACGTGCTGCTGACAAACGACGACGGGATCGAAGCGGAGGGCCTGCAGGCGATGCGCCGCGCGCTCGTCGGGCTCGCCGGCGTGCGTCTCGCCGTAATCGCGCCCGACGGCAACCGCTCGGCGATGGCGCGCTCGATCACGACGCGCCGGCCGCTGTGGGTGCAGGAGACGCCGTTCGACGACGGCACGGTCGGCTATGCGACCGACGGCACGCCGGTCGACTGCGTGCGCCTCGCGCGGCTCGGCTTGATCGAGGACTTCGACGCGGACCTCGTCGTCTCGGGCATCAACCACGGCGCGAACCTCGGCGATGACATCACCTACTCGGGCACCGTCGCGGCGGCGCTCGAGGGCGTCGTGCTCGGGCTGCCGTCGATCGCAGTTTCGCAGCAGTCGGGCAACCGCACGCTCGACTACCGCTTCGGCGGCGGCTTCGGCTTCGACGTCGCGGCGAACTTCGTCGCGCGACTCGTCGAGCGGATCGAGGACGTGCCGCTGCCGGCGACGACGCTGCTCAACGTAAACGTCCCAGGCGGGCCGCCGAGTGGCGTCGAGGTGACGAGCCTCGGCAAGCGGATCTATCGCGACGAGCTGAAGCTCGAGCGCGAGGAGGAGGGCCGCAGCCGCTACTGGATCTACGGCTCGGACCCGGGCTTCGAGGACGAGGCCGGGACGGACCTCGCGGCGGTCGACGCGGGACGGATCGCGGTGACGCCGATCCACTTCGACCTCACCGATCGCGCGGGATTGGAGGCGCTGAAGGGCTTCGATCTGGACGACCTGCTCGCGCCCGTCGCGCGCGAGACGCCGTGAGTGAGGCGGCGGCGCCCGCTCGGGCGCAGGAGCTGCGCAAGCTGCTCGAGTACCACTCGCGCCGCTACTACGTGCTCGACGATCCGGAGATCGGCGACGATCAGTACGACGCGCTGCTCGACGAGCTGCGCGCGATCGAGCGCGAGCACCCGGAGCTGCTGAGCGCCGACTCGCCGACGCAGCGCGTCGGCGGAGAACCGGTCAGCCGTCTGGAGAAGGTCCATCACCTCGAGCAGATGCTCTCGCTCGGCAACGTGCGCTCGGAGGAGGAGCTGCGCGCGTGGGTCGAGCGGATGCGCAACCACCTCGCGCGCGAGGGGATCACAGAGCCGCGGTTTCAGTACGTGGTCGAGCCGAAGATCGACGGGCTCGCGATGAGCCTCGTCTATCGCGACGGCGTGCTCGAGCGCGGCGCGACGCGTGGCAACGGCGAGATCGGCGAGGACGTCACGCACAACCTGCGAACGATCGGCGCGATCCCGTTGCAGCTGCACGATGCGCCGCCGCTCGTGGAGGTGCGCGGCGAGGTCTACATGTCGCTGGCCGACTTCACGGCGCTGAACGAGCGCCGCGCGGAAGCGGGCGAGTCGACGTTCATGAACCCGCGCAACTCCGCCGCCGGAACGATCCGCCAGCTCGACCCGGCCGACGCGGCGAAGCGCCCGCTGTCGTTCTGGGCCTATCAGGTGGGGGTCACCGAGGGACTCGCCTTCGAGCGCCACTCGCAGGCGCTCGACTGGCTGCGCGCGCACGACTTCCCGGTCAATCCCGACATCAAGCTGCTCGACAGCGAGGAGCAGGTCGTCGAGCAGTGCCTCGCCTGGCAGCAGCGCCGCGGCGAGCTCGACTTCGAGATCGACGGCGTCGTCGTGAAGGTCGACGATCTCGCGCTGCAGCATCGCCTCGGCTCGGTCGGGCGCGACCCACGCTGGGCGATCGCGTGGAAGTTCCCGCCGACGACGGCCGTCACGCGCCTGGAGAAGGTCATGTGGAACGTCGGCAAGTTCGGCGACATGCGCCCGTATGCGGTGCTCGCGCCGATCGAAGTCGGCGGCGTGCGGATCGGCATGGCGACGCTGCACAACGAGGAGGACCTCGCGCGCAAGGACATCCGCGCCGGCGAGGACGTGATCGTGCTGCGCGCAGGAGACGTGATCCCGCAGGTCGTCTCGCCGGCGCCGCACGTCGTCGAGCAGAAAGGACGCCCGCGCCGTCCGAAGCCGCCGGCGAAGTGCCCGTTCTGCGGCACGCCGACGATCAAGGCCGAGGGCGTCGTCTTCACGAAGTGCCCGAACCCGCTCTGCCCGGGCCGCGCGTGGCAGTTGCTCAAGCACTTCGTCTCGCGTGGTGCGATGGACATCGACGGGCTGGGGGAGAAGCAGGTCGCGCTGCTGCAGGAGAAGGGGCTCGTGACGACGGCCGGTGACTTCTATCGCCTGACCGAGGAGCAACTGGTCGAGCTCGAGGGCTTCGGCGAGGTCTCGGCGAAGCGGCTCGTCGCGGCGCTCGAGGCCTCGAAGGAGCGCCCGTTCGCGCGCGTGCTCTTCGCGCTCGGTATCGAGGAGGTCGGCGAGGTGACCGGGCGCAACCTCGCGCAGCGCTTCCGCAACATCGACGCGCTGCTCTCCGCGACGCCCGAGCAGATCGCCGAGACGGCGGGCGTCGGCGAGAAGATGGCCGCGCTGATCTCGACGCAGCTCGCGGACGAGCGGATGCGCGCGCTGATCGACGATCTGCGTGCGATCGGGCTCCAGTTCGCCGAGGATGGCCCGGCGCCGTCGGAGGGGCCGCTCAACGGCAAGACGCTCGTGCTGACGGGCACGCTGCCGGAGTGGTCGCGCGAGCAGGCGACCGAACGGATCATGGCCGCCGGCGGGCGCGTGACGACGTCAGTCTCGAAGAAGACCGACTACCTCGTCGCCGGCGAGAGCGCCGGCTCGAAGCTCGCGAAGGCCGAACGGCTCGAGGTGCCGGTGCTCGACGAAGACGGGCTGCGCGCGCTGCTCGGCGGTTAGCGTGGGGCTGTGGCGCCCCGCGATTCGTATATGTCGTCGCTGGCTCGTTCTTCGAGAATGTTTCGTCTGCTGGGTGGTGAGGTCGATAGCTTGCGCCGATGCGTGCTTTGGCCGTCGCCGTCGTTCTTGCCGTTGCGGTGGGGACCGCAGGATGCGGCGGGAAGTCAAC
This sequence comes from uncultured Solirubrobacteraceae bacterium, assembly GCA_963807275.1. Lineage (GTDB taxonomy): Bacteria > Actinomycetota > Thermoleophilia > Solirubrobacterales > Solirubrobacteraceae > Palsa-744. The sequence continues at coordinate 327,089 of CAWDZX010000001.1, forward strand.
GCCGACGACGAAAACGGGCACTCACGGCTATCCCAACAAAGCGCCCGGCTACTAGGAACTCGAAGCAGTCGAAACTCAGCGGTATGTCTGTTGCAGCCCCGATCCGTTGGTGCGAGCGTGCGATACCGGATGTTGGAACAAATCCCTGCCGCAACGCTTCGTTGCGGCCTACTGTCGATGCTGACGATCGTGTGCGTCGCGGCGCTTGTCACGGGCGCGGCGAGTGCTGCGCTGCCGGAATATCGGGTCTGCACGAAAGCCCCGAAGGCCGCCCATGGTTACGCTGGCGAATTCGCCGACGCAGCGTGCTCGGTCGTGAGCGAAACGCACACTGGCAAGTACGACCTCTCGCCCTGGGAAGCGCTCAAGAGCAAGCGCTTTACCGGTCGAAGCGGTGTCTCGACCCTGGCGGTAGACGCGCCCGAAGACGAAAGCGAACCTTGGAAGGGCGGCAACATCGTCGGCGTGATCTCCTGCAAGGCAGGCAAGATTTCGGGAGAAATCACTGGCCCGAAAACCTCGGCTTTGGCCTTGCAGCTCAAGGCGTGCGAGTTCCAAGGCAAAAAATGCACAACGCCGGGTTCGCCGCGTGGCACGATCGCGACGAACGTGCTCGACGCCATCCTCGGCTACATATCCGGCGGCGGCGGCCGCGTCGGCAGCGACTTCGAACCGGCGGGCGGCGGCCCATACGCGGAAATCAACTGCGAAGGCAGCCATATCTCACTGGAGGGCTCGGTGATCGCGTCGGACACGGGCGACGTCAACAAAATCAGCGCCGAAGGTACGCAGACGCTGACTTCGAGCAGTCGCTGTGGTCAGGAAGTCGTTTTCGGCGAATTCCCCGAAAACGCGATGACCGGCGCGGCCCACTATCTCTTCGGCACCATCACTCCTCCAGGCACGTCGCTCCCCTGGTGCGAGCAGCTCGCCCTGACCGTTAAGAGCAAACCGCTGGAGATCGAGGCGTAGCGCTCCGGCCCAACAGTCGCGACCGAAGCATCGGCGGAGCGGCCCGTCCCGCCCGTCGTGTCTGCGGGGCGATCGAGGCGCTGCTCAGTAGGACGCGAGCGTGATCGTCATGTGGTCTTGGATCACGTGCGCGGTCGTCGTCGAGATACCGTCGTTGAAGAAGGCGAAGGCGAGCAGGTGGCCGTTGACGGCCTGGCAGTAGCCGACGAGGTTCGAGTAGCCCGTCAGCGTGCCGGTCTTGCCTTGGCATTTGCCCGAGGCGCGCGTGCCGCGCATGCGTTTTTCGAGCGTGCCGGTGTGCCCGGCGATCGCCATGCTGCTGCGCAGGATCTGCCCGATCGGCGTCGGCTGCAGCTCGACGAGCATGTCGGCGACTTCGTAGGTCGACGTTCGGTCGCTTTCGGAGAGCCCTGACCCGTCGACGACGCGCGGGTGGATGCCGAGCAGTGCTGAGATCGTCTGGCTGACGACGGCCGCGCCGGCGGCTGTCGTGCCGGAGCCGCCGGCGGCCGCGCCGAGGTCCTTCAGCAGCGTCTCGGCGAAGAAGTTGTCGGATGGCGGCAGCATCAATCCGATCAGCTGCGCGACCGTCGGCGAGGAGACGCTCGCGAGCTTCGCGGCGCCGGGTGGGGCCGTCGCGGCGCCGCTCGAGCCGCGGATGCTGATGCCGTCGTTCTTCAGCATCGCCCAGAGCTTGCGCGCGGCGTATGCGGCCGGCGCGTGCGCGACCTTTTCGCTGCCGCTCGCGCCGCGGTCGTAGGCGAGGCCGCTGAGCGTGCCTTCGAGGAACGGGTCCTGGCGGAAGTCGCTCGACGGCTCGCCGCGCTGAGAGTCGAAGACTGACTCGTCGCCGTAGACGGAGCCGCGGATCGCGTGGATGCCGTCGGTGTGGACCAGCTGTGAGACGAGCGTCGAGATGCTCGCGCCGACGCCGCCGTAGTGGCTGCGGATGAACGAAGAGTCGCCGAACGTCGGGTCGCCGCCGCCGTGCAGGTAGATGTCGCCTTCCCAGACGCCGTTCGGGCCAAGCTGGCCTGTGCCGAAGACGGTCGTCGAGAGCTGCGTCGTTGCGCCGAGGCGCTGCAGCGCGCTCGCGGCGGTGTAGAGCTTCTCGACGGACGCCGGCGGGCGCATCGCGGTGTCGCGCGTCGAGAACAGCGCTTGCTTGGCGCTGATGTCGTAGACGTACGCGCTCGAGCCGCTGCCGGCGATCTGCAGCTGGTGCGCGAGGTCGGCCTGAACGCCGGCGAGCGATGTACTCGCGCCGGCGCTCGCCGGTCCGGCGGCTGCGACGGAAACGGCCGCGAGCAGGCCGAGCAGCGTTCCGCGGATCGAAATATTGTGTTTCCGTTTCATCTGTGGCCTAGAATCAAGGGCAGGATGGGCAACGTAGTCAAGCTGGAACCGACCGATGCGGCGAAGGTTGCGGCGAAGAAGCGTAAAGCTCGCGCCGCTGCAGCGCGTGGGGTGGGCAGTACGGCATCGGTCGATCGCCGGCGCCGGCCGCGGCGGCACAAGACGGCGCTCGTGCTCGGCGGTGGCGGCTTCACGGGCGGCGTGTACGAGATCGGCGCGCTGCGCGCGCTCGACCTGCTCGCGGTGAACAGCAGCGTCAACCAGTTCGACGTCTACGTCGGCACGTCGGCGGGCGCGTTCATCGCGGCGCTCTGCGCGAACGGCGTCACGCCGGAGGAGATGATGCGCGTCGTCACGCGCCAGGGCACGCCGCCGTTCAAAGACGTCAACCTCTCGGACCTCTTGCGCCCGAACCTGCTCGAGTTCGCGCGCAAGGGCGCCGTGCTGCCACTGCGTGCGCTGTCGATCGCGCGGCAGGTAGTCGCGCAGCGCGGCTCGGTCTCGCTGCTCGACGTCTTGCTCGGCTTCGCCGAGGGGCTGCCTTCGGGCGCCTACACGGGCTCGGGCATCGAGCACTACCTGCACGAGATCCTCTCGGAGCCGGGGCGCACGGACGACTTCCGCGACCTCGCGTGCGAGCTGTACCTGACGGCGACGGACCTCGACACGTGCGAGCGCGTCGTGTTCGGCGTCGAGGGCGTCGACGACGACGTCGCGATCTCGACGGCGGTGCGCGCGTCGGGTGCGCTGCCGATGGTCTATGCGCCCGTGAAAGTCGGCGAGCGCGAGCTGATCGACGGCGGCATGGTCTCGACGACGAACCTCGACATCGCCGTCGAGGCAGGCGCGAAGTTCGTCGTCGTGCTCAACCCGATCGTGCCGTTCGTCAACGACTTCGCGGGCAGCGTGCGCACGCTGCGCGGCTCGCGTCCGCGGCGCGTCTCGGACATGGGCTTCCCGCAGATCGGCTACCAGGCGTTCAAGCTCGTCGCGCACCAGCGGCTGCACGAACTCGCGAAGACGTGGGAGAAACGCTACCCGGGCGTCGACATCGTGCTGATCGAGCCGGAGCCGACGGACGAGCTGATGTTCCAGACGTCGATGATGAACTTCACCTCGCGCGTCGAGATCGCGCGCCACGGGTTCGAGTCGGTGACGAAACACCTCGCGGAGGAGTACTCGCACTACGAGCAGATCGCGAGCAAGCACGGCATCGACATCTCGGGCAAGCGCCTGCGCAGGGTCGTCGAGCACTTCGACGCCGAGCCGGAGGAGGTCAGCGCGTGGCGCAAGATCCTCGAGGGGACGACGAGCACGCTGCTGCGCCAATCGGCTCCTGCAGGCTGAGCTAGCTCCCGTCTCAGCCGTCGAGCGGCGGGACGTCCTGATGATTTTTTATAGAGATTTTTCGATCGCGGCCAAGAGGCGTGTCGAAGCCTTCGAGTCCCGCACGGCGATGCGGATGTACTGCGGCTCGCCGAGTGCGTCTCCTTCGGCGACGAGCACGCCGGACTGCGCGAGGCGTGCGGCGAGGTCCGCGCCGCCGACGTCGGGGTGCGCGGCCCAGACGAAGTTCGCTTGGCTGTCGGTGACGGCGAAGCCGCGCTCGCGCAGCTCGGCGATCAGCCGCGGGCGCTCGGCGCGGATGCTCTGCACGTGGCGCTCGAGCAGGTCGCGGCACGTGCGCAGCGCCTCGAGTGCGCCGGCCTGAGAGACCTCGGAGACGCCGAGGTCGGGGTCGAGCTCGGCGAGCAGCTCTTGCGAGCGCGGGCCGCCGACGGCGTAGCCGACGCGCAGGCCGGCGAGCCCCCACGCCTTCGAGAAGCTGCGAAAGACGAGCAGCCGCGGGTGCTCGGCGAGCAGCTCGATCGAGCTGTCGACGGGCTGTGCGTCGGAGAACTCGATCAGCGACTCGTCGAGCAGCACGGCGACGGTCTCGGGCAGCCCCTCGAGCAGCCGTTTGAGCTCGGCTGTGGAGAGCAGCTCGCCGGTCGGGTCGTTCGGGTTCGCGAGCGCGATGACGCGTGTCGTCGGATCCTGCGCCTCGGCGAGCAGCTCGTCGACGCCGCCGGTGACGGGCACTGCCTGCCCGTGTGCGCGGCGCGCCATGATCGGGTAGAGCGGGTACGACGGCCACGCCGTCAACAGGCGCTGGCCGGGCTCGATCAGCGCGCGCGTGGCGGAGCTCAGCAGGTCGGCGGCGCCGTTGCCGAGGATCAGCTGGCCCGAGTCGACGCCGAGGCTCGCGGCGAGCGCGTCGCGCAGGTCGGAGCCGCGTGTGTGCGGATAGCGGTGCAGCCCGCGCCGCGCGACGAACGTGATCGCGTTGACGATCCGCGGGTGCGGCAGCTCGGGGCGCGTCGTCTGCGAGAGGTCGAGCGTCTCGACGCGCGTGAGCGCTTTGCGGCGGCGCTCGGCGGCTTCCTCGCGAAGGCCCTCGTTGACCTCCTCCTCGGACATCCCCTCGAACTGGCGGTAGTAGTCGAGCAGCCCCACGGGCGGCCTATCCCTGGCCGTTGCCTGACTGCGTGATCGAGCCGGGGCCGTGGATCACGACGAACCAGAACGCGAAGACGAGGCCGCAGACGACGGCGGTCGTGCCGAAGATGCGGCCCATGATGCCGCTGCGCTGGTCGTGCCCGGCTGCGCGGCGGACGAGGATCCAAGCCTGGTCGAGGCGTTTGAGCAGCGCGAGGCTGCCGAACAGAAGCACGAAGAGCGCGATGAACGAGACGAGGATGCCGAGGCCGATCGAACCCGAGAGGTAGTCCATCTGCGAGCCGACCCACAGGCAGCCGAGCGGGATCGGCCCCCAGCAGAGCAGGCTGAGCACGATCATCGCGGCGACCATCAGGTTCGCGATCGAGCCGTCGACGCGCTGGCGCTTCTCGCTGCCGCGCTCGGGCAGCTTGCGAAAGCGCACGGGCGCCGTGCCGGGGCGCCGCCCGACGAACAGGCCGCCGTTATCGCTCGGGTCGCTTCGCATCAGGTCCTATGTTCGCAGCTAAGCGCGGTGCTCCGGGGCAGCCGCTGAAGCCACCGTGCGGCGTGGTTGTCGGGCCCCCGCATGGCGTCGACTCAGCCGGCGTAGAGCGAGTCGAACAGCTCGGCGTATTTCTCGTTGACGACGTTGCGCTTGACCTTCAGCGTCGGCGTCAGCTCGCCGGTCGCCTGCGAGAGGTCGTGATCGAGGATCGCGAACTTCTTGACCTGCTCGACCTGCGCGTACTTTTCGTTCGCGCGGTCGATCTCGGCCTGGATCAGCTCGCGCACCTGCTCGTGCGCGGCGAGCGTCGGGATGTCGTTCGGCAGGCCGTGCTCGCCGGCGAAGATTGGCATCTCTTCCTCGTCGAGCGTGATCAGCACGACGGGGTAGGGGCGTTTGTCGCCGTGCATGACGGCTTGTGAGATCCAGCGGCACTGCTTGAGGTCGTTCTCGATGTTCGCCGGCGTCAGGTTCTTGCCGCCGGCCGTGATGATGATGTCCTTCTTGCGGCCGGTGATCGAGAGGTAGCCGTCGTCGTCGAGCGAGCCGAGGTCGCCGGTGTGCAGCCAGCCATCGTTGACCGCGCCGAAGCTCGCGTCGGCGTTGTTGTGGTAGCCGCTGAAGATGTTCGGGCCTTTGACGAGGATCTCGCCGTCGTCGGCGATCTTGACCTCGACGCCGGGCAGCGCGCGCCCGACGGTGCCGAAGCGGTGGTTCTCGACGGTCGAGACGGTCGCGGCCGTCGCGGTCTCGGTCATCCCGTAGCCCTCGAGCACGGGAACTCCGGCGGCCCAGAAGAACTCGAGGATCTCTTTGGCGATCGGCGCGGCGCCGCTCGTCGCGTGGCGGACCTTGCCGCCGAAGATCGCACGGACGTTCTTGAACAGTTTCTCGTCGGCTTCTTCGAACGGCGCCTGCAGCTCGGCCGGCACGGGTTCGCCGCGGTTCATCATGTTGCGCACCTTCACGCCGAGTGCGATCGCGGCCTCGGCGCGCGCCTGCTCCTCGGGGCCCTGCGCCTCGATCGCGCCGTGCGCGAGCGTGTAGATCTTCTCGAACACGCGCGGGACGGAGGGGAGGTAAGTCGGTTTGACCTCCTGCAGCTCGGGGACGATCTGCTTCGTGTCGCCGCCGAAGTAGGCGAGCGTGCCGCCGAGGTCGAAGACGGCGAGCTGGATCAGCAGCGCGAAGGAGTGCGCGAGCGGGAGGTAGAGGTAGATGATCTCGTCGCCGCGGATCTCGCCGGCCTCGGCGATCATGTCGATGATCGCGCGGTAGTTGCCGTGCGTCAGCACGCAGCCCTTCGGCGGGCCGGTCGTGCCGGAGGTGTAGATGAACGTGAACGGGTCCTCGCCGCGGACGGCTTCGCGCCGCGCGTCGAGCTCAGCGGACGGGCGCGAGCGCCCGCGCTCGCGGACCTGCTCGAGCGTGATCGCCCCGAGCTCGCGGACGGCGTCGGACGGCCCGCTTGCGATGTGGCTGTCCTCGAGCGGGTCGATCACGATGATCGTGCGCAGGCCCGGGACCTGATCGCGGATGGCGGCAATCTTCTCGAGCTGCTCGGCGTCCTCGCAGACGATCGCGCAGGCGTCTGAGTCGGACAGCACCCAGAGGCACTCCTCGGGCGAGTTCGTCTGGTAGATCGGCACGACGGTCGCGCCGGCCGACGTCGCGGCCATGTCGGCGTACGACCACTCGGGCCGCGTGTTCGCGAGGATGCAGATGCGCTCGCCGGCTTCGAGGCCGAGGTCGATCAGCCCGAGGCCGATCTCCTGCACGATCTGCGCGAGCTGCGAGTAGCTGACATCGTGCCACGCATCGTCGCGCTTGTAGCGGATCGCGGTGTTCTCGCCGTACGCCGTCGCAGCGCAGGGGACCAGGTCTGCAATCGTCTGCGACCCCGTTGCCGACGCCGTCGCGGTGGCCTCCATCAGGACTCTCTCCTCGTGTCGATGAAACAGGCTTGCCCAGCCGAACCCCCACGGCTGGCTGTACGGCCATGTTAGAGCGCGAACGTGCAATTTGCGAGGGGGCGCGGACGGTCAGATGGGGTTCGGCACGTCGAGGAAGACGTGGCGGACGCCGAAGCGCTCGGCGAGGTGATCGCCGAGCGCTCTGACGCCGAACGTCTCGGTCGCGTAGTGGCCGGCGGCGATGAAGTGCAGGCCGGCCTCGCGCGCGGTTGCCATCGCTCGCTCGGCCGGCTCGCCGGTGAGCAGCGCGTCGGCGCCTGCGGCGGCGGCGTCGGCGAGGTAGTCCGAGCCTGCGCCTGAGACGATCGCGATCTTGCGGATGCGTGCAGGGCCGGCGTCGAAGACGAGCGGGTCGCGGGCGGTCAGCTCGCGCACGCGCGTAAAGAGGTCCGTGGCGGGGATGCCGTCGCCTGGGTTTGCATCGGCGGCGTTCGCGCCATTGGCGTCGGCGAGCGTCGCGAGGAAGCCGATCGGCTCGCCGTGGTGGAGCGCGAAGGGCTCGAGGTGGGTCGCGCCGAGCGCGCGGGCGATCAGCGCGTTGTTGCCGTACTGCGCGTGCGCGTCGAGCGGGAGGTGGTACGCGGCGAGGCCGAGGTCGGCGTCGAACAAGAGCTTCAGGCGGCGCTTCAGCGTCGCGTCGATCGGGCCGGGGCCGGAGCCCCAGAAGAGACCGTGGTGGACGAGCAGCAGCTGCGCTTGCTCGGCGACGGCCTGCTCGAACAGCTCGACGTTTGCCGAGACGGCTGTGGCAAGCGTCGTGACCTCGCTCGCGCCGGGGACTTGCAGGCCGTTCGGGCCGTAGTCGTCGAAGCGCTGCGGCTTGAGGATGCGGTCGAGCTCGGCGACGATCTCGGTTGCTGCGACGGCGGGCACGGGGCGAACATAAGCGATATGGGATACTGCTGGGGCGTCGGGGCGTGGCGCAGCCTGGTAGCGCGCGCCGTTCGGGTCGGCGAGGTCCCCGGTTCGAATCCGGGCGCCCCGACCATTTGATGTAGGTCGAACCGGCCCAGTCCCCGACGGGGCTGGGCCTTCGGCGTCTGAGACCGACGATGGAGGTCGCTTCGCTCGCAGCGTCGACGCGCGGGTGAATGATCCGGCTCGCTGCGTCCGGGCCGACTCCGACACGTGAAGAGATGCACGCGGCGGGACGGCAGCTATGGCGCGACCATCGCCCCTGGGATTAGCTCGCTGCGCGCATGGACGGGAGGTGTGGCGGCCTTGGCTTGACCCGAAGTCCGTAGGTATCGGACAGCCACCAGGCAAGCGATCAGGCCGAGAAGCCGCCGGGCTCGCTTCGGGGAGACGGCGCTGGAGGCGAGCCCCCAGGTAGCTGCCGAGAAAACCGCCTGCGCCCAACCACACGCCGAGCGCCCAGTCGGGAGCGATCCCGCCCCCGTGCGTGATCTCGAGCACTTGATAGCTCGCGATCCCTGCAATCGAAGTCAGGAAGGTCGCGGCAATCGTGGCCGGTGCGACCTCGTAGGCGGAGAACCCCCAGGCGAGCAGTATCGGAGCCAGCAGCGAGCCCCCACCGACCGTAGATGCCATCCAGGGGACCGAGGCGCCCTAAAGCGAGGACGATCACCTGGACGATCGCGCGAGCTCGTCGATATGCGCTCAAGCGGAACGGTTTTGCGGCCGTCTTAGACTATGAGGTGCGCATCCGACCATCGCATACCACACGACAGCGAACAAAGCGTCCACCTCGCCAGAGCGAGGGTGATGGGCACCTCGCGCGCGAGTCGGACATCGATCTCGTGCGCCCTGAGAACCAGGCGCTCGAACGAGCGGAGCAGCTCGCCCAGACCGGCACCTGGGAGTGGGATCTCGAGACCGACGTTCTGCTGTGGTCGACCAATATGTGGCGCCTCCTCGGTCTCGAGCCGGATTCGGTCACGCCAACGCCCGAGTACGTCATCGGGCGCGTACATCCAGACGACCGCGAGCGGGTTGAGAGGGAGATCGATTTAGCCAGACGTGAGGGGAAACTGCCCGGACCTACTTATCGGACGATTTGGCCCGACGGCACAGTGCACGTCCTCCGCTCTTATCCAGCCGCGGCGGAGGAGCGTGAGGGTCGCCCTTGGCGACTGCTCGGCGCAGTCCAGGATGTGACCGAGCTCTGCGAGTCCGAGCGACGGACGTCTGAGACGTTGACCCTCATGGAAACGCTCCAATCGGCTGCACCGGTCGGCTTCGCGTTCGTCGACCGCGATTTTCGCATCGTTCGTATGAACGAGAAGCTGGCCGAGGTGAACGGTTCTCCGCTACGCGAGCAGATCGGACGGACCGTCGCCGAAGCCGTACCGGACGTTTGGCGCCAAATGGAGGATGTGTACCGCCGGGTGCTGGAGACCGGAGAGGCGGCGTTGAACCTCGAGGTCGCAAGGCAGCGGAGCGGCAAGGACGGTTCGCGCTTCTGGCTCGCCAGCTACTACCCGGTCCGTGCAGAGGAGGAGATCATCGGAGTGGGCGTGATCGTGAACGACGTCACCGAGCGCCAGGAGGCGGAGCTCTTCCGCGCCGCAGTGATGGACACGATGGTCGAGGGGCTCTACGTGCTCGATGAGCAGGGCCGGTTGAAGTTCATGAACTCGGCCGCGTCGACGATCCTCGGCTGGAGCGAGGAGGAGTTGCGCGGGAAGTCCATGCATGCCGCGATCCACGCCCGGCGCGCCGACGGCTCGCCGCACCCCGAGGAGAATTGTGAGCTGCTGAAGGTCAGGACCGAGGGGCGGCCGGTACGGGTGACCCACGATGCCTTTATCCGCAAGGACGGCACGATCTGTCCCGTGGGCTATTCGGCCGCGCCTCTGATGAGCGGCGAGAGCGTCAGTGGCGTGGTTGTGGTGTTTCGCGACACCACCGACGAGCAAGCGGCCGAGGCACGAGTCAGACGAGAGTTGGACGCGCTGGCCTGGGTGGGTCGAATCAGGGATGCCCTCGACCAGGATCGGCTCGTGCTCTACTCGCAGCCGATCGTTCCCCTGGCAGGCGGACAGCCGAGCCAGGAGCTATTGCTTCGGATGGTCGGGCACGACGGGGAGGTCATCCCGCCGGGGAGCTTTCTACCCGTCGCTGAGAAGTACGGGCTGATCGGCGAGATCGATCGCTGGGTGATCGCGCAGGCAGTCCGTTTGGCTGCGAGCGGACAGCGCGTGGAGGCGAACCTCTCGGCAGCATCGGTCGGCAACCTGGATTTGCTCCCCCTGATCGAGCGTGAGCTGCGCGATGCGCACGCCGATCCAGCAAACCTTGTCTTCGAGATCACCGAGACGACGCTGATGGAGGACATCCAGATCGGAAAGGTCTTTGCGCAGGGGCTGACCGGGATCGGCTGTCAGCTCGCGCTCGACGACTTCGGCACCGGGTTCGGCAGCTTCACCTACCTGAAGTCGGTACCCGTCTCATATCTGAAGATCGACATCGATTTCGTGCGCGACCTCAAAGCCAATCCGGCCAACCAGGTTCTGGTCAAGGCGATCGTGGGGCTGGCCGAGGGGTTCGGCTATCAGACGATCGCCGAGGGAGTCGAGGATGCCGAGACACTCGCGCTTCTCGAGGAGTTCGGAGTCGACTTCGCTCAGGGCTTCCACCTCGGACGTCCGGCGCCGATCGAGGCGCGAGGCCTGCTGTAGAACCACCCTCACAACCCTCCGCCCCATAGTTCGGCCGGGGAAGGGCGTGCAAGGTCAGCCGAAACGTTCAAGCCACAACGCGGTCGGCACGTTAGGGTCGCTTTCCATGGATGGCCCAAGCGCCACAGGCGCGGTCGATCGCTACCTGGCTGCGGCGCGGTCAAACGACATCCATGCCCTCCTCGAAACCCTGGCGGACGATCCGGAGTTGGTTTCGCCGCTGTCGGGGCGAATGGTGTTCCGCGGCCGAGACGACCTGCGAGTGCTTCTCGGCGTCGTATACGGCAGCCTGCGCGGCGTCAGTTGGCAGACGCCGATTCGTGATGGCAATCGGTGCGTGGTGCTCGGCGAGTCGCGCGTCGGGCCGGCGCACCGTTACGACGTGACCGTGTTCGAGCTCGCCGACGACGGGCGTATCGAGCGGATCAGGCCGTTCGTGCGTCCATGGCTGGGGCTGACAGTCGACGCGCTCGTCGTCGGTCCGAAGATGGCGCTGCATCTCGGTGTCGTCTGGCGCGCGCTGCGCAAGCCTCGCGCCAACGGCTGACTCACTGCCGCACGTCTACCGTCTGAGCATGATGCGACGGGGCGAGGAGGACAATTGCGAGAGCTGCGTTACGCGACCATGGTCGGGACATTTCCTCTGGCAGCCGGGCCTGCTGTCCTACGTTGGCCCAGGCGGCTCCTCCGATCGCCACGCGCACCACGCGCTGCAGCTGGCGATCTCGTTCGACGAGCCGTTGGAGTTGCTGCTCGACGATCGGCAGATGCGTGCGCGCGCCGTGCTCGTCGGAAGCGGCGTGCCTCACGCATTCCGGACCGATGGGCGACAGATCTTCTATGCGCTGGTCGAGCCACACGGTGCGATCGGCTTCTCGCTCGTTCACGGCACGGCACAAGTCACCGGGTGCGATCTCGCCGACATCTTGCCGATCGGCGAAGCCCCGGCTGCCGAGACGGACGCACTGATCGAATACACCGATCGGATGTTCGGCGTGCTCGCGCCACGGCCACCGGCCTCGCCTCTCTCGGAGCCGGTGATCAGTGCCCTCGCCTATCTCGACGCGACATCGGACCGCCCGCCTCGGCTCGCGCAGGCCGCCCGCGCCGCACACATCTCGCCTTCGCGGTTGACGCACCTCTTCTCCGCGCAGGTCGGCATCCCGTTTCGCCGGTTCGTGCTGTGGTTGCGGCTGCGGCGAGCCGCCGAGCACGTCTGGCGAACGGGATCTCTCACCGAGGCCGCGCACGCCGCCGGGTTCAGCGATCTGGCGCACTTCAGTCGCGTCTGCCGCGCGACGTTCGGCGTTGCTCCCACCGGCCTGCTCGCGATGGCTCCGATCTCGCATCGTGGCCGACCCACGTCAAGCCGGCCGGGCCGGAGAGGCCACGGGGCTAGCCACGATCCGGATTGCGAGCCACTCGCCGAAGTCAGGGACGCTACTAACGACCTACGCGTGTGTTGATAGAAGTACGCACATGAACCGCACGCCCCTCATCTGCCTCGCCCTGATCGCCTCGGCCCTGCTCGCCGCCCCCGTGCAGGCCTCGGCCGACGAAATCCCTCTGCCGACGCTCAAGGTCAAGGCAGCCGCCGTCCCGATCCCAGGGTTCCCCGGCACGGGCAACTTCTACGGCAAGGGCGCCGACGTCGAAGCGACCGCCGAAATCTCTGGATCCGGATACGGCGCCACCCCGCAGAACCCCGGCGGGAGCGTGCCGCCGATCTCGGGCGTCAACGTCTACCTGCCGAAGGGCGTGATCCTCCATCCTTCCGGCTTCGGCTCGTGCACCGAAGCGACGCTCCAGAACGTCGGCCCCAGCGGCTGTCCGAAGAGCTCGATCGCCAGCCCGATCGGCAGCGTGCTCGGTGAAGTGACGTTCGGCAGCGAACGCGTGCCCGAGGCGACGACGCTCCAAGGCTTCTTCGGCCCCGGCGGCAGCATCCTGTTCTACGCGCAGGGCTCCAGCCCCGTGAGCCTCGAAGTCGTCTCGCCCGGCAAATTCGTGCGGAGCTCCGGCAAATACTCGTGGGAGCTGAAGACGCTCGTGCCGCCCGTCGCCACCGTACCGGGCGCGCCGCTCGCGTCCGTGAGCAAGATCCACATCAAGACAGGCGCCGCACGCCGCTCGCACGGCAAGGTCATCTCCTACGGCACCGTGCCGAAGAAGGGCGAATGCCCGAAGGGTGGCTTCTACGGCAAGGTCGAAGTCACGTTCGGCGGCGCCTTCGGCGGCGAACGCGAATTCGGGATCCCGGCCAAAACCGTGACCAGCGAAATCCGCGTTCCCTGCCCGCGTCGGTAGCGACCGCCCGCCCAGTCGACGCGAGCGATGCTTCGGCTCGAAGGTTCCTGAAGCAATAGCTCCGCGAAATGCTGGCGCGCCGATGTACGTAGCGCCAGCGCCGATCGAACCTCCATGCGGCGGGGCGGAGATCGCCTGGCGAAGCTTTAGACGATAATTATCATAAAATCAGTTGAAATTATGGGGTATTGCGCTACGGTGGTCTCCGATCCCTCCGAATCCGGGCTTCCAACTCGAGTCCCAAGTATCCCCACGAAAGGAATCAGGCCATGCCCGAGATCCCCACCTCAAGCACCCCGGGCAGAGCAGCCCGTCGCTGGCGCCGAGCGAGCGCCGACATCACGAAGAGCTATGTCGCCGGGCTAGCGACGACCGCATCGCGCGCCGGCATCGCTAACGGAGACATCTCACCCGCGCCCGCGCCCGCCTCCACCGTCGTCTCCCAGCGCCACGGCAGCGCACGACCGCGGCGAGCCATCCCGTCGCGAATAGGCATAAAGTCCACAAGGTAACTGCAGGCCAATCCGCGGACCCGAGGAGCAATCGTGAGCGAGCATCCACGTCCGGAGACGATCGCGCTGCATGGAGGCCAGGAGCCCGACAGCGCGACGAAAGCGCGCGCCGTCCCGATCTACCAGACGACGTCCTATGTCTTCGACGACACGCAGCACGCCGCCGACCTGTTCGCGCTCGCCGTGCCGGGCAACATCTACACGCGGATCATGAACCCGACGTGGAGCGTGCTCGAGGAGCGCCTCACCGCGCTCGAGGGTGGCGTCGGCGCGCTCGTGACCGCTTCCGGTCAGGCCGCCGTCACGTACTCCGTGCTCAACGTCACACGCGCCGGCGAGAACATCATCTCGACCTCGCAGCTCTACGGCGGCACGTACAACCTGTTCGCGCACACGCTGCCGCAGTACGGCATCGAGGTCCGCTGGGCCGACGCCGACGACCCCGGCGCCGTCGCGCGGCTCGCCGACGAGAACACTCGCCTCGTGTTCGGCGAGACGATCGGCAACCCGAAGCTCAACGTGCTCGACGTACCCGCGTGGGCTGAGGCCGCGCATGCCGCCGGCCTGCCGCTGATCCTCGACAACACTGTCCCGACGCCCGTCGGCGCGCGTGTCTTCGAGCAGGGCGCCGACGTCGCCGTGCACTCGCTGACGAAGTTCATCGGCGGCCACGGCACGTCGATCGGCGGCGCGATCGTCGACGCCGGCAGCTTCGACTGGGTCGCCCACGGCGAGCGCTTCCCCGGCCTGACGACGCCCGACCCTTCCTACCACGGCGTCGTCTGGAGCGACGCGCTCGGTCCTGCCGCCTACATCGGCCGCGCGCGCACCGTGCTGCTGCGCAACACCGGCGCCGCGCTCTCGCCGTTCAACGCGTTCCTCTTCCTGCAAGGCATCGAGACGCTGCCGCTGCGGATGGAGCGCCACAACTCGAACGCGCTTGCCGTCGCCGAGCACCTCGCGGCGCATGACGCCGTCGAGTGGGTCTACTACCCCGGCCTCGAGTCGAGCCCCTACCGCGACGTCGCCGACCGCGTCCTGCGCGGCGGCTACGGCGCGCTCGTTACGTTCGGCGTGCGCGGTGGCGCCGCCGCCGGCAAGGCGTTCATCGAGAAGCTCGAGCTGTTCAGCCACCTCGCCAACATCGGCGACGCGAAGTCGCTCGCGATCCACAACGCCTCGACGACGCACTCGCAGCTCAACGAGGACGAGCTCGCCTCCGCCGGCGTCACGCAGGAGACCGTGCGCCTGTCCGTCGGCATCGAGCACATCGACGACATCATCGAGGACCTCGACCAGGCGCTTGTCGCCACGAGATCGCCCGTAGCCGCATGAGCGACGGCGGCCTCGGCCGCGTGCAGACGCAGCGCGCGCTGCTGTTCGAGCCCGAGCATCCGCTCAAGCTCGAGTCCGGCGCTACGCTCGCTCCCGTCGAGGTCGCATACGAGACCTACGGCACGCTCGACGAGAACGCCGCCAACGCCGTGTTCGTCTGCCACGCGCTGAGCGGCGACGCGCATGCCGCCGGCCACCACGGCGATCCGTCCGTTCGCGGCTGGTGGGACACGATCATCGGCCCTGGCCGCCCGCTCGACACCGATCGCTTCTTCGTCATCTGCCCGAACTTGCTCGGCGGCTGCGCCGGCACGACCGGCCCGTCGAGCGTCGATCCGCGCAGCGGCCGCGCCTACGGCCTGCGCTTTCCGCTGTTCACCGTCCGCGATCTCGTCGCCGTCCACCGCGCGCTGCTCGCGCACCTCGGCATCGCACGCCTGCACGCTGCTGTCGGCGGCTCGCTCGGCGGCATGCAGGCGCTGCAGTGGTCACTCGACCACCCTGACGAGGTCGAGCGTGCCGTGCTCGTCTGCGTCAGCGCGCGGCTGAACGCGCAGAACATCGCGCTGACCGCCGTCGCGCGCGCCGCGATCATGAACGACCCCGACTTCCAGAACGGCGACTACCTCGACGGGCCGCGGCGCCCCGACAACGGCCTCTCGCTCGCGCGCAAGCTCGGGCACATCACCTACCTATCCGTCGAGTCGATGCGGCGCAAGTTCGACCGCGCGCGACGCGGCGCGCCAGGTGAGCCGATGACGTTCGCGAGCGATTTCGAGGTCGAGCACTACCTCGACCACCAGGGCGAGTCCTTCGTCGAGCGCTTCGACGCGCTCAGCTACATCTACCTGACGCGCGCGATGGACTACTTCGATCCCTTCTCCCAGCCCGAGCTCGATCTCGGACGCGTCGGCACGAAGTTCCTCGCGATCTCCTTCGACAGCGACTGGCGCTTCGGCAGCGAGCACTCGCGCTACATCCACGATTCGCTGCGCGCCCGCGGCGTCGACGCGCGGCACGTCGAGCTGAGCTCGCCGTGGGGTCACGACTCGTTCCTGCTCGCCGGCGAGGAGTACCACCGCGTCGTCGCGCGAGCGCTGCGCAAACGCGTCGGCGACCCCGCCGGCGCCACGCCCGCCGAAGCGTCGTAGCCGCGTCGCAGGCGTCCGGCACGCAGCGCGCAGCGCTTCAGTTCGCGCGCACATTTGCCGAAACGTCCTTCGATGGGACGACGCGCGCGCATCGAGATCGCTCGGCAGATCCAGGGGCAGTCGTGGGACGGCGCAGCCGGCTTGCTCGCGGCCGCGCTGATCGCCGCCGTCTTGGCTCTCGCCATCTCGGCATCGTCGGCGCTCGCGGCGACAGCTATCCCCGAACTAATCGCTCCGGTCACCTCGAGCGCCCACAGCTCGCCGCTGAGCATCGAATACGAACTTCCCGAAGCCGGATCCGAAGCGAGGATCACGTTTCTCCCGAGCGCCGGCTCGCCGGTTATCGTCGCGCTGACCTCGCCGGCGCTCGCGGCAGGCAAGCATCACTTCTTCCTCGACCCCCGCGCGCTCAAAAGCGAAACGGCGAACGTCGCCGGGGCGAGCGCCACGTCCGTGCCAGACGGTGAATACACGGTCGTGCTCACCTATCAGAACGTTGCCAAAGATCCGTCCGCCAGCGCGTCGGCTGAAAAAGTGACGATCAAAACGAGCACCCGCCCGCCGCTGCTCGTCGAACCGACCTCCGGACAGGCTTTCCGCAAACCGTTCAAAGTCGAATACACGCTTCCCGAAGCGGCGCTCCCCGGGTCGGTGAGGCTGCTGCTGATCGGCACGCACGCCGGAACGAAGACGCTCGTGCTCGCGAACTCCGAAGCCGGAACGCATACGGCCGAAGTTCTGCCATCCGACCCCGCGCTCGGGGCGGGCGTCGCGAGCGCGCCGAGCGAGCGACTGCCGACCGATTCCTACCAACTGGTCGTCACCTACCAGGACGCGCTCGGCAACCCGTCCGCGTCCGCGTCCGCGTCGATCGAAATCGCCTATCCGTTGTGCAAAGCCGGCTCGTACTCGGCAAGCGGCGGCGAAGAACCGTGTACGAAAGCCCCGAAGGGCTACTTCGTCGTCGGCGAAGGCGCGACGACCGCCGCCGAATGCCCCGCCGGCTATTTCGCCGGCGAAGAAGGGCTGAGCGGATGCGTTCCCGCTTCGCCAGGGCACTACGTGCCGGCGAGTGGCGCGAAGGCCGAGCTCGAATGCGAACAGGGCACCTACAGCGGCGAAACCGCCCGCAGCTCTTGTCTGCCGGCGCCTTTGGGTCATTACGCGCCGAAAGGCGCGTTCGCGCCGACGGCGTGCCCCGCCGGGCGCTACGACGCGCACACGAACTCGCCCTCCGCCGAATTCTGCGAGTACGATTCGCCCGGGTGGTACTCGGGCGAAGGCGCCATCGAACCGATCCCGTGCGTGCCCGGGAAATACGCCTCCTCATATGGGAGCGAAGCGTGCGAACCGGCTCCCCTGGGCAGCTACGTGCCGAGCATCGGCGCGAGCATCCCGACCCCGTGCCCCGCCGGGACCTTCGCTCCCGTGACCGCGTCCGTGAGCTGCATGACGACGCCCGAAAACACTTATGCGACGGGCGGTGCGAGCGAAGCGACGCTGTGCCCCGCCGGTACGCATTCGCCCGCCGGAGCATCCTCGTGCACGGCAGTGGGCAAAGAAGAATCGACCGGCGGTACGAGCCAGACGAGCGCGGGCACGAACCCGGGCACGACCTCGCCCGCGACGGGCGCGAAGCCTGCGACCTCGATGCCTTCACCAGGCTCCGTGTCGCCTGCCGCCGCACCTGCGGCGAAGGTCGCGATTGCCGCGGCGAAGCACGGAGCGTCGCTCGCGAAGACGCAGCGGCAGCAGTACCTCCTGACATGCGGCACCGCGATGACCGTGCAGCTGCGCGTCGCTGCGACCGTACGCGCCGGCAAGAGTCAGCTTGCGCTCGCCGCCCGAACGCTGACGCTCAAGTGCGAGGCGGGTAGGCCCACGGAAGCCGCTGCCAGCTTCAAGTTGAGCAGCACCGCGAAGGGGCTGCTGGCGAAGCGTGGTACCAGCGTGAAGCTGAGCGTGCGCGTCTATGCGCCCGCGAGCGCAGGCGGCAAGCCGCTTGCGAGCGCGACGCTCCACGGTAGGGCCTGAGATCTCGGCGGCGATCTGCTGCGCGTTACGCCGCGCGGTGATCTAAGCCTGCGTCGCGCCCGCGGCTGTCTCGGCGACGAGCCGCTGCACATAAGGCCCAAGCAACGAAGCAACCCTCTCCGCCGTCTCCTCGGGCTCGCCTTTCGGCAGCGCCGCAAAGCTGATCGCGAGCCGCACGAGCGTCTCGCCGAGCAGCTCGGCCTCCTCGCGCGGCACGACGGGCCAGCTGGCAAGCAGCACCTCGGTCAAC
This sequence comes from uncultured Solirubrobacteraceae bacterium, assembly GCA_963807275.1. GTDB lineage: Bacteria > Actinomycetota > Thermoleophilia > Solirubrobacterales > Solirubrobacteraceae > Palsa-744. Next base: position 345,606 of record CAWDZX010000001.1, read on the forward strand.
CGCGCCGAGGCCATCTCGACGAGCGTCTCGCCGCGCGTCGTGAACAGCGCGATCAGCTCGTCGGCGCCATCGCCGGAGACGATCGCGCTGACAAGCGGGTTCTCGGCGGCGACGGTCAAGAAAAGCTCGAACGTCGCCTGCAGCGCGACGCGCGGATCGGCGGCGTTCGCCGCGATCGTGCTCTGCACGGCGTCGATGAAGCGCGCAGCTTCGCGCAGCACGAGCGCCTGCGCGAAGACGGCGCGCGAGCCGAACTCGTTGTAGACCGTCTGGCGGCTGACGCCGGCCGCGCGCGCGATCTCGCTCATCGTGATCTCCGACCACGGCCGCGTCGCGAGCTCCTTGCTCGCGCCGTCGAGCAGCGTGTTGCGGAGCAGCTCGCGCGCCGCGACCGCGTACGGGACCTGCGGCTCGGCGGGCTCGGCCGCGCTCACGGCGCCGAAGCCTCGCTCGTCTCGGCCGGCTCGAAGTCGACCTTGTCGCGCACGCCGCAGTCGGGGCAGGCCCAGTCGTCGGGCACATCGCTCCAAGGCGTGCCTGCCGGAAAGCCCTCGCGCGGGTGACCGGCGTCCTCGTCGTAGACGTAGCCGCAGGCGGGGCAGACGTACGCGCTCATGCGCTCGCCGCCAGGCGCCGCCGCCGGCGCGCGCTGACGTGCGGGCTGACGTTCGCGCGGCTTACGTCGCCTTCGTAGTGAGCGAGCACACGCCCGTCCATCACGCGCCGCCACAGCGGCGGGATCACGGCCGTGACGATCATCCCGGCGTAGCCCGTCGGCAGCTGCGGCGCGTCCTGCACGTGACGCAGCGCCTGGTAGCGGCGGACCGGGTTCGCGTGGTGGTCTGAGTGGCGTTGCAGGTGGTAGAGCAGCACGTTCGATGCGGTGTTGTTCGAGTTCCAGCTGTGCTCTGCGCGCGTGCGCTCGTAGCGTCCGTCCTCGCGGCGCTGGCGCAACAGCCCGTAGTGCTCGAGGTAGTTCACCACCTCGAGCAGCGAGAAGCCGAGCACGGCTTGGATCAGCAGGTAGGGAAGCACGACGAAGCCGAACACGGCGACGAGCGCGCCGAACACCACCACCGTCATCGTCCACGCGCTGAGGATGTCGTTGCGCGGCGTCCACATCGAGCTCTCCAGACGCGTCAGGCGCACGCGCTCGAGCTCCCACGCCGAGCGCAGGCTGCCGAGCACGGTGCGCGGCAGGAAGCGGTAGAAGCTCTCGCCGAGGCGCGAGCTCGCGGGGTCCTCCGGCGTCGCGACACGCACGTGGTGGCCGCGGTTGTGCTCGATGAAGAAGTGCCCGTAGCCGCTCTGCGCGAGCGCGACCTTGCTCAGCCAGCGCTCGAGGCTCGCGCGCTTGTGCCCGAGCTCGTGCGCCGTGTTGATCGCGACGCCCGAGACCATCGCGACGGTCACCGCGAGGCCGAGCGACTCGATCACCGACAGGCCGCCGTGCGACCACTCCCAGCAGGCGAACACGAGCCCTGCGTACTGGACCGGGATGTACGCGTACGTGCACCAGCGGTAGTAACGGTCCTGCTCGAGCTGCTTGATCACCGACTCGGGCGGGTTGCGCGCGTCGAGCCCGACCGCGAGATCGAGCAGCGGGAAGATGCCGAACACGAGCACCGGCCCGTAGAACCAGAAGACGCCGAGCCCAGTCAGCTCGACGAGTCCCCACGCGAGGAACGGCAGCGTCGGCACGACGAGCCCGAGCAGCCAGAAGTAACGCTTCGGGTCGCGCCACGTGGTCGCTTCGTCCGTGCCCGGACGCTCGCCGCGCGCGCCGGCGATCGTTCCAGAGGTAGTTGCTGCAGGCGCTGACATGCGTTCGTTCCTCCTGCTGGTTGGTTACGACGTACTTTACACGATCGATAGTTGTGTCAAGCAAAAAGACATCAATAAATAAATTGACAAGAAATCGTTCCTCCGCGAGCGTGGGCAAGCGACGAGTCGCCCGACCAGAGGCATTCGCCGGGATGGCTCAGCGGACGCGCAGCAGCGAGCGAGCCGTCACGCGAATCGACCGCTGCCCTACGGGGCTGAACGACGCCACGGCGCTGAGCGCGATCACGTGGCGCTCGTGGCGCATCAGGCCGATGCCGGCGCGCGTGAGACGTAGCTTCAAGACGCCGGCGCCGGAGCTCGACAGCTTTATCCTCCCGCGCGCGATGGCGAGACGCTTGCTGCGCGAGCGCGCGACGTGGGCGCCGCCGGCTGGCCCGACGTACCACGTGAGAAGCGCCGTCCCGGCTCTCCCCGTGCGCAGGCGCAGCGAGCAGCCACGGCGCTTGCGCAGCTCGCGGACGCTTGCGTGACACGCCCGCGGCGAGATCTCGCCGTGCAGCAGCTTCGCGATCTCGGCCCGCGTGAGCGCCACGCGCGTTGCGGCTCTGACCGGTGCAGCCGGCGGCGCCCCGCCGGGCGAGGCCGGCGGCAGGCTTTCGAGCAGTCGCTCGGCGAACGAGTACGTGTGCGTGCGGTTTTCGCCGTACTTTTCGTCGAACGAGCCGCCGACGAGTATTCGCCCGGCGCCGTCGACGGCGATCGTTTTCAGATCGGCTTCGGGTGGCTCCAGCAGGAGCCCGCCTTCGCCGAAGGAGCTGTCGAGCTGCCCGTTTGCCTCGAGCCGGACGATCGCCGGCCGTTCGGGGGCGTGGACGGTCAGGTCACTCGTGTTGCTCTCCTCGCCGACGGCGAGCAGGCGACCGTGCGTATCGCCGGTCGCTGCCGTGATGTTCGTCGTGTCGTAGCCGGCCGCTGCCGGTATGACCGTGACTCCGCCGCTGCCGAACGACGCGTCGACTTCGCCCGCGGCCGTCAATCCCCACGCGGTGATCAGTTGCGCTTCTCCGGAGACCGTCGTGCCGAGCAGCGCGAGGCCGCCGCTGCGGGCAGCGATGAAGCCCTTGCCGTAACCGTCGATATAGCGGACGCCGCCTTCGCCGAAGCTCGTGTCGATCGCGCCGCTCGGCGTCAGGCGGGCGAGCCAGAGGAGGGGGTGTTCCGATTCGTTGCCCATCAACGCGTACGAACCGGACCCCGCGACGAGCAGATCGCCATCGGCGAGCTGCACGGCCGAGTGGGCCGTCATCGTGCTGTACTGCCCCGCGTGCAGCGGCACGAGCGCGAGGCCGCCTTCGCCGAAGCCCGTGTCGGGCGAGCCGTCGGCGTGGATGCCCTCGACGGCGGCCGGTGCGCGCGTTTCTCCGGTAGAGCGATGGCCGGACTCGAGCAGATCGCCATCGGCAAGTCTGCTCAGCGCTTCGATTTCGATCGGCGGCTGGTTGGGCGCGAAGCCGTTGTCGAACTGGCCGGCGGCCGTGAAGCGCTCGATCGCGTTGCCGCCGACGACGACGCCGGCCGCTTCGGCCGACAGCGCGCGGACGTACTCGTCGAAGAGCACGTTGCCCTGGTCGACCGGCAGGTTGTGCACCCAGCCCGAGCCCGCAAACGATGGGTCGAGCTCACCGCCTTCGGTCAAGCGCGCCGTCAGCATTTCGAACGTCCCGCCGCTGTCGAGCGAGACGCCTGCGGCGTAGATCGTGCCGTCCGGGCCGAAGCCGAGCGCGTCGAACGACGATGCCGGCGAGTAGTTGCCGATGCCGAGTTCGAACTTCGCGAGGCCGCCGGAGCCGAACGTCGGGTCCGGCACGCCGAGGCCCGCCGATGCCGCCGCAGGCAGCGCGAGTGCGCTCAGCCCCGCCGCACACGCGAGCGCGACGAGCTTCTGCCTCTTCGATGTCGCTGCCCGGTCGCGCATTCGCTCTCAGCCTTACCCGGCGAGGCCGGATTGCTATCGGGCGAATCGCTCAGGCCCGCCTGTGCGCCGCGATCCGCCAGGATGACCGACGCATGCCGACCGCGCGCAACCTGCTCAACCTGAAGTCCGTGGCCAAGTCCTACGGCAGCCGTCAGGTGCTCGAGGACATAACGCTCGGCGTCTCGGCCGGCGAGCGGATCGGCGTCGTCGGGCAGAACGGCGGCGGCAAGTCGACGCTGCTGGCGCTGATCGCGGGCGTCGAGCTGCCCGACGCCGGCACGCTGACGCGCGCCGGCGACGTCGACGTCGCGCTGCTCGGTCAGCGCGACGAGCTCGACGAGGCGCGGACGATCCGCGAGGTGCTCGTCGGCGGGCGCGCCGATCACGAATGGGCCGGCGACAGCGCTTTCAGAGACGTGCTCGACGGTCTGATGGGCGGCGTCGAGCTGCGGCTGTTCGCGTCCGGCATCGACACGCCGATCGCGGGCCTCTCCGGCGGCGAGCGCCGCCGTGTCGCGCTCGCGCGGCTGCTGCTCGACGCGCCTGAGCTGCTGCTGCTCGACGAGCCGACGAACCACCTCGACGTCGAAGGCGTCGACTGGCTCGCGCGCCACCTCGCCGCACGGCGCGGCTCGATGCTCGTCGTCACGCACGACCGCTGGTTCCTCGACGCCGTCTGCACCTCGACGTGGGAGATCGCCGACGGCAACGTCCACCAGTACGAAGGCGGCTACGCCGCGTACGTGCTCGCTCGCGCCGAGCGCGATCGTCAGGAGGCCTCGCGCGCGAGTCGCCGTCAGCAGCTGCTGCGCAAGGAGCTCGCGTGGCTGCGGCGCGGGCCGCCGGCGCGCACGAGCAAGCCGAAGTTCCGGATCGACGCGGCGAACGCGCTGATCGCCGACGAGCCGCAGGCGCGCGACCGCGCCGAGCTCTTGCGCTTCGCGACCTCGCGCCTGGGCAGCAAGGTGCTCGACGCCGTCGACGTCTCGCTCGCGCTCGGCTCCAGGGAGGTGCTGCACGAGCTGACGTGGTGTCTCGGCCCGGGCGACCGCGTCGCGGTCGTCGGCGTCAACGGCTCGGGCAAGACCTCGCTCGTGCGGCTGCTCGCGGGCGAGCTCGAGCCGAGCCGCGGGCGGATCGAGCGCGGCGCGACCGTGCGGGTCGCGCATCTCTCCCAGGAGACCGCCGAGATCCCCGAGGACCGGCGCGTGCTCGAGTCCCTCGAAGAAGTCCGCGGCAACGCGACGCTAAGCAGCGGCGAGGAGATCACCGCGGCGATGCTCTGCGAGCGCTTCGGCTTCCGCGGCGAGAAGGCACGCACGCTCGTCGGCGACCTCTCAGGCGGCGAGCGGCGGCGCCTCGGGCTGATGCGGCTGCTGATGGGCGAGCCGAACGTGCTGCTGCTCGACGAGCCGACGAACGATCTCGACATCGACACGCTGACGGCGCTCGAGGACCTGCTCGACGGCTGGCCCGGCACGCTCGTCGTCGTCAGCCACGACCGCTACTTCGTCGAGCGCGTCTGCGACAACGTCTACGCGCTCACCGGCGAAGGGTCGATTCGCCATCTGCCGGGCGGGATCGAGCAGTACGTCGAGCAGCGTCGCGAGGCGCAGGCGGGCAAGCGCGCGGGCGCGGCTACGGCGTCCCGGCCTCGCCCGCCGGGCGCGCAGGACGGCGCCGAGGCCCTGCCGGCGGGCGCGCGTGTGCGCGAGGCGCGCAAGCAGGCGCAGCGCTCCGCACGCGAGCTGAAGAAGCTCGAAGCGGCGATCGAGCGGCTCGCCGCGCGCGAGGCCGAGCTGCACGAGCAGATGGCCGCCGTCGCGACCGACCACGCTCGGCTCGCCGAGCTGCAGGGCGAGCTGGCGCGCGCCGTCGAGCAGCGCGAGCAGCTAGAGCTCTCGTGGCTCGAGCGCTCGGAAGCGCTCGAGGGCTGATCTGAGCGACGATGCATACATGAGGGTTCTCTATGTCAACCACACGGCGGCCGTGAGCGGCGCCGAGCGCTCGCTGCTCGCGCTGCTCGCGGCGCTCCCGCCGGAGGTCGAGTCGCTCGTCGCCTCACCGCGCGGGCGCCTCTCCGAAGCTGTCGAGCGGCTCGGGATCGCGACGGCGCCGATCGCCGACACGGCCGGAAGCTTGCGCCTGCACCCGTTGCACACCCCGCGAGCGCTCGCGGAGATGAGCGTGGCCGCGCTGCAGCTGCGCCGCGCCGCGAGCCGCCACCGCGCCGACGTCGTCCACGCGAACTCGATCCGCGCCGGCCTCGAGCTCGCGCTCGCGCGCGTCTCGCCGGCGGCGAGCATCGTCCACGTGCGCGACTGCCTGCCGCCGGGCGTCCTGACGACGGCGACGATGCGCACGATCGCAGCCGGCGCGAGGACGATCGTCGCGAACTCGCACTACACGGCCGAGACGGTCAAGCGCGCGGCGCCGGCGGCGCGCGTCGAGGTCGTGCATCCGGCGATCGACCTCGCCGAGTTCGACCCGGCGCGGATCGACCGTGCGGCCGCGCGCGCGGCGCTCGGCCTCGCGGGCACGCGCCAAGTGCTACTCGGCGTCGTCGCGCAGCTGAGCCCGTGGAAGGGGCAGGACACGGCGATCGAAGCGCTGCGCTTGCTGCGCGAGCAGGATCTCGACGCGCACCTGCTGCTGATCGGCGAGGCGAAGTTTCTCGCGCGCGCGACGCGCTTCGACAACGAGGCATACGTGTCGCGGCTGCGCCGGCTCGTCGCCGAGGCCGGGCTCGAGGATCGCGTCAGCTGGCTCGGCGAGCGCGACGATGTCGCGCAGCTGATCCGCGCGCTCGACGTGCTGCTGCTGCCTTCGCACGAGGAGCCGTTCGGCCGTGCGCTGCTCGAGGCGATGGCGCTCGAAGTGCCGGTGCTCGCGACGAGCGTCGGCGGGCCGGCAGAGCTCGTCACCGAGGGGATCGACGGCTACCTCGTGGCCCCCCGCGACCCCGCCGCGTGGGCGCAGGGCGTACGCCGCGTCATCGGCGGCCCGGCGCAGGGTCGCGCGCTCGGCCGAGCAGGGCGAGTGCGGATCGCCGAGGCGTTCGGCGCGGAGGATCACGCCGCGGCGATGCTCGCCGTCTACGAGCGTGCTCTAGCCCGCCGGTAGGCCATCCGGTCCAGCCCGTTTGGCCCTGCGGTCCAGCTCGTTTGGGCCTTCGGGTCCACTTCTTCGGACGGCGTAACGTCATCTTGACATATGAAACACGGGCTTGGACATGTATCCAAGCGTGCCGCTGAAATCCTGGACAACGAGCTATGCGACGCCGCGGCGGCGGGTGAGAGCGTAGGCGGCACTGTCAAGTGGAGGGATGCGGGCCGCGTGCCCGCGAGTTCGCCTCGGCAGCCAGAGAACCAAGCGCCAAGCTGCCCCGCCCACGGGGTCGCTGGTCGCTGCTCCGACCCCCCAAAACGATCCCACGGAAGGACAACACGTGATCGCTTTCTCACCCCGCAGGCTATTGGCCAGTGCGCTCGTCGCGCTCGGTTTGCTCGTCTCGCTCGGGCTGGCCAGTTACGTCTCATCGGCGCAGGCGGCGCCGACGCTCAACCTCGAAACGCTGACCGCCACTGAAGCGGAGAAAATGCTCGAAGCCGGCGAAATCACGTCGGTCGAACTCGTCAAGGCCTATCTCGCGCGGATCGAAGCGATCAACAAGTCCGGGCCCGGCCTGAACGTCGTCACGCAGCTCAATCCGAACGTGCTCGAAGAAGCCAGGAAGGCCGACGGATTGCGCAAGAAGGGCAAGAGCCCGCTCGGCCCCGACGCCGGTGTGCCGATCCTGCTGAAGGACATCATCGACGCCAAGCCGATGTACACCTCAGCGGGGGATTGGGCGCTGCGGGAATCGTTCCCCGAACAGGACTCCGGCGTGGCGAAGGAGCTTCGCGCGCACGGCGTGATCGTCCTCGGCAAGGTCGGCCTGTCCGAGTGGGCGAACAGCTTCGGCAGCCAGCCGTCGGGCTTCGGCAACCTGACCGGTCAGGTGCTCAACGCGAACGACACGGCGGCCGGTCCGAGCGGCTCGTCCTCCGGTTCCGGCGCAGCCGCCGTAGCCGGTCTCTCGACGCTGACGATCGGCACCGAAACCTCGGGCTCGATCATCAGCCCGTCGACGGCCGAGAACGTCGTCGGACTGCGCCCGACGCTTGGCCTCGTGCCCGGTTACGGGATCGCGCCGATCCTCGCCTCGCAGGACACGGCAGGTCCGATCGTCAAGACGGTCGCCGACGCGGCGACGACGCTCGAATCGATCGCCGAGGTGACGGGCACCGACCCCGAAGCCAACGCCGAGTACGAAGCGATCATGGGTCCCGAATTCCTCAAAAACGAAGACATCCAGCCGGCGCCGTTCACCACGCTGCCTGAATACAAATCGGCGCTGACGACGGAATACGTCAAAGGCAAGCGGATCGGCTTCAACGGAACGAGCGAACCGATCCTCAAAGCCGTCGCGGCGCTCGAAGCAGCCGGCGCGATCATGGTGCCGGACGCCTCGACGTCGGTCGGGACGATCCCGGCACTGCCGCCTCACTACGAGGAACACGCGACGATCGACGACTACTACGCGCACCTCGGCGCGGCAGCTCCGGTGAAAAGCCTCGTGCAGGAGGTGCAAGTCGACGAAACCGACCCGCAGGAGGCGCTGAAGTTCGGCAACTCACAGCACAAGGTCGAGTCCGAAGCCGAAGACACCCCGGGCGGCGCGAATCAGAAAGCGTATGACGAAGCGCTGCCGAAACGAAAGACGGCCTACCACGCCGCGATCGAAAAGATGATGAACGAACCGAGCGGTGGTGGCGGGCCCGTGATCGCCGTCGTCGGCTCGGTCCCGAGCGGGCCGCAGGCAGGCGACCCCGAGATCACGGTGCCGATGGGCTACACCGCGACGCAGCGCCGCTCGCAGAACGTGAACATCAACGGCGGCGCCTACGACGAGATCAACCTGATCGGCGTCGCGTACGTCGTCGAACAGGCGACGAAACTGCACAAAACGCCGGCCGAAGTCGACCCGGCCGAGTACCGCTGTGCACGCACGACCCCGGCCGAGCCGTTCGCCGGCCGCGGTCACTGCAACCCCGACTACGTGTCGATCGTCAAAGAAACGAAAGGCACGACGAAAACGGTGCTGCCGTTCTCGCTCGAAACGACCTCGGCGAAGACGCTCAAGACGATGATGGGCGAAGGCACGCTGAGCGACAAAGAACTGGTCCAGGCGGAGCTCTACCGGATCGCCCTGACCAACGCGAACGGCCCGGCGCTGCAGGCCGTGCGCAACATCAACCCGAACGCCGTGGCGGAAGCGACGGCGATCGACAAAAGCCGCAAGAAAGGCAAACCGGCCGCAGGGTCGCTCGTCGGCATCCCGGTGCTGATCAACGACTCGATCGACGCGACCGGCTTCCCGACGAGCGGCGGCTCGATCGCGCTGCAGGACAACCTGCCGAAAGCCGACGCGACGCTCGTCGCCAAGCTGAAGGCGGCCGGCGCGATCGTGCTCGGCGACACGAACATCACCGAGCTCGGTGGTGACTTCGACCCGAACATGGCACAGGGCTACTCATCGCTGGGTGGTCAGGTGCTGCTGCCGAACGACACGAACAAGTCGCCCGGCGGATCCTCGGCGGGTGCGGCCGATGCCGTGGCCACAGGCCTCGCGCCGTTGACGGTCGGCAGCGAGACGACGACCGAAAGCGGGGCGCAGTTGATCGCACCCGCCGGTAACGCGGGCGTCGTCGCCCTGAAGCCGACCGTCGGCCTCGTCAGCCGCACGGGCGAGATGCCGCTCGCGAAGTCGATGGACTCGCCCGGCCCGATCGGCCAGACGGTCAGCGATGTAGCGATGGCGCTGAACGTGCTCGCCGGCCCGGACCCGAGCGACCCGGCGACCGCCGGGCAGCCGAGCACGTTGCCGGACTACACAGCCGGTCTTTCGACCACTGCGTTGAGCGGCAAGAAGATCGCGGTCGTGTCGAGCACGACCGCTCCGTACCCGACAGCAGTCAGCGAGCTCGGAACGCTTGGCGCGACGACGACCGTCGTGACGCCCGGCGCCGCGACGAAAGCACCGAGCGTCCTGCCGTATGAATTCCACCGTGACCTCGACAGCTACCTGTCGACCTCACCGGAAGGCACGGCGAAATCGCTGCAGCAGATCATCGAATACAACAGCGCCAACGCGGCGGAGGGCCTGAAATTCCAGCAGAACGGGCTGCTCGCGGCCGAGGCGACCGAAACGACCAACCCGACAACCACGGCAACCTACGAAGAAAACCTCAGCAAAGGCCAGGCCGAAGACCGTGCCGTGATCGACAACATCATCGACAACGGCACGCCGAGTGAACCCGGCGACGACTACGCCGGCCTGATGGTCCCGAGCGGAAGCGCGCTCGTGGGCATCGCCGACCGTGCCGGTTACCCGGTGCTGACGGTCCCGGCCGGATTCGGCGCCGAGAACAGCTCGACCGGAGCCGACCCGATCGGGGTCGACTTCATCGACACGGCATACAGCGAGGCTCAGCTCCTGGACGGCGGCTTCGCGCTCGAAGAAGGTCTGAAAGCGCGTCAGCTCGGTCCGGAATTCATGAAAAGCTCGCCGAACCCAGGGTTCAACGGGTCGCCGAGCCAGACGAACCAGAGCATGTTCCGCTGTCTGACGGGCAGCTCGTTCTACAAGCCGTACGACTGCAACGTCGGCGAAAAGTAAGCGAGCGAAGCACTGCGGTGCAGGACGCTGGCGCCCCTCGGCCGTTCACCGGCCGGGGGGCGTCGCGCTGTTACGCGGTCGCGCCGACGGGGACGCTGACGGCTACCGCGTCGGCGGTGCAGTGGCCCGCGGCCAGCTCGGCCGACTCGGCGGCGGACGCCGCTGCAGCGGCGAGATCGGGCGCGCAGGCGGCGATCACGCGGTTGCGCCCGGCGTGCTTGGCCTCGTACAGCGCCTCGTCGGCGAGCTTGAACAGCGCGTCGTACTGGACGTCCGAGCCGCGCGCGGAGCTGACGCCGATCGACAGCGTGATCGCGACGCGCGCGGGGCGAATGCGCTCGACGGCGAGGCGCAGCCGCTCGGCGACCTCGCAGCCGACGTCGCTGCCGACGCCCGGCAGCACGACGAGGAACTCCTCGCCGCCGAGGCGGTAGACGAGCTCGAAGGAGTGCAGTTGCTTGCGCAGCTCGTAGGCGACGTCGCACAGCACGGCGTCGCCGCGATCGTGCCCGTGCGCGTCGTTGATCGCCTTGAAGTTGTCGATGTCGCACAGCAGCAGGCAGACGGGCTGCGCCGTCAGCCGCGCCTGGTGGCGCAGCTCGGCAAAGCGCGGGATCAGCGCATTGCGGTTGAACAGGCCCGTCAGCGGGTCGATGATCGCCTCGTCGCGGTGGTGCAGCTCGGCCGACTGCAGCGCCCAGACGATCGAGACGACGCCGGCGAGCAGCGCGAGCGTGGCGACGAGCAGCGCCGGATCGTTGATCGTCAAGCCCGGATGCGTGCCGAGCGTCGCGGCGAGCGTGATCGCGATCGTCAAGCCGAGCGCGGCGATCACGACCTGCGGGCGAAAGCGCGCGGCGACCATCGCCGCGGGCAGGACCATCCACGGCAGCGCGACGCTGTGCGGGCCGCCCGAGAGCGCGACGCCGACGCCGATCAGCACCATCGTGAAGACGATCGCGAAGGCGCTGACGCGCTCGGGGTGGGCGCTCCTGTCGATCCGCCACTCGACGTTGAGGAAGTTCAACGTCGAGAGCGCGAAGAGGATCAGCGTCCACCAGCCGACCCACGGCGCGGCGAGCAGCAGCGCGAGGCCGACGGCGCCGGAGCCGATCATGCGGATGTTGCGCACGCGTGCGCTCGCGTCGATCACGCGGCTGCGGTCGAGCTCGGTCGGGCATAGCCAGGACGTGCGGGCCATGGGGGCGCTTCGGCGGGCTCGCGAGGGCGCTTTAGGGTCGCCTGCCGGCCCTCGGACGTTTGTCCTCGCAAAATCCGATTTATGGAATACAGTCGCAAAACGGCACAGCGCTAGGGGCGTCGCGAGCAAGGTGCAGGCCGACACCGGCGCCGATTCGGCCGGCGATCGCCGCCGCTCTCGTACGCTTAGCCGATGTACAACGCCGTGCCGCCGACAGTCGGTGAGATCCTCAGCAGCCGCGCGGGCGAGGAGATGGCCCTCAACGACCGCTATCTGAACCCGCAGATGGGCCGGATCCTGCGCACGCTCGGCTTCGACAAGTCCTGGCGCGGGGGCGAGGGCGCGCACCTGATCGACGCCGACGGCGAGCGCTACCTCGACCTGTTCGGCGGCTACGGCGTGTTCGCGATCGGGCGCAACCACCCGGAAGCGGTCGCGGCCGTGCAGGAGGTGATGGCGGCGCAGACGGGCAACCTGCCGCAGCTCGGCGTGACGCTGCTCAGCGGCGTGCTCGCGGAGCAGCTCTTGCAGCGCGCGCCGGACAGCGTCGCGGCGATGGTCCCGGCGAACTCCGGCACCGAGGCGGTCGAGGCGGCGATCAAGATCGCGCGCGCGGCTACGGGCCGTCCGCGCGTGCTGTTCGCCGAGCACGCCTTCCACGGCCTCACGCTCGGCTCGCTCTCGCTCAACGGCAACGCGGAGTTCCGCGACGGCTTCGGGCCGCTGCTGGCGGGCTGCGACCCGGTTCCGTTCGGCGATGCGGATGCGCTCGAGCGCGAGCTCCAGCGCGGCGATGTCGCGGCGTTCATCGTCGAGCCGGTCCAGGGCAAGGGCGTCAACCTCCCGCCGGCCGACTATCTGCAGCAGGCGCAGAAGCTCTGTCGCGAAGCGGGCACGCTGTTCGTCTGCGACGAGGTGCAGACGGGAATCGGGCGCACGGGACGCTTTCTCGCGCTCGAGCACTGGGGCCTTCAGCCGGACATGGTCTGCGTCGCGAAGGCGCTCTCGGGCGGCCTCGTGCCGATCGGCGCGGTGCTCGTCTCGCGTGCGGCGTTCGAGAAGGTCTTCGACGGGATGGAGCGCGCCGTGCGCCACGGCTCGACGTTCGGCGGTAACGACCTTGCGGCGGCCGCCGCCCTGGCGACGCTGCGCGTGCTCGAGCAGGAGGCGCTCGTCGCGCGCGCGGAGCGCCTCGGCGCGCTTTTGCTCGAGCTGACCGAGCCGCTCGTCGAGCGCTACGAGGTCGTGCGCGAGGTCCGCGGGCTCGGCCTGATCTGGGCGATCGAGTTCGGACCGCCGGGCGGACGCGCCGGGCGGAAACTGTGGGAAACGGTCGAGCGTCGCCAGACGGGGCTGTTCTCGCAGCTGATCACGGTGCCGCTGTTTCACGAGCACCACATCCTCTGCCAGGTCGCCGGACACCGGATGAACACGATCAAGGCGCTTCCGGCACTGGTCGTAGAGGAGGATGAGATCCGTCGTTTCGCGGCTGCCCTGGAGCAGACGGTGGCCGCCGCCGAGCGCTATCCGGCGGCGCTCTTGCGCTTCGGCGCGCGCACCGGTTTGAGGGCCGCGCGCTCGCGCCGCTAGCCTAGTCGGCCGTGCTCGTCCCCAGAGATGACATCCGCAACGTCGCGATCGTCGCGCACGTCGACCATGGCAAGACGACCTTGGTCGACGCGATGCTGTGGCAGTCGGGCGCGTTTCGCGCCGGCCAGGACGTCGCGACGCGCGTGCTCGACTCGATGGATCTCGAGCGCGAGAAGGGCATCACGATCCTCGCGAAGAACACGTCGCTGCGCTACCGCGACGTCAAGCTGAACATCATCGACACGCCCGGACACGCGGACTTCGGCGGCGAGGTCGAGCGCGGGTTGACGATGGTCGACGGCGTGCTGCTGCTCGTCGACGCGTCGGAGGGGCCGCTGCCGCAGACGCGCTTCGTCTTGCGCAAGGCGCTCGAGTCGAAGCTGCCGGTGATCCTCGTGATCAACAAGGTCGACCGCCCGGACGCGCGCGTCGCCGAGGTCGTCGACGAGGTCTACGAGCTGTTCCTCGACCTCGACGCGGACGAGCAGCAGATCGACTTCCCGATCGTCTACTGCAACGCGAAGGCCGGCATCGCCTCGCTGCACTACGAGCCCGGGGAGCCGCTCGAGGGAGACACGCTCGCGCCGCTGCTCGACCTGCTGCTCGAGCGCATCCCGGCGCCGACGTACGACCCGGAGCACCCGCTGCAGGCGCTCGTGACGAACCTCGACGCGTCGCCGTACGTCGGGCGCCTGGCGATCTGCCGCGTGCGCCACGGGACGATCAAGAAGGGCCAGCAGATCGCGTGGTGCCGCGCCGACGGGACGATCCGCAAAGCGACGGTCGCCGAGCTCTACGTGACGGACGCGCTCGACCGCGTCGACGCGCCGGAGGCGGGACCGGGGGAGATCATCGCGGTCGCGGGGATCGCCGAGGTGACGATCGGCGAGACGCTCGCCGACCCGAACGACCCGCGCCCGCTGCCGGTGATCACGGTCGACGAGCCGGCGATGTCGATCACGCTCGGAGCGAACACCTCGCCGCTCGCGGGCAAAGACGGAGACAAGCTGACGGCGCGCCAGATCGAGGCGCGCCTGGAGCAGGAGCTCGTCGGCAACGTCTCGCTGCGGGTGAAAGAGACCGAGCGCCCGGACACGTACGAGGTCCAGGGCCGCGGCGAGCTGCAGCTCGCGGTGCTCGTCGAGATGATGCGCCGCGAGGGCTTCGAGCTGACCGTCGGCCAGCCGCGCGTCGTCGAGCGCGAGATCGACGGGCAGCGCCACGAGCCGGTCGAGCTGCTCTCGGTCGACGTGCCGGAGGAGCACGTCGGCACCGTCACGCAGCTGCTCGCGGCCCGCAAAGGCCGGATGGAGCACATGACGAACCACGGCACGGGCTGGGTGCGGATGGACTACCTCGTGCCGGCGCGCGGGCTGATCGGCTTCCGCACGGAGTTCCTCACGGAGACGCGCGGCACGGGGATCATGCACCACGTCTTCGACCGTTGGGAGCCGTGGGCCGGCGAGCTCTTGACACGCCACTCGGGCGCGCTCGTCGCCGACCGGGGCGGCTCGACCGTGACCTTCTCGCTGTTCACGCTGCAGGAGCGTGGAGCCTTGTTCGTCGGGCCCGGCGAGGAGGTATACGAAGGGATGATCATCGGCGAGAACGCGCGCTCGGAGGATCTCGACGTGAACCCGGTCAAGGAAAAGCACCTGACGAACATGCGCTCGTCGACCTCGGACGTGCTCGTGCGCCTGGACGCGCACCGCAAACTGACGCTCGACGAAGCGCTCGAGTTCGTGCGCGAGGACGAGGCCGTCGAGGTCACGCCGGTCTCGGTGCGGATGCGCAAGGTCGTGCTATCGAAGGTCGATCGCCTGAAGACGGCGCGGCAGGCGCGTAAATGAGCGACGTCCGGGCGAGGCGGCTACGCAGCTGAGCGCCCACACGCCGGGCTCTCGCGAGGACCGGGGCGCCGACGGCGCCCGCGAGATCCGCCTCCGCGGACTGGTCAAGTCCTTTCGCGGTCCGCACGGACCGATCGAGGCCGTGCGCGGCGTCGACATCGAGATCGAGATGGGCGAGACGGTCGCGCTGCTCGGCCCGAACGGCGCGGGCAAGTCGACGACGATCGACATGATGCTCGGGCTGCTCGCGCCCGACAAAGGCGAGGTGTCGCTGTTCGGCCGCGCTCCGGCCGACGCCGTCGCGGCGGGAGCGGTCGGCGCGATGCTGCAGACGGGGTCGCTGATCCGCGACCTCAGCGTGCGCGAGCTCGTCACGATGATGGCCTCGCTCTATCCGAAGCCGCTCGGCGTCGAGGAGGTGCTCGAGCTGACGGGCGCGGACGAGTTCGCGAGTCAGCGCACGCAGAAGCTCTCGGGCGGGCAGACCCAGCGCGTGCGCTCGGCGGTTGCGCTCGTCTCGAATCCGGAGCTGCTCGTGCTCGACGAGCCGACTGTCGCGATGGACGTCGAGGGCCGCCACGCGTTCTGGCGCACGATGCGCGAGTTCGCCACGCGCGGCAAGACGGTGCTGTTCGCGACGCACTACCTCGAGGAGGCCGACGCGTACGCCGATCGCGCCGTGCTGATGGCCCACGGCAGGGTCGTCGCGGACGGGCCGACGAACGAGATCAAGGCGATGGTCGGAACGCGCACGATCCGCGCGACGCTGCCGGGCGCCGACCTGGCCGACCTCGCCGCGCTCACGGCGCTGCCCGGCGTGAGCAGCGCCGATCGCCGTGGCGAAGCGGTGCTGCTGACGTGCGCGGACTCCGACGAGGCGATCCGCGCCCTGCTCGCGGCCTATCCGCGGGCGCGCGACATCGAGATCATCGCGGCGGGCCTCGAGGAGGCGTTCCTGACGCTGACCGGCGACGCGGCCGAGGCTTCGCCCGGGCAAGCGCCGGCCGCGCAGACGCAGACGGAGGCACGGCCGTGATCGGGCTGACGTACATCCGCTTCGAGCTGCTGCGCACGCTTCGCAACCGCCGCTTCTTCGTCCTCTCGCTCGGCTTTCCGCTGGTGCTCTACTTCCTCATCGCGGGCGCGAGCAAAGGGGTTCACAGCATCGGCGGCACGGGCATCTCGGCGCCGCTCTACTTCATGGCCGGGCTCGCGTCGTTCGGGACGATGAGCGCGATGCTCTCCTCGGGGGCGCGAATCGCGACGGAGCGCGCGGCCGGCTGGAACCGGCAGCTGCGGATCAGCCCGCTGCCGCCGCGCACGTACTTCCGCGCGAAGGTGCTGACGTCCTACATGATGGCGCTGCTCAGCGTTGGCGCTCTGTACGCGGCCGGCGCGGCGCTCGGCGTCAGCCTCTCGGCGCGCGAGTGGCTCGAGATGACAGGCCTGCTGCTCGTCGGGCTGATCCCGTTCGCGGCGCTCGGGATCGCGCTCGGGCACGTGCTCACGCCGGACTCGATCGGCCCGGCGATGGGCGGCGGCGTATCGCTGCTGGCGTTCCTCGGCGGCACGTGGTTCCCGCTCGGCAACCACGGCTTCCTCCACGACGTCGGGCAGCTGCTGCCGTCTTACTGGCTCGTGCAGGCCAGCCACGTGGCGCTCGGCGGCAGCGCTTGGCCGGGCAAGGCATGGCTCGTGATCGCCGTCTGGACGGTCGTCTTGAGCTCGCTCGCGGTCCGCGCGTATCGCCGCGACACTGGACGGGTCTAGGCATTAGGGTACGCCGCGTGCACCGCTCGATAAAAGGCCTCGCCGGACGGGCGCTCGCGCTGATCCTGGCCGCGAGCCTCGCGCTTTCGGGCCTCGCCGCCGTCGCGCTCGCGGCCGAAGGCACGGTCGTCTACACGCACGAGAGCGAAGCCGAATTCGCCAAGCAGCTCGCGGCGAAGCAGGTCAAGTCGGTCGAGATCAACAAGCGCCTGCGCACGATGCGCGTGACGCTCGCCGACGGCAGCCACGTGCTCGCGCGCTATCCGAAGAAGCAGGAGCCGCAGACCGCTGCGCGCCTGAAAGCGCACGGCGTGGCCGTAACGGTGCTGGCGAAGTCCGCCGCCGAAAAGGAAGCGAAAGCGAAGAAACCGACGCACCACAAAATCCGCTACATCGTCGGCGGCGTCCTGGTGCTCGTGATCGTGATCGTCGTCGCGGTGCTCGCGGTCAACCGCCGCCGCCGGCGCGACTGAGCGCTTCGAGCGCCGCGCTCGGCAGCGTCGGGTTGATCCCGTGTACCGCGCTCAGCAGTGCGGACGGTGCCGGGTCCGGCGCGAGCTCGCGGAGCGGCCGTGCTCGGCGACGCCGATTCCCTTGCGCACGTCGTGCGCGAGCAGGTCGACCATGTCGCGCGAGAAGTTCTCCTTGATCACCATCCGCAGCACTTTGACGTGCTCGGCGTTCGGCGGCAGCGTGTAAGCGGGGACGATCCAGCCGCGCTCGCGCAAGAGCTGGGAGAGCAGGTCGAGGTCGAGCCGCTCGGGGTCCTCCGCGCGAAGGCAGACGATCGGGAAGCGCGAGGGATCGTTGAGCAGCTGCAGGCCGTCGAGGGAGGCGAGCTTCTCGCCGAGCGCCGTCGCGTTGGCGAGCGTGTTCGCGACGATCTCGCGGTAGCCCTCGCGGCCGAGACGCAGGAAGGCGAAGTACTGCAGGATCACCGAGTTCGACGGCCGCGAGAAGTTCAGCGAGTAGTTCGGCATGTCGCCGCCGAGGTAGTTGATGTGGAAGACGAGCTCCTCCGGCAGGTCGCTCGCTTCGCGAAAGACGACCGTGCCCATGCCCGGGTAGACGAGCCCGAACTTGTGATTCGAGACGTTGATCGAGCGTACGCTCTGAAGGCGGAAGTCCCACTCCAGATCGGGCTCTGAGAAGGGCGAGATGAAGCCGCCGCTGGCGGCGTCGATGTGCAGCGGGATCTGCCAGCCGCGCTCGGCAGCGACGCGCTGAAGCAGCTCGTCGATCGAGGCGAGGTCGTCCATCTGACCGGTGAACGTCGTGCCGAGCAAGCCGGCGACGCCGATCGTGCGCTCGTCGAGCAGCGGCTCGATCTCGCCGGCGCCGATCGTGTAGCGGCCGTCCTCCATCGGCACGACGCGCGCTTCGACCTCGAAGTAGCGCGCGAACTTCTCCCAGCACGTGTGCACGTCGGCGCCCATCACGAGGTTCGGGCGGTCGGTCGGCTCGCCGGCGGCCTCGCGGCGGTTCTGCCACGTGCGCTTGTGCGCGAGCATCGCGAGCATGATCGCCTCGGAGGAGCCGATCGTCGCGGTACCGGTCGAGCCCGATCCGGCGGGGGCGTTGAACAACCGCCCGATCATCGAGACGACGCGGCGGTGGACGACCTCCGTCTGCGGGTACTCGTCCTGGTCGATCAGGTTCTTCGCGAGCGTCTCGGCGGCGAGCACGTCGGCCTGCGGCTCCATCCAGCTCGTCACGAACGAGGCGAGGTTTAGCGCGGGGTTGCCGTCGAGGTTGAGCTCGTCGTGCACGAGCTGGAAGGCCGCGTCGGCGCTCATGCCCTGCGCGGGCAGGCGGTACTTCGGGATCTCGTGCGAGAACGAGCGGCCGGCGTACGTCGGTGAGACGGTCTCCTCGGAATCGAGGTCGAGATTGTGCATGGTGCCTCCTGCTGGTCGAGGGCCGCTCGCCGTGCGCCGCGGGCCGGGTCGGCGCCGGAATCGGCAAGACGTCGTGAGTATCGGCGATCCGCCGGGCGTCTGCGCAGCCCGAAAGACAATCCATTAAAAGTAATAACGAGAATCAGTCTTGCTATTGTCGGGGCGGTGAGCGACGGCGCGGCGATCGAGTTGGACGGTGCGGCCGTGCGGCTCGGGCGCAGCACGATCTGGAGCGACGTCTCGATGCGGATGCGCCGCGGCGAGTTCGTCGCGCTGCTCGGCTCGAACGGCTCGGGCAAGTCGACGCTGCTGAAGGCGGTGCTCGGCTCGCTCGAGCTCTCGCAGGGACGGATCGCGGTGCTCGGACGTGCGCCGGGGGTCTCGGGCAGCGAGATCGGTTACTTGCCGCAGCGGCGCTCGTTCGGCGCCGGCACGCGCCTGCGCGGCATCGACATCGTCCGTCTCGGCCTCGACGGCGACCGCTGGGGCCTGCCGTTGCCGCTGCCGTGGGGCGGCGCACGCGAGCGGCGGCGCCATGTGCGCGAGCGTGTTGCCGAGGTGGTCGAGCTCGTCGGCGCGAGCTCCTACGCGGAGCGACCGATCGGCGAGCTCTCGGGCGGCGAGCAGCAGCGGCTGCTGATCGCGCAGGCGCTCGTGCGCCGGCCGCAACTGCTGCTGCTCGACGAGCCGCTCGACAGCCTCGACCTGGCCAACCAGGCTTCGGTCGCGGCGCTCGTCGCGGACGTCTGCCGCTCGGCGGGCGTAGCGACGCTGCTCGTCGCGCACGACGTCAACCCATTGCTGCCGTATCTCGACCGCGTCGTCTATCTGGCGGGCGGCCACGCCGTCGAAGGGCCGGTCGAGCAAGTCGTCACGACGGACACGCTGAGCAGGCTGTACGGCGCGCCGGTCGAGGTGCTGCGCGCGTCCGACGGGCGGCTCGTCGTCGTCGGTCAGCCGGAGCCGCCGGCGCATCACCGCGATCGCCACTCGCACGACCACGCCGGTCACGCGCATGCCGGCTGAGGTCGCGAACCCGACGCTGAGCTGGAACCTCGCGCGCGACGTCAGCGAGGTGCTCGAATACCACTTCATGGTCAACGCGCTGCTGGCGGGCGCGATCGTCGCGGTGATGGCGGGCCTCGTCGGCTGGCTGATGGTGCTGCGCGACGAGGCGTTCGCGGGCCACACGCTCTCGATGATGGCCTTCCCGGGCGCGGCGGCGGCGGCGCTGATCGGCATTCCCGGCGCGTGGGGCTACTTCGTCTTCTGCGGCGTCGGCGCGGGCGCGATCGCGCGGCTGTCCGGGCGCGAGCGCTTCTCCTGGAGCGAGCAGTCGGCCGGGATCGGCGCGGTGCAGGCGCTCGCGCTCGCGCTCGGCTTCCTCTTCGTCAGCCTCTACGGCGGCGTGCTCGGCGCCCTCGAGAGCCTGCTGTTCGGCGATCTGCTCGGCGTCGGCGACGGGCAGGTGCTGCTGCTCGGCGCCGTCGCGCTCGTGACGCTCGCAGTGCTCGCGGCACTCGCGCGCCCGCTGCTGTTCGCGTCGGTCGACGCCGACGTCGCGGCAGCGCGCGGCGTGCCCGTCAAGGGCCTTTCGCTCGCGTTCCTGCTGCTGCTCGGCCTCGCGGTCGCGGCGACGAGCCAGATCACGGGCGTGCTGCTCGTCTTCGCGCTGCTCGTCGCGCCGGCGGCGAGCGCGCAGGCGCTGACGACGCGCCCGCTTGCGAGCCTGCTGCTGACGGTCGCGCTCGGCCTGGCGATCGTCTGGCTCGGCCTCGGGATCTCGTACTTCTCGACGTACCCGGCGGGCTTCTTCATCACGACTGTCGCGTTCGCGGTCTACGTGCTCGCGCGCTTGGCGGCGGCGGCGCGTGGGCGCCTGCGCGCACCCGCGACGCGGCCGCCCGCGCAGGAGCCGTGCCCGGAGGGCGTGATCGCCTGATGCTCTCCCAGGAATTCGTCCGCAACGCTCTGCTGGCGGGGACATTCGTCGCGCTCGCGTGCGGGGTGATCGGCTGGTTCGTCGTGCTGCGCGGGCAGGTCTTCGCGGGCGACGCGCTCAGCCACGTCGCGTTTCCCGGCGCGCTGGCGGCGGCCGCGGCGGGGATCGATCAGCGGATCGGGCTGTTCGTCGCGACGGTCGCCGTCGGCGCGGCGATCGGCGCGCTCGGCCGCGGAGCGCTCGCGCGCGGGGCGACGGCGCCGGCGGGATCGGCGGCGGCCGACGACACGGCGATCGGAACGGCGTTCACGTTCATCCTCGGGCTCGGCGTGTTCTTCCTCGCGCGCGTCAGCACGAGCTCGGCGGGGAGCTCGGGCGTGATCGGCGCGCACACGCTGTTCGGCTCGATCTTCGGCCTGAGCGCGGGCGAAGCGCGCCTTGCGGCTGCGATCGCGCTCGCGACGACGCTGCTCGTCGCGGCGATCGCCCGCCCGCTGCTGTTCTCTTCGATCGCGCCCGACGTCGCCGCGGCGCGCGGCGTGCCGACGCGCGTGCTCGGGATCGGCTTCATCGCGTTGCTCGGCGCCGTCGCGGCGGAGGCGACGCAGGTCGTCGGCGCGCTGCTGCTGCTCGGACTGCTCGCGGCGCCGGCAGCTGCCGCTCATCGCCTCACGCGCTCGCCGTTCGCCGGCATCGCGCTGGCCGCGGCGCTCGCGCTCGTCGCGATGTGGGGCGGCGTGATGCTCGCGTACGCGATCCCGTCGCTGCCGCCGTCGACGGCGATCGTCGCGATCGCGGTCGCGCTGTACTACGGCTCGGGCGTGCTCGCCGGGGGTGTGGCCGGGCGCGGTGCGCGAGTCGTGCTCGGCGTCGGCCGGCCCCACAGGTAGGCGCAGACGCAGCCGAGCGCGAAGACGGCGACGACGAGCAGCACGGGGCCGGAATCCTCGACGAGCATCCCGATCACGCCGGCCGTGAAGCCGCCGGCGAGCGCGGCGAGCCAGGCCGGATCGCCGCCGACGGGCGCGAGCAGGCGCTCGCGCAGGCGCACGCCGGCGATGCCGTAGATCAGCGCGAGCGCCGTCGCGAACGGCATCGCGTGGTTCTTCAGCTCGTTCCACGCGGCGCCGTAGCGGCGTTCGATGACGTCGCGCAGGTCGCCGGCCGAGCGCGCGTGCAGGATGCTGCCGGTGTAGTGCCCCGAGCCGTGCGCCGTCGCGAGGTCGATCAGCGCGAGCGCGACGAGCGCGAGCACGGGGCTCGCGAGCACGAGCAGCACGCGCCGGCGCGAGACGCTGCCGGGCAGCAGCATCACGGCCGCGACGGCGAAGCCGGCGGCGACGAGGATCGCGCCGCCGACGCCCGCGCCGAGCCGCGCGGCGCCCTCGATCGCGGCGAGCAGCGCGCCGAGCGCGGCGACCGCGATGGCGTTTCGGCGCGAGCGCCGCGACGGATGCAGCGCCGCCGCGATCGCGGCGAGCACGAGCACGGCGAGGCCGGACTTCAGCTCGTTGCCGTACCCGTAGAAGCGCGCGCCGAGGATCGGGTTCGGGCCGAGCAGCGAGCGCATCAGCAGCTGCGTGCCCGCGAGCGCGTCGAGCACTAGCGCGAGGATCGAGACGAGCGCCGGCGCGAGCGGCGCGCGCGGCCAGGGCAGCAAGGCGTCGGTGACGGCGGCGAGCAGCAGGCAGGCGAGCGCGATCGTCGCGTACTCGACCGCCGCGCTCGGCTCGAGCGCGGCGGCGATCAGCACGGCGACGGGCACCCACATCACGGCGAGCGCGCCGACGCGCAGCGCCCACGCGGACGTGGCGCGCCGGCGCTGCTCCGTTCGCGGAAGCGCGACGGCGGCGAGCAGCAGCAGCGCCCACGCGGCGAGCAGGATGCCGAGCGCCTTCAGCCGCCGTCCGCCGACGACGTACAGGCGCCGCTCGAGCGCGCGCAGGCTCGCGCCGTCCAGCGTGCCATCCGTTTCGATGCGATCGCCGCGCATGTCGGCGGGGACGGGCACGCCGAGGTAGTCGAGGATCGTCGGCGCGAGGTCGACGGCTGCGATCAGGCCGCGCTGGTTCGTCGTGTACGAGGTCAGCTCGCGACCGCCGCCACCGGACAGCCCGGCGACGCCGCCCCACAGCAGCTCGTGTCCGCGCCCGTCGGGCGCGCGTTCGACGGCGATCAACAGCTCACCCGAAGGCCGCGAGCGCGCGAGCGCGCGCAGCTCGGCGATGCCTTCGGACCCCTGCGGCAGGTCGGCGACGACGAGGCGCTTGCGCGCGCGCAGCGCCGCGATGCGGCTCACGAGCGTCTGCGCGCTGCCGATCGACACGGCGCCGATGCGCCCCTGACGATCGGCTGCCGCGATCGCGTCGAGCGCTCGCTCGCCGGAGACCCCCGCATACGCGCCGCCTCCGCGAACGGATCCGCCGAGCAGTCCGGGGCGCAGCAGCTGCGGCGCGTTCTCGGCCCGGTGCACGGCTGCCTGCCAGCCGTCGATCGATCCAGCGGAGTCGTGCTGTGCGAGCGAGAGCGCCGGGGGCGCTGGGGTGTCGTATGCCGAGGAGGCGATGCGCGCGCCCTGGCCGATGTCGAGCAGCAGCTGCGCGCTCGAATACGAGCCCTGCGTGGCCGAGATCAGCCCGACGGACATGCCGGGCGCGCTCGCCAGCGTGCGCTCGCCGCCCGCGACGAAGACGAGCAGCGCAGAGCTGCCGCTCGCCGGTGCGCGGCTGCCTTGCGACGTCGCGGCGGTCCCGCCGCCGGTCGAAGCCGGCGGCAGCTTCGCGGCACCCATCGCCTGCGAGGACGCGGGCGCGAGCGCCGCCGCCACGGCGACGCCGAGGAGGGAAAGGCGCGCGAGCAGCCTTCCCCGGCCGAGTGGGCTCAGCCCTCGGCTCCCTCTGTCGCCACCTCGGCACGGCCGCCGCGACGCCCGGCGAGCGGCGGCGCGCCGGCCTTCGCGTCCTGCGCGCCGGGCTGCGCGGGCAGCACGGTCCCCTCGATGTTCACGCGCGGCAGCGCGCGATCGAGCCATGTCGGGATCGCCCACGTGCGCTTGCCGACGAGGTGCAGCACGGCCGGCAGCAGCAGGCAGCGCACGACGAGCGCGTCGAGGAACACCGCGCTTGCGAGGCTCAGCCCGAACTCCTTGATCACGCGGTCTTCGCCGAGCATGAACGAGAGGAAGACGCAGACCATGATCGCGGCGGCCGCCGTCACGACGCGGCCGGTCAGCGCGAGCCCTTCGGCGACGGCGCGCGAGTTTTCACGCGTGTGCGCCCAGCGCTCGTGGATCCGCGAGACGAGGAAGACCTCGTAGTCCATCGACAGCCCGAAGACGATCGCGAACAGCATCACGGGGATGAACGACTCGATCGGGCCCTGCTGCACGCCGATCAGGCTGCCGAGCCAGCCCCACTGGAAGATCGCGACGATCACGCCGAGCGAGGCGCCGATGCTGAGCAGGTTCATCACGGCCGCCTGCAGCGGGATCACGAGCGAGCGGAAGACGATCATCAGCAGCAGCGCCGAGAGCAGCACGACGACGCCGATGAACAGCGGCAGCTTTTCGCCGAGCGTCTTGGCGAAGTCGACGGAGCCGGCCGTGACGCCGCCGACGTAGACCTTCAGCCGATTCTGCGGCGCGATCGCCGGCACGACCTTGTCGCGCAGCCGTTCGACCAGCTGCGTCGTCGCGTAGCCCTGCGGCGAGGAGCGCGGGTAGACGGTCAGCGTCGCCACGTCGCCTGCCGGGTTCAGCTTCGCCGGAGCGACCGCGGCGACGTTCGGCGCGGCGGCGATCGCGGAGCGCAGGCGCGCGATGCCCGGCCCGCCGGTCGCGGCCGCGCTGGCCGCCGTGCCGCCGGCGCTCGCGGGCAGCTTCACGGCGACGAGCAGCGGCCCGTTGAAGCCCGCCCCGAAGCCCTGCGCGAGCAGCTCGTAGGCCTTGTGCGTCGTCTGGCTCGGCGGATCGTTGGCGGCGTCGCTCGAGCCGAGGCGCAGCGCGATCGCCGGAGCGGCAATCGCGAGCATCACGATCGCCGAGGCGGCGGCGATCTTGCGCGGGTGGCGCTCGACGAACATGCTCCAGCGCAGCCAGGTGCCGCTCGCGGCCGGGTCCTCGGCGACGAACGCGCCGCTTGCCCCCGCGGGGTCAGCCGCCTCGGCGGTGCGCTTCGCGCGGCGCCGGGCGCGCCGGCTGGGCCTGGCCAGGCGAGCCCCGGCGAACGTCAGCAGCGCGGGCAGCAGCGTCAGCGAGCCGAGCATCACCAGCAGCACGCCGATCGAGGCGGAGATCGCGACGCCGTAGAGGAAGTCGACGCCAAGCAGCATCATCCCGAGCAGCGCGATGACGACTGTGCAGCCGGCGAACAGGACGGCGCGCCCGGCGGTGTCCATCGACTGGATCACGGACTCGCGCGCATCGCCGAACGTCGGCCCGGGCGTCACGTAGGCCTCGCGGAAGCGCGTGAGGATGAACAGCGCGTAGTCGATCCCGACGCCGAGCCCGATCATCGCGGCGAGCTCGGAGGAGAAGTTAGGCGTGTCGACGACGTGTGTGAACAGCGCGATCACGCCGAGGCCCGTGCCGAGCCCGAACAGCGCCGTGAGGATCGGCAGGCCCATCGCGACGACCGAGCCGAACGTCAGCAGCAGGACGATGATCGCGGCGAGCAGGCCGACGCCCGTGGAGATGCCGAAGCCGGCCTGCTCGGTAGCCTCGATCGCCTGCCCGCCGAGCTCGACCTGCAGGCCGCCGCGCGCCGCCGCGCGGGCAACGTCGACGACGCGTTCGGGCGCCTCTTTCGGCAGGTTGTTCGCTTTTTCGTCGAACACGACCGTCGCGAAGGCGATCTTGCCGTCCGCCGAGACGGACTTGCCCGACGTCGCGCCCGCGTAGGGGCTGATCACGGCGGCGACGTGAGGAAGCTTCTCGACGCGCGCGAACATCGCGCTCATCCGCGCCTTCACGGATGGGTCGTCGACCGAGCCGGAGCTGACCTTGTAGACGATCGTGTCGCGGTCGCCGGCCTGCGCGGGGAAGCTGTGCTGCAGCAGATCGGCGGCGCGCTGCGCGTCGGAGTTGGGCAGCGTGAAGTTGTTGGAGTAGCTCGTCCCGGCGGACTGCGCGAGCGCGTTGATCGCGACGAGCAGCACGATCCAGCCGAGCAGCACGGACTTGCGATGTGTAGTCGACCAGCGGGCGAGCTTGACCATGCCTTGATCCTTTGCTGTGGGCGAGGGGAGGTCCGCGCGGGGGAGGGCGGAGCCTTCGCTAAGAGTAGTACGCGATCGCTCCGAACAGGTCAGGCTGGACCTCAGTTGAGGCTGGGGTCGGGCGGCATCCGCGCGACGAGCGCGTAGCTTCCGCCCTTGCGCTCGAGCACGCTGCTCCAGAGCTGCTCGGGCACCTCGGTGAAGACGTCCTCGGGCAGCGCCGCCTGCGCGATCCAGTCGCCGTCGGCGATCTCGGCCTCGAGCTGGCCCTCGCCCCAGCCGGCGAAGCCGGCGAACACGCGCACACGCCCGGTCGCGCGCGAGAGCTCGTCGAGCTCGGCGTCGGGCGCGGGGAAGCCGATCCGCCCGAGCACGAGCACGCCGGCCGGCGTCGGGTCGAGGAACTCGGCGAGGAACACGATCGAGCTCGGCTGGACGGGCCCGCCGACGAATACGCGATCGGACTCCTCGACGGTCTGCTCGAGCTGCGGCGCGGCCTCGCCGACGGTCACCTCGGACGGCCGGTTGAGCACGACGCCCATCGCGCCCTCCTCGCTGTGCACGCCGATCAACACGACGCTGCGCTCGAAGTTCGGGTCGCGCAGCGACGGAGATGCGAGCAGCAGCTGCCCTACGAGCGGTTCGTCCATCTCGGCTGAGGCTAGCGCCGATGCGGGTGCGCGCCTGCGACCGTGCTGGAATGGTGCGTCGGCGAGCGGCGCGCCGCTCGAGCGAACCCCGACAGAGCAAGCGGAGGCGGACAGTGAGTGAGAACGAGTTCGACGTGATCGTGATCGGCGCCGGGCCCGGCGGCGAGGTCTGTGCAGGGCGCCTGGCCGATGCCGAGCTGTCGGTCGCGCTCGTCGAGCAGGAGCTCGTCGGCGGCGAATGCTCGTTCTACGCGTGCATGCCCTCGAAGGGGCTGCTGCGCCCGGCGCAGGCGCTCGCGGAGGCACGCCGCGTCGAGGGTGCCGCGCAGGCCGTGACGGGCGGGCCCGACGTTGCCGCGGTGCTCGCTCGGCGCGACGAGATCATCCACGGCCTCGACGACTCGGCGCAGCTGCCCTGGCTCGAAGACCGCGGGATCGCGCTGTTCCGCGGTCATGGCCTGCTCGACGGCGAGCGGCGCGTGCGCGTCGGCGAGGAGTTGCTCACGGCGCGCCGCGCGGTCGTTCTCGCGCCGGGCAGCGCCGCGGCGATGCCGCCGATCGACGGCCTGCGCGAGACCGAGCCGTGGACGAACCGCGAGGCGACGACGACGAAAGCGATCCCGAGCTCGCTGCTCGTGCTCGGCGGCGGCGTCGTCGCTGTCGAGCTCGCGCAGGCGTACGCGTCGCTCGGCTCGCACGTGACGATCTTCGAGGTGGCCGAGCGGCTGATCGGCCGCGAGGAGCTGTTCGCCTCCGAGCAGGTGCGCGAAGCGCTCGAAGCGGCCGGCGTCGAGGTAGTGCTCGGCGTTCAGGCGACAGCGGTTCGGCGCGAGCCTTCTGCGCCCGGTTCCGGCTCGGGCTCGGGCGCAGAGACCGGCGCCCGCGGCGCGGTCACGATCGCGCTCGAGGACGGCCGCTCGTTCACGGGCGAGGAGCTGCTGGTCTGCACGGGGCGCAAGGCGCACACGGATCGGCTCGGGCTCGAGTCGGTCGGGCTCGAAGGCGGCGGGACGATCGACGTCGACGAGCGGCTGCGCGTGCCGGGGCGCGATTGGCTGTACGTCGTCGGCGACGCGAACGGGCGCGTGCTGCTGACGCACATGGGCAAGTACCAGGCGCGTCTCGTCGCTGACGGGATCCTCGGGCACCCGAGCTCGCTGCGCTCCGACGGAGCGCTCTCGCCACGCGCGATCTTCACCGAGCCGCAGGTCGCGGCGGTCGGCCACACGCTCGCGAGCGCGCGCGCGGCTGGCCTCAGCGTGCGCGCCGTCGATCAGGAGATCGAGGCGAACGCGGGCGGCAGCTTCGTCGGGCACGGCGCGCCGGGGACGGCGAGGCTCGTGCTCGACACCGAGCGCTCGGTGATCGTCGGTGCGACGTTCACGGGCGTCGAGGTCGCCGAGTCGCTGCACGCCGCGACGATCGCGGTCATCGCGGAGGTGCCGCTGGAGCTGCTGGCGCACGCCGTGCCGTGCTTTCCGACGCGCAGCGAGGTCTGGCTGAACCTGATCGACAAGGCGCTGCATGGAGGCTGAGGAGCTCGCGAGCCGGATCGCGGCGTTCCCGGCGTGGAGCTACCGCTTCGAGTTCGACGGGGGCCTCAGCACGCCGAGCGTCGACCCGGCGATGGTCAACCGCCACGAGCAGCGACGGCGCTACTTCTTCGAGCCGCTGCTGGCGCTGGCCGGGGGATCGCTGCGGGGCCGGCGGGTGCTCGACCTCGGCTGCAACGCGGGCTTCTGGTCGCTCGCTGCGGTCGAGGCGCAGGCGGACTTCGTGCTCGGCGTCGATGCGGACCCGACGTACCTCGAACAGGCGGAGCTCGTCTTCGCTGCGAAGCGCATCGACCCGGGGCGCTACCGCTTCGAGCAGGGCAACGTGCTCACGCACGACCTCTCCGAAGGCTTCGACGTCGTACTCTGCCTGGGGCTGCTCGATCACGTCGCAAAGCCCGTCGCGCTGTTCGAGCGGATCGCCGCGATCGCGCCGCAACTGCTCGTGATCGACACCGAAATCTCGCGCTCGCGCGCGAGCATCTTCGAGGTCGACAGCCTCTATCGCCGCGAGAACGCGGTCGAACACGAGACGGTCCTGATCCCCTCGCGCCTGGCCGTGATCGAGCTTGCGGAGCAGTTCGGCTTCGAGACCGTTGCGCTGCCGCACACGATCGACGACTACGCGGGGATGGACGACTACCTGCACCAGCGCAGGCTCGCTTTCGTCTGCTCGAAGGACATGCCGCTCGGCGCGCTCGAAGGCGAGCGGCGCTCGGCGCTGCCGTGGTGGGTGACGGCGGCGAGCGCCGCTGCTCGCGCCAGGCGCCGCTGAGCCATCCGGCGGGCGCCGCCCGTTATGCTGGCCGCCCAGCGCGCAGAGCGAGAACAGGAGGCCGCGAGATGGCGAAGACACCGCAGGTCGGCGAGCAGGCACCGGACTTCGAGCTGCCCGGCACGGACGGCCCCTTCAGGCTCTCCGACCACCGTGGCGAGCGCGTCGTGCTGCTGTTCTATCCCGGCGACAACACGATGGTCTGCACGAAACAGTTCTGCTCCTACCGCGACCGCGGCGCCGACTTCGCGTCGCTCAACGCGACCGTGCTCGGCATCTCCTCACAGGATCTCGCCTCGCACGAGGAGTTCATCGCCAAGCACGGGCTCAACGTGCCGCTGCTCGCCGACGTCGACAAGCAGGTCGCGAAGGCTTACAGCGCGCACTCGGCCCGGCTCGGAACCAAGCGAGCAGTCATCGTGATCGACGAGCAGGGCGTCGTCCGGCATCGCCACGATCACCTGCTCGGGCTCGACTTCCAGTCGGTGGACGACTTGAAGCAGGCGCTAGCAGCGATATAGCTCAGCATCTTTCGAGGACCAGGCCTGAGCGGACTCGACAAGCCTGACGAGGTGTGAGCGGAGGTTCTGCGGCGGATGGCGTGCTCATCGACTCGCGCAGGCGGTCGTGGTAGGACTGCGGCCGCTCCTCGCCGAGGGCGTTGCTGGGCAGCTTTGGGCTGTGGACACCCCAACACCGCATCGGATTCCAACTGTCGAGGACATATATATCTCTTGACTAATGTCCTAAGTAGGCATAGCGTCTTAGTCACAGAGTTTGCAGTCACGTAATTACCGTCGTCACACAAACCCGGGTAGAACAAATATGCCTAAGCGGATTGGATGCGTAGTACTGCTCATGCTTGTTGTGATCGGGGGCGTCGGCGCAACGCAAGGCATAGGGGCAGGGATGCTCGGAGAGAAGGCGACAACGTCTGCCGAATCAGCGCCCGTCTACGAACCAGTGCCTACTGCGGGGATAGCGCCTACAGAAGCTCCGCCCCCGCACGCCGAAGGGCGTCAGCCCGGCGAACCTCCAGTGCCCGCGGCCGGCGCACCTGTGACGGCGCCCCAGGTGCAGAAAGTGCGCCAAGAGGCGCTCGCGGTCTCGATAGAAGCCGGCGAGGACGCACCGACTATGGAAATCGCGGGGAAGACACAGACTTACGCACAGGGGGAAGAACTAGCCAGTGCCGAGCCTGGTGAATCGAAAATCCAAGGCATAGACCCTAGAACGGGCAAGCCGATGGCGGAAACGTCCGTCTACGCCGTGTCGTTGGTCGGCCACTTCGCCATCTCGAAGCATGTCCCCCAAGGTCAAAAGATTCCAACTGGGACGCAGCTAAAGCTCCTGATCGACGTGGCGAACGGCGTGGTGGTCACAACGACCCTCAGCAACGCCTCGCGTCCACTCCCAGAAGCCATCAGCCCGGAAGCGGCCGAAGCCGGAAAATCATGAGGCGCGTCGTTTCAATCATCGCCGTGGCAATCGCATTCGCGTCCGCTCCACCGGCTTGCGCTATTCGGATCGGCGGACGCGTTGATTACGTCGGGGGACCTGCACCGGGGTCGAGCAGCAACGCAGTGAATCTGCCGGTACTCGTTGAATCCGGCGAAAACATCATCGCACTGACACACACTGGCCGTAACGGTAACTTTCACATCAATCTAGCTCCAGGGCGCTATACGCTTGTGCCTTTGTTTCAAAACCTGCCGCACAGTCGCTGCATCCCTCGCACGGTCACGGTTAGGCGCGGAGCATTGGCCTTTTTTGTCCTAGTTTGTCCCGAGAAATAGGTCTCCAATGCTTAGACGCGTAGTTTTGGCCGTACTTGCGACTGCTGCTTGCAGTGCCATCCCGGCTGTCAGCAGCTTGTCTTCCTCGGCGATGGCATGGGGTTCGGGATGCAGCCAAGCAGTGCATTGCTATGGACTGGCTGAGTGGGACATGAAAGGCGCAGAACAAATCCTTGGGCTCACCTCGTGGATCACCACGGAACGCATGAATGTGCCCGAATGGTTTCGCGGCGCCATCGTCGACGATGAGGAGTGGGCGGCCATGGAGCCGTACGGCTTCTGGGTAGAGGCAGGGGATGAAGCAGGGAAAGGCCTTTACGGCGCCGACTGCTGCTCGCTTCGCTGGTTCACCGCCTATAACAACGGCAAATACAAGGCAAACGAAACGCCGTACAACGTGTCGCCCTGGACGCCAAATCAATATTTGATGAAGTTCGCCGGCGGCTCTGCTTGGTGTTTTGAAATCAACAGCAGCCCGGAGGGATGCGATTATGGGTTCGTCGCCTCAGCGTCTATCGCTCAGGTTGGTATGGAGGCTGCTGAGGAATCTGAGCCGGAAAACTGGGGTCACGACTCGACGGCTGCCGAGTGGACAAATCAAACGTGGCACAATTGGAACTTTGCAAGGTACTACGCGAGCAAGTATGGCGGTGCGTATACGACGAATGTCTGCGTCGGTCAGAACGGCTACGCGTATCCCGGCTGGGGGGCGTGGGGGACCTGTTAGCTCCGCCTCAGTTGCGTACGCCGCCGTGGCGCTCTGCGGTGTGCATCGCGGCGTGATACGCGTGTAGCGCGGCGCATTGCCGCCCTCTGAGATGCGCGCCGTCTCTGGCTCCGCGCTACTCCGCCGCCGCAGACAGCTCGCCCGCCCGCCCGCCGTACAGCTCGGCGAGCTCCAGCTGCAAGCTGCGCTCGGGCTCACCGGGCGCGGGCGTGCGCCGCGTCCAGACGCCTTGCTCGTCGAGCATCCACGAGTTCTGGTTGTCGGCGAACGCGCGCTCGAGCGTGTCGAGCAGCTCGGCGCGCAGCTCCTCGGAGGAGATCGGCACGGCGAGCTCGACGCGGTGGTCGAGGTTGCGCGGCATCAAGTCGGCGGAGGAGATGAAGATCGTGTGCTCGCCGTCACGGCGGAAGGCGTAGACGCGCGCGTGCTCGAGCAGCCGGCCGACGATCGAAACGACGCGGATGTTCTCCGAGACGCCCGGCACGCCTGGGCGCAGGCAGCAGATACCGCGCACGTTGAGATCGACCTGGACGCCGGCTTGCGAGGCGCGGTAGAGCGCGCGGATGCAGCGCCCGTCGACGAGCGAGTTCATCTTCATCGTGATTCGCCCCGGCGAGTCGGGCGAGTGCATCTCGACCGTGCGCTCGATCTGCTCGATGATCCCGTCGCGCAGCTGGTTGGGCGCCATCAACACCTTGCGGTAGTGCAGCGGGCGCCCGTAGCCGGTCAGGTAGTTGAACATGTCGGCGACGTCCGCGCCGATCTGCTCGTCGGTCGTGAACAAGCCGAAGTCCGTGTACAGCCGCGCCGTCGCGGAGTGGTAGTTGCCCGTGCCGATGTGCACGTAGTTGCGCACGCCGTCGCCCTCGCGGCGCACGACGAGCACGCACTTGGCGTGCGTCTTCAGCGACGGCTGACCGTAGACGACGTGCACGCCGGCCTCCTCCATCGCCTTCGCCCAGTGGATGTTCATGCCCTCGTCAAAGCGCGCCTTCAGCTCGACGAGCGCGACCGCCTGCTTGCCGCGCTCGGTCGCGTCGATCAGCGCCGGCACGAGCGGCGAGTCGTCGCTCGTGCGGTAGACGGTCTGCTTGATCGCGAGCACGTTCGGATCGGCGACGGCCTGCTCGACGAAGCGCTCGACGGAGGTCGCGAAGGAGATGTAGGGGTGATGCACGAGCAAGTCGCCTTCGCGCATCGCGCCGAGCACGTCGGGGCGCTCGTCCTCGTGGCGCAGCAGGCGCGGGTGCGTGATGCCGACGAGCGACTCCTCGCGCAGCTCGGCGTGCCCGGGCAGCTTGACGAGCTGCCACAGCGCGCCCATGTCGAGCAGCCCGTCGACGGGGTAGACCTCCTCGTCGTCGACGCCGAGCAGGCCCGAGAGCTCGGCGAGCAGGCGCGGCGAGGTGTCGGCGCCGACCTCGACGCGGACGATCTCGCCGAAGCGGCGGCGGCGCAGCTCGTCCTCGACGGCCTGCAGCAGGTCGGCGGCGTCGTCGGAGACCTCCAGGTCGGCATCGCGCGTGACGCGGAAGACGTTGTAGTCGGCGATCTCCATCCCCGGGAAGAGCGCGTCGAGATGGTGCGCGATTACGTCCTCGAGCGCCACGAGCAGCGTTGGCTCGGGAGCGGCCTGCTTCAGCGCGACGAAGCGCGGCAGGATCTCGGTCGGGACCTTCACGCGCGCGAACACCGTCTGGTCGGTCACGGGGTCGCGCACGAGCACGGCGAGGCTCAGAGACAGGTTCGAGATGTACGGGAACGGCCGTCCCGGGGCGACGGCGAGCGGCGTCAGCGCCGGGAAGATCTTCTTCTGGAACAGCGCCGCCAGCTCGGCCCGTTGATCCTCGTCGAGCTCGCGCACGCCGACGAGGCGGATGTCGCTGTCGGCGAGCGCCGGGCGCAGCTCGCCTTCGAAGCAGTCCGTCAGTCGGCGTCCGAGCTCGAGCGCGCGCTCGCGGATCGGGCCGATCGTCTCAGACGGCGTGCGGCCATCCTGTCCGGGGTTCTCGACGCCGGCGTCGATCTGGTCGCGCAGGCCGGCGACGCGCACCATGTAGAACTCGTCGAGGTTCGTCGTGTAGATCGCGCAGAACTTGACGCGCTCGAGCAGCGGCATGCGCGCGTCCTCGGCGAGCTGCAGCACGCGGTCGTTGAAGTCGAGCCACGAGAGCTCGCGGTTGATGTAGAGCGCAGGCTCCTGCAGGTCGCGCGCAGGGCTCTCGGCTGAGCGCTCGGCAAGGTCGAGCGAGGTCGAGAAGCGTTCCTCGGAGGTCTCCTCGCGATGGGCGTCCATGTGCCCCTCAAGCTACACCCTCGCGCGTGTCGAGCCGACTCCCCGAAACACCGCGTTCACATCGGTTCACGTTTCGTTCACACGATTCGGATCGCGAGCGGAACCGCTAGGGTGCCACGAGGCTATGGCTCGTCAGCTCTGGGTACTTCGTCATGCCGAGGCCGAGCCGCATGGAACGCGCCCGGACTCCGACCGTCGCTTGACGCAGCGCGGCGAGCAGCAGGCACGCACGGCCGGCATCGCGCTTGCGCTGCTCGATCCGGCGTTCGAGGCCGTGCTGTTCAGCCCAAAGGCACGCGCTCGCCAGACGGCCGAGCTCGCGGCCGAGCAGTGGGAGCCCGCCCGGCGCGCGCTGCTGCGCGAGCACGACGCGCTTGCTGCCGGCTTCGACGGGGCGCAGGCGCTCGACGCGCTCGCGGGCCTCAGCGCCGACGCCCGCCTGCTGATCGTCGGCCACGAGCCCGACCTGTCGGGCACAGTCGCCGATCTGACCGGCGGAAGGATCGACCTGAAGAAGGGCGGGCTTGCGGTCGTGCGCCTAGAGGGCGTCGGTGGTGAGCTCGCGGTCCTGATGCGACCGCGTGAGCTCGCCCTGATCGCCGGAGTCCCAGGCGACGGGAACTGAGGCCGGCACCTCGACGTCGACCGAGTCGACGTCGAGCGATTCGGCGGCGAAGCGGTAGCCGATGCCGAAGTGCGTGTGGATGTAGCGCCAGCGCGGCGAGGCCTTCTCGAGCTTCTGGCGGAGCTTTCGCACGAACACGTCGACGGAGCGGTCGCCGCGGACCATCGTGTAGCCCCACAGGCGCGAGTAGATCTCCTCGCGCTCGAGCACGCGGCCGTCCGCGGCGGCGAGCAGCTCGATCAGCTCGAACTCGCGGCGCGTCAGGTCGAGGCTCTCGTCGTTGACGAACGCCTGGAAGCGATCGGAGAGGATCTGCACCTCGCCGGCCATCAGTGGCTTGGCCTCGGTGCGCCCGCTCGGGCGGCGGCGGCGGCGAACGACGCTCTGCACGCGAGCGATGACCTCCTCGGGGTGACACGGCTTCGTGATCCAGTCGTCCGCGCCGAGGCGCAGGCCGCGCACGCGCTGGGCGACCGTCGAGGGGCCGGTGCAGACGACGATGCCGAGGTCCGGCAGCGCGCCGCAGAGACGCTCGAGCCACTCCCACGCCTGCGGGCCGAGCACGGCCAGGTCGACGACAAGCGCGCTCAGGCGCATCGCGACGACGGCGTCGGTCGGCACGGGGCTGGCGAGCACGCGGTGCTCCCAACCTAGGCGGTCCAAGCGCTTGCTGAGCACCTGGATGAAGCCGCTGTCGCGGTCGAGAACCGCGATCCGCATCGCTGCGGATCCGCCCCCCGGGCCCGACGGCGCCGCCACGTCCGAGGCGGTGATGCTGTCCGTCATTGCGTCGCAGTCTAGGGGAGGAACAGGCCGCGATGTCGCTGCCGCAAGAATCGTCACAGGATCTTCACAGAAGGAATGCGCTGTTTGCGGACGCGATCGCCCGCCCGTCTCAGAAGGTCTCAGGCGTGCCGTCGGGCGCTGCGTCGGCGGGCACTCCGGAGGGGTGCGAGGAGTCCGAGAACTCGCGGAACAAGCCGGTCACGACGAACGCGACTTGCTCGCCGATGTCCACGGCGTTGTCGCCGATCCGCTCGAGCGCACGCGCGACGAGGATCATGTGCATCGCCCACTCGCGCGTGTCGACGTCGTCGCCGATCTCGATCGCGGTGCGGAAGATCTGCCGGTTCAACCGGTTGATCTCGCGATCCTGGCGCACGAGGTCCTCGGCGAGTTCGACGTCGCGCCCGGCAAAGGCGGCCTTCGACTGCGCGACCTCCGAGCGTGCGTAGGCGCCCATCTTCGCGAGCGCGTCGAGCATCTCCGGCCGCACCGGCGGCTCGTAGCCCGACAACGGGATCATCTTGGCGATGTTCACGCACTGGTCGCCCATCCGCTCGATGTGCTTGATCAGGTGCAGCAGCGCCGCGACGAGCCGCAAGTCGCCGGCGACCGGCGCCTGCAGCGCGAGCAGCGAGAGGATCCCCTGGTGGACCTCGAGGTAGCGTCCGTCGACGCGGTCGTCGTCGGCGATCACCATCTGCGCGAGCTCGACGTCCTGGTGGCGCAGCGCCTCGAGCACGCGATCGAGCTGCTCGACGATCAGGTCGAGACCGCCGAGCGCGTTCGTTTCGAGCGCCCGCAGCTGCTGCTGGAAGCTCGCGCGGCCTTGCGGGGTACCGCCCGACGGGCCTGCGCCGTGGGGCTCGCCGGCGGCGGCGCTGCTCGCGATGCCTGCGCCGGCGGCCTCGGCCGCGCCGGCCGGCCCACGCTCGCCGTCAGCCGAACTTGCCGGTGACATATTCCTCCGTGCGCGAGTCGTTCGGGTTCGTGAAGATCTCCTGCGTCGGGCCGACCTCGACGAGCTCGCCGCTGAGCATGAACGCCGTTCGGTCGGCGACGCGCGCGGCCTGCTGCATGTTGTGCGTGACGATCACGATCGTCACGCGCTGCTTGAGCTCGGCGATCAGCTCCTCGATCTTCAGCGTCGCGATCGGGTCGAGCGCCGAGCACGGCTCGTCCATCAGGATCACCTCGGGCTCGACGGCGAGCGAGCGCGCGATGCAGAGGCGCTGCTGCTGGCCGCCGGAGAGTCCGGCACCGGGCTCGGCCAGCCGATCGGCGACCTCGTCCCACAGGCCTGCGCCGCGCAGGGCGGCCTCGACTTTGGCGTGCAGGTCGGCCTTGCCACGCCCGCCACGCCCGCTCGCCGAGAGCCGCAGCCCCGCGGCGACGTTGTCGAACACCGACATCGTCGGGAACGGGTTCGGCTTCTGGAAGACCATGCCGATCGCGCGGCGCACGGCGACGACGTCGACGCCGTCGCCGTATACGTCGTCGTCGTCGAGCAGCACGCGTCCCTCGGCGTGCGCGCCCGGGATCTCCTCGTGCATGCGATTGATGCAGCGCACCATCGTCGACTTGCCGCAGCCCGACGGGCCGATGATCGCGGTGACCTCGTTCGCGCGGAACTCGAGGTCGATGCCCTTGACCTGCTCGGCGCTGCCGTAGAACGCGCGCAGCTTCTCGAGCGTCACGCTGAGCCCCTGCTTGGCGGCGCTCGCGGGGGGTGTGCTGGGCTCGCTCGCGGGAGGCTCCGGCGCCGAGGCGCGCGGCGCGATCTGCTCGCGCGGGCTGTCCGTTTGGCTGTCGGGCTCCACGATTGCGTCCTGCACGTTAGCTACCTGCGCAGGCATTGCGTCATTGCTCATGTCAGGCGGCTCCTTCGCGAGACGAGTCGGGCGATCAGGTTCAGCAGGAGGATCATCACGACGAGCGTGAGCGCGGCTCCCCATGCACGGTTTACCACGGAGGTTGTCGGAGATGTGACGTCGTTGTAGATCTGCACGGGCAGCGAGTTCATGAAGTGTGAGAGGTTGAAGTCCGTGTTGCGCGTCGTCGCGGCCGTGAACAGCAGCGGCGCCGTCTCGCCGGCGGCACGCGCGATTGCGAGCAGGATGCCGGTGACCATGCCGGGCAGCGCCGTCGGCAGGACGATCCGGAAGATCACCTTCCAGCGCGGCGCGCCGAGCGCGAGCGCGGACTCGCGCAGCGATCCGGGGATCAGCATCAGGATCACCTCGGCCGAGCGGATCACGACCGGCAGCATCAGCAGCGACAGCGCGAGCGAGCCCTTGTAGCCGGCGTAGGAGCTGCCCGTGCCGACGACGAGCACGATGTAGATGAACAGGCCGAAGACGATCGACGGGACGCCCGTGAGCACGTCGACGAAGAAGCGCACGAGCTGCGCGAACCAGCTTTGACGGCCGTACTCGACGAGCCAGATCGCGACGCCGATGCCGATCGGGATCGCGATCGCCGAGCCGAGCGCGACGATCTCGACGGTGCCGAGGATCGCGCTCTTGATACCGCCGATGCTCGACGTCTTGAAGAACGTGTTGCCGGTCGGATCGGTGCTGAAGAAGCTCCAGCTCCACGAGCCGAGCCCCTTTTTCAGCAGGTAGTAGATAACGAGGATCAGGGGCACGAGCGCGATCGCGGTGCCGGCCGTGATCAGCCCGCGCGCGAGCCGGTCCTTGCGCCGCCGCGCCGGGCTGACGGCGAACCTGGCGAACTGCGCGTTTGCCGGTGCCTGCGCGCTCATGCCCCGGCGACCGCCCCGGCGAGCGGCTGCGTCTCGGCGGCCGCACGCGGCGTCGTCGAGCTGCCGCGTGCGCGCGAGGCGCGGCTGACGAGCACCCGCGCGAGGCCGTTGACGAGCAGCGTCAGCACGAACAGCACGAGCCCGGCGGCGAACAGCGCCGAGCGGTGCAGCCCGGTTGCCTCGCCGAACTCGTTCGCGATCACCGCGGCAAGGCTGTAGCCCTGCCCGAAGAGATGCTTGCCCAGCTGCGGCGCGTCGCCGATCACGATCGTCACGGCGATCGTCTCGCCGATCGCGCGGCCGAGGCCGAGCATCGCGCCGCCGACGATGCCGGCGCGGCAGTAGGGGAGGACCGCCGTGCGGATCATCTCCCAGCGCGTCGCGCCGAGCCCGAGGGCGGCCTCCTTGTGGTCGGCCGGGACCGTCGCCATGACCTCGCGGGCGATCGCCGAGACGATCGGCAGGATCATGATCGCGAGGATCAACCCGGCGACGAAGTAGTTCGGAATCGTCACCGTGCCGCCGCCGATGAACGGGATGAACGACAGCCGGTCGGCGACCCACTGCTCGGCGCCCTGCAGTTTCGGCGCGAGGAAGAAGATTCCCCACAGGCCGTAGACGACCGACGGGACGGCCGCGAGCAGCTCTACGAGCACCGTCAGCAGTCCGCGCAGGCGCAGCGGGCACAGCTCGTTCGCGTAGAGCGCTGTCGCGACAGCGACCGGCACCCCGATCAACAGCGCCAGCGCCGAGGTGATCAGCGTCCCGAGCACGAGCGGCAGCGCGCCGAATTTGTTGCCCGAGACGTCCCAGTCGTTGTTGAACGTGAAGCCGAACACCCCCGCGTGCGCGAAGGCCGGGCGGGCCTCGTCGACGAGGCGGATGAAGAAGTAGACGATCAGCGCCAGGATCAACCCGGCGAGCGCGGTCAGCCCGTACTTCAGCGCCCTGTCGGGCAGACGCGCCAGCGGCGAGCGCTCGAGAATCGAGCGCCCGCCGCTTCGCATTGCTGCTGTGCTCATGGCCGGTTGTCTATCCGATCCGGGCCCGAGCCGTCTCGCTCAGCTGCCGATCGGCGAGCCGTTGCATTCAAGGCCTGCCGCGGCAGCCTTGGACTTCGCCAAGATCGCCGCCGGCAGCGCTGCGTAGTCGGCCTGTCCGAGGATCGACTGGCCTTCGTTCAGGCCGTACGTGATGAACTTGACGACGCCCTTCGCGGCGGCTTCGCCACCTGGCGTTCCGGCCTTGCAGAGGTCCTTGTTGACGACGATGAACGTCTGCGAGGTGATCGGGTAGGCGCCAGCGCCCGTCGGGTTGGCGATTTTGATGCCGAGGTTCGCCGGCACCTTCAGGCCTTCAGCTGCCGCCGTCGTCGACTGCAGCGTCGGCGAGACGTACTTGCCGGCCGCGTTCTGCACGGCTGCGTAGGTGAATTTGTGCTGCAGCGCGTAGGCCTGCTCGACGTAGCCGACGGCGCCCGCCGTCTGCTGCACCGCGCCGGCGACGCCCGCGTTGCCCTTCGCGCCCGTGCCCGTCGGCCACTGCACGTCCTTGCCTTCGCCGACCTTGCTCTTGAATTCGGGGTCGACCGTGGCGAGGAAGCCGGTGAAGCCGGCCGTCGTGCCGGAGGAGTCCGAGCGGTGGATCACCGTGATCGCCGTGCTCGGCAGCGAGACGCCGGGGTTCAGCGCCTTGATCTCCTGGTCGTCCCAGGTCTTGACCTTGCCGAGGAAGATGTCACCGAGCGTCTTGCCGTCGAGCTTCAGGCCTGCCTGCACGCCGGGGAGGTTGTAGGAGACGGTGATCGCGCCGAGGAACATCGGGATCATCACGGCCGAGCTGCCGTTCTTCGCGAGCGCTTCTTCTTCTTCGGCCTTCAACGGCGGGTCGGAAGCGCCGAAGTCGACGGTCTTCGACTCGAGCGAGGTGATGCCGGCACCCGAGCCGACGGCCTGGTAGTTGACGGTCAGGCCGGACTGCGACGAGGCCCACTGTTCATAGACGGGCGCAGCGAACGTCGAACCTGCTCCGGAGATCGTCCCCGAGGCGCTGCTCGACGATGTCGAGCTCGACGAGCTGCTCGACGTGCTGGAGCTGCTGCCGCAGGCGGCAAGTCCGAGCGTCAGCAACGCAACGCTCGCGAGCGCGCCAATCTTGTTCTTGATCACTACGTCTCCTCTGGCTGGATTACGATTGAGGCCCGCCGAATCGTTCGCTCGGTTCCTCGGGCCGGTACTTCGCGGCAGTCTCTTAAGTGCCAGAGGCACCGATGTGAACATCTCGTGAAAGGTGCTCACCGTCGGTCTGAGCGCCCGCGGCGCCCGCGAGCGCGGCCGTAGCGGGCTCGCGCGAGGGCTGTGGCTGGAAGCGGTAGCCGAAGCCGGGATGCGTGTGGATGAAGCGCCGGTCGGGCATCGCTTCTTCGAGCTTGCCGCGCAGCTTGCTGACGTAGACGTCGACCGAGCGGTCCCCGTGGCGCAGCTCGCCGCCCCAGACGGTCGTGTACAGCTCCTCGCGTGTCGCAATCGCACCGGTCCGGCGCGCCATCGCCACGAGCAGCTCGAACTCGCGCACGGACAGGCGCACGACGCGCCCGCTGGCGAGCACGAGGCCATCGCCCAGTCGAATCTCGAGCTCGCCGGCGTACAGCGTCTCCTCGCTCTCGGGAATGCTCGCCACGCTGACGAGGCTCGCACGCGCGCGTACCCGCCGAGGTTGCAAACTCGTAATCGCACCGTGAAAAAATCGTGAACGTCTGCGGCGCCGAGCGATCGCGCAATATCCTCGCGCGATGGGCTTGTTCAATCGTGGGGTCGACCCCCTGCTGATGTCGCTCGTGGAGGAGGCCGGGCGCAATGTCCAGCGCTCGGGCCTTCTGCTGCACGACCTGCTCATCGACTACCCCGAGCACGCGACGCTTGCTCGCGACCTGAAGGTCTGCGAGCAGGAAGGCGATCGCATCACCCACGACATCATCCACCGCCTCGCCGAAGGGCGCGTGCGCGCGCCGTTCGCCGCCGGCGACGGCTACGCGCTCGCGACGGCGCTCGA
This sequence comes from uncultured Solirubrobacteraceae bacterium, assembly GCA_963807275.1. Taxonomy (GTDB): domain Bacteria; phylum Actinomycetota; class Thermoleophilia; order Solirubrobacterales; family Solirubrobacteraceae; genus Palsa-744. The sequence continues at coordinate 386,572 of CAWDZX010000001.1, forward strand.
CGACATCGTCGACCACTCCGAGAACGCCGCCGCGCAGCTCGGTCTGTACGCCGTCGAGGCCCCGATGGAGCAGGCCGTCGAGTTCACCGACGTGCTCGTGGGGGCGGGTGAGCAGATCGCCCAGGCGCTGCGCGCGCTGCGCGGCGGCGGCGAGCTCGGCCCGCACCTCGTCGAGATCCACCGCCTCGAGAACGAGGGCGACCGCCTGCAGCGCGACGGGGTCGCCTCGCTGTTCGCCGGCGGTATCGACCCGATGGTCGTGATCCGCTGGAAGGACATCTTCGAGTCGCTCGAGGCAGCCGTCGATGCCTGTGAGACCGTCGCGCACGTGCTCGAGGGGATCACGCTGAAGCAGCGCGCGCGCCGGCGCTGAGCACCGGCGACGCTGCGGTCCTGCGTCGCGCCGGCCGAATCCAGCTGGGAAGCGGCGCTCGCATTTAGGCATCCTGAGCCCGCTCGAGAGCTTTTACATTTTGACGACATAATCTTCACTAAAAAGGTTTGCAAAGTGCGTAATCACATGCAACACTCTCCGTAACTACCAGTTTGTGGATCGGAGTACTGAGGTATGGACAACTTTCATTCTGGTCGGCGCGGGGGCGCGCGACCGCAAGACCGCGTTGGCGATTCGCGCCTTGGCGCGCAAGTCGCCAGCGATTCAGTCGAGTCCGATCGTCGCGAACCGCTGCGCGTCGCGATCATGGACAGCGACTCGGGCTTCCTGATCGTTCTCTCGAAGCGCCTCGAGCAGCTTGCCTGGCAACGCAAGATGCTGCCGTTCAACGCCAGCCCCGCCAAGGTCGCGGCGCTCGATCTCGACGCCCTGATCGTCGACTTGGCGAGCCTCGGGAGCACGCGCTGGAAGTGGCTCGAACGTTTGTGTGACGCCGAGCCGAGCTTCGGGATCGTCGTCTGCACGGGCGTCTCGACTGTGGCCGAACGTGTTCGTGCGCTGCGCATCGGCGCGGACGATTGGCTGAGCAAGCCATGCCACCCCGAAGAGCTGATCGCCCGCGTCGAGGCGGTCGCTGCTCGCGTGCGTGTACCCGAGCCGCGCAGCCTCGAGCCTGTGATGCTCGGCGAGGTGGAGGTCCGCCCGGACCAATACCAGGCGTTCGTCGCAGGACGCAGCCTCGAGCTGACGCGTCGCGAGTTCCAGCTGATCGAGCTGCTCTGCGATGCTCGAGGGGAGGTGCTGCGGCGCGAGCTGATCTACGAAAGCCTGTGGGGCTATGAGATGACGCGCAACGATCGCTCGGTCGATGTCTTCGTGCACAAGCTGAGGCGCAAGCTCAAGCTCGCCTCGCCCGCGTGGAGATATGTGCACACGCATCCACGCACCGGTTACCGGCTCGCGGCCGAGCGCGTTCTGATCGAGCTCCCGCTCGAGCGCGCGACCGAGCGCGAGGCGGTGCTCGCCGCCTGAGCGCACCGGTCACGCGTCGAGGCGTGGTCGGCCGACCACGCGTGTTCGGCCGAGCGCGTGTGTTCAGCCAAGCGTGGTCGGCGGGGCGCTGAGCTGCAGCCGCGCTCCGGCCGGTGCTCCGACGAAGAAGGCCTGGAAAGGAGCCGAGGCGCCGGGCGCGAGCGACGCGAGCACCGCGCGCCCGGCGGCGACGACGCTCCCACTCTTGCGCGCGAGTGCGTACACGATCAGTTCGGATTGCGCTGTGCTCGAGGAGTTCTTGATCGTCCCTTCGACCGTCGCGGCGCCGCTCGGGTCCTTCGTCAGCTGCGTTTCGCCGATCGTCAGGTGTGGAGTGGCGCCGCTGACCGTGACGCCTTCGCCGACCTTCGTCGCGATGCTCTTCGCGTTCGTGCCAGGGATCTGGTCGTCGATCCACACACCGTCTCCGCGGCCCGGCAGCAGCGCGAGCGAAGTCAGCGTCTTGGCAAGGCCCGGCGTGCTGTTCGTGTAGACCGTCGCGCCGTGGGCGTCCTTCAGCGAGATCGAGATCGGCACTTCGCGGATCGCCTTCGCCGAGGAGTTGTGCAAGGTCAGCACCGCGGCCGTGCCTTCCGTGCCGTGAACGAGCGTCGCGCTCTGCACTTTCACGATGCTCGAGACGTGCGCGATCGACAGCCCCTGCTGCTGCGCCGGTGCGATCCGCTTGGCGGCCTTTTCGAGCTTCGCGCTCTTTTCGGCGGTCGTCTCGCAGCCGGCCAGCGAGACGGCGGCGAGCAGCAGTGCGAGGGCGCTCGGCGCGAGGGCAGCACGCCTCATGCGCTCGCCCGCCCCCCGGCGAGACGCCTCACCCGAACACGCCGCCGATGTAGTCGCGCGTGCGTTGCATCGTCGGGCGCTCGAAGATCTGCTCGCTCGTGCCGTACTCGACGAGCTCGCCGAGGTGCATGAACGCGACATGATCGGCGACGCGCAGCGCCTGCTGAAGGTTGTGCGTGACGATCACGACGGCGACGCTCTCGCGCAGGCCGACGATCAACTGCTCGATCGTCGCCGTCGAGATCGGGTCGAGCGCGGAGCACGGCTCGTCGAGCAGCAGCACCTCGGGCTCTGCCGCGAGCGCGCGGGCGATGCACAGGCGCTGCTGCTGTCCGCCGGAGAGCCGCAGCGCGGGACGGTCGAGATCGTCGGCGACCTCGTCGTAGAGCCCCGCCCGGCGCAGCGCCTCGGCGGCGGCCTGTTCGAGCTCGGGCGTGCGCCGGCGCCGGCGCCGGCCTTGCGCCGGGCGCTCGGCGAGCGCGTAGGCGACGTTGTCGTAGATGCTCATCGGGAACGGGTTCGGCTGCTGGAAGACCATCGACACGCGCCGGCGCAGGTCGTTGACCTCGAGCTCGTGGATCTCCTCTCCGTCGAGCGTGATCCGACCGGCGCGCGCCGCGCCCGCGGTCACCTCGGTCAGGCGGTTGAGCGAGCGCAGCAGCGTCGTCTTGCCCGAGCCCGATGCGCCGATCAGCGCGAGCACCTCGCCGCGGCGCACAGGCAGGCTGACGTCGCGCACGACCCACTTCTCGCCGTATGCGAGCCAGACCGATTCCAGGCGCATGCGCTCGCGCACGTCGGTCAGCGCTTGGCGCGTACGCGTCGTCTGCGGCGGGGTCGGGGACGGCGCGACGGCGCCGTTGGCGCTCGGCGGCGGGGTCGCGACGAAAGGGTCGCGATCGACAGCGATCTTGCGTACGGGCGGAGGCGGGCTCAGCGGGTCCATACCGTCCTCGCAAGCGTGCGCAGCCCGGCCAAGCGACGCCACCCGCCGCTGCGTTCCCCTACGCCTGTCAGCCGCGTGACGAGCGCGTTCAGCAGCAGCACGATCATCAGCAGCACGAAGGCGGCCGCATACGCCTTTTGCGGCGCGTTGCCTTCGCCGGCCGGCGAGTTCGTGTACACGTAGCTCGTCAGCGTCGAGCCCGTTCCGCGCAGCGTTCCGATGACCGGCACGTTGCCGACGGCCTCGTTGCGCAGCGTGACGCCGAGGATGATCGTGACGATCGCCGTGTCGCCGATGATCCGGCCCATCCCGAGCACGACGCCGCTGGCGATGTTCGGGCGGATCGCGGGCAGCAGCACGTGGCGGATGCAGCTCGCGCGCGTCTTGCCGAGCGCGTAGGCGGCCTCGCGCATGTGGTCGGGGACCTGCGCGAGCCCCTCGCGAGTGGCGCCGACGATCAGCGGCAGCGCGAGCACGGCCATGACCACGCCGGCGCCGAAGAACGAGCGTCCGTAGACGGCGCCGTTTGCAGCACGCTGGGAGAGGAACCCGAGGAAGCCCTGCGAGAAGACGAGCAGGCCGAAGATCGCGAGCACGACGCTCGGCACGCCCGCGATCATCTCGATCGCCGACTCCACTGCCCGCGCGAGCGCCCGCGGCCGGGCGTACTCGGAGAGCCACGCGGCGATCGCGACGCCTGCCGGAGCGGCGATCGCGATGCCGAGCGCCGTGAGGATGAACGTCCCGACGATCGGATCGAGAAAGCCGCCGGCTTCGCTTTGGCGTACCGACGGCGACGGCGAGTGCACGAAAAGGCTCGGCTGCAGGTAGGAGATGCCCTTGATCAGCATGTACAGGACGATCCCCAGCGCGATCGCGCACAGGGCGATCCCGGTCGCCCAGCACAGCCAGTAGCCGACGCGGTCGATCAGCGGCCACGAGGCGGTGCTCTGCCGTCGCGGGCGTACGACGGCGAGCCCAGTCGGCACGAGCGTCGCTTCAGGTGGCTGCGGCGCGGCCATCAGGCACGGATCCCGTAGCGTTTGAGCGGTTGCTTCGCGGCCCAGCCGGCGAACGAGAGCATCGCCGCGGAGACGAGCAGCACAGCCGCGACCGCGTAGATCGTGTGTGCGAGCACCGGGATCGTCAGCCCTTCGGCGTTCTGCACGATCGTCGCCGCGAGCGGGCGGACGGGCTCGAACAGGAACGTGACCCCGTCGAGCGGGTTCGCGTCGAAGGCGCGCCCGCCGGAGACCATCGAGAGCATGATCGCCTCGCCGAGCGCGCGTGCGGTCGCGAGCACGGTCGCCGCGACGATCGCCGGGCGCGCGGTGCGCAGCGAGACGCGGACGATCGTGCGCCAGCGGTTGACGCCGAGCGCCGCCGACCCCTCGCGCCAGGATTTCGGCACGGTCGCGAGCGCGGCCGCGATCAGCGCGACCATGATCGGCGTGATCATCACGGCGAGGATCACCGTCGCCGTCGCGAGGTCGGCGCCGTTCAGCTGCACGACGTAGCCGACCGAAGCCTTGCGCGCGTTGCTGATCAGATGGTCGTTGACGTACGGCGCGATCGCGAGGATGCCGATCAGCCCGTAGATGACCGACGGCACGGCGGCGAGCAGGCGGATCACGGGGTCGAGCGTGCGGCGCATCGGCGCCGGAGCGAACTCCGTCAGGAACACCGCCGCGAGGATCGAGAAGACGAGCGCGATCACGACGGCGAGGACGGTCGTCACGAGCGTGCCCCACAGCAGCGGCCACGCGCGGAAGTAGTAAAGCGAGTGTCCGGCCAGCGGGCTCGCTTGCTCCATGGCGCGCAGTTGCGTGTCTACATCGCCACCAGGCCCGAACCAGCTGAGGCCGTTGTGTGAGAACGACGGCCATGCCTTGCCGAAGACCGTCACGACCATCGCGACGATCAGCAGCAGCACGATCACCGCCAGCGCGCCGAGCGTTCGCTCGGCGCGCTGGTCGGTTCTCACGGATGCCCGCCGGCTGGGGGTGGGGGAGGCGCCTGCGGGCAATGTGTCAGTGGATGGCGATCCAGCTGCTGCTGACGATCGAGCGAACGGTCTTGTTGCCGGGCTTCGTCACCCAGGCGATGAACTTGGCCGCTTCACCCTTCGGCACGCCCTTCGTGACGAACCAGAAGTTACGCACGCCGAGGTACTGGCCCGACTTCGCGTTCGCCAGCGTGCACGGAATGCCCTGGTAGCCGACGTTGTTCGTACCGACCGAGAAGTCGAGCGAGACGAAGCCGATCGCCTGCTTGTCGCCGCTCACTGCGCTGGCCTCCGTTCCCTCGGAGTTCTCCGGCGTCGCGCTGGGCGAGATCTTCAAGCTTTCGCCGAGGAAGATGTTCTGGAAGGCGTCCTGCGTACCCGAGGCGCCGTCGCGGTCGAACAGGTCGATCGGCCCGCTGACCTGTGCTCCGGGGACCTGGCTCCAGTCGCGGATCGCGCCCGTGAAGATACCCGTGACGGTCTGCTGCGACATGTTCGCGATCTTGTTCGACGGGTTCGTGATCACGCACACGCCGTCGCGTGCGACCTTGGTGAACACGAGCCCTTTGGGGTCGACGCCCGGAATCGGGTCGCGCGAGGCGTCGCCGATGTCGACTTTGCCGCTGGCCGCGTCGGAGATCCCGATCGCGGTCTGGCCGCCGCCGACTTTCGGTGCAGGCTTCTTCGTGGCCTTGTGGTAGGCCGTCGCGAGCTTCTGCACCAGCGGAAGCATCGAGGTAGCGCCGTCGAGGATCACGGTCTTCGCCAGCGCGACCGCCGGCACTGCGAGTACCGCGGCGATAATCAGTGAAACGATCAGGGTGCGATGAGCGCGCACGATATGTGACTCCTTTGAAAGTCGGACGTTGGTCAGGCCGCTGTACAGGCCCGTGAGGGGCGATAACAGCTCGATGTGCAGATCGATTCGGTGAACGCCGGGGCGTCGCCCGAGCGCAAGAGTGTCGCCCCGGCAAAGAACTTGTGTGTCGTTTTTGTGAACGCCTCGTTGACGCTTCACTCAAGCCCGATGTGAGCGGTTTGTTGCTGATTTGTGAACGAGTCGTGCACGGCGCTGCCATCCCATGTGTTGTTTTTGTGAACGCCATTGCTTTTCCCTGTGGGGCGTGTGACTCTGGCGTCGGTCGGACGGGGCGAGCTCCTGCGCGGGCCCCCGGCGGCACTCTTCGCATCTCCCGAAATGTCAGATCAGACCACCCCACCCGAGCCTCCTGCGCCGAGCGGCGCGCCCCCCGGGGAGCGCCCTCCCGCGGCCTCCAACGGCACCTCTGCAAAGGGCCGCGCCGCGGTCCGCTCCGGGCTTGCCAACCGTCGCAACCCGGTGCTGGTCAAGCTCGTCGAGTTCGCCCAGAACGTGCGCCGGATCGCTTTCCGCGATCCGCTCGCGCTGTTCCTGCTGATCGCCTCGATCGTCCTGGCGGTCGCCTTCGCGACGTTGCTCGGGCAGATCAAGCCGGGCAGCAAGGGCACGCAGGTCGCACTCAGCGCCGTGCAGAAAGCTGCCAAGCAGAAAGAAATCGCGAGCGCCACCCTGCTCGACCACGACAGCCGCGTCGAGGTCACGACGACCGGCACGCGGACGGTGATCAAGCCGAAGGGCAGCAAGAAGAACGGCGGCACCGAAGCGGTCACGACGCCCGTCGGTCCGCCGCAGCAGCTGTGGGCCGCCTACCCGGCGTCCGGTGCGCAGACTGAGCAGATCGCCAACGAACTGGGTGCGAGCGGCGCCGAAGTGCGGATCGATCAGCAGTCGGGCAAGCCGACGAAGGCGATCGTCGTCCAGTTCCTGATCCCGATCCTGCTGCTCGTCTGCCTGTTCTCGCTGTTCATGCGCTTCGGCGGCGAGGGCGCGGCCGGTGGCATCGCCGGGTTCTCCGAGTTCACCGGCAAGGGGCGCAAGAAGGGCAAGGGCCGCAGCGAAGCGATCACGTTCGACGACGTCGCCGGCGCCGGCGAGGCGCTCGCCGAGCTCAAGGAGATCCGCGACTACCTCGCCGACCCGAGCAAGTACCTCGCCGTCGGCGCCGCGGCGCCGAAGGGCGTGCTGCTCGTCGGCCCTCCGGGCACGGGCAAGACGCTGCTGGCGAAGTCCGTCGCCGGCGAAGCCGACGCGACGTTCTTCTCGATTTCGGGCTCTGACTTCGTCGAGTCGCTCGTCGGCGTCGGCGCGGCGCGCGTGCGCGACCTGTTCCGCAAGGCGCGCAAAGCGGCGCCGGCGATCATCTTCATCGACGAGCTCGACGCCGCCGGGCGCAAGCGCGGCGCCGGCATCGGGCAGGGCAACGACGAGCGCGAGCAGACGCTCAACCAGATCCTCGTCGAGATGGACGGCTTCTCCGGCGATGGTGGGCTCGTCGTGATGGGCGCGACCAACCGCCCCGACATCCTCGACCCCGCGCTGCTGCGCCCAGGGCGTTTCGACCGCCAGATCGTCGTCGACGTTCCCGACGTGCACGGCCGTCTGGAAATCCTGCGCCTGCACGGTGGCAAGCGTCCGCTCGCGCCCGGAGCCTCGCTCGAGGAGGTCGCCAAGCAGACCCCCGGCTTCAGCGGCGCCGAGCTCGCGAACGTGATCAACGAGGCCGCGCTGCTCAGCGTGCGCGACGGACAGGCGCAGATCGACCAGCACACGCTCGAGGAGGCGATCGACCGCGTCGTCGCCGGTCCGGCGAAGAAGCACATCCTCACCGACGAGGAGCGCTGGCTGATCTCGATCCACGAGGCCTCGCACGCGATCGTCGCCGACGCGCTCGGCCACGCGATCTCGGTGCGCAAGCTGTCGATCGTCGCGCGCGGACGCCAGCTCGGCACCGCGGCGCACATGCTCACCGACCGCGATCAGACGATCATGAGCGAGTCCGACCTGCGCAGGCAGCTGATCGTGATCACGGCGGGTCTTGCCGGCGAGCGGATCGCCTTCGGCGAGATCTCGACGAGCGGCAACGACGACTTGCACTCGGCGACGACGATGGCCCGCAGCATGGTGACCTCCTTCGGCATGTCGCCGATCCTCGGGCTCGTCACGATCGGCGAGAAGGAGGGCGAGGTGTTCCTCGGCGCCTCGCTGCAGGATCTCGGCTCGGTCGGCCCCGAAACGCTCAACATCATCGACAACGAGGTCGAGCGTCTGGTGCGGAACGCCGAGGCTCGTGCGGGGTATGTGCTCGATCGCAACTGGAGCACCGTCGAGGAGACGGCGGCTGCGCTGCTCGAGCAGGAGACGCTATCGGGCGTCGCGCTCGACGCGCTGCTTTCGACGGTCCGGGAGATACCGATCGAGGAGCTGCTCGACGTCAAGAGGGACGCCCCGCCGCGCTTCACCGAGCGAGAGCCGAAAGGTTCGGCCTGATGCGGGTCCGGCGACCTTCGCCGGCGCTCGTCATCGCCCTCGTCGCGCTGGTCTTCTCGACGACGGGCCTCGCGGATGCCGCGCGGCGCGCGGTGGTCAGCGCTGTCGCCGGCCACACGATCAGCTCCAAGCCGCACGCGAACGGCATCCTGCTGCTTGGGAAGAATCGCAAGTTCCCGGCATCGGCGATCCCGACGGTCAACAACGCGACCCGGATCGCCGGCAAGACGGCGGCACAGCTGACCGGCACCTGCCCGCCTGCATCGGTCGACCTCGGCACGTGGTGCCTGGAGAGCGCGCCCTATCCGCTGGCGAACAAGCAGATCGGTCAAAACAACTACATCTTCGCCAACAAAGCTTGCGAGGCCGAAGGCGGCTGGCTGCCGAGCGCCGGCGAATTGCTCGGGGCGGCGAGCCGCGTGAGGCTCGAGTCGACGATCCACGACAACCCGGACACGGCGACCGTGCCGCTCGATCCGAGTCGCGGACTGCTCGATCAGCGCGAGATGAGCTCGACGCTCGTGACGACCGCCGCGGGAGCGGCAGCCGCCGGCTCTGAGGGTGTCAGCGAAGGTGCGACCGGCAACCCGCGCCAAGGACAGGCAAACCCCACTCCGCTGCCGGCCAATCCACTGCCGCAGACGTTGCAGTACGTGACCGTCTACAGCAACGGTCAGAAGGGCGGCTTCGCCGGCTCGGAGCCCGTCGGTCAGCCCGAGAACTTCCGCTGTGGCTACAACAAGTCGCCGGGCGCGCTGAACAAAGCCGAATCCTGATGGGCGACCCGTGAGGGCCGTGAACTTCTCGACTTCTCCCACCGCCCCGCGCGCCCGGCGCCCGGCGCTGGCAGTGTTCGCGCTCGCCTGTGCGCTCACGGTATTCGTCCTGATGGCATCGGCGCACGAAGCGCAAGCGGTGATCTTGCCGGCGACTACGATCGACGGCCCGAGCGAGGACGTCGTCGGCTTCGGCGGCATCGCGATGGCTGAAGACGGCACCGGCGGAGTGGTCTACCTCAAGCGCGTCGGCGGCGTCGCGCACGTGTTCGTCGCGCGCTACGCGGGAGGTCATTGGTTCGCGCCGGTTCGCGTCGACAGCGAACAGCCGTTCGCCGCCAGCTGGCCGCGCATCGGCGCTGCCGACGGCGGTGAGCTGGTCGTCGTCTGGGCAACGCCGTTCGCGAGCGAGAACGGACACCCCGTCGACGAGCTGCTCAGCTCGACGCTCGGTCCCGGCGCCTCGACGTTCGGCCCGTCGATGATCGTCGACCCGAACATTCGCGCCGGCACCGGGACGAGCCCTGCGCTGGCGATGAGCTCGAGCGGTCAAGCCGACGTCGTCTACCGCGTCGTCAACAACGAAGAAGGCAAGCCCTCGAACATCCCGCTGCTGAGGCCCGGCGACGTCGTCGAGGAAGTGCGCGTCGCGCGCTTCGAAGGTGAAACCTGGGTGTCGCTGGGGGCGGTCAATCGCAACCTGGGCGTCTCGATGCGCCCGCCGACCGAAGACAACGCTCCGCAGATCGCGATCGGCCAGACCGGCAACGCGATCGTCGTCTGGCAGGAGCCCGATATCGACGGCGTCGCCCGGATCTGGGCCCGTCGTATCTTCGGGCGCTCGCTCGACTACGTCCTGCCCGTCAGCGCCGCGACCATCGGCTCCGCGCCGATCGGCGACGACGCCGACGCGCCGGCAGTTTCGATCTCGCGCCTCGGCCAGGCCGAGGTTGCCTACCGGCAGGTCGCCGGCCCCGGTTCGCCATTGCCGGGCCCGCGGATCTTCCTGAACACGTTGCCCGATGGGGAATCGGGCAACGGGGCGCAGTTCGAAGGAGCGATCGTCGCCGACGGCGCCGTCTCCGGTGGCGCCGGCGCGACGGTCGGGCCGCCGAGCATCGACAACGACGAAAAGCAGGATCTACGCCTGCTCTACGACGCCAACGGCACGCCGCGCGTGATCGAGGGCACCGATCGCGGCTTGGTCGCCGCGCTCTCGCTCGGGCCGCCGTTCGCCGGGGCAGAACCCTTCTCGGCGAGCGTGATGAACCAGGCCGGCGGCGGCATCTCGGCGTACCCGAGCGCCGACGGACAGGGTCGCCCGGTGGTCGCCGTGCGCGAGGACTTCCCCGGCGGCGGCGTGCAGACGGGCCTCGTCAGTGGCGGCGCCGGCGGAACCGTGGGCGAACTCGCGATCGGGCGCTCGGGGCTCGGCGACGGGCTCGTGGCCTTCCGCCAGGGACCGTTCGGCAACGCGGCGATCGTCGTCGCTCAGGTCACGGCTCCGCCCGTGCGGTTCGTCGTGACCGTTCCGAAAGTGTGGATCAAGCCCTCCCAGGCCGTGATCTCCTGGCTACCGGCCGAAAGCGCGAACGGGCCTCTTCGCTACGCCGTGGTGCTGGATGGCCGCCGGCAAGCGACACCTTCGGGAGCGCTGTCGCTGCATCTGGACACGCGCGGGCTCGCGAGCGGCAGCCACCGGGTGCAACTGCTGGCGACGGACATCTTCGGACAGTCGACGTTGACGCCGGCCGCGACCGTGAAAATCGACGGCGGCTCGCCGACCGTGCGGATCGTGCGCAGCCGGCGCAACCATGCCGTGACCGTGCGTCTGCGCGACGCCAACGCGGGGCTCGCCGTAAAGACGATCGGCGTCAGCTTCGGCGACGGCTCGCACGCCGGCGGGCGCAAGTCGTTGAGCCACCGCTACGGGCGAGCCGGGATCTACGAGGTCGTCGTCAAAGTCGCCGACAAGCTCGGCAACAAGTCGACCGTGCGCAAGCTGGTGAAGGTCGCGTGAGCCGCCGCCGTCGAAACAAGCTGCAGCTGTGGTGCGCGCTCGCGTTCACGCTCGCGGCGTCGACGGCGCTAGCCCCGTCGCTCGCGCAGGCCGACGTGTTCGGACCGATCTCGCTCGTCTCCGCGAGCGCGATCCCCGGCCCCGGCAACCAGCAGGCGGTCTACGCGCACGACTCGGCGATCTCCGGCAACGGGCGCTACGTCGCATTCGACGGCTCCTACGCAGGGCGCACCGGCGTTTGGCTTCGCGACTTGCAGACGGGCGCGGTCGAAGCCGTCGCCGCCGAAGACCCGAACAATCCGTCGATCAGCGCCCCCGACGCCTCGCTGCCTTCGATCAGCGACGACGGACGCTTCGTCAGCTTCACGACGACGGCCCCGCTCGACCCGGTCGACGACGCCAACCACGCTCCCGACGTGTACGTCCGCGACATGGACGTTGCCGCCGGACAGCCTTGCGAACCAGGGCCGGGCTCGGCTCAGCCGTGTGCCTTCACGCTCGTATCGGCCGCGGACGGGGCCAATGCCGGGCTGAGCTACGAACAGGCCGCCGAAGGCGAAAGGAACTTCGGCTCGATCGCCGCCGGGCGCTCGGCGATCAGCGCCGACGGCCGCGAGGTCGCGTTCGTGACGAGCGCGATCTCGAACCTCGCCGGGCCGGGGACGCCTGCCCTGCAGGTCGCCGTGCGCTACCTCGACAGCGACCGCACGGAACTCGTCAGCGTCGCCGACGAACCCGCGACGGGCAGCCCACTGCCGGGTCAGCCCGTATCCGGGCTGCAGGGCGAAATCTACGGCGCAGTCTTCACCGGCGCCGGTGGCGCAGCCCCCCGCTTCAGCGCGCCCGAAGCGTATCCGCGGCCTGTCGCGATCGGGGCTTCGATCAGCGGTGACGGCAGCACGGTCGCGTGGATGGGCGTGAACATCGCAAAGCAAGCGAAGTTGCTGCCCGGCGAAACGCTCAACCCCAACTACGCCGAGCCGCTGTGGCGCCGGATCGGCGACGGTCCGTCGGCGCCGATCCGCAGGATCACGGGTGGTTCGGATCCGGCCAACCCCGCCTGCGCGGCGAGCGGCGAGACGGTGTTGCCGGAACAGCCCTCGGCAGCCAATCCTTGCCAGGGGCCGTTCTTCGGCGCGCAGATGGGGCGCAGCTTCGGGATGATGGCCAACGGCGAATTCGTCAATCCCGTGCCCGAGCTGAGCCGGGACGGATACGCGGTCGCCTTCCTCGCCGACGCACCGCTCGTCGCGCTGGGGATCGGGTTCGGCACGAACGAACTCCACACGGACGCGTACCTGGCGGACATGCACGAAGGGCTAACGCGAACGCAGGCGCTGCGCCCGTTGACGGAGCTCGCGAGCGGCGACCAAAACGACATCGCCGAGGACGGCCAGATCGAGGACGTCGCGATCTCGCCCGACGGCAGCCACGTCGCGTTCACGACCAAGCGCACGATCTTCCCGCTTGGCTCGCCTGCCTATGTCAGCGCGCCGGCGGGCGCGCCGGGGATGCTCGAGCTGTTCTCGGTAGATCTCGCCGACGACACGCTCGCTCGAGTCACGGACGGCTTCGAAGGCGGCCCCAGCGAGCATCCTCATGCCGAAACCGTCTCCAACGAAGATCCGTACACGCAGATCGGAGACGGCGCGCTGTCGCCGTCGTTCAGCGACGACGCCAACACGATGGCGTTCTCCTCGACCGCCTCGAACCTCGTCTTCGGCGACGGCAACACGCCGCCGCTGAAGATCGCGAGCGTGGACGGCAGCGACGCCTTCGTCGTCTCGCGCGTGCTGTTCGACCCGCTGCCCACGCCCCAGTCGATCTCCGCCGCACCCGCGGGCCCCGCGCTGAACGGCGTGTGGCGCTTGGGCGTGACAGCTCGTTCGCGCGCCGACGGGACCGTGTTGCTGTACGCCTCGCTCCCGGGCGCCGGGACCGTCACGGCGAGCGCGCGCAGCGGAGTGCGCGTCCGCGTCAAGCAGCGCGGACACGTGCGCACGAACGTGGCCACGCGCAGCGTCGCGACGACGAAGAAGGTCTCCCGCGCCGGTGCGGGCGTGCTCGTCACGCTCACGCTGAAGCTCTCCTCCAAGTACCGCTCGCTCGCCAACAAGCGCCCCGGCTTGGCGAGCACGGTCCGCGTCACGTTCGCGGCGGCCCGTCATCCGACGCTGCGAGCGAGCGTCCGCGCCTCGTTCCTGCACACCGCCAAGCGGCGCAAGAAGACCGCCAAGAAGGCAAGCGCGACGTCGCGCTCGCAAGGCGGATCGAGCGCGAAGGGAGCTTCACGATGAAGACGAGCGCAATCCGCCTGTCGCTGCTGGGCCTGCTGGCGCTCGCCACCGTCGTCTGTCTGCCGGCGGGTCCGGCATCGGCGGCCGAAGCGCCCGAAGCGGGCGTCGCCTGGCGCCTTGAACAGCCGCTGCCGCCAAACGCTCCGACGGGTGTCGTCGGCAGCTCGTTGCCGATCCCGCTCGGGGAAGTCGGCGACATCGAGTTCGAGGCGCCGAACCGCGGACTGCTCACGACGCCCGGCAACGGCAGCACGATCGCGCCCGGCTTGTGGGCGTACAACGGCAGGGAATGGCATCAGCTCTCGACCGTCTGCGGCGCCGTCGAAGGTCGCATCGCCTGGGCCGGCGCCGAAGAATTCTGGACGATCTCAGACGGCCGGCCGGGGCAGGCCGCGAACCCGACGACCGGTCAACCGGCGCCGCTGACCGATCGGACGCTGTGCCACTTCGCCCATGGCGAAGTGATCGGTTCCTACGCCTCGCCGGCGTTCGAAGTGAGCTCCTACCAGCCGATGCACGCGCTCGGCTGCATCAGCTCCAGCGACTGCTGGTTCGCCGGCGAGGAGCTGCCGTTCCCCGAGCAGGGAGAGTCGTTCCACCTCCACTGGGACGGAGCCGCGCTGAGCGCCGAACCGAACCCGCACGGGCACGCGATCGAGGCGATGCGCCAATTCGAAGGACGCCTGTTCGAGAGCGCGCGGCTGCTGAGCAGCGACGACGAAGGCGAACTGGAGGTGCCGTTCCCGTTCGCGCTGCACACGATCAACCCGAAGGGCGTGAGCCCTACGTTCGAATCGGCGCTGGGCGTGCCGCTCTACGGTGGCGAAGAGTTCCCACAGGCGCTCGACGCCTTGCAGCTCGGCAGCGACGAAGAAAGCCTCTGGGCCGCCGCCGGTCCGGTGCGCGAAATCCCGCCCGGCTCGAGCACCCCGCCGGTCACCGTCGTGCGCTACTCCGCGGGGCAGTGGACGCAGATCCTCGGGCCCGAATCCGGCTCGTCCGGCGTGCTCGGCGAAGACGTCGTCGTCAACTCGATCGCGCCTGAGCCGGGCACGGGCGGTGCGTGGCTGGCGCTCGACCGGCAGCTCGACAACGAAGGACCGCGGGCCTCGGCGGTCGTCGCGCACGTCGCCGCCGACGGCAGCATCGAAACGCAGACACTGCCCTCCGCGCAGGAAGCGGCCGAAGGGGTCGGCCCGAAGGGCGCGGCGCAGCGGATCACATGCCCGAGCTTCGACGACTGCTGGATGACGACGACGCAGGGGTGGCTGTTCCACCTCGCACCCGAAGGCGAACAGCAGCTGCCCGAAGCGAGCGTCGACCGCTCCGAAGCGTTCTCGAAGCTGATCACGTTTCGCCCGCCCGATGCCGGTCTGCCGCAGATCGCCCCCGATGCGCCCCCGCCCGACGACTCCGGCGAACTTCCGACGGTTGCCTCGAAAGGCAGCCTGCAGTTGATCCCCGAAGTGGAAGAACCGAAGGTGCGCGTGCCATTGCTGTCCGCGCTGCACTCGAAGCTCGTCCACGGGACGACGCTCGAACTGCGCTTTCACCTGGCGGTGAAGGCCCGCGTGAAGCTGCTGGCCAAGCGCAAGAGCAAGGTCGTCGCGAGCACGCCCGTGCACACGTTCGCTGCCGGCAACCGCAAGCTGCTGCTGGCGTTGAACCGCGCCAAGTGGCCGACGAAGCTGGATCTGCAGACCCACCCGCTGGCGCCGCTTCCGCTGGTCTCGACGCGCCTGCCCGGCAACAACACGGTCGGCACCGGCGTGGTCGGGTTGCCTGGGGCGCCCGGGTCCGGGAAGCCAGGCTCGCTGGTCGCGCCCTTTAGAGGGTCGCTGCCGTGAGTCGACGCCGGCCACTCAGCAGCCGCGTTCGGCGGCGGCGCTCGCTCGCGTGCCTGCTCGCACTGGTCGGGACCTTGACGCTGCTCGGCATCCTCGGTGGGCTAGTGACGATCGGCGGGGGCGGGGGCGCCGTCGCGCAGACCGCCGTCGGCGAACCGACGGCACAGACCGACGACTCGGTCCCGGCTCCGCGCGTGACGATGATCGGCGCATCGCCCGCGGAGGCGCCGAACGAGACGTGGGGCATGGGTCAGAGCGAAGACGGCACCAGCATCCTCGTGCGCTACACGAGCGGCAGTGGCTGGTCGCTCGGGCCACCGCTGCTGAACGCCGCCGGGGCGCCGCTGGCGGGCTTCAAACTCGACCAGCCAGGCACCCCGGCGCCGAGCGTGCTCGCGGGCCAGGTGACCGCGGCGGGCAGCGGCGCGCTCGTGGGCACGGTGCCGAACGGCTCGGCATCGCCGCGCCAGGTCGTGCTCGTGCGCAGTCCCGGCGGCTCCTTTCGGGAAACGGCTCCGATCCCCGTGGAAGGCGAACCAGGCGGCATCCTCGAGACGGGCTTCAGCATCTTCGCCGCGGCCAACCGTGCGCCGTTGCTCGCGCCGCTCGACGAGTCCAGCGGACACGCCGGCCTGCTGATCGTGCCGGTCGCCAAAGGTGAAGTCGAGGACACGGTGCTGCACTGGGACGACGGCACGCAGGAATGGACGAGCGAGGAAATCGAAGTCCCCGCCTCGAGCAACACCGAATTCCAAGTCGTCGGGATCGGCGCCGCCTCGCCGACTAACGCCTGGCTGCTCGCGCGGCTCTCCTCGGGCGAATACGCGCTCTTCCGCCGCCACGTCGAAGGTGGCGCCGCGCCCAAGTGGGTGCCGGTCTCGCCCGCGCCCGGCCAGGCCCCCGGCGACCCGCTGACGGTCCGGATCAACGGTGGCGCGGAAACGGAACCGTTCACGGTTCCGAACGCTCCGAGTAACCTCACGCAGGTACTGACGGTAACCGGCGAAGGCGTCTGGATCGACGGCGAACGCCGGGGCGCGCACAGCTCGGCGACGTTGTTCTTCAAGCCGCAAGGGGAAGCCGGCTCGGCGTCGATCACGAGCTGGTGCGCATCGCACCCCGGCTCGCCCGCGTGCGACTTCGAACTGCCCGAAGGGCTTCCGGTCAACACGATGCGCAGCTACGCCTGGGCGAATCCCGCGACGCCCTACGGCGAACGCGTGATCAGCGGGCTGGCCGAAGGCGTCACGCTGCGGCTCGACGGCAGCGGCTACACACGCGTGCTCGCGCTCGGCTCGGCGCTCGCGCCGAACGATGTCGGCGGCACGTACGGAGCTGCCTTCTCGAGCCCGCGCGAGGGGTGGCTCGGCCAGTTCGGCCTGCCCGTGCACCTGACGCTCGAACCGGCGCCGACTCGGCTGCAGTCGTGGCCGGTCTCGTTCCGTCACGCGCTCGTGGCGGTCGCGCCGCAGCCGGGAGCGCCCGTTGGCGCGATCTCGAGCCAGGCGCTCGCGGTCGGCGACCGCGGCGAGGTCGCGCGCTACATGCCGGGCAAGGGCTGGCTGCCCGAAACGCTGTTCAGCAGCAGCGGGCGCGTCGCCAAGCCGGTCCTGCGCGCCGTCGCGTGGCCCACCTCCTCGCGCGCGTACGCGGTCGGCGACGAAGGTGCGATGTGGCTCTGGCGCGGCGAAACGGGCCTCTGGGAACCCGACCCGGCAACGCCGTTCAACTTCCGCGGGAACCTGCTGGGGGTCGCTTTCGACCCCACCGAACCCGATCGCGGCTATGCGATCGGACAGGGCGGAGTGCTTCTCGGTTACGGCAAGACCTGGACGCAGGAAGCGCTGCCGCCGCAGGTCGCGGGCGCGAGCTTCACCTCGATCGCGTTCGCCGGCAACGAGGCGATCGTCGCTTACCGCCAGCTCCCGGACCGCTCGCGCAACCGCTACAGCGGCGGGCTGCTGCTCAACGACGGGTCGGGCTGGCGAGTCGACGAAAGCGCCGTTGCCGCCGTCGGCAGCAACGTGCCGTCGGTCGTCGCCGGATTGCCCGACGGCGCGGCCGCATACGCGGCCTCCGGCGCGGGTCCCGCGGAAATCTTCGAGCGTCAGGGCGCAGGGAGCGCGTGGCAGCCCACCGCGACGCCGCTGCCGGGCGGGCGGGCGCCCGGCTCGCTCGCGCTGTTCGAAGAAGGCGGAGCCTTGAGGGCGATCGTCTCGGGCGCCGGTCTCGACACATACGAAGTCGAAAAAGTCACACCGTCGCCACCGGGCACGCCACCACAGCTGATTGCTCCGTACGCGTTGGAATCGAACGTCGAAAGCGGCGTGCTGCGGCAGACGGCGACGGGATGGAGCGACGAGCAGCACGAACTCAGCAACATCAGGGAACCGGCCGGCAACTACACCCACTGGGACATCCCGTACCGGCCCGATCCGATCTCGTCGGTCTTGATCGATCCCACGGGCGCGCACGGCTGGGCCGTCGGCGGGTTCGTCGACCCCGAAAACGGCGAAGTCCTCGACACGGCCGACATCGACCGCTACCCGGCCGAAGGCGGGACCCCGCCGGGGGTCGGCTCCTCGCCGGTCGTCGCCGAACCACGTCCGAGTGAAGCGGCGCGGCCCGCGAGCGGGGCGCCGATCCTGGCGAGCTTCGCGATCGGCGGCGGTGCGCAGTGCGCCGACCCCTGCAGCGATCGCGCCAATGCCGGTCTCGGCCCCGACGGCTGGCTCAGCTCGGCGCTGGCACGCGCGGGAACGATCTCCGGCGTGCGCTCGTTCTTCTACACGGGCCCGCGCGTGAGCGCCGGAGAAACCGCGGGCCAGGTCTCGGTCGCGATCCCGTATGCGCGCGAGTATGCCCGCTATGCCCAGCTGCTGGCCACGAGCCCGCTTCCGGCATATGCCGCGCTCTCGTCCACGGACCTCGCCGGAGGAGCGGGCGAGTCGCTGTTCGAGCAGGCCTTCGCCGGCTTCCCGAAACCGTTCGGCGGCGGACCGTCGGTCGCCGGGCTGACGCCGGCCGGCGGCGGGCCGGAAAGCTGCCCGCAGGGTTGCCAGCCTTACTACGCGGTCGACTCCGAAGGCCAGTCGGGACCGGTTCGCATGATCGTGCTCGACGACAGCGGTCCGGTCGGCGAAGCCCAGCGCCTGTGGCTGGCGAGCGAGCTCGAAGGGGCGAAGGCGGCGAAAGAGCCGGCGATCGCGGTCGGCAGCGCGAACCTGAACGCACGGATCGCCGCCGGCGACCCGAACGCCGCCGAAGTCGCGCGCTTGCTGGTGGCGCCCTGCACGGAAGGCGGAGAATGCGTCGACAACGGCGCGGGTGCTTCGGCGTACTTCTTCGACGCGCCCGAAGAAAACGTCGACCTCCCGCTGCGGTCCGGCTCGGCCTCGATCCCGGCGTTCGGCTCGGGCACGCTCGGCTACGTCAACTTCATCAACGAGCGCGCCGGCGACTTTCACGGGGCGAGCGGCTTCCTCCTGGCTCAGCTCAACTTCGCGACCTATCGCCGCACGAACACGTCCAATCGCGCCGAAGTCACGGCCAGGCTGATTCCGAACGTCGGCGAACTCGCACTGGAAGCAGAGGATGGGACGCTGTTGCGACGCAGTCAGACGGCGCTGTTCCAGGCGCTCGCGCGGCGCCCACGGGCCGGCAATCGCGCGCGTAACGGGACGAACAGCGCTGAAACCGACCCGTACATCCCGATCCCCGCGAACTGCGTCGGCACCGGCTGTGCGATCGGTCTGCTCCCCGAGTACACGTTCAGCTCCTCGCGTCCCGATCTCGGCGACTTCGTCCAGCCGAACCTCGCCTCGCCGGATCCCCATGCCGTACAGCTCGGCGCGAACGAAAAGCCGATTCACGACTCGCAGTCGGGCCTCTTCTGCGCCTACAACGCGGGCACGACGATCGTCACGATCAGCAGCGGCGGGCTGTCCTTCTCGCTGCCGGTGACGATCCAGGCGGGCAGCGTTCGCCAGCCGTGCGGGACGGTGCCGCTCAGCGAACTGAGCGGCTCGCAGGCATCGCCCGTGCCTCCGCCCGCTCCCGCTCCCGCGCCTGCACCCGCGGGCCCGGCGCCGGCCTCCTCGCCTGCGCCGGTGCCCGTGCCGGCGCCGCCGGCAGCGCCCACGGCGGCGAGCCCGAGCCCTGCTGCTCAGCCGGCGGCGAAACCGTTCTTCCTACCGCCGGTACTGACCTCGCCCGTGCTTGGCTTCGTGCCGCCGCCCGTGCCGACGCCGGCACGCCCGACGCCGCCGAGCGGGACCTCGGCCGTGACCTCGCCCGTCGAGGCAGCCGAAAAGGAAGAGGAGTCCGAGGAAGCGACCGAGCAGGTGAGCAACCAGGCGGTCGCCTACAGCTCGACCGAACACGAGCCCCCGACGCTCTACATCCTCGGCCTGATCGCGCTCGCCGCGTTCGCCGGGGTCTCGATCCGCCGCCGGCCCGGTCGCGGCAGGCGCGGGGCGCGAGTCGCGCCGGCGACGATCTCGACGATCAAGTCGCAGGGGCGGATGCGGACGAAACCGCGCCGCTGACATCCGCGCGGCGAGTCCATTCACAAACCTTTCACTGTTCACAAAGCATTAACGCGACGACGGACATCTGCACACGCAGGTCGTCACTGAAATGCCCGGAACTACGCGCGCGGACCCCGGTTTGCACTGTGCTCAGGGGGCGCCTCGGGTCGATGTAATGAAGTGGTGAAAGGCGTTGCGTGGCCGCTCGCCATGTGCGAAGTTCAGGCCCCTACCCCAAGGACCGGAGAGTGATGTCACAACCGCGAACAGTCAACCTGCGCCTGCTTACCGTCATGGCGGCGCTCGCCACGACGATGCTGCTGGGAGCAGGCGCCACGCTGGCGCAGGCTCAGGGCTACGGCGAACTGGGCAAGCCGTTCCGCGGCTCGAAAACCAATGAATTCCACATCCTCACCGGGGCTTTGGTGCACGCATTCGGCGTCGACCCGACGGACAACAGCGTCTACGTCGGCGACGAGCCGAAAAAAGAAAACGAATTTCGCATCCAGAAGTTCAGCTCGACCGGGACGTTCATCGCATCGGTCTCGCTGAAAGTCAAAGCCAACGAACACATCGAAGGCCTCGAGGGCATCGCGGTGGAACCCGAAACCAAACGTGTCTACGTGCTGGCGGTCTACGAACGCGAAGAAGAATCGACGGTCGACTCCGAAGAATTCAGCGCCGGGGCGGTGTACGCGTTCAAGACCGAACCGACCGGCACGGCCCTCGTGCCGGCTGAAGGCGCGAACGCCGAAGGCGTGCTCGCGAGCGCGACGACGCTCAACGCGCAGTCGGAGGTCACGGGCAACCCGAAAGCATCGGCGCTGCTGGAACCGTCGGGCATCGCCGCCGACCCGACGACGCACGGGGTCGTGATCCTCGGCCACGAAGACCAGGGTGAAGAACACTGGCTGAACGCCGCGCAGCGCGTCGAAGCGAACGGTACGCTCGGCCCGCGCTGGGTCGACACGGGCGAATGCTTCGAAACCGAAGCCGAAGAAGGTGCCGCGATCTGCCCGAAAGACGGCACGGGCGTGGGCGCGCAGACGCTCGAACCGGGCGAACCGTACTCGCCGGTCGTGACCAACACCGGCCGCGTGCTCGTCGACCTGCCCGAAGAAATCTGGGAAATCCCGAAGAGCTTCGCGGCGAACACCGCGCCGCAGCCGGTCGTCCGCTTCGGCAACCCTGGCCTGCAGACGCTGCTGAGCGCGCCGAACGTCGAACCGCGCGAAGGCGGCGGTCTCGCCTTCGCGCACGAAGCGGGCGAAGGTGCAAACGAAGGCAGGCTCTACCAGTCGGTTGCGGTCTTGCAGAACGCGCCGCACACGAACCCGGGCGTCGTCGTGTTCAAGCTCGCCGGCGAAGGCGCGGCACCCGAAGAGCTCGGCTGGACCGCCGGAGCAAACAAAGTCGAACTGGAAAAAAGCACCGACGAAACTTGCGCGCTCAGTGCTTTCAGCCAGCCGCTGCTCGCTGCCGGCAAAGGCGAAAAGCTGTTCGTGTTCGACCCGAACGCGCCGTCCGGCACCGTCCAGGAAGCGCCACATCCGGAGGTCGCGACGTTCGGGCCGGGCAGCACCAACGAACGGTGCCCGAAGGCGAGCGCCGCGGCGCCCGCGGCGAGCTTGAACGGAACCGCGATCGGCACGGGCGCCAGCCCTGCGCACGTCGGCCAGAAGATCACGCTCGCCTCGAAGGTGAGCGGCGCGAACGTGCTCAGCGTGCAATGGAACTTCGGCGACGGAACGACCGAAACGCTGACGAAGGAACAGTTCGACACAGCCAAGGTCGAACACACCTACACGAGCCAAGGGACGATGCACGTCACCGCGACGATCAAGACCGACGATCTGGCTGACCCGACGATCACGACGCCGGTCGGATCGGTTGTCGTCTCGACGGCGAACCCGGTGGCGCAGTTCATCACCTCCGCGGCGCCGACCGTCGCGGTGCCGGTGAAGTTCACGAGCACCTCGATCGACGAAAACAAAAGCGCGATCGTCAAATACTCGTGGAGCTTCGGGGACGGCTCGCCGGAATCCGCGAGCGGCCCCACGGTCGAACACGTCTATGGCGCAGCCGGCAAATACACCGTGTCGCTGAAAGTGACCGACGCGCTCGGGCTGAGCGGTTCGACCACGCGTGAAATAACGATCGCCGCCCCGGCCCCGCCGGCGCCGCCGGCGCCGCCAGCCCCTGGGCCGGCCCCTTCCACGTCCAGCACTCCGGGCCCCAGCGCGCCGGGTGGAAGCGTGCTCGGCACTAACACGGCCAAAGGCAACCCGGAAGCGAAGCTCGCGAGCACCTCGCTGTCGGTGAGCTCGAGCGGCGGCGTGCCGGTCAAGGTCACGTGCCCGGCCGGTGAGAGCACGTGCTCGGGCACGGTGACGCTGAAGACGCTGAGCGCAGTCAGCGCGGGTGCGGGAAAGAAGAAGGCGATCCTGACGCTCGCGTCGGGCTCCTTCTCGCTCAGCGGCGGTACGTCGAAGGCGCTCACGCTGCACCTGTCGGCAAAAGCGCGCTCGCTGCTCGCGCACTCGCACGTGCTCCGCGCGCGGGCGACGATCCTCGCGCACGATCCGACTGGCGCCTCGCACACGACGCTCGTCACCGTCACGTTGAAGCTCGCAAAGAAGAAGAAGTAGAAGAAGCAGTAGCGGCTCGGGCGCTCCCGCCGAGCGCTCGCCCGAGCGATGATCACGGCCAGGGCCGACCGCAAGGTCAGCCCTGGCCGAGTCGTTTAACGCGCCAAAGTGAAGCCGAGCGCGGCTCGCTCGGCGGACGCTCCCGGTCGGCGTGGTCACAGGATTAAAACGCCCCGACGGGCAATTGTTCAGCACAGTCCTCACTAAATAAGTGAGGAAAACTGTTTTCCGAACAACTGGGGGTGGCGGGGCGGTGTGCTCGCGTCATCGCACCGAACCGAAACCAGGAGGTAGTCGCAATGACGTTTCCTTTGGCGCGACGTTTGCTTGCGTCGTGCATCAGCGCAACGGCGGTCATCATCGCCTTGGCTGCACCCTCCGGAGCGGGCGCCTCGCTCGGCGCGCAGTGCTCCGGGGCAAGTATCACCGGTCAGGGCGCCAACGTCCTGAAGAACGCGCACACGGTGTGGGACGCGGACTTCAACACCTCGACGAACAAGGTCGCATGCGCCGGGAAAAAAGGGCAGGGCACGCTGCAGACGCCGACGATCACCTACAAAACCTCGAGCGCCGCGATAGGGCTCGAATCGTGGGGGGCAAACGGGCACGTCGGCAGCGACTTCAGCCTCGCGAACGCGTTCATCGGCGCCTCCGAACCGCCTAACGCGACGCAGAAAGCGGAAATCGAAGCACTGCAGACGACGCCTACGGCAAACACGCTGCTGTCGATCCCGACGCTGCAGACGGCGATCGCCGTGATCGTCAACCTGCCGTCCGGCTGCACGGCGCAGACGAGCTACAAAAAAGACACGCGCCTGGTGCTCAACAACGCGACGCTCGAGGGCATCTTCCGCGGCACGATCACGCAGTGGAGCCAGATCACCGACGATGGCGACAAACTCGTCGGCGCGACGTGCAACGCGGCGTCGCCGATCATCCCCGTCGTACGCAAGGACGGCGCGGGCACGACGCACATCTTCAAGAAGTACCTCAGCCTGATCAACGGCGCGACCTTCACCGACGAAAAAAGCGGGAGCGAGACGTGGGACAACGTCTCCGAGGGCACGCTGAACACCGACTGGCCGAAAGCGGCGAACGTGACGCGCCCTGAAGCAACCGGCGACACGGCGCTCGACGCATGGGTCGCCTCGCACCCGGGAACGATCGGCTACACGACGTTCGCCGAAGCACGTGCGAACGGCTCGTTCACGCCGGGCACGGGTGGTCCGGGTACGGCTCGCTTCTGGGTTCCGATCCAGAACAACGGCCTCGCGACGACGGGCAAACTGAAGTACGCGGACCCGTCGAGCAACGGCGACACCGCGACGGTCGCGGACGCCAACTGCAAGAACACCGAATACACGAACAGCAAAGACGCATTCCCTCCGGCGAGCACGCAAGAACCGTGGGATGAAGTGACGACCCGCACGATCGAGAAGAAGTACCCGCTCTGCAGCATCGTGGTGGAGCTCGCGTTCACGAGCTACTCGGCTTATCCGGGCACGACCCAGGATGAGGCCACGACCGTGAGCAACTTCTTCACCTTCGTGACGAACGCGAAGGGCGGCGGCGGGCAGAAGCTGATCGCCAACCACGACTACCTCGCGTTGCCGAAGGGCAAAGTGCTCACCGAGGCGCAGGCGGGGGCGGCGTTGATCGGCTTCTAGCCAAGCCAGCCCGAGCGCTGCCGCGGGTCGGCCGAGAGCCGACGGCCCCGGCGCCGCAGTAGTAGCGGCCGGATGCCCCGCGAGGGGCGTCCGGCTGTTGCTCGTTAAGGCCCTTCGTCACAGGCTGGTAACACACGCGCTACACCGCATCAACGTTGTCAACACCCTCGACTGGGAGATTCCGTTGCGGAGAAAGAAACGCTCCAGGAGCAGCTGCTCCGCTCGCAACGCAACGTAGTTAACCAGGAGGTAGAAACGGAATGAGACTTCCTTTCGCACGCCGGCTCGCGCCGGCTTGCATGCTCTCAGCGGTCACCGTGGCCGCTCTCGTCGCGCCAGGCGCGGCGAACGCGGCGCCCGGGCCGCAGTGCTCCGGGGCGAACATCACGGGGCAGGGGTCCTCGCTGCAGAAAGACGCGCAGGTCAACGTCTGGACCAAACAGTTCAACTTGTCTGAAAAAAGCAAAGTCGCGTGTGCCGGCGGCAGCAAACAGGGCACGGGCGCAAAGCCGACGGTGACGTACACGTCGACCGGCAGTGGCGCCGGGCTCGAAGCATGGGGTGTGGGCGGCGCAACGCCGAACTACGCAGCAAACGCCTTCGTCGGCACCGACGAACCGCCGAACGCTACGCAGATCGGCGAAATCGAAGCACACGAGACGACGCTCGTCCCGCAGACCGTGGAGAGCATCCCGGTCGTGCAGGAGTCCGTCGCGCTGATCATCCACCTCCCGGCCGGTTGCGTCGCCGAATCGAAGTACAAAAAAGAAAAACGGCTCGTGCTGAACAACGTCACGCTGGAGAAGATCTACCGTGGCACGCTCAAAAACTGGAGCGAAGTGACCGACGACGGCGACAAGATCACTGGCTGCACCCCTGGTGCGATCCAGCCGGTCGCCCGCTTCGACCAGTCGGGGACGACGCACATCTTCAAGCGTTACCTCCACCTGATCGACCCGTCGACCTTCACCGACGAAAAAAGCAGCTCGACGGACTGGAACACGGTCTCGGAAGGCTCGCTGAACACTGACTGGCCGCAGGCAGCGAACGTCGTCAAGCCGGCAGCCAAAGGCGGCGGCGAACTGATCGCGAAGGTCCTGGCGACTCCGGGAGCGATCGGCTACGTCAACATCGCCGAAGCTCGCCTGAACGCGAACTTCGTGCCGCCGGCCGGGGGCGCGGGCACGAACAACTTCTGGGCTCCGGTCCAGAACAACGGCATGGCGACGACGGGCAAACTCAAGTACGCGGACCCGGCCTCCAACGGCGAGTCGGCGACGCTTGCGGAAGCCAACTGCAAGAACACCGAATACACCAACGGCACGGAACCGTTCCCGCCCGCGAGCGTGCTCGAACCGTGGAACGAAGTGACGACGCGCACGATCCAGAAGAAGTACCCGCTGTGCGGTCTCACGTACGACCTGGCATTCACGAGCTTCGGCGCCTACGGCGGCACGACGCTCGGCGAGGCCACGACCGCTCACGACTACCTGACGTTCGTGACGGACGCGAAGGGCGGCGGCGGCCAGAAGGTCATCTCCGGCCACGACTACCTCGCGCTGCCGAAGGGCAAAGTGCTCGACGAGGCGCAGGCAGGAGCAACGAAAATCGCGTCGGGAAGCCCCTTCTAGGCGCCTCTTGACCGTCGGGTCAAGGACGACCTGATCGCAGCATGACGTTCGCCGGGTCGCTCAGAGGATTGGGCGGCCCGGCGTCGTTCTGCCGAGGCTGTGGCAAGCGCGGCGGCGGCGGCGACGCAGACGCCCTGCCGCTGCGCCGAGCCGGGCGCGCGCACAGCGAGACGACGTGCCGCGAGGCGCTCGCTTGCACGCTCGTTCGCGGTCGGCGCCGCCGTCGCCGGCTGCACGCGATCGCGAGGAGGCCGGCGACCGCCGCCAGGCGAGCAGCCGCCGGGTCGCCCAGACCCATACGCTCCAGCGGCGACGGTGATTCGCGGCCGCTGACACGGTGGTTCGCGATCTTCTGTGGCGAGGGACTTGACTTTACGACCGACTTAAGTGCATGATGACGACATTGAGCAGCAATCACGGGATCTCGACATTTGTTCGGGTCGGCGTGGCCATCATGTGGGGAGAGCCGATGGCAAGCATGGAGGCGGGGAGCGCTAATGAGTGTTGAGACGGGGAAAAGGACTGAGGCGGGGCTGTCGTGGGGACCGCCTCTCGGGTTGCGCAGCAGCGCGCGTGGGGACGCGGCGCGGCGGCGCACGGCTACGGCAGCGCGCGGCCCAGCCGTGTGCTTGCGGAGGGACGCACTGTTCCGTCGCGCGCTGCTCGTGGCCGACGTCGTGGCGATCCTCGGGGCGCTGATCCTGACGGTTGCGCTGTCCTCGCGCCGCGTGCCGCTGCACTTGACGTGGGAGAGCTTCGTCGGCGTGCCGCTGCTGCTGATCGGCGCGAAGCTGCTCGGCCTGTACGACCGCGACGAGACGCTGCTGCGCCGCACGACGCTCGACGAGGCGCCGAAGCTGTTCCAGCTAGCGACGCTGTGCACGCTCGTGGCGCTGCTCGCGGGACGGCTCGTCGTCGCGGGCACGCTCGACCGTAGGGAGGCGCTGTTTCTCTGGGTCGTGCTCGCGGGGCTGCTGCTGCTCGCGCGTGCGAGCGCGCGCGGCTTGGCTTTGTGGTTCGGGCCGGTCGAGCGCTGCCTGTTCATCGGCGACGAGCGATCGGCGGAAGTCGTCGGCGCGAAGCTCAACGGTCACGGCGGCGTCAAGGCGAAGATCATCGCGCACCTCGACATGGGTCAGGTCGCGCCGTGGTCGACGGACACCTTCTCGGCGCCGCGGCTGACGGAGATCCGCGACCTCGCGCAGACGCTCGACGTGCATCGCGCGATCATCGCTCCGGGATGGGGCGCGGACGCGGACGCGGGCGAGACGCTCAACCTCGTGCGCACGCTGAAGGCCGTCGACGTGCGCGTGAGCGTGCTGCCGCGGATGCTCGAGGTCGTCGGCTCGGCGGTCGAGTTCGACGACTTGCACGGCGTCACGCTGCTCGGCGTGCGCCGCTTCGACCTGACGCGCTCCTCGGCGGCGCTGAAGCGCGCGTTCGACGTGCTCGGCGCCTCGCTCGGCCTGCTGGCGATCTCGCCGCTGTTGATCGCCGTCGCGATCCTGATCAAGCTCGACACGCGCGGCCCGGTGCTCTTCAGCCAGCTGCGCGTCGGGCGTCACGGCCGGCGCTTCCACATGATCAAGTTCCGCACGATGGTCCCCGACGCGGACGCGATGAAGGACTCGCTGCGCGATCGCAACGAGGCCAAGGAGGGGCTGTTCAAGATCGCTCAAGATCCACGCGTCACGCGGATGGGGCGCTTCCTGCGGATCACGGCGCTCGACGAGCTGCCGCAGCTGTTCAACATCGTCAAAGGCGAGATGAGCCTCGTCGGCCCGCGCCCGCTGATCGTCGAAGAGGACGAGCGGATCGAGGGCTGGCACCGTCGCCGTCTCGAACTGATGCCGGGGATGACGGGTCCGTGGCAGATCCTCGGCCCCTCGCGCGTGCCGTTGAAGGAGATGGTCGCGCTCGACTATCTGTACGTCGCGAACTGGTCGCTGTGGACGGACGTCAAGATCCTCCTGCGCACCGTTCCGCACGTGTTCGGCCGTCGCGGCCTGTAGCCGCTCGGCGGACGCGGAGCCCTCGGAGCGGCGACTCAGCGCTGGCGCAGGCTGTGCGCGGCGATGCGCTGCCTGCCGCCTGAGATGACTGGACGCGCGAGCGTCTTGCGAGCGTGCAGCCGTCGATGACCGGCGCGCGAGGCGGCGGGCGAGAGCGTCAGCTTGATGCCGATCAGGTCCTCGCGCGAGCTGCGGACGCGGGTGGGCTGTAGATCGCCTTCGGCAGCGACGCGGCAGACCGCGACGAGCAGCGAGAGGACGGCGAGCCAAGCTATCGGGATGAGGATGAAGAGCATCGCGGTGTAGCGCCCTTGCTGGCGATTCTGCGGGCAGGGGCGTATTCCTGCATCGGCCGGCGGCGCGGCGTCCTTGAGCGCGCGCTCGAAGAGCGGACGACCGACGGGTCGCCCGGCGGCATTGCGGCCTAGCGCGGCGGCGCGACGAACGCCGGCGGTGCGGCGCCTGCTGTCTGCGCGGGCCTGCCGGCGAGGCGCTCGAGCGCGTCTGAGATCTGCTCGCAGACGACGTCGCGGGCGAAGCGCCGCTCGGCCTCGGAGCGCGCGAGCGCGCGCAGCTCTGTGTGGCCGGCGCGGACGCGGTCGAGCATCTGCTCGATCGCGTCGGCGATCGCGGGCACGTCGCCGACGGGCACCTCTGTGACGACCGCGCGATCGACGCCCTCGATCGAGCCGACCTCGGTCGTCGCGACGACGGGCACGCCGGAGGCGAGCGCCTCGAGCACGGACATCGGGCACGGGTCGTACTTGCTCGCGAGCAGCACGACGTCGGCCGCCTGCAGCTCGGCGGCCATCTTCGCCGGCGGGATGCGCCCGCCGTACTCGGCGTTCTCGGGCGGCAGATCGTCGAGCAGCTTGGTGTAGTCCGACCAGTTGCTCGGCCCGCCGATCACGCGGATCCGCGCGCTGACGCCGCGCTCGGCGAGCAGCTTCGAGACGGCGATCACGTCCTCGATCCCCTTGCGCACGGAGATGCGCGTCGGCACGAGCACGAGCGGCGGCTCGCCGGGCAGGCGATCTGTCACCTCGAAGCGGTCGAGGCGCACGGGGTTCGTCACGACGACCGTGCGCTCGAGCGGAAACTCGTAGTCGTGAACGATGTGATCGCGAAAGACGGTGCTGATCGCGATCAGCAGGCTGGCTTTTCTTATTTTTATTTTTTGTACGTAAGCGCGAAATGCCATGATCGCGGCGACGGTGAAGAAGATGTGGCGCGGCTGCGCGCGAAACGCCAGCTTGCGCTCGGCGATCAGGCAGCGCAGCTCGCCGGCCATATGGCTGTCGGGGCGGATCACGAGCGGGATCTCGCGCGCGAGCGCCGCCGGCACGCCGAGCGACTCGATCGTCTGGTTCTGGTAGATCACGTCGTACGGATGCGCCCGATGACGGCGCGTGATCTCGCGCTGCAAGCGCACCGACGCGGCGGCGCGCGAGAGCAGGCCGCTGGCGAACGAGGTGAGCTTCGTGCGGCTGTACCAGCGGTCCCAGCGCCATTCGCTCGTGCCCCAGATGAAGCTGAGGTTCTCGCGCTCGGCGAGGTGCTCCGGGACCTTCACACCGGTGCCCGGGAAGAAGCAGTCGATCTGGTGTCCGCGACGCGAGAGGCCGTCGAGCAGCTCGGTCACGACGCCCGGTGCGCCGCCGGTTTCCTGCGGTGCGCCGCCGAGCCACGCGATCCGCAGAGGTTGCTCGGTGATCACGCGCGGACCCTAGCAGTCAACCCTTGCCGCGAGCCGATCGATGTCGCTGCTCGAGCACGCGCTCGACGTGCGCTGAAAGGCGCTCGCGAAAGGCCGCGACGGAGAAGCGCGCGGCGTTCTCGACGGCGTCGGCGGGGTCGAGCGCGAGGCGCTGCACGGACTCGATCGCACGCGCGAACGAGTCGACGTCGTCGAGTCGCGCGAGGCTGCCCGTGCGGCCCTCGATCACGGTCTCGAGCGCGCCGCCGGCGCCGGCCGCGACGACGGGGCGTCCGGCGGCCTGTGCCTCGACGGCGGTGATGCCGAACTCCTCCATGCTCGGGACGATCACGGCGCGTGCGCTCGCGTAGAGCTCGACGAGCTGCCGATCGCTTGCGCGGCCGAGGAACTCGGCCTCGGGAAACGCCTCGCTGAGCGCTTCGTGCTCTGGACCCGAGCCGACGACGCGGATCGGCACGCCGGCTTGCCGCGCGGCCGCGAGCGCGACGTGCACGCGCTTGTGGGCGACGAGCTCGGAGACGACGAGCAGCGCCTCGCCGGGCTCGCCGGGGCTGAAGCGGTGCGTCTCGACGGGCGGATGGATGATCGGCGCGTCGCGGCCGTAGAAGGCCTTGATCCGCTCTTGCGTGAGGCGCGAGTTCGCGACGTAGGAGTCGACGCGCCGGCTCGCGGCGAGATCCCACTTGCGCATCCTGCGCAGCTGCAGGCCGAGCAATGGGCGCAGCGGAGCGGGGACCTCGCTGAGCGCGCGTGCCTGCTCGTACCACGCGTAGCGAAACGGGGCATGGCAATAGCAGACGTGCATTGCTCCGTCGGGGACGTGCAGCCCGTGCGCGAACGCGCTGCTGCTGCTCAGCACGACGTCGCACGGCGGCGGTCTGAGGCGCTCGGCCGCGAGTGGATACAGCGCGAGCAGGCGCCTGAAGCTTTGCTGGTCGACGCCGAGGCGCTGCAGGAACGAGGTCGTGATCGCGCGACCGGCGAAGCGCCCGCTCGTGCCCTGCTCGTCATACAGGAGCGTGAAGATCGGCGCGCTCGGATAGAGCTCGGCGATCGCGGCGAACGTGCGCTCGGCGCCGCGCATCACGAGCAGGTAGTCGTGCGCGAGCGCGACGCGCCGCTGCGGCACGGGAGGAGACTGCGAGGCGCTCATCCGCGCAAGCGTATCCCGGCCGAGCGCCCCACAGGCTGCGCTCGGGGGTTGAGATATGTTGCGCCGATGGGGGATGCGATGCTGAAGGTTCTCGGGTGGCGCTCGCTGCTGATCAACGGCGATCCGTGCGTGCTCGACCGCTGGCTGTGGCTGCGTCGCCACCTGCGCAAGGGGTCGCTGCGAACGTTCGACGCGGGTTGCGGCAACGGCGTGTTCAGCATCTACGCGCGGCTCAGCGGCAACGAGGTCGTCGCGGCGTCGTTCTCCGTCGAGGAGCAGGCCGACGCGCGCCGCCGCGCCGAGCTCGTCGGCGCGTCGGGGATCGACTTTCGCACGCTCGACCTGCGCGAGCTCGAGGACCATCGAGGCTCGCTCGGCCTGTTCGACCAGATCGTCTGCTTGGAGACGATCGAGCACCTCAGCGACGACGCGGGCCTCGTGCGCACGCTCGCGGCGATGCTCGCGCCGGGCGGGCGGCTGCTGCTGAGCACGCCGTTCGCCGGCCATTGCCCGCTTTTCACCGAGGATTCACACCCAAGCCCGGTCGAGGACGGTTCACACGTTCGCTTTGGATACTCACAAAAGGATTTGAGTGAGATCGTGCGTGGCGCCGGCCTGCAGGTGAGCAGCGAGGGCTTCGTCAGCGGCATCGTCTCGCAGAAGGTGACGAACCTGATGCGCCGGGCGACCGCGCGGATCGGGTTGGTCGGGGCGTGGGCGCTCGTGCTGCCGCTGCGCGCGCTCGTGCTGCTCGACCGGCCGCTGACGCGGTGCTCGCGCTTTCCATACCTCAGCGCCGTGCTCGTCGCCGAGAAGCGGCGCTGAGACGCGCTCGTGTCGATGCGTGTGCTCGTGACCGTGCCGTGGGGTGAGCGACTCGGCGGAGCCGAGGCGATGCTGCAGGGGATCCTCGAAGGAGCGCGACAGCACGGCCACGAGCTCGAGCTCGTCTTCTTCGAGCCGGGGCCGTGGCCGGACGAGCTCGCGGCGGCGGGCTTTCGCGTCGAGGTGCTCGCGGCCGGGCGCCTGCGTCAAGTTCCGAAGCTGCTCGCGACGGTCGCACGCCTGAGCGGGATCATCCGCCGCCGCCGGCCCGACCTGATCCTCAACTGGTCGGCGAAAACGCAGCTCTACGGCTCGCCGGCGGCCGTGCTCGCGGGCATGCGAAAGCGTGTCGTCTGGTGGCAGCAGGCGATTCCGTCGAGCAAGGGATGGCTCGATCGCACGGCCACGCTGCTGCCGGCGATCGCGGTCGGCTGCTACTCGACACCCGCCGCCGAGGCTCAGCAGCGCCTGTTTCCCTCGCGCCGCACGTTCGTCGTCGGCGCCGGCGCGCCGCTGCCGGGCCCGGCGGCGCAGAGCGCGCCGCTGCAGCTCCCGGCGGGCGTGCCGATCGTCGGCCTCGTCGGGCGCTTGCAGCCGTGGAAGGGGCAGGATCGCCTGCTCGAAGCGCAGGCGCTCCTGCACGAGCGCGGCAAGGCGATTCACACGGTGATCGTCGGCGGCGACTCGTGGGATCTCTCGCCGCAGTACGCGGCGTCGCTGCCGCGCCTGATCTCGCGCCTCGGCCTCGACGGCGCGGTGACGATGACGGGCGAGGTGCCGGATGCGGACCCTTACGTGCAGCAGCTCGACATCCTCGTCAACGCGTCCGATCCGGAGCCGTTCGGGATCGTGCTGCTCGAGGGCATGTCGCGGGGCGTCGCCGTCGTCGCAGTCGACTCGGGTGGGCCGGGCGAGTTCATCGAGAACGGCCGTACGGGCGTGCTCGCGCGCTCGGGCGCGCCGGCGGCGCTCGCCGACGCGCTCGAGCCGCTGCTCGACGACGCGGCGCTGCGCGAGCGCATCGGACACGCCGGGCGCGAGAGCTTCCTCGCGGACTTCACCGTCGAGGCGCTGCAGCGTCGCTTCTTCGCGAGCCTGCAGCGGCTGACGGCGGCGGCCTAGCCGCCCGAGCCGGGGCGCTGAGCGGCGATCACGACGGAGACCGACGTCAGCCGCGGCCAGCGCTTGCGAACCGGCTCGGGCCAGACGCGCCCACCGCTGAGCGAGATCACGTCGGCGCCGGCGAACTGCGCCGGCTGCACGCTCAGCCCCTCCTCGCGCAGGACCCGCTCGGTGACGTGCGGCAGCGCCGGTGAGATGTGCGGGTCATAGCCGGGGCGAAAGCTCGTCAGATTGCCGCGCAGGCCGAGCTCGAGCCGGTTGCGCAGCGTCGCGAGGTTCGGCGTCGAGACGACGAGCCAGCCGCCGGGCGCGACGCGTCCGGCGGCGCTTCGCAGCGCGCGCCACGGCGCCTCGAGGTGCTCGATCACCTCGACCATCAGCACGCGGTCGGCCGGTTCGAGGCGGCCGGCCTCCTCGGCGGGCAGCTGCTCGAAGCGAACGTCCTCGCGCAGGTCCTCGGCGAGCCAGTCGATCGGGTCGATCCCGCCGAGCGCGCTCGGCTGCCACCGCTCTTTGACCTCGCGCAGCAGATCGCCGCGCCCGCAGCCGATGTCGAGCCAGCGCAGCCGCGGCTGCGGACGCGCGGCGGCGAGCGCGGCGCTGACGATCTCCTGCATCGAGGAGCCGCCGGAGTCGAGCTGGTCCGCGTAAGAGCGCACGGCGCCGATCCTAACCGTGCGCCGCGGCCGCGCCGCGCCGGCGCAGGCGCCCGCCGAGGCACAGCCAGCCGCGCCGGCGCAGCCGCGCTTCGGCGCGTTCGGGGTCGCTCGTCGCGAGCAGCGCCGGCGGGTCCCACAGCTGCCGGCGGTAGGCGTCGCTCGGCGCGGAGGCGATCGGCCCGCTCAGCGCCTGGCGCACGCCGATGATCGTGTAGCCGTGCGAGCGCAGCAGCTCGGTGACGGGCGTCGGCGGCGCCTCGTGCTCCTCGAAGACGATGTCGCGGATCAGCTTGCCGGCGAGCAGCGAGCGCGCGCCTTCGAGCGCCTGCAGCTCGTGCATCTCGACGTCGAGCTTCATCACGCCGACCGGGCCGGAGAGCTCCTCGTCGAGCCGGACGGTCGCGACCTCGGTCCTCTCGCCGTCTCGCCCGCTCGCCTGCAGCGAAGCGGTGCCCTTGTTGTAGGCGAACGTCTCCGGGTCGACCGTCAGCGGCAGCGTGCCGCTCGCAGCCGAGACGGCCGCGCGGCGCAGCTCGACGGGCGCCAGCGCGCGCTCGCTCGCCCACAGCGCGACGTTGCGGGCGAGCGTCTCTTGGATCAGCGGGTGCGGCTCGAAGCTGACGACGCGTCCGCGCGGCCCGGCCGCGTGCGCGAGCAGGTTCGACATCAGGCCGACGTTCGCGCCGGCGTCGACGGCGCTCTCGCCGGGGTCGCACAGGCGCGCGAGCGTCTCGGCGACGACGAGGTCGTAGACGCCCGTGCGCGCGACGGCGCGCCCGAGCGAGTCGGGCCAGCAGTAGAGCTGCGAGCCCCACGCGGCGCGCAGCAGATGCGGCCCGGCGCCGTCCGGTTCGCGCGTGCGCAGGCGCGTCAGCAGTTGCGCCGGGCGGAACAGGTAGTACGGGCGGTTGACGAAGCGATACGCGCGCAGCGCCGGCGAGAGGGATTTGGGGCCGTAGTCGCTGATCAAGGCGCGTTCGATGCTCGCCGGCGAGCGGGGTGGACGGTGAGGCGCTCGTTGTTCCCGAGGCTGACCCGCGGCGATGCGGCGGGAGCCTATACGACCGCAAAGCCCGCGCCGGGCCTGTCGCGCGCCGGCTTGACGGCCGCGGCCGCTTGAGTAACCTGCGCCGCAGGATGGATGCGCAAGCCGAGCGGGCGCCGGGGGATGCGGGCGAGCTTGCGCGGCCCGTCGCGGTGACGATCGTCGCGCACGACGTCGGCGACGTCGGTGGTATGGAGCGCGTGCTCGCCGAGCTGATCCTCGGCCTTCGCGAACGCGGGCACGAGGTCACCGTGATCGCGCGCACGTGCGCGCTGCCGGCGGACGCCGGCGTGAGCTTCCACCGCGTGCGCGGTCCGCGCCGACCGGCGCTGCTCGCCTATCCGTGGTTCATGCTCGCCGGCTCGCTGCTCTTGGCACGACACCGGCGCGGCGTCGTGCAGAGCACCGGGGCGATCGTGCTGGGCCGCGTCGATGTCATCGCGGTTCACTACTGCCATCAGGTCGGGCCGGCCAACCCGTCGCGCTCGAGCGCGACGTTTCGCCTGCACGCGGCGCTCGTCGGCAGGATGCTGCGCGCGGCCGAGCGCGTCTGCTTTCGCACGAGCCGCGCGGCTGCCTTCGTCGGCGTTTCAGAGGGTGTCACCGAGGAGCTGCGCGAGCACTACCCCGAGCTCGCCGATCGAGTGCTTGCGATTCACAACGGCGTCGACACGGTCGCCTTCGCGCCGGGGGCGCGCGACCGAGACGCGCGCGAACTGCGCGAACGGCTCGGCATCGCCGCCGATCGCTTGGTCGCGGTGTTCGTCGGCAGCGAGTGGGAGCGCAAGGGACTCGAGCCGCTGATCGAAGCGCTCGGCTCGGCGCGCGCGTGGGACGTCGTCGTCGCCGGCGACGGCGACCGTGGGCGCTATCAGCGGCTCGCGGACTCACTCGGAGTCGGCGCGTCCGTTCACTGGTTGGGCCTCACGAGCGACGTGCATCTCGCCTATTCACTCGGCGACGCGTTCGTCCTGCCATCCAGCTATGAGACATTCTCACTTGTCACATTCGAGGCGGCCGCGAGCGGTCTGCCGCTGCTCGCGACCCCCGTCAGCGGCGTACGCGAGCTGATCGAGGATGGGCGCAACGGCTACCTGATCGATCGCGAGCCGCGGACGATCGCGCGGCGCCTGAACGAGCTCGGCGAGAACGCGGAGCTGCGCGCGAGGCTCGGGGCCGAAGCGCGCGAGTCCGCGCTCGCCTACAGCTGGGAGCAGACCGTCGTCAAGCACGAACGGCTGTATGCGTGCGTCTCGGGCGGGCGCGAGGAGACGCCCGCCGTCTAGGGCAGCGCGTCGAGCAGCAGGCGCTCGAGCGCATCGGTCGCGGCCGGGACCGAGAACAGCCGCTCGACAGACGCACGCCCGGCGCTCGCGAGCTCCTTTCTGAGCGCGGGGTGCGCGCGCAGCTCGGCCAGCCGCGCGGCGAGCGCGTCGCTGTCGCCCTCCGGATAGACGAGACCGCCGCCGGTCATCTCGATCAGCCACGGGATCTCGCCCGAGTCCGAGCCGACGACGGGGACGCCGCACCACAGCGCCTCGACGATCACGCGGCCGAACTGCTCCTTCCATCTCGGCGTCGTGTGCGACGGCAGCGCGAGCACGTCGAGCTGGGCGTAGCCGGCCGCCATCTGCTCGTGGCTGAGATCGTCGATCACGCGCACGCGCGAGCCTGGAATCGATTGGCCCTCGAGCTCGGCACGCTGCTCGCCGTCGCCGATCAGCAGCAGCTCTACGGGCGCGTCGAGCCGGCGCACGGCCGCGAGCAGGTCGAAGAGGCCCTTGCTCGGGACGAGCCGGCCGGCATAGCCGACCGTGAACGGACGCTCGCGCGGGGCGGGCACGTCGCTCCACAGCGGGACGGCGTGCGGCGCGAGCGCCACCTCGCCGCGCGCGCCCCATGCCCGCGCGAGGCGCGCGGCGCTGTCCGAGCGCGCGGCGACGAACGCCGCGTCGCGCAGCACGCGCGAGCGCATCAGGCGCACGGGCAGCGGCAGGCGGCGGTCGATGTTCTCGGCGCACTGCACACCGAAGGGCACGCCGAGGCGCTTCAGCGCACGGCCCCACTGCGTCGCCGCGAGCGAGAACGGCTCGGCCTCGACGAACGCCACATCGGCTCCTGCGCTCCGCGCCAATGCGGCGGTGCTCGCGAGGTAGAGATGGCGCTGCGGGCGCCCGCGCAGGAGGACCGGCGTGCGCCGCAGCGCGGTCTCCATCCCGTCGAGCACCTGCGGCGTCATGTCGCGCTGGGTGTACTCGCTGCGCCAGCGGCTCGGCAGCACGATCGTCACGTCCCAGCCGCGGTCCCGCAGCTCGCGGTAGACCTCCTGGTTGACGCTCACGACCGAGGGGTGACTGACCGCGAGCAGCCGCCCGCGAACGTGCTCGCCGGCCGGCGGCGAGACGGGCGAAGGCTCGCGCCGGGGCGGGGGGCTTGACACCGCGACATCGTTGCACGCAGCCTTGCCGGGCGTCGCTTTTGGCCCGATACTCTTTAGTCGCAAATTACGCCAGACCGTATGATGGCCTCCGACCGGCCTACGGACGGATCCTGAAGTCGATGACCGAGACGAGCGACGCCACCTCCATCCTTCTTCCGCTGTGGAGGCGCAAGTGGCTGATCCTGATCGTCGGGCTCGTCGTCGGCGCCGCGAGCTACTTCTATTACAAGCACGCGACGCGCGTCTATCAGTCGACGACGCAGGTGTACCTCGGCGCGAGCCTCGAAGAACAGGCTCCTGGTGAAAAAACGACGACCAAAAGCCAGACGGCGAACATCGCCAACCAGGTCGCGATCATCAACTCGATCGTCATCGAAGAAGTTCGCCAGAAGCTGAACAAGAAAGACAAGGCGGCGATCCACGGCAGCAAGATTCGCGCCAAGTCGCCGGAAAAAAGCGAGTTCATCACGATCACGGCCGAAGCGCACAAAGCGACGACGGCGGCGCTGCTCGTGAACTCGGTCGCGCGCGCGTTCATCAGGCGCCAGCACGCCAGCCGCACGCGAGCGACCGAACGCGCGATCGCGATCGCGCGACGGCAGCTGCACAGGATCGAAGCGACGAGCACGGCGGCGGTCGCGGCGAAAGCAACGACGAAGGCGACGACGACGACCGGAACCAGCAAAACGCCCGCGCCCGTCGTCAGGGCGCCAAGCACCTCGAGCCTGCTGCAGGCGGCCTCGCTGAGCAGCAAGATCAACCAGCTCGAAGCGAGCCTCGCCGTCACCGGTGCGCAGCAGATCAAGCCAGCGAAACCGGCCGGCGCGGTGCTGCTCTCGCCAAAGCCGCGCAAAAACGCGATCTTCGGCTTCGTCGTCGGCCTCGTGCTCGCGGCGATCGCCGCATATGCGCTCGGGCGCTTCGACCGCCGCCTGCGCTCGCTCGAGGGCATCGAGGCGGCTTACTCGGCGCAGACGCTCGCCGGCTTTCCGAAGGTCAGGCGACCGATCGTGCGGCGTGACGGCGTGCCGGCGCCGTCGCGGTTCCTCGTCGAGCCGCTGCGACGGCTGCACACGGCGCTGCAGCTCGGCGTGACCCCCGATCCCCGTCGCGCACGGGGATCGCGGACGGTGCTGTTCGTCAGCGCCGACGCGGGCGACGGCAAGTCGACGCTCGCCGCCGACCTGGCGCTCGTGCAGCGCGACGCCGGCCAGCGCGTCGCGGTGCTCGAGGCGAACTTCCGCCGCCCGGCGCAGGCGCGGATGCTCGGTCTCGACGCCTCGCAGGGACTCGCCGAGGTGCTGACGGGCAAGCTGACGGTCGCGCAGGCGACGCAGCGCGTGCCCCCGATCTCACCGTCGGAGCTCCCCGAGGTGCCTGCCGCCGTGCCTGCCGCCGCACCCGCCGGCGCCGAGACGCCGGCTTGGGTCGCAGCGCCTGTCGCGACGTTTGCCGAGGCGCAGGATGCGGGCGCGCTGTTCCTGCTGGCCGGCGGCGGCGCGGTCGCGAACCCGCCCGCGCTGCTCGGGCATCCGGCGATGGCCGAGCTGCTGCATTCGGTCGCGGAAGACTTCGACTACGTGCTGATCGACGCGCCGTCGCCGCTGGAGGTGAGCGACGTGATGCCGCTGCTGAAGCTCGTCGACGCGGTCGTGATCGTGGCGCGCGCCGGTCACACGCGCGAAATGTCGGCGCAGCGCCTCGTCCAGCTGCTTGCGCAGTCGGACGTGCGCCCGCTCGGGATCGCGGCGAACTGCCTGCCGCGCAGGGAAATGGACCGTTACGGGTTTGCGACTGGCGACGGGCGATCGCGGACGGGGAAGCTGATCGGGCGATGACCGCCCCACACCTGCGCCTGTCGGGGGGAGCCGGCGCGGTGCATCCGGTGGTCTTGGACAGACGCATCCGCGATCTCGCGCTACTCGGGCTCGCAGGCATCGTTCCGGCGGCGATCGCGCTCGGGCTGACCGTCGCGCTGCCGCACACGAGCGTGCTCGTCGTGCTCGGCGCGATCGTCGCGGTCCTCGCCGTCGTCACGCTGATCGTCAACAGCCGCCTGGAGGTCACGGTCGGGCTCGTCGCTGTCTACCTCGGCCTGCTCGACGGCCCGGTCAAGCTCGGCATCGGGCGCAGCGAAGCGACGGCGGCCGTGCGCAACGTGCTGATCCTCGCGATCTGCCTCGGCGCGGTGCTGCGCCTGCTCGCGCGGCGCGAGAAGGTCAGGCTGCCGCCGCTGTCGGGCTGGGTGCTGGCGTTCGTCGCGGTCGTCGTGCTGATGGCGTTCAACCCGAAGACGCATGGCCTCCTGCACGTGCTCGGCGGCTTTCGCCAGGAGCTCCAGTGGGTGCCGTTCTTCTTCTTCGGCTATGCGCTGATCCGCTCGAAGAAGCGCCTGCGCCAGCTGTTCATCATCATCGGCGTGATCGGCTTGGCAAACGGCGCCGTGGCGGCTTACCAGACGACGCTCAGCCCGTCCCAGCTCGCGACGTGGGGCCCGGGCTATCGCGCGCTCGTGCAGCCGACGACGGTCGGCAAAAAGGGCTCGATCGCGCGGACGTACTCGAGCGAAGGCCAGGCGCGCGTGCGCCCGCTCGGGCTCGGCTCCGACAGCGGCTTCAGCGGCGGCGTCGGCGTGATCGCGCTGCCTTGCTGCCTGGCGCTGCTCGCGACGTGGCGCTCGCGGCGAAGATGGGTCGCGGCGGTGCTGGCGCTCGGGGCGCTCGTCGCCGTGGCGACCGGCCTCGGCCGATTGCAGGTGATCGGCGCCGTGCTGGCCGTGGTCGCGTTCGCCGCGCTCGCGTCGCTGGCCGGGCGGCGGGTCTCGCGCGCGCTCGGCGCGATGCTCGTCGTCGTCGCGCTCGCGATCCCGCTCGGCGCGCTGTTCGTCTCGGCCGTTGGGGGCGGCACGTTCAAGCGCTACGAAAGCATCGCGCCGAACGAAGCGGCCTCGACGGTGCCGAGCCACAAGTCCTCGGCCTGGGAGAACATCCCCAAATTCCTTTCCTCGGCGCCGCTCGGCGTCGGCCTCGGGACGGTCGGCGCGGCGGGCGGCTTCGGCGGCAAGGTCACCGAACTCGTCGAAGGCCACGGGGTGAGCGCGGAGACGCAGTACAACCTCGTCGCCGACGAACTCGGCGGACCGGGGCTGATCGTCTGGATCGCGCTGACGCTGTATGTGATCGCGCTCGTCGCGACGGGGATGCGCGGCGTCGCCGACGGCGAGCTCGCGATCATGCTCGCGGGCGCGTTCGCGCCGTTCGTCGCGCTCGCGCTCGAGGGCTTCTCGGGTCCGTTCATCACGAGCACCGCCTCCGGCCCCTACTTCTGGCTGTCCGTCGGCATGGCCGCGTATTGGTTCGCCGGTCCCGGGCGCGCACGGCGCGGCGCGCGGGCGCCGGGGCGTGCGCACGAGCTCGAGACGGCCGTCCCGGTCGCGGCATGAGCCCGCTGTTGAAACGAAGCGGGCCGGCGCGCGGCTCGATGCGCTACCGGATCAGCCTGCTGCTCGGCAAGCGCCGCAGCTCGGTCGTGGTGCTGGCGATCTGCTCGATCTTCTCGGGCTTCACCGAATCGGGCACGCTCGCGCTGATCGCGCAGGTCGCGGCGACGCTCGTCAGCGGCCACAAGAAGGTCCACTTCGATCACGGGCCGATCCACGTCGACGCGTCGATGAAATCGCTGATCCTCGTCGCGCTCGGGCTCGTCGTCCTGCGGATCTTCTTGCAGTTCCCGATCTCGGTGCTGCCGGCGCGGATCGCCTCCGACGTGCAGGCGACGATGCGCACGAGGCTGTTCGACGCCTTCACGCGCGCTTCGTGGGCGGTGCAGTCGCGCGACCGCGAGGGTCAGCTGCAGGAGACGACGACGAGCCAGGTGATGTCGGCGACGGGCGGGGCGCTGCAGGCGACGAGCCTGATCACGTCGAGCTTCACGTTCCTCGTGCTGCTCGGGTCGGCGGTCGCGCTGAACCCGCTCGCGGCGGTCGCCGTCGCGGCCGCGACGGTCGGCCTGTTCGGCCTGCTGCGGCCGCTGCGCTCGCGCGGGGTCAAGTACTCGCGGGCGCTCTCCAAAGCGCAGGTCGAGTACGCGGGCGGAATCGCCGAGTCGATTCGCGTCGCCGAAGAGAGCCACGTGTTCGGCGTCTCCGGCGCGCAGCGCGGGCGCATCGCGAAGCTCGTCGAGAGCTCGCGCGAGTACTACTACCGCACGCAGCTGCTCAACCGGCTCGTGATGAACTTCTACCAGAGCCTGATCTACCTGCTCGTCGTCGGCGGCATCGCGGGCCTGGTCGCAGCCGGGCGCTCGCACGCCGGCTCGCTGGCAGCCGTCGTGCTCGTGCTGCTGCGCGCCGGCACGGCAGGCCAGCTCGTGCAGGGCGCCTACCAGGGCCTTGCGCAGTCGCTGCCGTTCATCGAACGCACGCAGGAGGCGATCGAGCGCTACGAGGACAGCGCGCCGGTGTACGGCTCCGAGCCGCTCGCGCGCGTCGGCGAGGTGTCCTTCCAGCGGGTCTCCTTCGCCTACGACCCCGAGCGCCCGGTGCTGTCGGAGATCAGCTTCGACGTGGCCGGCGGCGAGGTGATCGGGATCATCGGCCCGTCGGGCGCGGGCAAGTCGACGCTCGTGCAGCTGCTGCTGCAGCTGCGCAAGCCCGACGCCGGGAGATACGCGATCAACGGCCTCGCCGCCGATCAGTACGCGCGCGAGGACTGGTACCGGCAGGTCTCCTACGTGCCGCAGGAACCGCGGCTGCTGCACGCGACGGTCTCCGAGAACATCCGCTTCTTCCGCGACCTCGACGACGAGGCTGTCGAACGCGCCGCGCGGCTCGCGCGGATCCACGACGACGTCGTCGGCTGGGCGCACGGCTACGACACGGTCGTCGGGCCGCGCGCGGACGCCGTCTCCGGCGGCCAGCAGCAGCGCATCTGCCTGGCGCGGGCGCTCGCGGCGCGACCGGAGGTGCTCGTGCTCGACGAGCCGACGAGCGCGCTGGACCCGCACTCCGAGACGCTGATCGGCGAGTCGCTGACGGCGCTGAAGAGCGAGCTGACGCTGTTCATCATCGCCCACCGCATGTCGACGCTCGACATCTGCGATCGCGTGATGGTGATCGTCGACGGGCGCCTCGTCGCGTTCGACACGAAAGCGCTGCTGCAGACGCAGAGCAGCTACTACCGCCACGCCTCGCAGCTCGCCGCCGGAACGACGACCGGGCTCTAGCGCCGCCGGCCGAAATGTCCGCGAGCGGCCGCATCCCGGATTTCTTCATCGTCGGACACCCGAAGAGCGGGACGACGGCGCTCTACTCGATGCTGCGCCGCCACCCGCAGATCTTCATGCCCGACGGCAAGGAGCCGTGGTTCTTCGCGCGGGAGCTGCACGAGCGCACGCCGCCGCGACCGGAAGGCACGCCGCGGACGCTCGATCAGTACCGGGCGTGGTTCGCCGGCGCGGGCGCCGAGCAGCGCGTCGGCGAGGCCTCGCCGCTCTACCTGTGGTCGCACACGGCCGCGCATGGGATCGCAGAGGTCCGCCCGGACGCGAAGATCATCGCGATCCTGCGCGAGCCGGCGAGCTTCCTGCGCTCGCTGCACCTGCAGTTCGTGCAGAGCTACATCGAGACCGAGAACGACTTCGCGAAGGCGCTCGCGCTGGAGCCGGCGAGGCGCGCGGGGCGCGAGATCCCGCCGTACACGTACTGGCCGCAGACGCTGCTCTACTCCGAGCACGTGCGCTACGTCGAGCAGCTGCGCCGCTACGAAGCCGTCTTCCCGCGCGAGCAGATGCTCGTGCTCGCCTACGACGACTTCCGCGCCGACAACGAGGCGACCGTGCGCGAGGTGCTGCGCTTCCTCGAGGTCGACGACTCGGCGCCGGTCGAGCCGCTGCACGCGAACCCGACCGTATGGGCGCGCTCGCAGCGCGGACACGAGCTGCTGCACGCCGTCTCGGTCGGTCGCGGCCCGCTCTCGCTCGCGCTGAAGTCGGCGATCAAGAAGGTCGTGCCGCAAAGCCTGCGCCGCGGCGCTGTGGGCGCGATTCGCGAGCGCCTGCTGTACTCGGAGCCGCCCCCGGAGGACGCCGAGACGACGGCCGAGCTGCGCCGGCGATTCAAGCCGGAGGTCGTCGCGCTGGCCGATTTGCTCGATCGCGACCTAGTTAGACTCTGGGGTTATGACAGCATCGCTTGAGCCGTCTGCGACGGTCAACAGCGACGCTCGCCAGCGCGTGCCGGATTTCTTCATCGTCGGCCACGCGAAGAGCGGCACGAGCGCCCTCTACGAGATGCTCAGGCGCCATCCGCAGGTCTACATGCCCGACGTGAAGGAGCCGTGGTACTTCGTCCCGGAGCTGCGCTCGGCTCCGAAAGCGGCCAACGCCGAGCGCCACCCGCACACGCTCGACGGATACCTCGCGCTGTTCGAGGACGCCGCGCCGGAGCAGCGCGCCGGCGAGGCGACGCCCTCGTACCTTCTCTCCGAGCACGCCGCCGCGCGGATCGCCGAGCTGCAGCCGGACGCGAAGATCATCGCGATCCTGCGCGAGCCGGCGAGCTTCCTGCGTTCGCTGCACATGCAGTTCCTGCAGACCGACGTCGAGACCGAGCGCGATCTCGGCAAGGCGATCGCGCTGGAGGGCAGGCGCCGCGAGGGCAAGGCCATCCCGAGCACCTCGACGCGGCCACAGGCGCTGCTCTACTCCGAGCACGTCCGCTACGTCGAGCAGCTGCGCCGCTACGAGCAGCAGTTCGGTCGCGAGCGGATGCTCGTGCTCGTCTACGAGGACTTCCGCGCCGACAACGAGGGCACGGTGCGCCGCGTGCTGCGCTTCCTCGACGTCGACGACACGGTCGCAATCGAGCCGGCCGACGTCAACCCGACGGTCGGCGTCCGCGCTCCGCGCGTATCGGGGCTCGTGCGCTCGCTGTATCTCGGACGCGGTCCGGGCGCGCGCCGCGCGAAGCGCGCGATCAAGGCGCTCACGCCGCGCAGGCTGCGCCACGAGGCGATCGCGATCGAGCGCCGCGCGCAGCTCGGCGAGCCGCTCGAGCTCGACGAGCGGGTGATGGCGGAGCTGCGCGATCGCTT
This sequence comes from uncultured Solirubrobacteraceae bacterium, assembly GCA_963807275.1. Lineage (GTDB taxonomy): Bacteria > Actinomycetota > Thermoleophilia > Solirubrobacterales > Solirubrobacteraceae > Palsa-744. The sequence goes on from CAWDZX010000001.1 coordinate 430,593, forward strand.
CGCACCGGAGGTCGCGGCGCTCGCGCAGTACCTCGAGCGCGACATGGTGAAGCTGTGGGGCTATGACGATTCCGCTTGAGCGGCGCCCCGCAATCCGCGCGAAAGCGCGCGTTAGACTCCGAGGCCATGACCGCATCGGCTGAGGCGGCCGCGACCGCGAGCGCGCCACTGCAGCGGGTGCCGGACTTCTTCATCGTCGGTCAGCCCAAGAGCGGCACGACGGCGCTCTACGAGATGCTGCGCGATCACCCGCAGATCTTCATGCCCGAGCTGAAGGAGCCGTGGTACTTCGCCAGCGACATGGCGCCGCGCTTTCAGCCGCCACGCTCGGCGCCGCCGCTGGAGACGATCGAGGAGTACCGCGCGCTGTTCCTCGACGCCGGGCCGCAGCAGCGGATCGGCGAGGCGTCCTCCTCCTACCTGCTCTCGCGCACGGCCGCGGCGCGGATCGCCGAGGTGCGCCCGGACGCGAAGATCATCGCGATCCTGCGCGAGCCGGCGAGCTTCCTGCGCTCGCTGCACCTGCAGCTGTTGCGCACGCACGTCGAGAGCGCGAAGACGCTGCGCAAGGCGATCGGCCTCGAGGCGGCCAGGCGCGAAGGCAAGCGCGTGCCGCGGCGCTCGCACCGCCCGCAGCTGTTGCTCTACTCGGACCACGTCCGCTACGTCGAGCAACTGCGCCGCTACGACGAGCTGTTCCCGCCAGAGCAGGTGCTCGTGCTGATCTACGACGATTTCCGCCGCGACAACGAGGGCACGGTGCGCGCGGTGCGCCGCTTTCTCGACGTCGACGCCGACGCGCCGGTCGACGTGCTCGACGCGAATCCGACGACGGCGCGGATGCGCTCGCAGCAGATCGACGAACTGCTCAACGTCGTCTCGGTCGGCCGCGGGCCGGTCTCGCGGGCGCTGAAGGCCGGGCTGAAGACGGTGATGCCGAGCGAGCTGCGCAGCCGCGCGCTGCTTGCGACGCAGCGCCACCTCGTGATGGGCGCGCCGCCGCCGCCCGACGAGGAGCTGATGCTGCAGCTGCGCCGCCGCTTCAAGGGAGAGGTGCAGGCGCTCAGCGAGTATCTGGATCGCGACCTCGTCGCGCTCTGGGGCTATGACGGCCTCGGCTGAGCCGGGCGTCGCGGCCAATCGAGGCGACGCGGCGCCGAGCGCGGGCTGGCGCGAAGCTGCTTTGCGCAAGCAGCAGGACGCGTTGCCGCCGGGCCGCGCCGTCGTGTCGTGCTCGGCGCCGCTCGGCGGCGGCGGCCTCGGCCGGCACCTCGGCGAGATCGCCGCGGCGCTCGAGCGCGCCGGGCGCCCGGGCGAGTGCATCAGCGGCTCCTCGCGTGGGGCTCCCAGGGGCGCGCTGCGCGGCTGGGCGCCCGCCGGCGAGCGGCCTCGCGCGAGCGGCGCGATCGCGCGATTGCCGCTGCCGATCTCTCCGGGCGTGCGCACGCGCGCGTTCATGGCCGACTTCGATGCATACGCGGCCGCGCGGCTCCCGGCCGACGTGGACCATCTGATCGCGTTCAACGGACAGGCGCTCACGCAGTTCGGCGCCGCGCGGCGCGCCCGATACCGCTCGCTGACGCTCGTCTCGGCGAACTCGCACATCCGCCACGTCGCGCGCCGCCACGCCGAAGCGCTGCGGCGCTACCCGCTGGAAGGGTCTTGGACGTCGCACTTGATCGAGCGCAACCTCGCCGAGTACGAGCGCGCCGAGCGGATCTTCGTCGCCTCGCGCTACGTGTGCGAGTCGTTCCTCGCCGAAGGCGTCGCGGCGGAGCGGCTCGTCGACTTCCCGCTGACGCCCGATCCGCGCTACGTCGTGCGTACGCCGCCGCAGCCCGGCGGGCGCTTCGAGATCGTCTATGTCGGCAGCCTCGCAGTGCACAAGGGCGTGCCGCTGCTGATCGACGCCGTCCGCCGGTTGCCGGGCGCCGACATCTCGCTCGTGCTCGTCGGCGGCTGGGGCACGCGCGGGATGCGGCGCTTCGTCGAGCGCGCGTGTGCGGCGGACGCGCGCATCCGCGTCAGCCCGGGCGACCCGCTCGAGCGCCTGCGCACGGCGAGCGTCTGCGTGCATCCGGCCTACGAGGACGGCTTCGCCTACGCGCCCGCCGAGGCGCTCGCCTGCGGCGTGCCGCTGATCGTCAGCGAGGACACCGGGATGAAGGAGCTGATCGACGCGCCGGCCAGGGGCCTGATCCTGCCGACGGGCGACCTCGACGCGCTGAGCGAAGCGCTCGAGGCGGCTTACCGCGGCGAGGCCTTCGCGACGGGCCGTGCGCCGGGACCCGCGGCCGGCGGCGGTTGATGGCGCGCGAGCAGGATGCCGCGACGGGCGGGCCGCGCACGGCATCGCTCGGCATCTCGACGACGGCGATCTGCGGCGTGCGCGACCACGGCGCGCTGCTCGCGACGGCGCTCGAGCGCGAGGGCTGTCCCTGCTCGACGCATTGGCTCGATCGCCGAGACGGCGCGCTCGGCTCGTCGCGCGCGCAGGTCCGAGCGTGGACGCAGGCGCTACCGGCGGAGCTGGCCGGCGCGCGCGCGGAGGCTGTGCTGCTGCACTACTCGGTCTTCTCCTACTCTTACCGCGGGCTGCCGCTGTTCGCCCACCCCGTGCTCGCGGCCGTGCGCCGCGCCGGGCTGCCGCTCGTCACGCTGCTGCACGAGTTCGTCTATCCGTGGCGGCGCGACGGCGCGCGCGGCGCCGCTTGGGCGCTCAGCCAGCGCGCGCTGCTGATCGACGTGGTGCGCGCATCGGACGCCCTCGTCACGACGACCGCCTTCCAGGCCGACTGGCTCGCCTCGCGCCGCTGGCTGGCGAAGCGGCCGGTCGCGGTCGCGCCGGTCTTCTCGAACCTCCCGCCGCCGTCGCTGTCGTCGCCGGTGTCGCCGCCCCAGCCGGTACCGCGCGAGCGCTCGCAGGCGAGCATCGGGCTGTTCGGCTTCGCCTACGGGCGCGAGACGATCGAGATCGTCATCGGCGCGCTGCGCGCCTTGCAGGACCGCGGCGTGGATGCGCAACTGCAGCTGCTCGGCGCGCCTGGAGTCGAGTCGCCGGCAGGCGAGGCGTGGCTCGCGGCCGCGCGCGAATCGGGCTTGACGCGCGCGCCGTCGTTCTCGGGCCTGCTCGCCGCGCAGGAGCTCTCCGGCGCGCTCGCGGCGTGCGATCTGCTGCTGTTCGTCGATCCACTCGGCCCGAACTCGCGCAAGACGACGCTCGCGGCGTCGCTCGCCTCGGGCGCGCCGGTGCTCGCGCTGGACGGACCGCGGCGCTGGGGCGAGCTCGCCGACGCGCGTGCGGCGGAGCTCGTGCCACGAAGCCCGCAGGCGCTCGCCGGCGCGCTCGGCGAGCTGCTCGCGGACGCGCACGCCCGTGAGCGGCTGGCCACGCGCGGGCGGCAGTTCGCCGAGCAGCGGATGAGCGCGCCGCGCGCCGCGCGCACGATCGCGGCGCTGCTGCGCGACGTCGCCGGTCGCTGAGGCTGTGGGAGACTGCCGCGCGATGTCGCGGCCAGCGCATTTCGAGTATCAGCGCGCGCCGAGCAAGCCGCGGCCGAAGGTCCTCTACGTGATGGGCGCCGGGCGCAGTGGCAGCACGATCCTCGGCGTCGCGCTGGGCAACTGCGAGGGCGTCTTCTTCGCGGGGGAGCTCGACAAGTGGTTCGCGCGCGAAGGCACGCCTCGCCGCGAGGACCCGGCGCTGCACGCGTTCTGGCGCGAGGTGCTCGGCCAGGTCGGCGACGTGCGGGACGTGTTCGCCGCGCGGACGGGCTGGCTCGAGCGCTCCTCGGCGCTGCTCGACGCGCGCAAGTGGCGCACGCGCAGACGCTTGCGCGCGCGCTACCGGAGCGTCTCGCAGCAGCTCTTCCTCGCGCTCGCGAAGGTCGCGCAGGCGGACTGCGTCGTCGACACCTCGCACTACCCGCTGCGCGCGCGGGAGCTGCAGGCGCTCGACGGGATCGAGCTGCACCTGCTGTATCTCGTGCGCGACCCGCAGAGCGTCGTCGCCTCGCTCGCTCGCCGCGACGTCGCCGAGCGGCGCTTCGGCACGGTTGCGGCGAACGCCTATCTGTGGCTGACGAACGTGCTCTCGCTGCTCGTCTTCCTGCGCCAGCCACGCGAGCGACGCCTGCTCGTGCGCCACGAGGACTTCCTCGCAGACCCGTCCGGCGTGCTCGCGCAGATCCTCGCCGGAGCCGGGGGAGAGGGCTCGCAGGTGACGACGCCCGACCTCGAGCACCTGCGTACGGGGATCGCGTTCCACGGCAACCGGCTGCTCGGCGCGGAGCTCGTCGCGCTGAGCTCGCGACCGGCCGCGGCGGCCCGCCGCTCGCTGCTCACGGCGCTGCTGCAGTCGCCGTGGCGCGCAGTGCTCGCGCGGCTCACACCGGCGACGCAGGCTGCGCGCAAGGGAGACCCGCACGCCGCGGGCCCGCGCGGTTCCTAGCGACCATCCGAGGGCATCCGCCGTGGCTGTGCGCACCCGGGCGGCGGTAGACTGCCGCTCCGCATGATTGAGCCGCAAAGGTCAACCCCCGGCTCGACGGCGGCGCTCGGTCCGGCCGAGCCGGCGGCTCGCGCGCCGAGCGCGGCGCCGAAGGTCACGAAGGTCGTCTACGTGATGGGCGCAGGGCACAGCGGCAGCACTATCCTCGGTCTCGCGCTTGGCAACTGCTCGGACTCGTTCTACGCCGGCGAGGTCGACGAGTGGCTGCTCGTCTCGGGCAAGCCGAGCCTCGGCGGCGCGGAGCGGACGAAGTTCTGGGACGACGTGCGCGAGGCGATGCGCGACAGCGGCGCGCAGGAGCTGTTCGGCGGCGAGGTCAACCGGCTGATCGAGCGATCGTCCTCGCTGCTGCGCTTCGACCGCTGGTCCGAGCGCCGCGCGGCGCTGCGCCGCTACCGCGAGGTATCCGAGCGGCTGTTCGGCGCGATCGCCCGCACGGCCGGCGCGAGCTACATAGTCGACACCTCGCACTTCCCGCTGCGCGCGCGCGAGCTGCAGAAGGCCGGCGGCGTCGAGCTGTACCTCGTCCTGCTCGTGCGCGACCCGCAGGACGTCGTCGCCTCGAACGTGCGCGAGATCAGCCGCCACGAAGTCGCCGAGCGGCGGATCCGGATCCTGACGATGAACGCGAACCTGTGGCTGACGCAGCTGGTCTCGCTGCTCGTCTTCCTGCGCCAGCCGCGCGAGCGGCGCGTGTTCGTCCGCCACGAGTCGTTCATCGCCGACCCCGAGGGCGTGCTGCGCCAGGTCGTCGAGAGCCTCGGCATGGGCGTGGCGCTGCCCGATCTGACGGCGCTGCGCGCCGGCGTCGCGCTGCAGGGCAACTCGCTGATCATGTCGCAGACGATCGCGGTCAAACGCTCGACGCGTCCGACCGCGCGCTGGTCGCGCTCGACCGAGCTGCTGCAGAGCTGCTGGCGCCCGCTGCTCGCGCGGCTGCGGCCGGTCGCCACGCCGACGCCGCCGCCGCCGCCAGGGTCCTTCGATGGCTGATCCGGGCGCAAAGAAGCCGAAGGTCGTCTACGTGATCGGCGCGCACCGCAGCGGCAGCACCGTGCTCGGCGTGACGCTCGGCAACTGCGACGGCGTGTTCTTCGCCGGCGAGCTGCACTCGTGGCTGACGCGCAGGGGCGTGCCGTCGTTCGGCGGAGAGTCCGGAGCGCGGCTGTGGCACGCGATCGCCGAGGAAGTGCCGAACGCCGAGGAGCTGTTCGGCCACGAGACGCAGCTGACGCTCGATCGCTCGTCGGTGATCTACCGCCCGCACAAGTGGCCGCGCAGGCGGCGGCTGCGCGGCCCGTACAGACGGATCTACCAAGACCTGTATCGCGCGATCGCGCGGCAGACGGGCTCGAGCCAGATCGTCGACACCTCGCACTACCCGCTGCGCGCGATCGAGCTGCAGGCGCTCGACGGGATCGAGCTGTACCTGCTGTTCCTCGTGCGCGACCCGCAGGGCGTCGTCGACTCCTTCGACGCGCGCCACACCGACTCGCCGTCGAAGCCCGCGTTCGTGACGAACGCGCAGCTGTGGGTCACGCACCTGCTCGCGCTGCTCGCGTTCGCGCGCCAGCCGCGCGAGCGGCGGATGTTCGTGCGCCACGAGGACTTCCTCGCCGATCCGGCCGGCGTGCTCGGCCAGATCCTCGAGCGGACCGGCTCGAGCGCGGCGATCCCGGACTTGACGGCGCTGCGAACGGGCAGCCCGCTGCAGGGCAACCGCTTCCTCAAGCGCTCGGAGGTGATCGCGCTGCGCGGTCCGGGCGCGCCGCCGCGGCGATCGCTCTTGACGAAAGCGATGCAGGCTCCGTTCGCGCTGATCTTCTCGCGCCTGCGCCCGGCGCTCGTCGCGCGCCCTGGCAAGCACGCGGCCGCCGCCGGCGACCGAGCCGGCGTTGATAGCTTGGCGAGCCATGGGCCTAGTTGACCGCGTGCCGGCGCCGGCCCTGCGCTGGGCCGGTCGCCAGCAGTTCAGGCCGCTGATCGGCCCCGTCGTCAAGGCGCTCAGCTCGCGGCTCCTGCACAGCACGCGCGTCGTCGCGCACGGCCGGGCGGCAGGATTGCGGATCGACCCGGCCGGCGCCGCGGCCGGCTATGCGCTGGGCACGAGCGAGCCGCTGATCCAGGATGTCTTCGCCGAGCACGTGCGCCGCGGCGGCGTCGTCTGGGACGTCGGCGCGAACATCGGCTTCTACAGCCTGATCGCCTCGCGCCTCGTCGGCGACGGCGAAGTCGTCGCGTTCGAGCCGCTGCCGGCCAACCAGGAGGCGATCCGCCGTAACCTCGCGCTGAACGAGATCGCCAACGTGCGGCTCGTGCCGGTCGCGCTGAGCGATGCCGAGGGTGAGGCCGAGCTGGAGATCCACGCCTCGCCGACGTGGGCGAAGCTCGACACGAGCGGCGACACGGCGTTCAAGCGCGACAGCGACGTCTCGGGCCGCGTGCGCGTGGAGGTCTCGACGCTCGACGCGCAGCTCGCCGGCCACGCCGCGCCGGACCTCGTGAAGATGGACATCGAGGGCGCCGAGGTCGCGGCGCTGCGCGGGGCGGCGAAGCTGCTCGGCGAGCATCGCCCGACGCTGATCTGCGAGCTGCACGGGACCAACGGCGCCGTGACGGAGCTGCTCGAGTCACACGGCTATGAGGTGCGCGCCGTCGAGACGCCGCAGGTCCCGCCGCGCGAGGCGGAGTGGTACGTGCACGTGCTCGCGACGCCGCGCAGCTCCGTCTAGCGGCGCGCGATCGCTTCGCGCACGACGGCGGCGAACTCGCGCGCTCGCGTGTCGTAGGACAGCTCCTCGGCGAGCGCGCTGCGGTCGAACGACAGGGCGTTGCCCGCGAGCTTCGACTGCGCGAGCTCGGCGATGACGGCGCGCATGCCCTGCTCGTCGTCCGGGGCGACGAGCCAGACGCCCGGCTTGCCCGACAGGTAGTCCCAGTTCTCGCCCGGCGGCACGGCGGCGAGGATCGGCCGGTCGGTCGCGAGGTACTCGTACGTCTTCGCCGAGATCCGCCCGCCGCGCGAGCCGTCGGTTCGCGCCGGCAGCGTCAGGAACAGCAGGTCGGCCGCGGCGACGATCCGCGCGACGCGCTCGTGCGGGACGGGCCCGCCGACGTCGACGACGTCCTGCACGCCGGCTTGCTGCAGCGCTCGCGCGACGACCTCGGGCGGGTACGGGTTGCCGTGGATCGCGAGCCTCACGCGCCCGGCCAGCTCGGGCTCGGCCGCGACGAGCCCGACGATCGCGCGGCCGATGACAGCGGGCGAGGACGTGCGCTCGTCGAGCGCGTAGCGCTCGTAGCGCCCGAGCCGGGTCCAGGCGCGAAAGACGCGCTTGGGCAGGCCTGGCTCGGCGTCGTCTCCGATCAGCGCCCACCAGCCGGACATCGCACCGACGTAGACGATCTCGAAACGTCCGTCGCGCGGCGGCTGTGCGGCGGGCTCGACGGGGTCGGCGCCGTAGCGGACGAGATGGAGCTTCTCGCGCACGCGCGGCCGCTGTCGCTCGCGCACGGTCGCGAGGTTCGTCGCGGACACGTAGACGACGGCGTCGGCCGCGCGCGCGTAGGCGTCCTCGAGTCCCTTGGCGAGGCGGTAGTGCAGCCGCGTCGGGAACGATGGGTGCATGTCGGTGCACGTCGGCGAGTCGTCGAGGTTGAGCACGAGCGGCACGCGCGCGAGGCGGCTCAGCACGATGCCGGCGAGGCCCGCCGAGTAGGGCATCATGAAGACGACGATCGCGGCGGGCTTGCGCTCGCGGATCAGCCGTCGCCCGGCGAAGATCGCCGGCAAGAGCCAGAAGATCGAGTCGTCGGGCCAGACGGCGAGCTCGATCAGCTTGTCCAGGCGCAGCCGCCGCAGCAGGTGCAGCAGCCGCGCCGGGCGCCTGCTGCGCACGCTCTGCACGCGCACGCCCTCGACGCCGTGCGGTCCGTGCGCCTCGGTGAGGACGCTGACGTCCCACTCGGCGGCGAGCCGCCCGAGCAGCTTGCTCGTGCGGATGCCCGTCGGCGTCGTGTCGGGCGCGAACGACTGCGAGATGCACAGCAGCGCGGGCTTGGCGGCGGGATTCACAGCCGCGACGGCTCGGCCGGCGCCGTCGAGCTGGGGGAGCCTGTCGAGTCGCCGCCGCGCGCCGACTCCCAGCTCGCGCGGGCTGTCGCATAGGCCTGCGCGAGCGCGGCGACGTGGCGCTCGGGCGTGTAGCGCTGCTCGACGAGCGCCCTGCCGGCCTCGCCCATCTCGCGCCGGCGGTCCGGGTCGGCGAGCAGCTGCTCGAGCGCGCCGGCCAGCGCGCGCTGGTCGCCGGGCTCGACGAGCAGGCCGTTGACGCCGTCCGTCAGCCAGTCGCGCACGCCGCCGGTGTCGCTTGCGACGACCGGTCGCCCGGCGGCGTGGGCCTCGATCCCGACGAGCCCGAACGGCTCGGGCCACAGCGCCGGCATCGCCACGACGGAGGCGTCGGCGAGCTCGCGCGCAAGCTCTTCGGGCGCGAGCCACCCGGTGAAGCGGACGCGCTCCTGCACACCGAGCCTGCGCGCGAGCTTGCGCATCGCCTCGAGCTGCCAGCCGTCGCCGCAGACGACGAACTCCGCCTCGACGCTGCGCGCGGCGCGGATCAGCACGGCGACGCCCTTCGGCGTGACGACGCGCCCGGCGAAGACGACGCGCCGTCGCTCAGCGTGAGCGCCGGCGCGCGCCGGGCGCATCGTCGCGAACAGCGGCACGATCGCCCGGCGGGCGATGCCGTTCGTCGCGAGGTGACGATCGATCGTGCTCGAGTAGGAGATCGCCAGGTCGGCGCGCCTGAGCGATTGCACGCTTGCGCTCGCGCGCTTGTAGCCGGGCGGCAGCGTGCGCGGGTCGCGCGTGTGCGCGCAGCCGCGGAAGGCGAGGTTCGGCACGCAGCCGGGCCCGTGGGCGCGCGTGCACTCGTGGCCGGGGCGGAAGTAGTGCACGGTCGAGGTGCAGGCGACGTAGCCGTGGACGCTCGCGACGACGGGCGCGATCTGCTGCAGGGAGGCGAGCACGTCGGGGTCGTCGAACTGGTGCAGGTGGATGACCGAGGGGCGCAGGTCGGAGGCCTCGCCGAGCCGCTGCTCGGGCGAGAGCTGCTCGCGGAACAGGTCGGGCGCGTGATGCAGCGTGACGCCGGGGAGCGGGTCGGACTCGATCCGCGCCGCGACGGCGTGCACGTCGATGCCCCGTTCGGCGAGTGCGGCGGCGCTCGCCATGACATGTGTAGCCACCCCGCCGTTTCGTGTCCATCGAGGCGTCGCGAGCAGGACCGAGCCGGGCTCTGTTGTCATCTGGTCAGCTCGGGGAGCGCTGCCGGGCGCTGGGGCTGCTCTCGGCCATGCACTCGAATCATAACTGCCGCGCCGAGGCGCTCTGAGCGCGCCGAGCCCGCGTTCGCGGGCGTTCGTTGTGGGACACTGCGCCGGCGATGGAGGGACCAACGGAGTTCGTCAGGAGGGCAGTCGGCGCAGCTTCGCGGCGCCTGGAGCGCCCGGAGTTGCTCGCCGCGTTCTATCCGCGTGCCGCGCAGGCTCTGCGCGAAGAAATCGCGATCGGCGCGGTCCTCGCGGGCGTGCTGCGCAGCAATGCGACGTTCGTCGACGTCGGCACGAACCGCGGTCAGATCCTGCGCGAGGCGGTACGCCTCGCGCCGGCGGGGCGGCACATCGCCTTCGAGCCGATCCCGGCGCTCGCCGAAGAGGTCGCGCGTACGTTCCCGAGCGTCGACTGCCGTCGCCTCGCGCTCGGCGCGAGCCCGGGCGTCGCCGAGTTCTGCCACTTCACGAGCCTCGACGGCTGGAGCGGCCTGCGGCGCAGTCCCGAGATCAGCGACGAGCGCGGCCGTCCGCAGTACATCGAGGTGCAGGTCTCGACGCTCGACGCCGAGCTCGGCGGTCGCGGCCCGGGCGTGATCAAGATCGACGTCGAGGGCGCCGAGCTCGACGTGCTGCAAGGCGCGCGAGAGGTGCTCTCGCAGGCGCGGCCGATCGTCCTGTTCGAGCACGTCGCGGCCGCCGCGAGGCTGTATGGCTCGCAGTCGGGCACGCTCTGGGATCTGCTCGACGAGCTCGGCTACAGGGTCTTCGCCGTCACCGGCGAGGGGCCGATCGCGCGGGCGGCCTTCAGCGAGAGCGCCGGCGTGGTCAACTGGCTGGCGACGCCGGCGCTTCAGGCGTGAGCGCCGCGGCGGGCGCGGAGGCGACTTCCAAGCTGAACGGCGCGCTCGTCGCCGTCTGCAGCGCCGGGTCGCCGGGCACGCGGATGCGCATCGTGTAGCTGCCGGCGTTCGTGAACGTGTGCGCGATCGAGAAGCCGCTCGCCCCGATCGTCGCGCTCGCGACGATGTGGAAGCCGATGCCGGAGGCGTTCTGGCGTTCGGCATAGACGGTCTGCCCTTCGTCGGCCGGCGTGACGGCGCCCGTGAACGTGGCCGGCTGGCCGGCCTGAGCCGCAGCGGGTGGCGCGTCGAGCACGAGCGTGCGCTTGACGCCCTCGTACAGCGTCGTCGAGAGCGTCTTGGCGACGCTCACGCGGTAATAGGTGCTTTCGGTCGGGGCCTGCGCGGCAAAGCTGTAGTTGCCGCCGGAGTCCGTCGTCGTCGTCGCGACGGGCGCGAAGTTGCCCGCGTGGGTGTGCGCGAGCAGCGTGACGGTCTGGTTCGGCGCTTCGGCGGCGATCCCGCCGATCGTCGTCGTCTGGCCGTAGGGCAGCGGCGCGAGCGAGGAGTGGATCGTCAGCCGCGGGTTCTGCGGCTGGAGCACTTCGTAGGTGAGCGGTTCGGATGCGGCGACGACGTTGCGCCCGCGCATGTGCGCGAGCACGCGCACGCTCGCCTGTCCGGCAGTGCGGAAGCGGTGCGCGACGGTGTAGCTGCCGTCGGGATCGACGGTGCCGAAGGAGACCGTGCGCCACTGCTCGCCGCTTTCGGCGTATGCGACCTGCAGAGCGACGCGTCCGCCGGCGTCGCCTGGTTTGACGCTGCCGTTGAACGTCACCTTGGCCGGGCGTGCGCCGAGCGCGTGGCCACTGCCGACGGCTGAGAGGATCGCTGCGGGGCTCGGCCCGCTGAGCGTGACGAGCGGCGCGACCTTGACGACGACGCGTGCGCCGCGATGGCCGACGCGTACGTGGAAGGTCGTGTTCGTGTCGAACGCGAGCGAGCTGATCTTGTACGAGCCGTCTGCTTCGGTCGTCGCCGAGCCGAGCACGGTGAGCGCGGCCTTGGCCGTTCCCTGCCGGCCCTCGCTCACGGTCAGCTGCCGTTCGCCGACGCTGACGCCGGACGGGCAGCTGAGCTTGCCAAAGATCGTCACCGTGTCGCCGGCCGTGATCTCGCTCGAGCTCGATTCGATCGTCGCGCTGCAGTGCTTCAGTTCGTCGCTTGAGGACGGAGTGCTCGGCTTTGCGGGCGCGGCCGGTCCGGCCGGCGCCGTGACGCCTTCCGTTTCGCCGCCAGGCGTGGTGGCGGCGTTCTGCTGCGATTCGCCGCCGTGGCGGGCGCTGCGCCGTGCGGCACGTTCCGCTTCGCGCTCGGCCTTGCGCTCCGCACGTTCGGCTGCGCGGCTCGCGCGCCGTTCCTCCGCGCGGCTGGCGCGTTCTTCGGCGCGTACGGCCCGCTGCTGTTCGCGTTCGGCGCGCAGCGCGCTGCGGTCGCTCTGTCCTGCGCCGCGGGCCTGAGCGGCGACCGGCGCGAGAAGTCCAGGTGCGAGGGCGGCGGCGCTCAGCAGGGCGGCCGCGGGGGCGAGGAGGCGAGTGGGAGTGTGCATGGTGCCTTTGGCTCGAGGGATCGGCGTGTTTCGGGAGGTCGTTCTCTCTGGCCGTCTATCGGCGCTCGCCGCGCGATGCTTGACGAACGCTGCGCCGTCTTGGACGGAGCTGCGCCGTTTCGTCGAGGGGCGCGTACGTTTCCTGCCGGCTGCGCCGCGCACGCGAGGTGAGGTCGCGGGGCGGCGGTCGAGATCCGGCGGCGATCAGCTATGTTCGCGCGAATGTGCGGAATTGCAGGCGCTACGGCGGATCCCGACGGTCGCCTGACGCGAGCGATGTGCGCGACGCTGCGCCACCGCGGCCCCGACGACGAGGGAGTCCACAGCGATCCGTCCACGGGCTTGACAATTGGCGCGCGCCGGCTGTCGGTGATGGACATCGACGGCGGCCACCAGCCGCTGTGCAACGAGACGGGGGACGTCTGGGCGGCGTTCAACGGCGAGATCTACAACCACCGCAAGCTGCGCGAGGACCTGCGCCGGCGCGGTCACACGTTCACGACGAACGGCGACACGGAGGTGCTCGTGCACCTCTACGAGGAGTACGGCGAGGCGATGGTGCACGCGCTCGAGGGCATGTTCACGTTCGCGATCTGGGACGAGCGGGCGCGCCGCCTGCTGCTCGCGCGCGATCGCTTCGGCGAGAAGCCGCTGTTCCTGCACGAGCATGGCGGCGAGCTGCTGTTCGCTTCGGAGCTGACGGCGCTGCTCGAGGTCAAGCCGCGGTTGCGCGAGCTCGACCCCGTCGCGATCGACGCGTTCTTCGTCTTCGCCTACGTGCCCGGCCCGGGCACGGTCGTCCCGGGCGTCCGCCAGCTCGAGCCGGGCCATCTGCTGAGCTGGGAGCAGGAAAGCGGGAGGGCGGAGGAGCACAGCTGGTTCTCGGCACCGGAGCTCGCGATCGAGCGCAAGGAGTCCTTCGCGTCGGTGCTCGCCGAGGCGAAGGAGCTGTTCGCGGAGTCGGTGCGCACGCGGCTGGTCGCTGACGTCCCGGTCGGCGTGTTCCTCAGCGGCGGCGTCGACTCGACGCTGGTCGCGTCGGCCGCCGCCGAGGCCTCCTCGCAGCGGCTGAAGACGTTCACGGTCGGCTATGACACGGGCGGGGTCAACGAGACCGCGCGGGCGCGCGCGGTCGCCGAGCGGCTCGGCTCGGAGCACCACGAGGTCACGCTGACGCAGGCGGACGTCGCCGAGCGAGCGCCGCGCGTGCTCGCGGCGCTCGATCAGCCGCTCGCCGATCGCGCGACGATCCCGTTGCACGCACTCTCGGAGTTCGCGCGCCCGCGCGTGACGGTCGCGCTCGGCGGCGAGGGCGCGGACGAGCTGTTCGGCGGCTACCCGCGCTATCGCTGGCTCGAACGCGCGCGACGGCTGCACGCGGCGCTGCCCGGTGCGGCCGCCGGCCCGGTCGGCGCGCTGCTGCGCGGCGCCGCGCGCCAGCCGCGCACGGCGCGCGCCGCGCGGCGGCTCGCGCCGACGCCCGTGCTCGAGCGCAACATCGACTGGATGACGAGCGAGCGGCGCCACCGCCGCGAGGCGCTCTACGGGCCGCGCCTGGCGGGGCTCGATCGCGGGCGTGTGCTGAGTGACCTCGCGACGCGCGCGGGCGAGCTGAACGGCGGGGCGGCGGCACGCTGGCTGATGCACCTCGACCAGCGCCACTACCTGCCCGACGACGTGCTCGTGAAGACCGATCGCGCGAGCATGCTCGTCTCGCTCGAGCTGCGCTCGGTCTTCCTGCACGCGGGGCTCGCCGAGCTGGCGGGCTCGCTCGACACGTCGCTGCACCTCGCGGGCACGGGCAAGGCGCTCGTGCACGCGATGCTGCCCGAGGGCGTGCTTCCGCCGAGCCGCGGCGGCTATCGCAAGAAGGCGTTTCGCGTGCCGGCGGCCGAGTGGCTGCGCGGGCCGCTCGCGCCGGTGCTGCGCGGCCAGCTCGAGCACGGCACGATCTACAGCGAGGGCTACTTCGACCGCGATGCCGTCGCCGCGCTCGTGCGCGAGCACGGCTCGGCGAGCAGCGACCACAGCGACGAGCTGTGGCCGCTGCTGTCGCTCGGTCTGTGGGCGGATCGCTTCCATGGGCTCGACGGCCGCTGACGCGCGCCGGTCGCGCGAGCGCCCGCGCCTGCTGATCGTGACGCCGGACTTCCCACCCTCGCCGGGCGGGATCCAGGTCGTCGCGCACCGGCTCGCGAGCGGCCTGACGGGGTTCGCGACGAGCGTCGTCGCGCCGGAGGTCCCGGGCGCGGCGGCGTTCGACGCAGAGAGCGGCGTGCCGACGCACCGCGTGCGCGGCGGCGGCGCGCTGCGCGGCGGGCAGAACGCGCTGCTCAACGCTGCCGCGCTGGCGTTCGCGGCGCGCCTGCGACCGGACGTGACGCTCAGCGCGCACATCGTCACGAGCCCGGCGGCGGCGGCGATCCGTGCGCTCACGCGCGCTCGCACTGTGCAGTACTTCCATGCCGAAGAGATCGGCGCGAAGCCGCGCTTGGCGGCCTTCGCGGCGAACCGGGCCGACGCGTCGATCGCCGTCAGCGCTTACACGGCCGGGCTTGTCGCGGCGACGGGCGCGCGCCCGTCGCGCCTGGAGGTGATCGGCAACGGGACGGACGTGCCGGCGCAGACGGAGCCGCTGGCGGCCGAGCGCCCGACGATCGTCACGGTCGCGCGGATCGAGGAGCGCTACAAGGGCCACGACGCGATGCTTCGCGCGCTGCCGCTCGTGCTCGCGAAGGTGCCCGATGCGCAGTGGATCGTGATCGGCGAGGGCTCGCTGCGCGCGGGCCTCGAAGCGCTCGCGCGATCGTCCGGCATCGAGCGGTCGGTGCGTTTTCTCGGCGCGGTTAGCGACGAGCAGCGCAACGTGTGGCTGCGGCGCGCGAGCGTGCTGGCGATGCCGAGCCGGCTGCCGGCGGGCGGCTTCGCGGGCGAGGGCTTCGGGATCGCCTACCTCGAGGCGGGCGCGTACGGCAAGCCGGTCGTCGCGGGAAACGCCGGCGGCGCGCTCGACGCGGTGCTCGACGGCGAGACGGGACTGCTCGTCGATCCGCGCGACACGGATGCGCTCGCGCAGGCGCTCGTGACGCTGCTGCTCGACCGGCAGCTGGCGGCGCGGCTCGGCGAGGCGGGACGCGAGCGGGCGCTCGCGCACGCGTGGCCGCTCGTCGTCGCTCGCGTCGAAGCGCTGCTGCTCGATCAGCTAGGCGCTTGACGATTGCGAACACGCGGTCTGCGAGACGACGACGAGGCGCCGGAGCGCCGTGAGCGGACGTATAAGCGGGTGTGAAGAACCCCCGCAAAATCTTGCAAAAGCGCTACGTGCGCCCTAATGTTGTTCGCGGGGGCCGGGCTCTGCGCCACGCGCGGGGCACGGGATTCTGAAGCTCTGATGCCTTCCGGACACACAGGCCACTTCTGAATCAGATCACTGCACGGATGCCAACCACCTACCACCTGTCCCACCTGCGCACGCTCGAGTCCGAGGCGGTCCAGGTGATGCGCGAGGTCGCGGCCGAGTTCGAGCGCCCGGTGCTGCTGTTCAGCGGCGGCAAGGACTCGATCGTGCTGCTGCGGCTCGCCGAGAAGGCGTTCCGGCCGGGCCCGTTCCCGTTCCCGCTGATGCACGTCGACACGGGCCACAACTTCCCGGAGGCGATCGAGTACCGCGACCGGCGCGTCGCCGAAATCGGCGAGCGCTTGATCGTCGCGAGCGTGCAGGAGTCGATCGACAAGGGCCGCGTCGTCGAGGAGACGGGCCCGAACGCGTCGCGCAACGGTCTGCAGACGGTCACGCTGCTCGATGCGATTCGCGAGCACGGCTTCGACGCGGCGTTCGGCGGCGCGCGCCGCGACGAGGAGCGCGCGCGGGCGAAGGAGCGGATCCTCTCGTTCCGCGACGAGTTCGGCCAGTGGGAGCCGCAGCGCCAGCGACCGGAGGTGTGGGCGCTCTACAACGCGCGGATCCGCAAGGGCGAGCACGCGCGCGTCTTCCCGATCTCGAACTGGACGGAGCTCGACGTCTGGCAGTACATCGCCGAGGAGCGGCTCGAGGTGCCGTCGATCTACTTCGCCCACGATCGCGAGGTCTTCGAGCGCGACGGGATGCTCTACGCGGTCAGCCCGTTCATCGAGATGGTCGAAGGCGAGCAGCCGTTCGCCGCGACGGTGCGCTACCGGACGGTCGGCGACATGAGCTGCACGGGCGCGGTCGAGTCGGCCGCCGCGACGCTCGAGGATGTCGTCGCGGAGATCGCCGCGACGCAGGTCACCGAGCGCGGCCAGACGCGCGCGGACGACCGCGTGACGGAGGCGGCGATGGAGGATCGCAAGCGGCAGGGGTACTTCTGATGGGGATTTTCGATCTTAAGATTTTCGGGTCGGTGGGCGGATGAGCGCCGGCGAGGAGAACGGCAACGGCAACGGGCGCGCGCAGGAGCTTTCGACGGCGCATACTGCGACTGTGACGGCGACGGGGAACGACAGCGCGCGCGAGCTGTTCAAGCGGCTCTCCGAGCGGCCGGCCGACCTGCTGCGCTTCGCTACGGCCGGGTCGGTCGACGACGGCAAGAGCACGCTGATCGGCCGCCTGCTGTACGACTCCAAGCAGGTGCTGACCGATCAGCTCGAGCACGTCGAGCAGACGAGCCAGCGGATGGGGCACGACTTCCTCGACCTCTCGCTGCTGACCGACGGCCTGCGCGCCGAGCGCGAGCAGGGCATCACGATCGACGTCGCGTACCGCTACTTCGCGACGCCGCAGCGGCGCTTCATCATCGCCGACACGCCGGGCCACGAGCAGTACACGCGCAACATGGTCACGGGCGCCTCGACGGCGGACCTCGCGATCGTGCTGGTCGACGCGCGCAAGGGCGTGATCGCGCAGTCCAAGCGCCACGCGTTCATCAGCTCGCTGCTGGCGATCCCGCACGTCGTCGTGTGCGTCAACAAGATGGACCTCGTCGACTACGAGGAGAAGATCTTCGACACGATCGTCGAGGAGTTCAACGACTTCGCGGCGCGCCTGGAGATGCCGGACGTGACGTTCATCCCGATCTCGGCGCTGCTCGGCGACAACGTCGTCGAGCGCTCCGAGAAGATGCCGTGGTACGAAGGGCCGCCGCTGCTCTACCACCTCGAGCACGTGCACATCGCATCGGATCGCAACCTGATCGACGTGCGCTTCCCGGTGCAGTGGGTGATCCGACCGCCCGCGTCGAGCGTCGCGGACTACCGCGCGTACGCCGGCCAGGTCGCTGGCGGCGTGATGCGCCCGGGCGACGAGGTCGTCGTGCTGCCGAGCGGGCAGCGCAGCTCGATCGCCTCGATCGACACGTTCGACGGGCCGGTCGAGGAGGCGTTCCCGCCGATGTCGGTCGCGCTTCGCCTCGCCGACGACATCGACGTCGGGCGCGGCTCGACGATCGTGCGCACGCAGAACCAGCCGACGGTCGCGAACCGCTTCGAGGCGCTCTTGTGCTGGATGTCGGAGCGCCCGCTCGAGCGGGGCCGCCGCTACCTCGTCAAGCACACGACGCGCACGGCGATGGTCGGCGGCCTCGACGTCCGCTACCGGATCGACGTCGAGACGCTGCACCGCGACGAGAGCGCGCAGACGCTCGAGCTGAACGATCTCGGACGCGTGCGCCTTCAGCTGAGCGCGCCGCTCGTGTTCGACTCCTACCGGCGCAACCGCACGACGGGCAGCCTGATCGTGATCGACGAGGCGACGAACGAAACGGTCGCCGCCGGCGTGATCCTCGACACGGAGGTCGAGGACCTGCCCGAGAGCAAGAGCGAGCGCAGCCCGAACGTCCGCTGGCAGGGCACGCGCGTGACGCGCGAGCGGCGCTGGAGCTCGCTCGGGCACCCGGGCGCGACGCTGTGGTTCACGGGGCTGCCGGGCGCCGGCAAGTCGACGATGGCGGCGGCCGTCGAGGAGCGGCTGATCGCCGCCGGCCAGCCGGCGTTCCTGCTCGACGGCGACAACCTTCGCCACGGCCTCAACGGCGACCTCGGCTTCGACGAGACGGCGCGGCGCGAGAACGTCAGGCGCACGGCGCACGTCGCGCGGCTGCTGGCCGAGTCGGGCACGATCGCGCTCGTCAGCCTCGTCAGCCCGTACCGAGCCGACCGCGAGGCGGCCGCCGCGCTGCACGCGGCGGACGAGCTCGAGTTCCTCGAGATCTTCGTCAACGCGCCGCTCGAGCTGTGCGAGCAGCGCGACCCGAAGGGCCTGTACGCGCGAGCGCGCGCCGGCGAGCTGACGGGCTTGACGGGCGTCGGCGCGCCATATGAGGCGCCGTCGGACCCCGACCTCGTGCTCGGCACGCTCGACGAAACGGTCGAACGCGGCGCCGAGCGCGTCTTCGAGCTGCTCGCCGCGCGCGGGCTGCTCAGCAGCTAGCGCCGCGTCTCAGCGTTTCGAGGAAGCCGGCGCGGAGTGCAACAGCACCGTCGCGCTGTCACCGGCCGCGAAAGCGCCCTTCTTCGCGGGCGTGACCTCGGCGCGGTAGGTGCCGCCCTTCTGCACCGTCACGATCGCGCTGAAGCGCGAGAGCGTCTTCGTCGCGCGCTTGGTCTTCGTGCTGAACTGCGTCGCGAACTTGCTCGTCCGTTCGGAGTTCTTTTCGTTGTTGCCCGGCCGCACGGCCTTGCGCAGCTGGAACGTCACACGCGCGCCGATGCTCGCCGGGGTGACGGTGCCGTACAGGCGCACGAGCCCTTTGTGGCTCGAAGTGCGGACTTTCAGCGTCACGCGCAGCGCCGCGTCGACAGTCACGAGCGAGCTGTACAGCGGGCGCGGGTCGAGCGTGCTCACGCGGTACTGCGTGCTCGTCAGCAGTCGCGCGACGTGGAAGCTGAAGGCGCCGGTCGGGCTCGTCACGATCGGGATACCGGTCGTCGCGAACGGCGCGAGGAACGGGAACGGGCTTTCCTGCAGGACGATTTTGCGCCCGGCGTTGCCGGCGCCGCTGAGCACGCCGTTCAAGTTCAGCGCGCCGCCGTAGACGGTCGCGGTCGTCGGCTTGGTCAGCGTGAACTTCGCTTTTTTGGCCTTCGTCAGCGCGAACGTGCGGTCCTTGCCGGGCTTCAGGCCGGCGCTGTTGCTCGCGACGAGCCGGTAGTGGTAGCCGGGCAGCAGGCCCGTCGCGGCCTGGCCGACCTTGACCCTCGTGGTGCCGGCCGGCAGGCTCGCGGGCGTCGTCTGTTTGCCGTAGGCCGTCGTCGGGCCGTATTGGAAGTAGTAGCTCGTCGCCGCGCCGCGCGGGTTGACCGCACCGAGCAGCGTCGCGGAGGTGGCCTGCACATGGCTGACGCCGCCCGTCGCGACGCTCGGCAGGCCGACTTTGACCGCCCGAACGGCGCCGCTTGCGGGGGCGAGCGCGAGCGCGGCCGCGGCCGCGAGCGCGACGGCAGGGGCGAGGCGGTGCCGTGTCTTCCGTGAGCTCATTTTGCGAATCCCTCCCTCTGGTGCCGGCATCGGCGCAGGTGTGACTCTACCTCGCACGGTGTTCATTGAACACGCACACGCACGGTTCGATGCGCCGCTGCCCCGCGATAACGGGGCTTTCACCAAATCGTTACGCCGCAGCGGCCGTCTGCGTCGAGCATGGGCGCAGCAGCAAAGCTCCCATCGGTGCGCCCGCTCGGGCTGGGCGCCGGAGCGCAACGCGAGCTAGCCACGTGTCGACCGAATCGATCGCCAGCACACCGCAGATAGCAGCCACGAGCTCCTCGTGCGCGAGCTGTGGCTCGCCGCTGGCCGAGGATCAGCGCTACTGCTTGCACTGCGGCGAGCGGACTGCACCGCCGAGCAGCGTGCTGCTCGGCGGGCCCCCGTCGCAGGCCGCCGCTGCGGGCTCGAGCGCTTCGCTCGTGCCGCCCGGCTTCGCACCACCGGGAGTGCCCGGCGCGCCGGGCGAAGGCGAGCGCCGCGGCAACGCGATGACGGTCATCGCCGGCGTCGGCGTGCTGCTGCTCGCGATGGGCGTCGGCGTGCTGATCGGCCGCTCGAGCGCCTCGAAGCCGAGCACGCCGGTCTCGCCGGTGATCAACGTCGCGACGGCTCCGGCTTCGGCGGCCTCGCCGTCGACGGCCGAAGCAGCGTTCACGAGCGACTGGCCGGCGGGCAAGAGCGGCTATACGGTCCAGCTGCAGACGCTGCCGAGCAGCGGCACGCAGATGAGCGCCGTCGAAGCGGCGAAGAGCGCGGCGACGGCCAAGGGCGCGAAGTCGGTCGGCGCGCTGAAGTCCGAAGAATTCACGAGCCTTCCGGCGGGCAGCTACATCGTCTACTCGGGCGTCTACTCGAAGCGGGCCGAAGCGAGCAAGGCGGCGAAGGGCTTGAAGAAGAGCTTCCCGTCGGCTTCGGTGATCCAAGTCTCGACGGGCGCGGCGAAGTCCCCATCGGGCTCGACGCCGACGACGCCCGCGGCCAAATCGGGCGTCGGCTCGAGCGAGAGCAACCCGGCGCCGCCGAGCGTGATCGAAAACCTGCACAAGCACAAAGGCAAGAGCTATGAGGAAGAATCGAAGAACTTGCCGAACGTCGTCTCGACGGGCTGAGCGATGAGCATGCTCGGCGATTCGATCGGCAGGACCAAGCGTCCGCGCACGGCGAGCGCCGCCGCTGCGCCGATCGTGCCGCCGGCCTCTGCGGCGCTTGCGCCAGGGACGCCACCGTCGTCGCCGGCGCCCACGCCGGAGCAAAGCGAACTTCGCCGCCGCCGCGACGCGCTCGCCGAGCAGGTCACGGAGCTGCACTGGGACCTCGGCGGACTCGCTTACGAGATGGCGATCCGCGACCACTTCCGCCTCGACGTGCTCGTTCGCCGCGCGGCGCTGCTGCAGGAGCGCGACGCGGAGCTCGCCGAGCTCGAGCGGCTGCTGCGCCTCGAGGAGAGCGCGAGCGCCGGTAGCTGCCCGGGGTGCGGCGCGCCGCACAGTCGCGGCGCGGCGTTCTGCTGGCAGTGCGGCACGACGCTGATGGAGCGGATGCCGAGCGGCGCTTCGCTCGCGGCCGAAGGCTGAGGATCGACTTGGCGGACGCGGACGGGCGAGCGGGTGCGTGCGAGGACTGCTCGGCGCCGCTTGCGCGCGGACAGCGCTACTGCCTCGCCTGCGGCGAGCGCAGCGCTCCGCGCAGCCCGCAGCTGCTCGCGCTGCTCGGTCGCGTCGGTGACGCTTCGGCCGCAGGCTCGAGCGAGCGCGAGCAGCCGGCGCCGCCGCGGCTCGCGCCGCCAACCGGATCGCATCGCCGCCGCATCCCGCGGCTGACGCCGGCGCTCGCGCGGGTCGGTGAGCTGACGCCGCCGTCGCGGCGCGTGTCGGCGCTGCTCGTGCTCGCGTTCCTCGGCTTCGGCGTGCTGCTCGGCAACGTCGCGAGCTCGCGCGTCGAAGACAGCCTCGCGGCCTCGGCGCGCCCGCGAATCAAGCTGCTCTTGCCGGCCGCGAGCAACGCCGCGGCGACGACGCCCGAAGCCTCGCCGGCGGCAGAACCGCCCGAAGCGACGGCCGAACCGACACCCGAAGCCGCGAGCGTGCCGGAAACGGCGAGCTCGCCGACGCCGACGCCGCCGGCTGCGGCGAAGACCGAAGCGCCGAGCGGCGAAAACAGCGGCAAGCCGAGCGCTCCGGCGGCGAACGCACCGGCGACGAAGCTGCCGGCGATCAAGCACGTGTTCGTGATCATGCTCTCGGACGAGCCGTACGCGTCGGTCTTCGGGCCGGCCTCGACGGCGCCGTACCTCTCGCACACGCTCGAGCATCGCGGCGAGCTGCTCGTGCGCTACTACGGCGTCGCGCATCAGCAGCTCGCCAACGAGATCGCGCTGCTGAGCGGCCAGGGCCCGACGCCGGCGACCGCGGCGAACTGCCCCGTTTACAGCGATCTCGCACCGGCGAGCCCCCCCGGCGAAGGCCAGCTCAGCGGCGAAGGCTGTGTCTACCCGGCAAGCGCCGAAACGCTCCCTGGGCAGCTGAGCGCGAAGCACTTGACGGCGCGCGCGTACGTGCAGGGGATCGACGAACCAGGCGTCGCCGCGCCGGCCTGCGCGCACCCGGCGATCGGCCAGCCCGACCCGAGCGGCGAAGCCACGGCGGCACAGGCGTACGCGACGTTCCGCAACCCGTTCGTCTACTTCCACGCGCTGAGCGACTCGCCGTCGTGCGCGCTCGACGACGTCGGCCTCGCGAGCCTCGACGGCGACCTGTCGAGCGCCAAGCGAACGCCGAGCTTCTCCTACATCGTCCCGGACCGCTGCCACGACGCGAGCCCCGGCCCGTGCCCGGGCGGGGGCGCGGGCGGGGTCGCGGCAGCCAACGGGCTGCTCGCGCAGATCGTGCCGAAGATTCTCGCCTCGAAGGCGTACAAGCACGGTGGGCTGCTCGTGATCACGACCGACGAGGCGCCGTCGAGCGGCGAATACGCCGACTCGAGCTCGTGCTGCGGGCAGCCGCGCTTCGCCAACCTCCCGGCCCCGGCGGGCTCAGCCGCTTCGCTGCCGCCCGAAGGCGGCGGCCAGGTCGGCGCGCTGCTGCTCTCCCCGTTCGTCAAGGGCGGCGCGATCAACCAGGAATCGTTCAACCACTTCTCGCTGCTGCGCACGTTCGAGGACTTCTTCGGCGTCAAGCACCTCGGCTATGCGGCCGCTGCACACGTCGGCTCGCTCGAACCGTCGCTGTTCCTGGCAAAGCCGCAAAGCGGCAAGTAGGCGTCGCGCCCGCGCGCGCGTGTACCCAAGCTTCGCGACCCGAGGGCTCCAAGCTCCCGCGGCCGGAGGCTCCAAGCTCCGCGGCCGACGCTCAGGCGACAGCGGTTGCGAGCTCGTCGTAGGTGATCGCTTTGCGCCGGCTCGCAGCGCGCGCGAGCACGCGGTCGAGCGCGATCATGTGGCGCGGGTGCTGCAGGTCGGCCGGGTGCAGGTCGAGCCGCAGCGTGCTGCCGCACAGCAGCCCGCCGGCGCGCACGAGCGCCGGCGAGAAGGCGCGCTCGAGCCAGCTGTCGGTGCCCATGCCCCAAGCCGGCGCGAGCAGCCTGCCGCGCTCCTGCTCGGCGGCGTGCGCGCGGCGGTGCACGCCGAGCAGCCCGGCCCACCAGCGAAAGCGCCGCGGCAGCACGCTGCGCAACGCGGGCGTGTAGGCGTAGGCCGGCGCGACGAAGCCGTCCGGCTCGATCCCGGCGAGCTTCAGCACGCGCCAGCCGGCGTTGACGGCACGTTGCGTCTCGTCGATGTCGAGGCCGACGAACTCGCCCGCGCGGCGCGTCGGCGAGCGCAGCAGCGCTTGCGGCGAGAGCGCTTGGCGTCGCGTGCGCTCGTGCTGGAAGCCGTGCTGGGCGATCGAGTCGCCGGCGTCGCGGCGCTCGGCGAGCCAGCTCGTCATCTGCGGTGAGCGCTCGCCGAGCGGGTGCAGGTCGCGCGCCGGGATCACGAGCAGCGTGACGCGGTCGACGCCGTGATCGCTCAGCCAGTCGCGGATCAGCGCGCAGCGCTCGAACGTCGCCGGCTCGATGTCGTGCAGCGCGACGGCGATCGTCCGCGCCGGCTTCGAGCTATGCGGCACGCGCCACCCGCGATGGGTCGTTCGCCGTCAACAGCGTCCGGTAGCCGTCGCCGAGGCGCTGAAGCGCGCGCTCCCAAGTGCGCTCCTGGACGGCGGCGAGGCCTCCCTTCGCGAGCTGCTCGCGCAGCCCCGGCGAGGCGGCCAGCTCGACGAGCGCGTCGGCGAGCACACGCGCGTCGGCCGCGCACAAGAGCCCGCTCGAGCGGTGGTCGATCAGCGACAGCGGACCGCCCTCGGCGACGGCGACGACGGGCACGCCGCTGGCCTGCGCCTCGAGCACCACTTGCCCGAACGTGTCGGTGCGGCTCGGGAACAGGAAGATGTCGGCTTCGGCGTAGGCGCGCGCGAGGTCGAGGCCGTCAAGCCAGCCGCGGAACTCGGCGTGCTCGCCGACGCGCTCGCGCAAGCGCTGCTCCTCCGGCCCGCCGCCGACGAGCACGAGGCGCAGGCGCGGGTCGCGCTCGCGCGCGCGCAGGAACGACTCGGCGAGCAGATCGGCTCCCTTCTCGCGCGTCACGCGTCCGGCGTAGAGCACGTCGATCCGCTCCGGCGAGCGCTCGCGCTCGCGCTCGCGCAGCGCCGGGTCGAAGCGGTCGGTGTCGACGCCGCGGTCCCAGCGCGCGACCTTCTCCGCCGCGACGCCGATCTCGGCGAGCGTCTGATCGGATGCCGGGCTGGGGGAGAGCACGAGGTCGCAAGCGCCGTAGAAGGCGCTGACGCCGAGCGCCATCGCGTCGGCGACGCGGCGCTCGCCGGAGCGCAGCCCGGCGTAGGCGGTCAGCTCGGTGTGGTAGCTGCCGAGCAGCGGTACGCCGAGGCCGCGGCTGACGAGCGCGCCGACGATGCCGACGGGCCCTGGCGAGCAGACGTGGATCAGGTCGAAGCTGCCCTCGGCGAGCGTCTGCACGGCGGCCGAGAGGCTCGGCACGCCGATCTGCAGGCCGGGGTAGTAGGGCACCTCGAACTCGGCGACGGCCGAGAGGCGACGATCGACGTCGGGGTCGGTGCCGAGCACCTCGATCTCGAAGCCGCGCACGCCGCGCGCGCGGATCTCCTCTACGGCGCGCGTGACGCCGTGCGTCGAGCCGATCCCGTCGGCGAGGATCGCGACGCGCGGCGTCTCGCCGTCCTCTCGTCGCGTGTCGAGCTTCGCCCGCTCGTTGGCGAGGAACGCCGTCGCCGGCGCGTAGGGGATCGCCGCGGTGCAGCTCTCGAACAGGTCCATCGCGGCGCTCGCGACCTCGCGCTCTCCGCGCGCCGCCGCGAGCGCGTGCTCGATCGCGACGCGCAGCTTGCGCTCGTGCGCGCGACAGGCGCGGCGGTAGAGGTCGGCGTGGCTGAAGTCATCGGCCTGCATGTACGCGATCAGGCCGGCCTCGTCGAGGTGGTCGAGCTCGACCGCGCCGAGCCACGCGTGCAGCAGGCAGCGCGCGTCGTGCGGCGATACCGCGCCGCCGCTGTCGAGCTCGCCGCGGCGCGCGTCGCCCTCGCTGAGCAGGCGTTGGGCCATCCGCAACACGGTCGCCGGGCCGGGCTGCGCGGGCGGCGGCGTGTCGTGGCCGCCGCGCCCGAGCGCTCGCGCGGCGAGCGCGATCGCGGCGTGCGCCCACTTCGCCGCACTGCCCTGCGCGCCGCCGGCGCCGACGCGCCCGGCGCGCAGGTGCGCGAGGAACTGCTCGGGCGTGCTCGCGGCTGGCGTCTGCGTCCACGTGCGTCCGATGTCGACTCCTGCGTGATCGTCCGAGCCGCCGATCCCGGCGCCGTCGAGCGTTGCCACATACGTCGCCGCGGGACGGTTGAGCTCGCGCGCGCGAGCGCCGTTGCGCACCTCCCAGACGTCGAACAGCTGCGCGAGGCGGCGGCGGTGGCGTGCGGTCAGCGGCGCGCCGACGTGGTAGTAGGGGTGTGCGAGCGCGCACGCGATCTCGCGCTCGTACATGTACCCCGCGCAGAGCTCGACATCGTCGCGGTGCGCTTGCAGCCAGTCGTGGTCGTCCGGCGTGATCCCGAAGCAGAGCACGTGCACCGCCTGCGCCTCGCCGCGGAAGCTCGCGGTCAGCTCCTCGGAGATGAACACGTCGGGGCGGTCGGCGATCTCCAGCACGCCGGCGATCGTGTCATGGTCGGTGATCGTCACCAGGTCCATGCCGCGCCGCTTCGCGAGCTCGTAGACCTCCTGCGGCGGCGTCGCGCACTCGGGCAACCCCGCTGCTCGCTGCACGCCGAGCTTCGACTCCTGCGAGGCCGTCGAGTGGCAGTGCAGGTCGGCGCGGCAGACCTGCTCAATGCTCCGCAAAGTCCCTCCCTGGCCATTCATAGCAGCCAGATTCCCCTGCAAAGGGCCGTCTTTTGTGACGATGACGAAACGATCGTGTGAAGTCGGTGTGAAGATTCTCACGGCCCCTCGGGCCAGCGCAGCCTCTAAGCTCTGCCGTCGATGCCAGCCGTCCTCGTCGCGCCGCTCGCCGCGGCGATCAGCTACTTCCAAGCGATCGTCCTCGGCATCCTCCAGGGCGTCACCGAGTTGTTTCCGATCTCCAGCCTGGGGCACACGGTCCTGTTCCCGACGCTGTTCGGGTGGAACGATCTCGTCCATGCGCAGTCGCAGAAGGAGTCCTTCTGGCTCGCGTTCGTCGTGATGCTCCACGTCGGCAGCGCGATCGGCCTGCTGATCTACTACCGCCGCGACTGGGTCGAAATCATCGGCGCGTTCTTCAGCTCGCTCGGCAAGCGCCGCGCCGAGACCGCGAACGAGCGCCTCGCGTGGCTGATCGTCGTCGCGAGCCTCCCCGCCGGCGTGATCGGGCTGATCCTGGAGAAACAGCTGCGAACGCTCACGGCGAAGCCCGAGGTCGCGGCGATCTTCCTGATCGTCAACGGCCTCTTGCTGTTCGTCTTCGAGCGTGTTCGCAAACGCGGCGAGGTGCGCGAACTGGCGATCCGCGAGGGTGCGAAGCCCGACGGCGCGCGCGTGCTCGAGACGCTCGAGTACCGCGAGGCGCTCGTCGTCGGCTTCGCGCAGTCGACCGCGCTCGTCGCCGGCATCAGCCGCGATGGCGTGACGATGGGCACCGGCGTAGCGCGCGGTCTCGATCACTCCGATTCGGCGCGCTTCGCGTTCCTCTTGGCGACGCCGATCATCCTCGCGGCCGGCATCTTCAAGCTTCCCGATCTGCTCGGCCACCTAGGCGACGGGATCCGCGGGCAGGCGCTCGTCGCGATGGCCGTCGCCGCTGTCACGGCCGTCTTCACGGTCGCGTTCCTCGTCAAATACTTCAAGACGCGCACGCTCGCGCCGTTCGGCGTCTACTGCGTGCTGTTCGGGCTGTTCATGCTCGTCTACACGATCGCCTAGACCGTTCGCGGCCGCACTGGGAAGGACGATTCAGCCTTCCTTTACGTGGTACCTCATCATTGACTGATGCCCGTACCACGCACGCCGCCGAAGATGTTCGAGACGCGCAGCCAGGCTTGGCGCGAAGTCGGTCTGCTGCGCCAGATAAGCCCGCGCGTGGTCAAGCGCGCGCGGCTCGAGGCGCTCGTGCTCGTGCCGCTGTTCGTCGGCATCGTGCTGCTCTACGACCACCGCGCCGCGCTGTTCGGCCGCGAGGTGCACTTCTACCGCGACTCGCACGGCGTCGCGCATCCGGCGCACAGATACCTCGAACCGGCGCTCGAAACGCCGATCACGGTCGTCACCGTCATCGCGCTCGTGATCCTCGGCTGGGCGATCGCGCGCGACATCGGCCGCGGTCTCGGCCCGCCGCTGTTCCGCCGCCTCGACCCGGCGACGGCCGGAACGGTCGGCTTCCTGATCCGCCTGCTGACGATCATCCTCGCGCTGCTCGTCGCGCTGCGCGTCGCCGGCATCCAGACGCGCACGCTCGCGCTCGGCGGCGCGTTCACGGCAGTGATCTTCGGCCTCGCCGCGCAGCAGACGCTCGGCAACGTGATCGCCGGCACGGTGCTGCTCAGCGCGCGACCGTTTCGCGTCGGCGACAGGGTACGCCTGCAGGGTGGCCCGCTCGCGGGCCAGCTCGAGGGCACGGTCAGCTCGCTCGGCTTGCTCTACACGACGTTCGCCAAAGGCGAAGACGCGATCATGGTGCCGAACAGCGTCGTGCTGAACAGCGCCGTGATCCCGCTGCGCGAGCCCGAGGCCGTCAACCTGCGCGCGCGGCTGCGTCCCGGGATGACGCCTGCCGACCTGCAGGTGCTGCTCGAGCGCCAGCTGCAGACGCCGCTGCGCGATCCGGCGCGAATCACGCTCGAGGAGCTCGACGGCGAGGAGGTCGTCGTGCGCATCGCCGCGACGCCGCGAGCCGCGAGCGAAGGGCGTCAGCTTGCAAGCGAACTGCTCGCGATCGTCTCGCGTGAGACGCGTGCGGGTGCGCAGACGCGCGAGGCTGACGGCTCGCCCACACCCGCTCAGCCGCGCTCGGACGGCCCGCGGCCTCCCGATCGCAAGGCGCCCGCGGATCGCAAGGCGTCCACGGACGGTAAGGCGCCCGCGGACGGCAAGACGCGCGAGGGCGAGCAAACGCGCTCGCCCAACTGAGCGCTAAGCGGAGCGGCGCACGCCGTAGCGCAAGAACAGGTGCGACTCGTTCTCGAGCGCGCCGAGCAGCTCGAGCTCGAGCGGCTGCTCGAAAGTGGCGCCCGCGACGATCCGCAGCGCCTCGCCGGTGACGTCTTCGCCGCCGGTCAGCTTCGGCGCGAGCGAGAGGAACAGCTCGTCGACGAGGCCGGCCTGCAGCAGCTCCGCGTTCAGATGCGGGCCGCCCTCGCACAGCAGCGTGCGCACGCCGAAGCGCTCGCTCAGCTCGCGCATCGCCAGGCGCAGGTCGAGCCGCCCGTCGCTGCCGGCGCGCACGTACTCGATCTGCGCGCTCGTCCCCGTCAGGCTCGCCGCCGAGGGGGTGACGATCACCACGCGTGCCGCCGGCTCGTTGAGCAGCGGCATGTCATCGGGCAGCGACAGCCGCGCCGAGACGATGCACGCGAGCGGCTCCTCGCTGAGGCCGCGCTCGCGGCGGCGCTCGCGCGTCGCGGCGTTCGGGATGATCCGCCCGTAGCGCTCGACGCGCACCGTGCCGGCGCCGGCCATAACCGCGTCGACGCCCGCGCGCAGGGCGTGGAACAGCTCGCGGTCGGCGCGGTTGCCGATCGGGCCCGATCGGCCGCCGAGCGAAGCGCGCCCGTCGAGCGTGCTCACCATGTTGAGGATCAGGTAAGGGCGGTCTGCGACCGTCTGCGCCTGCTCGCCGAGCTCGAAGCCGTCGACGATCTGCGACGCGTCGGCCGCCTCGCCGGCGGGAAGCAGGCGCGTGAACGCCGCCGCCTCGCCGGCCGGCTTCGGCGGCTGCTCGCTCGCATCCTCGCGCGCGCTCATCGGCTGCACCCTAGCCGCAGCGGCTCGTGGCCTGAAAAACAGCGCCCTGTGCAGGAAATAAACCGACCATCCGATCTTAATAATTCAACAACACGGGCGCGGGGGGACCTGCTACGGTCGTCCTGTCTGGCCGGCACAGAGACCGGCGAAAGTAGTGCAAGCGCTCGCAGGTCGAAGCTTCAAGAAGCATCCTCCGCGTGCAGCACGCACATACCGTGGAGGAGTACCCACATGCCTACTGGCACAGTGAAGTGGTTCAGCGACGACAAGGGGTTCGGTTTCATCACCCCCGACGACGGCGACAAGGACCTGTTCGTTCATCACACCGGCATCAACGGCGAGGGTTACCGTTCGTTGCAGGAGGGCTCGAAGGTCTCATACGACCCCGAGCAGGGCGACAAGGGTCCGAAGGCCGTCAACGTCTCGACGCTCTAAGCGCCGCCGCTGAATTGGCTGCGGCTCTGGCCGCAGCCACATCGGTCTAACCTTCTGAGGGCTCGCTTCGGCGGGCCCTCCGCATGTCCAGCGACGCGAGCACACTTCCCCTGCGCGACGCGCCGGCCGAAAGTCCTACGGTCAAGCGCCGGCTTCTGCGCGGGCGCGCCCGCCCGCTGACGCGCGCCGGCGAGCACGAGTGGCTCGGCGCCGTCTGCCTCGCCGTGATCGTGCTGTGCAGCCTGCTCGTCGTGATCGTCGCCGCGAACCGCCCGAGCATCCTCTCGGCGACGTCGCACGCCGGCTTCTTCCCGCACTGGATGACCGGTCCGCTCGGCGGCCTCGTGCCGGGTCTGACGCGCAACAGCGTCAAGCTGAAGTACCTCTTCTCCGGCGCGATCGTCGCGATGTACGTCAGTTACGCGCTCGGCCTCGCCTACGTGCCGCGCCTGCGCTCGCGCTGGGCGATCGCGACGGTCATCGCCGTGCACGCGATCTTCTTCCTCTCGCCGCCACTCGCGCTGACGGACATCTTCAACTACGTCAACTACGGGCGCATGGAGGCCGTTCACAGCCTCAATCCGTACACGACGATCCCGATCCTCGAGCCGCACAGCGACCCGAGCTACGACCTCAGCAACTGGCACCAGTTGCTCAGCCCGTACGGCCCGCTGTTCACGATCTTCACGTTCGTCGTCGTACCGCTCGGCGTCGCCGCCTCCTTCTGGGTGCTCAAGGGCTGCCTAGCGCTCGCCAGCCTCGCGACGATCTGGCTCGTCTGGAAATGCGCGCGGCTGCTCGGGCGCGACCCCGTCAAAGCGATCGTGCTCGTCGGGCTCAACCCGATCGTGCTCGTCTGGGGGCTCGGCGGCGACCACAACGACTTCCTGATGGTCTTCCTCGTCGTGCTCGGCTTCTACCTGCTGCTGCTCGCCCGCCGGCGAGATCACGAGGCGCTCGGCGAGGATGGCGTCGACCGCGTCGACGGGCCGTTCGCGCCCGCGCCGCCACCCGTGCTGCCCGCCTCGCTCGCCGCCGCCCGCGCCGCCGTCGCGGAGGTCCCGCTGCGCACGCGGCTGCGCGAATGGCTGCTGCCGCTGTCGTGGCCCGAGATCGGCGCCGGCGCCGCGTTCGTCGCCGCCGTCGCCGTCAAGGCATCCGGCGCCGTGCTGATCCCTGTCCTGCTCGCCGCGCTCCTGCGGATGCCGCGACGCCTTGCGCAGGTGCTGCTCGGGATGGCCGTGACCAGCGCCGCGATCGCCGCCGCGAGCCTGATCGCGTTCGGCCTGCACTTCCCCGACCTGAGCACGCAGAGCAAGCTCGTGACGAGCGTCAGCGTTCCGAACCTGATCGGGCTCGCGCTCGGACAGGGCGGCGAGACCGACTGGCTGCACACGCTGCTCAGCGCCACGCTGATCGTCGCCGTCGCGCTGTGCTGCGTGCAGGCTTGGCGGCGCCGCTCGGCGATCACCGCATCCGGATGGGCGAGCGTCGCGCTGCTCGTCACGCTCAGCTGGGTGCTGCCGTGGTACGTGCTCTGGGTGCTGCCGATGGCCGCGCTGTCGAGCTCGCGGCGGCTGCGCACGACGGCGCTCGTGCTCGGCGCGTACCTGATCATCGCCTGGGCGCCCGCGTCCGGACAGCTGTGGAACGCGATCCACTTCCACCCCGAGAAAACGTCGCTCGGGCGGCTGCATCAGCGCTACGTCAAGGAGCTGCTCAACTAGCGCAGCGCAGCGCAGCGCGGCGCGCTGCGCCGGCGAGCTAGTGATCGTCCTCCGGGCGGCGACGCTCGCGCTTGCGCTGCGTGTCGCGGCGCTTCTGCGCCAGGCGACGCTCGCGCGAGGCCGCCGTCGGGCGCGTCGCGCGGCGGCTCTTCGGCACCAGCAGCGCCTGCGCGAGGCGCTCTGAGAGGCGCGTCAGCGCGAGCTCGCGGTTGCGCGCCTGCGAGCGCTCGTCCTGGGCGATCGCGACCAGCCGCGGGCCGACGCGCG
The DNA here is from genome assembly GCA_963807275.1 of uncultured Solirubrobacteraceae bacterium. Classification (GTDB taxonomy): domain Bacteria; phylum Actinomycetota; class Thermoleophilia; order Solirubrobacterales; family Solirubrobacteraceae; genus Palsa-744. The sequence goes on from CAWDZX010000001.1 coordinate 462,274, forward strand.
CGAGCACCCGCCGGCGCTGGGTCTCGCTGAGCGCTTGCGAGGCGAGCACGTCGAAGCTCGCTTCCACGCGCGAGGCCGTCACGTTCGCATGCTGCCCGCCCGGCCCCGAGGAGCGGCTCGCGCGCAGCGTCACCTCGGCCAACGGGATCGTCACGCGGTCGTTTACGCGCAGGCTCCTCGCTGCTGCGGGCTCGTCCTCGCTCATGCCGCCTCGCGTCGCCGCCGTGTTACTTCGGCTGCTCGCTGGAGAGGTCGTGCATCGCTTTGACGCGCTCCTCCTCACCCTCGCGCACGCGCCCGTCACGCCCGACATACCCGTCGGCGCCGCCGGCGCAGACGTAGACCGCGTCGACGTCGCCGGGGTTGCGCAGCTTGCGCACCGTCGCCGCATCGACGCGCGCCATGCCGCCGGCCGCGAGCGCGTGCACGGAGCCGTCGCCGAACTCGATCTCGACCGCGCCGCGGTGGACGAAGTACAGCTCCTCCTGCTTGTCGTGGTAGTGGAAGCCCGTTTCGATCCCGGGCGGAAGGACGATCGCGTTGACGCCGAACGCCGTCACGCCGAGCCCCTTGCGGATCTTGCGAAAGCCCGGCCCGTCGCCGAGGTCGTCGAGGCTGCCGACCGCATAGCCCTCGCCCTCGGTTACGCCCGGATAGTCAGTCGAAGCCGCCATGAGAGTCTCCTGTCGCTCGTTTGCGTCGCTGCGCACAAGCGTACTTCTGGTGGCTTTGGCCGGGCCGGCGCCGTGCCCTGCGAGCCGGCGCGGCCGACCGGCTAGTGGTCGGCGACGTGGCCGCCGTCGGGCGCGAGCGGCCGCTCCTCCTGCGCCCAGCGCAGCAGCCCGCCTGTCATCGAGTACGCCTCGAACCCCGCCGCGCGCAACGCCTGCGCGGCCATCGTCGAGCGCGCGCCGACGCGGCAGTAGAAGACGACGGCGCGCTCGCGGTCGAGGCTCGACGCTTCGGCCGAGAGCGCGTTCAGCTCGATGTGGCGCGTGCCCGCGATGTGTCCGGCTTCGCGCTCGTAGCGCTCGCGCACGTCGACGACCTGCAGCGCCGGGTCCTCGGCGAGCCATGCGGCGACGCGCTCGGGCTCGAGCGCGATGTCGGCGTTCTTCGCGGTGGCCACGAATCCAAGCTAGCAGCGAGCTTCGCCCTCGGTGGCGCGCGATCACTAGGATCAGCGGGCATGGAGGCTGTCAGCGACGTGTACACGATCCCGCAGGAGCACCTCGACTTCTGCACGACGATCGGCCAGATCGCGCGCGAGCGGATTGCGCCGCGCTCGGCCGAGATCGACGAGCGCGCCGAGTACCCGTGGGACGTGCGCAAGCTGCTCGCCGAGCAGGACATCCTCGGCCTGCCGTTCCCGACGGAGTACGGCGGCACCGGCACCGGCACGCTGATGCTGAACATGGCCGTCGAGGAGATCGCGAAGGTCGACGCCGCGTGCGCGCTGATCCTGATGGTGCAGGAGCTCGGCACGCTGCCGATCCAGCTGTTCGGCTCCGAGGAGCTCAAGCAGCGCTTCCTGCCGAAGTGCGCGACCGGCGAGTGGTCGCCGGCATTCGCGCTCTCAGAGCCCGAGGCCGGCTCCGATCCGGCCGGGATGATCACGACGGCCGTGCAGGACGGCGAGGAGTGGGTCATCAACGGGACGAAGAACTGGATCTCGAACCTCGGGATCGCCGACTTCTACATCACCTTCGCCGTCTCCGATCGCGAGACGCGGCGCTTGACGGCGTTCGTCGTCGAGGCCGACCGGCCCGGCTTCAGCGTCGGCAAGCTCGAGCACAAGCTCGGGATTCGCGCCTCGCCGACGGGGCAGCCGATCTTCGACGAAGTCCGCGTGCCGCAGGAGAACGTGATCGGCGAGGTCGGCCGCGGGCTGTCGGTCGCGCTCGGCACGCTCGAGCGCACGCGCCTCGGCGCCGCCGCGCAGGCGGTCGGGATCGCGCAGGGCGCAACCGACTACGCCGTCGCCTACGCCCGCGAGCGCCGCCAGTTCGGCAAGGCGATCAACGAGTTCCAGGGGATCCAGTTCAAGCTCGCCGACATGGAAACACAGACGGCCGCCGCGCGAGAGCTGCTCTACAAGGCTTGCGCGATGGCCGATCAGCGCCATTCGCTGGCCGCGAAGTACTCCTCGATGGCGAAGGTCTTCTGCTCGGACACGGCGATGGCAGTGACGGTCGACGCCGTTCAGGTGCTCGGTGGCTACGGTTATGTCAAGGAGTACCCAGTGGAGCGGATGATGCGAGACGCCAAGATCACACAGATCTACGAGGGCACGAACGAGATCCAGCGGCTCGTGATCGGCCGCACGCTCAAATAGGCGAGGCATGCGATCGACGCGGCCGCCAGCGAGTGCTCCGGGCCACCTCAGGCGTGTCGGCATCGCTGCGCTGATCGCGCTCTCGCTCGGCCTCGTGACGATCGTCGTAGGGCAGGGCTTCAGCTCGATCGGAGCCGTGCACGCGCTCGAGGACATCGCGCTCGGCGTGATCGTCGCCGCCGTGCTGATGGGCGCGGCCGCGTTCGTCGCCGTGCGGCTCGCCGGCTGGCGCGACCCCGAGTCCGAGAGCGAGTTCGAAGAGATCGTCCGTCACTCCGAGGCGCTCGCCCGCGACGGGCTCGCGGTCGATCCCGATGAAAGCGAGTTCATGGAGCTCGACCCGCTCGACGACGAGGACTTCGAGGAGCTCGTGCGCGACGCGCTCGACGACCTCCCCGACCTGCTTCGCAACGCGCTGCGCCACGTCGCCGTCGTGATCTCCGACGGCGGTCGCCGCCAGGGCGCTTACGGCCTCTACCAGGGCGACGGCGCGACGCGCGACGACACGCACGACCGGATCGTCGTCTTCCGCGACACGCTGCGTCGCGACTTCGGCCACGACCCCGAGCTCTTGCGCGACCAGGTGACGCGCACGGTGCGCCACGAGCTCGCCCACCACGTCGGCTTCGACGAGCTCGGCGTCAGCAGGCTTGACCTTTAGAGCTGATTAGACTCAAGGCGCGATGACGGCGCCGAGCAAGCCAAGCTCGCCTGAGGGCGCGGGCGCGACGATCGCGCCCGACAGCGCGACCTTGCCCGGGCGGGTCCCGGACTTCTTCATCGTCGGTCATCAGAAGTGCGGCACGACGGCGCTCTACCTGATGCTCAGCGAGCACCCGCAGATCTTCATGCCGCGCGAGGTCAAGGAGCCGTGGTTCTTCGCGCGCGAGCTGCGCCCCGGCTCGCTGACCGACGGCGGGCCGCCGCGCCACGGGCGCCCCGAAACGCTCGATCAGTACGTCTCGCTGTTCGCCGACGCGGCGCCCGGGCAGCTCGCCGGCGAGGCCTCGCCGCAGTACATCCGCTCGGAGACGGCCGCCGCCGAGATCGCCGCGCTGCGCCCCGACGCGCGGATCGTCGCGATCCTGCGCGAGCCGGCGAGCTTCCTGCGCTCGCTACACCTGCAGCTCGTCGCGACGCACATCGAGTCCGAGCGCGACTTCGGACGGGCGATCGCGCTCGAGCCGAAGCGCCGCGAAGGCAAGCAGCTGCCGCGGCGCTCGATCTCGCCGCAGTCGCTGCTCTACTCCGACCACGTCCGCTACGCCCAGCAGCTGCGGCGGATCTACGACGCGTTCCCGCCCGAGCAGGTGCTCGTGCTGATCTACGACGACTTTCGCGCCGACAACGAGGCGACCGTGCGTCAGGTGCTGAGCTTCCTCGCGCTCGACGCGACAGGTCCGATCGAGACGGTCGAGACGAAGCCGCTCAACGCCGTTCGCTCGATGCGCCTGCACCAGCTCAGGCGCGCGGTCCGGCTGGCCGGTCTGAACCCAAAGGCCGGCAGCCCGCTGCTGCGTGCGTACGACAAGCTCGCGCCGCGCGGCCTACGCAGCGAGGCGATCGCGGCCAGGTTCAGGCGCGCCACATACGAGCCGCAGGCACCCGCCGATGACGCATTGGCGCTCGAGCTGCGGCGCCGCTTCAAGGGCGAGGTGCAAGCCGCGAGCGAGTACCTCGGCCGCGATCTCGTCGCGCTGTGGGGCTACGACCGCATAAGCTAGCCGTGCGCGCCCACGCCTGGGATGGGCCAACGACCAAGGAGAGCGCCTGAGATGCCTGAAGCAGTGATCGTCGACGCCATTCGCACCCCCATCGGACGAGCGGGGAAGGGATCGCTGAAGAGCGTCCGCGCGGACGACCTCGCCGCGATTCCACTGCGCGAGCTGATCGCGCGCAACCCCGAGCTCGACCCGAGCACGATCGTCGACATCATGATGGGCTGCGGCTTCTGCGAGGGCGAGCAGGGCAACAACGTCGGCCGCGTCGCCGGGCTGCTCTCGGGCATCGACCACCACGTGCCCGCGACGACCGTCAACCGCTTCTGCGCCTCCTCGCTGCAGACCGCGCGGATGGCCTTCCACGCGATCAAGACCGGCGAGGGAGACACGTACATCGCCGCCGGCGTCGAGGCCGTCTCGCGCGCCGTGCCCGGCGCCGCGTTCGAGTTCAACCACGCCGTCGACGGCTCCGAGGGCGCGGCGTATGACGTCTACATCCCGATGGGCATGACCGCCGAGAACGTCGCCGAGCGCTGCAACGTCAGCCGCGAGTCCCAGGACGAATGGGCCGTCATCTCCCAGGGTCGCGCCGTCGAGGCCGTCGCGAGCGGGCACTTCGACAAGGAGATCGTCCCCGTCACCGTGCCGGCGCACAAAGACGTCGACAAGGAAGGCAACGAGGTCGACGTGCCCGAGACGGTCGTCTCCAAGGACGACGGCCCGCGCGCGGGGACGACGATGGAGAAGCTCAGCGCGCTGCAGCCCGTCTTCAAAGAGGGCGGCACGGTCACGGCCGGCAACGCCTGTCCGCTGAACGACGGCGCCGCGGCGCTTCTGATCATGTCCGACGAGAAGGCCAAAGCGCTCGGGATGAAGCCGCGCGCGCGGATCGTCGCCTCGGCCGTCGCCGGCCTGCGCCCGGAGATCATGGGCCTCGGCCCGATCCCGGCGATCCAGAAACTGCTCGAGGCCGCCGGCATGACGATGAGCGACATCGACGTCGTCGAGATCAACGAGGCGTTCGCCGCGCAGATCGTCCCGTGCAAGGAAGAGCTCGGCATCGACGACGACAAGCTCAACCCGTTCGGTGGCGCGATCGCCCTCGGTCACCCGTTCGGGATGACCGGCGCGCGGATCATGACGACGCTGCTGAACGACCTCGAGACGCTCGACAAGACGTTCGGCATCGAGTCGATGTGCGCCGCCGGCGGCATGGGCCAGGCGATGCTCGTCGAACGCTTGAGCTAGAGGCACGGTTCCGCCACCGGGTCTCGCCGCGTGCGGTGAGACCCGGCGCCTTGCCCTTTGCGATCATCTGCGCGTGCCCGAGCATCCGAACGTCTTCGACCAGCGTGAGTGGGAGCGCGAGCTCGGTGCCGCGCGCGGGAGCAGGCTCGGACCGAAGGCCGGCGCGGAGCAGCTCGGCTGCACCGTGTTCGAGCTCGATCCCGGCGGCCAAGCTACGCCGTATCACCTGCACCACGGCAACGAGGAGATGTTGATCGTGCTCGACGGCGAGCTCGAGCTGCGTACGCCCGAAGGCCTGCGCAGCGTCTCGAAGGGCGCCGTAGTGGGCTTTCGCGCCGGCGCCTCGGGCGCGCACCGGCTGCGCAACGTCTCGAGCGCCAAAGCCCGCTACGTGCTCGTCTCGACGATGAGGTTCCCCGAGGTCGCCGAGCAGCTCGACACCGGGACGATCCTGCCGATGAGCGCACCTGGCGCGGGCTGGGCGTTCCCGGCCGAGGCGGCCGGCGACTACATGGCGCTAACCGTCGCAGCGATCGAAGCGGACCCTACGGAGGGCTGATCAGGCCTGTCTGCGCGATTAGCCGGGCAGCACGACGGGTCAGCGTGTCTGCTTAGCCTCCGGCGAGGCGTCCCAGAAGTCGTCGAGCTTCGTCGCGTCGCCGTGATCGCTCTTGCGCGAGATCGCCCAGATCTCGACCGGCTCGTCGCCCTCGTTGCGGTGCGAGCGCGGCGTGTCGTGCGCGACGCGCACGGCCGCCGGCGCGCTGACCTGCTCGATCTCCTCGCCGAAGCGCATCGTCAGCGTTCCGCGCGTGACGAGGTAGAGCTCCTCGATCTCCTCGTGGAAGTGCCCAGTGCCCTGCTCGAAGTCGGAGTGCGCCGGCACGCGGATCAGCGTCGCTGCGAGCTGCTCGCAGCCGAGCGCCTCCGTCAGGCTGCGGAACTCGCCCGGCACGTCTGAGCTCTCGTAGTGGTTCTCGACCTGGTCCGGGTCGACAACGGAGTAGCCGCTCTGCTCGTCGCTTGCCATCGCTCTGTGCTTACCCGGAAAGCGCGAGGCGCACGCGGGCTGCTCAGCGCGGCGGCATCCGAAGCGCGCCGTCGAGCCGGATCGTCTCGCCGTTGAGCATCCGGTTCTCGACGATCTGGCAGGCAAGCTGTCCGTACTCGGGCGGCGTGCCGAGGCGTTGCGGGAACGGGATGCCGGCGCCGAGCGCCTGGCGCGCTTCCTCGGGCAGCGCCGCGAGCAGCGGCGTGTCGAACAGGCCCGGCGCGATCGTGTTGACGCGGATGCCGTACTGCGAGAGGTCGCGCGCGGTCGGCAGCGTCATCCCGACGACGCCGCCCTTCGAGGCCGAGTAGGCGACCTGGCCGACCTGGCCGTCGAATGCGGCGATCGACGCCGTGTTGATGCAGACGCCGCGTTCGCCGTCCTCGCGCGGCTCGACACCGATCATCGCCGCGGCGGCGAAGCGCAGCACGTTGAACGTGCCGATCAAGTTGATCTGGATGATCGTCTCGAACGGCAGCAGCGGGTGCGGGCCCGTCGAGCCGGCGACCTTCTGCGCCCAGCCCGTCCCGGCGCAGCACACCGAGATACGCAGCCCGCCATCGGCCGCGGCTGCTTGCGCGACGGCGGCCTCGACCTGGGCCTCCTCGCGCACGTCGCACGGCACGAACCGCAGACCGAGCTCCTCGCTCAACGCGTTGCCCTTCTCGGCGTTGACGTCGGCGATCGTCACGAGCGCGCCGCGCTCGTGCAGCGCGCGCGCAGTCGCCTCGCCGAGTCCTGACGCGCCGCCGACGACGAGCGCTGAGCTTTCCGCGATCCGCATCGCCGCGACTCTACCCGAGGCGCCTCGATCTGGCCTCGTTAGACTGCGCGACATGACGCAGGTCGAGCCGCGGGAGGGCGACTCCACCGCCATGGGCGTAGCCGCGGGCGATTGGACGAGCGGCGAGGAGGGCCGTGCGATTCTCGCCCAAGCGCGCGGGCGGATGCCGGACTTCTTCATCGCCGGTCATCAGAAGTGCGGCACGACGGCGCTCTACTTGATGCTCGGCGAGCATCCGCAGATCTTCATGCCGGAGTTCAAGGAGCCGCGCTACTTCGCGCCCGAGCTGCGCCCGCCGCTCGATCGCGAAACTCCCGACCGGCCGCAGCGGCTCGAGCGCTACCTGGAGCTGTTCGCCGATGCGCGGCCGGACCAGCGAGCGGGGGAGGCCTCGCCGCAGTACCTGCGCTCGCCGAGCGCCGCCGCGCGGATCGCCGAGCTGAACCCGGACGCGCGGATGATCGTGATCCTGCGCGAGCCGGCCGCCTTCCTGCGCTCGTTTCACATGCAGATGGTCGCGAGCCACGAGGAGAAGGAGAAGGACTTCCGCAAGGCGATCGAGCTCGAGCCGGTTAGGCGCGCGAATGCCGGGGGAGGGTTCCTTGCGCCGCAACTGCTCTACTCCGAGCACGTCCGCTACGCCGATCAGTTGCGCAGGCTGCATGCGTCCTTTCCGGCCGAGCAGGTGCTCGTGCTCGTCTACGAGGACTTCCGCCGCGACAACGCTGCGACCGTCCGCGAGGTGCAGCGCTTCCTCGAGGTCGATGACACGGTCCCGCTTCGGCAGGTCGAGACTGAGCCGCTGAACACCGTGCGCTCGGTGCGGATGCACGAGCTGATCCGCGCCGTCCGTCGCGCCGACTTCAACCCGGCGCAGGCGAGCGGGCTCTCACGGGCGCTCAACGCGCTCGTGCCGAAGAAGCTCCGCCGCGGCCTGCTCTCGGGTCTCTACCGACGCGTCGCCTATGCGCCGCCGCAGGCGCCCGACGAGCAGTTCATGCGCGAGCTGCGCGCTCGCTACCGAGACGAGGTCGTCGCGCTCGGCGAGTACCTCGACCGCGACTTCCTCGCGCTCTGGGGCTACGACGCGCGCGGCTGAGCGATCGCGCTGAGCCCCGGCGTCAGGAGCGCGTCTCGGCGAGCCGCGAGAGCGTCAGCGCGAACAGCTCGTCCGGATCGGTGAACAGGCGCACGAGCTCGAGGCCGGCCGTCGCCAGGTCGCCTTCGATCCGCTCGGCCGTGAACTTCGCGCTGATCTCCGTGCGGATCTCCTCGCCGGCGTCGAAGTGCACCGGCAGGTCGAGGCCGCGCACGAGCGTCGTGTGCTCGCGTTTGGCGCGCAGGCGCATCTCGATCCACTCGTGCTCGGCATCGAACAGCGCGACGTGATCGAAGTTCTCAGGCTCGAAGTCGGCGTCGAGCTCGCGGTTGAGCACGCGCAAGACGTTGCGGTTGAACTCCGCCGTGACGCCCTGCGCGTCGTCGTAGGCCGCTTGCAGCACGCTTGGATCCTTGACGAGATCCGTGCCGATCAGCAGGTGGTCTTCCGGACCGAGCAGCCGCGATATCTCGCGCAGGATGCGTCGCCGGCTACCGGGCTGGAAGTTGCCGATCGTGCCGCCGAGAAAGGCGACGATGCGCGGTCCGACCGGTGGCGGGATCTCGCCGAGGTGACGTTCGAAGTCGCCGATCACGCCGTGGACCTGCAGGCCGGGGTACTCGACCGTCAGCTCGGCCGCGCACTCGCGCACCATGCTCTCGGTCACGTCGACCGGCACGTAGCGGCGCAGCGTGCCGGCCTCGTGCAGCGCGCTGAGCAGCACGCGCGTCTTGCTCGCCGTGCCGGAGCCGAGCTCGACGAGCTCGGCCGCCTGCGTCAGCGCCGCGAGCTCGTCCGAGTTCTGCTCGAGGATCGCGCGCTCGGCGCGCGTCGGGTAGTACTCGGGCAGCTCGCAGATCCGGTCGAACAGCTCCGCGCCGCGCGCGTCGTAGAAGTGCTTCGGCGGCAGTTCCTTGAACGGGCGCGTCAGGCCGTCGAGCACGTCGTCCGCGAGCGAGCGTTCGTCGACGTCGCCGAGATGGGACTCGATGCGGATGGCCGTCTCGAGGACGGGCTCCGGTGGGGTTCGCGACGCCATCAGCAGTTCCCGAGGAGCCGAACGCTATCGCAGATCCTCAGGCGGGTCAGCCGCTTGCCCGCGACAAGCGCACGCCGGCGAAGATCTGGCGGCGCTGGGGCAGGTCCCAGTTGCGGAAGTGCACGCCGGCGACACGCCTGTCGGTCGCCCACGAGCCGCCTCTGAGCACACGGTAGTCCCCCTCGCCGAAGAAGACCTCCGAGTACTCGCGGTAGGGGTATGCGACGAAGCCCGGGTAGCCGTCGAAGCGGCTGCGCGTCCACTCCCACGCGCGCCCGAGCCCGTCGAGCTCGTCGGCGTTGAGCGTCGCGGCCTTCTCCCACTCGGCCTCGCTTGGCAGCCGTGCATCGTGCGCCTTCGCGTACGCGTCGGCCTCGAACCAGCTGAGATGGCACGCGACGGCGTCGGGGTGCCCTTCGGCGATCGACCGGTGATGGGGGTCGGGCTGCTCCTGAAGCCACGCCCAGCCTTGCGCCGACCACAGCTCGCGCCGCTCGTAGCCGCCCTGCTCGGCGAAGCCCAGCAGCTCACCGTTGCTCAGCGGCCGGCGCGCGATCTCGAACGCCGCCGTCTCGGCGCGATGGCGCGGGCGCTCGTTGTCGTAGGAGAAGCCGTCGGGCGGTGCGCCGAGCTCGAACGGGCCCGCCGCGACCTCGATCCACGGCGGCTCGCTGCTCGGCTGCAGCGGCTCGTCGCTCGCGGCCGCGTCGGCGTCGTTCAGCAGGTTCGCGATCGCGAGCGTCTGGCGCATCGTCTCGCCGTGCTGCAGCTCGTGGCGGATCACCATCTCGCAGATCACGCCGTCGCCGACGCCGCGCTCGGCGAGCGTTTCGATCGAGCGCGCGCGAACGACGTCCATGTAGCCGCGCGCGTCCTCGGGGCCGAGCGTCTCGATGTCGCCGCGGACCGCGCGCGGCGTCTCGAAGGCGTCGTACAGCGCAGCCAGCTCCGGTCGCAGCAGCGAGCGCTCGCCGAGCCGGTGCGCCAGCCACAGATCCTCGTATGCGGCGATGTGGCCGAGATCCCAGACGAGCGGGCTCATGATCGCCGAGTGAACGCGCTCGAGCTGCTCGTCGTCGAGATGCGCGACGAGCGCGAGCGTGTTCCGGCGCGCGTGCTCGAGGCCGTTCAGGGCCTGTGCGACCCCCGCCGAGCTGCGACTGCTGTTTAGTGCGTCGGTAGCCATCGCTTCGCGCGACTTACTGTACGAACTCGACACGGCACTGCGCGCCTGTCGCCGCAGCTCACCGATCTTTCGGCGGTTCCGGCGAGGCGGCGTCGTCGACAATCACGCTTAGGCGTCCGCGCCGCAGCAGGCTCGCAGGCACGTGCTTGCTCGGCTCGGCGAGCATCGCGTCGACCGCGTCGGCCTTGCCCGAGCCGGTTGCCAGCAGGACGCAGCGCCGTGCGGCGTGCAGCACCGACAGCGTCAGCGTGATCCGCTCCGGCGGCGGCTTCGGCGAATCGTGCACGCCGAGGCACAGCTCCTGCGCCGGTGCATCGAGCGTCTTCGCCCCTGGAAACAGCGACGCGATGTGACCGTCCGGTCCGATCCCGAGCACGATCACGTCGAGCACCGGCAGGCCGTCCTCGATCGGCGCGTGCTCGCGCAGCTCGCGCTCGTAGCGCTCGGCGCCTTGCTCGGGGCCGAGCTCGCCTTCCATCCGGTGCACCCGCTCCGGAGCCAGGCCGCTCGCGGTGTCGAGTAGCGTCTGCTTGGCCAGCAGGTAATTGCTTTCCTCGTCCTCCGGTCCGACGCAGCGCTCGTCGGCGAACCACACCTCGATCCGCTCCCAGCTCTCGAGCCGGCGCGCGAGCAGCTCATACGTCCGCGCCGGCGTGCTGCCGCCGCTCAGCGCGAGGTGCGCCGTCCCGCGCTCGTCGCGCGCGCTCTCGAGCCGGCGGACGATCTCGCTCGCCGCGCGCTCGGAGGCGCCCTCCGCGTCGGCGCACGTGGTCAGGCTCGTCATGCGCGCGCGGCCTCCGGCAGCATCTCGCGCGCGGCGTGCAGTGCCGGCCCGTATGTCGGGTCGCGCAGCAGCGCCTGCCTGATCCCCTCGCCGAGGATGCCGCCCTCGCCACGCGAGGCGCCGAGCAGCGTCCACTGCCGTTCGCGCCCGTCTGGGTCGCGGCGGTGCGCGTGCAGTCCGCCCGGTCCGCGATCGAGTCGCAGGCGCAGCCCCGACTCGCTAGACAGGTCGAGGCCGGCGAGCCCGGGAACGCTGAGCTCGGGCGCGGCCTTCAACTTCAGCGCGATCCGTCGCTCGCCGGCCTTCGCCGTACCGCTGAGCACCCCCGCGCCGAGCTTCTCGCTGACGATCTCCGCGTGATCGAGCGCCCAGCCCAGGCGCGAGGCCAGCCAGCCGAGGAACAGCATGCCGGCGACCGTCGAGGCCGGATGGTGGCGAACCGTCACGGAGTTCAGCCGGTCGAGCTCCGGGCGCATCGCCGGCCCGTCGAACGCCGCCGCGACGCGCTCGCGCCAAGGCGTCGAGCGCAGCCACGCGAGATCGACGACATAGAGGTGCTCGGTGAGCTCGCTCGCGCGGTCGAGCGCATCGCGCCAGACCGACTCCTCGATCGAGTCGATCAGCGTCGCCTGCGCGAGGCTGATCAGCGCGTCGACGGCCTCCGGGTGCCCGTGCGGCGACCACAGGAGCGTTGGCAGGTCGGTCACGACGAGCGGGTCGGCGATCGTCAGCAGGTCGTCGAGGTGGCGCTCGCCGAGCCTGACGACGACGGTCTCGTGCAGCAGCGCGATCTGTCCAGGCCGCGGATCCTGATCGGCGGCGATCGAGGCGCGTGCGTCGAGGCGCGTGCGGCCGGGCTCGTAGGAGAGCACGACGAGCCGCGAGGCCGCGTAGCGCCCGACGCCGCGCAGGCGGTTGGCGATCTCGCCGCTCCACTCGTCGTCGACGAACGCGATCATGTTGAGCACGCGCGCCGGCACGTAGCTGCCGCTTTCGGCGTGGCGCTCGGCGAGCAGTTTGCGCAGCGCCGCTTCGATCGCGTCGGGCGTCGTGCCTTCCTCGCTCCAGACCGCGTCGCTGCTCGTCATCAGATCGCGCGCCAGCGATGGCCGTCCAGCAGCAGCTCCTCGGCCTCCTCCGGCCCCTGCGAGCCCGCTTCGTATTGCGCGAGCGGCCCGGGCTCCTTCGCCCACGCCCCGACGATCGGGTCGCAGATGCGCCACTGCGCCTCGACCTCGTCGTTCCGCGTGAACAGCGTCGCGTCGCCGCGCATCGCGTCGGTGATCAGCCGCTCATAGGCCTCCGGCGACTGCGAGAGGAACGCCGTGCCATAGAGGAACTCCATGTTGACCGGACGGATGATCATCCGCGTGCCGGGGATCTTCGCGCCGAGGCTGAGCGAGACGCCCTCGTTCGGCTGCACCGTCAGCACGAGCTGGTTCGGCTGCACGCCGAGCGAGCCGTCCTGGGAGAAGGCGAGGTGCGGGACGGGCTTCAGCGTGACCGCGATCTCGGTCACCTTGCGCGCGAGGCGCTTGCCCGTGCGGATGTAGAACGGCACGCCGGCCCAGCGCCAGTTGTCGACTTCCAGGCGCAGCGCCGCGTACGTCTCGGTTGTCGACCCATCCGCGACGCCGTCCTCTTCGAGGTAGCCGACGACGTCCTCGCCGCCGGCGTGGCCCTTGGCGTACTGCGCGCGCAGCGACATCTCCGCGATCTGCTCGTGCGTCGGCGCGTGGATCGACTGCAGCACCTTGACCTTCTCGTTGCGGACCTCTTCGGCGGTGAAGCTGACGGGCGGCTCCATCGCGACGTGGCAGAGCAGCTGCAGCATGTGGTTCTGGATCAGGTCGCGCAGCGCGCCGGCGTGGTCGTAGTAGCCCGCGCGCGTGCCGATGCCGAGATCCTCGGCCGCCGTGATCTGCACGTTGTCGATGTAGTTGCGGTTCCACAGCGGCTCGAACATCCCGTTGGCGAAGCGAAACGCGAGCATGTTCTGCACGGTCTCCTTGCCGAGGTAGTGGTCGATGCGGAAGACCTGCGGCTCCTCGAAGATGCCGAGCACACGGCGATTGAGCTCGCGCGCCTCCTCGAGCGTCGTGCCGAACGGCTTCTCGATGATCACGCGCACGACCGCGTCCTCGTGCGTCTCGAGCTTCGCTTTGCCGAGCTGCTCGACGATCACCGGAAAGAACTCGGGCGCCGTCGAGAGGTAGAAGGCGCGGTTCAGCGGCTCGCCGGCGCGCTCGTCGAAGCCGTCGAGCACCTTGCCGAGCTCGGCATAGACGGACTCGTCGTCGAACACGCCCGGCACGTAGCGGACGTGCGCGAGCAGCTTTTTCAGCACCTCCTCGTCAGGCGTGCGCCGCGAGTATTTGCGGATCGCTTCTTCGCACTCCTTGCGGTAGCGCTCGCGCGCCTTTTCTTTGCGCGAGACGCCGACGAGGTGGAAGCGCTCCGGCAGCGCGCCCTCGTGGGCGAGGTTGTAGAGCGCCGGCAGCAGTTTGCGCTTGGCCAGGTCGCCCGTCGCGCCGAAGATCACGAGCGTCGTCGGCGGGACCGGCAGACGCTCCAGCCCGGCCGTCAGCGGGTTCTCGGGCGTCGGCTCGGCCGTCGGCTGACCGGGTCGCGGCTGCGGGTCGGCCGTCGACGGGGCGGCCTGGAGGGCCTGGGTAGTCGGGTCGTTCGTCTCCTCGGCCACGCCTAACGCCCGCCGCGGGCTTTGCCCGCTTTTGCCCGAGCGGATTTGCCGGCGGATTTCGGCGGCGTCGCCGGCGCGCCGGCGGCGGCGACCGTCGCGCTCTTGACGGCGTGGCCGCCGAACTGGTTGCGCAGCGCCGCGAGCACTCGGTCGGCGAAGTCGCCGTTGCCGCGCGAGCGAAAGCGCGCGTAGAGCGAGGCCGTGATCACGGGCGTCGGCACGTCGAGCGCCGTCGCGTCGGCGATCGTCCAGCGGCCCTCGCCGGAGTCCTCGGTGTAGCCCTCGATCGCCTGCAGCTCGTTGCCGTCCGCCTCGAACGCGCGCGCGGCCAGTTCGCAGAGCCACGAGCGCACGACCGAGCCCTGGCCCCAGAGGTGCGCGATCTTCGCGTTGTCGAGCTCGTACTCGCACTTGTCGAACACGTCGAAGCCCTCGGCATATGCCTGCATCAAGCCGTACTCGACGCCGTTGTGGACCATCTTCACGTAGTGCCCCGCGCCCGAGGGGCCGAAGTGCATCCAGCCGCGCGACCCGATCGCCTCGAGGCTCTGCTCGTTCGTCTCCGGCGCGAGCACGTCGAGGATCGGCGTCAGGCGCTTGACCGCTTTCGGCGGTCCACCGACCATCATGCAGTAGCCGACTTCGAGCCCCCAGACGCCGCCGGAGACGCCGACGTCGACGTACTCGATGCCCTGGCTTTTCAGTTCCTTGGCGCGGCGCTTGTCGTCGGTCCACTTCGAGTTGCCGCCGTCGACGATCGTGTCGCCGCGGTCGAGCAGCTTCGCGAGCTTGTCGACGGTCTCCTGCGTCGGCGCCCCGGCCGGAACCATGATCCAGACCATCCGCGGCGGGCTGAGCTGCTTGACGAGGTCTTTCAGCGAGCTCGCCCCGGCGGCTCCGTTCTTGACGGCCTGCTTGACGGCCTTCTCGTCGAAGTCGAACGCGACGACCTCGTTGACGGAGTCGCGGCGGATGCGGTGCACCATGTTGCCGCCCATCTTGCCGAGCCCAACGAAGCCGATCTGACTCACAAAGCCTCCTCGATGCGTTTGATTAGGTCGCGCAGCGCGGCCGCTGCGCTGTCGCCGCGCAACTGCACGCGCTCGGCCGGCAGACCGACTTCGCGCAGCGTCTCGAAGTCGCCGAGCGCCTCGGCGTTCTTCAGCGTCTGAAAGCCGTACGCGGCGCCCGGTATCGCGACGTCCTGCGGGCCGTCGTAGAGCAGCTGCAGGAAGCGCCCGACCTTCGGGCCGCCCTTGTGGAACTGCCCCGTCGAGTGCAGGAAGCGCGGGCCGTAGCCGAACGTGGTCGTCGCTTTGCCGTGCGCGCGGATCGACGTGCGCAGCTCGGCGATCGCGGCGTCGAACTCCTCGGAGGGCTCGACGTAGCCCATCAGCGCGACGTAGTCCGGCGGCGCGGCCGGGTCGAGCAGCGCCGCGAGCGCCGCATCGTCGGCCTGCGGCGCGTGCGCGAGCTCGTGCTTGGCTTCGTAGTCCGCGAGCACGCGCTTGGTCGCGTCCTTCGCCTGCTGCACGTTCGGCTGGTCGAACGGGTTGATCTGAAGGCCCCAGCCGGCGACCGCGACGGCGATCTCGGCGAGCATGAACACGCGACCGAGGTCGCCCGGCCCGCGCGTCGGCAGCTCGAGCAGCGGGTGTCCTGCCTCGCTGAGCGCTCGTACGCGCTGATCGAGCTCTGTCGAGGGCGCGTCGAGATCTGAGAAGTACGCGAACACGCGATCCTCGCCATAGGCCGAAGGCTCGCCGAGCGGCTCCTCGGCGACCGGCAGGATGCCCGTGCCGTGCTTGCCCGTCGACTCCGCGACGAGCTGCTCGAGCCACAGCCCGAGGCCCGGCAGCGACTCGGCGATCACGAACGTCAGCTTGTCGCGGCCGGCCTGGGCCAGCGCGCTCAGCGCGGCGCCGAGCCAGACGCCTGCCTGCTCGGCGCCCGTCGCGAGCTCGCTGCCGGTCTGGGAGGAACCGTCGATCAGCGCCGTGCTCCAGGCCTGCGCTGCGCCCTCGAGCAGTCCGCGGACGTCGACGCCGATCAGCGCCGCCGGGACGATGCCGAACGCCGAGAGCGCGCTGTAGCGCCCGCCAATGTCGGGATCGCCCGCGAAGACGTGCCTGAAGCCGTGCTCTTGTGCGAGCTTTTCAAGGCCCGAGCCGGGGTCCGTTATCGCGGCGAAGTTCTTGCCGTCTTCGACGAGCGAGAAGAAGTGCGCGAACAGCGACAGCGGCTCGATCGTGCCCCCCGACTTCGAGGAGACGAGGAACAGCGTGCGGCGCGGGTCGATCTGCTGCTGCACGGCGAGCACCGTCGCCGCGTCGGTCGAGTCGAGCACGTGCAACGTCGGGCGTCCCGGCTGCGAGCCGAACGAGCGCCGCAGCACCTCGGGCGCGAGCGAGGAGCCGCCCATGCCGAGCAGCACGACGTCGCGGATGCCGTCGTCGCGCACGCCGTCGGCGAACGCCTGCACCTCGTCGAGCTGCGCGAGCATTCGCTCGGCGATCGTCAGCCAACCGAGCCGGTTGGCGACCTCCGGCGTGCCCGCCGGAGCCCACAGCGTCGGATCCGCGGCGCGCTCGTTGTTCGGGTGCACTCGCTCGGCGACGTTCGCCTCGCTTGCGCGGGCGAGCATCTCGGCGACCGGCGGCCTCAATGGAGCGGGGATCTGGGCCTCGACGGTCAGGGCGGCGTCGCTCACCGGAGGATCGTACTGCGGTCCCGGCAACGTTGAAGGGCCTACGTCCTCGGGTAAGATCGGCGCGGCGAGCACGAACACCGGCTCGCGCCGATCGCCGGGCAGCGACGGCGAGGAATCGCGACTGGAGCGGAGGGGTCGAATGGGCGCACAAGGCCTCGCGTCGCTGAGGCGCACTTTGACGAAGCTGTGGGTGCTCAGCCCCGAAAGGCTGTGGCTGCTCTCGATCGCGCTGCAGCGCCAAGGACGCTGGCGGCTGGCGTTCGCCGTCAAGCAGCTAAACACGATCCTCTACCACAACTCGCTCGCCCCGGGCGCGAGCGTCAGCCCCGACATCGCGCTCGGCCACTACAGCCACGGCATCGTCGTCAACCGCAACGTCGAGATCGGCCGCCGCGTGAAAATCTGGCACAACGTGACGCTCACGGCCGGACGCCCGGCGCGCGGCTCCGCCTCCGATGCGCGCTCGCGGATCGTCGTCGAGGACGGCGTGCGAATCGGGACGAACGCGGTGTTGATCGCGCCGCGCGGCGGCACGCTGCGGATCGGCCGCGGCGCGCGTATCGGCGCCGGTGCGATCGTCACCAAAAGCGTGCCCGACGGGGCGACCGTCGTCAGCCCGGAGGCGCGCGTGCTGCTCGGCGACTCGCCCGGTGCAGACGCGCCCTCGGCGGACGTTGAGATAGGTTCCTCCGAGCGCTCACAGGCTGCGGCAGAGGACTAGCCGCCGGCCGCGACGCCGCAGCGGCCATCCGAATCCCGAGTCCCGAACGAGGAGCCCTTGAGCCCAGACCAAACGCATCAGCGACCCGACAGGAACCTCGCGCTCGAGCTCGTCCGCGTGACGGAGGCGGCAGCCCTCGCGGCGGCGCCGCTCGTCGGGCTCGGCGACAAGGAGGCCGCCGATCAGGCCGCCGTCGACGGCATGCGCTTCATGCTGCAGTCGGTGCAGATGGACGGCACCGTCGTGATCGGCGAGGGCGAGAAGGACGAGGCGCCGATGCTCTACAACGGCGAGCGCATCGGCGACGGCTCCGCGCCGGAGGTCGACATCGCGGTCGACCCGCTCGAGGGCACGACGCTCGCCGCGCACGGGATGCCGAGCGCGCTCGCGGTGATCGCGCTGTCGAGCCGCGGCACGATGTTCGATCCCGGTCCGTGCGTGTACATGGAGAAGATGGCCGGCTCGCCGGAGATCGGCGATCTGCTCGATCTCGACCGTCCGCTCGGCGAGACGGTCAAGCTGATTGCCGAGCGCAAGGGCGCGCCGATTGGCGACGTGATGGTCGTCGTGCTCGACCGCCCGCGCCACGAGCAGGGCATCCGCGAGATCCGCGAGGCCGGCGCGCGCGTGCGTCTGATCGCCCACGGCGACGTCTCGGCCTCGCTGCTGGCCGTGACCGAGCGCTCGCCGGTCGACCTCCTGTGGGGGATCGGCGGAACGCCGGAGGGCGTCATCTCGGCGGCCGCCGTCAAGTGCCTCGGCGGGCGGCTGATCGGCCGTCTGTGGCCGCGCGACGAGCAGGAGCGCACAGCGGCGCTCGACGCCGGCTACGACCTCGAGCGCGTGCTCACGCACGACGATCTGATCAAAGGCGATGACGTCTTCTTCTCGGCGACCGGCATCACCGACGGCGATGTGCTGCAGGGCGTGCGCTATCCGAGTGCCGGCGGCGCGACGACCGAGTCGCTCGTGATGCGCACTCGCTCGGGCACGATCAGGCGCATCCGCGCGACGCACGACCGCTCGAAGCTGCGCGCGGTCGGCGGCGAGCGTTTTTAGAGCCCGCGCGCGGGCGTGGCCGCGGGTAGGCGGCTGCAACAATGCCCAGATGGGCGATCGGGCGAGCAGGCCGGCGTGCGCGAGGCGGGCGCGATGAGCCCCGAGAAGCTGTGGCTGCTGTCGATCTCGCTGCAGCGGCGAGGCCATCGCCGACTCGCCAAGCTCGTGCGCAACCTCAACTCGGCGCTCTACCACAACTCGCTGCCGCCGGGTGCGTCTGTCAGTTCCGACATCGAGCTCGGCCACCACGGCCTCGGCACGGTGATCCACCCGAACGTCGTGATCGGGCGGCGCGTGAAGATCTGGCACAACGTGACGATCGCGACGCGCGCCGGATCGAAGTCGCCGTACCGCGTGATCATCGAGGACGACGTGAACATCGGCGCGAACTCGGTCGTCATCTCGCCGTACCGGCGAGACCTGCGGATCGGCCGGGGCGCACGGATCGGCGCCGGCGCGGTCGTCAGCCGCGACGTGCCGCCCGGCAGCACCGTCGTCAGCGCGCCCGTGCAGGTATCCGCGCCGGGGACACCCGGTGCCGAGCCGGTGCTCGAGCAGGCGGACGCGGACGCGGGTGCCGGGGCGCCCGCCGGAGCACATGCCGCATCGCCGGTCGAGCCGGCGCGCGAGGCAGATCCGCGCGCCGGGCAGTCCTAGGGCCCGTCCTCTTCGCGATAGCGCCCGACGCGCGATTCGGCCAAGTCGAGGCGCTGAAGGGAGCGCAGGAAGCTGTTCGTGACGAGCACGTGGATGCGCGACTGCGTCGTGTCGTAGAAGCGGCGCGGCAGCCACGAGGCCAGCGACGGGTAGAAGTTCGCGACCTCGACGGACACCTCCAGCTTGACCCGGCCGTCTTCTTCGCCTGGATCGCGGCGCACCTCGATCTGCAGGTAGCCGCCGTCGTCGCGGCCGCGCCTGGCGACGAGCAGGCCGCGCGCGATTCGCCAGCGCACGAGCCCATGGTCGCGATCCATCTCGTATTCGGGCGCGTGGAAGGTCAGCAGTCGCAGCGGCTGCGTCAGCAGCACGATCGAGCGCTCGCGCTCGCTGTAGTCGACGTGGATCAAGCCGAGCGTCGCGCGCGTCAGAAAGCGCCAGTACGTGCGCGCGAGGCGCTCGAGGTACGGCGGCGTCCAGATCGAGTCGAGCTCCTCGACGGGCAGCGTCAGCACGGCGCTCTGCACCGATCGCACCGCGCCGGTCTCGTCGTCGAGCGACGTCAAGCTGCGCGCGTCGCCGATCGCCGCGACGAGCGGGCGCCGGCCGCCGATCAGCGCCCGCCAGAGGAACGCGAGCAGCGCGAGCACGATCAGCACGGCGGCGGCGAGCACCACGAGCAGGGCGTCGGACATGGGCGAGAGGCTAGTCAGCGACGGTCTTGCGCGCTCGACGCACGTGTTCGCGCGGCCAGAGCGGGAAAGTCCCGTGCTCACGTCCTCGGCTGCTGATATTCACAGTGCGTGAGCGACGAGCAACGCATCGGGCGTCCGGCGCGCGCGCGACCGGTCGCCGACGCTCCAGTCGCGGCGCTGCTCGAGCGGGGCGAGGAGCTCGCCAGGCGCTGGGCGATCGCGCTGATCGTCGAACGCCCGCTCGCGGAGATGCACGACGTGCCGCTCGAGGATCTCGCGCGCGAGGCGCCGGGGGTATGCGCGCAGGTCGTGCGCGCATACGACTCCGAAGCCGAGCTCGAGCGGATCGCGGCGAGCGAATCCTCGCGCGGGCGCAGCGGCGCGGCACCGACGGCTCGCCTCGGAGCGCACGATGCGCGCGCGACCGTCGAGCACATCGAGGCGCTGCGCGGCGTCGTCTGGGAGGCGACGCTCGCGGAGCTCGACGATCCGTCTGCCCGTCAGGTGGCCGAGCTCTCCGATCGCCTCGCGCTCGTCTGCGCGACGCTGCTGGCTGCGGCGCTCGGCGATGCGGCCGCGCTCGGCGAGACGACCGCGCCGGGCTCGCAAGAGGAGCCCGTCAAGGCGCCCGTACAGGGGCAAGTTCTGTTCACGGCCTCACAGGCCGAGCCCGGCAAGAGCGGCGTCGCGCTGATCGACGAGTTCGAGCAGACCGTCGCGCGACCCGAGTCGCGGCAGCGGCGCAGCGCGGACGAGCGCGGGGCCGCGATCGGTGAGCGCCCGCTTGCGCCCGACGCGCCGCGTACGGCTTCCGGTCCGCAGCGAACGGCGCCGCGCCCGCTTCCGTGGGACACGCCGCTGCAGCGCCCGAGCGCGGCGCATCAGAGCGGCGAGCGCGCGACGACCGCCGAGCGACGGGTCGCCGACGACGCCGACGGAGCCGTGCGGATCAGGCGCGGGGCACGCGCGCCGATCGACGAGCGCGACTAGCTGGCCGCGCGGCAGCGGCGGCGCGCAGCTCCTCAGGAAGCGGGCGCGGACGCGGCGCCGACGGTGCCGCCGAGCTTCGCCGCTTCTTCTGCTTCGGCGGCCGCCCCGGGCGGCAGTCCGAGCGTCGGCGTGTTCGGCACGCTGCCGACGACACGACCCTGTACGCGCGCCGTGTCGGCCATTCCGAGCGCGTGCGCGGCTTCCGTCGTCAAGTCCCACTGCGCGCCGTTGTGCGCATAGGGGCCGCGATCGATCACGGGAACCGTTACGCCATGTCCGTGGTAGCTGAACTTGACGAGCGTCCCGCACGGCAACGTGCGGTTGGCGACGCCGACGACTGCCGGCGTGAGCTTCTGCCCACACGCCGTCGTCTGCCCGTAGAAGCCCGGCCCGAACCAGGTCGCGAGCGCGACCTTCTTGACGGGCGGAACCGGTGCCGCCGCCGGTGCGCTCGCGGCGCCGCCGGTTTCGGCGAACGCGCTCGCGGCAGGCCCAATCGCGCACGCTGTCGCAGCGAGCACGGCAAGGATCAATATCTTCGGAAACGGTGTTCGCATCAGTGTCGGTGCCTACGGGGTGAGCTGACGGGCTCGCGCCACACTGCCGGCGCTACGACCTCGAACGGTCGATTCGCCCCAGCGGATCGAACTTCCGGTCCGCGTTGGGTCCCCCGTCTCCAGCGACCTGAGTCACAGGAGCTCGGCGTGCCGCAAGTATACAGAAGACCTTTGAGGAGCTTTGCGCAGGCTCGAGACCGCCCCGGCCGTCAACCCGGCCGGAGGGAAGATCAGGAGAGCGGCAGGCGCGAGAAGACGTCTTTGAGCAGACGCTCGCCCGTCGAGAGCCCGGCTTTCGCCAGCTCGCCGACGATCTCGGCGGCGGCCGAGACGAGCTCCGCGCCACCCGGCGGCGCGACGGCCCCGTCTGCCTCGCCTTCGCACTCGAAGCCCTGGCGCGGGGCCGGCTCTTGTGGCGGAGCGCTCGGGCGCGGCGTCGTCGCAGGCCTTGCCGCGCGGGCACGTTTTGCGCGCACGGCGCTCGATGGGCGCGGCGTCGCCGGCGATGCTTTCGCCGTCGCCGACGCGGCGGACTCCGTGACCGCGCCGGGCGCGCGTTTCTCGGTCGCCCGCGCTTTCGGCTGCGACTTGGTTCGCGCTGCCGTTCGCTTGCTCGCCGTCGTCTTCGCCGGTTTGGCACGCGTCGCTTTGCGCGGTCCGGACGGCTCGGCGCTCGCGCCGCGGGCGGCTGCGCGCCGTGCGCTCGAGCGCTGCGGCCTCGTGCGCGGCAGGTTCGCGAGTACGCCGCCCTCGCTTCGCGGCGTCTTCGTCGCGCCGCCGCTCACGTCTTTGTCCGCCATGTGCACATCATTGCTTAAGGTCGCCGCCGGAACATTGCCGGGATGCTTGCAAGCGCGACGGCAGGCCATTGAGATGGACAGGGGGGACGCGTTAGCATGGGTCCCCGAACAGAAGCGCGACTTGTAACGTTGGGCGGGCCTCAGCCGTATGTCCCACGGAGGGGCTGTCCTCAGCCAGATCCGGTAGGGCCGTGGCAACGGCCGCCGGTTGTCGACCGACGGAAGAAACGGATACAGATGTCAGTAGTCGAGCTGCAGGAGCTGGATGAGGTCAAGGGTCTGCTCGCCAAGGGCCAGCAGGTCGGAGTGCTCTCCTTCACGGAGATAACGAAGGCGATGTCCGAGCTCGACTTGGACGAGTCCGACGTCGAAGAGCTGCACGGCTTCCTCGAGAAAGCCGAGATCGAGCTCGTCGAGGACATCGATCCGGCGACCGCCGCCGCCTCGCAGGTGGAGCGCGCGCCCGACAAACGCGGTCGGCGCAAAGCCAAAACGACGCTCGACCTGAAGCCGGACATGACGACCGACTCGCTGCAGCTGTTCCTCAAGGACATCGGCAAGGTACGCCTGCTGACGGCCCAGGAGGAGGTCGATCTCGCCAAGCGCATCGAGCGCGGCGACCTCGACGCGAAGCAGAAGATGGTTGAGTCGAACCTGCGTCTCGTCGTCTCGATCGCGAAGAACTACCGCAACCAGGGACTGCCGTTCCTCGACCTGATCCAGGAGGGCACGCTCGGCCTCGTGCGCGCCGCGGAGAAGTTCGACTACCGCAAGGGCTTCAAGTTCTCGACATACGCGACCTGGTGGATCCGCCAAGCGATCGCGCGTGCGCTTGCCGACAAGGCCCGCACGATCCGCATCCCCGTGCACGTCGTCGAGAAGCTCAACAAGATCGGCCGCGCCGAGCGCAAGCTCGTCACCGAGCTCGGCCGCGAGCCGACGGCCGACGAGATCGCGGAGGTCACCGGGATCGATCCCGAGGAGGTCGACTCGATCAAGCGCTCTGCGCAGGCGCCCGTCTCGCTGGAGAAGCCCGTCGGCGACGAGGAGGAGTCCGAGTTCGGCCAGTTCATCGCCGACGAGCGCGCCGAGTCGCCCTACGAGCGTGCCGCCGAGATCCTCACGAAGGAGGCGCTGCGCGAGGCGCTCGAGAACCTCTCCTACCGCGAACGCCGCGTGCTCGAGCTGCGCTACGGCCTCGGCGGCGAGCACCCGCGCACGCTCGACGAGGTCGGCCGCACGTTCAACGTGACGCGTGAGCGCATCAGGCAGATCGAGAACCAGTCGCTGAAGAAGCTGCAGTCGCTCGCGGAGGCCCAAAAGCTCCGCGACGTGGCCTGAGCCCCGTCCAGCGCCCTCGGCCGGGCTCAAGCCGTGAGCCCGGCCTGCCGATCAGCAGTGCATGATCGACATCAAGCAGACGCTGCGCGAACTCGTTGAGAAGCAGGGCTCGGATCTGCACCTGAAGGTCGACTCGGTGCCGCTGTTCCGCGTGAACGGCGAGCTAATCGGCGCCGACGGCGCCCAACCGCTGACGGCCGAGGACACCGAGAGCGCGCTCAAACAGCTGCTCGACGACGACCACAAGCTCGACGAATTCGCGCGGGAGCACGAGGTCGACTTCTCCTTTGAAATCGCCGGCGTCGCGCGCTACCGCGTGAACGCGTTCCAGCAGCGCGGCACGATCTCGCTCGCCTGCCGCGCGATCCCGCACAAGATCTCGACGATCGAAGAGCTCGCGTTGCCGGAAGTAGTCACGGAACTGGCCGAAGAGGAGCGCGGCATCGTGCTGCTGACGGGCACGACGGGCTCGGGCAAGTCGACGACGCTCGCGGCGATGATCGATCACATGAACCACACGACGAGCAGGCACATCGTCACGATCGAGGACCCGATCGAGTTCGTGCACTCCGACAAACGCTCGGCGATCAACCAGCGCGAGGTCGGCATGGACACGGCCTCCTTCAAGCGCGCGCTGCGGCGCGTGCTGCGCCAGGACCCGGACGTGATCCTGATCGGAGAGATGCGCGACGAGGAGACCGTGCAGGCGGCGCTGTCGGCCGCCGAGACAGGCCACCTCGTGCTCTCGACGATCCACACGGTCGATGCGACCGAGTCGATCAACCGCATGCTCGACTTCTTCCCGCCGCATCAGCACGCGCAGGCGCGCAGCATGATCGCGGGCACGATCAAGGGCGTCATCTCCCAGCGGCTCGTCCCCG
Source organism: uncultured Solirubrobacteraceae bacterium (assembly GCA_963807275.1). Lineage (GTDB taxonomy): Bacteria > Actinomycetota > Thermoleophilia > Solirubrobacterales > Solirubrobacteraceae > Palsa-744. The sequence continues at coordinate 486,633 of CAWDZX010000001.1, forward strand.
GTGCGGAAGGTGGACGCGTCGCGGTCTGCGAGATCCTGCGGATGACCGGGCGTGTGCGCGACATGATCATCGACCCCGCGCAGACGGGCAAGCTCGTCGAAGTGATCTCCTCGGGCGGCTACTACGGCATGCAGACTTTCGATCAAGCGCTGTTCGGGCACGTCAAGGCCGGCCGCGTGACATTTGAGGACGCGATGAACGTCGCGTCGAGCCCGCACGACTTCAAGCTGCTGATGCAGGCCGACGGCCGGCAGGGCACGACGATGGACGACGTCGCCTCCGTCGAGGACCGCCGCGCCGCGGCCGCCACGCCCGCGGCCGACGCACCGGGTGCGCCCGGCGACCGTCCGCCGATGACCGTCGCCTAGCGGCGGCGCCAGGTGGCGCTCAGGCGCTGCGCAGCAGGATCGCGAGCAGCGCGAGTGCCGCGACGATCACGACGATCGGTATCAGCAGGCCGGCGCTGGCGAGGATCACAGGAGGGACGATACCGGCGGCGGACGCCGGCGTGACGCGCCGGCGGGGTGGGCTTTGGTGGTGTCTCAGTTTGAGAGATTCCTAAACTGTCGTTGGTCCCACGCGGGGGTTCTGAGAAACCAAGTGCCTTCATGTCCCGTGCGTGAACCGGCCACGCTGCCGGAGACGCTGCGCGGACCGCTGTTGGTCCCAAAACACCGAACCCCTGCGAGGGCCCATCAGGTGCAGCGGGCGACCACGGTACGATCCCCGTATGCCCGCTCGACCCAGACGGCCGCGCGATCCGAATCAGCTCGCAAAGCTGGTCGTGGACATCGCCACGGGCGAGACAGACGATCCGCCAGCGGATGCCGGGAAGAACCCCGTAGCTGTCGCCTCGGGGCGCAAGGGGGGGCTGAACGGCGGGAAGGCAAGAGCCGAAAATTTGACGCCCGAGAAGCGGGCGCAGATAGCTCGCAAGGCTGCCAAAGCTCGCTGGCAGGCGACCTAGGCGGCAACCCGGCGTTTGTAGCGACTCGCGCTGTACTCGCTCACCCACTGCGCCGTCGAGTACCAGGTTCCCTCAACCTTTTGCGCTCGCAGGCGGCCACGCTGCGCTGCAGCAACGAGCGCGTTGTGGGATAGACCGTCGTCTCGAGCAAGACCCGCCAACGGCACAACGCTGAGAGTGCCCGCGAGCTTGGGGATCAAGAACCGATAGATGCCCTTACGTACCGACCTCGCCAAAAGTTCAGAAAGCGGTCCGCAGTCTTGTTCGTCGGATCGCTTTAGGGCCTTCAAGTAGCTTTTGCGCTCATCTTTTTCGATGATCGCGGGCGGGTAGCCCGTACGGACGAGAAGGTGCGTAAGCACGAGCCGACCAACGCGCCCGTTCCCGTCCGGGAAAGGATGAATGCGCTCAAACGCAGCGTGGAGCCTCGCGAGAGCTTCGACGATGTGCTCGTTGCTATCCATTAGCGCCTCCCACTCCAGCGTCTTGTTCACGTCCTGCACCCAATCGGCCAGGGCGCTAGGCACGAGGCTGGATGGAAGGGCGTGCAGCCCCGCACGTAGTGGATCGTGATCCTTGAGACGGTACGCTCCCGGCTCCTCCCCCCGAACGAGCCCCTCGGGTGGGAATTCAGGCCACACGGGACCAACGACGAGCTTGTGGATCTCTCGAACGATGGCCTCGCTGATGAGCGGGTCGTAAAACGAGGTCCGATGGGCTCGCTCATAGACCCATCGAGCGGCGTTGCCATAAGCACGGGCCTCTAGGACCTCTTTGAGGGTGCTCTGGCCACTCACGACGCCTTCCTCAAGCAACATGCGGACCTGCCGCTGGCGGAGGGTGTTGCCCTCAAGGGCCGTCGAATGATGGGTCTCCTCCGTCCAAATCCCGGCCCAAATGTCCTGGAAGACCATCGGCTCGGGAAGACCACCGATCGATTGCAGGTCAGATCGGGCTTGATCTAGGCTCTGAAGAAGGTCTTGTCGGCTCGGACGTCCCATCGAATTTGTTGAGGCTAGCAAGAAAAAACAAAACCACGACAAATTGAGAGCCGAGGCACGAACCTAAGTTCGATTTGTCGTTGTTTTTTTTCTTTGCTTTTGCCTCGACACTTTCGGCGCTAGGGCAGCACAGTTCTGTCCGAAGCCTCAAGCATAATGTTCAGTATGAACCGACTGAGCACCGAGAAGCGCGCCGCCATCCTCGGGATGCTGGTCGAGGGCAACAGCCTGCGCGCGACGACGCGCATGGCAGGCTGCTCGATCAACACCGTCTCAAAGCTCCTGCTCGACATCGGCGAGGCGTGTGCGAGCTACCAGGACGAGCACCTGCGCGGCCTCGCCTGCAAAACGGTTGAGGCCGACGAGATTTGGTCCTTCGTCTACAGCAAGCAGCGCAACGTGCCCGACGAGCTGCAAGGGCAGTTCGGCGTCGGCGACGTGTGGACGTGGACGGCGCTCGACGCCGACTCGAAGCTGATCGTGAGCTGGTACGTCGGCGCTCGCCAGCAGGAGGACGCCGACGCCTTCATGGTCGATCTGGCGAGCCGCCTGCGCGACCGCATCCAGCTCACGACGGACGGCCTGCGCTCCTACCCGAACGCCGTGGGCCTCGCCTTCAAGCGCGACATCGACTTCGCGCAGCTCGTCAAGTCCTACGCCTCCGAGCAGCGCACCGGCGAGGCTCGCTACAGCCCGGCCGTCTGCACCGGCACGCAAGTCAGAGTGGATCGCGGCGACCCGGACCGGGCGAGGATCAGCACGTCCTACGTCGAGCGCCAGAACCTCACGATGCGGATGGGGATGCGTCGCTTCACGCGGCTCACCAACGGCTTCTCAAAGAAGCTCGACAACCACATGGCCGCTATCGCGCTGCACTTCATGCACTACAACTTCGCGCGCACGCACAAGACGCTCGAATGCACGCCAGCGATGGCCGCAGGAGTCGCGGACCACCGCTGGTCGCTGACGGAGATCGTGGGGCTGCTCGACTAGAGCCCTGCCTGGGTCAGCAGCTCCCCGGGCGTCATGTCCAGGCCCGCCGCCAGCCTCAGGATCACGGTGTAGAGGACGTTGACCTCGCCTCGCTCAATCGCTCCGACTGTGCTGCGAGCAAGCCCGACGCGTGCAGCAAGTGCCTCCTGGGAGAGCCCACGCTCGACGCGAACCTCTCGGACCGCACGACCGAACGCCTGATTGTCCGCTGACCTCTTGTGCGCCATCAGAGTCCGATCAAGCCGAGCTTGTCGATCCGGTCTAACGCCCTCGACTGCCGAACCGTGCGGCCGTTGACGACCAAGACGCCGACGGCCTCAAGGCTCTTGATTGCCTCGCCAACGCGCCGCGACGTTAGGTCATTTAGCGCGCCGTAGATCTGCTCACGTGGGCGTCCATAGAAGACGCCTACGACTTGGAGAACGACAAGACGCTCTACGTGGCTGTCGATCTGACCGCCACCCTGCTTGGATTTGCCGTGCATGGGAGTTCACCCTCCTGTGCCACGGCCCCCGGCAGTTCGCGCTGCGCGGGGGCCAACTAGGTCATTGACCCGGCGAAGCTAGCGCTGGCGTGCGCTCAATCCAAACTGAGACACCACCTGGGCTTTCCAACACTTCAGTTGGTAAAGTAAAGAGCGAAATGGCCGTCGATGACACATGCCCCGTCGGTCGCACCGCCGAGATCGTCTGCGGTAAGTGGACGCTTCTGCTCGTGCGCGAACTCGCCGACGGGCGCTCGCGCTTCTGCGAGCTCGAACGCTCGCTTGCCGGGATCAGCCCGCGCACGCTCTCGTTGCGCCTGCGCGCGCTCGAGGAGGAGGCGATCATCGAGCGTCACACGTTCCCGGAGGTGCCGCCGCGCGTCGAGTACGCGCTGACCGAGAAGGGTCGCGCGCTGCTGCCGATCATCGAGGACATGCGCGAGTACGGCGAAGACTGGCTGTGTCGTCTCGACGACGCTCCGGCCGGCTCAGAGCAAAGCGCGCCCGACGCGCTAGCGCTCGCTTAGCGGCGAGCGCTCCACGTATACGCACGTCCACGGCCCCGAGCCGCGGGCGTCTGACTTAGCCGTCGCGCCTTGCAACAGCCGCTGCGCCGAGCAGGAGCGCGCCGCACGAGCACGAAGTCAGCGAGCGATGCGTTCACGACAACTCGACGCGGCTCTTGGCGACTACTTCGCGGAGGCCGGCGCGTACCTGCGCGCCGAGCTCGCGACCGGTGCCGAGGTCCCGTTCGAGCTCGGCACGCAGTCTGCGCGCCGAGGAGGCTCGGCGACGCTCTACTGCTATCGCGCGCTGACGGGCGAGTTCATCAGCGAGCGCGAGCCTGCGCTCAAACGACTGCCTGGGCACGCCGAGGCGGCGAAGCTGCTCGAGCACTTCGACGGCATCGACAGCTACCTCGCGAGCGTCGGCGGCGAGGCGGCGCGCGCGAAGGCGCGCTCGCGCGTGCGCGCCACGATCAAAGCGCTGCTCGAAGAAGTGTTCGACGAGCAGAGTGACTTCGAGCTTCGCGCCGAGCGCGTCGAGGCCGCGCTCGCACGCCTGCACGACTCGACGTTCGCCAGCGCGAGCGAGCTGACGCTCGTCGCGAGCCTGCACGGCGTGACGATCGCCTCAGCCGAGTTGCCGCTGACGAAGGGGCTGCGGATCGTCCAGCGCGATGCCCTGCAGGAGCTGCCCGACGCCGGCCCGTCGGCGCTCGAAAGCGAGCTGACGGAGAACCACCTGATCGTCGTCTACACGGCCGAGCCCGAAGGCGCGCCCGAAGCGGCGCTGCTCGAAGGGCGCGCAGTGCTCAAGGATCTGCTCTCGGCGCTGCGCCTGTTCGGCGATGGCCGCGTCAGTCTCGGCGCGCTCGCGTGGGCGCGGATCGGCGGCGGCACGTGGACACCGCTTGCGCTCGGCGCCGGCGGGCGCCCGCACGGGATGCTCGTCGTGACCGCCGAGCAGGAGGACGAGCTGCGCGCCTTCTGCAACCTCGTCTCGCGTCGTGCGCCGCACGACAACGATCTCGCCTGGGCGCTGCGCCGCTTCGAGCTCGCCTGCGAGCGCGAGACGCCGTACGAGGGTCTGACCGACAACCTGCTCGCACTGCGCGCGCTGCTCGAGCCCGAGGGCCCCGCCAGCGCTCGCCTCGCCGGACGACTCGCCGCGATCTGCGCGACGGCCGAGGAGCGCCCGGAGCTGACCGAGCGAATGACCCGTGCGCTTGCGCTCGAGCGTTCGCTGATCGCCGGCACGGCGACGAAGAACGACGCCAGCCAAGGCCTCGCCGACGAAGTCGCCAACCACCTGCGCTCGCTGCTGCGCGACGTCATCTGCGGCCACCTCGATCCGGACCTCGCCGTGATCGCCGACGAGCTGCTCGAACCCGATGAGCTGCTGCACTCAGACGACGACGCCGATATCGAGGACGCCTGGCCAGAGCCGCCGGGCGAGGGCGCTCCTGCGCCTGCACCCGTGCATGCGCCGGCTGCAGCAGCGTCGACAGCGGTCGTGGCAGAGCCAGCCGGGCACGCAGACGTGCTCGAGGAGACCGAGCTCGACTACGCCGAGCCCGATTACGAGGCGCCCGCGCCGGCTGGCGAGTACGCGGCAGCGCGTCTCGCGCCAGACGAAGGCTTCGACTCGCCCGACTCCGACTCCGACTCCGACTCCGACGAGGCCGAGCTGCTCGCGGCGACCGACGTCGCCGAAGCGCCCGGCGCGCGAGCGGCCGAGCATGGATGGCTGGAGCGCGATCCGCCTGCGGACGATGGTCGCAGCGACTCGCCGGAGCCCGACGAGCAGCTGCCGATCGACGGCGTCGTCTCGACGCTCAGCTGAGCACGCGCGCGCGCCGCGTCGGCGCCGAGCGCTGAGCGCCGAACAGATGGTCTGCCAGGCGCGCGAGCCCGGCGAGGTCGCTGATGTCCTCGTCGAGGTGCGGGATCAGGATCGGGTCCGGCTCGGAGAGCTCGCGCGAGAGGCGCTCGATCGTCGTCCGGTCGCGCTCGGCGAGCGTGTCGAAGTCGGCGAGGTTGCCCGCCATGCGCGCGGCGAGGCGCTCGCCGAGCTCCGGCGCCAGCAGCGCTTCGACGTCCTCGACAGAGCTCTCGCCGAGCGAGTCGAAGTTGACGCGATTGACGATCAGCCCGCCGAGCGCCATCCCGCTCTCGCCTAGTCGCTGGGAGAGGTACGGCGCCTCGCTCGCCGGCTCGGGCTCGGGTGAGGTGACGATCATGAACGTCGTCGAGGAGTCGCGCAGCAGCTTCGCCACGCCGCGCGTGCGCTCGCCGAAGCCCTCGAGGATGCCCGAGAGCGATCGGAAGAACGTCGACAGGTCGCTGAGCATGTCCACGCCCGTGACGCGCGCGAAGATTGCGAAGACGATTCCCGTCGAGCGCCCGAACACGCGTGCCGCGAGCCCGCCGGGGGAGAGGAAGACGCGCAGCGCGCGCCCTTCGAGGAAGCCGAGCAGACGGTTCGGCGTCTCGAGGAAGTCGACGGCGTTGCGCGAAGGCGGCGTGTCGAGCACGATCACGTCGAAGTCGTGTTCGTAGCGCAGCTCGTAGAGCTTCGCCGTCGCGCTCAGCTCCTGCGAGCCGGCGACCGCCGAGGAGAGCTCTCGATAGATCGGATTCGCGAGGATCTCCTCGCGCTCGTGCTCGTTCGGCGCCAGGCGCGCGACGATCTCGTCGAACGTCGCCTTGCTGTCGAGCATCATCGCCCACAGCTCGCCCTTGCACTCGACGCCATGCTCGGCGAGCAGCTGCGGGTCGATCGCGCGCGGCTCGCCCGACAGCCGCTCGAGACCCAGCGCCGAGGCGAGCCTCGCGGCGGGGTCGATCGTCACGACACAGACCTTCTGCCCGCGCGCGGCGAGGCCGAGCGCGAGCGCCGCCGAGGTCGTCGTCTTGCCGACGCCGCCTGCTCCGAGGCAGATGCACACGCGCTTTCCGCGCAGCCGATCGATCAGCGCCCGTTCGCGCTTGCGCTTGGCCATACGCCGATCGTAGTTGCCGTGCAGGAATCGCCTCGCCACATGCGAATAGTCACCCGACGGATTTCCTCAAGCATTCGAGCATCGGAGCTTCCCCCGTGGACGCCAAGGCAAAGGTCATCGCTTTCGCTAATCAGAAGGGCGGCGTGGCCAAGACGACGACAACGCTCAACCTCGCGGCCGCGTTCGCGGAGGAGGGGCACCGCGTGCTGTGCGTCGACATGGACCCGCAAGGGAACCTGACGATGTCCCAGGGCATCGACCCAGACACGCTCGACAAATCGATGTACGACGTGCTCGTGCACAAGGTCTCGATCCGCGAGGTGATCCGCAAGCGCGAGATCGACGTCGCCTGCGCATCGATCGACCTCGCCGGCGCCGAGATCGCGATGTCGACGATGATCGGCCGCGAGCGCTCGCTGCAGAAGGCGTTCGAACCGATCCTCGAGGACTACGACTTCATCTGCATCGACACGCCGCCGAGCCTCGGCTTGCTGACGATCAATGCGCTGACGGCCGCCGACAAGGTGATCGTCCCCGTGCAGTGCGAGTATCTGTCGATGCGCGGGCTGATCCAGCTGCAGAACACCCTCGCGATGATCCGGGAGAACCTCAACCCGGGCGTCGACATCGAGGGCATCCTGCCGACGCTGGTCGACTCCCGGACGATCCACGCCAAGGAGGCGATCGAGATCCTCGAGGAAAACTTCGGCGATCGCGTATTTGCCTCGCGCATCCGCAAGACCGTCCGCTTCGCCGAGGCGCCCGTAAAGGGCATGTCGGTGCTCAAGTACGAGCCAGACGGGGTCGCGGCCCAGTCCTACCGACAACTCGCGCAGGAGGTTCTCACCCATGGCAAACGCTAAACGCGCGAGCATGCGCGAAGGCCCGCTCGCCGCACTGTTCCGCAAGACCGAGGGCGCCGACGGCGAGCCTGCCGAGTCGAGCGAGCCCGAGCAGGCAGCGGCTCCGCGCAGCGAGGCTCCCGCTCAGGCGGCGACGCCGGCTGCTGCGCGCCCCGCTGCACAGCATCCACGCGAGAGCGGCCTGCCGCACCCGGCGCTGAGCGCCAGCGCACAGGCGCCGTCCGAGCCGACGCACGTGCCGACGCCGCAAGAGCGCCTGCGCCACGCCTTCTCCTCGGAGATCCCCGAGAACGTGATGGACCCGGCTCCGGCACGGCCCGTGATGGACGACTACACGCGCGAGCACCCCGAAACGATCGGCACGGCCGGTCCGACCGGGCAGCCGGTCATCCGCGTCGTCGGCGTCGGTGGCGCGGGCGTCAACGCGGTCAACCGGATGGTCGAGGCCGAGGTCGAGGGCGTCGAGTTCCTCGCGGTCAACACCGACGTGCAGTCGTTGCAGCAGTCGACGGCCGACATCACGCTGCACATCGGCGCCGAGCTGACACGCGGACTGGGCGCAGGCTCGGACGCGAACGTCGGGCGCGCCTCCGCGATGGAGGACTACGACCGGCTGAAGGCGCTCTTGAAGGGCTCCGACATGATCTTCATCACGGCCGGCGCAGGCGGTGGCACGGGCACCGGCGCCGCGCCGATCGTCGCGCGCATCGCTCGCGAAGTCGGCGCGCTGACGGTCGCGATCGTGACGAAGCCGTTCGGCTTCGAGGGCTCGCGGCGCAGCGGCCAGGCCGAGCAGGGCGTCGAGGCGCTCGCCGCCGAGGTCGACACACTGATCGTCGTCCCGAACAACAGGCTGCTCTCGGTGCTCGACAAGCAGACGGCGATGGTCGAGGCGTTCCGCGTCGCCGACGACGTGCTGCGCCAGGGCGTGCAGGGCATCTCCGACCTCGTCACGCTGCCGGGGCTGATCAACCTCGACTTCGCCGACGTTCGCACGATCATGAGCGAGGCCGGCAACGCGCTGCTCGGGATCGGCATGGGCATCGGCGAGAACCGTGCGACGGAGGCCGCGATGCAGGCTGTCTCCTCGCCGCTGCTCGAAACCTCGATGGAGGGCGCACGATCGATCCTGCTGTCGATCACGGGCGGCGCGAACCTCTCGCTGTGGGAGGTCAACGAGGCCGCCAAGGCCGTCTCCGAGGCCGCGCATCCCGACGCGAACATCATCTTCGGCGCGATGGTCGACGAAAAGCTCGACGACCAGGTGTGGGTGACGGTCGTCGCGACCGGCTACGGCGACGAGGGCCGGCGCAAGAGCGTCAACATGCTGCGCGAACCGGCCGGCGAGCCGCGCGTGCAGCGCGCCGGCGCACCGGCACGGCCCGCGCGCCGCGGCAACAGCCTGGACGAGCTCGACGTGCCTGAGTTCATGCCAAGCCGCTGAGCGCCGGCGGCGCTTCGCGCTCCTGCGCCCTCGCCAGCTAAGCGCGCCTGTGCTATCGCTCTCGCATGGCTGAAGGCGGGAAGGGGATCGTTGCGGCGGGGCATCCGCTGACGGCGCACGTCGGGGCGCAGGTGCTGCGCGAAGGCGGCAACGCCGTCGATGCGACGGTCGCGGCGATGCTGACTTCGTTTGCGGCCGAGCCGCTGCTGACGGGTCTCGGAGCGGGCGGGTACATGCTCGTCGCCGGGGGGGGACAGGCGCCTGCGCTGCTCGACTTCTTCGTTCAGGCGCCGAGCGATCCGCGAGCGGGCGCCGAGGCGCCTGGGATGGTCGCCGAGCTGCAACCTGTCGACGTCTCCTTCGGCGACGCCGCGCAGGTATTCCACATCGGACCGGCTTCGTGCGGCGCCTACGGCGCTCCGGCGGGCGTCTGCGAGGCGGCTGCCCGCTGGGGAACGATGCCGCTCGCGGACCTCGCCGCCCCGGCGGCGGCGCTCGCGCGCGACGGCGTCGCGCTCAACCACGGGCAGGCGTACGTCGCCGAGATCCTCGCCGGGCTGCTCGTTTCGACGCCGGAGTGCGCAGCGCTGTGGGCACCTGATGGACACGTCCTGCGCGAGGGAGAGGTGCTGCGCAACCCGGACCTCGGCGAGGCGCTCGATCGGCTCGCGGCGGACGGCGCGGAGCCGTTCTACCGCGGCGACATCGCGGCGGCCGTCTGCGAGTGGCTGGGCGAGCGCGGCGGCTGGCTCTCGGCGAGCGACCTCGCCGGATACGCCGCGATCGAGCGCGAGCCCGTGCGGATGCCCTACCGCGACCGCGAGGTCCTGACGAACCCGCCGCCGAACGCCGGCGGCACGCTGCTCGCATATGCGCTCGCCCTACTCGACCGCGGCCCTGCGCCGCCGACGCTGCGCGGCGTCGTCGAGGCGATGCGCTCCGCCCAGGAGGAGCGCACGCCGGACTTCCTCGACGGCCTCAGCGAGGACGGCTTCCTCGAGCGCTTCCTCGCGACGAGGCTCGGCTCGACGACGCACGTCTCCGTGATCGACGCGGACGGTCGCGCGTGCAGCGCCACCTCGACCAACGGCGAGGGCTCGGGCGTCGTCGTCCCCGGCACCGGGATGCATCTCAACAACGTGATGGGCGAGGAGGACCTGAACCCGTTCGGCTTCCACTTGCACCCGGCCGGGCGGCGGATGCCGAGCATGATGGCGCCGACGATCGTGACGCGCGGCGGCGAGGTCGAGCTCGTGCTCGGCAGCGCCGGCTCCAACCGAATCCGCTCGGCGATCCTGCAGACGATCGTCGGGTCGGTCGATCACGACCTCGACGCGCGCGCCGCCGTCGAGGCCCCGCGCGTGCATTTCGAGGGAGGCGTCGTCTACGCGGAGCCGGGCATCGCCGCGATCTCCGAGCTGGCCGGCGAGGACGCACGGATCGTCGAGTTCTCCGAGATCAACCTGTTCTTTGGCGGCGTGCAGGCCGTGCGACGCCGCGATGGCGTGCTGACGGGCGCCGGCGATCCGCGGCGCGGCGGCGTGGCGGTGAGCGCGTGAGCGGGCTGAGCGGGGTGCCGACAGGGTCGGCGAGGCGGGGAGGTGAACCCCTTGCTGCCCGGCGCCGCCGTACGACGATCCTGCTCCTCTGCGTCCTGCTCGGCGCGTCTGCGCTGCTCGCCGGCTGCGGCGGGATCAGCGCGCCGGACCTGTTCATCGTCAAGCGCACAGGCAGCGGCGCGCACGCGCAGCTGACGCTGCTCGTCAACGAAGAAGGCGGCGTGCGCTGCAACGGCATCGGCACGAGCGCCGGGCACAAGCTGAAACTGAGCGACCCGGCGCTCGTCGAAGCGCGCGCGATCCAGGAAGACCTCGAAGAACCGAGCGCCGACCACGTCTCGCTGGCGCCCGGCGCGAAATCGGTGCTCAGCTACTACGTGCGCGACGAACACGGCTACGTGCGGTTCAGCGACGACTCGGCCGGCCAGCCGAAGGTCTTCCGCCGGCTCGCGCTGTTCGTGCTGCAGACGGCGCAGCGCGTCTGCCGCCTGCCGGAGTGAGCTAGCCGAAGCGAACCTTGCCGTTCGAGGCGGCGCGCATCTGCGCGCGGTCGATCAGCTCGAGGCGCTTGATCGCGGCGCGCAGCAGCAGCGCGAGCAGCCGTAGCCGGGCGGGCTCGGAACGCAGCTCGAGCAGCTCCTGCTTGGCCTCCTTCGTGAACTCGACCGTCGCGGCCATCTCGTACGCGCTCAACGCGCTCAGCTCCTCCTCGCCGAGTTGGCGGTCGGTTGCCTGCTCGACGAGCTCGCGGTAGAGCTCGCGCGCGCTTTCGCCGACCACCTCGTCGGCCTCGTCGAGCTGCGCGCGCTGCTCTTCGCCGGTGTCGTCGCTCAGGAACTCGACGACACCGGCGGGATAGGGCAGGTCGTCCTGGCGCTCGAGCAGGCGGAAGGGGCGCGTGCCGCGCGCGAGGATGTTCAGCCGCCCGTCGTCCATCCGCTCGAGCACGCGCTCGACCTCGCATGCGCAGCCGACGTCCTTGAGCTCCTCGTCGGAGAGCCAGACGATGCCGAACTCACGATCGGGCGAGCCGGGCTCGGCGCTCAGGCAGCGCTCGATCATCCGCCGGTAGCGGTCCTCGAAGACGTGCAGCGGCACGCTCTCGCCGGGTACCGCGACGAGGCCGAGCGGGAACAGCGGAAAGCCGCTCGATACTTGCTCTGGCATAGCTCGATTCTAAGCCCGCCCGATCGCCGGCGAACGGCTGCGGCGATGTTCGCCGCGGTCGGCGTCGCGGCGCGGCCGCGAGCGGGGGTCAGATGCCGCGGCGCTTGCGCGCGGAGATCAGCAGGTTGTAGAAGATCGCCGGCGGCAGCCGCGACTCGAGCAGCTTGCGGTCGAGGCCCTGCAATACGAGGTAGCCGCGATAGGCGTATTGGCGCCATGCCCACGGCACGTCTTCGGGCGCGGCTGTCGCCTCGAGCGTGCGGTTCGTCCAGCCGAACCAGTTCGCGAGCAGCTCCTCACCGGTGATGCGCACGTCGGCGAGCCCGGCGCGCTGCGCCGCGCTCGCGAGTTCGGCCGGCGAGAAGGCGTGCACGTCGACGAATCCCTCGAGCGCCGCGTCGGGTGCCTCGCTGTCGCTCGACGGTGCCGGCCGCGCGCCGATCGCGCGCCGCCACAGCGGCGCGACGGCTCCGGCGGCGCGCTTGGGCAGGCGCGCGAGACGGTCGCCGTAGCGCGAGGGCTCGCCTGCGAACAGCACGGTGCCGCCGGGTGCGAGCACGCGCTCGAACTCGGCGAACGCGCGGTTGAGATCGGGGATGTGGTGCAGCACGGCGTGGCCGAGCACGAGGTCGAAGCTCTCGTCGGGGAACGGCAGGTGCTCGGCGTCGACCTGCTCGGTCTGCACCTCGAGACCCAGCCGCTCGGCGTTCGTGCGCAAGGTCGCGAGCATGCCCGGCGAGATGTCGGTGCACGTCGCTTCGGTGATCATTCCGGCGCGCAGCAGGTTGAGCGTGAAATAGCCCGTGCCGGCGCCGATCTCGAGCGAGCGCGCCCAGCCGTCGGGGTCGGTGCCCGACGGCCTTGTCGACCTTGACGAGCACCTGCTCGCGGCCGATCTCGCCGAAGTCGATTCCCCACTTGGAGTCGTAGTGATCCGCGGCTACGTCGTGGTAGCGCGTGTTGACGTCGCGAATCTCCTCTGCGCTCAGGGCTGGTGGCACGGTGGGGCACCATATACTCGCGCGCCGTGCTCCCGCCTTCCAGCCACGGCTTGATCGCCTCGATTGAGGGCATCTCTTGACCTCAACCTCCTTCGAGCAGCGCGACCAGCCGGAGGGCGTGCCGCCGCTCGAGCTGACCGGCGAGCGCACGCTGCCGGACGTGCCGGAGGAGAACTACTGGTTCCGCCGCCATCTCGTCGTCTACGAGTGGATCGCGGCGCGCGTCGCGGGGCTGCGCGTCGTCGACATGGCCTGTGGCGAGGGCTACGGCTCAGACGTGCTCGCGCGCTCGGCGGCGAGCGTCGTCGGCGTCGACGCGAACCCGGAGGCGCACGAGCACGCGCGGCTGCGCTACCGCCGCGCGAACCTGCGCTTCGAGCGCGATCTCGTCGAGACGTTCTCCGAGCGCGCCGACGCGTACGTCTTCCTGCAGACGATCGAGCACCTGCAGGATCCCGGCGCGACGCTCGCGCACTTCAACGGCCTCGTCAGCGGTGGCGAGCGCGGCACGGTGTTCGTCTCGACGCCGAACGTGCTCACGCTCGCCCCGAAGGGCGCGCCGCGCTCGGGCAACCCGTGGCACGTTCACGAGTATCGCGCCGAGGAGTTCGCGCGGCTCTGCGGCGCGCACTTCTCCGACGTGCAGATGTTCGGCCTGTTCCATGCGCGCAAGTTGCGCGCGCACGAGCTCGCGTTGCGGCTCGGCTGGGATGCGGTGCACGCGCGGCTCGGCTTGACGAAGCGCTTCTACGACTGGTTCACGCCGGCGATCTCGGTCGCGGACTTCGCCGTGCGCCCGGCCGCCGAGGCGAGCCTCGAGAAGGCACTCGACTTCATCGCCGTTTGCAGGGTGTAGCGGTGGGCGGCGCGCGAGCGCGCGGCGAGCGGGGGGCGCTGGCGATCGTCCTGCACACGCACATGCCGTACGTCGAGGGGTTCGGCACGTGGCCGTTCGGCGAGGAGTGGCTGTGGGAGGCGATCGTCGGCAGCTACGTGCCGCTGCTCGAGCTGCTCGACGGCGGCGCTCCGCTGACGCTCTCGCTGACGCCTGTGTTGTGCGATCAGCTCGAAGCGCCTGGCCTGTTCGAGCGCTTCGAGACGTTCGTCGAGCAGGTCCGTCGTCACACGCACGAGGAGGATGCGGCAGGCCTGCGCCGCGCCGGCGAGCAGGAGCTTGCGCTCGAGCTCGATCGCTCGTGGGGCGACTACGAGCGGGCGCTGCAGACGCTCGCGAGGCGTGGCGGCGATCTGCTCGGGGCGCTCGCGCCGCATGCGCAATGGACTTCGGCGGCTACGCACGCAGTGCTGCCGCTGCTCGCGACCGACGACGGTGTGCGCCTGCAGGTCAAAAGCGGGATCGACTCACACTACGCGCGCTTCGGCGACGGGTGGCGTGGCGGCTTCTGGCTGCCGGAGTGCGCGCACGTGCGGCGCCTCGAGCCGCTGCTCGCGGACGCGGGCGTGCACGCGACGTGCGTCGAGTTGACTTCGCACTTCGGCCTCGGAGCGAGCGAGCACCTGCGCCCGCTGGTCGACGACGCCGGTGTCGTGCTCGTGCCGATCGACCGCGCGACGATGGACCTCGTCTGGAACGACAGCGGCTATCCGGCGGACGGCGCTTACCGCGATTACCACCACCACACGATTCACCACCACACGCCGTGGGGCAACGACGGCGCTGCGTATGACCGTGAGCGTGCGCTTTCGCAGGCACGCGCACACGCACAGGACTTCGTCGAGCGCACGGCGGCGCGCGTGCGCGAGCACGGTGCGGCGCTGCCTGGGGGCGGATTGGCCGTGTGCGCGCTCGACACGGAGCTGCTCGGGCACTGGTGGTACGAGGGGATCGCGTGGCTCGGCGCCGTCGTCGAGCAGTGCGAGCGTCAAGGGCTCGAGCTGATCCGCCTCGACGATGCGCTCGAGCGAATCGAGCCGGTGCCCGTGCGCGAGCGGGGCGGCGGGCTCCTGCCGTCGCGGCCGGCGGGCTTCGCCGAGCGCGAGTCGGCGAGCTCGTGGGGGGCTGCGGGCGATCTCTCGACGTGGTCGGGTCCGGCGGTCGCGGACGTCGCGTTCGCGCTGCGTCAGGCTGAGCTTCAGACGATGGCAGTCAGGCCGCACGCGAGCCGCGTCGCGCTGCGCGAGCTGCTCGCGCTGCAGTCGAGCGATTGGGCGTTCATGCTGGCGCGCGAGCTGGCGGGGCCGTATGCGCGCGAGCGTCTCGCCGGGCACGAGGCGGCGCTGAACGCGGCGCTGTCGCGTCCTCTCGATGCCGCTGCGCCGGACGAAAGCGGGATACGCAACATCGCGGCGTATGTCTGAAGCGCTCGCTATGCGAGCGGCGACGGCTACTCCCAGCGCATCGCGCGCGGCGCCTCGCGCATCCGCAGCACACGAGCGGGAACGCCGCCGACGACGGCGTTCGCGGGTACGTCCTTCGGCAGCACCGAGTTCGTCCCGACGACGCTGTTGTCGCCGACGCTGACGCCGCGCAATACGCACGCGCCGTAGCCGACCCAGACGTTGTTGCCGACGTGGACGTCGCGCTTGTAGATGCCCTGCAGGCGGATCGGGCGCTCGACCTCGGTCACGCCGTGGTCGAAGTCGATCAGCATGACGCGATCGGCGAGGATGCACTCGCGCCCGATCGAGACGTGCTGGAAGGCGGAGATCGTGCACTCCTGACCCATGACGGTCTTCGCGCCGATCGCGACTTCGCCCTCGTGCACGCGGATCTTGCAACCGTGTCCGATCCAGGCCCAGCGCCCGACGCGCAGCGTCGCGTGCTTGCCGATCTCGAGCTGCACTTTGGGGCAGATGAAGCACAGCCCGTCGGTCTGCAGGCGTGAGCGATAGCGCAGCTTGAGCAGCACGAACCGCGCGATCAGGCGGGCATAGCGGCGGTCGAGCATGTGGTTCGCGCGCATGAAGCGCAGCAGCGTGAGCGGGCCGCCCTGCAGCGGCTCGGGCGCGCGGCGCAGCGCCTCGGCGAAGCCCTCGGGCGTCTCGGGTGCGGTCGGCTCGGCGAGCAGCTCCATTGCGGGCAAATCGTAATGCCCTGCGATGATTGCGCCCTCGATGGCGACGGCGAAGCTCGATCCGACCCTGGCGCAGCGACTGCTCGACGGCGACCGCCGCGCGCTCGCGCGTGCGATCTCGCTCGTCGAGGACGACCGCCCGGAGGGATGGGAGCTCGTCAAGGAGATCTATCCGCACACGGGCAGCGCGGCCGTCGTCGGCTTCACGGGACCTCCGGGCGTCGGCAAGTCGACGCTGATCGGCGCGCTGACGAAGTCGCGGCGCGAGGCGGGGCGCTCGGTCGGCGTGCTCTCGATCGACCCGTCCTCGCCGTTCACGCAGGGCGCGCTGCTCGGCGACCGCATCCGCCTGACGGAGCACTTCCTCGACAAGGGCGTGTTCATCCGCTCGATGGCCAACCGCGGCGCGCTCGGTGGGCTCTCGGAGGCGGCGCTGCAGGCGGCGCTGCTGCTCGACGCTGCCGGGCGCGAGGACGTCTTCGTCGAGACGGTCGGCGTCGGGCAGGCGGAGATCGACATCATCGACCATGCGGACACGATCGTGCTCGTGCTGATGCCAGGCTCGGGCGACTCGATCCAGGCGCTGAAGGCGGGCGTGATGGAGATCCCTGACGTGATCGTGATCAACAAGGCCGATCACCCGCTGACGGACACGATGGTGCGCGAGATTCGCGGCGTGCTGTCGCTGGCGAACCTCGACCGCTCGCCGGAGGAGGTGCGCGGGCGCTGGCGCGTGCCGATCGTCAAGACGGAGGCGAGCCGTGGCATCGGCGTCGAGGAGCTCGTCGAGCGCCTCGACGAGCATCGCGAGCACATCCTCGCGGCCGGTCAGCTCGACGAACGTCGTGCGCGCAACCTGCGTAACGAGGTGCTCGCGATCGCGACGGCGCGGATGCGCAGGCGCCTGGAGGAGGATCTCGGCGAGGATGCGGAGTTCCAGGCGCTGATCGAGCAGGTCGTCGAGCGCAGGATCGACCCGGCGAGCGCGGCTGCGACGCTGCTCGAGCGCGAGGCGGCGAGGGTCGCGGCCGCGAGCGAGGACCGTGCAGCGCCGGCACCGTCTTCAGAGCCGGCCTCGGCCGCGGCGCGTGCGTCCGAGCGCGAGACGGACTAGTCTCGCGGTCGATGGATTACCTGAAGCTCGCCGACCGCAACTGGCCGCTCTTGCGCCGGCTGATGGGCGCTCACACGACGCTGTATCGCGTGAGCAACGGCCTGATCGGGCATCGCGTGCCGGGCCAGCCGCCCGTGCTGCTGCTCGACCACGTCGGCGCGAAGAGCGGCGTCAAGCGCACGAGCCCGCTCGTCTACGGCGTCGACGGCGAGAACCTCGTGCTCGTCGCGTCGAAGGGCGGCTACCCGCGGAACCCGGCGTGGCTGCACAACCTCCGCGCGAACCCGGACACGCGCGTGCAGGTCGGCTCGGAGATTCGCAACGTCACGGCGCGCGTCCCCGAGGGCGAGGAGCGCGAGCGGCTGTGGAAGCTGATGGTCGGCGTGTACGGCGGCTACGCGGCCTACCAGCGTCGCACCGACCGCGAGATCCCGCTCGTCGTGCTCGAGCCGCGCGGCTGAGCGCCGGTCAGTGCTCGCCTAGGCGCCGAGCGCGCGGGCGATGACCATCTGCTGCACCTCGTCGGTGCCCTCGCCGATCGTGAGGATCTTCGCGTCGCGGTAGAAGCGACAGACGGGGTACTCCTCGATGAAGCCGTAGCCGCCGTGAATCTGCACGGCCTCCTCGGCGCAGCGCACGGCGAGACGGCCGGTCTTCAGCTTCGCCTGCGCGGCGGTCAGCGTGAAGTTGCGCTTGGCGTCCTTCTCGCGCGCTGCCTTGTAGACGAGCAGGCGCGCGGCCTCGATCTCGGTGGCCATGTCGGCGAGCTTCGCCTGGATCGCTTGGAACTTCGAGATCGGCTTGCCGAAGGCCTTGCGCTCTTTGGCGTACTTCAGCGCCTCGTCGAGCGCGCCCTGCGCGAGGCCGACGCCCATCGCGGCGACGCCGATCCGGCCGATGTCGAGGATGTGCAGGAACTGCTTGAAGCCGGCGCCGCGCGGGCCGAGCAGGTTCGCCTCGGGGACGCGGCATTCCTCGAAGGACAGCGGGCGTGTGTCTGACGCGTTCCAGCCCATCTTGCGATACGGCTCGCCCTGCTCGTAGCCGGGGGTCCCGTTGGGGACGATTATGTTCGAGATCTCTCGTGTCGCGTCGTTGCCCGTGCCGTCTGTGGCGGCTCCGGTAACGGCCGTGATGCAGACGATGCCGGAGATGTCGGTGCCGGCGTTGGTGATGAACTGCTTGGCGCCGTCGATCACCCATTCGCCGTCCTGCAGGCGCGCGCGCGTCCGTGTGTTGCCGGCGTCGGAGCCGGCCTCGGGCTCGGTCAGCCCAAACGCACCGAGCACCTCGCCGGCGCACAGGCGCGGCATCCACTCGCGCTTCTGCTCCTCTGAGCCGAACAGGTAGACGGGCTGCGTGCCGAGCGAGGTGTGCGCGCAGAGCGTGATCGCGACGGAGGAGTCGATCCGCGTCAGCTCCTCGACGGCGAGCGCGTAGGCGAGCGTGTCGCCGCCGCCGCCGCCGTACTCCTCGGGGAACGGGATGCCCATCAAGTTGAGCGCCCCGAGTTGCTTGACGATCTCGTATGGAAACGACTTCGTGCGATCAAGCTCCTCGGCGACGGGCGCGACCTCGCCCTCGGCGAATTCGCGCACGGTGCGGCGGATCAGCTCGTGGTCGGCGGAGAGGTCGAAATCCATCGGCGCTGCATTCTCACAGCTCGGCGCCGACTACGATGGCCGCGCATGAGCAGAGCTCGCTGGATTCAGCACTACCTCTTCACCCGCGGGCGCACGTATCGCTACGGCGAGGACCGCTCGCAGCGCGCCGACCTGCACCTTCCGCCTGGCGCCGGCCCGCACCCGGTCGTGATCCTGATCCACGGCGGCTCGTGGCACAAGCGCTACGGCCGCGCGGTGATGCGCGCGCTCGCGGCGGACTTGCTGCAGCGCGGCTTCGCGGTATGGAACATCGAGTACAGGCGGATCGGCGACGGCGGCGGCTGGCCGGAGACGTTCGCCGATGTCGCGGCGGCGATCGACCGGCTGGACGGTCTGCACCCGTCGCTGGACATGACGCGCGTGGACGTGCTCGGCCACTCGGCCGGCGGACACCTCGCGCTGTGGGCGGCAGGGCGCACGAAGCTGCCGACGGGCGCGCCGGGCGCGATCGCAGGGCGCCCTCGCGTGCCGATCGCCCGCGCGATCTCGCTCGCGGGCGTGTGCGACTTGGCTGGCGCCTACAAGCAATGGCACGGTGGCGCCGTGCGGCTGCTGATGGGCGGATCGCCGGATCGGCTGCCGGAGCGCTACGAGGTCGCCGATCCGATGCGGCGCGTCCCGCTCCCGGTGCCCGTTCTGCTCGTCCACGGCGTGCTCGACGAAACGGTCTCGATCGGGCTGAGCCGCTCCTATGCGCAGGCGGCGCGGAAGGCCGGCGGCGATGTCGATCTGATCGAGATCGAGGGCGAGGCGGGTCGCCACCGCGCGTTCATCGACCCGCGCGGCGCTGCCTGGAAGCCGGTCGCCGCTCGTCTCGAACTGCAGGCGTCCGAGGCGAACGCGCGCGCGGCGGCGATCAGGAGCTGAACGAGCGCGCGAGCTCGACGAGCAGGCGCACGCCGTAGCCGGAGGCGCCTTTGCCGACGTAGGCGCGCCCGAGGTCCCAGGCGGATCCGGCGATGTCGAGATGCGCCCACGGGGTCTCGTCGACGAAGTTCGCGAGGAACGTAGCGCCGACGATCGTGCCGGCCTTGCGCCCTTCGGGGGCGTTGTCGAAGTCCCCGTAGGTGCCCTTGATCAGCGCGTCGTACTCCTCGTGCAGCGGCAGTCGCCAGACGATCTCGCCGGTCCGCTCGCCGGCCGCTGAGATCTGTGCGGCGAGCTCGTCGTCGTTCGACATCAACCCGGCATAGGTCGAGCCGAGCGCGACGATCACTGCGCCGGTCAGCGTCGCGAGGTCGACGAGCCGCTCGGCGCCCTCGCCGACTGCGTGACAGAGGCAATCCGCGAGCACGAGGCGCCCCTCGGCGTCGGTGTTGTTGACCTCGATCGTCTTGCCGTTGGCGGCCGTGACGATGTCGCCGGGCTTGACCGAGCGCCCGCTCGGCAGGTTCTCGGTCGCGCCGACGACGCCGACGAGCTTGACGGGCAGGCGCAGCCGCGCGATCGCGGCGACCGCCTCGATCACGGCGGCGCCGCCGGACATGTCGAACTTCATCTCGGCCATTTTCGCGCCGGGCTTCAGCGAGATGCCGCCGCTGTCGAACGTGACGGCCTTGCCGACGAAGCCGAGCAGCGGGCCGCTTGCGTTCGGACCCTCGTAGCGCAGCGTGATCAGGGCGGGCTCCTGCTCGGAGCCTTGCGCGACGGCCGCGAAGGCGTCCATGCCGCGGGCGAGGATGCCCTCGCGTCCCTCGACCTCGACCGACAGGCCGTCGATCTCGCGCGCGAGCGCCTCGGCGTGGGCGGCGAGCGCCGTCGGCGTGAGGTCGTTCGCGGGCCGGTTCTGCAGGTCGCGCGCGGCGTTGGCCGCCTCGGCGACGAGCGCGGCCTCGCCGACCGCCTCTGACAGATCGGCCGCAGCGGAGACGATCAGGCGCTCGAGGCTCTTCGGCTTGTCCTCGCTTGCGGCCGGTGCCGACTTGTGGCGCTCGAAGCGGTAGTCGGCGAGGATCGTGCCCTCGATGAGCGCGCCGGCGACCTCGGGCGGGGTGTCGCGCGGCGCCTGCCAGCAGAGGGAGACGGTCGAGAGCTCGCGCGCGCGCTCGCGCACGGCCGTCGCGGCCACGCGTGCTCGCTCGGGAGTGAAGTCGCTGTGCTTGCCGAGTCCGACGAGCAGCCAGCGCTTCTCAGAAGCGTGTGCGAGCGCGAGCGACTTGAACGACGTGCGCGCCTCGCCGCTCGCGAGCAGCGCGCCGAGCTCGGCCGGCGCGTGCTGCGGAGCGTCGTCGCCGTCGAAGACGCCGAGCACGACCGTGTCGGCATCGCTCTCGCCTGCTCCTCGGGTTGTCGCCGATACCTGCATCGGCCGAGCACGATATCCGGATCGCTAGCATTGCCGTCCTCTCACGAACTTTGTCCATCGAACACTGGAGAGCCTCGTTCCCATGCCCAAGACCGTGATCCTCGGCAGCGCGCGCACCCCGATCGGCAAGATGGGCGGCGGCCTCTCCACGCTCGAAGCGACGGAGCTCGGCAGCGTCGCGATCGAGGCGGCGCTCGAGCGCGCGAACGTCGAGCCGGGGCAGGTCGAACACGTCGTCATGGGCCAGGTGCTGCAGGCCGGACAGGGTCAGATCCCCTCGCGCCAAGCGCAGATCAAAGCGGGCATCCCGAAGGAGGTCTCCTCGGAGACGATCAACAAGGTCTGCGCCTCGGGCTTGCGCGCTTCGGTGATCCTCGACCAGGCGATCCGTGCAGGCGACATGCAGGTCGGCGTCGGCGGCGGCATGGAGTCGATGTCGGGCGCGCCTTACCTGCTGCCGAAGGCGCGCTTCGGCTACCGGATGGGCGACGCGAAGATGCTCGACGCGATGGTCCACGACGGCCTGACGAACCCGTTCTCGGGCAAGCAGATGTTCGTCGAGGCGACGGAGGTCGGCGAGGAGCTCAAGATGACGCGCGCTGACCTCGACCGCTGGGCGCTGCGCTCGCACGAGCGCGCGCTCGCGGCGATCGACGACGGCCGGATGGCCGAGGAGACGGTCTCGGTGACGGTCAAGGGCCGCAAGGGCGACACGCTCGTCGAGGTCGACGAGGGACCGCGGCGCGGCAGCTCGCTCGAGGCGCTCGCGAAGCTGCCGGGGCTCGTCGGCAAGGAGGGCTCGCACACGGCCGGCAACTCGCCGGGCGTCAACGACGGCGGCGGCGCGCTCGTGCTCTCCTCGGAGGAGTGGGCGCAGGCCAACGGCAAGGAGGCGCTCGCGGAGATCGTCGCGCACGCGCAGAGCGCGAACGACTTCGCCTATCTCGCGACGACGCCGGCGAGCGCCGCGAAGAAGGCCCTCGAGAAGGCCGGATTGCAGCCGGGCGACATCGACCTGTGGGAGATCAACGAGGCGTTCGCCTCGGTCACGCTCAACTCGATTCGGATGCTCGGCATCGACGAGGAGCGCGTCAACGTCAACGGCGGCGCGGTCGCGCTCGGGCACCCGATCGGCGCTTCGGGCGCGCGCATCCTCGGCGCGCTCGTCCACGAGCTGCGCAGGCGCGGCGGCGGCTACGGCTGCGCGGCGATCTGCTCCGGCGGCGGGCAGGGCGACGCGCTGATCTTGAAGGTCTGAGACGGTCGTGAGCGCTTCGCCCTCCGGCGTGGCCGGCGCAACCGAGGTGGGCGGTCGGGTGCAGGGCAGCGGGCAGGGCCGTCCGGCGGCGTTCTTCGACCTCGACAAGACGCTGATGGCGGGCTCCTCGGGCGTGTTCTTCGCCCGCGCCGCATACGAGACGGGGATGATCTCGCGCTCGCGGTTGCTGAAGGACCTCTATGAGAACCTGCGGTTCCGCCTGCGTGGCTCGACCGACGACCGAGCCGACAACGTGCGCAAGCGCGTGGGGGAGATGATCGCGGGCGTGCCCGTGCGCGACCTGCAGCGGCTCTCGCCGCGCGTGCTCGCGGGCGTGCTGCCGCGGCTTTACCCGCAGATGCTCGAGCGCGCATACGCGCACCAGGACGCGGGCGTGCCCGTCTACATCCTCACGGCGGCCTCGCAGGAGATGGCCGACCTGCTCGCGCACGTGCTCTCGTTCGACGGCGGCCTCGGCTCACGCTCGGAGGTCGTCGACGGCCGCTATACGGGCCGCCCGGCCGGCCCGTTCAACTACCGCGAGGGCAAGGTCGTCTCGATGCAGGAGCTCGCCGCGCGCGAGGGGATCGACCTCGCGGCGTCGCATGCCTACTCGGACTCGGAGTCGGACCTGCCGATGCTGCGCGCCGTCGGTCGGCCGGTCGTCGTCAATCCGGATGCCGAGCTGCGGCGGATCGCGATCGAGGAGGGCTGGGAGGTGCTGCGCCTCGATCGCCTCGGGCAGCGGCTGAAGATCGCCGCGGGACTTGGCGCCGTGGCGGCGCTCGGCGGCCTCGGCAGGGCGGTGCGCGGCGGACGTGGGAGCGCGCGACGGCCCGCGCGCATAGGCTGAAGGGGAAGATGAGCACCCAGACCCAAGGCAAGATCCGCGTCGTCGTCGCCAAGCCCGGCCTCGACGGGCACGACCGCGGCGCGAAGATCATCGCGCGCGCTTTGCGCGACGCCGGCATGGAGGTGATCTACACGGGCTTGCACCAGACGCCCGAACAGATCGTCGAGACCGTGATCCAGGAGGACGCCGACGCCGTCGGGCTCTCGATCCTCTCCGGCGCGCACATGACGCTCGTGCCGCGTGTCGTCGAGCTGCTGCGCGAGCAGGACATCGACGACGTCGTCGTGACGGTCGGGGGAACGATCCCGGCCGAGGACATCCCTGAGCTGAAGGAGCTTGGCGTCGCCGAGGTGTTCACGCCCGGCGCGCCGACTCAGGCGATCGTCGATTTCATTCGCGAGGCCACCGCGGCCCGCGCCTGATTGACTCGTCAGTCAACCGGGTAAACAAGTAGAATCTCCCTCAACAGAACCCAAGGAGTTACCTGAGAATGAAGATATGCGTCCTGGTGAAGGAGGTCCCGGACGCCGCCGTCGAGAAGAAAATCAATCCCTCGACGGGGCGCATGGACCGCAGCGGGGAGAAGAACCTCAATCCGTATGACACGCACGCGATCGAGGCTGCGATGCAGATCAAGGAGGGCGGCACGGTGCCGGTCGAGGAGATAGTCGCCGTCACGATGGGCCCGGAAAGCGCCGTCCGCGCGCTGCACAAGGCCGTCTCGCTCGGCGCCGACCGCTCGGTGCACCTGTCCGACGAGGTCGTCGCGGGCTCGGACGTCGCCGCTACCGGCTACGCGCTCGCCAAGACGCTGCAGCGCGAGAGCCCCGACCTGGTCCTGCTCGGACAGCAGTCCGATGACGGCGAGTGCTACACGATCGGCGCCGTCGTGGCCGAGCATCTCGGCATGCCGTCGCTGACGCAGGTGATCAAGATGGACGTCGAGACGGAGGCACTGCGCTGCGAGCGCCAGGCCGAGTACGGCTACGACACGGTGCAGATCAAGCTCCCGGCCGTGATCTCGGTCGGCGACGCGATCAACGAGCCGCGCTACCCGTCGCTGAAGGCGATCATGGGTGCGAAGAAGAAGCCGCTCGACAGCGTCAGCGCGAGCGAGGTCGAGATCGACGCGAGCAAAGTCGGCGGCGAGAACTCGGCCGCGCAGTGGGTCTCGGCGAAGGCGCCGCCCGCGAAGGCAGCCGGCGAGATCATCGAGGACGAGGACACCGGCGAGACGGTCGAGAAGATCGTCGCCTGGCTCGACGAGAGGAAGCTGATCTAGATGGCGAACATCCTGGTTTACGCGCTGCACTACGACGGCGCGATCAACAAGAACTCGCTCGGCGCCGTCTCGGAGGGCGCCAAGCTCGCCGCCGAGCTCGGCGGCGAGGCGCACGCGATCCTGCTCGGCGAGAACGTGCCGCAGGATCTCGCGGCGACGCTCGGCAAATACGGCGCGAAGAAGGTTCTCGTCGCCGAGGGCCCGGAGGGCCTTGCGCAGCCGCTCGTCGACGCGATGGCGGCGGCGATCTCCGGCGGCGACTACTCCTACGCGCTGTTCGGCGGCGGTCTGCTCGGCTTCGAGATCGGTGCCGGTCTTGCCGCGCGGCTCGGAGCGGGTGTCGCGATGGAGGTCACTGCGGTGCGCGCGGAGGGCGGCGAGCTCGTCGCAGAGCGGCCGATCCTCGGCGACTCGGCGATCTCGGAGATCAAATACCGCTCGGACGTCGGCATCATCATCGGCCGTCTGAACGCATTCGAGATCAAAGAGTCGGGCGATTCCGACGCTCCGGTCGAGCAGCTGAGCTTCGAGCTCAGCCCGCAGGCGACGCAGGCGACGATGGTCACGCGCGGCGAACAGCGCGGAGCCGACGTCGACATCGAGGGTGCGGACATCCTCGTGGCCGGCGGGCGCGGCCTCGGCAAGGCCGAGGGCTTCGAGCTCGCGGAGGAGCTGGCGAAAGCGTTCGGCGGCAACAGCGCGGTCGCCGCGACTCGCGCGGTCGTCGACGCGGGCTGGTACCCGTACGCGGCGCAGATCGGCCAGACCGGCAAGACGGTCGCGCCGAAGCTGTACCTCGCGGCGGGCATCTCCGGCGCGATCCAGCACAAGGTCGGAATGCAGGCCTCGGAGAACATCGTCGCGATCAACAAGGACGCGAACGCGCCGATCTTCGAATTCTCCGACCTCGGCATCGTCGGCGATCTGAACAAGATCCTGCCGAAGCTCACGGAGGCCGTGAAAGCGAAGAAGGGAAGCTAGGTATGTCGGCGCACAATGGCAACGGCAAGGTCGCACCCGACCAGTTCCCGCCACCGGTGGACTCGCGCAAGGAGTTCGTCAAGCGGGGGCTGGACGACGAGGACGAGCTGATCGAGGTCGGCGTCGCGATCGTCGGCGGGGGCACGGCCGGGCTGGCGTGCGCCAACCGCCTGCTGCAACTGCTCGCGGACGATCCGGAGACGATGGAGCGCCTCGGCGAAGTGCCCGTCGCCGTCGTCGAGAAGGCGAAGACGTGCGGCGGGCACAACCTGTCGGGCGCCGTTATGCGTCCGAAGCCGCTCGAAGAACTGTTCCCGGACATGACCCGCGAGCAGTGGCGCGAGGAGGGCTTCGCCTTCGGCGAGGTCACGAAGGAGTCGGTGTACATGCTGACGGGGCCCAAGAGCAAGCTGCCGGTCCCGATTCCAGCCGTCCCCAACTTCAAGAACCACGGCAACGAGGTCGTCTCGGTCTCGGCGCTCGCGCGCTACCAGCAGCGCCAAGCCGAAGAGGGTGGCGCGTACATCCTCACGGAGACCTCCGCGACGCAGCTCGTCGTCGAGGACGGCAAGGTCGTCGGCGTGCGCTCGGGCGACAAGGGACGCGGCAAGGACGGCGAGCCGCTCGGCAACTTCGAGCCCGGAACCGACATCAAGGCGAAGGCGACAGTGCTCGCCGAGGGCTGCTGGGGCCACCTGACCGGCGCCGCGATCAAGGAGTTCGACCTCGCGAAGGATCGCGAGCCGCAGGTCTGGGAGCTGGGGGTCAAGGAGGTGTGGAAGGTCAAGAAGCCGCTCGATCGTGTGATCCACACGTTCGTGCAGCCGTGGCCGCTGAAGGTCTCGCCGAAATACGGGCAGCTCGGCGGCACGTGGATGTACCCGATGAAGGACGAGAAGACCGGCGAGGACCTCGTCTCGATCGGCTTCGTCGTCGACCTCAACTACAAGGACGCGACGACGTCGGCCCACGATCTGCTGCAGACGTTCAAGACCCACCCGCTCGTCAGAGGGATTCTCGAGGGTGGCGAGCGAGTCGCGTGGGGGGCGAAGGCGCTGCCCGGCGGCGGCTACTGGTCGATGCCGAAGCTCTCGATGCCCGGCGCCGTGCTCGTCGGCGACGCCGGCGGCATGGTCGACACGGCGGCGCTGAAGGGCGTTCACCACTGCATCAAGTCGGGGATGCTCGCGGCCGAGTCGATCTACGCTGCGCTCAAGCGCAGCAGCAGCGACTTCTCCGACTACGAGGAGGCGATCGAGCAATCGACCGTGGGCAAAGAGCTCTACGAGGTGCGCAATACGCGCCAGGCATTCCAGAAAGGCTTCCTCGTCGGAAGCCTGCTCGCGGGCCCGTCGATCATGTCCAAGGGCAAGCTGCCGCCCGGTCGCCAGGAATGGCACCGCGACGACGCCGAGCCGATGTTCATCGGCGACACGAAGGACCGCTATCCGAAGCCCGACGGCAAATACACCTTCGACAAGCTCTCGTCGGTGTTCATCACCGGCAACGCGACGCGCGACGACGCGCCGAACCACATCCGCGTGCAGAAACACGTCCCGCGCGAGGTCGCCGAGACGTGGCGGTGGATGTGCCCAGCGGGGGTCTATGAGATCCCCGAGGACGCTCCGCAGGAGGGCGAGGTCGACGTGATCGTCAACTACACCAACTGCGTGCAGTGCGGCGCGATCACGGCCAAGGGTGGACGGCTTACAACCCCCGAGGGGGGCGACGGCCCGCTGTACCAAATCCTCTAGCGGCACGAGGGACGGCGCGCTACGGCGTCCTCGGTCGCTCGCGCGCACTGCACGCCGCGCTCCCTGCGTCCTTGTGTCGCTTGTCCCTCGTGCCGCTAGACGCGAGTGGTGGGCTCGCCAGACGCGAGTTGCGGCGCGAAACATCTGCGTCGAGCCGGTGTTAGAGGGTTGTCATGGACGAGGGCCTTCGCAGATCGATCGCACGTACGCGAGCAGCGCTTCGCGCGCTGCTCGTGTGTGTTGCCGTGCTGGCGCTGCTGCTCGCAGCGCGCGCGAGCGCCGCGAGCACGCCGGCGAGCGGATCGAGCGCATCGCAGGGGACCTCCTCGACCGGCGCCGGTGGCGTCTCGGCGACGCTCGAAGAATGCGTCACGGCCGTCGCGCAGAGCGAACGCGCCGCGACTTTCTCGGGCGAAATGACGGCGATCGCGGGCACTGTGCGGATGTCGATGCGGATCGACGTCGAGGAGCGCGTGCCCGGCGAATCGGCGTTCCACGCCGTCACGGCGCCGGGGCTCGGCGTGTGGCGCTCGGCCGATCCGAAGGTGAAGGTCTACAAGTACCTCAAGCAGGTCACGAACCTCTCCGCGCCGGCGTCCTATCGCGGCTTCGTCCAGTTCCGCTGGGTCGGAGACAGGGGCCATGTGATCAAGCGCGCCGAACGGATGACGACGAGATGCCTGCAACCGGCGACGCCGAGCGAACCTTCGGAACCGCCCGAATCGAGCTCGACGTCCCCGAGCGGCGGCGTGGGCGCGCTCGGCAAGGGCTGATCTCGCGCGATCGGCGCCGCCCGGCGGCCTTCGCCGGCGCGCGAGACGGGAACGCGGGTGACCGCGCTTCGCCGGGCCGCTAGAATGAAAGAACGATGAAGGCGAAGATCCACCCGACATACACAGCGGCCCACGTGAGCTGCACGTGCGGCAACGAGTTCATCACTCGCGCGACGCAGGACGAGCTGCGCGTCGAGGTCTGCTCGAACTGCCACCCGTTCTACACGGGCCGGCAGAAGCTGATGGACACGGGTGGGCGCGTGGAGCGCTTCCAGCGCCGCGTAGCCAAGGGCCGTGCGCACTCGGCCCAGACTCGGTCCGCCTAGCAGTCCGATGTCTTCGCGGCCAGCCGGTTCGTTGACGACGCCGGTCGCAGCAGACGCCCCGCCGCAAGATGCCGCCGAGCCGGCGAACGGCGTCGTGGGCTATGCCGACGGCGCGGTGATCGAGGGCTCGCCATCGCTCGACCGCGACGGCGACGGCCAGCTGAACGCTCAGCGCGACGCGCCGGTCGGTGGTCAGGCAGTGCTCGAGGGCGTGATGATGCGCGGCGTCTCCAACTGGGCCGTGGCCGTGCGCAAGCCGAGCGAAGAACAGCTCGCCGAGGGCGAGCTCTCGCCCGAGGACGCGGCGCTGGGCGAGATCGAGGTCAGCACGTTCCCGCTCGACTCGGCGATGAAGCGCCACCGTCTGCTGCGCCTGCCGATCGTCCGCGGCATCGCCGCGCTCGGCGGCTCGCTCGTGATCGGCTTCCGTGCGCTTGAGATCTCGGCGAACGCGCAACTTCCGCCGGAGGAGAAGAAGGACGCCGAGGCCGGCGCCGAGGGCGATTCGGCCACGGCCGAGCCCGAGGAGATTCCGAAGGCGGTTTGGGCCGGTACGGTCGTCGTCGCGCTCGTCTTCGCGATCGTCCTGTTCTTCCTGATTCCAGTCGGGCTGACGAGCCTGATCAAGGGGCAACTCGGCTCCTCGTTCCTGTTCTGGCTGATCGAGGGCCTTATACGCACGACGATCTTCCTCGGCTACATGCTGCTGCTCTCGCGCCTGCGCGACCTCCGCCGCGTGTTCGAGTACCACGGCGCCGAGCACAAGACGATCTCCTGCTACGAGGCCGGGCTGCCGCTGACGCCCGCGAACGCTCAGCGCTTCTCGCGGCTGCACCCTCGCTGCGGCACGAGCTTCCTGCTCGTCGTGATGATCGTCGCGATCTTCGTCTTCGCGCCGATCGGCCTGCCGGCTTGGTACTGGCTCGTCGCGACGCGGATCCTCGGCGTGCCGATCATCGCCGGCGTGTCCTTCGAGCTGATCAAGTTCGCCGGGCGCAACCGCAGTCGCGGGTGGGTGCGCGCGATCATGTGGCCCGGCCTGAAGCTCCAGCTCCTCACCACGCGCGAGCCCGATCTCGACCAGCTCGCCGTCGCGATCGCGGCGCTCGACGCCGTGCTCGCCAAAGAGACGCCCGGTGCGCTGTCTGCGGCAGACCTCGTCGGCGTCGAGGTTGTCGCCTGAGGGCCGATCAAGGCATGCTCGCGCGAGCGGCTTGTGCATCGGCAGGCTTGCTCGCCGCCGCCGCTTTAGCCGGTTGCGGCGGTCAACCGTCCGAAAGCGAAAAGCAGCGACTGCAAGAAGAACATGAACGGGACAGCTCGGTCGCGATCAAAGAAAAAATGCTGAACAACGAATGAGATCGCCAGGTCGTCCCCTACGCGGTCAGCTGCAGCGGGCCCAGCAGGAGGGTGGCCTTAGACTCAGGCCGCGATGATCGAAGACCTCGTCAAGCAGATCGAGACGCGCTTCGCCGAGCTCGGCGAGCAGATGACCGACGCGGAGGTGATCTCCGATCGCGAACGCTACGCGGAAGTCGGCCGCGCCTATAGCCAGCTCGAGCCGGCGGCGAAGCTCGCCGCTCAATGGCGCGAAGCGCAGAGCACCGCGGACGGTGCCGAGGAACTGCTCGCCGAGGAGGGCGAGGACGCCGAGATCCGCGAGGAACTCGCCACGGCGCGCGAGCGGATCGAGCAGATCGAGGAGGAGATCCGCATGGCGATGGTCGAGCGCGACCCCAACGACGAGAAGAGCGTGATCGTCGAAATCCAGGGCGGCGCGGGGGGCGACGAGGCAGGCCTGTGGGCCGGCGACCTCTACCGGATGCTCAGCAAGTACGCCGAGCGCCGCGGCTGGCAGCCGGAGGCGATGGAGGTTGGCGAGGGCAAGTACACGTTCGCCGTCAAGGGCGACGGCGCTTACTCGGTGTTCAAGTTCGAGGGCGGCACACACCGCGTGCAGCGCGTCCCGGCGACCGAGTCGCAGGGGCGCATCCACACCTCGACGGCAACCGTCGCGGTGCTGCCCGAGGCCGAGGACGTCGACATCCAGCTCGACCCGAACGAGCTGCAGATCGACGTCTACCGCTCCTCGGGGCCCGGCGGGCAGTCGGTCAACACGACCGACTCGGCCGTGCGCATCACGCACAAGCCGACGGGCATCGTCGTCTCGATGCAGGACGAGAAGTCGCAGCTGCAGAACCGCGAGAAGGCGTTTCGCGTGCTTCGCGCGCGCCTGTACGAGCGCGCGCTTGCCGAACAGCAGGCCGAGCTCGCCGCCGACCGCCGCTCGCAGGTCGGCACGGGCGACCGCGCCGAGAAGATCCGCACGTACAACTACGGCGAGCGGCGCGTGACCGACCACCGGATCAAGCTGACGGTGCACAACCTCGACGACGTCTTGGAGGGTCAGCTCGACGAGCTGACGGCCGCGCTTCAGGGGGATGAGAAGCGCCGCCGCCTGCAGGCGCAGGCTGCGGCGTGAGCGCCTCCGGCGCGGCTCGGCCCGGCGCGCCCGCGCCACGAGCACGAACACGCGGAACCTCGATTCGCGACGCGCTCGACAGCGCGGTCATCGCGATCTCGGCAGCCGGCTGCGAGACGCCGCGCCTGGATGCCGAAGTGCTGCTCGCCGACGTCCTCGGCGTCGCCCGTGAGCGGCTGCTGCTCGACCGCGAGCTGAGCGTCGCCGGACCGGCCGTCCGCGCGTTCCAAGACGCCGTCAGGCGCCGCGCGGTGCTGCGCGAGCCGGTCGCCTACATCACCGGCCGCCGCGGCTTTCGCCGGATCGAGCTGAACGTCGATCGGCGGGCGCTGATTCCGCGCCCGGAGAGCGAGCTGCTCGTCGAATCCGCGCTTGGGCTCGCGCCGGGAACGCGCGTGCTCGACGTCGGCACGGGCAGCGGCGCGATCGCGCTCGCGCTGAAGGACGAGCGCCCCGACCTCGACGTCAGCGCGAGCGACCAGAGCGAGGACGCGCTCGCGCTTGCGCGCGCGAACGCCGAGCGCCTCGGCCTCGAGGTCGCCTTCCTGCACGCTGACCTGCTCGACGGCACCGCGGACGAGTTCGACGCGGTGCTCGCGAACCTGCCCTACGTCGCCGAGCGCGATCGCGCCGCGCTCCAGCCGGAGATCGCCCGTCACGAGCCGCCCGGTGCGCTGTTCGCCGGCGCTGACGGGCTCGACGCGATTCGCGCGCTCGCCGCGCAGCTGTCGGAGCACCGCCGCGTCGGCTTCGTCGCGCTCGAGCTCGGCGCCGGGCAGGCCGAAGCCGTTGCCGAGCTGCTGCGCTCGGCAGGCTTCGGAGCGGTCGAACGCGTTCCGGACCTGGCCGGGATCGAGCGGGTCGTGCGAGGAGTGCGGCGCCCACGATGACGGCGATGCTCGACGGCGACGATGCGAAGCGCCTGCGCGAGTGCGTTGCCGCGGGCGGTGTCGCGGTGTTCCCGACGGACACCGTCTACGGCGTCTGCTGCGATCCCGCCGACGAGGTCGCCGCGCAGCGGATCTACGAGCTCAAGGGCCGCCCGGCGGCCCGCCCGGCCGCTGTCATGTTCTTTGCGCTCGAGCCGGCGCTGCGCGCGCTCGGCGATCTCAGCCACGTCGAGCGCCGCGCCCTGCAAGCGCTGCTGCCGGGGCCCGTGACGCTGCTGATCGAGAATCGCTCGGACGGCTTCGCCGCGGCGTGCCGGACCGATCCGGCGACGCTTGGGCTGCGCGTTCCGTGGCTGCCCGAGGGGCTTCGGGCGCTCTCGCAGATCACCGAGCCGGTGATGCAGACGAGCGCGAACCGCTCGGGCGAGCCCGACGCGCGCAGGCTCGCCGAGGTCCCGCGCAGCCTGCGTGACGGCGCCGACCTCGTGCTCGACGGCGGCCCGCTGCACGGCACGGCCTCGACCGTGATCGATCTGCGCGAATACGAGGCAAGCGGCGAGTGGCGCGTGCTGCGCGAGGGCGCGCTTGCCGCCGAGGCCGTGCGCGAGCTGCTCGAGCCGGTGCGCTGAGCGGCGCACCCGGGCCCGCTGCTCCTGCTAGCCTCGTTTCAGCTGCCGCGACTGGCGCCTGAGGTGGGATCGACCACCGGGAAGCGGTCAGCCAATTCAGCCGCGCGCCTGGGCACGAAGTCTCGAACCGCCAACACGAGGAGTCCGCCGTGTCCGAGCTAAGCCCCGATTACTTCAACCGTCCGCTCAGCGAGGTGGACCCGGAGATCGCCGATGTCCTGCGCGGCGAGCTCGAGCGCGAGCAGCGCACGCTCGAGGCGATCGCCTCGGAGAACTTCGTCCCGCGCGCGGTGCTCGAGTGCCAGGGCTCCGTGCTGACGAACAAGTACGCCGAGGGTTACCCGGGGCGCCGCTACTACGGCGGCTGCGAGTGGGTCGACATCTCCGAGCAGCTCGCGATCGACCGCGCGAAGGCGCTGTTCGGCGCGGAGCACGCAAACGTCCAGCCGCACTCGGGCGCACAGGCGAACACGGCCGTCTACCACGCCCTGCTGCAGCCCGGCGACACGATCATGGGGCTCTCGCTCGCGCACGGCGGGCACCTCACGCACGGGATGAAGATCAACGTCTCCGGCCGTCTCTACGACATCGCCGCGTATGAGGTCGATCGCGAGAGCAGCCTGATCGACATGGACGAGGTCGCGCGGATCGCGCGCGAGCGGCGCCCGAAGATGCTGCTCGCCGGCTGGTCCGCGTACCCGCGCCAGCTCGACTTCGCGCGCTTTCGCGAGATCGCCGACGAAGTCGGCGCGCTGTTGATGGTCGACATGGCCCACTTCGCCGGGCTCGTCGCGGCAGGACTCCACCCGAACCCGATCGAGTTCGGCGCCGACGTCGTCACGACGACGACCCACAAGACGCTCGGCGGCCCGCGCGCGGGGACGATCTTCTGCAAGGAGGAGTTCGCGAAGAAGATCGACTCGGCCGTCTTTCCGGGCCAGCAGGGCGGCCCGCTCGAGCACGTCATCGCCGCGAAGGCCGTCACGTTCAAGATCGCCGCGTCAGAGCTGTTCGCCGAGCGCCAGCGGCGCACGCTCGACGGTGCGCGGGCGTGGGCGGAGGAGCTGCTGAAGGCCGGCCACGGCGTGAAGGTGCTCAGCGGCGGCACCGACGTGCACCTCGTGCTCGTCGACCTGCGCGACTCCGACCCGGAGCTGACCGGCCGCCAGGCCGAGGACCGCCTGCACGCGATCGACATCACCGTCAACCGCAACGCGATTCCGTTCGACCCGCGGCCGCCGATGGAGGCCTCCGGGCTGCGCATCGGCACGCCTGCGCTCGCCACGCGCGGGCTGCAGCACGAGGACTTCGTCGAGGTCGGCAAGATCATGGCGAGCGCGCTGACGCCCGAATACGAGTCGCGCGCGGGCGAGCTGACCGACCGCGTCGCGCAGATCGTCGAGCGCTACCCCCTCTACCAAGAGCTTTCCGCCGGAACACCGGTCTGAGCGCACCCGCCGCGTTGCGGTGGTGTGCGACGGCCCCGCCTGCGATGCTGTCGGGGGTCGATGGCGCATCCAACCGAGCTCGACGCGCTGTACGCGTTCCTGGTGGCGGCTGCCGTCACTGCGCTGCTGACGCCGCTGACGATGCGCTTCGCGCGGCTCGTCGGCGCGATCGACGAACCGCGTGAGCGCGGGCTCTCCGAAAGCGCGACGCCGCTGCTCGGCGGCTTGGCGATCTTCGCCGGCACGCTCGTCGCCGGTCTGATCTGGCTCCCGGGAGGGTTCGGCAAAGAACATCAGCTGTGGCACGGCGTGCTGCTCGCCGCCGGTGTGATCACGCTCGTCGGAGCGCTCGACGACCGCTACGAGCTGCCGCCCGTCGTCAAGCTCGCCGGTCAGGTCGTCGCGGCCGTGATCGTCGTGCACTTCGGCGTCGCCGTGAAGGCGATCACGCTGCCGTTCGTCGGCACGCTCGCCTTCCCGAACGCGGGCGTGACGAACGCCGGTCCGGTGCTGACCGTCGTCGGGCTCGTCGCGATGATGAACGTCGTCAACTTCTCCGACGGCGTCGACGGCCTCGCGGCGGGCGTCTGCACGATCATCGCCGGCGCGATGACCGTGATCGCGTTCGATCTCGGCCGCCAGCAGCCGGGCGTGCTCGCCGCGCTGACCGCCGGAGCGGCGCTCGGCTTCTTGATCTTCAACTTCCCGCCGGCTTCGAGCTTCATGGGCGACGCCGGCGCCAACCTGCTCGGCCTGCTGATGGGCGTGATCACCGTCGAGGCGGCCGTCAAGACGGCCGCCGTCGTCTCGTTCGTGCTGCCGCTGATCCTGCTCGCCGTGCCGTTCCTCGACACGACGTTCGTCGTGCTCAAGCGGCTGAAGTACAAACAGCCTTTCTACCGTCCCGACAGCGAGCACTTCCATCACCGCATGGCGCGGATCGGCTTCTCCAGCCGGCGCACGATCGCCTACCTCTACGCGTGGACGCTGATGCTCGCCGGCCTCGCGCTCGCGCTGCGCTTCGTCCCGTACTCAGACCACAAAGGCCACCTCTACACGGGTTGGACGCTCGTGATGATCGGCCTCGGGCTGATCGTCGCGGCGGCGAGCGTCTACCTCGTCTACGTGCTCGAGATCCTCAAGTTCCGCCGGCTCGACGCGATCCGCCTGCGCCGGTTGCGCCCCGGCGCCTCAGCGACGGAGATCGAGCAGGGGGTCGCGCGTGACCTCGAAACGGGAGAGATCGACGCGGTGTCGGTGAACGATGGTGCGCACGTGCACGCGGGAGAGAACCCGCGGCGGCGTGAGCAGCCCTTCGGCGAGCGGCAGGTGGATGAGGACCGCATACGCGCAGAACAGCAGCGTGGCGGCGCGCAGCCTCCGATTGCCGCTGACGGCCGCTAGCGGCAGCACCCAGATCGCGTACCAGGGCAGCAGCCACGCGGTCGACAGCAGCAGCGCAAGCGTGCTCCAGCCGGCCGCGACACGCCAGTCGGCGCCGCGCAGCGTGCGCCACAGCGCGTAGATCAGCACCAGCACGAAGCCGGCCGCGAACAGGTTGCGCCACCAGCCGGGCGTGCCGCCGAGGCCGACGAGCCGCGCCGTCTCGGCCGGCACGCTGTGCACCGCGACCAGCTGCTGCTGCTCGCCGACGGCGCTGAGGAAGCCGAGCGCGTGGCTGCCGAAGCCGATCAGCGCGATCGCACCGAGGACGACGAGGCCGATCGCCGCGCCCGCAAGCGCCTGCATGCGCTCGCGTCCCGTGCGCGCTCCGAGCACGAGGAACGGCAGCGCGAGCCCGGCCGTGACCTTGATCGCGACTCCCGCCACGAGCGTCGCCGACGCCGCGCGGATGCGCGGGTTCGCACCGGCGCTCAGCAGCAGCGCCGCGGCGAGGGCGAGCAGGATCAGCGTGTCGTTGTGCGCGCCGCCGACCGCGAGCACGAGCAGGACCGGGTTCAGCCCGACGAACGCCGCCGCCCATCGCGCCGAGTGGCCGAGGCGCGCGGCCGCGCGCGCGATCAGCGCGACGGCGGCGAGGCTCGAGAGGACCGCGATCGCCTTGAACGCCCACAAGCTGCCGGCCAGGCCGAGCGGCGCCGTCGCGTAGCTGAGCAGCGTGAACAGCGGACCGTATGGCGAGTGCTGGTACGGCCAGCCGACGAACGCAAAGACTTCGTCGCCGGAGGCCTGCGCCGCCACGTGCGTGTACGGGTCGAGGCCGTGCAGCGCGCCGAGCCGCGCGAAGCCGATGTAGCCGAAGACGTCCTGGGAGAGCAGCGGCGGCCCGAGCAGCAGGATCGCGTGCGTGACGATGATCGCGGCGGCGATCGCGCCGAGCGGCAGCGTCCGCGCGCCGAGCAGCACGAGCGCGTAGCTCGCGCACATGATCAGCGTCAGCGTCTGAAAGCCGCCCGAGCCGAGGCTCGCGCCGAGCCCTTCGAGCGGGCCCGCGAGCCAGCCGGGCCAGCCGCCCGAGCGCGCCGGCACGTACTGCGACGGTTCGCCGGCGGCGCCGGCGCTCGTCAAGAAGACGGTCACGACGACGCCGAGCAGCCCGAGCAGGCCCAGCGCGCGGATCAGCGCAACCGGGCGCTCCGCAGGACGTGGCGGAGCGGTGCGAGGGCGCCTGCGCGAGGATCGGCCGGCTTGAATCGGCGCGCTGGACGGGGCCGGGGCGATCGGCATCGCCTCATTGTTACGTCTACTGTCAGGCAGGCATGCGCCAGGGAATGTAGAATTCCGTCCCAAGCACGTGTAACGCTTGCCGCAGTCTGCCGGTAAGTGCATGTACGACTGCCCCGAAGCGCCTTTGGCACGGGCGCCGCCGGATCCTCTTCGATGCGACTTCGCCACCGCAAATCACCGCCGCCCAGGACGCCTGGGCCTCGCCGCGTCCTGATCCTCTCAGCGGACGTCGGTGAGGGCCATGCCGCGGCCGCTCGCGCGCTGGCCGCGCAGCTGAAGGCCGCGCCGGAACCGACCGAGGTGACGGTGATCGACGGGCTCGGCGCGATGGGACGCGTGCTCAAACCGGTCGTCGAGGACGGCTATCGCGTGCAGCTGCGCTTCATCCCGTGGACGTACACGCTCGTCTACGGCCTGCTCAACCACGTTCCGCCGATTCGCGCCGTCGCGGTGCGGCTGCTGCGCCTGTTCGGCTCGCGCCCGCTCGCACGGACGATTGCCGAACACGATCCGGACGTCGTCGTCTCGACCTATCCGGCCGTGACCGTCGTGCTCGCGCGCCTGCGGCGCACCGGCGAGGTGCGCTGCCCGACGGTCGCGACGATCACCGATCTGACGGGGCTGTTCTTCTGGGCGCAGCCGGGCATCGACATGCACATGGTCATGTACGGCGAGTCGCTCTCCTCCGTCGAGCGGATCGCCGGCCGCGACAGTGTCAAGCTCGTGCAGCCGCTGATCTCAGAGGAGTTCCTCAAAGATCGCTGTCCGCTGCAGGCGCGGCGCGAGCTCGGCCTGCCCGAGGACGGGCGCATGGTCGTCGTCTCCGGCGGCGGCTGGGGCGTCGGCGACGTGCTCGGCGCCGTGCGCGAGTTCATCCGCGTGCCGGAGGCGAGCAGCATCGTCGTGCTCGCCGGGCGCAACGAGCAGCTCGCGCAGAAGCTGCGACGCACGTTCGAGTCCGAGCCGCGCGTGCACGTCTACGAGTTCACCGACAAGATGCCCGAGCTGCTCGCGGCGGCCGACGTGCTCGTGCATTCGACCGGCGGCGTCACGTGCCTCGAGGCGATGGCCGCCGGGACGCCCGTCGTCTCCTACGGCCTGCCCGTCGGGCACGCGCGCGTGAACACGCGCGCGATGGCCGCGCTCGACCTCGTGCGCCTCGCCAACGACACGACGGAGCTTCGCGAGCACGTCCGCGCGAGCTTCGCCGCGCGCCCCGAAGCGATCGCCGGCGAGGTCGCCCAGCCGGACGCGCAGCCCGGCGCGGGCAGCCCGGTCCACGAGGCCAACGGCGCCAAGGCGCTGAACGACCTTGCGGCCGCGGACGTCGTCCTGCAGGCGCCGCGACGCGTGCGCCCGATTCCGCGCTGGCGCCTGCGCACGGTCGCGCTCGCTACGCAGCTCGTGCTGCTGCTCGCCGTCGGCACGTGGATGGCCTCGACCGACGACGTGACG
The DNA here is from genome assembly GCA_963807275.1 of uncultured Solirubrobacteraceae bacterium. Classification (GTDB taxonomy): domain Bacteria; phylum Actinomycetota; class Thermoleophilia; order Solirubrobacterales; family Solirubrobacteraceae; genus Palsa-744. The sequence continues at coordinate 524,554 of CAWDZX010000001.1, forward strand.
GCGCTCGCGAGCAAGATCCTCCACGTCCATCCGCTCAAGCAGGTCAAGACCGACCAGCCGGACGTCGGCCTGATCGTCCACGTCCCGGCCCCCGGCGACGTCTCGCTCGTCGCCGCTCAGCTCGCCTCGCGCGGCATCCACGTGTCGTTCGCCGACGACGGCGCCGTGCCGTCGCCGAGCACGATCGGCTACCTGCGCTCGCTCGGCGACGAGCTCGTGCCGGAAGTGACCGGGCACTCGATCTTCCACTGGGTGCGCACGCGCGGGGCGCTGCACGCGCAGGCGCGCGCGCTCGGGCTCGGCCACCGCTTCTACTTCTTGCAGCCGCGCGGCGGGCTATCGGTCGGGCAGCTCGTGCTCGCGCGCACGGCCGGCGCGACGCCGGTCTGCGGCGCGCAGCGCCTCAGCGCCGAGGATCCGGACCTTCAGCGCACGACGCGCGCCGGCGACGTGCTCGTCGTCGAGCTCGACGGATCGACCGCGTCGGTGCTCGGGCTCGAACGGCTGATCTCGCGGCTCGACTCCAAGGGGCTCGGCGCGGAGCCGCTCGACTGGCTGACGCGCTCGCCGGCCATCAGCGCGACGAGCAGCGGCGATCTAGCCAGCAGCGCCGCGCCGGTGACGAGCAGCGCGAGCGAGGCCGACAGCGGCACGCCGCCGAGCGGCGTGTCGGCGAAGCTCTCGCCGAAGAGCAGCGGCGCGACGACGATCGGCACGACCGTCTGAGTCACGAACACGACCGGAGCGACCTGGATCGCCGGTCGCTCCTGCAGCGCGCTCATCTCGCTCAGCACGCCGACGCCGGAGGCGGCTGCCGTCGAGAGCCCCCACAGCGCCGCCAGCCCGAGGTGCCCGCGCGAGAGGTCGTCCGAGGCGAGCTTCGTCGCGATGCCGCTCCAGCCGCCGGCGAGGCCAGCGCCGACCATCGTCAACGAGGCCGGCGGATGCGTCAGCAGCCGCAGCGCATACGGGAGCAGGCTCGCGACACCGAGCCCGAGCAGCACGAGCGTGATCGCGAGGTTCTCCGAGCCATGACCGGTGACCCGCGGCGGCGCCGTCAGCCCGGCGCCGATCACGCCGAGCACGATCGCGCCCATCGCGAAGTACTCACGGCGCCCCGCGTGCTCGTTCAGCATCCGCTGCGCGAGGAGCATCAGCACGAGCAGGCCCGCCGCGAGCGCCGGCTGCACGACGACGAGCGGCGCGAGCAGCAGCGCGACGATCTGCAGCGGCCAGCCGAGGATCGAGAGGCCAGTGCCGAGCAGCCAGCGCGCGCGGCGCAACAGGCGCCAGGCGAGCGCGAGGCGCAGATGCTCGCCGGCCGGCGAGTCCTTGGCGTCGAGCGCCTGCAGCGCGATCCCTAGGCTGTAGAGGGTCGACGCCGCGACGGCCGCTCCTATGCCCAGCACGAGATCGACCATGTCCCACGATCATCGCACCCTCGGTCCCCCGATCGCCGGAGCCGTGGCCGGGATCGCGATGGCCGGCTATCTGCTGCCGGGCCTCGCCGCGGCGCTGCCGGTGCTGCGCGCGCCGCTCGGCGTCGAGGACCGCACCGCGGACGGCCGCGGCTTCGCGCTGACGTTCGACGACGGGCCGCACGCGCAGGGCACGCCGGCCGTGCTCGAGCTGCTCGCGGGCGCCGGCGTGCGCGCGACGTTCTTCCTCGTCGGCGAGCAGGTGCAGCGCAACCCCGCGCTCGCGCGCGAGATCGCCGCGGCCGGGCACGGCATCGGGCTGCACTGCCAGCGCCATCGCAACCTGCTGCGGCTCGCGCCGGCGCAGGTGCGCGCCGACATCGACCGCGCCGAAGCGGCGATCGGCGAGGCCACGGGGCTCGCGCCGGCGCTCTATCGCCCGCCATATGGCGTGCTCAACGCCACCGCGCTGCGCCTCGCGCGGGCGCGCGGCTGGCGCACGCTCCTGTGGAGTCACTGGGGCCGCGACTGGGAGCGCCGCGCGAGCGCCGAGTCGATCCACGCGCTCGTGACCGATCGCGCCGGCGAGGGCTCCGTGCTGCTGCTGCACGACGCCGACGACTACTCGGCGCCCGGCTCGTGGCAGCGGACCGTCGCGGCGTTGCCACGCGTGCTGCAGACGCTCGCCGAGCGCGGGCTCGAGCCCGTATCCCCCTGACCTGCGGGGTAACATCGAACGCTTGTCCAGCGCCGCGATCGATCGAGGTAGCGGCTCGTCTGCCGCCACGCTGCGTCCCGCCGGCCTCGCCGGCGCGGGCGAGCACGCGAACGCGCCGGCGCGTTCGCGCTGGTGGGTCGAGCTGCTCGCGATCGGCTGGCTGCTGTTCCTCTACGACGCCGTCAACAACCTCGCGCCGCTGCGCCTCGCGACGGCGCTTGGCAACGCGCGCGGCATCCTGCACCTCGAGCGGCTGCTGCAGATCGACCCCGAGCTGTCGCTCGACCGCTGGCTGGCTGCGCATCACACGCTCGGCGTCGTGCTCGCGAACTACTACGACAACGCGCACTTCGTCGTCACGCTCGGCATCCTCGGCTGGCTGTGGTGGAAGCGCGCCGATCTGTACCGCCCGCTGCGCAACACGCTCGTGCTCGTCAACGTGCTCGGCTTCGTCGTCTTCTGGCTGTTCCCCGTCGCGCCGCCGCGGATGCTCGACGGCTTCGCCGACGTCGTCGCCTCGACGCACGCGTTCGGCTCCTGGCACACGGGCGCGCTCGCGTCGGCCGCGAACCAGCTCGCGGCGATGCCGTCGTTGCACATGGCCTGGGCCGGCTGGTGCACCGTCGCGCTGTGGCGGATGAGCGGGCGCAGCGCCGTTCGAGCCGTGGCCGTGATCTATCCGTGCGTGACGGCTTTCGCCGTACTCTCGACCGGCAATCACTTCGTGCTCGACATCGTCGGCGGACTGCTCGTCCTGGCGCTCGCGCTGCTGCTCGTCGGCTCGCCCGACCGGCTCGGCGGCAAGCTCTCGCTGACACGCGCGCGGCAAGCCTGGCACGAGTACCGCAGCGCCGCATAAATCCCGCAAAACCGGCGTTGCGTATGTCACAAACTTGTTACGAAGTGCAAGACCGGATACAGTGGTCTGGCTGCCGCAGACGCTTGTGAGGCGTCTCCCGAACAGTCGAGAGACGCGCCGACGGCCCGCCGCAACTGTGCGCGCGGACTTTTCGTCGGGTCTGTAGGGTGGCGCCACGTATATGACTGACTTCGATGCCAACGAGGATCACCTGCGCCTGAGCGGCCCCGGCAAGGACGAACCGTCCGAGCCGCCGAAGCTGCGCCCGCGCTTCGCGCCGCGCGCGCGACAGCTCGCCTACGGGCGCTGCTTCTACCGCTCGCCGCGCCGTGTCGCTTCGATGCTCGCCTCGCAGCGCACCCGCACGGCGCGCCGCAGCTGCCCGCCGGCCGCGCGGCTCGGGCTGCTCGGAGCCGCCTCGCGCCGCCGCCGGCGCCTGTGGACGACGTGCCACGGACGAACCCCCGGATCTCCGAGCTGACGTGGCCACCCTGCGCTACCTCGACGTGTGCCTGGTGCTCGCGACGGCTCCGTTCGTGCTCGCCGGCGGGCTCCCGCTCGCGGGCTACCTGATCGGCGCGTTCGCCTGGCTGCTGACGCGGCTCGGAACGATCTTCATGTACGCGCGCGCTCGTCGCGTAGGCGATCCGAAGTACCGCGCCGGACTGCAGGTCGCCGGCATGATGGGCCGCATCTGGCTCGTCGCGCTCGCCGTGATCCTCGCGCGCGTCGTCAGCAAGGACGACGGCATCATGGCCGCCGCGCTGCTGCTCGCCGCCTTCACCGTCTACTTCGTCATGTCGTTCATCACGCGCGAAGGCCCGCTGCAGGGGTCGACGGGCACGCCTGGGAGAGCGAGCACGTCATGAGCGCCCACCACAAACTGGGATTCCCGCCGAGCGAGGCAGGTGCAGTCCGGCGATGAACGCCATCGAGGGGGGAGCCATCACCGAGAAGAAGAAGAGCGGCGCGAAACGAACGCTGCTGATCCTCGCGGGCGTGTGGATCGCGGGCATCGTCGTGCTCGGCGCGATCTACGGCCTGCACGGGACGCGCAACAAAGCCTACGAACCGCAGAACGAGTTCAAGCTCGACAACTGGGTGCACCTCGGCGTCTTCTCGATCAACAAGGCCGTCCTGTACCTCGTGCTCGCCGCGATCGCGACGAGCGTCAGCATGATCTACATCGCGCGGCGCATGCAGCAGCGCCCGAACAAGGTCCAGGCCGCCGTCGAGCTGCTCTACGAACTGATGCGCAACCAGATCACCGGCAGCGCGATGAGCGAGGAGATGGCCGCGAAGTGGTTCCCGTTCGTCGGCGCGCTGTTCCTCTTCATCATGTTCTTCGAACCTGATCGGCTACATCCCGCTGCCGACGAACACCGAGCACAAGATCGACGTCGCCGGGCTGCACATCCCGTCGTTCTCGCTCTACGCCGCGACGGCAAACCTGTCGATCCCGCTCGTGCTCGCGCTCGCCGTGTTCTGCTCCTACACGTACGAAGGCGTGCGCGCGAAGGGCCCGATCGGCTATCTCAAAGGCCTCGTGCCGGGCGGCGTGCAGGGCGGCATGGCCGTCGCGATCTTCTTCTTGGAGGTGCTCTCGAACTTCATGCGGATCCTCTCGCTGACGATTCGTCTGTTCGCGAACATCCTTGCCGGCCACCTGATCATCCTGTTCATGGCCGGAGCGCTCGCGGTGATCCTCGGGGTCACCGCGTTGGCCTGGTTCACGCTGCCGTTCGGCGTGTTGCTGTTCGCCTTCGAGGTCGGCCTGGTGGCCGCTCTGCAGGCGTTCATCTTCGCCACGCTCACCGCTATCTACCTCGGCGGCGCGGTCGCCGAAGACCACTAAAGGAGTCAATAGTCGTGCACATAGCCCTAATCACCGTCCTCGCCGCTGCGACCGAAGAAGTCGCCAAGGCCGGCAAGTCGATCGGACTCGGCGTCGGCGGAGGCCTCGGCGCAGTGGGCGCCGGCGTCGGCATCGGCATCATCTTCGGCAAGGCGATCGAAGCGATCACGCGTCAGCCGGAGATGCGCGACGAGATCACGCAGCTGCAGTGGCTCGGCTTCGCCCTGACCGAGGCTTGCTTCTTCTACGGCCTCGTCGCCGGCCTGCTGGCCGCGTTCATCGTCTAGCGCGATGCCTGCCGCCCTCGCACAGCCAACCGCCGTCGTGCTCGCCGCGTCGAAGGGGAGCTTCCTGATCAAGCCCGGAATTGGCTTGATGATCTGGACGCTGCTCGTCTTCGGGATCACGATGGTGCTGCTCTCGAAGCTCGCGTTCCCGCGCATCTCAGAAGCGCTCGAACGGCGCAAGCGGGGCATCGAAGAGTCGATCGACACGGCCGAGCGCACGCGCACGGAGGCCGACGAGCTGCTGCACGAATACCGCGAGCGGCTGAAGGAGGCGCGCGCGCAGGCCGAAGAGATCATGCAGCGCGCACGCCAGTCCGCCGACGCGCACGAGCACGAGTCGAAAGAGCGCGCGCAGGAGATCCTCGCCGAGGCGGCCAAGCGCGCCGAGCGCGACATCGAGGCGGCGAGCAAACGCGCGCTCGACGACATCCGTCGCGAGGTCGCCGATCTGACGGTGCTCGCGACCGAGAAGGTCACGCGCAAGACGCTCGACAGCGACGACCAGAAGCGGCTCGTCGAGGAGGCGCTCAACGACCTCGACTTCTCGAGCATCTCGCAAGGGGCGTCAGTCTCGTGAGACTGGACGTCGAACGCAATCTCAGCTCGCAGGACCGGATGTCCTGCGGAGGTGACCAGTAAATGGACGAGCTCGCCGAGGTATACGCCCGCTCGCTGTTCGAGGTCGCTCGCGAGCAGAACAAGCTCGACGCGCTGCGCGAGCAGCTCTCGCAGTTCGCCGACGCGCTCGACTCCAACCGCGAGCTGGCCGTGTTCTTCTTCTCGCCGTACTTCTCGACGGCCGAGAAGCAGGACGCGCTCACGCGGATCCTCGACGGCGCCGACGAGGTCTTCCTCAACTTCCTCAAGGTGCTGATCGAGAACCACCGCATGCCCGTGATCTTCCGCACGCGCCAGCAGTTCGAGGCGATGTGGGAGCGCGAGAACCAGCTGCTGCCCGTCGAGATCACGAGCGCGATCGAGCTCGACGAGGCGACGACGGAGAGCCTCGGCAAGCGGATCGGCGAGCGCGCCGGGCGCAAGGTCAAGCTCGCGGCGCACGTCGACCCGGACATCCTCGGCGGCATCGTGCTGAGGGTCGGCAACTCGATCCTCGACGCCTCTATTCGCAACCGACTGGAGCAGCTGCGCAGGCACGTTGCCCAAGGAGCCTCTTAGGAGTAGACATGCAGATCAATCCAGACGAGATCACAAGCATCCTGAAGAGCCGTATCGAGGGACTCGACGGCGGCAGCGCCGAGCTGACCGAGGTCGGCACCGTGCTGTCGGTCGCCGACGGAATCGCGCGCCTGCACGGCCTCGAGAACTGCATGTCCTTCGAGCTGCTCGAGCTGCCGCACGGCGTCACGGGCCTTGCGCTGAACCTCGAGTCCGACAACGTCGGCGCGGTGCTGTTCGGCGAGTGGGAGCACATCTCCGAGGGCGACACCGTCAAGCGCACCGGCCGCCTGCTCGACATCCCCGTCGGCGATGGCCTGCTCGGACGGATCGTCGACCCGCTCGGGCGACCGCTCGACGGCAAGGGCGACATCGACACCTCAGAGCGCCGTCCGGCCGAGTTCAAGGCGCCCGGCGTCGTCCAGCGCCAGCCCGTCACCGAACCGATGCAGATCGGCCTGAAGGCGATCGACGCGATGATCCCGATCGGCCGTGGACAGCGAGAGCTGATCATCGGCGACCGTCAGACGGGCAAGACGGCGATCGCGATCGACGCGATCATCAACAACAAGGACACCGGCGTCGTCTCGGTCTACGTCGCGATCGGCCAGCGCATGGCGACCGTCGTCGCGCTCGCGCAGACGCTCGACGAACACGGCGCGCTCGACAACACGATCATCGTCGCGGCACCAGCCGATGAGGCGGCGCCGATCAAGTTCATGGCGCCCTACGCCGGCTGCGCGATGGGCGAGCACTTCCTCTACAACGGCAAGCACGCGCTCGTCGTCTACGACGACCTGACCAAGCACGCCTATGCCTACAGGCAGATGTCGCTGCTGCTGCGCCGCCCGCCCGGTCGTGAGGCCTACCCGGGCGACGTCTTCTACCTGCACTCGAGGCTGCTCGAGCGCGCGGTCAAGCTCAACGACGACCTCGGTGGCGGCTCGCTGACGGCGCTGCCCGTGATCGAGACGCAGGCAGGCGACGTCTCGGCGTACATCCCGACGAACGTGATCTCGATCACCGACGGGCAGATCTTCCTCGAGTCGGCGCTGTTCAACTCGGGCGTGCGCCCGGCGATCAACGTCGGCATCTCCGTCTCGCGAGTCGGCGGCAACGCGCAGATCGGCCCGATGAAGAAAGTCGCCGGGCGGATCAAGCTCGAGCTCTCGCAGTTCCGCGACCTCGAGGCGTTCGCGCAGTTCGGCTCGGACCTCGACGCCGACACGCAGAAAACGCTCGCGCGCGGCGAACGCCTCGTCGCGACGCTCAACCAGCACGAGCGCGAGCCGCTCGCCGTCGAGGATCAGGTCGCACAGATCTTCGCCGCGACGAACGGCTTCCTCGACCGCTTGAAGGTCGAGCGGATCGGCGAGTTCCTCGCGGAGCTGACCGAACGGATGCACGCCCAGCACAAAGACGTGCGCGAGAAGATCGCCGGCGGCGACTGGTCCGAGGACACGCAGAAGGCGCTGCGCGACGCGCTCGAGACGTTCGCCGAGGACTTCGGCTACGACCTCGACGAGGAGGGCCTCGCGCTCGACGACGACGCGCCGCTGCGTGGCGGCGAAGGCTCGTCGCGGGGCGAGGAGCACGCTGCGGAGGGCGCAGAGCGCGAGGAGGAGCCGGCAGCCGCCTAGCGCGAACGCTCGCCCAACTCCCATGCCCTCACAGCGCGACGTCAAGGACCGGATCTCCTCGGTCAAGAACATCCAGAAGATCACCCGTGCGATGGAGATGGTCGCTGCCGCGCGGCTGCGCCGCGCCGAGCAGCGGATCGCCGCGCTGCGCCCGTACGCCGACGCGCTGCGGCGGATGACGCGTCAGGCCGCGCAAGCGGCCGGCGCCGAGGCGTCGCGGCTGCCACTGCTCTCCGAGCACGAGTCGACCGACAACGTCGGCCTGCTGCTCGTCACCGGCGACCGCGGTCTCGCGGGCGGCTTCAACTCGCAGATCATCCGCGCCGGCGTGCGCGCTTCGGCCGACTACGGCGAGCAGAGCCTGCAGACGGCGTGGTACGCGACCGGCCGGCGCGGCGTCTCCTCGCTGAGCTTCCGCGGGCACGAGCTGAAGGGCAGCTACACGGGCTTCGCCGACAAACCGGCCTACGCCGACGCACGCTCGATCGCCGACGACCTGATCACGGGCTACGTCGACGGCGAGCTCGACCGCGTCGAGATCGTCTACAACGCCTACATCTCGCCGCTGACGCAGGAAGTCACGCGCGAGACGCTGCTGCCGCTCTCGCAGGCGACGATCGCCACGGAGGCGCCCGACGCGGACGAGACGGCCGAGGGTCAGACCGCGCCGGCGGGCCCGCGCGCGCTCGTCAACTACGAGCCCGACCCCGAAGAGATCCTCAAGCGCTTGGTGCCGGACTACGTCGAGATCTCGATCTACCGCGCGCTCGTCGAGTCGACGGCGGGCTTCTTCGGCGCGCAGATGACCGCGATGCGCAGCGCATCCGAGAACGCCGGCGAAATCATCACCGACCTGACGCTGCAGATGAACCGCGCGCGCCAGGCCGAGATCACGCAAGAGATCATGGAGGTCGTTGCCGGAGCGGAGGGCTTGACCTAAGCCGCCGACAGGTCACAGGCACTCGCCGTCAACGATTTCAATTATTTTTTAACATTTAAAGAGATAAAGAGGAGAAGCGAAACGCAATGGAGGCCAGCACCGCCACGCCACAGAGCACCAACGGCAGCTCGAACGGACAGAACCTCGGACGCATCGAGGAGATCCAGGGCGTCGTGATCGAGGCCGTCTTCCCCGACCGCCTGCCGGAGATCAACCACGCGATCACCGTCGCGCGCCCGGCAGCCGCGAAGGAGGAGGAGGCGCCCGGCATCAGCCCCGGCGCCGAGGAGTCCGTGCTCGTCTGCGAGGTCCAGCAGCACCTCGGCGACGACCGCGTGCGCGCCGTCGCGATGGACACGACCGACGGCCTCGCGCGCGGTCTCGAGGTCGTCGACACCGGCGCGCCGATCACGGTGCCCGTCGGCGAGGCGACGCTCGGGCGCATCTTCAACCTGCTCGGCGAGCCGATCGACCTCGGCGAGCCGATCCCGGCCGACACGCCGCGGCGCAACATCCACCAGGACGCGCCGCGCGTCGAGGACCTGACGCCGACGACCGAGATGTTCGAGACCGGCATCAAGGTCATCGACCTGCTCGCGCCGTACGCGAAGGGCGGCAAGGTCGGGCTGTTCGGCGGCGCCGGCGTCGGCAAGACGGTGCTGATCCAGGAGCTCATCCACAACCTCGCCAAGGAGCACGGCGGCCTGTCGGCCTTCTGCGGCGTCGGCGAGCGCTCGCGCGAGGGCAACGACCTGTGGCTCGAGATGAAGGAGTCCGGCGTGCTCGACAAGACGATGCTCGTCTTCGGGCAGATGAACGAGCCGCCCGGGGCGCGTATGCGCGTCGCGCTGTCGGGCCTGACGATGGCCGAACACTTCCGCGACCAGGGCCAGGACGTGCTGCTGTTCGTCGACAACATCTTCCGCTTCGTCCAGGCCGGCTCCGAGGTCTCGGCGCTGCTCGGGCGGATGCCCTCGCAGGTCGGCTACCAGCCGACGCTCGAGACCGAGATGGGTCAGCTGCAGGAGCGCATCACCTCGACCAAGAGCGGCTCCGTCACCTCGATCCAGGCGATCTACGTGCCGGCCGACGACTACACCGACCCCGCGCCGGCGTCCGTCTTCGCGCACCTCAACGCGACGACCGCGCTGTCTCGCTCGATCTCCGAAAAAGGCATCTACCCGGCCGTCGACCCGCTCGACTCGACCTCGACGATCCTCAAGGCCGACATCCTCGGCGAGGACCACTTCCGCGTCGCCAACGAAGTCAAGGAGATCCTGCAGCGCTACAAGGAGCTGCAGGACATCATCGCGATCCTCGGCATCGACGAGCTCTCCGACGAGGACAAGCTCGTCGTGCAGCGCGCGCGCAAGATCGAGCGCTTCCTCTCGCAGCCGTTCTTCGTCGCCGAACAGTTCACCGGCACCCCCGGCGCGTACGTGCCGATCGCCGAAACGATCCGCGGCTTCGAAGAGATCATCCAGGGCAAGCACGACGAGGTCCCCGAGAGCGCCTTCTTCCTCAAGGGCACGATCGAGCAGGTCGTCGAGGCTGCCAAAGGCAAATGAGGCGAAGCCGAATGACATCGGACGGCCGGAAGCCGTACGTTCCGCTCCGAACGTGGGGCCGGATTCCCCACGGGGGTGATCGATAGTGGCGCGGACCAAGTTCCCAGTCGAAGTGCTGACGCCCGAGGGGGAGGTCTTCTCGGAGGAGATCGAGATGCTCTCGACGCGCACCGCCGTCGGCTCGATCGGCGTGCTCGCCAACCACGAGCCCGTGCTCGCGATGCTCGAACCGACCGAGCTGCGCCTGTATCGCTCCGACACCGACATCGTGCGCTTCGCGCAGGCCGAGGGCTACCTGCAGTTCGCCGATAACCGCGCGCTCGTGCTCGTCGAGGAGGCGATCGCGCCGGACGCGCTCGACCGCGAGACCTTCCAGACGCGCCTGCGCGAAGCCCAGCAGGCCGCCGAGGAGGCTGAGGACGGCACCGAGCGCCAAGCGCGCGCGCAGCGCGACGTCCGTCGCTACGAAGCGTTCCTCGCCGTCGCGCAGTAGCCCTCGGCTACGCTGCCCGCATGGCGAGTCCAGATCCCGACTCGCCCGAGCCCGGGCTGCTCGCGGCGGCCGCCAAGCACCCCGTTTTCAGGCCGAGCGCCTGAGCGCGCGGGTATCTGTGCCCTGCTGGCGGACCGCCCCGCTAGCCTTCGCTGCCTCATGAGCCCCGAGCGCGCACCAATCGGAGTCATCGGCACCGGCTATGTCGGGCTCGTCACCGCTGCCGGCTTCGCCGAGCTCGGCAGCGAGGTCTGGTGCGTCGACATCGACGCGGCCAAGATCGAGCGGCTGCGCTCGGGCGAGGTGCCGATCTACGAGCCCGGCCTCGCCGAGCTGCTCGCGAAGAACGCCGAGCGGTTGCACTTCTCGACGGACCTCGGCGAAGCGCTCGAGCACGCGCGCCTGTTGTTCGTCGCCGTCGGCACGCCGCCGACGTACTCCGGCGATGCCGACCTGTCCGCCGTCAACGCCGTGATCGGCGCGATCCCGGCCTCCAACGACCACGCGCTCGTGATGAAGTCGACCGTCCCCTCCGGCACGGGCGTCGCCGTCAAGCGGATGTTCGCCGAGCAGGGCAAGGGCGGCCTCGCCTACGTCTCCTGTCCCGAGTTCCTCAAGGAGGGCTCCGCGATCAAGGACTTCATGAACCCCGACCGCGTCGTCGTCGGCGACAGCGGCGACTGGGCCGGCGACGCCGTCGTCGAGCTCTATGCGCCGCTCGGCGCGCCGCTCGTGCGCACCGACATCGCGAGCGCCGAGATGGTCAAGCTCGCCTCCAACGCCTTCCTCGCGACGAAGATCTCGTTCATCAACGAGATCGCGAACGTCTGCGAGGAGACCGGCGCCGACGTCGTCGAGGTAGCCCGCGGCATGGGCCTCGACGATCGCATCGGGCCGAAGTTCCTGCAGGCCGGCATCGGCTTCGGCGGCAGCTGCTTCCCGAAGGACGTCGACGCGCTGAAGCAGCTCGCCGGCAACTCCGGCTACCACTTCCAGCTGCTGACGTCCGTGATCGAGGTCAACGAATTGCAGAAGCGCCGCGTGATCGGCAAGCTCCAGAAGCACCTCGGTGGCCTCGTCGGTAAGCGCATCGCGCTGTTCGGGCTCGCCTTCAAGCCGAACACCGACGACATGCGCGAGGCCTCCTCGCTCGTGCTCTCGGCGCGGCTGAACGCCGACGGCGCGGACGTCGTCGCGTACGACCCCGTCGCCGAGGAGCAGGCGCGCGCGCTCGTCAGCGGCATCGCCTTCGCCGACTCGCCGCTCGACGCCGCCGCCGGGGCCGATGCGGTCGTGCTCGTCACCGAGTGGCCCGAGTTCCTCGAGCTCGACTGGAAGCTCGTCGCCGAGACGATGCGCGGCGAGCTCTTGATCGACGGGCGCAACGCCTTGGACGCCGAGTCGATCCGCTCGGCCGGATTGGTCTACGAGGGCGTAGGCCGGGGAGGAGGGGGCTGATGCAAGCAGTCATCTTGGTCGGAGGCGAGGGCACGCGGCTGCGGCCGCTGACCTCGACCGTGCCGAAGCCCGTCGTGCCGCTCGTCGACCGGCCGTTCATCGCGTTCATGCTCGACTGGCTCGTCACGCACGGGATCGACGACGTGATCATGTCGTGCGGCTTCCTCGCCACGAGCGTGCGCAACGTGCTCGGCGACGGCTCCGCCTACGGCGTGCGGCTGCGCTTCGTCGAGGAGCCCGACCCGCGCGGCACGGCCGGCGCGCTGAAGTACGCCGAGTCGATGCTCGACGAGCGCTTCCTGATGCTCAACGGCGACGTGCTGACCGACATCGACCTGACCGCGCAGATCGCCCAGCACGAGCGCACCGGCGCGAAGGGGACGCTCGCGCTCGTGCCCGTCGCCGACCCGAGCGCGTACGGGCTCGTGCACCTCCACGACGATCACTCCGTGCGCGAGTTCCTCGAGAAGCCGAGCGCCGACGCCGTGATCGAGACGAACTTGATCAGCGCCGGCGCGTACGTGCTCGAGCGCGAGATCCTCGACCTCGTGCCTCCCGACCGCAACGTCTCGATCGAGCGCGAGGTCTGGCCGCAGCTCGTCGGCAACGGCCTCTACGGATTTCCGTCGGAGAGCTACTGGCTCGACATCGGTACGCCCGAGCGCTACCTGCAGGGCACCTTCGACATCATCGAGGGCAACGTCAAGACGGCCGTCGGCGAGCGGCTCGGCAGCGACTGGCTCGCGCTCGACGAGGGCGCGCAGGTCGACGGGCGCGTGATTCCGCCGGCGCTGCTCGAACGCGGCGTGCACGTCGCCGAGGGCGCGCAGGTCGGCAGCCTCGTCGTGCTCGGGCAGGGCGTCTCGATCGCCGCCGGCGCGATCGTCGAGCGCTCCGTGATCCTCAACGGGACCGAGATCGGCGCCGGCTGCACGTTGCGCGACTGCATCGTCGGCGCCGGCTGCCGGATCGGCGCCGGCACGACGATCACCGGCGGCGCCGTGCTCGGCGAGGGCGTGACCGTCGGGGCAGATAACGTGCTCGCACATGGTGCGCGTATCTTCCCCGGGGTAGCCTTGCCCGACGGCGCGATCAAGTTCTGAGGTGCCGGCCACCGACGAACGCGCGAATCCGTTGACGGCGAGACGATTTCCCGAGATGCACGTGTACGTATCCCACACGCAAGCCCGACGACAGGAGAGCAGCAGATGAGCGAAGGCGCCGCCAGCGCCGCACCGACCGCCGAGGCGCTCTCGCGCGAGGCGATCGCGCGCGTCGACACCTCCGACCAGCTCGGCGACGTGCTCGGCCTGCCCGAGCACCTGCGCGACGCCTTGTGGCGCGTCGAGTCGGCGATCATGCAGGACTGGGACACCTCGGCCGGCGTCGTCGTCGCGGGGATGGGCGGCTCGGCGATCGGCGGCGCGCTCGCGCGCGCGGCGCTCTCAGACCACGCCACGCGCCCGATCTTCGTCACGCGCGCCTACGGCCTGCCGCCGTGGACGACGCCCGACACGATGGTGCTGTGCGCGAGCTACTCGGGCAACACCGAGGAGACGCTCGCCTGCTACGAGTCCGCCGGCGCGCTCGGCGCCCGCCGCACGGTCGTGACGACCGGTGGGCGCCTGGCCGAGATGGCGCGAGCCGACGGCGTCCCCGTGATCCCGCTGCCCGGCGGCTTTCAGCCTCGCGCGGCCGTCGCCTACATGACCGTCGCCGTGCTCGAGGTCGCCGCGCTGTGCGGCGCCGGCCCGCGCCTGAACTCCGAGATCGACGTCGCCGCCTCGCACACCGAGCAGCTCGTCGCCGAGTGGGGCCCCGACGCGCCCGAGGACTCGCTCGCCAAGGAAGTCGCGCGCGGGCTGCTCGGCACGACGCCGGTGATCGCCGGCGCCGGGCTGACGACGCCGATCGCCTACCGCTGGAAGACGCAGATCAACGAGAACGCCAAGCAGCCCGCGTTCGCACACGAGCTGCCCGAGCTCGACCACAACGAGATCGTCGGCTGGGAAGGCGCGCAGGACGTCGGTCGCTTCGCGGCCGTCTTCCTCGACGACTCCGACGCGCACCCGCGCGTGAAGGCGCGCATGGACCTGACCGAGCAGATGATCGCCGGCAACGCCGCCGCGAGCTTTCACCTGGAGACGCGCGGCGAGACGACCGTCGAGCGCGTCTTCTCGCTCGTGCTGCTCGGCGATCTCGTCTCGATCTATCTCGCGACGCTGCGCGGCGTCGACCCGGGCCCGGTGAAGGTCATCGAGGAACTGAAGGCCGCGCTCGAGAAGCGCTGAGCGCCGCACCGACATCTGCTGAGCGCCGCGGGAGCGTGTGATAAGTTCGGGATCGGTCGAGGAGCGCTGCGACGGGCAAGATCCGCCACGCTCGACCTTCCTCTGCAGCAAGGGCGCTCACCTGACCGGACAGGAGGCTTCGTCATGTCCGCAATGACCCCCACCGCCACAGAGACCGACTTCAAGGTCGCCGACCTCTCGCTTGCCGACTTCGGTCGCAAGGAGATCGTGCTCGCCGAGCACGAGATGCCCGGCCTGATGTCGATCCGCCGCGAGTACGCCGACGAGCAGCCGCTGAAGGGCGCGCGCATCACCGGCTCGCTGCACATGACCATCCAGACGGCCGTGCTGATCGAGACGCTGACCGCGCTCGGCGCCGAGGTGCGCTGGTGCAGCTGCAACATCTTCTCCACGCAGGACCACGCCGCCGCTGCGGTCGCCGTCGGCCCCGACGGCACGCCCGACGACCCGCGCGGCGTCCCCGTGTTCGCCTGGAAGGGCGAGACGCTCGAGGAGTACTGGTGGTGCACCGAGCAGGTGCTCCGCTGGCCCGAGGACAGCGACGGCTCGATCGGGCCGAACATGATCCTCGACGACGGCGGCGACGCGACGCTGCTCGTGCACAAGGGCACCGAGTACGAGAAGGCCGGCGCCGTGCCCGACCCGTCGACGGCCGAGTCCGAGGAGCACGAGGTGATCCTCAACACGCTCACGCGCACGCTCGCCGAAGACCCGCAGCGCTGGACGCGCGTCGGGCAGGGGATCAAAGGCGTCACCGAGGAGACGACGACCGGCGTTCACCGCCTGTACGAGATGGTCGAGTCCGGCGAGCTGCTGTTCCCGGCGATCAACGTCAACGACTCGGTGACGAAGTCGAAGTTCGACAACCTCTACGGCTGCCGCCACTCGCTGATCGACGGCATCAACCGCGCGACCGACGTGATGATCGGCGGCAAGGTCGCCGTCGTCTGCGGCTTCGGCGACGTCGGCAAGGGCTGCGCCGAATCGCTGCGCGGCCAGGGCGCCCGCGTGATCGTCACCGAGATCGACCCGATCTGCGCGCTGCAGGCCTCGATGCAGGGCTACGAGGTCAAAACGCTCGACGAAGTGCTCGAGACGGCCGACATCTTCATCACGACGACCGGCAACAAGGACATCATCACGGCTGCCGACATGGGCCGGATGAAGCACCAGGCGATCGTCGGCAACATCGGCCACTTCGACAACGAGATCGACATCGCCGGGCTCGGCCGCGTCGGCGGCATCGAGCGCGTCAACATCAAGCCGCAGGTCGACAAGTGGGTCTTCCCCGACGGCCACGCGATCATCATGCTCTCGGAGGGCCGCCTGCTGAACCTCGGCAACGCGACCGGACACCCGAGCTTCGTGATGAGCAACTCGTTCTCCAACCAGACGATCGCCCAGATCGAGCTCTTCACGAAGAACGACGAGTACGAGAAGAAGGTCTACGTGCTGCCGAAGCACCTCGACGAGAAGGTCGCGCGGCTGCACCTCGACGCGCTCGGCGTGAAGCTGACGAAGCTCTCCGACGAGCAGGCCGCGTACATCGGCGTTCCGGTGGACGGTCCCTACAAGCCCGACCACTACAGGTACTAGTCGGTAGTTGCATGACGCGTTCAGGAGGGTCGTTGACCAAGCGAGGCAAGGACGCAGGGAGCGTCGCGTGCGCTAGCACGCGAGCGACTGAGGACACCGCCTCGCGCCGGTCAACGGCCATCCTGAGATGAAGGCAATGGTCCTTGCGGCCGGGCTCGGAACCCGGCTGCGCCCGCTGACGTACGAGATCACGAAGCCGATGGTGCCGGTGCTCGACCGGCCCGTGATGGAGCACATCGTCGACTTGATCGAGCGCCATCCGTTCGACGGCGTGATCGCGAACCTGCACTACTTCCCCGAGACGATCCGCGAGCACTTCGGCGAGCGCATCTCCTACCGCTTCGAGGAGGAGCTGCTCGGCACGGCCGGCGGCGTGCGCGCGTGCGCCGAGTTCTTCGGCGACGAGCCATTCCTCGTGATCTCCGGCGACGCGCTGACCGACATCGACCTGACGGCGTTCGCCGCGCGCCACCGCGAGGCCGGCGGGATCGCGACGCTCGCCGTCAAGCGCGTCGCCGACACGCGCGAGTACGGCGTCGTGCTGCACGACCGCGACGGGCGCATCACGGGCTTTCAGGAGAAGCCCGCTCCCGAGGAGGCGCTCTCGGATCTCGGCAACTGCGGCATCTACATGTTCGACCCGCGCATCTTCGACTACTTCCCCGAGACGCCGTTCGTCGACTGGGCCAAAGACGTCTTCCCGGCGCTGCTCGAGAACGACGTGCCGTTCTACATCCACGAGGTCGAGCAGTACTGGAACGACGTCGGCTCGCTCGGCGAGCTGCGCCAGGGCACGTTCGACGCGCTGCGCGGTGAGCTGCACCTGGAGATGGAAGGCGAGCAGGTCCAGCCCGGCGTCACCGCCGTCGGTCCTTCGCCGCTGCGCGAGGACACCGACGTCGACGGCGAGGTGTGGATCGGGCGCGACGTGCAGATCGGCGCAGGCGTGCGGCTGATGGGCCCGATCGTGCTCGGCGACGGGGCGAAAGTCGGCGACGGCGCGCAGCTGCGCGAGAGCATCCTCTTCCCCGGCACCGACGTCGCGCCCGACGCGATCCTGATCGGCGCGATCGCCGGGCACGGCGGCATCCTGCAGAGCATGCGCCGCCGCGGCGCTTAGCGCGCAAGACGCCGGCCGCTCGCACCCGTCGCAGTGCTCACCGAGTGGGGCGCGGCGTGCGAAATGTCTCTTACCGGCGTGCAAGGACGCGCTGCGCGGTTGCGCATTCCTTGTGCCGCGCGGTCCGTCGGCCGGCCGATTAACACGAAAGGGCCCGCTGCAGCGAGCCCTTTCGCGGAAAGTGAGTCATGTGACAGTTGTCAGCATAGCAAAACGCTCACGCGACTTCAAAGCGCTCGCGCCGCTGCTGCTCGCGCTCTGACTCCGAGAGCGCGCGGACGAACAGCACGACGATCGCGACGCCCATCACGAGCGACTGCTCGACGGCCATGATGAAGCCCGCGATCGACTGGTCGTCGTGCGCCGAGATGCCCCACACGCGCCCGTGGTGGACGTAGTAGGAGTAAAGCGCGCTCGGCGCGAACGCGAGGCCCATCCCGAGCGCGCCGACGAACAGCTTCGTCGAGGCCATGTAGACGATCGGCCCCATCCCGCCGAGGCGCAGGCGCGCGCGGATCGGCGAGAGCAGGTGCCACCAGTACAGCGAGCCCGCGATCAGGAACGTGACGTGCTCGAGCACGTGCACGACCGGGTGTCGAAGCGCGACGTCGTATGCCGCCGGAACGTGCCACGCCCAGATCACGGCGACGTAGAGCACGACTGCGAACGCCGGGCTCGCGAAAGCCCCCGCGCGATGCTCGAGATCCTGGACGGCTCGCGTGACCGGGCGCAGGATCACCTTCGTGAAGCCGAGGATCGCGAGGATCGGGACGATGTCGAGCAGCAGCACGTGCTGGACCATGTGCATCAGGAAGAGCTGGTCCGCGAGCGCGTCGATCGGCGAGACGAGCGCGAGCAGCGTGCCGAGCAGCGCGCCGAGGAAGCAGCACAGCCGCCACACCGGCGCGTCCGTTGCCGGCAGGGGCGAGTTGCCCGTCCGGACCGCTCGCCAGCGCATCACGTAGGCGGCGCCGGCGATCGCGACGCCGATCAGCACGCCCGGCTCGAGCGTCCATGAGAGGTTCGCGCTCACGGCCATCGCAGTCGATTCTCGCACCGTGCGTGTGAGAGGTCCGCTGCGGGGTATCTAGACGAACGATCGAATGTGGGTTTACCGATGGACATCCGCCAGACGCGGGCGTAGCATCTTCATCAGCGCAAGACAACAGCCGACCAAAGGAGCCTGTGATGCAGATTGACATCAAGGGTCGAAACGTTCCGGTCACCGACGAGATCCGCTCCCACGCGGCCCGACGGCTGGACAAGGTCGCGCGGCAGGTCTCCGAGCTCGCGCGTGTCGAGATCGAGATCTTCAAGGAGCCCAACCCGCGGGTCTCCGACTGCCACGTCGCCGAGGCGACGCTGTACCTGAAGGGCGTCACGCTGCGCGCCCACGACAGCTCGCCCGAGATGCTGCACTCGCTCAACCTGATCGTCGACGAGCTTGCGCGCCAAGTGAAGCGCCACCGCGACAAACGCCGCCACCGCCGCGAGGCGCGCAGCGCCGCCGCCGACCGGCGGATGGCCGCCGAGGCCGCGCGTGCGATGAGCCTGCCTGTGGCCGAGCCGCCGACGTTCGGCTTGCCCGCTACGTAGGCAGACGCTCCTGAGCCGCCGGCTCGGCGCCAGTGTCGAGTCGGCTTAGCCGGTCCGGGCCAGGCCGCGAAGCCGCGCCAGATCTCGCGATCGTGTTTACCACTCGTCCAGATGGGTAGAGACAGGCACGTTCGGTTGTCTCATTCGGAGGGGTGGGTCGCATGGGGTCCGTATCTCGGCGGAGTGCCGGTTCGTCGCGCATCCGTATTGCTCTCGTAGCGGTCACGGCCGCACTGATGTTCGTCGCGACGATGCTTGCCGCAGGCGGCGCGCAGGCGGCGAAAGTCTCATCGTCGCTGCCGGCGCAGGAGGGGACCGCGCCGCGACCCGGGCCGGAAGTCCTCTACGAGCCGCTCGCGCAGGCGCCGCAGCTGGAAAACGCCAAGGGCAGCGGCTGGCGCGCGAAGCCGATCCTGATCTCCGGCGCGAGCGCCTATCGCGATGGAGAGTTTCTCTATCAGGGCTACATCTACGACGACCATGGCGCAAAAGAGGTGACCGATCCGACGAACCCGATGATCTCGCCCGGCGGCGATTCCTCGGGCGGCGACACGTTCTCAGAACCGGATGGCACGTACACGTACCCGACGGGTCCCGGCTACGACGAGAACGCTGCGAACCTCGTCGAACTCCGCGTCCGCCCGAAGTCGAAGACGACGGCGTTTCGGATCACGCTGAACACGCTCGAAGACCCGAACCTCGTCGCGACGGCGATCGCGATCGGCGGCACGCCCGGTGAAACGCACCCGTTCCCGTTCGGCGCGAACGTCAGCGCGCCGGCGCAGTACTTCCTCACGGTCCACGGCGAAACGGCGTCGTTGACCGACGCCGCGACCGGCGCCGAAGTGCCGGGCGGCGCTCCGGCTGTCAGCGTCGACCTCGCGCGCCGGCAGATCACCGTCGAAGTCGCGCACAGCGAGTGGAACCCGGGCACGTCGACCGTGCGCCTCGCAGCCGGTGTCGGCCTGTGGAACGCCGCGAGCGGCAGCTACCTGCTCCCGGGTACCGTCGCGAGCGCGACGCAGCCGGGCGGAGCCGGCACCGACACCTCGCCGCCGGCCTTCTTCGACGTCGCGTTCCGCTTCAACGCGCAGGAGCCGCTGCCGGGGACGCCCAGCCCCCAGAGCGAGACGAGCCCGGCCTACTGGCGCGAGTCCGCGCAGGCGCAAGCGCTCGCCAGCGGCGACATCAGCGCCTTTCACGCCGAAGTCGACTTCGCCAAGCTGAAGGCGAAGACCGACGACGACATGGCAAACCAGCCGACCGGCGTGCCGCAGAGCGGCGCGTTCGATCGGATCCTCGCCTCGCACTTCTCCGACGGGCAGGGCGCCGACTACGCGACGGGCGGCTGCGGCAGCGCGACGGCCTGCATCGGCGAGATGCGCGGGCAGTTGCTGCCATATGCGATCTACGTGCCGAGCGGCGCCGAGCCGGGCAGCGGATGGGGAGCGACGCTCCTGTTGCACTCGCTGTCGGCCAACTACAACCAGTTCTCGGGCACGAAGAACCAGTCCGAGTTCTCCGCGCGGGGCTCGGGCTCGATCGTCTTCACGCCGTCCGGGCGCGGGCCGGATGGCTGGTACTACGACCACGCCGGCGCCGACACGTTCGAGGTGTGGGCCGATGTCGCCGCGCACTACCACCTGAACCCGTCCTTCACCGACATCGCCGGGTACTCGATGGGCGGCTACGGCACGTACAAGTTCGCCAGCCAGTTCCCCGACCTGTTCGCGCGCGCACAACCGACCGTCGGGCCGCCGGCGCTCGGCATCTGGGTGCCGCCGGCCGAACCGACCGGCGGCGAGCAATCGCTGACGCAGCGGATGCTCGGCTCCGTGCGCAACGTGCCGTTCCTGATCTGGGACGAGACGACCGACGAGCTCGTACCGATCGCGGGCGTGCTCGAACAGGTCAAAGCGTTCGACGAACTCGGCTATCGCTACGAATTCGACCAGTTCCAGGCCGGCGAGCACCTGACGCTCGCGCTCAACGACGAATACGCGCCGGCCGCCGCGTTCCTCGGGACGGAAACGATCGACGCCGATCCGGCGCACGTCACGTACACGTACAACCCGACGATGGACTTCGCCGCCGACGGCACCTCGGCGGGGCACGCCTACTGGTTCTACGACGTCGGCCTGCGCGAAGCCGGCGGCGCGGCGCCGCTCGGCACCGTCGACGTGCGCTCGCAGGGCTTCGGCAGCGGCGATCCCGTCCCGGGCGCGACGCAGCATGGCGCCGGAGCGCTGACGGGCGGGACGATCCCGGCGATCCCGTACACGAGCCAGAGCAAGGCGTGGGGCCCCGCCCCAAGCGAACCTGTGCGCGATGCGCTGACGATCAAGGCGACGAATGTCGCCCACGTGACGATCGACGCCAAGCGCGCGAAGGTCGACTGCAACGCGCAGCTGAACGTCACGACCGACGGTCCGCTGACGGTCACGCTCGCCGAGTGCCACGGCAAGTCGAAGGCCGTGACGGCCAGCTTCGGCTGACGGACTCGCCGCCCCCCGCCGTGCGGCGCGACGGGCGGCGCGAGGCGCGATGCGGGCTCGGCGGGGTGGGTAGCCATCGCGCGCGCGAGAGCTATCCTTGCCCACATGCCATCTCTGCTCGATCGCGCGCTGAACGTCGGCGAGGGTAAGAAGAACAAGATCTACCAGAAGCGCGTTGCGCTGATCAACGCGTACGAGCCCGAGCTCGAACACGACTCCGAGGCGGAGCTGCGCGAGCGGATGGATGCCTTGCGCGAGCGTGCCGCCGACGGCGAGTCGCTCGACGCGCTGCTGCCCGAGTGCTTCGCGATCGTCCGCGAGACGGGCAAGCGCACGATGGAGATGCGCCATTTCGACGTGCAGCTGATCGGCGCGATGGCGCTGCACGACGGTCAGATCGCCGAGATGAAGACCGGCGAGGGCAAGACGCTGACGGCGACGCTCGCCGTCGTGCTCAACTCGCTCGCCGTGCGCGAGCGCGCGAGCTCGCAGGACGCGGACGGGGAGGAGCAGGCCGGGCCGGAGCGCAAGGGCGTGCACGTCGTGACCGTCAACGACTACCTCGCCCGGCGCGACGCCGAATGGATGAGCCCGATCTACGACGCGCTCGGCGTCAGCGTCGGCGTGCTCGAAGAACATGCAGCCGTTCGAGGAGAAGCACAAGGCCTACGCGTGCGACGTCGTCTATGGCACGAACTCGGAGATCGGCTTCGACTACCTGCGCGACAACATGGCGACGGATCTCGCCGAAAAGGTCCAGCGCGGACATCCGTTCGCGATCGTCGACGAGGTCGACAACATCCTGATCGACGAGGCGCGCACGCCGCTGATCATCTCCGGCCAGCCCGAACAGGCGGCCGACCTGTACGTCAAGTTCGCGCGACTCGCGCCGCGGATGAAGCTCGGCAAGACGCCCGAGGGGATGGACCCGCGCTCGAAGAAGTCGTTCGTCGCCGACTTCGATTACGAGGTCGACGAGAAGCAGAAGACCGTCGCGATCACCGAGCAGGGCGTCGCCAAGGCCGAGAAATTCCTCGGCATCGACCACCTCTACCGCGCCGAGAACGGCCACCTCGTCAACCACCTGATCCAGGCGCTGCGCGCCGAGGCGCTGTACAAGCGCGACGTCGACTACGCCGTGATCGACGGCGAGGTGAAGATCATCGACGAGTTCACCGGGCGCATCCTCGACGGGCGGCGCTGGTCGGAGGGGCTGCACCAGGCCGTCGAGGCGAAAGAGGGCGTCTCCGTGCAGGAGGAGAACCAGACGCTCGCGACGATCACCTACCAGAACTTCTTCCGCCTCTACGACAAGCTCGCCGGAATGACCGGCACGGCGCTGACCGAGGCGACCGAGTTCATGAAGATCTACGAGCTCCCCGTCGTGCAGGTGCCGACGAACAAGGACATGGTGCGGATCGACAACAACGATCAGATCTACAAGACCAAGGAGGGCAAGTGGAGCGCCGTGGTCAACGAGATCAAAGCGCGCCACGAGAACGGGCAGCCGGTGCTCGTCGGGACGATCTCCGTCGAGGTCTCAGAGCTGCTCGGCGAGCGCTTGACGAAGAGCGGCATCAAGCACACGGTGCTGAACGCCAAGCCCGAGCACGCCGAGCGCGAGGCCGAGATCGTCGCCGAGGCCGGTCAGCCGGGAGCCGTCACGATCGCCACGAACATGGCCGGCCGTGGCGTCGACATCAAGCTCGGCGGCAACGCCGAGCACCTCGCGCGCCTCGAGCTCGCGCGCCAGGGCGTCGAGCCGGACGCCGAGGACTACGAGCAGCGCATGGCCGACGTGCTGCCGCCGATCGAACGCACCGTGCAGGAGAACCACGATCACGTGATGGCCGCCGGCGGCCTGTTCATCTGCGGCACCGAGCGTCACGAGTCGCGCCGCATCGACAACCAGCTGCGCGGTCGTGCCGGGCGCCAGGGCGACCCCGGCGAGAGCCGCTTCTTCCTCTCCGCCGAGGACGATCTCGTGCGCCTCTTCGCCGGCGACCGGATCTATCGCATCCTCGACAAACTCGGCGGCGTCGACGAGGAGGGCAACGAGGAACCGATCGAGGCCGGGATGCTCTCCAAGCAGATCGAGAAAGCGCAGAAGAAGGTCGAGGAGCAGAACTTCCTGATCCGCAAGCGCGTGCTCGAGTACGACGACGTGATGAACGAGCAGCGCCGCGTGATCTACGCCTATCGCGACGAGGTGCTCGAAGGCAAGAGCATCGGCGAGGAGGCAAGGCGCGAGGTCGGCAACGTGATCGAGCGCACGATCGACCAGTACACGCCCGGCGACTTCATGGAGGACTGGGATCTCGACGGCTTGTTCCTCGCGCTCGGGCAGTTCTTCCCACTCGACCTCGGCGAGGAAGACCTCAACCCGGAGCGCGTCGATCGAACGGTGCTGACCGATCGCATCACGGACATGGCGATGGAGCGCTACGAGGCGCGCGAACAGGCGCTCGGCGAGGAGCTGATGGGCGCGCTCGAGCGCTTCCTGCTGCTGCAGATCATCGACGAACGCTGGCGCGAGCACCTGTTCGACATGGACTACCTGCGCGAAGGCATCCACCTGCGCGGCTTCGCCCAGATCGACCCGCTCGTCGCCTACAAGAACGAGGCCTTCACGCTGTTCGGCGACCTGATGAACAGCATCTGGACGGACTTCGCGCGGATGGTCTTCAACGTCGAGGTCAACGTCGAAGGCGAGAACGGCGCAGGCGCCACGCCGCCGCCGAGCTTCGCCGCCGCCGGCAGCTCGACCCGCGCCGGACGCGTCTCCTACTCCGGCGGTCAGAGCGCAGCCGGCTCCGGCGCGCTCGCCGCGGCCGCGGCGGCCGCCGGCGGCGCCGAGGCCGGCTACGGCGGCGAAATCTCGGGCGAGGAAGAAATGATGCCGGTCGTCGAGCAGCGCGTCGTCGACGACGAGCACACCGTCGGGCGCAACGACCCGTGTTGGTGTGGCTCCGGCAAGAAGTTCAAGAAGTGCCACGGCGCCTAGCGAACCGTGGGCGCGGCGCGGAGCGGCGTCCTCGGTCACTCGCGTGCTACCGCACGCCACGTTCCCTGCGTCCTTGCTCCGCTTGGCCCACGGCCCGCTAGGTAAGCCGCGTCGAAGTCCAGTCACGCTGATAGCGTGGAGGCGTGGCCACTACTGCTCCGAGCGAATCGACTCCCGAGCGCCTGGCCTCGATCCGCGGGCAGATGAAGCTGCTCGCGGACTATCTTTGACCCGGCTGCGCTGGGCGAGCGTGTGGCGGCGCTCGAGGCAGAGATGGGAGCGCCGGGCTTCTGGGACGACTCCGACCGCGCGGCGAGCGTGTCGGGCGAGCACGCGCGCGCGAGCAAGCGCTTAGAGCAGTTCAACGCGCTGAGCGGCGACGTCGAGGACCTCGACGCGCTCGCGGAGATGGCCGCCGAGGAGGAGTCGCTGCAGGCGGAGGTCGACGAGCAGATCGCATCTGTGGAGGCGCGCCTGGCCGAGCTCGAGCTGCAGCGGCTGTTCTCGGGCCGCTACGACGCCGGCGACGCGCTCGTCACGGTCAATGCAGGAGCGGGCGGGACGGACGCGCAGGACTGGGCTGAGATGGTCCTGCGGATGGAGATGCGCTGGGCCGAGAGCCGCGGCTTCCAGGTCGAGCTGCTCGAGGTGAGCGCGGGCGAGGAAGCGGGGATCAAGTCGGCGACGTTCCGTGCCTCGGGCGAGAACGCGTACGGGCTGTTCGGCGCCGAGCGCGGCGTGCACCGCCTCGTGCGCCTCTCGCCGTTCGACTCGGCGCACCGGCGCCAGACGAGCTTCGCCGGCGTCGAGGTCGCGCCGGTCGTCAAGGACACGGGCGAGATCGAGATCAACGAGGACGATCTGCAGGTCGACACGTACCGCGCGTCGGGCGCCGGCGGCCAGCACGTCAACAAGACGGACTCTGCGGTGCGCATCACGCACCGCCCGAGCGGGATCGTCGTGCAGTGCCAGAACGAGCGCTCGCAGTCGTCGAACCGCGCGACGGCGATGGCGATGCTGCTCGCGAAGCTGCTCGAGCGGCGCGAGCGCGAGCGCCAGGAAGAGATCGCGCGCGAGAAGGGCGAGGCGCAGGACGTCAACTTCGGCTCGCAGATCCGCTCCTACGTGCTGCACCCGTACACGATGGTCAAGGACCACCGCACGGGCTACGAGATGGGCGACGTGCAGCGCGTGCTCGAGGGCGACCTCGACGGTTTCGTGCGCGCGTATCTCCTCTCGGCAGCCTCGCCGGAGGAATAGCCGCGGATGTCGGGCAGCGATCGAGCGCAACTCGCATCAGAGGAGCTGCAGGCGCTCGTCGAGCGCGCGCTCGCGGAGGACGTCGGCTCGGGCGACGTGACGACTACGGCGACCGTCGCCGAGGGCACGAACGCCCGCGCGCTGATCACGCAGAAGGCGCCGGGAGCGATCTACGGTCTCGACGCGTGCGAGGTGGCGTTCAGGGCGCTCGACGGCGACGCGCGCTTCGAGCGTCTGACGGCGGAGGGCGTCTGGCGCGAGGACGGCGGGCCGGTGCTGTCCATCGACGCGAGCGCGCGCGCGCTGCTGACGGCCGAGCGCACGGCGCTGAACTTCCTCGCGCACCTGTCAGGCGTCGCGACGGTCTCGGCGCGCGCGGCGCGTGCCGTCGAGGGGACGCGCGCGCGCGTGCTCGACACGCGCAAGACGACGCCTGGCCTGCGCGCGCTCGAGAAGGCCGCCGTCGCGGCCGGTGGCGCGAGCAACCACCGCGTCGGGCTCTACGACGCGATCCTGATCAAGGAGAACCACATCGCGGCAGCGGGCGGGATCGCGGCGGCGATCGAACGCGCGCGCGCGACGGCGCCCGAGCTGGCGCAGACGCTCGAGGTCGAGGTCCGCGACACACGCGAGATCGACGAGGCGCTCGCCGCCGGAGCGCCGCGCCTGCTGCTCGACAACATGGACGGCGATCAGCTGCGCGCGGCCGTCGCACGCGTCGCCGGGCGCGCCGGGCTCGAGGCGAGCGGCGGCGTGACGCTGCAGACGCTCAGGGACGTCGCGGAGACGGGCGTCGACTGGGTTTCGATGGGTGCGCTGACGCACTCGGCGCCGGCGCTCGACCTCTCGATGCTGCTCGAGCTGGCGCGATAAACACTCGATGGCGGCTGTATCATCGGGCACTTGACGGGGGCCGGCTCATCACGGGATCGCGCGATGCGATCGCTCAAGAGCCTCGCCGGGACGGTGCTGCGCGCGCTGTGGCAGGCGCTCAACAGGGTGCAGCACTCGGGCACGTTCGGTCGGCGCCTCGTCGAGACGGCGACGCACCCGATTCGCCACCGCGACTTGCGGATCATGCGCGGGAGCATGGCCGGCGCGCGGATCAACCTCGGCGGCTCGTTCCTGCGCTACCTGACAGGCGACGCCGAGCCGGAGGTGCAGGCAGCGCTTGCGGAACTGATCGAGCCGGGTCAGACGGTCTACGACGTCGGCGCGAACATCGGCTTCTTCACGATCCTCTGCTCGCGGCTCGTCGGCCCGCAGGGCAAGGTCTACGCGTTCGAGCCGATCCCGGAGAACGTCGTGACGCTGCGCCACAACATCGCGCTGAACGGGCTGACGAACGTCGTCGTCGTCGAGCAGGCGCTGTCGTCCTCGACGGGGACGGCCGAGATGTTCGTCTCGCCGTGGTCTGCGTTTCACTCACTCGACGTCGCCGGCGCGAGCAAACGCGAGAACCACGGTCCGGACGGCGGGCAGATCACGGTCGAGACGGTCACGCTCGACGAGTTCGTCAAGGGCGACGGCGTCTCGGCGCCTGACCTGGTCAAGCTCGACGTCGAGGGCGCGGAGCTGCTCGTCGTCGAGGGCATGCGCGAGACGCTGCGCACGGTGCAGCCGCTGCTGCTCGTCGAGGTCCACGACACGAACCGCGAATACGGCGAGTTCGTCGACTCGATCGACTATCGCGTGCGCGTGATCGACGGCGAGGAGCCGGCGCTCGCGGATGCGGGACGCAACCCGCACACGATCGCGTGGCCGAAAGCGCGCGACATGGCCGGCACGGCCGTCTGCGGCTGAGCGGCGGCGGCTCGCGCAGGCGCTCGCCGCCGGCTGCGGCGCACCGGAGGCGAGGCAGGCGCGGGATAGAATCGGTACGTATGAACCTGCCGATGGCGCCGACGCTGCCGATGGCTCCCGCGCAGAGCGCAGGCGCGCTCTCGCAGGGGGAGATCGCGGAGCTGCAGGCGGAGGTGCGCGCGCTCGCGGCCGAGCGCGACGCGGTGATCCTCGCGCACAACTACCAAGTGCCGGAGGTGCAGGACGTCGCGCACTACGTCGGCGACTCGCTCGGCCTCTCGCGCCAGGCGGCGCGCGCCGACGGCGAGGCGATCGTCTTCTGCGGCGTGCACTTCATGGCCGAGACGGCGTCGATCCTCTGCCCGCAGAAGACGGTGCTGATACCGGACCTCGACGCGGGCTGCTCGCTGGCGGCGTCGATCGACGCGGAGCAGCTCGCCGAGTGGCGCGCGAAGTACCCGGACGGCGTCGTCGTGATGTACGTCAACACGACGGCCGAGGTGAAGGCGCTGACGGACTATTGCTGCACCTCGGCGAACGCAGTCGACGTCGTACGCCACATCTACGAGACGCATGGACCCGACACGGAGATCCTGTTCGGCCCCGACATGTGGCTCGGCTCCTACGTCGAGAAGGAGCTCGGCAAGCGCATGCACGTGTGGGACGGCGAGTGCCACGTGCACGCGGGCATCCGCCCGTCGGACATCGAGGCGACGCGGGCGGCGCATCCGGGCGCGGACTTCCTGATCCATCCCGAGTGCGGCTGCTCGACGGCCGTGATGGAGTACGTCGCGGCCGGCGACGTCTCCTCGGAGGGCGTGCACATGCTCTCGACGGGCGGGATGCTGAAGTACGCAGAGGACGCCGAGCGTGCGGTTGGCGAGGGAAGCAGGCGGCGCGAGGCCGTCGTCGCGACGGAGACGGGCATGCTGCACCCGCTGCAGATGGCCGCGCCCGACATCGACTTCATCCCGGCGAACGCCGAGGCGTCGTGCGTCTACATGAAGATGATCACGCTGCCGAAGCTGCGCGACGCGCTGCGCGAGATGCAGTTCGAGGTGCGCGTGCCCGAGGCGATCGCCGCCAAGGCGCGCATTCCGATCGACCGCATGGTGGCTATCGGCTAGGCGCTGGGCTGGTTCGCTAGTCGTCGAGCCCGGGGATCGGCTCGATCGGCAGCGGGCCGTGGATGCGCTCGAGTTCGATCAGGTCGAGCTGGTCGCGCGGGCGTCCGGCGAGGCGCTTGAACGCGACGAGGCTCGCGAGCGACGCGACGCGCGCCGGCTGGCCGTGGTAGTCGAGCACGATCGCCGACTCGAAGACAGTCCCGAAGTCGACCGGCGGGAGACCCTCGCGCAGCAGGTCGACCTGGCCGAAGCGGCTCTCGACGCGCAGCGTCTCGGCCTCGGCGATCGCGCGCGTGGGGATCGCGACGCCGCCGCGGCGCGCTTCGATCGTCTCGAGGAAGCGCGCGACGATCGGATCGTCGGAGCGGTCGCCGCCGATCAGCAGGTCGACGTCCTCGGTACCGCGCACGTACTGGTTCGCGATCACGGCGAAGCCGCCGATGATCACGTAGGCGAGGCCTGCTTCGTTCGCGGCCGTGACGACGCCTACGAGGTCGGGCGCTTCAGGCGGCGGGACGTCCACGCTGCGCCTCCCAGGCGGCACGGCGCAGGTCCGCGGCCGTGCGTGAGAGGCCCATGCCTCGATCGAGGCGCTCGGCGACCGTCAGTGCGCGTGCGCGTGCGTCCTGTTCGGTGGCTTGCTCGTCGTTGATCGGCTTCCAGCGCGGATCGCGAGGAGTGAGCAGCGAATGACCCGATGATGGCGCGGCCATGAGGCTCATTGTACTCGGCCGCGTGTGGGCCGAAGGCGCCTGTGAAGATAGCTGTTCAACAACTATTTTTATAGATTATTATCTTTTCCGCTAATATCTATGGCGATGCAATCCGAGAACGACCATGTGTCGGGCGCGTTGATCCGCCAGATCAGGCGCGAGAGCGGGCTCAAGCAGGTCGAGCTCGCGCGCCGCAGCGGTGTCCAGAGCTCGGTGCTGAGCGCGTACGAGAACGGTCACCGCCAGCCCTCGGTCGCGGCGCTGGCGCGGATCGCGGCGGCGGCTGGGATGGAAGTTCAGCTGACGCCCGCTGCCGGGCAGCCGGCGCTCGAGCGCGCAGGCACGATCCTCGCGCAGGTGCTCGACCTCGCCGAGCAGATCCCGCATCGCCCGCGCCGCGAGCTCTCCTACCCGCCGCTGATCCGCCTCGCCGCGTGAGCCTGCTCGCCGAGCGCCTGCTCGCGGTCGACGGCGCGCTGAGCGAGGCCGGGCTCGCGCACGCGTTCGGCGGCGCGATCGCGCTCGGCTACTGCACGCTCGAGCCGCGCGGCACGCGCGACCTCGACCTCAACGTGTTCGTCGCGCCGGAGCGCGTCAAGGAGGTCTTCGCGGCGCTGCCCGACGGCGTGACCGTCACTGCGCTGAACCTCGAGCAGGCCGAACGCGACGGGCAGGTGAGGGTCTGGTGGGAGGACACGCCGATCGACGTCTTCCTCGACGTGCTGCCGCTG
Source organism: uncultured Solirubrobacteraceae bacterium (assembly GCA_963807275.1). GTDB lineage: Bacteria > Actinomycetota > Thermoleophilia > Solirubrobacterales > Solirubrobacteraceae > Palsa-744. The sequence goes on from CAWDZX010000001.1 coordinate 554,723, forward strand.
CACGGCGAGATCGCGCGCGAGGTACGCTCGGTGCCGTTTGCGGGGCGCACGATCCCGGTGCTCGGCTGCGACGCGCTCGCGGTGTTCAAGGCGATGTTCGACCGCACGCGCGATTGGGCCGACATCGAGGCGATGGTCGAAGCGAAAGCGCTCGACTTCGCGGTCGTCGCAGGGCGGATTCGCCGGCTCGACGGCGAGGACTCGCAGCGCGCCGGAAGGCTGCTCGCGCTGCGCGGCTGAGGCGTCGAGCGCGGGGCGGGGGCGGGGCGCGAAGGGACTAGAACTCGCCGGCCGAGTGCGGCCCGACGCAGGCGATCGCGAGCTTGTCGGCGACGCCCGCGGCGACCTCGCGGACCTCGTCGAACGTGACCGCGTCGAGCGCTTCGATCGCCTCGTCGGGGTCGATCGACTCGCCGAAGACGATCTGCTGGTTCGCGGCGTAGCGCGCGACGGCGTTCGTGTTCTCGAACGACAGCACGAGGCGCCCGGCGGCGTAGGCGCGCGCGCGGTGGACCTCCTCCTCGGTCGGTCCGTCGTCGCGCAGCTCGTCGACGATCTCGCGCATCCGCGTGTACGCCTCGATGCACTTCGCCGAGTCGAGGCCCGAGCCGAGCTGCAGGATCGGCACGTCCGCGAACGCGTGCGTGATCGCGTAGACCGAGTAGCAGAGGCCGCGCTTCTCGCGGATCTCGTCGAACAGGCGCGAGCCCATCGAACCGCCGAGCAGCGTCGAGTAGATCGACAGCGCCGCGCGTTCGCGCACGCTCGCGACGGCGACATCGGGCCTGTAGATCATCCGCAGGTGCGACTGGTTCGTGTCGCGTTCCTCGACGAGCGTCTGCGGTGCGAAGTCCGGCGCCGGGTCATACGGCTGCGGCGCCGCGAGCGACGGAAAGCGCGCGAACAGCTCCTGCAGCGTCTGCTCGTCGGGCAGCGAGTCGAGGTTGCCGACGAGGAACGCGCCGCCGCGCGCGCCGGCCCAGCGACGCTCGCGGAACGCGACGATGCCCTCGCGCGTGAAGCTGCGCAGGTTCTCCTCGGGCCCGAGCACCGTGCGCCCGAGCGGGTGCTCGCCGAAGGCCGCTTTGTCGATCAGGTACTCGGCGACCATCGACGGCTGGTCGAAGGCGCGGTTGATCTCCTGGATCACGACGCCGCGCTCGCGATCGAGCTCTTCGGCGTCGATCTTCGGGCGCCCGACGAAGTCGCTCAGCAGGTCGATCGCCTCCGGCGCGCTCTCGGCGCGGACGGTGATGTGGAACGCGACGATGTCGTGGCTCGTGTACGCGTTGAGCACGCCGCCGAGGCGCTCGGCGGTCTCGTTGACGTCTTTGTAGTGCGGGTACTTCTCGCCGCCCTTGAAGACGAGGTGCTCGAGGAAGTGCGCCATGCCGTTCTCCTCGGGCCGCTCGTTGCGCGCGCCGGCGTCGAACGCGACGAGCACCGTCAGCGCGCGTGTGCCCGGGAGCGCGATCCGGTGGATCGGCAGTTCGTTCGCGGGAACGGTCGTAGTCTGGATCTCTCCCATCGCCTCGACCACGATAGCCAGCCGCGCCCGGCGCGCCGGCGCTTGCGCTCGGGGCGATTTCACGCCGTTGCGCGGCGTGTTCGGGGTCGATCCTGCAAAACCCGTTGCATGCAGGCGTTTTGGCAGAAGCGCGAGCGGGCCCACGGTAGCCTCCCGGGCCGATGACGCCTGGAGAGACTCTGACGGCGCCGGGCAACGACCGGCGCACGCGCGACCTGCCGCATGCCGGCCGCGAGCGCCGCCGCGGCGACCGCCCGAAGCCGCGCCCGCTCGCGCCGCCGCCGCGCGACGATCGCGACACGGTCGTCGAGTTCCGCGGCGTCTCGAAGCTCTATGGGCCCGGCGGAATCGGCCTCGAGCGCGCGACGTTCGCCGTCCGCCGCCAGGAGATGGTCTTCCTCGTCGGCCCGACGGGCTCGGGCAAGTCGACGATCATGCGCCTGCTGATCAAGGAGCTCGAGCCGACCGACGGGCGGATCCGCGTCGCCGGGCGCGACCTCGCCGAGATCACGCACAAGAAGGTGCCTTACTACCGTCGCAACGTCGGCGTCGTCTTCCAGGACTTCAAGCTGCTGCCGACGCGCACGGTCTACGACAACATCGCCTACGCGCTGCAGGTCACGGGCGCCTCGCGCAAGCAGATCCGCGCGACGCTGCCGGACATCCTTCGCCTGACGGGTCTCTCGACGAAGCTGCACAACTACCCGCACCAGCTCTCCGGCGGCGAGCAGCAGCGCGTCGCCGTCGCACGCGCGTTCGCGAGCCACCCGCCGTTGTTGCTCGCGGACGAGCCGACAGGCAACCTCGACCCTGAGACGTCGATCGGGATCATGCAGCTGCTCTACCGGATCAACCGCGCCGGCACGACGGTGATCGTCGCTTCGCACGACAACGAGATGGTCGACCGCATGCGCCGTCGCGTGATCGAGCTGAAGCGCGGGCGGATCGTGCGCGACGAGGCCTCGGGCTTCTACGGCGCGCGCGAGGAGAACACCGACGAGCTCGGCGCGCGGCTCAAACAGGAAGCCACGTGAGGCCGGGCTTCTTCCTCAAAGAGTCCTTCCGCTCGATCAAGCGCAACGCCGTGCCGAGCTTCGCGGCGCTCGCGTCGGTGCTCGTCACGACGCTCGTGCTCGGCGTCTTCATCCCGGTCGTCGAGGCGACGAACGGCGCTGCCAACGACGTGCGCGGCCGCGTGCTCGTCGACGTCGACATGACGACGAGCGCGACGCCGGCCGAAGTCGCGCGCGTGCGCGGCGAGCTGCAGCGCGCGCCGCACGTCAAGAGCATGCAGTTCGTCTCCAAGCAGCAGGGCTTCGAGCAGGAGAAGAAGCTCAACCCGCAGGCGTTCGCGCTGATCGGCTACAACCCGCTGCCGGACATCTTCCGGATCACGCCCGACAAGCCCGAGAACTCGGCGCTCGTGCGCGCGGAGCTCGACCAGTCGAGCCCGCTTGGCACGCGGCTCGTCACCGACGCGGCGATCGCCGACGTGCAGAACCGTCAGGCGGAGACGAGCACGATCCTCTCGGCGACGCGCGTGATCAAGATCACGATGGCACTGCTCGCGGCGCTGCTCGTGTTCGCCTCGATCCTGCTGATCTCGAACACGATCCGCCTGTCGCTGTTCTCGCGCCGGCGCGAGGTCGAGGTGATGAAGCTCGTCGGCGCGACGGATTGGTTCATCCGCTGGCCGTTCGTGCTCGAGGGCCTGTTCCTCGGCGCCGTCGGCGGCGCGGCCGCGATCGGGCTGCTCGCGCTCGCGAAGGTCACGCTCGTCGATCCGCTCGCGAACACGGTCAAGCTGATCTCGCAGCCGGACATGATCGCCTTCCCGCTGCTCGTCGCGATCCTGATGGGCTGCGCGATCGCCGTCTCGGCGGCCGGATCGGGCATCTCGCTGCGGCGCTTTCTCAGGGTCTGACGCGTAGTCTGCGGGGCCGATGCCCTCCCGCCGACGACAGCCGCTCTTGGCGGTGCTCGCGATCGCGCTGCCGGTGCTGCTCGTGCTCGGCGTGTACCTCGGCGGGCACCCCGAAGACCTGCCGACGTTCGCGCGCAACGCATTCGTCGCCGATCACGAAACGCGCGTCGTCAACGAAGCGATCGCGAAGATCTCAGACGACTACTACCGCCCGATCACGAAGAGCCGGCTGACGAACGGCTCGGTATCGGGCGCCGTCGCGAGCCTCGGCGACCGCTTCTCGCACTACCTCTCGCCGCGCGAATTTCGCGAATTCAACTCGCCGCCGAGCTTCACGGGGATCGGCGTGTCGGTCGCACCCGCACGCGGCGGCCTCACGATCGCGAAGGTGTTCGACGGCTCGCCGGCCGCGCGCGCGGGCATCGCGATCGGCGACGAGATCGTCGCCGTCAACGGCCGCTCGCTGAAGGGCGTCGCGGCAGAAAAGGCGATCGCGCTGATCAAGGGCCCGCCCGGCACCGACGTCAAGCTCGGCGTCGAGCAGAAGCGCGCCGGGCACAAGGCGCTGCACACGCTGACGCTGACGCGTGCGACGATCTCAGAGCCCGTCGTCGCGTCGCTGACGAAGGTCGTGCACGGCACGAAGCTCGGCGTCGTCGCGCTCGCGACGTTCAGCCCCGGCGCGCACAGCGAAGTCCGCGAAGGCGTCGAACACGAGCTGCACAAAGGCGCGAAGGGGATCGTGCTCGACCTGCGCGCGAACGGCGGCGGCCTCGTCGAAGAGGCGCGGCTGATCGCGAGCATCTTCGTCGACAAGGGCACGATCGTCTCCACGCGCGGGCGCAAGGTCGCAAGCGAGACGCTGACCGCAACGGGCGATGCGATCTCGCCGAGCATCCCCGTCGTCGTGCTCGTCGACAAGAACACCGCGTCGGCTTCGGAGATCGTCACGGCGGCGCTGCAGGACCATCACCGCGCGACGGTCATCGGCACGCACACGTTCGGCAAGGGCGTCTTCCAGGAGGAGGAGCCGCTGTCGAACGGCGGCGCGCTCGACATCACCGTCGGCGAGTACTTCACGCCGAACGGGCGCAACCTCGGCGGCGGCGGCGTCAAGCAGGGCGCCGGCATCACGCCCGAAGTGCTCGTCAGCCACGGCATCGACAGCGAACACGGGCTCGACGTCGCGCTGAGCACGCTCGCGGCGAAGGTCAAGTGAGCGCGCGGCGCGCGCAGCCGCCGAAACGGGGGAAGGGCGCGAAGAAGCGTGCGGGCGGGGTCGCCGGGAGCGGCAAGGGCGGCGGCGCGAAGGGCGGCAGCAAAGGCGCCGGGAGTAAGAGCGGCAAGGGCGCAAGCGGCAAGGGCGTGGGAGCCGGCAAGGGCCGGGGGGACAAGGGCGGGGCACGACCCGGCAAGGGCCAGGGCCGGCCGCACGACGGTCCCGGCCGCGGGGGCCGGGGCTCGCCGACGGGCAGAGGCAAGGACTCGCGCGTCGTCTGGCCGCCGCAGGAGCGCGAGCCGGCACGCGCGCTGATCGAGGCGCTGATGCGCGAACGCGGCCTCGCACGCGGCTTCGATCGCCACGTGCAGCGCGCCGCGAACCGCGCGCGAGACGAGGGGCTCGAGGTGCGCGGCGATCTCGACTCACGGCGCGACTTGACGGAGCTGACGACGTTCACGATCGATCCGGCGAGCGCTCGCGACTTCGACGATGCGATCTCGGCTGAGCGCATCGCAGGTGGGGGCACGCGGGTCTGGGTGCACATCGCGGACGTCAGCGCGTATGTGCGCGAGGACTCGCTCCTCGACGTCGAGGCGCGCCGGCGCGCGACGAGCGTCTACGTGCCGGGCGCCGTCGAGCCGATGCTGCCGGAGGCGCTGTCGAACGATGCCTGCTCGCTCGTCTTCGGAAGCGAGCGCCTCGCGGTGACGGCCGAGCTCGAGCTGCACGGCGCTGAGCTGCGCGCGGCGTCGTTCTACCGCTCTGTGATCCGCTCCGACCAGCGCCTCGACTACGAGCGCGTCGATCGCATCTTCGCGGGGGAGGAGCAGGCGCAGAGACCGTGGGCAGAGCCGCTTGCGGCAGCGCGCGAGGCGGCCGCCGCGCTGCAGCGTGCGCGCGAGCAGAGCGGCGCGCTGGCGATCGACTCGCGGGAGCCCGAGTTCGTCTTCGACGAGCGTGGCGACGTCACGGAGATCCACGCTCGCGCGCAGACGGAGTCGCACCGCGTGATCGAGCACCTGATGATCGCCGCGAACGAAGCCGTCGCGGAGCACCTGCAGCGCCAGCGCGTTCCTTGCCTGTACCGCGTTCACGAGCAGCCCGAAGCCGAACGCGTCGAGCGGCTAGTCGCGCAGCTCGCCTCGCTCGGCGTGCCGACGCCGCCGCTGCCGAAGCAGATGTCCTCCTCGCAGGCGGCCGAGCTGCTCGGCGAGATCTCACAGCGCGTCGAGCAGCACGTGCGCCGCGGCGATGGGCGCGGCCGGCGCGCGCTCGGCTCGCTCGTGCTGCGCTCGCTCAAGCAGGCGTACTACTCGCCGCGAAACCTCGGCCATGCGGGCCTGCACTCGCAGGCGTACTGCCACTTCACGTCGCCGATCCGCCGCTATCCGGACCTCGTCTGCCACCGCGCGCTGCTCTCGACGCTCGGCGGCGCAGAGGCGCCGCCGCGCGGCGGCGAACTCGCCGAGCTCGGCGTGTGGACGTCCGAATGCGAGCGCGACGCGATGACGATCGAGCGCGACGCCGATGACGTCGCGGCGTGCTTCGACCTCGAGCGCCGGCTGTACGACTGGGGCTACGAGCAGGAGTTCGCAGGCGAAGTCGTCGGGCTGATCTCGGCAGGCGCGTTCGTCGCGTTTGCCGCGCCCGGCTCCGAGGAGGCGATCTACGAAGGAATGCTGCCGGTGCGTCTGATGCACACGGCGAGCGGCGAGCGCGACTGGTGGGAGATCAACGAGCAGGGCACGATCATCCATGGCGAGCGCACCGGCACGACGCTGCGCCTCGGCGATCCGATCGCGGTGCGCGTCGCGCGCGTGGAGACGGCGCGCGGGCGCGTCGACTTGCTGCCGGTGGTCGAGGAGCGGCCAGGCGGCTAGGCTCGCTTGGCGATGGCAAAGAAAGGCAAGCGCAAGATCGGTGCGGACGACGTCGCGTCGAACCGCTACGCGTCCTATCGCTACGAGCTGCTCGAGCGGATGGAGTGCGGCATCGTGCTCGAGGGCACCGAGGTCAAGGCGCTGCGCGAGTCCGGCGCGCAGCTGAAGGACGGCTATGCGGCGATCCGCGACGGCGAGCTGTGGCTGCACTCGATCCACATCCCACCGTACGCGCCGGCTTCGCGCGAAAACCACGACCCGGAGCGCCCGCGCAAGCTGCTGATGCACCGCCGCGAGCTCGACAAGCTCGCCGCGCGTGCGGCCGAGCGCGGCCTGACGCTCGTGCCGACGCGGATCTACTTCTCGGGCGCGCACGCGAAGGCCGAGATCGCGCTCGCGCGTGGGAAGGACCTCTACGACAAGCGCCAGACGATGCGCGAGCGCGACTCAAAGCGCGACATCGAACGCGGCGTGCGCGAAGCGCAGCGCTGAGGCGGCGCGAGCGGCCTAGCCCCAGGCCGAGCTCGACCGGCTCGGCCGCAGGCCCTTAGAAGCGGCCGAACGTGTGGCCGCCGGAGGAGAGCACGTAGGCCTGCTCCATCCCGGCGACGAGGATCGCGATCAAGCCCAGGTAGACGGCGCCGACGAGCAGGCGGTTGCGCGGCGAGACGCGGTAGTAGGCGGCTTGCTCGATCGATCGCGTGCTGCGCAGCTTCCAGCGCCGCCAGACGTCCATGCCGCCGAGCACGATGAAGATCAGCAGGAACGTGTTACCGGTGATCAACAGCAGCGCAACCATCACGCCGAGCCCGACGAACCACATCGCCGGCGCCATCGCGGCCATCGCGCGGCCGCCGTCGAACGGTGTCAGCGGCACGAGGTTGATCAGGTTGAGCAGGAAGCCGACGTAGGCGAGCGCGCGCAACAGGTCGCTGTTCGTCGCTTCGCCGATCGCCAGGCATGCGGCCGAGCCGGCCGTTCCGAGGATCGGGCCGGCGAGACCGACGCGCGCCTCGGCGAGCGCATCGTCGGGCATCGACTTCATCATCACGACGGCGCCGAGCAGCGGGATGAACATCGGCGCGCTCGCCTTGACGCCTTCGCGACGCAGCTGGATCACGTGGCCCATCTCGTGCACGAACAGGAGCACGACGAACCCGATCGCGAACGTCCAGCCGAAGAACAGCGAGTAGACGACGACCGAGATGAGCGCCGTGCCCGCGGTCGTCAGCAGCTTCAGTTTCGGCAGGAAGATCAGCGCGCCTTTGATCGCTGCCCAGAACTTCGCGACGAGCGCCGCAGCCGCCGCGAGCGCACTGCCGATTCGCTTGCGCAGGTTCTGCGCGGGGGCGTGGCGACGTGGCGGCGCTCCGAACGGGTTCTCGGCGGAGGGCGCCGCCGGCGACGCGGCGTTCGACGGCGCTACGGGGCCGGGCAGGGGAGGCACGGGCGGATGCAGGGAAACGTCGCCGCTGTCCATGAACTCATTGTGGCAGCAGCGATAAGCGGGGCCTAACGATCGGCGCCACGAAGTCTTCGATCGATGGCTCGGACTTTTCTCTGGAAAGTGCGGGAACGATGCGTTTTTGGGCTTGCACGGAGGGTGGGGTCGAGCTACCTTGAATCCAGACGCGGAACCGAGCCGCAAAGAGCGAGGCCACTGAGGTGTGAGGCCGCGCCACCCACGAAGGAAGGTCCTCGGACCGGACGGAGTGGGTTCCTCAAGCGGCCCGGGACCGCGTCGGTTTCGTTCTGCGCAGACGCCGCTTCAGCTGGTTGACGAGTGCGCCGCCCGCTCGGCGGCCGGGCCAACGAGGCTGCGCGTCGCTCAGGCTCAGGCGGCGCGCAGCGTGCGCAGCAGCACGCCCGGGTGCCTGACCAGCTTCGGCAAGAGCACGAGCGCGAACGCCGTCAGCGCGAACCACGGGCGCAGGTGCGGGCGGATCCGCGCGATGCGGCCGTCTGCGGCGAGCTCGAAGACCATCGCGTCGTGGAGCGCGATCGGCCCGAGCTGCGCTCTGCCGAGCACGACCGACGTGCTCCCATCGGAGATCGGCGCTTGCCAGCGCAGCGAGCTGAAGCTTCCGTACACGGCGCTCAGCAGCACGCGCAGATCGTCCTTGCCGCGGAAGACCGTACGCCCGGACACGGGCGAGAACAGCTCGGCGTCCGGCGCGAGCGCGGCGAGCATCGTCTCGACGTCGGCGCGTTCCGATGCGGCGCAGTAGTGGCTGACTGCATCGTCCATCGCCCTCGATGATCCCACGTCGAGCGCCCTGCGGCAAGCCGGCGTGGCCGAAGCCGACGGGCTAGACTCGAAGGGCAACATCCTTGGGGACGACAGGCTTCGACGTGGTCGGCTCGTGAGGATGGTCGCGAGTCGAGGTCCCGGGCGGCCTCGTAAAACACCCGGGAAAACCATAAGTGCGGACTCTCACGAGTACGCCCTCGCTGCCTAGCTAACACTAGGTGAGCGAGGTTCCGGGCCCCGCTTGCCTGCGGCGGGGAAGGCCGGAATCAGAAAGCAGGCTCACCCGGTGCGGTCCGTCTCCGCCAAGCCGGGAAAATTTCAGGAGGCTGGTCCTCAGCAACCCCGCCGGCGAGGCGAGCCGAGGATGAGATCAGAGCGCCGGATACGCTCGTAGAAGCCATTCGCACGCGATTGCGGACGTGGGTTCGATTCCCACCGTCTCCATTGCTTCCCCCGGTTTTGGCTCTGCCAAGCCAATCCCGGGGGTAGACGGGAGAAATGTCGGAAACTCCTATGACCCGGCGGCTCTCGCTGGCTGTCAGTCGGGCGCGATGTTCTGGTTGAGATGGAAGAGGTTGTCGGGGTCGTAGCGGCGCTTGAGCTCGACCAGGCGGTCGAGGTTCGGACCGAAGGCGTCTTTGACCCGGTCGTGGTCGTCAGCAGCGAGGTAGTTGGTGTAGGCGCGGCTGTCCATGTGCGGCGAGAGAGCGTCATAGGTCTCACGAGCCCAAGCAATGCATTCGTCAGTCTGGGCAGGGTCGGTCCAGCTCGAGATCAGCAGGAGGTTGAAGCCGGGCTGGCGGTGCGGGTAGGCGGTGGCAGCGGCGTCCACACGCGTGGGTGCGCCGTGGAAGTCCTCGAGCACAAGCGCACACAGCTCGCTGGGCGCCCGCTCGAACGCTGCGACGATCGTCTGCACTGCCGCCTCGGAGAGGTCGGACAGAAACGCCGACTTCCAGTAGCTGAGGGCGCCTCTTGGAAACAGCCAGTCGATGCCGGTATTGACGTCCGGATAGGGCATCCGCTGCACCGCGTCGGCCGCGGGTGAGCCGAGCTCGCGGAGCGGGCGGACATCAACCTCAGCCTGGTCGGCGTCCTCGCCGCAGTGACAGACCGCGAGCGCGCAGAGCTTGAGGCCGGAGCCGTCGGGAGCATGGATGAACGCGGCCTGAGTCGAGAGCTCGTCGGGGAGATGCGGGGCGAACTCGCGATAAGCGGTCATGAGCTGTGGGGCAGCATCGAGCGGGTGGAGCACAGGACCGCCCAGGACGCTGACCACCGGGTGAGCGCGCAGCTCGAACGACGTAACCACCCCGAAGTTGCCACCGCCTCCGCGGAGTGCCCAGAAGAGGTCGGGATCGGACTGCTCGCTGGCGGTCACAACCTCACCAGAGGCAAGCACGACCTCCGCCGAGATCAGGTTGTCGATCGCCAAGCCGTAACGCCCCATCAGCCACCCCTGCCCGCCGCCGAGCGTGAGCCCGGCGATCCCGGTGCTCGAGACTACGCCACTCGTGGTGGCCAGCCCGAAGGCAGCCGTGGCCCGGTCGTACTCGCCGACCGTCACCCCGGCCTTCGCGCGCGCCGTACGCGCATGCGCATCGACGTCCACCCCCTTCATCGGCGAGAGATCGATCATGAGACCGCCCTCGGTCACGGCCTTCCCGGCCACGTTGTGGCCCCCGCCGCGAACCGAGAGCTCAAGCTGTTGCTCGCGACCGAAACCAACCGCGCGCGCGACGTCGGCGGTGTCCCGGCAGCGAGCAATCACTGCCGGCCTGTGGTCGATCAGACCGTTGTGAATCCGTCGCGCCTCCTCGTAGCCCGGATCACCGAGGGCCAGCACCTCGCCGGAGAACCCCGCGCCCAGCTGCGCGGACAGATTGCCAGTCATGAGCCTGCCTCCTGATCGTCTGATTTGGCTGATGGCGCGACGGCCACCGCGGGAACGATGCGATCGAAGGCGATCCGCGCCCGCCGGTTCGCCTCTGCAACCTCCGCCTCGGAGGGGGCGTCGAAGTGGCAGAAGCACGCATCGTCTTGCGGCACGACCATTGAGCCACGCCACCTCACCACGGTCCCTTCGGATCGCATCTGCTCGGTGACGGGCCCCAGCCGCACGAGTGCCCGCTCGATCTCCGGGCCGGGCACCCCTGGCACGTACCGCTCGACGAAATAGGACACGCGCCGACCCTAGCGCCCGCGGCGCGGAGCGAAATCCTGGAAACCCCTACATTTTCACGGGCCCGCCGCAGGGGTGATGAGCAGTTGGGCGAGCTCGGTCCGGGAGCGGATGCCGAGCTTGCGGTAGACGCGAGAGAGGTGAGCCTCGACCGTGTGAACACTCATGTACAGCTCAGCGGCGATCTCCTTATTCGCGCGCCCGCTCGCGGCCAAACGCGCGACCCGCCCCTCGGTGGCGCTCAGCCCAGCGCCCGTCCGGCGACCACTGATCCGCTCCAGCTCGTCAACTGCCCGGGCGGCCCAAAGTCCCGCCCCCACCGCATCGAACATCTCGCGCGCCTGATCGAGCGCGGTACGGGCCGCAGCCCGTTGGCGCAAACGCCGCCGCACCGACCCCAGCGCCAGCAAGGTGCGGCCCCGCTCGAAAGCGTTGGGCACCCGCTCGTGCTCGGCGAGCGCGCGCTCGAACGCCGCGAATGCGAGGGCCGACTCTCCGCGGGCGAACGCCAGCATTCCTCGGCAGCGCGCGGCCACACCTAGCGCCCACGGGCTCCCCGACCGTTGCGCCAGCTCCTCGTAGCGCTCGAGGTAAGACTGCGCGCGGTCGAGCTCGCCGACGGCGATCAGGGCTCCGATCGCATCCGGCCAGACCGAATCGGCTGGATCGTTCCAGCCGAGCGCCAACAGCCTTCCGGGCAACGGGCCGAGCCGCTCGGCTGCTGCATCGATGCGGCCCAGCGAGAGCTCGACGTGCCCTAGGACGGCCTCATTCCAGATCGGGAAGATCGCGTCGGACACGGCGTCAGCGATCGCCGCCGCCTGCTCGGCCGCCACCCGGGCAGCCTCAATCTCGCCGCGGTGAGCGTGGACCAGCGCCGTGCCGTGCAGCACCATTCCCAGGAACTGCTCGTCGTCGAGCTGCTGGGCGAGCTCGAGTGCTGACGCGGCGTGCTCCAGCGCGTCGTCCCACCGACCCGCGAACCACTCCAGCATGATCAGGTGAAACAAGATGTGGCCCCGCGTTCCCTCGTCGCCCCGTTCGGCCGCGCCGGTCGCGGCCTCCTCGAGCAGCGACCGCCCGCGGTCGAGCTCAGACAGGCAGATCAGGCGGCGCGCCAGGGCGATCGTCGGGCTCTCGTGAAACTCGAGCGGCTCCTGCAGGCGACGCTCGAGCTCCACGCCACGCTCTACGAGTCCTGGGGTGATGTCAAGCGCCCACGTCTCCGCCATTGCCACCCGGGCGATGGCGAGCGCCATCAGACGGGACTCGCCCGCCAACTCAGCGCTTGTGAGCGCGTCACGGGCGGTCGCCAGAGCGCCATCCAGCTCGCCCTCGATCAAGCGCAGCCAGCTCAGGAAGCCCAGGATCCGAGCGCAACGCGCAGCGTCGCCGGCCGCCTCGGACAATGCGTCCTCGCACAGCCCCGCCACGCTCGGCAACTCCCCTTGCCGGCCTTGCGCGAGCTCGAACAACACGTCGGCGCGCTCAACCCCGGAGACTTCGTCGCGCAACTCGTGGAGGATTCCCGCGGCGCGTTCGCGATCGCCGGCCAGCCGATGGCACCTCGCCGCCTGCAAGCGCCGCCGGCGCGCAGAGGCCGTGAACCTGCCCGGGGTCAGCTCGGCCGCGAACTCGTGGAGCCCGGCCGCGGCCGCCGTCGCTCCCCTCGCGAACGCATGCTCGGCGGCCAGATCGAGCTCGCACGCCACGGCCTCATCCTCGCCCTCCACCGCCAGCGCCAGATGCCGGGCGCGTTCCTCAGGTTCCGACACCAGGCGCGCAAGACGCCCGTGAACCTCGCGCTGGCGCCAAGGCGGCGCGGACTGATGGCACACCGAGGCCAGCAGCGGATGCGCAAACCGCACGCGCGAGGAGTCAAACTCCACGACCCCTGCCGCCGCCGCGCCCTCGAGCGCACGGCGAGCCCCGACGGCATCGCCGCTAGCCGCCTCGAGCACGTCCACCGTGGGACGGGCCATCGCGGCAACGAGCAGCAGCACCTCCCGGGTCGCGTCAGGAAGGCGACTCAGTCGCTCCGTCAGCAGCTCGCGCAGGCCGCGAGGTACCGGAATGGGCCGACTCGCTGACAACGGGACGCGCGCCCCCTTCAGATCCCGCCCCATCTCCAGGAGGTAGAACGGATTGCCGCCGGTGACTTCGTGCAGCCGCACGAGCTCGGGCCGGGACAGTCCCAGCCCAAGACGTCCCGTCAATACGCGATAGGCAGCGCCAACGCTCAGCGGCCCGATCTCAACGTGCTGGGTCGCCGCCGGGGGGAGGCAGCTCCCGATGTCGATTGGAAGCTCGCTCGGTGGGAGCGTTCTTGCGGTGGTCAGCAGGCGAACGGGCGCGTCGCTCAAACGCCGAAGCGCGAACCGGAGCGGGCCTGCCGTGGACGGATCGAGCCACTGGAGGTCGTCGATCGCCACCAGCACTGGTCGTGACGTACTCAGTGCCCGAACTATGTCCGCAAATGCCAGCCCGAGGGCTCGCTGATCAGGCGGTCGCTCGCCCGGTTCCTCCAGTAGGAGCGCAACTGCCAATGCGCGCCGCCGCGGCGCAGTGAGCGATGCGAACGCTGACTCGCACACGCCCGAGAGCAGATCAGACAGCGCCGCGAACGGTACGGCAGCCTCGACCTCCACCGCCCCGTACTGAAGGACCGTCGCCCCGCGCTCGCGCGCGCGTTTCACGCCGGCGTCCCACAGCGCCGTCTTCCCGATCCCCGGCTCGCCCGACAACGACAGGACTGCGGGACCCTCCGCGATGCGGTCGACGAAGTCCTCGATCAAGCCGAGCTGCTGCTCGCGTCCGATCACCCCAGCGCGCATACAGCAGCCATCATTGCGCCAAATTAACCGCCGCGAGGGCCACGGCGGTGCGGTTGCCTGCCACCTCCGGTCAGTGCTAGATGCCGCGATCGGCTCTGCAAACCCGAGATCGGGCCCTGGGGTTGCGCTCAGCACCCGCGCGTGTTTACTATGCGGCTAGCAGGGACGGGCACTTGGGGAAACCGCAGCAGGGGGAGAGAGCCGATGCGCATCGAGCAAGGCAGCGATGGTCGTCCGGTCGAGCGCCGCACGGGGAGCGGTAGCCGTTTGATTGCACGATCCGTCGCGCGTCGCCGTGCGCTGATCGGCGTCGTCCCTGCGCTGGTCGTGTTCGCGGTTTGCCTCCTGGCGGCAGCGAGCGCCTCGGCCTTCGACGCGCACGGCAGCGCCGAACAGGTGTACGCCACCGGACTGGCATCCGGCGCTCAGGTCTCGCTCATTGGCAAGAAGGGCGAAACGGTTGCGACGCAGACCGCGGACTCGCTTGGCGGCGTGCTGTTCCGCAACGTCGCGCCGGGAAGGCGCTACAAGCTCCGAGTGCCCTCCACCAGCGAAGAATCGGGGCTGATCGTCGTCCACACGCAGAAGGCAGCGTCGTGGAATCGCAGCACCTACAAGCAGTCGATCCCGAACAGCGGATACGGATACCTGACGACGCGCGACGGCACGCAGCTGGCGATCGACGTCCACCCGCCGAGCTCGCCGTCGAGCAAACACAAAGGCGCGGTTCCGACGCTGATCGAATACTCGGGCTACGGCTATGCGAACCCCGCCGGACCCGAAAGCGGCCTTGCCCAGGTCGCCAACGAGATGGGCTTCGCCGTCGTCGACGTGAACATGCGCGGTACCGGTTGCTCCGGCGGCGCCTTCAACTACTTCGAAGCGCTGCAGAACCTCGACGCGTACGACGTGATCGAGACGATCGCGCACCAGTCGTGGGTGCTGCACCACAAGGTCGGAATGTTCGGCGTCTCCTACGGCGGCATCAGCCAGCTGTTCGCCGCTCAGCTCCGCCCGCCGGCGCTTGCCGCGATCGCGCCGCTCTCGGTCGTCGACGCAACGGCGACGACGCTCTACGCCGGCGGCATCCTCAACACCGGTTTCGCCGTCCCCTGGAGTGAAGACCGCCAGTTCGACGCCGAGCCGGCCGGCCCGTCGACCGGCGAGCACTGGGCCTACGAACAGATCCAGAAAGGCGACACGACCTGTGAAGCCAACCAGGATCTGCACGAAGAGGCGACCGACCTGAAAGCGGAAATCAAAGAAAACGCGACGTACAACCCGCCCGTCGCGGACCCGCTCGACCCGGTCTCGTTCGTGCACAACATCGACGTGCCGACGTTCATGGCCTGCCAGTGGGAGGACGAGCAGACCGGCGGGCACTGCGCCGATCTGGCCGAGCACTTCACCGGCACCGAACACAAGTGGTTCACGTTCACCAACGGCGCCCACATCGACTCGATCGATCCGTATACGTTCGACCGGCTCGACGACTTCCTCGAGCTTTACGTCGCGCGCCAGGCGCCGATCAACAACCACGGCGTCCTGAACGGCCTCGCGCCGGTCGTTTACCAGTCCGCGTTCGGCCTGCCGTCGGGAGATCAGGTCACGCTGCCGCCGGACCCGATCCAGGAAAAGGCGACGTACGCGGAAGCGCTGTCGGCCTTCACGGCTCTGCCGGAGGTCCGCGTGCTGTTCGACAACGGCGCGGGAACCTCCCCGACCGGCAACAAAACGGCCGGCAATCCGTACCCGGGCTTCGAACAGTCGTTCTCGGCGTTCCCGATCCCCGGCACGACCGCACGCTCGTGGTACCTCGGCGCCGGGGGCGCGCTAAACGAAGAACCGGCATCGTCCGAAGGCGTCGACTCCTACACCTCCGATGCGAACGCCACGCCGCTGACCGACTACACCGGCGGCACGGGCCCGGGCGGGCTGTGGGGCGTCGCGTCGCAGTGGAAATGGAACTGGGTGCAGCCCCCGGCCGGCTCCGCCGTCTCCTATGTGTCGGCGCCGCTGTCGAGCGACACCACCGCGATCGGCGGCGGCGCGGTCAACCTGTGGGTGAAGTCGTCTACTCCGGACGTCGATCTACAGGCGACCGTCAGCGAGGTTCGCCCGGACGGCAACGAGACGTTCGTGCAGAACGGCTGGATCCGCGCGAGCGAGCGCAAGCTCGCGACGACCTCCGAAAACATGTTCAAGGAGACGCCCGACGCGGTGACGCCGATCCCGACGTTCCTCGCCTCCGACGTCCAGCCGATGCCGAGCGGCGAATTCGTCCCGGTCACGATCCCGCTGTACTTCGAGGGCCACGCCTACCGCGCGGGCTCACGCATCAGGATCACGATCTCGGCGCCGAACGGCACGCAGCCCGTCTGGTCGTTCAACCAGACGCAGCCCGAAGGCGGCACCGCCAACGTGTCGATCGCGTTCGGGCCCGGCATGCCGGCCAGCCTGACGCTGCCGATCGTCCCCGGAGTCAGCGTGCCGACCGGACTGCCGGCCTGCCCGAGCCTGCGCAACGAGCCCTGCCGCACCTACCAGGCGTTCACCAACAACGGTTCCTGACGGTCCGCTCTCAAGCCCGCGCGTGCCTGGATCGCGCGCGGGCGGCGATTGCGACGCATGAGCCCACGTGCGCCTGGCGCATTGGCGTCATATCCGTCACGATTCGCGCATGAAGCTCGGCATAGGGCAACAGTTGCGATGCGCGGGATCTCGTCGGACCACGCGCGACGAGCACGCGGCGGTCGCATGCCTTCTGCTGCTCGTGCCGCTCGCGCTGCTCGCGTTCGCGCAGCAGGCCTTCGCGGCGGCTCCGCAGATCGCCGGCACGGTGACGAGCGCCGTGACCAAAGCACCCCTCGCCGGCTCTGAAGTCTGCGAGTACCCGATCGAAGGCGGCGCGGGGACGGTCTGCGCTCAGACCGACGCCAAAGGCGGCTATGTCCTCAAAGTCGGGCGCGCCGGCACGTTCGTCGTTTACTTCGACACCGCCGCCGAGGGTCTCGTCCCCCGAACGTTCTACAAAGATGCCTTCGTCAGCCGCGAAGCGACCCCCGTGAAAGTTGGCGAAGGCGCAACCGCATCCGGGATCGACGAGGCGATCCGGGAAGGCGGCCGCATCAGCGGCCGGGTGCTCAGCAGCTCGACGAAGGCTCCGATCCAGGGCGTCGAAGCGTGCGCCGAACTTCCCGACGTCGATCAGCGCGGGGTCGAACCGCACCGGACGTGCGCCACGACGAACGCCGGCGGCGAATACGAGATCGAGGGCCTCACACCCGGCGAAGGCGTGCCCGAAGGCGGCTACGAAGTCGAGTTCACGAGCGCGCTCGACTACATCAGCCAGTTCTACGACGGCAAGCTCGAACGCTACTCGGGGACGCGAATCCCGATCCACCTCGGCGCGACCGTCCCCGATGTGAATGCCGAACTGGAAGAAGGCGGCGAGATCAGCGGCCGCGTGACGAGTCAGGTCGACGGCGAGCCTGTCGCCGGCGCGCAAGCCTGCGCCGGCGGCGCCGGTCTCCCCAGCTACTGCGCCACGACTGACGCCGCCGGCGAATACACGATCGCTCGGTTGCCGAGCAACGAATACCGGGTCTACTTCAGCGGCCCAGGCGGCCTCGAAACGGAATATCTCAGTCAGTACTACAAGGAAAAGGAATGGCCCGGCATCGAACCGGTGGACGTCAGCGCACCGCAGAAGGTCGGCGGTATCGATGCTGCGCTGAAGGCCTACGGGAGGATCTCCGGAACGGTGACCGACAAACAGACGAAGAAGCCGATTCGGGGCGTGAACGTGTGTCTGGCCGGGGGCAGCTGCGAAGACACCAACGCCGCCGGCGAATACTCGTTCTCGAAACTGCCGGCCGGTGCCTACAAGCTCGACTTCTACGCCGGCCGGCTCAACGAAGAAACCGGCAGCAACTACCTGAGCCAGTACGAAGCCGACGAATACATCGTCCAGGAAGAGCTGAAGGCGCGCAACCCCGAAGCGGGACACGTCGAGGTTGCGATGGGCGGACGGTCCGTGATCGACGACCAGCTCGAACAGGGCGGGCGGATCTCCGGGACGATGCTCGAAGCGGGAACAGAAAAGCCCGCGAGCCTTTGGCCCTGTGCGGAAGACCTCTCGACCGGACACCCCGAGCAGTCGAAGATCTGTCCCGTGTCGTTGTCCGGCGACAGCTACACGATCTCCGGGCTGCCGCCTGGCCGCTATCGCGTCGTCTTCGGCGCGAGCCTGCCCGCCTACTACTTCACGCAGTACTACGACGACCGCGATCTCAGCAGCGAAGCGCAGGAAGTTCTCGTCGCAAGCGGTAAGACCGCCGGGCAGATCGACGCGTCGCTGATCGCGAACCCCGATCCATGGGAAGGAGCGATCGCCGGAACGGTCACCGACTCCTCCAGCAAAGCCGCGATCGCGGGTATCGAAGTGTGTCCGCTCGACGTCGGCACGGCGCGCGTTGCCGGTAGCTGTGTGACGACCGACTCGCAGGGCGGGTATCTGCTGACCGGGCTGACGAGCGGCGAATACGAAGTCGACTTCCGCTCGCCGGCGGACGGAAGCCTCGACTACGTTCACCGGCGCAACGAATCGGGCAAAGCGGTGACGGTCGTGTGGGGCAGCATCACGCCGCGGATCGACGCACAACTGCACAAGGGCGGCGCGATCTCGGGCGTCGCTCGCGATGCCGAAACGGGACAGCCCGCGAGCGGCGTGTCCGTGTGCGCGTACGACGCGCACGGCGAAGCCGAACTCTGCACGAGCACCGGAGCCGACGGCTCCTACGGCTTGTACGGCGTAGCGGCCGGCAACGCTACGGTCGGCTTCGAAACGACGCACGCGAGCGGGGCCTACTTCCCGCAGTACTTCGACGAAGTGTCCACCGCCTCCGAAGCGCGCGAGGTGCCCGTGGAAGTCGGGCACACGACCGCGGCGGTCGACGCGTCCATCTTCGCGAACGCACACCCCGGGGATGGTGCGACCGCGGGAACCGTCACCGATGCCTCGAGCAGTGCTCCGATCGCGGGAGTCGAAGTCTGCGCCTACGACGTCGCCTCAGAAGGCTTGTTCGGGGAATGCACCCTGTCGGCCGCGGACGGCCGCTACTTCTTGAGCGGTCTGCCTTCCGGCGACTACGAACTCGAATTCAGCTCGCCGCCGAACGGGACCGTCAGCTACCTGAGCGTGCTTTACGAAGAAGGCCGACCGGTGAAAGTCGCCGCAGACGCGCTCGCCGCCGGGCGCGACGCTCGGCTCGTAGCGGGCGCAAGGCTCACGGGCACGGTCACCAACGCGGCCACCGGTCGCCCGGTGCAGGGAGTCGGCGCCTGCGCGGAGGACGAAGAACGAGAAGTCGCGATATGCGCCCCCTCTACCGCGGACGGCAGCTACGCGATCACCGGAGTCCCCGCGGGCAGCTACAAGGTTGTCTTCTACGCCGCCGGTGCCGGCTTCGCGAACCAGTACTACGACGAAGCCGACACGCCTGCGAGCGCCGAGACGATCGCGCTCTCCGGAGGCGAGACCGTCGGCGCGATCGACGCACGACTGCAGGCCGGCGGCTCGATCAGCGGCCTCGTCACCAGCGGCGCGACCGGCAGGCCGCTGGCGGACGTGCTCGTATGCGCGCTCAGCCGCGAGGAAGCAGCGGTCGAATGCGCCGTCTCGGGGGTCGACGGCAGGTACACGATCGAAGGGATCCCCCCGGGCCAGTGGCGCGTTGGGTTCGATGCGGGGCGCGGCTATCGCGTCCAGTACTACGACGCGGTCAGTGAATTCGGCGCCGCCAGAGCCGTGACGGTCGCCGCTGGAGCATCTGTCACGGAAGTCGACGCAGCGATGCTCACGACCTCGACGGGACCGACGGCGCCCCCGCCGCCTCCCGTGCCACCGGTGCAACCGCTGCAGGAACTGCCCTCATCGCCGGCGCCCGTCACGCCGACGGCGACGGGCAGCTCGGCCGTGCTTGGCTCCAGTGCCGCTAGAGGCCTGCCCCCGATATCGCTCTCGAGCTCGATCGTCGCCCGGGCCGGGCGTGCGGTCGAGGTCGACGTCGTTTGCGGCTCGACGCCGTGCAGCGGCTCTGTCGTGCTGACGGCGCGGAGCGCCACGCCGCGGCGCTCGCGCGGCAAGCGCCACGGACGAACGCGGACGATCGTGCTCGGCCGCGCTACCTTCGCGCTGAGGTCAGGGGCCCGAGGCTCGGTGCTCGTCAGCCTCACACCCGCCGGCGCGCGCACGCTCGCGCACGCTCGCAAGCACCAGATCGCGACGACGCTGTCGGTTGCATTGCGCGGTGGCCTGTCGATAACGCGCCAAGTGAAGATCGCGTCGAGCCGGTGATCCGGCCGCAGGCGGTGCTCGTGCTCGGAGCGGGCTGCCGTCGACCGCGTCGGCAGTCGCCCGCCGCGCTACGGTGAGCCGATGCGAGCGATCCAGTACGAGAGCTACGGCGGCCCCGAGGTCCTCGAGCTCGTCGACGTAGCCGAGCCGCACGCCGCGGCGAGCCAGGTCCGCGTCGCCGTGAAGGCCGTTGGCATCAACCCGATCGACTGGAAGCTCCGCCAGGGCATGATGGGCGGAGACCTTCCCCGCCGAACCGGCATCGAGGTCGCCGGCGTCGTCGACGAGGTCGGTGAGGGGATCGACGACGTGAAGCTCGGCGAGCGCGTCTTCGGCTCGGTCGCCGGCGGCGACGGCGCTGCGGACTTCGCGCTGCTCGAGAACTACGCGGCGGTCCCGCAGTCGCTCGACTTCGCCGGCGCCGCGGCGCTGCCGGTCGCCGTCGAGACGGCGACGCGCACGCTCGACCTGCTCGACGTCGCCGCCGGGCAGACGGTGCTCGTCAACGGCGCCGCCGGCGCGGTCGGGATCGCCACGGTGCAGCTCGCTCGCGAGCGAGGCGCGAGCGTGATCGGCACGGCGAGCGCTCGAAACCACGACTACCTGCGCTCGTTCGGCGCCGAGGCGACGACGTACGGGGAGGGGTTGGTCGAGCGCGTCCGCGAGCTCGCGCCGAACGGAGTCGACCGTGCGATCGACGACGCCGGCGGCGGCGCGCTTCCTGCGCTCGTCGAGCTCGCCGGCGGCGCCGAGCACGTCGTCACGATCGCCGATTACCAGGGCGCGCAGGAGACGGGCGTGACGGTAACGGGCGGCGCCGGCTCCAAGCGTGCTTGGCATGCGCTCGCACAGGTCGCCGGACTGATCGATGCCGGACGTTTCTCGCTGCCCGTCGCGCAGACGTTCCCGCTGGAGCAGATCGCCGAGGCGCACCGCCTCAGCGAAAGCGGTCACGTGCGCGGCAAGCTCGTGCTGCTCGTCGGCTGAGGCCCAACGACAGGGCGCGCGACGCCGGCGATGAGTTTCGCGCGGGGCGCCCGTCTCTAGGGCAGGCAATCGACAGGCAGCAGACCAGGAGGTCACGATGGGAAAGATCGTCATAACGGAGTTCGTCTCGCTCGATGGCGTGATCGAGGACCCGGGCGGAGCCGAGGACTACGAGCACGGAGGCTGGACGTTCGCGATCGACCGCGGCGCGGACGGCGACAAGTTCAAGGGCGACGAGGGCGAGGCCGCCGAGGCGCTGCTGCTCGGGCGCACGACGTACGAAGGCTTCGCGGCGGCGTGGCCGTCGATGGAGGGCGAGTTCGCGGACAAGTTCAACGGGATGCCGAAGTACGTCGTCTCCTCGACGCTGAGCGACCCGTCGTGGAACAACACGACCGTGCTCGGCGGCGATTTCGTCGATCAGGTCACGAAGCTGAAGGACAGTCTCGACGGCGAGATCGTCGTCCACGGCAGCGCGCAGCTCGCACAGGGACTGATCGAGCACGACCTCGCCGACGAGCTGCGGCTGATGGTCTTTCCGGTCGTGCTCGGCAGCGGCAAGCGGCTGTTCGGCTCCAGCGGCAAGAAGCCGTTGCGGCTGGCCGACTCGAAAACGGTCGGCGACGGCATCGCCGTGCTGACGTACACGCCTGCCGGCTGAGGAGCGTTAGCGCCCGCTCGCGACGGGCTCGCGCGCACGCGCGGCGCGCTTGGCCGCGTACATCGCCTCGTCGGCACGGCGCAGCAGCGCATCGGTGCTGTCCGATGCGCGGGCGAGCGCCGTGCCGATGCTCAGCCGCGGGCGCACGCCGGCGCCGCCGAGCGTCGCCGGCTCCGCGACGGCGGCCGCGAAGCGCTCGGAGATCGTGCCGAGCGCTTGCTCGTCGGCGAGGTCCGGGCAGAGCACGACGAACTCGTCGCCGCCGAAGCGCGCGACGAGATCGCTCGAGCGCGCAACCCCTTCCATCCGCGCCGCGACGAGCCGCAGCAGCTCGTCGCCGGCTTGGTGGCCGAGCTCGTCGTTGACCGTCTTGAAGCCGTCGAGGTCGCAGAACAGCAGACCGAGGCAGCGGCCGCTGCGCGCGCTCTGGCGCAGCGCGAGCGCGAGCGACTGCTCGAGGAAAGCACGGTTGGCAAGGCCTGTCAGCAGGTCGCGGATCGACTGGTCGCGCAGCTGCGCGTTCGCGCGCGCGAGCTTCATCGAGAGCTCGCGCAGCTTCAGGTGCGCGGCCGTCTGGCGCGCGAGGATCCGCAACGCCTCGAGCGCCTTCTCGTCGAGGTCGCGCGGCGTGCGGTCGTCGGCGACGCAGACCGATCCGAGCGCGTGGCCCTCGTCGGTGACGATCGACGCGCCGGCGTAGAAGCGCAGCCCGGCCTTGCCGGTGACCATCGGCGTATCGGCCCACTGCGGATCGGCACGCGTGTCGCGCACGACCATCAGCCCGTCCTCCTGCAGGATCGTGCGCGCGCAGAACGACGTCGCGCGCGGGTGCTCGGAGTTGTCGAGGCCGACGAGCGCCTTGCCCCACTGACGGTCGGTGTCGATGAAGTTGATCACGGCGATCGGCGTGTCGCAGATCGTCGCGGCGAGCCTGACGACGTCGTCGTAGATCTGCTCGCGCGGCGTGTCGAGGATCGCGAGGTCGTGAAGCGTCGCGAGCCGTGCCCGCTCGTCAGGCGGAATCGTCGCCATGGGTCTAGTCTCGGCAGAACGCGACCGGGCTTGAGCGAGCGCGCGTGGTTCCGGCGGTTGACCGATCGGCCGCCGGCTCTACGTGTCGTACCGCCTAGGCGACAGGCACGCTTGCGGCGCCCTCGGCGCGCGCTGCCTCAGAGTGCTCGCGGCTGTCGCGCGAGGAGATCAGCACGGCTGCCAGCAGCGCGCCGACGAGCGCGAAGCCGGTGCCGACGAGAAAGGCGCGCTCGAAGCCCTTCGTCAGCGCGATCGCGGCGTTGTGCTGTCCGCCGCTGATCAAGTCCTTCGTGCGGCTGTTCGCGATCGACGCGAGGATCGCGAGGCCGAGCGCGCCGCCGACCTGCTGCGCGGTGTTGACGAGGCCCGAGGCGAGCCCGGCCTCGTGCGGTCGCGTGCCTGTCACGGCCGCGATCGTCACGGGCACGAACGACAGTCCGAGGCCGATCGCGGCGAGGATCGACGGGCCGAGCACGTTCGCGGCGAACGTCCCGCCGGTGCCTGGCACGCGCGAGAACCAGAACAGCCCGCCGGCGACGAACAGCATCCCGGTCACGAGAACCGGCTTGAAGCCGAAGCGCGTCACGCCGACTGAGGCGGCGCCGGCCGAGAGGATGATCGCGATCGCGAGCGGCAGGTAGGAGAGCCCGGCCTTCAGCGCCGAGTAGTGCAGCACCTGCTGCATGTACAGCGAGATGAAGAAGAACATCGAGAACAGCGACATGCCGATCAGCAGCGCGACCGTGTCGGCGCCGCGCAGCGTGCGCAGGCGGAAGATCGAGAACGGCATCAGCGGCGCGCGCGAGCGGCGCTCGATCGCGAGGAAGGCGATCAGCAGCACGACGGCGCCGGCGATCTTCAGCAGCGTCGAGCTCGAGCCCCATCCGACGTTGACGGCGTCGACGAGCGCGTAGACGAGCAGCGCGAGGCCGGCCGTGACGGTCACGGCGCCGGGGATGTCGAAGCTGCGGTTCTCCTCTTCGGAGTGGCTCTCCTCGAGCAGCCGCGGCGCGAGCAGCGCGCAGATCACGCCGATCGGGACGTTGACGAACAGCACCCAGCGCCACGACAGGCCGCTCGTCAGCACGCCGCCGAGTAGCACGCCCGCGGCGCCGCCGGCGCCCGCGACGGCGCCCCACACGCCGAGCGCGCGGTTGCGCTCGGCGCCTTCGGAGAACGTCGTCGTGATGATCGAGAGCGCCGCGGGGGAGACGATCGCGGCGCCGAGCCCCTGCACGGCGCGCGCGGCGATCAGCCACGGCTCGGACTGCGCGAGCCCGCCGAGTAGCGAGGCGAGCGAGAAGACGACGAGCCCGAGCATGAACATCTTGCGCCGCCCCATCAAATCGGCGAGGCGCCCGCCGAGCAGCAGGAAGCCGCCGAACGTCAGCGTGTACGCGTTGACGACCCACGAGAGGTCGTCCTGGGAGAACTTCAGCGCGCGGCCGATCGACGGCAGCGCGATGTTGACGATCGAAGCGTCGATCACGACGACGAATTGCGTCATCGCGAGCAACGCGAGGGCGAGGTTCTTTGCGCGGGCGACGTTCGTGGGGGTCATCTTCGGGGCCTTCCTCTCGGTGCGGGCACGATGATACGAATGCCGCGGCGGGCGACCGAGCGCCTGCCGGACTTCCTGTCTTCTCTACGACGAACGGGTAGGGCCCGGATGGACAGCCCCGCGAAGCTGCTGCGCGACTAGGCGCCGCCCTCGTAGCGCGCTTGCTCCTCGGCCGTGCGCTCGGCCCACGGGATGCTCCGCAGCCGCCCGTCCGGGATCGGCTCGCCGCTCTCGACCGACTTGCCGTACGTGCCGTCGGCGACCCGCTGCTCGGCGCGCCCGAGCGCCGCGAGCTCCTCGCGCAACGACGCGGCGAGACCCTCGTCGATCTCCGTCTCGAGCAGCTCCGGAGCCGAGTCGCCGCTGTCGTCGGTGTGCGCTTCCTCGTCGCCCTCCGGCTTGGCCAGCTCCGCGAGTGCGCTCTCGATTCGCGTGCGCTCCGATGCGAGCAGCTCGCGTGCCTCTGAGGAGTCCATGCCCGCAGTATGCCCACAGGTGCGGTCCGATGCCGCCACGCACGCAAGAAATCTATTAATAAATTGTCTTTCCGTCCTGCTTTGCGGCTCGGTCTGTCGCGCTCAGACGGATGCGCCCGAGCGGATCGACTCGGCGACGACGGCCGGGTCGTCGTAGAACGGCACGTGGCCGACGCCGAGCGTCAGATGCCTCGCGCTCGGCAGCAGCTTGCGCGCGCGTGCGGCCTGCGTGCGGAACGGGAGCAGACGGTCGTGGACGCCCCACGCGATCGTCACAGGCATCGCGGCGAGCTGCTCGCCCGCGCCGAAGCTGTAGTCCTCGAAAGCCGCGAGCGCGCCGGCGAACGCCGGCGCCGCCCACACCGCGCGCAGCGTTTCGGCGACGACCTCGCCGGGCACGCGCGTGGGGTGGCCGAAGATCTGCCACGAGATCGCGAGGCGACCCGCGCGAGTCCGCGCGAGCGCTTCGAGCGGAGCGTGCGCGGCGCTCGGCGTCTGCGCCAGGCCGGCGAGCGAGATCTGGCAGAAGCGCCGTTCGGCGTCCGTCCAGAAGCCTGCCGGCGAGATCGCCGTCGCCGAGGCGATCGCGCCGCGGCGCGCGAGCTCGAGCGCGATCGCTCCGCCCATCGAGTTGCCCGCGACGTGCGGGCGCTCGAGGCCTTCCGCCGCGAAGAAGCGCTCGAACGCGTCCGCATATGCCCGGATAGTCGGCTTGACGCCATCCGGCAGCGGCGGCGAGGCGCCAAAGCCCGGCGAGTCGCACGCGATCACGTCGAAGTCCGCCGCGAGCCGGCCGATCACTGGCGTGTTGATCTGCCAGCGCAGACCGATCCCGTGCAGCAGCACGAGCGGCGGCCCGGCGCCCTCGCGGTGGCGGTTGATCACGCCGGCTGCGGCTCGCGCGCCGGCTGCGCGACGCGGCCGCGAATCAGGTCGGCGCCGCGCTCGGCGACCATGATCGTCGGCGCGTTCGTGTTGCCTCCCGGGATCACCGGGAAGACCGACGCGTCGATCACGCGCAGGCCTTGCAGGCCGTGGACGCGCAGCTGCGAGTCGACGACGGCCTGGGGGTGCGTGTCGCTCATTCGCGCCGTGCCGACGGGGTGGTAGAGCAGGTCCATCCGCTGGCGCAGGTCTTCCTCGAGCTGCTCGCGCCCGGACACTTCCGGCCCGGGCTTCAGCTCCTTGACGATCGTCTCGGCCAGCGGCGAGTGCGTCGCGATCTCGCGCGCGAGCTCGACGCCGGCGATCAGCGACTCGACGTCGTCGGCCTCCGACAGCGAGTTCGTCACGATGCACGGCTTCGCGGCCGGGTCGGCCGAGCGCAGCCACACTTGCCCGCGCGCCTTCGGCGAGACGAGCACCGGCCCGATCACGGCGCAGTGGCCGTCGTATTCCTCCTGGCCGTGGTTCTCGAAGTACGCCGCGCCCATGTGGAACTGGATGTCGGCCGCCGGGAGGCCTCCGCGCGTGCGCACGAACGCGCAGACCTCCGCTACGGTCGAGGTGAGCTTGCCCGAGCGGCGCAGCAGCCACTCGGCGAGCTGCTTCGGGCTGTCGGCCTTGTACAGCGTCTGCTCGTCCGAGACTTCCCAGATCACGCTGACGAACGGGTGGTCCTGCAGGTTGCGCCCGACGCCCGGCAGGTCGTGCTTCGCCTCGACGCCCGCCGCGCGCAGCTCATCGGCCGGGCCGATCCCCGACAGCAGCAACAGCTGCGGCGAGTTGATCGCGCCGGCCGAGAGGATCACCTCGCGCGCGCGGACCGTCTCTTCGCCGCGGCGGCCGCGGCGCAGGCGCACGCCGACCGCGCGATCGCCGTCGAGCTCGACTCCGAGCACGCTCGCCTTCGTGCGCACCTCGAGGTTCGGGCGCTCGAGCGCCGGGCGCAGGAACGCGTCGGCTGTGCTCCAGCGCGCTCCACCGCGCTGCGTCACCTGGAACATCGACACGCCGTCCTGCTCGGGCCCGTTGTAGTCGGCCACGCGCGGGATGCCGGCAGCCTCGCTGGCCGCCAGCAGGTGCCGGTTCAGTGGCCGCGGCGATCGTTGCTCGGAGACGCGCAGCTCACCGCCGGCGGCGTGGAACTCCGAGGCGCCGCGGACGTTGTCCTCGGACTTGACGAAGTATGGCAACACGTCGCGATAGCCCCAGCCCGGCGCGCCCTGCGCCTCCCACGAGTCGTAGTCGAGCGGGCGCCCGCGCACGTAGAGCATCGCGTTCATCGAGCTCGAGCCGCCGAGGCTCTTGCCGCGCGGCACGTACAGCGAGCGCCCGTCGGCATACGGCTCGGGCTCGGTCGCATAGTCCCAGTCGAGCTTCGAGTGGAACTGCTCGGCGAACGCCGCAGGGATCTTGATCTTCGGCGAGCGGTCGCGCTTGCCGGCCTCGAGCAGCAGGACGCTGACGGACGGGTCCTCCGAGAGGCGGTTGGCCAGCACGCAGCCAGCCGAGCCGGCGCCGACGATCACGTAGTCGTAGATGAGAGGCTCCTCTGCTCGTGGTTGGCGTCCTCGTGCTCGTGTGCAGCGGACGGGACCGGCGCGGGCGCGCGGACGGGTGTCGGCGTGAAGCGATACTCGCGCGCGTCGAGCCTGCGCGTCTGCTCGAAGTACTCGCGCATGTAGCCCGGCCAGTTCGCGACGATCCGGCCGCTTTCGTCGCGGTACCACGAGTCACAGCCGGTCCACGCCGTGCCGGCGAAGCGCGCCTGCAGCGCCTCGTCGCTTGCCTGCTCGACCTCCGCGCGCACCTCGATCGCGCCGGCGCCCCGGCGCTGGAGCTGCTGCAGCGCCTGGCGGATGTAGGCCGCCTGCGCCTCGAGGTAGAAGATGATCGAGCCGCCGGAGGTGTTCGTGTTCGGCCCGTACATGACGAACATGTTCGGAAAGCCCGGGACGGTCATGCCGAGGTGCGCGTGCGCCCCGCTGGCCCATGCCTCGCTCAGCTCGCCGCCGCGCGAGCTCGTTATGCGCATCGGGAACATGAAGTCGTTCGTCTTGAAGCCCGTGCCCCAGACGATGCAATCGGCTTCGTGCAGCTTGCCGTCGGCCGTGAGCAGCCCCTCCGGCACGACGCGCTCGATCGCGTCGGTGACGACGTCGACGTTCGCACGCTGAAGCGCCGGCAGGAAGTACGAGCTGAACAGCACGCGCTTGCAGCCGAACGTGTAGTCGGGCCAGACCTTCTTGCGCACGTCGCGATCTCTCAGCTGCCAGCGCATGAACGCGGCCGAGCGCGCCGCGCCGATCCGCCCGAGCGTGTCCGGATGGCGGATCGCGGCGGTCAGCGACTCGCCGTAGTGGAACATGAACCTGCGCCTGAACGCCTGCAGCCCCGGGATGCGTTCGATCGCGGCTTTGACGAGCGGCGGATAGTGCCTGTTGCGCCGCGGCAGGAACCAGTTGCCGCTGCGCTGGAAGATCGTCAAGCGCGCCGCCTGCTCGGCGATCTCGGGCACGAACTGGACCGCGCTAGCGCCCGTGCCGACGACCGCGACGCGCTTGCCCGCGAGCGGATAGCCGTGGTCCCATTCGGCCGAGTGGAAGCTCTGTCCGGCGAACGACTCGATGCCCGCGATCGACGGGTAGGCCGGCTGGTGCAGCTGGCCTGTCGCGAGCACGAGCGCGCTCGTCTCGAACACCTCGCCGCAGCGCGTCGTGACCGTCCATCGCGCCGCTGTGTCGTCCCACTCGCACGCCTCGACGGTCCGCTCGTAGCGCACGTGGCGCTCGACGTCGTGCTCGCGCGCGACGCTGCGCAGGTAGTCGTGGATCTCGGCCTGCGAGGAGCACAGCCGCGACCAGTCGCGGCGCTGCGCGAACGAGAACGAGTACAGATGGCTCGGCACGTCGCACGCCGCGCCCGGATAGCCGTTGTAGTGCCACGTGCCGCCGAGCCGCGGCGCGCGCTCGAGGATCGTCACGTCGGCGATCCCGTGGCGCTTCAGCTCGATCGCGGCCGCGATGCCGCCGAAGCCCGCGCCGACGATCAGCACGGACGGCGCTCGTCTGCTCTGCTCCTGCGCGCGCTCAACGGTCACGGCCGACATCTTCCCCTCCAGGGCATTGCGTCTCCCCATTGTCCACCTTCGCGCCTCCGCGTGCGCTCGGCCGCGATCGCCTCGCGTTCCGGGTGCGGGGTGCTCGCCGGCCGGCGCGCCTAGCGGGGTGGGGCGCCGGCGAGCAGCGCCGCGCCGACGCCGCGCATCGTTTCTTCGCCGTAGGCCTGCGAAGGGTCGCCCGTCGAGAAGATCGAGACGGTGAACGTGACGCCGGGACGCTCGAGGCGCGCGGTCTCGTTGAACAGGCCCTCCGACGGCAGCGCGCCGGTCTTGAAGAAGACCTGCCAGCGCGGTCGCGCGACTTCGGGGATGCCCCAGCTCTGCTCCGCCTCGATGCCCGCCATCAACCCGCGCGCATAAGGCCAGAACTGGCGTGGGATCAGCTTTTCGATCGCGACGAAGAAGCGCGCCTGGTCGGCTGCAGACGTCTGCGTGTAGGCCCACCAGCCGACGCCCGGCGCGTAGTCCTGCATGCCGGCTTCGCGCGCGACGCGTGCGACTGCCGCGGCGCCGACGCGGTCGAGCACGGCCGAGGCGTCGTCGTTGTTCGATTCGTGGATCATCGGGTAGAGCAGCGAGCGGTCGAGCGCGCTGAGGCCGACGTGGTCCGCGGCGAGTCGCTGCAGGAAGGCCGTGAGGAACATCACCTTGACGACGCTCGCGCTCTGGAAGTGCTCGCGCAGTCGCGTGCCGCTGAGCCGGCCGGAGCTGTCGAGCACGGCGAGCGACGTGCGCCCGGCGCGGCCGTCGAGATAGCGCACGGCCGCTGCGACCGCGGCACGCGAGGGATAGGGCGGCGGCGTCGCTCGCTGCGCCCTCGCCCGCGGCTTCGCGCCGTGCCGCGCGAGGTCCTTTGCCCCGGCCCCGGCCGAGGTGCCGCCGCCGAGGCTCGCGACGAGCGCCGCGATCGCCGCGGCGAGGACGAGCGATGAGAGCAGCAGGCGTCTTCTCTTGACCGGCACCGGCCCGCAGGCTAGCGGGCACGCACGCCACGTGCGGCCGCTTCCCGGCGCCGGCCCTGCCGGCCGGCGCCGAGGCGTCGCGACGCTTCGTTACCTCTTGTGCTTCTTCTTCGCTTTGTGCTTGAAGCCGACGTTCGTGAACGCGACCGAGACGGCTTCGCGCTTGGACTTCGGGTAGAAGCCGACGCGTGCCTTGAACTTCAGTTTGCGCGCGTGCTGCGCTTTCGTGCCTTTGCGCGACAGCGGCGCCTTGATCGTGAACTTGCCGGCCTTCGCGAAGTGCTTGTACGTCGTGCGCAGGTAACGGTTTTTCAAGCTCACGCGACCAGGCGCGAACGTCTGCACGCGGACGACGAGCTTGTTCTTCACGATCTTTTTGCTGAGGATCTTGAAGCGCGTCGTGCCTTTGCCTTTGCCCGTGCAGCCTTCGACGGCGATGTTCGTGCTCTGTTTGATCACGGCGCCGCTCTGCGCGGTCAGCGTCGTCGGCATCAACAGCGACTGCGTGCAGAGCGTGCCGATCGCGGTAAGCACCGAGTTCGCGCCCTGCGGCAGGTCGAGCACGAAGCTCGACACCGGCACGTCCGGAATCGAAGCGAACGTCGACTTCGTGATCCCGTTTTTGATGTCGGTGTTGCCTTCGAGGATCACGCGCACGCCGCCGTCGCCTTCGAGCAGCAGGTCGAGGTCGGGGAACGCCGCGCCACCGTGCGAGACCAGGTAAGCCGGGCCTTTCAACGGTTCCGGAAGCACCGGCGTCGTGACCGTCGCGCTGCCGACTTTCGAGCCGGACGGGCAGCTGTAGGGGTTCGCCGCGTACGTCGCTTCAGGGCACGCTTTCTGCAGCGTCGTCAGCCGCGACGGCAGCGATTTCGGCAGTTCGGCGACGACCGAGTGGAGGTTCGTCTCGTGCACGCCCTGCAGCAGGTTGACGCGCAACGAGGCGCCATTCGCTTTCAGCTGCGTCGCATTCGTCGACGCCGCCGATGCCGCCGAGAAGTTCGGTTTGAATGGCAGCGCGCTGCAGTTGCTGACGCTGAATGGGCTCGACAGCCCGCCCTGGACTGCGCCGAGCGTCGAGGTCAGCGTCGTGTTCGTGGCCAGAGGCCCGCAGTTCGACGGGTTGAACAGGAAGTTGCTCTGGTCCACGACGACCGAGATGTTGCGCAGGCGCAGCGGGACCCCCTTGAAGATCGAGGGCAGGTCGGTCGTCGCGACGGTCACGCGGCCGCTGTGCGGGTCGACGCTGATCGTCGCGTGCGTGACGACGTTGCCGAAGTCGAACGGTCCGGCCGCGGCGTGGATCGGGATCGACAGACCGTAGGGCGCGCCCTGGTAGGGGCCGGTCAGGTAGACCGGTCCGGAGAAGGGGTACGGTTCGCTGCCCGCGCCGACGTACGCCGTCGCCGTGCCGATTTTGCTCGCTGCCGGGCAGGCACCCGTCTGTGCCTGTGGTTCGGGGCAGCGCGTGATGTGCGGAATTTCGCCGACTAGCCCCGCCGGCAGAACCGTCGAGACCTTGCCCAGGTACTGGTTGCCGTCGGCGCGTGCGAGGTTGAACGTGTAGTGCGTGTAAGCGCCGGCGTTCGGCGAGCTCGTCGCGGTCGTCTGCGAGAGCGCGAAGGGCGTGCTCGCGGGGCAGCCGGTGACGGTGAACGGGCTCGAGCTGGCGAAGCTCCCGCCGGTGTATGCGCTGAACGCGAAGCTCGTGGCCACGGCCTGGCACGACAGCGGGTTGGCCAGCGGCGCCCTCGGACCGCCCTTCAGGGTCAGCGTGAGGTCGCTGAACGGCAGTTGCGGATTATTGTTGAAGGTCACCCGGAGCCTCCCCGTGACCGGGTCCGGAGTGGCCTGACCTTCGAGGCGAACCGACACGTCGTAGACGCTCTCGGCGTCGATGAAGATCAGGAAGGGATGGGGGAGACCTTCGATCGCGGCCGTGCCGTCTTCTTGGCCGAGGTACACGTTGCCCCCAAGAGTGCCGGGCGGCAAGTCGGTTTCGATGTTGACCGTGCCGATTTTCGATGCGGCCGGGCATTCGACCGGAGCCGCCGAGCCACG
The DNA here is from genome assembly GCA_963807275.1 of uncultured Solirubrobacteraceae bacterium. GTDB lineage: Bacteria > Actinomycetota > Thermoleophilia > Solirubrobacterales > Solirubrobacteraceae > Palsa-744. Next base: position 586,705 of record CAWDZX010000001.1, read on the forward strand.
ATGGAGCTGGCTCTGTTTGCAGGCCTGCAGCCCGTTCACCGCGGAGGGGTTCAGCGTCATCCCTTCCGGAAGCGCGATTTCGGCGTTGTCGATGTCGGCCGTGTTGATCTGGCTCGATTTTTCGAACTGCGGCACGTGGACGTCGGTCGTGATCCCATCCGGGCTTTCGTACTGCGACGTTTCCGGGATGATCGTGGCCGTCGGCGCGAACGGCACTTTGTTGCAGCCTTCGACTTTGACCGGTGGCGTCGTCGGCAGGCTCGCCTTTTCGACCGGTCCGTAGGTTTCGAGTTCGAGGTAGGACGTCGACGGCGCGGTGCAGCTGCTCGGCATCGTCAGGAAGTTTTCTTTGCCTTCCTTGCCCGCGTGGCCGTTGAAGAACAGCTTCGATTCGACCGTCTTCAGGGGCGCTTTGTCGATTTCGAGGCCGAGCACTTTCACGCCGACTTCCGTCGGGATGTTGTTGATTTCGAACCACTCGTGGAAGTCGCCCGAGGGGACGCCGCGCGCGGCGAGAACGTCTTCGTGCGCGTAGCTGACGTGACCTTCGAGCAGCAGGTGAACGTCTTCGGTGAGGGGCTGGACGCCTTCGACGTCGATCCCGAAGACGAGCGGCAGCCCCGGTTCCTGCGGCAGGTTGTAGACGTTCCCTTTGAGCGTCAGCGTCTGCGGGACCAGGGGGATTTCGACGTAGGCCTTCAGCGAGACGAAGCCTGCTTTCGTGCTCGCCGGGCAGCTGTTGGCTTCGAACTGGGCGCGCGAGCAGACGGCGAGCGCCTGCGGGTCGGCAGCGAGCCCAGGCGGGACGTCGACGCGCAGGCGCTTCAGCGCCGACCCGTTCGGGGCGGCGCCGGAGTTGGTCAATTCGAATCCCGTCAGGCCCCACGGCGGGTGCCCGGCCGCCTGCGTGTAGAAGGCGCTCGAGTTCGAGTATTTGCATTCAGTCTGGACCGAGCTTTCGCTTCCGGTGCAGGTCCCGGCTTCCCATACCGACACGCCCAAGCTGCCGGCCGCGTGCGCGGCGACGGGCACGATCATCGACGAGGCCAGCACCGCCGCGACGGCGATCGCTCTGACGGGGATCCGTGCGGCAACTGTCCTGCGGGCGTACGACTTCGGCGTGGGCTGCATCTCTCTCCCTGACTCGCTTGACTCAAGCTCCCATCCCGTCGACGCGTGCTCCATCGCCGGTACGAACGAACTACCCCGTTTGTCCGGCTCTACGCATGATTGGCGCAAGCGGAAGGCCCCGTTTGTGCCAAACGGCTACTTCTCGCGCGGCACGTAGGGCGCGAGCTCGCGCCTGGCGATCGACAGCTTGTGGACCTCGTCGGGGCCGTCGGCGAGGCGCAGCGTGCGCAGGTGCGCGTACGCCGAGGCGAGCCCGAAGTCTTGGGAGACGCCGCCGCCGCCGTGCACCTGGATCGCACGGTCGAGCACCTTCAGCGCGACGTTCGGCGCGGCGACCTTGATCGCCGCGATCTCAGTCCGCGCGTGGCGGTTGCCGACGGTGTCCATCAGCCAGGCCGCCTTCAGCGTCAGCAGTCGCGTCATCTCGATCTCGATCCGCGACTCGGCGATCCAGTCCAGCACGTTGCCGCGCGTCGCGACGGGCTGGCCGAACGTCACACGCGAGACGGCGCGCTTGCACATCGCCTCGAGCGCGCGCTCGGCGGCGCCGATCGCGCGCATGCAGTGGTGGATCCGGCCCGGACCCAGGCGCGCCTGCGCGATCATGAAGCCGTCGCCCTCGTCGGCGATCAGGTTGCTCGCGGGCACGCGCACATCCTTGAAGTCGACTTCGCCGTGGCCGTCCTGGTCCTCGTAGCCGAACACTTTCAAGCCGCGCATGACGGTCACGCCAGGGGTGTCCATCGGCACGAGGATCTGGCTCTGCTGTTTGTACGTCGGCCCGCCGGGGTCCGTCTTTCCCATCACGATCATGATCCGGCAGTGCGGGTGCAGAGCGTTGGTCGTCCACCACTTGCGACCGTTGAGCACGTAGTCATCGCCGTCGCGCTCGATCCGCAACTCGATGTTCGTCGCGTCGGAGCTCGCGACGTCGGGCTCGGTCATCGCGAACGCCGAGCGAATCTCACCCTCGAGCAGAGGTTGAAGCCAGCGATCCTTCTGCTCGGGTGTGCCGAACTGCGCGAGGACCTCCATGTTGCCGGTGTCAGGCGCCGAGCAGTTGCACGCCTCCGAGGCGATCGGCGAGCGGCCGAGGATCTCGGCGAGGGGCGCGTAATCGCTGTTGGACAGCCCGGCGCCGTGCTCCTCGTCGGGTAGGAACATGTTCCACAGGCCGGCCTCGTGCGCCCGCTGCTTGAGCTCCTCCATGATCGCCGGCTGGGAGTGCGGGTCGCCGGACTCCTCCAGCTGGCGCTCGTAGAGCTCCTCCGCCGGGTAGATGTGCTCATCCATGAACGCCGTCAGGCGCTCCTTGAACTCAGAACAGCGCTCGCTTGGCTCGAAATCCATCGTGTCTCCTTTGGTCCCGCGGAAGAGACTGTGTATATCGAGTCTCCGCCGCGCGCGGCAGACGCCTGATCCCGCCGCTACCGTGTCGCGCCGATGACCGCGCGTGGGGCTCAGCGAAATCGGCGGCATGCCGGCGCGGGCCGCGGAGCGGCGCTCGCGGCGCTCCTCTGCGCGCTCGTCTGGCTCGCCGGCTGCGGCGGGTCGTCGAGCTCGAGCGGCACCGCGGCCCGCACTCGGTCTGCCTCGCCGGGCGCCGGCGGCATCGCCGCTCCGATCGGCTCGGAATCCGGCGGGCGCGGTTCGCGTCCGAACATCGTCTTCGTGCTGACCGACGATCTCTCGCAGAACCTCGTCCGCTTCATGCCGCACGTGCTGCAGATGACGCGCGACGGCGAGAGCTTCGACAACTACTTCGTGACCGACTCGCTGTGCTGCCCCTCGCGTGCCTCGATTCTGACCGGCCGCTTTCCGCACGACACGCGCGTATTCGACAACAGCCCGCCCGAAGGCGGTTACGCCGTCTTTCACGAACGCCGCGAGGAGCGCGAAACGTTCGCGCTCGCGCTGCAGCGCGAGGGCTACTCGACTGCGCTGATGGGCAAGTACCTGAACGGATACAAGCCGGGGTCGATGCAGGAAGGCGGCGCGCGAGTGCCGCCGGGCTGGAGCGAGTGGGACGTCGCCGGCAACGGCTATCCGGAGTACGGCTACCGGATGAACAGCGACGGCCGCGTGCACAAGTACGGCTACCGTTCGAGCGAATACCTGACGGACGTGATCGCGCACAAGGGACTCGGCTTCATCGCGCGCGCGGCCGCGAGCCGGCGGCCGTTCATGCTCGAGCTGGCGACGTTCGCGCCGCATGGCCCGTACACGCCGGCGCGTCGCGACTACGGGAGGTTCCCGGGGCTGCGCGCGCCGCGCACGCCGGCGTTCAACACGATCGGCACCGACGAGCCGGCCTGGCTGAGCCGCTTCGAAGCGCTTGGCCCGAAGCAGATCGCCTCGATCGACGCGAAGTTCCGCAAGCGCGCGCAAGCCGTGCAGGCGGTCGATCGGATGATCGGCCAGATCGAGTCACAGCTGCGGGCCGAGGGAATCGCGCGCAACACGTACATCGTGTTCAGCTCCGACAACGGCTTGCACATGGGCGAGCACCGCTTGCGACCGGGCAAGCTGACGGCGTTCGACACGGACATCAAGGTGCCGCTGATCGTCACCGGCCCGGGCGTGGCGCAGGGGCGGACGATCGGCCAGATGACCGAGAACGTCGATCTCTGCCCGAGCTTCGAGGAACTCGCCGGAGCGCCGGTGCCGCCGAGCGTCGACGGGCACAGCCTCGTGGCATTGCTGCACGGCAGACGAGCTCGCGGCTGGCGCAAGGAGATCCTCGTCGAGCACCACGGGCGCGTCTACGACCGTGGCGACCCCGACCTGCCGACGCGCGGCTCCGGCAACCCGCCGAGCTACGAGGCACTGAGGGCCAAGCGCTTCCTCTATGTCGAGTACGCGACCGGCGAACGCGAGTTCTACGACCTGCGTCGTGACCCGTTCGAGCTGCACAACATCGCGGCGACGCTTCCGCCGGCCCGCTTGCGCCGGCTGCACAGGACGTTGCTCGCGATCGAGGCCTGCCACGGCGGGCGCTCGTGCTGGCGCGCGCAGCACGGGGCGGCCAGTGGAGCTCGAGCCGGCTGACCACGCACGGCTAGCTGACCCCGGTATGGCAGCGGCGAGCCCCAAGCGAGCCGGTCGCTCGCGCGACGGCTGACGCAGCACCGCGTCAGCCGAGGTCATAGGCTGCGCGCCATGAGCGAGGATCGCGCCACGGCCAGTTACCGCGAGGCGGGGGTCGACTACGACGCGCTCGACGCGGGCAAGCGCCTGGCGATCGCGAAGGCGCTGTCGACCTCGCCGCTGCTCGCCGCGCGCGGCGCCCGCGCGGTGGATGCCTCCCGAGGCGAGCCGGCGTTCGTCTTCGAGCTCGACGGGCGGTCGTTCGCGTTCGTCGTCGAGGGGCTCGGCACGAAGTCGATCGTCGCGCGGCAGGTGCTCGAGAGCCAGGGGATCGACCGCTTCGCGGACGTCGCCTACGACACGGTCGCGGCGATCCTCAACGACCTCTGCTGCGTTGGCGCGCTGCCGCTCGTCGTCAACGCCTACTTCGCGACGGGCGCTTCGGAGTGGTACGCCGACGCCGAGCGCTCGGCGTCGCTGCTCGAGGGCTGGCGCCAGGCGTGCACCGATGCCGGCTGCACGTGGGGCGGAGGCGAGTCGCCTTCGCTGCCGGGGCTGGTCGACGAGCGCGACATCGAGCTGGCGGGCGCGGCGGTCGGCGCGCTGCCGGCGGGGCACGCGCCGATCCTCGGCGAGCAGCTCGCGCCGGGCGATGAGATCGTGCTCGTCGCCTCGAGCGGCCTGCACGCAAACGGCGCCTCGCTGGCGCGGCTGATCGCGGGGCGGCTGCCCGACGGCTACGCGACGGCGCTCTCCGACGGCGAGACGTTCGGCGAGGCGCTGCTGGCGCCGTCGCTGATGTACGCGCCGCTCGTCGCCGCCGCGCTCGAGGCGGCGCTGCCCGTTACCTACCTGAGCCACATCACCGGCCATGGGCTGCTCAAGCTGATGCGCCCGACGAAGCCGCTGACGTACCGCATCGCCGAGCTGCCGCCCGTCCCGCCGGTGCTCGCCTTCCTCGTCGAGCAGGCCGGGCTCGATCGCCACGCGGCGTACTCGACGTTCAACATGGGCTCCGGCTTCGCGCTGTACTGCGCCGCCGGCGCCGGGGCGCAGATCGTCACGCTGGCTCAGGGTCTCGGCCTGAAGGCGCTGCTGGCCGGAAGCGTCGAGGAGGGCCCGCGGCGCGTGATCGTTGAGCCGGTCGAAGTCCGCTTCGAAGGCGACGAGCTCGAGCTCTCCGCCTGACGAGCCTCAGCCTCAAGGTGAGGATGAGTGTTTGCCCTTGCGCGGTTCTTCGACGGACCGAAAGCGGTTCGTCCGCGACTCGACTGGGTAGTGCGCAAGTTCGCTTGCAAACCCCGCCTCGACGGGCGCTTACAACTTGCAGGTATCGGGAACGGTGGATAATGTTGTCTGAAGACGTCGCCACTGTTCTCCGGCGAATTGCTGGAGATCTCGATATCGCCGGACCGGCAAAGGTTCCGGAGCTACCCGGATCGAGGCGGACCTGTCCATCAACAGAGGAGAGAAACTGATGCGCAGAGCATCCACCTGTCTGGCCTTGCTCGGCTGCCTTGCCGTAGCACTTCCGGCCGCAGCGTCGGCAGCACCGCCGACCGTGAGCTTCAAAGCGAAGGCGGTGCCGATTCCGAAGCCGGGCGGCGGGACGTACCCGCACACCGGCAACATCCTGCCGGGCAAGGGCGGCCTCGGCACGGCGCTCGAAGCCAACTTCGTGATCGAAGGCTCCGGCTACGGTGCCACGCCGCAGAAGCCCGCCGGCGGAATCCCGCCGCTGGCCGCGGTCAACTTCTTCCTGCCTGCGGGCGCGAAGATCAACAGCACGGGCTTCCCGACCTGCTCGGAAGCGACCCTGAAGAACACGGGCCCGAGCGGCTGCAGCAAGGGGTCGATCGCGAGCCCGCTGGGCAACGCGCTCGGCGAAGTGAGCTTCGGCGCAGAACGTGTCCCTGAGGAAGCGAAGCTGCAGGCTTTCTTCGGACCGAACAAGAGCCTGTACTTCTACGTGCAGGGCTCGAGCCCGGTCTCGCTCGAATTCGTCTCGACGGGTACGTACGTCAACTCCGGCCAGGCCCCTTACGGGCTCGAGCTGAAGTCGACCGTTCCGGCAATCGCGACGGTCCCGGGCGCCCCGCTCGCATCGACCAAGAACATCAACATCAAGGTCGGCGCGGCGATCAAAAAGGGCAAGAAGCTGATCTCCTACGGCACGCTTCCCCCGAAGTGCCCGAAGGGTGGCTTCCCGGTCAAGGCCGAACTGATCTTCGGCGGCTCCTACGGCGGCGAACGGGAATTCGGGATCCCCGCGGAAACCGTCACGAAGGAATTCAAGACTCCCTGCCCCAAGTAGGCAAGGAGAGCTTGGCGAGTACGCGCCCAGGATGGGCGTAAAATCGCGGCAGCACTGAGGGAAGGGCGGCTCCATCGAGAAGATGGAGCCGCCCGTTGTCGTATGAACGTCAAGGAAGGAAAGGGTTGAGGACGCAGACCGTCGGGTGGAGGAGAGGTGCGGCCGCGGTCGTGGTCCTCCTTTGCGTGGCCGCGCTCGCCGCGGTCGTGTTGCTGGCCACCTCGGCGGGCGGCTCGAACGGCACCTACACGGTCCGCGCGATCTTCGACGATGCGGCCAACATCATCCCCGGCGAGAACGTCAAGATCGGAGGCGTCAAGGTCGGCACGGTCGGCACGGTGACGCCGACTCCGCAGGCCAAGGCGGCCGTCGTCCTGCATATCTCGAACGCCGGCTTCAAGGACTTCCGCGCGGATGCGAGCTGCACGATCCGTCCGCAGGCGCTGATCGGCGAGAAGTTCGTCGACTGTCTGCCGACGCAACCGCGCGTCGCCGGCACGCCGTTGCCGCCGCCGCTGAAGAAGATCGGCAAGCGTCACGAAGGCTCGGGCGAGTATCTGCTGCCCGTGCAGAACACGCACAGCCCGGTCGACGTCGACCTGCTCGGTGACATCCAGCGGCTGCCCGAGCGCCAGCGCTTCACGATCATCCTCAACGAACTCGGCGCCGGGCTCGCCGGTCGCGGCAGCGACCTGCACGACGTGATCCGCCGCGCCAACCCGGCACTGCAGGAACTCGACAAGGTGCTCGGGATCCTCGCCAGCGAGAACCACGTGCTGGCGAAACTCGCGGTCGACTCCGACAAGGCGCTCGCGCCGTTCGCGGCCGTCCGCGAAAAGGTCGCGGACTTCATCGTCCAGAGCAACACGGTCGCGCAGGCCACCGCCCGCCACCGCGGCGCGCTCGCGCGCAACCTGCAGCTGTTCCCGAAGTTCCTCAAGCAGCTCGGGCCCGCGATGGAACGCCTCGGCCGCTTCGCCGATCAGACGACGCCGGTGTTCAACGACCTGAAAGTCGCGGCGCCTGGCATCGACAAGGCCTTCACGAGCCTGCCGGCGTTCTCCACCAGCTCGCAGAAGTTCTTCACGAACCTGGGCAAGACGGCGAAGATCTCCGGGCCGGCGCTGACGGCGGTCAAACCGCTGCTCGCGCGTCTGGGCTCGCTCGGCAAAGAAGCCAAGCCGTTCTCCGACAACGCCGCCGAACTGCTCACGAGCCTGCGCGACACGGGAGGCCTGGAGCGGCTGCTCGACTTCATCTTCCTCGGCAGCGGCTCGACGAACGGCTACGACGCGCTCGGGCACTTCCTCCGCTCGGAAGCGGTCGCGACGGGATGCATCACTTATGTGATCACCCCGGCCGCCGCCTGCGCTAGCTCGAAACTGTTCGACACGAAAGGCTCGGAATCCTCGGCCGAATCGGCATCGGCCGCGCGCGCCTCGAGCGCGCGCAACGGCAGCAACTCGAGCGTCGAGATGGCACGCACGCTGGCCGTGCTCAAGGGCGCGACACCGGCCGAGGCGATCGCCAAATATCCGGGGGCGATCGAAGTGGCCCCGGGCTCGACCGGCGCGGGCTCGAGCTCTACAGGCACGGCTGTGGCGAAACCCGTCGGCGGCGCGAGCGCCGGCACGACGTACTACTCGCCGTCGGCCGAAAGCTCTGGCGCCGACGGAATGCTGCTCAACTACCTGCTGGGCAACTGAGCGAGATGACCCGGGTGCCGACATTGCTGCTTGCCTGCGTCGCTGCGTCGCTGCTGTTGCTGCCGCCGGCGAGCTCGCTCGCAGCCGAAGAAGGCGGGATCACGGTCGAAACGAGCCCGCCCGCGAACACGACTCCGTCGGTCCCGACGAACGAAACGCCGACACCGGCACCAACGACGACCGAAGCGACGCCCGCGCCCGCGACGACGCCAACGACGACGACCGAGGCAGCGCCGGTGCCACAGATCAGCAGCCAGAGCGCTCAGGGAAAGTCGCCGACGAGCGTCGGCAAGACGCCCGCGCCGGGGGCGGAGACGGGCTCAGGCAAGGCCGGCAAGCAGCCCACCGGCTCGACTGGCGGCTCCGTGGCCAAGCCGAAGCGCGGCAAGCGCGCGCCGAAGCCGTCGGCACTGACGCCGGCGCTACCGCTCTCGCTGTCCTCGCCGATCGCCGGAGTGCCGGGCTTCTTCATCGAAAGCTTCCGCATCCCGCCGTTCCTGCTGCCGATCTTCCAAGCCGCCGGCACGGCATACGGCGTGCCCTGGCAGGTGCTCGCCGCGATCAACGAGGTCGAGACCGACTACGGGCGCGACCTCAGCCTGTCGAGCGCCGGCGCCGAGGGCTGGATGCAGTTCCTGCCCTCCTCCTGGGAAACGTACGGAGTGGATGCCAACGGCGACGGCTACAAGGACCCGTACAACCCCGCCGACGCGATCTTCGCCGCGGCGCGCTACCTGCGCGCCGCCGGGGCGGCGACGAACGTGCGTGGCGCGATCTTCTCCTACAACCACTCGCAGGCGTACGTCGAATCGGTGATGCTGCGCGCGAAGCTGCTCGGCGGCACGCCCTCGGAGCTGCTCGGCGCGATCACGGGGCTGACCGAGGCGCGCTTCCCGGTGCACGCCAAATCGCACTTCAGCGACGGCTTTCTCCAGCTGCCCGCGAACAGCTCGAAAGCGCCGGCGCAGATTGCCGGAACGACGATCTACTCCGAAGCGGACGCGCCGGTGATCGCCGTCCAGGACGGGCAGGTCGTGCAGATCGGCGAATCGCCAGAGCTCGGCCACTTCGTCTCGCTGCGCGACGCGTACGGCAATACCTACACGTACGCGAAACTGGGCAGCGTCGCGCAGCTCTACCCGGTGCTGAAGCCGCACGACGCCAAGGCGGGGGACGCCGCCGGAGCGTCCGACGAAGCTCCGGCCGAACCGAAGCCGACGGCCCCGGCGAGCGCCGGAACACACACCGAAGCGACGCCGCCGGCCGGCGAAGGCTCTTCGCTCTCGGCACTGTCGCTCGGCTCCGCGAGCGCGCTCGAAGCGTCGGCGCCCGGCGCGAGCACGCCGACGCAGGCTCCCGCGGCCGGCAGCGAAGGATCCGCCTCTAACCCGGCGACGGCAGGGACGCCTGGAGCCGCGGCGCAGACGCAGCCGCAAGCGAGCCCGAGCGCCGGCGCCGGTCCGGCCGAAGCCGCCCCCGCTGCGAGCGGCTCAGCACAGCCGGCTTCGCCGTCCTCCTCCTCGCAGTCGACGCCGCGCGTCTTCCGCTCGGGGCCCGACGACGTCTACCTGCACGAACTGCACACCGGCGCGCAGGTGATCGCCGGGACCGTGCTCGGACATGTCGGCGGCGCCGAGGCCGGCGACGGCGAAAGCTCCGAACCGCATGTGTTCTTCCAGATCCGCCCGGCCGGCGTGGGCGCACCGCTGATCGATCCGAAGCCGATCCTCGACGGATGGGTGCAGCTCGAGAACAGCTCGATCTTCCGAGCAAAGGGCCAGAACCCGTTCCTCGCGAGCGGGCCGACGCCGGGCCAGGTGCTGCTCGAGTCCAAGGAACAGCTCGAGCAGCAGGTGCTCGCCAACTCGGACATCGACATCTACCCGTGCGGCCGCCAGGACATCCAGACCGGGCAGATCGACCGGCGCGTGCTCGCGACGCTCGAGTTCCTCGCCGTGTCAGGGCTGAAGCCGACGGTCTCGGCGTTGAAGTGCGGGCACTCGGAGCTGACGACCGAAGGCAACGTCTCGGAGCACTCGACCGGCGACGCCGTCGACATCTCCGAGATCAACGGCATCCCGATCGTCGGCCACCAGGGACCGGGCTCGATCACCGACACGACGATCCGCAAGCTGCTGACGCTGCAAGGCTCGATGGAACCGCACCAGATCATCAGCCTGATGAGCTATCCAGGCGCCCCGAACACGCTCGCCAAAGCGGATCACTACAACCACATCCACGTCGGCTTCCGCCCGCTGTTCGCGCAGAGCGCACGGCTCGCCGGCTCGCTGACCTCCTCGATCACGCCGGGCCAGTGGATCAAGCTGATCGCCCGGCTCGGCGAAATCCCCGACCCGACGGTGGCCGCCGGCCCGTCGGCCGCGGCGATTCCCGTGCACCCTTCCGCGCAGGGCGGAGGAAACTAGAGCGATGGCCACGACGACCCCGCCACCGAGCTCGCCCGCGGCGCCGCCGCCAGGCAGCCCGCCGCCGGCCAAACCGGCGCGCAGCGCGCGTGGGCGCTTCGGCCGTCCGCTGGCCGTCGGCGCGCTCGCGCTCGTCGTGCTGATCGTCGCCTACATCGTCTTCGCGGGCGGCGGCGGCTCGACGTACCGGCTCGAATTCAACGAAGCAGACCAGCTCGTCCGCGGCGACCAGGTCCAGGTCGGCGGAGTTCCGGTCGGCACGGTCAAGAGCCTCGAGCTGACGCACGACTTCAAAGCGATCGTGACGATCCACGTCGACTCGTCGCTGACGCCGCTGCACGCAGGCACGACGGCGCAGGTCAGGGTCCCGTCGCTGTCGAGCGTCGCGAACCGCTACGTCGCGCTCAGCCCCGGGCCGAACAACGCCCCGGCGCTCGCGGCCGGCGCGAAGCTGCCGGTGAGCGCGACCAAAGACGTGACGGACCTCGACCAGCTGTTCAACACGCTGAACCCGAAGACACGCAAGGGCCTGCAGCAGTTCATCCAGGGGACGGCCGAACAGTACGTCGGCCAGGGCAAGCAGCTCGGCGAATCGACCGAATACTTCGCGCCGTCGATCAACGCGACCGATCACTTCTTCGCCGAGCTCGTGCGCGACCAGTCGACGTTCACGAAGTTCCTCGTCGAAACGGCGAAGGCCGTGACGACGATCGGCGCGCGCAAGGATCAGCTCTCGAGCCTGGTCGAAAACGCGAACACGACGTTCACGGCGATCGGCTCGGAACAGACGGCGCTGGCGAAGGGCCTGAAGGAACTGCCTGTGGCGTTCCGTCAGGGCAACCGCACGTTCGCTGCCCTGCCGTCGACGTTCAAGGCGCTGAAAAACCTCGTCGACGCCTCCAAGCCGACGGTCAAACCGCTGACGCAGCTGTTCACGAAGCTGCGTCCGCTGCTGAACACGGCCACTCCGGTCGTGAAGAACTTCTCGACCGCGTTCAGCCAGCCGGGCGCGGACAACGACCTGACGGACTTCGTCAACGAGCTGCCGAAGCTCGTCAGCCAGCTGACGACGGCAACGCCCCTCGCTGTGCAGTCGCTTCAAGAATCGATTCCGATCACGGCGTTCTTCGGTCCGTACTCGCCCGAGCTGCAAGGAACGCTGCGCGAGTTCGGGCAGACGAGTGCGTATTACGACGCCAACGGCCACTACGCGCGTGTCAGCCCGGTGTTCCCGGACTTCGCACTCGGCGCAAACGACAACCTCACCCCGGCTGGGCCGGCGGAAGTGCTCGCGTCGCTGAAAACAGGCCAGCTGCGACGCTGCCCGGGAGCGGCGACAGCGCCGGCAGCCGACGGCTCCTCGCCGTTCACCGACTCAGAACAGCTCAGCTGCGACCCCACGCAGACGCCATGAACCGCCGTCGCAACACCTCGCTCGCCGGGAGCCCGCTGCTGATCGGAGCGGTCACGACGCTGATCGTCGTCGTCGCGGTGTTCCTCTCCTACAACGCGAACAACGGCCTGCCGTTCGTGCCGACGTACAACGTCAAGGTCGTGCTGCCCGAGGGCTCAGGCTTGCAGCCCTCCAACCAGGTGCGGATCGCGGGCACGCGCGTCGGGCTGATCGGCTCGCTCTCGCCGCACCAGGATCCGCAGACGGGACGTGTCACGGCCGTCGCGACGCTGCACCTCGAAAAGAAAGTCGAACCGCTGCCGGTCGACACGAAGGCGATCGTGCTGTCGGTCTCGGCAATCGGGCTGAAGTACCTCGAACTCGAAAAGGGCACCTCGACGAAGACGCTGAAGGCCGGACAGGAGATCAAGCTCGCACGCGAACCGGTCGACATCGATCAGCTCTTCAACATGTTCGACGAAAAGACGCGCACGGCGATCCAGATCAACACGAACAACTTCGGCGACGGTCTCGCCGGCCGCGGGCTCGGCCTCAACGAAACGATCCACACGCTGCGCCCGCTCGTCGAACACGCGATTCCGGTGCTGCGCAACCTCGCCTCGCCGCAAACCGACCTGCGCGGCTTCTTCAAAGGCCTCGACCGTCCCGCCGAAGAGACCGCCCCGGTCGCTCAGCAGAACGCCGACTTCTTCAGCGAGCAGGACACGTTCTTCACGGCGTTCGCCAGCGTCGCCAAATCGCTCGAAGAAGCGACGGAGGGCGGGCCGGCCTCGCTTGAACAGGCGATCTACTCGTTGCCGCACGAGGCCGAATTCACCGAAAAGAGCACCGAGTTCATGCGGCTGCTGCGCCCGAGCGCGAAAGCGCTGACGACGGTCGCCAAGCCGCTCGGCGACGCGATCTCGGTCGGCGCGGTCAACCTGCGCGAAGCGACCAAGCTGAACACGCAGCTCGCCGCATCGGCGCAGCAGCTGCAGAAGTTCGCCGAAAACCCGGTCGTCACGGCGAGCCTCGAAGACTTCACGCAGACGCTGCAGTACGGCAACCCGGTGTTCGCCGGGCTGGCGCCGGAGCAGGCTTACTGCAACTACCTGACGCTGGCGTTCCGCAACGTCGCAAGCCTGCAGTCGCAGAACATCGGCGTCGGCACGACCGGCCGCGCCGGCCTCGTGCTTGCGCCGACGGGTCCGAACAACGAGGGCTTCCCCTCCGCGGTGCCGGCGAACGGGCCGTCGACGCAGAAAGCGAACGTCAGCTCCAACGCGGTCGTCGACAACAACCACGTGCACCTGAACCCGTACCCGAACGTGGCCGGTCCGGGGCAGCCGAAACTGTGCGAAGCGGCCAACGAGAAATACGAACCGGGCAAGCTCGTCGACGGCAACATCGCCGCGGCCAACGTCGCGACCAACCGCGAATTCACCTCGCGCGATCAGAACCTGTACGGCGAAAAGTACTCTGCCGCGCAGCTCAAGGAGCTCGGCATCGGGACGGCCCCGAAGCCGAAGAAGACCAAGAAGAAGACGAAGGGGAAGAAGTCGTGAGCCGCCTGCGCTGGTGGCGCCGCCACGACGAGATCCCGGTCGTCGAGCTGAACCGCACGAGCCCGGTCCGGTTCGCGATCGTGTTCCTCGTGATCGTCGTGATCGCGATCTACTTCGGCTTCACGAAGCACATCCCGTTCAAACACGGCTTCCGCCTGAATGCCCAGTTCGCGAGCGCGATCAACATCAAAGGCAAGTCACCCGTTCGCATCGCCGGGGTCGACGTCGGCAAGGTCACGGGGATCAAGCGCGACGGATCGACGGCGCTCGTCAGCATGGAAATCGAATCGCGCGGACTGCCGCTTCACTCGGACGCGACCGTGAAGATCCGTCCGCGAATCTTCCTCGAAGGCAACTGGTTCGTCGAACTGCAGCCGGGCAGCCCCTCGACGAAGACGCTCTCCTCGGGCGCGACGCTGCCGAGCACGCAGAGCTCCGACCCGGTCCAGCTCGATCAGGTGCTCGACGCGCTGAACACGGACACGCGGGCGAACCTGCAGAACTTCCTGATCGGCTACGGCGACGGGCTGACGCGCAAGCCGTCAAAGGCCGACGACGCCGAACAGGACCCCGAAGTGCGCGGGATCAACGCCGCCGAAGCGCTGAACAAGCTCTACCGCATCGCGCCCGAGGCCGAGCGTGGCGGGGCGATCATCAACCAGGCGATCGGCGGCACCGAACAGCACGACCTCTCGAAGCTCGTGCAGAGCGTCGGCAAAGTCACGGCCGCGCTCAACGTCCACGAACAGCAGCTCGGCGAACTGATCGGGAACTTCAACAGCTTCTTCCACTCCTTCGCCGCGCAATCGCCGAGCCTGCGCAGGGCGGTCGCCGAGCTGCCCGGTGCGCTGCACAGCGTCAACACCGGCCTGCGCGAACTCGACGCGGCGTTCCCGGCGACGAAGACGTTCGCGAAAGACATCCTGCCGGGCGTTAGGAATACGCCGCAGACGGTGACAGCGACGCTGCCGTGGATCGAACAGGTCGAAGCGTCGCTGGCGCCGAACGAGCTCGGCGGCGTCGCCAAGGGCCTGCTCGCCGCCACGCCGCAGCTCGCCAAGCTGACGGCCGAACAGGTGCCGTTCCAAAAACAGGCCGAACTGTTCAACAAGTGCTTGACGAAAGTGATCATCCCGGCCGGCAACACGCGGCTGCAGGACGGCTCCGCGACGACCGGCGTCGAGGACTACAAGGAGTTCTGGTACGCGCTCACGGGCGTGGCCGGGATCGGGCAGACGTTCGACGGCAACGGCACGATGACGCAGTTCTTGACCGGCAGCGGCGGGCCGACGATCCGCTCGGGCGCGGCGAGCGTCGAGGGTCACCCCGGCAAAGAAGGCCTGAAGCTGCTCGCGCACGCTTCGCTGGCCCCGCAGGGCACGCGCCCGGCGTTCCCGAAAACCGAGCCGGCCTACGAGCCGCTCGTGCCGTGCTACACGCAGGCGCTGCCTGAATTCAACGGTCCGCTCTCCTCGGGCCCCGCGGACGGGAGCGGCTGATGGCCGAGACCGGGCACAAACACGAGGGCGGGCTGTCTGTCCGCGACCAGATCGAGCGCTATCGCACGGCGTTCATCTCGATCGTCGTGATGATCGTCATCGCGGCGGCCGTCGGCGGCTACATCCTCGCGCACGAGAACCTCAAGCTTCCCGGCTGGGTGCCGGTGCTGGGCCGTGACTACTACACGCTGAAGGCCGACATCCAGACCGCGCAGGCCGTGACGCCGGGGCAGGGCCAGGCTGTGACGATCGCCGGCGCGAAGATCGGCGAAGTCGGCAGCGTCGACCTGCACAACGGCGTCGCGACGATCACGATGAAAGTGACGCCGAAATACGCCCGCATCTATCGCAACGCGACGTTGCTGCTTCGCCCGAAGACGCAGCTGCAGGACATCACCGTCGAGGTCAACCCAGGCACGCCGTCGGCGGGCAAGCTCCCGAGCGGCGCGACGCTGCCGCTGTCGCAGACCGCGCCGAACGTCAACTTCGACGAATTCCTCTCCTCGCTGGACGCCGAAACGCGCTCCTACCTGCAGGAGCTCTTGGCGGGCGCGGGCGAAGGCTTCAAGGACAACGGCAAAGCGTTCTCGGCGACGCTGAAGCGCTTCAATCCACTCGCGCGCGAGGTGAAGGAAATCTCCTCCGAACTCGCCTTGCGCCACGCGAACACGGCGCGCGCGATCCACAACTTCCGGCTGCTGACGGAAGCGCTCGGCGGCAAGGACAAGCAGCTCGCCGAGCTCGTCGACGCGTCGAACGCGGTGTTCGGGACGTTCGCGAAAGAGGACCAGAACGTCCAGAGCCTCGTGCGAGAACTGCCGGGCGCGCTGAACAAGACGAAGAGCGGCCTCGGCAAGCTCGCGACGGCCGCACACGTGCTCGGCCCGACGCTGCACAAACTGCAACCGTTCGCGAGCGCACTCGGGCCGGCCAACGAGGCGACGCGCAAGTTGACGCTCGCGACGACACCGATCATCAAGAACGACATCCGCCCGTTCGCGCGCGAAATCCTGCCGACGGTCAACGAAATCGCGCCTGACACGAAGCAGCTCGCCGAAGCGTTCCCGAAGCTCGCCGCGAGCTTCGGCGTGTTCAACGAATTCTTCAACGAGCTCGCGCACAACCCGGGCAAGAGCGAAGGCGGCTTCCTGTTCTTCCTCGATTGGGCCAACCACAACCTCAACAGCGTCGTCAGCTCCTCTGACGCCAACGGCGTGCTCGGCCGCACGCTCGTCTACCTCAACTGCGAAGTCGCGCCGCTGCTGAAAGCGGTCGGCTCGGTCAACCCGAACGTGAACCTGCTCGTCGGGCTGCTGAACCCGCCGGATGCGCAGGCGTGCGTCAGCAACGGGCTGATCAAAGGCGCCAAAGGCAGTGCCGCGCACCAGGTGAAGAAGCCGAAGGCACCCGCCTCGAAACTGCTCGGCGGCCTGACGCCGGCGTTCGGCAAGGCGCAGTCCGCGGGCGCGAAGGCAAAAGCACACACGAGCGCGTCGCGGGGAGGTCGCTGAGCATGCAGAAGCGCGCGCCAACACTCGCGAACATGATCGTGATCATCCTCTTCGTGCTGAGCTGCTTCGGGCTGCTGCTGTTCCTCTGGGAGTCGTTCGGCGGCCCGCTGCCGCTGAAGCCGAAGGGCTATCGGATGACGGTCTCGTTCCCGGCATCGCTGGCGCTCGCCGAACAGTCGGAAGTGCGCATCAGCGGCGTCGACATCGGCCGCGTCGTCGCGCTGAAGCTCGGCAAAGGCGGACGCACCCGCGCCGAACTGGAAATCAACCAGAAGTACGCGCCGATCCGCGCGAACATGCACGCGATCCTGCGCCAGAAGACGCTGCTCGGCGAGACCTATGTCCAGCTGATCCCGCAGAAAGGCGGCCATTCGGGTCCGTTCCTGCCCGACAACGGGCAACTCGCCGACGCGCAGGTCGAACCGTCGGTCACGCTCGACGGGATCCTCTCGGCGTTCGACCCGAAGACGCGCCGCGACTTCCAGATCTGGCAGCAATCGGTCGCCGAAGGAATCAACGGCCGTGGCGAACAGATCAACGCCGCGTTCTCCTCGCTGCACCCGTTCGCCGAACACGCCAACACGCTCGTCGGCATCCTCGACTCGCAGGAGGGCGCCGTTCGCGCGCTGATCAAGAACACGGGCGTCGTGTTCAACGCGCTCGGCAGCCGCGACCACCAGCTCGAAGGATTGATCGTCAACGGCGAGCGCAGCTTCCATGCGCTGGCCGAAGGCAGCCAGTCGTTCGCCGCCGCGTTCCGCGCGCTGCCGGAGTTCGAGAAGAGCTCTCGCGTGGCGCTGAAAGAACTCGACAGCTTCGGCGACGATGCCAGCCCGTTCCTCGACGAATTCAAGGCCGTCGAGAAGAAGCTCGCGCCGCTGCTGCAGGCCGCCAAGCCGTTCGCGCCGCAGTTCGACAGCTTCCTCACTTCGCTCGGGCCGCTGACGAAGGCCGCGAAGAAGGGGCTCCCGGCGACGGGCAAGATGCTCGACCTGACGACTACGCAGCTCGAAAACTTCCGTCCGATCCTGCACAACTTCGATCCGTTCCTGAAGTACCTCGGCGAATACGTCCCCGAGCTGCAGGCGTTCTTTGCCAACTTCACCGCCTCGACGCAGGCGCACGGCAGCAACACGAACACCCCGCAGAGCCCTGCCCAGCACTACCTGCGGATCATGAACGTGCTCAACCCGGAGAGCCTCGCCGTCTACGCGAAACAGCCCGGCACGAATCGCGCCAACCCGTACTTCAAGCCAGGCGCCTTCAGCGCGATCGCGAACGGCGGCCTGCAGGTGTTCAGCAACAACGGCTGCGCGAACCCGGTGCCTTCTGTCAGCGGCCCGCCGAACGCGACGATCTCTCAGGAACTGATCAACCAGCTGATCGAATTCAACGTCGCCAACGCTCCGGAAACGCCGAACAAAGTCGCGGCCCCGGCCTGCAACCAGCAGGGCCCGTTCACGTTCAACGGCCAGACGAGCCAGTACCCGCACGTCGTCTACGCTGGAAAATGATGAGCGACGAGTACCAGTACCACAACACCGACGTCGACCTGACGGGCAACCCCGACGAGGGCGACTGGTCGATCCGCTGCACCGACGTGCACAAGCGCCTCGGCGGCGTGCCGGTGCTCAACGGGCTGACGGTCGCGATCCCGGACGACACGATCACGGTCGTGCTCGGCCCTTCGGGAACGGGCAAGAGCGTGCTGATCAAGCACCTGATCGGGCTGATGTTCCCCGACTCGGGCGACGTCGTCGTGCACGGCGAACACGTGCCGAAACTGACGATGCCAAAGCTGCTCGCGCTGCGCCAGCGGATCGGCGTGCTGTTCCAGGACGGCGCGCTGTTCGGCTCGATGTCGGTGTTCGACAACGTCGCCTTCCCGTTGCGCCAGCACACCGACCAGAGCGAGGCCGAAATCGCGAAGATCGTCACCGAGCGCCTGACCGACGTCGGCCTCGGCGACGCGATGGACGACGCGCCGTCGCAGCTCTCCGGCGGAATGCGCAAGCGCGCCGGCTTCGCGCGCGCGCTCGTGATGGAACCCGATGTCGTGATCTTCGACGAGCCCGACTCTGGCCTCGACCCGGTGCGCACGGCGCTTCTGTGCGAACTGATCCAGGAGATGCACCAGATCCACAAAGGCACCTACATCGTCGTCACGCACAACATCGCCTCGGCGCGGCAGATCGGCGAATACATCGCGGTGCTGTGGAAGGGGCGGATCGTCGAGGCCGGCGACGCCGAGCGGATGTTCTCCTCGGACAACCCGTTCGTCAGGCAGTTCCTCAGCGGCTCCGCCGAGGGGCCGCTGACGATGGACTGAGGCCGGTCTGTTGGCCGGCTGGCGGCCGGCTCGAGCTTAGGACTGCGCAGGGCGAGAACTCGGCGAGGGCGCCGGCGGGCGCGTGGCCGTGTCTCCGCTTGCCCACTAGCAGGCAAGCAAGCGAGCAGTATTGCGAAGCATTCCGCCTCATCGTATGCGAACATATGTTCGTACATGGTCGTCTGCGTCTACATGCCCCGCTTCGAGCTGGTTCTCGCCGCCGGCGGGGTGCGCGCGCTCGTCGGCCGTGCGGTGGCGACGGCGTCGATGCCGGGTTCCGAGCAGCGCGTGGGGGAAGTCTCGGGCGCTGCCGAGGCGCGCGGCGTGCGAAAGGGTATGGCGCTTGGGGAGGCGCTCGCACGCTGTCCGGACCTGGCGCTCGTCGCTGCCGACCCTGTGGGGGTGGACGAAGCGTGGGAGTCGACGCTGCGCTCGCTGGAGGCGATCGGCGCGGCGGTCGAGCCGGCGCGCCCTGGTCTCGCGTACTTCGAGACCGAGCCGCTGCGTGCGCTACACGGCACGGATACGGCGACGATCGCCGCCGTGCGCGGCGCCGGCCGAGGTCTGGGGAGCCTGGCCGGAGCGGGGGCGCCGTCCGGCGAGCGTCACATGCGCGTGGGCGCGGGGCCGACGCGCTTCTGCGCGCTGGCGGCGGCCCTGGCGGTGCGCTCGCGCCGCCCGCTGGTGCTCGAGGGCAAGGAGGCCCGGCGCTGGCTCGCCACGCGCCCGATCGAGCTGCTCGGTTTCCGCACGGAGACCGAGCAGCTGCTCGAGCCGCTGACGCGCCTCGGCGTGCGCACGCTCGGCGAGCTGGTGCGCCTGGGGCGCCCCGAGCTCGCGGACCGCTTCGGGGAGGTGGGGGTGCTGGCTCACGAGCTCGCCTGCGGCGGTGACAGCCTGTTGCGCCCGCGCCGGCCCGAGGAGCGCCTGCAGGAGACGATGAGCGTCGGCGACGCGAGCTCGGGCGAGTCGCTGCAGCGCACGCTCGGCGTGCTCGTCGACCGCCTGCTCGCCCGCAGCGAGCGTCGAGGGCGCTCGCTGCGGGCGGTCACGCTCTCGGCACGCCTGCTCTCGGGGGGCGGCTGGCGCGAGCGCGTCGTCTTTCGCCAAGCGCTCGGCGATCGCGATCGCATCTCGCTGGCGCTGTCGCTGCGCCTGCTCTTGCTACCGGCGCCGGCGGCCACGCTGAGCCTTTCTGTCGAGCGCTTCGGCCCGCCCGCCGGTGAGCAGGGGGCGCTGCTGGGAGAGGCGCGCGCGGCTCGTGCATCGCGTTTGCGCGAGGCGGTCGCGCAGATGCGCGCGGTGGCCGGAGAGGACGCGGCGATGCGCGCCGTCTGCGTGGATCCGGATTCGCGTGTGCCGGAGCGACGGGTCGTGCTCACGCCGCTGCCAGGCTGATGAGCAGCGCGCCACGGACCGGTTCGCCGGCCGCTGTGAAGCGGACCCGGCTCAACCTGCCGCGTCCGGCGCGGGTGCGCAGCGGGGCCGGGGGTGTCCCGCTGCAGGTCGACGGCCGCGCGGTCGAGCTCGTCCGCGAGTCGTGGCTGGTGGAGGACCGCTGGTGGGCGGGCCGGCCGCTGCGGCGCCGCTACTGGGAGGTGGTGACGACGCTCGGGCGCAACCTGGTCGTCTTCCACGACCTCGGCGCGGCGGGAGACGACGAACGCGCCGGCGGCTGGTTCGCCCAGGGGGCATGAGGTGGCGCGAGACCGGGCTCGCGAGCGCTGATGGGTGCACCGACGCCGCCATACGTCGAGCTTCACTGCCACTCGGCCTACTCGTTCCTCGACGGCGTCTCGCTGCCCGACGAGCTCGCGCAGCGCGCGAGCGAGCTCGGCCACACGGCGCTCGCGCTGACCGATCACAACTCGGTCTCGGGCTCGATGGAGCTGGCCCAGGCCGCGCTCGATCACGGAATCCGCGCGATCCACGGCGCCGAGCTGGATCTCGCGAGCGGGCGCCACATCACGCTGCTGGTTCGCGACGAACGCGGCTGGCGCAACCTCTGCAGGATCCTCACGCACGCGCATGCGCACACGCGCGAAGGCTCGTCGCGGCGCGAGCGGACCGAGCCGGCGGCGGAGCTGCAGGCGGTGCTCGACCACGCCGAGGGGCTTCTCTGCCTGACGGGATGCGCCGATCGCTCGGCGATCGGTCACGGCGTCGGCGACGAGCCGGTAGCTCGGCGTCTGCTCGAGGCGTTTGGCGCGGAGAACGTGCGCGTCGAGCTGCAGCGGCCGTACGCGCGCGACGATCGTGCGCGCAACCGCGCGCTGGCGGCGTTCGCGAGGCGCCTCGGCGTGCCGTGCGTGGCGAGCGGGAACGTTCATGCGCACGCGCGTCGCAGGGCGGAGCTGCAGGACGCGTTCGTCGCGCTGCGCAACCACACGACGCTCGACGCCTCAGAGCCCCTGCGCCGCGGGAACACGAGCCATGTGATGGCCTCACCGCAAGCAATGGCGAGCCGCTTCGCCGATCACCCGGAGGCCGTTCGCGAGACGCTGCTGCTGGCCGAGCGGCTGACGTTCGACCTTACGCAGGATCTCGGCTATCGCTATCCGGGCGCGGAGGATGAAAGCGCCGAGCGCAAGCTCGCGGAGCTGTGCGCGGAGCGTCTGTGCGAGCGCTACGACTCCTCGGCGGCATATGGCGAGGCGCACGCGCGCCTCGTGCAGGAGCTGAACGTGATCGGCAAGCTGGGCCTCGCCGGCTTCTTCCTCTTGCACTACGAAATGCTCGAGCTCGCACGCGAGGTGGCGAGCGAGGTGCGCGGGTCTGGCTCCGTGCGCGCGCTGATGCCCTCCGGCCGCGGCCGCGGGTCATCGGTCTCCTCGCTCGTCTGCTACCTGATCGGGCTCTCGCACATCGACCCGATCGCGAGCAAGCTGACACTCGGGCGCTTCCTGCACGAGGACCTGCGCGGGCTGCCCGACATCGACCTCGACTTCCCGCGCGACATTCGCGCGGTGCTGATCCCGCGCGTGCACGAGCGCTTCGGCGCCGACCACGCGGCGCTCGTCGCGGCCTTTCCGACGTTCCGCCCGCGCGGCGCGATCCGCGAGCTGGGCAAGGTGCTCGGCTTGCCGCCGGGCGAGATCGAGCGCATGGCCCGCGGCGCGGAGCGCTATGGCTCAGGCGCCGAGCACGACATGGCAAGCGGCGCCTCGGGTGCGGGATCGAATGCCACGGCAGGCGCGGCGGGAGAGCACGAGCAGGGCGCAGGCGCGGGAAGCGGGGGTGGTGCGGGGAGTCAGGACGGCGCCGCGCCGCGCTCGGCGCGCTGGCACTGGCTGGAAAGGCTCGTCGAGGAGGCGCACCGGCTGCCGCGGCATCTCTCGCAGCACTCGGGCGGGATGATCATCGCGACGAGGCCGCTGATCGACTGCTGCCCGGTCGTGCCGGCGGCGATGGAGGGCAGGCAGATGGTCCAGTGGGACAAGGACTCATGCTCGGACGGCGGCTTTCTGAAGATCGACCTGCTCGGGCTGGGGATGCTCTCGGCGGTCGAGCGCTGCGTCGAGCAGATCGAGCGCGTGCGCGGCGAGCGCATCGACCTCTCGCGGATCCCGTTCGACGACAAGCAGACGTTCGCGGCGATCCGCGAGGCCGACACGGTCGGCGTCTTTCAGATCGAGAGCCGCGCGCAGATGCAGTCGCTGCGGCGCACGCGACCGGAAAACCTCGACGACTTGGCGATCCAGGTGGCGATCATCCGCCCGGGGCCGATTCAGGGCGGGGCGATCAACCCGTACATCGAGCGCCGGCGGCGCTTGCGCGAGGACCCGGCGTATGAGATCCCGTTCGAGCATCCGTCGCTCGAGCCGGTCCTGCGCGACACGCTCGGCACGATCATCTTCCAGGACCAGGTGATGGAAGTCGCCGAAGCGATCGCCGGCTTCACGCCGGGCGAGGCGGAGGGCCTGCGCCGGGCGATGAGCCGCAAGCGCTCGCAGGAGATGCTCGAGCGCCACTGCGGGCGCTTCGTCGAGGGCGCGATCCGCCACAGCGGCGCCGATCGCGAGGTGGCCGAGCGGGTGTGGCAGAAGATCGAGGGCTTTGCGGGCTTCGGCTTTCCGAAGGCGCACAGCGCGGCCTTCGGCTTGCTCGCCTACCAGTCGACATGGCTGCGCGTGCACTACGGGCCGGAGTTCCTCTGCTCGCTGCTCAACGAGCAGCCGATGGGCTTCTATGCGCCGGACAGCCTCGTGCACGAGGCCGAGCACCGCGGCATCGCGATATTGCGCCTCGACGTGAACGCGTCCGAGGTGGAGTGCACGGTGCAAGAGGGCGGCGTGCGCCTCGGGCTCGGCTACATCAAGGACGCGACGAGCGCCGAGATGGGCGAGCTCGTCGCCGAGCGCGAGCAGAACGGGCCCTTTGCGAGCCTCGCGGAGCTGGCCGGGCGGATCGGCGTGCGGCGCAGGACGCTCGAGCAGCTCGCCTGGTCGGGCGCGTGCGACGGGATCGCGACCGGTGCGGCGGCGGGCGAGCAGCGGTCGGTCGCCGAGACGGGCAGGCGCAGGGCGCTGTGGCAGCTGGGCATCGCCGCCACGGGCGCGGGCGCGACGGAAGGCACCCAGCTCGCGCTGCCGCTCGAGCTGCCGGCGGCGCCGCGGCTGCGCTCGCTCGGGCGCTGGCAGCGGCTGATCGCGGACTACGCGACGAGCGGCGTGACGGTCGGCGACCACGCGATGGCGATCCTGCGCGAGCGACTCGACGTGCCGATGCTCGTGACGAGCGCGCAGCTCGCGCGCCTGCCGAGTGGCGGTGCGGTGGCGATTGCCGGTCTCGTGATCGCCAGGCAGCGGCCGGGAACGGCGAGGGGGACGATGTTCCTGCTGTTCGAGGACGAGTTCGGCACGACGAACCTCGTCGTGCCGAAGGCCGTCTACGAGCGCCATCGCCAGCTTGCACGGGCCGAGCCGCTGCTGCTGGCGCGCGGCCGCGTGGAGCGCGCCGAAGGCGTCGTCAACGTGATCGTGCGAGAGCTCGCCGCGCTCGAGGGCTATGTCTCGGGCGGCATCGAGGGCGAGCAGCGCGAGGCGCTCGCCGCGCGTGTGCATCACCTGCCCGAGCCGCAGACGGCTGCAGGCTCCGAGCAGGAGGACGAAGCGCAGGAGATCGGCTCGAGCATGCGCGCCGTCGCGCCGCCGGTCCAAAGCTTTGCGATGGGCCGGCGGCGCTAAGGCGGCGCAGTCAGCGGGCGCTCAGCGAGCGCTGCGTGTCCTCGGCGTCGTTGACGGCCCAGGCGAGGCGCTCGATCAGCTGCTCGGCGGCGTGGTCGTCGCTGAGATGCAGCGAGTCGACGCGCTCGTCGAGCAGGACGGGTGCCTCGCGGCGGTCGGTTGCCGCCGACGGATCGGTCGTGACGATGATTCTGGGCATAACTCCCTCCTCGGGGGTTTCGGGGTCATGTCCTCCCGCCGCCTACGTTGCTCGCCGCTCCTGAAGCGCAACTTAATTCTCTGCGTTTCGTTCCTGGCAGCGGACGGACGTGCGGCTAGGCTGAGTTCATCGCACGCCTCGCCGACACGGACCTCGACGTCTTCGCGCTCTGCCTCGGCGGCAACGTGTTCGGCTGGTCGATCGACGAGCAGCGCTCGTTCGAGGTGCTCGACGCCTATGTCGCGGCCGGCGGCAACTTCATCGACACGGCCGACAGCTACGGGCGGCGCGGCCCCGGCGGGGCGGGCGAGTCGGAGCGGATCATCGGGCGCTGGATGGCGGCGCGCGGCAATCGCGATCGGCTCGTGATCGCGACGAAGGTCGGCATGTCGCCGGAGCTCACGGGGCTGTCGGCAGAGAACGTCCGCAGCGGAGCGGAAGCCTCGCTCGAGCGCCTGAAGACGGATCGGATCGACCTCTATTACGCGCACAAGGACGACCCGCAGACGCCGCTCGAGGAGACGCTCGCGGCATTCGGCAAGCTGATCGCCGACGGGCTGATCCGCTACGCGGCGGCGTCGAACTACAGCGCTGAGCGGCTCGGGCAGGCGCTCGAGCTCGGAGAGCGCGACGGGATGGCGTCGTATGTCGCGCTGCAGCCGCACTACAACCTGCTCGAGCGCGACGAATACGAGGGCGAGCTTGCGTCGCTGTGCGAGCGCGCCGGCGTCGCGTGCGTGCCGTACTTCGGCCTCGCGCGGGGCTTCCTCACGGGCAAGTACCGCCGCGACGGCGAGGACGTCGACAGCCCGCGCGCGCAAGGCGTGCGCGAGAGCTACTTCAACGAGCGCGGCTTTGCGGTGCTCGACGCGCTCGATGAGATCGCGGCCGAGCACGACGTCGCCGTGGCGGCCGTCGCGCTCGCGTGGCTCGCGGCGCAGCCGACGGTGATCGCGCCGATCGCGAGCGCGACCTCGCCCGAGCAGCTCGGCGAGCTCGTCGCGCTGGCCGAGCTCGAGCTCACGCCGGCAGAGCTCGAGCGGCTCAGCGACGCGTCAGCCTGAGCGCACCGTCGTCGGGTCAAGCGCGCGACTACGCGGTCGAGCCGGGCTTGGCCGCAAACGCGAGCCGGATGCCGTCGGGGTCCTCGAGCGTGACGGTGTCGGCGGCGGACGACTGAAGCGTGTCGGGCAGGGTCGTCGCGAGGGCTTCACGCAGCGCTTTCACGCTCGGCTCTGAGCCGAGCTGGAAGCCGACCTCGCGCAGCCCTGGCGCGTCTGGCGGCGACGCGCTCGCCCCGGCGCTCTGCCACGAGTTGAGGCCGATGTGATGGTGATAGCCGCCGGCTGAGAGAAACGCGGCGGAGGGGAGCAGCGCCTGCTCCTCGAAGCCGAGCGCGTCGCGATAGAAGGCGTTCGCTCGCGGGACGTCGGCCACCTTCAGATGGACGTGGCCGATCGAGGTGCCGGGCTCTATGGACTCGCTCGGCGCGCCGGGCGCCTGTGCGAGCAGGTCGTCGATGTCGAGCGCAAGCGTGACCATCACGACGCCGTGACCGCCCGGTGGGCGCTGCCATCTCTCGCGCGGTCGGTCGGCGTAGATCTCGATGCCGAGCCCGTCGGGATCGCTCAGGTAGAGCGCCTCTGAGACGCCGTGGTCGGACGCGCCGTCGATCGGCCAGCGCATGCCGGCGATGCGTCGCACGGTTTCGGCGAGCGCGGCACGCGAGGGGTGCAGCCAGGCGACGTGGAACAGCCCGGTGCTGTGCGGTGTGAGCGCGACAGGCTCGGCGAGCGCGCGCAGCTCGAGCGCAGGATGTTGCGCGTCGGCGCCGAGCAGCGCTCTGTCGTGCTCGCGCGAGATCAGCGGCAGTCCGAGTACGCGCTCGTAGAACTCGGCGCTGCGATCCAGCTCGGCGACGTCGAGGCGGACCGAGGCGATGCTCAGGCTCGGGTCGATGATCGGCGTCTGGGCCATCGCCTCGAGCGTACTAAGCTCGCAGCGTGAACTTGCGCAAGCTCGGCTCGAGCGATCTGGAGGTGTCGGAGATCAGCCTCGGCTCGTGGCTGACGTACTCGGGCGGCGTCGAGCGCGAACAGGCGAAGGCGTGCGTCGATGCGGCCTTCGAGGCGGGCATCAACTTCATCGACACGGCGAACGTCTACGGGCGCGGCGCGGCGGAGGAGCTGCTCGGCGACGCTCTCGCGGGCCGCGACCGCTCTTCGTACGTGCTTGCGACGAAGGTCTTCTTTCCGATGTCCGACGACGATCGCGGTCTCTCGGCGGCGCAGATCCACAAGCAGATCGACGCGTCGCTGACGCGCCTGAAGACGGACTACGTCGACCTCTACCAGTGCCATCGCTACGACAGCGAGACGCCGCTGGAGGAGACGATGGCGGCGCTGAGCGAGGTCGTGCAGGCGGGCAAGGCGCGCTACATCGGCTTCAGCGAGTGGCCTGTCGAGAAGATCGAGCAGTCGCTCGCGCTTCCGGGTGTCGAGCGCTGGGTCTCGAGCCAGCCGCAGTACTCGATGCTGTGGCGCGGGCCGGAGGCCGACGTGATCCCGCTGTGCGAACGCGAGCAGATCTCGCAGATCGTCTGGTCGCCGCTCGCGCAGGGCGTGCTGACGGGCAAGTACCTGCCGGGCGAGCCGCCGCCGCGGGACTCGCGGGCGGCGAGCGAGAGCATGAGCGCGTTCATCGACCGGCTCGTCGCGCCGCCGGTGCTCGAGGCCGTTCAGCGGCTCGTGCCGGTGGCCGAGCAGGCCGGCCTGACGATGGTGCAGCTAGCGCTTGCGTGGGTGCTGCGCCGCGAGAACGTCGCATCGGCGATCGTCGGCGCGAGCCGCCCGGAGCAGGTCCACGCGAACGCGTCGGCGTCGGGGATCGTGCTCGACGAGGACACGCTCGCGGCGATCGACGCGGCGCTCGGCGACGTCGTTCAGCGCTGAGCGGCACCGTCGCCGGGCCGAGGCTGCGGTTGTCGCGCGCGGCGGGTGGCGCGAGTAGCTCAGCGGGCTTGCACGACGAGCGTCTGAAAAGCGCGTCCGAGCGGGCCATGCTCGTCGTGCAAGGTGCCTTCGGCGAGCGCCGGGCCGCCGGCATGCATGCGCGTCAGCGCGTCGAGACCGATCCACTCGCCTTGCGGCAGGCGCTGCAGGTGGATCGTCAGGTCAGCGTTGATGAAGACGAAGCGCTCGAACGGCAGCGCGGCGCTGACGCCGTTGCAGAAGTCGGCCGTCGCGGCGAGGCGCGCAAGCGGCGTGAGCGGCTCGCCTGGGAGCAGCGGATGGCGCAGGCGCATCCACACGCGCCCGGGGCCGAGCGCGCGCGGGTCGCTGAGCCAGCGCATCTCCATCGCGGATGCGGCGAAGCTTGGCTCGTCTGATGTTTGGTCGAGCGCGAAGCGAATCGGCTTGCCGCTGGAGGGCGGCTGCAGCGCCGCGTCTGCGCTGACGCTCTCGGCGTGCTCGGCGGCGTCGCCGCCGACGGGCTGGACGCGCAGCGCTCCGGCGCGCACGATCAACTCCTCGCCGGCGAGCAGTTCGGCGGCGAGCTCCTGCACGCGGCGACCGGGGCGGACGACGCGCGTCACGAGCGTCAGCGGCGCCATCGGGATCGGGCGCAGGAGCTCGAAGGAGAGCCGGCCGATGCGCAGCTCCGCGCCAGGCTCGACGCGCTCGAACGCCGCGGTGATCAGCGCAGCCGGCGCGCCTCCGTGCAGTGCGCGCGGATCCCATGGGCCGCGCGCCTGCTCGGTCGGGACGAAGCGCTCGCCCTCGGCGGTGAAGATGCTCTCGCTCATCGTCTGGCTCAGTCGGGCAGCTTGGCGACGAACTCGGCGAGCGCGCGCGGGTCGCGCAGCGGCGGTCCGTGACCGAAGCAGACGAGCTCGGGCTCGAGCGCGGCGAGCCGTCGCGCCGATTCGCGATTGCGCGCGGGGTCGGGCGTGAACACCTCGGGTGGCTCCTGTAGACCGCGTTTGCCGGTCATCAGGTTCATCCCGTTGAGCACGTCGCCGAGGATCAGCGTGCGGTCGGACTCGCGCCAGTAGGCGACGTGTCCCTTCGAGTGGCCGGGGACCTCGAGCACGACGAAGCCGGCGACCTCATCATTCTCTTTGAGCGCTCGCGCGACCGGGTGCGGCGGTCCCGTCCAGAAGCGTTTCTGGAAGTTGTTCAGCCAGCCGGGCGCTTGGCTGTTGGAGATCGCGCCGGGGGTCTCCATCGCGTAGACGTCGCCCTCGCCGCACCACAGCGGGATCTGCAGCCGTTCGCAGATCGCGTGGCTCGCGCCCTGGTGGTCGGGGTGGGCGTGCGTCAGCGCGTGGGCGTTGACGGTGCGTCCTTCGAGCTGGTGCATGATGCGCTGCTCGCCCTGTCTCGTCGCTGCGTCGATCAGGACGTCCTCGAGGAGATAGACGTTGATCGCGTTCGGCGGGAAGCCGCGCAGCAGGAACAGGCCATCGGCGAGCTGCTTCATCGTCGGTCCTTTCGCTGGTCGGTCACGGTCAATCCTCGAATCCCCACGAGAACCCGCGCACGGCAAGAAACAGCCCGAAGACGCCCCACAGCGCGATCACGGCGAGCGCGTCCCAGTGGTTGCCG
Source organism: uncultured Solirubrobacteraceae bacterium (assembly GCA_963807275.1). Taxonomy (GTDB): domain Bacteria; phylum Actinomycetota; class Thermoleophilia; order Solirubrobacterales; family Solirubrobacteraceae; genus Palsa-744. The sequence continues at coordinate 615,658 of CAWDZX010000001.1, forward strand.
ATCCCGGAGCCGGTGACGATCGCTCCGTAGAGCCCGTCGATCAGCGGCTTCAGCGGCAGCGCTTCGGCGATCTGGCGCAGGAAGCCGGGGGCGCTATGGGAGTCGAACACGTAGAAGGAGATGAACACGACGGGCAGGAACACGGCGTTGACGTAGGCGGCAGTCGACTCGAAGCTGGGGATCGCGTGCGCGAAGGCGACGCCGAGCGCGGCCAGCGAGACGACGCCGACGAGCACGAAGACGATCAGCTCGACCCAGTCGTGCGGCCAGCCGATGCCGAAGATCAGCTTGCCGGCGAGGATCACGATGCCGATCTGTAGCGCCGTGTTCGTGACTGCGTTGGCGGCGACGCCGCCGAAGTAGGAGAGCGTCGGCAGCGGCGTGCCGCGGATCCGCTTGAGCACGCCGCGCTCGCGCAGGAAGACGATGTTGTAGGCGAGCGCGGTGAACGTCGTCGACATCACGCTCATCGCGGCGATCGCCGGGATCAGGCGGTTGAGCTGATGCTGGTTGCCGGCGAGGATCGCGCCGCCACCGGCGAGGAACAGCAGCGGCAGCACGAAGTTGAAGAAGGCAGCGCTCGGGTTGCGCCAGAACATCTTGCGCTCGAGGCGGTACTGGCGCCAGCCGAGTGCAATCGCGTTGTCGCCGCCCAGCGCCTCAGCCATCGGCGGTCAGCTCCAGGTAGACGTCCTCGAGCGTCGGGCGCCCGACGCTCAGCTCCTCGAGCGCTTCGCCGCGCGCTAGCGCCTCGGCGGTCAGCTCGTTGAGCAGCGCTGTGGGGTCGTCGGTCTGGCGCTCGACCAGCTGCCCGTCGCGGTTGCGATAGGCGACGCGGTAGTGCGACGCGCCGACGCCGAGCTCGCGCGGCGGGCCGATCGCGAGGATCCGCCCGTCCTTGACGATCGCGACGCGGTCGGCGAGCTCCTGCGCCTCGTCGAGGTAGTGCGTCGTCAGCAGGATCGTCTTGCCGAGGTCGCGTAGCTTGCGCACGGTCTCCCACGCGCTGCGGCGTGCCTCGGGATCGAAGCCGGTCGTCGGCTCGTCGAGGAAGATCAGCTCGGGGTCGCCGACGAGCGCAAGCGCGAAGTCGAGCCGTCGCAACTGACCGCCGGACAAACGGCGACTGCGCTGGTCGGCCTTCTCGGTCAAGCCGGCGAGCGCGAGCACTTCCTCGACGTCGCGCGGCTTCGGGTAGAAGCTCGCCCAGTGGCGCAGCGCCTCGCGCGGGGTGATGTAGCCATATACGCCGCCTGCCTGCAGGACGATCCCGATCCGCTTGCGCAGCGCGCGGCTGCGCTTGCCGGGGTCGTAGCCGAGCACCGAGACCTCGCCGCCGCTGCGGGCGCGGTAGCCCTCGAGGATCTCGACGGTCGTCGTCTTGCCGGCGCCGTTCGGGCCGAGCAGGCCGAACACCTCGCCGCGCTGGACGGCGATGTCGATGCCGCGCACGGCCTCGAACTCGCCGTAGCGCTTGCTCAGCGCGTGAACCTCGATGGCGGGAGCGTCGCTCACGCCCCCATCATCCCAACACGGAGCGGCGCGCTGCGGCTCCTACCAGTGCACGCCGCGCGTCAGCGTCGCCATCGCGATCTGCTCGAAGGAGGCCTTCTCCTCTTCGTTCTGCTGTCCCTTCGACGCGGCCGAGTCGGGGAACACGCGATAGGCGAGGTGCAGGATCCGGTCGACGGTCTTCGGCGACAGCGCGTAGGCGATCTCGCCGACGGTTCCGAGGCGAGTGCCCATGTGCTTCGGGCGCGAGCGCATCGCCTCGCAGATCATGTCGGCGGCCTCGTCCGGCGTCAACGTGGGGAAGGCGTCGTACATTTTCGTCGGCGCGATCATCGGCGTGCGCACGAGCGGCATGTGGATCGTCGTGAACGTGACGCCGTCGCCGATCACCTCGGAGGCGACGACGCGCGTGAAGGCGTCGAGCGCCGACTTCGAGGCGACATAGGCGGAGAAGCGCGGCGGGTTCGTCTGCACGCCGATCGAGGAGATGTTGACGATGTGCCCGGAGCCGCGCTCGCGCATGTGCGGGAGCAGGCCGATGATCAGCTTGACGGCACCGAAGTAGTTGAGCTGCATCGTGCGTTCGAAGTCGTGGAAGCGGTCGTAGCTGAGCGCGATCGAGCGACGGATCGAGCGCCCGGCGTTGTTGATCAGCATGTCGACGTTGCGGTGGTCGGCGAGCACGCGCTCGATCAGCCGTTCGACGGACTCCATGTCGGCGATGTCGGCGGCGTAGACGTAGGCCGTGCCGCCGGCGGCGACGATTTCGGCACGCGCCTCCTCGAGCTTCTCGACGTTGCGCGCGACGAGCAGCGGCACGCCGCCGGCCTCGGCGACCTTCAGCGCCGTCGAGCGCCCGATCCCGGAGGAGGCGCCGGTGATCATCACGTGCTTGCCCTCGAGCGCCTCCTTCAGCGTGCGCCCGGCGCTCATCCGCGGGTCCATGTCGCGTTCCCAGTAGTCCCACAGCCGTTTTGCGTAGTCGTGCAGCGCAGGCGGGCGCTCGAGCGGCGTGCCGGCGAGCGCGCGCCCGGCGACGCGCGTGTCGAAGCGCGGCACGAGCTCCATATGCGCGAGCACCTCCTCGGGGATGCCGAGCTCGCGCAGCGCGAGCTTGCGCAGCTGGCGCCACGGCGGCAGGTCGAGCGCGAGCGCGAGCGGCCACTTCGGCAGCGGATCGGTCAGCCGTTTGTCGACGCTGACGGCGATTCGCGGGGCGTGCGCGGCCGAGGCGAACTCGTTAATCAGCTCGGCGACGCTCTGGCGGCGCGGGTCGGTCAGGTGGAAGGCCTTGCCGTCGAGGTCGCGCTCGTGCGCGATGTGCTCGAGCGCGTCGACGACCCAATCGACGGGAACGACGTTCGTGTTGCCGAAGTCGGGTCCGACGAGCGGTGCCCACTCGGGCAGCAGCTGGCGCGCGCGCTGGATCGCCTTGAAGAAGTAGTAGGGGCCGTCGACCTTGTCCATCTCGCCGGTCCGCGAGTCGCCGACGACGATCCCGGGGCGGTAGACGCGCCAAGGCACGTAGGGCTGCTCGCGCACGATCCGCTCGGACTCGAACTTCGTCCGGTGGTAGGGCGAGGGCAGCTTCTGCCCCTCGTCGAACATCTCCTCTTCGAAGGTGCCCCTGTACTCGCCGGCGACGGCGATCGAGGAGACGTGGTGCAGGTGCTCGGCGTTGACCGCGCGCGCGAGTTCGACGGCGTGCGTCGTGCCGCCGACGTTGACGGCCGTGTTCAGCTCGGCCGGCGCGGTCATGTCGTACACGGCGGCGAGGTGGAAGAAGTGTTTGATCTTGCCGCGCAGCTCCGCGACCTGCTCGGACTCGACGCCGAGCAGCGGACGGCGCAGGTCGCCGATGACGGGCTCCACGCGTTTGCCGGCGGACGCGCCGGCGACGATGCTCCAGCGCTCGATCAGATCGTCGAGCCGCTCGAGCGATGCCTCGCGTACGAGCACGTAGACCTTGCCTTGGCGTTTGTCGAGCAGCTGCTCGACGAGGCGCCGTCCGATGAAGCCGGTTGCTCCTGTGACGAAGTAGGCCATCGCGCAGCAGAGCCTACCTCCTATTCACACGTCGCTGCGGGGAGGGTTGCTCTTGCGGTACGCACGCTCGAGCGCGTTTGCACCGCCGCTGAGCGCCGCGGCTTGGGCCGTCTCGCTAGGCGCCCGCTCCGGCGCCGCCGCGACCCTCGCCGGCGGCGAATCGCGCCGCGCCGCGCGCGCCTTCCTCGAAGACCTCCGGGCCGGCCTGCGCCTCGAGCGCGAGCGCGTCGGCGAGCGGCAGGCCGAAGCCTTCGATCGCGGCGCGGCGGTCGGCGAGCATCGTGCGCTGCGGGAAGCGTGCGAGGCCGTCGGCGAGCTCGAGCGCGCGGTCGAGATGCTTCCCGGGCGCGACGACCTCCGTCAGCATCCCCATCGCGTGTGCCTCGGCGGCGCCGATCATCCGCCCGGTGAGGATCAGGTCGAGCGCGCGGCCGAGGCCGACGATGCGCGGCAGTCGCTGCGTGCCGCCGTCGATCAGCGGTACGCCCCAGCGGCGCTCGGGGTAGCCGAGCGTCGAGTCGTCAGTAGCGATGCGCAGGTCGCACCACAGCGCGAGCTCGAGCCCGCCCGCGAGCGCGAAGCCGGAGATCGCCGCGATCGTCGGCTTCGACGGCGTCAGGCGCGTGAAGCCCATCGGGCCCTCGTCGCTCATCAGCCGCTCGACGAACGTCTCCTGCGCCTTCAGGTCGGCACCGGCGCAGAACGAGACGCCGCCGGCGCCGGTCAGCACCATCACGCGCGCGTCCTCGTCGGCCTCGAAGCGCAGATACGCCTCGTGCAGCGCGGCGGCCGTCGGGCCGTCGACGGCATTGCGCCGGTGCTGGCGGTCGATCGTGACGAGCGCAGCCGCGCCGCGGCGCTCGTAGCGGACGGCCTCGGCGGCCGCTTGCGTCTCCGACGGAGTCTGCTCGCTCATCGGCGAGTGGCTTGGCGCTCGCGCGACGAGGAGCCGAGCGCTACCAGCCGCCGCGCCACTGGGCGTCGGTCGCGTGGGCTTTGTGAGCCGACATGCGCGCTTCCTTGCGCTTTTCGAGGTGTTTCTGCAGCAGGCTCATGAACAGCACGAACAGCGGGAAGAACGCGATCAGGATGAACCCCGCGTCGGTGACGACTTTGTCGTTCGTCGCGCCGTAGAAGCCGCGGCCGTCGTTCTCGGCCTGTGCGACGGAGGCGAGCACGAGCGGGACGAGCAGGGCCCAGAGGAAGATCGTCGTCTTTAGGCGGCGCACGGGCGGGATGCTAGCGGAGCGCCAGGAGCCCTGGTATCACGGAGGGCTATGGCGTTGTTGATCGCATCTGACATGCACAAGGACATGGCGGGCAAGCCGCTGCTGCAAGGCGTCTCGTTCAAGCTCGAGCGGCGCGAACGGATGACGATCGCGGGGCGAAACGGCGCGGGCAAGACGACGTTGCTGCGAATGCTCGCGGGCGAGACGTCGATCGACCGCGGCGAGTTGAGCGTCGCGAAGGGCGTGCGGATCGCGCTGCACGACCAGCGCCCGCCGCGCGAGCGTGGGATGGCGCTGCGCGACTACGTGCTGTCGGGCTGCGCCGAGGAGATCTCGATCGAGGCGGAGTTGCAGAAGCTCGAGGGCGAGATGGCGGCGGGCAGCTCGGATGAGGCGCTGTTCGCTCGCTACTCGCGCGCGCAGGCGCGGCTGGAGACGCGCGGCGGCTATCTGTGGCGCGACCGCGCGACCGTGATGTCGCGCGGTCTCGGCTTCAGCGACGCGGATCTCGACCGCCCGCTCTCGACGTTCTCCGGTGGACAGCTGACGCGTGCATCGCTCGCGCGTGCGCTGGCGACGGGCGCTGACGTGCTGCTGCTCGACGAGCCGACGAACCACCTCGACATCGAGTCGCTCGAGTGGCTCGAGCAGACGCTCGTCGATCTCGACGCGGCCGTCGTGCTCGTCGCGCACGACCGCTGGTTCCTCGAGGCCGTCGGAACGGCCGTGCTCGAGCTCGAGGCCGGGCGCTCGCGCTTCTTCGCGGGGACGTGGGCGCAGTGGCGCAAGGAACAGGCCGCGCGCGAGATCGCGCTCGGCAAGTCGATCGAGGCGCAGCAGGCCGAGATCGCACGGATGGAGCGCTTCATCGAGCGCTTCCGCTACAAGGCGAGCAAGGCGCGCCAAGCGCAGTCGCGCGTGAAGAAACTCGCGAAGATCGATCGGATCGAGCGCGACCCGCAGGACGGCAGATCGCTCGAGTTCCAGTTCGCCGCGCCGGAGCGCTCAGGACGCGTGATCTTCGAGCTGCTCGACGGGCGCGTCGAGGTCGGCGACGAGCCGCTCGTGCTGCTCGAACACGCCGAACTGTGGCTCGAACGCGGCGAGCACGTCTCGCTCGTCGGCCCGAACGGCTCGGGTAAGACGACGATGATCGAGACGCTCGCGGGGCGCCGCGAGCTGGCGGCTGGACGGCTCAGCACGGGCCACAACGTGAAGGTCGGCTACCTCTCCCAGCACGCCGACGAGCTCGGCGCGGGCGGCGAGCAGGGCCAGAGCGTGCTCGACGCGACGCAGCGCGCTACGGGGCTCAACCAGGGCAAAGCGCGCGCGCTGCTCGGGCGCTTCCTGTTCTCCGGCGAGGACGCCGAGAAGCCGCTAGCGGGGCTCTCCGGAGGCGAGCGCAGGCGCCTCTCGCTCGCGGTGCTCGTGCACTCGGGCGCGAACGTGCTGATCCTCGACGAGCCGACGAACCATCTCGACATCGAGAGTCGCGAGGCGCTCGAGGATGCGCTGCAGTCATTCACGGGCGCGGTGCTGCTCGTCTCGCACGACCGCGCGCTGCTCGATGCCGTCGGCACGCGCACGGTCGCCGTCGAGCAGCGCGCGCTGCACAGCTACGACGGCGGTTGGCCGGAGTACGTGCGGATTCGCGACGAGCGCCGGGCCAACGGCGAAGACCCGGCAGGGCCGCCGCTTGCGTCCTCGAGCACGCGGCAGGTGTCGCCGGCCTCATCGAACGGCGCCGGTTCCGCACGCGACGCGGGCAAGTCGGCTGCGAGCGGGAACGGCGGCGCCCCGGGCCGGCCCGAGAAGGGGCCGAAGAAGTCGAAGGGCCCCTCGAAGAACCGTCTGACGGCGCAGCAGAAGGCCGAGCGCGCGGTCGAGGCGGCGGAGGCGGCGATGCGCGAGCTCGAAGGCGAGCTGGCCGAGCCGGCGGCATGGGCGACGGCTTACGAGTCGGCGAAGTCGCAGGCGCGGCACACGGCCGCGACTCGCGCCGTCGAGGAGGCGTATGCCGAGCTCGAGGCGCTGATTGACTGATCTAGACTTCCGTCGATGGAGCGCTTCCGGCCGGCAATCAATGTCGCGATCGTGCTGCTGATCGCCGCGGCGGTGTTCCTGCTGCCGGGCGGCGGCCAGGCGGCGAGGACGTTCGAAGCGCTGCTGATGATCGGCTTCGGCGTGGGCTTCGGCTATCTCGGGCTGCGCATGTATCGCGAATATCGCGTGACGGTCCACGGGCTCGGCGACAACTACCGCGCCGGCCTGTACGGCTCGCTCGCGCTGGCGGCATTCCTCGTCGCCGGACGCGAACGGATGTGGGGAACGGGGCTTGGCGAGCTCGTCTGGTTCGCGCTCGCGCTGCTCGTGATCTACGGGCTGATGGTCACATACCGCCGCTGGCGCAGCTACTGACGGCCGGGACCGGCGCGGTCATCGCGGTTGGGCCGCCTCGTATCCTCGAAGGCATGGCGACGGAGACCGCGACGAGCGACGGACAGGCGCGGACGACGCTCGCCGAGCAGCGTCGCGCGCTGCCCGATCAGCCGGGCGTCTACCTGTTCCGCGACAGCAAGGGTCGCGTGATCTACGTAGGCAAGGCTAAGTCGGTGCGCAAGCGCGTCTCCTCGCATTTCTCCAAGGCGCAGGTGCCGAGCAGCCCCGGTCACGCGGAGATGGTCGCGAGCGTCGAGAGCGTCGAGTGCGTCGTCGTCGCCTCCGAGGCCGAGGCGCTGCTGGCGGAGCAGAGCTTCATCAAGCAGTACCGCCCGCGCTTCAACATCCGCCTGCGCGACGACAAGTCGTATCCGTTCATCGCGATCTCGCTCGACGAGGACTATCCGCGCGTCTACTTCACGCGCGAGCGCCATCGGCCGGGGCGGGCGTACTTCGGGCCGTACTCGAGCGCGAAGCGCGTGCGCGGCACGCTCGAGGTGCTCGCGAAGGTGTTCATGTTCCGCTCGTGCACCGGCGCGGAGCCGGGCCGGCGCAGCGGCAGCCCTTGCCTCGACTACTACATCAAGCGCTGCGAGGCGCCCTGTGTCGGCTACGTCTCGAAGGAGGACTACCGCGCGAGCATCGACGGCGTCGTTGACTTCCTCTCGGGACGGTTTCGCTCGATCGAGCGCGAGCTGGAGCAGCGAATGCGCGCGGCGGCCGCCGAGGAAGAGTTCGAGCAGGCGACGCTCGAGCGCAACCGCCTGCACGCCGTGCACTCGCTGCTCGAGCGCCGCCGCGTCGCGAATGAGTCGGTCGGCACGTTCGACGCGATCGCCGTCGCCGTCGACGGGCGCGAGGCCAATGCGCAGGTCTTCCAGGTGCGCGACGGCGTGCTCTCCGATCGCCAGTCCTTCTATCTCTCGAACGAGACCGAGCGCAGCGTGCCGGAGGTCGCGGAGGAGTTCATGCTGCAGTACTACGCCGGCCACATGTCGATCCCGGCGCTGCTCGTCGTCGAGCAGGGAGTCGAGGAGCAGCCGGTGCTCGCCGAGGCGCTCGCGAGCCGGCGCGGGGGGCCGGTCGAGCTGCGCGCGGCCGAGCGTGGCGAGAAGCGCAGGATCCTCGAGCTGGCCGGGCGCAACGCGCACCTCGCGCTCGACCAAGAGCGGCTGCGATCCGAGCGCCGCCGCCAGAGCCGTGTAGAGGCGGTCGAAGGACTGCAGCAGGCGCTCGGCCTCGATACGCCGCCGATCCGGATCGAGTGCTTCGACATCTCGCACCTCGGCGGGACGCAGACGGTTGCCTCGATGGTCGTCTTCGAGGGCGGCGCGCCGAAGAAGTCCGACTACAGGCGCTTCAAGATCCGCACGCTGGACGAGGGCTCCTCGGACGACTTCGCGGCGATGGCCGAGGTGCTCGGACGCCGCTTCGCCCAGTGGGAGCGACAGGCCGATCTCTCGCCGCACGATCCCTCGTATGACCCGAGCTTCGCGGCGCTGCCGAACGTCGTCGTGATCGACGGCGGCAAGGGCCAGCTCGCGGCGGGGCTCGGTCCGCTGCGCGGATTTCGCGACCGCGGCGTCGCGATCGTCTCGCTGGCGAAGCGGATCGAGGAGCTGTTCATCCCCGGACGCCGAGCGCCGCTCGTGCTCGACCACTCGACGCCCGAGCTGCAACTGCTGCAGCGCGTGCGGGACGAGGCGCACCGCTTCGCGATCACGCATCACCGCTCGCGCCGCGACCGCGCGATGACCACGTCGCTGCTCGACGAGCTGCCCGGCGTCGGCCCGTCGCGCAAGCGCGCGCTGCTCGCGCACTTCGGCTCGCCCGACGGCGTCGTCTCGGCCTCGAGCGAGGAGCTGCAGGCAGTGCCGGGACTGCCTGCGAAGGTCGCGCGAGAGCTCTACGCGCACCTTCATCGCGCGGGCTGAGCCGCTGGGCGGTTTTCTGCAAGTTTGCGGCAAATTGACACAATCGCCGCGCAGCGGAGCACAATTAGGGGATGGCCGTGATCAGACCGCTCCGCCCGCTGCGCTCCGGCGCCGACAGCAAGCCGCAGAAGGCCGCGCAGCCGGTGATCGAGACGAGGCTGCGCGATCTCGTCGTGATCACGGGCTTCTCGGGCGCCGGCAAGTCCACGGCGATGAACGTGTTCGAGGACGCCGGCTACTTCTGCGTCGACAACCTGCCGCCGGAGATGATCCGCTCGCTCGTCGAGCTGTTCGTCCACGAGGGGTCGAAGGTCGAGCGCGCAGCAGTCGTCTCCGACGTGCGCGGCGGCGTCTACTTTGAGGCGCTGCGCGCGGTCGTCGACGATCTCGATGCGCTCGGCCTGAGCCACCACGTGCTGTTCCTCGAGGCCGCCGAGCAGACGCTCGTGACGCGCTACAAGGAGACGCGGCGCCGGCACCCGCTCGCCCCTGACGGGAGCGTCGCCGCGGGCGTCGCGGAGGAGCGCGCGCTGCTCGCGCCGCTGCGCGAGCAGGCCGATCTCGTGATCGACACGACAGGCATGTCGACGGCGACGCTGCGCAGCAAGATCGCCGACGAGCTCTTGCCGCACGAGGTCGCCGGGCGGCTCGCGCTGACGTTCATGAGCTTCGGCTTCAAGCACGGCCCGCCGCGCGAGGAGGACCTCGCGTTCGACGTGCGCTTCCTCGCGAACCCGCACTACGAGGCCGAGCTGCGCGAGCTCACGGGCAAGGACCCGCGCGTGGTCGAGTACATCGCCAGCGACGGGCGCCTCGACGAGTTCTACGAGCGCCTGCACGCGCTGCTCGACTTCCTCCTGCCGCAGTACGTAAGCGAGGGCAAGGCGCACCTCGTGATCGCGATCGGCTGCACCGGCGGGCGCCACCGCTCGGTGGCGATCGCCGAGCACCTCGCGGCGCGCTATCGCGACAGCGACGAGCTCGACGTCGCGATCGAGCACCGCGACATCGACAAGCGTCCGCGCGGCTCTTAGCCGCGGCGACGCTCAGCGGCCCGGCACAGGGCGCTTGACACGAATTCGCGCCCGAAACGCTCATTGATAGCCTCCCACGGGCACGCCGGGCGAGGGAGAAGCGCTCCCGAGGCCCGGCATCGTTCATTTTCGCTTCAGGAGGACTGAATGCCGGTTCGCGTTGGGATCAACGGATTCGGCCGGATCGGCCGGAACGTGTTCCGCGCCGCTAAGGCCCGCGGTGAGGAGCTTGGCCAGGAGATCGAGTGGGTCGCCGTCAACGACCTCACCGACGAGGCGACGCTTGCGCATCTGCTCAAGTACGACTCGATCCTCGGCCCCTATCCGGGGACCGTCGAGGCCCGCGCCGGTTCGCTCGAGGTCGACGGCGAGACGATCAAGGTGCTCGCCGAGCGCGACCCGGCGGCGCTGCCGTGGGGCGAGCTCGGAGTCGACGTAGTGATCGAGTCGACGGGACTGTTCACGGACCGTGACAGCGCCTCCAAGCACCTCGCGCAGGGCGCGAAGAAGGTCGTCATCTCGGCTCCGGCGACGGACCCCGACGCGACGGTCGTGCTCGGCGTCAACTTCGACGAGGCATATGACCGCGAGAACCACACGATCGTCTCGAACGCGTCGTGCACGACGAACTGCCTCGCGCCCGTCGCGAAGGTGATCAACGACACCGTCGGCATCGAGCACGGCTTGATGACGACGATCCACGCTTACACGGCCGATCAGCGCCTGCAGGACATGCCGCACAAGGACCTGCGCCGCGCGCGTGCGGCCGCGATCAACCTGATCCCGGCCTCGACCGGCGCGGCGAAGGCGATCGGGCTCGTGATCCCCGAGCTGCAGGGCAAGCTCAACGGCTTCGCCGTCAGGGCGCCCGTGCCGACGGGCTCGGTCGTCGACCTGACCGTGCAGTGCGCGCGCGAGACGAGCGTCGATGAGATCAACGGCGCGCTGAAAGCCGCCGCGGAGAGCGGTCCGCTGCAGGGCATCCTGCAGTACACCGAAGACCCGATCGTCTCCAGCGACATCGTCAAGTCGCAGTACTCGTCGATCGTCGACTCGTTGTTGACGGCCGTGATGCAGGGCACGATGCTGAAGGTCGTCGCTTGGTACGACAACGAGTGGGGCTACTCAAACCGGGTCGTCGATCTCGTGCAGAAGGTTCTATAGGCCGGCTCGCCGGCGGCGAGCGACGGGGGTAACGTGGGCAAGCAAGACAACGTCGTCGTGCATCGGCGCAACGGAGAGGTGGCGAGATGAGGACGCTCGAGCAGCTGGACGTCGAGGGCAAGCGCGTGCTCGTCCGCGTCGACTTCAACGTGCCGCTCGGCAAGGATGCAGAGGGGCGCATCGTCGTCGCCGACGACACGCGGATCGTCGCGGCGCTCGAGACGATCGAGGAGCTGCGTGCGGGCGGCGCGAGCATCGTGCTCGTCTCGCACCTCGGCCGGCCCGAGGGCCGGCGCGAGGAGGATCTCTCACTTGCGCCCGTCGCGGCACGCCTGGCCGAGCTGACCGATGCGCCCGTGACGCTTGCGCCGAAGGCCGTCGGCGAGGAGGTCAAAGAGCTCGCCGAGCAGCTTCGCGGCGGCGAGCTGCTGCTGCTCGAGAACATCCGCTTCGAGCCCGGCGAGACGACGAACGACCCGGCGCTCGCGGCGGCGCTCGCGGCGCTCGCGGACGTCTACGTGAACGACGCTTTCGGCGCCGCACACCGCGCGCACGCGAGCACCGAGGGCGTCGCGCATCTGCTGCCGAGCGTCGCCGGGCGATTGCTCGAGCGCGAGGTCGCGACGTTGACGAAGATCCTCGAGGATCCACCGCGCCCGCTCGTCGCCGTGATCGGCGGCGCCAAGGTCGCCGACAAGATCGGCGTGATCGATCGCTTCCTCGACGTCGCCGACGTCGTGATCATCGGCGGCGCGATGTGCTTCCCGTTCCTCTGCGCGCAAGGCCATGGGGTGGGCGAGTCGCTCTGCGGCGACGAGGACGTCGAGCACGCGCGGCGCGCCCTCGCGAAGGCGACCGACCCCGGGCGTGCGAGCGTCGAGCTGCCGACCGATCTCGTGATCGGTGACAGGCTCGCGGCCGACGCCGAGCACCGCGCGCTCGACGGCGTCGAGGTGCCCGAAGGGTGGATGGGTCTCGACATCGGCCCGCGCAGCGCCGAGCGCTATGCGGCCGAGATCGCACGCGCCGGCTCGGTCTTCTGGAACGGCCCGATGGGCGCGTTCGAGCTCGAGCCGTTCGCCGCCGGCACGCGCCGCGTCGCCGAAGCGGTCGCCGCGGCGCCGGGCGTGACGGTCGTCGGCGGTGGCGACTCGGCCGCGGCGCTCGCGGCTTTCGGGCTCGAGCGCAGTGTCGATCACCTCTCTACGGGCGGCGGCGCGACGCTCGAGCTCGTCGAGGGCCGCGTGCTGCCCGGAGTCGAGGCGCTCGAGGGCGCCGGCGCGAGCGTGGCGCGATGAGCGCACGCACGCCGCTGATCGCGGGCAACTGGAAGATGTACAAGACCGAGCGCGACGCCGAGGACTACATCCAGGCGCTGTTGCCGCGCGTCTCCTCGATCGACGGAGTCGATGTCGCGATCTGCGTGCCGTTCACCGACCTGCGGGCGATGGTCGACAGCGCTCGCGGCTCGCGCGTGGAAGTCTTCGCGCAGAACATGCACCAGGAGCGCGAGGGCGCCTTCACCGGCGAGGTCTCCGCGGCGATGCTCGAGGACGTCGGCGTGCAGGGCGTCGTGCTCGGGCACTCCGAGCGTCGCGAGCTGTTCGGCGAGACCGACCGCGCGCTCGCGCTGAAGGTCCCGGCGGCGCTCGAGGCGGGGCTGACGCCGATCCTCTGCGTCGGCGAGACCGAGGCCGAGCGCGAGAAAGAGGACACCGATCGCAAGCTGCGCCAGCAGATCAAGGAGGACCTCGCCGGGGTCGCAAGCGAGCGCCTCGCCGACGTCGTGATCGCGTACGAGCCGATCTGGGCAATCGGCACGGGCAAAGTCGCGACACCCGAGCAGGCGCAGGAGGCGATCGCGTTCATCAGGGCGCTCGTCGGCGATCGCGACAAGCAGGCCGCCGAGCGCGTGCGCGTGCTCTACGGCGGCTCCGTGAAGCCCGAGAACGCGGCTGAGCTGCTCGCGCTGGAGGACGTCGACGGCGCGCTCGTCGGTGGCGCGTCGCTGCAGGCCGAGTCGTTCGCGCAGATCGTGGGCGCGGCCGCGGCGTGATGGGGGAGGGGCCCGCCGGCCTGCCGGTCCCTTGTGCCTGCCTCGTCGTGCTCGACGGATGGGGGCTCGCCGAGCCGGGCCCGGGCAACGCCGTCTCGCAAGCCGACACGCCGGTGTTCGACGAGCTCTGGCAAGCCTTCCCGCGCACGACGCTGACGGCGTGGGGGCGTGCCGTAGGGCTGCCCGAAGGGCAGATGGGCAATTCCGAGGTCGGTCACTTGAACCTCGGCGCCGGCTCGGTCTTGCGACAGGATCTCGTGCGCATCGACGACGCGATCGCCGACGGCTCGCTCGCCGAGAACGACGTGCTCCGCGCCGCGCTCGACGGTGCCGCGCGCGTGCATCTGCTCGGGCTCGTCTCAGACGGCGGCGTGCACTCCTCGCTCGCGCATCTTCAGGCGCTGATCGCGCTCGCTGCCGAGCGCGGCGCAGGGGAGGTGATCGTGCACGCATTCACCGATGGGCGCGACACGCTCCCGCATGCCGGCGCCGGCTACCTCGCCGAGCTCGACAGCACACCCGGTGCGCGCGTCGGCTCGGTGATCGGCCGCTACTGGGCGATGGACCGCGATCGCCGCTGGGAGCGCACGCAGCGCGCCTACGACATGCTCGTGCTCGGCGAGGCGCCCTACCGCGCCGCATCGGGCGAGCAGGCCGTGCGCGACGCCTATGCGCGCGGGGAGACGGACGAGTTCATCGAGCCGACGCTCGTCGGCGAGCCGGCGAGGATCGCCCCCGAGGACAGCGTGATCGCGTTCAACTTCCGCCCGGACCGCATGCGCCAGATCACGCGCGCCCTCGCCGAGCCGGGTTTCGGTGAGGACGCGCTGGCGCACGACCCCGGCGTCGCCGCCGCAGCCGGCGGAGACGGCGCAGATGCCGAGCATGCCGAGCAGCTGCCCGGCTGGCGCGGACGCGGCGCGCCGGCGCTCGAGCGCTACGCGACGTTGACGCAATATGAGGAAGGCTGGCCGTACCCGGTCGCGTTCGCGCCCGAGCGCCCGCAGACGACGCTCGGTGTCGTGCTCGCGCAGGCCGGCGTCAAGCAGCTGCACGTCGCCGAGACGGAGAAGTATCCGCACGTGACGTACTTCTTCAACGGGGGCCAAGAGGCGCAGCTCGACGGCGAGCGGCGCGAGCTCGTCGCCTCGCCGCGTGACGTGCCGACGTATGACCACAAGCCGCAGATGAGCGCTCGCGAGGCCGCCGATGCGTTCGTGCGCGCGTGGCGCGAGGACGAGCCGGCCTTCGCGATCATCAACTTCGCCAACGCCGACATGGTCGGCCACACCGGCGTGATCGAGGCCGCCGTCGCCGCGATCGAGACCGTCGACGCATGCCTTGGCAAGGTCCTCGCGGCCGTGCGCGAGCGCGGCGGCGTGTGCGTAGTCACGGCCGATCACGGAAACGCCGACAACATGCTCGAGCCCGACGGCAGTCCGAACACGGCGCATTCGCTGAACCCCGTGCCGCTGATCGTCACAATGCAGGGCGTGGAGCTCGATCGAGATGGCGGAGTGCTCGCCGACGTCGCGCCGACCGTGCTCGAGCTGCTCGGAATCGCGCAGCCGGCCGCGATGACCGGGCGCACGCTGCTGCATCCGCACGGTGACGGGGCAGATGCCGAGCGCGGGGCCGCGTGATGGGCCTCTCGCGCAAGCTGCTCGCGGCGTTCTTCGTCAGCTCCGGCGTGAACCACTTCGTCGTACCACGTTTCTATCGCGCGATCGTCCCGCCGCGGCTGCAACCGCAGGCGAAGCTCGTCGTCGAGCTGAGCGGCGTCGCCGAGGTGCTCGGCGGGATCGGCGTGATCGTCCCGCGCACTCGCCCGGCAGCCGGCCTGGGACTGATTGCGCTGCTCGCAGCCGTCTTTCCGGCGAATCTCTACATGGCGCGCGAGCCGGAGCGCTTCGAGCAGGTCCCGCGCTGGGCGCTGTTCGCGCGCCTGCCGCTGCAGCCGCTGATGATGTGGTGGGCCTGGCGGGCGACGAAGCGTTGAGCGAAAGCGCCCGCTGAGCGGCTTTCGACGCTGCTATGTTCGGGTGAAGAGGACTTGGGTACAGAGCGAAATGTCGACCGTTACCGCAGTCAAGATTCCACCGGGGGAGCACGAGGGCCTTCTCAGCGAGGAGCGTTCCGATGCGGGCCAGCGCGCATGGCGCGGGCTGTTGCGCGCTCACGCGTGCCTCGCGAAGCGGCTCGACGCCGCGCTCGAGCAGGCTCACAGCCTGCCGCTCAGCTCCTATGAGGTGCTCGACCGGCTCGAGGATGCGAGCGGCGGTCGGATGCGGATGTGCGATCTCGCCGAGCAGGCACAGCTCTCGCGCAGCGGCCTGACGCGGCTCGTCGATCGTCTCGAGCGCGAGCAGCTGCTCGAGCGCTGCTCTTGCGAACAAGATGCTCGCGGCTCGTTCGCATGCCTGACCGAGAGCGGGCGCGCGCGCTTGCAGGAAGCCCGCGTCACGCACCTCGCTGTCGTGCGTGAGCAGTTCTTCGCGCGCTTCAGCAAAGACGAGCTCACGCTGCTCGCCGACATGTGCCAGCGCGTCGCTCCGTGCAGCGGCGACGGCGCCGGCTGCTAGAGCGGCGCTGCGAGCTCGTCGCAGTTCTCTGACGTCCCTGCTCGCCGTTCCTTTGCCGAGCGCAGCGTGTTGAAGCGTTGCCGCGCCTTGCCGATGGCGGTGGAGGGTCCCACCGTCCGTCCCGAGCACGACGCGATACAAACTCGATAAATAAGCTTGATATTGCTGCACTTAGATTTTATAATGACCTCCGTCCCAATCTTTACCGGAGGTGAAGCAAGATGGCAGTAATCAGATGGGAGCCCGCCCGCGAGATCAACTCGCTGCAGCAGGAGGTCAACCGCCTGTTCGGATCGTTCTTCGACACGCAGGCCGGCGGCGCGCCCGCCGCCCCGCGGCGCTGGATCCCGGCGATGGACCTCGTCGAGCAGGGTGAGCACTATGTGCTGCGCGCCGATCTGCCGGGCGTAAGCGAGGATGACGTCAACGTCGAGCTCGACGAGAACGTGCTGACGATCTCCGGCGAGCGCCGCTCCGAGCATGACGAGCAGCACGACGGCTATCGCCGGATCGAGCGTGCCTCGGGCAGCTTCTCGCGCTCGCTGACGTTGCCGGACGGCGTAGACCCGGCCGGTGTCCGCGCGCGTTTCGAGCACGGCGTGCTCGAGGTCACCGTCCCGAAGCCCGTCCAGCGCAAGCCTCAGCGTGTCGCGATCAGCGTCGGCGCGGAGCGGCCGGCCGTCGTCGAGGCCGGCGCGAGCGACGGGCAGCGCGAGGCTGATTAGCCGGCCTGGATATGCGGCGCGCGCTCGAATCGGCGCGCGCCGCACCGGCTTCGGGCGGGGCTCGGTCAGGTGCCCTCGCCGGCCGAGCGCTCGGGCGCCTGCTCAGGCTCCTCCTCGCCGGAGGAGCCCTTTCGGTGCGCGCGTCGGTGCAGCACGACTGCGCTGACGATCGCGACGAGCACCGCGACGAGCCCGTAGATCCCGAACGTTTCGATCGCGTTGCCGGCCGAGCTGCCGAGGAAGTATGCGAGCAGGCCGATCCCGGTCGCCCACGTGATCCCACCGAGCGCGTTCCACACAACGAACGTGCGCCAGTGCATCCGCGTCGCGCCCGCGAGCCACGAGGCCCACACGCGCAGCCCGAGCAGGAAGCGGCCGAAGAACACCGCCTTCGCGCCGTGGCGCTTGAAGAACGGCTCGCCCGTCCTGAGCACCTCGAGGCGCTGGCGGTGGAAGCGGCCGGGGCGTTCGAGTAGCCAGCGCCCGCCCTTTCGCCCGATCAGGTAGCCGATGTTGTCGCCGACGATCGCCGCTGCGGCAGCCGTCACGATCACCCACTCGATCTGCAGCTTGCCGCGACTCGCGAGCACGCCCGCTGTGATCAGCGCCGTCTCGCCCGGGATCGGCGCGCCGCCGGACTCGGCCATCACGAGCACGAACAGCAGCGGGTAGCCGGCGACTTCGACCAAGTGGTCGACGTTGAGGAACGACGCGAGGATCACTGGTCAGAGAGCATGGCGCACTCGCACTCGCACCCCGCGCACCCGCGAAGGGCGCTTGGGGCGAGCGGCCGCTATTTGGTGTTTTCCGAGACGAGCTGTTTGAGTGCCGTCGAGGCCTGTTGCACGTCGGAGTAGACGACGTTGCGCAGCCTGATCTGCGTCGAGCCGGGTGCCGTCGCGATGACGATCGCGACGACGACAACGACGATCACGAGCAGCGCGAGCAGGGCGCCGAGCAGCCTGCTGCGTCTGCGCCTGCGTCCGTCCGCGGGCGGCTGAGCGGCGGCTGCCTGTACCGCCGCCGGCGTGCGCCGCGGCGGGCCCGAGCGCGGACGCCGCGGCGTGACGCTCGTCGCCGCGGTGCGCCCCGCGTCGCGACCGCCCGCCGGGCGTCCGGCGCCGAGCACGCTCGTCGCTTCTGTCGCAGGCGCCTGACGCTTCGCGGCAGGGCGCTCGCCGGGTGCGATCCCGTTGGCGCCGTCGCTCAGCGCGCGGCCCATCTCGCGCGCGGTCTGGTAGCGCTCGAGCGGGTCGAGCGCGAGCGACACCGCGACAGCCTCGGCGAGCTGTGGAGTCACCGCCGCGACGAGCGTGTCGAGCAGCGGCGGCTCCTCCTGCTGCTGCTTGAGCGCGAGCTCCGTCAGCGACGCTGCCTCGTATGGCAGCCGTCCAGAGATCAGCTGGTAGGTGACGACGCCGAGCGCATAGAGGTCCGCGCGCGGGCCGGCGTCTTCGCCGCGCGCCTGCTCGGGCGCGAGGTAGGCCGCCGTGCCGAGCACCGAGCCGACCTGCGTGATGCTCGACTGCTCGGTCGCCTTCGCGATGCCGAAGTCGGCGAGCTTGACCTCGCCTTCGCGCGAGCGCAGCAGGTTGCCGGGCTTGACGTCCCGGTGAACGACGCCGTGGCGGTGCGCGTAGTGCAAGCCCTCGCACGCCTGGTCGATGATCGCGATCGCCTCGTCGACGTCGAGCCAGCCGTCGTCGCGCAGGATCTCCGCGCACGACTGTCCTTGGATGTACTCCATCACGATGAAGTACTGCCCCGTGCTCTCGTCCTGGCCCGAGTCGAACACTTGCACGATGTTCGGGTGCACGAGCCGTGCTGCCGCCTGCGCCTCGCGCTGGAATCGCGAGATGAACGTCGGGTCCTCGGCGAGATGCTCGGCGAGCAGCTTGACCGCTACCTGGCGCTCCAGGCGCAGGTCGAGCGCGAGGTGCACCGTCGACATGCCGCCGTAGCCGAGGCGCCCCTCAAGGCGATAGCGCCCGCCGATCTCGACGGCGCTCATCGGTTCACGCACGCTTCGCCGCGGTTCATTTCCCGGCTTCCTGCCCGCCTGGGCTCGCGCCAGGTTCGGCGCCGCCCGAGCCGATGCCGCCTTCGGCTTCGCCGACACGCGTTTCGCCGGGCGCCTGCGTGCCACCGCCTGGACCCGACGGGCTTTCGCCTTCCGGTGCCGGAGTCGTCTGCGTTTCGGTCGATTCCGTTTCGGTCGGCGTGCTCGTCGTCGTGCTCGTCGTCGTCTTCGGCGTCGTCGAGGTGATCGTCGATTGCGGCAGCGGCTGCGCGCAGAGCGCGAGCGAGCGGGTGCGGAGGTTTTCGATCCCTTGGTGCAGCGTGCTGCGCAACCCGGCATCGACGCTCGTCGGCAGCGCGGCGAAGTCCTGATCGGTCTTCAGCAGGGCGCTTTCGGTCTGCGCGCACGACCCGTCGCCGTTTTCGGCCGCTTGCGCGACGGCTTCGAAGTCGCTCTGCAGCGGCCCCG
Source organism: uncultured Solirubrobacteraceae bacterium (assembly GCA_963807275.1). GTDB lineage: Bacteria > Actinomycetota > Thermoleophilia > Solirubrobacterales > Solirubrobacteraceae > Palsa-744. Next base: position 634,867 of record CAWDZX010000001.1, read on the forward strand.
CGTCGCCGAGCGGGATCAGGCCCTTGCCCGAGCTCGAGCACGAGATCAGCAGCGCCGCGAGCACGCCGAGCGCCGCCGTCAGCACCACGCGGAGCAGCATCGCACCGATCCGGCGCTCCGCGGGCGGAGAAATCGGCCTTCGATCGCGAGGCATCGTCACTGACCGTACTCCAGGCGCTCGGCCAGCGAGTCGGGCAGGCGCGCCGCGCGGATCGCCGCCGCGGCGCCGGTGATGTCGTAGTCGGTGCGCATGAACGACGCCGTCAGCCCGTCGAGGTCGAGCAGCAGCCACGACGCGCGGCGGTCGCCGTCGCGCGGCTGCCCAACGCTGCCGGGGTTGAGCAGCCACTCGCCCTCGGCGATGTCCAGCTGCGTGCCCTCGCGTCGCGGTTCGCCCGTCGCGAGCTCGCCCTCGCGCCGGACGAAGGACAGCGCGACGTGGGAGTGGCCGACGAGACATACGCGATGGTCCTGCTGGTCGAGGCAGAGCTCCGCGAGCAGCGTCGAGAGGACGTACTCCCAGATCGGATCGCGCGGGCTCGCGTGGTATAGGCCGACGGCGTCCTCAGCGCCCTTCGGCTGCAGGCCGGCGAGGAACTCGAGGTTGTGCGGCGCGATCACCTCGCGCGTCCATTCGGCGGCGAGCGCCGCGCCGCGCGAGAACTCCTCCAGCGAGATCTCGCCCGTCACCGCGAGATCGTGGTTGCCCGCGAGGCAGACGGCCGCGTGCTCGCGCGCAAGTTCGACGCACGCGTCCGGGTCGGCGCCGTAGCCGACGAGGTCGCCGAGGCACCACAGCTCGGCGGCGTCGCTAGCCGCGACGGCCTCGAGCGTCGCCTCGAAGGCTTGCCGGTTGGCGTGGATGTCGGAGATGACCGCGACCTTCATCTTGTAGCCGTTCGCGCCGGCGCGGTCCTACTCCTCCTCAGACCCGGCCTCCGTGCCGCCGTACTCGGGGAGGTTCTTGATGCCCTCACGCGTGCGCCACTTGGAGTAGTTGTCCTCCATCGCGTCGATCAGCTCTCGCATGAAGCGCGGCGAGATGTTCACCCGCGAGACGACGACCCCCGGAACCTCCTCGGCCTCGACCTCGTGGTCGACGCGCGCGAAGGTGACCGTGAACTCGTAGTCGGAGTGGCTGACATTGGCGAAGTTCGCGTATACGCCTCCCATGATCTCGGGAGACAGATGGATGTTTATGTGGCGCTCGGCGCCGGAGTCTTGATCGTTCACGCAGCTAGTATCGCAACCGCCGAGCGGGAACCCATGACAGAGCCCTCCACAAGCCAAGAACCGCCCGCGAACGGGTCCTCCGGCCCAGTAGAGGCCTGCTCGCAGGAGGGGCTGCGCGCGGTCCTGCTCGAAGCGGTGCAGACGCTCGCTGGGAGCCCACAAGGCTCGGACGCCAAGCCGGGAACGCCCACCGAGCGGGGCGGAATCACGCTCGAGCGCCCGCCGCGAGCCGACTTCGGCGACTACTCGACGAACGCCGCACTGCTGCTCGCGCCGCGGCTGCGCGCCTCGCCGCGCGAGGTCGCCGAGCGACTGGGCGAGGAGTTGCAGCGTGCGCTCGGACGAGCGCTGACGCGCTTCGAGGTCGCCGGCCCGGGCTTCGTCAACCTGTTTGTCGCCGACGGCTGGCTCTCCGGTGCGCTGGCCGGCGTGCTCGCGGCAGGCGAGCGCTTCGGCGCGCCCGCGAGCGCGGGCGGTGAACAAGTGCTCGTCGAATTCGTCTCGGCCAACCCGACTGGGCCGATGCACGTCGGCCACGCGCGCAACGCCGCCTACGGCGACGCGCTCGCGCGGATGCTCGAATTTCGCGGCGAGCAGGTCGCGCGCGAGTTCTACGTCAACGACGCCGGCTCGCAGATCCACCTCTTCGGTGCCTCCGTGCAGCAGCTCGCCCGCGGTGAGGATCTCCCAGAGGGCGGATATCAGGGCGAGTACATCGGCGAGCTGGCTGCGCGCATCCCCGAGGCCGCCACCGCCGAGGAGGCCGTCGTCGGGCGTGCCGCGGTCGCGCTGATGATCGACGCGATCCGGGCGTCGCTGGCGGGGTTCAACGTCAAGGACTTCGACCACTGGACGTACGAGAGCACGCTGCACGCCGGCGATCCGACGCCGGTCGCGCACGCGCTGTCGCTGCTCGAGCAGCTCGGCCACACGTACACGAGCGACGGCGCGCTGTGGCTGCGCACGAGCGAGTTCGGCGACGACAAGGACCGCGTGCTGATCCGCTCCAACGGCGAGCACACTTACTTCGCGTCGGACATCGCCTACCACCAAGACAAGCGCGAGCGCGGCTTCGAGCGTCAGATCGACGTGTGGGGCGCCGACCATCACGGCTACGTGCTGCGGATGAAGGCCGCGTATGAGGCGCTCGGCGGCGATCCGGATGAGCTCAAGCTGCTGATCATGCAGCTCGTGCACCTCGTGCGCTCGGGCGAGCGCGCTCAGATGTCCAAGCGCGCCGGCGAGTTCGTCACGCTCGACGAGCTCGTCGCGGAGATCGGCGTCGACGCGGCGCGCTGGTACCTGCTCGCGCGCTCGCACGACACGACTGTCGACCTCGACCTCGACCTCGCACGCACGCAGTCGAGCGAGAACCCTGTCTACTACGTGCAATACGCGCACGCGCGGATCGTCTCCGTGCTCGCGAAGGCAGGCACGGAGCGCGTCGAGAGCGCCGTGGCGCAGGTCTCGAGCGGCGCCGCCGGCGAGGCGGCGAGTGGGGCGGAGGGCGCGTCGGACAGCGGCGGCGAGGCCGAGCTGCACGCTTCCGAGCGCGCGTTGATCAAGCTGCTGCTCGACTTCCCCGGCGAGCTGTCGACGGCGTCGGCGCGCCGCGCGCCGCACCGGATCGCGGCCTACGCGCTCGAGCTCGCGCAGGGATTCACGGCGTTCTACCGCGACTGCCGCGTCGTCGGCGCCGAGCCGGCGAGCGCCGAGTCTCAGCGGATCGCGCTGTGCGTCGCGAGCCGGCAGACGATCGCGCGCTGTCTCGACCTGCTCGGCGTCAGCGCTCCGCAGGAGATGTAGCGAGCGCTCCACGTCGTGGCTCGTCGCTGCGGGCGCAGGCTCGCACGTTGCCGGAGGGCCCGTGAGAAGCTCAGTCGAAGCGCGACAGGTCGGCGTCGAGCCGCGCCGCGTCGGTCGCGCTGAGCGGCTGCTTGGCGGGCGCGCGCGCAGCTTGTGCGCGCGCATAGCGGCGCCATTTCGGAAGCAGCACGACGAGCGCCGTGACGAGTGCGAGAAAGGCCGCGAGCGGGACTAGGTAGGCGGCGATGTCGAAGCCGTGGTCGCTCGGCAGCGCGAGCGCCGAGCGCCCATACTGGCCGACGAGCGCGTCCTTAATCTGGTCTTCGCTCTGGCCTTGGTCGATCAGGCCCTGGATGAACGCGCGCTCGCGGTCGGCCTGCGGCGACTGCGCGACGTTGAGCGGGATTTTGCACGTCACGCACATCACCTGGCGTTCGATCACGGGCAGCGTCGTGCGCGGCTTCGCCGCGATCGCGGCCTCGGCCGCGGCCGGCAGTGCGGGCACGGAGCAGACGAGCAGCGCGCCGCATGCCAGCAGCGCGACTGCCCGCCGGGCGACGGACGTGTGTGCGACGCTGCTCACGAGCGCCCCGCGAGTGCGATCGCGCGGTCGAGGAAAGCCTGGTCGATCTCGCCGCGCGAGATCGCCGCGACGTGGCCGTCGCGGTCGATCACGAAGCTCTCAGGCAGCTGGTTCGTGCCGTAGGAGTGCGCGAACGAGCCGCTGTTGTCGCGCAAGTTCGGATACGTCAGGTGATAGTGGCGCACAAAGCTTTGCGAGTCCGGGGAGGCGTCGAGGTACGTCACGCCGAGCACCGTGCCGCCGTCTTGCAGGAGCTTGCTCTGCGCTCGCTGCAGCAGCGGCGCCTCGACCTGGCACGGTTCGCACCACGAAGCCCAGAAGTTGAGCACGACGACCTTGCCGCGGTAGGCCGCGAGCGAGCCGACGCCGCGGCCCGTGAGCAGCGGCAGCGTGCGCGTCGCCTCCGGAGCCCGCGGACGTTCGCCGCGCGCGACGCGATCGTCGAGCGTGCGGCTCGCCGACTGCGCCGAGACGCCGTAGATCAGCAGCCCGACCAGGCATGCGCCCGCGAGCGAGGCGAGAATCGGCAGCAAGCGGCGTTTCACGGCCTCCAAGACTAGAGCCCGGTCGCGTACCATCTGCCGGGCGCGGCGATAGCTCAGTTGGTAGAGCGCGAGCTTCCCAAGCTCGAGGTCGCGGGTTCGAGACCCGCTCGCCGCTTTCCTAGCGCGCAGCCGACACCGTGCTCACGACTGCCGGGGCTCGTCTCGAGCCCCGGCAGAACTCGCTCCTAGAACACGTCTCCGTAGATGCGAATGTTGGCGTGTCCTTCGTTCGTCGACGGCGTGGGGTCGTACCACGACGAGAACGTCGTACTCACCAACATCGTCTTCGGGCAGACGGCGTCGTGTTCCTTCAGTTTCATCTTCTGCTGCACGAACGAGACGGTGAAAGGACCCGATTCTTCGAAGGCGATCGTGCCTTTGAGTTTCTTGAAGCCGTAATAGCAATAAGCGTTGGCGAGGGTGCCGAAGAGCTTGATCTTGGCTTCGCCCGACGCCTTGAATTCGGCCTTGCCGGTGGTCGACAGTGAGAGCTGACCGAGTGGGAGCCCCCCAATCCAGTACTGACGAATTTCGCCTCCCAGCGGCAGGCTTCCTTCGCATAGGCCTCCACCGTTATAGGTCCCGCGCGATTCCTTGACTTCGATCTTGTCCGTCTTTTCGTTGTTGGTCTGGTCTGCGCCGATCAGCCCGCTGTAGACGGCCGTTTTACAAGTCAAGTTGCCGCTGGTGCTTTCGTACGTCACCTGAGAGCCTTCGAGTTCGAAGAAGTCGCCCGCGACGAGCGAGTGTTCGCCCGCAGTCAGATGCAGTGCCGTTTTTTTGGCCTCGGCCGATCCTGCCGCCAGCCCGTAAACGAGGACGCTGCAGATCGCGATCTTCGCGATGATGCTGATTCTTTGCATCGTTCCCCCCGGAATCGTGTGTGGGACCGCGCCGCCCGTGTCAACCGCCGTGCAAAGCACCGGAGTGCCGCCGGGCGTCGCGTCGAAGGCCACCGCTCCGAGCCGTCCTCACAGCTCGTTCGGCAGCAATTTCGCCGTATCATCGCAGAGGCCGCGGGCGACTTCCGCGACCCTAGCGCGCCCTCCTCGGACACGGCACGATCGAGCTCGCACGCGCCCTCGAGCCATCGGCGAAGGCGAACGCTGCCCCGAAGGCGAAGCCGCCGCGCGGACACAGCCGCGGGAGCAGGATGCCCTGCGGCTTGTACGGAAGCATCTTGCCGCTGACTTCGTGGTAATAGGTCAGGTGCTCGGGGCCGAGCGTCGATCGCAACTGCACGAGCGCGACGTTCGGACCTTCGGGCCAGCTCGGGATCAGCGGGACGGCGAGGCTGACGGTGCCTCCGAACGGGGGGCTCGCGGGAACGAGCAGCCCGGGGAAGACGAGCTGTGCTCGCACCGGTTCGGAGCCGTTGACGTAGAACAGCAGCGCGAGGTGGCCTTCACGTGTAGGGCCGCGGACGATCGCGACTTGGGCCTGCTCGGGGACGGTCGTGCCTTCGGCCGCGAGCTGGCCCACTGCAGAGCCGATGCCCATGTGCGAGTTCGGCGGGCACCCCTTCGGCCCGAGCTCGGCGAGCGTCGCCGGCTGGCACGTCGCGAGACCAAGGCCGCTGAGTGCGAAGCCGAGGTTGCTCGGGTAGCTGAGTTCGACGCCGACGAGCGGAGCCGGGACCCGATTCGACGGTCCGCTGATCTCGAACGCGAAGCCGACCGTCGTGCCTCGTCCGAGCCGCTCCGGGGACAGCGTCGCGGTGAGCTTGACCGACTGGCTCGCGCCGGCGCTGCCGGCGAGTCCGAAGGCGCTTAACAAGGCGATCGAGACGCTGCAGAGCAGCCGCGCGATAAGCCGGAGCGCGCGCCGCTCGCTCAGTAAGAGATGCTGCCGGTGGTCTGCACCGTGACCTGGTACTTGACGCGGTCGAAGGTCCCATAGAGGCCCGCTGTGCCATGTGCGTGGACGAATCGTCCCGTGCCGCCCGTCACGACGAGCGAGCCGCGAAAGCTTTCGTAGCGGCCGCTGCCGCTTGGCTTCGCGACGCCGTGTCCCTTGAGCGTGCCGCTGCTCGTCGCGAGCGCGAACGTCCCGCTGAAGGTTCCTTCGATCTTCAGCCGTGCGTGCATCTTCCCGGGCAGGCTGCCGGTCGCTGAGCCTTCCTCGATCAGCGTCGCTCCTTCGCTGTACTTCGGGTTGTATCTGAGGTGCGCCGTATCGGTCGCGTTGAGCGTCCGCGACGAGCGTGCGTGCGGGCCGCTCGCGAGCCCCGCCTGCGGTGCGAGCGTCGCGACGAGCGCTGCGAGCGCGACTGCCCGTGCCGCCAGCCCCACGGCCCGCCGCCGCTGCCCGATATGTCCAGCGAAGGTCTGCAATCGACTCGGTTGAACGATATAGCCTTGCTCGATCGGGCTGTCGTGGTTCAGCGGGCACCGAACCGCCGCGTTCTGGTGCAGAACTCCTCTGCGCACCGCTCGAGCGACTCGCGCGTGAAGTCGGGCCAGAGCTCGTCGCAGAACACAAGCTCCGAGTAGGCGGCCTGCCAGAGCAGGTAGTTGGACAGCCGTCGCTCGCCGCCCGTGCGGATCACGAGGTCGGGATCATGCATCTCCGGCGCATAGAGACACGCGCGGAACTCTGCCTCGCCTCCACCCGTGAACCTCGCGGCCGCGTCGATTATCTCTGACCTGCCGCCGTAGTTGAACGCTACGAAGACGGTCAGGCGGCGGTTCTCCGATGTCAGCGCTTCGGCCCAACCGATCTGCTCGGTGAGCACGGCCGGGACATCGGCTTGCCGGCCGATGAAGCGCATGCGCGCGCCCTGCTCGTGCAGGCCGGGCGTCTCGCTGGCGATGCGGCGCGCGAGCATCTCGATCAAGTCCGCGACCTCGGACTGCGGGCGCGACCAGTTCTCGGTCGAGAACGAGTAAATCGTCAGCTCGCGCACGCCGAGGCCGGCGGCGTCCTCGATCCGTGCTCGCAGCGTGTCGGCACCGGCGTCGTAGCCTGCGCCCGGGGGCAATCCGCGGGCACGCGCCCATCGCCGGTTTCCGTCGGCGATCATCGCTACGTATCGCGGCAGGGCAGTCCGTGGGCCGGCCTCGATGCTCGTCGGAGCGCTCACGGCTGCGGGTGTCCGGCGCGGCTGCTCCGAGCGCTCTTCGCGAGACGCCAGGCATGCATCACGGCAAGCGTCGGGAGGATGATCGGGCGAAGCGCGCGGTGCAGATCGAGCACGGAGCGCCGCGCCGCGCCGCGCCGCGCCTCCCGCGCGGAGCTGTAGTAGGCGACGACGCCCGACAGCGTCATCACGTGGTGCGCGTCTTTGGGAAGCAGGCGGACCTGCTCGACGGCTCGCTCGGCGATGTCCGGGAGCGCCGCGCCAAGCGCGCTCGGATCGCCGTACAGGCGAACCAGCCAAGGATCGCCTGCGTGCACGTCGCGCTCGTGGTCGATCAGGCTGTCGAGCAGCGTGCTCAGCGCGCTGATCGACAGGTAAGCGGCGTCGATCGCGTGCGCCTGATCTCCGCCGACCGCGTCATCGCCGGCGGCGGCGATCAGTGCGTGCACGGAGAGCACGGAGGCGACGGCGCCGGCGAGGTACTCGCGCCAGTCGCGACCCTGCTCGACCGCGGAGCGCTCGCGTGCCCACTGCTCGAGCTGACCGGCGCCGAGCTGCGTGGTGGCGTGGACGCGTACTTGAGCGGCTGCGCAACGCTCGGCTGCGCGCCTGCCCGCGCTCGCCACGGCCGAGCTCGATGGAAGCGCCGCGATCGCGGATTTCACCGCCGAGGAGAGCGCGCGCACGTAACCACCGTCGGTTGCGTACGGGTCGTCCTCGCCGGCGTCGGTCGCCGGCAGATCGACGTCGAAGATCGCAGTGAACGGACGGTAAGCCTGCGCGCGGTCGCGCAGCGGGTCGATCGCGGGCGCCTCTGTCAGCCCATCGAGGTAGTCGTAGAGCACCTCGAGCGCGACGATTGCCTCCACGGCGCGGCTGCGGTGGCCGCGAGGCACCGTCGCGGCGAGCGTCGCCGCAACCTGGGCGTTGAAGTGCTCTGCGCGCAGCTTCTCCGTCGCGATCGCTCGCAGGCGCGGATCGGGGATCGCGCTCGCTTGCCCGCTCCAGCGCCGAAGCTCGCGGCGAACCTGCGGAGCGATTTGGGTCCAATAGCGAACGTTCGCGCCGACGAGCGCTGTAGCGGCGCGGATCGTCAGCGCTGTCTCGCTCAAACCCGTGCGTGCCTGCGCGAAAGCGCTCGGTACGGCGATGCTCGGGTTCGCGCTCGAGGACTGCACCTATTCCTCCAGCGCCAGGCCGGGGGATACCCGCGAGGCGGCCCACCCCGGCAGGACCGCTACGAGCAGGACCGAGAGGACGACGATCAGGAAGATCTCGAGCGGGCGCCGCCCGACGACTCCGCCGGCGACGGGGAAGCCCGTCACGTGCCTGAGATACGCGTCGATCACGAACTCGCCGTAGATACCGGCGAGCGCGCCGGTCACGCATCCAGCCGACAGCATCAACAGCACTTCGACGAGCAGGAGTCGTCGCAGCCGCGACGGTGCGGCACCTTCCAGGCGCAGCGCCGCCAGCGAGACGCGCCGCTGCCAGATGCTCGAGCCGAGCGCCGCGAGCATCGCCAGAACGGCGGCAAGCAGCAGTAGCGTTGCGATGTCACCCAGCTGCCCGAGCCCTTCGTTGGCCGAGTCGTTGATGCTCGCGGCGCGTTCGCGAGCCGTGAGCACTTCGAGCCCGCTCGATGGCCCCAGCGAGCGCTCGATCGCCCGGCGCACGTCGGGGATGCGCGCGCCGGGCGCGACCTCGACGCCGAGCGCCGAAGGCGCTGTCGTGTGCCACAGGCCGCTGTAGTCGGAGCCGTCGAGGACGATCGCTCCAGGGCTCCAGCCGAAGTTCGTCGTCGTTGCGGCGATCCGGAACGAGCGGTTTCCGCTTGGGGTCGGAATGCTCAGCGAGCCGCCGACGCCGACGTGGCGTCTCGCGGCGATCTCCTGCGAGACGGTTATCCAGCCGCTCGTGCGAACGCGCGCGGCGGCTTCGCTCAGGTTCCCGTGGACGATCTGATCCTCGAGCAGGCTTGCAGGCGTGCCCGCGGGCCAGGCGATCACCCAGACCCGCCGGTCGCCGACGTCGAGGAAGCTTCCCTGAAAGCTCTGCACCTGGTGGACGCCGGGGATGCGGGCAATCTCGGCCACATCTTTTCCCGGGGCGAAGTCGTTGACTGCCTGGTTGTCGTGCGGGTTGACGAGCCAGATGTCCGCGCTCGCGACGTAGTTCGAGGTGTAGTGCGCGATCCCACGGAGCAGGTCGTTGCGAGCGCCGCCGAGCGCGATGCTCCCGAACAGCGCGAGCGCGCCTGTGGCGGCGAGCGCCAGCGAGCGCAACGTCGTCGAGCGCAGCGAGACGAGCGCGAGCGGCAGCAGGGTCATTCCCTCGCGCCTGCTCGCAAGCGCCTTGGCGGAGGCGAGAACGCCGGCGAAGACGACCGGCACGGCCGAGATCGTCGCGAGCGCGAGCAGCACGCACGCGACGATCGTCGTGGAGGGCGCCAGCGAGAACAGCAGCGTCGCGCCGGCGAGCAGGCCGAGCGCGAGCGCGAGCAGTCCGCGCTGGACGTTGCGCGTCAGCAGGTTGCCGCCGGTGCCGGACTCTTCGTAGACGGCGTTGAACGCGTGACCGGGCCTGAGGTCGAGAAGCGGCAGCAGCGAGGCGAGCAGCGTCGCCAGCGTGCCGCCCGCGAAAGCGAGCGCGAGCGGCGCCGATCCGACGACCGTGCCCGTCCCGAGCGTGAACGCCTGCGCCAGGTATCCGGGGGATTGGTGGAACACTCCTCTCGAGAGCCCGTAGCCGGCGAGCAAGCCGACGAGCGACGCGCCGATTCCCAGGCACAGGGCCTGAAAGACGACCATCTGCGCGATCGCCGAGCGCCGCGTACCCTCGATTCGCAGCCCCGCGATGACCTGGCGCCGCTCGGGCACCGTCAGCAGCATCGCGTTGAAGGCGAAGAGGAAGCCGAGCAGCGCGCTGATCGCCGCGAACAGCGCGCTGGCCTGGTTGCTCGGCACCAGCGTCTGCTTCAGCAGGTGCAAGTCCTGATCGGCGGAGGCGACGACGAGCCGCTCGCCTGCCAGCCGCCGCAGCGCCGATCTGACTTTCGCCTCCGAGCCCCGGCTCGACTCGACGAGGATGCGCGAGATGCGCCGCGGCAGGCCGGCCAGTTCCTGAAGCTGCGTCGTCGGCATCACGGCGACGCGAGCGCCCGACAGCGCGCCGAACGCTTCCGGTCCGAGCACGGCGGAGACTTTCAGGCGAAAGCGCGAGCCGCGAAGGCGAACGTCGACCGATGTCGCTTGGCTCGGATCGGACGGCAGCCCGAGCTCGTTTGCGGTCGTCCTGCTCAGGCCGATCGTGCCGGAAGTCAGCGCGGAGATCGGCAGCGAGTGCGCGAGGCCGTTCATGATCGCGAGCGTCGGATCGGTGCCGGCGACGTCGACGGTCACGCTGCGTCCGCGCGGGCCGGAGATCGTCGCGGTCTGCTCGAGCAGCGGAGCCGCCTGCTCGACGCCGGGCAGGCGTTTGATCGTCCTCAGCAGGCCTTCGTCGAAGCCGTCACTGGAGCGCGAGCGCACCTGCAGATCGGCCGGACCGATCACGGCGCGCACGACTTCCTCGGAAGAGCTCGAGATGCTGGAGCTGGCGACGAGCGTCGAGAACAGCAACGCGACCGCGATCGCAACGCCGATCGCTGCCATCAGCTCCTGTGCGGCGTTGACGCGCAGCCGCGCGCGGTACAGGTACGCCATCGCGTACGGCCGCAGGAACCGGCTCGGCCGCCGCGAGGACGGCGAGCTCATCGGACCGGCCCAAGCGGCGCTGCGGCGTGGCCGCTCGCGACGCCGTCCGGGGTTGGCGCGGCCAGCTCGAGGCGGCCGTCGCGCAGCGAGCAGGTTCGGTCGGCCGCTGTCGCCGCCTCGCGGTCGTGCGTGACGAGCACGACCATCGTCCCTCGCTCGTGTGCGACGGTGCGCAGCAGGTCGACGATCTCGCGGCTGCGCGAGCTGTCGAGGTTGCCGGTCGGCTCGTCGGCGAGCACGAGCCGCGGCTCGCCGGCGAGTGCCCGCGCGATCGCGACGCGCTGACGCTCGCCGCCGGAAAGCTGCTCTGGCGTGTGGTCGAGCCGCTCGCCGAGCCCGACGCGCTCGAGCCACGGGATCACGCGTTTCTGCGCCTCGCGCATCCCGACCCCGCCGAGCAGCAGCTTCACGGCTGCGTTCTCGACGACCTTCACCCTCGGCATCAGCGGGAAGCTCTGGTAGACGAAGCCGACGTCCTGCTGCAGGTAGGCCGAGCGAGCCGCCTCGCTGAGCAGCGACAGATCGCGTCCGTCGAAGCGGATCGTCCCGGCGTCGGGGAAGAGCAGCCCGCCGATCAGCAGGAGCAGCGTGCTCTTGCCGGAGCCGCTCGGCCCCGTCAGTGCGACGAGTTCGCCTGGATCGACTCGCATGCTCACGCCGTCGATCGCGTGTATCTGCTCGCCCGATCCGGCGTAGTGCTTGACGACCCCGTCTAGCTCGAGCGCTCGCATCGCCGCTAGGCCGCCGCCGATGGCCCAGATCTGCTCATGCTCAACGGGTGCCCGGGCTACAGGCTGCTCGCGCGGCGGAGCGGGATCACGGCCGCCCGATCCGGTGCGGCCGACCCCGTCAGCTCGCCGTCGCTCAGCGTCAGCGCGCGGTCGGCGTTTTCGAGCCCTGCGGCGTCGCTGGTGCTCGTCAGGACGGCGACGCCGTCGTCGGCGAGCGAGCGCAGCAGCGAGAGGATGCCGTCGCGAGCCAGCAGGTCGACGCCGATTGTCGGCTCGTCGATCACGAGCAGTCGAGGCCGGCGCACGATCGCTCGTGCGAGCGCGACGCGCACGCGCTCGGCCGGATCGAGATCGCCGGGCCTGAGAGCGAGCAAGTGCTCGGCATCGACGCGTCTGAGCGCTTCGCGAGCGTGCTCGCGCGCGGCAGGCGCCGCTACGCCGCGCGAGAGCTGGCCGAGCATCAGCTGATCGACGATCAGCTCGCCCTCGGCCGGAGCGAAGCTCGTGCGGCAGTAGGCGATCGTCTCTGTCCCGGTCGCGCCTCGTCGGTACACGTCACGACCTTCGAGGCGAACCGACCCCGAGTCGGGCCGCTCGAGCCCGGCCGCTACGCGCAGCAGCGTCGAGCGCCCTGAGCGCCGCCGACCCCAGACCGCGACGAGCTCGGCCTGCTCGATCTCGAACGAGACGTCGCGAATCGCGACGCGATCTTCGACGCCGCTGTGGTGGCGCTTGGCGACGTGCTCTAGCGCGAGCAGACTCATCACGCCGGTCGCCGCTCGATCCGTGCCTGCAGCTCGCGGGCGGCGAAGTCGAGCCACCTGAGCTTCGCGTCGACCGCGAGGCGGCCTTCCTCGGCGGCGAGGCGGGCCGCGAGGTGGCCTGCGGGATCCGCATCGGCGCTCGTCTGCGAGCTCGCGTCGAGCGACTGCACCGCCTCCAGCAGGCATGCTTCGCGAATCCCGGCGATCAGCGCAAGTGCGGCCTCTGGTTCATGCGCGAACGCGGCAAGCTTGCGCGCGGACACGCGCGATCGCCGACGATCGCCGCTGACCTCGGAGATCAACTGCTCTTGCAATGCCGCGACGCCCGCGTTCGTGGCGCGGTAGATCGGCTTTGGCTGGCGCCCTCCTCCGGTGCCGGCGACTTCTTCGACTAGGCCGTGCTCCTCGAGCGCCTGCAGTGCCGTGTAGGCGTACGAAGTGCTGCTGAGGCGCAGCGCGTCTCCGTAGGCCCGCTCGAAACGGGTCGCGAGCTCGTACCCGTAGCTCGGCCGTTCGATGACGAGCGCGAGCAGCCCCCACTGAACCTGCGATTGCGGCGGCTGGGATCGTGCATGCCCGATCGCGCGCAGCTCCATGTACAACAGACTATTTGAGTATGCGGGTTATGAATATGGCGTGTTTCCCACTCTCATGCACTATGTAGAACCTTCGACCCTCTGGCTTATTTAATCGCGATGTCTCGGCGATCATGAGGACGATGGCCGAGACTCCACATCCGCCGGCAAGTGCTGCGACTCGCCCACGATCCACGCGTGCCGGGCGGAGAGGGTGGAGCGACGCGCCGTCGTCGCAAGCTGGCGGCAGGAACGGCTCTGGGCGCTCCCTCGAACGCCCGGAGCCGCCTGCTGCGAGAGGACTTGTAATCGAGCGCAAAATCTCGCTAGGGGGTTCGACAATGGCTGGGGACAAGGGCCAAGGGCCGGGCGAAGGGAAGGATCTCGCGCTTGCGTTCGGCGAGCGCTTGCAGACGCTGCGCAGCCGGCGCGGGCTGTCGCAAGAGGAGTTCGAGCGGCGCTTCGACGTCACCGACGTGGCAACGCTGGAGCAGGGCCGTCGCGAGCCGCGACTGTCCGACGTCCTCGCTCTGTGTGACGGCATGAAAGTGACGCCGAACGTGCTGCTGAGCGGCTTCTACGAGCAGCAGAGGCGTCAGCGTGCGGCGCGGCGCGTGGTCAGAGAGCGCCAGGCGCGCTCGGCGGTCGGCTGAGCGCTGCGCGCCGGTGCGCCGCGTTGGTAGGAGGGCCTAGCCGCCGTCGTCGGCGAAGTCGGTCGTCTCGACGCCGAGCACTCCGTCGATCTGGTCGAGCGCGAGCGTCAGCTCCTCGAGAACGTGCTTACCGCGGACCTCGAACGTGACGGCGACGGCCGGGACGCCGGCGGCGCGCCCGCTCTCGATCGGCCGAGTCGCGACGCGATGAATAGCCAGTCCGAGCTCGGTGCTCTGCGTGATGATCTGGCGCAGAATGCCGCGCCCGTCCTCGTAGACGACGCGCAGGCCGAAACCGAGGTAGCGAGACGGAGGGAGTCGCGTGGCGATCGCCGGGTAGCAGAAGACGATTATGAAATGCGCAGCGCTGACGGCGAGCGCGAGCAGGACGAGGCCGGCGCCGCAGGCCATTCCGATCGCGGCCGTCATCCAGACGATCGCCGCAGTCGTCAGTCCGCGAACGATGTCGCCGCGGACGAAGATCAGCCCGCCGCCGATGAAGCCGATGCCGGAGACGACTCCGGCGGCGACACGCGAAGGATCGAGGATCACGCGTCCGTCGCTCAGCACGTCGCCGAATCCGTACTTGCTGATCAGCACGAACAGCGCTGCACCGACGCCGACGAGCGTGTGCGTGCGCAAGCCGGCCGACTTCTGACGCCACTCGCGCTCGAGGCCGATCAGCGAAGAGAGCAGGAACGCGAGCGCGAGCTCACCGACTTGCTTCCAGCCCTGTCCCTCGATTGCGGCGGACGCCAGCTGCGTACCTGACAAAGTCACTCGACATTATCGAAAACCGATCCAACGAATAGGTGGATTGCGGCGAGCGTGGCCTTACGTGCCGTTGTAGGACGCCGGCGCGGGCGGATCGGCTCGTGTCGCGGCGATCAGCGCGAGCAGCGCCGCGGGGGAGGTGCGCCCGAGCACGCGCAGGCGGTGCAGCCGGTAGGGGTCTTCGCCGGGCGCTGCCCAGCCCGGCACGACAGTCGTCGAGCCTTTGTAGCCGGCGGCCTTGACGGCGGCGATCACGGTCGCGTCGTAGTGCCCCGACGGGTAGCAGAACCAATTGACGGGGACGTGGAAGCGGCGCTGGATCGTCGCGCGCGAACTCGCGACCTGTTCGTGCAGCTGCTGCGAGTCGAGCGCGATCAGGTCGGCGTGGCTGATGCCCTGTGTGTCGAGCTCCCAGCCGGCCGCGACGAGACCGCGGATCTCGTCGTCGCCGAGCCCGCCCTGCGACGGCGGCAGGCCGGTGAGCTGGATGTTCTCGTCGCCGACCCAGCCGAGCTTGCGCAGGATCGGCAGCGCGCGCGTGTACTGCGACTGGTAGCCGTTGTCGAAGCTGACGACGATCGGTTTGCCGTGCGGCAGCGAGATCCCGCGACGCCAGTAAGCGGCGAGCTCGTCGAGCGTCACAGCGGTCCAGCCGGCGCGCTCGAGCGCTTTCATCTGCGCCGCGAATTCTTCGGGATCGACGTACAGGCCGGGGAACGGCGCGCCGGCGGGTGGCGGCGCGATGACGTGGTACATCAGGATCGGCACGGCCTGCGTGCCGGGGCGGCCCGTCGCGACGCCGCCGCCGCTCGTCCGCGGCACGCCGCTGCTGGAGCGACCCTTGGCTCGTGCCACGTGGGGTGGAGCAGTGGTCGCGCGCGTGGGCTTGCTCGCGCCGCCGGAGCCGAGCAGCAGCACGACCGCGAGCGCGACGACGGCGAGCGCGATCGCCGCGAGGCCCGCTCGCAGCCGGCGCCGTCGCAGCGCGCGGCGGCGTTGCTCGCGGCGCCTGCGTAGGTCCTCTAGCTCCATCGCGCGAGCGATGATCGCTGATCCGGCGCTAGAGGGTGAGTCGACGGCAACTCGATGAGACTACTTCTTTTATGAGATTGAGTCTTGAATATGTTAGGGTCGCGACATGGCTCAACGCAAGCTACGTCGGCGCTTGGCTCCTGTCTCGCTCGGGACGTCGGCGGCGGCAGTGCTCGCGGCACTTGCGCTGATGCTCGCCGGCTGCGACAGCTCCGGACCCGCGCCCTCGCGCGCGCCCGGCGGGCGTTTTCAGGTCGTCGCCGCAGAGAACTTCTGGGGCAGCATCGCCGCGCAGCTCGCCGGCTCGAAGGCGAACGTGACGAGCATCATCGTCAACCCCGGCACGGACCCGCACAGCTACGAACCGAACGCGCAGGACGCGCGCGCGCTCGCCGGCGCGCAGCTCGCGATCGTCAACGGCATCGGATATGACAACTGGGCACCGAAGCTGCTTGCCGCGAGCCCGCTGAGCGGGCGCCTCGTGCTCGACGTCGGGAAGCTGCTGAACCTGCACGAAGGCGATAACCCGCACCAGTGGTACTCGCCCGCGACCGTCGCGCGCGTCGTCGCGCGCATCGCTGCCGACTACGCCGCGCTCGAGCCGAACGCGGCGACGTACTTCGCGCAACGCAAGCGCCTCTTCCTGACGCGTGACTTGGCGCGCTACGACGCGCTGCGCGAGGAGATCCGCGCGAAGTACGCCGGCACGCCGGTCGGCTACAGCGAGAGCATCTTCCGCCCGCTCGGCGAAGACCTCGGGCTGAAGCTGATCACGCCGTACAGCTTCGCGAAGGCGATCGCCGAGGGTACGGACGTCTCGGCCGAGGACAAGCAGCGAACCGACACGCAGGCGCGCAAGCGCCTCATCAAAATATGGGTCTTCAACAGCCAGAACGTGACGCCGGACGTGCAGCGGATCAACGAGATCGCGCACGAGCGGAAGATCCCGATCGCGACGGTCACGGAGACGCTCTCGCCTGCGTCAGACAGCTTCGAGCAGTGGCAGGTCGCCGAGCTCGAAGGCATCGCGCGCGCGCTGCACGAGGCGACGGGGCGCTGAGCCGTGGGCGCCACGGGACCGGCACGCGCTCCTACACTTTCAGGCGTGAGCACGATGCCATCGGAGGGGTCGACTTGGGCCGCGCGAGCCGCGAGCGCGCTGAGCGACGCCGGCTATCGCCGCGGCGGCGCGCGCGGGGCGATCGTCGAACTGCTCGACGAGCAGCCGTGCGCGCTGTCGGCCGTCGAGATCGAGCAGGCGCTGCTCGTGCGCAAGCGCGAGGTCTCGCGCGCGAGCGTCTACCGCGTGATGGACGAGCTCGAGGAGATCGGCCTCGTGCAGCGCGTCGAGATCGGCCAGGGGATGGTCCGCTACGAGCCTGTACGGCACGGCTCAGGTCATCACCACCACCTCGTCTGCGACCAGTGCGGGCGCCTGCAGCCGTTCACCGACGACGGCCTCGAGCGCGCGATTCACCGCCTCAGCGAGCGCCTGCCACTGCGCGTCTCCGAGCACGAGATCGTGATTCACGGCGCGTGCGAGACGTGCGCGTCGAACTGAGCGCCGCGAGCGCCTGCGCGCGTCAGCTCAGTCGCCGGCGAGGCTCGTCGGCAGCGGCTGGCCGTGCGGCGGCGGGTCGTCGGCCATCAGGCGCGGCACTGTGACCAGCTGAAAGCCGCGCGCGCGCAGCTTGTGGATGATCAGCGGCAGCGCCGCGACGGTCTCCGAGCGGTCGCCGCCGGCGTCGTGCATCAGGAAGATCGCGCCCGGCTTCGCGCCTTCCATCACGCGGTTGACGATCGCTTCGACGCCGGGCAGCTCGTAGTCGTCGGTGTCGACTGACCACAGCACCATCAGCATGTGCATCTGGTGCAGCAGGTGGAACGTCGTTGCGTTGAACGACCCATACGGCGGGCGGAACAGCAGCGGTTTGTGCCCGCCGAGCAGTTCGATCCGCGCTGCCTGTTCGAAGAGCTGTTCGTGCTGGTCGTGCGCTGAGAGGTGCGCCATCATCGGGTGGTTCTCGGTGTGGTCGCCGATCACGAAGCCGTCGTGGATCTCGCGTTCGGTCGAGCTGCCGAAGTCGTGGATCTCCTGTCCGATCACGAAGAACGTCGCCGGCGCGTGTTCGCGCTCGAGCACGTTCAGCACTTCCGGCGTGTAAGGGCCCGGGCCGTCGTCGAACGTCAGCGCGACGTCGCGCCCCTGCGCTCCGCCTTCTTTGACGAACGGCGTGTACGCGAGCACCGTGTCGACGCCTTTTTCGTCGCGCTGCAGCTCGTCGATCGTCGGTTTCCTTGGGATCGCGGCGGCGCCGGCTGGACGCGTGCCGGCAGAGGAGACGCTGCCGGAGTGGTGCGAGCCCGACAGCGCGACGATCAGCACGACGACGAGCACGACGAACGCCGCCACGGCGCCGAGCCGCCGGCGGCGAAAGCGCGCGCCGTCGTCGACCGCGGCCGGTGGCGTCGCCGCCGGGGATCTCGGCTTGGGGACAGGCGTGCGCTTGCGCGCGGTGCGCTGCTCGTCCTCGAAGTCCCAGTTCCAGCGCGGGCTCATGAGCGGATGCTAAAGCGCCGCATCGTCGCTACGCGGACGCGCGCTTGCGTGCCACCGCAGCCGCGGTCTGGAATGGCTCGTGAAAAAGTTGCGTTTCGAGGGGTGGTCAGCGGGGTACTGGCTGTCCTGAGTTGTGCCAGGGAGCGGGAGCCGGCCGGACGGGGCGGCTCCGGCGGCGAAGCGCCGGTTCGATCGAGCTGGGGTAATCGAGTCAAAGGGGTCAGGAGCATGGTGAGATGAGCGACGTCTCGAACAGCATTCGACAGACAGCTTCACGTCCGCGCGGGCGCGCGCGCGTGACGACACTCGTGGCGATCGCCACAGTGCTCGCGGCGCTCGCGGTCGCGGGGCCGGCGGCGGCCGTCAAGGAACCCGTCGTCAAGGAAGACTTCGCGCCGTTCGCCGACTGCCCGACCGAAAGCGCGGCAGTCTGCATCGTCTCGAACACGACCGGCGGCGAATTCAAGCTCGGCAGCAAGGCCGTGCCGATCCCCGAAGGGACCGTGATCAAACTGCAGGGCGGTTTGGCGCTCGAATCGTATGTCGGCCAGACCCTGATCCCGCCGCCCGACGGCAAGACGCTGTCCGAAACCCCGCTGACCGTGCCGGGTGGCCTGACGGGCATCGGCGGGCTCGGCGGCGAAGTCACGGCCACCGCAGAACTGGCCGGCCCGATCGAAGTCAACCGCGCCAACCTCGCGATCCCCGTCGGCCCGGCCGTGACGCTGCCGCTGAAGATCAAACTCGACAACGAAGTGCTCGGTGAAGACTGCTACATCGGCTCGGACGCGGAACCCGTCGTGCTGCACCTGACCGTCGGCAAGACGGCTCCGCCGGCGCCGGCCGAACCGCTCGAAGGCCACCGCAACCCGATCGAATACAAAGACAAAAAACGGCTCGTCTACATCCCGAACAACACGCTCGTCGACAACAACTTCGCCGTGCCCGGCGTGAGCGGTTGCGGCGGTGCGCTCTCGGCGATCATCGATCCGATCGTCGATCTCGACACGGGCCTGCCAGCGAAAGCCGGCGAAAGCAAGGTCGTGATGACGGCCTCGCTCGAGGAAACGGCCGCGAAGTGGGCGGCCAAATACAAGCCGAAGGTCAAAAAAGCCAAAAAAGAAAAAAGCTGAGAGCAGTCTGCTGCAGGCGCGTGCGGGGCGGTCCGATGGGCCGCCCCGCTTGCGTTGAGGGACGAGTAACGCCGTCCGCCGCCGTTTCGGGGAGAATCAATCGAATGCACGTAACAGCGAAGGCCGATTACGCCGTGCGCGCCGTCATCGAGCTCGCCGGCAGCAAGCAGGACGCGCCGCGCAAGGTCGACGACGTAGCCCAGGCCCAGGGCATCCCGGTGTCGTTCCTTGAGAACATCCTCACGCAGTTGCGCTCGACTGGGATCGTGCGCAGCCAGCGCGGCCCCGAAGGCGGCTACTGGCTGGCGCAGCCGCCCGAGCAGGTCAACCTCGCGCAGATCATCCGCGCCGTCGAGGGCCCGCTCGTCGGCGTGCGCGGTCAGCGCCCCGAGGAGATCGAGTACGTCGGCTCGGCCGAGTCGCTGCAGCAGGTCTGGATCGCGCTGCGCTCGAACCTGCGCAAAGTGCTCGAGAACGTGACCGTCGCCGATGTGGCGGGCGGGAAGCTGCCGAAAGACGTCATCACCCTTACCAAGGGCGACGAGGCCTGGGAAACGCGCTAAGCCGCGAAGACTCGCGGCTGGGGGAGGCGGACGGTGAGGATCTGTCCCTCGTGCAGTTCGAGCTCTTGCGCCTCGTCGCGCGTGACCTGAGCCCAGATCTCGCGGCCGTCGGGGAGCGTCAGCTCGACGCGGACCTCGAAGCCGAGATGCACGACGCGCTTGATCAGCGCCTCGATCCCGCTGCCGTCGTCCTCGGCGAGGATCTGCACGTCGTGCGGGCGCACGAACGCGTCGCCGATGCGGTTGACGGGGCCGATGAACGACATCACGAACTCGTTGCTCGGCGCCTCGTACAGTTCGCGCGGCGAACCGGTCTGCTCGATTTTGCCGGCGTTCATCACGACAATCTGCTCGGCGACCTCCATCGCCTCCTCCTGGTCGTGCGTGACGAAGATCGTCGTCACGTGGATCTCCTCGTGCAGCCGGCGCAGCCACTCGCGCAACTCGCCGCGCACTTGCGCGTCGAGCGCGCCGAACGGCTCATCGAGCAGCAGCACTTTCGGCTGCACAGCGAGCGCGCGCGCAAGCGCCATCCGCTGCAACTGGCCGCCGGAGAGCTGCGAGGGGTAGCGCTGGGCGAGGCCGTCCAGGCGCACGAGCCCGAGCAGCTCCTTCACGCGCGCCTCGATCTCGGCCTTCGGACGCTTGCGCACGCTAAGCCCGAAGGCGACGTTGTTGTAGACCGTCATGTGCTTGAACGGCGCGTAGTGCTGGAAGACGAAGCCGACACCCCGCTCGCGCGCGGGCGTGTCCGTGACGGCCTCCTCGCCGATCACGACCTCGCCCGTGTCGGGACTCTCGAGGCCGGCGATGATTCGCAGCAGCGTCGACTTGCCGCTGCCGCTCGGCCCGAGCAGCGCCATCAGCGCACCGTCGCCGACCGTCACCGAGACGTCGTCGAGCGCGGCGAAGTCGCCGAAGTGCTTGCTGACGTTGCGCGCCTCGATCGCCATCAGGCCACGGTATCCGCTCGCGTGCGACGCGTCAGCAGGTTCATCAGGATCAGCGTCGCGAAGGCGAGCAGCGCCAGCACGACGGCCGCCGTGTACGCGCCGGTCACGTCGAAGTTCTCAAAGCGCGCCTGCACGAACAGCGGCAGCGTCTGTGTCTCTCCCTCGATCCGTCCCGAGACGATGCTGACGGCGCCGAACTCGCCGAGCGCGCGCGCGGTCGTCAGCACGACGCCGTAGACGACGCCCCAGCGGATGCCCGGCAGCGTGATCCGCCAGAACGTCTGCCAGACGCTCGCGCCGAGCGTCGAGGCGGCCTGCTCGGCATCGGTGCCGAGCTCGCGCAGCACCGGGATCGTCTCGCGCGCGACGAACGGCAGCGAGACGATCGCCGTCGCGAGCACCATGCCCGGCACCGAGAAGATCACCTGGATCCCGTTTTCGGCGAGCCAGTCGCCGAGCCAGCCTGTTTTGCCGTAGGCGAGCACGAGCGCGAGCCCGATCACGACCGGCGAGATCGCGAACGGCAGGTCGATCAGCAGACCGAGCAGCCACTTGCCCTTAAAGCGGCCGCGCTCGAGCAGCAGCGCCATGCCGATCCCGAATACGGTGTTCAGCGGCACCGAGATCGCGACGATCTCGAGCGACAGCCAGAAGGCGTGCTGCGCGTTCGGTTCTTGGATCGCGTTCCACACCGGCGTCAGGCCGTGTTCGAACGTGCGGTAGAAGATCATCGCGACGGGCGCGAGCAGCAGCAGCGCGAGGTAGCCGAGCGCGATCGTGCGCACTCCGTACTTGCGTGCGCGCACGGCCCGCTCTGGGCTTGAGCCGCCGCGCCGCGGTGCCGCGTGGCCGGCAGAAGCAGGCGAGAGTGCGAGCGAGCCGGACGCGCTAGAGGACATGCTTCGATCTCCAGCGCGAAAGCAGCGTCAGCGCCGCGAGCACGACGAGCGCCGCGAGCAGCAGCACGACCGAGACAGCCGCCGCGGCGGGCAGGTTTTCGTTCTGGATCTGCCCGAAGACGTAGACCGAGCCGACCTCCGTCTTGAACGGCAGGTTGCCCGTGATCAAGACGAGCGAGCCGAACTCGCCGACGGCGCGCGCGAAGCTGAGCGCGACGCCCGAGATGATCGCCGGCGTGAGGCTCGGCAGCACGATCCGCCGCAGCACCGTCAGTGGGGAGGCGCCAAGCGACTCGGCGGCTTCCTCCATCGAGACGTCGAGCTCATGCAGCACGGGCTGCACCGAGCGCACGACGAACGGCAGCGTGACGAACAGCAGCGCCAGGCCAATCGCGGTGCGCGTGAACGCGACGTCGATCCCGACCGGGCTGCCTTTGCCGTAGAGCGCGAGCAGCACGACGCCGGCGACGATCGTCGGCAGCGCGAACGGCAGGTCGATCACGGCGTTGACGATTTTCTTGCCGCGGAACTCGTCGCGCACGAGCACCCACGCGATGATCGTCCCGAAGAACGCGTTGATCACGACGACGATCGCCGAGACGATCAGCGTCAGCTTGATCGCCGCGACGGCCTCGGGGTTTGAGATCTCGCGCCAGAAGCGGCTCCAGCCGCCGGTGCCCGACTTCGCCAGCAGCGCCGCGACGGGCAGCAGCACGAGCACCGACAGGTAGATACCGAGCAGGCCCTTGCCGAGCACGCTGCCGCCGCGCGCGCCCAAGCTGGGCGCGCGCATGCGCTTGACGGCAACCGATGCGCCGCTATTTGGCAGTGGAGACCCCCAGCGACTGCTCGATCTTCGTGACGATCCCCGTTTCGGGTTCGAAGAATTCCTTCGTCACCTTCTTCCAGCCGCCGAGCGTGTCGATCGTGAACAGGCCTGGAGGAGTCGGGAACTTCGCCGCCGAGACGCCTGAGACGACCGGGCGATAGCCCTGCTGCGCCCAGATCGTCTGACCGGCCGTCGAGGTCAGGTAGTTGACGAACTTCTGCGCCGTCGCCGCGCCTGAGCCTTTGCCGACGACTGCGATCGGGTTCTGGATCAGAATCGTGTCCTTCGGGATCACGTATTCGACCGGTTCGCCCTTCTGCTGGTCGGTGATCGCCTCGTTCTCGTAGTCGATCAGCGCGTCGCCGCGGCCGGAGACGAACGTCTGCAGCGCGTTGCGCGCCGAGCTGTCCTGGCTGACGACGTTCTTGAACAGTTCCTTCAAGTACGTTTCGGCCTGCGCCGGTGTCTTGCCTTCCTTGATCTGCGCGCCGTACGCGGCCATGATGTTCCAGCGCGCGCTGCCCGAAGTGAACGGGTTCGGCGTGACGACCTGCACGCCGGGCTTGACGAGGTCGGCCCAGTCTTTGATGTGCTTCGGGTTGCCCTTGCGCACGATGATCACCGCGACGGAGTCGGTCACGAAGCCGTGCGTCGCGTTCTGGTTCCAGCTCGCGTCGACGAGCCCGGCCTTGACGAGCCGTTCGACGTCGGGTTCGAGCGAGAAGTCGACGACGTCCGCGTGCAGGCCGTTCGCGACGGCGCGGCTCTGTTCGCCGGAGGGACCGTATGACTGCTTGAAGCTCACGCCCTTGCCTTCCGGCGTCGCTTGAAACGCGGGGATCAGCTTTTCGAAGGCTGCCTGTGGCGTCGAGTACGCGACGAGCGTCAGATCGCTGCTCGATCCGCCGCCGCTGCTGCTCGAGGAGCCGCATGCGCTGAGGCCGACCGCCGCGACGGCGAGCAACAGAAAGACTGCAAGGGTTTGTTTTCTCATAGTCACTTTCTTCATCGAAAAGGTTGACAAAGTTGAGGAAATCGAAGAAACCAGATACGTGATCGTAGGGGAGATGAATACCAGAAACAAGATCGGGATTAGCTAGTTTCGGTCGCCCTCTGGCTCTGAATTAGAGACACGCCTTGTGACGTGTACCCTCGGGCCCTTGACTGTGGTAGGGAGTTCCGCGTCTTCTCGCCGGTTTGACCCGCGATAGCGCCGGGTAATCAGCGTCGAGCTCGAGGAGTTCCCGACCTCGAGCAGTGCCTGCCCCCACGAAGATCCCCTTCCTCGACGTCTACCCCAGGAGAATCCGCCGATGTCAGCATCCGCAACGTCCGACCCTGCCACGCCCGCAACGACTGACGCCGCCGAGGCCGCCGTCGAGGCGATCTCCGGCGCGGCCGGTCAGGACGTGACGTTCTCGCTCGCGCTGAGCCAGGACCAGAAGGACATCCGCGATTGGGTCCATGGCTTCGCCGCGGACGTGATGCGTCCGGCTGCGGCCGAGTGGGACGAGAAGGAGCAGACGCCGTGGCCGATCATCCAGGAGGCCGCGAAGATCGGCCTTTACGGCTTCGAAGGGATCGCGCAGTTCTTCGCCGACCCGACCGGCCTTGGCCTGCCGATCGTCAACGAGGAGCTGTTCTGGGGCGACGCCGGCATCGGCATGTCGATCATGGGCACCTCACTCGCCGTCGCCGCGATCTTCGGCCAGGGCTCCGGCGAGCAGATCGGCGAATGGATCCCGCGCTGCTTCGGCACCGTCGACGACGTCAAGGTCGCCGCGTTCTGCGCGTCGGAGCCGAATGCCGGCTCTGACGTCTCCGGCGTGCGCACGATGGCGAAGTTCGACGAGGCCACGAACGAGTGGGTGCTCAATGGCCAGAAGGCGTGGGCGACGAACGGCGGCATCTCAGACGTCCACGTCGTGATCGCCTCGGTCGACCGCGAGCTCGGCTCCAAAGGCCACGCGGCCTTCATCGTGCCGATGTCCGAAGCGAAGGGCATCTCGCAAGGCTCGAAGGTCTCCAAGCACGGTCTGCGCGCGTCGCACACGGCCGACGTGTTCCTCGACGACTGCCGCATCCCGGCCGGCTACGTGCTCGGCGGCAAGGAGAAGCTCGACGAGCGCATCGCACGCGTGCGCGAGGGCAAGAAAGCCAAGTCGCAGGCGGCGATGCAGACGTTCGAGGCGTCGCGCCCGACCGTCGGCGCGCAGGCGCTCGGGATCGCGCGTGCGGCTTACGAGTACGCGCTCGACTACGCCAAGGAGCGCGAGCAGTTCGGCCGCAAGATTATCGAGAACCAGTCGATCGCCTTCACGCTCGCGCGGATGAAGCTCGAGATCGACGCCGCCCGCCTGCTCGTCTGGCGCGCGTCGTGGATGGGCCGCAACCAGGTCCCGTTCGAGAACGCGGAGGGCTCGATGTCGAAGCTCAAGGCCGGCGAGGTCGCCGTGTGGGTGACCGAGCGCGCGATCCAGATCCTCGGCGGCAACGGCTACACGCGCGAGTTCCCCGTCGAGCGCTGGCACCGCGACGCGAAGATCTACGACATCTTCGAGGGCACCGCAGAGATCCAGCAGCTCGTGATCTCACGCGCGATCTCGGGGATGCACATCAAGTAGGAACCGCGCGAGCCGCCCGGCACGGACCGCTGCTCCGTGCCGGAACCGCTCGTGGCGCGGCGGCTTGCCCCGGCCTCGGGCTGACCGCGATGTCAGCTGACCGCGAGCGCGTCGGCCTCGACGCGCTCGAGCTCCTCGGCGTCGCTGAGTGCCCAGTTGAGGCGCTCGATCAGCTGACCGGCGGCGTGGCCTGTGCTCAGGTGGACCGCGGAGACGCTCTCTTCGAGCAATACCGCATCGCCCGTCGGGTCATCGGCCTTGACGATGATCTTCGCCATCGTTCGCTCCTTTGCATGCAGAGGGAAAGAGGGACGGCTGGACCGGGCCCTCGGCCCGGTCCAGCCGTGAGGGAGATCGCCCGGACTGCTCCGGACGTGGAGACGAGGAACCTCAGGCGCCTCGACATCGTCCGCTCACGCAGGCCGGCGCTGAGACGACGCCGGCCAAACCACCCGTACGGAGGGGGACATACGCGGTGGCCGGAGGTACGAGAACGAACATTGTTCATCAAGTATATCGACAATATCGGCAAATGCAAGCCGGATTTCGACAATTTATGCCGAGGGGCGCAACCGGCTGCGGAAAGACGGTGGCGGGGGCAGGCGCAAGCCGTCCACGACCGGCGGCGCCCCAAACACCCCGGCAAGGGCGCGTGGGAGGGCTACCAGGCCTGCAGGGTGCGGCAGTGCGGACACGCGACCGTCGTCGAGACCGGCGCGCGGAAGCTGAAGCCGCACTCGCACACGTACGCGGCTTCGTCGAGCGGGCCACCCGCGCTGCGAACGCGCTCGACCGCCGGGTCGCCGCCGCGCAGGCTCACGGGAGCGACGGCCATCGGCGCCGGCGGCGTGCGCCGCGGGTGCTCGGCGCGTGTGCGCCTGCGCTCACGCAGGCTGTGGGGGAGGCTCGCTCGCATGGCTCTATGTGAAAAGACCCTTCCCACTGACAAAGGTTTCGCCCTGCAGCGAGGATTTCCTCGGCCGCAGGCGTTGCACGCCGCGTCCCCGGCGCCCGAGCGCCGGTGGCACGGCGGGCAAATGGGTTTGGAATACTGAGTGGCGATGAACCCCTCGCGTAAGCGAACGGTGCGGCTGATCGTCGCGCTGAGCGCGGCCGTCCTGCTCGCCAGTGCGCTGATCTACACGAGCTTCAGCGCGGCGAGCCCGGCGCTCAGCCCGACGCAGCTCGTCCGCCAAGCCCAGCCGGGGCGCAGCTACCAGGTCACCGGGACCGTCGTCCACGGCTCCGTGCGCCACGAAGGCAACGGCCTCGACTTCAGCGTCGCCGACCGCGCCGGCGGCACGGCGATACCGATCGCCTACACCGGCACCGTGCCCGATCCGTTCCGCGAAGGCCGCGAGGTGATCGTGACCGTTCAGAAGCAGGGCGGGCACTACGTCGGCGAACGCGACTCGCTGATCACGAAGTGCCCGTCCAAGTACAAGACCGCTCCGGCGGGCGAGAAGCAGAACTACTAAGTGGCCGACCTCGGCCGCATCTGCCTGCCGCTGGCGCTGCTCGTCTGCGTCTACGGCATCGGCGCCTCGATCTACGGCGCGCGCACCGGCAGGATCGAGTTCTCCGACTCCGGGCGGCGCTCTGTCTACGCGCTCGCGATCATCCTGACGGTCGCCTTCGGCGTGCTCGAGATCGCGTTCCTGCGCGACGACTTCGCGTTCAACACGGTCGCCGACACGTCGAGCCGCACGACGCCGACGTTCTACCGCGCGGCCGCCGTGTGGTCATCGCAGGAAGGCTCGCTGCTGCTGTGGGCGTGGCTGCTCTCGCTGTGGTCGAGCCTCGCGCTGTTCCTCGTGCGCCGGCGGATGCGCGACGTCGCGGCGTACGCGACCGCGATCCTGCTCGGCTTCGGCGCGTTCTTCATCTCGCTGATGATCTTCTACGCGTCGCCGTTCTCGACGACGAACCCGGCGCCGGCCGAAGGCGTCGGGCTCGATCCGCTGCTGCGCTTCCCGACGATGATGATCCACCCGCCGATGCTGTACTCCGGCTACACGCTGTGCACGATCCCGCTGGCGTTCGGGATGGGGGCGCTGCTGGCGCGCCGCGTCGACGCCGACTGGATCAAAGCGATCAGGCGCTTCGCGTTCGCCGCGTGGCTGTTTCTCGGCATCGGCATCCTGCTCGGTGCGCGCTGGTCCTACTCGGAGCTCGGCTGGGGCGGCTACTGGGGCTGGGACGCCGTCGAGAACGCCTCGCTGATGCCGTGGCTGACCGGCACGGCCTTCCTGCACTCGCTGATGATCCAGGAGAAACGCGGGATGCTGAAGGTCTGGAACGTCTCGCTCGTGCTCGCGACGGGCACGCTCGCGATCATGGGCACGTTCCTCGTGCGCAGCGGCATCCTCAACTCGATCCACGCCTTCGGCGGCGCGACGCTCGGCGTGCCGTTCGTCGCCCTGATCGGCGTCCTGATCGCCGGCTCGATCTATCTCGTCGTCTCGCGCCGCGAGATGCTGCGATCGCAGCATCGCCTCGACTCGCTGCTCTCGCGCGAGGCGATCTTCCTCGGCAACAACATCGTGCTCGTCGCGCTCTGCTTCGTGATCTTCTGGGGCACGTACTTCCCGCTGATCTCCGAGGCGTTCACGGGCACCGAAGCATCGGTCGGCCCGCCGTGGTTCGATCGCTACACGGTGCCGCTCGCGCTGCTGCTCGTGCTGCTCAGCGGCATCGGGCCGGTGATCGCATGGCGGCGCGCGACGTTCGCCAACGCGCGGCGTAACTTCGCCGTTCCGCTGCTCAGTGCGCTGACGACGCTGATCGTGCTGCTCGCCGTCGGCGTCGCGCACAAGGCCTTCGCGATCGCGATGTTCTGCTGCGCGGCGTTCGTGCTCGGCAGCATCTCGCAGGAGTTCTTCCGCGGCACGCGCGCGCGGCGAGCGATGGCCGGCGAGGCGCTGCCCGTCGCGCTCCTCGCGCTCGTCCGGCGCAATCGCCGCCGTTACGGCGGCTATGTCGTACATCTCGGGATCGCTGTGCTGTTCGTCGGCGTCGCCGCCTCGTCGTCCTTCCAGCACGCCGTCGAGCAGCGCCTGCCGGTCGGCGGATCGACGCACGTCGGCAAGTACACCGTGCGCTACGTGCGCCCGACCGCGACGATCACGCCGAAGAACGATGCCGTGCACACGGGCTCGACGCTCAACATCGGCGCCGTGCTCGACGTCAGCAAGGGCGGCCGTCACGTCGCCACGCTGAGCCCGAGCGAGGGCTTCTACGACTCCGGCGAACCGGCTCAGGGCACCGTCGGGCATCTGATCGGCGGGCAGGCCGTGAGCCACATCAGCATGAGCGCCGGCGTTACGCGCGATGTCTGGACGGCGATCGCGCCGGACATCTCGACGCCGGCATTGCAGCGGATCGTCTCGATCGGCAACCGCACGCTGCCGGCCGACGAGGGCGTCGTCGCGCTCGGCGTGCTCGCCCGCGAATACCTCAAGCACCCGCCGGCGGCACAGTTCCACTTCATCGTCTCGCCGCTTGTCATGTGGATATGGATCGGTGGGCTGATCGTGCTCGGCGGTGGTCTGATCGCGATCTGGCCGGCCCCGAGCGCAGTGCGCCGGCGGGTTGCAATGCGCTCGCGCGCGAGGACCGCGCGCGGCTTGGCACGCGCCTGAGGCTCGTGTGATGGCACCGCCGGACACAGCGCGAGCGCGAGGCGCTGCGTGGAGATCCTGATCGCGATCATCGCCGGCGTGCTGCTGGCGGTCGTCTTCGTCGTGATCAGCGCCCCGCTGCGCGCCGCCCGCAGCGCAGAGACCGGGAGCGCAGGCGCGCCGTCCGCGGACGAGCGAGCGCCGCAGGCCGCGGCGAGCGGCGGCTACGAGCGGGCCGAGCTGGAGGCCGCGCGAGAGACGAAGTACCGCGAGATTCGCGACGCCGAGCTCGACCTGCGCACCGGGAAGCTCTCGCGCGAGGACTACGACGCGATCGACAGCGGGCTGCGAGCCGAGGCGCTCGAGCTGCTCGACCGGCTTGAGTCGCTCGATGACGAGCGACCCGGCGCAGGGACCGAAACCCGCATATCTAAGCCTGAGCTAGAGGGTTAGCTCGGCCTCAGACCTGGGGCTTGGCTCAGGCCCAGGGCCGCTTGAGCAGGACGATCGCGTTGACGATGAACAGCACCGCGAAGAAGATCGTCCAGCGGTTCAGGTTGCGCTCGACCATCGAGCCGCCGCCGAGCGGGCCCGTGCCGCTGCCGACGCCGAATGCGCCGGACAGGCCCGAGTCCTTGCCCGAGTGCATCAGCACGAGGAACACGACGATCACCGAGATGATCACCTGAAGTACGGAAAGAACCGTTTCCACGGCGAGCAGATTAGCGCAGGAACGGCCTTCGGGTACGCGAAGAAGGCCCCGTGGGCGCGTCGTCGCAGTCGTTTTGCTGTTTCTCTCCTGGGGTACGCTTAGGCTTCGACGGTGCGTGCGCGCTCAGCAAACGCGCGGGGAACGCCGACAACGGATTGTGGACGCGATTACGAATCCTTTACGCCTTCGTGCTTGCCTGCCGATATGAATTCCGTTGGGCGTACCCCGCGTTTGTGGGCTAGCTACGCCGACAACGAACATGGGACGACCACAAGATGACCCAGAGCGACGCATGACGCCTGCCCCTGGAGGGCGCAGGTGGGCTTGGCGCGCGCTGCTCTCAGCGCTCGCCGGCAGCGGCCTGACCGTCGCCGGGCTCGGGCCGATCCCCGCCGCGCTGGCCGCCGAACCCGCCGCAAGCGGCTCCTCCGAAGGCAGCGTGACCACCACGCCTAGCCAAGGCGCCGGCGAGGAAACGACGAGCACGCAGCCGACGACGACGAGCTCGACGCCGGTTGCGAGCACCCCCGCGCCGGCCCCGACCACGACTGCTACGAACGGCCCCGCGACGACGCCGACCCCGGCACCGGCCGGCGAAGCCTGGCATGGCGGGATCGAAGTCGAAGAACCGTCGAAGCCGAAGACGAAAGGCCCCGCGGTCGTGCTGCAGCGCCGCCAGAAAGTCACAGCGTCCAAGCCGTCGAGCTCGTCTGTCACGCCGACGCAGCCGGCTACGGCGCAGGCTCCGGCCAACTCGAACGTTGCTGTCGCGCCGCAGATGGTCGCCGCGCAGGAGGAAGCGCTCGCCGCCGAGCTCGCCGGCTCAGCCGCCTCGGCGCAGGCGCTGTCGTTCTACCGCATCCCGCTCTTCCTGCTGCCGATCTATCAAGCCGCTTCGGTCCAGTACGGCGTCCCGTGGCAGATCCTCGCGGCGATCAACGAAATCGAGACGAACTACGGCACCGACCAGTCCGTCTCGACGGCCGGCGCCGTCGGCTGGATGCAGTTCATGCCGGCGACGTGGATCCAATACGGTGTCGACGCGCTCGACGCCGGCTACGCCGACCCTTACAACCCCGTCGACGCGATCTTCGCCGCCGCCCGCTACCTGCGTGCGGCCGGCGCCGCGACCGATCTGCACGGCGCGATTCTCGCTTACAACCACTCCGAGGAATACGTCAAGTCGGTGCTGCTGCGCGCAAAGCTGATCTCGAGCTATCCGAAGAACGTCGTCGCGACGCTCACCGGCCTGACCGACGGCCGCCTGCCGGTCTCCGGCAAGCAGGTCGCGTGGGGCGCGCTCTCGACTGCGCCGGCGCCGACCAAGGCCGCCTCTGGCTCGAACGCGACCGCCGGCGCCGCGGCTGTCGCGAGCGAGTCGGCCGCGAAGCTCTCGGCGCCGACGCACGGCGCCGCCGCGCCCAGCTCGACCGCCGCGCCGGCGCCGTCCGCCGCCGCGGCAGGCTCCGCGAAGGCCGCGAAGCACGCGAACGTGCTGCAGCTCGTCGACCTGATGAGCGCTCCGAACGCCGAGATCGTCGCTGCGCAGGACGGCCGCATCGTCAAGCTCGGCGACTCGCAGAAGCTCGGCAAGTACCTGATCATGCGCGACGTCTACGGCGACGTCTTCACCTACGCGGGCCTCGGCAGCATCGCCTCGCACTACCCCAAGCCGAAGGCGCCGACAGCGAAGAACGCCGCCGCGACGGCGACGCCGCTCACGGGTACCGCGAGCGCGGCCGAAGCGAAGCCGACGCTGCCGGCTACCGCCGGACATCACGCGCCCGTCACGCTGAGCGTCAAGACGCCGAAGAAAGCGCACGACGCCGCGTCGTCAGCGAGCGAACCGGCTCCTGCACTGAGCGGCAAGGTGCGGCTGTTCGCCCATCCAGGCAACCCCGACGCGATCGCCTCGGCGACCGACAAGCGCAAGCGCGCATCGCGGTCGAACCGTGCCGGGCGGCTGCTGCCGCTGCGCACCGGCTCGATCGTCTCCAAGGGCACCGTGCTCGGCCGTGTGCGCACGCCGAGCGGCGCGCGCGACGGGCATCTGCGCTTCGCGATCCGCCCCGGCGGCGACCAGAGCACGGTAGACCCGCGCCCGTTCCTCGAGAACTGGCAGCAGCTCGGTGTCGCGCTGCACCCGCAAGGCGTGAACAACGGCGAAGCCGACCTGCTTGGGGCGACCGCGAGCGGCGTCTTCCTGATGTCGCAGGACGAACTGCAGCGCACGGTGCTCTCCGATCCCGGCATCGACATCTACCAATGCGGTCGCGAAGACATCGCCAAGGGCAAGATCGACAAGCGCGTGCTCGCCGTGCTCGAGTACCTCTCGCGGATCAACTTGAAGCCGACCGTCAGCGCGCTGGAGTGCGGACACTCGGAGATGACCGTCTCGGGCTTCGTCTCCGAGCACTACACCGGCGACGCCGTCGACATCTCGGCGGTCAACGGCATCCCGATCGCCGGTCACCAGGGCGCGGGCTCGATCACCGACGTGACGATTCGCACGCTGCTGACGCTGCAGGGCGAATTCGTGCCGCACCAGATCATCAGCCTGATGAAGTACCCCGGCGCGCCGAACACGCTCGCGATGCCCGAACACTGGAACCACATCCACGTCGGCTTCCACCCCGCGGCCGGCCAGCTGCCCGCGACCCCGGCCGCGACCGGCGCTGCGCATTCCGCGCGGGCGGGCAAGAGCGCACCGGTGCCGATCGTCGTGCCGAGCGACCTGAGCACGACGCAGTGGAACCAGCTCGTCGCCAGGATCGGCTCGCTTCCGGCGCCGAAGGTTGCCGCGAAGCGCAGTGGCTCGGCGGTCAACGACCGCAAGGGCAAGAGCACCAAAGGCAACTAGAGCCGGCGGGGCACAGCCCCGGCCGGGAGCGAGTCGCCCCGGCCAGGGCATCCGCCAAGCGCTATTCGCCGGGCGGCGCGCCGCCAGGCGCTTCGCCCGGCACCGCGCCTGGGGGGCCTTGCGCGCCGGCGCCCGGGGCTCCCTCGCCGCCTGGCTGCGCGCCGCCGCTCGGCCTGAGTTCACCGGCGCACTTCGCGTCGGCGGCCATGAACGAGGCGCTCGTCGTGTCGATGCCCTTCGTGTTGAAGATCGGACCTTTGCCCGACGTGTTCGGCTGCGGCAGCTTCACGCCGTTCTTGCGCATGCACGCGGCGAACTTGGCGAATCGCTGCGCGCCGGCGGCGGCAAAGCCTTTGCCACCGCGGAACTGCCCGCCGCCGCACTTCTTCAACGCGGCCTGAAACTGTGCGCGCGTCACCCCGCTCGGGAGTTTCGCCGCCGCGCCTGCGCCGCCCGCACCGAACGGCCCGCCGGCTCCCGGCGTCCTGCGCTGGCCGGCTTCGACCTTCGGCAGCGTGATGCCGTTCTTCTGCAGACACGCGCGCAGCGCCGCCCCGCGGGCGCCGAACTGACTGCCGGTGCCGTTCGCGGCCTTTGCCGTCGTGCTCGCGCTGGGCGAGCTCTTCGACGAGGACCCGCCGCCGCACGCCGCGAGCAGCAGGCCCGTGAGCAGCACCAAGAGCGCACTCGCCGCCGCCGGTCTTAGTCGATTGCTGGTGATCTGAGGCATCAGGCTCCTTTTTAGATGTTCGCGAGAGGTGGGATGGGCGCGAGCGCGCGTGCAGCTCGTCGCTTATCCCTTGCCGAAGAGCTGAGGTTCTCCGCCGCCGGCACTGCCGCCCGCGCCGGCGCCCGAGGAGGCGCCACCGGCCGTACTGCCGCCTCCAAGAAGACCCGAGCCGCCGCCGATCGCGCTCGCGACGCTGCCGATGCGGATCGAGCTCGCCGAGACGGCGCCGCTGGCCGAGCTCGTGCCGGCGACGATGACCGTTTCGCCGGGATGGATCGCTTTGATGCTTGCTTTGACGGTCTTCGTCACGCTCGCGCCGGACGCCGCCGTGACCTTGACCGTGTTGCCTTCGCTCGTCGTCACGTAAAGCGTGCCTTTGTTGGCATATGCAACTTGACCGACTGTTGCTGAGGCGCCGGCGGCGCCGAGACCGCGAGAGCCGGCAGGGGAGCCCGTACCCGCGGCATCAGCCGCCGAACCTGAGCCTGTACTCGAGCTTGAGGGAAGGGCCGAGCCGGCGCCACCGCCGCCCGTACCGCCGCGCAGCGCGGCGAGACGCGACGCGAACGCGCCGCCGGCGCCCGCCGCCGCGGTCGAGCCGCCGCTCTGACCCTTCTCGACGAGCACTCCGGCGATGAAGCCGCAGGCGATCGCGAGCGCCGCGAGCAGCGCGAGCGGGAGCGGCGCGAGCACGCGCCGGCGCGGGCGTGGCGGCAGCTCCTCGGCCTGCTCGAGCCACGCATCGCGCTCGGCCGCGTCGCCCGAGTCTGTGAGCTGGCGGCTCGGCTGCTCGAAGGCGTCGCCGACGGCCGCCGGCTCGTCGTTGATCGGTTGCTGCTCTGGCATCGGATGCTCCTCGGTGGGGGAAGGTGTGTCACTCAAAGCGCAGTGCCTCGATCGGTCTGAGCGAGGCCGCGCGTGCTGCTGGGTAGGTCCCGAAGAACAGGCCCGAGAGCGCCGCGGCGCCGAAGGCGAGGAAGATCGAGTACGTCGCGATCTCCGGGTGCACGCCGGCGATCGGGAACTGGCTGCCGATCACGCCGACGAGCACGCCTGCGATCCCGCCGATCAACGAGACGAGCACGGCCTCGGTCAGGAACTGCGTGAGGATGTCGCTGCGCCGTGCGCCGATCGCCTTGCGGATGCCGATCTCGCGCGTGCGCTCGGTGACGCTGACGAGCATGATGTTCATCACGCCGATCCCGCCGACGAGCAGCGAGATCGCCGCAACCTCGCCGAGCAGCGTCGTGAAGACGCTGCTCGTCGAGCTCGACGTTTCCAGCAGCGAGCCCTGGTTGAGCACCTCGAAGCCAGGTTCGGAGGTGGCCTTGATCTTGTGGCGTTCCTCGAGCGTCTGCGTCACCTCCGCTTCGGCGGCGTTCAGCGAGGACTGCGATCTCGCCTGCACCGTGATCGAGTCGATCGAGCCGAAGCCCGTCAGCGCGTCCTGCACGGTCGAGATCGGCGCCATCACGACGTCGTCCTGGTTCGAGGCACCGTTCGATCCCTTCGCGGCGAGCACGCCGACGACTTCGAAGTTGCTCCCGTCGAGCTTGACGTTCTGCCCGACCGCGCTCTCGCCGGCGAACAGCTCTTCGACGACCGTCTGGCCGATCACCGCGACGCGCTTGTGCGAGCGCACGTCCGCGGCCGAGAACGACGCGCCTTCGCTGAGCTTGTAGCTGTGCGCCGGCAGATACGACGGCGTCGTGCCGATCACAGACGACGGTTCGAAGCTCGAGCTGCCGAAGACGAGTTTCACGCTCGAGGCGTTGACGACCGGCGAGGCGCTCTGCACATCCGGCGCGAGCTCGTGGTTCTGGAGCGCTTCGGCGTCGGCCTTCGTCAGCGAGACGCTTCCCGAGCTGCTCGCGCGAACGCCGCCGCGAACGCCGCCGCTCATCACGATCAGCACGTTCGTGCCGAGGCTCTGGATCCGCGATTGCACGGCCTTCGAGGAACCGTTGCCGACCGCGATCAGCACGATCACCGAGGCGACGCCGATCGTCATGCCGAGGATCGTCAGGCCCGAGCGCAGCTTGTTCGCGGCGATCCCGCCCCATGCGATCCGCAACGTCTCGCGCCCGATCACGCGTGCGCCCCGGCTGCCGTGCCGGCGCCGAGGCGTCGGTCTTCGACGATTTGCCCGTCGCTGAGGCGGACGATCCGCTTGGCCCGCTCGGCGACGTCCGGCTCGTGCGTGATCAGCACGACAGTCCGCCGTTCGTCGTTCAGGCGCGCGAAGATCCGCAGCACCTCCGTCGTCGAGCGCGAGTCGAGGTTGCCCGTCGGCTCGTCGGCGAGGATCAGCGACGGGTTCGTGACGATCGCGCGCGCCACCGCGACACGCTGCTGCTGTCCGCCGGAGAGCTCCGAGGGCTGGTGGTGCATGCGGTTCGACATGCCGACCGACCCGAGCGCGCGCTCCGCGCGGCGGCGGCGCTCGGGCCCCTTCAGACCGGCGTAGGAGAGCGGCAGTTCGACATTCGCCAGCGCGCTCGTGCGCGGGACGAGGTTGAAGCTCTGAAAGACGAAGCCGATCTTGCGGTTGCGCAGATCGGAGAGATCGTCCTCGTCCATCTGCGCCGCGTCGACGCCGTCGAGCAGGTAGCGCCCGTCCGTCGGCGAGTCGAGGCAGCCGAGGATGTTCATCAGCGTGCTCTTGCCGCTGCCGGAGCTGCCCATGATCGCGATGAAGTCACCGCGCTCGATCCGCAACGTGACCTCGCGCAGCGCGCGCACCCTGATCGAGCCGAGCTCGTACGTGCGCGTCGCCTCGCGCAGCTGGATCACCGGCGGCGCCGGGCGCTGCGCCGCGGCCTCGCCGGCATCCGCACCGCCGAGCCGCTCCTGCGATCGGGCAGCCGTGCGCGCGACGAGCGGCCGCAGCCGGGGAACGCGGCCGCCTCCGCCGCCGCCTTGACGCGACGCGCGGCCCATCTCAGCCGCCCGGTCCGCCGCCGCCGAAGCCGCCCGCGCCGCGCGCGAAGCCCCCGCCGGGCGCGCCGCCGCCGGCGCCGGACAGGCCGCCGGCCGCGCCGAGCCCGCCGCTCGTCGCGCCGCTGCCGGCGAGCCGCGAGGTGAGGCTGCTCGTGGCGCTCGTGCTCGCGAGCGGCAGCACGACGCGTTCGCCGGCCTTCAGCCCGCTGCGGATCAACGTCGAGCTGTCGCCGGCAAGGCCCGTCACGACCGAGCGGCGTTCCTGCTTGCTGCCGTTGAGCACCGTGACCGAGCCGCCCGTGATCGCGCTCGTCGGCACGTTGACGCCTTCTGCCTGCTCGACGACGACTTCGGCCGTCGCGCTCATGCCCGCTTTCAGGCCGCTCTGCAGTTGATCGAGCGTGAACGTCACGTCGTAGCTGACGACGCCGCTGCTGCTGCTCGACAGCGCCGCGACTTCGCTCACGTGCGCGGCGAGCTTTGCGCTTTTCAGCGCTTCGACGGTCACCGTCGCCGGCTGGCCGGCTTTGACGCTGCCGACTTCCGACTCGCTCAGCGCGACGACGAGCTTCATCGAGCTGAGATCGCTGAGCACCGCGAACGACGAGCTCGAGGAGCTCGACGAGGAAGAGGCGCTGCTCGAGCCGGTCGCACCGGCCGCCGCACCGCCGGTCCCGGCCGAGGAGCCGCTGCTCGAGGAGCTTTCGCTGCTGCTCGATGCTCTGCTCGTGCCGCCGCCGGAGACCGTTTCGCCGACTTCACCGCCGAGTGAGACGATCGTGCCGCTCTCGGGTGCGATCAGGCGCGTGTCGGCGACTGCCTCTTCGTCGCTCTTGACCGTCAGCCGATCGCTGCGCACAGCCGCTTTGGCCGAGGCGATGTTGGCTTCGCGCGTGGCCGTGCTGATGCTCGTACTCGAGGAGCTCGACGTGGAGGGCCCCGATGCGGCTTTGCCTTCTTGTGCTGCGGCTGTCGAGGAGGAGCTCGAGGAGCCTGAGGAGGAGCCGCTCGTGCCGGTCTTCGTGCTCTTGCCTTTCGTCGCTTGCGTGGTGCTTGACCGGTTGCTTGGGCCGCTCGACTCGCCGCTGCCGGCCGACGCCGGCGTTTCGGTCGTGGTCGTCGGCGTGCTCACCGCCGGCGCGGTCGTGCTCGGCGTAGTCGGCGTCGTGGTGGCAGGGACGCTCGTCGCCGGCGTCGCGCCCGCAGCAGCAGTGCGCGCATGCGCAACAGACGCCGTCGAAGCGCTCGTCGCACTCGTGCCCGATGCGCCCGAGCCCGAGGAGCCGCTCGGGCTCTGGCTCGAGGATTCGCCGTCGGTTTCTTCCTCGCGCGCGAGGTCGGCTTCGGCCGACTGCAGGCTCGCCTTCGCCGCTTCGAGCGTGACTTCGGCGCTCTGCGGGTCGAGCGTCGCGAGCAGCTGACCTTGCGTCACGCGCTGTCCCTGGGCGATGTCGATGCTGCTCACCGTGCCGCTCGTCTTGAAGCCGAGGTCCAGTTCGCTGGCGGCGGCGACGTTGCCGCTGCCCGAGACCGTCGACTGGACGACGCCCCGCTGTGCCGTGACGATTCGCGTCTGCGTCGAGCGCTGGCCCGAGGCCGGTCCGACGAGCAGCACCGCGGCGGCGATCGCGCCGGCCAGCAGCGCGCCGAGCGCATAGACGATCCAGGGTGCTCCGCTGCGTGCTCTCATGACCTACGACGATGCTCAGACGCGGCTGTAAGACGCACCGAAGAAAGACTCAAGCGCGGCTAAAGGGAGGCGCAGACGATTCCTACGCGGCGCTCGCCCGAACGCCGAGAGGCGGCGGTTGACGCCGGGTGCGTCTGCGATGATCCGCCGCGATGGCGACCCACGGCGGCATCGACCTCGGCGGCACGAAGATCCAGACCGTGATCGTCGACGACGATCACGAGGTGCTCGGCTCGGCGCGGCGCCCGACGCCGACGAGCGGCGGCCCGAAGGACGTCGCCGCGGAGATGGAGGCGGCGCTGCGCGAGGCCGCCGAGCAGGCCCGCGTCGAGCCGGCTTCGCTCGCCGGAATCGGCGTTGGCTCACCTGGCACGATCGACGGCGGCGATGTGACGAGCGCGCGCAACCTGCCCGACTGGGAAGGCAGCTTCCCGCTCGCCGCGACGCTCTCGGATGCGCTCGGGACCGAGGTCAGGCTCGGCAACGACGTGCAGGTCGCGACCGACGCCGAGTTCGCGCTCGGGGCCGGCAGGCCATACGACTCGCTGCTCGGCGTCTTCTGGGGCACCGGTGTCGGCGGCGGGATCGTGCTCGACGGCAAGCCCTGGGTCGGCCGCGGCGCCGCCGCGGAGATCGGTCATATCGTCGTCGAGCTCGACGGCGCGCGGTGCACGTGCGGGCGGCGCGGCTGCATGGAGGCCTACGCCGGACGCTCGGCGATGGAAGCGCACGCGGCGAAGCTCGTCGAGAAGGGCGAGAAGACGGACCTGTTCAAGCTGATGAAGGAGCGCAACCGCACGCGCCTGACGAGCGGCATCTGGTCGCGCGCGCTCGAGCACGAAGACAAGCTCGCGACGGCGATGATCGAGCGCGCGCTGCGCGCGCTCGGCGCAGGTGTCGCCTCGGCGTGCAACGTGCTCGACGTCGAGTGCGTGATCATCGGCGGCGGCCTCGGCGTGCGTCTCGGCGAGCCCTTCGCGAAGCGGATCGCCGAAGAGATGCTGCCGCACCTGTTCGCCGACTTCCGGCCTCCAGACGTGCACGTCGCGGCGCTTGGCGACCTCGGCGGCGCGATCGGCGCGGCACTGCTCGTCGAGGGCGATCGCGCGAGCATCCCCGCGCCCTGACGCTCCTTCGCGGCGCGCGCCGTGGCTAGATCCCGGCGAGCGTGATCACGACGAGGCCGAGCGACAGCGCCGAGGTGACGGCGACCGTGACCGCGGCCGCGCCGTCCAGCGCGCCGCGGCTGCGCTGCTCGCCCATCAGCGAGCGCGAGCGCGACAGACGCCAGATGAAGAACAGGTTGATCGGCAGCAGCAGGCCGTTGACGACCTGCACGCCGATCAGCAGCGAGATCACGGGCACGCCTGGGACGATCGCGACGAGCGCGCTGATCGCGATCATCGCGGTGATGATGTTTACGAACACGGGCGCCTCCTCGCGCCGGCGCCCGACGCCCTTCTCGTAGCCGAGCGACTCCGAGACGACGTATGCGGTCGCGATCGGCAGGATCGCCGCGGCGAGCAGGCTCGCGCCGAGCAGGCCGATGCCGAACAGGACCTCCGCGTACTGCCCCGCGAACGGGTTCAGCGCGCGCGCCGCATCGGCTGCCGAGGAGATGTTGTGGATGCCGTGCGTGTAGAGCGTCGCGCCGGTCGCGATGATGATGAAGCCGGCGACGAGGTTGGCGAAGATCGAGCCGGCGACGGCCTCGCGCTGCTCGCGCTTGAGCTCGTCGACGCGCACGCCGCGCTCGACGACGGCCGACTGCAGGTAGAGCTGCATGTACGGCGTGATCGTCGTGCCGGCCGTCGCGATCAGCAGCAGCAGGTACTCGGAGTTGAGGTGGATCTTCGGCACGGCGATCGCTTCGCCGACGGCGCCCCAGTGCGGGTGCGCGAGGATCGCCGCGACGGGGTAGGCGAAGAACGGGATCGTCAGCCAGATGAACACGCGCTCGGCCGAGCGGTAGGACCCGCGGACGATGATCAGCCAGATCCCGACCGCCGCGATCGGCACGGAGACCTGCACGGGGATCCCCGCCAGGCCGAGCGCCGCGCCGATCCCGACGAAATCGGAGATGCAGATGCCGAGGCACGCGACGACGACGGCGCTCGTCGCGAACACCGACCAGCGAATCCCATACTCCTCGCGCACGAGCTCGGCGAGGCCCTTGCCCGTGACGACACCCATCCGCGCGGCCAGCATCTGCACGATCGCGAGCGAGATCGTGATCAGCACGATCGTCCACAGCAGGCCGTAGCCGTACTTTGCGCCGACGGAGGAGTACGTCGCGATCCCGCCCGCGTCGTTGCCGGCGTTGGCCGCGATCAGGCCCGGCCCGAGCAGGCCTAGCAGGGCAAATAGCCGCGCGCGGCGGGAGCTAAGCCGGGCAGGCAGACGCGGTCGGCCACGGGTGGCCGACCGGATACGACGCATGACGGGCGGTACTCGGACCGCCATCGAACTGTCCGACGGAAGCGCTCATCGGCGCCAGTCTATTCAGTCCTCGCCGAGCAGCCCGAAGCGCCGGCGCCAGCCGCGCGGAAGCATCGCCTCGAGCACGTCATCGACGGTCACGACGCCGACCATCCGGTGCTCGTCGGCGACCGGAATCGAGGTCAAGTTGTAGTCGGCCATCTGCCGCGCGACCTCCTCGAAGGAGGCATCCGGCTTCAGGCAAGGCGTCTCGTGCTTGACGAACGACTCGAGCCGCTCGCTCGGCTCCGCACGGACGAGCGCCGTGACTGGAACGCTCCCTTCGAGCGCCCCCTCGCTGGAGTTGACGAACACCGTCGTCAGCAGCTCCGGCGCGATCTCGCTGCGTCGGACGGCCGCCAGCGCGTCGCCCGCCGAGGTGCTGCCGCGCAGCAGGACGAACTCGGGGCTCATCAACCCGCCGGCCTCGTCGGGCTCGTATCCGAGCAGCGCGCGGACCTTGATGCGGTGGCTGACGGGCAGCAGCGCGAGCACCGGCTCGCGGCGCTCCTCGTCGAGCTCGCCGACGATGTCGGCCGCGTCGTCGGGCGCCATCCGCGAGAGGATCTGCGCGACCTGCTCGTCGGGGCGGTCCTCGAGGAACTCCTGCTGGTGGTGGTCGTCGAGCTCCTCGAAGACGTCCGCCTCGAGCTCGCGGTCATCGTCGCCGACGGCCTGGATGATCTCCTCGCCCTCGCTGCGCGAGGCCGCCTCGACGAGGTCGGCGATCTGCGCCGGATGCAGCTTCGCGAGCTTCGGGTGCGGAACGCGCAGGCGCACCGTCGGCACGTGCCCGACGAACGGCTCGACGCCGGCCCAATCGAGGAACTCGCCTGTCGCGATGTGTGCGCCGAGCCCCTTCGGCAGCAGCCTGCGCAGGCCGCCGCGCGGACCCGTGTCGACGCCGACGACGCGCCACGAGCCGGCGACGAGCGCGAGCTCGATCTCGTTCGCGCGCACGAGCCGCGCGCCCTCGACGTTGATCAGCTGGCGGTCGAGCAGGTCGCGCTTGAGCAGCACCTCCTCGGCGCGGCGCTCGAAGCGGCGCAGGTCGAGCTTCGCCTTGCGCAGCTCGATGCCTTGCGCGCCGATGTCCGAGACGCGCTCGACGCCGACGTAGGACGTTTTGCCGGCGACCGAGACGAGGAAGCCGGTGATCGGCGGGTAGCCGACACCGCCGAGGCGCACGATCAGGTCCTCGACCTTGCCGAGGCGCTCGCCGTCGGCGTCGCGCAGCGGGCTGCCGACGACCGTCGAGAGATGCAGGATCGGCGGCGCTTGCGCGGCGGGCGCGTCTGCGGTGCTCATCGTCTGGTGGATGGTACGCCGCCGCGCGACGGGCCCGGCCTGCTCGTGTGCCAGCTCACGGGCTCGCTTCCCCGAGCAGCCGCTGCAGCGCGACCGTGAACGAGCCCGCGTCGAGCCCGTCCGGCTTGAAGCGCCGTGGCGCTTCGCCTGTGCGATAGAGCAGGAACGAGGGCGTGCCGGCGATGTGCAGGCGCAGGCCGAGTTGCTTCGCTTCGCCGAGCTGCGCGCGAACGGACGCCGAGCCGCGCGCGGCCAGCGCGCGGCTGACGTCGACGTGCGGGACCGCGCCGGCGAGCGCGCGCAGGTAGGAGCCCGTGACGTAGCCGCTGTTCTCGAGCCCCTGGTTGGCGTACATCAGCGCGTTGAACTCGAACAGTCGGTTCTGCTCGCCGACGGCGAGCGCCATCCGCGCCGCGAGCAGCGAGTCCTTGCCGATCAGATCGAGCGCGCGGAAGACGAGCAGCACCTTGCCCGGGCGTACGTAGCGGCTGACGATCTGCGGCAGCGCTTCGGTCGAGAACTGCGCGCAGGACGGGCACTGCAGATCGCCGAGCTCGACGAGCGTGACGGGCGCGTGCGGATCGCCGAGCTCGATGCCGCGCTGCGGGATGCTCGCGTAGAGGCGCAGCACCTTGCTCGCCCCGGGCACGGGCTTGCCCGGTCGCAGGTCCGAGGTGCTGCCGCTCGCGAGGATCGAGACCAGCACGACGGCGACGCCCGCGATCGTGGCGAGCAGCGCCCCGAGCTGGTAGCGCCGCGTCTTTGCGGAACGCTGCGCCTCGAGCTCCGGCGGCAGGGGGCGGCGGGCGGACACGCTCCTCTTCTATCGCACCGGCCAGCCGGCGGCATGAACGTCGCATCGAGGCGTCGCCGAGCGCTTATCTTGGGCAGGTGCTCCCGTTCTGGCTGTCGATCGGCCTGCTCTCGCTCGCGCAAGGCGCGATCGTCGCGCTCCCGACGGCGCCCGACGTGCCTGGTTTGCAGCGCCTGCGCGACAGGCGCTGGGCCGCGATCCCGCCGCTTTCGGTGATCGGCTTCGTGCTTGTCGCCGCGATCGCCGAACACGCGAGTGCGCAGGGCTTGACCTACCTGGCGCTGTTCGCCGTACCCGTGCTCGCAGCGCTCGCGCTCGGCTGGCTGACGCCCGGCGCGCGCCCGGCGCGCGCGCTGCTCGTTCCGGCGCTGTTCGCGCTGGCGTGGGCCGATCGCGGCGCGCTCGGCGGCGAGGCGGCGGCGCTCGTGCTCTCGGCGCTCAGCTGCGTGGCGCTCGGCGTGCTGCTGGCGATCGTCACGCCGCCGCGCTGGCTCGCCGGCGGGATCGTCGCGATGGCGCTCGCCGACGCGGCGCTCGTGATCGGCGATCTGCTGCAGCACCCGAACAACGCGCTCAACGCCGCCCACCCGCCTGCCGGCCTGCCGCGGCTGCAGAGCGCGATGCTCGGCTCGGCGGTGATGGGCTACGGCGACCTGTTCATCGCCGCCGCGCTC
The DNA here is from genome assembly GCA_963807275.1 of uncultured Solirubrobacteraceae bacterium. Classification (GTDB taxonomy): domain Bacteria; phylum Actinomycetota; class Thermoleophilia; order Solirubrobacterales; family Solirubrobacteraceae; genus Palsa-744. The sequence continues at coordinate 677,784 of CAWDZX010000001.1, forward strand.
GGCGGCCTGCTCGCGCTCGCCGCCGGACGGCGGGATCAGACGCGGATCGCCGCGCTGAGCGCGGCCTTCGCGCTCTGCTTCGACCTGCTGTTCTTCCTCGTCGACGAGCTGCCCGCGACGGTGCCGATCGCGCTCACGCTGATCGTCGGGCTGGGCGTGCGCCGGCGGAGATCCGCCCAGGCGGTGCCAGCTCGAGCGCCTGCAGCGTCTGCGGCGCATCAGCCGCCGTCGCGCGATCCGCAAGCGGCTCCGGCAGCTCGGCCGCAGAGCGGTCGCTGAGCGGCTCCTGCGGCTCTGGCGCCAGACGCGCGGTGACCGCGCGCGCCGTCGTCTCGACGGCCGGCGGCGTCTGCACTTCACGGTCTGAAGCTGCACCGGCTTCCTCGATCTTGCGCACCTGCGGCACGACGCGCGCGTCGAACGAGCCGACGGCCTCGTTGTAGGCGGTGATCGCCGAGTCGAGCTGGCGCCCGACCTTCGCGAGCGGTTCGACGAAGCGCCCGAGCCGGCGATGCAGCTCGCGCGCCGAATCGGCGATCTCGCGCGCGGACTCGGCGATGCGCTCTTCGCGCCACCCGTGGTGCGCGGCCCAGAGCAGGCCGATCAGCGTCGTCGGCGTGGCGATCAGGATCTGCTGCTGCACGCCGTATTCGATCAGCGCCGGATCGGCGCTGAGCGCCGCCTGGTAGATGCCGTCGGAGGGGACGAACATGACGACGAACTCCGGCGTTCCGTCGAGCTGACCGTGGTAGCCCTTCGCGGCGAGTTTCGCGATGTGCTCGCGCGTCTGCCTGGCGTGGCGCGCGACGTGCAGCTCGCGCTCGTCCTCCTCGTCGGCCTCGAGCGCCGAGAGGTACGCGTCGAGCGGCACCTTCGCGTCGACGACGATCAGCTTGCCGCCGGGCAGGCGCACGAGCATGTCCGGGCGCAAAGCGCCACCGTCCGTGCGGATCGTGCGCTGCTCGAGGAAGTCGCAGTGCGAGAGCATCCCGGCCATCTCGACGGCGTTGCGCAACTGGATCTCGCCCCACGAGCCGCGCGTCGCCGGCCGGCGCAGCGCGGTGACGAGGTTGCCCGTCTCCTGGCGCAGCGTGCCGACGCCGTCGCCGAGCGTCCTGACCATCTGCGCGAGCTCGCCGTGCGCCTGGCGGCGCTCGCGCTCGAGCCGCGAGATCTCGCTCTCCATCCGCCCGAGCTTCTCCTGCACCGGCTCGACGAGCCCGCGGAATTCGCGTGCGCGCGTGGCCATCTCGCCGCTCGCGCGCTCCTGCTCGATCTGGCGCTGATCGGCGAGGCGCTGGGCCAGCGAGTCGCCCGTCTGCGCGAGCACGTCGGCCGAGATCGACTTCAGCTCGTCGCGCATGCGCTGGCGATTCGGGCGCGCGAAGGCCAGCGCGCAGGCGGCGCCGACGGCGAGTCCGAGGATCAGCAGCAAGATGCTCATCGACTGACAAAGGTCGCACGGGCGGCGGACGCGACCGTCGGCGCGGGGAGGGCAAAACGCTTCGTCGGAGGAGCAGGAGAGGCAGTCGGACGCGGGGGAACGACCGTGCTCATCGCGATAAACCCCGCTTGACACCTGAACTGCCCGTGGCTATCCTCGGCAGCTTCCCCGGCTAGCGCCTGGGAATCGACAGAGGGATAATTCCATAGAGGGGGCTGCGCTCGTTACGGATCTGTGCCGACGGGCCCCGTACGAGGAGGATGTGAGATGTCAGCCATGAATGGCTCGTCGCGCCGTCCGCGGAGAGGCCTGCTCGGGTGCTGTATTGCGCTTGCGCTCGTGCTTTCGGCGATCGTGTTCGCGCCCGTTTCCGCGCAGGCCGAATCAGAGCCTGCCACCACCACCTATCTGGCCCTCGGTGACTCGATCTCGTTCGGGTACACCGCGGAACGCTTCGCCAACCACAAAGCAGCCGAGTCGCCTTCGTTCTTCGAAGAAGGCGTCGCGAACGACTTCGCCAAAGACCTGAAGAAGACGAGCGAGGTCGGCAAGAGCATCCGGCTCGTCAACGACGCTTGCCCCGGCGAGACGTCGAACGGCCTGATCGGTGAAAACCCGGAAGTCGGCGGCAAAGAATCGACCGAGTCCTACTCGGAAATCGAAGGTAACCCGAAAGAACAGTTCCCGGCCGGCGGTTACCAGGGTCTCGGCGACTACCACCCGTGTGCCTACACGTTCCACACGCACCTGCCGCTGCACAACGGCGGCTACGTGCAGGGCGGGAAAGAAATCTCCCAGCTCGAGGAGGCCGTAAGCACGGTCAAAGGCACGAACAGCCCCGTCAAGGCGATCACGCTGAACATCGGCTCGAACGACGAGCTCGCGGCGATCAAGCAGTGCGAAGACGAAGTCGCCGTCGAATACGGCACGACCGGTAAAAGCAAATACGGCAGCTCGCCGTCGGTCGCCGTGATCACGTGCATCACCGAAACCTCAGAAAAAGTGACGGTGCCGCACATCATCAACAACCTGGTGACGATCATCAAAGTGATCGACGAAGCTGGCTACACCGGCCCGATCGTGCTGCTCGGCTTCTACAACCCCGACACGTTCATCCTTCCCGGCAGCGACGCGCTGCAGGCAGGTACGAACGCCGCGGTTGAAGCGAACGTCGTGAAAAACTTCCCGAACGTGACGTTCGCGAACCCATTCCCGGTGTTCAACGCCGGCTCGGCCTCGATCCCGGGCAAAAAAGCGAGCGCTCCGAAGGAGAAAGAAGCAATCTGCAAGTACACCGAAATGTGCAACCCGAACGACCCGGGCGGCTCCGAAGGCAAGGGTGACATCCACCCGACGATCAAGGGCTACAAGGCACTGGCGAAGCTCGTCAACGCCGCGTACCTGGAAAACCCGGCGAAATAGTTCGCTGAGGCAGTTGCAGTAAGACGCGCCGAAAGGGGCGCCTGGCCGAATCGGCCGGGCGCCCCTTTGCTTTACGCGGCGCCTCTGCGTCAGGCGCGCTCGGCGACTTGCGTGCGCGTCGCCTTCAGCTCGTCGGCCGCGTGCCCGAGCATCGTCAGCATCGCCGGCGCCGCCGGCACGAGGCGCGCGCCCTCGGGCGTCGCCGCGATCACTTGACGCACCGGAGGGGCGGGGGAGAGCGCGCGGATCACGATGTCCTCGCGTACGACCGACAGCGCGAGCTCGGGGATCAGCGCGACGCCGACGCCTGCCGCGACGAGGCCCTGCACCGTCTGGTAGTCGTCGCTCTCGAACGTCACGCTCGGCTCGAAGCCGGCCGCGTGGCAGGAGCGCACGACGTGGCGCGCGCACGGGCTCGAGCTCGACGTTTGCACCCACGACTCGCCCTGCAGCTCGGCGAGGCGCAGCTTCGCTTTCTTGACGAGGCGGTGCTCGCGCGGCAGTGCGAGGTACATCGGGTCTTCGAGCAGCGGCGAGCGCGCCATGCCCTCGAGCAGCTGCGTGTCCTCGTCGAACTCGAACAGCAGCGCCAGGTCGAGCTCGCCCGCGCGCAGACGCGGGACGATCTCCTCCGGCTCGCCCTCGGCGAGCGTCAGCTCGACGCCGGGGTAGGCCGCGCGGAAGTTCGCGATCGCGACCGGCATCAGCGTCGATCCGGCCGTCGGGAACGAGGCCATCCGCAGGCGCCCGCCGCGCAGTCCCGCGATCGCCGAGAGCGCCGCCTCGGCGGTGTCGAGGCGCGCGAGGATGCCCTCGGCGTGGCCGACGAGCGTCTGCCCGGCCGCCGTCAGGCTTACGCCGCGCGGATGGCGCTCGAGCAGCGCCATCCCCGTTTCGGCCTCGAGCGCGGCGATCTGCTGCGAGATCGCCGACTGCGTGTAGGACAGCGCCTCGGCGGCGTTCGACAGCGAGCCGCGATACGCGACCTCCTTGAGCACCTTCAAGCGTGCGACATTGAGCATAAGTTCATCTTATAATAAATATAAAAAAGATCACTGGAGCTGATGGCAGGAACGTGCCACAGTGATCGAGAAGCAAGCGATAGACAAGAACTTCAAGGCCGCCGACCGAACGCCGGCCCAGACCACAGAGGAGCCACCATGTCCACCAAGATCATCGTCTCTTACGACGGAACCGCAAACGAGGACGACGCGATCGCCCTCGGCCGCGTCTTCGCCCGCGCCGGCGCCGAGGTGGCGCTCGCGTACGTGCGTCACTCGCAGGAGCCCGACCTCGACCGCGAGAAGCTCGCCCAGAGCGAGGCCGAGGAGCTGTTGAGCCGCGGCGCCGCGCTGTTCGGCAACGCCGACATCGCCCGCCACGTCGTCACCGACCGCTCGACGCCGCGCGGCCTCAGCGCGCTCGCCGCCAGCGAGGGCGCGAGCATCGTCGTGTTCTGCTCGGACTCGCACACGGCCAACGGCCACGTCGCGATCGGCAACTCCGCGCAGCAGCTGCTCGAGGGCGGCCCCGTCGCTGTCGCGATTGCACCCGTCGGTCTGGCCGACAGCGAGGTCAACGTGCAGTCGATCGTCGCGATCGGCGACGCAGACGGCGGCGCGCGCGCGACCGCCGACGCACTCGCCGGCGCGCTCGGCGCGCACGTCGCGCCCGTAGCCAACGAGGACGCCGGTCTGCTCGTCGTCGACTCGCGCCCGGAGGCAGAGCAGGGCCGTGTCGCGATCAGCGCCTCGGCGTCGCACCTCGTCGAGATCGCGACGTGCTCCGTGCTCGTGCTGCCGCGCGGCGTCGCCGTGCCGTTCGGCCAGCGCGCAGCCGTCAGCGCGTAGTTCAGAGGGAGGCACTGCGCCCGCCTCGCGGCGGGCGCCTGAGCCCGAGGCGGGCGGAGCGCTCAGCGAGAGCTGCGCGAGCCGTCCGCCTTTCGCTTTCTCGCGTAGGCGATCAGCGCCTGCGCCACGTCGAGCGTCCCGCCGAGCAGGTGGCCGAGCGGTCCTGTCCACAGCCACGTCTCCACGCGTCTGTGCAGGGGTGCGCGGCCGCGAGCCTTCATCCAGCGGCACGGTATCGTGGCGGCCGTGAGCGCCGAGCTGAAGACGACCGTCGCCGAGCTTCCCGACTCGCGCGTGCGCGTGCAGGTCGAGGTGCCGCCCGCCGAGGTGCAGCAGCGCCTCGACGGCAAGGCGCGCCAGCTCGGGCGCGAGCTGAAGCTGCCCGGCTTTCGTCGCGGCAAGGTGCCCGCGCCGCTCGTGATCCAGCGCGTCGGGCGCGAGGCCGTGCTCGACCAGGCCGTCCGCGACTCGCTCTCGCGCTGGTACGTCGAGGCGATCGCCGCCGCCGGCCTCGTGACCGTCGGCGATCCGAAGCTCGATCTCTCAGACCTCCCCGGCGAGGGCGAGGCGCTCGAGTTCTCGATCGAGATCGGCGTGCTGCCGAAGGCCGAGCTCGGCGAGTGGCAGGGCGTCGAGGCGCCGCGCCGCGAGCCTGTCGCCGAGGACGAGCAGATCGACCGCGAGGTCGACGCGATGCGCGAGCGCCTCGCGCGGCTCGAGACCGCCGAGCGACCGGCCGCGCAGGGCGACTTCGTCGTGATCGACTACCTCGGCTCGCTGCGCGTCAGCGACGACGACGGCGAGCGCTTGGAGCCGTTCGAGGGCGGCGAGGGGCGCGACCAGCTCGTCGAGCTCGGCGGCGGGAACCTGATCCCCGGCTTCGAGGAACAGCTCGTCGGCGCGAGCGCCGGCGACGAGCGCGAGGTCGCACTGACGTTCCCCCCCGACTATCCCGCCGAGCAGCTCGCCGGCCGCGACGCCGTCTTCGCCGTGACCGTCAAGGAGGTCAAGCGCAAGGAGCTTCCGCCGGTCGACGACGATCTTGCGATCGACGCCGGCTTCGACAGCGTCGATGAGCTTCGCGAGGACATCCGCACGCGGCTCGTCGAGGCCGACGAGGCGCGCGCCGAGGCCGAGTTCCGCGAGGCCGCGCTCGACGCGGCCGTCGCCGGGGCGAACGTCCCCGTCACGCCGGCGCTCGTCGAGGCGCGCGCGAAGGAGATGTGGGAGCGCATGCTGCACTCGCTCTCCCACCGCGGCATCTCGCGCGAGGCATACCTGCAGATCGCCGGGCGCCCCGAGGCCGAGATCCTCGCCGACATGTCAGCCGACGCCGAGACGGCGCTGCGCCGCGAGGCCGTGCTCACGGCGATCGTCGCCGCCGAGCAGATCGAGCCGAGCGAGGAGCAGCTGCTCGAGGCGATCGCGCCCGTCGCCGAGCGCGAGGAGGCCGAGCCGGCGAAGCTGCTCGAGGACCTGCGCTCCGCCGGGCGTCTCGACGAGCTGCGTGAGGATCTCGCGGCGAGGCTCGCCGTCGAGTTGATCGCCGAGCGAGCGACCGCGATCACGCCCGCCCAAGCGGAGGCGCGCGAGCAGTTGTGGACGCCAGGCCAGGACAGCGAGGGCCAGCCCGCCGGCGCGGAGCCGGCCGAGGCGTCCGGCAAGTTGTGGACCCCCGGCGATTCGTGACGGCCGGCGAGCTAGCCTCTTAGAGGAATCCGGGCAACGAAGCGAAACCAAGGCGAGGAATATGAGCCCACTTGTCCCAATGGTTGTCGAGCAGACCTCGCGAGGCGAGCGCGCGTTCGACATCTACAGCCGGCTGCTCAACGAGCGGATCATCTTTCTCGGCACGCCCGTGGATGATCAGATCGCGAACCTGATCGTCGCGCAGCTCCTGCACCTCGAGTCCGAGGACCCCGAGAAGGACGTCTCGATTTACATCAACTCGCCCGGCGGCTCGGTCTACGCAGGCCTCGCGATCTACGACACGATGCAGTTCATCAAGCCCGACGTGCAGACGATCTGCGTCGGCATCGCGATGTCGATGGGCGCGCTGCTGCTGGCAGGCGGCGCCGCCGGCAAGCGCATGGCGCTGCCGAACGCGAAGATCCTAATCCACCAGGTCTCCTCGAGCTTCGAAGGCCAGGCGACCGACATCGAGATCCACGCGAAAGAGATCATCGACGTGCGCAAACGGCTCGACGAGATCATCGCCAAGCACACCAAGAAGGATCTCGCCGACGTCAGCAAAGACACCGAGCGCGACTACTTCATGTCCTCCGAGGAGGCCAAGGAGTACGGCATCATCGACAGGGTCATCTCGGAGCATTGAGCGGGATCTGACCGTGGCGCGACCGACAGACTCCAACGAGCAGCTGCTGTGCAGCTTCTGCGGCAAGTCCCAGCGCCAGGTCAAGAAGCTGATCGCCGGCCCGGGCGTCTACATCTGCGACGAGTGCATCGACCTCTGCAACGAGATCATCGACGAGGAGCTCTCCGCACCGCCGGCGTTCGACCTCGAGAACCTGCCGAAGCCGCGCGAGATCTACGACGTGCTCGACGAGTACGTCGTCGGGCAGGACCCGTCCAAGCGCACGCTCTCCGTCGCCGTCTACAACCACTACAAGCGCGTGCAGATGATGATGTCCGGCGAGACCGACATCGAGCTGCAGAAGTCGAACATCCTGCTGCTCGGGCCGACCGGCTGCGGCAAGACGCTGCTCGCGCAGACGCTCGCGCGGATCCTCAACGTGCCGTTCGCGATCGCCGACGCGACGGCGCTGACCGAGGCCGGCTACGTCGGCGAGGACGTCGAGAACATCCTCTTGAAGCTGATCCAGGCCGCCGACTACGACGTCAAGAAGGCCGAGACGGGGATCATCTACATCGACGAGGTCGACAAGATCGCGCGCAAGGCCGACAACCCGTCGATCACGCGCGACGTCTCCGGCGAGGGCGTGCAGCAGGCGCTGTTGAAGATCCTCGAGGGCACGCAGGCCTCGGTCCCGCCGCAGGGCGGTCGCAAGCACCCGCACCAGGAGTTCCTGACGATCGACACGACGAACGTGCTGTTCATCTGCGGCGGCGCGTTCGCCAACCTCGACAAGGTCATCGAGCGGCGGATCGGCCACAAAGGCGTCGGCTTCGCCGCGGCGATCGAGGACAAGGCCGAGCGCGACAAGGGCGAGGTCTTCGAGCACTGCCTGCCCGAGGACCTGATCGAGTACGGGCTGATCCCCGAGTTCATCGGCCGCCTGCCGGTCGTCTCCGCCGTGCACCAGCTGACGCGCGAGGACCTCGTCTCGATCCTCACCGAACCGCGCAACGCGCTCGTCAAGCAGTTCCAGCGTTTCTTCTCCTTCGACGGCATCGAGCTCGTCTTCTCCGAGGACTCGTTGACGGCCGTCGCCGAGAAGGGCCTCGCCCGCGAGACCGGCGCGCGCGGGCTGCGCTCGATCATCGAGGAGATCCTGCTCGAGGTGCAGTTCGAGCTGCCCTCGCGCCGCGACGTGAAGAAGTGCGTCGTGACGAAGGAGACCGTCGAGAAGGGGCTGACGCCGACGCTCGTCACCGAAGCCGCGCCCGAAGAGGCGCAGGACTCCTCGCCGCGCGAGCAGTCGGCCTGAGCGCCGGCGCGGAACGGTACTATCGGCTGATGTCCAAGCAACTGGAGAAGCGCAAGTCGCGCGTGAAGAGCACCGTCGGCGCCGTGCCGTGGCTGATGCTCGTCCGCGGCGCGATGATCGTCGGCAAGCGCTGGAACGCCCTGTCGGGCAAGGAGCGCGCGCGGCTCGCCGAGCTCGTTCGCGAATCGCACGGGCGCGTCGGCAACCTCAGCGTCAAGCAGCGCTTGGAGCTGCGCAAGCTGGCCGGCAAGCTCGACCTCAAGGGCATGACCGGCGAGCTGGCGTCGCTGTGGCGCGGCGGGCGCTCGCGGCGCGGGCGCAAGCGCCGCTGAGCCGGCGGAAGCTCGCCGCAGCGGACGCGACGAAGGCACCAGAGATGACCGACGAGGACCTCGACAAGCTCTCCACGCATGAGCTTCACGACCGCGCGATCCACCGCGCCGAGCACCACCTCGACATCAAGTTCTTCTGGTCGCTGCTCGAGCTGATCCCGGCCGCCGAGGCGCTCAGCGGCGATCAGGGCGAGGCCGACTACGACATCCAGTCCTCCAAAGGGCTGATCTACGACGCCGTCCACAGCGGCGACGGCAAGCTCGGCGAAGCGCTCCGCCCGGTCTTCCTCGACTACCTGCGCAAGCACCCCGACGCGTAGTGCCCAGCGCCAGCTGGACCGAGGCTCAGGCGGAAGCGCACCTGCGCTCGCTCGAGCTGTTCGGCATGCGCTTCGGCCTCGACCGGATGCGGCGGATGATGACCGTGCTCGGCTCGCCGCAGCAGCGCTACGACTGCATCCACGTGCTCGGCACGAACGGCAAGACCTCGACGACGCGGATGACGGCCGCGATCCTCGAGCGCCACGGCCTGTGCACGGCGACGTACACCTCGCCGCACCTGATCTCCTACCGCGAGCGCCTGCAGATTGGCGAGCGCGACTCAGGCGGCGAGCGCTTCGCCGCGGCGATCGAACGCGCGGCGTGGGCCGCTGAGCGCGTCAACCGCACGCTTGCCGGCGACGATCACGTCACGCAGTTCGAATTGCTGAGCGCCGCCGCGCTGTGGGAGATCGCCGAGCAGGACGTGAACGTCGCCGTGATCGAGGCCGGCCTCGGCGGGCGCTATGACGCGACGTCGGTGATCGACGCGAAGGTGACCGCGCTGACGAACGTCGGACTCGAGCACACGCGCTGGCTCGGGCCGACCGTGCACGACATCGCCGAGGAGAAGCTCGCCGTGCTCGCGCCCGGCGCGACGCTCGCGCTCGGCGCCGGTCTCGCGCCCGGTGCGCTCGCCGTCGCCGAGCGTGTCGCCGGCGAGCGTGGCGCGCGGATCGTAGTCGCGCAGCAGCCTGAGCCCGAGTCCTCCGCCGCGCCGTCGCTCGCCGCGAAGGGCGGCTTCCAGCAGCGCAACTTCGCGCTCGCGCGCCTCGTCGCCGAGACCTACCTGCGCGATGTCGCGATCGAGCCGAGCGAGCGCGCGATCGAGCAGGCAGCCATAGCGACAGAGGTGCGCGGACGGCTGCAGATCGTCGCGCGCGATCCGCTGACGGTGCTCGACGGCGCGCACAACCCCGACGCGGTCGGCGCGCTCGTCGAGTCGCTTCCGGGAGTGCTCGAAGGGCGTCCGCTCGCGCTCGTGCTCGGCGTGCTCGAGGACAAGGACGCCGTGCGGATGCTCGAGCAGCTGCTCGGCGTCTGCGAGCGCGCCTGGTTCACCGCGCCGCCGAGCGAGCGCGCGCTCTCGCCGGCCGCGCTCGAGTCGCTCGCGCGTCAGCTCGGCTTCGCCGAGGTCGTCCGCGAGCCGAGCGCCCGCGGCGCGCTCGCGCAAGCTCAGGAGTGGGCCCGCGAGAGCGGCGCCGCAGTGCTCGCGACGGGCTCTGTGTACCTCGTCGGCGACCTGCTCGAGGCGCTCGCGATCGGGCGCCCGCGAGAGGACTCCGTCGCGCCGCGGCGAAGGGCGTCGATATGAATGACGACGGACCGTCCGTGCTGACGATGATCGGCGCGGTCGCGCTGATCGTGGCACTTGTGATCCTTGTGTTCTTCGCGGCCGGTTACGGTTTTGGCCGCCTCTTTCTCTAAACTCGGCCGGCCGATGCCCACCCCCGCATACTTCGGAATCGAAAGCAGCGGCCTCAACTTGGTCGTCGACCTGCTGATCCTCTTCGTCGTCGTCCTGTACCTGTCGCTGATCTACTGGACCTACGCCGACGCCAAGCGACGCATCGCCGACCCGATCCTCGTCGGCTGCGCGACCGCGGCGTCGCTGTTTCCGTTCGTCGGGACGATCGTCTACATGATCCTGCGCCCGCCCGAGTACCTCGAGGACGTCCACGAGCGCGAACTGGAGGTCCAGGCCGCCGAGGCGCGGCTGCACGACCTCGACCACTCGCTGTGCCCGCACTGCGACTACCGCATCGAGCGCGACTTCGTGCGCTGTCCGAGCTGCCTGCGCAAGCTGAAGGAGCGCTGCGTGAGCTGCTCGCGCCCGCTAGACCAGGCGTGGACGATCTGCCCGTATTGCGAGACCGAGGTCGCGCCGGCCGAGCCGCCACGCCGCACCCGGCGCCGTCGCACAGCCGCCGCGGCCGCGGCGGCGGAGCTGGAGCCGGCCGCCGAGCCGGAGCCCGAGCTCGGCAGCGGCAGGCCCGAGACCGCCCGCGCCAAAGCGACGCGCGAACGCAGGGAAAAACGTGAGCTGGCCGCGCCGGAGATCGAGCTCGGCGACGCACATGACACGCAGGCCACCCCCGTCGTGGCCTCCGAGCCGGCGAGCGGAACGGCGCGCAGCACGCGAGGCCCCGGGCGCTCCAGCGGCCGCGCGCGCCCGAGCAGCTGAGACAACATCAATCCGAAAAAGGAACCCATGGACCGAACGCTGATCCTTGTAAAGCCCGACGCCTTCGCGCGTGGCCTCAGCGGCGAGATCATCGCCCGCTTCGAGCGCAAGGGGCTGAAAATCGTCGCGCTGCGCAGCCTGACCGTCGATCGCGAGCTGGCCGAGCGCCACTACGCCGAGCACGCCGAGCGCCCGTTCTTCGGCGAGCTCGTCGCGTTCATCACCTCCGGCCCGATCGTCGCGATGGTGCTCGAGGGCACCGACGCCGTCAAGGCCGCGCGCCAGGTGATCGGTGCGACGAACCCGCTCGAGGCGAGCACCGGCTCGATCCGCGGCGACTTCGCGATCGAGATGGGCGCGAACATGGTTCACGGCTCCGACTCGGCCGAGTCGGCTGCGCGCGAGGCCGCGCTGTTCTTCGGGGAGCTGCAGTAGCCGGGGCCGCGCCCGCGCCGCTCGTCCTCGCCTCCGGCTCGCCGCAGCGCCGCGCGCTGCTCGAGCGCCTCGGAGTTCCCTTCAGCGTCCGCGTGTCCGACGCGGAGGAGCTCGAGCAGGGCGAGGACCCCGCCGCGGTAGCAGTCGAGAACGCGCTGCGCAAGGCCCGTGCCGTGCGCCGCGCCGGCGCCGCCGAGGCGCTGCTCGGCTGCGACACGATCGTCGTGCTCGACGGCACGATCTACGGCAAGCCGCCCGACGCCGAGGCTGCTCGGCGCACGCTTTCCGCGCTCGGCGGTCGCACGCACGAGGTGATCAGCGGCGTCGCGCTGCTGCTCGGCGAGGAAGAGCGGACCGCCGTGGCGCGCACGCGCGTGACGTTTCGCGCGCTCGACGCCGAGCTGCTCGACTCCTATGTCGCGACCGAGGAGTGGCACGGGCGCTCCGGCGGCTACGCGATCCAGGGCGCCGGAGCGAAGCTCGCGCTGGCGATCGACGGCGAAGTCGAGAACGTCGTCGGCCTGCCGCTGGGCACGTTGCGCGAGCTGTACCCCGAGATCGCGACGTAGCCCGTTTTCCCTGCAAAAGCGCCTGCGGCCCTATGGGAGGCAAAGGGGGAGCCGCTAGACTGCGCCACCGTGCACGCCCGACCGATCGGAGATCGGCCAGTGTGGCCGCAGAGCACATCTCGAGTGGAGCGGCGGGCGGTCGACACGACGCATCCTTCTTCCTATAAATGGGCATCTTCAGCTACTTGACCGGATTCGGCGGCCGCGACATGGCCGTCGACCTCGGCACCGCAAACACGCTCGTGTACGTGCGTGGGCGCGGCATCGTGCTGTCTGAGCCGAGCGTCGTCGCGATCGACTCGCGCACCGGCGAAGTGCACGCCGTCGGGATTGAGGCCAAGCGCATGCTCGGCCGCACGCCCGGCACGATCCAGGCGATCAGGCCGTTGAAGGACGGCGTCATCGCCGACTTCGACGTGACCGAGGAGATGCTCAGGCACTTCATCCAGAAGGTCCACCAGAACCGCTGGGCGCACCCGCGCGTCGTCGTCTGCGTGCCCTCCGGCGTGACCGGCGTCGAGAAGCGCGCCGTCGAGGAGGCGTGCCTGTCGGCCGGCGCGCGCACGGCCTACCTGATCGAGGAGCCGATGGCGGCTGCGATCGGCGCCGGGCTGCCCGTCGGCGAGCCGACCGGCTCGATGGTCGTCGACATCGGCGGCGGCACCTCCGAGGTCGCCGTCATCTCGCTCGGCGGGATCGTCGTCTCGCAGTCGATCCGCGTCGGCGGCGACGAGATGGACGAGGCGATCATCAACTACGCCAAGCGCGAGTACAAGCTCCTGATCGGCCAGCAGACGGCCGAGGAGCTGAAGCTCGAAGATCGGCTCGGCCTGTCCGATGGCCGAGGAGCTGCAGGCCGAGATCCGCGGGCGCGACATGGTCGCGGGGCTGCCGAAGACCGTCGTGCTGACGAGCGAGGAGATCCGCCAGGCTCTCGAAGAGCCGCTCAACCAGATCCTCGACGCCGTCAAGGAGACGCTCGACCGCACGCCGCCCGAGCTCGCCTCGGACATCATGGATCGCGGCATCATGCTCGCCGGTGGCGGCGCGCTGCTGCAAGGGCTGGACGAGCGCCTGCGCGAAGAGACGCAGATGCCCGCCCATCTCGCCGAGTCGCCGCTGACGTGCGTCGCGGTCGGATCGGGTCGCTCGCTCGAGGAGTTCGAGGCGATCCACCGCTCCAACCGCAAATCCCGCAGCCGCCAGCGCAACAACAGGCGGTGAGCGCAGTGCCTGTGACGGGCACGAACACCCGGGGGTACTCTTTCCCTTGAACGCTTCGGAAGGTCGCTATTCGTGCATGACAAGACGGTCCGGCGTCGACGTGCGGTGCTCGCGCTGCTCGTCGTGCTCTCCCTGATACTGCTGACGGCGTACTTCGGCGAGGCGTCGAGCGGCGGCCTGCACTCGGTGCAGCGCGGCTTCTTGACGGTCGTCTCGCCGATCCAGAACGGCGCCAACAAGGCGCTGAAGCCCGTGCGCGACCTGATCGGCTGGTTCGGCGACACGCTGCACGCCAAAGGCCAGCGCGACGAACTGCGCAAGCAGGTCGACAAACTGCGCCGCGAAGTGATCGCCGACGACGCCGAAAAACACTCCTACCGCGAACTGCTGAGCATGTACCGGCTCGACAACCAGCTGAGCATCAACGACTACCACCCGGTCACGGCGACGGTCGTCGCGAAGTCGCCGAACGTCTGGTACTCGACCGTCACGATCGACAAGGGCGAATCCTCGGGCATCCACGTCAACGATCCCGTGATCAACAGCGAAGGCCTCGTCGGCAAGGTCGCGCAGGCCGCCTCCGACGGCGCGCAGGTGACGCTGATCACCGACAGCTCCGTTGGCGTCTCGGCGCGGATCGGATCGTCCAACGCGACCGGCATCGTTCAGCCGAAGGTGGGCGACCCGAACGATCTGCTGCTGCAGTACCTGCCGGCCAACACGCGGGCCGACCGCGGCGAATACGTCGTCACCTCGGGCACCGTCTCGAGCCCCGACGACTCGCTCTATCCGCCGGGCATCCCGATCGGGCAGGTCACGTCCGTCAACGAAGAAAGCCCGTACCGCTCCGTCAACGTGCACCCGCTCGCCGACCTGCACAACCTCGACACCGTGCAGGTGCTGACATCCGCGAGCGGCTCGCTGCCGTCGAGCATCACCCGGCTGACGACGAACCTGCCCGCCGGTCAGCAGGCCGCTCCGTCCGGCGAACAGCTCGCCTCGACCGGGAGCGGCGGATGAGCGGCGTGCCCGCCGGCCTGCTCGGTCGCATCGCGGCGCTCGCCGTCGTGCTCGTCTTCTTTCAGATCGGCGTCCTCTCGGAGGTGCCCGTGTTCGGCGTCAGCGTCGACCTCTCGCCGCTGCTCGTAGCCTTCGTCGGGCTCTTGTGCGGCTCGACCGTCGGCGCCGTGACGGGCTTCGCCGTCGGGCTGCTCGTCGACCTCGCGCTCGTGCAGACGCTCGGCGTGACCTCGCTGACGCTGACCGTCGTCGGCTACTGGGCAGGGAGGCTGCGCGAGGTGCGCGACCCGCAGGCCGCGCTGACGCCGCTGCTCGTCGGCGCCGTCGCCTCGGCGGCCGCGATGGTCGCCTACTCGATCGTCCAGTTCCTGCTCGGCGTCGACGCGCCCGTCAGCCTCGAGTTGCTGCGCCAGATCGTGCTCGGCGTCGTCGTCAACACGATCGTCGCGCTGCCCGTCTGGGCGTTCGTGCGCCGCTGCCTGATCGGCGGCCTGCCCGACGACCCGCGCCGGCGCCGGCGCCGCGCATACACGACCGGTGGCCTCAGCCCTTTGTCTCGTTCATGACGACGCGCGAAGCCCGAGCATGAGCGCGATCGAGCCCGCCGGCGGGCGCGACCCGCGGATCCCCGTCTCGCCGCAGCTGGCGATGCGCGTCGCGATCCTCGGCGGCCTCGCGATGGCGATGTTCGCGATCATCTTCTTCCGCCTGTGGTTCCTGCAGGTGCTCTCGGGCGAACAGTACGTCCAGCAGGCCAACGCCAACCGCGCGCGCGACCTGCCGATCGCCGCGCCGCGTGGCGAAATCCTCGACCGCGAAGGCCAGCCGCTCGTCGCGAGCCGCACGACGAACGCCGTGCAGATCGTGCCATCGGCGCTGCCGCCGGCCGGGCACCCGCGGATCGTGCTCTATCGCCGGCTCGGACGGCTGCTCGGGATGAGCGGGCCGCACATCCAGGCGCTCGTGATCAAGGGACGCACGGCCGTCCCGTACGCGCCCGTGACGATCAAGACCGACGCCGGCCGCGGCGCGCTGACGGTGCTCGCCGAGCGCCAGAGCGAATATCCGGGCGTCACGCAGCAGCCCGTCTCGATCCGCGCGTACCCGTACGGCGTAATGGCCGCGCAGGTGCTCGGCTACGTCGGTCAGGTCTCCGAAACGGAGCTCAAGTCGCGCGCCTTCTCGGGCGTCAAGCAGGGCACCGTCGTCGGCCAGGAAGGGCTCGAGTACTACTACGACCGCTACCTGCGCGGCGAACCCGGGACCGAGCGCGTCGAGGTCAACGCCGCCGGCTATCCCGTCCCGAGCAACCTTGCGCCGACGCAGCCGAAGGCCGGCTACAGCCTCAAGGTGACGCTCGACAAGGGGCTGCAGGCCGAGGGCGAAAAGGCGCTGACGGAGGGGATCGAAAACGCGCGCGCCGGCGGCAAACCGGCCGACGCGGGGGCGTTCGTCGCGCTCGACCCGCGCAACGGGCAGGTGCTCGCGATCGGCTCCTCGCCGACGTTCGACCCGAACAAGTTCGCGAAACCGCTGACGAAGAGCGAATACGCGACGCTCGAGGGCAAATCGAAGACGAGCTCCGGCGAAGAATCGCCGGCGCCGCTGACCGACCGTGCCGTCAACGGCACGTATCCGACGGGCTCGACGTTCAAGCCGATCACCGCGATGGGGACGCTCGAAGCGGGCGTGATCAACCCGACCGAGGGGCTTGGCGACGGGCAGTGCATCCACGTCTCGACCGAGCAGTTCTGCAACGCCGGCAAGGCCGACTACGGCGCCGTAGGGCTCGTCGAAGCGCTGAAGGTCTCCTCCGACACGTACTTCTTCGAAGCCGGCGAGCTCGCCAACAGCCATGGCAACGTGATCCAGCAGGAGGCGCACAAGCTCGGCGTCGGCGAGCAGACCGGGATCGACCTGCCGAGCGAGATCACCGGGCTCGTGCCCGACCGCGCGTGGCGCGCGAAAGTCGCGCAAGAGGAGCTGAGCTGCGAGAAGCGCAAGCACGTCTCGAGCTGCGGCATCTCCGACGGGCGGCCGTGGAGCGTCGGCGACAACATGCACCTCGCCGTCGGTCAGGGCGACCTGCTGACCTCGCCGCTGCAGATGGCCGTCGCCTACTCGACGCTCGCCGACGCCTTCTCCAACGGCGGCAACGGATGGGTCGTGCGTCCGCACCTCGGCATGGAGATCGACGGCGCGCAGGGGCGCCTCGTGCAGTCGCTGAGCTTTCCCGCCGAGCGCCACGTGCACCTCAACGACACCGACCTGAACCTCGTCATGCAGGGCATCCACGAGGCCGCGAGCTCGCCCGGGGGCACCTCGGCCGCGGTCTGGGCCGGATGGGACCAGGCGCAGCACCCCGTCTACGGCAAGACCGGCACCGCGCAGCACGTCGGCAAAGAAGACCAGGCCTGGTACCTGTGCTACGTCGGCGACCCGAAGCGCCCGATCGTGATCGCCGTGACGATCGAGCAGGGCGGCTTCGGCGCGGAAACGGCGGCGCCCGTCGCGCGCCTGCTGGCCGCGCAGTGGTTCGGCGCGGCGAAGAAGTTCGTCGCCGGGAGCTCGCACACGTTTTGAGCCCGCTCAGCCCGATCGCCGCGCCCGAGCAGGCGCCTGCAGTCGCGCAGCCGCGCACGCTGCGCCTGCCCGTCGATCCGCTGCTGACGCTCGCCGTGATCGGCCTGGCGATCTGCTCGATCGTGACGCTCGGCGCGGCGACGCGCAACCTGATCCCCGGCCAGCCGCACTACTACGTCGATCGCCAGACGACGTATCTCGTGATCGGCTTCTTGATGATGCTCGCGCTCTCGCGCCTGGACTACTCGCGCTTGCGTCAGTTCAAAAACGCGATCTACGGCGTCTTGATCTTCACGATCCTCGCCGTGCTCGGCCTCGGCCACAGCGCGCGCGGCTCGCAGCGCGCGATCAACCTGCCGTTCTTCTCCTTCCAGGCATCCGAGCTCGGCAAGGTGCTCTTGACGCTAGCGCTCGCCGGTCTCGTCGTCGACCGCGCGCGGCGGCTGCGCGATCGCGACACGACGGCGCTCGTGATGCTCGCGGCGCTCGTGCCGGCGATGTTCGTGATCGCCCAGCCGGACCTCGGCTCGGGGATGGTCTACGTCGTGATCGCCTTCACGCTGCTGTTCGCCGCGGGCGCCTCGTGGAAGCACTTGACGGCGCTCGTCACGCTCGGGCTCGTCGCGATGACGTTCGTGCTCGTCGCGGCCCCGGCGGCCGGCGTCCATCTGCTGAAGCCCTACCAGGTGCAGCGCCTGACGGCCTTCCTGCACCCGACGACGAATGCGCAGAAGGAAGGCTACCAACAGGAGGAGTCCAAGATCGCGATCGGTTCCGGTCAGAAGACCGGTCGCGGGCCGAACGCGACGCAGACGAAGCTCAACTACGTGCCCGAGGATCACACCGACTTCGTCTTCGCCGCCGTCGGCGAGCAGTACGGCTTCCTCGGCGCCGCGTTCGTGCTGCTGCTCTACGCGTTGCTGATCTGGCGAGCGTTGCGGATCGTCGTCATGTCGAAGGACCTATACGGCACGCTCGTCGCGGCCGGGATAGCGGCTATGCTCATGTTTCAGGTCTTTGTCAACGTGGGAATGACGATCGGGATCATGCCGATCACCGGCGTCACGCTGCCGCTCATGAGCTATGGCGGCTCGTCGGTCATCACCACGCTCTTGGCGGTGGGCCTGCTGCAATCGATTTACATCCAGGCGCGCGCCTCGCAAGCTCTGAAGGGTCGCGTCCTGCGTTAGCGAACACCCAATGAACGCCCCGCACCTCCCGCCAGACCGTCAGCCCTCCGGACACGCAGCACGCGCTGCCGGGTTGGGCGAGCACGACGTCGCGCAGGCGCGGCCGGCCACAGGGGTTCTCACGAATCCGCGGGCATCCTGCCCGTCGCGCGAGCGTGCGCAGCTACTGCGCGCGCCCGCTCGGGGTTCGGCCCCATCCAATACGGAAAGAGTTCACATTGAAAAAGCAAGTACTGGTCAGCGTCGATCGCGCCGAGACGCGCGTCGCGCTTCTGGAGGCGAGCGGAACGCCCGACGCCTCACGATCCTCGGCATCGGCCCGCAAAGCGGGTGCGTCGAAAGCGGCGGCCTCGCGCAAGCGCGGCGGAGGGGGACCGCAGGCCGGCTATCGGATCGCTGAGCTGTACATCGAGCGCCGCGGCGGCCGCTCGATCGTCGGCAACATCTACAAGGGCAAGGTAGACAACGTCCTGCCAGGCCTCGAGGCGGCGTTCGTCGACATCGGCCTGGAGAAGAACGGCTTCCTGCACGTCGACGAGATCGTCCTACCGGGCGTCGAGACGCCCAAGCGCGGCCGCGGCTCCGGCAGCGGGCGCAAGATCTCCGACCTGCTCAAGCCCGGCCAGGAGATCGTCGTGCAGGTCGTCAAGGACCCGCTGAAGACGAAGGGCGCGCGCCTTTCGATGGAGCTGACGATCGCCGGGCGCTACATGGTCTACGCGCCGAGCGGCGAGGGCATCGGCGTCTCGCGGCGCCTGGAGGACAAGGAGCGCGAACGGCTGCGCCGGCAGACCTCGAAACTGGAGATCGGCGGCGGCGGCGTGATCGTGCGCACGGCCGCCCACGGCGCCAAGCGCGAGGACTTCGAGCGCGAGCTGAAGTACCTGCACAAGCTGCACGAGGTGCTCGTCAAACGGGTCGAGGACACGGCCGCGCCGGACCTCGTCTTCCAGGAGGCCGACCTTTCCGTGCGCGTCGTGCGCGACATCTTCTCGGCGCACTTCGAGCGCGCGATCGTCGACGACGAGCAGCAGTACCACCGGCTCGTCTCGTTCTTCACGCGCACCGCGCCGGAGCTCGTCGAGCGCGTCGAGCTGTGGCAGCAGGAGCAGCCGCTGTATGAGGCCTACGGCGTCGACAAGGCGATCGAGGGGCTGCTCTCGCGGCGCGTCGACCTGCCGAGCGGCGGCTACCTGATCATCGACTACGCCGAGGCGCTGACGGTGATCGACGTCAACTCGGGGAGCTTCATCGGCCGCGGCAAGGGCGCCGGCCTGGAGGACACGATCACGAAGACGAACCTCGAGGCGGCCGAGGAGGTCGTCAACCAGCTGCGCCTGCGCGACATCGGTGGGATCATCGTGATCGACTTCATCGACATGGCCCGCGCGCGCAACCGCGACGCGGTGATGAAGGTGCTGCGCAAGACGCTCGACGAGGACCGCACGAAGACGTTCACCGCCGAGATCTCCAAGCTCGGGCTCGTCGAGATGACGCGCCAGAACGTGACCGAGGGCGTGCGCGAGATCATGAGCCGCCCCTGTCCGACGTGCGAGGGCGAGGGCGTGATCCGCTCCGAGGAGACGATCGCGATCGAGTTCGAGCGCAAGCTGCGCGACATCGCCGCCGAGACGCCGGACGTCGACGCGTTCCTCGTGCAGATCAATGCGCGCGTGACGGCCGAGTTCACCGGCCACAGCTCGCGCGTGCTGCACGCGCTCGAGGCCGAGACCGGCAAGTCGTTCCTGTTCGAGGGCTCCGAAGGTCTCGCGCTCGATCACTTCGCGATCACCTTCCAGGGCACGCGCGAGGAGGTCGAGGAGCGCGCGCTGCCGTTCCGCCAGGGCGATGAGGTGCTCGTCGAGATCGTCGAGCCGCACATGTACGACGTCGACGACGCCGTCGCCAAAATCGACGGCTACATCATCTCGATCGCCGGTGCGGCCGCACACGTCGGGACGAAGCGGATGGTGCGGATCGACCAGGTCGGGCGCACCGCGGCGAGCGCGCTGTTGCTCGACGAGTCCGGCGAGGTCGTCCGCGCGACGCCGCGCACCCCGTCGAGCACGCGCGGCAGCCGCGGCGGGCGCCGTTCGGGGAGCGCCGGAGCGTCCTCAGGCGAGGGCGGACGGGCGGGCGAGCGCACTCGCTCGCGTGCGCGCGGACGACGCGCGCCGGCCGACAGCGAAGATGCCGAGGTGCGCCGCGAAGCGGGCCTGCACGAGTCCGCGACGGCGATCGACTCCGAGCCCGAGGAGGAGGCGACGGCCGCGGTCGTCGCCGACATCGCCGCGTCCGATGCAGCCGATGGAGCAGAGGCTCCCGAGATGTCAGCGGACGACGGCTCCGAGGATGTACAATCAAAACCTCGGCGTCGTGGCCGCAGGGGCGGGCGACGCCGTTCGGCTGCCAAGGCGCCCGCGACACCGGAGTAGCGCTCAGCCGCTCGGCGTCAGCCGGCGACGGGCGGCTTCCACGAGAGAGAAATCGAGACTCAGACAGACATGTACGCGATCGTTAAGACAGGCGGCAAGCAGTACCGCGTCGAGCGTGGGCAGCGCCTGCTCGTCGAGCGCCTCGCCGTCGAGGAGGGCGCCGACGTCGCGCTCGAGCCGATTCTCTACCGCTCCGATGAGCCCGTCTTCGACAAGACCGGCCTCGAATCGGTCAAGGTCACGGCGAAGGTCGTCGCGCACGTTCGCGGCGAGAAGCTGCGCGTGTTCAAGTTCAAGCCGAAGCGCGGCTACAAGCGCCGCACCGGTCACCGCCAGGACCTGACGCAGATCGAAGTCACCGAGATCGCGCAGGGCAAAGCGAAAGCCGCCGCGAAAGCCGCCGCCGAGAAACCTGCCGCCGAGAAAGCCGCCAAACCGGCCGCTGAGAAAGCTGCGAAACCGGCTGCCAAAGCCAAAGCACCGACTGCGAAAGCGAAAGAGGAGTCCTCCGATGGCGCATAAGAAGGGGCTTGGCTCGAGCCGCAACGGCCGCGACTCGAACGCCCAGCGCCTCGGCGTGAAGACGTTCGCCGGCCAGACGGTCACCGGCGGCGAGATCATCGTGCGCCAGCGCGGAACCGTGTTCAAGCCCGGCGCCGGCGTCGGCATCGGCAAGGACGACACGCTCTACGCGCGCGCCGCAGGCACGGTCGAGTTCAAGACCGGGCGCCGCGGGCGCACGGTCAGCGTGCTCCCCGACGCCGCCGCCTAAGCGGCGCTCGACGCCGCCCGATGACCCCGCGACGAGCCGCAGGACTGCTCGCCGCCGGTCGCGCCGCGCTCGGCCTCGCCGTCCTCGCGGCGCCGGAGCAGGTGACATCGCACTGGCTCGGCGACGCGCACGCGCGCCACCCGGCTGTGCGCTACCTCGCACACTCGCTCGGCGCGCGCGACCTCGTGCTCGGCGTGCTCGGACTCAGCACGCTCGGCGATCGGCGGATCGCCTCGCAGGTGCTCGTCGCATGCGCCGTCGCCGACTCCGCCGACGCGCTCGCGACCGTAGCCGCGCGAGGAGAGCTGCCGCGTGTCGGCGCGATCGGTACCGTCGCCGTCGCCGGTGGGGCCGCGGTCGCCGGCTTCTACCTCTCGCGGCAGCTCGCCGACTAGCCCTGCTGCGCCGTCGGGCGGATCAGGATCTCGTTGACGTCGACGTGCGGCGGCTGTGAGAGCGCGTAGATCACGGCGCGTGCGATGTCGTCGTCCTGCAGCGCATCGCTCGGTTTGTTCTCGAAGAACGGCGTGTCGACCATGCCTGGCTCGATCAGCGTGACGCGCACGCCGGTCCCGTGCAGATCCTGGCGCGCGGCCTCGCCCATCGCCGTGACGGCGTGCTTCGTGCACGAGTACAGCGAGCCCGGCAGCGCTCGCCGCCCGGCGACGCTCGAGGTGATCAGCAGGTGTCCGCGCGAGTCCTTCAGCGCCGGGATCGTCGCGCGCAGCGTCAGCGCGGCGCCGTAGACGTTCGTCAGGACCATCTCGCGCCAGTGCTCGGGCGTGTCCTTTAGGAAGCCGCGCGGGCCGCCGAAGCCGGCGTTGGCGAAGACCGCGTCGATCTGCCCGAAGCGCGCGAGCGCGAGCTCGACGAGCTCCTGCTGCGCCTCCCACTCGGTCACGTCGCAGGGCACCGCGATCGCGCGCTGCTCGCCGCCGAGCTCGGCCGCGAGCTGCTCGAGCGTGTCCTTCGAGCGCGCCGCGAGCACGAGCCGCCAGCCGGCCGCCGCGGCGTGGCGCGCCGTCGCGGCGCCGATGCCCGACGATGCGCCGGTGATCAGCAGGACGCGGTCTGTCGTAGCTTGCGGGTCGTTGCTCATCTTGGTTGGGCTCCTTGCTCGGGTGGACGCGCGCTCGGCGGCTGTCACGATGGTAGGAATGCTGCACGACCGCGCGAGAATCCACGTCCAGGCGGGCGCCGGCGGCGACGGCTGCATGAGCTTCCGCCGCGAAGCGCACGTGCCGCGCGGCGGCCCCGACGGCGGCGACGGCGGCCGCGGCGGCGCGGTCGTGTTCGTCTGCGACGACTCGCTGCGCGACCTGCAGAGCTTCCGGCGAAAGACCCACCACCGCGCCGGGCGCGGCGGGCACGGCGAAGGCTCGCAGCGCCACGGCGCCGACGGCGAGACGCTGCGGATCGGCGTGCCGCCGGGCACCGTGATCGTCGGCACGAACGACGACGAGGGCCAGCTCGCCGGGCGCCGATGGGAGCTGCTCGCTGCGGGGCAACGCGCGACCGTCGCCGGCGGCGGCTCCGGCGGCAAGGGCAACAAGCGCTTCACGACGCCGACGCGCCAGGCGCCGCGCTTTGCCGAGCGCGGGCTGCCGGGCGAGGAAGGCTGGCTCGAGCTGCAGCTGAAGCTGCTCGCCGACGTTGGGCTCGTCGGGCTGCCGAACGCCGGCAAGTCCTCGCTGCTCTCGCGTCTGACGCGCGCCGCGCCGAAGGTCGCCGACTACCCGTTCACGACGCTCTCGCCGGTGCTCGGCGTGCTCGAAGCCGACGAACGCCAGCTCGTGCTCGCCGACATCCCGGGCCTGATCGAGGGCGCGAGCGACGGCGCCGGCCTCGGCCACGACTTCCTCGCGCACGTCGAGCGCACGCGGCTGCTCGTGCACGTGCTCGACATCGCGCCGGAGCTGACCGGCGAGCAGGACGCCGACGCAGCCGTCAACCACGCGACGATCGAGCGCGAGCTCGCCGCGCACGACCCGCGCCTGGCCGAGCTGCCGCGCGTGCTCGCGATCTCGAAGTGCGACCTCGTCGGTGAGCAGCGGATCGCCGCCGCCGTCGCCGAGTGGCGCGAGCGCCTGGGCGCGGACGTGCCCGTGATCGCGACCTCGAGCGCGACCGGCCTCGGCCTGCGCGAGCTCTCGGCCGAGCTGCTGCGGCTCGTTCCTCCGGCGGAGGCTGCCGAGGCGGCGTCGACCGTGGGAGAGCTCGTCGACGGCGTTCCGGCCGCGCCACGTCTTGCGAGCGCCGGCGAGGTAGACGACGAGCTTGCCGAGCACATGATCTTCCGCCCCGCAGGCACGAGCGGCTTCAGCGTCGAGCGGCTCGGGCCGGGATCGTTTGCCGTGAGGGGCGCTGGGATCGAACGATTGCTCGCGCGCTACGACGTCGACAACGAGGATGCGATGGCCTACTTCGAGGGGCGTCTGCGGCGGATCGGCGTCCTGCGGGCGCTCGAGGCCGAGGGCTTCGAGCCCGGCGACGAGGTCGAGATCGCAGGGGAGACGTTCGAGCTCGACCCGAGCTGACTGCGCCTGTCGCGCGCGCAAATAAGCTCCAAGCATGAGACGCGTCGTGGTCAAGCTCGGATCGAGCGTCGTCGCCGCCGGCGACGGCGAGCCGCGCGTCGAGGTGCTGCGCGACGTCTGCGACGCGCTCGCGGCGCTGCACGGCGAAGGCGGCGAGGCGATCGTCGTGACGAGCGGCGCGATCGCGCGCGGGATGCAGGTGATGGGCCTGCCGCAGCGCCCGAGCACGATCCAGCAGCTGCAGGCGGCGAGCGCCGTCGGGCAGGGGAAGCTCTACCGCATCTACGACGAGCTGCTGCGCGAGCGAGGCGTGACGAGCGCGCAGGTGCTGCTGACGTTCTTCGACATGAGCGCGCGCACGCACTACCTCAACGCGCGCCAGACGCTCGAGACGCTGCTCGAGTGGCGCGTGCTGCCGGTGATCAACGAGAACGACACGACGGCGACGGACGAGATCTCCTTCGGCGATAACGACTTCCTCGCGGCGCAGGTCGCCGTGCTCGTCGGCGCCGACGAGCTGATCCTGCTGACGGACATCGACGGCCTCTTCACGGCCGATCCGCGGCTCTATCCCGACGCGAAGCTCGTCCACGAGGTCGAGGACTTCCAGGGCCTCGACGACCTCGAGATCGGCCACACGACCTCGCCGCTCGGCTCGGGCGGAATGCGCTCGAAGGTCGTCGCGGCGGACATGGCGACGGCTGCGGGCATCCGCACGACGATCTGCAACGGCACGCGCGCGGAGGCGCTGCGCGGCGTGCTCGCGGGCGAGCGCGAGGGCACGCGCTTTCCCGCGCGCGAGGCGCGCTACAGCTCGTTCAAGCTATGGCTGAAGTACGCCAAGCCCTCGCGCGGGAGGGTGCTGATCGACGCGGGCGCGGCGCGCGCCGTGCGCGACGGCAGCGCGAGCCTGCTGCCCGTCGGCGTGACCGACGTGCAGGGCGAGTTCGACGCCGGCGACGCCGTCGAGATCGTCGAGCGCGACGCGAGCTCCGGCGGTGCGCTGCGGCCGATCGCGAAGGGAATCTGCAACTACTCCTCCGCCGAGCTGCGCAGCGTGCGCGGGATGAAGTCGGCGGCCGTCCACGAGGTGCTGCCGCGCGCGAGCGAGGAGGCCGTGCACCGCGACTACCTCGTCGTCGACTGACGGTGGCTCGCCGCTGCACGCGCACGTCGCGCCGTCGTACCCTTTAGTGGCAATGGCCACCGTCGCAACTCCAGTCGCCGAGATCTGCAGCGCGGCCAAGCGCGCCTCGCGCGCGCTCGCGCGCGTCGACAGCGACGTCAAGGACGCCGCACTGGAGGCGATCGCCACGGCGCTCGAAGCGCGCACGGAGGAGATCCTCGCGGCGAACGAGCGCGACATGCAGGCCGGGCGCGAGGACGAGATCGGCGATGCGCTGCTCGACCGCCTGCGCCTCGACGAGCGGCGGATCGGCGAGATGGCGCGCGCCGTGCGCCAGATCGTCGCGCTTGGAGATCCCGTCGGCGAGCTGATCGACGGTCATCGCCTGCCGAACGGCCTCGACGTGCGCAAGGTGCGCGTTCCGCTCGGCGTCGTCGCGGTCGTCTACGAGGCGCGCCCGAACGTGACGATCGACGCCGCGGCGCTGTGCTTGAAGTCGGGCAACGCGATCGTGCTGCGCGGCTCCTCCTCGGCCGAGCACTCGAACGCGACGCTCGCGCAGATCGCCGCCGAGGCGGCCGTCTCGGCGGGCCTGCCCGAGGGCTGCGTCAGCCTCGTCGCCGGCGGCGGTCGCGAGGAGCTCGCCGAGCTCGCGACGCAGCGCGACAGCGTCGATCTGATCATCCCGCGCGGCGGCGAGGGGCTGAAGGACGCGCTGCAGGCCGTCGCGACGGTGCCCGTGATCTACGCGGCATCGGGCAACTGCCACGTGTACGTCGATGCCTCGGCTCAGATCGCGCAGGCCGAGGCGATCGTGCTCAACGCGAAGACGCAGCGCCCGGGCGTCTGCAACGCCGCCGAGACACTGCTCGTCCACAGCGAGCTGGCACCGCGCTTCGTGCCGCGAATCGTGCGCCTGCTGAACGACGCCGGCGTCGTCGTGCGCGGCGACGAGCGCGTGCTCGAGCTGGCACGCGACGAGCGCGAGCAGCAGCGGCTACCCGTCAGCGCGTCGGAGCTCGAAGCCGAGGCGTCGCTGTCGGACTCCGCGCTCGTGCAGGCCGCAGGCGAGGAGGATTGGGCGAGCGAGTACCTCGCGCTGACGCTCGCCGTCGGCGTCGTCGACTCGGCCGAGCAGGCGATCGAGCACATCGCCCGCTACGGCAGCGGGCACTCCGAGGCGATCGTCACCTCCGACACGGCCGCCGCGCGGGCCTTCCAGCTCGGCGTCGACGCGGCGTGCGTCTATGTGAACGCCTCGACGCGCTTCACCGACGGCGGCGAGTTCGGGATGGGCGCGGAGATCGGCAACTCGACGCAGAAGCTGCACGCGCGCGGTCCGATCGGGCTGCGCGAGCTGTGCACATTCAAGTACCTCGTGGAGGGCGACGGACACGTCCGCGCCTGAGCCCGCCGCGAGCCGTGGTGAGCAGCTTCGCTCGCTCGGCATCCTCGGCGGCACGTTCAACCCGCCGCACCTCGGTCACCTCGCGATCGCACGCCACGCGCGCAGCGAGCTCGGGCTCGAGCGCGTCGTCCTGATGCCGGCCGGCGCGCCGCCGCACAAGCCGATCGCGCAAGACCCGGGCGCGCGCCGGCGCCTGGAGATGTGCCGGCTGCTGCTCGACGGCGTCGCGGGCGTCTCCGTCTGCGCGGTCGAGCTCGAGCGCGACGGGCCGTCCTATACCGTGGATACCTTGAGATCCGTACATGAGAGCCATCCGCAGGCCGAGCTGACGTTCATCGTGGGCGCCGACATCGCGAGCACCGTACCGGCATGGCACGAAGCGCCGGAGCTCTTGCGCCTCGCGAAGCTCGCCGTCGCGGAGCGCCCCGGCAGCGACAGGCACGCCGTGCTCGATGCGCTCGCGCCGCTCGGCGACCCGGCGCGCGTGCGCTTCCTCGACGCGCCGCTGCTCGACGTCTCCTCCTCGGCGGTGCGCGAGCGCGCGGGTTCGGGAGAGGCGCTCGACCGGCTCGTCGGGCCCGGCGTCGCGAACTACATCGCCGAGCACGGCCTGTACGGCGCGCCGGCACGGGCGGCGAGCAGATGAGCGACGACACGCTGCTGCAAGGAGCGGAGCTGCTCGGCGAGATCGTGCGCTTGGCCGAGGACAAGAAGGCGATCGACATCGTCGAGCTCGACCTGCGCGGCGTGCTCGGCTACACCGACTACTTCCTGATCTGCTCGGGTAACACGACGCGCCAGACGAAGGCGATCCACGACGGCATCCTCGAGGGACTCAAGCACGAGCACGCGGCGATCCCGCGCCGCGTCGAGGGCGCGAGCCGCGCCGACTGGATCCTGATGGACTACCTCGACGTCGTCGTGCACATCTTCACGCCGGAGGCGCGCGACTACTACCGCCTCGAGCAGCTTTGGGGCGAGGCGCCCTCGCGCGTCGCCGACAGCGCCTAGCTTCGCAGCGGCGGCACTGGCCGGCGCAATTGGAGACGCCGGGCGCCTCGGCTGCGCCACTTGAACGGTCCGCTTCGCGCTAGGCGCTGAAACAGTTGAAATACATCGGACCTTCCGGATAGGGTCGTGCGGACAGCGCCCGCGGCAGGCGCGCGGCGCATTGCAGGGGGAGAAGAACCGCATGCATCGATCTCTTGACGGCGCCAGCCGTCGCAACGCAGTGCTGCTGACCCTCGTCGCGCTCGCCTCGCTGGCGTTCGCGTGGAGCCTCAGCGGGCTCACCTCGGCGGCACGCGCCGACGGACCCGGCGTCGGATCGCCGTGGACGGCGAGCGTAGGCGACTCGTTCATCTCCGGCGAGGCCGGGCGCTGGGCCGGCAACACCGACGAAAGCTCCTCGAAAACGGATGCGCTCGGCTCGACGGCCTATTACGACAATGCGGGCGGCACGGGCGAACTGATCAAAGGCTGCCACCGCTCGAAGTCGGCCGAGGTCTACATCGGCGGCGGCGTCAGCGGCGAGAACCTCGCGTGCTCGGGCGCGAAGACGTCGACGTTCACCGAAGGCGAAACGTTCAAGCCGGGGATCGATTTCTACAACTCGGGCGGCAAAGAAGGCCAAGCGCTGATGCTCCAGCACTTCGCCGCGACGCACAACGTCAAGCTCGTCGCGCTGTCGATCGGCGGCAACAACTTCAACTTCGCCGGGATCGTGCAGACGTGCGTCGAGGACTTCCTCGAGTCGACATGGTTCTACGACTTCTACTGCAGCGAAGAAAGCTCGGTGACGAACAACTTCACGACGGCGAACGTCAACAAAGTCAAGGGCGAAATCACGACGGCGATCAAAAACGTCGCGACGGCGATGACGAACGCGGGCTACTCGAGCTCGCAGTACACGATCCTCGTGCAGGACTACCCCTCGCCGATTCCGAACGGCTCGGAATTCCGCTACACGCAGAGCGGCTACAGCAGGCAGACCACCGGCGGCTGCGGCTTCTGGAACAAAGACGCCAACTACGCCAACGCGACGATGCTGCCGACGATCGACGGTGCGGTCAACGGCGCGGCATCGGCTGCGGGTCTGTCGAACGTCAAGACGATGGAGCTGAGCTCGGCGTTCAACGCGCGCAGGCTCTGTGACAACACCGTCGGCCTGCTCGAGGAGAAGGGGCTGTCGAGCTGGAAATCTGCCGGCGCGGTCGACAAAACGGAGTGGTTCAACCAGATCCGTACGCTCGAAGCGATCTTCGGGCCGTACGAACTGCAGGAAGACATCCACCCGAACTACTGGGCTCAGCTCGCGCTGCGCAACTGCCTGACGCAGGCGTACAACGCGGGCACGCCGAAAGGCGGCACGTGCACGATCTCGGGAACCGGCCTGAACGGGGCCGGCGAGCCGAACATGTCGCTTAAATAGGCCGCTCGACCGGACCGGGACCGGGCCGCCGCCGCGCAAGGACGTGGCGGCGGCTCGCGGCTCGGAGGATCGCCTCGAAGTGACGCGACACCGGCTGTGAGCCTTGCGGCCGGCGTCGCGTGCTCGGCTGCGAAGATGCGCGCGTGAGCGCATCTCGCTCGAGCGACGGTCCGCGCGTGAGCGCGACGATGCGCGAAGACGAGCGCGTGACGCCGCTCGAGCTGTTCTTCGACCTGGTCTTCGTGCTCGCGCTGACGCAGTGCACGACGCTGATCGCGCACGACCTCAGCTGGGAGGGCGTGCTCAAGGGCGTGCTCGTGCTCGGCATGCTGTGGTGGTCGTGGGTCGGCTACGCGTGGCTGACGAGCGTGCTCGAGCCCGAGGAGGGCGCCGTGCGGCTCGTGATCTTCGCCGCGATCGCGGCGTTCCTCGTCGCGGCGCTGTGCGTTCCGGGCGCGTTCGGCTCGGAGGCGCTGCTGTTCGCGTGCGCGTACGCGGTCGTGCGCGTCTGCCACATCGTGCTGTTCGCGCTCGCGAGCCGCGACGACCCGGCGCTGCGCCAATCGGTCAACGGGCTCGCCGTGAGCACGGCGATCGGCGCGGGCCTGCTGTTCGTCGCGGCGGCCACCTCCGGCGCCGTCCAGGTCGGCATCTGGGCGCTCGCGCTCGCGCTCGACGCCGGCGGCCCGCTGCTGTTCGGCCAGGACGGCTGGAAACTCGTCCCGGGGCACTTCGCCGAGCGCCATGGGGCGATCGTGATCATCGCGCTCGGCGAGTCGATCGTCGCGATCGGCGTCGGCGCGAAGGCGACGCTCGACAGCGGCGTCGTCGTCGCGGCGGTGCTCGGCGTAGTCGTCGCGGCGATGCTCTGGTGGGTCTACTTCGACGTCACCGCGATCGTCGCCGGCCGGCGCCTGGCGAAAGCCGAGGAAGGCCACGAGCGCAACGGGATCGCGCGCGACTCCTACTCCTACCTGCACTTCCCGATGGTCGCCGGCATCGCGCTGATCGCGGTCGGGCTGAAGCGCACGATCGGACACGTCGGCGATCCGCTGAAGACGATCTCGGCGTTCGCGCTGCTCGGCGGCACGGCGCTGTACCTGCTCGCGCACGTCGCGTTTCGCTGGCGCAACATGCACACGCTGAGCGCGCGGCGGCTGCTCTGCGCGGTCGTGCTGCTCGCGCTGCTGCCCGCCGGCGCGACGCTGCCGGCGCTCGTCACGCTCGGCATCCTCACGGCGCTGCTCGTGCTGCTGATCGTCTACGAGGCGCTGCGCTACGCGGACGCGCGCGAGCACATCCGCCACGAGCTCGCGCGCGAATCGATCTCGGACTAGCGCCGCCGTGCCAGTCGCATGGCGTGGACCCGCGGATCAAGCGCCTGCGCTCCGCTCAGACGAACGGCAGCCACGTCGTGAATGCGATCGTCGCGCCGACGAGCATCGCCGCGCCGAGCACGAGCGCCGGCGCGAGCAACCGGCGGCCGTCTCGCGTCAGCGCATCGCCGAGCCACATCGCGACGGGGAAGAGCACGGCGACGAAGCGCGGCAGCGAGCGCAGCGCCTCGCCGCTGAACGGCGTCAGCAGCGGCGGGACGATCGAGATCAGCGCCCACACGGTGTAGGGCAGCGGCAGCCGTTTCGCCATGCCGATCAGCG
The DNA here is from genome assembly GCA_963807275.1 of uncultured Solirubrobacteraceae bacterium. Taxonomy (GTDB): domain Bacteria; phylum Actinomycetota; class Thermoleophilia; order Solirubrobacterales; family Solirubrobacteraceae; genus Palsa-744. The sequence continues at coordinate 708,352 of CAWDZX010000001.1, forward strand.
CGATCGCGAGCACGACGAGGACGAAGCCGTCGAGCAGGTTCGGATCGGACAGGCCCGAGCCGCGCAGCGCGTGATAGACGCCAGTCGCGGCGAGGTGCAGCGTCGTGACCGGCGTCGTGACGTGCGGGCGGCCGAAGTCGGTCTGCACGGTGCGCCACGCCTGCCAGTTGCCGATCTCGACCTGCAGGTAGATCGAGTACGCGATCAGCCCGAGCGGGACGAGCGCGAGCCAGAGGACGTCGCGACGCGGCGCAAAGCGCGCTCGCAGGCGATCCCAGCGCTCGCGCGCCGGCGCGAGCGCGGTCTCGGCGGCGAGCCTGCCGCGCGGGCCGTAGAGGTACATCGCGAGCAGCGGGATCACGAGCAGGATGCCGGTGTTGCGCGTCGCCGATGCCGCTGCGCCGAGCAGCCCCGCGAGCCACCAGCGATCGCGGCGCGCCGCGAGGAAGGCGCCGGCCGAGAGCGCGAGGAACAGGCTCTCGGTGTACGGCGCCGAGAAGAAGTAGCTCGACGGCCAGAACGCGATCACGAGCACGGCCCCTTTGGCCGCGCGCGGGCCGAGCTCGAGCGTCGTCAGGCGGTGGACGACGACGAGCGCGATCGTGAAGGCGATCAGCGAGAGCAGCGTCGCGACGACGACCGTCGCGCCGTTGCCGGCGAAGCCGCCGAGGACGTGCACGAGCAGCGGATAGAGCGGAAAGAACGCCGGGCGCTGGCCGGGGTTGTGCGCGACGAGCCCGGCCGGGCTGTAGCCGTGGTGGCTGATCTCCAAGTACCACAGCGCGTCCCAGCGCACGAGCGGCGTGAAGACGGCGTCGAGCGCACCCGCGAGCCAGCCGTGGCCGAACGGGTGGCTGATGCCGGGCACGAGCTTGCCGCGCGGCGCCTCGGGCGACTTCGTGACGGCGAGCGTCGCGGCGGCGACGGCCGCGGTGGCCATCACGAGCAGGCGCGAGGCGAGCACGGCGATCCACACGTCGCGCCACGCTTGCCGACCTCCGGCAGCGGCCACGATCGAGCGGCGTGCGCGCGCTGCCATGCTCGCGCGCGCCGCCGTGCCGTGTTCGATCTGGCCGGCCAAGTACGGCAAGCTACTAGCGCGCGCCGGTCGTCGTCGTGTGCGAAGCGTTCCGGCTGCGCGCTTTCCGCGCTCGCGAGGTGTTCTTCAGAGTGACAAAGAACGTGAATCGCGGCGCCTGACGGCCACGCGCTACCGGTTGATCGCCGACCCGAGGCTCACGTCTCACGGATTTCAGCGGAGGAGCGTTCATATGCTGCGCAAAGTCGTCTCAATGGCGGTGCTCGTCGTCGCCGTCGCGCTTGTCGCCGGATGCCTGCCGGGGCTTGCCGTCGCCGCGCCGACGGTCACGTTCAAAGCAAAGGCGGTCCCGATCCCGGGCTTCCGCGGTACGGGGAACATCCTCGGTGCGGGGGCGGCGCTCGAAGTGCAGTACACGATCAAGGGCACCGAATACGGAGGCTTCCCGCCGCCGCTGATCGGTGTGAACTTCTATACCCCGGCAGGAACGACGATCAACACACGCGGCTTCGCCGCATGCTCGCCGTCGGTGCTTCAGAACATGGGGCCGGGCGCGTGCCCGCGCAAGTCGCGCGTGACGATCTCCGGCTCGGCGCTCGGCGTCGTCAGCTTCGGCAGCGAACGCGTCGACGAGCGCGCCTCGATCAAGGCGTTCTTCGCGCCGCACGGCGCGCTGCAGTTCTACACGGCCGGCAGCTCGCCGGTGTCGCTCGAATTCCTCTCGCCGAGTCACGTCGCGCGGGCGCACGCGCCGTACGCGCAGGAGTACGTCACGAGCGTGCCGCTGATCGAAACGGTGCCGGGCGCACCTGACGCCTCGGCGCTCTCGATCGGCCTGAAGATCGGCGCGGCGATCAAGCAGGGCAAGCGCACGCTCTACTACGGGCGCGTGCCGAAGCGTTGCCCGAAGGGCGGCTTCCCGCTGAAGTCAGAACTGCTCTTCGCGGGCCTCGGCGGCCTCGCGCCGCAGACGGTCACGGTGACGTACAAGGCGCCGTGCCCGCGCCCGCAGCATCGCAAGCGTCGCCACTAGCGCGCCGCTCGTGATCGACAAGCTGCGCCCGCTCGCGCCTGGCCTCCCTTGAGCGCGAGCGGGCGCACCCGCCGGCGGTGACGTGGTTGGGTGCGCGCGGATGGCTCGGGCGCGTATGGAGGCGCTCAGGCCGTGACGGCTATGCGGTGCTCCAGCGTGGCGTCCTCGCGCGGCGCGGCAGGCGTCCGGCGCGAGAGGATCACGTTGCTGCCGCCGGAGGGGCTGAACGTGATCCCGCGCCTGCGCGTAACCTCGGGCTTCTTACCGGCCGGACGCATCTCGCAGCTTTCGAGCACGGCGCGCAGCACGAGCTTCATCTCGAGCAGCGCGAAGCTCGCGCCGAGGCAGCGCCGCCGCCCGCCGCCGAACGGGATCCACGTGTACGTGCCGGGCGCCTGCTCGAGGAAGCGCTCGGGCTTGAACGCGTACGGGTCGGGGTAGATCGCGGCGTCGTGGTGCAGCAGGTAGGCGCTCGCGAACAGCACGACGCCCGGCGGGTACTCGATCCCGCCGATCTCGATCGGCTGCTTGACCATGCGCGGCTCGGGCGCTGGCAGGACCGGTCGACGGCGGAGGATCTCGTTGATCGTCGCGACGAGGTAGGCCTCGTCCTCGCCCGCGTCGAGCTCGGCGTGCAGGCGTGTCTGGATACGAGGTTCGCGGGCGATCCGCTCGATCGCCCAAGCGAGCTGCGAGGCGCTCGTCTCGTGTCCGGCCGCGAGCGCCGTGACGAGCTCGTCGCGCAGTTCGGCATCGTTCATCGGCTGCCCGTCCTCGTCGCGCGCGCCGAGCAGCATCGAGAGCACGTCGTCGCCGGGCTCGTCTGCCGTGCGGCGTTCGTCGATCAGCGCGTAGATCAGCTCGTCGGCGCGCGCCCGCGAACGTTCCATGCGCCCGACCGGGCCGCGACCGGCGAGCAGTCGCTGGGCAGGCGGCATCAGCGACAGCGGACTCTCGCCGAAGGCGAGGATCTCCGCGAGCAGGTCGCTGAGCTCGTCGAGCCGCGCGCCGCGATCGAGCCCGAAGACGGCGCGCAGGATGACCTCGAGCGTCAGCCGCTGCAGGCGCGGGTGCAGCGCGACGGGCCGCTCGAGCGGCCACGACGCGACCTCGCGCTCGGCCAGCTCGCTCATCAGCCCTGCCAAGCGCTGCATCTTCTCGCCGTGGAAGGCCGGCAGCAGCAGCTTGCGCTGGCGCAGGTGCGGGCCCTCGTCGAGCAGGATCACCGAGTTCGGCCCGACGACTGGCTCGAGCAGTCGCGCGCCCTCGCCTGGATGAAGCACGTCGGGCGGCGCGAGGAACACCTGCTTGATCTCCTCCGGGTCGGAGAGGATCACGAACGGCGCCTGGCCGAGCTGGCGCAGCGTGAAGCGCTTGCCGTAGCGAGCGCGGCAGCGCTCGAGGTAGGCCGTCGGGCGGCTCCACGAGCCGATCGTCTGCAGCAGGCTCGGCGCTCGCGGTCCGGGGGGCAGTTGGCTGTTCATCTCAGCTCCTCTGTGCACGCGTGGGGGTAGCTCGATTCTAACTCTTCGTTCCGCACCATGCGAGACGAAGTATCAATAATTAAATCTTAATCCTGAAGCACGAGCGCCGTGCCGGCGACGAGCAGAGAGACTTCCTCGCCGGCGCGCGGCAGCGCGTGCCCGGCCGTCCGCGCGGCGATTCGCGGCGCAGTCGGGTCCTCGAGCGCGATCTCGGCGGTCGCGTCGTGTCCGTAGAACCGCGTCGATAGGACGCGCCCGCGGGCGAGCTCCGGCGAAGGCGCGCAGCAGGCGATCTGCTCGGGGCGCAGCATCACGGTCGCGCGCGCGGGTCCGTTGCCGTTGGAGCTGCTCGCGTCGCCGCTCGGACGCGGCGCGCCTCGCGTGGGGAGCAGACCGAGCGCAGTCTCCGCCTGGCCGCCGCGCAGCAGCGCGGGGAGCAGCACGGCCTCGCCGAGGAAGCCGGCGAGCTCGGCGTCGAGTGGGTCGCTGTAGAGCGTCTGCGGGTCTGCCGCCTGCACGATCCGCCCGTCGCGCATCACCGCGACGACGTCCGCGAGCGACAGCGCCTCCTCCTGGTCGTGCGTGACGAGCAGCGCCGTCGCGCCGCTGTGGCGCAGCGCCTCGCGCACCTCCGCGCGGACCTGCGCGCGCAGGCTCGCGTCGAGCGCGTCGAACGGCTCGTCGAGCAGCACCAAGCGGGGCGAGGGCGCGAGCGCGCGCGCGAGCGCGACGCGCTGCTGCTGCCCGCCGGAGAGCTCGTGCGGGTGGCGCCGCTCGAGACCCGCGAGGCCGACGAGCTCGAGCAGCTCGCCGACGCGCGCTGACTTGCGCTCGGCGCGCGGCAGGCCGAAGGCGACGTTCGCGGCGACGTCGAGGTGCGGGAACAGCGCGCCCTCTTGCGCGACGAAGCCGACGCCGCGTCGCTCCGGCGCGACGTGCGTGCGCGCGCCCGAGACGAGCTGCCCGCCGACTTCGATCGTTCCCCCGCCGGCGCGCTCGAAGCCGGCGACCAGCCGCAGCAGCGTCGTCTTGCCACAGCCCGAGGAGCCGAGCACGGCCGTCAGGCTGCCCGCGTGCACGTCGAGCTCGAGCCCGGCGAGCACCGGCGAGCGGCCGAACGACTTGTGCAGCGCGCGCACCGACAGCGCGCTCGCGCCGGCGTCTGCGTCCGCGCTCGCGGCGTCGCTCGGGCCTGTCGCGCTCGCCGCCGCGCTCATCGCGTGCCGCCGCTGGCAGTGGACGTGCCGGAGTGGCCGAAGCGTCGGGTCAGCAGGTATGTCGGCAGCGCCGAGACGGCGACCATTAGCGCGGCGTACGGCGCGGCCGCGCCGAACGAGCGCGTCGAGGCGTAGGCCCAGAACTGCGTCGCGAGCGTCTGCGTGCCGATCGGCGAGAGCAGCAGCGTCGCCGTCAGCTCGGTGACGGTCGCGAGGAAGACGAGCGCTGCGGCGGCGCCTAGCCCGGGCAGGATGCGCGGCAGCGTCACGCGCATGAGCGCGCGCAGCGGGCCGCAGCCGAGCGAGCGCGCGAGCTCCTCGTGCACGGGCGGCGCCTGCGCGAGCGCCGCGCGCGTCGCGACGAGCGCGAGCGGCAGCGCGAGGATCGCGTAGGCGATCAGCAGCAGGCCGGTTGTTCCGTACAGAGCCGGCACGTAGTGCACCGAGACGACGATCAGCGACAGCGCGACGACGATGCCGGGCAGCGCGTAGGGGAGGTACGCCGTGCGTTCGAGCGCCGCCGCGAGCTTCGTCGGATGGCGCACCGTGAGGATCGAGACGGGCAGCGCGAGCAGCGTAGTGAGCAGCGCCGCGCCGAGCCCGAGCTCGAGCGAGGAGCCGGCGGCCGAGATCAGCGAGACGACCGGAAACGTCGTCGAGCCGCCGCGCAGCGTCCAGTAGACGAGCGTCAGCAGAGGCAGGCCGAGCGCGGCCGCGACGAGCACGCCGAGCGCGGCAAACGACGGCCACTTCATCCGCCCGAGCCGCGCGCGCCCGGGTGGGCGCGGAGAGCCGGTGTCGATGCGGGCGTAGCGCGCCTTGCCGCGCAGCCCGAGCTCGCCGAGCAGCAGCACGAGGCAGAGCAGCACGAGCACCGTCGCGAGCAGCGACGCGGCCGGACCGTCGAAGCTCAAGCGGTACTCGTCGTAGATCGCCGTCGTGAACGTCTGAAACCGCAGCATCGCGAACGCGCCGAACTCGGAGAGCAGGTGCACGGCGACGAGCAGCGCGCCGCCGAGCAGCGCGAGGCGAGTCTGCGGCAGCGTGACGCGCGCGAACGTGCGCCACGGGCCGAGCCCGAGCGCGCGTGCGCTCTCCTCGAGCGCCGGATCGAGGCCGCGCAGGACGGCCGCGACGGGCAGGTAGACGAGCGGGTAGTACGCGAGCGTGACGATCATCGCCGCGCCGCCGAAGCCCTGCACGGCCGGCGTGATCGAGACCCAGCTGTAGCTCGTGACGAACGCCGGGACGGTGATCGGCAGCGCCGCGAGCACGGCCCACACGCGCCTGCCTGGAACGTCGCTGCGCTCGACGAGCCACGCGACGCCGACGCCGAGCACGACGCACGCCGTCGTCGACAGCGCGACGAGCAGCACCGTGTTCGTCAGCAGCTTGCCGACGAATGCGCGGAACAGCAGCGCTTGCACCTGTGACCAGCCGATCGACAGCGCTTGCTCGAGCAGGAAGCCGAGCGGCAGCAGCACGAGCAGCGCGACGGCCGTCGCGACGCCGAGCAACGTGGCCGGCGTCGCGCGGCCGCGCAGCAGCCGCGGGCGCAGGCGACGGCGCGCGGCCGACCACGGTGCGATCGCCCGGCGCGCGCTCGTTGCCTCCATCTTCTCTAGACCTCCATCTCGTCAGGCTCGCGCGCTTGGCCTACAGCAGCCCGGCCTGCTGCATCAACTGCAGCGGCACGCTGCCGTCGCCGAGATCGGCCGGACCGACGTCGGGGGCTTCGAGCTTTGCGAACGGCACGAGCCCGGGCGGCGGCGCGACGCCGGCGAGCAGCGGGTACTCCCAATCGCCGCTGTGCGTCATCGCGTTCTGGCCCTGCTTGCTCGCGAGGAACGCGAGGAACGCGAGGAACCTCTGCGCGAGCGCCGCGTCCTTGCTCGACTTCAACGCTGCGGCGCCTGAGATGTTGACGAGCGCGCCGGGGTCTTCGTGGCCGAAGTAGTAGAGCTTCGAGTGGACCTTCGCCGCGCCGACCTCGGCGCGCTGCTCGAACCAGTAGTAGTGGTTGATCACGCCGGCGTCGACCTGGCCTGCTTCGACGGCCGCGACGATGCCCTCGTTGTCGTCGTAACGCTTCGCGTTCGACGCGAAGCCTTCGAGCCAGCTCGTCGTCGCGGCGCGGCCGTCGAGCTTGTCGATCGCGCTGACGATCGGCACGAAATCGGGCTCCGACGGCGCGATCGCCAGCTTGCCCTTCCATTCGGGCTTGGCGAGGTCGAGGATCGACTTCGGCAGCTCGCTCGCGGAGACCTTCCGCGGGTCGTAGATCAGCACGGTCTCGCGCGCGGCGACGCCGACCCAGTTGCCGTCCTTCGAGTCGTACCGCGAAGGGACCTGTGCGAGCGTCGGCGCGTTCACCTTCGCGAGCAGCCCCTTCTCGCTGAGCAGTTCGAGCGGCGGCGTGTTCTCGCTCAGCAGCACGTCGGCCGGCGAGGCCGAGCCCTCCTGCACGATCTGGTTCGCGAGCCCCTCGTCCTCGCCGAAGCGCACGCGCACCGTCGCGCCGCTCTGCTTCTCGAACGCCTTCGCGAGCGCGTTCGTCATCTGCTCGTGCTGCGCGCTGTACAGCGTCAGCGTCCCGCCAGAGGGCTTACCGGCGGCGCTTGTCGTAGATGACGCCGAGGAGGACGAGCCGCAGCCGGACGCGATCGCAGCGAGCGCGACGGGCACGGCCGCGGCACAAAGCGCTCTAGCCGCTCGTCGGCGTGACGCGGCGCGTAGCGATGAGGGGATCAAGGGGCCTCCTGATGGGTCGGAAGAGCGGAACTGCATTAGGGTACCCTAAGTTAGGGTTGCCTAACACGCTCCTCGCCCCATGCGGGCACTGGCCGCTTTCGTGGCGCTACCGACTGAGACGCGTATCCGAGCGATTCATTCCCGTCCGCGCGAAGAGCGCCGATGAATCTCGGCGTCGGCGCTCGTCTGTAGTGCGAGGATGCTCGCCACCCGGGCGGGCGCCGAGCGTCGAGCGTCGAAAGGAGCAACACATGACGAGCGTGATGACGGGGCTCTCGACGTCGGTCGACGGGTTTATCGCGGGCCCCGACGACGGTCGCGGCCAGCCGCTCGGCGCCGGCGGCGAGCGGCTGTTCAAGTGGCTCACCGACGGCGACACGCAGAGCCGCCACTACCCGACGTTCAAGATGTCGGCCGCCAGCGCTGAGGTGTTCGACGCGTTCGCGGATCGCGTCGGTGCGGTGATCAGCGGGAGGCGCACGTACGAGATCGCGCGCGCTTGGCAGGGGAGGGGGCCGTTGCCGCCGGCGCCGCTGTTCGTGATGACACACGAGCCGCCGTCGAGCGTCCCGGCCGGCGAGCCCGGCGATCCGCCGTACACGTTCGTGCGCGACGGAATCGAGGCCGCAGTCGCGCAGGCCCGCGCCGCGGCCGGCGAGAAGGACGTCTCGCTGATGGGCGCGAGCGTCGTGCAGCAGGCGCTGCGGCTCGGGCTGCTCGACGTGCTGACGATCCAGCTCGTCCCAGTGCTGCTCGGCGGCGGCGTGCGGCTACTCGAGGCGGGGCTGCCGGCCGGCACCGAGCTCGAGGCTCTCGGTGTCGTCGCCGCGCCGAGAGTGACGCACCTGACGTACCGCGTGCTCAGGTAGCGCTCTCGACGCATGGTCGTTCGTTCGTCCAGCGGCGCTTGAGCCGGCGGCGCCGGCGGGCAAGCAAGCTAGAGTCATGCCCTTGCCGACCGCGACGAGCACTGGACGGTCGCGGCCGTGGGGAGGGGTTGGCTTTGCCGGCCTGGTCCTCGCGCTGCTGCTCGCGGCGCCGATGCTGTTCGCAGCCGCGGCCGGCGCAAGCACGAACGAAGCCGCTTGGACGACCTATCACGGCGACGCGACGCGGACGGGCAACGATCCGGAGGCGATCAGCCCGCAGACGCCGAGCCTCGCTTGGCAGTCGCCGAACCTCGGCGCGCCGATCTGGAGCCAGCCGCTCGTCGTCGGCTCGCGCGTGTATGTCGCGACGGTCGGCGACGACGTCTATGCGCTCGAAGCGGCGACGGGCCAAGTCGCGTGGCACGCGAGCGCCGGCACGCCGGTGCCGTCGAACCAGCTGCCGTGCGGCGACGTCACGCCGACGGTCGGCATCGTCGGCACGCCGGTGATCGACCCGGCGACGGGCGTGCTCTACGCGGTCGCGGACACGTGGAACGGCAGCCAGGCCCAGCACGTGCTCGAGGGCTTTCGCCTCAGCAACGGCGAAAAGGTTCTCAGCACGGTCGTCGATCCGCCGGGCTCAGACCCGAAGGCGATCCTGCAGCGCACCGCGCTCAACCTGAGCGGCTCGAACGTCGTGTTCGGCTACGGCGGCAACGACGGTGACTGCTCGGACTACAAGGGCGCGGTCGTCTCCGTTCCGGAGAGTGGCGCCGCTCCGTCGTACTGGCAGGTGCCGATCGCCGCGCCTTCGACTTCCGGCGGGGCGGTCTGGTCGACGGGCGGCCCTTCGGTCGATGCGGTCGGGAACGTGTTCGCGAGCACGGGCAACCCCGACCCGCCGTCGGGCCAGGAAGCGACGACGTACGACTACTCCGACAGCGTCGTCGAGCTCAACCCGGCGCTCAGCTTGACGGGCTTCTTCAAACCGCCGACGTGGCAGCACGACAGCAACGCCGATCTCGATCTCTCCTCGGCCGCGCCCGAGCGTTGCCGGGCGGGCTCGTGTTCCAGGCCGGCAAGACCGGAGTCGGCTACCTGATCGACGAGTCGACGCTCTCGAGCGGTGCGGCCGAAGTCTTCAGCGGCCAGGTCTGCGCGGGCGCGGGGAGCTTCGGCGGCGACTCCTACGCGGCCGGCGTGATCTACATGCCGTGCACGAACGGCACGCAGGCGCTCGCCTACAACGCCGCGGCACGGACGTTCACGCCGCTGTGGCAGGGACCGAAAGACGCCTTCGGGCCGCCGATCGTCTCAGCCGGGCTCGTCTGGGACGTCGCCTCGGGCGGCTTCAGCGGCGGTGGCACGAAGCTCTACGGGCTCGAACCGGCATCGGGCAAAGTCCGCTACACCGAGACGCTGCCGAGCCCGGTCGCCGACCACTTCGCCTCGCCGAGCGCCGGCGGCGGGCGCGTGCTCGTCTCGACCGGCTCGACGGTCAGCGCTTTCGAGGTGGGGACCGTCATCCCCTCGGCCGCGGGCACCGCCGGACCCGGCGGCACGGCCGTTCCGATCGGCTCGGTCGTGCACCCGGCGAGCACGCTCGGCGTGCTCGTCGAGACGAAGCTACGCGCCGATCGCAAAGGCCGCGTTCGCGTCGTGCTGCGCTGCCCACCCTCGACGGCGAGCTGTCACGGCTCGGTCGGACTCGCGGCGCTGCTCACGGCGCACGTCGGCCGCGGTAGCCATCGCCGGCGCGTAACCGTGCGCGTCGCCATGGCTCACGTGGTCTTCGGCGTGCACCACGGACAGTTCACCGTGACGCTGCATCTCGGCAAGAAAGCGCGCGCGCTGCTTCGCCGCCATCACGGCAAGCTCCGCGTGTTGGTCACGATCGCGCTGCCGAAAGTCTCGACGCACCGCGTCGCCGCGTCGCTCAGCGGCTGACGCGCCAGGGTCGCGACGCAACCCCGGGCGCGAGCAAGGCTCAGCTCAGACGGGCGGTTCGTCGTACGGGTCGCGTGCTACGACGCGCTCGCGGACGACGCCGCGCCTGCCTCTCGCCGTGGCGATGTACAACAGCGAGAGCAGCGCGCCGGCGGCACCGGCGATCATCAGGATCAGGCCGACGGTCGTGATCGACACGCCAGAGACATGCGCCGTCACGGCGTAGCGAAGGATCGCGCCGACGGCGACTAGGAAGATCGAGGTCCCCAGCGGCATTGCTAGGCTCGCCCGCCGCGGCGGTAGCCGAATCCGCCGCTCGTGAGCATGATCACGAGCGCGACGAGCAGCAGCAGCCAGAGGAGCGGGCTGACGCCGATCCCGCCTGCGATTGCGGCGATCACCAATACGATCAGCAACAGCTCTACGAGTCCCATGTTGAACCTCCCCGGTTGTTTGTGAACCCACATATCGGGATACCCGGGGGCGGGGGCGGCGTAAACCACGTAAGCGCTTTCTCATTTTGGCGGCGAGCGCGCGGTGCGTCTTCGCGCCTCAGCTCATTGTCATCATCGCGTGCGGCGAGCCGTGCGAGCTCGGGACGGCGAATCCGGGGATCTCGTGCGGGACGAGGAGAATCGCGCTCGCGAGCACGATCATGATGGCCGCGGTCGCGAACCGTGCGCCGCGCGCCCAGGGGCCGACCTTCTCGAAGGCCACGAGCGCGGTGACGAGTCCCATCCACGTAAGGCTCATCGCGCCGAGCGCGAACAGCGCAGCCATCAACGCCCACGTGCAGCCGAGGCACCATCCGCCGTTGCGCAGCCCTGTCTCGAGCGCTCCGTGCCGCGTGTCCCGCGGCGATCCGGCCTGCAGCTGCTCGGTGCCACGGCATCTCGAGAGAAACACGCGCTTGGACGGCGTCAGCTCGTAGAATGCCGCAAGCGCGAGCACGCCCGCGGCGAGCCAGCGGCCGCCGCTGTGCCAGGCGAGCGCGCCGGCGAACAAGCTTCTCCCCAGGGCGACCAAGGCGTAGGCGCCGACGCCGGCGACGCTCCAGACGAGCAGATAGCCGCCGGCGAACAGCAGGACCCGGCCGAGCTCGCGCCGGATGGACGCCGCGAAGACAGCTGCCGCGGGCGCGAGCGACGGCAGCATCATCGCCGCCATCATCGTCGCCCACACGCCCGTGAACCAGCCGAGCGAGCCAAGGGCAACGCCCGGCCCTGAGTTCATCCCGGCCATCCGCTCAGTCGCGGCCCACCACGCCAACCCGGCCGCGGCGAGCAGCCCCGCGACGATCGCCAACTCGGCGCGCATCGCGCTCAGCGGAGAGCCGCTCCTCGTCCCGGTGCTCAACGCCATGCCCACGGTCACGCCCCTGCGTATTCGTCGTGGCGACGCCACCAGATGCCGGACTCGTTGCGTCCGAGCGGAGCGCGGTCGAGCCACGAGTACATGCCCCAGACGCCGTCGACGCCGCGCCCGTAAGCCGAGTAGGTGTGGAACACGACGCCATCTTCGAGCGCGAACGCGCTCATCCCGGGTCCCTCTTTTCTGAACGTCGCCGGATCGACGCCGGCGCCTTTGGAGATCTCGATCAGCGCGGGGCTCTGCTCGGAGGGGCGGAAGTCGGTCGTGCGGTAGTTGTAATCGACCGTGCCCGACTGCCATTCCCGATCGGAGTGCGACGTGTGGAAGTCGTAGTTGAAGTCGCTCCCGAACGACGACGCCCACGGAAAGTCCCATCCCATCCGCCGCTTGTAGTCCTGAAGCTTTGCCAGCGGCGCGCGCGACACCGCGGTAAACGCGACGTCGTGATTGACCAGATGCGCGACCGAGCCCGAGAAGCCGTCGGCGATCGCCGAGCAGGACGGGCACCCGGCGGTGAAGTCGGGGCCGAACATGAAGTGGTAGACGAGCAGCTGCGAGCGACCGCCGAAGAGGTCGGCGAGCGACGCCGGTCCCTCGTCCGTATCGAAGACATACTCCTTCTCGATCGGAACCCACGGCAGCTGCTGTCGCATCTCGGCCAGCTCATCGCCGCGCCGCGTGTGCTCCTTCTCGGCGTCGAGCAGCTCGAGCCGCGCCGATAGCCACTCCTCGCGGGTTCCAGTCCTGTGGTCGGTCATCGCGTCTCTCCTTTTCGGTGTTGGGAATCGATTCGGGCTTCGGCCTGCGCGGACTCGGCGAGCCGCTTGATCCGTCCGAGGCGCCGGTCCCACTGCGCGGCAACGCGAGCCATCGCCGCGGCGGCGTCGTCCAGGCGATCGGGGCGGACCGCGTAGCGCACTTCGCGGCCGCTGCGCCGGCCCGCGACGAGGCCGACGCGGTCGAGCACGACGAGGTGCTTCGCGACGGCCTGACGCGTGACCGGCAGCCCCTCGGCGAGCGTCGTCGTCGTCGCTTCGCCGCGCTCGAGCAGTGCGTCGAGCACCCGCCGGCGGGTCGGGTCGGCGACGGCCGACCAGAGGGCGTCGTCCTCGAGCGCGGTGGGCATCGTCAGCTCGCCTCGGGGCGATTGGAGGCCACGTAGTCGCGCAGTTCGCCGAAGTGTTTGCCCCAACCGTGTTCGTGCTCGGCGGAGTACCGGGCGTTGCTCTCCGCGTCGTGCGTCACGGCGTCGATGCCGCTCTCGACGACCTTGAGCCGCGTGGCGCCGGCCTCCTCGATCAGGCTGAACTCGACGAGCGCAGAGTTTGTCTCGTCCGGGATCGCGCCGTCGGGGTGGTTCCAGCGAAACGAGAAGCGGCGAAACGGCTCGGCGTCGATGACGCGGATCGGTACAACGAGGTCGACTTCCTTCTCTCCGCCGCGGCCTCCCGGCTTCCACGTAAGCGTGCCGTCTGCGCCGGCGCGCCCCTCGATGTCCGCGTCGTCGCTGAACCAGCGGCTGATCTGCTCGGGCTCGGTTATCACGCCCCAGACGACCTCCGGGGTTGCCTCGATCAGGATCTCTCGTTCGACGCTGTTTCGGGCCACGCTGCTCCTTTCGGTGATGATATGCAACCGATGGTTGCATATGTGCGGACCAGGATAGCGCGCCGGCTGATTGCCGCGCCGGCTGTTACCTTCCTGCCCTTGACGCATGAAGGAGGGCAAGAGTGAGAGATGCCCACTCCAGGTGGCTGCTGGGACTGGGCCTCCTCACGCTGCTCGTGGCGGGCGGATGCGGCTCCAGCTCGACGGGCTCGAACGCGATCGAGACGAAGCCGCCAGATGCCCAGCGGGCGGCGAGGACGAAGCCGGGCTCGGACAAGCCGCCGGTGACGCTCGGCACGAAGAACTTCACCGAGGAGCTGATCCTCGGCCAGCTCTACGCGCAAGCGCTGCGGGCGAAGGGATTCGCGGTCACGCTGAAGCCGAACATCGGCGCTTCGGAAGTCGTCGCGCGGCAGATGCACTCGGGGCGAATCGACGCGTATCCCGAGTACACCGGCACGATCGTCTCCGTGCTCGCACGCGACTCCAGGCGCCCGGCCGATGCCGCGCAGGCCTACGCGCGTGCGTCCTCCTACGAGCGCACGCAGGGAGCGGCGCTGCTCGCGATGGCGCCGGCCGAGGACACGGACGTGCTCGTCACGACACCGGCCTACGCGGCCAAACGCCGTCTTGCATCGTTGTCGGATCTCGCACGGCTCGGCTCGTCGGTGCGACTCGCCGGGCCGCCCGAATTCGCGCAGCGCTTCGATGGGCTCATCGGCCTCGGCGAGGTGTACCGCGCCGGCGCGCTGCGCTTCGTGCCGGTCAAGATCGGCACGCAGTACGCGGAGCTGCGAAGCGGCCGCGCCGATGTCGTGGCCGTGTTTACGACCGACGGCGAGCTCAGCCAGGGCGGCTACAAGCTGCTCTCCGACCCGCGCAAGATCTTTGGCTTTCAGAACGTGACGTTCGCGGTGCGCCAGGACGTGCTCGAGCGCGAGGGACCGGAGTTCGCACGGACGGCGAATGCGGTGAGCGCGAAGCTCAGCACGCAGGCGCTGCGGCTGATGAACGCAGCCGTCGACCTGGACCAGCAGAGCCCCGCGCAGGTCGCGCGCCAGTTCCTCGCCGCGAACGGGCTTCTCTGAGCGGCCGGCCTCGCGGTAGTGGTGCGGCGGGGCCGGCGGGGTGCGCTCAGGCCGGCTCGGGCGAGCGTTCGTCCTCTCCGGGGCGGCAGGGAACGCGGGCGCGGATCAGCGTCCCCTCACCGGGCGGGCTGATCACGGTGAGCTCGCCGTCGAGCGCGGCGACGCGGTCGTGCAGGCCCTGCAGCCCCGAGCCCTCGCGTGCATCGGCGCCGCCGATCCCGTCGTCCTGCAGTTCGACGAGCACGTCGCCGCGGTCGTAGCGCGCCCGCACCGTGGCCTCGCTCGCGTCGGCGTACTTGAGGACGTTCGTCAGGGCCTCGGTGACGACGTAGTAGCCGACGGCCTCGACCGAGGCCGGCGGGCGCTCGGGAAGGTCGATCTCGCGCGCGACCGGCAAAGGCGCGCGGCTGACGAGCGCCTCGAGCGCGGCGGCCAGACCGCGGTCGGTGAGAATGCCCGGATGGATGCCGCGGCCGAGCGCGCGCAGCTCGTCGAGCGCCGCGCCGAGCTTGCCCTCGATCCCGTCGATCAGCTTCAGCGCCTCGTCGTTCTCGCCGACGCGGTTGCGCAGCACCTTCAGTTCGAGCGCGAGCGCGACGAGCTGCTGCTGCGCGCCGTCGTGCAGGTCGCGCTCGACTTTACGCCGGGCCGCGTTGGAGGCCTCGATGATCCGCGCGCGCGAGGCTCGCAGCTCCTCGACGCGGGCCCTGAGATCGGCCTTCAGGCGCTCGTTGTCGAGCGCAAGCGAGGCCGCCGCCGCGGCCGCCTGGACGAGCTCGGGACTGGCCTCGAGGTAGGCGGCGTGGATGATCGCGGCGACGCGACGGCCTTCGTAGTCGACAGCAGTCCACGCGCGGTCGGACCCGGGCCCCGGCAGCGGCACGGGATGACCAGCTTCGTCGACGAACGCTTCACGGTCGGGAAGCCAGTAGGCGATCGAGAGATTGCGGTCGCCGAGACTCTCGGCGAGCGCCTCGCGTACGGGCGTGTGCGCGGCGAGCGAGGTGATCAGCAGCGAACGCGCGAGCGAGCGCATGACCCGCTGCGACCAGTCGGTCGCCGCGACGGTGAGAACGGCCATCGGCGCCGCCAGCAGGCACAGCACGATCCCCAAGCCCGGGCCGAGCATGAACGGCCCGACGTATCCGGCGCCCGGCTCGGCGATCCCGCGGATGCCGTAGACCAGCAACGACACCGTCGCGCCGCCGGCGCCGGCGATCGCGGTGACGGCGAGCAGGCTCGCAGGCCACCTCAGCGCGAGCAGCAGCGCGCCGCGCCAGACGGGCCCGCGGCGGAGCCTGCGCACGACGCGGTCGCGCCGGCTCCCTCCACGCACCCCCGCGAGCGGCGGCAAGGGGGGGATGCGCGCGTCGAGCAGCGCGTTGGCGAGCGTGCGCTCGAAGCTCGCGCAGTGCCACAGGAGCGTCGAGGCGCCCATCAGCACGGGCAGCCCGATCCAGAAGACGCCGAAGACCGCGCCGAGCACGAGCGCGGAGACGATCACGGCGAGGTACGCGCCGCCGAGCAGGAGGCCGCAGAGGAGGTAGGCGAACTGCCTCGCGAGTGTCACGGCGTCGGGAGCGCTCCGCGCCGAGCTGCCGGACGGAGCGATCGCGGCCGCAGCGGATGGGGGCGAAGGGCTCACAGTCCGCCACCGACCCTGACGCTGCCGCTGGCGCTGTGCAGGTCGAGCGTGAAGGGGGCGTTCGCATCCTGCGTGACGCCCGTGACCCGGCGCCGCGCTCCGCTCGCGTCGACCCGGTAGCGGCCCGGCGGCACGAGCGCGACGGCGTCGCCGCTGCCGGTGTGCAGCTGCAGATGCTGCGGCGCGCAGGCGGCGGCGACGCGCAGGTCGCCTGACCGGCTCGTCGCCGAGAGGCCGAACCCGCAGTAAGCGACGGCGTCGACTCTTCCCGATCCGGTGTGCACGCTCGTGCTGCCGCGGAAACCCTCCAGACGGACGTCGCCGCCGGTCGTCTGCACGTCTACGCTCGCCGTCTCGGGAACGGCCACTTCGTAGGAGGCCGAGCACGAGCCGACGAGAATGCGCGGGCAGCTCGAGGCGAGCGTCAGCGTGCCTGCGGCGTAGGAGCGGCGCTCGTGCGCGCTGCGCCCGAAGGCGTAGCGGTCGGTACGACGGACCTCGACGGCGCCCGAGCTGCTGCCGACGATCACCGCATCGCCGGAGGACAGTCGCAGGGCCACGTGCCGGATCGTGCCGTGGAAGGAGCGGCTCGTAACGCGCGAGTGGTGAGAAGCGAGCCAGCCAGCGCCGGCGAGCAGCGCGACGAGGAGGAAGATCCCGGCGGAGAGGGCGACGAGTGCGCTCCAACCACGTGGCCAGCGGCGCGGCGCAAGCGTTCCGGGTGCCTGCCGGATCGTCGCTCCTTCGCGGCGTTGGGCCGGTGGCGGGGACATCGCTCAGGCTCGCAGGAAGGTGAGGACGGCGAGCACGCGCCGGTGGTCGTCCTCCGCGGGCGGCAGCTCGAGCTTGGCGAAGATGCTCGTGACGTGCTTCTCGACGGCACGCTCGCTGACGACGAGCCCCGCGGCGATCGCGTGGTTGGAGCGCCCTTCGGCCATCAGCTCGAGAACCTCGCGCTCACGCGGGGAGAGCAGCTCGAGCGGGTCGTCGCGCCGATGGCGGCGCAGCAGCTGGCTGACGACCTGCGGGTCGATCACCGACCCGCCCGCGGCGACGCGACGGACGGCGTCGAGCAGCGCCTCGACGTCGGTGATGCGCTCCTTGAGCAGGTAGCCGACGCCCTCGTGCCCCTCGCCGATCAGCTCGATCGCGTACTGGTCCTCGATGTACTGCGACAGCACGAGCACGGCCGTCTCGGGCTGCTCGGCGCGGATCGCGAGGGCCGCGCGCAGCCCGTCGTCGGTGTTGTCGGGGGGCATGCGCACGTCGATGACGGCGAGGTCCGGCTTGTGCGCGCGCGTCTTGCGCAGCAGGTCGGTCGCGTCGCCGGCCTGCGCGACGATCTCGCAGCTGCCCTCCTCGAGCAGCCGCACGAGGCCTTCGCGCAGGAGGACCGAGTCGTCGGCGACGAGCACGCGCAGTGGCCTCCGATCGGCGGCGGCCGTGCCGGCGGAGCTCTGCTTGTCGCGCCGATCCTCAGCCATCGAGCAGTGCGCGCAGGCTCTCCCCGGAGAGGTCGGCCTTCGAGACGAAGCCGCGAGCGCGGCTGGCCTGGATTCGTGGCTCGAGCTCCCCGCCGTCACGGCTCGAGATGAGGATCACGGCCGGAGCGTCGTCTGTGGCGATCACGCGGTCGGCGACGTCGAAGCCATCGATGTCGGGAAGGTGCACGTCGAGCAGGACGAGGTCGGGCGAGAGCGTCGCTGCCTGCTCGACGGCGGAGCCGCCGTCGACGGCCTCGCCGACGATCTCGAAGCCCTCCGACTCGAGCAGCATCCGCGCGCTCGCACGGAAGGCGGCGTGGTCGTCGACGATCAGAACGGTCGTGGTCATTGCGCGGTCAGTTTGACGGATGGCGGTGAGACGGCACAGGGCCGTCCCGGGCGGCGAGCCGATCGCCGCCCGGGCTGCGCCTTCACCTGTCTGTCCATGCTCAGCGAGCCGGCGGGATCGGGTGGTTCGACTGGATCGTCTCGCCCGGGTCGTACGCCGCCTTGACGGATTGCAGGCGGCGGTAGGTGTACTCGTGCTGGTAGAGCGTGCGCGGGTCGCGCGGGCGCTCGGCGAAGTTGAGGTACATCGACCCGTGGTCGTACGGGGCGAGCGCCTCCTTGACGCCGGTGACCTGCGCGTCGACGAGATCAAGCATCTCCGGCACGGGCGCGGCGCCGACGGCGAACATCGCGTACGCGGCCTCGATCGAGCTCGTCGCGCCGTGCTCGGGAGCGGGCCGGGCGATCGCGCCGCCGAGCTGGCGCAGCTCGGCCGACAGCAGCGCCGAGCCGGCCTCGCCGGTGCACGAGTCGAGGAACGCGTCGATCATCTCGGCCGAGGGCGAGTCGATCAGCATCCCGTCGCCCTTGCCGGCGACGGGGTGCTCCGGGTCCATGTGCAGGTGGCTGAGCGCCACGGCCGGGATCGTCGAGAAGGTGTCCATGATCGGCTCCAGCTCGCGCAGCGGCTGGATCAGCTCGCTGCCGACGGCCTCATCGGCGAGATAGATCGCCTCGATCACGACGAATTTCTTGCCGCGCACGGGCTCGGGCACCTCGGGCAGCGGCGGCGGGTTGAGGATCCGTCCGACCGAGATCAGCTCGTCCGGCAACGCCGATTCCGTCCACTCCCTCCACGCCTGCAGCACCTCGCGCGCGCGCTCCTGCGGCCAGAACATCGCCCCGGCGAAGACGCTCTCGATCGGGAACAGCTCGATCTCGATCGCCGTCACGACGCCGAAGCTGCCGCCGCCGCCGCGCAACGCCCAGAACAGGTCCGGGTGGCTGTCGTGATCGGCGCGGACGTGCTCGCCGTCGGCCGTGACGAGCTCGATCGCGGTGACGTTGTTGGCCGCCAGGCCGTAGCGGCGCGAGAGCCAGCTGAGGCCGCCGCCGAGCGTGTAGCCGACGACGCCGACGTCCGGCGAGGAGCCGGCCAGCGCGGCGAGGCCGTGCTCGGCGGCGGGCGCCGTCACGTCCATCCACAACGCGCCCGCCTCGACGCGCGCGCGGCGCGCCTGCGGGTCGATCACGACGGCGCGCATGCGGTCGGTCTTCAGCAGGATCGACTCGGCGAGCTTGCCCTCGAGGCCGTGCGCGTTGTGGCCCGTGCCCTGCGGGGCGACCTTCAGGCCACGCTCGCGGGCGAAGTCGACGATCGCCTGGACGTCGGTCGCGGTCTCGGGACGCGCGACGGCCGCCGGGCGCTGGTCGACGGCGAGGTTCCATGCGAGCCTCGCCTCGTCCCAGCCTGAGTCGCCCGGGGCGAGCACGCTGCCGCTGATCGCGGCGTGGAGCTCGCGCACGTCGCGAGCGGGAAGATCGGTTGTGCCCTGGCGGGCCGTCTGTGTCGTGTACGGCATCGTTGCCCCCTTGAGTCGTTGAGAAGTTCTGGGGACAAGCTTCGCCGCGGAGGGGCGCCGCTCATATACGGGAGGCAGGCGAGTGGGGGTGCGGTTAACCGCACTGTGGGAACGGCGGCGACGGTCGCCTGGTGGAGGGCGCGGGGCCGTGGGCCCGGTCGTAAGTCGACGCGCGGCGCTGGCGGCGCGTCGAGCGATTCAGTGGAGCTAGTCGGGCTCGAACCGACGACCTCCCGGCTGCCAGCCGGACGCTCTCCCAGCTGAGCTATAGCCCCGGGAACCTGCTCCCGCAGTTTAGCCGCCGGTCGCGTGGCGCGGTAGGCAGGTTCCGCAACTTCTCGATCATTGGCTCGAGCTCGTAGTCGGCGGCCCATTTGACCTCTGGGCCTGATTGTTCCTCGTCGCCTTGAGCCGAAGGTGCACGCCGCGCATGCCGGCGACCTCGGCGATAGGCAGCAGGAAGCATCGATTCAGCTCGGATGAGTAGGCCGCGACAGCGTCGACTTCGGACGGCGAATAGCTCGTATAGACATAGCCGCGGGGGGTGTGGCGCGACGTCTGTATACGAACCGAGAGGACTCCGCCGACATGTCGAGCCAGCTTGCACTGAACCCGCAGCAGCGCCGGCTCGAGATCGACGATCAAGTCGTAGCGCCGCCCCTCGCACAGCGGCCGCAGCACGGTCAGCCCCAGCTGGATCACGGCAGCCGTGATCGCGGCCTCGGCGGCGGCGCCCTTCTGGCTCGGCGTGAGCGTCTTCATGTCTCCACGGTACGCACCGCTTGGGACGCAATCCTGCGGTGCTTTGTCTACATGGAGAGGGACTCGACGGCTGCCTTCGCGTCGTCTTTGCAAGCGCCGCGCCCGTCGGCCTCACTCAGGCGGAATGAACTCCGGCACGTCGAGATCATCGTCGGGCTCGTCGAGCCCACGCTCGCGCCCGGCGCGTGGCGCGACGCTTCCGCTCGGCCCGGCCTGATCGAGCCGCGCGGTCATGCTGCCGTGCGCGAGGCGCACGTCGCGCAGCAGCCGCTCGGCGTTGTTGCGCAGCGACGCGGACAGCTCGCGCAGGTTGCGCGACAGCTCGGTCCCGTCGCGCAGCACTTCGCGCGCGACGACGTGCGACTCGCCGACGATCTCGCGCGCGTCCTCGCGCGCCTTCGAGCGCACGCGCTGCGCCTGCTCGGCCGCGTCGGCGCGCAGCTTCTCGAGATCTTCGCCGCCTGCGGCGACGGTGCGCTCGACTTGAGCCTTCGCGTCGGCGATCAGCCGCTCGGCCTGCTCGCGGGCCTCGGCGATCAGCGCCTCGGCTTCGGCCCGCGCGCCGGCGAGCTCCTGCTCGGCGAGCGCACGCGCCTCGGCGAGCGTCTGCTCGCCCTGCGCGCCCTGGCTCGTGCGTAACTGCTCGGCCTCTGCCTGCGCCTCGACGCGTACGCGCTCTGCCTCGGCATGGATCGCGCCGACGGCCGCGACGGCGTCGTTGCGCGCGGCCTCGGCTTGCGCGCGCGCCTCGCGCAGCAGCTCCTCGGCTTCGTCCTCGGCCGCACGGACGCGGTTGGCCGCGGCGCGATCGGCCTCGGCGATCCGTTCGCGGCTGCGCGCCTCGGCCTGCTCGCGCAGCTCGTCCGCGGCGCGTTCCGCGGCCTCGACGATGCCGGCGACGCGTCCCGGCGCGGCCTCCAGCGCGTCGCGCTCGGCGTCGTGTTCGCCGGCGCCGGGCGTTTGCGACTCCATCCGCCAATGGTAGACCTGCACGGCTCAGGGAGAGAGCGCCGGCGGCGTCAACGCGATGGCAGGATCTGTTGGTTATCCGTCCTTGCGGACAGCGCGTCGGTGGGCGATGATCAACCGATGTCCGAGCAGCCGAAAGCGCGCGAGGTCGTGATCCTGCTGTTCGACGGCGTGCAGAGCCTCGACGTGACGGGACCGCTCGAGGTCTTCTCGGCGGCCGGGCGCGTGCTCGCCGCGCGCGAGGCGGAGACTGCGGGGGATGTGAAGGCCGCAGCCGCTGCGCCGGCCGGCTACAGGGTCACGACGCTGAGCAGCGACGGCGCGCCGCTGCGGACGTCGAGCGGTCTCGAGATCGTGCCTGACGGCAGCTTCGCGGAGCGCCCTGCGCATCTCGACAGCCTGATCGTCCCTGGTGGTCGCGGCGCGCGTCAGGCGGGAGCGGACGAGCGGCTGCTCGCGTGGATGAGAGACACGTCGGCGAGCGCACGGCGCACGGCGTCGGTCTGCACGGGGGCGTTCGTGCTCGCCGCAGCGGGCCTGCTCGAGGGCCGCCGCGCGACGACGCACTGGTCGGCGGCGAGGCGCCTCGCGCAGATGCACCCGAACATCGACGTCGATCCGGACCCGATCTTCATCCGCGACGGCGAGCTGTGGACGTCGGCGGGCGTGACGGCCGGGATGGACCTCGCGCTGGCGCTCGTCGAGGACGACCACGACCGCGAGGCCGCGCTGACGATCGCGCGCCATCTCGTGCTGTTCCTGCGCCGCCCCGGCAACCAGTCGCAGTTCAGCGCGACGCTCGCGGCGCAGGAGCCCGAGCGCGAGCCGCTGCGTGAGGTGCAGCGGCGCGTCGTCGAGGACGTCGCGGCCGAGCACTCGGTCGAGGCGATGGCGGCACACGCCTGCATGAGCCCGCGCCACTTCGCGCGAGCGTTCCGCGCGGAGACGGGCGTGACGCCGGCGCGTTACGTCGAGCGCGTGCGCCTGGAGGCCGCGCGACGGCGGCTGGAGGACACGGCCGAGCCGATCGCGTCGGTCGCGGCAGCGTGCGGCTTCGGCACCGCGGAGACGATGCGGCGCGTGTTTCTGCGCGTGCTCGAGGTCGGGCCTGCCGAGTACCGGAGACGCTTTCAATCGATCAAGAGGAGGCACGGAGATGAACACGGCGATCCTGCTGTACGACGGCTTCACGGCGCTCGACGCGATCGGGCCGTATGAGGTGCTGAGCCGGCTGCCGGGCGGCAACGTGACGTTCGTCGCGGCAGAGGCGGGGCCGGTGCGCACGGACAGCGGCATGCTGACGGCCTACGCGGAGCGCTCGCTGGCCGAAGTCCGAGCTCCGGAGATCGTGCTCGTTCCGGGCGGCCCGGGCGAGGTCGCCGAACGCGCCGGTGGCCCGGCGCTCGACTGGCTGCGCGCGGCGCACGAGGCGAGCACGTGGACGACGTCGGTCTGCACTGGCTCGCTGATCCTCGCCGCGGCGGGCTTGCTCGTCGGCAAGCGCGCGACGTCTCACTGGTTGGCGATGGACAAGCTCGGCGAGCTCGGCGCGCAGCCGGTCTCGGAGCGCTTCGTGATCGACGGCAAGATCGTCACTGCGGCGGGCGTCTCGGCGGGGATCGACATGGCGCTCGCGCTTGCGGCGCAGATCGCGGGCGAGCAGGTCGCGCAGGCGATCCAGCTCGGGATCGAGTACGACCCGCAGCCGCCGTTCGACTCCGGCGCGCCGCACAAGGCGCCGGCGGAGATCGTCGAGCTGCTGCGCTCGCGCAGCCGCTTCGTCGCAGGCGAGGAGGCGCTCGCCTCCCGATAACCTGCCGCTCGATGGCCGAGCAAGCACCGGAGCATGTATACGACCCACGCGAGATCGAGGCACGCTGGCAGGGCGTGTGGGCGAGCGAGCGCACGTGGGAGGTGACGAACGAGCACGACGCCGGCGGCGGATCGACGAACTCGTATGTGCTCGAGATGCTCCCGTACCCGAGCGGCGAGCCGCACATCGGGCACCTCAAGTGCTACGCCGTCGGCGACGCGATCGCGCACTTCCATCGTCGCCTCGGCCGCCGCGTGCTGCACCCGATGGGCTACGACGCGTTCGGCCTGCCGGCGGAGAACCACGCGATCAAGACGGGCGAGCACCCACGCGACTCGACGGCCGCGTCGATCGCCTCCTTCCAGCGCCAGTTCCGCTCGTGGGGGATCTCGATCGACTGGTCGCGCGAGCTCGCAACCTCGGAACCTAGCTACTACCGCTGGACGCAGTGGATCTTCCTCGAGCTGTTCCGCGCCGGCCTCGCGTACCGCAAGGAGGCCGCGGTCAAGTGGTGCCCGCACGACCAGACGGTGCTCGCGAACGAGCAGGTCGACGCGGAGGGGCGCTGCGAGCGCTGCGGCAACCTCGTCGAAGTGCGCCAGCTGACGCAGTGGTTCCTGCGGATCACGGACTTCGCCGAGCGGCTGCTCGGTGACCTCGAGGAGATCGAGTGGCCGCAGAACGTCAAGACGATGCAGCGCAACTGGATCGGGCGCTCGGAGGGCGCCGAGGTGACGTTCCGCTGCGAGGAGCTCGGGATCGACTACCCCGTGTTCACGACGCGCCCGGACACGCTGTTCGGCGCGACGTTCTTCGTGATGGCGCCGGAGCACCCCGACGTGTTGCGCCTCGTCGAGGGGACCGAGCGCGAGCACGAAGTGCGCGAGTACGTCAACGTCGCACTGAACGAGACGAACGAGGAGCGCGGCAACGCGGAGAAGCCGAAGACGGGCGCGGCGCTCGGGCGCACCGTGACGAATCCGGTCAGCGGCGAGCAGATCCCGATGTACGTCGCGGACTACGTGCTGATGGAGTACGGCACGGGCGCGATCATGGCCGTGCCGGCGCACGACGAACGCGACTACGCGTTCGCGCGGGCGTTCGACCTGCCGATCCGCCGCGTGATCGAGCCGGCCGGTGGCACGGCGGAGGCAGAGGACGACGTGCTGCCGTACACGGGCGACGGCGTGCTGGTGAACTCGCGCGCGGACTTCGACGGCCTGCCGAACCGCGAGGCGCTCAGCGAGATCGTGCACTGGCTCGACGTCGAGGGCAAAGGCCACGCCTCGATCAACTACAAGCTGCGCGACTGGCTCGTCTCGCGCCAGCGCTACTGGGGCACGCCGATCCCGATCCTCTACTGCGACAGCTGCGGCGTCGTGCCGGTGCCCTATGACCAGCTTCCGGTCGAGCTGCCTGACATCGAGGACTACACGCCGAAGGGCCGCTCGCCGCTGGCGGCGGCGGAGGACTGGGTCAACACGAGCTGCCCGAGCTGCGGCGGCGCGGCGCGCCGCGAGACGGACACGATGGACACGTTCGTCGACTCCTCGTGGTACTTCCTGCGCTACTGCGACCCGCACAACGATGAGGACGCATGGGATCCGGAGGCGCTGCGGGAGTGGATGCCCGTCGATCAGTACATCGGCGGCGTCGAGCACGCGATCCTGCACCTGATGTACGCGCGCTTCTTCTGCAAGGCGCTCGCGGACCTCGGCCACGTCGACTTCCAGGAGCCGTTCCAGGCGCTGTTCACGCAGGGGATGGTCACGAAGGATGGCGCGAAGATGAGCAAGTCACGCGGCAACGTCGTCTCGCCGGCGTCGATCGTCGAGCGCGTCGGCGCCGACACGGCGCGCTGCTACACGCTGTTCGTCGGGCCGCCGGACCAGGACGCGGACTGGTCTGACACGGGCGTCGAGGGCGTGCACCGCTTCCTCAGCAGGCTCTGGCGTCTCGCCGCGGAGACGGCCGAGCGCTCGGGTGCGGCGAGCGAGTCGTTCGACGTCTCGCCGGCGATGCAGGGCGACGATCTCGTGCTGCTGCGCAAGGCGCACTGGGCGATCGAGAAGGTCAGCGGCGACCTGCGCCGCTTCGCGTTCAACACGGCGATCTCGGCCGTGATGGAGCTGCTCAACGACTGCTCTCGGCTGCGCGACTCGGCCGACGTCGAGGTGCAGCGCTTCGCGCTGGCGACGGCCGCGTCGCTTTTGTTCCCGTTCGCGCCGCACGTCTGTGCGGACGTCTACGAGCGCTTGACGGGCGCACGCGTGTGGGAGGCCGACTGGCCGCGTGCCGAGGAGGAGCTGCTCGAGCGCGAGGAGTACGAGCTCGTCTGCCAGGTCAACGGCAAGCTGCGCGACCGCGTGCAGGTGCCGTCGAGCGCGAGCGCGAACGAGCTCAAGCAGCTGTGCAAGGCGGCGCCGAACGTGCAGGCGCACATCGACGGCAAGGAGATCGTCAAGGAGATCGTCGTCCCGGGCAAGCTCGTGAACCTCGTCGTGAGGTAGCGCATCGGGCGGGGCGCCTAGACTCGCTGCATGCCCGAGCTGAAGCCTGCGTACCTGATCCACGGCGACGACCACGGCGCCGTCGCGGAGCGGCGCGCGGGGCTGCGCGCGCTCGCGGAAGGCCCAGGCTCGGATGCGACGAGCGTCGAGCTGCTCGAGGGGGAGTCGGCCTCGCCGGCGGGCGCGGCGGCGGCGCTCGCGGCGA
This sequence comes from uncultured Solirubrobacteraceae bacterium, assembly GCA_963807275.1. Classification (GTDB taxonomy): domain Bacteria; phylum Actinomycetota; class Thermoleophilia; order Solirubrobacterales; family Solirubrobacteraceae; genus Palsa-744. Next base: position 734,018 of record CAWDZX010000001.1, read on the forward strand.
TGACGCTGTCGGTCGGGCGGCGCGTGATCGTCGTCGAAGGCGTCGAGCGCTGGCGCGAGGCCGACGTCGAGCAGCAGCTCGCGCCTGCGATGGCGCAGATGCCGCCGGAGACGACGCTCGCGCTGTTCGCGCGCGAGGAGGGCCGCGCGAAGGCGCCGGCGGCGCTGCACACGGCGATCAAACGAGCGGGCGGCCAAGTCGTCGCGCAGATGACGGTCAAGCCGTGGGAGCTGCCGAAGTGGGCGCGCGAGCAGGGAGCGCGGATCGGCCTGTCGCTCGACGCGGCTGCGGCGAAGGCGCTCGTCTCGCAGGTCGGCGAGCGCCAGCAGCGCCTGCTGCGCGAGCTCGAGAAGCTGCTGCTCGAAGGCGAGGCGGGCGAGGCCGGCAAGCGAGCGGTCGGCGTCGAGGAGATCGAACAGCGCTCGGCGCACTCGGCCGAGTACCGCGCGTTCGCGCTCGCCGATGCGCTCGTCGGCGCGGACGCGCACGCGGCGACGCTCGCGTATATGCGCCTGCGCGAGCAGGGCGAGCGGCTCTCGGGGCTGATCTACTTGATGGCGCAGCGCCTGCGCGACGCGCTCGCGGTATCGGTGCGCCTGGAGGCGGGCGAGTCGGCGGCGAACGTCAAGCGCGGGCTGCGGATGCCGCCGCGCGCGGCGGAGCGCTTCGTCGCGGACGTCGCGCGCAGCGACCCGGCGCGCCTGCGCGCCGCGGTCGGGGCGCTCGCCGACCTCGAGCTCGACTCGCGTGGCGGCGCGGTCATCTCAGCCGACCGCACGCCGCTCGCGGCGCTCAGCGAGGACACGCTCGCGCTGCGCGCAATCGAGTCGATCACAAGCTGAAGCGGCACGAAGAACGGCCAGCGTTGGCTGCGTGACTCTCCCGGTCAAACGCATACGTTGTAGTGGAGGTGAACGACGCCGTTTCGGAACCGCCGCTCGTCGAGCAGCTCGAGTCGCGCGCGGACGTTGTTTGGCAGGGCGCGCTTGCCGCCTCCGACCACGATCGGGCACAGGAACAGATGGCACTCCTCGACGAGCCCCGCGCCGATCGCGTGACCGGCGAGCTCGGCGCCGCCGACCGTGATGTCGCTCTCCGAGGACTGCTTGAGCCGCCGGATGGCGTCTGGATCGAACTCCTGCTCGATCCGCGTCCTCGCGCTGGACACCGTCTGAAGCGTGCGGGAGTACACGATCTTCTCGGCCGCCCGCCAGATCCCGGCATAGTCCGAGAGCACCGGCGGCTCATCGGCCTCGGCGCTCGCGGTCTCCCAGAACGCCATCGTCTCGTACATCCGGCGACCGTACAGGTAGGTGCCGATCGGCCGCTCGAGATCGTTGACGAACGCATGCACCTCCTCGTCGGGCGCGGCCCAGTCGAATTTGCCGTCCTCGTCCTCGACGTAGCCGTCGAGCGAGCAGATTGCCGCATAGATCAGCTTGGCCATCCCACTCCCTCGTCATCGCGCTTCGCCGGCTCTAGCACCCGGTCTCCGCAAACCTGCCGGGAAGGACGAACTAGGAGGAAGAGCTCGCGCGGACGCGGGCGGCGCGGGACTTCTTGTGCGCGCCGTTGTTGCGGTGAATCGCGCCACGCTTGACGGCCTTGTCGATCGTCGAGACGAGATCGCGGTGCGTCGCGTCGGCGGCTGCGTCTTCGCCGTCTTTGACGAGCGACTCGAGGCGGCGGAAGTGCGTCTTGATCGCCGAGGTGTACTGGCGGTTCTCGAGACGCTCGCGCTCGGTGCGCAGGATGCGCTTCTTCTGAGAGTGAATGTTGGCCATGAGAAAGAGCCGCGAGGCACCGGGCGTATCGGCCCGGGCGCGCCGCAGAGCGCCGTACTATAGCGGCCTTGTCTGAGTCTGGAGAAGCCGGCGGCGAGGAGCCGCTCACGCCGGAGGAGCCGCTCACGCCGGAGGAGGCGCGTGTGACGGCGGAGGAGTCCTCGGTGCTGATGGCGGAGCTGCCGGACGCCGGGGAGGAGCCGCAGCTGCCGGCGCCGCCGGCGGGGCGCGGCGTCGCGCGCAACACGGCGATCTTCTCGATCCTGACGGGCGTCTCGCGAATCGTCGGGCTGCTGCGCGAAATCGTCGCGGCGAGCTTCTTCGGCACGCGCGGGCCGGCGTCGGCGTTTACGCTCGCCTTCCAGGTGCCGAACCTGTTCGCGAACCTGTTCGCGAACGCGGCGCTGTCGGCGGCGTTCGTGCCGGTCTTCACGGAACTGCTGCAGAAGGGCCGCAAGAAAGAGGCGTTCCGGCTTGCCTCGACGCTGTTCTGGATCATGCTGATCGCGCTCGGCGCGATCACGGCCTTCTTCATCCTCGCGGCGGGCGTGATCATGCCGCTGTTCATCGGCGACACGTTCAAAGGAGAGCTGACGTCGCTGCTCGTCGGCCTATCGCAGATCCTCTTCCCGGTCGTCTTGATCCTCGGGCTGACGGGCATCCTCGTGGCGGTCCTGCAGTCGTATGACCACTTCACGATCCCGGCGATCTCGCCGGCGGTGTGGAACGTCGTGATCCTCGTGCTGCTCGTGATCCTGCGCCCGCACTATCCAGGCGGCTACGAAGACGGCAACCAGCTGCACGCGTACGCGATCGCGGTGCTCGTCGCGACGTTCGTGCAGCTGCTCTTGGCGATCGTCGCGCTCGGGCGGATCGATTTTCGCCTGCAGCTGCACGTCGACTGGCACGACCCGCGGATCAAGCAGGTCTTCACGCTGATGCTGCCGGTGACGATCGGCCTCGGCATCGTCAACCTCGACCAGCTGATCAACTCGGTCTTCGGCACGCTCGTCTCAGACGAAGCGCCACGCGCGATCGACAACGCGTTTCGCGTCTACATGCTGCCGCAGGGCCTGTTCAGCGTCGCGGTCGCGACGGTGCTGTTCCCGACGCTCAGCCGGATGGCGGCGAACCGCGACGCGGGCTCGATGCGCCGTGCGGTCGGCAACGGCATGCGCCAGATCAACCTGCTGCTGATCCCGGCGGCGGCGTTCATGGTCGTGCTGCCGAACCCGATCGTGCGGCTGCTGTTCCAGCGCGGCGAATTCAACCCGCACTCGACGCACATCGTCGCGGTCGCGCTGTTCTGGTTCGCCTTCAGCCTGCCGTTCGGCGGGCTGAACCTGCTGCTGACGCGGACGTTCTTCGCGGTGCAGCGCCCGTGGATCCCGACGCGCCTGGCGGCGATGAACATCGTGATCGACGTGATCGTCAGCGTCGGCCTGTACAAGCCGCTCGGGATCGCGGGGCTGATCATCGGCACGGTCATCGCGAACGCGGTGATGACGTTCCTGCAGGCGCAGCGCCTGCGCGAGGGGCTGAACGGACGTCTCGAAGGCGCGCAGACGGTCATGATCACGGCGCGCATTCTCCTCGCCTCGGCGCTGCTCGCGGGCGTCTCGTGGGTCGTCTGGCGGCTGCTCGACGACGTGCTCGGCGTCTCGCTCGCGGCGCAGATCGTCAGCGTCGGTGCGGCGGGCCTCGCGGGCACGTTCGTCTACATCCGCGCTGTGCTGAGCATGCGCGTCCCGGAGGCGCATCAGGTCCACCGGCTGATCGCACGGCAGTTCGGCCGCGCCTGAGGCCGGTGGGTGGGCGAGCCGGCATCGCGCCGAGCCGCGTCGAGGCCCCGAGCGAGCGGCGCCGAGCACCGTCAGAGGGCGTCCGGGCGAGCAGAGGCCGGGTGGGCCGAAGCCCACCCGGCTTGCGCCCGACATAGATCGCCGCTTACTACATACGTCCCAGGACTGTGTGTTTCGCCTGGGCGGCTTAACACTCCCGACACCTGGACAGGCCGCCGGCCCGAAAGCCGGCGCGTAGCCGCGGTCGGACCTCGAAGGCCCATAGTCGAGTTGGCGATCCGCCGGAGCCATGAAGGCTAGCGTGCCGCGGCGGGCGACTGCGAAACGCGCCGCTCGCGCGCGCGGTGCGCCTTCTACGCTGTAGCGGCCCATGGACCAGTCTCATATCCGCAACTTCTCGATCATCGCGCACATCGACCACGGCAAGTCGACGCTCGCGGATCGCATCCTCGAGCTGACGCACACGGTCGCGGCGCGCGAGATGCGCGCGCAGCTGCTCGACTCGATGGACCTCGAGCGCGAGCGCGGGATCACGATCAAGGCGCAGGCGGTGCGCGTGTTCTACACGGCGCGCGACGGCGAGACGTACCAGCTGCACCTGATCGACACGCCTGGGCACGTCGACTTCACATACGAGGTCTCGCGCTCGCTCGAGGCGTGCGAGGGCGCGCTGCTCGTCGTCGACGCGGCGCAGGGCGTCGAGGCGCAGACGGTCGCGAACACGTATCTGGCGGTCGAGTCGGGTCTCGAGCTGATCCCGTGCCTGAACAAGATCGACCTGCCGGGTGCCGAGCCGGAGCGCGTCGCGGGCGAAGTGGCTGAGCTGATCGGCGAGGACGCGGACTCGATCCTGAAGATCAGCGGCAAGACGGGCGAGGGCGTCGGCGAGGTGCTCGAGGAGCTGATCGCGCGCGTGCCGCCGCCGTCGGGCGACCCGGGCGCGCCGCCGCGCGCGCTGATCTTCGACTCGGAGTTCGACCAGTACCGCGGCGTGATCGCTTACATCCGCGTCGTCGACGGCGTGTTCAAGAAGGGCGAGGCGATCCGCGCGATGGCGGCCGGGACGGAGGCGGACATCGACGACATCGGCGTGTTCAGCCCGCAGATGATGCCGACGGATCAGCTCGCGGCGGGCGAGGTCGGCTACCTGATCACGGGACTGAAGGACGTCACGCTGCTGCGCGTCGGAGACACGCTGACGACGCGTGCGCGCGCCGGGACGGCGGCGAAAGCGGCGGCGACGGAAGCGCTGCCGGGCTACCGCGAGGTCAAGCCGATGGTCTTCTGCGGCCTCTTCCCGATCGACTCGGACAGCTACCCGGACCTGCGCGATGCGCTCGAGAAGCTGACGCTGAACGACGCGGCGCTGTCGTGGGAGCCGGAGACATCGGACGCGCTCGGCTTCGGCTTCCGCTGCGGCTTTCTCGGCCTGTTGCACATGGACATCGTGCGCGAGCGCCTCGAGCGCGAGTACGACCTCGAGCTGCTCGCGACGATGCCGTCGGTCGAGTTCGACCTGACGCTGACGAACGGCGAGGAGCTCGAGGTCCACAACCCTTCTGACATGCCCGACCCGGGGACGATCGAGGAGATCCGCGAGCCGTTCATCCAGGCGTCGATCATCGCGCCGAAAGAGTTCGTCGGCGCGGTCATGGAGCTCTGCCAAGAGCGCCGCGGCGTGCACTCGGGGATGCACTACCTCTCGCCGGAGCGCGTGCAGATGAACTACGAGCTGCCGCTGGCGGAAATCGTGCTTGACTTCTTCGACCAGCTGAAGTCGCGCACGAAAGGCTATGCGTCGCTCGACTACGAGCTGAGCGGGATGAAGCCGTCGGATCTGGTCAAGCTCGACGTGCTGCTCGCGGGCGACACGGTCGATGCGCTGTCGATGGTCGTGCACCGCGATAAGGCGTATGAGATGGGGCGCACGCTGACGGAGAAGCTGCGCAAGCGGATCCCGCGCCAGCAGTACGACGTGCCGATCCAGGCGGCGATCGGCGCGCACGTGATCGCGCGCGAGACGGTCAAGGCGTTCCGCAAGGACGTGATCGCGGGCTGCTACGGCGGCGACATCACGCGCAAGAAAAAGCTGCTCGCGAAGCAGAAGGAGGGCAAGAAGCGGATGAAGCAGGTCGGTCGCGTCGAGGTCCCGCAGGAGGCGTTCCTCGCGGTGCTCGAGCTCGGCGAGGACTAGTTGCGGATCCTGTTCGTCTGCCTCGGCAACATCTGCCGCTCGCCGACGGCCGAGGGCGCGATGCGCACGCTCGTGCGTGAGGCGGGCCTGCAGGAGCAGATCGAGATCGACTCGGCGGGCACGGGCAGCTGGCACGTCGGCAGCGCTCCGGACGAGCGTGCGACTGCCGCGGCGGCAGGTCGCGGCGTCGTGCTCGACGGGTCCGCGCGCCGTGTTCGACTCGAGGATTTTGATGATTTCGATTTGATTCTCGCAATGGACTCGGCGAATCTAAGCGACCTGCGAGAGCTCGCGCCGGACGGCGCGGGACGCGCGAAGGTGCGGCTGCTGCGCGAGTTCGATCCGGCGAGCGACGGCACGGGCGACCTCGACGTGCCTGACCCGTACTACGGCGACGGCGATGGCTTCGAGCGCGTGCTCGATCTCGTGCAGGCGGCGTGCGCGGGGCTGCTCGCGCAGGTTCGCCCCGATCTGCCGGCGTGAGGTCGCGGGCGTGAGCCTGCCGCCGGGCGCGCGCGACGCGCGGGCAGTCGGCGGCGGCGACATCAACGAAGCGTTTCGCGTCGTGCTCGCGGATGGCCGCGAGGCGTTCGTGAAGACGCGTGCCGATGCGGCGCCGGGCGAGTTCGCAGCGGAGGCGGCCGGCCTCGAGTGGCTCGCGCGCGCGGGCGGTCTGCGCGCGCCGGCGGTGCTCGCCGTCGAGGACGGCTATCTCGCGCTCGAGTGGATCGCGCCAGGCCGGCTCGACGCAGCGGGCGAGCAAGAGCTCGGGCGCGGCCTGGCGCTGACGCACGCCGCCGGTGCGCCGCGCTTTGGGAGCTTCGCGGAGGGGATGGGCAGCACGGAGGCACCGGCCGGACGGCACGACGCGGCGCTCGACCCTGACACGGCCCTCGGCCACGACCCGGCACGCGATCTCCGCACGGCGTCGGAGCTCGACACGGCGTGGCTTGGCTCGCTGCGCGTCTCGAACGAGCCGACGAAGCACTGGCCGGCGTTCTATGCAGAGCGTCGTCTGCGTCCGCTCGCCGCGCTCGCGCGCGATCGTGGAGTCGTAGGTCATGCCGGAATCGCAGCTGTAGAGCGGATTTGCGAGCGGATCGACGATCTCGCGGGCGCGCCCGAGCCGCCGGCGCGGCTGCACGGCGATCTGTGGACGGGCAACGTGCTCGCGGACATCGCCGGGCGCCCGTGGCTGATCGATCCGTCGGCGCTCGGCGGCCATCGCGAGGTCGATCTGGCGATGCTCGCGCTGTTCGGCGGGCTCTCGGCGGCGGTGCTCGACAGCTACGAGGACACGACGCCGCTCGCGGACGGCTGGGAGGAGCGCGTCGGGCTCTATCAGCTGCTGCCGCTGCTCGTACACGCGATCCTGTTTGGCGGCTCCTACGGCGCGAGCGTCGAGCGAACGGTGCGGCGCTACGCGGGTTGAGCCATCGACGAGCCGCCCGCCCGCGCGACCGGCGGGCGTCCCGCCGGCTGAGCTGCCGTCCCGCAGCGGCGGTCCGGGTCGGAGAAGGTCGCATGGAGCGCGACACACTCGAATCGCGGCGCCGGCTGTATCTGCTCTCGCGCGTCGTCGTCGCGCGCCACTACCGCCGGCGGCTGACGCTCGCGCACGTCGCCGGCGCCGTGTCGAGCTCGCCGCGCCAGGTCCAGCGCGCGTACTCGCAGTTCGGCGAGCTGAGCTTCCACGAGGACCTGCACGCGCGGCGCATGTCGGCCGCGGCGCAGCTGCTCGCGGAGCAGCCGGCGATCGCGGTGCGCGACGTCGCGCGGCTCGTCGGCTATCGCCACGCGCCGTACTTCGCGCGCGTCTTTCGCGAGCGCTACGGCCTGCCGCCGGCGCGCTTCCGCGAGCGGGCGCGCGCGCATCGCGCACACGAAGCTCGGATGCACGGCTCCGCGGCGCAGCGCGGCTCGCCGGCGCGACAAGCTCGGACGGAGCAGGCTCAGGCGCGCGAGCGCTCGGCGCCGGCGAGCTCGGCCGATGACGCCGCCGCCGGGGCGCCGTTTGCCTGCGCCGGCGCAGGCGCTCGCGGCGTGACGCTCTGCGCGCGCGACTCGGCGGCATCGGGCTCGATGCTCTCGGCGCGCGCGAGGCAGAGGCGCATCAGCGTGCCGCCGCCGGCCGCGCGCTCGGCGTCGACGCGACCGCCCTGCTGTTCGACGACCTGCCGCACGATCGCCAAGCCGAGTCCTGAGCCGGGACGCCCGCGCGCCTCGGCGCCGCGGTAGAAGCGGTCGAAGACGTGCGGCAGGTCGGCGTCTGAGATGCCGGGGCCGTGGTCGCGCACGGTCAGCTCCTCGCCGCTCAGCGCGATCTCGACGGGCTCGTCGGGCGGGCTGTACTTGACGGCGTTGTCGATCAGGTTCGTGATCGCGCGCTCGAGGCGCGCCGGCACGCCGGGGACGATCGTCGGCCGCAGCGTCACGTCGAAGCGCGCCGCGGGCGTGTGCCTGAGCGCGCGCTCGACGACCTCGCCGACGAGCACGTCGAGGCGTACGTCCTCGGCGGCCGCGAACGGCTCTTCGCCGCGCGCGAGTTCGATCAGGTCGTTGATCAGCAGCGTCAACTCCTCGATCTGCTCGACGACGTCGCTCAGCATCGCGCGGCGGTCTGAAAGCTCCATGCTCTCGGCCTGCTGCAGGATCTCGATGTTCGTGCGCAGGCTCGTGACGGGCGTGCGCAGCTCGTGCGACGCGTCGGCGACGAGCTGGCGCTGCGCGTGCACGGAGGCGTCGAGCGCGCCGATCGAGCGCTCGAGCGCGTCGAGCATCGCGTTGAAGCTGCGCGCGAGCCGGCCGATCTCGTCCTGGCCGACAGATTTGATCCGGCCGCTCAGGTCCTGGGTCAGCGCGACGTGCTCGGCCGCCTGCGTGAGGCGCTTCAGCGGCAGCACGGCGGCGCCGGCGACGAGCCGCCCGAGCAGCGCCGCGATCGCGATGCCGGCGAGGTCGAGCAGCGCGAGGATCAGGCGCAGGCGGCTGAGCAGGCTGTCGACTTCGGTCAGCGGCTGCGCGAGCTGCACGGCGCGGCCCTGGCCGAACGGCTCGGCGAGCACGCGCAGGTGGATGCCGTTGACGCGCGCGTCGACGAAGAACGGTGCGCCGCCGTGCTTGGCGAGCCCGAGCGTCGCCGAATCGACGGGCAGCGAGACTTCGCGCGCCGAGCGCACGACGATCGTGCCGGCTGAGTTGATCACCTGCTGGTAGCCGCGCACCTGGTCCGGCCCCGGCTGCAGCCTGCCGAACAGGTTTTTCGCGGTTGGGCCGTAGCGGGGGAGAGCTTGCGCCTGGCTCTGTTCCTGCGCTGCGGCCGCTTCGGCGTCGTCGCGCCCGTCGAGCCCGTTGAGGTCGCGCCCGAGCCGTTCGCTGTCGCTCTTGCCGACTTTGCTGCCGGGTTTGAGGAAGCGCTCGAGGCGCCCGGCCGTGCGCGCGCGGTTGTGCAGCTGCTCGTCGACCTGGCTGTGCAGCTGGTTCGACGTCAGCACGTACGTGAGGATCGACGCGAGCACGACGGCGACGGCCACGGCGGCCGCCGACGCGAGCGCGATGCGCCGGCGAAAGCTCACGGCGCGCCTCGCAGGACATACCCAACGCCGCGCACGGTGTGCAGGAGGCGCGGCTCCTCGCCGTCCTCGGTCTTGCGGCGCAGGTAGCCCATGTAGACGCCGAGCGAGTTCGACGTCGCGCCGAAGTCATAACCCCACACGTGCTCGAAGATTTCCGAGCGCGTCAGCACCTGGCGCGGGTGGCGCATGAACATCTCGAGCAGCAGGAACTCGGTGCGCGTCAGCTGCAGCAGCCGCTCGCCACGCCACGCCTCGTGCGCGAGGCGGTCGAGGCGCAGGTCCTCGAAGCAGAGCGCGTGCTCCTGCTCGTCCTCCTCGCCGGAGCGGCGCAAGAGCGCGCGCACGCGCGCGAGCAGCTCGCGCAGCGCGAACGGCTTGACTAGGTAGTCGTCCGCACCCGCGTCGAGGCCCGCGACGCGGTCGTCGACCTGCTCGCGCGCGGTCAGCATCAGCACCGGCGTGCGGTCGCCGCCGTCGCGCAGGCGGCGGCAGACCTCGAGGCCGTCGACGTGCGGCATCGCGATGTCGAGGATCACCGCGTCGTAGGCCGCGCCGGCGAGGCGCTCGAGCGCCTGGCGCCCGTCGATCGCCTGTGCGACCTCGTAGTCGTCGAGCGTCAGCGCGCGCGAGAGCGCGATCTGCACGGCGGGCTCGTCGTCGACGACAAGTATGCGCGCTTGCTCTGGCATGTCTTCGGCCCGGTTCGCGGCGCTCGCTGCTTCTCGCGCGCGGATCGCGGGTAACTGGTGCCTCTGAGGCTACCGTTAGATCTGCCCCGTCGGCGGGGTTCGCCGAAACGAAGCGGATGCGAAGGGTCGTCATGGGAGCAGAACATCTCCAGTGAGCGCGACGCGCCGGCGCAGGACGGCGCGTTCGCGGAGCCTGACGAGGTGATGAAGGCGCAGTCGCGCACGCTGCGCACGAGCCTGATCACGCTCGCGATCATCTTCGCGATCTACGGCGCGCTGCTGCTCGCGGTGCCGGACCTGCGCTCGGCGCTCGACGACGCGGCCGACGCGGACCCGTCGTGGATCGGCGGCGCGGTGCTGTTCGAGCTGCTCTCGTGCGCCGGCTACGCGGTGCTGTTCGGGCTCGTCTTCGGGATGCTCGGCCGGCGGCTGACCTCGCGCCTGTCGCTGTCGGAGCTCGCCGTCAACTCGGTCGTCTCGGTCAGCGGCCTCGCGGGCATTGCGCTCGGCGCGTGGGTGCTGCGCAGCAAGGGCGTCTCGGCCGATCGCATCGCGCGGCGCTCGGTGCTGATCTTCGCGCTGACGAGCGCCGTCAACGTCGGCGCCGTCGTCGTGATCGGCGTGCCGATGTGGCTCGGCCTGCTGTCGGGCTCGCGCGACCCGCTGCTGACGCTCTTGCCGGCCGTGACTGCGCTCGCGACGATCCTCGGCACGCTCGCGCTAGCCGCGTGGGCGCGGCGCGCGGCGGAGCGCCTCGGCGCGCGCGGCGGACGGCGTGCGGTCGCGCTGAAGGCGCTCGCCGACGGCGTCCAAGACGCGCTGCGGCTGCTGCGCGAGCACGACTGGCGGCTGCTCGGCGCGCTCGCTTACTGGCTGTTCGACAACCTCGCGCTGTGGGCGTGCCTCGCGGCGTTCGCGCAGACGACGACCGTGTGGGTCGTCGCGATGGCGTACCTCGTCGGCATGCTCGCCAACTCGATCCCGATCCCGGGCGGGATCTTCGCCGTCGAAGGCGGCCTCGTCGGGATGCTCTTGCTGTTCGGCGTGCGGCCCGCTTCGCAGGTCGTCGTCGCGGTCGTGATCTACCGCGCGATCTCGCTGTGGATACCGGCCGTGATCGGCTCGCTCGCGTTCCTCAGCCTGCGCCGCGAGATCGGCAAGCCGCTGGCCCCGAGCGCGCCCTGCTGAGCGTCGCTCAGGATACGGTCGCGGCGAAGGCGAGCGCGGCGCTTGCCTTCTGGCACGCGTGCGCGGGGAGGTGCTCCATCACGGCTTTCACCTGCGCGCTCTGCGCGCCCGAGAGGCCGGGGCAGTAGATCGGCGGCGGCAGGTTGCCGCTCGCCGAGCCGGGCGCGTTGAGCGGGCGCAACAGCTGCGCCGCCGCGTAGGCGTGCGCGAAGCTGTTCGAGAACAGGTCGATCGCGACGCGGCCACTGTAGAGCTCGATCGAGTGCCCGCCGTCGTACGTCACAGCCGGCACGCCGCGCACGACGATGTTGCGCTGCGCGCCGAGCGTCGTGTTCGAGTGCAGCCTGTAGATGACGGTCGTGACCTGCAGCGGCAGCACGCAGCTGCCGCCGCCGAAGATGCCTTTGCCGCGCACGCAGTTGCCGTAGTAGACGCTGTCGCCGACGGAGCTGATGTAGCCCTTCTGCCCGTCGGCCGCGACGAGCGCGTTGCCGAGGAAGCTGGTGCCGGCCCAGTAGACGCGGAAGTAGGGGAACGTCTGCGCTTCGGCGAGCTCCTTTGCCTCGATCGGCGCCGGCTGGCCAGTGCCGCAGCCGCTCAGCAGCGCGGCGAGCGAGACGGCGGCGAGGATCGCGGCTAGCAGCGAGCGGCGGCGAGTGGAGTCGAGGGAGCGCATGGCCGTCATTATCTTGGCGTGCCGTTCGGCTTCACAGCTACTTCAGGGCCTCTCACCGGTTCTGAGAGGTACACACCCGCCGTAGCTCAGACGGGTAGGCCGGGGTCCGGTGGGGTAGCACACCGGACCCCGGTCGATCTTCCCACTAAGCGCTCGAGCACGGCGCCGCTTGGCCTCGCTTGCGCCGTCGTCGCGCTGCTCACGTGGCTGCTCGTCGCGCCCCGCACGCCGGACCTCGCGGCGGCCGCTTACCGCCTCGACCTGTTCAAGCACGTCGGCCTCGCGGTGTACGACGAGCACTGGTACGGCGGCCACGACCTGCCCGGCTATAGCGTGCTGTTCCCGCCGCTCGCTTGGCTGCTTGGCCTGCGCGCCGTCGGTGCGCTGTCGGTGCTCGTATCGGTGCGCTGCTTCGAAGCGCTGACGGGCGCCGCGTACGGCTCATCGGCGCGCTGGGCCTCGGTTGCGTTCGCGCTCGCGGCCGTCGGCGACGTCTGGATCGGGCGGCTCGCGTTCGCGCTCGGCCTGTCGTTCGTGCTTGCGTCCGCGCTCGCGTTCTCGCGTGGGCGCACGGCGCATGAGTTCTCTCGCGGGCACATGGCGCTCGCGGGCCTGCTCGCGGTCATGTGCGCCGCGGCGAGCCCTGTCGCCGGCGTGCTGCTCGCGCTCGCGGCGCTGAGCGACGCGCTGTGGCGACGCTCGCCGCGCGCGCTGCTCGTGCTGGCCGTGCCGGCGCTCGTCGTCGTGCTCGCGCTCGCGGGGCTCTTTCCCGAGGGCGGCTCCGAGCCGTATCCGATAGTCTCGTTCGCGGCGACCGTGCTCGTCTCGCTCGCGTTCGCGCTCGCGCTGCCGCCGGGCAACGGGAGCCTGCGCTTCGGCGCGCTCGTCTACGTCGCCGCGTGCCTCGTCTTCCTGCTCGTCTCCTCGCCGATGGGCAGCAACATCGAGCGCTACGGCGTGCTGCTCGCCGGGCCGCTGCTGATCTGCGCCGTGCTGCAGGCACACGCGGGGATGGGGGAGGCGGCGGCCGACGGTGGCGCGCGTGCGGGCGCTCGGCGGAGTCTCTCGCGGGCCGCGACGATCGGCGCCGTGCTCGCCGCCGGCCTATGGGCCGTCTGGGCCGGTTGGGGGCCCGTGCGCGAGACGCTCGCAGTAGCCGGCAACCCGTCGACGAAGGGTCCGTACTACGCACCGGTCGAGCGCTTCCTCGACGCGCACACGCAGACGCCTGTGCGGATCGAGGTGCCTTTGACGCGCACGCACTGGGAGACCGCCGAGCTAGCGCCGCGCGTCTCGCTCGCGCGCGGCTGGGAGAAGCAGCTCGACGTGCGCTACGACAGCGTGCTGCTCTCGCCGTCGCTCGACGCCGCGAGCTACGAACGCTGGCTGCGCGCGCAGGCCGTCGCCTACGTCGCATTACCCGACGTCGAGCTCGATCCGTCGAGCGCGCGCGAGGGCAAGCTGATCCGCGCCGGGCTGCCTGGGTTGACGCTGGTCTTCGCGAGCCGTCACTGGCGGATCTACGCCGTGCGCGCGCCGCAGCCACTTGCTGAAGGACCCGGCCGGCTGACGGCGCTCGGTCACGAATCGTTCGCGCTCGGCGTCACTGCGCCGGGCTCGTTCCTCGTGCGCGTCCGCTACACCCCGTACTGGACGATCACGAGTGGTGGCGGCTGCGTTTCGCGTGGCGCAGGCGGGTGGACGCGTGTCGATGCGACGACGCGCGGGCGCGTGCTCGTGCACGCGAGCTTCTCGCTTTCGCGTGCGCTTTCGCCTGGGCGATCGTGCTCGCGTGGGTAGCCGAAGCTGCGGCTGTCGCACGCGGCGCGAACGCGTACAAACCGGTCAAACCCGTCAAATAAATATCCTTGCCATCGGAGATCACGGGGTCGAAGGACCCAGTCTGCAGCTCAAACGACTGCCTCCCGGTCGAGATGCCGAGACCGTACGTACGGTGCGTGCCGAGGTCGGCGAAGTAGACCGTGCGCCCGACGATCGTCGCCGAGCCGGAGATCTTGCCGTGCGCGTCGAACTGCCAGTCGACGTGGCCAGTGCGCGCGTTCAGCGCGCGGAACGTGCCGTCGTAGGAGCCGACGTAGATCGTCGGGCCGAGCCCCGGCGCGTTCGTCACGGCCGGCGACGAGTAGACGTACGCGCCCGTCTGCACGGCCCAGTCGAGCTTGCCCGTCGCTTGGTCGTACGCGTAGACGCGCCCGTCGGTGTTGCCGAGGAAGACGCGCCCGTAGTAGACGGCCGCAGTCGAGTAGAACGTGCCGCTGCCGAGCAGTGCGCCTTCGGAGCCGCTGATCCACAGGCGCCGCCCGGCGCGCTCGCCGACGGCCTGCACGTGACCGGAGTAGTCGCCGAAGTAGAGCACGCCGTTCGACAGCGTCGGGCTCGCCTTGACGGCTCCGCCTGCGTGGTATTTCCAGATCAGCGTGCCGTCGTCGGCGTTCAGCGCGTAGACGGTGCCGTTCTGCGAGCCGAAGAACAGCCTGCCGTGGTCGACGAGCGGTGAGGACTCGCTCTGGCTCGGCAGGTCGCGCGACCAGTACGGCTTGCCCGTCGCCGCGTCGAGCGCCCAGATGCGGCCCTTCTTGACGCCGTTGCCGCGCTCGAGCACGGTCGCGTAGACAGTCCCGCCGACGACGGCAGGCGTCGACGCCGACAGTCGCCCGAGGCTGCGCGTCCAGATCGTGTGGCCCGTCTTCTTGTCGAGCGCGCGCAGCACGCCGTCGTCGCCGAGCTGGAAGATCCGGTTGCCTGCGATCGTCGGCGGGAACTCGAGCAGCGTGTTGGCGTTGTTGACCCAGACGCGCTTGAACGGCGCGTGCAGGCTCGCCGGCGCCGGGAAGAAGCGCGTGTGTTCCTTCGAGTAGCCGTAGAACGGCCACGAGAAGTTGTCGGTCGCCTGCTTCGGCAGCGTCGGCGTCGCCTCCGGCACGAAGCGCGCATGCGGGTGGTAGATGCTGCCCGTGCGGCTGTGCTCGTAGAGGTAGCCGCCGAGCGCGACCGCCACGACGAGCACGACGAATCCGCCCGCGATCGCGAGGCGCGCGCGTTTCGAGCGGGGGATCAGTCGCCTGATGCGGTCCTTCATCTGCGTGCTCGCCGCCTAAGCGGCGATCTTGCGCGACGAGCGCGAGCGCTTCGAGGCTGAAGTTTGCTGCGCTTGCGACGACGACGCGGCAGGTGGGGTCGGCGAAGCCGTGCGCGTCCGTGAGGCGCCGGCCTCGGCGACGATCGTGCGCGCCTCGCGCAGCTCGCCGAGCCATGCCGCGCGGCGGCCGCTGAGGAGGCGCGGGAGCGGCGCGCGGCGGCGCCTCGTCGCGGTGGCCGCTGGCCGCGCTGCCGGCCGCGCTGCGCGCGTGGTTTTGCGTGCGCCCGGGCGGCGCGTGCGCGCGAGCAGGCGCGCGCCAGTCAGCGCGATCAGCCAGAGAAACGCCGCAGCGAGTGGGGGCAACGTCAATCCGGACACGAGCGCGAGCACGTCGTGACTGCCGTTCAGCGACCAGTTCCACAGCAGGTAGTCGCCGATCGTGAGCCCGGAGACGATGGCCAGAGGCCTGTGGGACACGTGCAAAACCCTAAACCGATCAGGAGACGGATGCTTGCGTTCGGCGAAAGACGCGGACGGACGGACGGTTCTTCGCTGCTTGTCGGCGCTTATGATCGGCGCGATGAGCGCGTCCGAGATCTTCGCGCCTGGCATGCTCGCCGGGACGACCGCGCTCGTCACCGGCGGCGGGACGGGACTCGGCAAGGCGACCGCGCTCGAGCTCGTGCGGTGCGGGGCCTGCGTCACGATTGCTGGGCGGCGCGAGGATGTGCTGGCGGAGGCCGCTGCTGAGATCGCGGAGCTCGTGGGGGCGGCGGCACTGAGGAGCGCCGGCGGGTTGCGCGGCAGCGGATCGGGCGTGGAGGGCGAGGGGAGCGGGGTCGCCGAGGTCCGGACCGTCGTCGGCGACATTCGCGAGCCTGATGACGCGCGGCGGATGATCGGCGCCGTGCTCGAGCGCGACGCGCGGCTCGACCTGCTCGTCAACAACGCCGGCGGGCAGTTCTTCAGCCCGGCCGAGCTGATCGCCGCGAAGGGGTGGCGCGCCGTCTGGCGGCTGAACGTCGAGGGGATGCTGAATATGGCCGAGGCCGCTTATGAGTTGGCATTCGCCGGGGGCGGGGGAGGGCGGATCGTCAACGTCACGCTCTCGCCGCATCATGGGATGCCCGGGATGGCGCACTCCGGCGCCGCACGCGCGACCGTCGAGGCGCTGACCCGCGAACTCTCCGAGCGCTGGGCCGGTGATGGCGTGACGTGCTCGGCGATCGCCGTCGGGACGTTCGACACGGAGGTGATGGTCAAGTACCCTGCGCCCGTGCGCGCCGGGATGTCGCGGTCCGTGCCCGTGCAGCGGCTTGGGACGCCGCCCGAGCATGCTTGGCTTGTTGCGCTGTTGGCTTCGCCGGTCGGTGGCGCGTTCAGCGGGGCGACCGTGACGCTCGATGGGGCTCGCGATAACTGGTTTGGGCCGTGGCCGCCGCCGGGGTTGGTCGATGATGCCGGGGAGGTGCCGGTGGAGGAGCGGAGGGCTCCGGGGGAGCGGCGATAGGATTAAGCCAACGCGTGCGGGCGAAGTGTTTTGGTTGCACAAAAGCCTTCCAAGCTTTTAGAACGGGTTCGATTCCCGTCGCCCGCTTGTTGGCATCGGTAGCGCAGTCCTGACTTTGGACTGGGCCGCTCCGGACGAACTCGATGAGGTAGGCCGTGCGCTCGGCGAGGAGGGCGCGCTTTCGACGCGACGCATTTGCGATGTAAAGCTCGCGGTGCGCCGCATAGTGCTCTTGTTTGTATGCAGCCCGACACGGGCTGAAGTTGTCGCGCTGGCCCTTTGCCTCGATGCCAGACGAACTCGGCTAGCGGCTTCGACCGCGAGCAGCGCGGGCACGGCGTGTTTGTTGGCTTTCGTCTGGCACGAACACATGTTCGCATGACGGGCGGACGGCACTTAAGGCCAATGACCGTAGAATCGAGAGGTCACGGGGAGTGGCGCAGTCTGGTAGCGCACCCGGCTGGGGGCCGGGCGGTCGCAGGTTCAAATCCTGTCTCCCCGACTAGATTCTCGTTGGATGCTGGCGGGGGCTGGGGATGGCCCAGGGCGCGGAGATCGGCTCCAGGATCGGGGTTCCGACGACATTCGGCGCAGCGTGCCTAGCGGGTCGGCGCCGGGATTTGGGCGTGACCGCCCACGGGGCCGCCCACGCGTGGAGGGCGTGGGCGGCCCCTCGGCCGACGGCGAAGCGGCTTACCAATCGCCCGGTCTGCCCTGAAGCCCGCGATCAGGGAAGCTCTCAAACCACTCCACCGCATCAGTTACGAGCCCGGAAGCGAACCGGCACTTGTGCCCTCGAGTTACGGAGCACAGATCTTCGCTCGTCGCGCCAAAAGCGCGCAGGCTCTGGGGAACTGCCGGTCCGCTTCCCCCCCAATAAACGAAGCTCTGCGAGGCCAAAACGCGATTAGTCGCGGTATCGGCGTTGACGTTGAGCGGATTCGGGTTTCCGTCGTGAAGACTGTGATGGGAGTCGAGCTGTCGCCAGCTATCCGCCGATTCCCGCCGGTAGATGTTGTCACCGAAGGCGATCTTTCGACTCGCGCTCAGGTCAGGGCGCTTCCGGATGAAGCGCGGATCTGCCCAGTATTCGTCAAAGGTCATCGTCTCCTCGACTCGCATGACGTAGATCGCCTGCCCAGATCGCTTCTTGTCCGCCGAGCCGGTGCCGATAATCCAGTCTCCGACCTGGGCGGTACGTCGAATTATCGGCTTGCATGTCGCGAGCGTGCACCAATCGAAGAAAGGGTTCGGTGCGAAACCGAAGTCACGCGCGACGATGTAGGAGTAAATGCGCAGCGCGTCAGCAGTTGTGGCGGACGATGTCGGTGCGGGTTCGCGGCGTGCCTTTGCTGTCCTGCCAGACAGAGTCGCCCATTATGGCCTGGAAGATCGCGTCGCCACTCCAACTGACGATCCCGTCCGCGTAGTCAGCGAGGCCCTCGGGGAGGTCTGACTCGGCCGCGCCGGGAGCGAATACGCCGAGGATCCTGGTCTCGTGTTTTTGGGCGTAGCCAATCTCCCACTCGACGTACGGGCTGTCCTTCGTGTCGGCGGAGATCAACACGATCATTGTGCCAGCCCATTGAATTTTCGGCGCCAGGATCTGGCTCTTGACATACCCCTCGTCTTTGGCTTTGTTCGGGGTTGCCGCGTTGATGGAAGAATCTCGGATATCGAGTCCGCGGTCTGTCATCAGGCCCTTGAGACCGTCCAGATGGTGGTCATCCTCATGGATATGGCTGATAAACACGTTCCGTACGTCAGGCATCGAGTCGTGGTCTCCTTGCACCCAGTCTCGTCTCCCGAATAGTCTAGGAGTATCAGCACTCGGAAGGGCTGAAAAGACATGATCCCGCCAATTCTCGAGATATTCGTGGTCTGGCATCCGGAGGACCCCGCCGGTCAGTTGATCGCGGACCAGTTCGTCGAGCACTTCCACGGGACCGCTTTCTCGGGGTTGGTCGGAGGCGCCGTCGAGACCTACGTTCGGTCGGAGGGCTGGCGGAGCCCGCAGGACGCCCCGAGGTCGATCTCGTCGGGTCATTACGGGATTGCCGTCGCTGCACTCACCGCAATCGTCCCGGTGCTCGGCAATGGCCTTGCGAACGCTGTGCAGAGCGGAAGCGGTTCATGGTTCGACTACGCGCGCGACATCGCAGACCGGAGGCAAGCCGCTCCCGACAGCGTTGGGGTATTCCCGATCCGTCTCTCTGACGGTGCTACTGACGGGACGACGCTTGGGGGGCTGTTCGGTTCGATTCAATCGATCGGGCCCCAAGTCAGCCGGATCGCGCCTGAGACAGCGTCGATTCGCTGTCGCGATCTGGCGCAAGGAATCGCTCAGCTGGCCAACGGCGGGTCGCGGCTCAAAGTCTTCCTTAGCCATACTAAGCGCGCCGGAGATGACGAGACCGAACGGCTGAATCGGCTGATCGGGCAGGTTCGCCGCGCCATTGACGAGACGCGGCTGTCTGAGTTCTTCGACGCGAGTGATCTGCAGCCCGGTTCAGATTGGGTCGAGGGCCTCGATACCAACGCACGAAGCAGCACGCTGCTTGCTGTCCGAACGGACCTCTACGCCAGCCGCGAGTGGTGCCAGCGCGAGGTAGCCACGGCAAAGCTCGCCGGCATGCCGGTAGTGATCCTCGACGCGCTGACCGACGGTGAGGAACGGGGCTCGTTCCTTATGGATCACGTCGCACGCGTCCCGAATGCTGCTGCCGGTCGCGATCCCGACGACACGGCGATCGTCGCTGCCCTCAACCAGCTCGTCGACGAAGCGCTTAAGCGTGAGTTGTGGGAGCTTCAACGCAGGGCGACGGACGGTGGCACCGCTTGGGATATCGCGTGGTGGGCTCCGCACGCGCCCGAGCCGCTCACCCTCGCCGGGTGGCTGACCGAAGCGGTGGGGGGCCTGGATGCGGGCGAGGATGTGCGAGTCCTTCACCCCGACCCCCCGCTCGGCCCCGTCGAGCGTGACGCTCTCAGCCAGATTGCAGGCCTCTCGGGTCTCGGAGACCGCCTGGACATTATGACCCCTCGCGGGCTTGCAGCCCGAGGGGGCTGACGATGACCGATCAGCGCGAACTCCTCGCCCGCGACAGCCTGACTGGGCTTCGCCTCGGGATCTCGGTCTCCGAGAGCCCCGATCTCGGGCGACTAGGTCTACTTGGCACACACCTACGTCTCGCGCTGGCTGAGGCATCGCGTGCGATGCTGATCGCCGGTGCGCGCATCGTCTACGGTGGCCATCTCGATCCCGATGGGTACACCGCTTTCCTCCGGGCCGAGATGGAAAAGTACAGCCGCCGAGATCAGCCCCTTACGGTTTGCCTAGCGTGGCAGGAACATAGGCGGATCCCGCTGGCGGATCTTGCTGCTGCGGAGGACGATCTAGGCCTATACGGGAAGATCGTCTACTTGAGCGCTGACGGGGATGAGATCCCTCGTGGTTACGATCGCACCGAGCTGGCCGAGTCCGTTGAGGACCTCGAGCTTCGTCGACGAGCGCTAACAGCGCTTCGGGACTACATGATCGACCGCACCGATGCCCGCGTGCTCTTTGGCGGGAAGCGCACCGGCTTTGAGGGTCGATATCCGGGTGTGCTTGAGGAGGCCTTGCTGTCGATTAAGGCAGGACGCCCCCTGTTCCTCGCGAGTGGCTTCGGCGGCGTGACGCTAGATATCGCACGTGCGCTCGGACTCGACCCCGAGGGACTTTTTGATGCGATTGCTACCAATGAGGAGCGGGACGAGAGCCTGTCGGAGGGCCTCGCCAGGATCGAGTCGGCGGCGAGGGAGGCCGACTGGCGCGGCGACCAGAACGGCCTTAGCCACGATGAGAATCTCTGCCTCGCCGCGACGCATCGTCCGAGCGAAGTCGCTTCGCTCGTGGCACTTGGTCTTGGGCGAACGCAGTCGGGCGAAGGGCTAACGGGATGAATCACAACTCAAATCCGCCGCTCAGCCTCACACTCGACGACTACCAGCGCGAGTCCGCAGCGACGGACCTTGAGGGCGCCAACAACGATCCCATGACGCCGCTATTGGGCCTCGCGGGAGAGGTCGGCTCTCTAATTGCCGAGTACAAGAAGAAGCGCCGGCCCGACGGTGTGGCCTATACCGGGTTTG
The DNA here is from genome assembly GCA_963807275.1 of uncultured Solirubrobacteraceae bacterium. Classification (GTDB taxonomy): domain Bacteria; phylum Actinomycetota; class Thermoleophilia; order Solirubrobacterales; family Solirubrobacteraceae; genus Palsa-744. The sequence continues at coordinate 754,670 of CAWDZX010000001.1, forward strand.
AGGAGGTCGTCCGAGTCGAGCTCGGGGACATTCTCTGGTACCTCGCGTCTCTCGCTCGACGTGTGGATGTGAGTCTTACCGACATCGCGCTGTTGAACCTTCAGAAGACCCAGGCGCGATGGCTCCCGCCTGACCCAGCGCGACGAGTGACACTGGACGAGGGCTTCCCAGAGACGCAGCGTCTTCCCCGACAGTTCGAGGTCCGGTTCACGACCTACAAGGATGAGTTGGGAGCCCCCAAGGCACGCATGCAGATCGACGGTGAGTACGTCGGGGATGCCATCGACGATAACGCCCGCGACGCAGACGGCTATCGCTTCCACGACGCTTTCCATCTCGCCTACCTAGCGGTGCTCGGCTGGTCCCCTATCCTCCGGGCGCTGCTCAAGCGGAAGCGCAAGGACGACCCGACGATTGACAACGCCGACGACGGCGCGAGGGCTTGCGCCACCGAGGAGGCGATCAGCGCGATGGTGTTCGCACTATCACGCCCTTACAACAACTTTGAGGGAGCCGACCGCGTCGACGACAGAATCCTTGAGGCGGTGCGCGCGATGACGGTCGGGCTCGAGGTTGCGCATCGCAGCGAGGCCGAGTGGGAGAGGGCGATCCTCGCCGGCTTCTCCGTGTGGAGAGGCCTACGCGCTCGTGGCGGAGGTCTAGTGCGGGTCGACATGGACGCCGCGGCGATCGAGATGGTCGACTAAACCCACAGCGCGAGCTGCGGTGGGTCCGACAAGCCCTCCGCGGGGTCTAGGCCCCAGCTGGGAGGGAACATGGTGGTTAGTCGATCGCTGTTGGGCTGGAATCTCTGCTTGATCCGGCTGCGACCCGAGATCCCTGAAACGGTCGGGTGCGCGACCCGGGCGTACTTGTCGACCTCGCAGAAAAGGTTCTGGCAGTCGATGAGATGCAGAGGACGCCCGAACAGCCCGTCGAACTCGAGCCCTAGGGCGGCGAAGTACTCGTCCTGGCGCTCGGTCACATGTCGGATGATCTGAGTCTCGATCCCCGCCGAGGCTGGCCCGAAGCACTTACGGATACCGTCAGAGGCCCCGGGTCCTGCGATCACGAACTCGTTCTCGCTGAGGTCCATTAGGGGCGTGTAGTTCAGGTCAATCGTGTACTGGAACCCCAGAAAGCGACCGATCGACGGGTAGCTCACTAGTCGCTCATATACGTCGGTCAGCCGGCTGGCGCACAGAACCGATCGCGCCAACCCGTCGCGCATCATGAACTTCAGCAGACGCAGGTGGTTTCGGTGCTTGCTGGGCTCGCCAAGGCGTGGCGGAGGCATCAGGTAGGCTGCCGAATAGATCGGGCCTTCATCTCGCGCCTCGTCAAGGACACGGGCATAGCGCTCGTAGCTGAAGGTCGGCCAGTCGATCTGCCCAAGCACCTCCTCCATGCGCCGCCAGGTCGAGATCCGGTTGAAGATCTTGTAGAGCAGCACCCGGAAGACGACGCTCTCCGCGTCAGCGGGCGCGTCCGGCGCGTAGATGACGTTCCGGATCAAGAACTGTGAGACGCGATCAGCCGCACGATAGGCGTTCGTGAACCGGAAGTCGCGGAGGATCCTGTCCTCGCTCCACGGGCCTGTCGTACAGGCCAAGCGGGCGAGATAGATCTCCTGGCGGGCCGCCGCAAATCGCCAGTAGGTCTCAAAAACCTCGCTCGCCTCGAGAGTTCTGCCGGCGATTCGGATTGGCCTGGTCGGAGCGGTACCTAGCCGCCGCGCGGCTCCGTGCGGCAGTGGGTGACCGAGCTGGGCGCACGCCGAGTTGCTGCTCCCCGTCGAGGGCCTCGCCACAACGCGAGTATACGGTCGAGCGCGGCTGTTGGAGCACGCCGAGCCGGGATTGCGCGGCGCGGGCCTTGCGGCATACACGGTCAGGCGTAACGAACGTCCGCTGGAACGTCGGCAATCCTCGTGACCGCAGCGCGGCGTTCGGCCTAGCGCGCTGCTCGCGCCGTAAGACGTGCGAGTACGCGATCGACCGCGTCTCGATCGGTTACGTCCAGGATCGTGTGTGCGATCTTCCACTCGGACAGCGCCTTGGCGATCGCCTCGTCTGTCGCAATCTGGAAGATTGCGTCGGTGGGCCGCACTCCATCATCCTGCAGCGCGATGCGGGGCGGGAGGTAGATGAGCTCGTCATAGCGTTCCGCGATAGCGAGAGGAGTGGCATATCGGAGCTCCTCGAGCAGCGGACGCTCGATCTCAGTCGGCTCGATGCGGTCGGCGGCTTGAAGCGTGTAAGCCCACACGTCAATCAGTGTTCGCGGCGCCACCCACTCTTCGCACTCCCGCTCAAAGCGGAACTGCAGGAGCCATGCAAGCGTCTGGCTCGTAACCGTCGCGCTCTCGTTGATCGCCAAGCCTTTGGCGGCTAGCGTCCGCCCAGGGGTCGGGAGTACGGGTACAGCCAAGGCGGCGGCTAGCTCGTCAGCAAGTGTGCTCTTGCCAACGCCGTGCGCTCCCGTCAGCGCAACCCGCATGAGCCAGCGCCCATGTAGGGGGTGAACGACTTAAAACGCATGTGACGGAACTTTATCGAGCACCATCCCTTGTAGCTGAGCTTGTCCGACTCCTTCCGTGACGACTCGCCGGCGCGTCACGACCGCGAGTCCAAGCCACAGGACCTTGTGCTAGGTCTGCCCGGCCTGATCGATCATCTCTAGCGCAGCCTGCAGCACGGTCCCCGCTCTCCGGTCCCAGCGCCGGGGCTCTTTGAGAAGAAACCGGAGGTAGGTAGGACGCGTCGCTAGCGGACGAGGACAGCTAGCTGGGCTCCCACTGCAACTCGAAACCTTGGTATGGGAGTACCTCTCCAAGATAGTCGATGACGAGTTCGAACCCTTGGGGTGTCTCGTGCGTCTTCCTGTCCCCGTCGATCGCCTCCTGGCGGTGATGGTTGATCATCACGCATGCCGGCACCCCGGCTCCACGCCGATCGATGACCCGTAGAACGAAGTCCTTCGAAATGTGCTCGACGGTCCAGATCAGGCGGTCGTTCATGCGGAAGCGGCCGAACGTCTGAACCACGAACCGGTAGGTCTGACCGTGGCGAAAAAAGTACCGCTTCTCGAAGTTCTTCTTGCCTTCTTTCTTGTGGACGTGTTTCGCCAGCTCCTCGCCAGTGAGCCTATGGCCTCCCGGCTCCTTGATCGAATAGAAGCCGCCGTCAGAGCCCACGTCTGTGTACAGACTCAACGGCCGCAGCTGGGCAAGGCGCGACGACGAAACCACGTCGAATTCGTGTTTTCCCGTCGCGATCACGTCGTCGCCATCTACCTCGAGCGTGATGGTGACCGTTTGATTCGCGCGGGCGAGGTAGCTTGTTCCTCTCAGCGCCTCGAGGGCCGCGGTGACATCGATCCCGTAAACTTGATTGGCGACCAAGCGGGCGACGAGGCCTGTCGCTAGCAAGGAGCCACCGACTCCAACGAGCACCACGGCCACAACGTCGATCGTGGTCTGCGCTGCGCCATGAGTCTCGGAGCCGTACGCAAACGTAGCCCCAGCGCCCGCAACCATCAGGATCGCGCCGAGGACGAGCGCTCGTTGCCAAGATCGCATCTGTTCAGCTCGATTCGAGGAGGTCCGACGCGTCTGGTTTTGCCGTCACGGGTCGTGAGCCCGTCCCCGTCGACCGGCTACGACTGCGATCGAGAGCGGCACGCGAGGACCCCTCCGCCCTGATCGGCTCGGGTCCTCGAGTGTGCGCAGAGTCAGCGGCCCTGGCTGTCGCGCGTGGGGCGTCAGCTGGGTTCTGCCGTCCGGGAGCGTCGACCACAGCGCGCTCTGAAAGGACGATCTCCGCCATCGCCTCGGCTAGTAGCTGAAGCGTGTCCACGATCCTCTTCCCGCCTCGGTTCTTGGGGTGGCGGTGCAGGACGGCAGAGAGCTCGGTCAAGGCGATCACGACGGTTTCTGTCTGGCTTGCCTCCGTCACTAGGTTCCTTAGCCGGTTCACGGCTCGCCCATCGACGCCGCGTTGCTTCACGCTGAACGCGACCTCGGTGATCTTCGCCAGCTCGCGGTTGTCGGGACGCACGAGATCGAACTCCTCGTTCAGTTCAGTAAAGGCGCTCCAGCCCCCGAAATCGGTGGTCGCTGAGATTCCGAAAAAGTCAAACTCACGGATCCCCTGTCGATGGAGGTACGCGGCCGTCTCGTCAGGAACGGAAACGAAGCGTGCGTCATATCGTGCGCAAACGTCCGCGACCTCAGGCGCGAAGAATTGTGTCGTGTTGCATGCGATGCCGACGATGGTCGCGCCGCCTTTGCACAGGCGATCGACAGCATTCAACACAACGGGCCGCACTTGGTCGACGCGGGTCGCGAGCTCCATCGAAAGCCCCATCTCAGGAACGGACTCGATCAGCACGTGAGGAAACGCGAGGTCACCTCGGAACCGCGTGTCTCCGTGCTCGCGGATGTGGTCGTTCATGCTCTCCCAAAGCAGCATCCCGGACTCGGGCCCGTTGCCGGTCAGGATGCCTACCTTGTGTTGTGTAGGGGGGAGGGCGGAATCGTCGCGCACCACGTCAACAACTCGCACGTTCTGGAGCGCGGCGACCAGCTGAGCCGGATCGAACTCGACTGCGCTGGTCAGGGTGCCCAGATTGGTCATCATCGTAAACGGGGGGAAAAACCGCTCGAGCACCCTGCGGTCAAAGAGTTGAAGGACCTCCGTATCTCCTTGAAGGCCAAACGGCGTCACAACCCCGTACTCCATGTCGAATACCCTCGCGAGCTCGTCCTCATCGAGCCGACGGTAAGAGCCTCCGATCAGTGCTTCAAGCTTCGCTTCGTCAATCAGCTGATGACCCCGGCAGTGGACGGCGACATAGCCGCCGTCCCTCTCACCGCACGCACCGATACTCGACTTGAGCTCGTCACACAGCGGAATTCCCCGTCCGCCGAGCCGCCAGCGGTGCTCCGCCGCGTCTCGACAACTGCGAGCCTCAGGATTTGACGAGACGAGGTGCCAGATTCCGGCCTGATCGAAGAATCGGAGGCTCTCTCTGATACGCGGAGGTAGCGCAGCGTCAGTCATCGCGGCGTCGCATTCCCTTCGTGTAGACCACGAGCCTCACGGACTTGAACGTGATACCCGGCACTCCGATGAGACCCACAGACAACACAAAGTCCTTGTTGTTGAAGGCCTTGCGGAACGTGCTCGTCACTTCAAGGTTCTTATCGACGCCATCCTCGCGCTCGCGCTCGCTTATCGCCTTATCGAACTCGGCTAGGAGATTGTCGGGCTCCGAGCCGGACTTCTCGCTGGCGGCGGGTGGTTGCCCGTAGTAGACTCGGACGTTCGCGCGCTCAACGTCGGGTGGAAACCGCATGCCCTCAATGCGAATGAACGCCTCAGCGATGTCGAGCCGGCCAAACTTGTTCTGGAAAGACCCGGTCGCTGAAACCCGGTAGGGACTCTCCACGTTGTCCGCGAACTTGTCGGAGGGCCAATGCTGAGTAAAAATACTCGCGCTCATCTCGCCGGCGCAGTCCTCCTGAAACCGTGCCTTGATCGACTCTTGAGTGTTCTCAAGAGCACGACTGGCCTTATCCGGATGCTCCGCAAGGGCCCACAGCAGCTTGGTGTACGCTGCCTCAAGCGTCATGTCGTAGCCGTCGATCACACCGAGATCGAACAGGGTTGCGCTAGTCTCAAACAGCTTTAGCTCGACGCGCCCATAAGGGCACTGGGTGATGTTCGCAATGATCGTGTTCTCGTCGATCAGGCGCTTCAGCATGGCGATGAACGTCTCGTCGTCGGGGACGTTGCCTGGCCCGTAGGACAGCAGAATCAATCCGTCCGGACTCTTGGTGAAACCTGCAGCGACCTGCCCAAAATCCATGTTCGGATGGATGAAAAGAATCGCCACATCCACAGAGCTCAGGTCACGAACTTCACCGACGTGACCTGTCGACGGGGACGGCGTCGCGTTCACGTGCATGTACTCGACGTCGAGCTTGTCGTTCGCGAGAGTCGCGAGAGGGACAGCCATGTTCGGCGAGTGGAAGCTCGCGCTTCGATCGGACGCGATCTTCTTGGTGACCCGATTTCCCCGGTAGAGCTGATTATTCCAGTAGACGCAAACCTCCCGGATGAGGATCGGCCCGCCATACGCTTCGTGCGCCGCGGCCCGAATCGCGTTCTCGACGTTGTGCACAGCGTCCGTGTTGACGTTCGATAGCGGCACCTCCGACCCCGTGAGGATGACGGGCTTCATCATCGTGTCCGAGAGCAGAAACGACAACGCGCTCGCACTGTAGGCCAGCGTGTTCGTACCGTGCAGGATGACGAACCCTTGATAGTTGGCAGCCTGCTCGCGAATCAGGTTTGCGAGGTCAACCCAGTCCTGGGCAGTGACAGCGGACGAGTCGATTGCCTGAGCGAGCCGAAAAAGGTGCAGGCTGACGGGCAGCGACGACAGACGCGCAGCGAGAGGCTGACGAATTTCGTCTATTCCAGTGGCCATCTGGAAGTCGGCGTGCACCGGGTCGGAGTCGCGCTTTTTGACCATTCCAACGGTCCCACCGGCGTAGATGACGCAGACCGGCAAGTGTCCGTCGTAGCGCATTGGGGGCGCGTTCCGCAGTTCGGACACAATCGGCCCAACGGCAAGCGTGGCGTTCTCGATCGGCGTCTGGAACGCGAACATGTTCGCCTCGGATTCCCGCTCCTTGGAGGACCCCTTCCGCAGGGCGAGATGAGCCTCGATCCTCTCGCCGAGCTGACGAACACGCTCGCCCAATGCCGCGCTGTGCTCCTTTTTGATCAGAATGTCGCTCGTGATGGTCCGCTTGCGCCCGTTCTTGCTGACGAGCTCACGATGCCATTGCTCGGAGTCGTCATCGATGCGGACAGGCAACTCGGGGACGGGCTTGACCTCAATCGGGATCAGGAGCTTCTTGTCCTCTCCGACTCGAGCCCGGGCCTCCTCGAACTCGCGCCACTCCCAAAGGCACTCATGGCTTCGGAAGTAGCTAGGCGACACGAATGTCAGCATCACCGGACATTCGCGCAGCGCTCGCTCAACGGTGTCGGGGATCATTTCTCCGGGCGTGATCGTCCAGTCATCGAGGAAGAAACGCTGTGCGGCATCCTCGGGAGATAGCGGGAACTCGTATTCGTAGAGCTGCACGAAACGGTCGATTGCGTTCGATACCTCGTAGTCGACCTCGTCCAGCTTGCGATTATCAAGATGAGAGTAGCTGATGAAAATGTCGGGCATGCGCCTCCGTTACGCGCGCTCGCGAAACACCGTAATCTCACCGTGAAGATCTTCGTGCATCGCAAGTTCCATCTGCCTGTACGGCACATCCGGTTTGGCCAGAAGCCAAGCGAGCTTCGCGGTGCAAGCCTCGATACTCATGTCGAACGCGGCAATCGCCAGCTTTCTCTCTTTCAGTTTCTGTCCAGGCTCGTTCACCATGAAGTTGCTGTTCCCGTTCGGCGCCTGGGTCGTCACGACGACCGGAACCTCTTGCTCGGCCAAGTATTCGAAGCAAGGAAGAAGGTGCGTGCTCGCGTCCCCGGCGCCAAACGCCCGGAAGATGACGCCGCGGATCGCTCCGTCGCGTTTGGCGTGCTGTTCAAACACGCTCAGCAGTAGTTGAGGATCAAGACCGGGATACTCCGTCAGGGACAGGATCCGCGTATCGAAGTCGGCTTTGAGGTCGAGATCGGTCTGCGTCAGCGCGGGAGCGGCCGTCTTGCCGAGATATGAGATGTGCCGCGCCAGGTTGGCCTCTTTGATCTGGATGATGCGGCCTATGCGGCCGATCTCGGCGCTTGAGAATGAGCGAAAAGCATCTATCTCGAACTCCGACTCCTTCTTGGCGCGTGTCCCGCCGATGATGTAGCTCCCGAACACACACACGACGCCCGTGATCCCCGGCTGATAAGGGTAAGCGACCGTCCGCACAGCGTTATCGAGATTCATCGCAGCGTCCGAAGCTGGGCGGCCGTACGGGATCTGAGACCCGGTGACGGCGACGCACTTGCTGAGGTTCGGCAGCGCGAACGAGAGCGCCGCGCACGTGTAGCCCATCGTGTTAGTGCCGTGGGTCACGATAAAACCCTCGAAGTCTTCGTAGCGCTCGTGGATCCTCGTGGCTAGGCGCGTCCAATCGCTGGGAAGAATGTCGGAGCTATCGACATCCGCGATCTCCTCTGAGGCGATCGTCACGTCCACCTTCCATTGGATCGCGATCTCCCGCAGCGTGTCAGCCAGAATCGCGTTCAGACCCTCTTCCGCCTGGACCTGCTTAGCCAGGGCAGCATCGGAGCGCTGGACGTTGCCGGCGATCGTTCCCCCAGTGCTCAGAATAAGGATGCGGCAGTTGGGCACAGTCTCTCCTTAGACGGTTTGGAAGGATGACGGCGGGTGTTGATGCGCGGCCTCTGCACGCACACGCATTCGAAAGAGCGACGCGGCACGGAGGGTAAGGGGCCCCGGTGGGGGTGGTAGATGAACATTGTCCAGGCGTGACACAGGAAGCACTTCCCTGACTGTCGAGACGATGAACGCCTCCGCCAAGTCAGCAAACTCGGTGATCTGCACGGCTCGCTCAGCGGTGGGCAGCAGCTCGGCGACGCATCGGCGAGTGATCGAGTCGAGGATGCCTTCGGCCAGCGGCGGGGTGCATAGCTGCTGTTCATCGCGGAACACGAAGAACACGGCGAAGTTAGGACCCTCAAGGACCCGCCCTTCGGGCGAGACGAACAGTGCTTCATCGGCGTCACGCTCCTGCGCGATACGGGCCGCCAGTGAGTTCGCGGCGTAGCTGATCGTCTTGACACCATCCAGAAGACCTGACGGCGAAAAACGGATAGTCGCCAATCGAACCGATGCAGGCAAAATGGGAGCGTCCTCGAGGAGCGCAATCAGACGCCCCCCTCTCGTCTGGACAAGTCGTATCAGCGCGTCGGACCCTCCTGCCGCGGCGGCCAAAGCAGCAACATCAGCGAGAGCAGCGTCCGCGGCGAACGGCAGCCGGAGACTGGCTGCCGAGAGCCTCATACGCTCCACGTGCGCGTCCACGGCAAACGGGAATCCACCATAGACACGGATCACCTCGAACACGCCGTCCCCCCGTAGGAGACCCTCGTCAGCCACTGAGATCGTCGCTTGCGCGGGGAGCCGCGGCACTCCGTCAATGCGTGCTTGGAGGAGCGCCATCATGGCGAAGCATGCCAGATAGTGGATCAGCACGAGATTTGGAATGAGGCGATGTCTCGTCCTACACCCGCCGCACCACGAGCTCGCGAGAGGCAAAACAACCGAGGCACATGCGCGAGCGAAACGGTCCTCGCCTTGAGTTCCAGAGCTTCTTTGAGGCGATCATGGCAAAGCGCGAACCCGACTTCATCCCCGCCACCCCCTCCGGAACCGAGGGCGACCGGAAGAGCGACGGATATGTCCCGTCGAAGCACCAGCACTTCTAGGTGTAGCGCCGCCGGCCGGGATCGAGGCCGCGAAAACCGCCGACAAGATCCGTGAAGACTCACCTCAGCGCGCGTCATCGAGTGCTTCCTTTCGGCATCCGGCCAGTATCGCTCAAGCGCTCGAGGACTCGAACGCGCCTCGGAACCACCGGCGGATGCGCATCTCCGGCGGCGATCAGCGTTTCTCAGGACGCAGCCACCGACGTATATGTCTCCGAGGTTGCCTATGGCACGTTTGAGGTGTGGTGCAGCGAATAGGACACCGGCTGCTCAGGTCGCAAGATCTACCTTTGGAGAGATAGCTGACGGCTCCTCGTCTTGAGTTACGTACACCCGCTCCGGATCCCGGCGAATCGCATCCAGGGTGGGCGTGGTCACAAGTTCGTCAACAACTGCTCTTAGCGCTATGCCTCGCGCTCGAGTTCGAAGTTGAAACGCCTCATTCAACAGCAGGAACTCAAAGCCTGCAAAAGCTACCCCCAGCCCCGAATATAGCCACCATGGCCAAGACGTTCTGATTGCGGCCGCCACAGCGAGACCAAACAATGCCGGCAAAAGCCCTGCACGAAATTCCGCCTCGCTGCGAAGGCGATAGAGCTCGCTGTACAGTTCTGGCTTAGCAGCAAGTATTCGCTCGTCGATTCGACCCGACTTCGCCTCTACGAGCACTTGTTCGTCGATCGGCAGAGCATCCGCTGGAGGTTTGGGTCCCTCCTGCCTGACTCGTAGTGCTTTGAGGTTCTTGCCGGGCGATGTTGAGATAGGGACAACGTTGAGGGATCGTCCCCTTTGGCCTCTACCATCGTTCGTTCGACGAGTTCCTTGACGCGTAGATTGAGCTCGTCCATCTCTGCGTCGTGCGTGAACGAATAGATTTTCCTAAACGCCTGTCGGACTCTCCCTGTCGAGCTCTCGATGGGAGGCTGTCCGCGGATTTGAAGCAGCCGCGCTGACTCGCGGACAACTAGGTCGCCCGCGAGGTAGGCGACGAATGAGCTTGCTGCGACGAGTCCGACAGGGCCGACCTTCTCGAAGATCGTCGCTAGCTCTGGGTAGTGCTTGTGGAGAGCCGTATGACCCTCCGGCAGAGCGTGAAAGAGCAGAAGCCAGAGCGCCAGGATGACTACGTACCCGACGATCAGCGGTGAGCGCGCATCACGTATTCCCGAGAGGAGGCCAAGGAGCATGGAGGTCTAAGGGAACTGGGGTTGCGACTAATCTAGATAGCAGCAATGATTCCGATAGCGGCGCATCGTATCATCGTAACGAGAAAGTCTTCAGCCTGGTAGTCATAGGCTGAGGGCGGCCGCGGTCACTCTTCTATTCCTAAAGGAGGGTCCAAGCATGGAGAGCGTGAATCTCACGATCGGGTCGTTTGCGTTCGACCGAGCAAGCTACGACCCCGAGAACGACGTGCTCTACCTCCATCTGGGGGATCCGCGAGCCGGAGAGGGGGAGGAGACGCCAGAGGGGCATGTCCTGCGCTATGCACCTGGGACGACTGACGTCATCGGGCTGACGATCATTGGTGCGCAGCGCGCGCTGGCCCGCAAGGAGCGCGTCTCGATTACGGTCGCTGCGACAGTTGAGACAACAGCCGAGGATTTGGCACCCGCGCTGGCCGCGCGATAGCTGACCTGCCGCTTCTCAGGCTGCGGCTAGTGCTCTGGCAAGGTCGCTGGGATCGGTGTCCATCGGGCTCGGCACGGTGACTTTGAGTCCACCGTCGCGCTCCAAGAGCCATTTGGCGTTGACGATCGTGATCCCAATGACCTCGCCGCGCTCGTCGAGGCGAACGGCGTGCCCCTCGGGCGTCGCGAACGTGTCAGCGGCCGGCCGCTCAGAACCGGTGCGCAGGTAGAGCACGTCTCCATCCTTGTCGTAGTCGACGTGATCGAACTCGTACGAGCCAACGTGGACAGTCATCGCTGCCAGCTTACCGAGCGTGGATCGTTCGACTGCGGGAATGCTGTCACGACGCGATCGACCGCGCCCGACAGCTCGGTCACGACGCGAATCCAGCGCAGTGGCCCTCCGCGACGGAAGTAGCGCTCTCGACCGGCTCGCAGATCAGGTTCGCGGCCCTCTGGTGAGCTGATCGCGGACATCGTCTCCGCAAGGTAGTCCCTCATCTCGACGTGCTGATGGAGCACGTGCTGCCACGCCGCTCGATGGAGCTGCACGAGATGGCCCTCCGGGTTGCGGGCCTCCGCGATGATGCTGCTCTCGGGCACCCGCCAAGGCTAGGCCTGATCGCGGACATGCCACGGGCCTGCGCAACGGTGCTTGTGGTAGCCGCACCGCCCACGAAACCGCCCTCGCCTCGCCAAATCCTCCGCATCCACGCCCTCCAACCTCTGTCTCCCCGATAGGTTCATAGTCGGAGAAGACCCGGGAGCGTACGGGAATCTTCGAGACGAGCCCACACGAGTGGGCGAGGATCGAGAAGCCTCGTTCGGCCGAATCGATCACGAGCGCGCCGTAAAGACATGACCGACGGCTCCACCACTAAAGGCCGTCGTGCTCACGGGCTCGATCGCGAGGGGCACCCTGAACAGCCGCTCGCCCGCACCAAGAACGACCGGGTGGACAACAAGGCGGTACTCATCGATCAGCCCGGTCTCGACAAGCGATCGAGCGAACCGGACGCCGCCCTGCGCGAGCAGGTATCCGCCTGAGCGCTCCTGCTTCAGACGCGAGACGGTGTCCGCCAGGTCTCCGGTCGCGATCGTTGTCTCGCCCCAGTCGGCGGACGTGAGCGAACTCGAGAAGACCACTTTGGGGATCTCGTTCATCGGCGCCGCGAACGGCCCGGATGCACTCGGCCAGAAGCCGGCCCAGCGCGCATAGGTGGCGGCGCCCACGAGATGCACGCTGGCGTTGCTCACGGTATCGAGGACCCACTCGGCGCCGTCGGGCGAGCGTCCGATGGCCTCCCAGCCGGAGCTTCCGTCGGCCGTTGCGACGTACCCGTCGAGCGAGACGGACATCTTCAGGATCAGTGAGGTCATGCGCTGCTCCTTTCCGGGATGAACGACTTACCGGTATCGACTGCGCCGACTTCAGAAAGTGATCGGTGGCGAAGAGGACGGCACATGCGATCAACGGCGAAGTAAGGCGTGCGTTGACGATTGGAAGGTGGTGTCTATGATTACCGGCTTGTTTAGAGGAGTCACAAAGAAATCGGCCGCAGGGATCGCGATCGTCCTGGCCCTCGCGTTGCTCGTCTCCACGGCCGCGTCGGCTACGGCGGCTCCCGGGCAGGTGCTCGCGTTCGGCGTGAACCTCTCCGGCCAGCTCGGCAACACGCTGAACGAAGGAACTACCACGGCCAACCCGACACCGTCGTCGTTGAGCCTTCCCGGCGCGAGCGGGCAGGTCGTCCAGACGGCCGCCGGCGGCGCCTACAGCCTGGTCGTCACCTCCTCCGGCCAGCTGTACTCGTTCGGCGAAGACTTCTATGGGCAACTCGGCTTCGCCCTTGCTGGAGGGAGCAACCACACCGCGACCCCCACGCTCGTCACGCTCCCCGGAGCGACAGGACCGGTCGTCCAAGTCGCCGCCGGCTCGAGCTTCGCTCTCGCGGTCACCTCGACCGGGCAGCTGTACTCCTTCGGAGAGAACCTGTACGGCCAGCTCGGCTACGAAACGAACGCCGGCACGACCAATCCGAACCCTACCCCGACGCTCCTCGGGCTGCCGGGAGCCGTCGGGCCTGTCGTTCGTGTCGCTGCCGGCAACGCCCACTCGCTGGTCCTCACCGCTTCAGGTCAGCTGTTCGCCTTCGGCGAAAACGGGTCTGGCGAGCTCGGCAATACGACGAACAACGGCAAAGTCAACCCCAATCCGCATCCGACGCTCGTCAGCCTGCCCGGCGCGGTTGGAGCGCCGGTCGACGTTTCCGCGGGGAACGGCAGCTCGCTCGTCGCGACCTCGTCCGGACAGCTCTACTCGTTCGGTTACAACGAATTCGGCCAGCTCGGCAGAAGTCAGAACTCCGGCACGAGCAACCCAAACCCGACGCCCACGCTCGTCGGCCTCCCCGGCGAGAGCGGTCCGGTCGTGCACTTGAGCTCCGGCAGTGTGAGCTCCTATGCGCTCACGTCCAGCGGCCAGCTTTTCGCCTTTGGCAACAACCGGTACGGTCAGCTCGGCTCGAGCGCCAATGTCGGAACCGAAACACCCAACCCGACGCCGGCTCAGGTGTCGCTCCCGGCGCCCGTCGTCCAGATCGGGGGTGGAGACACGTATGCGCTTGCGGTGACGTCTGCCGGACAGGTGTTTAGCTTCGGGGGCAACAAAGAGGGCGAGCTCGGCCGCTCCCAAGACGCAGGTACGACCAGCGCGACTCCCGAACCAGGGCTCGTCGAACTTCCTGGTGGGACGACCGTCGATGCCGTATCGCGCGGCGGCGGCGGTCACAGCCTGGTGATCACCGCCGATATAGCCGTGCTCACCGCTTCGCTGCCGGCCGGCAGCGTCGGCGCTGCCTATCGCGCCGGTGCCATCGCCGCAGGTGGGATTGGCGGCTACTCGTGGAGCGCGACCGGCCTGCCGCCCGGCCTCTCGATCGATCCGCTCAGCGGCGTGATCTCCGGTACGCCGACCTCAGGCGGAACCGCAAACGTCGTCCTGCATGTCAGCGACGCTTTTGGCGTTGGCGCGTTCAGCGCGACGATCCCGCTTCTCGTCGCCACTCCCTCGGCGCCGCCGCGCGCATCCGCGATCCTCACAGCCGCGAAACCGACGAGGAGTCAGCTGAGCGCGAGCCTGCGCTCGCAGCTGACCCCGACGGGGATGGCGGCGCGCCTGTCTCGCCTCGCCAAGCGAAAGAGCTACTCCTATCGCTTCAACGCGCTCGAGTCGGGGAAGCTGACGATCAGCTGGTACTACCTACCGAAGGGTGCGCACATCTCGCGCAAGGTCAAGCCAGTGCTGTTCGCCAGCGGTCAGCTTTTGTTCAAGGGCCACGAAGGCAAGCAACTGACGATCAGGCTCACGAAGCAGGGGAGAGGACTGATCGGACGCCGTGCCACGCTCGAGCTCTCGGCGAAGGGCAGCTTCACGCCGAGCGGCGAAAAACCGCTTCTCGCGCTCGCGAAGTTCAAGCTCAAGCGGTGAAGATTCTGCGTCGCATTCGACCGCGCTTCAACCACACCACGATCGTGGCCTATCTCGCGCTGTTCGTGGCTCTAGGCGGCGGCGCGCTGGCCGCAACAGGCGCGACAGGCGGCGGCGAAGTGCACGCCTGCGTCGACGGCGAAGGGCACCTGACCGTGATCAAAGCCGGTGCCGCGTGTGGCAAGCACAGGCGTCAGATCGCCTGGAGCTTGCGCGGGCCGCAAGGGGTCGCGGGCCAGCCCGGTGCGCCCGGAGCCGGCGGACCGCAGGGAGCGACCGGAGCGCCGGGAGCGCCGGGAGCGCCGGGCACGCCGGGGGCGCCAGGCACGTCCGACTCGGGCGCTGTCACCGAGCCGATCGATCTCGAAGTACCGGCCGGCAGAGAACGCGAAGAAGTCGTCAACTTCGACGGCGCGGTCGTGCGGAGCGCCTGCGACGTCACGGGGGTGGCCACGAACGCGGTCGCCCTGCAGGCCTACTCTGCGCCGGGTCTCTACTGGAAACAAGATGGCGCCGTCACGACCGACCAAGAAGGCTTCCAATCCGACGCGAACGCGGTGAACATCGACGTGCTGCTCACCCCGTCCTCAGGGCGCGTGGCACATCTGCGTCTGCACGCGACGCACGAAGGCCAGCATTGCCGCGTTCAAGGGCTGCTGACGATCGTGGAATAACCGCGACCGCGTCTCGCATCACGCCGCGGCACGAGCGCCGAACCAGGTGGTCAGTGCGTGGGAGAGGGCGGCGTCGGCTTGTTCGCCGACCCACGCGACATATCCGTCAGGTCTGACCAGCGCCGCAGTGGGAGCGCTGACCGCGCCGAGCACCGGAAGCTCCCACGAGCCATTGATCTGAGCGTCGAACCGCCGAACGCGGGCGTCCCATGGAGCGGTGTCCGGTCCAGGCTCGCCGCAGTTGAGCAGCACCGGCTTCGCATCGTGCAGCAGCTCAAAGACCCACGCTGTCCGACCAGCCGTCGCGAGCTCCAAATCCGGCATTCGTCGCCCAACCAGCGGATGCCCTCCACCCAGGTCGTAGCGAATATCCAACCCCGAAACGAGCCCGGCAAGCAACTTGCGCGGCTCATCCATAACCGCCAGCTCCGAAACCACTTCAACCACAGCCTTCGAGCGCGCGTCCTGTCGCTGCAGCGCGGTCTGAGCCATCGTGTACCGAAGCGTCCGCGCAGCGACCGGATGGCGCTCGTCGAAATACGTATTCAGCAGGCTCTCCGGCGAGATCCCCTCGACCACCTGCGCGAGCTTCCACCCCAGATTCACCGCATCCTGCACCCCGAGGCTGAGCCCCTGCCCACCCGCCGGGTAGTGCACATGCGCCGAGTCGCCCGCGAGCAGGACTCGCCCCGCGCGGTACGCCGCCGCCTGCCGTGTCATGTCGGTGAACCGCGAGATCGACGTCGGACTGTGCACCCCGAAGTCGGTGCCATAGACGCCAACCAGCGCCTCGCTCAGATCGCGTAGCGTCGGCTCGCCGCCGCCCCCGGCCGGCTCTCGCTCGCTCACCATCACCCGAAGCGGCCCCTCGTCCTTGTAGACGACCTCGCCCTCGACGATCTCGTACTCGAGCCGACCGATGCCGTGAATGCCGGTTGCGTCGTGCCGCGTGCCGAGCTCCGGCTCGTCCGTCATCTCCACCTCGGCGATCAGGTTGCTTTTCGTCGCATCCCACCCCGGGAACTCGATGCCGGCCGCTTTACGCACGACGCTGCGCCCGCCGTCGCACCCGACGAGATACCGCGCCCGCATCGACTCGCCATCGGCCAGCTCGACATCGACGCCGTCGTCGTCCTGCGCGAAGCCCGTCACCTCGCGGCCGTAGTAGACCCGCACCCGCAAATCCGCTATCCAGTCGGCCATGATCCGCTCGATCTTGCTCTGCCAGATCCCGAGCGAGTACGGATGCCGCGTCGGGAAGTCGCTCATGTCGAGCACTGTCGAGCCGAACATCGCCGCTTGAGCGATCTGGCCCTCGGCGAGAAAGCGATCCGCGATCCCGCGCTGATCGAAGATCTCGATCGTGCGCGAGTGAAAGCCGCCCGCGCGTGAGCCGACGAGTGCGTGATCGGGGCGCCGCTCGAGGATCGCGACGTCGACTTTCGCCAATGCCAGCTCGGCCGCCAGCATCATCCCCGCCGGCCCGCCTCCGGCGATCACCACCTCGTGCTCGCTCATACCCATTTCGTGACTCGCTTTCCGTAGGTTCTGGCCTGCGGCGGAGCAGTATGAGGCACACCTGGGGGCTTGAATCAAGCCCCCCACTCGGGTATAAAGTAGGAAGTGGAAAGAGTGAGTAGGCCTCTTTCTCGGTAGATCAGACGGCCTTACGGCGAGCGCTCAAAGCGCCCCCTCAAACAACTCGACAAGCCGCGCCCGGCTATAGCTCCACTGCCTCCGGTTCCGCGCGTCGCCAGGATGCAGCGTGTCGAGCAGCGCCAGCCCGCGGATCGTCGAGATCGCGAGCTCCATCAACCGGTCGAAGTCGGGTTGCTCGGCGACGGCCGGGAACAGCTCTCTGGTAATCGCGAGCGTCTGGCGGTCGAGCCGGCGCTCGACGGGCACGAGCCGCTCGCGCAGCTGCGGGTCCGTGCGCGCGTGCGACCACAGGTCGAGCGCCGCCTGGAACAGCGGGTTCGCGTAGCTCGCCCACAGCAGGTTGAGACCCTGCACGAGGCGCTCGCGCCCCTCCGGCAGGTCCTCGGCGGCCGCAAGCAGCTCCGCGCCGCGCCGTTCGGCGAGGCGTTCCATCGCCGCCGCGACGAGCTCGTGACGCGTCTGGAAGTGGTGCAGGTGCGCGCCGCGCGAGACGCCCGCGCGCTCGGCGACGCGGCTCGTCGTCGTGTTCGCGTAGCCGTCCTCGACGAGGCACGCGATCGTCGCGTCGAGCAGCGCGTCGCGCGTCGTCGCGCTGCGCTCGGCCTGGCTGCGGCGCGCTGACGGTTTGGCCGTGACTGCCATCGCGGCATCTTAGACATATTTGCGTTCATGCATGAACGTTTCTGTGCTAGCGTCCGCGCCGAGCTTCATCGATTTGATCCGGACCCGCGCGCCCAGCCTGAGGTTCGACTACACAGGAGGTCTCACTGATGGCGACCGACGCACTGGTCTTCGATGCGATTCGCACGCCGCGCGGCAAGGGCAAGTTCAACGGCTCGCTGCACGGCACCAAGCCCGTCGACCTCGTCGTCGGCCTGATGCACGAGACGCTCGTGCGCAACGAGAAGCTCGACCCCTCGCGCGTCGACGACGTCGTGCTCGGCTGCGTCTCGCCCGTCGGCGACCAGGGCGCCGACATCGCGAAGACGGCCGCGATCAAGGCCGGCCTGCCCGACACGGTCGCCGGCGTGCAGGTCAACCGCTTCTGCGCCTCGGGCCTCGAGGCCGTCAACATCGCCGCGCAGAAGGTCGCCTCCGGCTGGGAGGACCTCGTCTTCGCCGGCGGCGTCGAGTCGATGTCGCGCGTCCCGATGGGCTCCGACGGCGGCGCCTGGGCGATGGACCCCGAGACGAACTACGACACGTCGTTCGTGCCGCAGGGCGTCAGCGCCGACCTGATCGCGACGCTCGAGGAGTTCAGCCGCGACGACGTCGACAGCTACGCCGCCCGCTCGCAGGAGCGCGCCTGGAACGCGCAGCAGGAGGGTCGCTTCGCGAACACGGTGATCCCCGTCAAGGACATCAACGAGAACGTCGTGCTCGACCACGACGAGTTCATCCGCCCCGGCACGACCGCCGAGACGCTCGGCGGGCTGAAGCCGTCGTTCGCCGCGATGGGCGAGATGGGCGGCTTCGACGCGGTCGCGCTGCAGAAGTACCACTGGGTCGAGAAGATCGACCACGTCCACACGCCGGGCAACTCCTCGGGGATCGTCGACGGCGCCTCGCTCTTGACGATCGGCAACGAGAAGACCGGCGAGGAGCTCGGGATGAAGCCGAAGGCGCGGATCCTCGCGACGGCGCTGTCCGGTGCCGACCCGACGATCATGCTGACCGGGCCCGCGCCGGCGAGCAAGAAGGCGCTCGCGAAGGCCGGCCTGACCGTCGACCAACTCGACTTGGTCGAGATCAACGAGGCCTTTGCCGCCGTCGTGCTGCGCTTCGTCCGCGACATGAGGCTCGACATGGAGAAAGTCAACGTCAACGGCGGCGCGATCGCGATGGGTCACCCGCTAGGGGCGACCGGGGGGATGATCCTCGGCACGCTGATCGAGGAGCTGCACCGCACCGGCGGCCGCTACGGCCTCGCCACGCTGTGCGTCGGCGGCGGCATGGGAATCGCGACCGTCGTGGAGGCGATCTAGATGGCTGAGAGCACGACGATCAAATGGGAGCAGGACGCGGACGGCATCGTCGTCCTGACGCTGGACGACCCGAACCAGTCGGCGAACACGATGAACCGCGCCTACGCCGAATCGATGGCGGCGACGGTTGATCGCCTCGAGGCCGAGAAGGACGGGATCGCCGGCGTCGTGATCACCTCCGCGAAGAAGACGTTCTTCGCCGGCGGCGACCTCAACGACCTGAAGGCCGCGACGAAGGACGACGCGCCGCAGCTGGCCGAGATGGTTCGCGCCGGCAAGGCGCAGCTGCGCCGCCTCGAGACGCTCGGCAAGCCCGTCGTCGCGGCGATCAACGGCGCCGCGCTCGGCGGCGGCCTCGAGATCTGCCTCGCGACGCACCACCGAATCGCGGTCGATGACCCGAGCGTGCAGCTCGGCTTCCCCGAGGTCCAGCTCGGCCTGCTCCCCGGCGCCGGCGGCGTCGTGCGCACGGTGCGGATGATCGGCATCGTCGACGCGCTGATGAAGTTGCTGATGCAGGGCCAGCGGCTGCGTCCGGAGAAGGCGCTCGAGACGGGCATCCTCGACGAGCTCGTCGGCTCCCAGGATGAGCTTGTGCCTGCCGCGAAGGCTTGGATCAAGGCGCAGCCGAGCGACGAGCCGACGGTTCAGCCGTGGGACGTCAAGGGCTACAAGATCCCCGGAGGCGTGCCGTCGAACCCGAAGCTCGCGCAGAACCTGCCGGCGTTCCCGGCGAACCTGCGCAAGCAGCTGAAGGGCGCGAACTATCCTGCGCCGCACCACATCATGGCCGCGGCCGTCGAGGGCGCGCAGGTCGACTTCGACACGGCGATCGAGATCGAGGGCCGCTACTTCGTCGACCTGCTCACGGGGCAGGTCTCGAAGAACATGATCCAGGCGTTCTTCTTCGACCTGCAGCAGGTCAACGGTGAGCGCAACCGTCCCGAGGGCCTCGAGCCGTTCAAGGCGAGCAAGGTCGTCGTGCTCGGCGCGGGCATGATGGGCGCGGCGATCTCCTACGTGTGCGCAAAAGCCGGCATCGAGGTCGTGCTCAAGGACGTCTCCCAAGAGGCCGCCGAGAAGGGCAAGGCCTACTCGCAGACGTTGCTCGAGAAGGCGATCTCGCGCGGGCGCTCGACGCAGGAGAAGGCCGACGCGCTGCTCGCGCGGATCACGCCGACCGACGACCCGGCCGCAGCGGCCGGCGCGGACCTCGTGATCGAGGCCGTCTTCGAGGACCCGGCCGTCAAGGCGCAGGTCTTCGCCGAGATCGAGCCGCACCTCGCCGACGGCGCGCTGCTCGGCTCGAACACCTCGACGCTGCCGATCACCGACCTCGCCGAGGGTGTCTCGAGGCCCGACGAATTCATCGGCCTGCACTTCTTCAGCCCGGTCGACAAGATGCCGCTGCTCGAGATCATCAAGGGCGAGAAGACGAGCGAGGAGACGCTCTACCGCGCGCTCGACGTCGCCAAGCAGATCAAGAAGACGCCGATCGTCGTCAACGACAGCCGCGGCTTCTTCACGAGCCGCGTGATCGGCACGTTCATCAACGAGGGTGTCGCGATGCTGCTCGAGGGCGTGCCTGCCGCGTCGATCGAGCAGGCCTCCAACCAGGCCGGCTACCCGGCGCCGGTGCTGCAGCTGAGCGACGAGCTCAACCTCAACCTCGCGAGGAAGATCCGCGACGCGACGAAAGCGGCCGTCGAGGCCGAAGGCGGCGTGTTCGAGGACCGTCCCGCGTTCGAGGTCGTCGACAAGATGCTCGACGCCGGTCGCGGCGGCAAGCTCGCCGGCGCGGGCTACTACGACTATGCCGACGGCAAGCGGACCGGGCTGTGGAAGGGCCTCAAAGAGATGTTCCCGGAGACCGGCGATCCGGCTTCGATCTCGCTGAAGGATCTCGAGGAGAGGATGTTGTTCGCCGAGTCGCTCGAGACCGTCAAGTGCCTCGACGAGGGCGTGATCGAGTCCGTCGCCGACGCCAACATCGGCTCGATCCTCGGCATCGGCTTCCCCGGCTGGACCGGCGGCGTGCTGCAGTACATCAACGGCTACGACGGCGGCGTCGCGGGCTTCGTCGCCCGCGCGCGCGAGCTGGCCGAGCAGTATGGCGAGCGCTTCGAGCCGCCCGCGTCGCTCGTCGAGAAGGCCGAGCGCGGCGAGAGCTACAGCGACGAGCAGCTGACGGTCGCCGGCGCCTGAGCGCCAGAGGCATGCCGATCACAGAGGTCTTCGCCGGCGTCCCTGTCCGCGATCGTGACGCCGCGATCGAGTTCTACGGGCGTCTGCTCGGCGCCGAGCCGACGATGCTGCCGAACGACGACGAGGCCGCGTGGCAGCTCACCGGCGGCGGCTGGCTGTACGTCCTGCGCGACGCCGAGCGGGCCGGCAGCGCCGTCGTGACGCTGCTCGTCGACGACCTCGACGAGCGACTCGCCGCGCTGGCCGCGCGCGGGATCGAGCACGGCCCGATCGAGACCGTCGCGCGCAGCACGCGGAAGACGTGGATCGCCGACCCCGACGGCAATCGCGTCCAGCTCGGCCAGCCTGGGTGAGCTCAGCGGCGTGACGGGATTCCGCCCCGCCCGCTGAGCGCTCGGACAAGAAGCGACGCCCTCGCCTCGACGGCTAGGATCCCGGACGCGGCCGGATCGACCGGCCGCGGATCGTGACCCTGGGGAGGGGAGACGTGACGCCGCACCGCATTGCGATCGTCAATGGCTACGTGCTGTCGATGGACCCTGCGATCGGCGAGCTCGAGCGCGGCGCGGTGCTGATCGAGGACGACCGCATCGTCGCCGTCGAGCGCGACCTCGGCGCGGTCGACGCCGAGACGATCGACGCCGCCGGCGGCGTGGTCATGCCGGGCTTCGTCGACACGCACCGCCACACGTGGCAGACGGCGCTGCGCGGCATCTGCAGCGACTGGACGCTGATGGACTACTTCCTCGGCGTGCGCTCGACGCTGTCGCCGCGCTACAGCGCCGAGGACGTCTACGTCGGCAACTACGTCGGCGCGCTCGAGGCGCTCGACGCCGGTGTGACGACGGTCCTCGACTTCTCGCACTGCAACAACACGCCCGAGCACGCCGACAAGGCGATCGAAGGGCTGCGCGACGCCGGCATCCGCGCGACGTTCGCCTACGGCTACTTCGCGCCGCCGCGCGCCGAGCCGCACTTCACCTCGCACGCGATGCGCCTCGAGGACTCGCGTCGCGTGCAGCGCGAGCTGGAGGCGCTGCCCGGGGGGCTGCTGACGATGGGCATCTCGCTGACCGAGCCCGGCCTCGTCCCGTTCGAGGACACCAAGCGCGAGGTCGAGACGGCGCGCGAGCTCGGGGTCGTGATGGCGACACACACGGCGTGCATCTGGGGCATGCCGAGCGGTCTCGACCAGTTCGCCCACTACGGGCTGCTCGGCCCTGACATCGTCCACGTCCATTGCAACGCCTGCACCGAGCGCGACTGGGCGTTGCTGAAGCGCTCCGATGGGAAGATCTCGGTGACGCCCGAGACGGAGATGCAGATGGGCATGGGCCGCCCGCCGATCGGCGCCGCGATCGACGCCGGCCTCGTGCTCAGCCTGAGCTGCGATGTCGTCTCGTCGAACTCGGGCGACATGTTCACGCAGATGCGCCTCGGCTTGCAGGATGCCCGCGCGCGCGAGAACGACCGCAGCCACGCCCGGCGCACGGACCCCACGGAACTCGCCTTCACCACGCGCGACGCGCTCGGTTGGGCGACCGTCAACGGCGCCAAGGCGCTCGGCATGGACGATCGCCTCGGTTCGCTGACGCCCGGCAAGCAGGCCGATGTGATCGTCGTCGGACCGGGCAACGAGCGGCTGAACATGCTCGGCCTCGCCGAACCGATCGGCGCCGTCGTCCAGCAGGCCAACGCGTCCAACGTGCAGACCGTGCTCGTCGCCGGCAAGCCGGTCAAGCGCGACGGGCGCCTGCTCGGCGTCGACCTGACCCGGATCGCGCGGATGCTCGACGAGTCGCGCGAGGGCGTGCTCGAGCGCACGCTCGCCGACGGGCCCGTGCTGCCCGAGGCCGAGCTGAGCTTCGACGACCTCGCCGCCGCGCTGCTGCCGAACTTCAACCTGCTCCAGCCCCCCGGCGCATAGCGCCGGTAACGGGCGCCGCCGGGCGTCTTGCCGCCGGCGAGCGCTACAGCCCGCGCAGGAAGTCCAGCAGCGCCGCGTTCGCCTCGGCCGGGTGCGTCAGGTTGGAGGCGTGCGGCGCGCCCTCGATGCGCACGACCTCCGCGCACCTGGACAGCCCCGCGCAGAGCTTCTCCGCGCGCTCGATCTCGATCGACATGTCGGCCGTCCCGTGGATCACGAGCGCCGGGCAGGCGATCTCGCCGAGGCGATCTGAGATGTCGTCGCGCTCGAACAGGCAGTCGCCCGGCGCCTTCATTGCCGCGCGCGGCAGCTCACGCCACTTCGCGATCCAGCGCTCGCTCAGCGCAGGGTCGCCGATGATCAGCCCGGCAATCGCCTGCGCGAGATCGTCGACAGGTCCGACCTCGAGCCACGTCTGCTGCATTTGCCGGTAGGCCGGCAGCCGGGCCGGGTCCTCGGTTCCCGCCTGGGTGTCGATCAGCACCAGCGCGCGAACTCGCTCCGGCGCGAGCAGCGCCGCGCGCAGCGAGAGGAAGCCGCCTTGCGACATGCCGCCGAGCACGGCGCGCTCGATGCCGAGCTGGTCGAGCAGCGCCAGGCAGTCGCGCGCCGAGTCCCAGTAGCTGAACGGCTCGCCGTCGAACTCCGTCTCGCCGAATCCCCGCTCGTCCCACGTGATCACGCGGAACTCCGGTGCGAGCGCCTCGACCTGCGGAGCGAACATCTCGCGGTCCATCAGGAAGCCGTGCGCGAGGACCACCGCAGGCCCGTCGCCGCCGCTGTCCTCGAAGCGGATGCGCTGCCCGTTGACCTCTGCGAACGACATGGCTCGGTCATCGTAACCGCACCTCGACGGCCTAGGATGCCGACCACGAGCACGCGACCCTCATCCCCCGACCAGGACCCCGGCGCCTTCCGCGACCTGACCGACGCCGAGCTCGCGGAGGTCGCGGCCTTCGGCGTCGAGCGCCCGATCGCGCCCGGCGAGATGCTGTTCGAGGCCGGCGAAGCCTCCTACGACCTGTTCGTCGTGCTCGACGGCCACGTCGAGGTGATCAACGGCGAGGGCGCGGACGCCGTCGTGATCGTCGGCTACGGCCGCGGCGGCTTCGTCGGCGAGCTGAACCTGCTGACGGGCCAGCGTCGCTCGCTTGGCTGTCGCGTGACGCAAGCCGGACGCGTGCTCGTCGTCTCCGAGGAGCAGTTCCGCCGCCTGATGAGCGGCCGCCCGGAGCTGGCCGAAACGATCTTCAACGCGCTGCTCGCACGGCGCGAGATCCTGCGCACGGGGGAGGGCGCGCAGGCGATTCGCATCGTCGGCTCGCGCTACTCGCCGGAGGCGATGGCGCTGCGCTCGTTCGCCGAGCACTCGCACCTCGCGCACGCGTGGATCGACGTCGAGGAGGCCGGCGACTCCGAGGCGCTGCTCGAGAGCCTCGCGCTCGATCGCGGCGATCTGCCGGCGGTGATCACGGCGGCCGACACGCTGCGGCGCCCGACGCCGGGAGACTTCGCGGCGCACCTCGGCCTGACGTTCCAGCCGGCGCCGGGCTACATCTTTGACCTCGTCGTCGTCGGCAGCGGCCCGGCCGGGCTCGCCGCGGCCGTGTACGGCGCCTCGGAGGGCCTGCGCACGGTCTCGCTCGACGCGGTCACGATCGGCGGCCAGGCCGGGACGAGCTCGCGGATCGAGAACTACGCGGGCTTCCCCAACGGCATCTCCGGCGAGGCGCTGACCGGCCGCACGGCCGTACAGGCGATGCGCCTCGGCGCGCGGCTGAACGCGCCGTGCGAGGTCGTCGCGCTGCGCAGCGAGCCGGGCTTTCACGTGATCGCGCTCGCCGACGGCAGCGAGATCCCGACGCGCGCCGTGATCGTCGCCTCGGGCGCGCGCTACCAGCGCCTGCCGCTGACCGAGCTCGACCGCTACGAGGGCGCAGGCGTCTACTACGCCGCGACGGACCTCGAGGTGCGCGTCTGCGGCGGCACGTCGGTGATCGTCGTCGGCGGCGGCAACTCGGCCGGGCAGGCGGCGCTCTACCTCGCGCAGAACAACTGCGCCGTGACGATCGCCGTCAGGCGCGACGGGCTCGAGCAGACGATGTCGCGCTACCTGATCGAGCGGATCGAGATCGAGGAGAAGATCGGCCTGATGACGAACGTCGAAGTCGACGCGCTCGGTGGCGAGGATCGCTTGGAGCAGGTAACGCTCGTCGATCGCGAGACGCGCGAGCCGCAGGTGCTTCCGTGCGCGGGGCTGTTCTGCTTCATCGGCGCGCGGCCCGAGACGGCCTGGCTGAGCGACAGCGTCGAGCTCGACGAGGACGGCTTCGTGCTGACCGACCGCCAACTGCGCGAGCCTGCGCTCAAGGGCGCGACGACGCCGCTTCCGTTCGAGACCTCGGTCCCGGGCGTGTTCGCCGCCGGCGAC
The DNA here is from genome assembly GCA_963807275.1 of uncultured Solirubrobacteraceae bacterium. Lineage (GTDB taxonomy): Bacteria > Actinomycetota > Thermoleophilia > Solirubrobacterales > Solirubrobacteraceae > Palsa-744. The sequence goes on from CAWDZX010000001.1 coordinate 780,139, forward strand.
GTGCGCCACGGCTCGATGAAGCGCGTCGCGGCGGCTGTGGGAGAGGGCTCGAGCGCCGTGCGCTCGGTGCACGAGCGCCTCGCGCTGCAGAGCTAGGCCGCGTTAGAGCTCGACCCGCTCGCGCCGCCGTCCATCACCTCCGTCAGCGAGGAGTGCGCGATCAGGCCGGGGATCACAGGCACGAGGAAGTTGACGACGCGATAGGCGGCGACCGACAGCAGCGCAGCGACGGCGCCGACGTGCACCTCGATCAGCGCGAGCGTCAGCAGCGCCTCGGTGATGCCCGCGCCGCCGAGCGGCAGCGAGCGCCGGCTGGCGGCGTAGCCCGTCGCGTAGGCGACGACGAGCGCCGGCACGGAGATCGAGACCTCGAAGCAGCGCAGCGCGAAGGCGAAGCAGGCGATGTCGGCGGCCCAGTAGATCGCCATCCCGAGCAGCGCCCCGGGCCGCTCGAGCGGGCGCAGCACGAGTTCGCGCAGCACGCCGAGCGCGCCGAGCATCTCGCCGATCCAGCGCCGCACGCGGCCGTCGGCCTCTTGGAAGCGCTTGACGTGGCGCGGCTCGCTCGCCCACCAGCCGAGCGCGAAGCCGGGCGGCACGGCGAACACCCACGGCAGCGTCAGCACGAGCGAGGCCTTGCCCGATTCGAGCAGCAGGACGAGCGCGCAGATCGCCGCGGCCGGAGCGAGCAGCGCGTACTCGATCACGCCGAGCGCGAGCACCTGGCGCCGCGCGTCACGGCGGCTGCGGTGCACGGCGCGCAGCGCGCGGCGGTCGAAGGAGAAGCCGCCGAGCGGGACGAACGGCCCGAAGCCGGCGACGACGAGTCGGATCGTCAGCATCAGCGAGAGCCGCGAGCGCTTCGAGCGCGGGATCGTCGCGCGGTAGGCGAGCACGTAGCCGACGTACGCGAGCAGCTCGAAGCCGACGGCCGGCGCCAGCCAGCTCGGCTCCATCCGCGTGAACGTGTGCCACAGCGCGCGCGGGCTGTCGGATGCGGCGATGCCGACGACCGTGCCGACGGCGATCAACGCCGAGAGCAGCATCACGGAGCGGGGGCGCTGGTTGAGCGATCTCATCGAAAGGCCGGGCCTTGCGGTCGTCTCGATGGTAAGGGGCGCCCGGTCGCGTAGCCGCCGCTTGCCGATCGCGCGGGCGGGGGTCTTCGCCGGATGACCGCGCAGCTAGACTCGGCCGATGCGCGGGATCGCCGGCTGAGAGAGCTCTGTTGCGCGCTCCGCAAGCAAGCATCGTCTACGTCACGCACCGCCCGAACCCGCGCTTCGAGTGGTTCGCAGACAGCCTCGCAAACCAGCTCGGCGACGGCTCGGAGGTCGAGGTGATTGTCGTCGACGCCCACCACTCGCCCACGCGCGAGCAGCAGTTCGCGCTGGCCGTCGACGGCCGCTTCGCGCTGCGACACGTCGCGCCGAAGCCGTCTCCCTACAGCGGCCCGCACCGCGCGACGAGCCGCGACTACAGCACGATCTCAAACGCGCGCAACACGGGAATCGTCTACTCGCGCGCGCCGTATGTCGTCTTCAACGACGACTCGGGCGTGCTCGTCGAGGGCTGGTGGGATGAGGTCGAGCGCGCCGCGAGGCTCGGCTACGTGATCGGCGGCTCCTATGAAAATCGCTTGGATATGCAGGTCGGCGAGGGCCACCTCGAGGACCCGGCGCCGCGCGCCGAGGAGCTCGACCTGATCGACTCGCGCTGGGAGCTCGGCGACGACGAGGCGCTCGTGCAGATCACCGGCGGGCAGCTGTTCGGCTGCGGCCTCGGCGCACCGCGGGAGCTGCTCGTCGCGGTCAACGGTTTCGACGAGCTGTGTGACCCGATCGGCGGCGAGGACGCGAACCTCGGCCTGCGCCTTGAGTGGAGCGGCGCGCGCCTGTTCTACAGCAGGCGGATGAGGATGGTCAAAGACGGCGCGCGCCACCGCGACGACGCCGTCGTGCGGCTCGACCGCAGCCACGTCGGAGCGGATCTGCTGGGCGAGCGCAGGTACATGGCCGTGCTCGAGAGCTTCGGCGTGCGCGAGCGCACGTTCGCCGACGGACGGCTCGATTGCGGGTACCTGTGCCTCGACCTGCTGTTCGGCACGCGCATGCCGCGCTCGCTCGGCAACAGCTACGACCTCGCCGAGCTGACCGAGGCCGACCTCGAGGGCACCGCGAGCAGCTTTCCGGAGCGCTACTGGGCGACGGGCGAGCCGCTCGGCAAGCTCTAGCCGCGACTGCGCCGCACGCGGACACCGGGTCGCGTACCGGCGGACCGGCGCGGCTAGCGGTGTTTCGCGTTGAGCGTGAAGCCGCGCGACATCGACGTCGGGCGGCCGCTCGTCGGTGTGAACTGGACGGTCGCGCGCAGCGGGGTCGGCAGGTGCGCGCGCTGCCTGCGGCTGAGCAGCTTCGAGCCGGCCTTCGTCGGCTTTGCTTTGAGCCGGACGATCCCGGCGCTGTTCGAGCGCACGTGCGCGCGCGCGAACGCCGAGCGACCGCGTCCCGGCTTGAGCGCCGTCGCGATCCGCGAGAGGCTGTTGCCGTTCGTCACGAGCAGTTCGAAGACGCCGGCGCTCGGGAAGTTGACGGTGATCGCCATGTCGCCGTTGAGCGCGACCTTGATCTGCGGGAAGCGGAACACCGGCGGCGCCGTCCCGGTCGCGCCGGTGGAGCCGGTTGCGGCTGTCGCGCCGGTCGAGCCCGTCGAAGGCGTCTCGACTTTGGTTTCGGCTTTTTTGGTTTCTTCTTTTTCGGGCGGTCCGGTCGGCCCGGTCGCGCCGGTTGCGCCTTCGACGTTGCGGATCACCTGACCGATCGCGGCGTCGGCGAAGGGGAACTGCGAGGTCCACACGACGGCTGCGCCGAACGCCGCCCCGCCAGCCACGGCCTGGCGCCTGGTGAAGCGCCGCTCGTCCGTGCCCGGGGCGCCGTCCTGCGGCTGCTCTGCGTCGTCCACCGGCTTGTCGTCCATCAGTGCGCTTGGCCTGTCTGTCTGGTGCGTTGCCGTCCGTGGCCCGCCAACCGATCCATCTAGACGACGAAGCCCCGCAGGCCTGCCGAGCGCGGCAAGCTATCACGGGGACCGGTCGCGCGAGCTGCCAAAGCGCTCAGCCGACGAGCCGGCCGGCTGCGAGCGGCTCGAGCAGCGCGAGCGCGTCCTCGAGCGCGAGCACGGCGAGCCCCGCCGCGGCGTCGGAGACGCCGAAGCTGAGCACGAGATCGTCCCCGCGCCGGGCCATGCCGGCGCAGAACTCGACGCGGTCGGCGGCGAACGTGAAGCGAGGCGTCGCGGCCGCGAGGCGTAGCTCGTCGTCGAGCAGGACGAAGCGGTGCACGTAGCGCAGCGCGCGCTCGTCGTGCTCGGTCTGGTGGATCGCGAACAGGTGACCGCCCTCGACGGCGACGCCCTGCGAGCCGCCGCGAAAGCCGCCGGCCGCCGGCAGCTCGCGTTCGGCGACGCTCGTCAGCGCGCCGCTCTGCACGTCGCAGCGCAGCACGATCGTCGGCGAGCAGCTGTAGAGGAAGTGCAGCGCGCCGTCGCGCACGAACGGCATCCAGTTCTTCTCGTGGCGCTCCGGGTCCGGGCCGGCGAGTGGCTGCGCGCGGACGATCTCGGCGCCGTCGAAGCCGAGCAGCGCGATCTCGCGTCGCTCGACGGGGTTCATGTCGCAGACGGTCGCGGTCGCGTACCAGCGCCCGTCGAGCTCGATCAGGCGGCAGTCCTCATAGCCCGAGATCTGGCTCGCGTGCACCGCGGGGCGCTCGGCGCGGTCGAGCAGCGGCTCGATTTGCGTCACGGCGAGCGAGTCGTCGAGTGCGACGAGGTAGTTGATGTTGTGCAGCACGCCCTCGGCGTGCAGCACGCCGCGCTCGATCGCGTAGTTGGCCGTGCGCACGATCATCCGAAAGCCCTGCTCGCCGTCGCGCGCGATGCTCGGGTTGAAAGCCGGCCACGCGGGCTTGACGTCGAGCTTGATCTCGCCGATCCGCACGCCCGGGACCAGCGAAGCGAGCCGCGCAGGCTCGGTGATGCGCTGCCGTGCCGGCGCCGTGTCGATCCTGCTCGGCCCACCGGCGGGCGGGCGATCTATCTCGCTCAAGGCGACCTCGGGCGTTACGCCCGGCGCGAATGTCTGCGGCCCGTCGCCGAGCTGCGCGAGGCTCTGCTCGACGTAGCGGCGCGTCTCCTCGGGCAGCTCTGCGTAGTCGAGCACCGTGCGCAGGTCGGCGCGCGTCTGCTCGACGTCGCCGAGCCCGCCGGCGGCGAACGCGCGCTCCATCAGCAGCCCGTAGTCGTAGATCCAGCGATGGATGAACAGCACGTCTGGCGGATAGGGGATCTGCAGGCCGCGCTCGGCGAACATCCGCGCGAGCGCGAAGTCGCCGCGCTCGCGATAGGCCTGGGCGAGCTCGTACAGCGGCTCGGCGCGGCTCGGGCGCCGCTGCCAGGCTTCGAGCAGCACCGGCACGCCGGCGGCGAGCTCGCGCCGCACGGTCAGCGAGCCCTCCTGCAGGTTCGCGTAGAAGACCTCCTCCTCCCATCCGCCGAGCTCGACGCGGCGGCGGTAGTACTTCGCGGCGAGCTCGTGCTTGCCGAGGTCCCTGTACGTCTGCGCGAGGTAGAAGACCGCGCGCGGGTTGGCCGGGTCGGCGAGCATGTCGCGCTTCAGCAGCCCCGCGTCGCGGACGAGCTTCTCCGCGCGCGAGGCGCCGTCGCCGTGGTGCTCGATCGCCAGCGCGTCGAGCTCCTCCTGCGCGAGCTCGCCGTCGGTCGCGATGTACTCGTGCGTCGAGCCCTCGTACCACCAGCGGCGATCGCCGCGCACGAGCCGCACGACGCCGAAGTCGAGTGCGCCGGTCTCGCGCAGCAGGTAGGCGTCGGCGCTCAGCGGCGGCAGCTCGCTCTCGCTGCGCACGGTCATGTCGGCGTCGAGCAGCAGCAGGTAGTCGGCCGAGCCGCGCGCGAGCTCGAGCATCTCGCTGCGGTTGTGGCCGAAGTCGACCCACGGACGGTGGTGAAGCTCACCGGGCAGGTGTCCGAGCAGCGAGCGCGCGAGCTCGGCCGTGCCGTCGCTCGAGCCCGTGTCGCAGATCGTCCACGTGTCGATCAGGCCGTCGAGCGAGCTCAGGCAGCGCTCGAGCACGCGTGCCTCGTTGCGCACGATCATGCACAGCGCGATCGTCTGCTTGCGGCCACCGTTGCTCGCCGCGCCGCCTTCGCGGAGTCGGCCGATCACAGCCGCACCGGCGCGCGCCGTGCCGCGCGCACGCGCCCGTGCGAGGCCGCGTCGAAGCGGATGCGCCAGGCGGCGTCGAAGACGGAGCGGGGGTGACCGCATGCGCGGACCATGCGCTGCTCGATCCACAGCGCGCGGTCAGGCGGGCGCAGCGCCCGCTCGGGATCGTCGAGCAGCTGCACGACCGCGAGGCCGCCGACGGCGCGGGAGGCGGCCTGCTCGCGCGCCCACTGCGCGAAGTCGTCGTGCTCGAACGGCGGGAGATGGTCGAGCAGCAGCAGCCGCGGCTGTGCGCACTCGAGCGCGATCGTCAGCGCGATCCGCGCTGCGAGCGCGGGCGGCGCGTCGCGCAGCTCCGAGCCGAGCCACTCGCCGGCGCCGGCGAGCTCGGCGAGCCGATCGAGCCGGCGGCTCGTCTCGGGCACGTGGCAGCCGAGGAAGGCCGCGTAGAGGAGGAAGTTCTCGGCGACGGTCAGCTCCTGCTCCATCCCGTCGCCGAGCGCCGAGATCAGCACGACGGGGCCCTCGACGCGCAGCTCGCCGACGCGCGGGCGGCACAGTCCCGCGAGCGTGCTCAGCAGCAGCTCGCCCGCATCGGGCGCGATCCGCACGGCGAGCAGCTCGCCGGCGCCGACGTGGAAGCTGACGTCCTCGAGCAGGCAGCGGCCGGCCGCCGCGCCCCGCACGACCCCAGGCGGCAGGTCGGGCTCGTCGGCGGGCTCCTCGACATGTAGGCCGCTCGCCCAGACGACGATGTCGCTCGGCGGCGTGCCGCGGCGCGGCTCGGGCGCGGCCGCATGCCCGAGCGCCGGGGAGTCGGCCTCGGCGACGTTACAGCGCGCGCGCACGGCGCCGTCGTGGTCGAGCTGCAGCGCCGCGAACGCGGCGCCGACGAGCGGCTGCGAGCGCAACCACTCGGGGCCGCCGGCGATCGTCTCGGCGCAGTAGGCGCGGTAGCCGGCCGCGTCGCCGCCGGCCGCGTCGATCAGGCGCACGGCGGTCTGCTCGAGCGTGAACGGCGGGTCGATCCGCCAGCGCTCGGCCAGGCCGTCGGGGCGCGAGGCGAGCGCGAGGTAGTCGGAGGCGCTCTCCGGCTGGATCCCGTCGGCGCTCGCTTCGACCAGCACGCCCGGGCGCAGGTGGTCGATCAGGAACAGCTCGTAGCCGAGGCCCGCCAGCGTTTCGCGCAGCGCGCAGATCGAGGCGCCGTAGCCGGGCAGCATGCCGCCGTTGCACTCGAACACGATCGCGGGCCGCGCGCCGGAGGCGAACAGCCCGGCCATGCCCGCGAGCGCGTTGAGCTCGTTGCCCTCGACGTCCATCTTGATCGCGTCGAGGCCGTCCCAGCCACGCGAGCGCAGCAGCTCGTCGACGCGCACGGCCGGCACTTGCACGGTGTCGGCTCCGCCCTCGGCGTGCTGCTGGATATGGCTGTGGATGCTCAGCTCGATGAACTCGACCGGATCGTCGGACGCGGTGATCGCGCCGTGCACGACTTCGAGCTCGTCGAAGCCGTTGCGCCGTGCTGCGTGGCGCATCAGGTTGACGTGCTGCGGCGAGGCGTCGAGCGCGATCACGTGCGCGCCGATCCGGCTCGCCGGCAACGAGAACGTGCCGATGTGGCAGCCGAGGTCGAGCACGCGCATTCCGGGCTCGATCAAGCCGAGGAAGGCGCGCATGATCGGCTCGTCGATCTGGTGCTGGTCGAGCAGCCACTCGGCGACGACGTCGCGCGCGGCGAGGTCGACGCAGAACTCGACCTCGGGACGGCCGGCGACCGAGGCGCGCGTGAATGCGAGTACCTGTCGCTGCATCGGCGCGGACGCTAACGGTTTTCCCGCGGCGCGCTCGCGCCGAGCGCGGGCTCGGCCGTGCGTCGCGCGGCTGCCTTTGCGTCAGCTCTCGGCGGGTCCCGGCGGCGGCGGTTTGACGAGCGTCGGCGGTTCGAGCAGCGCCGGCGGATGCTTCAGGTCGAGGAAGTCCGCGACCGTCCGCGCGTTCGCGTCGCGCAGCGTCATCGCCGGCAGGTTCCACTTCGCCTCGATCGTCGCCAGCGCCGAGGTGTGGTCGTGCACGACGTTCGTCACGGCGTTCGGCTTGGCGTAGGGCGAGGCGACGATCGCCGGCACGCGCGGGCCGTACAGGTCATAGCCGCCGGGAGCGTCTTCGGGGCCGAGCCGCGGCGCGATCGAGTCCGGTGCGATCGCGGCGGGCGGTTTGACGTGGTCGTAGTAGCCGCCGTGCTCGTCATAGGTGTAGATCAGCAGCGTGCGCGGCCAGGCCGGCGAGTTGAGCACCGCGTCGACCACGGAGTACGCCCACGATTCGCCGTAGGACATGTCCTGCGGGCTCTCCTGGTCGCCGCCCGTCGTTTCGAGCCCGTGCGCGATCGGCTGCAGGCCGGGCAGCGCCGCGAGCGGTTCGCCGATGTCCGAGAGCACGCCGAACTCGGGGTCGACGAAGCTGACCGACGGCAGCGTGCCGGTCGCGCAGTCGGCGTAGAACTGCGCGATCGGCGCGAGGTTCGCCGGGTGCTGCTCGATGACCGACGGGATGATCGCGGTCTGCGGCAGGTCGGTGAAGTAGTTGCGCCAGCTGATCCCGTACGTCGAGAGCCGGTCGAAGATCGTGCCGTTGGGCGGCGGCGGGTCTTGCAGGCTTTCGCTGTCGGTCGCGATGTCGCCGTAGGCCGTCGCGGCCATCAAGAAGCGCCGGTTCGGGTATGTCTGGCACGGTGCCGAGCAGAACCAGCGGTTGGCGAGCGTGAAGCTGCGCGCGAACGAGTAGGCGAACGGCAGCACGTCCTCGGTCCAGTAGCCCATCGGCTCGTCGTTGCCGACGGACTTGACGAAGCCGTTCATCTTGCCGCCGTTGATCTGCTCGTGGGTCGCGTTCCACGTCTGCGTGACCGAGGGCGCCTGTTCGGTCGTCGGCAGCGCGAAGGACTGCACGCGGCCGCGGCCGCTCGCGGCAGGGTTGCTGTTGCGCGCGTTTCCGGCCGAGTCGAAGCGCAGGCCGTGGGCCTTCGGCTGTCCGGAGCGGCTCAGCGCGCCGAGCAGGTTGTCGAAGGAGTGGTTCTCCATCATCACGACGACGACGTGGTCGAAGGGAAGCGCTTCGTTCACCGCCCCGGCGGGCCGCGTCGGGTCGGGCAGGCTGTCGGCGCCGCGCAACGGCGCGCCGAAGGCGCTCGCGGTCCGCAGCAGCCGCCCGGCACCGCTCAGGCCCGCGAGGGTCGCGCCGGCCGCGCCGCCGTAGCGCAGCGCCGTGCGTCGCGTGAAGCGCCCTTCCTCGGGGACTCTCCAGGGGTCGTTCATCGCGCTCCAGTCGCCGGCGGGATGCCTAGTCGGGGATGTAGTAGAAGGGGTTCGGCAGCTTGAACGCCCGTTGCGCGAAGCCGCCGTCGAGGTCTGACTGCTGGTCGCCGACGTTGACGAGGATCCGGTAGCCGGCCTTTTTGATCGCCTCGCGCGTCGCGGACTTGAACTGCTCGGTGTCGGCTTCGGCCGGCTTGAAGTCGATCGCGTCCCAGCCTTCGTCGTAGCCGACGTTGCGCAGGTTCGATTCGGTCGGCGCCTGGATCTCGGACGGCCTGCCGGTGACGAAGAAGACCGCGACGTGATGCGCGATCGCGTCGTGGTAGAGCGCGAGCGTCGGCGCGATCGCGGTGCCGGTGCCGCTGGCGGCCTGCGCGACGGTTCCCGCCGCGGTGAAGCCGCTCGCGAGGATTCCGCTGTAGTTCGACAGCGACGTCTCGTCGATGTCGAGCACGATCGCCGGTTTGCCGTGGCCGGTGGCGACATGCGCGTCGAGGTAGGCCTGCGCCGCCTGATCGACGCTCGTCAAGTCGTTTTCGTATTCACCGGAGTCGTGGTATTTGACCAGCGCCGAGACGAGTTCGCCGGCGCCGACGGTCGAGCTCTCGCCGACGCTCGGCAGCCCGACGCCGGTCGGCCGCAGCCCGACCTCGTTGCCACCCGGCGCGCGGTACTTGACCGGCGAGTCACCGGCTTCGGTCGCGAAGGCGACGCCGCCGAGCGCGAGCAGCAGAGCGAGCGCGAGAGCGGCGGCCGTCAGGCGCCGGCGCAGCGAACGGATCGGGTGCGGGTCAGGGACGCGGTGTGTGCGAGAACTCCGAAGGTTTAGGGGCATGCGGCATTACTACCCCGATCGAACGCCCAGTTGTGAGTTTTTCGATAACTCGGTAATCCAACTGTCCAGCCCTGCTCGATTTCCGCTTCGCCCTGGCTCCTCGCGCAAAGGTCTCAGGGCCTTAACAACCGCTCGCTCGGGCGCGGTTAGCGTGCGCCTTGCAGCGTCCACGGAACCTCTCCTCCGACGGATGTTGTCGCCGAGCGCCCGGGATCCGGACCTGGAGGCCGAAGGAAAGTCGGAGCCCGGTCGGCGACCGGGCTCCGGGCGTTCAAGGCTCTGTGAAGCGCTGCGGGCAGCTGCGGTGCGCCGCTAGGGGCTTGACACCCAGCCGGCCGGATAGGCGCCTTGCGGCACCGAGCCGGGATAGCTGGGGAAGAAGCGCAAGGCGATCCGCTCGGCGGCGCTGCCGTCGAGCAGCGGAGCGAGGTCGCCGAGCGGCAGCAGCACGCGGATCGTCGCGGCGATCTGCAGGTCGGCGGCGTTCGGCTGCTCGCCGTCGAGCACGCCGTCCTGCGCGAGCTGCTCGATGTGGGCGATCTTCGCGGGCAGCCCGGCGAGGTCGTCGTGCAGCCGCGTCGCCGTGATCTTGTGGTAGCGCCACGTCGCGCGGACGAATTTGATCGCGAAGTCGGTCCCGGCCGGGTCGAGCGGCTCGCCGCCGGCGAACGTCCCCATCGACTCCGGGCGGAAGTACATCGCGCCCCACGGCAGGCAGCGTCCGAGATCCTGCAGTTGCTCATCGCCCCAGCGCTCGGCCTCGCGCACGTCCTCGGAGGGATACAGCGTCGGCGTCGGCTCGATCGTCTCCAGGCGCGCGAGGATCGCGCGCGAGCCGTGCACCGGCTCGTCGTCGACGAGCAGGCCCGGAACGGTCGTGTTGCCCTCGCCGTAGATCTCTTCCATCCGCTCGAGGCGCTCGGTGTGCGGGAAGTCGACACGCTCGTAATCGAGCCCCTTCAGCTCGAGCGCGGCAGCGACCGTCATGCACGGATGCGACGGCGGAACGGCGTGCAAAGTCAGCGTCGGCGACATTCGCGCAGCCTACCTGTCCGAACGCTTCGCTCATAATCTGCGGATGCGCGGGCGTGCGAATACTCAAATGGGCGATCGGCTCTCTCCCGCGTGAGCTACGTCCCGCCCCAGGAGATCCTCGAGCGCTACGCCGACGTGCTCGTCAACTTCGCGCTCGGCGGCGGGCGCGGCGTGCAGGCGGGCGAGGTCGTGCGGATCGCCTCGGCCGAGAGCGCGAAGCCGCTCTACGCCGAGCTCTCGAAGGCGGTCTGGCGGGCCGGCGGACACGTGATCAGTGCCTACCGGCCGGACGACGACGATCAAATAAATATCTCTCGCGACTTCTACGAGATCGCCAGCGACGCCCAGCTCGACCACTTCAACTCCGAGCACATGCGCGGGCTCGTCGACGGCATGGACCATCAGGTGACGGTGCTCGCCGACAGCGACCCGCACGCGCTCGACACGGTCGAGCCGGCGAAGATCATGCGCAACGGCGCCGCGATGCGACCGCTGCTCGACTGGCGCGGCGAGAAGGAGAACGCTGGACGCTTCAGCTGGACGCTCGGCCTGTACGGCACGCCGGCGATGGCCGCCGAGGCACAGATGGACCTCGAGGAGTACTGGGAGCAGATCATCCACGCCTGCTTCCTCGACTCGGAGGACCCGATCGCGCGCTGGCGCGAGGTCGGCGAGCAGGTCTCCGAGAGCCGCGCGCGGCTGGATGCGCTCGACATCGACCGCCTGCACGTCGAGGGCGAGGACGCCGACCTGTGGGTCTCCGTCGGAGAGCAGCGCCGCTGGCTCGGCGGGCGCGGGCGCAACATCCCGAGCTTCGAGATCTTCACGAGCCCCGACTGGCGCGGCACGGAGGGCTGGATCTACTGCAACCAGCCGCTCTACCGCTACGGCAACCTCGTCAAGGGGATCAAGCTGAAGTTCTCAGGCGGCCGCGTGACGGAGGCCAGCGCCGAGGAGAACGAGCCGGTGCTGACGGAGATGATTGCGACCGAGGGCGCCGACCGGATCGGCGAGTTCTCGCTGACCGACCGGCGCCTGTCGCGGATCACGCGCTTCATGGCGCACACGCTGTACGACGAGAACGTCGGCGGGCGCTTCGGCAACACGCACATCGCGCTCGGGCGCTCCTATCAGGACGCCTACGACGGCGACCCCAGCGAGGTCTCGGCCGAGCGCTGGGAAGAGCTCGGCTTCAACGACTCGACGGTCCACACCGACATCGTCTCGACGACGGACCGCCTCGTCACCGCGACTCTGCGCGACGGGAGCGAGCGCGTGATCTACCGCGACGGCGAGTTCCAGCTCGACTAGCGCCTCACGCCACGGCCACGAACTTCACGGCTCCGGGGGCGCTCTCGCTAACGTGCCGTCCGTGGCGTCCGCGCAGAGCCCAGGAGGGCGAACCGATCCACACCCGGGCGAGTCGCCCCGGGAGATCGTCGACGCGACGCGCCGCACGCACCTCGCCAGCGAGCGCACCTATCTAGCGTGGTGGCGCACCGGCCTGACCTCGTTGACCGTCGGCATCGGCGCCGGCCGGATCGTTCCGGCGCTGACGCACGGATCGAGCTGGCCCTACACGATCGCCGGCGCCGGCTTCGCCGTGCTCGGCGTCGTTTGCATCGGCTATGCGGCCGTGCGCCGCAAGGAAGTCGACGAAGCGCTCGCGCGCGGGGACTTCGTGCGTCCCGACGACCGCGTGATCGGATTCATGACGGCGCTCGGCACGCTGCTCGGGCTGCTGCTGCTCGTGATCGTCCTCACCGAGCAGTGACGCTCGCGCGAGGACCCGCGCACGGCTGACGCGCAGGCCGCCGGTCGACGGCGCGGGGAGCTCAGCTGCGGGGGCGCGGCGGCAGCCTGACGATACCGACGAAGAAATCGTCGATCTGCTGCACGATCTCGCCGAAGCGATCGAAGTCGACGGGCTTCGTGATGTAGGCGTTCGCGTGCATCTCGTAGGAGCGCAGCACGTCGGCCTCGGCGCGCGAGGTCGTCAGCACGACGACGGGGATCGTCGCCAGCGCGGGGTCGCTCTTGATCTCCTCGAGCACCTCCGTGCCGCTCTTGCGCGGCAGGTTCAGGTCGAGCAGCACGAGGTCCGGCCGCTCCCGTCCGGCGTAGTCGCCTTCGCCGCGGACGAACTGCATTGCCTCGACGCCGTCGCTGACGACCGACAGCACGTTGCCGACCTTGCGGTCGGCGAACGCCTCGCGGATCAGCAGCACATCGCCCGGATCGTCCTCGACCAGCAGCACCGAGATCAGGTCGGCGTTCATGTCAACCCCTCCAAGGTCGAATCCCCCTCCATCACAGGGAGAGTAAACCTAAAGCAAGCACCGTTGGCGTAACTGCTGTCAAGCCATATGTGTCCGCCGTGGTACTCGACGATCTTGCGGCACAGGGCCAGGCCAATGCCGCTGCCGTCGTAGGTGTCGCGCGAGTGCAGGCGCTGGAAGATCAGGAAGATCCGCTCGGCGTAGTCGGGCTCGATCCCGATGCCGTTGTCGGCGCAGCTGAGCTCCCACCGCCCGTCGCCCAGCTTGGCCGTGATCCGCACGACGGGCGGCTCGGAGCCGCGGAACTTCAGCGCGTTGCCGATCAGGTTCTGCATCAGCGAGACGAGCTGCGCGCGATCGCCGCGGACCGTCGGCAGCTCGCCGGCCAGCACTCGGGCGCCGTTGCGCTCGATCGCATCCGCGAGCGCGTGCTCGGCGGCGGTGACGACGCCGGCGAGCGCGACGGGCTCCTGCTCGCGCCCGCTACGCCCGACGCGCGAGAACGCAAGCAGGTCGTTGATCAGCACCTGCATCCGCTTCGCGCCGTCGACGGCGAAGTCGATGTACTGCTCGGCGCGATCGTCGAGCTGGCCCTCGTAGCGGGTCTTCAGGGCTTGGCAGAAGCTCGCGATCTTGCGCAGCGGCTCCTGCAGGTCGTGCGAGGCGACGTAGGCGAACTGCTCGAGCTCGGCGTTCGAGCGCGTCAGCTCGCGCGCCTGCCCCTCGAGCTGCGCGCGCGCAACTTCGACGCTCGCCAGCTCGGCGACGATCCGCTCGCGCATCGCGTCGATCTCGGCACCGACCTCGGCGACCTCACGCGGACCTGTCGCGATCTGAAGCGGCTTGTCGAACTCGCCGCCGGCGACGCGCCGGGCCTCTGAGCCGAGCCGCGAGAGCGGCCACGTGATCGTCCGCCGCAGCACGAAGCCGGCCGCAAGCACGCCGCCGAGGATCAGCACGCCGGCGAGAATCAGCAGCAGCTCGAAGTCTTTCGGCGGCGCTCTGCAGCGCGTCGCGCGCTTGGGTGTCACGCGCCTCGAGCACGTCGCGCAGGCTCGCGAGCGACGCCCTGAGCGCGTCGAACTGCTGCTTGCCCTCGAGGTCGCCGTCGCTCGCGCTGCGTGCCGTCAACCGCGGGTCGGCGAGCGCCGGCGCGACGAACTCCGTGCGCCACGCTTCGGCCCTGTTCCGGACCGTCGTCAGCTCGGCCGCGAGCTGCGGGCCGACGGCCTGCTGTTGTGCGCGAAGTTGCGCGTAGGCCTTCAGCTCTTCGCTGCGGCCTTCGCGGTAGGGGGCGAGCGAGCTGCGGTTCGCCGTGATCACGTAGCCGCGCACGCCGGTCTCCTCGTTGAGCAGAGCGTTTTCGAGGCTCAGTGCCGCGCGCCGGGCCGGCCCGACGCGTTCGAGCAGCAGGTTGCGGTTGTGCGTCAGGTCGCCGTTGGCGATCAGCGCCAGCCCGATGCCGACGACGGCGAGCACGAGCAGCACGCCGATCGTCATTGCGAGCAGCGTCCCGACCCCGGCGCCCGACAGCCGCCGAAGCAGCGGCTGCGGCCGCTGCGGCTCTGTTTCGCTCATCCTCGCTCGTTCCGCCGCTGCGCGCCGAGCAGCAGCATCGCGACGTCGTCGCTCAGCGCGCCGCCGTTGAGGCGCTCCGCGCCGGCGATCAGCTCGTCGAGCAGCGCTTCCGGGCGCTCGCGCCAGTCCGCCCGCGAGCCTGTCCACTCGGCGATCAAGCCGTGCAAGCCCGCTTCTCCGAGCCGATCCGAGCCGGCGCCGATCCGCCCCTCGACGATCCCGTCGGTGTAGAGCAGGATCGCCCAGTCGCCTGGCAGCGCGACGCGCTGCACGAGCCACTGCCGCTCGCCGACCCCGATCGCGGCGTCGCCGAGGACGTCCGACAGCGCCGCGACGGAGCCGCCGGCGATCAGCACCGGCTGCGGGTGGCCCGCGCGGACCATCGTCGCCGTGGCCGTGTCGAGGTCGATCTCGAGCGTGCACAGCGTCGCGAACAGCCCCGGTACGTGGCGCTCGTGCTCGAACACGTGTTGCAGCGTGCGCAGCACGAGATCCGGCTGCGTGCCGGCGATCGCGAGCGCGCGCCAGGCGGCGCGCAGGCTCACGCCGATCGCCGCTTCGTCGGGCCCGTGGCCGCAGACGTCGCCGATCAGCACGTGGATGCGGCCGTCCTCGCTCTGCACGAGGTCGAAGAAGTCGCCGCCGAGCAGCGCGCGGCTGCGCCCGGCGTGGTAGCGCGAGGCGACCCACACGGCCGAGCTCTCGATCAGCGGTCGCGGCGCGAGGCCTTTTTCCAGGCGCGCGACCTCGCGCGCCTGTGCGTCGGCGAGCAGCAGCTCGCGCGCGGCGTCCTCGGCCTGGCGGCGCCCGATCGCGTAGTGGATCGAGCGCGCGAGCTGGTCGCCGTTGACGTGCCCCTTGACGAGGTAGTCCTGCGCGCCTGCTTCGACAGCCGCGACGCCGGCTGCCTCGTCGTCGAGGCCCGTCAGCACGATCAGCGGCACGCCGCGACCGTGCGTGCGCAGTTGCGCGACGGCGTCGAGCCCGAGCGCGTCGGGCAGCCCGAGGTCGAGCAGCACGCAGTCGACGTCACCGGCGAGCGCCTCGAGCGCATCGTGCAGGCTGCGGCTGCGGGCGATCGCGGCGCTTGGGAACCGTTCCGCGAGCTCGTCCTCGACCAGGCGCGCGTCGCCCTCGTCGTCCTCGACGAGCAGCACGCTGATCTCCTCACGCGCCAAGCTCGGCGCGCCGCCGGCCATCACAGCGCCGTCGGCGGTTGCTCGGGCCGCTCGGCAGGCTCCGTCATCGGCGGCCATCTTATAAAGGCCCCGCGCAAGCTCGCGACGCGTCGGCCTTCTCGTTGCATCCCCCGGCGCGCATACGCTTCGCGCGATGAGCGCCCTGGAAAAGCTGCGCGACCGGATGGCCGAGCTGTGCGATCTCTCCGCGATGGAGATGCTCGCCGTCTGGGATCAGCTCGTGATGATGCCCGCCGAGGGCGCGCCGGCGCGGGCGCAGCAGCTCGGCACGCTCGCGCGGCTGACGCATGAACGCGCGACGGGCGAGGAGGTCGGCGCGTGGCTCGACGATCTCGCGACGGCGCCGCTCGACGATCTCGACGGCGACATCGTGCGGATCGCGCAACGCGACTGGGGCCGTGCGCGGCGCGTGCCGACGGAGCTGGCCGTCGAGCTCGCGCAGGCCAGCGCGCAGGGGCAGGAGAGCTGGCGCGCGGCGCGCGAAGCGGACGACTTCGCCGCGTTCGCACCGGCGCTCGAGCGCAACGTCGAGCTCGCACGCGCCTACGGCGAATGCGTCGCGGAGAGGGAGGAGGGGCCCTACGACGCGCTGCTCGGCGATTACGACTACGGGCTCTCTGCGGAGCAGCTGCGGCGGCTGTTCTCCTCGCTTGCGGCGGAGCTGCCGGAGCTGGTGGGGGCGGCGCAGGCGCATTCGCCCAAGCGCACGCTCGACGTGCCGGTCGCCGCGCAGGAAGTCGCCGTCGCGAGCGTGCTGCGGCGGATCGGCGTCGACTCCGAGAGCTGGCGCGTTGATGTCTCGGCGCACCCGTTCACGGCGTGGGTCGGCCCGCGCGACAGCCGCGTCACGACGCGCTACGGCGACGGCGAGGTCGAGTCGCTGCTCAGCTCGCTGCACGAGTACGGCCACGCGCTGTACGAGCGCCAGATCGACCCGGCGCTCGACCGCACGAACCTCGGCCGCGGCACGTCGATGTCGATCCACGAGTCGCAGAGCAAGCTGTGGGAGAACCACGTCGCGCGCAGCCCGGCTTTCGCCGAGGTGCTCGCCGCGGAGCTCGGCGAGGGCGGCTTCGCGGTCAGCGCGGCGGACCTGCACGCGACGCTCGTCGGCGTCGAGCCGTCGCTGATCCGCGTCTCGGCCGATCCGCTGACGTACCCGCTGCACATCATCCTGCGCTTCGAGCTCGAGCTCGCGCTGATCGAAGGCACGCTCGCGGTTGCCGACCTGCCGGGCGCGTGGCGCGACGGGATGCAGCGGTTGCTCGGCGTCGAGGTCGGCTCGGACGCGCTCGGCTGCCTGCAGGATGTGCACTGGGGCGCAGGCAGCTTTGGCTACTTCCCGAGCTACGCGCTTGGCTGCCTGATCGCGGCGCAGCTGTGGGAGGCGATCGAGGCGCGCATCGGGCCGCGCGAGGAGGACCTGCGCAACGGCGAGGTCGCGCCGATCCAGCTATGGCTCGCGGAGAACGTGCACCGCTACGGCCGGCGGCTGGACACGATCGAGCTCGTCGAGCGCGCGACCGGGCAGGAGCTCGGCGTCGAGCCGTTCTTGCGCTACGTAGCCCCGCTCGCCGGCTGAGCCCGGCCGTCCGATCGCCTTCGCGGGCCGGCGTCCTACCGATCCTGCAGCACCGCGAGCACGTTGCCGGCGGGGTCCTTGAACCAGGCGATGTAAGGGCCGCCAGAGCGCATGATGCCGCGCTCGTCCTGCTCGATGCCGTCGTAGCGCTCGATCTCGACGCCACGCGCCGTGAGCTCGTCGACGGCGGGCTCGATCGCATCGACCTTGAAGTTGAGGATCGTGTAGTCGGCCGGCGTGTGATTCGGCTTCGGGTAGACGAGCGTCGGGCGCGCGCCGGCGAGGTGCAGCGTCATCAGCCCGTGCTCGACGGATGTCTCCAGGCCGAGCGTCTCGCCGTAGAACTCACGCGCACGCTCGATGTCGTCGACGGCGAAGCCGCTGAACGCCTCTGTGTTGGCAAACATCTCGCTCCTCTCGTGCGGCCTGTCGCGGCCGCCGGCTCGGGCACTCGCCGAGCCAATTGGTAGAACTTCTCCTAGGACGAGACGGCGCTGCGCAACTCATCGGTACGGCACGCGCGCTGTGCTCGCCGTGGCGATTCGTCTCACCGGCGGCGAGCCGGCCGCGCGACGTGAGGCGCGCGGCGCTTGCGGCAACCGGGCGTCGATGAGTTTCGTCGCGGGTCGTCGTCTGTATCTCAAATGCCGCACCGGATCGGCGATGACCGCAAAGCTACAGCCAAGGAGATGTGAGAGATGACCGGCACAGACACCGACCGCAGCCGCTGGCTCGCGCTGTACGTCCTGTGCACGGGCGTGCTGATGATCGTGCTCGACGTGACGGTCGTCAACGTCGCGCTGCCGTCGATTCAGACGGACCTCGGCTTCTCGAGCTCGGGCCTCGCGTGGGTCGTGAACGCGTACCTGATCGCGTTCGGCGGCCTGCTGCTGCTCGCTGGACGGATCGGCGACATGGTCGGGCACAAGCGCATATTCGTCGGCGGCCTCGTCGTGTTCACGCTGGCCTCGCTCGTCTGTGGCCTGTCGCAGAACCAGACGATGCTCGTCGTCGCGCGCTTCGTGCAGGGCGCCGGCGGGGCGGCGACGTCGGCGGTCGTGCTCGGAATGATCGTGACGATGTTCCCTGAGCCGCGCGAGCAGGCGAAGGCGATCGGCGTGTACGGCTTCGTCGCCTCGGCCGGCGGCTCGGTCGGGCTGCTCCTCGGTGGTGTCCTGACGCAGGCGATCGATTGGCACTGGATCTTCTTCATCAATGTGCCGATCGGTCTCGTTACCGGCTTCGCGGCGATGCGTCTCCTGGACGACATGCGGATACCCGGCGCGAGCAAGGGCGCCGACCTGCCTGGAGCGACGCTGATCGTCGCCTCGCTGATGCTCGGCGTCTACACGATCGTCTCACCAGCAGCGGAAAAAGGCTGGGGCTCGGCGACGACGCTGATCTTTGCCGCCGGCTCGCTCGCGCTGCTCGCGCTGTTCATTTGGCGCGAGATCGTCGCGCGCGAACCGCTGATGCCGCTGCGCGTGTTCCGTTCGCGCGACACAGCCGGCGCGAACGCGATCCAGGCGCTCGTCGTCGCGGGGATGTTCGGCACGTTCTTCCTCGGCTCGCTCTATCTGCAACGCGTGCAGCACTACGACCCGCTGAAGATCGGCTTCGCGTTCCTGCCGGTGACGATCGTGATGGGCACGCTCTCGCTGCGCTACTCAGAACGGTTGATCGTTCGCTTCGGCGCCAAGCGCCTGCTTGCGCCGGGGATGGTGCTCGTCGCGGCAGGCCTGTTGCTGTTTGCGCGTGTGCCGGTGCACAGCCACTACGCAATCGACGTGCTGCCGGTGCTGCTGCTGCTCGGCGCGGGTGTCGGCTCGACGTTCCCGGCGCTGATGACGCTCGCGATGGCCGACGCGAAGCCAGAGGATGCGGGCCTCGCCTCGGGCCTCGTCAACACCTCGGCACAGGTCGGCGGCGCGCTCGGCCTGGCGGTGCTCGCGACGAGCGCGGCGACGCACACGAACTCACTGAAAAAGGCCGGCAAGCCGCTTGCTGACGCGCTGACGAGCGGCTACCACGTTGCGTTCCTGATCGGCGCCGGGCTCGTCGGCTTGGCGATCGTGATCAGCCTGCTGCTGCATGCGCCGGCACGAGGCGCCGCGCAGGCGGACGAGCCGATCGCCGAGGCGCTCGAGGCGAGCGGCGGGCTCGCGCCGGAGCCGCCGGCCCAAGAGCACGCCCCAGGCTCGCCGCAAGTCGTCGCCGAGGATCTGATCGAGGCGAGTTAGCCGGGAGCGGGAGCGGGGGAGGGGCAGATGCCCGGAGCGGACGAGCGCAGCGCGACGCTCGCAATCCGCGCGCCGCTAAAGCGCGAGGATCTGCCGGGCCTGTTCGCGCGCACGTGTGCGCTGCTGCAGCTCGCCTCGCCGCAGTTGCTCTCGGTCGAGGTCGCGCAGATCGAACCGGACGCGGTCGCCGTCGACGCGCTCGCGCGGCTCGCGCTCGCGGCGCGGCGCCACGGCTGCGCCGTGCAGTTGCGCGGGGCCTCACCGCAGCTCGAACTGCTGATCGAGTTCATCGGCCTCGCCGACGCGCTGCCGAGCGAGCACGCCGCGCCGCCGCTGCGTCCGCTCGGCTTCGCTATGCCGGTGGCTGCAGCGGCACGCCAAACAGCGGAAAGAGCGTCTCGGTCGCGAGGAAGAACGTGAATTCGACGACCTTGCCGTCGGCGATCTCGAGCACCTGCAGCGCCCACGGTTCGTAGCCGTCGCCGTCCTCGCGCGGCTTGTACTGCGCAAACGCCGGCGAGCCGTTGGCGGTCTGTGTCGGCAAGACGCGCGAGCCGCGACAGCCTGCGCCCTGCCCGACCCACCACGCGAGGATGTCGTCGCGCCCGCGCAGCCACAGCTCATACGGCGGCATCGACTGCGTCGCGTCCTCGTGAATCAAGCTCGTCAGCGCGTCCATGTCGTAGCGCTGGAAGGCGTCGACGTAGCGGGAGAGCAGCGCGCTGTCCTGCTCTGAGAGCGCGCCGCGGGCACCGTCGTGGGTCTCGGCGGTGTCGAGCGTCGCGCGGGCGCGCTGCAGCGCGCTGTTGATCGCGGCCGTGCTCGTGTCGAGCAACTCGGCAACTTCGGCGGCCTTCCAGTGCAGCACCTCGCAGAGGATCAGCGCGGCGCGCTGGCGCGGCGGGAGGTGCTGCAGCGCGGCGACGAACGCGAGGCGGATCGTCTCGCGCGACTGCGCGATCGCGGCCGGGTCGCCGCTCTCGGGGACGACGAGCTCGTCGGGTACGGGCTCGATCCACGTCGTCTCGGGCAGGATCTCGCCGATCGGGCCGTCGGGCGAGCGCGCTTCGCCGAGGTCCATCGGCCGCGCGCGGCGCTGCTTGGAGTCGAGCATGTCGAGGCAGACGTTCGTCGCGATCGTGTACAGCCACGAGCGCAGCGAGGAGCGACCCTCGAAGCGCTCGAGCGAGCGCCAGGCGCGCAGCAGCGTGTCCTGCACGGCGTCCTCGGCCTCGAACGGCGTGCCGAGCATCCGGTAGCAGTGCGCAGTCAGCTCGCGGCGATGCTGCTCGAGCTCGCCGAAGGACTGCGTCGCGGTGGCGGCTGAGCTCTCCACGTCTCCATCCTAGGGAATTCCCGTAGCTCGATTCGACGTGGGCGCCTAGGAGCTCGAGGACCCGCAGGCGCGCTTCGAGCTAGATCTACTCACTGCGTGCGGGCACGAGCGGCGGAGCCGGCTGAGCCGTGTGCGGCGGAGTGTCGTGCTAAGCATTCCGACGATGGATCCGAACGACCTTCGCGACGGCGAGCCGCAGCTGATCGACGTATGCCACCTCGGCAACCCGCGCGTGATCGGCGCGTGGCGCGTCGGCGACGTGCTGATCGACCCGGGGCCGAGCAGCAGCCTCGCGACGCTCCTGCCCGGGCTCGACGCCGAGCCGCCGCGCGCGATCGCACTGACGCACATCCACCTCGACCACGCTGGCGCGACCGGCACGCTCGCGAAGCGCTACCCGCAGGCGGAGGTCTGGGTGCACGAGCGCGGCGCGCCGCACCTGATCGACCCGGCGAAGCTGCTCGCGAGCGCGGGACGGCTGTACGGCGAGCACATGGAGCGGCTGTGGGGCGAGTTCCTCGCGGTCGGAGCCGAGCGGATCCGCGTGCTGCGCGGCGGCGAGCAGCTCGGCGCGTTCCGCGTCGCGTACACGCCCGGCCATGCCTCGCACCACGTCTCCTACATGCACGAGCCGAGCGGGATCGCGTTCACGGGCGACGTCGCCGGCGTGCGGATCGGCTCGGGCGCGGTAATCGCGCCGACGCCGCCGCCCGACATCGACCTCGACGCGTGGCGCGCGTCGCTGAGGACGATCGAAGCGTGGCGGCCGCGCCGCCTTGCCGTGACGCACTTCGGCGCGCACGAGGAGGTCGCGGCGCACCTCGCGGCGCTGCGCGAGCACCTCGACGAGGTCGAGACGTGGGCCGCCGAGGGCGATGAAGCGAGCTTCGTCGCGAAGATGCGCGAGCGCGTCGCCGGCGACGCGGCTTACTCGCACGCGCTGCCGCCCGAACAGAGCTACCAGGGGCTCGCGCGCTACTTGAGCAAGCGTGCCGCCGCGTGAGCGCCTGCCGACGCCGCCGCGCCGCGAGCCACTAGGGTTCCGGCGATGCGCGCGATCGACGAGCTGTTCGAGAACAACGAGGCCTTCGCCGACGGTCAGCCGGAGGCCGAGCTCGACGTCCGCCCGCGCCGGCAGCTCGCGATCGTCACGTGCATGGACTCACGCCTCGACGTTTTCCAGGCGCTCGGGCTGAAGGACGGCGAGGCGCACATCCTGCGCAACGCCGGCGGCGTGATCACCGACGACGTGATCCGCTCGCTGGCGATCTCGCAGCGCAAGCTCGGCACGCGCGAGGTGATGCTGATCCATCACACCGACTGCGGTCTGATGAAGCTGACCGACGATGGCTTCCGCGCGGAGCTGCAGGACGCCGCCGGGATCGCTCCGTCGTTTGCGATCGAGTCGTTCAGCGACATCGACGCCGACGTGCGCCAGTCGATCTTGCGCGTGCGCCGCTCGCCGTTCTTGCTGCACCGCGACGTCGTGCGCGGCTTCGTCTACGACGTCGCGACGCATCGGCTGCGCGAGGTCGAGGCCGGCGATCGCGATGCGCGTGTGGCCAGCGACGGCGGATAGGGTCTGCGCGTGAGCGAGCCCGAGTCAGAGGCGGCCGGCGCGGAGAGCGTCGCGGGAGCGCCGGCGCCGCCGGACTTCGCGAGCTTCCAGTACGAGATCTACGCGGGCGGGCTGATCGACGAGAAGCCCGAGCTGCCGGTCTCGGCGGCGGCGCTGCACGAGCGCGCGCGCGAGGCGATGACGCCGGAGGCATACGGTTACGTCGCGGGCGGCGCCGGCTCGGAGCAGACGATGCGCGCGAACCTCGACGCGTTCGAGCGGCGGCGGATCGTGCCGCGGATGCTGCGCGACGTCTCGGCGCGCGACTTGAGCACGACGGTGCTCGGCACCGCGATGGGCGCGCCGCTGTTGCTCGCTCCGGTCGGCGTGCAGTCGATCGTCCACCCCGAAGCGGAGCTCGCCTCGGCACGTGCCGCTGCCGCGCGCGGGGTCCCGTTCATCCTCAGCACGGCCGCGTCGCACTCGATCGAGCAGGTCGCGGAGGCGATGGGCGAGGCGAGCCGCTGGTACCAGCTCTACTGGCCGCGCGAGCGCGCGCTCGCGGCGAGCTTCGTCGAGCGCGCCGAGCGCGCCGGCTACGGCGCGATCGTCTTGACGCTCGACACGTGGTTCCTCGGCTGGCGCCCGCGCGACCTCGCGAACGCGTACCTGCCGTTCCTCAAAGGCGAGGGCGTCGCGAACTACTTCTCCGACCCCGTCTTCCGCGCGGCGCTCGAGAAGCCGCCCGAGGAGGACCCGGGCCCGGCGATCGGCCACTGGGCGTACCAGTTCGCGAATCCGACCGTCAGCTGGGCCGACCTCGACTGGCTGAAAGCGCAGACGGAGCTGCCGATCGTGCTGAAGGGGATCGTCCACGCGGACGACGCCGCGCGCGCGGCCGAGGCCGGCGTCGACGGGCTGATCGTCTCGAACCACGGCGGCCGCCAGGTCGACGGCGCGCTCGGCGCGCTCGATTCGCTCGAGGCGATCCGCGAGACCGTCGGCGACGGGCTCGCGCTGCTGTTCGACAGCGGCGTGCGCGGCGGCGCTGACATCTTCAAGGCGCTCGCGCTCGGCGCCGACGCGGTCTGCATCGGGCGCCCGTACATGTACGGGCTCGCGCTCGCCGGCCAGGCCGGTGTCGAGCACGTCGTCCGCTGCCTGCTCGCCGAGTTCGACCTGACGCTCGCGCTGAGCGGCTACACGAGCGTCGCGCAGGTCGACCGCGACGCGCTCGCGGCGAGCGCCTGAGCGCCGCCGAACGCCTGGTATAGGCGTTTATCAAAACGCGGAAATGCGTCTCTAGCAGGCGATTAGGGGTGATCCGAGGGCGTACGTATGGTGCCCGGCGATGACTGCGCTCGTCTCGATCTGGCTGGGGTTGATCCTCTGCATGGCGGCCGCCCTGAAGGCGTGGCGCCCGGCGCGGGCGGCCGCGGGGTTGGCGACGTTCGGCGTCGCCGGTGCCGCCGTGCAGCGGGTCGCGCTGTGGCTGCTGGTCGGTTGTGAGCTGCTGCTCGCTGTCGTGCTCGCCGGGGGGGTCGGTTGGGCACCGGCGGCCGCTGCGGTGCTGTTCGTGCTGTTCACGGCGGTCACGGGCGTGGCGCTGCTCGCGGGGCGCGGCGGCCGGCCGTGCGCGTGCTTCGGCGCGGACGCGCGGCTCGGCTGGAGCTCGCCGGCGCGCGCGGCGGCGCTCGCGCTCGTCGCGGGCGTGTGTGCGACGGGATCGCTGCCGAGCGCGCCAACGGGTTACGGGCGCTGGCTGACGCTAGCGCTCTCGCTGAGCCTCGCCGGGCTCGCGGCGCTCGCCGTCGCGCTGCTCGCGCTCGCGCGCGAGGTCGGCGTGCTGCGCCTCTCGGCAGGATCGCGCGGCGCGCTCGAGATCGAGTCGGAGGGTCCGGAGGTCGGGCTCTCCCAAGAGTGGGCGCAGGCGATCGAGGCGGGGCCAGGCACGGCGCTGCGCGTGGCGATCTTCACCTCTGCGGGCTGCCCGCTGTGCGCGCAGCTGACGCCGGCCGTCGCGCACGTCGCGGCCGACCCGCTGCTCGCGGTGCGCACGTTCGACGAGCACGCCGACGCGGCCGTGTGGGCACAGGCGCGCGTTCCTGGAAGCCCGTACGCGGTCGCGCTGAGCGCCGACGGCGTCGCCCTGGCGAAGGGCACGTTCAACAGCCTGAGCCAGCTCGAAAGCGTGCTCTCGACGGCGCGCTTTCGCGAGCGGGGGCTGACGCTTGCGGCCTGAGCCCGGATCGACGCCCGGGCCGGGCTTGCCGCCGGGGCCGGGGCCGGGGCCGGGGTCGGGGGAGCACTTCAGCGACGAGGTGCTGCGCCACAGCAGCCGCCGCGGCTTTCTCGAGTGGGCCGGCACAGCGATCATCGCGCTCGCGGGCGGGCGCGCGGTCGCGAAGGGGATGCTGCAGGACGAAGCCGACGCGTACACGAACTTCTGTGGCCACACGTACACGACGGGCAACTGCCCGCACCCGACGGGGCTGCCGCGCGTCGACCGCCACGACCTGCCGCTGCGTGCCTCCGATGGGCACCCGGTCGACGACCTCGGGCGGCCGGTCAACGCGCAGGGCTACCCGGTCGACGCGCACGGACAGGTGCTGCGCGATCCGAGCGGCGAGCCGCTCTCGCCGGCGCCGCGCTCGCAGGTCTGCAAGTCGGCCGGCGAGAGCCATGGGCTGAGCCTGCAGACAGACGGCTCGTGGTATCGCTGCTGCGGCGGGCGCGTGCGCCGGCTGATGGATTGCTGCGGCTACACACAGACGCGGATCAACGGCGACCAAGCGCTGGTCGGCTACTGCTACGGCGGGCGCAACGTGTTCTGCGTGCAGTACTACGAAACGATGATGCCGTGCTGAGCGGGCTGGCGGTCTGCGCGGCGCTGACGGCGCTCGTCGCGGGCATCACGGGAGCGTGGTCGCCGTGCGGCTTCTCGATGGTCGAGACGATCGGCAGCGCGCTCGGCGACGTGCGGCGCGCGGTGACGATCGCGGCAAGCGTGACGTTCGCGCTGGGGACGCTGATCGGCGGCGCGGTCACGTTCGGCGGGCTCGCGGCGCTCGGCTCGCTCGCCGGCCACGGCTTCACGGGCTTGCGCGAGGGGCTCGGCGCGGCGCTCGCGCTGGCAGCCGCGATCGCGGACTGGCGCGGGGTGAAGATCGCGCCGCAGATCCGCCGCCAGGTGCCGGAGCGCTGGCGCTGGACGCTGCCGCTGCCGCTGGCGTGCGCGCTGTACGGCGTGCTGCTCGGGCTCGGCTTCACGACGTTTGTGCTCGCGTTCGCCGTCTGGGCGCTCGCCGGGATCAGCTTCGCTTCGGGCGACGTGCTGCTCGGCGTGCTCGTCGGCGTCGCGTTCGGCGCCGGGCGCGCGCTGCCGGTGTTGTGGATGGCGCCGGGGCTGCGCCGCGGCCACGGCGCCGCGCGCCTCGACGAGATGGCGGCCGAGCCGCGCCTATGGCTCGGCCTGCGCCGCCTCGACGCGCTCGGGCTCGGGCTGTGCGCGCTCGCGCTCGGCGGCGCGAGCGCTTCGGCGGCGACGATCGCGGGCGCAAGCGATCCGTCGACGGCGGGGGGCGCGCTGGCGTGGCAGACGCAAGGCGGTGGCGGCCTGCTCTCACTCGACGGCGCACCTGCGCGCGCGTTGCCCGGCACGCACCCGGCGCTCGGTGGCTCGACGATCGCATGGGCCGGCCCGGCGACGATCACGGTCGCCGACGCACGCACTCTGCAGCCGCGGCTGACGCTCGCGGCGAGCGGCGTCAACGCGCTCGCGGTCTCCGACGGTTGGCTCGTCTACCGCGACACGGATGCAACCGGCGCGGAGCGCCTGATCGCGGTGTCGCTGACGGCGCCGTCGAGCAAGCGCTATCTCGCGGGCTCGCGGCTGGCCGGACAGATCGGCCGCCCGTCGCTCGACGGCGCGAACGCGGCCTTCACCGTCGACACGCCGCGGCGTAGCGCGATCGAGCTCATCGATTTGACGAGCGGAAAGCGCCGCACACTGCGCGCGGCCGGGCATGGCACGGCGTTCTTCTATCCGTCGCTGCTCGGCGGCAGCGTGCTGTACGAGCAGTTCACGCGCTGTGCGCAGCAGCTGTGGATCGGCACGAGCGCCGCTCGCCGCGGCGGCGGGCACGCGGCGCGAGCGGACGCGGACGCGAATGTCGCCGTGCGCGCACCCCGCTCGCACCGCGAACGCGTGCTGCTCAGCCTGCCGTCGACGGTTGCGCGCGACCCTGGCTACCAGGGCGGCTACACGCACGCGTACAACAGCGCGAGCGGTTGCGCCAACCGCCGGACGGGCAGGGGCGGCTCGACGGAGCTCGGCTCGACGGCGCTCGGGCCGTCGCGCGCGTACGTGACGCTGATGGGCTCGGCCGCCGGACCGCGGATCGTCTCGGTCGCGCGCTGAGGACGATGCGCGTCGCGCTGCCAGCTTGCGCGTGCGTTTGCGCGAGCCTGGTCTTCGCGGCGCCGGGCTCGAGCAGCGAGCCCGCACGGGCGCTCGCCGCGGCATCACCTGTTGCGGAGACGCCTGCCCGGCCGGCGGCGGCGCAGTGGCAGCCGGACGTGCGCGCGGCGATCGCCTATGCGCACACGCGCGCGGGCGATGTCAGCTTCGCCGTGCGCACGGAGCACCGCGCGTGGGGCTGGCGCGTCGATCGCACGGTGCCGTCGGCGAGCGTCTTGAAGGCGATGTTGCTCGTCGCGTACCTCGACGACGGGCGCGTGCGCGACCGCCCGCTCGACGCCGCCGACCATCGCTTGATCGACCCGATGATCGAGCGCTCGGACAACGAAGCAGCGACGCGCGTGCTCGGGTTCGACGGGCCGGCGGGCGTGTACGGCGTCGCGCATCGCGCCGGGATGCGCCGCTTCACGCTCGACGACGAAGTCTGGGGCCTCAGCCAGATCGACGCGGCCGACCAGGCGCGCTTCTTCCTGCACATCGACCGCGAAGTCGTGCCGCGCCACCGCGCCGCTGCGATGCACCTGCTCGCGAGCGTGATCGCGAGCCAGCGCTGGGGCATCGGGCGGTTGCACCTGCCTGGCTGGCAGCTCTACTTCAAGGGCGGATGGGGCGCGGGCACGGGCGAAGTCGAGCACCAGTCGATCCTCTTGCGCCACGGCGCAGTGCGCGTCGCGGCGTCGGTGCTGATCACCTCGAGCCCGAGCCACGAATACGCGAAGCGGACGCTGCAGGGCGTCTTCGAAGCGCTGCTACGGAACGTCGGGGAGCTGCTGCCTGCGGCGCCGGCCCGTGCGGGACATCGCTGACGCGTCCCGGCAACGGCGCCTTTGATGGCGCGGAGCGTCTAGCGCCCTAGCGTGCGCACGAAGTCGCGCGCGCTCGCATTCAGCTGAGCGATCAGCTCGCGCACCTCGCGCAGCCCGTCGCGCAACTCGGCGTCTCCGACCTCGACGGGCGCCATCGAGTCCTGCAGCTCCGAGAGCGTGTGATCGGCGCTCGCGACGGCGTCGACGGCGCTGTCGATGAAGCCGCGCGCGCCGGAAGCGGGGGCCGGCAGCGCCGCGGGAGCGAACGTGCGCGGGGGCAGCTCGTGGCGCTCGGCAAAGCCCGCGTAGGTCCGCTGCGCGCGGCCGTAGGCGATCTGCACGGGGCGGAAGAGCCGACCCTCGAGGCGCTCGGCGCTCTGCTCGTCGAGCTGCTCGTAGGCCTCGCCGAGCGCGGCGAGCGCGAGCCCGAGCTGCTCGATCGCGACCGCTACGGTGTCGAGCAGTCCCTGCCTGGCATCGGCCGTCGCATACGTCATCGGCCCAGGTTATTGCGAGTTCTCGGGCGGGGCGCAGGTTGCAAGCAAATGACCGCTCCGACAGCCATCCCGCGTGCCGCCGCGCGCCGTCCGACGCTCGCTCGCGGCGTCGCCTTCTGGCTGCTCGTCGCGACGCTCGCGCTGCTGCTGTTCGCCTCGAGCGCGCCGTCGCCGCTGTACATCGTCTATCAGCAGCAGTGGGGCTTCTCGGCGATCGTCCTGACCGGCGTCTTCGCCGTCTATGCGCTCGGCCTGCTCGGTGCGCTGATCGTCACGGGCTCGCTCTCGGACCATCTCGGCAGACGCCCGACGCTGCTGCTCGCGCTGGCAATCGAGATCGTCGGGATGGGGCTCTTCGCGGAGGCGCGCAGCGTCGTCTGGCTGTTCGCGGCGCGCATCCTGCAAGGCGTCGCGACGGGGATCGCGACCGCGGCGATCAGCGCGGCGCTGATCGACCTGCAGCCGGCGCACAAGCCGCGGCTCGGCGCGCTGCTTGCGGCCGCGGCGCCGATGGGCGGGCTCGCCGCGGGTGCGCTCGGCAGCGGTTTGCTGGTGGAATACGGGCCTTCGCCGACGCGCTTGATCTACTGGCTGCTGCTCGCCGCGTTCGCGCTCGCGACGCTGCTCGCGCTGGCGATCCCGGAGACGGTGCTGCGCCGGCCGACGTGGGTCGGCTCGTTGCGGCCGAACGTCGCGGTGCCTGCCGCGCTGCGCGCCGACTTCTTCGCGACGGTGCCGTGCCTGACGGCGACGTGGGCGCTCGGCGGGCTGATCCTCTCGCTCGGCCCGTCGCTGACGGCGAAGGTGCTGCACGACTCGAGCCACGTCGCCGGCGGCTTGTCGATCTTCGTCATGGCCGGCGTCAGCTCGGGGATGTCGCTCCTGCTGCGCGACACGCACGCGCGAGTTGCCGCACGGGGCGGGCTCAGCGCGCTGATCGCCGGCGTCGCGCTTGCGCTGATCGCGCTGAACGACGGCTCGACGGCGCTGTTCCTGCTCGCGACGGGCATCGCGGGGCTCGGCTTCGGCCCGGCCTTCGCGGGCGCTTTTCGCGCGGTCACGAACCGCGCTCCGGCCGATCAGCGCGCGGCGCTCGTCGCGTCGGTCTACGTCGCTTCCTATCTCGCCTACAGCCTGCCGGCGCTCGCGGCGGGGATCGCGGTGACGCGCTACGGGCTCGCGGACACGGCGAACGTCTACGGCGTCGCGCTGATCGCCTTGGCGTTGCTCGCGCTTGCTCTCTCGCATCGCCTGCAGGACCCCGAGGCGCCTTCTTCGCAGCCGGGAGCTTCGTTCGGGCAGATCAAAGCGCCGAGCCAGATCCAATAGGGTTTCGCGAGGGGAAATGGCGATGGCGAACGATCTGAAGCTAGGACTGAACACGGGCTACTGGGCCGGCGGGCCGCCGCCGGGAGCGGCCGAGGCGATCGCCGAGGCGGAGCGGCTCGGCGTCGACTCGATCTGGACGGCGGAGGCGTACGGATCGGACTGCCTCACACCGCTGGCGTGGTGGGGCGCCTCGACGGAGCGCTTGAAGCTGGGCACGGCGATCGTGCAGATGTCAGCGCGCCAGCCGGCGGCGACGGCGATGGCGGCGATGACGATGGACCACCTCTCGGGCGGGCGCTTCATCCTCGGCCTCGGCGTCTCCGGTCCGCAAGTCGTCGAGGGCTGGTACGGGATGCCGTTCGCGAAGCCGCTCGCACGCACGCGCGAGTACATCGGCATCCTGCGCGACATCTGGGCGCGCCAGGGTCCGGTCACGGCGGACGGCGAGCACTACAAGCTGCCTCTGCAGGGCGGGACGGGCCTGGCGAAGCCGCTGAAGTCCTCGATCCGCCCGCTGCGCGAGGGGATCCCGATCTACCTCGGCGCCGAGGGTCCGAAGAACATCGCGCTGTGCGCGGAGCTGTGCGACGGCTGGCTGGCGATGCTGTTCAGCCCGACGCACCAGGACGCCAACCGCGCGTCGCTCGCTGAGGGCTTCGCGCGCCCGGGGGCGCGGCGCACGCAGGAGGACTTCGAGGTCTGCGCGACGGTCCCGTTCGTCGTCTCGGACGACGTCGACGGCTCGATCGACGCGCTGCGCCCGTTCTACGCGCTGTACTTCGGCGGTATGGGGGCGAAAGGCAACAACTTTCACGCGAACGTCGCGATCCGGATGGGCTACGAGCGCGAGATCGAGGAGATCCAGGAGCTGTATCTCGGCGGCAAGAAGGACGAGGCTGGGGCGAAGATCCCGCGCCAGCTGATCGAGGAGCTCTCGCTCGTCGGGCCGCCGGCGAAGATCCGCGACGACCTGGCGAAGTGGCGCGAGTCGATCGTGACGACGATGCTCGTCTCGGCCGACGCGGCGACGCTGCGCACGATCGCCGAGCTCGTCCTCGGCTGAGTTTCACGGTGCGCCCGACGCGCTCGATGCTCTCGGCGGCCGCGGCGGTTGCGCTCGCGGCGGTTGCGCTGGCGCTCGCGCTGGCCGGCTGCGGCTCGGGTGGCGGAGGGCTCGCCTCGCCGGCTCAGATCGGCGGCCCGCTCGCGCTGGTCGCGCCGGTCGTCGGTGGCGCCTCGCCAAAGGCTTCCGGCGGGCTCTATCGGATCGTCGGCTGTCGCAGCCGCGACGGGGTCGCCTACACGCACGGACCCCATCGCTACCAGGTCGCGATCGGCTTCGACGACGGACCGGACACGGACACGCCGGCGTTCGTGCGGATGCTCGCGAGCAACCACGCGACGGCGACGTTCTTCATGATCGGCCGCCAGATCAGCTCGACGTTCCGCGAAACGATGCTGCGCGAGCTGCGCGAAGGCGACGTGCTCGGCGACCACACGTACACGCACCCCGATCTGACGCGCACCGGCGACGTGCGCGGGCAGCTAGCGCGAACGCTCTCGGCGATCCGCGTGCAGACGGGCTACACGCCGTGCGTGTTTCGCCCGCCGTACGGCTCTTACAACTCATCCGTCGTGCGCACGGCCGCCTCGCTCGGCCTGGCGACGGTGACGTGGAACGTCGATCCGAGCGACTACACGCAGCCGGGGACGGGCGCGATCGAGCAGCGCGTGCTCGCACAGGTGCAGCCGGGCTCGATCATCATCTCCCACGACGGCGGCGGTCCGCGCGGTCAGACCCTCGCGGCCTACCCGAAGATCATCTCGGCGCTGCGCCGGCGGGGCTACGGGATTGTCACGATCCCGCAGTTGCTCGGCTTCCGCCCGGTCTACGAGCGCTGCGTGAAGCTGTGCGACGGGCTCGGCGTGCCACGGGCCGAGGTGCCGCGCGAAGCGATCATCCAGCAGGCGCCGTAGCGCCGGCAACGCGAGCTACTCGAACTCGGGCTCGACCCAATTCGGGAACGCGTCGGGCAAGCCGTCGCTGATGCGATCACTGAACTGCGCCGGGCGCTTCTGCAGGAACGACTCGATCCCCTCGACGGCGTCGGCGGACTGGCCGCGCGCGAACATCGCGCGCGAGTCGGCGCGGTGGGCGATCATCGGGTGCTCGGCGCCGAGCATCCGCCACATCAACTGGCGAGCCAGCGCGACCGAGACGGGCGCGGTGTTATCGGCAATCTCGCGCGCCAGCGCGCGGGCGGCCGGGAGCAGCTCATCGGCCGAGTGCAGGCTGCGCAGCAGTCCCGCGTCAAGGCCCTCCTGCGCGGAGAAGACGCGTCCCGTCGCGACCCACTCCATCGCGCGGCTGATGCCGACGACACGCGGCAGGAACCAGCTCGAGCAGGCCTCGGGAACGATCCCGCGGCGCGCGAAGACGAAGCCCATCCTCGCGTCCTCGGCGGCGAGGCGGACGTCCATCGCGAGCGTCATCGTCGCGCCGACGCCAACGGCGGGTCCGTTGATCGCGCCGATCACGGGCTTCTTGCAGTTGAAGATGCGTAGCGTGAACTGACCGCCGCCGTCGCGCGTGATCGGCGGGCCGTCCGGGTTGCGCTTGTCGTAGTCGAACGTCTCGCCGCCGGCTGCGAGGTCCATGCCGGCGCAGTAGCCGCGGCCGGCTCCGGTCATGATGATCGCGCGGACGTCGTCGTTCGCGTCGGCTTGGTCGAACGCGTCGATCAGCTCGGCGCGCATCTGTTCGGTCCAGGCGTTGAGCCGCTCGGGCCGGTTCAGCGTGATCGTCAGCACGCCCTCGTCGAGCTCGGTGAGGATCTGCTCGTAGGCCATCGCTTCAGCCGGCGGCGCTCAGCGTCGGGTGCCGGTCGGCCCATGGGAGTGCCTGCTCGAGCTGGGCCGAGAGCCGGATCAGCGTCGCCTCGTCCCACGGTGCGCCGGTCAGCTGCACGCCCACGGGCACGCCCTCGTCGCTGCGGTGCAGCGGCAGGCTGACCGCGGGCAGGCCGGTGACGTTGCCGAACGCCGTGAACGAGACGCTTGCGACGACGTCGAGCACGGGCGCCTCCGGCGTCGCGTGCTGTGCCTGCATGATCGAGCCGGCGAGCGGCGGCAGGATCGCGGAGGTCGGGGTCAGCAGGACGTCGAAGTCGCGCCCCCAGCGGGCGACCTCCTGGCGGCTGAGCAGCTCGAGCGTGCGCGCGGCGAGAACGTAGTCGTAAGCGCCGGTCTCGCCACTCAGCTTGCGCTGATGGACGATGTGCGGCTCGGTCGCGGACCAGTCGACGCCGTCGTAGTCGGCGAGGCCGCCCTGCGTGAGCACGATGAACGAGGGGATCATCTCTTCGGAGATCGTCGGCACCTCGACCTCCTCGACGGCGTGGCCGAGCTGTTCGAGCGCAGCGGCGGTCGCTTGCGCGCCGGCGACGCACGCCTCGTCGGTCGGGAGGCCGAGCGGCGCGGAGGCCATCAGGCCGATCCGCAACTGCCCGGGCGGCGCCTGTAGCTCTTCGCGGAACGGGCGCGCCGGGGCGGGGGCGTTGTACCAGGCGTTCGAGTCGAAGCGCGCGATCGTGTCGAGGACGGCGGCCGAGTCGGCGACGGTACGCGTGACGACGCCCTCGACGACCGCGCCGAGCCAGCTCTGCGCCAAGCGCGGAACGCGCCCGCGGCTCGGCTTCAACCCAACGAGCCCGCAGTAGGCGGCCGGGATGCGGATCGAGCCGCCACCGTCGTTGGCATGTGCGATCGGGAACATCTCGCCGGCGACCGCGGCGGCCGCTCCGCCGCTCGAGCCGCCGGGTGTGCGCTCGGTGTCCCACGGGTTGCGGCTGATCCCGTGGCGACTGTTCTCGGCTGCCGTGATCACGCCGAAGGCGGGCGTGTTGGTGCGTGCGCAGAGCACGAAGCCGGCGTCGGTGAAGGAGTCGACGACGAGCTCTGAGCGCTCGCTCGGACCCTCTGGCGCGCCGTGGGAACCGTACGTCACCGGCCAGCCGGCGACGGACGTGAGGTCCTTGATCGGCAGCGGCACGCCGAGGAAAGGAGCTTCGTCGCCGCCGGCGAGCCGCTCGTCGGCCTGTGCCGCGCCGGCGCGCGCCTGCTCGTCGTTGCGCCACGTGACCGCGCTCAGCTGCGGGTTGCGCTCATCGACGGCCTCGAGGCAGGCGTCGAGCAACTCAACGGCCGAGATCTCTCGCGCGCGTAGGGCGGCGGCGAGCTCGAGCGCGGAAGCGGACGGTCCGAGTGGCGCCATGCGGCGACCATATAGGAGAGACCGGGCTCGCGCGAGTAACGCGATCGTAGGTTTTCAGTCAGCCGAATCGGGTGAGCCGAGATGTGTTTTAGGCGGCGCTCAGCTCGAGCACGGAGCGGATCCCGTCCTGCGCCTCCATCAGCTCGAAGGCGCGATTGACGTGGTCGAGGCCCATCCGGTGTGAGATGAACGGGTCGACGTCGATCTCGCCGCGCAGGTAGCGCTCGACCAGCTCGGGCACCTGGTCGCGGCCCTTGACACCGCCGAAGGAGGAGCCGCATACACGCCTGCCGGTTATCAGCAGCCGGGGGACGATGTCGAGCGTCTCGCCCTTGCCGGCTACACCGGCGACGGTACACAGGCCCCAGCCCATGCGGGCGGCTTCGACGGCTTCGCGCATCACGGCGACGAGCCCGGTCGCCTCGAACGTGTAGTCGGCGCCGAAGCCGCCGGTCGCCTCGAGCACGCGCTCGACGGTGTGCTCGTCGGCCTGCCAGCAGTCGGTCGCGCCCTGACCGCGCGCGAGCTCGAGTCGCTGCTCTGAGAGATCGACGCAGATGACGCGCTCGGCGCCCTGCAGGCGGCAGCCGGCGACGGCGCCGAGCCCGACCATCCCGGCGCCGAACACGACGCACGTCGAGCCGGCCTGGACCTTGGCCGTGTACATCGCCGCGCCGAGCCCCGTCGAGAGCCCGCAGGCAAACAGGCAGGCGCGATCGAGCGGTGCCTCTGGATTGACCTTGGCGAGCGCGATCTCGGGAATCACGGCGTACTCGGCGAAAGTCGAGGTGCCCATGAAGTGACGGATCGGCTCACCGTCGCGCGAGAGGCGAGTGCTGCCGTCAGGCAGATGACCGAGGTTCTGCTGCTCGCGGATTGCAAGGCACAGGTTCGTTCGCGGGCTCTGGCAGTGGATGCACTCGCGGCACTGCGGCGAGAACAACGTCACGACGCGGTCGCCGAGCGCGAGGTCGCGGACGCCGTCGCCGATCGCCTCGACGACGCCGGCGCCCTCGTGGCCGAGCACCGTCGGCGAGTAGCCGGAGGGGTCGACTCCGGAGGCCGTGTAGAGGTCGGTGTGACAGACGCCGCAGGCGACGAGCCTGACGAGCACCTCACCGGGCTTGGGGTCGGCGAGCTCGAGCTCCTGCACGACGAGCGGCTGGCCGAACTCCTCGAGCAGCGCGGCACGCATCTTCATCTCGGGCTCCTCCTCGCTTGTCTCATGGCACCCACGTCTCCGCGAGCGGTGTGACCTGCAGCTCGTGCGTGGCCGCGCGCGGGCTCTGCTCGGCGAGGAACAGGACTGCCTCGGCGAGGCTCGCGGGATCGGCAGCGGCGTCGTTCGGCGCGGAGCCGCTCTCAGCGGCGCTGAACGGTTCGATCCCGGCGTCCACGATCATCAACGCGACGTGGATGCCCTGCGGACGCAGCTCCTGCGCGGCAGCCTGGGTGATCGCGCGCACGCCGAAGGCGCCGGCGGCCCATAGGCCGCGTCCCGGAATTGCACGCCGCGAGGAGCCGCCGGTGACCTGGATCAGCGTCGCTTTGCGCCGCTGCTCGACGAGATAGCCGGCGGCGCCGGAGAGGAAGGAGAAAGCGGAGCGCGCCGGCGCGGCGGCCCACGAGTCGAACGCGTCGGCGCCAGCCTCGGCGATCGGCCCGCCGCCGAACGGGCCGGTGCGCTTGCCGCCGTAGGCCGAGGCGGCATTGACGACGAGGTCGATCCGCCGATGGGCCTCGACGGTCTGCGCGACGGCGTCGCGGACGCTGGCCTGGTCGGTCACATCCGCTCGTAGCGCGAACGCGCCGGCGGCCGTGATGCCGTCGAGCGTCTGCTGCGAGCGCGCCACCCCGGTGACACTCCAGCCCGACGCAACGAGCAGCTCGATGATGCCCCGCCCAAGGTTGCGCGCGCCGAAGACGAGCGCGCTGCGGGGCTGGGGAGACTCGCCGGTTGCCACCGCGCCGATCGTATTCGCTCAGACGCCTAGCGCGAACAGCGGCCAGCGCCCGGGGACGCCCTTCAGCTCGTGAAAGCCGCGGTCCTCGAAGCCGAACGGCCCGCCGACGACGGTGCCGAAGACGGTTCCGGAGACGAGCACCTCGCCGGGCCCGGCGATCCCGGCGACGCGCGATGCGATGTGCACGGCCATCCCGCCGACGTCGTCGTCGATCAGCTCGCACTCGCCAGTGTGGATTCCGACGCGCACCTCGATGCCGAGCTCGCGTGCGGCGCCGTTGATCGCGAGCGCGCAGCGCAGCGCGCGCGAGGGCGGTCCGGCGAACGTCGCGAGGAAGCCGTCGCCGACCGTCTTGACCTCGCGCCCGTCGAAGCGGGCGAGCTCCTTGCGCACCTCCTCGTCGTGGCGCGCGAGCAGGTCGCGCCAGCGCCGGTCACCGACGCCGGCGGCGGTCGCGGTGGCGTCGACGATGTCGGTGAACATGACGGTCAACAGCGCGCGCGTGCGCTCGCCGACGGCGCGAGCGCCAGTGAGGAACTCCTCGATCTCTTCGACGATCGCGTCGCTGTCGCCGATGAACGGGAACGAGTCGGCGCCGTCGAGCTCGACGTAGCGGGCGCCGGGGATGTGCGAGGCGAGATAGCGCGAGTGGCGCGGGTCCCAGGAGTTGTCACCGGCGCGATGCATCACGAGCGCGGGAACGCCGATCTGCGGTAGCGCCTCGCGCACGTCGAGGTCGCTCCCGCCATTGAGCAAGATCCGCGCTTCGCTGGGGCTCGCGGCGAGGCGCTGCAGGCGCGCGAACCAGGCGTTCAGCGCGGGGTCGTCGGCCATCGACGGTGCGAGCACGGGGAGTCCTGGGCCGTTGGCCTCTCCCCACGTGGCGATCGTCCGCTCGGTCCAGGCGGCGCGATCCTCTACGGTCATCGCCCAGTCGTAGTCGGGCGCCCAAGTCGTGCGCGCGATCGAGGAGTACATGATCAGCGCGCCGACGCGTTGCGGGTGCTCGGCGGCGAGCAGCGCGCCGACGGGGCCGCCGAGCCCGTACGTGAGCAGCGCGGCGCGATCGCTGCCGGCCGCGTCGAGCACGGCGAGCGCGTCGAGCGCCTCTTGCTCGAGCGTGTATCGCTCGCCGACGCTGTCGGAGAGGCCCGTGCCGCGACGATCGAACAGGATCAGGCGGCTGAACACGGCGAGGCGCTCGAGGAAGCGCCGCAGCGCGGGAAGCTCCCAGAGCTGCTCGATCTGCGAGATCCAGCCGGTCATGAACAGCACGTCGAGACAGCCATCTCCGATCACTTGATAGGCGATGCTCGCTTCGCCGCTGCGTGTGTACCGCGTGACGGGGGCCATCAGCTCGACCGTAGCCGCCCAGCCATCAGACGTCCTCGATCCAGGCCCGGAAGGCGTCGGATGACTGCACGGTGGCGCCGGCGGCGTGTATGCGGTCGACGAGCCAGAGGTCGGACGTGACGACTCGTACCTCTCCAGGCATTAGCTCGGCTGCGACCCTGCGGACGATCTCGTCGTCGGCCGAGTCGCGCCGCGGGCGCGGCGCGTGGGTGACCTCGATGACGGTCGAGCGGATCGCCGGGCGTGGCGGCTGCTCGAACACGACGACGACGTCCTCGCCGCTCGCGGCGGCCCAATTCTCGAGCAGGTGGACGAGCCGCACCATCGCCGCGTGCCGATCCTTCCACCATGCGTCGGGGCGCGTGCCGATCACGTTCATCCCGTCAACGAACCATCGCACTGTCGGGCAAGCCTACGTGCTGGCCTGCGAGAAGGCGCGCGGTGCACGAGCGAGGAGGGCGCCGGGCACGGCGGGCGCCGGCGAGCAGCGTCCCGCGTCCGATCGTGCTGGAGTGAGCGACATGCGGCTCGAGGGCATTCAGACCGGCGACATCGTCGAGGTCGATCGCGGCGGGCGGCGCTTTCACGCGCTCGTCACGGCTCCAGCCCCCGGTGGCCTGACGCTGGCCCCGTTCGATCGCCGCGTCAGCTACTACAGCTGCCGCAGCCGCGAAGTCGTCGGGCACTGGGCCAAGCGCGGTCGCCCTCGCGAGAGCGGCGAGCGGCTGCGGCCGTCGCCGAGGCAGCTCGAGATCGATCTCTCACCGCCGACGGACGGGCACGCGCCGGAGTAGGGCGGGCGTAGGTACTTCGAGGAGCGCCGCGACCGTCAGCCGCGCTGCTCGGCGTCGCGCGTCGCGCCGTACGCGGACACGGCCTCGAGCAGGCGGTCGTCTCCCCAGAAGAGCTGCTCTGCGACGAGCACGCTCGGGACGCCGAACACGCCTGCGTTGACGGCCTCGTCGGTCAGCGCACGTGTGGCGTCCTTGATCTGCTGGTCTTGCAGTGCATCGCCGAGTGCGCGTTCATCGATGCCCGCGCGGCGGCCGGCCTCGAGCACGGCGTCGCGCTCGCCTATGTCGACGCCCTCGAGGAACGTCAGGCGCATCGCTGCGAGCCCGAAGGTGCGCATCAGCTCGTCGCCACCTCCGCCGCCGGCCGCGTCGAGCAGGGCGCAGTAGGCCATCGCGCGAGCGGCGAGCAGATCGTTCGTGGGCCAAGGGTCGGGCCAGCGGATCGGTCCGAGCCGGTGCTTGGCGGCGCGCATCTCGCAATCTGCGAGGCCGGCGTCGCGACGCTCGTCGAGGCCCCAGGAGGAACGCCCGTTCTGCTTGAAGACGGCTCCTGCGAAGACGCCGCGCCAGCGCGCTTGGGGCAGGAGCTGCTCGATCCGCTCGGCGGCGAACCACGAGTACGGCGACATCGCGCCGAAGTAGAAAAGCGGCGGAGCTGCTGCTGACACCTTTCAATCATTGCCCATTTGACAATGCTCGTGAGGGCGGCGCTCGACGAAGCGGCGTTTCGTAGATCAGCCAGCCCGCCGGAGTGCCGGGGGATCGTCGGCGGCTGCATCTTCCGCAAGCGCATGTGACGTCGCGAAGGCATGGGCGCAGTGCTCCGAGCAGAAGTAGTGGGTGCGCCCGCCGCACGTCAGCGTCACGGCCGACCGGCGATCAACCTTCATCCCGCAGACGGGATCGGTCGCGCCGCGGCGCATTGTCAGCGCGAACAGGGCAACGAAGATCGCCGTGCCGAGCACGTTGGTGACGAGCTTGTAGTCGACGTGCACGGCGGAGAAGATGTCCGCGCGTGTGGGGCGCGCGTGCGGGATCAGTCCGGCGAGGCCGAACAGCCCGTCGATCGCAAGCGCCGCGAGCACGATCGTGACGAGCATCAACGCGACGATCCGTACCGTGAAGGCGGTGCCGTAGTACTTGCGATAGATCGCGACGATCGGCAGCACCACGAGGTCGGCGAAGACGAAGGCGATCACGCCGGCGAAGCCGATTCCGCCTGACCAGAGAACGGCGGCGAGCGGGATGTTGCCGACGGAGCAGACGAAGCTGAGGATCGCGATCAGCGGCCCGACGAGGACGTTCTCGACGAGCCGCAACGGGCTGGGCGCGTGCACGATGAAGAGGCTGTTGAAGAAGTCGTTGCCGAGCAGGCCGACGAAGCCGGCGAGCAGGAAGCCGAGCGCGATCTCGCGGTAGAGCATCGCCCAGTCGTTGCGGAAGTTGTGCGCGACCTCGGACCATGCGTCGGCGGAGCGAAGCCGCTCGCGCAGCGGTCTCGGCGATCCGGCCGAGTGGTGCTGGTGGCCAGGGTCGGCGGTGCGCGCGTGCTCACGAGCCCGACGCTCGATCGGGCGCGGGACGAAGCTGCGCAGCAGCACGGACATGATCGAGATCAGCAGCAGTCCGCCGACGAACTCGGCAAGCGTGAACTGCCAGCCGATCAAGATCCACATCACGACGCCGAGCTCGATGACGAGGTTCGTCGAGGCGAACTGGAATGCCAGTGCGCTGGCGGCGGAGGCGCCCTTGGAAAAGAGCGATCTGGCGATCGCGACGGCGGCATAGGAACAGGACGAGGAGGCCGCGCCGAGCGCCGTCGCGAGCGCAACCGGCCGCGCGCCGCTTCCGCCGAGCGCGCGCTCGACGCGCTCGCGGGGGACCCACGCCTGCACGACGGCGGAGATGGCGAAGCCGAAGACGAGCGCCCACCAAACGGTCCAGGCCATCAGCAGGGCGTTCGACAATCCATCCCAGACCGTTTCGAGGATGCTCGTCATCGGCGCGCCCGAGCGAGGCTGGCGGGAGCGAGCTGAGCCACCTGACCAATATACCCCGTAGGGGTAGCGATGGCCGAAGATCTGCCCTGTGTGACGCCGTCCGCTCGCGACCGCCGAGCTGAACCGTTCCAAGCTATGTGTACTCTCCAGCCGATCGAAATCTGGCGATCCGGCGCAGCGATGCGATGACGGGGAGCCGGCACCGGAAGGAATGGCCCCATGCATAAAGAATCGAGTCGGCCCGAAACGGCGAGCGATCCGCGACTCGAAAGGGCGATCGTCCTCGCGCTGCTCGATGACGACGTCCAGCGGCGCCGGTCTCGTGCTGAGCTGAGCGAGGATCTCGGCACCGATCAGGGTCAAATACAAGAGGCGCTCAACGGCCTGCTCGGGGCCGGCGTGATCTGCGCGGCGGAGGAGCGCCTCTGGCCTTCTGCGGCCGTGCGGCGACTGGACGAGCTCGAGCTGATCGGGGTCTGAGTTCGCCGATCGGTCCGGCGCTCGGACAAGGGCAGCGCGAGGTGGGGCGAGACGGGCCTGCGGCGGCGCGAGATAGGGTCTGACCCATGAGCAATCGTGTGCTGCTGCTCTCGTGGGAGTACCCGCCGGTGATCGAGGGTGGGCTTGCGCGCCACGTACGCAAGCTCGCCGAGGCGCTCGTCCGCCAGGGCGTCAGCGTCGACGTGCTGACGCGCGGGGTCGGCGATGGGCCTGGGCCTGGGCAACCGGGCGTCGACGAGCTCGCGGGCGTGACGATTTACCGTGTCGCAGAGCCGAGCTGGCCGCGTGATCTGGATCGCTTCGTCGCGTGGGTCGAGCAGATGAACGGCGACATGCTGGCCGCGGGAGAAGCGCTGGCGGAGGAGAACGGCTACGACCTGATTCACGGGCACGACTGGCTCGTGGCGCAAGCCGCGGCGACGCTCGCCGAGCGCGCGGGCGTTCCGTACGTGACAACGATCCACGCGACCGAGCACGGGCGCCATCAGGGCTGGGTACAGGACTATCCGCAGTCGCACATCCACTCGGTGGAGCGCTGGATGGCGCGGCGAGCCGATGCGGTGATCGTCTGCTCTTATTACATGCGCGGCCACGTCGCCGACATCTTCGACATCGACGAGCGGCGCATCTCGGTGATCCCGAACGGGATCGATCCGAGCGAACTTCAGCCGGCAGGCGACCTGGAGGCGCTGCGGCGGAAGTTCGCCGAGCCGCACGAGAAGCTCGTCCTGTTCATCGGCCGGCTTGTCTACGAGAAGGGCTTCCAGCTGGCGCTAGATGCGCTGCCGGGAGTGGTCGAGCAGGTGGAGAACGTGCGCTACCTCGTAGCCGGCAGCGGCACGCACGAGGCGGAGCTGAAGGCGCAGGCCGAGCGCTTGGGGCTCTCCGAGCACGGCGTCTTCCTCGGCTGGATCGGCGACGACGTGCTGCACTCGCTCTACCGCATCGCGGACCTGTGCGTCGTGCCTTCGATCTATGAGCCGTTCGGGCTGGTCGCGCTCGAGGCGATGGCCTCGGGGTGTCCTTGCATCGTCGCCGACACAGGCGGACTGCGCGAGGTCGTGCCGGTCGGTGAGCGCGTCGGGCTTCGCTTCAATGGCGGCGACGCAGAGCATCTCGGCGTGATGATCGAGCGGCTGCTGGTTGACGAGCAGTTGCGCGAACGGCTCGTCACGGAGGCCTCCGAGCACGTCCTGCGCTTCGATTGGGATGACATCGCCCTGCGAACGCAGGGGATCTACGGTGAGCTGCGCGAGCTGTCGCCGCGCGAGGAGGAGGTGCGCAGGGGATGAGCAAGCAGTCGAGTGGCGGAGTGCTGAGCGGCCTGATGCAGGACGACTTCCCGCTGACGCTTCACCACATACGTCGCAGGATGAAGGCGTGCAGCCCGGACGCAACCGTTTCGACGCTAACTGCGCCGGGCGTGGTGACGCGCACGACGTTTGCCGAGACGTCTGGGCGAATCGACCGGCTGGCGAGGGTGCTCGACCGCTTGGGCGTGAGGCCGGGGGAGCGAATCGGCACGTTCGCGTGGAACAACCAGCGTCACTTCGAGCTGTACTTTGCGATCCCGTGCCTGGGCGCGGTTCTGCACACGCTGAATATCCGCCTGTTCGAGGAGCAGCTCACTTACATCGTCAACCACGCGGCAGACAGGCTGATTTTCGTCGACGACTCGCTGGTGCCGCTGCTGGAGAAGCTCGCGCCGAGCTTCTCGACGGTCGAGCACTACGTCGTGATGGGCGATGGCGACGCCGGCAGCCTGCCGAATGCGCTCCGCTACGAGGAGCTGATGAAGGAAGCGGGCGACGGTGACTACGACTATCCGGAGGTCGATGAGCGCCAAGCCGCAGCGCTCTGTTACACGAGCGGCACGACGGGCAACCCGAAGGGCGTTCTCTACTCGCACCGCTCGATCAGCCTGCACTCGACGGCGACGCTGGTCAAGGATGGCCTCGGCCTGAGCCGCGCCGACCGTGTGCTGGCGGTCGTGCCGATGTTCCATGCGAACGCCTGGGGCCTGCCGCACGGTGCGGCGCTGGCGGGCGCCGACCTGATGCTGCCCGACCGCTTCCTCGCGGCCGAGCCGCTGACGGGCTTCATCGTCTCTGAGCGACCCACGCTGATGGGCTGCGTGCCGACGATCTTCGCCGACGTCCTGCGCTACGCCGACGAGCATCCCGAGGTGGACCTCTCGTCGCTGACGAACGCGACGTGCGGCGGCTCGGCCGTCCCGCGACAGCTGATGAAGGACTTCGAGGAGCGCCACGGCGTGAACATCTTCCAGGCGTGGGGGATGACGGAGACGAGCCCTGTTGCGACTTTCTGCCGCCCGCACGAGGGCGAGCACGACGACGACTACTGGGACACGCGCGCGAAGCAGGGGCGTCCGCTGCCGTGGGTGGAGTTGCGTTTGACCGACGACGAGGACGCGGAGGTCGCGTGGGACGGCGAGTCGACGGGCGAGATCGAGGTTCGCGGCCCGTGGATCGCCGCGCGCTACTTCAACGACGACACGAGCGATGAGAAGTTCGACGCGGGCTGGCTGCGAACGGGCGACATCGCGGCCGTCGACGCGGACGGCTTCGTGCAGATCACCGACCGCGCGAAGGACGTGATCAAGTCGGGCGGCGAGTGGATCTCCTCGGTCGAGCTCGAGAACGAGGTGATGGCTCACCCGGACGTCGTCGAGGCGGCCGTGATCGCGAAGCCGGACGAGCGCTGGGCAGAGCGGCCGCTGTGCTGCGTCGTGCTTCGCGAGGGGGCGAGCACGACGGCGCCGGACCTCGTCGAGCACCTGCGCGGCCGCGTCGCGAAGTGGTGGCTCCCCGACGAGTTCGCGTTCCTCGCGGAGATCCCGAAGACGAGCGTCGGCAAGTTCGACAAGAAGGTGCTCCGCGGCAGCCTCGGCGAGGACGCGCTGGAAGGGCGCGTGCGCGTGTCCTGAGCACTCGGGGCGACTTGCCCTGGCTGCCGAGCTTCGCCGCGAATCGCGTATGTGGGCAGCGCGCCTGCCAGCCGTGCGCTCGGTTTCGAGCGGCACGACGACGTTCGCCGCTCAAGTCCCTGAGTCGGTTGGCCGATGCGCGGGAACGGCAACATTGACGCTCCGCCGACCGGCGCTGCTGATAGTTGTTCTGAATGAATAGGCAGGCGAGAGCCCGCCAACGGCGAACAAAATGACACGTTTTGCGACTAGAATCGCCCGCGAAGGGCAAGAGGCCCTGATAGGGCTGGAGCATTCACCCACACCATCACAACGGGAGGTTGGCATGACTCGGACCGATGTCGTGGCCTCGAGTAGGCCGCAGAAAGCAGACGCAGCACCGAGCAGGAAGGGATCATCAAGCGCGTTGCGCAAGCTTGCGGTGCTGCCGGTCGCTTTCGCTCTGATGATGGCGTTCGTCCTGCCTACTGGCGCATTTGCGGCAGAAGAAGGCCTGTCGAACTACAACAACAAACCGTCGACGACGCCTACGACGACCACGGGCACGACGCCGGCGACCACGCCGACCTCCGGAACCTCCCCGGAAAAAGCCGAAAGCACGCCGACGAAAACGACGGCGCCTGAAGAAAAAGCCAAAGAACCGACGAAGACGACCACGACGACGACGAGCGAACCGGCGAAAGCCTCGACGCTCCCGTTCACCGGCTTCGACCTTCGCTGGACAGTCGCTGCAGGTGTGCTCCTGCTGGCGATGGGCTTTTCGATCGTCGTCGCACAGCGTCGCCAGGGCCGCAAGGGCGAGCGCTGAGCCGATAACGCTTGGCAGTAAGCGAACGGCCGCCGGGTTCCCGGCGGCCGTTTTGCGTTAAGCGAGCGCTTGCCGGCGCTCACAAGCCGATGCGGATGAGAGGACTCGAACCTCCACCTGGTCTCCCAGACACGGACCTGAACCGTGCGCGTCTACCAATTCCGCCACATCCGCGTGGGGGTGAGGGGCGAAGATATCGCAGATGCGCCCGGCGCCGTGCGGCTCTGGCGGCCTGGGCGGGCGAACGTGCGCACGGTGACAGCGCGCCGATCCACACTTGCTCCGGGGGCTTTGCTAGCCTCGGGCGAGCCGCGTACGCGCCGCTATCGTCCAGGGGACTAGGACGCCGCCCTCTCATGGCGGAAACCCGGGTTCGAATCCCGGTAGCGGTACTTGTCAGGCCCCGGAACTCGGGGCCTTTCGCGTTCCCGGGCGGGGATACCCGGAACGAACGCTGGTCAATTTCCACTCAGGCGCCCGATCGCGTCCATCTCGAGTTCGCTCGGGTACGGGACATCGGGCAATGTCCGCGTCGTGCCGCGCACCCAATAGGGCCCGGACACTACGAGAGAGGTCGCGTAAAGCACCACTCGTTCGTCGCCTGCAAGAGCTTCGGCGTGGCATGCCTGGAGCGTCAGCCGAGGCTTATTGAAGTGCTTGGTGCGAAAACATGCGATGGGGTCGCCTCCGTACACGGAGTAGCGCTTGACGCCGAATGAAGCCACGAGCCGCCCCATGGTGGCGTGGCTCAAGGGCATCGAACGCGATCGGCTGAAGCACTCCGAGCCAGGCGTCGGGCTGATGCAGCGATCCGCGTGGAATCCCGGTGGCGGGGTGCGCAGCTTCGCCAGCGTCGCGGCGGCGAGCGCAGTTGCGGTCGCGTAGGCGCGGGTTTCCTCCTCGAGAGCGTTCGCATGGTGTCC
The DNA here is from genome assembly GCA_963807275.1 of uncultured Solirubrobacteraceae bacterium. GTDB lineage: Bacteria > Actinomycetota > Thermoleophilia > Solirubrobacterales > Solirubrobacteraceae > Palsa-744. The sequence continues at coordinate 825,015 of CAWDZX010000001.1, forward strand.
GGCTGCGCCCGCGATGCGGACGCCTGCGACCGCAATGGAGGCCAGCGCCGCAGCTGCGAGCACTCCGGCCTGGACTCGCTTGGACACACCTGTATATCGGCCGCGGGGTCTGTCTTCGTGAGCGCTGCCGGGTCGTTGGACCGCGCCTTGATGCTTCGCGCTAGGCGGCGAACACGCGAACGAGCACGGGCGTGCCGGCGGCTACGCCGCTGATGCTTCCGGAGCAGGTGACGGGGTGCTCGATCCAGTGCGGTGAGATCCGCTTGACCCAGTGCCCGTTGGCGATCGTTGCCCGCCCGGAGGCACCGCCGCTTTCGCGATGGCTTGCGTCGCTGCAGCGCAACGACCACGTGAAGCTGAGCGGTTCGCGCGCGGGCTCGGTGACGACGAGCAGGAACGAGCGTGCCGCGTGGACGTGGTTGAAGCGAGTTTCGAGCGTCTCGGCAGGCGCGGCGCTGTGCCGGGCGATGAGCTTGCCATAGGTTCCGGCCACCGCTGGCGCGGCACCGACCGCGACACAGGCCAAGGACGCGGCTGCCGGGAGGAGAAGTCGCTGTCTGTTCGGCGACATTCCGGTTTAGGCTAGTGGAACGGCGCGTGCGGCGATTTGCGCATGATTGCGGAGGTCCGAACGCGGCCGAGATCATGCTCCTTCTGCCAATCAGTGCGGCTCTGGTGCGAAAAAGCCATGCCGCGTCTACGAATCCCCGAATGACCGGGGAAAAGTTGGAGACGCGCCTCGACTTAACGCATTGGATCGTTGAATCTCCTGTATGACATGTGCGCGTCGCGGCGCTTCTCGGGGATGAAGCGCATTGCCGCGACCGCGAAATAAGTGGGCAAGCAACACCTTTCTTTACAGTCGAAACGCACGAACGCGAGGAAGAAATGGCCTTTGTCCACCAGACACGCACCGCGCCGTCGCGGCTGCGCTCCAGACCGAGCGCGCTGCCACGCGGAAGGGTCACCGAGATTCAACGAAGTCGAATGCTGGCCGCAGCGCTTGAGGCCGTCGAGGAGGTCGGCTACGGGCGCATGACGGTCGCGCAGGTGATCAGCCGCGCGAAAGTCTCACGCAAGACCTTCTACGACGTCTTCGCCGATCGCGAAGACTGCTTCCTTGCCGCACTCGAGCAGGCCGTCGCGCAGGTCGGCAAGCTCGTACGCGACGCCTACGAGGGCGAGTCGCTGTGGCGCGACGGCATCCGCGCAGGGCTCGCGGAGTTGCTCGTCTTCCTCGACGAAGAGCCTGCGCTCGCGAGGCTCTGCCTCGTAGAGGCGCTCGGCGCCGGCCCGCGTGTGCTCGAACGTCGCGCCGAACTGCTCGAGGAGCTCGCGGAGGTCGTCGACCGTGGGCGCTTCGTCACGAACGCCGTGCGCGAACCGCCCGAGGTTGCCGCCGAAGGTGTCGTCGGCGCGGTGCTCGCCGTCCTGCACACGCGCGCGCTCGAAGACGGTACGGAACGGTTCACGTGCCTGCTCGGTTCGCTGATGAACATCATCGTGCTGCCCTATCTGGGTGCCCGTGCGGCAAGCCGAGAACTGAGCCGTCCGGCGCCGGAGACGCGGCGCGGCAACGGCGCGTCACCGGTTCTCGCGCGCAATCGCGACCCGATGGCGGGGCTCAGCATGCGCCTGACCTACCGGACGGTGCGTGTGCTCGTCGTGATCGGCGAACACTCTGGCGCGAGCAATCGCGAGATCGCAGAGCGCTCCGGCGTTGCGGATCAGGGCCAGATCTCAAAGCTGCTCGCACGCCTCGCGCGACTCGAGCTCGTCGAAAACACGGGCGACGGCCAGGAGAAGGGCGGCTCGAACGCCTGGCATCTGACGCCGCGCGGCGCGCGGGTCGAGCGGGCGACTCGCCCTCGCTGAGCGCTCGCGCGGGTTATCGCCCGCGACGGGCTGAAAACCGGAAACGCCGCCCTACCTAGGGTGTCCCGCCGGCACGAGCTCGTCGGAGCAGGCGGCAAGTGCTGCGCTCTCTGCTCTGGCGACTTCTAGGCCTGCTCGCACTCGTCGCGGGCCTCGCACTGGTTGCGTGGCTGCTCGACGGCGGTCCGGGGCGGCTGCTGCGCGGACGGTCGGCAGGTGGTGCCGGGCGGATCCTCACGGACCTGCCGGGCATCGTCGCGCAAGCGATGCGCAGCGCGTGGTCATGGTCGCCGGACGGTGGCTTGCATCCGCTCGCGACGGCGCTGCTGGCGTCGGCGACCGTACTCGCCTGCTTGACCTTGGCGCGTTTGCTCGCACGGCGCGGGCGACGCTATGTACGCCTCCGGCTCGAGCCTCATCGCACTGATGAGGCCGGGGTCGAGGCGGTGATCCGGATGTTCGGCGCGCTGCACCATCGCCTGCAGCGTCGGTGGTGGCGGCGCCTGGTCTGCGGGCAGCCGTCGGTGTCGCTCGAGGTCCGCTACGAGGAGGCGGGCGGCACTGGCGGAGGCTCGGGCCCCTCTGTATGGATGGCGCTCACGTGCCCACTCGACGAGCAGGACGCGGTCGAGGCGGCGCTGCGCACGGCCTACCCGAACTGCCGGCTCGAGCCGCTGGGTGGCGATGTCACGATCGAGCTCGCGTCGCTTGTGCGGCTGAAGAAGGGCGCTGACTTCATCCGCCGCGTGAAGGCGCCGGATCGGTTCGAGCATGAACGTGAACCACCGATGAATCGCCTCCTGACGGTGATCGGCGCTTGCCGCGGGCAGGCTGTAGTCCAGCTCGCGCTCGTCCCCGCGCCGCTGCTCTTCGAGCGCTATGCCGCTCGTCGGTTTCGCTCGCATGAGAATCGGCTCGCGCGCGAGCGCCGCGCGCATCTGCTCGTTCGCGACCGCTCGATGATCGACGAGGCCGAGTTGCGCGGCGGCCTCGAGCTGCAGCACACGCCGCTGTTCTTCGCCGAGCTGCGCGTGCTTGCCGGCGAGCGCCGCGCGTGCGAGCGGATCGCCTCCGAGCTGCGCGTCGAAAGCGCGGAGAACCGGCTCGTCGAACGCGGCGCGACGATCAGGCACGGCTTGCTCGGCCTCTACCGGCGGCGACTGCAGCGAGGCGAGGGCAATCCGTTGCCGGGATTCCTGCGCGGCGTGTTCGCCCCAAGCGAGCTGGCGTCGCTGTGGCATCTGCCGTCGATCGACTACCTCTCGGTGCCGTTTGCTCGCTTCGCGACGCCGCTTGCGCCCGCGCCGCCGGCGATCATGCGCCCGCGCGCGGGGGAGGGCGCCGGAACGCTGTGCGACGCGATCGGCCCGGTGACGATCGCGCCGCGACTTCGCCGGCAGAACACCGCCGTCCCGGGAACGGTCGAGCAGGGGAAGACGAGCTATCTGACGGCGACCGTCGCAGAGGACCTGCTGCGTGAGCGCTGTGCCGTGATCGTGCTCGATCCGAAGGGCGACGCGGCAGACGCCGCGATCAGCCTCGTTCCGGCGTCGCGCACGTGCACGGTGCTCGACTTCGCCAACCCGACGTGCGGCTTCAATCCACTCGCCGTCGACGCGCCGGCGGACGTGATCGCCGACTACGTCGTCGCGGCGCTGAAAAACCTGTTCAGCGATGCTGACATCAGGGCCTCGTCTGACCGTTACTTGCGCAATTCGATCATCGCCGTGCTGGCGTTCAGCCGAACGTCGACGCTGTGGGATGCCGCGCGCCTGCTGTCGGTCGGAGAGGACGGCTATGCGTATCGAAGCGCGGTGGGCGCGCATGTCAGGGCGCTGCCCGAGTTCGCCGAGATCTCCTCGTTTTTCACCTCTGAGCTGGCCGCGCAGCTCGCCGACGCACGCAGCACGACGACGGCGAAGCTGGACGCGCCGGTCAACAAGCTCGCGCGGCTGCTGAACTCGGCGTCGATCAAGCGGGTGCTGCTGAACGACTCGCTGACCGTCGATCTCGACCGCGTGATCGCCTCCGGCGAGGTGCTCGTCGTCAAGGGTGCGCTCGGTGCGATGGGCGCCGGCAATACCTCGGTGCTGATGCAGTTGCTGATCGGGATGCTCGACGCGGCGCTCGCGCGTCAGCAAGATCTCGTCTCGGCGGAGGAGCGCGTCGCCGTTGCGCTGAAGGTCGACGAGGCGCCGCTCGTGCTCAACCGCGGATTCGCCGAGACGATGGCGCTGAAGCGCTCGGCGGGACTCGAGACGGTCGCGTGCTGGCAGTCCGACGCGCAATGGACCGACCGTGAGATCCGCGATCAGCTCGATGCGCTGTTCGCGCACCGGGTCTATTTCGCGACGGCATCGGCGCGCGAGGCGAGGAGTTCCATCGGCTTGACGATGGCCGAGTTCTCCGACACCGTCCGGCCGGGCATCGACCGCCTCTCGAAGCTCGGCCGTCCGGATTCGCGCTTGCACCTGCCCAAGCACCATGCGATCGCGAGCTGGACGACCGACGAGGGTCGCCAGCCTCCGTTCATTGCCCGCACGATCCCGCTGCGCGTCGATCGCGAGCGCGTCGCGCTTCACGCCGCGCGCCAGCGCGAACGCGGCGGACGTCACCGAACGGACCTCCGCCAGCCCCATTGGCAGCGTGCCCGACCGAACGATGACGACCACGAGCAGCCCGGTGCCGAGCTCGAGGCGAAGAAGTCCTCGACGGTTCGATCGCCTGTGCGGGCGGCGGTCGCCGGACGGTCTCAGGCGAAGACATTGCCCGAGACCCCAGCGCCGAGCTATCGCGAGCTCGTCGAGCTCGACCTCGCGCACGCCGTTCGCTGGGCGCGACGCGTCCACTCCCCGACGGCGTTCGAGCCGGATCGCCGTGACATCGAGATGCTCGAGCTGATCGCGCGACTCTTACACGTGCTCAGCAGTCAGTTGCACCGGTGGCTGAGCCCGGATCGGGCGATGACGACGACGCAGCGACGCCTCAAGCGCCTGTCGGACGCTGGTCTGGTCGAACGCTTCCAGTTCCATCGCCGCGACGGCGGTGGCGTGCCGATGTGTTACGTGATTGCTCCACCCGGATTGGAGCTGCTCGGAGCCGACGGGCGACTTGAGACCAAAGCGGAGCCTGCCGCGATCGTGGCAGACCTACGCGATGCCCAATCGAAGCGGCCGGCCAGTAGCCCGCGCGCCGATCTGCGCCGCCTTCGCCAAGCGCGCCACGACGTTCACGTCGCGGGGTGGCTGTTGGCGCTGATGCGCTGCGCCGATGAGCCCGACGCCGTGCTGCGTGGCGCGCACGAGTCCGTACTCGAGCCGCCGAGCCGCCCGACCCAGTCTGGGCGGGCAACGCTCTCGCCTACCGAGCTGCGTCTCCCGGGCGGGCGCGTGCCACACGACTTCACGCGGACCGCCAGCGCCGGCGCGCCGATCGAGCTCGATCGTTTCGAGACCGTCCGCCCGGACGGCGTCGTCGAGTTGCCGCGTGCCGGGATCGATGTGATCGCCGAGCTGGACGACCGTCTCCCGCAGGGAACGGCCGCTGCCAAGCTCGAGCGCTACGACCACTTCCTCGCGGGGTGGTCGGCGCATACGCGCCGTTACGGCGAGCGCCTGCAGGTGAAGCCGGTGGTCGTCTTCGTCTGTCGCGACAGACGACGCGCGCGCCGGTGCGCGCAGGTGGCCGATGCTGTGCTGCGAGCGTGCAGGGCCTACGCCGGCGAGTATCCGTTCGATTGGGAGTACCCCGGCAGAGAACGAGTGCTGTTCGTCGCCGAGCGCGATCTCCACGAGGGCTCAGCGTACGCCTGCGGCGTACCTCGGCTGCCGCCCGCCGTGCGTGTCGTCGAGGCCCATGGGGATCCGCGCGCCGCCGAGTCGCTCGTCGAGGAGCGCGAGATCCTCGGCTGAGCGCGCTTGGCGCGCAAGTGCTCACGCGTTGCCCGGGCTCGTTCTGCAGTTGTCCCCGGCACACGCGCAGTTGCCCGCGGGCCACGTGCTCGCACGGCGCAGTCTCCCTGCTGCTCGAAGTTCGCGCGACTACGCCTGCTTACCACGCAAAGGCCGGCACAGAGCCAAATCTTCAGGCGTGTGTAGGCGACTGCACGGAAGCTTTGGGAAACGCCCGCAAGCTTGGGCGGCGCCTCCTTGCCGCGCGGTACGCTGCGACCCTCCTTCCAGCTTTCCCTCGAGCCGTAACCAGCAGCAATCGCACGAACCTTCTTCTGCGTCCACCGAGCGCAGATCGACGCCGCGACCGTTCTGGCGAAGGACGCCGATGAGCACGATCGCGCCAACCTTGCCGCGTTCGATCGAGTAGCGCGCACCTCTCGAGACCCCTAAGGGGTCTCGCCTTTGCCATGTCGTGATCGCGGCTCGACGCGAGCGCTTGACGGCGATCCACTCGGCGCCTAGAAGCACGCTCGTCCGCTGCCGACGGCGTGGACGAGCATCGACCAACTGCCCAGGAGTCAGCCATGAGCTCAGCAATCTCACGCAGGCCGCAGCACCTCGCAGCCCACGACGCTCTTCCCACGGCGCGATGCGCGCCACGCCCCGTGCTCAGAGCCGGGGCTTCGCCCGCGATCGCCCGCAAGCGCGGAGCTGCGTCACGCCTCCACACGATCGATCGCTACATCGATCTCGACGGTTGCGCACGCGAGATCGTCGCTTGTCCGGGCGCCGGCGGAAGCGTGCTCGTACTCGATCAAAGCGCACTCGGGCACGGAGAGCGACGACTGCTCGCCCACCTCGCGCCGGATGAGCCTCCGGACAACTCGGCGCTCGTCTGTCGTCGCTTCCTGACGCAGGCGCGACGGGAACGGTGCCGCTGTCGCCCGCTCCTGCAAGAGGATCTCGACGCGATCCCCTTCTCGGGAGGCGTCGAGGGCCGCCTGGCCGAAAATCCGCCGCCGAGCGACGCGCCACAGCTCGACGAGCACGGACGAAGCTTCCGCCTCGAGCGCTTCCAGACCGGAATGTCGATACCGGAGCTGCGCTGGAGCTGTCTGCCTTCGGCGGCCGGTGCGCAGGAGTGGTTACCGGTGAGCTTGCGCGAGACAATCGCGAGCCTCGAACGCTACGAGCCTGTGCGCGCGACGACGGCCTGCGCGCTCGCCCTCCACGAACACGCGGACGACGTTTCGGTGACGGTTCTGCGTGCGGAGTTCCGTCGCGTGCAGAGAAGTCCAATCGTTCTCAATCGGAGGTTGCGCGAAGCCGTCCTGGACGCGGTCGAGCGGCGTGGGCAGAGCATGAGCGAGATCGCGATGCGCTGCGGCAGGGTCAAGCGAGACGCGGCCGGCAACGAGAGTGGCGAGACGAGCTGGCTTGCGCGGCGTCTCGGTCTGCTGCCCGAGGGCGGTCGCGAGCGAGTGACTCCGTGGATCCACAGCGATGTTCTCGCGCTGATCGCACGAGACGGCCTCGGCACGAGTCCGCGCGAGGTCGAAGTCGACTGAACCCGCACGTCGCCGGCCGGCCCCACGAGGGTCGTTCGGCGGCTTGCCACAAGCGCGGCGGGGCTGACCCGCCGCCATATCGAAACCGCGACGGCGGGCCCCACGGGCCCGCCGTCGCTCGTTAAGCAATCGCCGGCTCGGCCGGCCGACCGAGGTCGTTCCCGCAAGGAGCTTCCTCGCGAAAGGAGGACGCATGTCCCGTCTCAGAACATCACTCAACCCGGAAAGCTCGCCGCCGCCGCCGTTCGCGGAGCTGGCGCACTTGCTGACAGTCCTGACGGCTCACCTGCTGTTCGGACTCGCTGCCGGCGCTTTCGTGGCGCGTCTGATGCGTGCAAGAGAAGTTCATTGGGGCTGGGCCGCGATCGCCTCGCCGACGATCTATCTGCTGCGTCCCGAGCTGGGCGGGCTCGGCTCGCCGCTGCTCTTCTCGGCTCTCAGCGCGACGTGGCACGCTCGCCGCTGGCACCGCTCGGATCTGGACGCGGGCGCGGATCTCGCCGAGGTCGCCGGAGGACGGCCCAGCCCGGGCGAGTCACTTGGTCGCGCAGGGCGCGTCCTTGCCTCTCGCTACCGACGATCCGCGCGTTCGGCGTGGACGCGTGAGGGCGAGTTGATCCTCGGCGTCGACGAGCGGGGGCGAGCCGTCCCGATCCCGTTCGGCGGTACGCAGGGTGGCACGCACACGCTGCTCGTCGGTGCGACCGGCTCAGGCAAGACCGTCACACAGACCGCGATGACGGCTCGCGCGATCGAGCGAGGCATGGGCGCGATAGTGCTCGACCCGAAGGGCGATGCAGCGATGCGTTCGGCGCTTGCCGCAAGCGCCGAACGCGTGCAGCGGCCGTTTGTCGAATGGACGCCCGAGGGGCCGAACGCGTACAACGCATTCGCCCGCGGCAGCGATACGGAGATCGCCGACAAGGCGCTCGCCGGCGAGCGCTTCACCGAGCCGCACTACCTGCGCCAGGCTCAACGCTTCCTCGGCCACGTCGTGCGCGCGCTGCGCGGTGCAGGCGTCGAGATCGGCTTGCGTCAGATCGTCCGCCATCTCGATCCGGCCGAGCTCGAGCTGCTCGCGCGCGGCCTGCCCGAGGAGCTGGCCGAACCGTTGCACGCGTACCTCGATTCGCTTACGACGCGCCAGCTCGCCGATCTGGCCGGCGTGCGCGACCGACTGTCGATCTTGGCCGAGTCAGACGTCGGGCGCTGGCTCGAGCCGCAGTGCGGGGGCAACGCCGCATTCGATCTGCTCGAGGCCGCCGAAGAGCGAGCAGTCGTCTACTTCCGGCTCGATGCCGATCGCCGGCCGCTGCTCGCGCAGATGCTCGCCTCCGCGATCGTGCAGGACCTGCAGACGGTCATCTCGGCGCTGCAAGCCAAGCCGACGCGTGCCGTCGTGGTGATCGACGAGTTCTCGGCGCTCGCCGCGGAGCACGTCGTGCGCCTGTTCGGTCGCGCACGCTCGGCTGGGGTGAGCTTGATCTTGAGCACTCAGGAGCTCTCGGATCTTCGGCTGTCGGGGCGAGACGAACTGCTCGAGCAGGTGCTCGGCAATCTCAGCGTGCTGCTCGCTCACCGCCAGGTCGTGGCGGCCTCCGCTGAGCTGATCGGCGGCCTTGCCGGGGCTAGAGGCACGTGGCGTACGACGCACAGCAGCGATGGTCGAATGACCAGGACGAGGACGCGCGAGAGCGCGCTTCGAGCGGATCGCGTCACGGCGCTCGGCACCGGCTTAGTCGCGGCAATCGTGCTCAGCGGTGGCGTGCGCGCCCGGATCGCGTGGGTTGCCCCGCTCGCGGTGGAGGAGCGATGAGCTCCCGGGGCGGTGCTTTCACCTCCTCGCCCGAGCGCCTGGCGATGCTCCAATGGCTGGTGCGAATGGGCGCGATCACGGCTGAGGCGCTCGCGCATCGAGAAGGGGTGACGCTCGCCTCGGCACGCGCGAAGCTCAGTCTCGCAAAGCGCGACGGCCTGATGCTGGCCCAGCGTCCGCTGACCGAGCGGCCGACGCTCTACACGGCGACGGCTGCCGGCGTGAGGGCCTCCGGGGTCAGTGGTCTGGATGCCTGTCGCGTGAGCGCGGCGGCGCGCAGCACATGATCGCCTGCGCGCACGTGGCGGCGGCGCTCGAACGCGGGTACCCCGATCGCCTGGTGAGCGGCGAGCGCGAGCTGCGCCTGCGCGAGCGCGAGGCGGGCAGCCCGCTCGCCAGCGCCGTGCTGAGCAGGACGAGCGATCGCGGCCGCCTGCTGCACCGCCCGGACCTCGTGATCTGGCCTACGGCCGGCACTCGCGAGTTGCCGCTCGCGGTCGAGGTCGAGTTGACGATCAAGGCTCCGCGCCGGCTCGCCGAGATCTGTCGCGCCTGGGCGCGTGCGCGCCACGTGGAGGGAGCGCTGTACATCGCGCCAGTCGATGTGCGTCGCGCGCTCGAGCGGGCGATCGTCACTGCACATGCGAGCGAGCGCATCGCCGTCGTGCCGCTCGAGACGATGCCTCTATTTGTGGAGATGTGAGACATGCTGGCGGTGGTCGTGAGCCGGCCGCGAGAAGTGTCCCAAGTGAGACGTAGGTTCTCGGCGGGGGTCAAACATCGAGACATGGAGAACGACGGATGTCACAGATAACAATCAACCGAGTGGTGCTGGTGGGCCGTTTGACTCGTGACCCTGAGTTGCGCTCGCTGCCCTCGGGCCGCGCCGTTACGGGCCTTCGCATCGCGTGTAACTCGAGCAGGCGAGACGCCGATGGAAACACCAGCGAGCGTCCCAACTATTTCGACGTCAGCGCCTTCGGGGTGACGGCTGAGAGCGTGTGCCGTTTCACCCGCAAGGGCAGTCGTGTCGGGATCGACGGGCGCTTGGAGTGGCGCGAGTGGGAGACCGCCGAGCACGAGCGCAGGCAGGCGGTCAACGTAGTCGCCGACGTTGTCCAGTTTCTCGATGCTCCGGGCAGCGGCGCGGGAGATCGGGACGGCGGCGATGTCTCTGGCGAGGACGACAGCCGCGAGCTCGTCGGCGTTGGCGCCGACGAGCTCGACGTCACGTTCTAGCCCGCGATCGCAGATTGAGGAGCGCTGGTCTCGGGGACGATCCACGTCCTCGGCGAGCGCCGGCGGGACGCCGCGTCGAGCGGCGCTCCCGCCGCGCTCGGCGTAAACTGCCGCGCCAGCCAGAACTGCCGCCAACCCCGAGGAGTCCAGTGCCCGTCAACAAGCAAGCGATCGGCAAGACCTACGAGCCAGTCGTCTACGCCGTGGGCCGCGAGAAGATCAGAGAGTACGCTCGCGCCGTAGGTGAGACGAACCCGCTGCATCTCGATGTGGATGCCGCGCGGGCGGCCGGTTTTACGGACGTCGTGGCGCCGCCGATGTTCGCCGTCGTCTACAGCGCGCCGTCCGTAGGTCCGCCGATCTTCGATCCGGAGATCGAGTTGAACTTCGCGATGATGGTCCACGGCGGGCAGGAGTTCGAGTGGGGCCCGCTCGTAGTCGCAGGCGATGAGGTGACGACGACGGCCGGCGTGAAGGACATCTCCGAAGCAGACGGACGCGGCTACTACGTGTTCGAGTCGATTTCGACCAACCAGCGCGGCGAGCAGGTCTGCCGCGGCACCTGGACCAACATCGTGCGGGGAGTGTGAAAGCAATGACCGAGTTGACGAGCGGGCAGCAGATCCCGCAGGTCAGCATCACGCCGGACAAGTATCTGACCAATCGCTACGCCGGCGCGTCGGGTGACTTCAACCCGATTCACATCGACGAGGAGTTCGCGCGCGCGGTCGGGCTGCCTGGACGCATCCTGCACGGCTTGTGGACGATGGCGCAGGTCGCTCGCGCACAAACCGAGGCCGCCGGCGGTCCGGCCGCGCTGAAGCGTCTCTCCGTGCAGTTTCGCGGCATGGGCGTGCCCGAGCAGGAGGTGCTCGTCAGCGGGACCGTGCGGGAGAGCTCAGGCGGGCATGTCGTGATCGACACGGTCGCCGAGCAGGCGGGCAAGCAGATCATCCGCAACGCCGAAGCCGAGCTCGAGCTCTGAGCGTGGCGCCCGTGCGGGCGCCACGGCTCGGCCTACAATTGAGCGATGCTCACTTCGCGCCAGGAGAAAATCCTGTGCAAGGTCGTAGACGACTACCTGCGCACCGGCCAGCCGGTCGCATCGCGCTCGATCGCGGCCGATCCCGAGTTCGATTGCGGACCGTCGACGGTCCGCAACGAACTGGCGCTGCTGGAGGAGCAGGGGCTGCTCGCGCATCCACACGTCTCGGCCGGCCGTGTTCCGACGGATGCGGGTCATCGCTACGTCGTCGACCGGATGCTCGATTCGGAAAAGGGACTGGCGGTTCAGCGCCGGCTCGAGCTCTCGCTGATCCGCAGGGAGGTCGAGGCGGCGATGCGTACGACCTCGGAGACCCTCTCGCAGATGACGAACCTGCTCGCGGTCGTCTCGGCGCCTTCGCTGAACACTGCGACGATCCGCCACGTCGAGGTGCTCGCGCTGCAGCCGGAAGTCGTGATGGTCGTCGTGATCACCTCGACTGGTGGCGTCTCGAAGCTGTTCGCGACGTTCGACCGGCCGGTCGATCCGGGGCTGCTCGCATGGGCCGGCGAATACTTGCTCGAGCGTCTCGTCGGCTATGGGCTCGGCGCTCGGATGTTGCAGCAGCGCCTGCTCGACCCCGGCCTTTCACACGTCGAGCTGGCGTTTCTCGAGCGCCTCGTACCTGCGTTCGGCGGCCTCGTCTCCGAGGCCGAGGACGACCTCTACGTCGACGGAACCGCTCACCTGCTCGCGGCCGGACAGCTTGAGGACGCGACGCAGCTCGAGGGGCTCGTCGGCTTGCTCGAGCGGCGTGTCTCGCTGCTGCGCGTGCTGCGCGCGGCGCTCGGTCAGCCGGGCGTGTATGTGCGCATCGGCCACGAGAACGAGATCCCGGCGATGCGCTCGCTCGCGCTCGTCGCGACCGGCTACGGGACCGGGCAGCGCAAGCTCGGCGCCGTTTCGGTGATCGGGCCCGTGCGAATGGACTACGCCGGGGCGATCGCCACCGTGCGCGAGGCGGCGTATGAGCTCTCGCGCTTCGTCGAGCACGCGTATGCCGAGAACTGACGCTACGAGCATGCCTCGCGATCCCTACGAGGTGCTCGGTGTCGAGCGCGACGCCGACGGGCAGCGGATCAAGAAAGCCTTCCGCCAGCTCGCGCGCGAGCTGCATCCGGACGTCAACAATCACGACCCCGACGCCGAGGAGAAGTTCAAGGAGGCTGCCGAGGCGTACGAGATCCTCTCCGACGACGAGCGGCGCGCGACATATGACCGCTACGGGCACGACGGGCTGCGCTCGGGTGGCTACGCACCGAACTTCGACGGCTTTGGCTCGATCGGCGATCTGTTCGACGCCTTCTTCGGCGGCGGTGGCGCGGGTGGTGCGTTCGGCGGACGCTCCGGCCCGGCGCCGGGCGGCGATGTCGCGGTAGCCGTCGAGATCGACCTCGTTCAGGCGGCGCACGGGGCGCAAGTCGAGGTCAGCTATGAGGCGATCGACCGCTGCGAGCACTGTCAAGGCAACGGTGCCGAGCCAGGGACGCCGATCAAGACGTGTGAGCGCTGTGGTGGCGCCGGTCAGCTGCAGGCCGCGACACGCACGCCGTTCGGCCAGATGGTGCGGACGATCGCGTGTGACGTCTGCCACGGCGATGGACGTGTGCCGGAGCAGCCGTGCCACGAGTGCCGTGGGAGGGGCAGGCGCGTGGCGAAGCGCGAGATCGATGTCGAGATCCCTGCGGGGATCGCCGCCGGTCAGCGCCTGCGCCTCGGCGGGCGCGGGCATGCCGGTGAGCTCGGCGCGCCGGCGGGCGATCTGTACGTGCTCGTGAGCGTGCGCGAGGACAAGCGCTTCGTTCGCGAAGGCGATGATCTGATCACGGCCCTCGACGTGCCGGCGCCGCTCGCGGCGCTCGGCGCAACGGTCGAGGTTCCGACGCTCGAGCACAGCGCGTCAGTAGAACTGCCGGCGGGGACGCAGCCTGGCGAGGTGCTGACGGTCCGCGGCGAGGGGATGCCCTCGCTCGGGCGCAGCCGCAAGGGGAACCTTCGCGTCGTCGTCAATGTCGTTATCCCGCGGCGCCTGAGCGATGAGCAGCGCGATCTGCTCGAGCAGTTGAGCGCGACGCTGACCGAGGAGAACATGCGCTCTGAGGAATCGATGTTCGCGAAGTTGCGCCGCGCACTGGGCAGCCAGGCTGCGTGATCCGGCTTGCCGTCCGCGTCCAGCGGGCGCAGGCCGAGCTGGTGCTTGCAGAACTGCTCGAGTTGACTCCGGCCGGGGTCGAGGAGGTCGAGCTCGCAGACGGGATGGTCGAGTACGCCGTCTACGGCGCAGCCGGCGAGATCCCGAGCCTGCCGGACCTCAGGGCAGCCGCGGGCGACGCGCTCGTCGAGATCTCCACGAGCGAGACGGCCGACGACTGGCAGGAGCGCTGGAAGCAATTTCACAAGCCGGTCTCGATCGCGGCGCCGAGCGCCCGAGGCGATGTCTCGCGGCAGGTGCCGGGCCTTTGCGTGCGCCCGCCGTGGGAGTCTGAGCGCTCTGGCGGCAGCGGTCCGGTCGAGGAGATCGTGATCGACCCCGGACAGGCGTTTGGCACTGGTGCCCACGCGACGACGCGACTGTGCCTCGAGCTGCTGCTCGAGCTCGCCGCTCACAATCGGGTCCAGGGGCCATTGCTCGACGTAGGCACAGGCTCCGGGGTGCTCGCGATCGCGGCCGCGCGGCTCGGCTTCGCGCCCGTGCTCGCGCTCGATCACGAGCGCGAGAGCGTCGAGGCGGCTCGCGAGAACGCGATCGTCAACGATGCCGAGATCGAGGTGCGGCGCTTCGATCTGCGCTTGGAGTCGCTTCCGTGGCCAGGCGGCGCGGGTGAGCCTCCGCGCGAAACGGTCGTCATGGCAAACCTGCTGCTGCCGCTGCTGCTCGAGCTCTCGTGGACGATCGGTCACGCTCCGGAGCACCTGATCGCGAGCGGGCTGTTGCGTGCGCAGGTCGACGAGGTCGTCGATGCGTTCGGCACGCGCCTGGGCTTGCGCGAGCGCGCTCGGCGGGAAGGCGGCGACTGGGCCGCGACCTGGCTCGTCGCCGAGAGCTAGGCCGAAGCGGTCGCGACTCGGCGTCGCGTCACGGCTCAGTCGCCGGACGCCTGCGCGGAGTGCCTCAGTCGAGGATCTCCGTCGCCGCGCGCACGATCGCGCGATACACGAGGTCGATCGACGCGCGCACGCCGTCGGGCTCGCCGACGAGCGCGTCGGCTGCCGCGAGCGCTCTGCCGATCGTCTCGAGCGCCTCTGCGTCCGCTCCCGGCTGCGGATCGCGACAGGCGGCGCGCGCCATGTCGAGCATCGCGTGCGCCTGCTCCTCGACACCTGTGAACAGCGCCGGGCCGACGAGGCTCGCATAGCCATAGACGCGCGCGAGGCGGCCCGAGAGGGTGATCGAGGCGCCGCGGCGGGGCGGTGCGATCTCCGGGAGTCCGCGGCCGTCGATCAGTGACGCCATCGTGCCGCCGAGCACTGCCTTCGTAGCCGTCTCGTCGAGCCCCGCTTGCCGGGCGACGCGCAGCGCGAGGTAGAGCGTCGTCGCAGGCATCCCGTAGGGCGGGTCGGAGGCGAACACGATTCGCTCCGCCGGGACGCGCGCGAACAGCTCGATCACGTCGAGCGGGAAGAAGCAGGAGATGTCGTAGAGCACGCCCGGGTGCTCGGCCAGCCGGGTGGTGAGGATGCCTTGATCGCAGATCGCGCCATGAGCGAGGATCAGCACTGCGCCCGGATGGCGCAACGCGACGTCAGCGAGGCCGTCCGCGAGCGGCGGCAGGCCGCGTCCTGCATGGATCAGGATCGGCACGGCTGCCTCTTCGGCCAGCGCGAAGACGCCCTCCATCTCGGGTCCGTCGAACACGAACGCCTGCGCGCGCGGATGCAGCTTGATTCCGCGCGCGCCCGCCGCGATACAGCGCTCTGCCTCCTCGACCGGAGCTTCGGCGGGGTCGAGGCGGCAGAACGGAACGAGCCGCCCGTCGCTTTCGCTCGCCCACGTGAGCACACGATCGTTCGGTACGCGGTAGGAAGGCTGGCGCTCGGGATCGTGCAAGGGGAACACGCAAGCTCGCCTTGCGTCGGCCGCGTCGAGCTGGCGAAGCAGCTCGGCGAGCGTCAGCGAGCGTCCATCCTCGTCGAGCCCGAGGTGCGTGTGCGCGTCGATGACTTCCGCATCTGCCGGGCGCAGGCTCTGCGTCTCGGCGAGGAAAGGCGCGAGCGCCTCGGCGTAGATCGACTCGTTCACGGGCAAGACAATATTCAGTCGCGCGCACATCGCAGCTCGGGCGCTCCGAGCGCGTGCCCGAGGGTTCGCTTCGGGTTTCACCGCTTGACCTCCCGGATCGTCGCCGTGCGCGCGTATCCTGGGAGAGAGATGGCGATAGCCGATCAGATCAAGACCGACCTGCAGGGGGCCATGCGAGCCGGCGAGAAAGCACGGGTCGGCGCTCTGCGCCTGGTGCTCTCCGAGCTGCAGAAGTCAGCCAAGGAGGGCGGCGAGGACGAGCTGGCCGTGCTGCGCCGGGAGCGCAAGCGCCGGCTCGAGGCCGCGCGTGCATATCGCGAGGCCGACCGCGCCGATCTCGCCGCCGGCGAGGAGGCCGAGGGTGAGTTGATCGGCGCCTATCTGCCGGCTGAGCTCTCCGAGGAGGAGCTTGCCGCGATCGTCGAGCAGGCTGTCCGCGAGAGCGGCGCGCAGACGCCGAAGGACATGGGGCAGGCTATGAAGCAGGCGATGGCTGCCGTGGACGGACGCGCCGACGGCAAGCGCGTCTCGGGGCTGGTGCGGGCGTCGCTGCAGGGATGAGGACCCAGGTAGAGCTTCCCGACGACGTCGCCGTCGAGCTGGCGGGCAGCCAGGATGCGGTGCTGCGCGCGCTCGAGGCACACCTCGACTGCAAGGTCTTCCTGCGCGGGAACGTGTTGACGTTCGACGGCGAGGAGAGCGAGACGCACGCCGGCGAGCGCGTCGTGCGCGAGCTCTCGGAGCTGATCGCGCGAGGACATCAGATCGGTCCCGGCACGATCTCGGCGGTGACCGGCGCGCTCGATGCGCACGAGTCGCCGGCGCGCGTGCTCGAGGACGTCGTCTGGCGCCATCGCGGCTTGCGCGTCGCACCGAAGACGGTCAACCAGAAGCGCTACGTCGACTCCGTGCGCAGCAACACGGTGACCTTCGGCGTCGGTCCGGCCGGCACCGGCAAGACGTTCCTCGCCGTCGCGATGGCCGCCGCGGCGCTCTCGCGGCACGAGGTCAACCGGATCATCCTCACGCGCCCGGCCGTCGAGGCCGGCGAGCGCCTCGGCTTCCTGCCGGGCGATCTGATGGCGAAGGTCGATCCGTACCTGCGCCCGCTGTTCGATGCGTTGCACGACATGCTCGACCCGGAGAAGGTCTCGCAGCACATCGAGCGTGGCGTGATCGAGATCGCTCCGCTCGCGTTCATGCGCGGACGGACGCTGAACGACTCGTTCGTGATCCTCGACGAGGCCCAGAACACGACGCCGGAGCAGATGAAGATGTTCCTCACGCGACTCGGCTTCGGCTCGCGAATGGTCGTGACCGGCGACATCACGCAGGTCGATCTCCCGCGCGACCAGCGCTCGGGGCTCGTCGTCGTCGGGGACGTGCTCGAGCAGATCGAGGGCATCGAGTTCGTGCGCTTCGGCGGCGCGGACGTCGTTCGCCACAAGCTTGTGCAGCGGATCGTCGAGGCCTACGACGTGCACGCCCAGCGTGACGCGCCGGAGCTTCGCTCCGCCGATCGCCGCGCCTGAGCGCGATGATCGAGGTCGAGATCCTCGGAGCGGAGCGAGGCTCAGCAGCTGGTGCCGGCGACGGCCGGGTGCGCGGCGCGCGCATGCCGCCCGAACAGGAGGTCCGCCGGCTGTGTGCGCTCGCGCTCGACACGGCCGGCGTCGCCGAGGGTCACCTGGCGATCGAGTTCGTCGATGCGCGGCGCATCGCCGAGCTGAACGGTCGCTACCGCGCGAAAGCCCAGGCGACGGATGTCCTCTCGTTCCCGATCGACGGCGCAGGACCGGCCGGCGGCGAGCGTGAGCTGGGCGACGTCGTGATCTGCCTCGAGCACACACGCGACGCCCGTGAGGCAATCATCCACGGCGTCCTGCACCTGCTCGGCATGGACCACGAGACAGACGGCGGAGAGATGCTCGCGCTGCAGCGCGAGCTGCTCTCGCGGCCTTCGGTGTGATGGCTCTCGCCGTGACGGGGGCGGGCACGGGGGCGTGCAAGTGACGCGCAGCGGCTTCGTCGCGCTCGCCGGTAGGCCGAATGTCGGCAAGTCGACGCTCGTCAACGCCGTAGTCGGAGACAAGGTCGCGATTGTTTCCGATCGTCCGCAGACCACAAGACGAGCGATTCGCGGCGTCCTCACGCAGGCGGACTGCCAGATCGTGCTCGTCGATCTTCCGGGCGTGCAGCGTCCGCGCGATGCGCTGACGACGCGCATGGCCGGCCGCGTCAAGCAGGAGCTCGCCGACGCCGACGCAGTGCTGCTCGTGCTCAACGGCCAGCAGGGCGTCGGGCCGGGCGACCGCTTCATCGCCGCGACGCTCGAGGAGGCGTCTGTCGCGACGACGATCGCGGTGAACAAGATCGACAGGCTCTCGCGCGCCGAGACCGTCGCGACGCTTCAGCAGGCGGCGGAGCTCGAGCTAACAGCGGAGGTGTTTCCGATCTCGGCGCGGACCGGCGCTGGGGTTCCGGCGCTTGTCGAGCACCTGTCGGCGCTGATGCCGGCGGGGCCGTTCATGTTCGGTGAGCAGTCGATCTCCGACCAACCGCAGGCGGTGCTGCTTGCCGAGCTCGTGCGCGAGGCCGTGATCAGGCGGACCTTCCAAGAGGTCCCGCACGCGGTCGAGGTCGTCGTCGAAGAGGTCGAACGGCCGCGCGAGGGCCTGCGCCGGGTGCGCGCGCTGATCTGGGTCGAAAGCGCATCTCAGAAGGGCATCCTGATCGGCGCCCAGGGCCGGATGATCAAGGCGATCGGGACCGCTGCGCGACGCGAGCTCGAGCGCGAGCTCGGCGAGCAGGTGCACCTCGACCTGTCCGTTCGCATACGCCGCGACTGGCGAGCCGACGAGGGTCTGCTCGACCGCCTCGGGATCGACTGACCGCGGCGCGCGTGCCGCCGATCTGGGAAGCTTCGTCCCAAGGGCGACGTTCCGATAGGCCTACCGTGTCGTCTGCGCCAAACATTCCATCGGGCGTGATTCATGGCGTGATTGGAATGCAGGCAAACGTCGATTCGGGTACGGTTCGGGTGGACGCCAGTTGACCAGGAAGGGCGAGAATGTCGGCGAAGCACGCGGTGTTGGGACTCGTTATCGAGCGTCCCGGATATGGGTATCAGCTGGCGCAGCGGCTAGATGAGCGTTTTGGATCCTCCGGCTTCGCCCCGTCGGGCGTCTACTCGGCGCTCGATCAGCTGAGCCGCGACGAGTTCGTCCGCAGCGCCGGCGAGATGGGCGCGGGCCCGGCCCGGCGTGCCGCCCCGCGCACGATCTACGAGGCGACCGAGGAGGGTGTCGACCACTTCGAGTCCTGGATGCTCGATCCGTCGCCGATGCCGCCGTTGCGCGACGAGCTGCACATGAAGATCGCGCTTTGTCGCCCACGCAACGTGCCCCGCCTGATCGAGATGATCTCCGGCCAGGAACTCGTCTGCCTCGGCAGGCTGCGCGATCTGAAGGTCATCGTCCACGATGTGCCGGGAGCCTCGCGTGAGTGGTCGAGGCTGATGGGCGTGCTCGCGGCCGAGGCCGAGATCGCGTTCTGGGATGCGCGGATCGAGTGGCTGCAGAGCGCGCGAGAGCTGCTCGAACAGCTGCGCGACGAACGCGAGTCGGCGAGCCCAGACGGACTCGCCGGCGTCGGCGCCGGCGAGGTGCACCGACTGCGGAGGGTTTGATGACGGACGCTCTGCTCTCGCTGAGCTCGGTCAGCAAGAGCTATTGGCGTGGTCCGTCGGAGGTGAAGGTGCTCTCCGGCGCATCTCTTGAGGTGCACGCGGGCGAGTTCACCGGCGTCTGGGGGCGGCGAGGCGCCGGCAAGACGACGCTGCTGCGAATCGCCGCGGGCCTGGAGACGCCGGACCGTGGCACGGTGCGCTTTGCCGGCGAGGATCTCGCGACGCTCTCAGAACGGGCGCACGCCCGGTTGCGCCGGGGCGAGGTCGGCTGGGTGCGGCGGTCCGGGCCGAAGAGCGAACTGTGCATGCTCGACTATGTCGCGCTGCCACTGCTCGTCGAGCACGGTCAGCGCGAGGCCAACCGCGAAGCCGACCGTGCACTGCGCCGCGTCGGCATGGCCCAGTGCGCGGGCCAGCGCTGGGAGAGCCTGTCGGACGGCGAGCGGGCGCTCGTGGCGATCGCACACGGGATCGCGCGCGCGCCGCGACTGCTGCTGATCGACGATCCGACCGCAAACCTCGGCGTTCGCGAGCGCGAGGAGATCCTCCTGCTGCTCCGATCGCTCGTGGACGAATCGAATCTTGCCGTGCTGATGACCGTCCCGGACATGCCGACGGCGCTCGGCTCCCATCGGATCCGCGCGCTCAGCGGTGGACGTCTGCTCACACCTCCCGCCGCGCCGGATGGCGGGGACAACGTGATCGATTTTCCCGGCTATCAACGCTCGGCCTAGATGCTCCGCGGCAGGTGCGCAGGTAATTCAGCCGCTCTCCGCGGGGTGAGCGGCTAGTGCTCGAGCTGCGCGAGCTCGTCAAGCACTTCCCGGCCGCCGACGGCGCGCCTGTGCGCGCCGTAGACGGGGTCTCGCTATCGGTGGCGTCCGGGGAATTCGTTGCCCTCTACGGTCCCAGCGGCTCGGGCAAGACGACGCTGCTGATGCTGATCGCCGCGCTGCTTCGACCCGACGCGGGTGCCGTCGCGCTCGCCGGACGAGAGATCTCGGGATTAAGCGATCACGACGCGGCGCTCTTTCGCCTGCACGAGCTCGGCTTCGTCCGGCAGTCGTTGAACCTGATTCCGGGGGCAAGCGCGGTCGACAACGCCGCGCTCAAGCTGATGGGAACCGATGTCAGTGCGCGTGAGGCGCGGCGTCGCATCGAACCGCTGCTGGAGCGGCTCGGCCTCGACGAGCGGCGCAAGCACCGCGCCGAGCAGCTCTCGATGGGCGAGCGTCAGCGGGTGATGATCGCGCGAGCGCTCTCGACCGAGCCGAAGCTGCTGCTCGCCGACGAGCCGACAGGCAGTCTCGATAGCGTGCGCGGCAAGCAGGTGCTCGCGCTGCTTGCCGAGACGTGTCGTGAGCGCAACGTCGCGGTGGTGCTCGTCACCCATGACCCCCAGGCAGCCTCCTTCGCGGACCGCGTCGTATCGCTCCGCGATGGTCGGCTGACGGAGAGTCAGTACGGGGAGCCGCGCACGTCCGTCAACGAAGCCTGACGCTCGGGCGGGAGGCCCCCGATGAGGATGTCGAGCATCTTGCGGTTGTATCGCGTGCGCCTGCGCGCGCGTCTGACCCAAGAACTCTTTGCGGTCCTCGGCATCGCGATCGGCGTATCTCTCCTGTTCGCATCGCAGGTCGCGAACACCAGCCTCGACGGGTCCGTTCAGCGGCTGACCAACGGGATCGTCGGCAACATGCGGTTCGAGCTCTCCTCGCGCGACGACCACGGCTTCAGTGAGGAACTGGCCGGCGAGGCAGCTCGGATCCACGGCGTCGAGGCTGTCGCGCCGGTACTCGAGCAGGACGCGAACGTCGTCGGCCCGGCGGGTGCGCAGTCGGTGGACCTCGTCGGTACCGATCCGCGTCTGGCTCATCTCGGCGGCAACATCGCACAGCATCTCGGCAACGTGCCGTTGAATGGGGCACGGGTGTTCACCGTGCCGGCGCCGATCGCGGAACGAATCGGCGTCTACTCGGCGCGGCCGATCGAACTGCAGGTTGGAGCAAACGCCGTCAATGCGTTGCTCGTGCCACAACTGCTCGGCGCTGGTGGTGGGGCTTTGGGAGATAGTCCGATCGCGCTCACCACGCTGCGCGTCGCACAGCAGATATCCGGGCGCGAGGGTCGGTTGACGGCCATCTACGTTCGCAGCCCTGCGCGTTTCGATCGCGGTGTTCGAGCCGCGCTCGAGCGTCTCGCCGCGGGTCATCTGAACGTGACTCGCGCGGACTTCACCTCGGCGCTGTTCCGGCGTGCCGCCGGGCCGGTCGATCAATCGACCGGTCTGTTCTCGGCCCTCAGCGCGCTCGTCGGCTTTCTCTTCGCCTTCAACGCACTGCTGCTCACGGTGCCGCAGCGCAGGAACCTGATTCAGGACCTCCGACTCGACGGCTATACGCGAAGGATGGTCGTGCAGGTGTTGATGCTCGACGCGCTCGTGCTGGGCGTGCTCGCCTCCGCGCTCGGACTCGTGCTCGGCGAGGTGCTGTCGATCGCGCTGTTCAGCTCGAGTCCGGGCTATCTGACCTTCGCGTTCCCGATCGGCGGTCAGCGAATCGTCCAGTGGTCGAGCGTCGCGCTCGCCGTGGCAGGCGGGATGCTCGCTGCGGCCACTGGTGTGCTCGCGCCGCTGAGAGGCGAGCTGTTCGAGCGTCCGGCACGAAGCCCGCGGGTCACCAGGCCGAGGCGATTCCGGCCCCGCTGGCTGCTCGCGATCGCGGCGCCTTTCATCGCGGCGACGACGACGATCCTCCTTGCGGCGCCGCAAGAGGCGATCCTCGGCATCGTGAGCCTGACGCTGGCGCTGCTCCTGTGCCTGCCGGCGCTGCTGGATCTCGCAATCCATGCGTGCGGGCGCATGCAGGGCCTGCTGACCGGAGCCACCTCGTATCTCGCGCTGATCGAGCTCCGCTCGCGCGGGAATCGCACGCGCTCGCTCGCGATCGCCGCGACGGGAGCCATCGCCGTGTTCGGCAGCGTCTCGATTCAAGGCGCGCGGGGCGGCCTTCAGCGGGGACTGGACGCCTCGGCGAAAGGGATCGACTCGCAGGCCGACATCTGGATCACGCCCGCCGCCTCGTCGGACTCCTTCGCCACGACATCGTTCGCGGGCGGCGAGCAGCAAAGCCTTGCGCAGCTCTCCGGCGTGCGCTCGGTCCAGCTGTATCGCGGCAGCTTCCTCGATTGGGGAGATCGCCGAGTATGGGTCCTCGCGCCGCCGCGATCGGCCACGCGCCCGGTGGCGGCAAGTCAACTGGAAGACGCGAGCCCGGCGCTGGTCAGGTCTCGCTTGCGAGCGCGCGGCTGGGTGGTGATCTCCCGTGCGATCGCCACCGAACACGACCTGCGCGTCGGCGACACGTTCACGCTGCCGACTTCGCACCCGATGCGCTTCCGGATCGCCGCTCTGGGCACGAATCTGGGCTGGTCGCCTGGAGCGGTGATCATGAACGCCGATGACTACGCGCAGGCGTGGGGCAGTCCCGATCCGAGCGCCTACCAGGTCGACCTGGCCGCGGGTGCCAGTCTGAGCGAGGTGGTTCGAGCTGCCAGGCTGTCTTTGGGTCCGGCTTCGGCCTTGCGCGTCGAAACGATGCGGCAACGCGAGCGCAGGCACTACTCGCAGGCGTCACAAGGACTGTCGCGTCTGACTCAGATCCGCACGCTCGTGTTGATCGCCGCCATATTGGCGATGGCGGCCGCGATGGGCGCGATGATCTGGCAGCGCCGCACGAGGCTTGCCGACATGAAGGTCGACGGCTTCAGCAGGGGCGTGCTGTGGCGTGCGTTGCTGTGGGAGAGCTCGATCTTGCTCGGCGCAGGTTGCGTGCTCGGTGCGATCTTCGGCCTGTTCGGGCAACTCCTGCTGAGCCGGGCGCTGTCGATCGTCTACGGCTTTCCCGTGATCGAAACGGTCTCGATCTCTGCGGCGGTGGCCAGTTGTGTACTGATCGTCGCGGTCGCCGTGCTGATCGTCGCGATCCCCGGATACGCTGCAGCCCGGGTGCGCGCCTCGATCGGGATGCCGGAGTAGACAAATGTTGAAAGAGACGACCGAACGGCCACCTACTATCCGGGAGGATTCTGACTCATGGATAGATGTCCGACCCGCTACCCCTCTCTCCGCGGCAGGTATGGGCTCTCTTGGTTGCTGCAACCAGAGAGTTGCTTTGGGGGCTGCGAGCGGTCTCTCGTGAGATAAGGATCTGGCGCGAGCGCGCTCTGTCGATCCCGGATAGCGCGATTCGCGAAGATGCGCTCGGCTCGCTCGATCGCAAGCGAGGACACACTGACGGTGCGGCGCTGTTCTGGATCCTCCCGCCGCGCCGCGATGCCAAATTGCTTCGCCTGCTCGTCACGTACGAGCTGATCTGGGACTTCCTCGACTGCCTCAACGAGCGCGCCGCGTGCGCCGGTACGGAGAATGGCCGGCAATTGCACAAGGCGCTGGTGGAGGCGCTCGACCCGGCCGTACCCATTTCCGACTATTACCGCTATCACCCGTGGCGCGAGGACGGCGGCTATCTGCGCCTGCTCGTCGAAACCTGCCGCGCCGAGTGCTCGGCGCTTCCGTCGTACGGGTGCGTCCGGCCGTTCGTCGTGCGCGAAGCGGAACGTGCCCAAGTGCTTGCTCTCAATCACGACACCAACCCGGCGTGCCGGGACGAGGCGTTGAAGGGCTGGGCGGCGAGCGAGTGCTCGGAGGAGGATCGCCTGTTCTGGTTCGAGTTGAGTGGCGCTGCGAGCGCATCGATGACCATCCATGCCTTCTTGGCGCTCGCAGCTCAGCCTGCGTGCACCGAGGAGCTCGTTCTTCGGACCCGGGCTGCTTACTTCCCGTGGATGTCGGCTGCGACGACGATGCTCGACAGCTACGTCGATCAAGCCGAAGACGAGCTGAGCGGCAACCATCGCTATATCTCGCATTACGAGGACGAGAAGCTCGCGGGCGAACGGGTGCGCGATCTCGTCACGCGCTCGGCTCGCGAGGCCCGCCGACTGCGAGGCGGGCATCGGCACGCGGTCATCGCGGCCTGCATGGTCGCCATGTACCTGTCGAAGGACAGCGCGCGCACGCCCGAGATGCGCGCCGGCACGGCCGGCATCGCGCGGGCCGGCGGGTCATTGACTCGCGTGCTCCTGCCTATCCTGCGCTTGTGGCGGGTAGCGTTCGCGCAGAGCAACGCATGAATGTCCAAACGGCGCCGTTGCGCAAAGTAGTCAGAACTGAATATTCAGGACAGTCTTTTCGCGGGCTGAGTCAATCGACATGATCTGTCCCACGCGATGATGGATGAGAACGGAACCGGGGTCCTGCCGGCAAGGAGAGAGAAGTCGCGCCGTCCGCGGCGCGCGAAGGCCGGTGCCGCGGGGGCCGCATCCAAAGCCGCGTCGTCTCGCCAGTGGCAGCGAGCCGGACGCCCCTCGCGGCGTTCGGCTCGCACCGAGGGAGAGCCGGGTGGCGAGGTCGTGACGATCGAGCTGTCGAAGGCGCAGGTCGATCAGGTCGTGCGCAGCGCCGGGCAGGGCGGGACGCTCTCCGTGCTGCTCTCTGCCGTAAGGGATCCCGAGTGGCCTCTCTCGCTCGACTCCGAGGAGTGGGCCTACCCGGCCCAGATGGACGACCGCCGCTTGTCGCGATCGCTGTTGTCGGGACTGCTCGTGCTCTCGTGCTTCCCTCCCGACGGCGGATATCTGGGAATCGCCGAACTCGCGCGCATGCTCGACATGAACACGAGCACCACACACCGATATGTCACGACGCTATTGGCGGTCGGGCTGCTGGAGCGCAATCCAGGCACCCGCAAGTACCGCCTCATCGCGCAATAGGCCTGCAGATCGCCGGCCGCGCGCTCGGCGCCCGGGCGACGACTGCCGACTGACGGTTCTCAGAGCTTGCGCTTCAGCTGCTCGGCGATACGGCGAACCGCGTCCAAGTCGAGCTCGGCGGTGAACTGGAAAGGCACGCCGATGACCTCGAAGTGACGGCGGCGCAGGCGGGCGAGCTGGTTGTGCTGGAAGCGCGCCCGCTCTGAGACGGCCTGCGCGGCTGAGATCGCCGAGCGCGCCGCTGTCGATGTCGCCTTCTTGCCGCCGAGCGCAGCGATCTGACGAAGCTCCGGCGCGCTGAAACGCTGCGGCAGCATGCCGTTGACGACGACCGCGTGCAGGTCTCGACCGAGCTGCTCGCCGAGCTTCTGCTGAAGCTCGAGCGTCTCGGTGATCGCCATCTCGGTGCCCTGCGCGACGGCGAGATAGCTCGAGCGGTCGGGGTCCGCGAGCAGCTCGCGCAGGCGCTCGGCCTGGCCGGCGATCGGGCCGACGCGGGCGATCGCGCCGAAAGTGCGGGGCGAGTCGAGCATGCCGAGCGCATGTCCCGTCGCAGGCGCATCGAGCACGACGAGGTCAAAGCCTCCGTCGCGCGCGCGCCCCCGCCGGCGCCGGCCTTGTGTCATCTCCCAGATCTTCACCATGCTGACGAGCTCCTTCGCTCCGGGCGCTGCGGCCGCGAAGTACTGGAAGGTGCTGCTCGATGCGAGCACACGTCCCGACACGCGTCCGCCAAGCGACTGCAGCCATTCCAGCAGCGCGCGATCGAGGTCGATCGACATGCTTGAAAGGTTCTCCTCGAGCTCTGCCCGGTCGCCCGGCTCCGGCACGGGAATGCCGAACAGCAGTGGCAGCCGGCTCTGCTCGCCGACCTCGACGACGATCGTGCGAAGTCCGCGTTCGGCCGCCAGCAGGCCCAGCGCGCTGGCGAGCGTCGTCTTGCCGACGCCGCCCTTGCCGGTCACCACCAGCAGCTCGCGATCGAACACCGAGGTCATCGCCTGAGTCTCTATCAAACCCGCGCGCACGAACCTGCGCGTGCGGCTGTACCTACAATCGTGCGGATGGGCACGTCAGCGGCAGATGAGGCGATCGACCAGCGCGTGGTCTACGACGAGCGCGGGCTGGTCCCGTGCGTCGTGCAGGACTGGACTACGGGCGAGGTGCTGATGCTCGCCTACATGAACGAGCGCGCGCTCGCGCGCACACGTGAGACGGGCGAGCTGCACCTGCACAGCCGCTCGCGCGACGAGCTCTGGCACAAGGGCGCGACGAGCGGCAACGTGCAAGTCGTCAAGGCGTTGCGGATCGATTGCGACGGCGACACGGTGCTCGCGCTCGTCGAGCCGGCCGGTCCCGCCTGTCACACGGGCGAGCGCACCTGCTTCCACCGCGGCGAGCTCTCCGAAAACGCGCCGGCCGAGGTGCTGCCGGCGCTCGAGCGAACGATTCGCGACCGCGCGGAGAAGCGCCCCGCGGGCTCCTACACGGTTGAGCTGCTCGACAATCCCGAGCTCGTCGGGGCGAAGGTGATGGAGGAGGCCGAGGAGGTCGCACGCGCCGCGCGCGAGGAGTCAGACGAGCGCGTCGACGAAGAGGCTGCCGACGTCATCTACCACCTGCTCGTGCTCCTGCGCGGCAGGGGGCGGTCGTTGAGCGACGCCGAGCGGGTGCTCGATGAGCGTCGCGGCTGACGCGCTGGCGAGCGCGCCGCGCGTCGAGCCGAGCCTCGCCGAGGCGCGCGTGCTCGCCGAGCGCCACAACCTGATTCCGCTTCGCCACCAGTTCATCGAGGACTGCGAGACGCCCGTCTCGGCGTTCCTCAAGCTGCGCGAGCTGGCGCCGGGTGAGCCCGCCTTCTTGCTCGAGTCGGCCGAGCAGGGCCAGCGCGTCGGGCGCTATTCGTTCATCGGTGTGCGCCCGCGGGCGGTGATGCGCTGGTCGCTCGGCGACGGCGGCGATCCGTATGCGCTCGCCGCCGAGGATCTCGCTCGCTTCAGCCAGGCGCCGCTCGCCGGCGCGCCGCCGTTCGCCGGCGGCGCAGTCGGCTTCTTCGGCTACGACCTCGTGCGAACGGTCGAGCCGCTTGCGCAGCCCAACCCGGACGCGCTCGGGCTCCCGGACATGGCGCTGATGCTGACGGACCTGCTCGTGATCTTCGATCACCTCAAGCACACCGTGACGATCCTCGCGAACGCCGACCTCGAGGCGGAGCCGGACATCGAGCTGGCCTACGCGGCGGCGGTGCGAGCGATCGCCGAGATCCGCGCGGCGCTGGCGGGGCCGGTACCGCGAGTCGAGCGCCCCGAAGGCCCGCGCGAGCATCCGCGATTCGAGTCGAACATGACGCGCGAGCGCTTCGAAGCGATGGTCGAGCGGATCGTCGAGTACATCCACGCCGGAGACGCTTTCCAGGTCGTGCCCTCGCAACGCTGGTCTGCGCCTGTGCCCGTCGAGGCGTTCTCGGTCTACCGCGGGCTGCGCGCCGTCAACCCGAGCCCCTACATGTACTACCTCGACTTCGGCGACTTCCAGGTCGCCGGCGCGAGCCCCGAGCCGCTGCTGACCGTCGAGGGGCGCCACGTCAGCACGAAGCCGATCGCCGGGACGCGTCATCGCGGCGCGACGCCCGAGGAGGACCGCCGGATCGCGGCCGAGCTGCTCGCGGACGAGAAGGAGCGCGCGGAGCACGTGATGCTCGTCGATCTCGGGCGCAACGATCTCGGCCGGGTCTGCGAGTACGGGACGGTCGTCGTCGACGAGCTGATGGAGGTCGAGACCTACAGCCACGTGATGCACATCGTCTCCTCGGTGTCGGGCACGCTGCGCGAGGGGGTCGGCGCGACGGACGCGCTGCGCTCGGTGCTCCCGGCAGGCACGCTCTCCGGCGCGCCGAAGGTGCGCGCTATGCAGATCATCGACGAGCTCGAGCCGGTCAAGCGCGGCGGCTACGGCGGCGCGATCGGCTACCTCAGCTACGCCGGCGATCTCGACACGGCGATCCACATCCGCACGGTCGTGATCAAGGACGGCGTGGCGCACGTCCAGGCCGGCGGAGGCACGGTCGCCGACGCCCAGCCGGCATATGAGTACGAGGAGTCCGTCGCGAAGTCGAGCGCCGCGCTGCGCGCGATCGAGCTCGCCTGCGACCAGGAGGCCTGGGCGTGAGCCGAGTCCTCGTCCTCGACAACTACGACTCCTTCACCTACAACCTCGTCCAGTATCTCGGCGAGCTCGGGGCCGACGTGCACACGGTGCGCAACGACCGCGCGACGGTCGAGGAGCTGCTCGAGGGTGCGTATGACCGTTGCGTGATCTCGCCGGGCCCGTGCACGCCCGACGATGCGGGCATCACGCTCGAGCTCGTGCGGCGCATGCCCGAGTCGGGCGTGCCGACGCTCGGCGTCTGCCTGGGCCACCAGGCGCTCGCGCAGGCCTTCGGCGGACAGGTGCGCCTGCACGATCCGGTCCACGGCAAGGCGACGACGATCGAGCACGATGGGCGCACGATCTTCTCCGGCGTCAGCACGCCGCTGACGGTCGGGCGCTATCACTCGCTCGTCGTCGATCCCGATCTGCCCGATTGCCTCGAGGAATCGGCGCGCGGTGGCGGCGTCGTCATGGCGGTCCGTCATCGCGAGCTGCCGGCGGAGGGCGTGCAGTTCCACCCGGAGTCGGTGCTGACGGCCGAGGGCAAGGCGCTCCTGGCGAACTTCCTCGGCGAGCGCTGATGCCCAACCCGGTCCTCACGAGCGCTATCGACGCGCTCGCTTCCCGGCGCGACCTGAGCGCCGACGAGGCCTCTGAAGTGCTCGCCGAGATCATGCACGGCGATGCGTCTGAGACGCAGATAGCGGCCTTCCTGATCGCGCTGCGGACGAAGGGCGAGACGGTCGACGAGATCGCGGGGCTGGCGCGGACGATGCGCGAGCTCGCGGCGCACGTCTCGACCTCGCGCGAGAACCTGCTCGATACCTCAGGCACCGGCGGCGGGCGGCGGACGTTCAATGTCTCGACGACGGCCGCGCTGATCGCAGCCGGCGCCGGCTGCGCGGTCGCGAAGCACGGCAACCGCTCGGCGACGAGCTCATCGGGGTCGGCCGATCTGCTCGAGGCGCTCGGCGCGCGCATCGACCTCGGCCCTGAGGCCGTCGGGCGCTGCATCGACGAGGCCGGCTTCGGCTTCATGTTCGCGCCGGCGCATCACCAGGCGACGCGCTACGTCGTCCCCGTGCGCAGCGAGCTCGCGGTGCGCACGATCTTCAACCTGCTCGGCCCGCTGACGAATCCGGCCGGGGCGCGCCGCCAGTTGATCGGCGTCTCAGACCCGGCCGTGCTCGAGACGATCGCCGGCGCGCTCGCGCGCCTGGGCGTCGACCGGGCGCTCGTCGTCTCCGCCGAGGACGGCCTCGACGAGCTGTCGGTCGTGGCCGGCACGAAAGTAGTCGAGGTCAACGGCGAGGAGATCACGCGCTACACGCTCACGCCCGGCGACGTCGGCGTCGCACAGTTCTCAGCCGATGAGTTCGAGCGCGACTGCGCCGGCGGCACGCCCGAGCAGAACGCTGCCGTCACGCGCGCGATCCTCGCCGGCGATCACGAAGCGAACGAGCGGCCGCCGTCCGCAAGCGTCGAGCTCGCAGCGATCAACGCCGGTGCGGCGATCTACACGGCCGGCGAGGCGAGCTCGATCGCGCAAGGCGTCGAGGCCGCACGCGCAGCGCTCGCCGGCGGCGCCGCGGGCGAGGCGCTCGAGCGTTACGTGCGCGCCAGCCACGAGCACGCCCCGGCAGGTACGGGCTCGTGAGCGGCGAGACTCCATCGGTGCTAGCTCGAATTTTGCAGAGCACTCGTGCCGAACTCGAGCGCCGCAAGCAGGAGGTCTCAGGGGAAGAGCTGCGCGAGCGCATCGCCGAGGCCGAGCGTCCCGGCGCCGGAGGCGAGTCGCGGCACGATCCCGCCCCGCGCGGGTTCCGCAGCGCGCTGACGCGGCCCGGGATCGCGGTGATCGCCGAGTTCAAGCGGCGCTCGCCCTCGGCCGGCACGTTGCGTGAGGGCGCCGATCTCGGGACGCTCGTCCCCGCTTACGAGCGCGGCGGCGCGAGCGCGCTGTCGGTGTTGACGGAGCGGCCGAACTTCGGCGGCGAGCTCGCCGACCTGACCGCGGCGCGCGGGCTCGTCCGGCTGCCGGTGCTGCGCAAGGACTTCGTCGTCGACGAGTACCAGCTGCTCGAGGCCCGTGCGGCCGGCGCCGACGCGGTGCTGCTGATCGTCGCCGCGCTGGACGACGGTGAGCTCGCGTCGCTGCACTCGGCGGCCGCAGGGCTTGCGCTCGACGTCCTCGTCGAGGTGCACGATCGCGAGGAGGTCGCGCGCGCGCTCGACGTCGGCGCCGGCCTGATCGGCGTCAACAACCGGGACCTGCGCGACTTCAGCGTCGACGTCGGGCGCACCTCTCGGCTGCGCGAGGCGATACCGAACGGCGTCGCGGTCGTCTCGGAGTCCGGCATCGCCTCGGCCGAGCAGCTGCGCGCGCTGGAGGGAGAGGGCGTCGACGCGGTGCTCGTAGGAGAGGCGCTGATGCGCGCCGGCGAACCCGAGCAGACGCTGCGCGAGCTGATCGCGAGCAAGTCGGAAACTGCCGCAGCGCCGTGATCGCCCCCGGATTCGACTGCGTGCAGTGCATCTTTATCGAGCTCGACAGTAGGCTTTAGATCCCCTTCATCGGCTCAGCCGATCATTCCCCGCAATGAAGCGCGCACTCGCGATCCCGTTCATCTCTGCCCTCCTCGGAGGGGGCATCGTCGTGGCCGTCGTCGCCGCGGCCGGTGGCCTGAACGGCGACCAGAAAACGGTCACGACGGTGCAGGCCGCGCCGATCGCGCCGTCGAACGCCTCGCAGCAGAGCAAGGGGCTGACGCCACATGACATCTACGTGAAAGACGCTCCGGGCGTCGCGTTCGTCACCTCGACGATCGTGCAGAAGAGCGAATCGCCGTTCAACCTGTTCGGCGGCGAACAGCAGCGCCAGGGTCAGGCGACCGGCTCGGGCATCGTCATCGACAACAACGGAACGGTGCTGACGAACTACCACGTCGTCGAGAACGCGATCAAGGTCACCGTCAGCCTCGAAAAGGGCAAGACGGTCAACGCACAGGTCGTCGGCAAGGACCCCTCCAACGACCTCGCCGTGCTGCGCATCCACCCGGACGGGCTCACCTTGCACCCGCTGACGCTCGGCAACTCGGCCGCCGCGCAGGTCGGCGACCCGGTGCTCGCGATCGGCAATCCATTCGATCTCGAACGGACGCTGACGACGGGCGTCATCTCGGCGTTGCAGCGCCAGATCACGGCGCCGAACGGCTTCACGATCGACAACGTGCTGCAGACGGACGCTCCGATCAACCCAGGCAACTCCGGTGGGCCGCTGCTCAACGAGGCCGGAGAAGTGATCGGGATCAACTCGCAGATCGAGACCGGCGGCTCGGGCGGCGGCAGCGTCGGAATCGGCTTCGCCGTGCCAATCGACACGGCGAAGTCGGAGATCGCGCAGCTCGAGAAGGGCGGAACGGTCCGCGGCGCCTACATCGGCCTGACCTCGCTGACGATCGACGGCTCGCTCGAGGCGCTCAACCTGCCCGTCAAAAGCGGCGCGCTCGTGCAGAGCGTGCAGAAGGGCACGCCGGCCGAAAAGGCGGGCATCAAAGGCGGCACGGTAAGCGGCAGCACCGAAGGCGGACAGGTCGCGGTCGGTGGGGACATCATCGTCTCGATCGACGGCAAGGCCGTCGCGGGCTCGGAAGACCTCGCGACCGACATCTCGGCGAAGAAGCCCGGCGACACGATCTCGGTCGGGCTGCTGCGCGGCAACGGCAAAGGCGGCTACGAACACAAGACGGTGAGCGTCAAGCTCGCGAGCCGCCCGAACTCCGTGCCCAACGCGAGCACTCCCGAAGGGTAGGACCCCGCTACCGTTGGGGGCATGGCCGACGCCCCCCCGAAGGTGAAGATCTGCGGCATCACGAACCTGCACGACGCCGAGCTGGCGGTCGAGCTGGGGGCGTGGGCGCTCGGGATGATCTTCTACGAGGCGAGCCCGCGCCGCTGCGCCCCGGCCGAGGCCGAACGGATCGTCGCGACGCTGCGGCGCAGGGTCGAGCTGTGTGGCGTGTTCGTCAACGCGCCGCTCGAGCAGGTCGTCGCGTTCACGGAAGACCTCGGCTTG
This sequence comes from uncultured Solirubrobacteraceae bacterium, assembly GCA_963807275.1. Taxonomy (GTDB): domain Bacteria; phylum Actinomycetota; class Thermoleophilia; order Solirubrobacterales; family Solirubrobacteraceae; genus Palsa-744. Next base: position 857,436 of record CAWDZX010000001.1, read on the forward strand.
ACGATGCTGCAGTTCAACGGCGAGGAGGGTCCGTCGTTCTGCGCCGAGGCGACGCGACGCAACGGCGCGCGCGTGATCAAGGCAGCGCAGGTCGCCGGCCCGGGCGACGTACGCGACCTCGAGCGCTTCCACGTCGACTTCCACTTGCTCGACGCACGCTCGAAGGAGCCGGGCAAGCGAGACCTGCGCGGAGGCACGGGGGAGACGTTCGACTGGTCGCTCGTGCGCGCGCGCCGCTCGAAGGTCCCGCTGATCCTCAGCGGCGGGCTGACGGCCGACAACGTCGCGGCCGGCATCGAGGCGACGCGCCCGTTCGCCGTCGACACGGCGAGCGGCACCGAGGCGACGCCCGGCCATAAGGACCCGCAGCGGCTGCGCGCGTTCTTCGATGCCGTCGCGAGCACGGCCGCGCGCGAGCCCATCTCGATCGACGATGCAGCGACCGCCGAGGGAGCCGACGCCGCGAACGAGGCCATCGTTGCGAACGAGCCCGCCACGGCGGACGCCTCCGTCGCCACGGAGGACGTCGCGACGATCGCCGGCGGCGGCGGATGAGCGCGCCGTCTTCGCCGGCCGTCGAGCACCGCTTCGGCGAGTACGGCGGCCAGTACGTGCCCGAGACGCTGATGCCGGCGCTTGCCGAGCTCGAGCTGGCGTGGATCGAAGCGCGCGCGGATCCGGGCTACCGAGCCGAGCTGAGCGCGCTGCTGCACGACTACGCCGGCCGGCCGTCGCCGCTGTATCGCGCGCGACGGCTCTCCGAGCGCGTCGGCTGGCCGGTCTACCTCAAGCGCGAGGATCTCAACCACACGGGCTCGCACAAGATCAACAACGCGCTCGGCCAGGCGCTGCTGGCCAAGCGAATGGGCAAGCGGCGGATCATCGCCGAGACGGGCGCCGGCCAGCACGGCGTCGCGACGGCGACCGTCTGCGCATTGCTCGACCTCGAGTGCATCGTCTACATGGGCGTCGAGGACACTCGCCGCCAGCGCCCGAACGTGCAGCGCATGGAACTGCTCGGCGCGAGCGTCGAACCGGTCGATGCCGGCGCGAGGACGCTCAAGGAGGCGACGTCCGCGGCGATTCGCGACTGGGTCACGAACGTGCAGAGCACGCACTACGTGATCGGCTCGGCCGTGGGGCCGGCGCCGTACCCGGCGCTCGTGCGTGACCTGCAGCGCGTGATCGGCGACGAGGCGCGCGCACAGCTGCTCGACGCCGAGGGGCGGCTGCCCGCACGAGTCATCGCGTGCGTCGGAGGCGGCTCCAACGCGATCGGGGCGTTCACGGCGTTCCTCGAGGACGCGCAGGTCGAGCTGATCGGCGTCGAGGCGGCAGGTGAGGGGATCGACACGCCTCGCCACGGCGCGCCGCTGACCGTCGGCGGGCGCGCCGGCATTCTGCACGGCTCGCGCTCGGCCGTGATGCAGGACGAGGAGGGGCAGATCGTCGAGGCTCACTCGATCTCGGCCGGTCTCGACTATCCGGGCGCCGGCCCGCAGCACGCGTACCTGCGCGACAGCGGTCGTGCGCGCTATGAGGCGGTCACCGATGCGCAGGCGCTGCTCGCGTTCCGCGAGCTCGCGCGCCTGGAGGGCATCATCCCGGCGCTCGAGACCGCGCATGCGCTCGCGTGGGTGCTCGCGCAGGACCGCGGCGAGCTCGACGTCGTCTGCCTCTCCGGTCGCGGCGACAAGGACCTTGCCGAGGTTCTCGCCGATGGCTAGCACCGAGGCGGCGACCGGCGTGCAGCGGATCGCCGACGCCTTCGCCAACGCACACGGGCGCGCCGCGCTGATGCCGTACCTGATGGCAGGCTTTCCCAGTCTCGAGGAGTCGATCGCGATCGGCGAGGCATGCGTGCAGGGCGGCGCCGACCTGCTCGAGCTCGGCGTCCCCTACAGCGACCCGCTGGCCGACGGTCCGGTGATCCACGAGGCGGGCACGCGCGCGCTCGCGGCCGGCGCCAGCGTGGGCGGCGTGCTCGAGGTGGCGCGCGCGCTCGCGGCAAGCGTGCCGGTCGTGCTGATGGCTTACTCGAACATGGTCTTCGCACCGGGCGTCGATGCGTTTCTCGACCGCCTCGCGCAGAGCGGCGCGTGCGGGCTGATCGTCCCGGACCTCCCGCTCGAGGAGGCCGACGGCGTGCGCGAGGCGTGTGCGGTGCGTGGGCTCGCGCTCGTCCCGCTCGTCGCTCCGACGACGACGCCCGAGCGCATGCGCGCGATCGGCGCGGACGCGCGGGGCTTCATCTACGCGGTCTCCGTCGTCGGGACGACAGGCGAGCGTGTCGCGATGCAAGGGCACATCGCCGAGGTCCTCGCTCGCGCGAAGGCGAGCACGACGGTGCCGGTCGCGCTCGGCTTTGGCATCAGCACGCCCGAGCAGGCGCGCGAGGCGGCCGAAGCGGGCGCCGACGGCGTGATCGTCGGCACGCGCCTCGTACGAGCCGCCGGCGAGGCCGAGGATCCGGCCGGCGCAGTCGGCGCGCTCGTCGCCGAGCTCGCCTCCGGGCTCGCCCCGACCGATCCGCCATCGGCCAGCTAGGATTCCGGCGGCATGGGACTGATTCTCACCGTAACCGCTGGCCTCGTCGTCTGGATCGTGCTGTGGGCGCTGGGGGCAAAGGGCTTCGACGCCTTCATGCTCGCCACCGTGATCACGCTCATCGGCGCATCGCTGAAGATCCTCTCGAGCTACCTCCCCGGCCGCCGTAGCTAACTCGCCGGTGCGCGCGCGCTGGCTCTCCCTGGCCGCCCTCGCCGCGGTCGCGCCGCTGCTCGCCGGCTGCGGCGGCGTGGGCGTCTCGGGCGCTCAGGAAACGATCGGCAACCAGCTCGCGATCTACTCGAGCCTGCCGCTGGAGGGACCCGACGCGGCGAGCTCCGCCGAAATAGTCGACGGTGAGAAGCTCGCGCTCGCGCAAGCCGGCGGGCACGTGGGGCAATTCAAAATCGGCTACGTCTCGCTCGACGATGCGAACCCGAAGACGGGCCAGCTCGATCCCGAAGCGACTTCGACGAACGCGAAGGACGCGGCGCAGGACACGAGCACGATCGCCTACCTCGGCGAGCTCGGCTCCGCGGCGACGGCCGTGTCGCTGCCGCTGATCAACGCCGCGGGCATCCTGCAAGTCAGCCCGAGCAGCCCCTACATCGGGCTCACCTCCTCGCGAGACGCCGGCCAGGACGAGCCGGCACGCTTCTATCCGAACGGTAAACGCAACTTCGGGCGCCTCGCGCCGGGGGATCCCGCGCAGGCCGCCGCGCAGGTCGCGCTGATGCGAACGCTCGGCGTGCGCAAGCTCTACGTGCTCGACGACCAGGACCCGTTCCAGGCGCCGCTCGCCGAAGTCCTCGCGAGCGAAGCGGGCCGCGCGGGGATCTACGTCATCGCGCACGACAGCATCGCGACGAGCGCGAGCAGCGTGTTCACTGGCGAGGTCGAAAAGATCGTGCGCAGCGGCGCGGACGCGGTCTTCCTCGCGGCCGCGCCCACTCCTGGTGTGGCGCTGCTGTGGCAGCAGCTGCATCGCGCCGACCCGCATCTGCTGCTGCTCGGCGCCGCGACGCTCGCCAGCGCGGACTTCACTTCGGCGATCGGGGGCGCCGCGTCGAAGACGTATCTGACGACGCCGATCCTCGACGCGAGCGACTACCCGTCGCCGGCCGCTCGGGTGCTGGCCGACTACCGTGCGAAGTTCGGCGGACGACCCGGCGCATATGCGCTCTACGGCTTCGAGACGATGAGCGTCGTGCTCGACGCGATCCGTCGAGCCGGCGCTGAGGGTAACAACCGCCAAGTCGTGATCGAACGCTTCTTCGCGACGAAGGACCGCGATTCGGTGCTTGGTCGCTACTCGATGCAGCCCGACGGCGAAACGACGCTTTCGCGCTACGGCGTCGACCGGGTCGCCGGCGGCAAGGCCGAGTTCTACCGGGCCTTCGACCTGCCCCAGCCCTGAGCTGAGCCCTAGCCCCGGAGCGCGGCGGCGCTCAGCCTGCGCTCTGCAGGCCGAGCACGACGCGGAAGCGTTCGACGCCGTTGCCGAGGCTCTTGCCACCGGCCGAGAGGGTCGTCAGCGAGCGCAGATAGGGGACGAACGGAGAGACCGTCGGATCTTCGCTCAGCCCGATGCCTTCGAGCAGGCCGAGCAGCGTCGGGAATTCGACGATCGCGCTCGGCTGGATGCCTTCGCCGAGGGCGGCGGCCGAGCTGCCGAGCGCGGCCGAACCGGACATCGTCGCGGTCGGACTCAGCGCCGCGGTGACCGACTGTTCGCCGATCCCGATGACGAACTTGCTGTGCCCGCTGGCGTCGTGTCCGTCGGCGATGTCGAGCACGACGGGCAGCCCCGTCAAGTGCGCCGCGATCGCGGCGTCGGTGCCGGGGATCGAGGTCTTCTGCGCGGAGCCGCCGCCCTTGCGCAGGAGCGCGGCGAGCTTGCCGACGGCCGCGCGCGAAAGCGCGGCGTCCTTCGATTCGATCACGACGCCGCCCTTCAGTTCGAGCAGGCCGCTGCCCGACGCGAACAGCCCGGCCGAGCCCATCCAGCTCGTCAGCTCGTGCCTGCTCTGCGCGCTGCCCGAGCCGAGCGCGCGCAGCGGCGTGAGCAGCCCTTCGAGCAGCCCCTTCACGTTGAGCCCCGACGAGGCTTCCGAGCTCGTTCCGCCGAGCAGGCTGCCGAGCGAGGAGAGCCCCGCGAGCGCCTGTGTATTGGAGGAGAGCGTCTTACCGACGTCTCCGAGGCCGACGGCGAGCCACGATTCGCCGGGTAGCGCGCCGAGCGCCTGCCCGGCTTCGGCGCCGCCCGAGAGCAGCCCGCCCGAGGCGCTGCTCGTATTCGGCGTCACCGCCGCGGCGTCGATGTCGACGGCGAGCGACGAGGTCGCCGGGACGAGCGAGACGTCGAGCAGGCGCTGACCTGCGAGCAGCGAGAGGAGCGAGCTCGCCCCGGGTGCATGTGCGCCTCTTTCGGCTTCGCTGAACGCACCCGGATTCGCGTACAGGTGGGCGAGCGCTCCTGACGGCGCGGAGCTCTGCAGCTTGGCGTAGCCGGGCGAGTGCGCCAGCGAGAGCCCGCCGCCGGCGGTCGTGTCGATAACGGCGTGCACGGCCGGCTCGGTGCCGATCACGACGAGCCGCGCGACGATCGCGAAGGCGATGCCGTTCGCGACTTGGTAGGAGACGCCGCGGTAGGAGCCCGTCTGTGCGCCTGCGCGCTTGGCCAGACCCTGTACGAACGAGCGCGCCTTCGCCGTGTCGCGCGTGTCGAGCACGAGCGCGCCTTCGACGGAATGAGCCGCGAAGGGGAACGAGCCTGTTGTCGATGAGCGGCCGAGCAGACCCTGCTCGACGAGCGCCAGGAGTCGCGCGACGGCCGCTTCGCCGTCGCTGCCGCCGGCGTTGAGGAAGACGCCCGCGCGAGGACCGAGCCACGGGGCGACGTCGTGGTCGAAGTTCGGCGCCGGCGCGCCGGGCGTCTGCAGCGCGCCGAGCAGACGCAGATAGGGGTCGGCCTGGTGGGTCAGCGCGCGGCCGGATGCGCGGGCCGCGGCCTGCAGCGAGCCTTCCGGGCGCACGACGGCACCTGCGTAGACGGCGGCCGAGGCGGGGACGGCGTCAGCGGGGTCGATCGAGGTGCCCGTCGGGCTCGAGCCGCAGCCGGCGCCGGCGAGCGCGATCGCCGCGAGCGCTGCTGCGAGGTAAGGCGAGGCGAGACGTCCGGCCAAGCGCGAGCGAAGCGCCCGCGCCGGAGCCGCACGCTCCGCGCCAACGGCAACGTTCGCCGTGCGCGGACTGACCGTGGGTTCGACCGCCATCGCGGGCGATCGTAGCGGCTGGAGTGGGCGCCGAGACGCGCTCACCGGTCCCTGTCGAGGACGACATGCGGGCGGCTGCAGGCGGTGCGCCGCACGGTTGCTGCAAGACCGCGACCACCAGACGCTGCTGCAGGCGTGGTTGCACGAACTGCTCGATTCGAGGCCAGCCCGGGCCCCGCCGGAAAACCGCCGACTAGCAGGCGTTTTGCGTTCGCGGGTGGCGCAGAAGCTATTGAGTGGGAGAAAATGTGCAATTAGGGTTGCGATGTGGGGGGAAGTGGGATATGTTCGCGGCAGCGAGCCGGGGTGGAGGGGCTCCTCCCACTCCTCCACCTCGGCTCGGTAATCAATTTGGAGCTCAATCTGTGGTCCCTTTCCGTGGCACGTTCGACCATACGCTCGACGCGAAGAACCGCCTCACGGTTCCGGCTCGCTATCGGGCCGCGCTCGCGGAGGGCGTCGTCTTGGCGATGCCCGTCGACCAGAAGCCGTGCGTCGGCGTGTGGCACCCGGAGGAGTACGAGCGCTACAGCCGCCGCGCGCTGGCCGAGCTGCCGCCGCTCTCGCCGCGCCTGGCCGAGCTCGAGCGCTTCTTCTACGGCAGCTCGCAAGACGCAGACCTCGACGCGGCCGGGCGGATCATGATCCCGGGCTTCCTCGGCGAGCACGCGAAGCTGCAGAAGGAGGTCGTCGTCGTCGGCGTCGGCGACCGCCTGGAGCTTTGGAGCAAGGACGGCTGGAACGACCACCGATCGACGCTGCTCAGCGGCGTCGCCGAGATCACGGCTCATGTCGACGACACTGCTTGAGATGAAACGTTCACAGCGCCGCCCTGCACGCGGGCGGCCATCCGCGGCCGCGCGAGCGCTCGCGCGGCGCGATTCACCGCACGCCGGCGCGCCGGACGGTCCGTACAGCCACACGGCAGTGCTCGCGGGCGAGCTGCTCGAGCTGCTCGACGTGCAGCCTGGTCAGACGGCGATCGACTGCACGTTCGGCGACGGCGGTCACGCGCGGCTCGTAGCCGAGCGGCTTGGCGCCGGCGGGACGCTGATCGCGATCGACCGCGATCCGCTCGCCGAAGCGCGCTTCGAGCGCCTCGCGGCTGACGTCGAGTGCTCGCTGCGCTTCATCCGCGCCGGTTACGCCGAGGCGCTCGAGCTGCTCGCCGGCGAAGGTGTCCGCGCGGATGCGGCGTACTTCGACCTGGGTATGTCTTCGATGCAGATCGACGCGCGCGAGCGCGGCTTCTCCTATTCCTACGACGCGCCGCTCGACATGCGGATGGACCCTGAGCAGGAGCTGAGCGCGCGCGAGCTCGTCGCCGAGTGGGACGAGCGCCGTCTGGCGCGGACGCTGCGCGACTTTGGCGAGGAGCGTCACGCGGGCGCGATCGCACGCGCGATCGTCCGGCGCCGTGCGGCGGCTCCGATCGAGACGACGCATGAGCTCGTCGAGGCGATCAACTCGGCGATCCCCGCACCGGCGCGCTTCGCCGGCGGGCACCCGGCAAAGCGCTCCTTCCAGGCGCTGCGGATCGCTGTCAACGACGAGCTCGGACAGCTCGATAGCGCGCTGCCGCTGGCGTGGCGGCTGTTGCGCGACGGCGGCGTCCTTGCGGCGATCTCGTTTCATTCGCTCGAGGACCGGCGCGTCAAGCGCTTCTTCGGCGCCCGTGCGCAGGGATGCATCTGCCCACCGGATCTCCCCGTTTGCGCGTGCGGGCGCGAGCCCGAGGCGGCGCTGCTCTCGCGCCGCTCGATCGTGCCCTCGGCGGATGAGGTCGCGAGCAATCCGCGTGCGTCCTCGGCAAGGCTTCGCGCGGCGACGAAGCTGAGCGACGAGTGGAGCGCGTCATGACGCCGCCGGCGGCAGCAGCAGCGTCCACGGCACCGGCGGTTCGCCCGCGCCGCCCGGCGGCGCCGCGCGGCCCGCGGCGCGTTTCGGGCCCGGCGCGCCGCCCGGCCCAGGCTCGCCCGGCCGAGCGCACGGCGGGCGCCGACGCGGGTCTGGTCCTCGGGCTCGTCGGCGCACTCGAGGCCGTCGCCGGGCATCGCCTGTTCGACCGCCTGATCCGCGGGCGCGCGTGGATCGGCATCGTCGCGTTCGCGCTGATCGGCATCGTCACGCTGCAGCTGGGCCTGCTGAAGCTGAACGGCGGCATCGGCCGCGCGCTCGAGCACGAGGCATTGCTGCAACGGACGAACACGGCGCTGAGCATCGAAAACTCCGAACTGGCGGCCGGGACGCGCGTCGAGGCGCAGGCAGGGCACTTGGGCATGGCGTTCGCGCCGAGCGGCTCGCTGCACTTCCTCTCGGCGAACGCGCACGGCGACATCGCCAAGGCGACGGCGGCGCTGAGCAGCGCCGCGCGTGCGGCCGTACAAGAACGCGAAGCGAGCGCCGCGGCTGCAGCGAGCGAATCGCAGGCGAGCGAAGCCGGCGCGCCGGCCGAATCGGAAGCGAGCGAATCCAGCTCGACGGCCGCGTCGGGCGAATCCTCGAGTGAATCTTCGAGCGAAGCAGAAGCGTCATCGACGGCGAGCTCTGAAGAAACCTCGTCGAGCGAAGCGCCAAGCGGCGAAGCCGAAAGCTCGAGCGCAACCGCAAGCGAAGCCGAACCGTCGGGCGGCATCTCGGCCGGCTCGGGCGAAGGATGAGCCGTTGACCCTCGTCCAGCGGCGGATCGGCGGGCTGTTCGGACTGTTCTTCATCTTGCTCGTGCTCGCCTGCGGGCGCACGCTCTACCTTGCGGCGCTGAAGGGCGGCAGCCTGCGCAAAGCGGCGGCGACGCAGCAGCTGACGGCCGAAGTCGTGCCGGCGCAGCGCGGCGCGATCACCGATCGCAACGGCATCGACCTCGCGGTCTCAGAGCCGGCGCAGGACATCTCGGCGACGCCGTATCTCGTCAAGGAACCGCTCGCGGCGGCGCAGAAGCTCGCACCGCTGCTCGGCGTGGCGCAACCGCAGCTGCTGCGCGATCTCTCCGAGCGCAGCGGCTTCGTCTACCTCAAGCGCGCGCTCCCGGCCAAGCAGGCGCATGCCGTTATGGCGCTGAAGATCGCCGGGATCGACGGTGCGCCGGTGATGCACCGCGTCTACCCGCGCGGCGACCTCGCGGCGCAGGTGCTCGGCGTCGTCGGCACCGAAGGCAACGGGCTGTCGGGCCTTGAGTACTCGCGCAACGCGCTGCTGCACGGTCACGCGGGTCAGCGTCACGTCGTCAGCGACGCGATCGGTCAGCCGGTCTCGATCAACGAAACGCATCCAGAGGTCGCCGGCGCGCCGATCTCGCTGACGCTCGACGCGAACATCCAGCAGCGCACCGAAGACGTGCTCGGCGCGGTCGGCAAGGTGTTCAGCCCGAAAGACGCGACGGCAATCGTGATGGATCCGCGCAGCGGCGCGATCCTCGCGATGGCGAACTGGCCGCAGGTCAATGCGAACGACCCGAGCGCGTCATCGCCTGAAGACCTGCAGAACCGCGCGGTCAGCTTCGACTACGAACCGGGCTCGACGTTCAAGGCCGTGACGGTTGCAGGGGCGCTGCAGCAGGGTCTCGTGACGCCGACGACCAGCTTCGAAATCCCCGACCAGATCCAGGTCGCGGATCGCACGATCCACGACGACACCGAACACGCGACGGAGTCGCTGACGACGGCGCAGATCCTCGCGCAGTCGAGCAACGTCGGCGCGATCAAGATCGGTGCGCTCGAGGGCGCGAAGGACTTCTCCAGCTGGGTGACGAAGTTCGGCTTCGGCAAGCGCACGGGGGTCGAGCTTCCCGGTGAGGAAATCGGCCAGGTGCTGCCGGTCAGCCACTACTCGGGCTCCTCGATGGGCAACCTGCCGATCGGGCAGGGCCAGCTCGTCACGCCGCTGCAGATGGCAAGCGCTTACTCGGCGATCGCCAACGGCGGCATCTTGCGCCCGCCGCACATCGTCGAGTCGGTCGGCGGACAGGCCGCGCCCGAGCCGGCTGGGCATCGCGTTATCTCGAGCCAGACGGCGGCGTCGCTGCGGCAGATGCTCGAGGGCGTGCTCGCGCCCGGCGGCACGGCGAGCGAGGTCTCGATCCCGGGCTATCAGCTGGCGGGCAAGACGGGCACGGCGAGCAAGGTCGACGAGTCGACCGGCGAATACTCGAAAAGCCGCTACGTCGCGTCGTTCATGGGCTTCGCGCCCGCGAAGAACCCGAAGCTGCTGACCGCGGTGATCGTCGACGAACCGCAGTCGGGCTCGATCTTCGGCGGAACCGTCGCGGCGCCGGCCTTCGGCCAGATCATGAGCTTCGCGCTCCCGTACTTGCGCATCCCGCCGGGATAGCATCCGCCCGATGAGGCTCGACGAGTTGACCGCCGGCCCAGCCCATGACGCCGCCGGTGGGCTCGGCACAGACGGGGCAACGGAGATCACGGGGCTCGCCTACGACAGCCGCGCCGTCGAAGGCGGCGAGCTGTTCTTCTGTGTGTCGGGCTTTCAGAGCGACGGTCACGACTTCGCGCCACAGGCGCTCGCGAACGGAGCCGCGGCGCTCGTCGTCGAGCGCCGGCTCGGACTAGGCATTCCGGAAGTCCTCGTCGACTCGGCGCGGGCCGCGATGGCGCCGCTCGCGGCGCGCTTCTACGGCGATCCGACGGCGGAGCTGCGCGTCGTCGGCATCACGGGCACGAACGGCAAGACGACGACGGCATACCTGCTGCAGGCGCTGCTCGAAGCGAGCGGCGAGCAGTGCGGGCTGCTCGGCACGGTCAAGTCGCTCGTCGGCGGCCAGGAGCGCGCTGTGACGCGCACGACGCCGGAGGCGATCGACCTGCAGGCGGACTTTCGCGCGATGCTCGACGGCGGCGACCGCGCGTGCGCGATCGAGGTCTCCTCACACGCGCTCGAGCTCGGGCGCACGGACGCGACGCACTTCGCGGCGGCGGTGTTCACGAACCTGACGCAGGACCATCTCGACTTCCACGACACGATGGAGGACTACTTCCAGGCCAAGCGCCTGCTGTTCGCACCGAATGCGCCGGGCGTGAGCATTGTCAACGTCGGCGATCCATACGGCCGTCGCCTGGCGCAGGAGCTCCCAGGCGTGAAGGCGTTCGCCGTGGAATCGCCGGCAGACTACAGCGCGACGGAGCTCAGCTGCGACTTCGCGGGCTGCTCGTTCACGCTGCACGCGCCGCGCGGCGCAGAGCGCGCCGTGCGCCTGCCGATGCCGGGCCGCTTCAACGTCGCGAACGCCCTCGGCGCGCTCGCGGCGGCGCACGAGCTCGGCGCCGAGCTCGACACGCTCGTCGCGGCGCTCGAGCGCGGCGTCCACGTTCCGGGTCGCTTCGAGCCGGTCGACGAGGGGCAGGACTTCGCGGTGCTCGTCGACTACGCGCACACGCCGGACTCGCTCGAGAACGTGCTCGACGCCGCACGCGAGCTGATCGCGGCGCGCAACGGCGCTGGCGGCCGCGTCGTCTGCGTGTTCGGCGCCGGCGGCGATCGCGATCGCGGCAAGCGCCCGCTGATGGGCGAGATCGCGGCGCGTCTCGCCGACGTGACGATCGTGACCTCGGACAACCCGCGCTCGGAGGAGCCGGAGCAGATCATCGCCGAGATCATGGCCGGCGTCGCGCGCGTGGTCGGCACGACCCCAGTCGCGCCGGTCGCCGAGGCGGCGAATGGTCCGAGCGAGCGGGATGCCGCCGCCGGGCCGCCGCCGGTTCGCTCGATCGCAGATCGGGCTGTCGCGATCGACGAGGCGATCGCGCAGTCTCAGCCCGGCGACGTGCTCGTGATCGCGGGCAAGGGCCACGAGCAGGGCCAGGAGTTCGCCGGCGGGCGCAAGCTCCCGTTCGACGACGCGACGGTCGCGCGCAAGGCGCTGCGCGTGCGCGGGAGACGGCGATGAGCGCAGCAGCCGCGACGGCGGCGCTTCGGGTGCCGCGCGGATGAGGACATGGGACGTCGAGCGCGTCGCGGCGGCGGCGGGCGCGAGCATCGTCGGCCCGCGCACGCCCTCGTCGTCTCCGGCGGTGAGCGCCGACAGCGGCGCCGGCCCGGGCGCGAGCCGGGCTGTGATCGACTCGCGCGTCGTCGGCGCGGGGGACTTGTTCGTCGGCTTGCGCGGTCAGAGCGTCGACGGCGGCGAGCACGCGGTCGAGGCGCTGCAGGCGGGAGCGTGGGGCGTGCTCGTCGGCGCCGAGCACGCGGCGGCGGTGCTCGCGGGCGCCGAGCAGGCGCCGGGCGCGGGCGCGATCCTCGCGCACGAGGACCCGCTCGCTGCCTTGCAGGCGCTGGCGGGCGCATGGCGGCGCGAGCTCGGCGCGAGTGGCGCGAAGGTCGTCGGCATCACGGGCTCGACGGGCAAGACTTCGACGAAGGACATTCTCGCGGCGCTGCTCGGCAGCGAGCGGCGGACGGTTTCGAGCCCGGAGAACTACAACACGGAGATCGGCCTGCCGCTGGCGCTGCTCGCTGCACCGCCGGACACGGAGGTGCTCGTGCTCGAGATGGCGATGCGCGGGCCGGGCCAGATCGCCGAGCTGACGGCGATCGCCGAGCCGGACGTGGGCGTGATCGTCAACGTCGGGCCGGTGCACCTCGAGCTGCTCGGCTCGCTCGAGGCGATCGCGGCGGCGAAGGCCGAGCTGATCGCCGGAATGGCGGCGGGAAGCACCGTCGTCGTGCCGGTCGACGATCCGCTGCTCGCGCCACATCTGCGCGCGGATCTGAAAACGATCACGTTCGGCGAGCGCGCGGATGTGGTGCTCGAGCAGGTGCTGTCCGATGGAAGGGTTCTGATTCGGGCGCATGGGCGCGAGTTCGAGCTGCAGCCGTCGTTCGGCCAGGCGCACAACCTGCGCAACCTGCTGGCGTCGCTCGCGGCGTCGCTCGCGCTCGGCGTCGATCCGCATGGGCCGCTGCACGTGCGCTTCTCGGCGATGCGCGGCGAACGCCTCGAGCTGGCGGACGGCGTCGTGCTGATCAACGACTGCTACAACGCCAACCCGATGTCGATGCGCGCGGCGATCGAGGACCTCAGCGAGACTGCGCCGGCAAGGCGTGTGGCGGTCCTCGGCGACATGCTCGAGCTGGGGCCGGAGTCGCCGCGGCTGCATCGCGAAATTGGGCTCTACGCGGCCGATCGCGGGGTGGACGTGCTGCTCAGCGTCGGCGCGCTCGCGGCCGAGATGCGTGTCGAGTTCGAGGGCGAGTCCTACGCCGTCGCCGACGCGGAGGCCGCCGCGGAGCGGCTCGCGACGCTGCTGCGCGAGGGCGACACGGTGCTCGTCAAGGGCTCGCGCGGGGTCGGCCTGGAGCGCGTCGCGGAGCTGCTCGCAGAGCGGCGCGAGGAGCCGCGCGAGCGGCCGGTGGGCTGATGGGGCGGATCCTGTTCGGCGGCACGGCTGCGCTGCTCATCTGCCTGTTCCTCAGCCCGAAGTTCATCGAGTTCCTGCGCGCGCGCGAGTTCGGCCAGCAGATTCGCGAGGACGGGCCGGAGGGGCATCACGAGAAGGCGGGCACGCCGACGATGGGCGGCGTGATCATCTTCCTCGCGATCAGCGTGCCGTTCCTGATCCTGACGGACTACGACTGGCGCTCGGTCGGCGTGTTCGGCGCGATGATCGCGTGCGCGCTGCTCGGCTTCGCGGACGACTACATCAAGCTCGTGCGGCGCCGCTCGCTCGGCCTGCGCGGGCGCACGAAGCTGATCGTGACGATCGCGATCTCGCTGGGGCTGTGGTACATCGCGCGCTACCAGGCGCACCTCGCTCCGACGCTGAGGTTGCGCTTCGTCGACTACCAGGTCGATCTCGGCTGGGCGTATCCGCTGCTGATCTACTTCGTCGTCGCGGGGACGACGAGCGGCGTGAACCTGACGGACGGCCTCGACGGCCTCGCGGCGGGCTGCGCGGCGATCGTGCTGCTCGCGTACATCGGGATCACGTTCATCACGGGCGAGGACGATCTGGCGATGATCGCGGGCTGCCTCGTCGGCGGCTGCGTCGGCTTCCTCTGGTTCAACGCGTTCCCGGCGACGATCTTCATGGGCGATACGGGCTCGCTCGGGCTCGGCGGCGCGATCGCGGGCCTCGCGGTGATGACGAAGACGGAGCTGCTGCTCGTGCTGCTCGGCGGCATCTTCGTGATCGAGGCGCTGTCGGTCGCGATCCAGGTGATCTCCTTCCAGACGACGCGAAAACGCGTCTTCCTGATGGCGCCGATTCACCATCACTTCGAGCTGCGCGCGTGGTCTGAGACGAAGATCATCCTGCGCTTCTGGATCGTCGCGGCGATCTGCTGCGCGATCGGCTTCACGATCTACCGGCAGAGCATCGGCTAGGCATGCCGCGCGCGGAGATCCCGGCCGGCCCGTACCTGGTCGTCGGCCTGGCGCGCTCGGGTGTCGCGGCGGCGCTCGCGCTGCTCGAGCGCGGAGAGGAGGTCGTCGGGCTCGACGCCGGTGCGCCGCAGGGGGCCGCGGCGTTGCGGGCTGCCGGGGTGGAGATTTATTTGGATGATTCAGCTGGGGTCGCGTTGCTCGACCGCATCGGAGCGCTCGTGAAGAGCCCGGGCGTCCCGGCCCAGGCAGCGGTCGTCAAGGCGGCGCGCGAGCGCGGCATTCCGGTGATCGGCGAGCTCGAGCTCGCGTGGCGGCTGATCGAGAACGAGTTCGTCGCGGTCACGGGCACGAACGGCAAGACGACGACGGTCGAGCTGATCGGGCACATCTACCGCGAGGCGGGCCTGCCGGTCGCGGTCGCGGGAAACGTCGGCACGGCGCTCAGCTCGCTGGTCGGCTCGCTCGACGCAGCGACGACGGTCGTCTGCGAGGCGTCGTCGTTCCAGCTCGAGGACACGGTCGAGTTCGCGCCGGAGGCGGCGGTGCTGCTCAACATCACGCCCGATCACCTGGACCGTCACGGGACGCTCGCGGCGTACGCCGCGGCGAAGCTCGAAGCGTTCGCGCGCCAGTCGCCGGAGGACGTCGCGGTGCTGCCGAGCGACCTGCTCGAGCGGCTCGCGTGGGCAAGCTCGTCGCACGGCGCGGCGCCCGCCGCGACAGGGACCGCGGAAACGCCGGGCGCCGATGCGATCCCGGGCGCGGCACGCCGCGTCGACTTCGGCTGGGACCCCTCGGCGGCGCTGTTCGAGCTCGACGGCGAGCTGTGGTGGCAAGGCCGCGGGCTGATCGCGCTGAGCGAGCTGCGCCTGCGCGGGCGCCACAACGTCGAGAACACGATGGCCGCGGCGGCGGTCTGCCTCGCGCGCGGGATCGACGCCGTCGCGGTGCGTGCGGGCCTGCGCAGCTTCGCGGGCGTCGCGCACCGGCTCGAGGAGGTCGCGGAGATCGGCGGCGCGCTGTACGTGAACGACTCGAAGGCGACGAACGTCGCGAGCACGCTCGTCGCGCTCGACGCGTTTGCTGGGCGCAGCGTGCACCTGATCGCAGGCGGCCAGGGCAAGGGCCAGAGCTTCGCGCCGCTGCGCGAGGCCGTGCAGCGGACGTGCGCGGGTGTCTACCTGATCGGCGAGGACGCGCCGGCGATCGCGGCGGCGCTGCAGAACATCGGACCGCCGGTTTGCGAGTGCGAGAACCTCGAGCGAGCGCTCGCGACAGCCGCGAACGCGGTGGCGAGCGACCCCGAAGCGCTCGATCCGGCGGGGCGCTCGGGCCCGGTCGTGCTGCTCTCGCCGGCCTGCGCGAGCTTCGACCAATTCGCCGATTTCGAGGCTCGCGGAGCACGATTTCGCGAGCTGGTCGAAAAATTGCAGGGTTAGGGGCGCAAGCAGCGAAGTCAGCGGGGATGCCATCAGCCTCAGCACGGCGCGGAGCTTCCTCTAAAGGCGCGCGGGCGCCGAGCAAGCGCAAGGGCGCGAAGGCGATGGCGAGCGCGGCGAGCCGCCAGCCGCTGGAGCAGCGCATCCTGATCACGGCGACGCTGTGCCTGCTGGCGTTTGGCGCGGTGATGGTCTACAGCGCCTCCTCGGCGACATCGCTGCTGCAGAGCGGCGGCACGGGCAGCGGCTACCTGGTCAAGTACCTCGTCTACGGCACGATCGGACTCGTGCTGATGCGCGTGCTCGCGCGCGACGGCGTCGCGAAAGTGCAGGCGCTGACGGGGCCGCTGCTGGCGGTCTCGTTCGTGCTCGTGCTCGCCGTGCACATCCCGCACGTCGGCGTCAGCGTCAACGGCGCGCGGCGCTGGCTCGGGCCGGGCCCGCTGCAGTTCCAGCCTTCGGAGCTGATGAAGCTCGCGCTAGTCCTCTACGGGGCGACGCTGCTCGCGAAGCGCCCGCAGCGCGTGCACGACCTGCACGATCTGCTCAAACCGCTGCTGCTCGTCGTCGGCGCGGCGATCCTGCTCGTCGTCACGCAGCCGGACCTCGGCACGGCGATGGTGATCGCGTTCACGACGATCTCGCTGCTGCTCGCGACGGGCATCCCGATGCGCAATCTCGCGATCGTCTGCGGCGCGGCGTTCTTCGCGGTCGTGCTCTACGCGCTCGTCAAACCGTATGCGCGGGCGCGACTGACGTCGTTCCTCGACCCGTGGGCGCACGCGTCGGGCAGCGGCTTCCAGGCGGTCCAGGGCCAGATCGCGATCGGCTCGGGCGGCGTCTTCGGCGTCGGGCCGGGACAGTCGGTGCAGAAGATCTTCTACCTGCCGGAGGCGCCGACGGACTTCATCCTCGCGGTGATCGCGGAGGAGCTCGGCGCGGCGGGCGTCTGCGCGCTGCTGTTCCTCTACGGGCTGATCGCCTACGGCGGCCTGCGCGCGGCGAAGGGCGCGCGCAGCCTGCAAAGCGCGCTGATCGCGGTCGGGATGACCTCGCTGATCGTCTCGCAGGCACTGCTCAACGTCTTCGCGGTGCTCGGCCTCGCGCCGCTGACGGGCGTGCCGTTGCCGTTCGTCTCCTACGGCTCGAGCAGCCTGATCGTGATGCTCGCGGCGATGGGGCTGCTGCTGAACGTCGCCTCCGGCGGCACGGCGCATGTCCGGGCCGTGCCGGGCACGAGCAAGCGCTCGGCCGACGCGCGCGGGCGCGAAGCGGCACGATGGGGCCGTGACAGCGACGAAGAAGATCGTGATCGCGGCCGGCGGGACGGCGGGGCACGTCGTGCCGGCGCTCGCGGTGGCCGCCGCGCTGCGGGCTGACGGCGCCGAGGTCGAGTTCATCGGCGCGGGGCGCGCCGAGGCGCGGCTCGTGCCTGCGGCGGGCTTCCCGCTGCACGCGATCGCCGTCGAAGGGCTGAGCCGCTCGAACCCGCTGCGCGCGCTGCGGGCGCTCGTGCGCGCGGCGCTCGCGCTGCCGCGCGCGCGCAAGCTGCTGCGCGAGATCGGTCCTGACGCGGTGATGGGCGGCGGCGGCTACGTCGCGGGGCCGGTCGCGCTCGCGGCGCTGACGCTGCGCATCCCGGTCGTGCTGACGGAGGCGGACAGCCATCTGGGCCTGACGAACCGGCTGCTCGCGCCGTTCGCGCGGCGCGTCTGCCTTGCGTTTCCGCTGAGCGGACGCGAGGGCGGGCGCTACCGCGTCACGGGCAGGCCGGTGCCGGCGCCGGCGCACGACCCGCGCGGTGCGCGCGAGCGCCTCGGGATCGGCGCGGAGGAGACGTGCGTGCTCGTCTTCGGCGGCTCGCTCGGCGCGCGCTCGATCAACCACGCAGCGGCGGAGGCGTTCAGCGGCAGCGGCTCGTTCCGCGTGCTGCACATCGCGGGCACGCGCGACTTCCCGGAGCTCAGCGCGCGCACGCTGCCGCCTGGCTATGACCTGCGCGAGTACCTGCGCGAAGACGACTTCGCGGACGCGCTCGCCGCGGCGGACCTGGCGGTCGCGCGCTCGGGCGGCTCGGTCTTCGAGATCGCGGCGCACGGCGTGCCGGCGATCCTCGTGCCGTACCCGCACGCGGCGGGCGACCATCAGAGCGCGAACGCGCGCTGGATGGCGGAGGCAGGCGCGGCGGTCGTGATCGCCGACGGCGAGCTGACGAGCGCGACGCTGGCGCGCGCGGTCGCGGAGCTGCTCGCGGATCGCACGGCGCTCACGGCGATGGCTGCTGCATCGCGGCGCCTGGCGCGCCCGGAGGCGGCGCGCGAGGTCGCGCACGAGCTGCTCGAGGTCGCGCGCCGATGAACGCGGGCGAGCGCCCGTGGGAGGGTCGGCGCCTGCACTTCGTCGGCGTGGGCGGCGCAGGGATGAGCGCGTACGCGCGGGCTGCGCACGCGCTCGGTGCGACGGTCAGCGGCTCTGACGGCGCCGACGGCCCGTACCTCGAGCGCTTGCGGGCCGACGGCGTGCTGCGCGCGAGCATCGGCCACGCCCCGGAGAACGTCCCGGCGGGCGAGGACGTCGAGCTCGTCTACTCCTCGGCGGTGCCGGCGGAGAACGTCGAGCGCGCGGCGGCGCGCGAGCGTGGCGTGCCGGAGCGCCCGCGCGCGGAGCTGCTCGGCGAGCTGAGCGCGCTGCGTCGCACGATCGCGGTCGCGGGCACGCATGGGAAGACGACGACGTCGTCGATGGCCGTCCACGCGCTGCGCGCGGCCGGCATGGATCCCGGCTGGCTCGTCGGCGCGCCGGTCGGCGGGGGTCTGGCGAATGCGCACTGGAGCGATGGCGAGTGGCTCGTCGTCGAGGCGGACGAGTCGGACCGCTCGATGCTCAGCCTGAGCGTCGAGATCGCGGTGCTGACGAACGTCGAGCTCGACCACCACGCGACGTTCTCCTCGCTCGCCGAGCTACAAGAGGCGTTTCGTGCGTTCGCGGCGCTCGCGACGGGTGCGGTTGTCGTCTGGGAGCGCGCGGAGCTGCTCGCGCTGATGCCCGCGGCGGGCGGGGTGGAGGTCGTCGCGTTCGACGTGCGCTCGCCGATGCTGCTGAGCGACGGCTCGAGCTTCGACTGGCGCTCCGAGCGCGTCCGTCTCGCGGTCCCGGGCGCGCACAACGCGCTCGACGCGGCGGCGGCGCTCGAGGCGGCGCGGCTCGCGGGCGCGGACATCGCGGGTGCGATCGCGGGCCTCGCGGACTTCCGCGGCGCGGGCAGGCGCTTTCAGCTGGTCGGCAAGAGCGCACGCGGAGCGCTTGTGTATGACGACTACGCGCACCACCCGACGGAGGTCGCGGCGACGCTCGACGCGGCGCGCACGCTCGCGCACGAGCGTCTCGTGGCGGTGTTCCAGCCACACCTCTACTCGCGCACGGCGCTGCTCGCGCGCGAGTTCGGCAAGGCGCTCGCGCGCGCGGACGTCGTCGTCGTGCTCGACGTCTATCCGGCGCGCGAGCGCGCGGAGGACCATCCGGGCGTCAGCGGGCTGCTGATCGCGGAGGCGACGGCCGACGAGGCGGCCGGCAGGGCGGTCTACTGGCTGCCGGGCTTCGACGCGGCCGCGAGCGTGCTCGACGGTCTGCTCGGCGAAGGCGACGTCTGCCTGGTAATGGGCGCGGGCAGCGTCGATGCGCTCGCACGCAGGCTGGTGGCCTCGTGAGCGGCGCAAGCGAAGGTTCGCAAGGGTTTCCGCCACCACCGGATGCGGTCGGCCGCGACGTGCCGATCGCACGGCTGTCGACGGTCCGCACGGGCGGCTCGGCGGAGTTCTTCGCGCGAGCGGGCAGCGAGCGCCAGCTGACCGAGCTGCTCGCTTGGGCGGACAGCGCGGGCATCGCGGTGAGCGTCGTCGGCTCGGGCTCGAACCTGCTGATCGCCGACGACGGCGTCAGGGGGCTCGTGCTGAAGCTCGACGGCGAGCTCGCGCAGATCGTGCGCGAGGGCTCACGGATCCTCTGTGGCGGCGGCGCGCGGCTGCCGGCGGTCGCCGCGGCGGCGGCGCGTGCGGGGCTTTCGGGGATCGAGTTCGGCGTGAACATCCCGGGCACGGTCGGCGGCGCGGTGCGGATGAACGCGAACGCGTACGGCGGCGAGCTGGCGCGCGCGCTCGAGTGGGTCGAGCTCGTCACGGCGACCGGGCGCGAGCGCCGCGCTCCGGAGCAGCTCGGCTTCGCCTACCGTCGCTCGAACATCGCGCCGGGTGAGATCGTCACGCGAGCCGCTTTTTGGCTTCAGAACTCGGATCCAGCCATCGTCGCGGCGACGCTCGCGCAGATGCGCGCGCGCCGCCACGAAGCGCAGCCGCAGGGGATCAAGACGTTCGGCTCGACGTTCAAGAACCCGGACGATCCGCGCGCGGCGGGTCGCAGCGCGGGGCTGCTGCTCGCGGAGGCCGAGTGCAACGGCTTCTCGGCCGGCGGCGCGCGCTTCTCACCGAAGCACGCGAACTTCATCGAGAACACGGGCAACGCGAGCACGGCGGACGTGCTCGCGGTGATGGCCGAAGGCCGCCGGCGCGTGCTCGAGCGCTTCGGTGTCGAGCTCGAGCCGGAGGTGCAGACGCTCGGTGAGGTGCGCTTTCCGTGGTAGCGCGGGCTGCTGCGGGATGTTCGATGCACATGCTACTTTCCACAGGAAATACGAAACAGAGAAATATGGGAGGTCGACAACGTGCGTGTTTCATCGCGCAGGGTCGTGACGGTCGCAGGACAGCGATTCGAGTGGGAGCGAGAGGAAGTCGAGTCGCGGATGCGCGACGTGATCCCAGAGGCGATCACGAGCCACTACGTAGTCATGGGCGGACGGCGCTACCCGCCGAAGCAGGTCATCGGCGACTTGACGGGGATCGATCGCGCGGACTTCACGACCCATCAGGCGCGGCGCATCCTCATGGGTCTCGGCTTCGTCGCGGGTCGCCAGCCTCGCCAAGCGTTGATCGAGGACGCGGGCGTTCGCGAAGACTACGTCGATCCCTCGGTCACGAGTCCCGTTCGCCGGGGGGCGGACGGAGTAGCGATTGTGAGCCGACCCGACGCGGCGACGCTGCAACCATTCGTGGGCCAGTGGGTCGCGACGCGCGCCGCTGACATCCTGTTCGCTGACGCAGACCCGAACGTGGTGGTGGGCTGGCTAGCGTCGAACCGCCAGCGGGCCGACAGCATGTTCCGCGTACCCGCGACGGACTTCGAGGTAGGCGGGGCGGCACCACTGTGAGGCATGCCTTTCAGGGGCTGCCGGGGATCACCGGAAGGCCGCGCCCGATCATCGATCTCGTGGTCGAGGGCCTGGAGTTGGCTCCGCAGGCCTGCCTGCTCGACAGCGGGGCGAGCGAGATCCGCATGGGCCGGCACGTCGCGGAGATCGCGGGAATAGACCTCGCGGGGTCGGTCGAGAGCGAGATCGTTATCGGTGGATTGCGAGCCGCCGGAAGGGGCGTGAGGACCCAGTTGGAGTTGCATCAGGGCACGGGCCGGCACGTGTGGAGCCCGACGGTCTACTTCTGCGAGCCGTGGCCGTGGGCGTTCGGTCTTTTGGGTCTCGCTGGGCTGGATCCGTTCAGGGTTCTGCTGGATACCTACGAGGAGTGGGTCGAATTGCAGCCGACGCCAAGGGTGAGCGTGTAGGGAATCGCGGGTGCGCATCGAAGGACTAAGCCGATGGATCGCTCGTTCGCCGGCCGGCTCGGAATCGGCAGCCTCACTCGCTCAACTTCACGCAGCGCAAGTCGGCCTCGGCGCCGTAGCAGCGGCGCGCGCTCACGCCCGCGCTCCGGCAGCGCGACGCCGCTGGATCGTACGATCGAGCAGCTGTGGCGCGTGGCGTCGCTCGCCGCGCAGCAGTTGGCGCGCGGCACGTCGTTCGTCTGGGCACGCAGGCGCCTACGGATCGCGGCGATCGCGCTCGCTGTGGCGCTGCCGCTGCTGGGAGGCGGCTGGCTGTGGCTGCGCAACTCGTCGTTCGTGTCGGTCGAGCACGTGCGCGTCAGCGGCCTGCACGGTGCCGATGCGCACGCGATCGAAGCGGCGTTGACCAACGCGGCACGGCAGATGAGCACGCTCGACGTGCAGCACGGCAAGCTGCGCGCGGCCGTCGCGAGCTATCCGGTCGTCGGCGCGCTCGAGGTCCACGCGAGCTTTCCGCATGGTCTGAGCATCCGCGTCGTCGAACAGCCGCCTGTCGCGATGCTCGCCTCGCCTGGTGGCGCCGACGCGGCGGTCTCGGCGAGCGGCGTCGTGCTCGGCACGGCGCGCGCCTCCGAAGCGCTGCCGGCATTGACGAGCTCGGTGCAGCTGACGCCGGGCGAGCGCGTGCGCGAACCGGCGCTCGTCGCGGACCTGACGGTGCTCGGCGTGGCGCCGGCGCGGCTGGCGAAGGACGTCGAGCGCGCCTACAACGGGCCGAAGGGCCTGACGCTCGCGATGCGCGGTGGGCTGCTGGCGTACTTCGGCGATGCGTCGCGGCCGCACGCGAAGTGGATCGCGCTCGCGCGGGTGCTGGCGGACGCGAGCTCGGCAGGCGCGTCTTACGTCGACGTGCGCTCGCCGGAACGCCCGGCGGCGGGCTTCGCGGCCGGCGTGACGCCGCCATCTGCGACGGGCGAAGCGGAAGGCTCCTCGGCGACGCCGAGCGACTCGGAATCGGCCGAATCGCTCGCGGAAGGGCTGAAGTCGGCGACGGGCGCGAGCGAACCGCAGTCGGGCTCCTCGACGGAAGCGGCGAGCGGCGAAGCGTCTGGAGGCGAAGCCGAAAGCGAATCGGAAGGCGAAGCGACGAGCGCTGAAAGCACCGAAGCGAGCGGTCCGGGCACGACCGAAACGCACGAATGACGGCCCCGACCGCCAGTTGGAAATGATCTAAGCCTCAACCTGAGGTTGAAGGCACAACCAAACCTACTCTCAGGCGCTGGTCGAGAGATCGCCGTTCTGCAATGAACGTTGCGGAAGTGGACGCTGTCGTTGACAGGGCGAAGTTCCCTGCATAACGTGCAGAACCCGGCGGTTCGACAGCTTGTATGCTGCGAACCCTAATTTTCTACTGAAGGGTTCGGACAGAACCATCATGGAGAGCAGCGGAAGCTATCTGGCAGTGATCAAGGTCGTGGGCGTCGGCGGCGGCGGCACGAACGCGGTCAGCCGCATGGTCGACGCCGGGTTGCGCGGCGTCGAGTTCATCGCCGCGAACACAGACGCTCAGGCGCTCGCGATGTGCGACGCCGACATCAAGCTGAACATCGGCCACGAGTCGACGAAGGGCCTCGGCGCGGGCGCGAACCCGGACGTCGGCCTCGGCGCGGCGTCGGAGTCGCGCGACGACATCAAGGAGGCGCTGAAGGGCGCCGACATGGTCTTCGTCACGGCCGGCGAGGGCGGCGGCACCGGGACGGGCGCTGCGCCCGTGATCGCGGAGATAGCGAAGAACGAGATCGGCGCGCTGACGGTCGGCGTCGTCACGCGCCCGTTCGAGTTCGAGGGCTCGCAGCGCGGTCGCCAGGCGACCGAGGGAATCGAGCGCCTGCGCGAAGTCGTCGACACGCTGATCGTGATCCCGAACGAGAAGCTGCTCGCCGTCGTCGAGCGGCGCACGTCGATGCTCGACGCGTTCCGCGAGGCCGACAACGTGCTGCGCCAGGGCGTGCAGGGCATCACGGACCTGATCACGATCCCGGGCCTGATCAACCTCGACTTCGCAGACGTGCGCACGATCATGCAGAACGCGGGCTCGGCGCTGATGGGCATCGGCACGGCCGGCGGCGAGACGCGCGCGGCGGACGCGGCGAAAGCGGCGATCTCCTCGCCGCTGCTCGAAGAGTCGGTCGACGGCGCGACGGGGATCCTCTTGAACATCACCGGCGGCAAGGATCTCGGCCTGTTCGAGGTCAACGACGCGGCCGAGACGATCCAGAACGCGGCCGACCCGAACGCGAACATCATCTTCGGCGCGGTGATCGACGAGAGCATGTCCGACGAGGTCCGCGTGACCGTGATCGGCACGGGCTTCGACCATCGCCCAGGCCGCAGCGCGCGCCGCGACAGCCGCGAGCGCGGTCGCGACCGCAAACCGTCGATCGACGATCGCCAGCGCTCGACGCTGGAGATCTCCGACGACGACATCGACGTGCCGCCGTTCCTGCGCTAGGCGCTCGACGATCTTCGATTTAGGGCGGGATCGCGCATGCGCGATCCTTCCAGCCGCACATGTGCGGCTGGCGAGGACGTACATGTACGTCCTCGAGGACGGGTCGCATGCGACCCGTCTCAGGCAGGCGTATGCGACTGCCTGAAGGATCTTGATCGGTCTGTCCCGCCAGGCGATCCGTGTCGGATCACGGGGTATCGTGTCCTTTGTGCCTGAGCAGCTTGATCTGACGATCGTCTACGAGCCTGGTGAGGATGGGTGGATCGTGGTCTCGATTCCCGAGGTCCCCGGCGTCTTCAGCCAGGGTCGGACTCGTGACGAGGCTCGCGAGAACGTCATCGACGCGTTGCGTGTGATGCTCTCTCCCGAGCCGCGATCCGAGGACGATCAGCGTGAGCGAGAGGTACTGCATCTGACGATCGCTGCGTGAAGCGTCGCGATCTCGAGCGCTATCTGCGCGCTCATGGCTGCCGTCAGGCCAGCGAGGGCGGCAACCACAGTCGCTGGACCGGCCCAAGGGGCGCTTACTCGGTAGTGCCGCGACATCGCGAGATCGACTTCGTCGTCGTCCGCAAAATCTGTCGGCAGCTCGCCGTGCCGCTGCCGAGAGGACCGCGTTGAGTGCTGTGGCTGCTCTGAGCGCTAGCCTGCGGGCCGTGCCCGAGACCCTGCGCCGCACGGCCCTGTTCGAGAACCACGTCGCGGCGGGCGCGAAGATGGTTGAGTTCGCGGGCTGGGAGATGCCGGTGCAGTACGAGGGTGTCGGTGCGGAGCATCGCGCCGTGCGCGAGTCGTGCGGGATCTTCGACGTCTCGCACATGGGCGAGATCGAAACGAGCGGGCCGCAGGCGCTCGAGCTGCTGCAGCGCCTGCTCTCGAACGACGTCGCGCAGATCGCGCTCGACGTCGACGGCGGCGGCGCGCAGTACAGCGTGCTCTGCCGCGAGGACGGCGGCGTGCTCGACGACCTGTTCACGTACCGGCTAGACACGGATCGCTATCTGACGGTCACGAACGCGGCGAACCACGAGCGCGACCTCGAAGCGTTCCTCGCCGCCGCGCAGGACTTCCCCGAAGCTGACGTCGCCGACCGGATCGACGCCTACGCGATGCTCGCCGTGCAGGGGCCGCAGGCGCGCGGGATCGTGCAGGCGATCTCCGACGCGCCGCTGCCGGCACGAATGCACGCCGCGACGCGGCGTCTCGCCGGCCACGACGTGCTCGTCTGCGGCACCGGCTACACCGGCGAGGACGGCATCGAGCTGCTCTGTGACCCGGAGAGCGCCGGCGAGCTGTGGGACGAGCTCGTGCGCCGCGGCGCGACGCCGGTCGGCCTCGCCGCGCGCGACACGCTGCGCCTCGAGGTCTGCTTTCACCTCTACGGCAACGATCTCTCGACCGAGCGCGGGCCGATCGAAGCCGGCCTCGGCTGGTGCTGCAAGGAGGACACGAACTTCATCGGCTCCGAGGCCGTGCGAGCCGTGCGCGAGGCGGGACCCGCAGAGAAGCTCGTCGCGTTCGAGATCGACGGCCCCGGCATCGCACGCCAGGGCAACGCCGTCGTCGGCGGCGGCGAGGTGACGAGCGGGACGATGTCGCCGAGCCTCGGCGTCGGCATCGGCATGGCCTACGTGCCCGCCGAGCGCGCCGCCGTCGGCACCGGCCTCAAGATCGACGTTCGTGGCAAGATGCGCCGCGCCGTCGTCAAGCAGAAGCCGCTCTACCGAAAGGGCTCGTGAATGGCCGAGGCAAGCTATCCGGAGGACCTCCTCTACCACCCCGAGCACGACTGGGCGCGGATCGACGCCGCCGAGCCTGAGCTCGCGACGCTCGGGATCACCTGGTACGCGCAGGACTCGCTCGGCGAGGTCGTCTTCTTCGACCTGCCTGCCGTCGGCACGAGCGTGAAGAAGGACGCACCGTATGCCGAGGTCGAGTCCGTCAAGGCCGTCTCGGACGTGATCGCGCCGCTCTCAGGCGAGATCGTCGAGGTCAACGACGCGCTCGCCGACAACCCGCAGGCGATCAATGAGGACCCCTACGGCGCCGGCTGGCTCGTCAAGGTGCGCCTCGCCGATCCCGGCGAGCGCGAGGCGCTGCTCGACGCGAGCGCCTATGCGGCCACGTTGGGTGGCTAGGCTGAACGCAGTCCCTTGAGCCGCTACACCGCCATCACACCCGCGGACCTCGACGCGATGCTCGACGCGATCGGCGTCTCCTCGGTGCAAGAGATCTTCGAGCGCCAGATCCCCGAGGCCGTCCGGCTCGGCCGCGAGCTCGACCTGCCGCAGGGGCAGACCGAGCAGGACGTCTACGCGCACCTGCGCGAGCTTGCCGCGCGCAACACGAGCGCCGAAGACGAGCTGAGCTTTCTCGGCGCCGGGATGTACGACCACTACGTACCTGCGTTGATCGACATGCTGACGGAGCGTTCGGAGTTCCTCACGCCGTACACGCCCTACCAGCCCGAGATATCCCAGGGCGGCCTGCAGGTCATGTTCGAGTACCAGACGGCGATCTCCGAGCTGACCGGCCTGCCCGTCTCGAACGCATCCGTCTACGAGGGCCCGTCGGCCGTCGCAGCCGCGTCGTACCTTGCGAAGCTGCACAACGGACGCTCGAAGCTCGTCATCAGCGCCGGTCTTCACCCGCACACGATCGAGACGCTGCGCACGCACGCGCACGGTTTCGGCATGGACGTCGTCGAGGTGCCTTTGCTCGATGGTCCCAACGGCGGCGTGACCGACCCAGAGGCGTTGGCTGCCGCGATCGACGCCGACACGAGCGCCGCGATCTTTGCCCAACCCAACTTCTACGGCGCAGTCGAGGACGCCGCCGCGCTGAGCGCCGCCGCGAAGGAGGCCGGCGAGCCGGTCGTCATCGCGCAGGCCGACCCGATCGCGCTCGGCATCCTTGCGACGCCCGGTGAGTGCGGCGTCGACGTCTGCGTCGGCGAGGGCCAGCCGCTCGGTAACCGCCTCGACTTCGGCGGCCCGTCTTTCGGCTTCTTCGCCGCGCGCGAGGAGTACCTGCGCAAGATGCCCGGGCGAATCGCCGGCGAGACGACCGACGTCGACGGCCGCCGCGGCTTCGTGCTCACGCTGCAGACTCGCGAGCAGCACATCCGCCGCGAGAAGGCGACGTCGAACATCTGCACCGCGCAGGCGCTCAACGCACTCGCCGGCGTCGTCTACCTCTGCTGGCTCGGGCGCGACGGACTCGTCGAGCTCGGCGAGCTGCTGCTCGCACGAACGCACTACGCACGCGAGCAGCTCGCTGGACTGGACGGCGTCGAGAAGCTGCATGTACAGCCGGTCGTGCGCGAGTTCGCGCTGCGCCTCGACGCCGACGTCGCCGCCGTGCGCCGCCGCTGCGCCGCCGACGGCGTCAACCCGGGCGTCGACGTGCACGCGCTCAGCGGACGCGAGCACGATCGCGGCGTGCTGCTCGTCGCGCTCACCGAGAAGCGCTCGCGCGCCGAGATCGACAAGCTCGTCGAGGTGCTCGGCCGCGCAGTCGCCGCGGAGCGCTCCGGCGGCGCCGAGAGCGCTCAGAATGGCGCGGCAACGGGCGATGCCGGCGCGGCCAACGGGTCTGCGCCGCAAAGCGAGCGGGCGGCGCTGGCGTGACACCGCTCGACGAAAATCACCTGCACGCCGACCCCGGGATCGAAAGCCACCATCCCGACCACGGGACCGCGATCGCCGCCGGAGGCGGTCCAGGCGCCGGCAGCGGCCCGGCCGAGAGCCCGCTGCAGCGCGAGCGCGCACGGACGATCTTCCAGAAGGGCGCGCCGGGGCGACGCGCGTTCGCCTGCCCACCGCTGGAAGTCCCCGAGGCAGACGCCGAGCAGGTGCTGCCAAAGCGCTTTCGTCGCGCTGAGCCGGCGCGGTTGCCGGAGGTCTCAGAGCCCGAGATCGTGCGCCACTACGTCGGCATCTCAAAGCGCAACTTCGATCTCGACTCGGGCTTCTACCCGCTCGGCTCGTGCACGATGAAGCACAACCCGCGCCTGCACGAGCGCGTCGCGGCGCTCCCGGGCCACGCGCGCCTGCACCCGCTGCAAGACCCCGAGCGCGCCCAAGGGGCCTTGGAGCTGATGTGGAACCTGCAGGGCGCGCTCGCGGAGGTCTCCGGCCTGCCGCACGTCTCGCTCCAGCCTTCGGCCGGCTCGCACGGCGAGCTCGCCGGCGTGCTGCTCAGCCGCGCCTACCACGAGGATCGCGGCGAGACGCGCCACAAGGTCTTGACGCCCGACACGGCGCATGGAACGAACCCCGCGACCGTGACGATGGCCGGATTCGACGTCGTCAAGCTCGCGACGAACCCCGGCGGCGGCATCGACATCGACGACCTGCGCGCGAAGGCCGACGGCGACGTCGCGTGCCTGATGCTGACGAACCCGAACACGCTCGGGCTGTTCGACCCGAACATCGCCGAGATCGCCGAGATCGTCCACGGCGTCGGCGCGACGCTGTACTACGACGGCGCGAACCTCAACGCCGTCATGGGTCTCTCGCGCCCCGGCGACATGGGCTTCGACATCGTCCACTTCAACCTGCACAAGTCGTTCACGCAGCCCCACGGCGGCGGTGGGCCAGGCTCAGGGCCGATCGCCGTCTCCGAGCGGATTGCGCCGTTCCTGCCACGGCCGATCGTCACGCGCAGCGACGGCGGGGCAAACGGCGCCGCGGCGAGCTTCGCGCTCGACTACGGGCGCGAGAACGGCGGAGCGAAGTCGATCGGACGCCTGCGCGGCTTTCAGGGCAACTACGGCTGCTTCGTGCGCTCCTACGCCTACATCTGCTCGCTCGGCGCCGACGGCCTGAAGGACGCCTCCGAGGTCGCCGTGCTGAACGCCAACTACCTGCTCGCGCGGCTGAAGCAGAAAGGCGTCGCCGAGTACCTGCCGCTCGCCTACGGCGAGCTCTGCATGCACGAGTTCGTGCTCTCCGGCGGACCGATGAAGAAGGCGCTTCAGATCAAGACGCTCGATCTCGCCAAGCGACTGCTCGACTACGGCTTTCACCCGCCGACGGTCTACTTCCCGCTGCTAGTCGAGGAGGCTCTGATGGTCGAGCCGACCGAGACCGAGACGAAGGAGACGCTCGATGCGTTCGCCGACGCACTCGCGAAGATCCTCGCCGAGGCCGCCGAGGACCCCGAGATCGCGCGCGGCGCGCCGTACTCGACGCCGGTGCGCCGGCTCGACGAGGTCGCCGCGGCGAAGCGCCCCGTGATCCGCGAGACGCTCGCCGGGTCGCGCTGAGCATGGCCGTCGAGTACCGCAAACTCGGCGCTACCGGCGTCAGCGTGAGCCCGCTTTGCCTCGGCGCGATGATGTTCGGCGCTTACGGCAACACCGATCACGACGACTCGGTCGCGATCATCCACCGCGCGCTCGACGCCGGGATCAACTTCATCGACACCGCCGACGTCTACTCGCGCGGCGAGTCCGAGGAGATCGTCGGCAAGGCGCTCGCCGGCGGCAAGCGCGACTCGGTCGTGCTCGCGACGAAGGCGCATGGCAAGATGCACGACGACGATCCGAACCAGTTCGGCAACTCGCGCCGCTGGCTCGTGCGCGAGGTCGAGAACAGCCTGCGGCGGCTGAAAACGGACTGGATCGACCTCTACCAGATCCACCGCCCCGAGCTCGACACGGACATCGACGAGACGCTCGGCGCGCTCAGCGACCTCGTCCGCGCCGGCAAGGTCCGCTACATCGGCAGCTCGACGTTCCCCGCGCATCAGATCGTTGAGGCGCAGTGGACCGCCGAGCGGCGCGGGCGCGAGCGCTTCGTCTGCGAGCAGCCGCCGTACTCGATGCTCAATCGCGCGATCGAGGCCGACGTGCTGCCGGTCTGCGAGCAGTACGGCATCGGCGTGATCCCGTGGAGCCCGCTCGCGATGGGCTGGCTCTCCGGGCGCTACGGCAAGGGCGGCGAGTCGCCCGACTCAAGCCGCCGCGCCGCGATGATGCCCGCGCGCTACGACATGTCGAACCCGGCCAACCAGCGCAAGCTCGAGGCCGCGCAGGCGCTCGGCGAGCTGGCCGACGACGCCGGCATGACGCTGATCGAGCTCGCGCTCGCGTTCGTCAACAGCCATCCGGCCGTCACGGCGGCGATCATCGGGCCGCGCACGCACGAGCACCTCGACAGCCAGCTGCCGGCGCTTGGACGGACGCTGAGCGCCGACGTGCTCGACCGGATCGACGAGATCGTCGCGCCGGGCGTCAACGTCAACCCGACCGAGCGCGGCTGGGACCCGCCGTGGCTCACCGACGGCGAGCTGCGCCGCCGCCGCTCGGCTTAGCCTGGCGCATCGCATGCGCATCTTCTCCGGCATCCAGCCGACGGGCCGCAAGCACCTCGGCAACTACATCGGCGCGATCGCGCAGTACGTCTCCGGGCAGGATCGCGGCGAGGGGATCTACTGCATCGTCGACCTGCACGCGCTGACCGTGTCCTACGACCCGGGCGAGCTGCGCGAGCGCTTCTACGACACGACCGCGATCCTGCTCGCGGCAGGTCTCGATCCCAAGCGCTGCATCCTGTTTCGCCAGTCGGACGTGCGCGAGCACACCGAGCTGACGTGGCTGCTGTCGAGCGTCACCGAACTCGGACGCCTCGAACGCATGCACCAGTTCCGCGACAAGTCCGTCGCTCAGCGCGAGCTCGTCTCGGCCGGGCTGTTGTTCTACCCGGTGCTGATGGCGGCCGACGTGCTCGCCTACCGCGCCGAGGAGGTGCCCGTCGGCGAGGACCAGCGCGAGCACGTCGAGCTGATGCGTGACGTCGCTCGGCGCTTCAACTCGCGCTTCGCGGGCGATGAGCAGGTGCTCGTCGTGCCCGAGCTGCGGATCCCGTCGGTCGGCGCGCGGATCATGGACCTGCAGGATCCGACGCGGAAGATGTCGACGACCGGAGGCTCCGAGCAGGGCACGATCTACGTGCTCGACGAGCCGAAGGCGATCGAGAAGAAGCTCAAGAGCGCCGTCACCGACTCGGGCTCGGACGTGCGCCGTGGCCCGGAGAAGCCCGGCGTCGGCAACCTGATCGAAATCCTCGCCGCCGTTCGCGGCGTGTCTCCCGACGCGATCGAGGCAGAGCTCTCAGACGCGCGCTACGGCGAACTGAAGGCGGCCGTTGCCGCTGGCGTCGTCGAGTACCTCGCGCCCGTGCGCGAGCGCTACGCCGAGCTGCGCGGCGACGAGAGCGCGCTCGAGGAGATCCTCGCCGACGGCGCCGAGCGCGCGACCGCGATCGCCGCCGGGACGCTCGCCGACGTGCGCGAGCGGATGGGCGTCGCCGCTCCACGTCGGGACCGCTCGCTACCTTGACAGCCGTGGCGCTCGCCAATCTCGAGCTGGACCTCGACGTCTTCACGGGCCCGTTCGACCTGCTGCTGACGCTCGTCCTGCGCGAAGAGGTCGACCTGCTCGAGCTGCAGCTCGCCGAGGTCGTGCTCGCGTATCTCGACCACCTCGAAGCGCGCGGCGAGCTCGACCTCGAGACGGCGACCGAGTTCATCGTGCTGATCGCCGCGCTGCTCGAGCTGAAGTCGCGGCTGATGCTGCTTGGCGAGGAGGACGAGGAGCTCGACATCGAGCCCGAGGAAGCGGCCGAGGAGCTGCTCGCGCGAATGCTCGAAGCGCGACGCTACCGCTCGGCGAGCACGCACCTGCGCGAGCTGCTCGAGGCCGAGCACGGCGTGCGCTTCCGCGAAGCGCCGCTCCCGGCGAACCTGCGCCGCACCGTGCTCGCGCCGGCCGAGGGATCGCAGGACCCCGACGTGCTCGGCGAGGCGATCGGCCGGCTGCTGACGATGCCGCCCGAGATCAACCTCAAGCACGTCTCCGTGCCGCGCGTCGCCGTCTCCGAGCGCCTCGCGCTGCTGCGCGGCCTGCTGCGCCGCGGCGCGTTCAGCTTCGAGGAGGCCGTGCGCGGCGCCGACCGGATGACCGTCGCCGTCACGCTGTTCGCGCTGCTCGAGCTGTACAAACGCGGCGAGGCCGACTGGGAGCAGGACGGGAGCTTCGGCGAGATCGCGGTGCACGCGCCGGTCGCGACCGCCGCCTCGGCCCCGGTCGCCGTGGCGGGCGTGGCGAGCGCGGGGCTGGCCGGGTGAGCGACGTCGCCGAGGAGCTGCCCGAGCTCGCACGGACCGTCGAGGCGCTGCTGTTCCTCTCGACCGACCCGCTGAGCGTCGGCGAGCTGGCCGAAGCCGCCGAGGTCGGCGAGGGCGCCGTGACCGCCGCGCTCGCGCTGCTCGGCGAACGCCACGCTCCGGGACGCTCCGGGATCACGCTGCGCGAGCTCGGCGGCGGCTGGACGCTCGCGAGCGACCCGTCCTCCGAGGATGCCGCGCGGCGCCTGTTCAGCCGCCCGCGCGTCTCGACGCTGACGCCTGCACAGGCCGAGACGCTTGCGATCGTCGCCTACCTGCAGCCGATCTCGCGCCCGGAGATCACGCGCATTCGCGGCGTCGGCGCCGACTCGGCCGTCGCGACGCTGCTCGATCGCGGGCTGATCGACGAAGCCGGGCAGTCGCAGTTCGGCGCCGTCATCTACCGCACGAGCACGAAGTTCCTCAAGCTGTTCGGCCTGCGCACGCTCGACGAGCTGCCCGACGTCGCCCGCTGGGATCCGACGCCCGAGGAGCAGGCCGAGCTCAGAGAGCGCTTGCTGAAGGCCGGCGAGGCTAGAGCGAGCTAGGCGGTCTTCGCCGCGAGCTGCCCGCACGCGGCGTCGATGTCCTGCCCGCGCGTCAGGCGGATCGTCGCGGGGATGTCGTTCGCGATCAGCGCCTCGTGAAAGGCCGCGATCGAGGCGCGCGTCGAGCCTTCGTACGGCGAGTCGGTCGGGTTGTACGGGATCAGGTTGACCTTGAAGATCGAGCGCTCGCCGGAGCGCCCGCGCAGCGCGCGGGCGAGTGCGAGCGCCTGCTCGTAGCGGTCGTTGACGCCGGCGAGCATCACGTACTCGACGAACACGCGCCGGCGCTTTCGCTCGTAGAAGGCGCGGCACGCATCGATCACGTCGCTCAGCGGGTAGCGGTCGTTGACGGGCATCAGCTCCGAGCGCAGCGCCTCGTCGGCGGCGTGCAGCGAGAGCGCGAGGCGCAGCGGCATGTCCTGCTCGGCGAGCCGTTCGATCCCGGGGATCCAGCCGACCGTCGAGATCGACGTGTGACGGTGGCCGATGCCGAGGTCCGGCAGTCGCTCGCACGCCGCGAGCACGTTGTCGAGGTTGAGCATCGGCTCGCCCATGCCCATGAACACGCAGTTGCTGAGCTGCGCCTTGCCGCCCTCCAGCCGGTGGAAGTGCAGCGCTTGGTCGACGATCTCCGAGGCCGTCAGGTTGCGCGCGAATTTCATCTGCCCCGTCGCGCAGAACGTGCACGTCAGCGGGCAGCCGGACTGCGAGGAGACGCAGATCGTGCGCCGCCCGTCGCGATAGCGCATCAGCACTGCCTCCAGGGCCCGCCCGTCGGCCGTCGCGAACAGCGCCTTGACGGTGCCGTCGCTCGCGCGCGCCTCCTCGCGCAGCTCAAGGCTCGAGAACGGCAGCTCGCGCTCGAGCGCCTCGCGCAGCGCCGCCGGCAGGTCGGTCATCTCGCCGTAGCCGCTCGCGCCGCGCGCCGCCCACGCCCACACCTGGCGCGCGCGAAAGCGCGGCTCGTCGTGGTCGGCAAGGGTCTTCTCGAGCTGGGCTAGGTCCATGACATCTCTCGTGCGGTCTCCGCGGTCCCCGCGCGATGCTTGCGAGCTGCGCATGCGTCGCGAGTCCTGGTAATGGTTGCAGCAGATGAGCCCCTTCCCGGTAAGCGCGCTGCAGGCCGCAGCGACGCCGCGACGCTGATGCGACTCGCCAAGTACCTCGCGCACGCCGGCGTCGCCTCGCGCCGCGCCGCCGAGAAGCTGATCGCCGAAGGGCGTGTGAGCCTCGACGGCGAGACGGTCGCCGATCCTGCGCGCGACGTGGACGAGAGCGCACGCGTGAGCGTCGACGGCCGCGTGCTGGAGGGGGCCGAGCCGCGGATCACCTACGCGCTGAACAAGCCGCCCGGCGTCGTCTCGACGGCCCAAGACACGCACGGGCGCAAGACGGTCGTCTCGCTGGTCCCGGCGCAAGGACGGCGGCTCTACCCCGTCGGGCGCCTCGACGCCGACAGCAGCGGGCTGATCCTGCTGACGAACGACGGAGAGCTCGCAAACCGCTTGACGCATCCGCGCTTCGAGGTGCCGAAGGCCTATCGCGCGAAGCTCGGCGGCGGTCCGATCGCCGACAGCGCGCTTGCTCGCCTGCGCGCGGGCGTGACGCTCGAGGACGGACCGACGGCGCCGGCCGAGGTCCGTCGCCTCGGCCCGAGCGCGGTCGAGCTGACGATCCACGAGGGCCGCAATCGCCAGGTCCGCCGCATGTGCGAGGCCGTCGGGCACCCCGTGCTCGAACTGCAGCGCATGCGCTTTGGCCCGTTGCGGCTCGAAGGGCTCAAGCAGGGCTCCTACAGACGCCTCTCAGAGCGCGAGCTCGGGCTGTTGCGCGCGCTCTGACAGAATCGCGCCCATGCGACTGTTTGCCTTACGCGGCGCGATCAGCGTCGAGCGAAACGACTCGAAGGACATCCTCGGCGCCACGACGGAGCTGATGCAGGCGCTGATGGAGCGCAACGCCCTGCAGCCGGCCGACGTCGTCAGCTGCATCTTCACGGCGACGAACGACCTCAACGCGGAGTTCCCGGCCGTCGCGGCGCGCGCGATCGGCTTCGAGAACGTGCCGCTGCTGTGCGCGCGAGAGATCGCCGTCCCCGGCGCGCTGCCGCGCGTGATCAGGGTGCTGATCCACCACTACGCCGAGGAGGGCCACCAGTCCAAGCACGTCTACCTCGGCGAGGCGGCCGCTTTGCGCGAGGACCTCGCCGCGGCACAATAGGCCCGTGGCACTCGAGTTCTCAGAGCGCATCGCGCGACTGCCGTCCTATCCCGTCGCGGGCGGCTACGGCGAGGAGGCGCCGCTCGTGCGCCTCGCGAGCAACGAGTCGCCGTACCCGCCGCTGAGTGCCGTGCGCGAGGCGATCGAGCGCGCGCTCGGCGACCTCAACCGCTATCCGGACCCGTCCAACTCGCTGCTGCGCAAGCGCCTCAGCGAGCGCTACGACGTGCCGCAGTCGCGCATCGCGATCGGCAACGGCTCGTGCGACATCCTGCTCGCGGCCGGCGAGGCGCTGCTCGAGCCCGGCGCCGAGCTCGTCTACGCGTGGCCGTCGTTCTCGGTCTACCCGCACCTCGGCGCCGCCTCGGGCGCGCGTGCGGTGACGGTGCCGCTCGACCCCTCCGCGCGCCACGACCTGCCGGCGATGCTGCGCGAGATCACCGTCGCGACGCGGCTCGTGATCGTCTGCAACCCAAACAACCCGACGAGCACGGCGCTGCCGTTGAGCGATATCGCGGACTTCCTCGCGGAGGTGCCGCCGCACGTCTGCGCGATCGTCGACGAGGCCTACTGCGAGTTCAACCTGCTCGAGGACCCCGACGCGTCGATCGAGCTGCTCGAGCATCACCCGAACCTGATCCTGTTGCGGACGTTCTCGAAGGTGCACGGGCTGTGCGGCCTGCGCGTCGGCTTCGCGCTGTGCGGCTCCGAGCAGTTGCCGCGGGCGCTCGACCAGGTGCGCCAGCCGTTCTTCTGCAACGCGCTCGCCCAGGCGGCCGCCGTCGAGGCGCTCGCGCACCAGGACGCCGTGATCGACCGCGTCGCGCGCAACGTCGCCGAGCGGATCTCCGTCGACGAGCGCCTGCGCGCGCTCGGGCTCGATCCGGCCGAGTCGCAGGCGAACTTCTGCTGGTTCTCGCTCGGCCCCGAGCGCGACGAGCAGGAGGTGATGCGCGGGCTGCAGGAGCGCGGCGTCCTCGTGCGCGCCGGCACGCCGCTGGGCGAGGCCGGGGCGCTGCGCGTGACCTATGGCACGCCGGAGGAGAACGAGCGCTTCCTCGGAGCGCTTGCCGAGGTGCTGTGAAGGTGCTACAACCTTCGTCGATGACCATGTCTGCCCTCACCGCATCGATTCGCAGCTCCCGCGTGCGCGCCGACTGGTCGTATTCCGCTTGCGCCTGGCGATTTAGCTAGGCGCTTCGATCTCGGCCCGTACGTGAGCGGGTCAAGATCGCATCGGGTCTCCAGAGGGGGCCGGGCGCCGTTCAGGCAGGGCTGAGAGCCCTTCTCGCGAAGCACCCTTCGGGGGCGCGCGACTCACGCAATCGAGCGCTGGCGCAGCCGGCGGCCACCACATAAGATTTGGCGTGTTGAAAGGATGAGCCGATGATGATCGTAATGAAGGAGACCGCGACCGACGAGGAGGTCGACGCGGTCGTCGAGAAAATCGAGCGAGCCGGCGCGCTCGCCCATCGCAGCAGGGGCGCGCGCGTCACCGTGATCGGCGCGATCGGCGACGTCGAGCAGGACGTGACCGTCGAGGGTCTCGGCCTCGAGGGCGAGGCCGGCGTCGACCGCGTCGTTCCGATCCTGAAGCCCTACAAGCTGGCCTCCGCGCAGATCACGCACGGCGAGCGGACGGTGCTCGACATCGAAGGGCGCAAGGTCGGCGGCGACCACTTCGCGATCATGGCCGGCCCGTGCACGGTCGAGTCGCGCGAGCAGACGCTCGAGACCGCGCGCGTCGTGCGCGACGCCGGGGCGTCGTTCCTGCGCGGCGGCGCGTACAAGCCGCGGACCTCGCCGTACGCCTTCCAGGGGCTCGGCCAAGAGGGCCTGCGGCTGCTCGCCGAGGCCAAGTCGGAGACGGGGCTGCCGATCGTCACGGAGCTGATGGACATGCGCGACATGGACGCCGTGCTCGAGGTCGCCGACGTGATCCAGATCGGCGCGCGCAACATGCAGAACTACCCGCTGCTGGCCGAGATCGGGCGCTCGGGGCGCCCGGCGCTGCTCAAGCGCGGGCTTTCCTCATCGCTCGACGAGCTGTTGATGGCGGCCGAGTACATCCTCAAGGAAGGCAATCCGAACGTGATGCTCTGCGAGCGCGGTATCCGCACGTTCGAGACGGCCTACCGCTTCACGCTCGACTTGATGGCAGTGCCGGTGCTGAAGGAGCTCACGCACCTGCCGATCATCGTCGACCCGAGCCATGCGGCCGGGCGCCGCGACCTGGTCACGCCGCTCTCGCTGGCCGCCGCCGCGGTCGGTGCCGACGGGATCATCGTCGAGGTGCACCCGAAGCCGGAGGCGGCGATCTGCGACGGTCCGCAGGCGCTCAGGGCGGAGGACTTCGCCGCCTACGCGGCTTCGGTCGAACAGGCTGCGCAGCTGGCCGGGAAGGCGCTCAGCGCCGTCTGATGGGCCTGGTGCCAGCTCCTTGAACGTCGCAGTGCTGGGGGTCGGGCTGATCGGCGGCTCAATCGGCCTGGCCACCCGGCGCCGGGCAGACGCGCGAGTCTGCGGCTATGACCCCGACGAGCGCGTGCGCGCGAAGGCGCTCGAGCTCGGCGCGATCGATCGCGCGGCCGGCGAGATCGCCGAGGCCGTGCACGACGCGGACGTCGTGTTCGTCGCGACGCCCGTCGGCGTGCTCGCCGAAACGGTGCAGGCCGCGCTCGCGGCGGCTCCGGAGCGGTGCGTGGTCAGCGACGTCGGCTCGACCAAGCGCGTGCTGGCGGACGCGGGCGCGGATCAGCGCTTCATCGGCGGGCACCCGCTCGCCGGCGCCGAGACGCAGGGCGTCGAGCACGCTCGCGAGGACCTGTTCGACGGAGCCGTCTGGTACCTGACGCCGATCAGCAGCACGGCCGGGGTCTCATACGAGCGCCTGCACAAGCTGCTGACGGCGATCGGCGCGCGGCCGACGGCGATCGACGCGGACACCCACGACCGCTTGCTGGCGACCGTCTCGCATCTGCCGCACGTGCTCGCCAACCTGCTCGCCGCACAGGCCGCGAGCACGCTCGGCGACGCCGCGCAGGGGAGCGTGCCCGCGGTCGGGCCGAGCTTCCGCGACGCGACGCGCGTCGCGGGCGCGAACAGCGCGATCTGGACGGACATCTACATGTCCAACCGCGATGCGCTCGTCGCCGCGATCGACGAGTTCTCGGCTCAGCTGGACGACGTCCGCGGCAAGCTGAAGGACGGCGACGCGAAGGCGATCACGGCATGGAACGAGGCAGCGCGCGAGAAGCGCGAGTCGCTGCTCGGCGCCGGACCGAGCGGCGAGCCCGTCGCGGAGCTTCGCGCGTCCGTGCCGAACCGGCCCGGCGTCGTCGCCGACATCGCGCTCGCGCTCGGGCGCGCGGGCGTGAACATCCTCGACATGGCGCTCGCGCCCTCCGAAGACAACCAGCAGGGCGTCGTCGCGTTGTTCCTGGACGGCGAGCAGGACGCGGCACGGGCCGAGACGCTCGTCGCGGACCTCGGATTTCCGGTCGCGCGGGCATGAACGTGCGCTTCGAGCCCGCGCGTGGCCTCGCCGGCGAGGTGCGCGCTCCGGCCGACAAGTCGATCTCGCATCGCGCCGCGCTGCTCGGGGCGATGTCGTCCGAGCCGGTGCGGATCCAGCGCTACCTGCACGCGGCCGACACCGACTCGACGCTCGCGGCCGTGCGTCTGCTCGGCTCGCTCGTCGAGGAGCGCGGCGATGAGGTCGTCGTGCGCGGCACCGGCCTGCGTGAGGCACGCGAGCCCGACGGGCCGATCGACGTCGGCAACGCCGGGACGCTGCTGCGGCTGCTGCCCGGCTGGCTCGCGGCGCAGGAGGGGCGCTCGTTCACGCTCGACGGCGACGAGTCGATCCGCCGCCGGCCGGTCGACCGGATCGCCGAGCCGCTGCGTCTGATGGGCGCTCGCCTGAGCGCGCGCAAGGATCGCTTCACGCCGCTCGTCGTCGAGGGCACGCACCTGCGCGCGATCTCCTATGAGATGACCGTCGCGAGCGCTCAGCTGAAGTCGTGCGTGCTGCTCGCGGCGCTCGCCGCGGACGGCGCGACGACGCTCTCGGAGCCGGCGCGCAGTCGCGACCACACCGAGCGGATGCTGCTGCGCGCGGGCGTCGGCATCCACCGCAACGGACGCCACGTGACGGTCGTCAACACCGACGAGCTGCTGCTCGACAGCGTGCGCGTGCCGGGCGATGCGAGCTCGGCCGCGTTCCTGATCACGGCCGGCGTGCTCGTGCCGGGCTCGCGCCTGTTGATCGGCGACGTCGGCGTCAACTGGACGCGCACCGGCTTCATGCGGATCGTGCGGCGGATGCAGGGGATCGTGCTCGGCGACCTCGAGGACGAGACCGGCGAGCTCTTGCGCGAGGAGCCCGTCAGCGACCTCGACGTCGCCCACGGCGCGCTCGAGGGGACCGTCGTCGAGCCCGACGAGGTTCCGCTGGCGATCGACGAGCTTCCGCTCGTCGCGCTGCTCGGCTGCTTTGCCGAGGGCGAGACGCTCGTGCGCGGCGCGCAGGAGCTGCGCGTCAAGGAGTCCGACCGGATCGCCGGCGTCGTCGAGGGCCTGCGCGGCCTCGGCGCGGAGATCGAGGCGACCGCGGACGGCTTCGTCGTGCAGGGCAGCGGCGGGCTGCGCGGCGGGACGATCGACGCGCGCGGCGACCACCGCATGGCGATGATGGGCGCGATCGCCGGCCTGGCCTCGCGCGAGGGCGTCGAGGTGGTGGGGATGGAGGCGGCGGACGTGTCCTATCCAGGCTTCGTCGAGGACCTGGCCGCGCTTTGCTCGTAGCGATCGACGGTCCCGCGGGGGCGGGCAAGTCAACGGTCGCACGCGCCGTCGCGCGCGAGCTCGGCTTCACATATCTGGACAGCGGCGCGATGTACCGCTGTGTCGCGCTGCTGACGCTCTCGGCGCCGGCACGCGAGCCGGCCGAGCTGGCGAACGCCGCGCGGATCGAGCTTCGCGACGACGGCCGCACGCTGTTGAACGGGCGCGACGTGAGCGGCGAGATCCGTACGAGCGAGGTCTCCGAGGCGGCCTCGCGCGTCGCGCGCGACCCGGGCGTGCGGGCGGCGCTCGTGACAAAGCAGCGCGCGCTGATCGCCGCGGGCGACTGGGTCGCGGAGGGGCGCGACATCGGCACCGTCGTCGCGCCGGACGCGGCGCTGAAGCTCTATCTGACGGCGAGCCCCGAGGAGCGCGCGCGGCGGCGCGCGGCTGAGTCCGGCGGCGATCCGGCGGCGGTGCTCGCCGAGCAGTCGCTACGCGACGAGCGCGACTCGACGCGCCGCCACAGCCCACTGCGCCCAGCGCCCGGCGCGGTGACGCTCGACACGACGGGGATGGACGTCGGGCAGGTCGTCGCGCGGATCGCCGCGCTCGCGCGCGAGCGCGCGGACGCCGCTTAGGCGCACGGCGCGCGATACAACGGCCGCGGGGTCGCGCATGCCGTCGTCCGGGTCGCGCCGAGCCGGCGGGTCATACTGGCTGCATGAAGGTTGCGATCGTCGGTTATCCAAACGTCGGGAAGTCCTCGCTGATCAACCGCCTCACGGGCACGCGTGAGGCGGTCGTCCACGAGCGCCCGGGCGTCACGCGCGATCGCAAGGAGCTCGACTGCGACTGGAACGGGCGCCAGTTCAAGCTAATCGACACGGGCGGCGTCGATTTCGAGGACGAGGACCCGCTCGCCGGCTCGATCCGCGAGCAGGCCCGCGCGGGCCTCGCCGAGGCGCAGGTCGCAGTGCTCGTCGTCGACGCACGCGCGGGCGTACGGCCGGGCGACGAGGAGATGGCAGACCTGCTGCGCCGCTCGCCGCTGCCGACGATCGTCGCGGCGAACAAGTGCGACGGGACGGCCGAGCTGCCGCTTGCGGCCGAGTTCCACAGCCTCGGGCTGGGCGAGCCGATCGCGGTCTCCGCCGCGCAGGGCCTCGGCTCGGGCGATCTGCTCGACCGGATCGTCGAGCTCCTGCCCGAGGGCGAGGAGGAGATCGACAGCGACGTGATTCGCCTGGCGATCATCGGCCGTCCGAACGTCGGCAAGTCCTCGCTGGTCAACCGCTTCCTCGGCGAGGAGCGCGTGATCGTCTCAGACGTCGCCGGCACGACGCGCGATGCGATCGACATGCCGCTGCTCGTCGGCGATCGCAAGCTGACGCTCGTCGACACGGCGGGCATGCGCCGCCAGTCGAAGGTGGCCGATTCGATCGAGTACTACACGGCGCTTCGCTCGCAGCGCGCGGCCGAGCGCGCGGACGTCGCGCTCGTCGTCTGCGATGCGGCCGACGGGGTCACCTCGCAGGATCTGCGTGTCGCTGAGCTCGCGATGAAGGCCGGCTGCGCGACGGCGATCGTGCTGAACAAGTGGGACTTGCACGACGGCGGCGAGGAGACCCTCGACCATGAGCGCGGCCGCGTCGC
Source organism: uncultured Solirubrobacteraceae bacterium (assembly GCA_963807275.1). GTDB lineage: Bacteria > Actinomycetota > Thermoleophilia > Solirubrobacterales > Solirubrobacteraceae > Palsa-744. The sequence continues at coordinate 898,592 of CAWDZX010000001.1, forward strand.
CGCGAAGCTGCGCCTGCGCCCGCGGGTGCTGACCGTCAGCGCGAAGACCGGCAGACACGTCGCGCGGCTGCTGACCGAGGTGATCGCGCTCGGCGACCGGATGTCGGGGCGGATCCCGACGCCCGAGCTGAACCGCTTCCTCGCCGAGGCCGTGCAGGCGCGCCAGCCGCCGGTCGGCACACGGCGAGGCTCCAGCCAGCACCGGCTCAAGCTGATCTACATGGCGCAGATCGCCGAGCGCCCGCCGCGCTTCGCGATCCAGGTCAACTCACGCACGCGCGTGACGCGCGACTACGCCTACTTCCTCGAGAACCGGCTGCGCGCGCGGTACGGCATGGACGGCGTGCCGTTGATCATCGACTTCGTCGAACGCGGGCAGCGCGGGCACGAGGGCGGGGTGCGGAGGGTCAAGGCCGCGGCTGCGCCGATCGCCGAGGACGAGGAGCTGCTCGTGGACGACGAGGCGCCCGAGGAGCACGAGCTCGGCCTGCGCTGACGAAGAAGTCTTCGCGTTCGCCTAGACTGTCCCGCCTTCTCCCGGCTCGGCCGGGATCTGCCCCGCAGGACGACACTGGAGCGAACCGCTGCTGCCATGACTGAGCTTTCAGACAACGAATTCCTGTTCACGTCCGAGTCCGTGACCGAGGGTCACCCGGACAAGATCGCCGACCAGATCTCCGACGGCGTCCTCGACGCCGTGTTGAAAGACGATCCCTACGGCCGCGTGGCGTGCGAGACGCTCGTGAACACCGGCCTGATCGTCGTCTCCGGCGAGATCTCGACCGACACGTACGTCGACATCCAGGAGATCGCGCGCGAGACTGTGCGCAAGATCGGCTACACCGACGCCGACCTCGGCTTCTCGGCCGACTCGTGTGCGGTGCTCAACGCGATCGACAAGCAATCGCCCGACATCGCCCAGGGCGTCGACACGGCGCTGGAGAAGCGCACCGACGCGGATGACGACGACGAGCTCGACGTCGCCGGCGCCGGCGACCAGGGGATGATGTTCGGCTACGCCACGACCGAGACCGACGCACTGATGCCGCTGCCGATCTCGCTCGCCCACCGGCTCGCGGAGCGCCTTGCGGCAGTCCGCAAGGCGGGAACGCTCAACTATCTGCGCCCCGACGGCAAGACGCAGGTGAGCGTCCGCTACGAGGACGGCAAGCCGGTGCAGATCGAAAAGCTGTTGATCTCGACGCAGCACGCCGAAGGCGCCGAGGCGCTGATTCCGGATGATCTGTGGGAGCACGTCGTCGAGCCGATCCTGCCGGATGGCATGTACGACGCCGCGCAGCTGCGCAAGAACTTCCTCGTCAACCCGACGGGACGCTTCGTGATCGGCGGCCCTGTCGGCGACGCCGGGCTGACCGGACGCAAGATCATCGTCGACACCTACGGCGGCATGGCTCGCCACGGTGGCGGAGCCTTCTCGGGCAAGGACCCGTCGAAGGTCGACCGCTCGGCGGCGTACGCGGCGCGATGGGTGGCGAAGAACATCGTCGCCGCGAGGCTGGCCGAACGCGCTGAAGTCCAGGTCGCCTATGCGATCGGCGTCGCGCACCCGGTGTCGGTGATGGTCGAGACGTTCGGCACCGAGCTCGAGGGCCGCACGCGCGGGCAGATCGCGCGCGCCGTCGACGACGTCTTCGACCTGCGCCCCGGCTCGTTCCGCGAGGAGCTCAACCTGCACCGCCCGATCTACCAGAAGACCGCCGCCTACGGCCACTTCGGCCGCGACGACGCCGACTTCACCTGGGAGAAGACCGACAAGGCCGACGCGCTGCGCACTGCCGCCGGGCTCTGACCTAACGTCCGGGCAATGCCCGCGATCGCCCAAGTAGAGCCGATGACGACGGCCCGCGCATTGCGCGGGCCGTTCGACTATCGCCTGCCGGACGAGCTGCGCGGCGGCGCTGTGGAGATCGGCTCGATGCTCGTCGTGCCGTTCGGGCGCCGGCAGGTGCTCGGGGTCGTCGTCGGCCTCGCGGATACGAGCGAGGTCGCCACGGAGAAGCTGCTCGCGCCGCTGCGCGCGCTCGAGCTCGGCGTGCCGGCGGAGATGGTCGCGCTGGCGGAATGGATCGCGGCGGAGTACTGCTCGACGCTCGCGCGTGCGCTGACGCTCGTGCTGCCGCCCGGCGCGACGCGCCGGCTGAGCGGGCGCAAACGCCGTGCGGTGAAGCGCAGCGTCCACCTGCCGGTCGGCTCGCGAGCGCCCGAGCCGCCGCTGCTGAACGACGATCAGCGCGCGGCGCTCGCCTCGCTGCAGGCCGAGCTGGACGACCGCACCGCGCACGCGCGCCTGCTGCACGGGGTGACGGGCTCGGGCAAGACGGAGATCTACCTGCGCGCGGCCGAGATCGCGCTCGAGCAGGGGCGCGGCGCGATCGTGCTCGTGCCCGAGATCGCGCTGACGCCGCAGACGGTCGGCCGCTTCATCGAACGCTTCGGCGACACGGTCGCGGTGCTGCACTCGCAGCTTCGCCCGGGCGAGCGCTACGCCGAATGGCGGCGGCTGCGCGAGGGCGAGGCGCGGATCTGCGTCGGCCCGCGCTCGGCCGTCTTCGCGCCGGTCGAGCAGCTTGGCCTGATCGTCGTCGACGAGGAGCACGAGGCCTCCTATAAGCACGAAGGCGATCCGCGCTACGACGCCCGCGACGTCGCCGCCGAGCGCGCGCGGCGCAGCGGCGCCGTGCTGCTGCTCGGCAGCGCGACGCCGCGCGCCGAGAGCGAGCACCGCGTGGCCGCGTCGCTGCTGCCGCGACGCGCCGACGGGCGCCCGCTGCCTGCGGTCGAGGTGCTCGACATGCGCGGCGAGACGCAAGGGCTGCATCCGGCCAGCACGCAGGCGCTCGCGGCCGTACGCGACGCGCGCGGCAAGGCGATCGTGCTGCTCAACCGGCGCGGGTGGTCGAACTTCCTCTCGTGCCGCTCTTGCGGCGCGGTGTGGAGCTGCCCGCAGTGCGACGTCGCGCTCGTGCTGCACCGCGGCGGCGGCTTTCTCGCCTGTCACCACTGCGGACACCGCGAGCCCGCGCCCGAGCGCTGCGGCACGTGCTCGTCGATGTCCGTCGCGCGCCACGGCGCCGGTACCGAGCGCCTGCAGCACGAGCTCTCGGCGGTGCTCGACGACGGCAGCTTCCCGGTCTTCCGCCTCGACGCCGACGTTGCGGCGGGCATGGGCGCGAGTGCGCAGGGCCCCGCCTCGAACGCTTCCGCAGGCGATGGCGACAGCCCCGTCAGCGAGCTGCTGCGCAGCTTCGAGGCGGCGCCGTGCGGCGTGCTGATCGGCACGCAGATGGTCGCGAAGGGTCACGACTTCCCCGATGTCTTGCTCGGCGTCGTGCTCGACGCCGACGCGACGTTGCGCTTCCCCGACTTCCGCGCGGAGGAGCGCACGTTCGCGCTGATCGCGCAGCTCGCTGGGCGCGTCGGCCGCGGCGGCGACGGGCGCGTGCTCGTGCAGACGATCGCGCCGCAGGCGCGTCCGATCGCCTTCGCGGCCCAGCACGACAGCGCGGGCTTTCTCACGGGCGAGCTCGAGCGTCGGCTCGCGCTCGGCTATCCGCCGTTTTCGCACCTGATCCGGATCGTCTGCTCAGCCGAGCTCCCGGGCCCCGCGCGCGCGGCAGCCGGCGCCGTGCGCGACGAGCTGCTGCGCGGCCACGACCGCGAGCAGGCACCCTCGGATCGACTGACGGTGCTCGGCCCGGCATCGCTGTTCCGGCTGCGCGGGCGCGAGCGCGAGGCGCTGGTGATCAAGGCTGCTTCGCGTCTGCCCGCCGTGCAGGCGATCGGCGAGGCAGTCGAGCGCGTGACGCGCGGGCGCGAGCACCAGGGCGTGAACTTCAGCGTCGACGTCGACCCGCAGTGAGCGCGCCGCGCCGCCGGCGCCGCGGAGTCCCGCCGGCCGCAGGCGAGCTTCAACGCGGGGCCCGCTGCTCTTAGACTGAGACAGGCGATGTCCGACGAAGACGAGACCACAGGCACAGAGCAGCCTGGCCTGGACGAGCTTGCCGCTGCGCCCGTCTCCGAGGAGGCCGACGTCGAGGTCGAGCGCGAGCAGGACGCTCCCGAAGAGCTCGACGCCGAGACGCGCGAGCGGCGCGACGCGGCGCTGCGCCACGTGCGCAAGCTCGGCGACCCGGTGCTGCGTGCGAAGGCGCTGCCGGTCGAGCGCTTCGATCGCACGCTCGAGCGCGAGGTCGAGCGGATGGGCGTGCTGATGCACGACGCGCTCGGCGTCGGGCTCGCCGCGACGCAGCTCGGCGTGCTGCACCGCGTGCTCGTGTATCGCGCCTACTCCGAGGATCCGCTGACGGTGCTCGTCAACCCGGTGCTCGAGTGGGAGAGCGAGGAGCGCGAGAGCGCCGAAGAGGGCTGTCTCAGCCTGCCGGGCGTGCACGTCGAGGTCGAGCGCGCGGTGAGCGTCCGCGTGCGTGCGCAGGACGAGCACGGCGCCGAGCTCGAGGTCGAGGCTGAGGGCCTGCCGGCGCGCGTGATCCAGCACGAGATCGACCACCTCGACGGTGTCCTGATCCTCGACCGGATCTCGCGCGAGGCGCGCAAGGAGGCGATGCGCGCGATGCGCGAGGCACAGGAGACGGCCGGCGCCGTCTAGCCGCTCGCGGATCTTGAGCGTCGTCTTCCTCGGCACGACCGACTTCGCGGCGGCGATCCTCGAGCGGCTCGCCGAGCGCGGCTCGCATCGCCCGGCGCTCGTGCTGACCCGTCCCGACCGTCCGCGCGGGCGCGGACGGCGCTTGGCCTCGCCGCCGGTCGCCGAGCGGGCGCGCGCGCTCGGGCTGCGCGTGGAGCAGCCGGCGAACGTGAACGATCCCGAGACGGTCGCGCAAGTCGCGGCGATCGAGCCGCAGGCCGTCGTCGTCTGTGCGTTCGGGGCGCTGATCAAGGAGCCGCTGCTGTCGGTCGGCGAGATGCTCAACGTGCACCCGTCGCTGTTGCCGCGCTGGCGTGGCGCGGCGCCGGTCGAGCGCGCGATGATCGCCGGCGACGAGCAGACGGGCGTCTCGATCATGCGCCTGACTGCCGGCCTCGACAGTGGGCCGGTGTGCTTCGCCGAGGCCGAGCCGATCCGTGCCGATGACTCCTACGGGACGCTTGCGCCGCGCTTGCAGGAGCTCGGCGCGACGCTGCTGCTGCGCGCGCTCGACGCGATCGCCGCCGGTTCGCCGCCGGCGTTCGTCGAGCAGCCTGAGGTGGGGGTGACGTATGCCGAGAAGATCGAGGCGCAGGACCGGCTGCTCGACCCGGTGCGGCCGGCGCGCGAGCTCGAGCGGGTCGTGCGCGCGCTTCACCCACACATCGGCGCGCGCGCGGAGCTGCCCGGCGGCGAGCTGATCGGCGTGCACGAGGCCGCGCTCGTGCCGTCGCTCGACGGCGACGAGGACAGCCCCGGCGTGGTAGCGCGCGACGGGCGCCTGCTCTTGATCTGCGCCGATCGCAGCGTGCTCGAGCTGCGCGTCGTGCAGCCGCCCGGCAAGCGCGCGATGGACGCGGCGGCCTACGTTCGCGGGCTGGCGGGGCGCCGGTAGTCGCACGCCGTCGCCGGCGCGGCAATCGCCGCGTCCAGGCGCGGGTCGGGCTGCGGCGCGCGAGCTTCGGCGACGAGCGGGATCACGCCGGCCCAGACTGCGAGCGCGTAGTCCTCCTCGTCGTCTTGCGGCGGTCCACTGCGGATCTTCGCCGAGGCCTCGTCGATCGGCAGCGCGAGCACGGCCGTCGCCTTCAGCTCGTTCTCGTTCGGCGGGCGTGCTTCGGCCCAGCGGCCGGGCACGATGTGCTCGACGATCGCCTCGAGCGCCGTGAGCTTCTCCTCCGCTGACTCGACGATCCGCGCTTGGCCGAGCAGCATCGCCGAGCGGTAGTTGGCCGAGTGGTGCATCGCGGCACGGGCGAGCACGAGGCCGTCGAGCAGCGACACCGTCAGGCAGGCCGGCGTGCCGTCGCGCAGCGCGCGCAACGTTCGGCTCGCGGTCGACCCGTGCAGGTACACCGCGTCGCCCAAGCGAGCGTGCAGCGTCGGGATCACGAACGGCTGACCGTGCTCGTCGGCGATCCCGAGGTGCGCGATCAGCGCCTCGTCGAGGATCGCGTCGATCGCCGCACGCTCGTGGCTTCCGCGTTCGCGCTTGCGACGCAGGCGGACGCGCTCTGAAGGTGGGGCAGACGCAGGCACGGGCATTCGTCCTCTCGATCTGTCACAGTACAGATTGATGACTGATCTGAAACAGTATCGGATCAGCGCCGGCAGCGCAGCCGGGCTCGTCCAGAGCATCGAAGCGGCCGTCGCCGAAGGCACGCTCGTGCCCGGCCAATCGCTGCCGTCGGTCCGGCGCCTCGCGGTCGAGGTCGGGCTGAGCCCCGTCACCGTAACGGCCGGGCTGGCCGAGCTGCGCCGTCGCGGCATCGTCGTCAGCGAGCCGCGCCGGGGCTCGCGGATCGGCGAACGACCGCCGGTCGGCTCCGCACGCACCCTGGCGCCGGTGCCCCCCGGCGCGCGCGATCTCTCGCAGGGCAATCCCGATCCGCAGTTGCTGCCGGACCTGAAGCGGGCGCTCGCGGGCACGAACCTGCCGACGCGCCTGTACGGCGAGCCGGCGACGCTTCCCGAGCTCGCCGCGCTCGTGCGCGAGCAGCTCGCCGCCGACCACGTCCCGGCCGGCGAGGCGTGCATCGTCAGCGGCGCGCTCGACGGAATCGAGCGCGTGATCGAGGCGCACCTGCGCCCGGGCGACCTCGTCGCGGTCGAGAACCCGGGCTACGCCGCGCTGTTCGACCTGCTGCGGGCGCGCGGCCTGACGCTGCTGCCGGTCGCGATCGACGAGCGAGGGATGCGCCCCGAGGAGCTGCGCGCGGCGCTCACGCGCGGCGCGAACGCGGCGATCGTCACGCCGCGCGGGCAGAACCCGACCGGTGCGGCGCTCGACGCGACGCGCGCGGCGCAGCTGCGCGAGGTGCTCGCCGCCTCGCCGGAACTGCTCGTGATCGAGGACGATCACCTCGGCGCCGTCGCGGGGAGCGAGCTGCACACGACGCTCGACGGCCGTACGCGCTGGGCGGCGACGCGCTCTGTCGCGAAGGCGCTCGGGCCGGATCTGCGCCTCGCGGCGCTCACGGGCGATCCGCAGACGCTCGCGCGCGTGCAGGGCCGCCAGCAGTGTGGCCCCGGCTGGGTCAGCCACATCCTGCAGCGGCTCGTCCTCGGGCTGTGGCAGGACCCGCACGTGATCGCGCTCGTCGAGCGCGCGGCGGCTACGTATGCCGAGCGGCGCGAGCGGCTGGTCGCCGAGCTCGCGCAGCGCGGCATCGCGGCTGTGGGCCGCTCCGGGTTGAACGTCTGGGTCCCGGTCGAGGACGAGACGGGCGTCATCGGTGCGCTGGCGGCGCGCGGCTGGGTGCTCGCGCCCGGCGCTCCGTATCGCTTGGCCGGAAGCCCGCCGGCGGTCCGTGTCACGATCGCGACGCTCGAGCGGCAGGAGTGCGAGCGCCTCGCGGCCGATATCGCGGACGTCTGCGCACCGGCGCGCGCGGCGCGCACCGGATAGCGATCATGCGAGCTGTGCCGAGCAAGCCGAGCACCGCGATCGCTCCTGCTCGCCGCTGCGCCTACGCGGTGCTGCGGCGCGTCTTCGAGCACGACGCGTACGCCGATCTCGCGCTGCAAGCCGAGGCCGGAGCGCTCGATCACCGCGATCGCGCACTGGCGATGCGCCTGGCCTACGGCGCAGTGCAGCGCAAGGCGACGCTCGATCACCTGATCGCGGCGCTCGCCGAGCGGCCCGCGGACCGCCTCGACGCGCCGCTGCTCGCCGCCGTGCGCCTCGGCCTCTACGAGCTCCTCTACCTGTCGGGGGCGCCCGACAGGGCCGTCGTCGGCGACGCGGTCGAGCTGGCCAAGCGCAATGCGCGCGGCGGGCAGGGGCTCGTAAACGCAGTGCTGCGCCGCGCCGCGCGCGAAGGCAACGACGCGCTGCTCGGCTCGCTCAGCGACGAGACGCCGGCGGCGGCGGCCGTGATGCACTCACACCCGGAGTGGATCGTGCGGCTGTGGTGGGAGGAGCTCGGCGCCGCCGGCACCCGCGCGCTGCTGGCGTGCGACAACGAGCCCGGCGAGCTCGCGCTGCGCGCGAACACGCTCGTCGGTGACGCCGACGCGCTGGCGGCCGAGCTGCTGAAAGCGTCCGTCTCGACTCATCGCGATCCGCAGATCCCCGAGGCGCTGGTGCTCGACGGGCCGTTCGATGCGCACGGCTCGCCGCTGTGGAGCGCCGGCGCGTTCACGGCGCAATCGCGCGCGGCGATGCTCGTCTCGCGTGCGCTCGATCCGCAGCCGGACGAGCGCGTGCTCGACCTGTGCGCGGCGCCGGGAGGCAAGACGACGCACCTCGCCGCGCTGATGGGAGGCGAGGGCACGGTGCTCGCGGTCGAGCGCAACCAGACTCGCGCGAGCCGGCTGCAGCAGACCGCGAAGCGGCTGCGCGCGAGCAACGTGCGTGTCGAGCTCGGCGATGCCGCGAGCGCGCGTCCGGAGGGCGCGGTGTTCGACCGCGTGCTCGTCGATCCGCCGTGCTCGGGCCTCGGCACGCTGCAGGCGAGAGCAGATCTGCGCTGGCGCGTCTCGCCGGAGTCGGTCACGGAGATGTCGGCCGTGCAGCGCACGATCCTCGCGGCGGGCGCTGAAGCGCTTCGTCCGGGGGGCGTGCTTGTCTACTCTACGTGCACGATCTCGCCTACTGAGAACGAGCACGTGATCGCAAACTTCCTCGATTCCCACGCCGATTTCAGACTCGACGACCTCGTCTCGGAGCTGCCGGCCTCGACGCCGGGCGAGTCCGAGCGCGGTCTCGCGGGCACGCTGATGACGCTCCCTCACCGCGATCGCACGGCTGGGTTCTTCATCGCGAGACTGCGTAAGGCCTGAGCATGGAGGGCGAGCCGAACGCCCCCGCGAAGGCGGCAATCGACCTCGGGCCGCAGTGTCCGAACTGCGGCGAGCCGTGGCTGCGCCCGACGAACCTCCCCGGCCGCTACCGCTGTGTCTACTGCCTGCATCGCTTCGAGCTGACCTCGGTCTGCCCGAACTGCGGCGAGCACTCGACGATCGTGCGGATGTCCTCGACGGCGATCATGAAGTGCAACCACTGCGGCGATTCGATGCTGCAGCCGATATGAGCGCTCGGGAGCTGCTGGGCGGCGTGCGCGTGGCGCCGTCGATCCTCTCGGCGGACTTCGGGCGGCTGCGCGAGCAGGTGGGCGTTGTGCTCGACGCGGGCGCGCGGGTGATCCACGTCGACGTGATGGACGGGCACTTCGTGCCGCCGATCACGCTCGGGCCGGTCGTCGTCGAAGGCCTGGCCGAACAGGCGCGCGAGGCGGGCGCGATGCTCGACTTGCACCTCATGATCGAGCGCCCCGAGCGCCACGTCGCCGACTTCGTCAAGGCCGGTGCCGACTCGGTCACGTTCCACGCCGAGGCGACGCCCCATGCCGCGTATGCGGCGAGCCTGATTCGCGAGAGCGGCGCATGCGTCGGCGTCGCGATCAACCCGGCCACGCCCGTCGGCGCGCTCGCGGAGATCGCGGGCGAGGTCGACATGGCGCTGTGCATGACGGTCAATCCGGGCTGGGGCGGGCAGGCGTTCATCGCGCACTCGCTCGACAAGCTGCCGCGAGTCCGTGCGATCGTCGGCGACGGCGTCGCTGTGCAGGTCGACGGCGGGGTCGACCCGGACACCGCGCCGCAGTGCCTACATGCAGGCGCAAACGTATTCGTCGCCGGCTCGGCGATCTTCGGGGCGGCCGATCCGGCCGAGGCGTATCGCGCGATCGCGGCATCCGTGCAGGCCGTCTGAGCCTGGCGCTGCGCAGCTACGCCGCCGCCGGCACTGCCTCGATCTGCCGCGTTCCCTGCCGGTAGAGCAGCGTCAGCGCGACCGCGAGCACTGCGGTCGCCCCCGCGTAGCCGACCTCGGCGCGCAGCAGCTGTTCTGAGATCGCCGGCAGCACCATCCAGGCCACGAACAGCACGGCGGCGAGCAGCCAGCAGCCGGCGGCGGCGCGCGCGCGGTCGCGGGCCAGGGCGGCCTGGTTGAGCGCGCCGGAAGTCAGGTGCAGGCCCATGCCGATGCCGATCAGCGCGAGGCCGAAGCCTTTGTAGGAGTAGTTCTGACCGAAGAAGACGTGCCCGAGCGCGAACGGCCCGACGACGAGCAGGCCGACCGAGACGACGCCGGCGAACGCGGCGATCGCGAGGATCGTCGTGCGGATCGCGCGCGCGAACGCGTCGTGCCCGGCCGTCGCCTCGAGGCCGGTCAGGTGGGGCAGCAGCGAGGTCTGGATCGCCTGGAAGAGCTGCAGCGGCGCGCGCGCGATCAGCAGCACGTTGAAGACGATCCCGGCGAGCGCGCGGTTGCTCGACGTCGCATCGACGGTCAGCACGGCCGCGTTCAGCAGCGTCTGCTCGGAGAGCATGATCCCGGACACCCAGACGGCGAAGCCGCCGCCGCGGCGCAGCGAGAGATCGTCGTGCGCGGCCGTCTCCTGCACGCCCTCGGTTCCCGGCCCGGCGAGCGCCGCGTCGGCCTCGTCGACGGTGATCGCTGCCGCGAGCGCGTCCTCGTGCCCGCCGCCGAGCTCCGCTTCGCCGCGTTCGCGCTCGGCACGCGTGCGGGCGAACGCGGCCGGCACGACGACGAGCGAGACGAACGGCGCCGCGGCGATCCCGAGCGCGACGGCCGTCTGCCCGCTGGCGATGCCGATCGCGACGGCGATCGCGAAGGCGATCCGCGAGATCGACTCCATCAGGACGAGCCCGCCGAACAGGCCGAAGCGCTGATGGCCGGCGAGCCAGCCGCGCGCGAAGTAGCTCGCGGCGTAGGCCATCGTGCCGACGACGAGCACGACGTAGAGGTCTTCCTGGTGTTCGAAGACGTCGTCGACGAGCGTGCTGTGCAGCGCGAGCGCGACGACGAGGAAGACGAGCGCGAACGCGCCCTGGATCAGCATCGGCACGCGCAGCGTGCGCTGCTCATGGCCGCGCGCGCGGCGTTCGGCGATCGTCCGCGAGAGCAGCTGTTCGATCGGCCGGTAGATCACGGAGATGATCACGAACATGACCGACCACAAGAGGTCGATTCGCTTCGCCGACTGTTCGCCGAGCACGTGGCTCGCGATCGAGAAGTACGCGAACGTCAGCAGCCCCGTCGAGGCGATGCCGATCGACAAGATCCGGGCGCCGCTGCCGTAGGAGCGCTGCTTGCCGTCGCCCCCGCCGTCGCGCGCGGGTGCGTCGGCGGAAGCGCTGCTAGAGCCGGACAAGCAACATCGTCCAGGGGAACGGCGAGCGCGCCTCGGCGACCTGTCCGTAGCGCGAGAGCAGCTTCGTGAAGGAGCGCTTGGACCAGTGGTTGAGGTGGCCGGGCGTGTTGCCGAGCTGCGGGATGTAGGCGCCGCGCGCCATGTTGAGCATCCGCCAGAGCGGCTCGCGCGGCACGGAGACGAGCAGATGGCGCTCGGCGCAGCGCGCCATCTCGGCAAGCGTGTGCTCCGGGTCGGGCACGTGCTCGAGCACCTCGATCGCCGTCGCGACGGCGAACTCGTTCTCCGCGAACGGCAGGTTCTCGGCGGGCATCGTGCGGTACTCGAGGTTCGGCGCCTGGTGCTCGGCCCAGCCGGCCTGGATCGACTCCTCGACGAGGTCGATGCCGACGAAGCGCGCGTCGGGCAGGCTCTGCGCCCAGCGCTGCACGAGCACGCCCTCGCCGCAGCCGACGTCGAGCAGCGAGCTCGGCTCGGCCTGCTCCATCAGCTCGTCGAGCGTGCGCTCGAAGCTCGCCATCAGGCGGCGCACGACGGGATTTCCAGAGCCGTACTTGTCGTACGTGTTGCCGGTGACGATGCCGTCGTCTGAGACGGTCACGCCGCTCACAGGCGCACCGCCTCCTGCGGCTGCTCGCTCTCCGCCTGCCCGGGTTCGTAGTGCGAAGGCGCGATGCCGAGCTGCAGCTCGATCCGCCGCACGCGCTCGAAGGTCTTCTGCGTCATCACGCGCTGCGCGGCGAGCAGGTCGCCGATCACGCCGAGCGCGAACAGCACGACGGCGGCGATGAACAGCACGGCGCCGAGGATCAGCGACTGCACGTGGCCCTTGCCGTTGCCTTCGGCGTAGGCGACGACGAAGCGGATCCAGACGCCGCCGGCGCCGAGGCCGATCAGCAGCGCGAGGCTCCAGAACACGCGCAGCGGCTCGTACTGCGCGTAGATGCGGAAGATCGAGACGGCGTTGCGCCTGACGTAGGCGCCCATCGAGGGGAACAGGCGCGACTCGCGCGTCTTCGGGTTCGTGCGCACGGGGACGTGATCGACGGCGACGAGCAGCTTGCCGGCCTGGATGATCGTCTCGAGCGTGTACGTGAATTTCGAGACGACGAGCATCTGGATCGCGGCCTCGCGGTTGTAGGCGCGAAAGCCGGACGTCGTGTCGGGAACGGACGTCGAGGAGGCCTGGCGCACGACCCACGAGCCGAGCCGCTGCAGCGCCTTCTTCAGCGGCGAGAAGTGCGCGATCTCGCCGACCTCGCGGTCGCCGACGACCATGTCGGCGCGGCCGTCGAGGATCGGGCGCACGAGGCGACTGATGTCGGGTCCGTAGTACTGGTTGTCGGCGTCGGTGTTGACGATCACGTCGGCGCCGAGCTTCAGCGCCGTGTCGATGCCGGCCTGGAAGCCCGTCGCGAGGCCCTTGTTGTTTGTCAGGCGCACGAGGTGGTCGACGCCGTGCGCTCGCGCGACGGCGACGGTCTCGTCGGTCGAGCCGTCGTCGATCACGAGCCACTCGACGACGTCGAAGCCCGCGACCTCGCGCGGAAGGTCCGCGAGCGTCTGCGGGAGCTGGTCTGCCTCGTTGAAGCAGGGGATCTGGATGATGAGCTTCATCGGCGAGGATTTGCCTAGACTTGGCTCCCGGCAGTATCCCAAAGCGTGGCCGCGGTCCTGCGAGCGGCCGTGCGGGCGCCGCCGGTGCCGGCTCGCGCCGGCCGAGTCTCGATGGAAAGCGCGACGCTCACCCGGCACCGACCGGGCTCGATCCGGCCGGGGGCGCTTCGTGCTGTGCGCGGCGCGGCGTGGGCGAAGCTCGCGTTCGCGCTGCTGTGCATCGGCGCGCTGATCGGCTACTTCGCCTTCCCGACGTACCCGACGTACGACTCGTTCTACGCGCTGTTGTGGGGGCGCGATCTGCTGCACGGGCACCTGCCGGATTTCCACGTGTACCGCGGGCCGACGGAGCACCCGCTGGCGATCGCGTTCGGCATGCTCTGCTCGATCTTCGGCCAGGGCGGCGCGCGGCTGATGGTGCTCGGCTCGATCGGCTCGTTCGTCGCGCTCGTCGTCGGCATGTACCGCCTCGGGCGGCTGTGCTTCGGGCCGGCCGTCGGCGTCGTCGCGGGGCTGCTCGTGCTGAGCCGCTTCTTCCTCGAGAACCTCGCGGCGCAGGGCTACCTCGACATCTCCTACGTCGCGCTGATCGTCTGGGCGGTCGTGCTCGAGGTCGAAAAGCCGCGCCGCGGCTGGCCGGTGCTCGCGATGCTCGCGGCGGCGGGGCTGCTGCGCCCGGACGCATGGGTGCTCGCGGGCGTCTACTGGCTGTGGTGCGCGTGGCCGGCGAGCAACCTCACGCGGCTGAAGTACCTGCTGATCGCGGCGATCGGCCCGGTCGTCTGGGTGCTCGTCGATCTGATCGTGACGGGCAAGCCGTTCTACTCGCTGAACTCGACGGCCGGGCTCGCGCAGGAACTCGGCCGTACGCAGGGGATCGTCAGCGTGATCGCGTCGGTCGCGACGTTCTCGGTGCGGATCGACAAGCTTCCGGTGCTGATCGGCGCGCTCGCGGGGATCGGGCTCGCCGTCTGGCTGACGCCGCGGCGCGTGCGCACGCCGCTCGTCGCGCTCGTGCTGCTGATCGGCGTGTTCGTGCTCGAGGGCGCCGCGGGTGCGTCGGTGATCGATCGCTACCTGATCGGCGCGGCGGTGATGCTCGTGCTGTTCTGCGCCGTCGCGATCGGCGGCTGGGCGATGCTCGAGCCGCGCACGGCGATGCGCCGCGTGTGGATGGCCGGCGCGGCCGTGCTCGTGCTCTACGGCGCGTTCTCGGCGGCGACGACGCTGAACCTGACGAGCCTCGGCAACACGCTCGCCTACCACGAGGAATTCCACAAGGGGCTCGCGGTCGCGCTGAACGCGCCGGCGGTCAAGCGCGAACTGCGCCGCTGCCCGCTCTTGACGCTGCCGAACAACAAGCTGATCCCGGACGCGCGCTGGATCCTCGACAGCGTCGGGCAGCACGACATCGTCGCGCGCAGCCAGGCGCGCGCGGACGTCGCCAAGGGCTCGCACGCGCTCTCGGACCGGATCAAGCGCGGCAGCGTCGCGGTCTACCCGCTCGGTAGCGCCGTGTTCTTCGAGGCGATCGTCGACGTCGGCGACGACCCGCGCGACCAGATCCCGCAGAAGGGCTACAGGCTGATCTTCACGAGTCGCTACTACGCGGTCTATGGCAACTGCTGAGCTGCCGCGCCGCTGGGCGTGGCCGGCGCTCGCGGTCGTGCTCGCGGGCGCGCTCGGACTGCGCCTGTGGGGTGTGCGGCAAGGGCTGCCGTACGCGTACAACACCGACGAGGCCGACCACTTCGTGCCGCGCGCGGTCGCGATGTTCGGGCACAGCCTGAACCCGCACTACTTCGCGAACCCGCCGGGCTTCACGTACGTGCTGCACTACCTGTTCGCGATCGCCTACGGCGGTAAGACAGGCGTCAGGCACGCGTTCGCGCACGACCCGACGGGCGTCTACACGCTCTCGCGCGCCGCCGCGGCGGCGCTCGGCGTGATCGCGCTGTGGCTGCTCTACGCGACGGGCGCGCGCCTGTTCAACCGCGCCGTCGGTCTGCTCGCGGCGGCGATCGAGGCGGTCGCGTTCCTGCCTGTCTTCTACGCGCATCTCGCGCTCAACGACGTGCCGACGCTCGCGCCGCTGACGCTCTCGCTGCTCGGCAGCGCCGGCGTCTTGCGCAAAGGACGGATCCGCGACTACGTGCTCGCGGGCGTCGGGCTCGGGCTCGCGTGCGCGACGAAGTACACGGCCGGGATCGTCGTCGTACCGTTCGCCGTCGCCGTCATTTCTCGCGCGCTCGCTCGCAAGGACGCACCGGCGCCTGACGATGCTACGGCGCCCGGGGACGCAACGGCGCCCGAATCGGGCGAGGCCACCGCGCGCGAGGAAGCGTCTCCGGGCTCGAAGCTCGCGCTGCGCGCGGCGCTCGGCGTGCTGCTGACGGTCGTCGCGGCGGCGGTCGCGTTCTTCGTCGCGAACCCGTACTCGCTGCTCGACTACAAGAGCTTCCACGCGGAACTCGTGCACCAGTCGACGCTGTCGGCGGAAGCCCAGGGCAAGCTCGGCGCGCCGCGCCAGGGCGGTGTCCTCTACTACCTGTGGTCGCTGACGTGGGGCTTCGGCTGGGTGCCGGCGCTCGCGGCGCTCGGCGGCGCGGTCGCGATCTGGTGGCGGCGCGCGGCGCTCGGCTGGCTGCTCGTGCCGGCGCCGCTCCTGTTCCTCGCGTTCATGGGGTTGCAGGGCCGCTACTTCGGGCGCTGGCTGATGCCGATCCTGCCGCTGCTGTGCCTGCTGGCGGCGTTCTTCGTGCTGCAGTCGGCCGGTTGGATCGCGCGGCTCGCAAGACGCGCGCCGCGCGGGCGGCTCGCGCTCGCGGCGGCGGCGCTGCTCGTCGCGCTGACGCTCGCGCAGGGGCTCGTCTACAGCGTGCACTCGGGCGTCACGCTGGCGCGCGCGGACACGCGCAACATCACGCGCTCGTGGCTGCTCGCGAACGTGCCGGAGCACACGAAAATCGTCGTCGAGCCGGTCTCGCCGGACGGCTGGGCGCGCAAGTACCCGGGGACGGAGCCGCCTGCGGACAACCCATATCTGTGGAGCAAGTACCCGTCGCTGCTCTCGCGGATCTCGCCGGTGGGCGCGCTGCTGAAGCACGGCTTCCACGTCGTCGGCATCGAGAACTACGTGCGCACGTTGAGCCCGGCGCTGATCGGCTACTACGAGCAGCACGGCTACTGCTTGGTGATCAGCGGCTCGACGCAGTCGGGGCGCGTCTTCGCGGACCGGCGCGCGGTGCCGCTCGCGGTCGCGTACTACGCCGCGCTCGAGCGTGCGGGAGAAGTCGTCTTTCGCTCCTCGCCGTACGGCGCGGGCGAAGGCCCGGTCGCGTTCGGCTTCGACTGGAGCTTCGACTACTACCCGCTCGCGTACGAGCGGCCGGGGCCGTCGATGACGGTCTATCGCCTGCACGGCGGCCGGTGCGCGCGCTGAGCGGGGTTATCCTCAGTGCAGACATGGCGATCGGCACGGACACGGACAAGGCGCACCTCTCGCGCGCGATCGAGCTCGCGCACAAGGGCGAGCGCTCGGTCAAGCCGAACCCGGTCGTCGGCGCGGTAGTCGCGCGCGGCGAGGAGGTGCTCGGCGAGGGCTGGCACGAGCACTTCGGCGGCGCGCACGCGGAGGTCAACGCGATCGAGGCGTGTGGCCTGGAGGATCTGAGCGACACGACGCTGTACGTATCGCTCGAGCCGTGCTGCCACGAGGGCAAGACGCCGCCGTGCACGGACGCGATCGTGCAAGCGGGCATCAGGCGCGTCGTCGTCGCCTCGGACGACCCGACTGAGAAGGCCGCCGGGCGCGGCCTCGGGATCTTGCGCGACGAGGGCATCGAGGTCGTCGTCGCGGACGGCGATCTCGCGGCGAAAGCGCGGCTGTTGAACCAGGCTTTTCGCAAGCACGCGCGCGTCGGGCGACCGTGGGTGCTGTTCAAGTCGGCGATGACGCTCGACGGCAAGGTCGCGACGCGCACGGGCGACTCGCAGTGGATCAGCGGCGAGAGCAGCCGCTCGCTGGCGCATCGCTGGCGCGCGTCGGTCGACGCGGTCGTCGTCGGCATCGGCACGGCGCTCGCGGACGATCCGCAGCTGACGGCGCGCCCGGGCGGCGAGCCGGCCGAAGCGCAGGAGCAGCCGCGGCGCGTCGTGTTCGACACGCTCGCGCGCCTGCCGCTGAGCTCGCAGCTCGTCACGGCCGCGGCGGAGATCCCGCTGACGGTCGTCGTCTCGCGCGCGGCGGCGCGCGCCGACACGGACGCGCTCGAAGCGGCCGGCGTGCAGGTGATCGTCGCGACGGGCGAGAACGAGCCGGCGCGCGTGCGCTCGGCGCTCGACCAGCTCGGCACGCTCGGCGTCGCGTCGGTGCTGCTCGAGGGCGGTCCGCACCTCGCGGGGGCGTTCCTCGACGCGGGCGAGATCGACGAGGTGCGCCTGTTCCTCGCGCCGCTGCTGCTCGGCGGGAGCGCGGCGCGCGACCCGCTCGAGGGCATGGGCGTCGAGAAAATCTCCGAGGCGATGCGCGCGCTCACGTGCGACTGCGAGCGCGTCGGCGAGGACTTGCTGATCTCCGCGAGGCTGCGCGAGTGGTGAAGATCTTTAATGATTAATATTAATTTTTATATGACGGCGAGCGTGCGGTGTTCACGGGGCTGATCGCCGATCGCGGCGCATTGCGCTCGATCGCGCGCGACGATCGCGGCGCGACGCTTCAGATCGCGACGCGCCTGGCCGCGGAGCTGCGAGAGGGCGACTCGATCGCGGTCAACGGCGTCTGCCTGACGGCTTCGCGCGTCAACGGCGAGAGCTTTGAGGCGGAGGCGATGAACGAGACGCTGACGCGCTCGGCGCTCGGCGCTCTGCAGGCCGGGGCGCCGGTCAACCTCGAGCTGCCGTTGCGCGCATCGGACCGGCTCGGCGGGCACATCGTGCAGGGACACGTCGACGGCAAGGGGACCGTCGCTCAGGTGCGCGAGGAGGGGATCTCGCGCGTGCTCGAGCTCGAGGTCGAGCACGGCCTGCGACGCTATCTCGTCGAGAAGGGGTCGGTCGCGCTCGACGGCGTCAGCTTGACCGTCAGCGCGTTGACCGGCGACGGCTTCGCCGTCTCGCTGATTCCGGAGACGTTGCAGCGCACGGGCTTGGGAGAGGTAGGGGTGGGGACTGAGGTGAACGTCGAGGTAGACGTCCTTGCCAAGCACGTAGAGCGCTTGATCGGGTCGCGGGTGCAGACACCGTCGACCGAAGGAGTGTCATGAGCACAGCACGCACGACGACGCCGTTTGCGACGATCGAGGAGGCGATCGAGGAGATCCGCCAGGGCAGGATGGTCGTAGTCTGCGACGACGAAGACCGCGAGAACGAGGGCGATCTGGTGATGGCGGCGCAGTTCGTCACGCCCGAGGCGATCAACTTCATGGCGAAGGAGGCGCGCGGCTGGATCTGCCTCGCGCTGACGCCGGAGCGCTGCGACGAGCTCGGCCTCGAGCTGATGACGGCGAAGAACGAGTCGGCGCTGCAGACGCCGTTCACGATCACGATCGAGGCGCGCGACGGCGTCACGACGGGCGTCTCGGCGCACGATCGCGCGCACACGATGCAGGTCGCCGTCGACCCGAAGTCGCGGCCGGACGATCTGACGCAGCCGGGCCACGTCAACCCGCTGAAGGCGAAGCCGGGCGGCGTGCTCGAGCGCACGGGCCACACCGAGGCGAGCGTCGATCTCGCGCGCCTCGCCGGGCTGATCCCGGCCGGCGTGATCTGCGAGGTGATGAACGAGGACGGCTCGATGGCGCGCGTGCCCGACTTGACCGAGTACTGCGAGCGCCACGAGCTGAAGATGGTCACGATCGCCGACCTGATCGCCTACCGGCGGCGCAACGACCGGCTGATCGAGCGCGTCGTCGCGACGCGCCTGCCGACGACGTTCGGCGACTTCGAGGCCGTCGGCTACCGCTCGCTCGTCGACGAGAAGCACCACGTCGCGCTCGTCAAGGGCGACGTCGCAGGCAAGCCCGACGTGCTCGTTCGCGTGCACTCGGAGTGCCTCACGGGCGACGTCTTCCACTCGCTGCGCTGCGACTGCGGTGAGCAGCTCGAGGCGGCGCTGTCGATGATCGAGCGCGAGGGGCAGGGCGTGCTCTTGTACCTCGCGCAGGAGGGTCGCGGGATCGGCCTGCTGAACAAGCTGCGCGCGTATCGCCTGCAGGAGGACGGGCTCGACACGGTCGAGGCGAACGAGCGGCTCGGCCTGCCGGCCGACCTGCGCGACTACGGCATCGGCGCGCAGATCCTCGCCGACCTCGGCCTGTCCTCGATCCGGATCCTGACGAACAACCCGAAGAAGATCCGTGGCCTCGAGGGCTACGGGCTGTCGGTCAGCGCGCAGATCCCGATCGAGCACGCGCCGAACGCGCACAACGAGGCGTACCTGCGCACGAAGGCGCAGCGGATGGGGCACACGCTGCACCACCAAGGGCTGAACCTCGACGAGGAGCTGCTGCACGCCGAGCGCGAGCACGATCGCGCCGTCGCCGACGAGCGCGCCGACGCAGGCGGATCAGCGGAGCGCTCCGAGCAATGAGCGAGACGTTCGCGATCGCCGTCGGTCGCTTCTACGAGGATCTCGCCAAGCGGCTCGTCGAGGGTGCGAAGACGGCTTTTGCCCAAGACGGCGGGCACGCGGTCGAGGTGTTCGACGTCCCCGGCGCCTACGAGCTGCCGCTCGCGGCAAGCTACGCCGCGCGCTCGGGGCGTTTCGCCGGCGTCGCCTGCCTCGGCGCGGTGATCAGGGGCGAGACAGACCACTACGACTTCGTCTGCGCCGAGGCGGCGCGCGGGGTGATGCAGGTGCAGCTGGAGACCGGCGTGCCGTGCGCCTTCGGCGTGCTGACCGTCGAGAACATGGACCAGGCGCTCGCGCGCTCGGGCGGCGGCAAGCGCGACCAGGGCCGCCACGCGGCCGAAGCCGTGCTGCGGATGGCCGAGCTTCGCGCGCAGCTCGCGACCGGCTAGACTGCGCGCGATGGCAAAGGTGTGTCACAGCTGTGGTAAGGGGCCGGCGTTCGGCCAGAGCCGCAGCCACTCGATGGTCGCGACGAAGCGGCGCTTCGACCCGAACCTGCAGAAAGTGCGGATCATGGTCGGCAAGGCGCCCAAGCGCGTCTACGTCTGCACGCGCTGCCTCAAGGCCGGCAAGGTCCAAAAGGCTCTCTAGGCGAACGCTGACCGGCGCGATACTGCGTCCTCGGTCACTCGCGTGCTAAAGCACGCCACGTTCCCTGCGTCCTTGTCTCGCTTGGTCATCGTCCGCCTAGAGCGGTGTGTTCTCTGTAATTCGTGCACCGTCCCAAAGGCCGACAGACCTCGGCCAAATTGTCCGCAACGGCTACTCGCAGGGCAAGCCGCCCGCCTCAAGTGATAAGACGGTCTCCGTGACAGACACGAATCTGGGCCGTTTTCGCGCGGCCGTGGCGGGCGCGCTTGCGCAACTGGAATCGCGCCGCCAGGAGGTCAACGACCTGAACGTGTTCCCGGTCGCGGACGGGGACACGGGCGACAACATGGCGCTGACGCTGCGCGCGGTGCTCGAGGAGCTCGACCGCCTGCAGGGCACCGACGACGCGCGCACGATCGACGACATCGGGCGCGAGGAGATCGTCGAGTCGGTCGCGCGCGCCGCGCTGCTCGGCGCGCGCGGCAACTCGGGCGTGATCCTCTCGCAGCTGATCCGCGGCGCGGCCGAGGAGCTCGTCTCGCGCCCGGGGCAGCTGATCGACGCGACGCTGATCGGCGCGGCGCTCGCGAAAGCCGCCGATCGCGCGTACTCATCCGTTCGCGAACCGGCCGAGGGGACGATCCTCACGGTCGCGCGCGAGATGGCGCACAAGATCGTCACGGACGTCGCGCACACCTCCGGCAACCCGCGGCTCGGGCCGGGCACGGCGCCGAGCGAGCAGGACGAGGCGATCGCGGCGGCGCTCGAGCGCGCTGTGATCGCCGGCCAGGACTCGGTCAAGCGCGGGCCCGAACTGCTCGCGGCGCTGCGCGACGCGGGCGTCGTCGACGCGGGCGGCTACGGCCTGACGATCATGTTCGCCGGCGTCGTCGCGGCGCTGCGCGGCGACGAGGCGCCGGAGCTCGACCACTACGCGCCGGCGCGGATCAGCCACCCCGAGCACAGCTCGGGCACGTATCGCTTCTGCACGAACTTCGCCGTCACCGGCGACGGTCTCAGCGCGGGGCGCTTCATCGAACCGCTCGAGCAGCTCGGCGACTCGGTGCTCGTCGTCGGCGACTCGAAGACGCTGAAGGTCCACCTGCACACGGACGATCCCGAGCTTGCGACGGCCGTGTTCGCCGACGCGGGCGAGGTCTCACGCCTCGACGTCGCCGACATGCGACTGCAGGTCGGCGACCGCGACGCGCGGCTTGCCGGCGCGACGGTTGGTGCGCCTCTGGACGAGGCCGGAGCCGCGAACGGCGCGGCTGCCGCGCACGCGACGAACGGCGCGGGCGCGAACGGGCGCGCGCCGGCGGGAGCGGCACGGCCGCAGCCGACGGCGCGCTGCGGCGCCGTCGCGGTCGTCAGCGGCGACGGGCTCGCCGAGATGTTCGCCGAGCTCGGCGTGCAGACGCTCGACGGCGGCCCGACGCTGAATCCTTCGACGTACGACCTGCTCGCGGCGATCCACGCGGTGCCCGCGGAGGAGGTCGTCGTGCTGCCGAACAGCGCGAACGTGATCATGGCGGCCGAACACGCGGCGCGGCTGTCGGACAAGGAAGTCCACGTCGCGCCGACGACGAGCCAGCAGGCGGGGCTCGCGGCGGCCGTCGCGCTCTCGCCGGACCGGACGGTCGAGCAGAACGCGCAGGCGATGAAGGACGTGCTGACGCGCGTGCGCACGGGCGCCGTCGCCCCGGCGGCGCGCGACGACGCGCAGGGGCGCTTCGCGCGCGGGGACGCCGTCGGCTTCGTGCAGGACGAGGTGCTCGCGTGGGGCGATCCGACGGAGACGCTGCGCTCGATCCTCGAGACGCTCGCGGCCGGCGGCGGCGAGTGGCAGCAGCCAGAGCTGATCAGCGTGCTCGCCGGCGAGGGCGCGCCGGTCGGCCTCGGCGACATCGAGGGGATGGTCAACGGCGGCGTCGAGCTCGAGCTGCGCACCGGTGGCCAGCCCGCTTACTGGTGGCTGATCGCGGCCGAGTGACGCGCCGCTTACGACCGCCGCCACGATCATGATTGGCCGCCGATGGCCGCGACGATCACCACGACGCCGGATTCGGCGCGGGCTCGACGCGCGGACTTGCGGATCGCATCGCAGATGTACGCCTTCGCCGACAGCCGCGCGCTGAGCCGCGAGGAGCTGCTCGCGGCGCCGCTGCGCTGGCCGCGACCGGAGCGCCTGCGCGAGCCGCTCGAGCTGAGCGGCGCGAAGCTCGCCGAGGGGATGCGCACGCTCGGCGTGAGCACCGTCGGCGAGCTGCTCGAGCACCTGCCGCGCGACAGCCGCGAGGCGCGCACGATCGCGGAGCTGCGCGCCGGCGAGCAGGCGACGGTCGCCGTGCAGGTGCGCGCGATCGCCTCGCGGCCGGTTCGCCGCCGAGGGATGCGCCCGCTCGTCGAGGCGCGCGTGTTCGACGCGAGCGGCACGATGCGCGCGACGTTCTTCAACCAGCCTTGGCTCGTCGAGCGCTATCCGCCCGGCACGGGCTTGCTGCTGCACGGCAAGGCCGACGCGCGCGGCGGCTTTCGCGTCTCCCACCACGCGCTCGGCGCGCAGCAGCTGCCGGGTGCGGGTGGCGATGTCGCTCGAGCTCTCGCCGCGGATCCGGCGCAGCCGGGCGCCGAGGTACGCGCCGGGGCGATCGCGCCGCAGCCGAGCACCAAGCCTTTGGCAAGCGCTTCGCCGCAGGCGAGCGCCGTGGCGCACTACCCGGCGAGCGAGGGCGTCACCTCGACGCAGATCCTCACGCTCGTGCAGGGCGCGCGCCCGCGCCTGGCCGACGTGAGCGAGCCGCTGCCGGCGCTCGCGAGGGCGAGCGAGCGCCTGCCGGATCGCGCGAGCGCGCTCGCGGCGATGCACTTCCCGCGCGACCCGCGGGACACCGAGGCGGGGCGCGAGCGCCTCGCGTTCGACGAGCTGCTGCTGACGCAGCTCGTCTTCCTGCGCCGCCGCGCGCGGCGCTTGGAGCACGAGGACGCGCAGCCGCTGCGCGAGCCTCCGCAGCTGAGCGAGCGATGGCTCACGCAGGTGCTCCCGTTCGAGCCGACCGGCGATCAGCTGCGCGCGATCGCCGAGATCGACACGGATCTCGCGATCTCGCGCTCGATGCAGCGCCTGCTGATGGGCGAGGTCGGCAGCGGCAAGACCGTCGTCGCGCTGTACGCGATGCTGCGCGCTGTCGAGCACGGTGCGCAGGCGGCGCTGATGGCGCCGACGGAGACGCTCGCCGAACAGCACTTCGCGACGCTGCAGAAGCTGCTCGGCGGCGAGGCGATCGCGTGTGCGCTGTTGACCGGCTCGACGCCGGCGCGCCGGCGCGCGGACATCCTCGGCAAGCTCGCAAGCGGCGAGCTGTCGCTGCTCGTCGGCACGCACGCGCTGATCGAGCCCGACGTCGCGTTTCGCTCGCTCGCCGTCGCGGTCGTAGACGAGCAGCACCGCTTTGGCGTGCGCCAGCGCGCGGCGCTGCACGGCAAGGGCGCATCGCAGGCGGCGCCGCACATGCTTCACATGACGGCGACGCCGATCCCACGCACGCTCGCGCTGGCCGGCTACGGCGACCTCGACACGAGCGCGCTGCGCACGCTGCCCGTCGGGCGCCAGCCGATCGACACGCGGATCGTCGCCGGCGAGCGCGGCCGCGCGCAGGCGTACGAGGAGCTGCGCGAGCAGCTGGCCGCGGGGCGCCAGGCGTTCGTCGTCTGCCCGCTGATCGAGCAGGCCGAGGCGGCGCCGGGCGAAGCGCCGGCCGACGGCGGCGGCGGGATCGGCGACCTGCGCGCGGCGACGGCCGAGCTCGAGCGCCTGCGCAAGGGCGAGCTGAAGGACTACGAGCTCGTGCTGCTGCACGGCGGCATGCGTCCGCGCGAGAAGCAGGAGGCGATGGCGCGCTTCGTCGCGGGCGAGGCCGACGTGCTCGTCGCGACGACGGTCATCGAGGTCGGCATCGACGTCCCGAACGCGACGGCGATGCTCGTCGAGAACGCCGAGCGCTTCGGGATTTCGCAACTGCACCAGCTGCGCGGGCGGATCGGGCGCGGCGAGCATCGCGCGTTCTGCCGCCTGATGGGCCCGCCCGGATCGGCGCGCCTGCGCGCGCTCGCCGAGCACTCGGACGGCTTCCGCCTGGCCGAGATCGACCTCGAGCTGCGCAGCGAGGGCGAGCTCGTCGGCACGCGGCAATCCGGCGTACGGCAGTTCACGATCGCCGAGCTGCCGAAAGACGCGGCGCTGCTCGAACGCGCTCGCGCCTGTGCCGAGGCGCTCGTCGACGGCGACCCGGAGCTGCTTGCGCCGGAGGTCGTGCTGCTCGCGGATGCGCTGCGCGAGTTCGGCGCCGACGCGCACGAGCCGATCCCGGCCTAGCGCGAGCAGCCCGTTACGGTGCGGGCATGCGCGTGATCGCGGGAGAGCTGGGCGGCAGGCGGCTGCAGGCGCCGCGCGGCTCATCGACGCGGCCGACGTCCGATCGCGTGCGCGAGGCGCTGTTCGCGATGCTCGGCGAGCTCGCCGGCGCAAGCGTGCTCGACCTGTTCGCGGGCAGCGGCGCGCTCGGCATCGAGGCGCTCTCGCGCGGCGCCGAGCAGGCGGTGTTCGTCGAGCACGACGGGCCCGCGCTGCGGGCGCTCGGGGCAAACCTGGAAGCGCTCGGCCTCGGCAACGGGCGGGCGCAGGCACGCCGCGCTGAGGTCCGCGCAGCGCTCCGGAGCGCACGGCGGCGCAAAGAGACATACGATCTGATCTTCATCGACCCCCCGTACAGCCAGGCGCGCGACTGGGGGCCGGAGCTCTCGGCGGCGCTTCCGCCGCTGCTCCGGCCGGCGGCGCGCGTAGTCGTCGAGAGCGATCGCCGCGCTCCAATGGAGCTGGAGCTGGCACTCGAGCGCGAGCGGCGCTACGGGGACACTTCGATCAGAATCCACGTGCATCAATGAGCCCAACCGAGAAGTCGATAGCCGTCTGCCCGGGGTCGTATGACCCGATCACGAACGGCCACCTCGACGTGATCCGCCGCGCGGCGCGGCTGTACGACGAGGTCGTCGTCGCCGTCGTCAATCGCTCCGTGCGCAAGAGCAAGGCGCTGTTCGGGATCGACGAGCGGATGAGCTTCATCGAGCACGCGATCGCCGAGATCGACGGCGTTCGCGCCGAGCCGTTCTCGACGCTCGTCGTCGAGTTTGCGCGCCACGTCAACGCGAAAGCGATCGTCAAGGGGCTGCGCGCGATCTCCGACTTCGAGTACGAGCTGGAGATGAATCAGCTCAACCGCCGCCAGGACCCGGAGATAGAGTCCGTGTACTTGATGGCGAGCCCGCAGTACAGTTTTCTGTCCTCCAGCGGCGTCAAGGAGCTGGCGACGTTCGGTGGCAAGATCGACGATCTGGTCCCGGACGAGGTCGCAAGGCGCTTGCAGGAAGAGCTGACGCGCTGACGAAATGGGACGTGACTCGTGATATCCAACTTGATCCGCGGCGCAATTGGGCCGCTGACCGCGCACCGTTAGGCCCTAAATGGACGTCCTCGTACTGATAGACAAGCTCGACGACTTGGTGCACAACGCCAAGCCTGTTCCCCTGACCGATCAGGTGCGCGTCGACAAGGAGGAGATCTACGACATCCTCGACCAGATGCGCGCGACGATCCCCGAGGAGATCAAGCAGGCGCGCTGGATCGTCAAGGAGCGTCAGGAGATGCTCGCGGAGGCCAAGAAAGAGGCCGAGCGGATCATCAAGGACGCACGCGAGCGCCAGGAGCGCCTCGTCGGCGAGGAGGAGGTCACCAAGCAGGCCGAGCGCGCCGCCGAGGACATCGTCGAGGACGCGCGCGCCCGAGAGCGTGAGATCCGTCTCGGGGCCGAGGACTACGCCGATGAGATCCTCAACACGCTCGAGGTCAACCTTTCGAAGTTCATCGCGGCCGTCCAGCGGGGCCGAGAGCGACTCCAAGGCAAGGACGAACCAGCCGAAGTTGGCTAGTAGCGCGTTGTACGGGCGGGGTTCTGTCCTCACTCGTGCGTTCCGCTATGAAGAAAACGTGGCGCTTGCGGACTGGGGCATTGGGATAGGGTCCGCCCGGTGAACGCGCAGGAAGCTCGTTACAAGCTGCAGGTCGCAAGGACGCTGCTCGGGACCGGGATCGTCAGGCCGGAACGGCTCGACAAGTCGCTGCGCTCGATCGGCGCGCTGCGGCGCTGGGGGCCGAGCTCGCCGGCGGCCTTCCTCGGCGGCTCGATTCGCTACCCCGACCGACCGGCGATCATCGACGACCGCGGAGCGGTCTCCTTCCGCGAGGTCCATCGCCGCACGAACGCGCTCGCCAGCGAGCTGCGCAAGGCGGGCGTCACCGACGCGGATAGTGTCGCGATCATGTGCCGCAACCATCGCGGCTTCATCGAGACGACGGTCGCTTGCGCGAAGCTCGGCGCCGGCGCGCTGTATCTGAACACGATGTTCGCCGGGCCGCAGATCACCGACGTGCTGCGGCGCGAAGACCCGGCCGCGGTCGTCTTCGACGAAGAGTTCGCCGAGCTCGTCGCCGAGGGCGCCGCCGAGCGCAAACGCTTCGTCGCGTGGAGCGAGCCGGGCGGCGCCTGCAAGGACCCGACGCTCGAGCAGCTGATCGCGGCCGGCTCGACATCAGAGCTAGAGCCGCCGGCGGAGAAAGGCCGCGTCGTGATCCTCACTTCGGGCACGACCGGCACGCCGAAGGGCGCGTCGCGCAAACAGCCCGACACGCTCGAGCCCGCCGCGGCGCTGTTCTCGAAGATCCCCTTGAAGGCGCGCGAGACGACGATGATCGCCGCGCCGCTGTTTCACTCGTGGGGCTACGCGCACTTCACGCTCGGCCTCGCGCTCTCCTCGACGATCGTGCTGCGGCGCAAGTTCGATCCGGAGCAGACGCTCGCCGCCGTCTCCCAGCACAGCGCGAGTGCGCTCGCGGTCGTGCCGGTGATGCTGCAGCGGATCCTCGAGCTCGGCCCGGAGACGCTCGCGCGCTACGACACGAGTTGCTTGAAGGTCATCGCCGTAAGCGGCTCGGCGCTGCCGGGAGAGCTCGCCACTCGCACGATGGACGCGTTCGGCGACGTGCTCTACAACCTCTATGGCTCGACCGAGGTGGCCTGGGCGACGATCGCCACGCCCGAGGACCTGCGCGCGGCTCCCGGGACCGCCGGGCGACCGCCGATGGGCACGGTCGTGAAGCTGCTCGACCCCGAGGGGCAGGAGGTCCCCAACGGTGACGGCGGGCGGATCTTCGTCGCCAACGAGATGATGTTCGAGGGCTACACGGGCGGCGGCAACAAGGAGATCGTCAGCGGGCTGATGAGCACCGGCGACGTCGGGCACTTCGACGCGGGCGGCCGGCTGTTCGTCGACGGGCGCGACGACGAGATGATCGTCAGCGGCGGCGAGAACGTCTTCCCGCGCGAGGTCGAGGACCTGCTCGCCGACCACGAGTCGATCGAGGAGGCGGCCGTCGTCGGCGTGCCCGACGAGCAGTTCGGCCAGCGGCTGAAGGCGTTCGTCGTGCTGCGCGACGGCGCCGAGCTCGACGAGGCCGCGGTGCAGGCGTACGTCAAGGCCAACCTCGCGCGCTACAAGGTCCCGCGCGAGGTCGTCTTCCTCGACGAGCTGCCGCGCAACGCGACGGGCAAGGTCCTCAAGCGCGAACTGCAGGCGGCTTAGCGGCTCACGCCGCCACGGCCTGCGCCGCGTTGGCGGCGCGCAGCGCGCGCTCGGCATCCTCCGAGTCGTAGCGCAGCAATGCAGGGAAGGCGCGCGCGAACAGCGCCGCGGCGAGCACGCAGCCGAGGCCACCGGAGACGACCGAGAAGCGTGGCGTCGCGAGCGAGGCGACGGCGCCCGACTCGATGTCGCCGAGCCGCGGGCCGCTCGTGACGACGAGCGAGAAGACTGCCGACATCCGCCCGCGCATCGCATCGGGCGTGACGGTCTGGTTGATCGTCGAGCGGCACACGGCGCTGACGCTGTCGGCCGCGCCGGCGAGCGCAAACAGCGCGAGCGCCGGCCACAGCGATTCGACGACGCCGGCGAGCGCGATGGCCGCGCCCCAGCCGAGCACGGCCCAGATCACGACGCGCCCGAGGCGGCGCGTGCGCGCGAGCCAGCCGGTGCTCAGCGCCGCGACCGTCGCGCCAGCGGAGACCGCCGCGAACAGCGCGCCCGTCCCGGCCGCGCCCGCGTGGTAGACGGTCAGCGAGAGCACCGGGAACAGCGTGCGCGGCATGCCGAACGTCATCGCCGCGAGGTCGATTCCGAACGAGCCGACGAGCGCGCGGTTGGAGCGCACGAAGCCGAGTCCGTCGAGGATCGAGCGGCGGATGCTCGGGTGGCCGTGCTCGCCCGCGTGCGGCGGTTGCGACGCCATCGCGGCGACGGCGAGGACCATGCCGAGGCAGCTCGCCGCATCGACCGTGTAGGCCGTGCCGAGCCCCGTCGCGGCGATCAGCACGCCGCCGAGCGCCGGGCCGATCACCATCGTCAGCTGGTAGAGGCCGAAGTTCAGCGCGAGCGCGCCGCGCAGGCGCTCGGGCTCGACGACGTTCGGCACGATCGCCGAGCGCGCGACGTTTTGGATCGCGCTGAAGCCGGCGAGCAGCGCCGCGAGCACGTACAGCAGCACGAGCGGCGGGCGCCCGGAGAACGCACCGGCGGCGAGGCCGGCCGCGATCGCGACGAGCGCGAGCTGGTCGAGCAGCAGCAGCCGCCTGCGGTCCATCCGGTCGGCGAGCGCGCCGCCGTACAGCGACATGCCGATCAGCGGCAGCAGCTCGACGGCGCCGAGCAGGCCCGTCAGCAACGGCGAGCGCGTCTGCACGTAGACCTGGTAGGGCAGCGCGACGAGCGTCGCCTGCGTGCCGAGGCCCGTGACGAAGTTGCCGAGCACGAGCAGCCGCAGATCGCGCGAGGCGCGCAGCGGCGTGATGTCGACGGCGACGCGCCGCAGCAGCTTGCGCAGCGGCGCGCGCCCGGCTTCGTCCTCTCGCGCTTGCCGCTCGTCGCTCACGCGGGCCAGTCAAGCAGAGACGATCCGCGTCGCTAGCCTCTCTGTGATGGCCGCGAAAGCACACGATTTCGACCTCGGCGCGCTGCGCCTGAGCTCCGGCGAGGGGCGGCACCTCGAGCTCGAGGTGCCCGTCGAGCCGCTCGAGCTCGGCGGCGAGCAGTACCGCGCCGAGCCGGCCGAGCCGGGCCTGGGTGGGATCCCGGTCGTGCTCGACATCTCGCGGATGATGGGCGGCGGCTACGCGCTGCGACTGCGCTTCGCCGCGATGCTGTCGGGTCCGTGCATGCGCTGCCTGAAGCCGGCGCAGCCGCTCGTCGAGGTCGACGCGCGCGAGGTCGACCGGCCGGGCGAAGGCGAGGAGCTCGAAAGCCCGTACGTCAAAGACGAGCAGCTCGACCTCGCCGCGTGGGCGCGTGACGCGTTCGCGCTCGCGCTGCCGGCGAAGGTGCTCTGTCGCGAGGACTGCGCCGGGCTGTGCCCGATCTGCGCGGCGGACCTCAACGAGGCCGGCCCCGAGCACCACCACGAGAGTCCGCCGGACCCGCGCTGGGCAAAGCTCCGCGAGCTCGAGCTCGAAGTAGGCGGCCGGTGGGCTGGTAGCCTTCGCTCCTGCTATGGCGGTCCCAAAGAAAAAGCAATCGCACAGCCGCACGGCCAAGCGCCGCGCGCAGCACAAGATCGGCACGCCCGCAGTGAACGCGTGTCCGCAGTGCCACAGCCCGCGCCGCCCGCACCGGATCTGTCCCGTCTGCGGCTTCTACGCCGGCCGCGAGGTCGTCGCGCCGGCTGCGCACGGCCACGAGCACGATCACGAGCACGACCACGACGAGTAGCTCCTCGGTGGCGCCCGAGCCACTGTCCGCTGCTCCCCAGATGCAGGACCCGACGGCCTCCGCAGACGGCCCGGTAGTCGCCGTCGACTGCAACGGCGCCGACCTCGGGCCCGGCGAGGTCGCCGCCGGCGCGGCGCTCGCGGCCGCACGCGGGGCGCGCGTGATCCTGTTCGGCCCGGCCGCCGAGCTCGGCGAGCCGGCGAGCGGCGTCGAGATCGTCGACGCGCCGGTGTCGATCGCCAAGAGCGCCGACCCGGCCAGCGCCGTGCGCGCGAACGCCGATGCGTCGATCGTCCAGGCGGCACGCGCCGTGGCCTCCGGGCGCGCGCAGGCGCTCGTCTGCGCCGGCGGCACCGGCGCGGCGCTCGCCGCGGGGCTGTTCAACATCAAGCGCACGCGCGGCATCTACCGCCCGGCGCTGGCGCTGCCGCTGCCTGTCCCCGGCGGCCCCGTGACGCTGCTCGACGTCGGCGCGAACGCGGTCGTGCGGCGCGAGCATCTCGTGCAGTTCGCGTTCATGGGCGCCGCGCTGTCGAGCACCGTGCTCGGCGTCGCGCGCCCGCGCGTCGGCCTGCTCTCAAACGGCGAGGAGCAGGGTCGCGGCAGCCCGCTCGTGCTCGAAGCGCACGCCGAGCTGCTCGAGCGCGCCGGCTCGGCCGGCGCCTTCGAGTTCGTCGGCAACGTCGAGGGCGGTGACGTCACGAGCGGCATCGCCGACGTCGTCGTCACGGACGGCTTCACGGGCAACATCGCGCTGAAGCTGATGGAGGGCGTCTCGCAGACGATCCTCGGTGCGGTGCGCAACGCCGCGACGTCCTCGACGCGCGGCAAGCTCGGTGGGCTGCTGCTGCGCGGCGCGCTCGGCGGCTTTCGCGCGGAGATCGACCCGGAGCTGCAAGGCGGCGCGTACCTGCTCGGGCTGCGCCGCCTCGGTGTCGTCCCGCACGGGCGCTTCTCGCGGACGGGCTTCGCCGAGGCGATCGTCCGCGCCGAGCGCGGCGCGCGCGAGGACATCGTCGGACGCACCGAGCGCGCGCTCGCCGAGGCGGGCGCGCTGAGGGAGGCGCCCGTGTCCGCGGCGGGCGCTAGCCTGCGCGAGACTTGATGAGCAACTCGATCTCGCCCCCGAAGACGCGGTGTGCGCGCCCTCGCGCGAGGGCCCTTGCGCCCGCGCCGCGCCCGCTGCGATGAGCGCGCGAACGCGCGAGGAGGTCTTCGCGCTGATCCAGGCGCACCTCGCCGACGAACTCGACGTCGAAGCCGGCGCGATCGCCGAGGCGACGCGCTTCAAGGAGGATCTCGAGGCCGACTCGCTCGACCTCTACACGCTCGTGCAGGAGCTCGAGGACACCTACGGCGTGAGCATGTCCGACGAGCAGGCCGCGCAGATCCTCACCGTCGGGCAGGCGGTCGACTTCGTGCTCGCGCACGACGGGGCGGCGAATGGCCGGCCATGAAGCTGCTCGCCGAGCTGCTGGAGGAGCTGCCGGACGACCTCGCGCGACAGGTGTTCACGCACGCCTCCTGGAGCGAGCGGCGCGGGGACTCCTATGCGAGGCTCGCGTTTCTCGGCGACAGCGTGCTGTCGCTGGCCGTGACGACGCATCTATATCCGCGCTTGGCGGCCGACCGCTTCGGTGCGGGCAGGCTGACGAAGATCCGCGCGCAGGCCGTCTCGGGCCCGTCGTGCCGTGCCGTGGCCGAGCGCCTCGGGCTGCCGGAGCGCTTGCGCGCCGCGGCGCCGCCGGGGGTGCAGGGCAGCGCGGCGGCGCTTGTCGAGACCGAGCGCGTGCTCGCCTCGGTGATCGAGGCGGTGATCGGCGCGTGCTACCTGCACGCCGGCTACGAGCGGACCGCCGAAGCCGTCGTCGAGGCGTTCTCGCCGGAGATCGAGGAGGCGCTCGAGCACCCCGTCGACTTCAAGTCGGCGCTGCAGGAGCTGCTTGCGCGCCGAGGCGAGGAGGTCTCCTACGAGGTGACGGCCGAGGACGGCCCGCCGCACGAGCGCACCTACACGGTCGCCGCCCGTGTGGGCGGCAGCACGCTCGGCAACGGGCGCGGGCGCAGCAAGAAGCACGCCGAGCAGGAGGCAGCGCGCAAGGCCGTCGAGCAGTTGGGGGCCTAGGAGCGCGATGCGCCTGAAGTCGCTCACGCTGAAGGGCTTCAAGTCGTTTCCCGACCGCACGCGGCTGGACTTCGGGCCGGGCGTCAGCGTCGTCGTCGGGCCAAACGGCTCGGGCAAGTCGAACGTGACCGACGCGGTCCTCTGGGCGATGGGCGAGCAGTCGCCGCTCGCCGTGCGTGGGCAGTCGATGCAGGACGTGATCTTCGGCGGCGGCCGCGGCGTGCAGGCCCGCAGCGCCGCGGAGGTCGAGATCGTGCTCGATAACTCCGACGGCACCGTCGACCTGCCGCTGAGCGAGATCTCGATCGTGCGGCGCCTGGATCGCGCCGGCGAGGGCGGCTACCGGCTGAACGGCGCTCGCTGCCGCCTGACGGACGTGATCGAGGTGCTCTCCGACACGGGCCTCGGTAAGGAGCAGCACTCGGTCATCTCACAGGGTCGCGTCGAGGCGATCGTGACCTCGAAGGCGCGCGACCGGCGGCTGCTGATCGAGGAGGCCGCCGGTCTCGGCAAGCACCGCAAGCGCCGCCGCCGCGCGCAGCTGAAGCTCGAGCGCACGCAGGAGAACCTCGACCGCGCGCTCGACGTCGAGCGCGAGGCGCGCACGCGACTGCGCCCGCTCAAGCGCCAGGCCGAAGCGGCCGAGCTGCACGAGCGCCTGGAGCGGCAGATCCTGCAGGCGCGCTGGGAGCTCGCGAGAGACGCCGCCGCGGGCTGCCGTGTCGAGCTGATCGAGGCCGAGTCGCTCGTCGCCGCGGCGCGTGCCTCGCGCAGCGAGATCGAGACGAAGCTCGAGCAGACGATCGAGCGCCGCGGGCTCGCCGAGCGGGCGCTCTCCGAGCGCGCCGCGCGCCACGACGTGCTCTCCAAACGCGTCTACGAGGGTCGTTCCGCGCACGAGCGGCTCGGCTTGCGCAGCGAGCAGGTCGAGGCCGGCATGCAGACCGTCTCGCGCCGCATCGCGCGCGTGCGGCAGGAGCTGAGCGAGCTCGAGAACGCCGGGCAGCCCGCCGAGGAGGGTGTCGAGGCGCCGGGCGCGGAGCGCGTCGCGGCGCTCGAGGCCGAGCTCGCCGAGATCGAGCTTCGCCGCGAGCAGGAGCTGGGCGTCGAGCTGGCGGAGCTCGAGCGCTCGCTCGAGCAGCAGCGCGCCGAGGAGCAGGAGGCGATCGCGCGGGTCGAGGCCGCGAAGACGGCACGCGAGCAGGCCGACGCGCAGGCCGCGGGCGCGCGCGAGCGGATGCTCGAGTCCGAGCGCTCGGTCGAGGCGGCCCGCCGCGAGGCGGCGCGGATCGGCTCGGAGCTCGCCGCCGCGAATCAGTTCCTGCGCGGTCACGCGGGCGCTTGGGGAGCGTCCCGCGAGGGCGGCCCGAAGGCGCTCAGCGAGGAGCTGCGCGTGGGCGATGGCTACGAGCTCGCGCTCGCGGCGGCGCTCGGCGGCCGTCTCGACGCGGCGATGGTCGACGACGTCGCCGGCGCCGAGTCGCTGCTCGACGGCGCCGGTCCCGATGGCGGAAGCGCATTGCTGCCGGTCGCTCACGGCGACGCCGCGGGGCGTGCGCCGAGCGCCGCGGACGGCGCTTCGATGCCGCCCGGCGCGCAGCGCCTGCTCGACCTCGTCAGCGGCCCGGCCGAGGTCGTCGCGCTGGCCGGGCGGCTGCTCGCGGACGCGTGGGTCGTCGAGCGCCTCGAGCAGGTGCCGAGCGACTTCTCCGGGATCGCCGTCACGCGCGCGGGGCGCGTGTGGTTCGCGGCCTGGGGCGAGGTGCGCCAGCTCAGCGAGGGCGGAACCGAGCGCGTGCTCGCCCGCCGCAACGAACGCGACCGGCTGATCGCCGCCACCGAGCAGGCCGCGCAGGACGAGCTGGCCGCGAAGCGTGCCTGCGACGCGGCGCTCGCCGAGACGCAGTCGCTCGAGCGGGCGCGCGGCGACGCCGAGCGCGCGCTGCGCGAATGCGAGCGCCGCCAGACGGAGGCGGCCGAGGCGGTGCGGCGCACGGAGTGGCTGATCGAGCAGCGCCGCGCGGCGCCCGCCGAGGGACCGCTCGCGGTGCGCAAGGCCGAGCTCGAGGGACAGCTCGCCTCCGAGCGTGCTCAGGCCGAGCGTCTCGCGCGCGAAGCCGAGCAGCGGCGCGCGCGGATCGAGCGCTTGCGCGCCCAGCTCGCGAACGACCGCGAGCTCGTCCCGCGCGCCGAGCGCCTCGCCGCAGCCGTGCGCGCGGCCGCCGAGGCAGTGCAGGCGCGCTACGCCGCGCTCGAGCACGAGCTTGCAGCGGACCGGCTCGCGGGCGAGCAGATGGCAAGCGAGCTGCGTGCCTGCGCCGCGCAGGAGGCCGAGCTTCAGGCGGCGCTGCGCGCAGCCGGCGAGGCGGTCACCGCCGCGGAGGTCGCGGCGCAGCGCCTGCGCGACCAGGCCGGCGAGGCGGAGCTCGAGCTGAAGGCGGTCGCCGAGCGCCTCGAGCTGCCGGCTGCAGGCCCCACGCAGGAGCAGGCGTCAGAGGACGCAGAGGAGCCGGTCGCACGTCTCGACGATGAGGAGATCGCATCGTTGCGCAGCCGTGTCGAGCGCCTCTCGCGCCGCCGCGAGCAGCTCGGCCCGGTCAACCCGCTCGCGCAGGAGGAGTACGCGGAGGCCGTCGCGCACGTCGAGGAGATGGAGGGTCGCCGCGCCGACCTGGAGACGGCGCTGCGAGAGCTGCGCGGGGTGATTCGCGACACCGACCGCCAGATCCAGGAGACCTTCGAGGAGACCTTCGAGGCGGCTGCGCGCAACTTCGAGGAGCTCGTCGGCGACGTCTTCCCGGGAGGCTCGGGCAGGCTGCGGCTCGTCGCCGAAGAGCAGCCACCGCGTCCGGTGCTCGGCGGGCAGTCGCTGACGGCCGGCGCGAAGGCGGGCGAGACTCAGCTCGTCGGCGGCGCCTCCGCGGATGGCGATCCCGACGCCGCGGCCGAGGCGGCCGCCGAGGCCGAGGCCGAGCGCGAGCAGCAGCTCGAAGAGGACAGCTCCGAGATCGGGCAGCTCGGCGTGGAGATCGAGATCACGCCGGCGGGCAAGTCGAGCAAGCGCCTGTCGCTGCTCTCGGGCGGCGAGAAGTCGATGACGGCACTGGCGTTCCTGTTCGCCGTGTTCCTCGCGCGGCCGTGCCCGTTCTACATCCTCGACGAGGTCGAGGCGGCGCTCGACGACCTCAACCTCGATCGCTTCCTCGCGCTGCTGCGCCGCTACGCTGATCGCGCGCAGTTCATCGTGATCACCCACCAGAAGCGCACGATGGAGGCGGCCGACTACCTGTTCGGCGTTTCGATGGGCGGCGACGGCGTCTCGAAGGTGCTCTCCAGGCGCCTGCCCTCAGAGCAGGCGCAGGCGCCCGAGGTAGCCGAGGTCGCCTGATATGTTCGCCGCCCTGTGGCGCGCGACTGGAGCGATCTGTTCATCGTCGGAGATTCCGGCGGCGAGGGAGTAGAGGGGGCCTCGGGCGGGGGTGAGTCCGGCGCGGAGCCGCGCAAGCGCGGAGGGCTGTTCAGGCGGCTGCGCGAGAGCATGGCCAAGACGCGCCAGGCGCTCGGCTCAGAGATCCAGGCGACGCTGTTCGGTGTGCTCGACGAGCACACCTGGGAACGACTCGAGGAGGCGCTGATCATGGCCGACGTCGGCGCGAGCACGACGGCGTCGGTCGTCGCGACGCTCGAGGCCGAAGCGGCCGAGGGCAAGCTCGAGGGGGAGAGGCGCTCAGCGAGCGCCTGATCGGCCTGCTCGCCGAGACGACGCGCGTCGGCGACGCGCGGATCGACATCCGCAGCCGCCCGACGGTGATCATGGCCGTCGGTGTCAACGGCACCGGCAAGACGACGACGATCGGCAAGCTCGCGTGGCACCTGCGCAACGAGCTCGGGCGCACGGTCCTGCTCGGCGCGGCAGACACGTTCCGCGCGGCCGCGAGCGAGCAGCTCGAAGGATGGGCCGAGCGCGCGGGGTGCGAGATCGTCACGGGTGCGCCCGGCTCCGATCCGGGCGCGGTTGCGTTCGAGGCGATCGCCCAGGCGGGCGCGCAGGGAGTCGACGTCGTGATCATCGACACGGCCGGGCGGCTGCACACGCAGGACGACCTGATGGGCGAGCTCGCGAAGGTCCGCCGTGTGATCGCGCGCCAGCTCGACGGCGCGCCGCACGAGACGCTGCTGACGATCGACGCGACGACGGGTCAGAACGGTTTGCGCCAGGCGAAGCTGTTCGCGCAGGCCGCCGAGGTCAGCGGCGTCGTGCTGACGAAGCTCGACGGCACCGCGAGGGGCGGGATCGCGCTGGCGATCGCGCGCGAGCTTGAGCTGCCGGTCAAGTTGATCGGTGTCGGCGAGACGGTCGAGGACCTGCGCCCGTTCGACCCCGACGAGTTCGCGCGCGCACTGATCGCCACGGAGTGACACGGCGGGCGCGGTGCGCCACACGGCCGCCGCAGAGGGATAACCTGAACTCATGGACGTATGGATCATCTGGCTGATCGCGGCCTGCGTTCTCGGCGTCGGGGAGATGCATCAGGGAGGCTTCTATCTGGCACCGTTCGCGATCGGCGCGGGGCTGGCCGCGATCGTCGCTCTGCTCGGCGTCGGCTCGCTGCTCTCGGCGATCGTCTTCCTCGCCGCGTCGGGGATCGTCTTCACGACGCTGCGGCCCGTCGCACAGCGTCATCGCAGGCTGCCGCCGTCGATCCGGACGGGTGCCGCCGCGCTGATCGGGCGCCCGGCGATCGTGATGGAGCGGATCGCCAACGACGAGAGTATGGGCAGCGTCAAGATCGACGGCGGCGAGGTGTGGACCGCCCGCAGCTATGACGAACACGAGGTGATCCCCGCCGGGGAGCGCGTCGAGGTCGTCGAGATCCGGGGCGCAACAGCCCTCGTGATGCACTAGAAAAGGAGCCGCACTTGGTCGCTCTCATCGTCATCGTCGTAGTCGTCATCTTCTTCCTCGTCGTCGCGGCGCGGACGATTCGCGTGATTCCGCAGGCGCGCGCCGGCGTCGTCGAGCGGCTCGGCCGCTACAGCCGCACGCTCGAGCCCGGACTGACGATCATCACGCCGTTCATCGACCGCGTGAAGCCGCTCGTCGATCTGCGCGAGCAGGTCGTCAACTTCTCGCCGCAGTCCGTCATCACCGAAGACAACGTCGTCGTCGGGATCGAGACGGTCCTGTACTTCACGATCACCGATCCGCGCTCGGCCTCCTACGAAATCGCCAACCCGCTGCAGGCGATCGAGCAGCTGACCGTGACGACGCTGCGCAACGTGATCGGCGGGCTGACGCTCGAGAAGACGCTGACGGCGCGCGAGAACGTCAACAGCGAGCTGCGCGTCGTGCTCGACGAGGCGACGGGCAAGTGGGGCATCCGGATCAACCGCGTCGAGATCAAGTCGGTCGACCCGCCGCCGGACATCCGCTCGGCGATGGAGAAGCAGATGCGCGCCGAGCGCGACCGTCGCGCGGCGATCCTCACGGCCGAAGGCGAGAAGCAGGCGCAGATCCTCACGGCCGAGGGCGCTAAGCAGGCGGCCGTGCTGAACGCCGAGGGCGCCCAGCAGGCGGCGATCCTC
Organism: uncultured Solirubrobacteraceae bacterium; assembly: GCA_963807275.1. GTDB lineage: Bacteria > Actinomycetota > Thermoleophilia > Solirubrobacterales > Solirubrobacteraceae > Palsa-744. The sequence continues at coordinate 936,358 of CAWDZX010000001.1, forward strand.
GACGCCGAGGGCGAGCGCCAGTCGGCGATCTTGCGGGCCGAGGGCGAAGCGAAGGCGATCGACACCGTGTTCAGCGCGATCCACGAGGGCAAACCGAACCGCGAGCTGCTCAGCTACGAATACCTGCAGATGCTGCCGCAGCTGGCCGAAGGCGATGCGAACAAGGTGTTTGTCGTTCCCTCCGAGTTCGCGCAGGCGTTCGGCGGGATCGGCGAGGCGCTCGCGCGCGGCGTGAAGCCGCCCGACGGAGACGAGCCGCCGCGCCATCCGGCGCCGCCGCAGCAGCGCAAAGACGCCTGAGCCGCGGTCCGATCGCCGAGCGCCCGCGGAGCATCGCGAGCCGCGGCCGTTGAGCCGCGCGCGACCCTGCGAGAATCGCGGCTGAGATGTTCGACACACTCGGCGAGAAGCTTCAGGCGACGCTCACGGACGTCCGCAACCGCGGCACGCTGACCGAGCAGGACATCGACGCGGCGATGCGCGAGATCCGCCTCGCGCTGCTCGAGGCCGACGTCAACTTCAAGGTCGTGCGCCAGTTCACGGCCGAGCTGAAGGAGCGCTGCATGGGCGCCGACGTCGTCGGCGGGTTGAACCCCGGGCAGCAGGTCGTCAAGCTCGTCGGCGAGCAGCTGACGGCGCTGATGGGCGGCGCCTCGGCGGGGCTCGGCTTCTCGCCGAAACCGCCGACGGTGATCCTGATGGCCGGCCTGCAGGGCTCGGGCAAGACGACGGCGACGGCGAAGCTCGCGCGCTACTTGCGCGAGGAGCACTCCTCGACGGTCGCCGTCGCCGCGTGTGACGTCTACCGTCCGGCCGCCGTCGAGCAGCTCGTCAAGGTCGCCGAGCAGGCCGGCGCGGTCGCCTACGAGCAGGGCACCGACCGCGACCCCGTCGAGATCGCCAAGTGGGCGCTCGATCGCGCGCGCGAGGAGGGCAAGGACGTGCTGATCGTCGACACCGCCGGTCGCCTGCACGTCGATCAGGAGCTGATGGGCGAGCTCGTGCGCGTGCGCGACGCCGTCAAACCGCACAGCGTGCTGCTCGTCGTCGACGCGATGACCGGTCAGGACGCCGTCAACGTCGCCGAGCAGTTCGCCGAGGCCGTCAAGTTCGACGGCGTCGTGATGAGCAAGCTCGACGGCGATGCGCGCGGCGGCGCGGCGCTGTCGGTCAAGGCCGTCACCGGCAAGCCGATCCTGTTCGCCTCCACGGGCGAGAAGCTCGACCAGTTCGAGCGCTTCCACCCCGACCGCATGGCCCAGCGGATCCTCGGCATGGGCGACGTGATGAGCCTGATCGAGCAGGCCGAGCGCCAGTTCGACCAGGACGACGCGCTCGCGCTCGAGCGCAAGCTGCGGCGCAACGAGTTCGACCTCGACGACTTCCTCGGCCAGCTCAAGAGCATCCGCAAAATGGGCCCGCTGACGAACCTGCTCGGGATGATTCCCGGCTTGGCCGGCCACCAGCTGCAGAACATGAAGGTCGACGAGCGCGAGCTCGACCGGATCCAGGCGATCATCCTCTCGATGACGCCCGAGGAGCGACGCCGCCCCGAGTTGATCAAGGGCTCGCGCCGGCTGCGCATCGCGCGCGGCTCCGGGACGAACGTGCAGGCGGTCAGCCGCCTGATCAAGCAGTTCGGCCAGACGCGCAAGATCATGCGCCAGGTCGGGCGCGGGAAGATGCCCGATATCGGCGCGCTGATGCGCGGCGCACGCTGAGGACGCCGTTGAGCGGCGCGAGGCTGTGTCCTCGATCGCTCGTGTGCTGGCGCACACTTCGCTCCCTGCGTCCTTGCCTCGCTTGCTCAACGACGCCCTCCCGCAATGCTCGACGTGCCGATTCGGCCTCGATCCCGCGCACCGTCTAAGCTCTGCGTTCGCAATTGTGAATCATCACGGTTCCCTGCAGAGAGGAAAAAGTGTCGGTTAGGCTCAGGCTCACCCGGGTGGGCGGCAAGAAGGACCCGATCTGGCGTGTCGTCGTCGCCGATCAGCGCTCGCCGCGCGACGGCCGCGTGATCGAGACGATCGGCCACTACAACGCGCAGACCGATCCGTCGACGATCGTGCTCGACGAGGAGCGTGCCCGCAGCTGGCTCGCCCGCGGCGCACAGCCGACGGACACGGTGCGCAAGCTGCTGCGCACGCAGGGCATCGAGTCGGGCGCCCGCTGACGAGCAGCGAGCAGGAGCTTCCGGGCCTGAGATGAGCGACCGCGGCACACAGAGCTCCGAGCAGCCCAGCGAAGTTCCGAGACGCCTGCTCGAGTACCTCGCCGAAGGGCTCGTCGACGAGCCCGAAGAGGTCTCCGTCGAGCAGTTCGACGGCGACGCGGGCACGATCGTGCTCGAGCTGTCGGTCGGTCCCGAGGACTACGGCCGCGTGATCGGCCGCGGCGGCAGGACCGCGCACGCGCTGCGCACGGTCGTCAAAGCCGCAGCGACCGGCGAGGGCTGCCATGTGCTCGTCGACATCGTCGATTGACCGCTCGCAGCCGCCGCTGCTGAGCGCCGCGGCGTGAGCGACGCGACGCCAGCCGCGCTGCCGGCCGGGCGCGTCGGGCGCGCGCACGGGCTCGACGGCAGCTTCTACGTGACCGGGCCGGTGCCGCGGCTGCTCGTGCTGGGCGCGAGCGTCACCGTCGACGGCCGCGACGCCGAGATCGTGCGGCGCGCGGGCACCGACCGGCATCCGATCGTCCGCTTGCAGGGGATCGCCGACCGCGCCTCAGCGGAGGCGCTGCGCGGCGCCGCGCTGACGGTCGCCGAGGCGCAGGCGCCGCAGCTCGGCGAGGGCGAGTGGTGGGCGCACGAGCTTGCCGGCTGTGTCGTGCGCGACGGCACCCGCCGGCTCGGCGTCGTCGAGCAGATGCTCGAGCTGCCCTCCTGCGAGGTGCTCGAAGTGCAACCCGATCAGGGCGGCGCGCCGCTGCTCGTGCCGATGGTCAGAGACGCGATCCGCGAAATCGACACGGCCGCGCAGGCGATCGAGGTCAACGCCGACTTCCTCGATCTCCCCGAGCCTCCAGCGGACCGATGAAGATCGACGTCTTCACGCTGTTCCCGGGGTGGTTTCAGTGGTTCTCCGCTCAGCGCCACGTCGCCAACGTGCTCGCCTCCGGCTCCGAGCTGAGCTACCTCGACTATCGCGAGCACTCGACGCTCAGCGGGCGGCAGGTCGACGACACGCCGTTCGGCGGCGGCGCAGGCATGGTGCTGCGCGTCGACGTCGTCGAAGCCGCGCTACGCGCGCGCTACGCGCTCGATCCGGCCGAGCTGCCACTCAAGCGACGGGTGATCGCGCTGAGCCCCGGCGGGCGCGAGCTCGACGACAGGCTCGTCGACGAGCTCGCCGCCGAGCCTGAGCTGACGCTGCTCTGCGGACGCTACGAGGGCTTCGACGAGCGGATCGTCGAGCACTTCTGCAGCGAGACGGTCTCGATCGGGCGCTACGTGCTCTCCGGCGGGGAGCTCGCCGCGATGGTGCTCTGCGACGCCGTCCTGCGCAAGCTGCCCGGCGCGCTCGGCGACGAGCGCTCGGCGCACGAGGAGTCCTTCAGCGCCGCGCTGGACGGCGAGCCGGAGTACCCGCACTACACGCGCCCGGCCGAGCACCGCGGCTGGCGCGTGCCCGAGATCCTGCTCTCCGGCCATCACGAGCGGATCGATCGGTGGCGGCGCGAGCGCAGCCGAGAGCGCGGCGAGCGCGCACGCGCGGAGCGGGCCTCGGCGCCGGATCGGGGCGAGCCGCGCGGGCAGTGACGCGCCGCACGATGGTCGTTCGCTACCATTGCTGCCGCGTCGGCCGGGAGCCTGGCTCTCAGAACTCACCCGGTTAGCACGGCGCCACCTCTCCACCGTTATGAGCAGCGTCATCGAAACCATCGAGCGCGCGCAACTGCGCCGCGTTCCCAACTTCGCACCGGGCGACCGCGTCAAGGTGCACTTCCAGGTGATCGAGGGCACGCGCCGCCGCGTCCAGGTCTTCGAGGGCGTGGTGATCAAGCGCCAGGGCCATGGCATCCGCGAGACGTTCACCGTGCGCAAGCAGTCCTTCGGCGTCGGCGTCGAGCGAATGTTCCCCGTGCACTCGCCGAAGATCGAGCGCATCGAGCTCGCCGCACGCGGAGACGTGCGCCGCGCGAAGCTCTACTACCTGCGCGACCGCGTCGGCAAGCGCGCGCGCGTTCGCGAGCGTCGCTACATCGGTCCGGAGGAGACGGTCGAGCCCGGGCTGCTGCACGAGCCCGTGACGGCGACCGACGCCGACGGCCTGACGGCCGATGAGGCCGTGCTCGAGCAGGACGCGGCCACGGAGGCCGCGACGACGGAGGGCGGTGGCGAGCAGGAGGCTGTCGCGGCGCCTGAGGCCTCGGCCGAGGCGACTGGCGACGACGCCGACATCGAGCCGGCCGCGCTTGCGCAGGATACGGCCGATGCCGCCCCGCAGGCCGCAGCCGACGACGCCGGCCCCTCCGCAGACGCCGATGGTGACGAGGGGGACGTCGGCGGCAACGAGTCGGCGTGAAACGTCGCGCCAAGGGCTCCAAATCGACGGTCGCATCGATCGTCGAGCTCGTCGTCATCGTGCTCGTAGCGCTTGGGCTCGCGCTCGCGATCCAGGCCTGGATCGTCAAGCCGTACAGGATTCCGAGCGGTTCGATGGAACCGACGCTGGCGGTCGGTCAGCGGGTGCTCGTCAATCGCATCGGCAACGACTTCGGCAAACCGCACGTCGGCGAGATCGCCGTGTTCCACCCGCCCGAAGGCGCGACCGAAGAGCGCTGCGGCTCCTCCGCGCGAATCACTCCGGGCGCCTCGCCCTGTTCGGAGCCGGTGCCGAAGGAGGCGAGCGTGAACTTCATCAAGCGGATCGTCGCCGGCCCCGGTGACACGATCAAGATCGTCGAAGGCCACGTGATCCGCAACGGCAAACGCGAGTCGGACTCCTACATCAAACCCTGCCCCGGCGTCGCCGAGTGCAACTTCCCCGTGGCGATCACCGTTCCCGCCGGGCACTGGTTCATGATGGGCGACAATCGTGGCGAATCCGACGACAGCCGTTTCTGGGGACCAGTCCCCACCGGATGGATCATCGGCGGAGCTTTCGCCACCTACTGGCCTCCCGACCGGATCGGGACGCTCTAGCTCCGACGGTGAGCTCGTCACGGCCGGCGGCGCCGACACGGGCGCGATCGTGAAATCTCGCGGGACCGACGGAACCGCGCGCGCCAGGCGCCGCGCTCGCCGCAACAGCAGCGGACGGCGGCTGTTCGCGTTCGACCGCCGCCTCGGCGTGCCGCTCGTCGCGGGCGCCGACGAGGCCGGCCGCGGCTGTCTGGCCGGTCCGCTCGTCGCCGCCGGCGTGCTGTTCGACTACGACGCGCTGACGACGAAGGACCTGCGCGCGCTCAGCGCGCTGAACGACTCCAAGCAGCACTCGAGCGAGGCGCGCGAGGAGCTGTTCCCGCTCGTGCTGCGCAGCGCCGCACGCGTCATCGTCGTCTCGCGCTGCGTCCGTGGAATCGACGCGCGCGGGCTGCACAAGACGAACCTCGCCGCACTGCGCGACGCGCTGATCGGCGTGACACGCGACGTGCGGGGCGAGGTGCTGTGCCTCAGCGACGGCTTTCCCGTGCGCGACTTCGGGCGTCCGCAGCGCGCGATCGTCGACGGCGACGCGACGAGCGCCGCGATCGCCGCCGCCTCGATCGTCGCGAAGGTCACGCGCGACCGCTACATGCACCACGCCGACGGCGAGCATCCCGGCTGGGCCTTCGCCGAGCACGTCGGCTACTCGACACCCGTTCATCGCGAGGCGATCCTGCGCCAGGGCGTCTCGCCGCTTCACCGCATGTCGTTTCAGTCGCTCGCCTACCAGCAACTCGCGCTGTAGCGCTCACCAAGCGCCCTCTACGTGCTCGAGCGCTCGCACGCGCCCGCGCGTGTCGAGCACGACGCCGATCGCGTCGAAGCGGACCGTGCGCGGCGCGGGCGGCGCCGGTCGGTTCTCGGCCAGCCACGCACCCGCGAGCCGGCGCAGGCGCGCGCGCTGGCGCGCGCCGAGCCCGCTCAGCGGGAGTTGATCCTCTCGCGCGGAGCGCTGAGCGGCGTCGATCCTCCGCGTCTTGACCTCGGCGAAGACGAGCAGCGAGCCGCGCCGCGCGATCACGTCGATCTCGCCGCGCGCCGTGCGCACGTTGCGCGCGAGCACGACGAAGCCGAGCCCGCGCAGATGGCGAGCGGCGAGCTCCTCGCCGCTGCGCCCGAGCCTTCGGCGCGTGTCGGTCTGCATGCGCCGAAGCTACGTCGCGGTTGGGATGCGACCCGCGGCCGCGGCGCCGTCCCGGGCGGCGCTGTCGTAGCCTGCCTGGCGTGCAAGGCGACTCCGCAGGCTCCGACGGCAGCGAGCAGCCCGCCGCGAGCGAGAACCCGGCAGCGCGCGCCGGAGGCGGCGAGCCCGCGCGCCGGCGTCGCGTCGGCGCGATCGACGGCGTCACCGAATTCATGGGGATGCGCTGGGAGGATCCACAGACCGTCCGCCTGCGGATCCGCCCCGAGCTGATCAACGCCGGCGGCCTGCTCTCGGGCGTCGCGACGTACGCGCTCGTGGACTACTGCATGGGCTCGACGCTGTGGGTCGAGACGTCGCGCGAGGAGTCGATCGCGACGATCAACATCGCTGTCAACTACATCCAGACGGCAGTCGAGGGCGAGATCGTCTGCCGCTCGACGCTCGACCGGCGAAACAAGCGAATCGCGGTGATGCGCAGCGAGGTCACGCACGAGGACGGGCGACTGCTCGTGACCGCGATCGGCAGCTACTCGATCTTCCCGCCCAGACGCCGAGACGGAGACGGGCGTGCCGCGCCGGCCTCCTGAACGGTGAGCGCGCGCGAGACGCCCACGGCGCTGACGATCGCCGGCTCGGACTCGGGCGGCGGCGCCGGCATCCAGGCCGATCTGAAGGCGTTTGCGCGCTGCGGCGTGCACGGGACGAGCGCGATCACGGCGATCACCGCGCAGAGCACCGTCGGCGTCAGCGCGATCCACCCCGTTCCACCCGAGATCGTCCTCGCGCAGGTGCGCAGCGTGGTCGCCGACATCCGCATCGACGCCGTCAAGGTCGGGATGCTCGGAACCGTTGCCGGTACGCTCGCCGTCGCGCGGGCGCTCGACGAGCTCCCGCAAGGGACCCCCGTCGTCGTCGACCCCGTGATGGTCGCCGAGTCCGGCGCGCGGCTGCTCGACGAGGACGCCCAGCGGGCGCTGATCGAGCAGATCCTGCCGCGCACAGGCGTGCTCACGCCGAACCTGCCCGAGGCGCGCGTGCTCGCCGCGCGCTCGGCCGTGCCGGGCGAGGGCGACGTCGCCGAGGCCGAGGCGCTCGCGCGAGCGCTGCTCGAGCTCGGCCCGCGCGCCGTCGTCGTCACGGGCGGGCATCGCGAGCACGCCGTTGACCTGTTCCTCGACGGCGGCGGGGAGCCGGTCGAGATCTCCGGCGAGCGCTACCGCGACGGCGCCGCGCACGGCTCCGGCTGCACGCACTCCTCGCTGCTCGCGGCTCAGCTCGCGCTCGGGCGCACGCCGCTCCAGGCCGCGCGCGTCGCGCGAGCGCTCGCCGGCGCGGCCGTCAGGGACGGCCTGCGCGATGTCGGCGCCGGGGCGGGCCCCGTCGACGTGCTCGGCCTCGCGCGGATTCGCGCAGACGCCGAGCGCGAGCCGGACGCTAGCTGAGCCCGGCGATGCGCGTGCGCCTGTTTGCCATAATCCGGGCACGATGAAGCTCCTGCGGATGAAGCCCGGACACGGCGAGATCTTGCTCGCCGAGGGCGACGTCGAGGTGCACGAGGAGGAGCAGCGGCTGATCGAAGCGTTTCGCCGCGAGCTCGACGCCGGGATGTGGGCCGCGGTGCCGAGCGAGCGCACCGACGGGCGCCGCCGTGCAGAGCTCGTCAAGCAGTTCAGCGACGTGCCGCGAGACGCCGAGCGAGTGATCTTCTTTCCGCGTGCCGCAGGCGGGGCTCCGCGGACGGCCGGCTGAGCACCATGCTGCTCGCGCTCGGCACCGCGGCGGTCGTGCTCGTGGTGTTGCTGTGGGAGCTAGCCAGGCCGCGCGTGCTGCCATTGCTGCTGCGGCTGCGTGCGCAGCTCAAGGAGCGCTCGCGCGAGGCCGCGCAGATCGGCTATGACCCCGGGCGCGAGCGGCGAGCCGAGCAGCGCGCGCGCGAGCTGCTGCGCTCGTGCGTCGACCACGAGGACTGGGCGATGTATCGCGACCTCGGCTTCCTGCGCGTCTGGGGCGGCCTCGGCGAGCGCTCGCACGCCGCCGGCGGCGCGTCCTACGCGTATCTGATCTACCCGCACCGGCCGCTCGTCGCCTACGTTCCGCAGACCGGAGCGCTGCTCAACGAGTACTGCGTCGCCTTCCCCGACCACACGCGTCCCTACGGCAGCGCGCGGCTGCCAGACTCCGACGACGTGCTCGCGAAGTGGATGGCGCTGCACGCCGACGAGCGGCGGCTGATCGAGGAGGCCAACATGCACCTGCCCGGCCGGCAGATCGATCCCGAGCGCGTGCGGCGCGACCTCGTGCGCCTGTCGCGCTGGGAGCGCGAGAGAAGCGACGGCGCACCAGATATCGTGCGCGCCGCGTGAGCACTCGAGCGACCTTCGACGTAAGACACCGCAGCCGCGCCCTGACCGAGGGCCCGGAGCGCGCCGCCGCGCGCTCCTACCTGCACGGAATCGGCTACTCCGCCGAGGATCTCGCGAAGCCGATCGTCGGCGTCGCGCACTCGTGGATCGAGACGATGCCGTGCAACTTCAACAACCGCGTGCTCGCGGCGAAGGTCAAGGAGGGCATCCGTGCCGCCGGCGGCACGCCGATGGAGCTCAACACGATCGCGATCTCAGACGGGATCACGATGGGCACGGCCGGCATGCGCGCGTCGCTCGTCTCGCGCGAGATCATCGCCGACTCGATCGAGCTCGTCGCAAGCGCGCACGCCTTCGACGCGATTGTGACGATCTCCGGCTGCGACAAGACGATCCCCGGCACCGTGATGGCGCTCGCGCGCCTGAACATCCCCGGGCTGATGCTCTACGGCGGCTCGATCAAGCCCGGGCACTTCCAAGGCGCCGAGGTGACGATCCAGCAGGTCTTCGAGGCCGTCGGGCAGTTCGCCTCGGGCAAGATCACCGAAGAGGAGCTGCACGAGCTCGAGGAGGCCGCCTCGCCCGGTGCCGGCGCCTGCGGCGGGCAGTTCACGGCGAACACGATGGCGATGGCCTTCGAGGCGCTCGGCATCTCGCCGGCCGGCTCGGCGATGGTGCCGGCCGAGGACGGTCGCAAGATCGACGTCGCGAAACAGTGCGGCGAACTGGTGATGGACGTCTTGCGGCGCGGCCAGCGCCCGTCGGACGTGATCACCAAGCCCGCGCTGCAGAACGCGATCGCCGCCGTCGCGACGAGCGGCGGCTCGACCAACGGCGTGCTGCACCTGCTTGCCGTCGCGCACGAAATGGGCGTGCCGCTGACGATCGACGAGTTCGAGGAGATCTCCGAGCGCACGCCGCTGCTGTGCGACCTGCAGCCCGGCGGCCAGTACGTCGCGACGGAGCTCTACGAAGCCGGCGGCGTGCCGCTGGTGCTCAAGCGGCTGAAGGATGCCGGCATTCTCAACGCCGACGCGCCGACGGTCACCGGCAAGACGATCGGCGAGCACGCCGAGGAGGCGCAGGAGACCGACGGCCAGCAGGTCGTGCGCGGCCTCGAGAACCCGCTGAAACCGACCGGCGGCTTCGCGATCCTTCGCGGCAACGTCGCGCCCGACGGCTGTGTCGTCAAGCTCTCAGGGCACGAGCGGCGCAAACACACCGGCCCTGCGCGCGTGTTCGACGGCGAGGAGGCGGCGATGAAAGCCGTGCTCGCGCACGAGATCCAGGCCGGCGACGTAGTCGTGATCCGCGCCGAGGGGCCCGCCGGCGGGCCCGGCATGCGCGAGATGCTCGCCGTCACCGCCGCGATCGTCGGCGAGGGTCTCGGCGAAGACGTCGCGCTGATCACCGATGGGCGCTTCTCCGGCGCGACGCACGGCTTCATGGTCGCCCATGTCGCGCCCGAGGCCGTTCGCGGCGGCCCGATCGCGGCGCTCGAGACGGGTGACGAGGTGACGGTCGACGTCGATGCCGGGCGCCTCGACGTCGCGCTCAGCGACGAGCAGATCGCCGCACGCGTGGCCGCCTACGTGCAGCCGCCGCGCGCCGACGAACACATCGACGTCGCGATCCGCAAGTACGCGAAGCTCGTCGGCAGCGCAGCCAAAGGCGCCGTGGCCGTCTAGGTCAGGACGCCCGCTCCGCCAGAAATTCTTCCAGCAGCGCGTTGAACGCCTCGGGGCGCTCGAGCATCGACATGTGGCCCGTGTCGCCGAAGACGACTTTGCGCGAGTTCGGGATCAGCTCGGCGAAGACATCTGCGTCGCGCACGTTGATCAGGCGATCGCGCGCGCCCCAGACGATCAACGTCGGGCAGGCGATCTCTGCGAGCCGCTCGCGAATCTCGTAGTCGATCACCGCTTCCAAGCCCTGGATGAACCCGGGCGTTCCGGCTCCACGTACCTGCTCCGCCGCGAGTGCCGCCGGCAGCTTCGACGGCTCGGCGATCACGACGCCGAGCGCCGCGTCGCGCAAGCGCGCGCGGCGCATCGTCGTATCCGACACCGAAGCCGCCCACGCCGTCGAGGCGATCAGGATCCGCTCGAGGCGGCGTAGCACCGGTATGACCTGCGCCGAGCCGCGTGGAGCGTGCGTCGAGATGCCCGCCGCCGAGACGAGCACGAGCCGCTCGACGCGCTGCGGGAAGGCGATCGCGAGCTCCGCGCCGATGAAGCCGCCCATCGAGTTGCCGACGACCGCCGCGGCGTCGACGTTGAGCTGATCGAGCAGGCCGTCGAGCATCCGCGCGTAGCCGGAGATCGAGATCGTCTCGCGCGGCATCGGCGAGTGTCCGAAGCCCGGCAGGTCGAGCGCGATCACACGGTGCTCCGCGGCGAACGCCGGCAGCTGCTCGAGCCAGTTCGGCCACGAACCCGAGAGCCCGTGGACGAAGACGATCGGCTTCGTCTCCGCGTCGCCGTTCTGCGGGCCGAGCTCGATCGTGTTGACGGGCGTTCCGTCGATCGTCAGCCAGCGCTGGTGCTCGCGCCAGTCGATCTCCTGCCAGCGGGCGCGCGCGGCCGGCTCGAACATCTAGTACGCGCTTTCGTGCGTATAACGATGCATGCCGATGAGCGATACGGCGATCACAGGCGTGAATCTAGCGCGGGCGCCCCAGGCAGGGCGTACGACCGGTCGCGGCGAAATACCTCTCGGCATGGTCAGCGACGTTCACGGGGGCAGGTCACGACAGCGCGCGCGCACGTCCGGCGCCGCTGTGCCCGGGCGCCCGAGTCCGGCGTTGCAAAGCGCATGGCGCCAGGCGATCGGCCTGCTGATGGAAGACCTCGCGCTGCGCGACGCCGCCGAGCGCACGCGGCGCGCGTACGGCGTCGATCTCGAGCAGTTCGCGCAGTGGGCCGCGGCTCAGGGCCAGGCACCGCGCGAGATCGGCCCGAAGGCAGTACGACGCTACATCGCGCATCTCTCAGAGCTCGGCGTCGCGCCGAGCACGAGCGCGCGCAAGCTCGCCGCGCTGCGCGCGCTGTTCTCCAGCCTGCGCGAGCACGGCGAGATCGCCGAGAACCCGGCCGACCTCGTCTCGACGCCGCGGCGTCCGTCGCACCTGCCGCGCGTGCTCAGCGCCCGCGAGGCCGCCGGCCTGCTCGACGGCATACCCGCCGGCGGGCCGCTCAAGCTGCGCGATCGCGCGATGTTCGAGCTCGCCTACGCCTGCGGGCTGCGTGCCGAGGAGCTCGTCTCGTTGAAGGTCGTCGACGTCGATCACGAAGGCGAGCAGTTGCGCGTCGAGGGCAAGGGGCGCAAGACGCGCTTCGTTCCGGCCGGCGAGCCCGCGATGCTCGCCGTGCGCGCGTATCTCGACCGCGCCCGCCCGGCGCTCGCGATGGCGCCCGCTCGCCAAGGCGCCGCGGCGCGGGCCGCCGAGACGCTGTTCGTCTCGAAGACCGGCCGTCCGCTCGGCACAAGCGACGTCCGGCGGCGCCTGCGCACGTGGACTGCGCGCGTCGGTGCCGTCGCGGAGCGGGGTGGAGGCGGAATATCGCCGCACGCGCTCAGGCACAGCTTCGCCACGCACCTGCTCGACGGCGGCGCGGACCTGCGCAGCATCCAGGAGCTGCTCGGGCACGCCAGTGTGTCGAGCACCCAGATTTACACTCGGGTAGAGTCCGCCCGACTAAGAAGCGCCTACGCGCGCAGCCACCCTCGGGCCTGAGACAAGGGGAACACCCTGGAGACCAATGTCAAACCGATCGAGCTGCGGGAACTGTGGCGACGATACAAGACCGATGGCGACAGCAAAGTTCGCGAGCGTCTCGTCGTCGCCTACTCGCCGCTGGTCAAGTACGTAGCCGGGCGCACCGCCGCCGGGCTGCCGCCGCATGTCGAGGAGGCCGACCTGATCTCCTACGGCCTGGTAGGCCTGATCAGTGCCATAGAGCGTTTCGACTTGTCCCGCGACATCAAGTTCGAGACCTACGCGATCATGCGGATCAAGGGCGCGATCATCGACGAGCTGCGCTCGATGGACTGGGTGCCGCGCAGCGTCCGTGCGCGAGCGCGTGAGGTCGAGCGCGCCAACGCGAAGCTCGAGAACAAACTGCAGCGCGCGCCGACCGACCAGGAGATCGCCGACGAGATCGGCATCACCGTCGAGGAACTGAACGAATCGCTGCTGGCGATCTCGCACTCCTCGATGGTCGCGCTCGACGAGCTGTGGAGCGTGTCCGACTCCAGCGGCGACCAGGTCTCGCTGATGGACACGATCGAGGATCCCAACGCTCCCGATCCGGCCCGTTCACTCGACGTCGGCGACCTGAAGGACCGCATCGCCGACTCGATCGCGAAGCTGCCCGAGCGCGAGAAGCTCGTGATCGCCCTCTACTACTACGAGAACCTGACCCTGCGCGAGATCGGCGAGGTGCTCGGCGTGACCGAGTCGCGCGTCTCGCAGATGCACACCAAGGCCGTGCTGCGCTTGCGCTCGCGGATGCAGGAGGAGTCGTTCGACGACTGATGCGATTCCGCGGCGGTTCGATCGCGGGAGCGCTGATCGTCTTGCTCGCACTGGCCGGGTGCGGAAGCAGCAGCAACTCGTCCTCGAGCGCGACGGGCGCGGTCCCGCAGACCGGGATCGCGAAGGCCGATTTCGTCAAGCGCGCCAACGCGATCTGCGTGAAGGGCAACGCCGAGAGCAAGGCCGCCGCAGCGAAGCTCGGCGCGAACCCCTCCGAAGCGCAGATCGTGACGTTCGTGCGCTCGACCGAAGTTCCCGCCGTGCAGGCCCAGATCGACGCGATCAGGGCGCTCGGCGCGCCACCCGGAGACGGGGTGAAGATCGCCGAAATGCTGAAGCTCGCCGAACACGCCGTCAAGGAGGTCAAGGTTCAGCCGACCGTGATCTCGAGCGGCGTCGACGTGTTCGCCGGCTTCGCGCACATCGCGCACCCGTACGGCTTGACATCCTGCGCTCCCAAGAGCTGACGCTCCGGCGAGCCGCTACGCTGCTCAGCTGATGAGCACGCGGACGATCGTCACCTCCCAGCCCGATGTCGCTTGCGACGTCTGCGAGCGACGCCTGCTGCGCGGCGAGCAGCCGGACATCTTCCTCGCCGCCGGTCAGCCGCGCACCGTCTGCGAGCTGTGCGCGCCGCGCGCCGCCCATCAGGGCTGGAAGCGCGACTCCGAGCAGCACGCGCTCGGTCCCGCGCCGCTGCGCGCCGGTCGCGGGCGCAGCCTGCTCGGGCGCCTTCGCCAGTCGCGCCGCAGCGGCGCCGAAGCGACGTCTCGCAGCGCCGCCGCCGGCTCCTACGAGCAGGACGCCGCGACGTATGACTTCCTCGACCGCGACGCCGTCGCCTCCGGAGCGGGCCACGCCGGCGTGCAGGAGCCCACATACGCCGGCGAGCCGCCGCTTGCGCCGGCCGTCAGCGACGGGCCGCTGCAGGACGCAGTCGACGCCTTCAATGCCGGCGAGTATCCGCGCCGCGTCGCGAGCCTGACGCGCTCGCTCGGCGCGCCCGAGGTCACCGTCAGGCCCGGCGAGGCCGTCGCCAGCTCCGTGGTGATCGTGCTCGCGTGGGAGCTCTGCTGGTACACGTACGAGGTCGACCTCGACGATCTGCAGGGAACCGCTGCGCGCTCGCTCGCGCAGGGCACGGAGCTGTCCGAGCTCCGCCCCGAGGATCGCCTCGCGAACGCGTTCGCCGACGAGCGCGGCGCGCTCGCGCTGCGCTAGCCGCCCGCTTGGCAAGCCGGCGCGCTCGCCGGCTCGAATGCGCCGCAGAAGGTCCACGACGCCTTGCAAACTTGACTATCTGAAGACAGTCAGTAACATCGCTGCGCAGATGATCTACTCCGTCGTCCCCAAGCCACTCGCAGACGAGCTGTATCCGAAGCTCACCGAGTACTACGAGCACGACGACAACGTCACCGTGATCGTCGATCGCCGCGAGTCCGATCGGCGCGCCCGCCGCAGCGGCGCAACGCCGGTCGCCGAGGAGATCAAGCAGCGTCGCGTGATCCGCGATCGCCGCCGCGCCCGTGTCGCCGGCGACCTGCCGCCGCTCGCGCAGGCAACCGCCTAGCCGCGCTGCATACTTCTCGCCGATGAAGGTCGTCGTTCACGTCGACGGTGGCGCTCGTGGCAACCCAGGACCGGCTGCCGCCGCCTGTGTGATCTCAACTCCGGACGGGCAGGCGCTCGCGGAGCGCGCGCTGCTGCTCGGGCACACGACGAACAACGTCGCCGAGTACCGCGCGCTGCTGCTCGGGCTCGAGCAGGCGCGTGAGCTCGGCGCCGACGAAGTCGACGTGATCGGCGACTCCGAGCTGATCGCCAAGCAGGTGCTCGGCCAATACAAGGTCAAGAACGCCGCGATGAAGCCGCTCCATAGCGAAGCCCTCGCCGCTTTCGCCCACTTCGCCAAGTGGTCGATCCGCACCGTGCCGCGCGCCCAGAACGCCGACGCCGACGCGCTCGTCAACGCCGCGCTGGACCAGCAGCGCGCGGCGAGCCGGCTCTAGCGAAGGGGCTTGGCCGAGCGCGCGATTGCGAGCATCTGCTCGTTCGAGAGATCCTCGAGCAGCGTGTTCGTCAGCCAGTAGACCATGTGGCCCTGGCGCCACGCGATCACGTGGATGTGGCTGCCGTCGGTGAACAGCATGTACGTCGTGTGGCCGATTTTCCGCTGTTCGTTGGGGTGCGCGATGATCGGCGGTTTCTTCCAGTCCGTGCCCTCGAAGTCGTAGTAGCCGCCAAGCGCGTTCGCCTGCCACACCGCGACATACGCATGGCGCAAGCGGTTGCCCTGATCGCGCAGGTCGTAAGCGCGCGCCGGCTGCTCCGTGCTCGACGCCGACTGCAGCGACGGGTAGAGCACGCGCAACGGCATGTTGATCGTGCCCTTCGCGATTTCCGCCTCGCCGGCCGAGCCCGAGGACGAGAGGCCGAGCGACGCCGCCGACGGTGCCGAGGAGCCGTGCGCGTGGCTGTGCGAGTGGTGGCCGTGGCTGCTCGGTCGCGGCTTCGGCGCCGCCGGTTTCGGTTTCGCCACGTGTTCGTCGCCGTTGAGGAAGTCGTCGAGCGTCGCTTTCTCGAGCTCCGGCGTGCTCGTCACGTACGAGCCGCCCTTCAGCGCGAAGTTCGTGCTCGTCGCGCGGAACTTCACCTGCCGCAGCGGCTTGCCCTGCGAGAAGCCGATCAGCTTCGCCAGTTCGATCACGCGATCGGCCGAGGAGCTGAAGCCCGCCGTGACGATCGCCTTGCCGACGACGTCCGCGACGTGTTCGAGCTGGCCGAGCAGGTCGCTCGAGGAGACCTGCTCGCGCAGCGCGCGTAGGAAGTCCTGCTGGCGCGCCACGCGGACGAAGTCCGAGTCGCCGTGGCGGTAGCGCACGTAGCTGAGCGCGTTGTTGTAACAGAGCTTCTGATAGCCCGGCTGCAGGTTGATTTCCGAGTACGCTTCCGCGCCTTCGCCGTTGACGTGCAGGTAGCGGTGGTCGACGTTGACGTACACGCAGCCGAGCGTGTCGACGATCTTGATGAAGCTCGAAGAAGTTGACGTCGACGATGCCGTTGATCGTCAGGCCCGGAAAGACTTCCTTCTCGATCGTTTCCGCGGCGAGTTCCATCGAGCCTTTGACGCCACCGAGCTGCGCGCCGTACGTGTACGCCGCGTTGATCTTTTCCTGCGGGTAGTACTCGCCTTTGGAGCTTTTGATGTTGACGAGCAGGTCGCGCGGGATCGACAGCACCGACGTCTGCCCCTGGTTCGGGTCGAAGCGCACGAGCAGGATCGTGTCGCTGTGCGGCGGGTCCGTGCGGTCGAGCGCGTCCTTCGATTTCGCGCGGCGGTCCGAGCCGAGCACGAGGTATGTCTGCGGCCCGCCGGTGTATTCGGCGATCACGTGCGACTTGAGCTTGACCGAGTTGCCCGCTTTGAAGATGTGTTTCGCGATGCCTTCGACTTCGTTCAGCGCGATCGTCGCCGTCGCGCCGCCGGCCAGCGCGGCGATCAGCACCGCCGCGACGAGGAAGCGCTTCCACATGCCCCATGCCAGCGACGGGGCCTGCTCATTCATCGGATGTCACCAGGGAACGGCTCATAGCTGTTCGAGAGCGCGCCGGACCCCCCGGCGAAGGCGCGCGTCGGGGTAGCGTAGCGGCCGCTTCGGCGTGCGCGCGCCGCATCGCGAGGTACGCTCGAAATCGTGCTGAGCGCCAGAAACCGCGAGCTGCTGGGCCTCGTGCCCTCGGCGCTGCTCGTCGTCGGCGGGTTCACGGCGATCTTCATCCAGGCCGAAGACCTCGCGCCGCGCGCGGCGACGAACTTGACGCTGAATCACGCTTCGAGCGTCTCGCTGACCTACGGCGCGCTGTTCCTCGCGCTGTGCCTCGCCGCGCACCTCGTGATCCGCTTCGCGCTGCCGCACGCCGACCCGTATCTGTTCCCGCTCGCGGCCGTGCTCGCGAGCGTCGGCATCGTGATGGTCTACCGCATCGACCCCGTGCTCGCGCGCCAGCAGGCGCAGTGGATGGTCGTCGGGCTCGTGCTGTTCGCCGCGACGATCCTCGCGCTGCGCAAGGGCGGCGTCGGCGTGCTCGAGCGCTATCGCTACACGATCGCCGCCGTCGGCATCGGCATGACGATCCTGCCGCGCCTGCCCGGGATCGGCGCGCAGGTCAACGGCGCCTACCTCGACATCCACGTCGGCAGCATCTCCTTCCAGCCCTCCGAGCTCGCGAAGATCGCGATCGTCATCTTCCTCGCGAGCTACCTGCGCGACAACCGCCAGCTGCTCGTCACCGCCGGGCGGCGCGTGCTCGGTCTGACGATCCCGCCGATGAAGCAGTTCGGCCCGATGCTAATCATCTGGGGCGCCGCGATGGGGACGCTGCTGTTGACGCGCGAGCTCGGCACCTCGCTGATGTTCTATGGCGCTTTCCTCGCGCTGCTGTACGTCGCGACCGGGCGCTTCTCCTTCCCGTTCCTCGGCCTGCTGCTGTTCGCGCTCGGCGCGTGGTTCGTCGCCGGGCACGTAAGCCACGTGCACTCGCGCGTGCTCGCCTGGGAACACCCCTTCGACCCGGCGCTCTACAACAAGCCGTTCGGCGGCAGCTACCAGCTCGCGCAGTCGCTCTTCGCACAGGCCGACGGCGGCCTGCTCGGCACCGGCTTCGATCAGTCGCTGCTGCGCCTGCCGCACAGCGGCGGGCCGATCCTGCCCGTGCCCGAAAGCGACACGATCTATGCCGTCATCACGAACGAGCTCGGGCTCGCCGGGGCGGCCGGGCTGCTGCTCGTCTACCTGCTGTTCGTCGCGCGCGGGCTGAAGACCGCCGCGCTCGCGCGCGACTCCTTCTCGAAGCTGCTCGCGACCGGTCTCTCGTTCGTCGTCGCGATGCAGGTCTTCGTGATCGTCGGCGGTGTCACGCGCGTGATCCCGCTGACCGGCGTGACACTGCCGTTCGTCGCCTACGGCGGCTCGTCGGTCGTAATGAACTTCGTCCTGCTCGCGCTGCTGCTCGTCGTCTCCGATCGAGCCCGCCGCCCGTACGAGCGGCGCAAGCGGTCCTGAGCTCCTGCCGCGTGCAGCGCTCGCCCCACGCGCAGGGGTCGTGCTCGCCCCGTCGAAGAACTCCGCGCAGATGGAGACCTCGACGATCGCCTGCGTCAAGCCGCGCCTGCTCGTGCGCGCGCCCGTGCGGCCCGCGCAGCAGCGCTACAGCGGCATGCCCGTGCCGCAGCCCGGCGCCGAGCGGATCTGCTCGCCCGCCGGGCTAACCCGCCGGCCGTGGCTGCAGCGGCTGCGCCGCGCCCTCGCCGAAGACCTCTTCGTCCTGCACTACCAGCCGATCGTCTCGCTCGCCGATGATCGCGTCGCGCACCGCGAGGCGCTGCTGCGCCTCGCCGACGAGCCCGGCGGCGCCGTCATCGGGCCCGCAAGCTTCCTTCCCGCGGCCGAGCGCACCGGCTTGATCCGCGAGATCGACAGGACCGTCATCGAGAAGGTCGCGGCTCGGCTGGGAGGCGACCGCGACCTCTCCGGTGGCGGCATCGCCGTCAACCTCTCCGCGCTCTCAGTCGTCGATCGCGACATGCTCGCGTTCATCGCGCGCACGCTCGAGCGCCACGGCGCCGATCCGGCGCGGCTTGTGATCGAGGTGACCGAGACCGCCTCGATCTCCGACATGCCGCGCGCACGCGCCTTCTGCGTCGGCGTGCACGAGCTCGGCTGCTCCGTCGCGCTCGACGACTTCGGCGCCGGCTTCGGCTCCTTCCACTACCTCAAGCACCTGCCGTTCCGCTACCTGAAGATCGACGGCGCCTTCATCCGCGGGCTGCCCAGCTCCGCGCACGACCAGCTCGTCGTCAAGGCGCTCGTCGGCATCGTGCGCGAGATGGGCCAGCAGACGATCGCCGAGTTCGTCGGCGATCGCGAGACGCTCGAGCTCTTGCGCGAGTACGGCGTCGATTTCGCCCAGGGCTTCGAGCTCGGGCGGCCTGGGCCGTTGCCGGAGCCGGCTTAGCGCGGTTGAGGGAACTGGGCTCGCATCGCGGCGTCCCACACGCGGTCCGGCATCAGCCGGCGCATCGCGATCGTCACCTTCGCCGACGGCGTGATCTTGATCCGCGCCGGGGGGTGGCTTCGCTTGAGCGCTCGCTCGATCGTCTTCGCGACGCGGTCGGGGCCGCCGCCGAGCAGGCGCATCGGTCCTTCGTAGGCGCCTTTTGTGACGGCGCCGACGGTTGCGTTGAACGTCGCGTACGGGTCGTCGCCGGCGATCTCGACGTCGGCCATGCTCGCCGTCGCGGTCTCGCCGAACTCCGTCGTGATCAGGCCTGGCTCGAGCAGGATCACGTCGATCCCGAAGCCCGCCAGCTCGTAGCGCATCGCGTCGGAGATCGCCTCGAGCGCGTGCTTCGTCGCGTGGTAGTGCCCGCCGCCCGGAAACGACAGCTTGCCGCCCATCGAGCCGACGTTGACGATCTTGCCCCAGCGCTGCGCGCGCATCTTCGGCAGCACGAGCTGCGTCAGGCGCACGAGCCCGAACACGTTCGTCTCGAACTGGCGCCTGACCGCGTCGAGCGGGACCGTCTCGATCGCGCCGCTCTGGCTGTAGCCGGCGTTGTTGATCAGCACGCCGATCGCTCCCTCGGCCTGCTCGATCTGCCCCACCGCAGCGGTCATCGACTGCTCGTCGGTGACGTCGAGCGCGAGCGTCTCGCAACCGGCCTCGGCGAGCTCTGAGAGCGTCTCCGGGCGGCGCGCCGTCGCGTAGACCTTCCAGCCGGCTCCCGCGAGGCGAAGAGCCGTCGCGCGGCCGATGCCCGATGAGCACCCCGTGACCAGCACGGCCTTCGACGGTTCGGACATGCGGGAAGCATATGGCTTCGACGACGTGCCGCGAGGTGTGCCGAGCGCATCTGACGAGCACGCGACACTCGCTCGATCTGTCGCCCGCCGCGCCGCGCGAGGCGCCCGTCCTCTAGGCTCACGCCCATGCGCGCAGTCACCTTCCAGGCCCCCGGCGAAGTTCGCGTCGACGACGTCGCCGAGCCGGAGTTGCTCGACCCGAAAGACGCGATCGTTCGCATCGAAGCCAGCGGCGTGTGCGGCTCGGATCTGCACATCTACCACGGTCGGGTGAAGATCGAACCGGGCTTCACGATCGGGCACGAGTACGTCGGCACCGTGACGGCCGTCGGCGACGAGGTCCGCGACGTCAGCGCCGGCGACCGCGTGCTCGGCTGCTTCCAGACCGCCTGCGGGCACTGCTTCTTCTGCCGCCGCGGGCTGTTTCACAAGTGCGACAGCTCCCGCACGTTCGGCCACGGCGCGGCGCTCGGCGCGCTGCAGGGCACGCAGGCCGACCAGGCGCTCGTGCCGAACGCCGATCTCGTCCTGCGCAAGGTCCCCGAGGGGATGAGCGACGACGTCGCGCTGTTCGCCGGCGACGTGATGGGCACCGGCTACCACGCCGCTGTCGAGAGCGGGCTGCAGCCGGGCGACAGCGCCGCCGTGCTCGGACTCGGCCCCGTCGGCCTCTGCGCCGTGCAGGCCGCGCTCGCCGTCGGCGCCGCGCACGTGATCGCGATCGACACCGTGCCCGAGCGGCTCGCGATGGCCGCGTCGTTCGGTGCGCAGGCCGTCCACCTGACCGAGGAGGACCCGCGCGCGGCCGTGCGCGAGGCGACCGAGGGTCGCGGCGTCGACGCGTGCATCGACGCCGTCGGCGATCCGCGCGCGCTCGAGCTCGCGATTCGCTTGACGCGCAAGTGCGGCACGATCCAGACGATCGGCGTCTACGCCGAGCGCTGCGAGGTGCACATGGGCCTGTTCTGGATCAAGGCGCTGAAGATGTGCTCCGGGCACGCCAACGTGATCGGGCACGTCGACCAGGTGCTCGAGCTGATGTCGAGCGGGCGGCTCGATCCGAACCCGCTCGTCACGCACCACATGGCCCTCGAAGAAGCCCCTGAGGCGTACGCTCTGTATGACCGTCGCGAGGCGCTTAAGATCGTCCTCAAACCGTAGAGAGAGCCCATAAGGAGCCGCCATGACCGCCGCCGCCGACACAGCCACCGAACTGCCCGATGCGCTCGGTCCCGCCGCTCGCGAGTTTCTTTCACGACCGCAGCAACTGCTGATCGGCGAGGAGCGTTTCGACGCCGCCGACGGAGCGACGTTCGCGACGCTCGACCCGTCCACCGGCCGCGAGATCGCACGCGTCGCGCAGGCCGGTGCCGAGGACGTCGAGCGCGCCGTGCGCGCCGCCCGCGAGGCGCTCGAGAACGGTCCGTGGGGAAGCATGGCCGCGACCGGCCGCGAGCAGTTGATGCACGCGCTCGCGCAGGCGGTCGAAGACCACGACCAGGAGCTCGCCGAGCTCGAGTCGCTCGACAACGGCAAGCCCGTCGGCCTCGCCAAGTACGTCGACGTGCGCGGCGCCGCCGCGCACCTGCGCTACTTCGCCGGCTGGCCGACGAAGATCGAGGGCGGCGTGCTGCCCGTCACCGCGCCGAACATGCTCTGCTACACCCGCCGCGAACCGGTCGGCGTCTGCGGTCAGATCGTGCCGTGGAACTTCCCGCTGATGATGGCCGCGTGGAAGCTCGGGCCGTGCCTCGCCGCCGGTTGCGTGAGCGTGCTGAAGCCCGCCGAGCAGACTCCGCTCACCGCCCTGCGGATCGGCGAGCTCGCGCTCGAGGTCGGCTTCCCGCCGGGCGTGCTCAACGTGATCACCGGCGACGGCTCGACCGGCGCCGCGCTCGTCGACAGCCCCGGCGTCGACAAGATCGCCTTCACCGGCTCGACCGTCGTCGGGCGCGAGATCGGCGCGAAGGCCGGCAAGGCGCTGAAGCGCGTGACGCTCGAGCTAGGCGGCAAGTCGCCGAACATCATCCTCCCCGACGCCGACCTCGAGGCGGCGATCAAGGGCTCCTACCAGGGCATCTACTTCAACTCCGGACAGGCTTGCAACGCCGGCTCGCGGCTGTTCGTGCCGGCCGAGAGCTTCGACCAGGTGATGAGCGCGCTCGCCGAGGCCGCCAACGGCGCCAAGCTCGGCCCGGGCCTCGACCCGGCGACGCAGCTCGGGCCGGTCGTCTCCGCCGAGCAGCGCGAGCGCGTGATGTCCTACATCGAGTCCGGGCGCGAGCAGGGCGCCGAGCTGCTCGCCGGCGGCGAGACGGCGCTCGCCGACAGCGGCGGCTACTACGTCGCCCCGACGCTGTTCAGCACGACCTCCGACGAGCTGAAGATCGCGCGCGAGGAGATCTTCGGCCCGGTGCTCGTCGCCTCGCCGTACGACTCGCTCGACGAGGTCGCCGTTCGCGCGAACTCCTCCGAGTACGGGCTCGCGGCCGGCGTCTGGACGCGCGATGTCGGCAGCGCCCACAAGCTCGCCGCGAAACTGCGCGCCGGGATGGTCTACGTGAACACGTGGGGCAACGCCGAGCCGCTCGCGCCGTTCGGCGGCTTCAAGGCCTCCGGCCTCGGGCGCGAGCACGGCCACGACGGCCTTGACGCCTATCTGGAGACGAAGACCGTCTGGACCGCCTTGTGAGCCGCGCGGCGTCGTGAACGTCGCCGCGCAGAGCGAACTCCCGCTAGAACGCACCCGCCCCGCGCAGTGGGCGCCTGCGCTGGCTGCTGCCTGCGCGCTCTTGATTTTCGCCGCGACCGCCGAGATCGTGCTCGACGGCGCCGTCGGTCACTCGATTCTGATCCCGAAGCAGCCCGAAATCGCCGGCTGGCTGAGCGGCGTCGGCGAGCGACTCGGCTATCGCGTCTTCCTGATCGCCGTGCTCGTCGCGACGGCAGGCTATGCGGGCCTCGTCGCGCTCGGGCGCGAGGTCTCCAAACGCTGGGCGATCGCGCTGATCGCCGTGCTGCACGTGCTCGTCTTCGTCGGCCCGATCCTGCTCTCGACAGACGTCTTCAGTTACATCGCCTACGCGCGGATGGGCGTCGAGCACGGCCTCAACCCCTACACGCACGGCCCGATCGCGATCACGCACGATCCGATCTACCACTACGTCGGGCACGACTGGAAGAAGGTCGAGACCGCCTACGGGCCGCTCTACACGCTGATCTCCTACCCGTTCGGCCTGCTCGGCGTGAACGGCGCCGTGTGGGGGATGAAGCTCGTCGCGATGCTCTCGAGCGCCGGCACGCTCGCGCTGACGTGGCGCTGCGCGCGCACGCGCGGCTTCAACCCGGTCACGGCGCTGCTGCTCGTCGGCGCCAACCCGCTGTATGTGATCTACGCGCTCGGCGGCGCGCACAACGATCTCTTGATGATGCTCTTGATGATGGTCGCCGTGTCGCTGACGTTCGCGCGGCGCGACGCCTCGGCGGCGGCGACCGTCGTCGCCGGCGCGCTCGTCAAGGCGACCGTCGCCGCGCTATTGCCGTTCATGATCCTCGCGCGACGCAGCGGCCGGCAACTGCTCGGCGCGATCGGCGCGCTCGCGCTCGGCGCCGTGATCGCCTACGCGATCTTCGGCGTCGACGGCGTCAACATCGTCGCCGCGCTGAACCGCGACGCCGCGTTCGTCTCGAGCGACAGCTTCGCGACCGAGATCGCGCACCTCGTCGGCAAGCCCGGCGTCTTCCCGATCGACCACGACCTGCTGAAGGTCGCGCTCGTCGTGATCGTCCTGCACCTGATGTGGCGCACGTGGCGCGGCTATGACTGGGTCGCCGCCTCTGGCTGGGCGCTCTTGGCGATCTCCGTGACGAGCACGTGGCTGCTCGCCTGGTACATCCTCTGGCCGCTGCCGCTCGCCGTCATCTCGCGCGACCGGCGGCTGCTCGCCGCGACGCTCGTGCTGCAGGGCCTGTTCATCGCCCATCAACTCACGCCGCTGTTCGCGCCCGTCGCATGAGCGCGCCCGCGACATCCTTCGAGCAGCGCCTCTCGCGGCTCCCCGCGCGCCTGCGCCCGCGCGATCGAGAGCAGCCCGGAAGCGGGCGGCAGTGGCGGATCGAGACGCTCGTGCTCGTCCTCGTCGGGCTGCTGCTTGCGATCGCGACCGTCAACGACGTCGTGCTCGGCACGCACGTCAACCACCGGCTCTCGGCCGACCTGCGCACATGGCGCTCCTACACGGGACACGACTACAAGAACGTCTCGACCGAACAGGACATCTACCACCACACGACCATCGATCTCGTCTGTGGCAACACCGTTCCGGGCCCGCCGAAAGAACGCATCCAGATCTGCCTGGAGATGACCGGCCCCGTCGTCGACGGCCGCCGCGCCGCGCGTGGCGGCTGGTATCTGCCGGCCGGCCACGAAGACCTGCGGCGCTACCGGTACGGCTGCTTCGGCACGACGAAGGCGAAGGGGGAGTGCGGGCGGTGAGCGCCACCGCCGCGAGCACTGCCGCGGCTGGTGCCCGCCCGGCTGCACGCGCCGAGCAGCACCGCCTGCCGCCGTGGTGGCCGCTCGCGGCGCTCGTGCTGCTCGCCGCGGCGCTGCGCCTGGCGACGTTGACCGAGCAGAGCTTCTGGTACGACGAGTCGTTCACGCCCGTTCACGTGTTCCACACGGGGCTCGGCGCGACGCTGAAAGCGGTCGTGCACAGCGAGAACACGCCGCCGCTCTGGTACCTGCTCGCGTGGGTCGACGTGCGCCTCTTCGGCGACAGCGCGCTCGCGCTGCGGCTTCCCTCGGCGCTCGCCGGGATCGCCACCGTACCGGTCGTCTGGACGATCGGCAACGCGCTCTCGGGGCGCCGCGCGGCGTTGGCCGGCGCCGCGATCGTCGCCGTCAATCCGTTGTTCGTCTGGTACTCGCAGGAGGCACGCGCCTACGGGCTGTTCGTGCTCTTCGCGGCGCTCGCGATGCTCTGCTTCGTGCGTTTGCTGCGCGAGCCGACGGGCGCGCGCGCGGCGTGGTTCGCGCTGAGCGGCGCGCTCGCGCTGCTGACGCACTACTTCGCCGTCTTCCTGCTGATACCGATGGTGCTGCTGTTGCTGCGCGAGCGCGCCGCGCGCCGCGCCGCGCTGCCCGCCGCAGGCGCGCTCCTGATCGTCGGGCTCGCGCTGCTGCCGCTGATCTCAGCCCAGGGCGGGCATGGCACGCAGTGGATCGGGCGATGGGCGCTGTCGAGCCGCTTGCAGGCGATCCCGCAGTACTTCCTCACCGGGTACTCCGGCTCGCCGCTCGGGCACGGCGTCGAGCTGCTCGTCGCGGTGCCGATCCTCGCCGGCGTCGCGCTCGGGGCGTGGCGGCTGCTCGGCTTGACACCCGCCGTCCCAGCGGAGCACATAGCCGCCTCCACATCTGGGTCTGACCCCGAGCTGCGCACCGCTGCCGCCCGAGCGCCCGTCATCAGTGCCCGTAAGGGTGCCGGCATCGCGCTCGCAATAGCCGCCTTCGGCGTGCTCGCGCCGATCGTGCTCGCCGTTCTCGGCGCCGACTACCTCGCGCCGCGCAACCTCGTCGCGGCGATGATCCCCGTCAGCGTGCTGCTCGCGATCCTGCTCGCGGCGATCGACGGTCCGGACGCGCCCGATGCACAGCCGCGCCGAGCGCCGAGCGCTTCACGAGAGGCCTCACCGAGCGCTCCCGCCTCACCCCGTGCGCCGCTCCTGCCGATCGGTGCGCTCCTGACGGCGCTCGTGCTCGCGGCGTTCTTGGTCGTCTCGCTCGACGTCGACGCGAGCCCGCGCCTGCAGCGCGGCAACTGGCGTGATCTCGCGAAGCTGCTCGGCCGCGAAGGCCGCCCGCGGGCGATCACGACGGTCGAGCTCGGCGCGGCGCCGCTCGAGTACTACCTGCCGCAGCCGCGCCTGCACAACCTCGCGCGGCACGCGAGCGCGACCGTCAGCGAGATCGACGAGACGGGCTACGCGCCGCTGCGCCGCGGCGCCGGCCGGCCGCCCGCCGCGGGCTTCCACTTGCTCGAACGTCGCGAGATAGACGGGCTGATCGCCTATCGCTTCGTATCCTCGGTGCCTCGCACAGTGCCAGAGGCCGCTCTGCGCCGAGACGTGATCACGCTCGCCCACCCCGAGGTGCTCGTTCCGGCTACCGGCGGAGGCAGCTCCCTAACACCCCCGAAGACAGGCTGATTGCGCCCGCAAATGTCGTCGTCCGATCAAAACATTTAAGTTCCCTGCATGGCGACGTCAACCGTAGAGGCTCAAAACGAGGCTGACGTGGCGCTGGAGCTCGCCTGCGGGCACCTGCTCTCGCTGCAGGACGGCGCCGGCTGGTGGCAGGGAGAGCTGCAGACGAACGTGACGATGGACGCCGAGGACATGCTCCTGCGCGAGTTCCTCGGCATCCGCAACGAGGACGAGACCGAACGCTCGGCCGCGTGGATCCGCTCGCAACAGCGCGCCGACGGCACGTGGGCGAACTTCTACGGCGGCCCCGGCGACCTCTCGACGACGATCGAGGCCTACTGGGCGCTGCGCCTCGCCGGCGATCAGATCGACGCCGAGCACATGCGCGTCGCGGCGGACTACATCCGCTCGCACGGCGGCCTCGCCGGCGCGCGCGTGTTCACGCACCTGTGGCTCGCGCTGTTCGGGCTGTGGTCGTGGGACAACGTGCCGGCGCTCCCGCCCGAGGCGATCCTGATGCCCACGTGGGTGCCGCTGAACGTCTACGACTTCGCCTGCTGGGCGCGCCAGACGATCGTCGCGCTGTCGGTCGTCAAAGCGCACCGCCCCGTGCGCGAGCTGCCGTTCGACCTGCAGGAACTGCACGTGCAGCCTTCCGAGCCGCAGCCCGAGCCGGAGCTTTCGCTGCGCGCACGGGCGCTCGCCGGCTTCGATCGCGCGCTGCGCAAATACGAACGGCATCCGCTGCGCCCGCTGCGCCGCTTCGCGCTCGCGCGCGCGGAGCGCTGGATTGTGCGCCGCCAAGAGGCCGACGGTTCCTGGGGCGGGATCCAGCCGCCGTGGGTCTACTCGCTGATCGCGCTCGACCTCGCCGGCTACCCGCTCGACCATCCCGTGATGAAGCGCGGCCTGCAGGGGATCGAGCGCTTCATGGTCGAGGATCGCGACGATGCGCGGAGCGTCGGCGCTCCGAAGGGGCGTAGCCGTCGCCTGGAAGCGTGCCAGTCGCCCGTGTGGGACACGGCGCTCTCGCTGATCGCGTTGAGCGACGCCGGCCTGCCCGCCGATCACCCGGCGCTCGTACGCGCCGCCGACTGGCTGATCGGCGAGGAGGTCACCGTCCGCGGCGACTGGGCCGTCGCGCGCCCGCAGCTCGAGCCGGGCGGCTGGGCGTTCGAGTTCGACAACGTCAACTATCCAGACGTCGACGACACCGCCGAGGTCGTGCTCGCGCTGCGCCGTGTCGCCGCCAGCCCGCGCAGGGACGCGGCGATCGAGCGCGGCGCCGCGTGGCTGCAGGGGATGCAGAGCGCGAACGGCGGCTGGGGGGCGTTCGACGCCGAGAACACGCGCTCGTTCGTGCGCGACCTGCCGTTCCTCGATTTCGGCGAGGTGATCGACGAGCCGAGCTCCGACGTGAGCGCGCACGCGATCGAGATGCTCGCCGAGCTCGGCCTGCTCGACGCGCCGGGCGCGCGCCGCGGCGTGCAGTGGCTGATCGACCAGCAGGAGGACGACGGCTCGTGGTTCGGGCGGTGGGGCGTCAACCACGTCTACGGCACCGGCGCCGCCGTCCCGGCGCTCGTCGCCGCCGGAATCGACAGCTCGGACCGCTGCATCCGCCGCGCCGTCGACTGGCTGCTCGCGCACCAGAACGACGACGGCGGCTGGGGCGAGGACCCGCGCTCCTACGACGATCCGGAGTGGATCGGACGTGGGCCGAGCACGGCTTCGCAGACGGCGTGGGCGCTGCTCGCGCTGCACGCGGCCGGCGAGCGCTCGGACGCGATGGAGCGCGGCGTCGGCTGGCTCGTCGGCACGCAGCGCGCCGACGGCGGCTGGGACGAGCCGCAGTACACCGGCACGGGCTTTCCGACGGACTACTACATCAACTACCACCTCTACCGGCTCGCGTTCCCGATCATGGCGCTCGGACGCTGCCGGCGATGATGCTGCTGGCCGACGCCGTGCCCGCGGCGCCTGGCGCCGAGGAGGTGATGGCGCGCGCCGAGACCGAGAACTTCCCCGTCGCGAGCCGCGTGCTGCCGCCCCGCTCGCGCGAGCACCTGCTCGCCGTCTACGGCTTCGCGCGGCTCGTCGACGAGCTCGGCGACACGGCGCCGGGCGACCGGCTCGCGGCGCTCGACTGGCTCGAGCTCGAACTGACGCGCGCCTACGAGGACGACGCCGAGCACCCGCTGATGCGGCGCCTCGCGCGCACCGTGCGCGAGTGCGCGCTGCCGCGCGGGCCGTTCGAGCGCCTGATCGAGGCGAACCGCGTCGATCAGCGCGTCGCGCGCTACGAGACGTGGGAGCAGTTGCGCGGCTACTGCGCGCTGTCGGCCAATCCGGTCGGCGAGATCGTGCTCGGCGTATTCGGCGCGGCGACGCCGGCGCGCGTCGCGCTTTCGGATGCGATCTGCACGGCGCTGCAGCTCGCCGAGCACTGCCAAGACGTCGCCGAGGACTACGCGGCCGGGCGCGTCTACCTGCCGGCCGAGGACCTCGCGAGCTTCGACTGCGATCCCGACGGCGTCGGCTTCGGCGAGCCGCAGGGGCAGGGCGGCGAGACGCACGACCGCGATGCGCTGCGCGACGTGCTCGCGTTCGAGGTCGAGCGCGCGCGGCGGCTGCTCGATCAGGGCGCGCCGTTGATCGGCGAGCTGCACGGACGCGAGCGGCTCGCCGTCGCGGCGTTCTCGGCGGGAGGCCGTGCCGCGCTCGGCGCGATCGAGCGCGCCGGATACGACGTCCTCGCCGGAGCGCCGCGCGCGAGCAAGCCGCGGCGGCTCGCGGCGCTCGTCGCGACGCTGCTCGGCCGCCGCGCCGGCTCGGTCGCCCCGCCGGCGCCGCCCGCGCCGCCGGTCGGCCCGTGAGCGACGCCTGCGCCCGCCGTGGGGCTTTCAGATGAGCCCGCCGACCTCGACGGCGCCGATGCCCACGGCCGAGGCGTACGAGCGCTGCGAAGCGATCACGCGCACGGAGGCGGTGAACTTCTACTACGGCATCCGCCTGCTCTCGGGCGAGCGGCGCCGCGCGATGTGCGCCGCGTACGCGTTCGCGCGGCGGATCGACGACATCGGCGACGGCACGCTGCCGATCGAGCAGAAGCGCGAGCTGCTCGATCGGGCCGGCGCGCAGCTCGCCGAGCTCGAACGCACGCGTTCGGCCGCGGCGGCGCCGTCGGACCCGGTGATCGTCGCGCTCGCCGATGCGCACGCACGCTTCTCGTTGCCGCCGGGCGCGCTTGGCGAGCTGATCGAGGGCGTGCGCATGGATCTCGACGGCGTCTCATATGAGAGCTTCGACGAGCTCGTGCTCTACTGCCGCCGCGTCGCCGGCGCGATCGGGCGCGTCTGCCTGGCGATCTTCGCCACGCGCGTGCCCAAGGCGGGCGACGGGTCCGACCGCGCTCGGATCGAAGCGCTCGCCGACGACCTCGGCGTCGCGCTGCAGTTGACGAACATCCTGCGCGACGTGCGCGAGGACGCGCTGAACGGCCGCATATATCTCCCAAGCGAAGACCTGCGCCGCTTCGGGGTCGCGGGCGGAGCCGCAGCCGGCGCGGACATGACGCAGTCGGCGCAGGCGCTCGCGGCGGCCGCGGCGCGTGGAGATGCAGCGCTCGTCGCGCTCGTGCGCTTCGAGGCCGATCGCGCGGAGCAGTGGTTCGCGCGCGGAATGAAGCTCGTGCCGCTGCTCGATCGCCGCAGCGCGGCGTGCGTGGCGGCGATGGCGGGCATCTATCACCGCCTGCTCGCTCGGATCGAGGCCGACCCCTCGCGCGCGCTGCGCGAGCGGATGTCGCTGTCGGGCCGCGAGAAGGCACTCGTCGCGCTGCGCAGCCTCGCTGGGAGGACGACGTGAGCGCCGCGCGCGTCGTCGTGATCGGCGGCGGCCTCGCCGGGATCGCGGCGGCGCTCGACTGCGCCGACGCGGGCGCGCACGTGACGCTCGTCGAGGTGCGCCGCCGGCTCGGCGGCGCGGCGTACTCCTTCGAGCGCGACGGGATGCGCCTGGACAACGGCCAGCACGTCTTCCTGCGCTGCTGCTCGGCCTATCGCGCGCTGCTCGCGCGCGTTGGCTCCGAGCGCCACGTCGAGGTGCAGGAGCGCCTGGAGATCCCCGTGATGAGCCCGGGCAAGCCGACCGTGATGCTGCGCCGCGGGACGCTGCCGCCGCCGCTGCACCTCGCCGGGGCGCTTGCGAAGTACCCGCACCTGAAGCCGGTGCAGCGCTGGAGCGCGGCGCTCGCCGCGCGAGCGCTCTCGGCCGTCGATCCCGACGATCCGCAGAACGACGAGCGCACGCTCGGCGCGTGGCTCGGCGACCTCGGCCAGAACGAGCAGTCGCTCGCGGCCTTGTGGGATCTGATCGCGCTGCCGACGCTCAACGTCCGCGCGGCCGACGCCTCGCTCGCGCTCGGCGCGTTCGTCTTTCGCACGGGGCTGCTCGCGAGCGCGGATGCCGGCGACATCGGCTTTCACGTCGGCACGCTCGCCGACGTGATCGGCGAGCCGGCGGAGGCGGCGCTCGCCGGCGCCGGCGTCGAGTTCCGCCTCGGCTGGCGCGCGCAGGGCGTGCGGCGGGTCGAGGGCGGCTTCGAGGTGCAGGGCGGCGACGCGGGACAGGACGGCTTGAGCGCCGAGGCCGTGATCGTCGCGCTGCCGCACGCGCGTGCGGCCGGGCTGATCGAGCCGCTCCTGCCGGAGCAGGCCGCGGCGCTCGCGCAGCTCGGTAGCTCGCCGATCGTCAACCTGCACGTCGTCTTCGATCGTGTCGTCTGCGAGGAGCCGTTCGCGGCGGGCGTCGGCACTCCCGTGCAGTACCTGTTCGACCGCACCGCCGCCGCCGGCGCGCCGCCGGGCACCCAGTACCTGGCCGTGTCGCTGTCGGGCGCCGACGCGGAGATGCAGCTGAGCGTCGAGCAGCTGCGCGAGCGCTACGTCGCGGCGCTCGAAGAGCTGCTGCCGCAGGCGCGTGGCGCCGGGGTCGAGCGCTTTCTCGTCACGCGCGAGCACGCGGCGACGTTCCGCGCCGTTCCCGGCGCCGGCGTGCTGCGCCCGGGATCGCGGACGAGCGTCCCGGGGCTGGCGCTGGCCGGCAGCTGGACCGACACCAAATGGCCGGCGACGCTCAAGAGCGCGGTGCTCAGCGGGCACGCGGCCGCCGCCGCGACGCTGCCGGCGCTGGAGCTCGCCGCATGAGGCCGGTCCTCGTCGCGGCGCCGCTGGCGATCGAGCAGTGGCTGATTCGCTCGGGTGCGCGCGGCGCGCACGTGCGCAAGACGGGCATGGGGCCGGAGAAGGCGCTCGCGGCCGCCGAGACGCTGCGCGGCGAGCCGGGCGCGGAGTTGCTCGTGCTCGGCTTCTGCGGCGGCCTCGACGCCGTCTCGCGGCCGGGCGAAGTGATCGTCGCCGACGAAGTGCTCGCGGCGGGCGACGAAGGTCACGACCCGGTCCGTGCGGTCTGCGCCAATCCGGCGCGCCTCGCGGAGCTGCTGAGCGCGGCCGGCCTGGCGGTCCGCCGCGGGCCGATCGTCGGCGTCGGCAAGATCGCGACGGGCGAGCGCCGCGAGCAGTTGCTCGCGGCGGGTGCGCTGGCGGTCGACATGGAGTCGGCGTGGCTCGCCGCGGGCGCCGCCGGGCGCCCGTTCGACGTCGTGCGCGTCGTGCTCGACAGCCCGAGCCACGAGCTGCTTCGCCCGCAGGCATTGGGCGGAGCGCTCACAGCTGCGCGCGTGTTGCGGCGAGTCTCGGCGCTTGCGCTTCAGGACCGGGGCACG
Organism: uncultured Solirubrobacteraceae bacterium; assembly: GCA_963807275.1. Classification (GTDB taxonomy): domain Bacteria; phylum Actinomycetota; class Thermoleophilia; order Solirubrobacterales; family Solirubrobacteraceae; genus Palsa-744. The sequence continues at coordinate 968,409 of CAWDZX010000001.1, forward strand.
GAGGGCTAAGGTACGAGCCATGGCGGCGAAAGTAAGGCAGAGCACGGTCATGGGTTGGTACCTGATGCGCCAGCGTCTGGCCAAACGCGACAAGTTCCCGCTGATCGTCGAGCTCGAGCCGCTGTTCCAGTGCAACCTCGCCTGCTCGGGCTGCGGCAAGATCCAGCACCCAGAGCACGAGCTGCGCCGGCGAATGCCCGTCAAGCAGGCGATCGACGCGGTCGAGGAGTGCGGCGCGCCGATGGTTTCGATCGCCGGCGGCGAGCCGCTGATCCACCCGGAGATCCACGTGATCGCCGACGAGCTGCTCAAACGCAAGAAGTTCGTCTACCTCTGCACGAACGCGCTGCTGCTGGAGAAGAAGCTCGAGAACTTCAAGCCGAGCCCGTACTTCTCCTGGGCCGTGCACATGGACGGGCTGCAGGAGCGCCACGACGCCTCGGTCGAGCGCGAGGGCGTCTTCGACAAGGCCGTCGCCGCGATCAAGGCGGCCAAGGCGGCCGGCTTCCGCGTGACGACGAACACGACGTTCTTCACGCAGGACTCGCCGAAGACGGTGCGCGAGGTGCTCGACTTCCTCAACGACGACCTCGAAGTCGACGAAATGATGATCTCGCCGGCCTACGCGTATGAGAAAGCTCCCGACCAGGAGCACTTCCTCGGCGTGACCGAGACGCGCAAGCTGTTCAAGGAGGCCTTCAGCGAAGGCCGGCGCAAGAAGTGGCGCCTGAACCACAGCCCGCTGTTCCTCGACTTCCTCGAGGGCAAGGCCGAATTCGACTGCACCGCGTGGGGCATCCCGAGCTACTCGCTGTTCGGCTGGCAGCGTCCGTGCTACCTGATGGCCGACGGCTACACGGAGACCTACAAAGAGCTGATCGAGACGACCGACTGGGACAAGTACGGTCGCGGCAAGGACCCGCGCTGCGAAAACTGCATGGCGCACTGCGGCTACGAGCCGACGGCCGTGCTGCAGACGACCGGGTCGCTGCGCCAGTCGCTACGCGCGATCGCCGGCTGAAGCCTCCTCGGCGGCGAGCGTCTGCTCCACGCTCTGCTCCTCTTCCTCTGAGGAGGCGCGAATCTCCCGCCAGGTGAGCCCCTCGCCGAGCAGCGCCGGAATGCCGAGCGCGAGCGCCGTCAGCACCTCGACGGCCTGCAAGATGATGCCGTAGGCGAGGCCGGGGCCGCCGCCGACGCCGTAGGCGGTCAGCACGACGAGGCAGGCCGCCTGGAAGACGCCGACGTTCGACGGCGTCGCGGGCAATATCGCGCTGACGTTGACCGCGAGCAGGATTGCCGCGGCGGCGGCGAGCCCGGCCTTGTGCTGCAGCCCGAGCGCGAGCAGGACGGCATAGCAGGCGAGCCATTGCAGCGCCCAGGCGATCAGCTGCGCGCCGATCGCGCCGCTGCCGAAGCGCGGGCGCGCGAAGACGATCAGGCCGCGGCGCGCGAGCGCGAAGACCCCGGCGAGCGCGTTCGCCCAGCGCGCGATGCGCTCCGAGCGAGCGCGCTGGCCGAGCGCGAGCAGACGCGGCCCGGCGACGACGAGCGCGGCGATCAGCAGCGGGATCGCGATCGCCGTCGCGATGCCGGCCGGATGACCGCTGAGCAGCGGCACGCTCGTGAACGTCACGGCGGCGAGGATCGCGAGCGCGAGCAGGTTGATCAGCGTCTGCGAGAAGACCGTCCCGGCGACGATCGGCAGCTGCCGCTTGGTCGAGCCGACGAGCCGCCGCGTCAGCACGACGACACGCGCAGGCTCGCCGACGCGCCCGGGCACGACGGCCGAGGCCATCACGCCGATCATCGTCGCGCGCGTGACGGCAAGCCACGGGATCGGCGTTTCGGGCAGGGCCGCGCGCAGCACCTCGTGCCAGGAGAGCGAGCGCAGTACGAGCGAGCTGCCCATCAGCACGAACGCGAGCGCGACCCAGCCTGGGCTCGCCGTGACGAGCGCGTGCCCGATGCGGTGCAGCCCGAGGCGCGAGAGCGCGAACGCGAGCAGCGCGGCGAGCAGGACCGCGGCGGCGATCACGCCCACGCGCCTGCGACTCGCGTGCCGGCGAGCGGGCGGCGGATTCTCGCTGGCGCCCATCTTGCGGGGGTCTATCAGAGAGCGCCGCGCGAGCCGTGCGCGCTTCGTGGCCCGTAATCGGCGGGCGCCTCTCAAGCGAAGGGTATTCTTGCCCCGGGATGAGGTACGAATGAGCTTTGGAAACGCGACGATCGGGAGGGTCGCGCTCGCATCGGCGCTGGCGATCGGAGCGCTCGCGCTGGGCCTCGCCGGCGCCGCGTTCGCGGACGCTCAGCCGGTCGAGCTGGCGGCGCCGTACGAGTACCTCGGCTGGGGCAGCCCGCAACCGCCGGCGGGCGTGCTCGCGTCGAGCGGCGTCGCAGATCTGACGCTCGCGTTCATGCTCTCGCACGGCAAGTGCAGCCCGGCATGGGACGGCAAGCGGCCGCTGCTCGGCGGCGCCGACCAAAGCGCGATCGAAGCCGTCCGCGCGGCCGGCGGCGACGTCGACGTCTCCTTCGGCGGCTGGAGCGGGAAGAAGCTCGGCTCGGCGTGCAAGACGCCGGAAGCGCTGGCGGCGGCCTACCAGAAGGTGATCGACGCGTATTCGCTGCGCGCGATCGACATCGACATCGAGCACGGCGAGTTCACGAACAAGAAGACGCGCCTGCGCGTCGTCGCGGCACTTGCCGCGGTGCAGCGCGCGAACGCGGGCCTCGAGATCTCGATCACGTTCGGCACCGGTCAGACGGGCCCGGAACGCGACGGGCAGAGCCTGATCGCCGATGCGGCGGCGATCGGCTTTCAGCCGAGCGTGTGGACGATCATGCCATTCGACTTCGGCGCGCCGGTAGCGGACATGGGGCAGACGTCGATCCGTGCGGCCGAAGGGCTCGAGCGCGAACTCGCGAGCCGCTACGGCCTGTCGAGCGCGCTCGCCTACGAACACGTCGGCATCTCCTCGATGAACGGCACGACGGACGAGAGCGACGAGACGGTCAGCGCGGCGAACTTCCAGGCGATGCTCGCGTTCGCGCAGCAGCACCACCTCGGCCGGCTGACGTTCTGGTCGGTCAACCGCGACCGGCCTTGCGCGGCGAAAAGCAGCGAAGGCGACGCCTGCAGCGGGATCGAGCAGCAGCCCTACGAATTCAGCGACCTGCTAGCGCAGTACCACGGCTGAGGCGATGGACGTGCGTGCCTGGCTCGGACGGCCGGCGGCGCTCACCGTGGTGCTCGCCGTCGTTGCGCTGTCGCTGCCCGGAGCCGGCTGGGCCCGCGCGGCCGAGCGTGCACGTCCGGCCGACGCCGTACCGGCGACGCTGCAAGTCGGCTCCCAGACGCTGAGCGAGTGCGCAACGGCGCCGCTCGCTTACTGCGGATCGCTGCCGGTGCCGCTCGACTACGGCTCGCCTGCGAGCCCGAAGATCCCGATCGCATTCCGCTGGTATCCATCGACGGCTACGGGCACGGCAGCCGATGGCGGCAGCGGCGGTGGCTCACGGAGCCTGCGCACGGTCGTGCCGGTCGAGGGCGGGCCGGGCTACCCGTCGATCGAATCGGTTTCCTATCGCTCGCTGGGCGCGAATGCGGGCTACGGCGCGATGTACGGGAAGCTGCTCGAAAACTGGAACCTGCTCGCTGTCGACAATCGCGGCACGGGAGAATCGGCGCCGCTGAAGTGTGCGGCGCTGCAGCGCTTCGCCGGACCGACGGGTACCGACGCGTTCCGCCAGGCGGCGGCGGGCTGCGCGGCGACACTGAACCGCCGTTGGAAGTACGCCGGCGGCGGCGCGGTGCATGCTTCGCAGATGTTCGGCTCGATCCCTGCCGCACGTGACCTCGCGGCGGTGATCGACGCGCTGCAGCTGCCGAAGGTCGACCTGTACGGCGACTCCTACGGCTCGTTCTTCGCGCAGGTGTTCGCCGCGCGCTTCCCGCAGCTCGTGCGCAGCGTCGTGCTCGACTCGACCTATCTCGCGAAGGGGCTCGACCCGTGGTACCGCAGCACGGTGCAATCGATGCCGGCGGACTTCGACGCGGCGTGCGCGCGCTCGCAGGCTTGCGCGCAGGCCGCGCCAGGCTCCTCGTGGGCGCGCATCGGAGAACTCGCGCAAAGCCTCGAGAGCAGCCCGATCTCCGCCAGGGTCCCGGGACCGTCGGGGGCGATGCAGCAGGTAAAGATGGACGTCGTCGGGCTCGTCGACCTGGTCAGCGATGCGGCGGAGGACACGAAGGTCTACCGCGAGCTCGACGCGGCGGCGCGTGCTCCGCTCGGGCCGGCGCACGATCCGGCTCCGCTGTTGCGCCTGTACGCGCAGCGCGAACACGAAGATGAGGGATATTTCACGTTGCCCGTGAGCGAATACTCGGTCGAGCTGTACGTCGCCGTCGCGTGCACGGACTACCCGCAGCTGTTCGACATGAACGCGGGTCCGGCGGCACGCATGGGTGAACTGACGGCGGCCGAGGCGGCTCTGCCGGTCTCGACGTTCGCGCCGTTCAGCACGAGCGAGTGGATCTCGCAGAACGAGAACACGGAGGCGTTCTCGGTCTGTCTGGGCTGGCCGAGCCCGGACGCGTCGGTCGAAACGCCGATCACGGCCACGCTCAAGCCGCTGCCGGCGACGCTGCCGGTGCTCGTGCTCGGCGGCGAATTCGACACGTGGACGCCACCGGTCGATGCGCCGAAGGTGCTCGCGCAGATCGGCGGCGAAGCGCGGTTCGTCGAGCTGACCAACTCGACGCACGTCGTCGGGGAGGGCGACACGGAATGCGGCTCTGAGCTGGTCCAGCGCTTCGTCGCACAGCCGAAGGCGTTCGCGGCGCCTGACGCGGCGTGTGCCGCCGCGGTGCCGCCGATCCACACGGTCGGCACCTATCCGGAGCAGCTCGCCGAACAGACGCCGCTGCAGCAGCCGCCGGGCGGCGGCGCCTCGACTGCGCAGCTGCAGCTCGCGGCTGCGTCTGTCGCGACGGCCGGCGATGCGATCGCGCGCTACGAAGCGATCGAAGCAAAGCGCGACCGCGGCCTCGCCGGCGGGACGGTCACGGCGGCGCACGAAGGCGCGCAGCTGACGCTGAAGCGCGACGCCCTGATCCCGGGTGTCGCGGTCAGCGGAACGGTCGAGCTGACGCCGAGCGCGGTCGCAGGCGATGGGCAGACGGTCGCCGCGACGCTGAGCGTGAAGGCGCCGGGGATGCCGGCGGAGTCGCTGAAGGCGAGCTGGACGACGGCCGGCGCAGACGCGCAGGCGCAGGTGGACGGCATGGCCGGCAAGCAGTCGATTGCGGGGACGATGCCGGCGCCGTGAGCCGGCGCCGGCTATCGGCCCGGAGCGGCGGCCGAGCCGGCTAGAGCGCTTGGCGCGCGCGCTCGGGCAGCTGCGGGTCTTCTATGTAGCTCGCGGGCGGGGAGGTGCGCACGACGCCGTTGCGCGCGAACTGCGCCACGGTCGCGCCGGGCGCGGTCACGCGTGCGCTGAGGATCGCGATGTCGTCGCGCACGTGCTCGTCGAGCTCGACGAGGCGCAGCAGGGTGTCGATCGTCTCGCGCGCGGCCGCTGGAGGGTCGCTGCGGAGCTGGTCGATCATCGCTTGCGAGGTCAGCGTGTGAGCGGGCGCGTGGGCCTCGAGCAGCCCGTCGGTATAGAGCGCGAGCGAGTCGCCGGGAGAGAGCACGGCGGAGGCCTCGTGGATCGCGGGCTCGGCGAAGATGCCGAGCAGCGCGCCGCGCTCGCCGAGCTCCTCGACGTCGCCGCCGTCGCGCGTCAGCAGCGCGGCGGGGTGCCCGGCGGAGGCGACCGTGACGGCGACGTCGCCGCCGGAGAAGCGCAGGTTGACGAGGATCGCGGTGGCGAAGCGCCCGTCGAAGTCCTGGTCGAGCATCACGCGGTTGACCTGCGAGAGGACGGTTCCTGGGCTCTCGGCATCGCGCGCGTAGGCGACGGTCGTGTGGCGCAGGAAGCCGGTCAGCGCGGCGGCGTCGGCGCCCTTGCCGCAGACGTCGCCGACGACTAGCCAGCAGCCGCGCTCGTCGCCGAAGGCGTCGTAGAAGTCGCCGCCGACTTCGCTGCCGGCGCCGAGCGGGCGGAAGAAGCTCGCGAGCTCGAGGCCGGGGATGCTCGGAAGCGCGCTCGGCATCAGGCTGCGCCTGAGCGTCCGCGCGACGCGCGTGCGCTCGGCGTACAGCCGGGCGTTGTCGAAGGCCATCGCGGCGCGCCCGCTGAGGTCCTCGAGCACGGTGAGCACATCGCGTCCGTAGCGCGCGTCGCTGTGCAGGTGAAGGAAGGAGATCGCTCCGTGCGTGCGCCCGCGCGCGATCATCGGAAAGACGGCCGCGGAGCGGTAACCGGCTTGGCGCATGAACTGCTGGTGCGCATCGCCCTGCGCTGTCTCGCTCAGCACGCCGCGGTCGGTCAGATCGTCGACGACGCACGGCGCTCCGGTCGCGAGCGCGCGGGCGACCGGATGGGCGCCGTCGAGGTCGAGCGGAAGCTCGCGCCGCATCCGCTCGACGCCTTCGGCGATGGCAGGGTCGAGCGCGGCGGCGACGGTGTCGCCGATCGTCCCGTCGCGGTCGAGCAGGTCGATCACGCACAGCTCGGCGAGCTCGGGCACGGCGGCTCGCGCAAGGTTGCGCAGCGCCTCGGCGGGCTCGAGCGAGGTGTCGAACGTCGCGGTCGCGTCGATCAGGAATTTCAGCCTGTGGCGGTGCTCGCGCGCGCCGTTCAGCGCAAAGTGGATGACGGCGGTCGTCAACAGCGCGAGCACGACTCCGACGCAGGCGACGGCGCCGAACGTGCTCGAGACGCTTTCGTAGACGAGCGGCAGCAGGAAGGCGACCAGCGAGGCAACCGCGACGAGGATGAAGCGCCCGCGGGGCTGGAAGGCGGCCGCGTGGCCGGCGGCGAACAGGTAGATCAAGGCGAACGGGCTGCTTGCGCCGCCACCGGCTGCGCACAGCACGGCGATCAGCACGACACCCCACAGATCGGCGGCGAACGCGAGCGGGAGGCCGCCGCGCTCGCGTTCGGCGGAGTAGACGAGCCCGGCGGCCACGAGCAGCGCGTTGATCGCGACGGCGACGATCGCCTCGGGCGCGCGAACGTGGGGAAGCAGCGCCGCCGTCGCGCAGAGCATGCCGCCGACGACATATAGCCCGGCACACGTAAGGAGCGCGGCGCGCACTTCCGGGACGCTGAGCGGCTGCTCGGCGAATTCGATGTTGGGTGCGCCTCTCGACCTCACACGACGTTCCGTCATTCTCGCTCCCCCAAGCTGAATCACGACTTCTGTACCCGTACTGAGAAACCTCTCCGGTGCGTCGCCTACATCGTAGGCGCAGCGGCGCTCGCGCGCGGCGACTGCACGCTCTCGCGCACGGCCGGCCCCTCAGCCGCGGGTGGCGCGGGCGGTCAGGAAGAGGTGCCGGCGGCAGGCTCGGCGTCGGTGCTCGCGTACGGGAGCAGCCCGGCGCGGACCCAGCCGGGCAGCTCGGTCTTGCGCCAGTCGGTCGAGCTGACGCAGACGTGAACGAGCCGCCCCGCGACGAGCAGCTCGCCGTCGCGCATGACGTCGAACTCGCTGGCGATCGAGGTCGTGCCGAGGCGCGCGACGCGTGCGACGAGGACGAGCTCGTCATCGAAGCGCGCGGAGGCGCGGAAGTCGATGTTGGCGTTCGCGACGACGAGGTCGACGCCGGAGTCTTTGAGCTGCTGCCACGGGCCGAGCGCCTCGCGCCAGAGCTCGGTGAAGACGACGTCGAAATAGAGCAGGTAGTTGGCGTTGAAGACGATGCCTTGCGGATCGCACTCGCCGTAGCGGACGCGCAGAGGGTGCTCGTAGTCGCGTTGCACGCCGGTCAGGCTAGCCGAGCGGATCGGCGATCGCGGCTGTCTAGGGCTAATCGGGGCGCTTCAAGCCTCCGGGTGGGCGAGCCGATGAGTACGTAGTGGAGAACAAACTGTCAAGCCCGCGCGGCGCGGGGGTCGGCGTGCCGAGATCGCGCCTGCTCGCGGGCGTCGTGGCGGTGACGTGCTTGGCGACGGCGTTCGATGCCGCGCATGCGATCGTCGGGTTCGGCGGCTCGGGCATCGCGGACTTCGCAAACGAGTGGGTCTACACGGGCATCGAGCTGATCGCGATCGGGCTCTGCCTCACGCGCGCGATGCGCCGGGCGGACGATCGCGTGGCGTGGCTGCTGATCAGCGCTGCGCTGCTCGCTTGGACGGGTGGCGACTTCGTTTGGACGATCTGGCTCGACGGTGTCAGCAGCCCGCCGTATCCGTCTGTGGCCGACGGCCTGTATCTGACGTTCTATCCGGCGGCCTACGCCGGCCTGACGCTGCTGATGCGCTCGCACTTTCGCCACACGGGAGCGGCCGTGTGGCTGGACGGCATCGTCGTCGGGCTGACGCTCGCGGCGCTCGGCGCCGATCTGATCTTCCCGGCCGTGCTCGGCGGGGTCGGCGGGGACACAGCTTCGGTCGGCGTGAACCTCGCGTACCCGCTTGGCGACTTCCTGCTGCTCGTGTTCATCGCTGTCGGCTTCGCGCTGTCGAACTGGCGCCCTGGCCGGCAATGGCTGCTGCTCGGGGCGGGCATCGCGATCAACGCGACGGCCGACATGCTCTACGTCTACCAAGTGGCGAAGGGCACATACGTCGAAGGCAACCTGCTCGACACGCTGTGGCCGGCTTCGATGGCGATGATCGGCTTCGCGGCGTGGCAGCCGGGCTCGAGTCGCCCGCCGCGCAACATCATCGCTCGCCACACGATCGTGCTTCCGGCGGCGTTCGCGCTGATCGCGCTGACGCTGCTCGTCAGCTCGAGCGCTCATCCGCTGACGGGCCTTTCGATTGCGCTGGCGACGCTGGCGTTGCTCGCGGCGGGCACGCGCGCGGGGCTGACGTATCGCGAGAACGTGCGCATGCTCAAGCGCGAAACGCGCGACGCGACGACGGACGCGTTGACGCAGCTCGGCAACCGCCGCCGGCTGATGGACGATCTGGAGCTTGCGCTGGAGGGCGCGAGCCGCGGCGCTCCCGCGACGCTCGTGTTTTTCGACCTCGACGGCTTCAAGCGCTACAACGACAGCTTCGGGCACGGCGCCGGCGACGCGCTGCTCGTGCGTCTCGGTAAAGCGCTGGCGAGCGCGGTCGAGGCGCATGGCCGGGCCTACCGGCTCGGCGGAGACGAGTTCTGCGTGCTGCTTCGCGGCCGCTTCCCTCGCGATCACGCCGTCGTGGCCGCGGCTCAGGAGGCGCTCGCCGAGCAGGGCAGCGGCTTCACGGTCACGGCCTCGTGCGGCGTCGTGGTCCTGCCGGACGATGCGAGCACGGTGAGCGCCGCGCTGAACCTCGCGGACGAGCGCATGTACGCGGACAAGTCCGCGGCGGGGCGCTCGAACCGCGCGCGGGCGCAGACGGTGCTGATGCAGCAGAGCGTGCTGATGCAGCTGCTGACCGAGCGCGAACCGAGCCTGCACGACCACGTCTGCGACGTCGGAGCCCTCGCGACGCAGATCGGCCGCCGCTTGGGGCTCGACACCGAGCAGCTCGACGAGCTGCGACGGGCTGCCGAGCTGCACGACCTCGGCAAGCTCGCGGTGCCGGACCAGGTCCTGAACAAGCCGGGTCCGTTGAACGAGAGCGAGTGGCGGCTGATGCGCCAGCACACGATCATCGGCGAGCGGATCCTCAATGCGGCCCCGGCGCTGCGCCCCGTGGGGCGCCTGGTCCGCTCGAGCCACGAGCGCTGGGACGGCGACGGATACCCGGACGGGCTCGTGGGTGAGGAGATACCGCTTGGATCGCGGATCATCGCCGCGTGCGACGCCTACGACGCGATGATCTCGCGCCGCTCTTACGATGCGGCGCGCTCGAGCGCGGAGGCGCTGGAGGAGCTGCGGCGAAACGCCGGCTCGCAGTTCGACCCGGATGTCGTCGAGCTGCTGTGCGACTACGTCGAAGGGCGCTCGCCCGCGGAGAGCTCCGAGGAGGGTGCAGGCACGAGCGGGCTACTCCACGTCGGAGAGTAGCCGCTGCGCAAGCCGGTACTGGCGAGTCCGGCTGTCGCGTTCGACGAGCTCGGCGGCGAGCAGCGTGCTGATGTAGCGATGCGTCGCGCTTGGGCTCATCTTCAGCCGCCGGGCGAGCTGGGCGATGCCGAGCGGCGTGCCGTCGAGCGGAAAGCAGGCGAGCACGAGCAGGCCCGAGAGCAGCGACCTGGAGAGCCGCCGCTCCTCGGCTTCTGCGAGCTGCATGAGGTCTTCGACGTCGGCCGTCTCGGGCGCGCCGGAGCCGTGCAAGCCGGAGAGCAGCGTCGAGGGGGCGCCGCTGGCGTTGGCTGTGCGCATCACTTTGGCGACCTGCGCGCGCGAGAGTTCGAGCACGATTCGCTCCTCGGGCGTTCCCTCGTCAGGGGAGTTCATGGATAGTTGTACGCGCGTGCGTGGAACTTGGATCACATCAAATCGGATCGGTTGATCAATCCTGAGATTCGATATTACGTGCGGAGCGAAGCTTGGGGATTGCTGAGAATTGCGCAGCTTTGAGCGGCGGCGAATCGAGCTGCCGTGAGCCCGGTTTCAGGGTCCACGCCGAACCGCGGGCGCGCTCAGGTGAGCTCCAGGTACTCGCTCCGAAGCCAGTCGAGCGTTGCGTCGAGTCCGTCACGGTAGCCGACGCGCGGCTCCCAGCGAAGCGTCTCGCGAGCGTTGCGGTTGCTGAAGTCCTGATTCCTGCCGAGCACGTGGACGGCTTGGCGCGAAAGCAGCGCGGGCGCGGTGAGCCGGGTCGCCCGGCGCGCGATCCGGTAGCCGTGCTCGAGTGCGAAGCCGATCGCGAGGGCAAGCGGGTAGGGCATGCTCCAACGCACGCGCGGGCTCGCGAGCCCGGCGGCGAGGTCGTCGGTGAACTGCCGCCAGGTGACGTCGAGCGCGTCGGTGACGTTGAAGGCCTGACCGGCGGCGGCGTCGCTGCTCAGCGCGAGCAGCACGGCGTCGATCAAGTTGTTGACATAACACAGCCCGGCAACGGCGTGGCCACGGCCGATCAGCAGCATGTTGCGCGAGCGAATCGCACGAGCGATCTCGCCGACGACCTCGGCGGAACCGGGCCCGTAGACGGTCGCGGGCCGCAGGATGACGGCCTCGAGCGCTCGCTTGCGTTCGGCGCGGCGGACCTCGGCCTCGGCTTCGAGCTTCGTCTGCGCGTACCAGTTGCGAAAGCGTCCGGCGCGATAGGACTCGCCAATCGCGTGGCCGCCGGGATAGCCGTAGACGTCGGTCGTGCTGAGGTGGACGAAGCGCCGCACGCCTGCGTCGGCGGCGGCCTCGAGCAATAGCCGAGTGCCGTCGACGTTTATTTTTTTTATCTCGTTCTTTGTCGCCCAGTCACTGACGAGCGCGCCGCAGTGAATGACGTGGCTGCATCCGCCGACGGCGCGTGCGAGCGAGCTTGCGTCGGTCAGGTCGCCGACGGCGATCTCGACGCAGAGGTGCTCGAGCGCGGTCGTATCGCTGCTCGCGCGCGCGAGGCAGCGCACGGCGTAGCCGTCTCGCGACATGCGCTCGGCGAGGCGGCCGCCGATGAAGCCGCTCGCGCCGGTGATCAGGCAGAGGCCATCGCGCGGCGCACCGGCGGCTGGGCCGTCGGGCGCGCCGGCGCCGCTCACGTGGGCGTCTTGTGCGAGCGGCGCAGCAGCGTCGCTTTGGCGATGTCGCGCACGAGCGACCAGTTCTTGCTGCCGGAGCCTTCGCAGTCGGCGAGCACGGCGTCGAGCGCGGCGAGGAAGCTTTGCGCCTCCTCTTCGGAGAGCGTCAGCGGCGGTAGCAGCTTGATCACGTCGTTCTTGCCGGCGGCCATCGTGATCACGCCGTGGTCGCGGTGCAGCGGGATCACGATGAGCTGCGGAAACAGGCCCTCGCTGGCCATGTGGATCAGGCGCCAGTTGAGCTTCGCGACGCGGGAGCTCGGCGCTTGCAGCTCGATCCCGATCATCAAGCCGCTCGAGCGGATCTCCTTGACGATCTCGTAGCGCTGCCTGAGCCGCTCGAGGCCGTCTCGCAGGACGGCGCCGATCTTCGCGGCGTGCTCGGCGAGCGCGTCGCGCTCGATGATCCGCATCGTCGCGAGGCCGGCGGCCATCGAGAGGCGATTGCGCCCGTAGGTCGACTGGTGGACGTAGCTGCGCTCGAGCGTGCCGACGGCCCGCTGGAAGATCTCGCGCGTCGTGACCATCGCGGCGACGGGCATGTAGCCGCCGCTGAGCGCCTTGCCGACGAGCACGAAGTCGGGCTCGAGGTCGGAGTGCTCGAGCGCGAACCACTTGCCGGTCCGCCCGAGCCCGGTCTGGATCTCATCGACGACGAACATCGTGCCGTAGCGGCGGCAGAGCTCCTGCGCGCGCTGCAGGTAGCCGTCGGGCGGCAGCGTGACCATGCGTCCCTGGACAGGCTCGACGACGAACGCGGCGACGTCCTTGCTGCGCAGCTCGTTCTCGAGCGCGTCGAGGTCGCCGAACGGGACGCGCGCGCAGCCTGCGAGCAGTGGGCCGAAGCCCTCCTTGAAGAACTCGTCGCCGACGAGCGAGAGCGGGCCGAGCGTGACGCCGTGGAAGCTGTTCTCGCAGGAGATGAAGCGTTCACGGCCGGTCGCGGCGCGGGCGAACTTCATCGCGGAGTCGACGGCCTCGGCGCCGGTGCTCGCGAAGAAGACGGCATCGAGCGCGCCGGGAAGCCTTTCGCCGAGCGCCTCGGCGAGCATGCCGGCGAGCGGCGAGTAGTGAATCTGCACGCCGTCGATCAGCCCGGCGTCGAGCGTCGCGTGCAGCGTCTTGCGCACGTCGGGATGGTTGTGGCCGAGGCTCGCGAAGCCCTCGCCGGTGTGGAAGTCGAGGTAGGCGCGCCCGGCGGCGTCGTAGACGTAGGAACCCTGAGAAGAGACGTACTCCTTATCGAAACCGAGGATCCGCAGCACGTCGACGAGCGACGGGTCGAGGTGGCGCGCGGCGAGCGCGAGCGCCTCGTCGGCACGCGCGGTCGCGTCGGCGACGACGCCGAGCGAGTCGAGCGTGGGGAGGGTTTGCGGGTCGGCGTTCATCGGCGGCGCTCCGTGGCCTTGAGTGTGGAGCGGCCGAGTCTAGGCGGAGTCGCTCGCTTGCGCGGCGGCGGCAGAGCCACTCGGACGGTCCCGGGTGGACGCGCGGCGCGCCGCGGCGGGTGCGTCCAAGCTCGCGGTGGCGGCTTGTATCGGCGCGGCATTGCCGTAGCATCGGGCCGATCTGAAGTTACGGAGGGCTTGGATGATCGCGCGGCATGTCTACACGCACCCGATTCGCTATGCCGCGCTGCTCGCGTCGGCGGCATTCGCGTTGCTGCTGGGAGGCGTGACACACGAAGCGCGCGCGGCGGAATCGACGGCGCTGCTGCCGGACCTCGTCGCAGATCCGCCGGATGGCGTGGAAGTGAAGCCGTACAGCTCGGAAGGCTCGACGCGCCTGCTGATCCGCTTCAACGGCTACATCCACAACAAGGGGCCGGGGGCGGTCGACTTTCGCGGCACGCGCACGGCGGTCAAGCTGAGCGCGGCGAACGAACAGAAGCTCAAAGAAGACGAAGAAAAGAAGCAGCCGATATCGCCGGAACTCGAAAAAGAACTGGCGGCCTCGCCGATGCGGGCGTTTCAGCGCCTGTTCACGACGAAAGCGGGCGAAGAAGAAACGAACATCGAACGGGCGCACGTCGATGAAGCGAGCCCGGCCGAACTGCTCTACTCGAACGCCGACGGGCACAATCACTGGCACCTGCAACGTGCGGCGAAGTACTCGCTGTGGAACTCGTCGAAGACGGCCGAAGTCGCGCCGGCGCAGAAGGTCGGCTTCTGCCTTGACGACAGCGAACACATCGATAAAGAAAAAGGGCCGGCGAGCGCGGTCTACTCCGACACGGTGCCGCCGTTTCGCGAATTCTGCGAGCAGTACCACCCGAACGCGACGTCGCTGTTCGAGGGGATCTCCTCGGGCTGGCGCGACAAGTACTCGAGCAACTTGACGTTCCAGTGGGTCGATGCGTCGAACGTGCTGCCGGGCGAATACTGGCTGCGCGAGGACGTCAACCCGCTGGGCATCGTCAAAGAAACGGGCGGCGCGAACGTGCCGGTCTACGCGACGAAAGCAACGGTCGTCACGGGCTTTGACGCGATCGCGCAGAACGTCGTGACGGGCAACGAAGAAGCGAAGTCGATCACGCTGTCCTCGAAGGCGTGGAGCGACAGCGCGACGCCGAAGTACACGATCGTCTCCGGGCCGCAGCACGGCACGCTGTCTGCGATCAGCGCCGGGAAGGTGACGTACACGCCAAGCGCCGGCTATGCGGGCGCGGACTCGTTCACGTTCTCGGCGGCGGACCCGACGAGCCCGTTCCCGACGAGCCCGGCCGTGGCGACGGTCTCGGTCGAAGTCGGCGAAGCGGCGAAGATCGCGAGCGTCGCGATCGAAGGGGCGCCGGCGAGCATGACGGCGGGCACGAGCGTTGAGCTCTCGGCGCAGGTCGCGAACGACAGCCCGACGGTTACGTGGAGCGCGAGCGCGGGCTCGATCACTCAAGAAGGCCTCTACACGGCGCCAAGCTCGCCGCCGCCTTCGGGCAGCGTCACGGTCAGCGCGACGACGAGCAAAGGGGCGAAAGACCAGCGAACGATCGCGATCGTCGCGGCGAAACCGATCGAACCGGCTCCGGAAGCGCCGGCGGAAGAAGCCGAATCGCCTCCGAGCACGCCCGCCCCCGAAACGCCGCCGAGCGAAGTCGTGACGGCGACGGTCGTCCCGGGAGCGACGAGCGACGCAGGCTCGATCCTCAGCGGGCCGCCTTCGCCGGTCGCCGGCGGCGTCCTCGGAGAGCAAGAATCGAAGGCGCGCGTCGCGGTCGCGCGCCCGACGGTCGTGCTCGTCGGCAGAGCGCTCGTGATGACGGCGCGCCCGAGCGCACCGGGAGCGATCCGCCTGAGCGCGTTCCTCGGCGCGCGCCGACTCGGCAGCTGTGTGACGCTGACGCCGGCCGATCGGAGCTTCACGTGCCGGATCTCGCTCGGCAAGGACGTCTCGGCGCGCGCGCGGATCCGTGTGCAGGCGACGCTGCGCGACGGCTCGGCGACGGCGCGCAGCGTGCGCGCGGCCGCGCCTGTGGCGCAGATGCAGATGAACGCGCACGGCGCTCAGAGTGCGCTGGCGGCTGCGTTCTGGTGCAGTCCGGCGGCGCTGCGCAGCTTCTCTTCGCTTCGCGGCGGCTAGCGGCTGACGGGCGCCGAGGCGCCGCGTCCGACGCGCGCGGCGACGGGCAGCCCGGCGAACGCGACGGCCGCGAGCGCGAAGAAGGCGGCGAGCGGCTCGTGCACGAGGACTTGGACGAGCAGCGCGACGAGGAGCCCGCCGAGGTTCCCGGCGAGCCAGACGATCGCGCCGGCGGTGCCGGCCGCGGAGCCGGCGACCAGCTCGACGTCGGTCAGCACGATCGGCAGTGCGGGCAGCAGCGCGGCGCCGATGACGACGAGCGCGAGCCCGCGCCCGGCAAGCCACGGAACGGCGAGCGCGGCGCAGCCGAGGAAGGCGAGCGTGACGGCGCCGAGCATGAAACGCCGCTCGGCGTGGCGTCGCAGCACGGCGCCGGGGATCAAGGCGCAGCCGATCGTGCCGGCGACGACCATGCCGACGAGCAGGCCGCCGGCGGTCGCTTCGGATACGCCGGAGGGCTGAAGCAGCGTCTGCAGCCACGTCGCGAGCGCGACGAAGATGCCGAAGCCGACGAAGACGAGCGCGCAGAGCACGCGCATGCTCGGCAGCGCCCACAGAGCACGCGCGGCGCTGCCCTCGATCGCGACGTGCTCCTTGCGGGCATGACCCGGAACGAGCATCGCGATCGCGAGCGCGGCTCCGCTGGCGAGACCGATCGCGGCCTCGAGCACGAGCAGTCGCTCGAGGTGCCCGTGGGCGCCGACGGTCGGACCGAGCAGCAGCGCGAGCAGCATGCCGACGAAGCCGGCGGCCGAGCCGACGGCGATGCCGGCTGCACGCTGCTCGGCGGGCAGGTACTGCCCGGCGAGCTTGCTCACGGCGCTGAGCACGACGGGCTGCGCGACGGCGACGAGCGCCTGCCCGGCGAGCGCCGAGCCGTAACTCAAACCGGCGAGGCGGACGAGCCCGCCGGCCGCGACGAGCGCGCCGCTGGCCGCGAGCGCGGGGCGAAACCAGCGGTCGAGCAGCGCGCCGGCGGGAAGCGCGAGCACGACGTACAGCAGCGGGAAGATCTCGGCGAGCCAGCCGACTGCTCCTTCGGAGACGCCGTAGCGCCTGGACGTCTCGGAGGTGATCGCGGCGTAGGTGAGCCACAGCACCTGAGTGGAGGCGCAGACGCTCGCGTAGGCGAGCACGACGGCCCAGCCGCGAGAGGGCTTGGTGTGTTCGGAGGCCAAGACCGGCGCGAGACTACTGCTCGCCGGTCGTCGTAGCCGCGTCAGCCGTTCGGGCCGGCGAGGCTTTCGAGAGCGTCCGCTTCGCGGGCTTCAAGCGCGCCCTTGGCGAGCGCACTGAGCTTGGCGGCGGGGATCCGAGCCCGGCTCAACTTTGCCCCGACGGCGCCGATCGCCGCGGCAGACTGCGCACTGGAGAGCGCGCCGCTGACGTTCAAGCCGCGCAGGCTAGCGGCGACTCGCGCGCCGGCTGAGCCCTTCGCCTCGAGGGCGCCGTGAAGCGCGGCATGGAGGCTCTCGAAGTGGACGTACTGGCGCTGCGCGGCGCCGTAGTCGTGAGCGCGGATCGCGGTGCTGTCGCGGTCGATCGTGACGAGCAGCGCTTCGGTCAGGGCGCTGGCTCTCGCGCTGCTGGCGAGCATCGCCTGCGCGGCCGCGCGAAGGCTCGCGCACTGGGTGCGTTCGGCACTGGCTATCGCGGTGCAGGAGGGGAGGGCGGTCGGCTTAGGCGTGCGCGGCTTTGCGAGCCGGCGGAACTGGCGATCGGGCGGGTCGTTGATTATCCGGTAGTCGTTGATGACCCTGGCCGTCGCGTCGTTGCTCTCGATCAGGGCGCTCGTCTGGCCGAGTTCGTCCATCACGGTCGACAGCGCGACGCCGTAGTTCAGCCCGATCGCGGTCGCGAGGCCGTGTGCCTTCCAGGCCTCTTCGAGCGCGGGTCGGAGGTCTTCGCGCGCTTGTTCCTTGAGCTGCTTGCGGCGCGCTTCGCTCGCTTTCCGCTGCGGAGCCGAGCCTTTGGAGCCCGGGCCTCCGCCGCCCGGCGCGGGATTGGTTTTAACGTTGTTGCCGGCCGCGGGGCTGGTCGCGCTGACAGTGAGCGTCAAGCTCTCCTTGACGTGTGTTGCGGCAGGCAGGCAAGTGCAGTGGCTGAGGCCGTCGAAGGAGAACGTGCGCGTCCTGGTCGCCGGTCTGCCGGGCGAGAATTCGAGTGGTTCGAGAATCGCTTCGTATTCCTTCAGCTGGGCCGGTGTGAAGGTTTCCTGTTTGAGCAGCATCTCGTTGGGCTGCGGGAGTTGTTCGGTCTGAGACGAGCCGCATCTCCCCGTTTCGGCTTCGAGGACGGGGACGAGCTCGGGAACGCCGAGGGCGATGTACTTCCAGCCGGGGCTCGGGTAGTCGCTGGTCTCGTTCAGGGTCCAGTCGTTGGGGACTGGATTCTTCGCGGCCGCGAGCGAGAGCGTCGCGGTGCCGTCGTAACAGTTGCCGTTGCCTTCGGTCGAGGACGACCCGCTGACCGAGGAGAAATCGAGCGCCAAGCCCCCGTCGGCGCCGGCCGAGCTCGAAGTGGCCGTCCAGGAGAGCGCGCGCAGCTGGTGGGCCGGCTTGCCGGCGGTCGGGAAGACCTCGATCGACATCTTCCCGGAGTAGGTGATCTGCACGGGGGGCAGGCGCGCGGCCGAGGCTGTCGCGGCGTCCGCCGACGCGACGGCTGCAGCGGCCAGAAGGGTCACCGCGAGCGCTCGTCGGGCTCTCGCCGCAGCGCAAAGCCGGCGATTGGCGGTCCAATCGGTCAGAGCGCGTCCCCCGAGCACCATTCGAGCAAGCTATCAGTCGCGAAGGCCTGCGCGTAACGGACGATTCACGTCGACCGCACGCGCCGCCGGCGCTCCCGCGATGCAGAAGGAAGGACTAGACCCCCTACGAGCGAATACGAACTGGTGGTTTTCGAACTGGTGGTTTTCGTGTCGGGCGGAGTGAGGTCATGAGCTCGTCGCAGTCCTACGACGCCGAACGGCGGATCTTCGGATCGGTAGACAGCGTTGGCAGCGCGGGCGTGTTCGGTCAGGTGATGGGCCTGGTCGCGTTCACGGTCGGCTTCTTCACGCTCGGCGCGTATCTCGGCCGCAACTTCGGCGCGGGCGCGTCGCTGATCTGCTTCATCCTCGGATTCGTCAGCATCGTCGGGCTGAACTTCGCGCGGCGCTCGGAGGGGTTGGCGATCACGATGCTGTTCGCCGCGGGGCTGTTCCTCGGGCTCGGCCTCGGAGGCGGCCTGCGGCGTTACGCCGAATTCGAGCCGAGCGTGATCTGGCAGTCCGCGGGCGCGACGGCTCTGTTCGTCGCCGCTCTTGGCAGCGCCGGCTACGCGATTCGCCGCGACCTCTCGGCCTACTACCGGTTGTTGTTCTTCGCGCTGATCGCGCTGATCGTCTTCGGCTTCGTCTCGCTGCTCGTCTCGATGCCGCACGCGGACCTGATCTACGCGATTCGTCGGACTCGTCATCTTCGGTGGCTACACGGTGCTCGACTTCAACCGGCTGCGGCGCGCTGACAACGGCGAAGTGGTGCAGATCGCTGCGGGGATCTTTCTCGACGTGATCAACGTGTTCCCGTTCTTCTTGCAGCTGTTCGGCGGACGAGATTGAGCTTGGCCGGCGCTGCCGGCTCGCCACGGGCTGATTCGATTGGGGCACACGACGGAGACTGGTTCGCGGCGCACACCTTGGCAGTGCTTGACACGTGCAAACCGTCACGTGCGGCGACGGGGCCCGCTGTCTTAGGATCTCGCGATTCAAGCGAGCCTGAGGAGGCGCAATGAAGCGGATAGGGAGGCACTTGAGCTACGCCAACGCGACAGCCACGCTGGCGCTGGTGTTTGCGATGACAGGCGGCGCCGTTGCCGCGTCGGGAGGCTTCAGCAGCGGCGGCACGCTTCGAGCGTGCGCGAACGAAGAAGGCGCGATCAGGCTGCTCAGGGCAGGCAAGAAATGCAAGAAGGGACAAACGGCCGTCACTTGGAGCCAGACTGGACCATCGGGGGCCCCCGGCGCCAAAGGCGCAACGGGGGCGGCCGGGGCGACGGGAGCAACTGGCGTCCCCGGTCAGAAAGGCTTGGAAGGGCCGAAAGGCTTGGAAGGGCAAAAAGGAACGAGCGGCGAACCGGCAAACGTGAAATGGGCCTCGGTCGATGACGACGGGTTTCTGGTGGCTGCCCATGGCGCGGTGGCGTCCGCCGAGGTCGGCAATCACTTCGCTGTCGCGTTCAACCAGGACATAACGAATTGCGCGGTCACAGCGACGCAGAACGGAACGGACTCACCGCTGGAGATCAGCGCGAAAAGAGCCGGCACGGAAGTGGACGTAGCCATCCGAGAAGGCACGGTCTTCATCGCGACGGACTTCTCTGTCGTTGCGGATTGCTAGCGGCCGAATAGGTCGCGCCGGCGGATCAGCCGGCCGGCCGGCGGCGCATTGATCGAGGCAGAAGCGCCGCTCAGATATTCCCGGGGTATCGACTACGGTACCCGCTTGTCTGATCTGAAATTTGATGTACGCGCGTGTCGCCCAAGCGAGGCTTCAGCGGTGCTCGAGCTTTGGGAGCGGACTCGCAGCGAGCACGCGACCACGCCGGACCGCCTGGATGATCTGCAGCGACTGCTCTCCCACGACGCGGGCAGCCTGCTCGTTGCGTTCGCCGACGGCGCAATCGTAGGTGCGCTGATAGCCGCTTCGGATGGCTGGAGAGGAAACATGTACCGGCTCGCTGTGCATGTCGAATACCGCCGCGCAGGAATCGGCCTCGCGCTGGTGCGAGCCGGAGAGCAGCATCTACGAAGCCAAGGCACCGGCCGAGTAACTGCCCTCGTCGCATATGAGGACGCCACAGCTATCTCGTTTTGGGAGGCTGCCGGCTATCCCCGAGACGACGAGATCGGGCGCCACGTTTGCAACCTATAGCTCGCGATCGAGGCGCGGTTTGATCCGTGACCTGGCCGGGAGGGCGTCCTACGGCTGGCGCGTAACCTGTCGGCGCTTCGCGTCGGCGTACAGCGGCTCAGGCGCCATGTCGAGGCCGTCCTCGGCCCAGATGATCGTGCCGAACTGCTCATCGACTGTGACTTTGGCGAAGCGAGCCGGGTCGCGCAGCGGCTCGAACACGCCGGTCCACTCGCGGTCGCCGAACGACACGTCGCCAACCGTTCCGTCCTCGAATGACAAGCGAAGTTCGTGATCGCCGATCACTTCGACGCCGGTTACGTGAATGAGAGGGGGGATCTCGGCCATCGGACTCGATTTTACGGCAGCGGGTCGACCGGATCTAGGCTCTCGTGCTGACGTGCTCGCACCCAATTCCGCATCAGCTCGACCTCGTGCTGCGACGCCCACGCCCGTACCAGCCTCAGTGCCCGCGGCGGCAGCGAGCCGCCGAGCACGACGCCACTCAGCGCGATGGACGCCTCGTAGCCTGAGTACGCGGCGTGGAAATGTGGGGTCTCGTGCCCGCTCTCGTCCCAGAACATCGCGATGGTGATGCCGTAGAAGAAGCTGATACGCGGCATCAGACGCCATCCGTCGAAGCCGTCCGATCGAGCGAGGATCGCGCGAACGCATCGGCGACGAGCATTGGCTGAGGCCCGCGAAAGCTCATCGCCACCTACTGCGACCTCGTCCCATCTTCGGGACAAAGTTCGTCCTGCCGGGGCGCGAGCTGATACCGCAAACCCGCATTCCAGAGCCAAACGCGTGATGCCGGAGGAGGGACTCGAACCCCCGACACGCGGATTATGATCCCTTCTCGGCTCCCGGAATTGGCTCTGCTAAGCGGATCTATGGCCAAGAAAAGCGGCCTATTTGCGAGCGGTCGGGGCCCTCTAGGGAAATCCTGGGGAAATCCCGGTGTCCTCCACGCAACTCGTTGGCCGCTTCGAGACGTTGGGGGTCTATACCGGCATGAGTCAAACGAAAAGGCCCACGGGCCACCTGCAGGTCAAGCTCGACAAGAACGGCCGCACGCGTTCCTTCTGGGCGTTCTGGCGCGACCGCCACGGTCGTAAGGGAGGGCGATGCCTCGGCCCTGCACACGTCCGCGACGCCGGCAGACGCACCGCTCGCGGTGCCGTCGTCTGGCGTGCCGGGCACGGCCCAAAGCCCAGCCCGGAGTATTTGACGCCGAAGGAGGCCCAAGTTCGACTCGAGACGATCCTCGAAGAACTCCGTGCGGCTACGGAGGTCGAACAGGTCGCCGAGCGCAAACTCCAGCAGGCGGTCGAAGGCTGGCTGGCTGAGCGCAAAGGGGAGAGGGGGCTGAAGCGATCGACGGTCGCCGGCTACGAGGACATGTTCGAGCGTATGTTCCGAGACCTTGGCGCCGAGACACCGGTGCGCTCGTTCATGGACGGGCGCCTACGCGCGTACTTCGCCGACTTCAAGTCCTACTGCGTGTTGAGTGAGGCGAAGGCACGCGACGCTCTTGCAGAGGGCAAGAACGTCCAGCGGTTCACGATCGAGCGCTGGACTGCGCAGCCAGCCGAGAGCCAGGCGATAGAGGTGGCGACGAAGGACGAAGCGGTCCGGCTTGCCGACGAGCTGCCGGGCACCTGGAAGCATCGGCGGCGCGGCTGCTATCGCGTGGTCCCACTCGACGCGCAACGACCGCGACGTGTCTCACGAGCAACAGCGATGACGCTGCAAGACGAAGGCTGGATCGTCAAGCGTCGAACGACGAAGCCCTGGATGCTCGTGACGCCGGCCGCCGTGCAGACGCGCAATACGTATCGAGACATCCTCGCCGCATCGCTCGACTACGCCGTGCGCGAGGGGTGGCTCGACTCGAATCCTCTGGCCTCGGTCAAGCGCGCGAGCAAACGCCACGAGCGTGAGCGGACCTACGGCGCGACGACTTCTACGACTCTGAGGAGGTCGACCGCCTCCTGAAGCGGGCCCCTAGCGCGTTCGAGGAAGCGTTCTGGCTGTGCGGCGCTCACGCCGGCCTCCGTCTTCCCGGCGAGGCGCTGGGGCTCCGCTGGGGGGCCGTTGACTTCCAGACGGGCGTGATGCGCCCCTACGACAACTGGGTACGAAACGAGATGGATACGACCAAGACGTCGGACTCCGAGGCGATCCCGATGACCCCTCGGCTAAGGGCAGCTCTGTGGCATCTAAGCCGGCGAGGGTACGCGACAGGCGATCGGGACTTCGTCTTCGTGAGCGAGCTGACTCTCGACTCGCCGGTCTCCGAACGGCCTATGCGCGACGCCTTCAAGATCGCCGTCGAACAAGCCGGTCTGAAGCCGATCAAGATGTACAACCTGCGCCACTCGTTCGGGACGACGCTGGCGCGAAGCGGCGTCGACCTCAGGACGATTCAGGCGCTCATGCGGCACGACCGGCTGAGCACGACTGAACAGTACATGGCGTATTCGCCGCGGCCGGACCTCGCCGCGCAGATTGCACGGGCGCTCGATCCGCATAGTCTGGTTGAGGACTCGGTGTCAGTTCAGGCCTTGTCGGGTGACAGAGCAGCAGCATTCTTCGAGCGCTTGAAGGAGGACATTCCGGCGAAGTGGCTCCGGGAGGTCCAGCGACTTTTCGCGGAGACTGGGGCACTCTGGTCGTAGGCCGGGCTGTCGTTCGTCGCTGCTTACCAAGACGGTCCAGCTATAACTCTCGCTGTAAGCCCCGGTGGACCGCTGACTTCGGTCATGTTGCCGGGGCTAAGTCGTTCTGCGGGTCGATGACAGCGTGTCGCACACCTGCGCGAGGTGATCGGCTCGTCCGCTGGAGCGTCGAAAATCGACCGGTGCGACTCGAAATGAAGCCAGCGAGATACCGAGGCTCACGCCGGTCGCTGCTTTCGGCCGGTGAGATGCTCGCGCTCGATGAGGCGCTGATCGACGCCTACCGCCAACATCGAGCGTTGTGCGAAACCCACCCGATCGCCGCCGGGCGAATCAGCAGGCCGGGCATTCCTTCGTCATTTAGCGAGAGCCTCACAGCGCTCCTCGCTCCGCAACTCCTCGGTCCTGGCAGCACCGCCGCGTTCGGAGGACGAGCCTGTGACCTGCTCATCACCACCGGCGAGGGGCGAGCCCTGACCGCGGAGGTCAAGGCCTCAGGCGTGAGCCGTTTTCAGGAGCTCAAGGAGCGCGATCTCGCGGCTGACAGCCTAGTGTGGGTCGACTTCGGCTCGCGATTCGTTGACGGGCACAGTCCGGTGATTTTCCATCATCTGCCTCGACCCGATCGTTTCCTCGCGCCGCGGCGGAAGCTGACGCTCGATGTGTTCCTCCGAGCGGCGCGAGAGCTCGATGGCTTCATGTCGATCCTCGTTGCGGATCTTCGCGCACTCCTCAACCGGAACATCGGCCGAAACCCAGATAGTGGCGCCACAGTTGCAGATCGTCGGGACTGGGGCACGCCGAGAAAGCGATGTGGTCCCAGTGACGGCTGACCACCGTCGACGTTACCGATCGGCGATCCTTGTTCCTTCGAAACCAAGGAAAGAGCGACAAGCGTGGCCTACTCCGAAGACCTGAAGAGAAAGATCTACTTCTACAGAGTCGTACCGACGACGCCCACAAAGGGGTGGAAACTCGATCGTGCCGCGATCGTCAAGGCGATCAAAGGGCACATCGGGCAACCGACCTTCTATCTCGACAAAGGTGAAGACCGCATCACCTGCGCCGAGGTCCACAGCGAAAAAGCACCGCAGAGCATCAAGCTGTACGGGATCCGTCGCACGAATCTGCCCTCTCGCGACTCGGGCACCGGCACCATCGGCGACCTCGGGCTCGCTGTCACCGAGGGGCTCGCGGAGGCAGTCCACCTGAGGCTGTTTTCCAACGGCATCATCGGCTTCGAGAGCTTCTTCTACGGCCCGAGGATCGGCCGATTCCAGGATTACCTCACCGAGCGCTGCAACCTCGACGTTGCCATCCAGCCGCTCTACCGCGCGGACATGCTCGAGCGCGCCTTGAAGTTCAAGGACGTCCGAGTCCTCCGTGTCAAGCTCTTGCCGAGCATGGTCAGCAAGGAACTCATCAAAAAGGCTGGCCTGAAGGGCGTTCTCGACGTCGCTACGAACTTCGATGCCGGCGTCTTCGCCGAGGTCACGTTGCGCGCGGAGGGCTTCGACAAAGGCTTCACGGGCAAGGTCAAGGGAATGCTCACGCAGTTCCGCAAAGAAAAACGCGACCCTGGAGACCTGCTCGACGTCCTCGAAATCGAAGGCGTGAGCCCGCAGTCTGATCGCGTCGAGCCGCTGAACCTGCTCAACGACGCTCTCCAGCGAGTCGTGCTGATCCCGCGAGAGAGCAAGCGCTCCCGCGCACTGGACTCGCCCGCCGCGTTCAAGGCGATACTCGACGCCTACAACGACGTCAAGAAGGATCTACCGAACGACGCGCAAGCAGGGTGAGCGATCCGGACCCCCAACCGGCCTCCAACGGAGACCCTTCTATCGGTCGAGAGATGATCGGCGCCGCCGCGGCCGCCGCGGTGTTCGTGGTCATCGACCGCGTGCACGCCGAAGGCCACTCCCTACTCGCCCACGTCAGCACGGGTGCGCGCTCGGCGCTCTACATCTCGATCTCGGCCTCGTGCGCGGCACTCCTGGGCTTCGTGATCACGGCGACGTCGATCCTGCTGGCGCTCGGTGCCGGCCCGCGCATGACGTGGCTGCGCGAACAGCCGGAGTTCCAGAAGACGAGGGTGGTGTTCATGTACGCGATCTACGCGCTCGCTCTCGCGACGGTCGTCTTCACCGCGTTGATCGTGATCGACACTGGGCAGGTCGGCGCCTGGTTCCTCGAGGCTCTCGGCGCCGGCACTCTGGCGCTCGTCCTCACGCGGTTGGCGTGGGTGCTGTGGCTGCTGGACCAACTGCTGCGCATCTCGCTCTCCGATCGTCGGCAGGGGTCCGAGCCGGGAGCGCCGGCTTCGTTCGACGAGCCGCTGGACGATCCGCTCTAGCCTGCGGGCGGGTCGATGTCCTCTCCGAGCAGGTAGCGCAGGACCTCTTCGAGGTCCTCGGCGTTTCCTTGGGCGGCGGCGAGGGTGTCTCGGTCGGCAAGGGCCTCGGGCACGAGGTCGGCGCCGGCGAGCAGGGCTTCCATCCGCTGGGCCTTGCGCGCGAGGGACTGGTCGACGAGCCCGTCGATCGCGCCGGCGCCGTCGAGCTCGGCCAACGGCACCTGTATCTCGACGCGAACGCCCTCGGGGAGGCCGAGGCGGTGGATTCGGTCGATCGACTGCAGCCAGCGTGCGCAGTCGTAGGTCCGGTCCAGGTACAGGGCGCGGTGGCAGTGAGAATGAAGGGAGATCGACTCGGCGCACGCGGCGGGGTTCGCGACCAGGACGGCGAATTCGTCGGCTGCCAAAAACTGGGCGATCAGTTGCTCGCGGGTCTCGTCTTCGTCAGGGTCGCCGGGCGCGCCCTCCTCCGCCGCGGGGACGCCGCCGTGAATCTTGAACACACGGCCGTCGAGATCCGCCTCGATGCGCTCGGCGAACTGCTCGATGTTTCGCACGAACGATGTCCACACCACGCACTTCTGAGGAGGATCCTGATCGCGAAGGCCGCGCAGGTAGTCAAGGCCCCATGTGAACTTGGCCGGCAGCTCGCCCAGCTCGCGGTAGCTTTGCAGCCGATCTAGCAGTGCCTGCGGAGCCTCATCGAGCGCGGGCAGGTCGTAGAAGCCGTCCTCGTCGTTCAGAAGGTCGGGGTTCGACGCTACTTGGAGCAGACGGATCGGGCGAGCGCGGCGCAGCGTTTCGACCCTGGTCTGAATCGGCCCCGGGGCGGCGGCTATCTGGCGCAGGTCGTCGGCGATCGCCGAGTAGATCTCCGCCTGGATAGGTGCCAGCTGCACCGGCGGGCGCTCAAGCTCGTAGGGCAGCAGGCCCAGCGCCTCCTTCGGCGTTCGCATGAAGAACGGGAGCAGGCTGGTCCGCAGACTGTCGAAGTTGCCCCGCGCGCGGGCCCGGTAGCGAGCCGGCGGCCCGGTCAGCTCGCCGCCGGGCCAGAGGATCATGAACTGGCTCCACAGGTCGAGCGCACTCTGTGGCATCGGCGTGCCGGAGAGGATCATCCGCACTCGAGAGCGGCGGGCCACCTCGATCAGCGCCGGCGCCCAGAGGCCGCCGTTGAACCGCTTCACGCGGTGTGCCTCGTCGACGACAAGCATGACTTTCATGCGTGTGCAGAGACGCTCTAGCTCGGCGCGATCGCTCGCCGCGGTGGGATAGGTCAGCAGGAACACGTCGCCGCGCTCGACCTCCTCGAGGATCGCGCGTCGTGCGTCGGGGGTGCCGCGCACGCGCCTGACCCGCAGCCGGCCTGGCATTGCGATCTGGGTCTCTTTCTCCCAAGGGGCGAACGCCGAGAGTGGCCCGACGACGACCGCGCAGTCCACGGTGCCTTCCTGAAGGTGCGTTGCTACTACCGCGAGCGTGGTCGCGGTCTTCCCGGCGCCCGGCACCGAGAAGTTCGCTGTGTTCGAGGCGCTGAGGGCGTGTAGCGCGCCGGCGAGCTGGTGTGGGCGCAGGTCGCGCGCGACGCTGTCCCAGCCTGCCTCCCGTAGGGTGGCGAGCACGGCGGTGGTGTCGGGCGTGACGGCTTGCTCGACCTTTTCGCGCCAAGCGCGGCCGGCCGCAAGGGCGCGGTCGTAGCTGCGCTGACGTTCGAGGTCCCGATCTAGCGCCTGCTGCGCCCGGTCGCTCGTTGCGTTGACCTGTCGTCCGGCTCCCTGCAGGTGGCGGGTGATCTGCAGCACGAGCTCGTCGCCGTCTCGGTCTCGAACCGGGCAGCGCCAGCCCTCAGCTGTCCGCTCGCCGCCAAGCAGCACTCCAAAGAACAGCCGGTCGCGCTCGCCGTCCAGCGAGCCGTCGCTGACGGTGAGGACGTCACCCTCAAGGCGCAGCTCGACTCGTGGTGTCGCGTTCACGCCTCGGGAGCGCCTGCTTCGGCGGCGCGGACAGCGTCGGTCCAGTCGAATACGCCGTCACGAGCTCTTGCGGCCCGCTCGCCGTTAAGGCCCGCGAGCAGCTCCGCGAGCAGCTCCGGGGGAACTCTGGCGAGATGGTCCTCGGCGAGGCGAAGATCGCGGTCGGGCTCGGAGCTCCGCCTGGCTCGTGACATTTGAGCGGCGAGATCGATCACGCGCTTGACGGCCCCCCGCGGGTACCCCGGAACCGGCGCGCCCGTCGGGACGGTGTCCGTGTTGTCCTCGCCTTCGTCGTCCTGCTCGTCCGTGGGTGGCGGCTGCTCGGGTTCGGGCTCTGCGGGCGCGTTCTCGCGAACCTCTCGGATCTCGGCCGCCAGCTCCATGAAGCGCTCGGGCTCTTCGCGGGCGATCGTCCGGATCTCGCGCAGGTGCCCGTAGGTGGCGCCTGCGGTGACGGCCGCGAAGCAGATCTCGAGCATCTCGAGGCTGCGCTCCGGGTCGTTCTCTTCGATCCATTTCATGTTCCTGCCGATGTCGCGGAACACCTCGACTGTGCCTCGAAGCAAGCCGTAGTGCTCGCGCCTGTCGATGTAGGCGAGGTAGGCGTCCATGTATTTCACGGCGTTCAGCTGGACCCGTGCGTAGTTGGGATCGTTGCCGACCAGCGGTGCGATCGCGGTGGCGGCCTGTGTGATCGAGCGAGGGCTGTTCCAGTCGACGTCGAGACGGTTGGCCGCCTCCTGCAGGGTCAGCAGCAGGTTGATCTCGGTGTAGTTGACCTTCAGCCCTTCTGTGAGCTGCTCACGTGCCTCCATCGCGAACATCGATGCGTCATCGAACTCCTCCGGATCGAGCACGACGACGTCGACCTCGCTGAAGTGCTCAGCATCTCCGTCGGCGAGCTCGCGCTTGATCATCGCCAGGCGCCGGTTGCCGTTGCGCACAAGACCACCAGGCTCGATCCACAGGGGGCGCTCCTGTCCACGCTCCTTCCAGTCGGCGACGAGTGCGGTGGTGTCCTTGCTCGGCGAGGAAACGACCCGCCCCTGCTCGACGTGACAGTTTCGATCGAGCAGCAGCGCGATGACGATCTCTTCGTCCTCGGGCAGCGTGAGCTCCCGGTCGAGTTCCACCTCGAGTGCCTCACGATCGGCGCGGAAGCGACGATTCTCGAGGTTCAGCTCGAGGCTGGTCGTGGCGATCCGCTGTACGGAGAAGTTCCGGAAATCGCCCTTCGCCCACAGCCGCTCTGTGCGCGGCACCGGCGCCTCGTCGTCCTCGCCCTCCTCACCGGGGTCGCTCATGCCGTCTCCACAACTGGCGAGCGCGCAATCTTCAGTCCTGCGTGCATGCTGCGCCGGTCAGCCTGGCCTACGGTCTCCGCGCCGAGCTCGGCGATCCAGGACTCGACGCTCGCTTGGATCGTGCTCTCGGGCATCTGGCGAGCGGGTCGGCAGACGAACACGAGGTCGAGCTCACAGTTGCCAGGGTGCCCGTGTGCGCCCGCAGCTCGCGCGTCGGCCCACACCGGGTAAAGGGCTGTGACTTTGAGGTCTGAGGAGCGGAGCGCTGTGCCGAGCGCCTTCCAGGCCTCGTCCTTGGAGGCGTGGAAGGTGAAGATCAGCACGCCGGTCGGTGTGAGCGCCGAGCTCATGCGGCGAAACGCGCTCCCGAGCCGCCGCGAGAACGTCTTCGCGGGGTCCTCACCGACGGGGAAGATCGGCGCGTCCCCGAGCTGCTCGGCCGCTCCGTCCGCTCCCATCCATGCGCGGTGCAGCAGCGAGAAGTCCGAGTAGGCGATGAAGTCGTAGTAGGGCGGGTCAGTCAGCATCACGTCCACCTTGCCGAGCTTCTCCGGGAATGGCCGGTCGGCAGAGCGGCACGCGACGTGGGCATCGGCGTCTTGGCGCCCGAGGAAGCTCTGCCGGACGACCTCGCCGTCCTCATCAAGTGCGTTGCGGCGCACTTTCTCGCGCGGCGTGACGTACATTCGCCGCAGCGTTGCGGCGAGCGTGCCGCGGCCCGCGGTCGGGTGCAGGGGGTTCAGCTCCACCGACAGCGCCGGGAGCGCGTAGGCGCGGATCACGCTGAACAGCGGCGAGATCCGTCCGTAGTCCACCGCGTAGCCGCAGAGCTGGTTGTTCGCGGTCAAGGCGTTTGAGATCCCGAGCATCAAGCTGGCGCGCACGGTCTCGTCGAGCTCGCTCTCGCGGGCCCACGCGAATGCGGCGGCGAACAGCGCCTGCTGGCGGGTCGAGAACAGCTCGGCGATCGTCTTGAAGCCGTAGATGCCGGCGCGCCCGCTGTCAGCGTCGCCCAGCGCAACGTCGGGAACGTGCCAGTGGTGCTGCTCGAGCAGCCTACGGGCACGATCGTCGAGCTTCCGCTCGCGGGGCAACGGGGCGCGGATGCTGCGCCGCTCCTCGCCGCGGGTGCACTCGACCGCGATCAGGACGCGCTCGGCACCCGCGGTGGCGAGCTGCTCGTGTGAGCTTCTCGTTTGACAGTGTGGGCAGGTGAACCGTGCACCGGAGTAGGTCCCCTCATCGAGACGGTGTCGGCGATCGCAGCACTGGAGTGTCTTTCGGCCTTTCGGCAGGTGGTGCACGGCGCCGCAGTCCGGGCAGAACGCGACGATCGGCGTGTCGCGCACGACCGCGCCCGCACGGGCGAGGTCCCGGGCGAGCAGCAAGTTACGGTAGAGCAGGCTCTGCGTCTCACACTCCGGGCAAGACACGCGCCGCAGGTAGAAGTAATGCAGCGCCACGGCGCCGTCGATCACCGGGTAGAGCGTCTTCAGCGTCCTTCCCAGATGCCCGAGCAGCCTGCCCGAGGCGTCCCTCAGTTTCTCCGGGGAAGGGCTTGAGAGCTCCTCACAGGCGATCCGCACGGCGAGGGGGTCGACGTCGACACCGGTGACGTTTGCGCCGAGGCGCGCGCCCTCGACCAACGAGGTCGCGCCGCCGACGAACGCGTCCCCGACGTGCATGCCGCTGAGCGCGTCCTCGCTCGTGCGGTAGCGCTCCCAGAACACCTCGAGGGGGGTGTTCGCGGGCAGGGTGGAGGCGAGCAGCAGTGCACGGATCACCGCCGCCGGACGCCGTGCCCACCACTTGTGCACGCTGTAGACGGCGTCGTTGGTGTAGCGGTCTGCGCGTGCGAGCTCTGAGACCTGCGCGAACGGGAAATTCGCCTCGAGAAGGCTGCGGGAGTCCGCGATAGCGAGGGGGATTGGGGTGCTCTGCGCGGACATCGGAGAATCCAACATCCTAAACTCCTGCCCGGCCAGCACCGCGGCGGCCCGTAGGGTCCCCGGCGCCCAAAAGGTTATCGCCGGGCCCGGACTCGGGGACGCCCCGGCCCACGGAAGGCGCTTGGTTGCGCCACGCGGCTGGTGCGCATCGACATGCGTGCAGCGCTGCTTGGAATCGAGGCGCTTGTGGCCGAGCAGTTCCTGTATCGGGCTTGGGTTCGCGCCGGCGCTCAGCAACTCGGTCGCGAACACATGTCGGGCATCGACTTCAGGCTCCGGTGACTCGCCACCGCGGCCGTCCCGTCGGGCGCCTTCGTGGCCATCACGCCCTCAAGACGCCCCCTGGGGAAATTCCTGGGGAAATACGCCATCCCCATGATACTCTCCAAATACCCGCATTTGCAGGCCTTTTACAGTGCCGGAGGAGGGACTCGAACCCCCGACACGCGGATTATGATTCCGCTGCTCTAACCAGCTGAGCTACTCCGGCGGGGTGGCGCAGTTTAGCCTCGTGACATGACTTCGCCGATCCTGCTCGCCGTCCCGAACGTCTCCGAGGGTCGCGACGCCGCGCTGATCGAACGCATCGGCGATGCGTTCGGCCAGAACGCACGTCGCGCTACGGCATCGGGCGCGCAAAACGCTCACGACGCGCGAGCCGTCCAGGACGCCGAGGACGCGCCCGAGGGCGCAGGCGCGCCGACACGCCTGGTCGACGTCCATTCCGACGCCGACCACCACCGCTCCGTCTTCACGCTCGCCGGCCGTGCGCCAGAGCTCGCCGCCTCGCTCGTCGAAGGCGCCGCCGCGGCGATCGCCTCGATCGACGTCGTCGAGCGCGCCTCCGGCGCGCCTGCCGATGCCGGCGCGCACCCGCACGTCGGCGCAATCGACGTCATCCCGCTCGTCTACTTCGACTCGCGTGCGCGCGGCGCCGCCTGCGCCGAGGCGCTTGTCGTCGGCGAGCGCCTCGGCAGCGAGCTCGGCGTGCCCGTCTTCCTCTACGGCGAGCTCGCCGGCGACACGCCCGGCCGCACGCGCGCCGATCTGCGCCGCGGCGGCATCGCCGGCCTCGGCGCGCGCATGAGTGCAAGCTCCGCGAACGAGCACCCCTCCGGAGGGACGCAAGCACGCGAGCCGCTGCGACCCGACTTCGGCCCGCACGAGCCGCACCCGAGTGCCGGCGCCACGCTCGTAGCCGCGCGTGAGCCGCTCGTCGCGTTCAACCTGCAGCTACAGCCGCCCGCGAGCTTGCACGACGCGCGCTGGATCGCCGCGCAGATCCGCGAAGGCGGCGAGCTCGGCATGCCCGGTCTGCGCGCGATCGGCGTCGAGCTGAGCGGCGGCGTCGCGCAGGTCTCGATGAACGTCGAGCGACCGCTCGAGCTGCCGCTTGGCGAGGTCGTTCGCGCCGTCGCCAAGCTCGCGCCAGTCGCGAGCGCCGAGCTCGTCGGCCTCGCGCCGCGTGCAGCCTTCGATGGATTCCCCGCCGAGCTGCCGCTGCCCGGCTTCGATCCCGACCGCCACCTGATCGAGAGCGCGCTCGGCCTGTAAGCGTCGCGTGCTTGCTTCCGTGCGTCGCCGCTCGCATGCAACCGTGACGGCAGCAGACCCTCGCAGCGCAGTGGCGCTCGCGCTCTCGCTGTAGGCTCCATGCATGGCCCAAACCAAGCGCAAGCGCCAAACGAAGCACCGCGGCAACGCCGCCGGAGTCGTCGAGGCGCGCGGGCGCACCGGGCGCAAGCCGACCGCCGCCGAGAAGGGCGGCAAGGCAGGCGACGCCGCGCGCGCCAAGCAGCAGCGCGTCGCCAAGGCCGACCAGCCGCCGACGTGGCGCGGCGCAGCGCTGCGCGCTCTGATCGCCGCCGCTGCGCTCGTGCTGCTCTCCGGCATCGTCCTCAAAGCGAGCGCCGGGCAGTCCGTCATCTACTTCTTCCTCGGGCTGATCTTCTACACGCCGATCAGCTACTACAGCGATGGATGGCTGTATCGCCGTCGCCAAGCGAAAAAGGCCGCCGGCAAACCCGGCGGCGGCAAGGCGAGCGCGCGGTGATTCCCGCCCGCGGCCGCGTCATGGGCCTGCGGCGATGAGCGCCCTCGACGTGCGCTCCTTCACGGTCGGGCTCGTGCAGGAGAACTGCTACATCGTCAGCGATCCCGAGCACGCGCCCGGCCCCGACGGCCTGCGTCCCGCCGTGATCGTCGACCCCGGCGAGGAGCCCGAGCGTCTGCTCGAGGCCGCCGAGGCGCTCGGCGTGCGGATCGACGCGATCCTGCTCACGCACTGCCATTTCGACCACATCGGCGCCGTCGCGCCTGTCGCGCGTGCGACGAACGCGCCCGTCTACTGCCCCGAGATCGAGCGACCCGTCCTTGCCGACGTGATGAGCTGGGTGCCGCCCGGCTTCGGCCCGTTCGAGAGCTGGGACGCCGAGCAGACCGTCGCCGGCGGCGAGCACCTCTCGCTAGCCGGTCTCGAGATCGACGTGATCTTCACGCCCGGGCACAGCCCCGGCCACGTCACCTACGCGATCGCTCCCGCGAGCGCCGACGCCCGCGCCGGTGCGAAGACCGTCTCGCTGCTCTCCGGCGACGTGCTCTTCCAGGGCTCCGTCGGGCGCGTCGACCTGCCCGGCGGCGACTGGCCGACGCTCGAACGCTCGATTGGCGGGCTGATGCGCTCCTATGCGCCCGAGACAGTCGTCTATCCCGGTCACATGGGAATCACGACGCTCGCGCGCGAGCGCGACACGAACCCGTTCCTCACCGAGCTGCGCGAGCGCGCCCCGCGCGCCGACGCCGCGCCCGGCGCAAGCGCCGCCGAGCGTTGAGCGCGCCGAAGCTCAAAGTTCCGCGCGGCACGTTCGACGTGCTCGGCGACGAAGCCGACGCGCGCGCAGCGATCGAGGCGCGCGCGAAGGCGATCCTCGACGGCGCCGGCTACACGCGGATCGAGACGCCGACGTTCGAGGCGACCGAGCTGTTCGCGCGCGGAGTCGGCGAGTCGACCGACATCGTCCGCAAGGAGATGTTCACCTTCGACGACGGCGGCGGGCGCTCGCTGACGCTGCGGCCCGAGGGCACCGCGCCCGTCTGCCGCGCCTACATCGAGCACGGCATGCACAAGCGCCGCCAGCCCGTGAAGCTCTGGTACCTGTCGAGCTTCTTCCGCCACGAGCGCGCGCAGGCCGGGCGCTACCGGCAGTTCTGGCAGGTCGGCGCCGAGGCGATCGGCTCCGACGATCCCGCCGTCGACGCCGAGTCGATCGCGCTGCTCGCCACGCTGCTCGCCGAGCTCGGCGTGCGCGACATCAGGCTCCGTCTCGGAAGCCTCGGCAGCGCCGCGACGCGCGTCGAGTACCGCGAGCGACTGCAAGCGCACCTGCGCGAACACGAAAAAGATCTCTCAGAAGATGTCCGCAGCAGGATCGAGCTGAACCCACTGCGCGCGTTCGACTCAGACCACCCCGGCACGCAAGAGGTCATGCAGAGCGCACCGCGACTGCTCGACCAGCTCAGCGCCGACGATGCCGAGCACTTCGCCGAGGTCCGCGCGCTGCTCGACGACGCCTCCGTCGCCTATGAGATCGACTCGACGCTCGTGCGCGGGCTCGACTACTACTCGCGCACCGTCTTCGAGTTCACCTCAGACGCGCTCGGCGCGCAGAGCGGCGTCGGCGGCGGCGGACGCTACGACGGGCTCATCGAGCTGCTCGGCGGCAAGCCGACGCCCGGCATGGGCTGGGCTGCCGGCATCGAGCGCATGCTGCTCTCCGGCGACGCTCACCACGCCGTCACGAGCCCCGTCGACCTGTTCGTCGCGCTCGACGGCGCCTCCTCGCGCCGCGTCGCCTTCGGGCTGCTCGAGGCCGCGCGCTCGGCCGGCCTGCGCGCGCAGATGGAGCTCGCCGGGCGCTCGCTCAAAGGCCAGCTCGGCCACGCCGACGCGCTCGGCGCGCGCTACGTCGCGATCGTCGAAGGTCCCGAGACCGCGCTCAAGGACCTCCAGGACGGCGGCCAGCAGCGCATCGCGACAGACACTGTCGTGCACGCCGTCTTGCGCGGCCTGCGCACGCTCTGAACGCTCCGATTCCCGCGGGCTCGTCTGCTCGCCGTCCTCGACACGGTCCCGCTTTTCCGCTCCTGGATGGCGATTTTCGTGCACTCAGTTCAACTCTTGCGCGCGAAATGCCGAAGGAGGGAGCAATGACGAAGATCTCGCGCCCTTTCCAGATCGCGCTTGTCGCCGTAGTCCTGCTCGCCGCCGTGTACTTCGTTGCGCTGCGCAAGCACTCCTCGAGCGAAACCTCCGCGCCCGCACCCGCCGCCTCCAGCGCGACGACGCCGAGCGCCGCAAGCTCCTCGAGCGCTTCCAGCGCCGGTACGAGCGCGAGCAGCAGCTCAGCTGCGTCGCCGAGCGCCGGCGGCTCCGCTGGCGGTACCTCCACTTACAAAGGCTCCGCGCCCGGAGTCGGCGGCCTCACGCGTGCGATTCAGAAAGCGCGCGGCGCCGTCAGCGAGTCAGAACAGCACGCCAAAGCTCTGCAGCAGAAAGCCACCGCCGCCTCGGGCAGCGCCGAAAAGCTCGGCAGCTCCGCGACGGGCACCGCCGCCGGCGCCGCTGCGACCGGCGGGACCGCCGCAGCCAAGCACGCCGCCGCGAAGACGCACACCTCGAGCTCAGCCGCGAGCGCCGTCAAGGCCAAGTCGAAAACGCCCGCGTCGAAGACGCACGCCGCGAACAGCGCAAACGGCGTTCCCGTCATGCAGGCGCGCGTCGAAGGCGAGCTCAAGCACGGCAAGGTCGCCGCGCTGCTGTTCTGGAACCCGAGCGGCGCCGTCGATAAGACAGTGCGCCGCGAACTGCAGGCAACCGCGCGAAAGCTTCACGGCAAGCTCGCGATCAGCATCGCGCGCTCGAGCGCGGTCGGCTCGTTCGGCACGTTCACGCGGACCGTTCAGGTCTACGGCACGCCGACGATCCTGCTGATCAACCCCGCCGGCAAGACCGCCAGCGTGACCGGCCTGACCGACGTCTTCTCACTCGAACAGGCCGTCAGGGAAGTCAAGCACTCGAAGTAGCGCGCGCCGGCCGCTTAAACTCGGCCTGTGCAGATCTCCCCCGAAAGCCTTCAGCAGCACCTCGAACACCCGCTCGGCCGCGGACACTCGCCCGCGGACGCGTGCACCGGCGCCGCCGGTGGCGCCGCGTGCGGCGATCTGATCCGCATCTCGTTGCGCGTCGACCCCCATAGCGCCAGCGGCGAGATCGCCGACGCCGGCTTCGACGCGAGCGGCTGCGGCGCCGCGATCGCCGCCGGCAGCGCCGCCGTGAGCCTGCTGCGCGGCACGCCGCTGCTCGACGCCGCGCGGATCTCCGCCGAGACGATCGAAGCCGAGCTCGGCGGGCTCAGCGTCGCCAAGCGCCACGCCGTCGAGCTAGCCGCCGACGCGCTTCACCGCGCGCTCGGCTGGGCTGCGCGCGAGCACGCGCAGCTCGCGCCTTCGCCGGCGCGCACGCTCGTCGCGATGAGCGGCGGCGTCGACAGCGCCGTCGCCGCGCTGCTCGTCGCACGCGACGGCGCCGAGGCCGTCGCCGTGACGCTCGAGCTGTGGTCCGATCCCGAGAACGACGGCGAGTCGAGCTGCTGCTCCGCGCAGGCCGTGCGCGGCGCGCGCGAGCTCGCGCACGGGCTCGGCATGGCGCATCTCTCGATCGACCTGCGCGCCGAGTTCCGCGCCGGCGTCGTCGACGGCTGGCTCGCCGACCATGGCAAGGGCCTCACGCCGAATCCGTGCGTGCGCTGCAACGGCAACGTGCGCCTCGACGCGATGCTCGAGCTCGGCGAGCGCCTCGGCGCGCGGACGCTCGCGACCGGCCACTACGCGCAAGTCGAGGATCGCGCGCTGTTGCGCATGGCCACCGACGTCGCAAAGGATCAGAGCTACGTGCTCTCCGCCCTGTCGCCGCAGTCGCTGGAGCGCCTGCGCTTCCCGCTCGGCGCGATGCACAAGGAGCAAGTGCGCGAGATCGCGCACGAAGCTGGGCTGAGCGTCGCGCGCAAGCCCGACTCGCAGGACCTCTGCTTCCTCGCCGGCACGCGCCACGGCGACTTCCTCGAGCGCCATGGCGGCCTCGGCAACGTCCCCGGCCCGATCGTCGACGAGCGCGGCGCCGTGCTCGGCGAGCACCGCGGCGCGCACTCCTACACCGTCGGGCAGCGCCACGGCCTCGGCATCGGCGCGCCGCAGCCGCTCTACGTGCTTCGCACCGACACGAGCTCGAACACCGTCACCGTCGGTCCGCGCGACGCTCTGCTGTGTGCCGAGCTGCCCGTGCGCGAGCTGACGCTGCACTGCAGCGGCGCGTGCGTCGACGGCGTGCGCGTGCGCTCGCACGGACGGCGCTTCGCGTGCCGCATCGAGCACGACCTCGACGCGGGCTCTCACGCTCGCGCGAGCATCGCGCTCGCCGAGCCCGCCGAGCGCACCGCGCCCGGCCAGCTCGCGTGCCTCTACGCGGGCGACGTCGTCGTCGGCTACGGGACGATCGACGCTTAGCCGCGACGGCCTGTAGCGACCCAAGCAACTGAGATGCTTCGCCGATGACATCCGATGAAATCCGCGAGCGCTACCTCGCGTTCTTCGAGGAGCGCGGGCACCGGCGCATCCCGTCGGCGTCGCTCGTGCCGTCCGCGCACGACCCCTCGGCGCTCCTGACCGTCGCCGGGATGCACCCGCTGAAGCCGTACTTCCTCGGCCAGGAGACGCCGCCCGCGACGCGCCTGACGGACTGCCAGAAGGTCTTTCGCACGGTCGACATCGACAACGTCGGCAACACCGCGCGCCACCTGACGTTCTTCGAGATGCTCGGCAACTTCTCGTTCGGCGACTACTTCAAGGCCGAGGCGATCGAGTTCGCGTGGGCGCTCTCGCGCGAGGTCTTCGGCTTCTCGGCAGAGGACATCTGGGTGACGGTCTTCGAGGGTGACGAGTGGCTCGACCTCGGCCCCGACGAGGAGGCGATCTCCTACTGGCTCGAGATGGGCGTGCCGCGCGAGCGGATCGTGCAGTGCCCGCGCTCTGAGAACTTCTGGCAGGCCGGGCCGTCGGGGCCGTGCGGCCCGTGCTCGGAGCTCTACTTCGACCGCGGCGTCGAGTTCGGCTCGGCCGATGACCTGCCGGGCGGTGAGAACGAGCGCTTCCTCGAGTACTGGAACCTCGTCTTCATGCAGTACGACCAGCAAGGCGGGAAACTGAAGCCGCTGCCGGCGAGCAACATCGACACAGGGATGGGCCTGAACCGGATGGCCGCGATCCTGCAGGACAAGCCGTCGGTGTTCGAGACGGACCAGTTCCAGCCGCTGATCGAGCTCGGCGAGGAGCTCTCGGGAGTGCGCTACGGCGCCGACTTCTCGAGCGACCGCGCGCTGCGAATCCTCGCGGACCACTCGCGCGCGATGACTTTCCTCGTCGCCGACGGCGTCGTCCCGTCGAACGAGGATCGCGGCTACGTGCTGCGCCGTGTGATGCGCCGCGCGATCCAGCAGGGGCGCGCGCTCGAGCTCGAGCAAGGCTTCCTCACGCGCTACGCCGAGCGCGTGCAGGAGCTGATGGGCGGCGCCTATCCGGAGCTGCGCGAGCAGCGCGCGGCGATCGCGACGTGGCTCGCGGCCGAGGAGGAGGGCTTCGGGCGCACGCTGACGCAGGGTCTGCAAACGCTCACGGGGCTGATCGAGCAGGCTCGCGGCGAGGAGCGCACGGCCGTGCCGGCCGCCGAGGTCTTTCGCCTGCACGACACGTACGGCTTCCCGTATGAGATGACGAAGGAGCTGCTCGGCGAGCAGGAGCTGACGATCGAAGGCGACTTCGACGCGCTGATGGAGCAGCAGCGCGCACGCAGCCGCGCCGGCGGCGCCCAGGCCGCCGATGGCGCGGAGGGGGGAGCGAAGGCCGCGAACCCGCGCGAGCTGGCCGGTGCGTTCGCCGGCGCGACGGACTTTCAGACGCGCTTCACCGGCTATGAGACCGAGCGCCAGCTGACGACGGTCGGCGCGGTCGAGCAGCGCGACGGCGCGGTGCTCGTGAAGCTGGCCGAGTCGCCGTTCTACGCGGCCGGCGGCGGTCAGGTCGCGGACGGCGGGATCATCGAATGCGAGCACGGCGACTGCCGCGCGCGCGTGCACGAGGTCTTCCGCCTCGGCGACGACCAGGCGCTGTCGGTGACGGTCGAGCAGGGCGAGCTGCACCCTGGCGAGCAGGTGCTCGCTACGGTCGATCACGCTGCGCGCCACGCGACGGAGGCGAACCACACGGCGACGCACCTGCTGCAGGCGGCATTGCGCGAGCGGGTCG
The DNA here is from genome assembly GCA_963807275.1 of uncultured Solirubrobacteraceae bacterium. Classification (GTDB taxonomy): domain Bacteria; phylum Actinomycetota; class Thermoleophilia; order Solirubrobacterales; family Solirubrobacteraceae; genus Palsa-744. The sequence goes on from CAWDZX010000001.1 coordinate 1,007,226, forward strand.
GCAGCCACGTGCGCCAGGCGGGCTCCTACGTCGGCCCGGACAAGCTGCGCTTCGACTTCAGCCACGGGCAGGGACTCACCGATGAGGAGCTGCGCGACGTCGAGGATCGCGTCAACGAGTGGATCTCGCGCAACGACCCGGTGCGCCCGCTGACGACGACGCTGGACGAGGCGAAGGCGCTCGGCGCGATGGCGCTGTTCGGCGAGAAGTACGGCGAGATCGTGCGGATGGTCGAGGTCGGCGACGGCGAGCACTCGCGCGAGCTGTGCGGTGGCACGCACGTGCGCTCGACGGCCGAGATCGGCCCGTTCAGGATCATCGCGGAGACCTCCAGCGCGGCCAACGTGCGGCGCATCGAAGCGCTCACGGGCCCGGCTGCGGTAGCGCTGCTGCGCGAGCACGACCGCGTGCTCGGCGAGGCGGCGGCGACGCTGCGCACGCGCCCTGAGCAGGTCGCCGAGGTCGTGCGGGCGCGTGAGCAGGAGCGCAAGCAGCTCGAGAAGGCGCGCAAGAGCGCAGCCTCCGCGGGCAGCGGCGACGGGGCGATCGATATCGATGAATTGTTGGGTCGCGTCGTGGCGGTCGCCGAGGCTCCTGTGCTTTTGAGCATCGTCGAGGTGCCCGACGCAAAGGCGCTGCTCGACCTCGCCGATCGCCTGAAGGGCAAGCGCGCGGACGCGGCGATCGTGCTCGGCGCGGCTGTCGACGGGCGCGCGCACCTGCTCGTCAGCGTGCCGCCTGAGCTCGTCGAGCGCGGCGTCAAGGCGGGCGCCGTCGTCAAGGCGGCCGCGGCGGCGGTCGGCGGCGGCGGCGGCGGGCGCGACACGCTCGCGCAGGCCGGCGGGCGCGAGCCGCAGAAGCTGCCGGAGGCGCTTGAGGCAGCGAAGGACACGATCGCGACGGCGCTTCAGGGCTGATGCGCGTGCTCGCGCTCGACTACGGCAGCGCCCGTTGCGGCTGCGCGGTGAGCGATCCAACGGGGACGATCGTCACGCCGCTCGAGCACGTCGAGCGGCCGGCGAGCAAGCGCGGGATGCTCGCGCTCGTGCAGCTCGTGCGCGAGCGCGAGGCCGAGCGCGTCGTCGTCGGCCTGCCGCTGTCGCTCGCCGGCGGCGACACGGCGCAGACGCGCGAGACGCGCGAGTTCGCCGAGCGCCTCGCGCGGCGCCTCGGTGAGGACGTGCCCGTGGAGCTGCACGACGAGCGCTTCACGACGCGCATGGCGCAGCGCCTCGACGGTCCGGCGAGCTCGAGCGAGGACTCGCGCGCGGCCGCGCACATGCTCGAGAGCTGGATGGCGGCGCAGCCGCACTAAGGTCCTGCTCTTGGCGCGCGGCAATCGATCACAGTCGGGGCACGAACGCACCGCGGAGGAGCGCGAGCGCGATCGGCTCGAGCGCGAACGGCGCCGCGCCGGCAAGGCCAGGATCGCTCCCGAGGCTGCCGTGGCGCCGCTTGAGGGCGCCGGGATCTCACCGGAGCTCGCGCTGTCACCCGGGCCCGGTCTCTCGCCCGAGGCGGATGACGCGCCGATCGAACCAGCGGCAGCAGCGCCGGGGGCCGATGTCGAGCCCGAAGCCGTCGAGCCGCCGGATCGAGAGCTTTCACACGCCGAGCCTCAGCCATCGGCGCCGCCGGACGATCCCATCGCGCACGACGAGGTCGCCGAGCCGTCGACGGATGCCTTCGAGACTCCGGCGGCGTTTGAGGAGCAGGCGCCGGAGCCGGAGCCGCAGGTGGCGGCACCCGAGCCGAGCGCGGCGGCGCCGGCCGAGTTCATCCCGGCCGATCCGTACGCGGAGCTCGATCCGGTCGAGCAGGAGCGCCCGGTGCGGGCCGGCGGCCGCCCATCGCTTCCACCGCTGCCGCCGCCGGGCGAGCAGCGCGTTGTCACGGGGCGCGGGCGCCGCTCGACGGACGCGCCTTCGCGCGCGAGCGCTGCCGACGGCTCGGGCGCGCTCGGGCGGCGCGGCGCTCGCGGCCGCAAGGGCCGTGGAGGCGGCGGAGGGGACCGGGGCGGCGGCGGGCGATTGGGCGGCCACGCTCACGCGGGCGGAGGCCGTCGTTTCTCGCGCGCACGCATCGCGGCGCTGCTCGCGCTGGCGATCGCGATCGCGCTCGTCTGGTTCTTGCTCTCGCTGTTTCAGCCGTTCGCGGGCAGTGGCACGGGCAAGGTGATCGTCGATATTCCGAAGGGCTCGAGCTCGAGCAAGATCGGCGCGATCCTCGCGCGCGACCATGTGATCTCGTCGGGCTTCTTCTTCAACATCCGCGCGACGCTCGAGGGCAAGCGCGGCTCGCTGCACTCGGGGCGCTTTCAGCTGAAGCGCGACATGAGCTACTCGGCGGCGATCGAAGCGCTGAGCAAGCCGCCGCCGAAGGTGATCGCGGTGAAGGTCGTGATCCCGGAGGGCTACACGCGCCGCCAGATCGCCGACCTCGTCGGCGAAGACGCGCTTTCGGGCAGCTACCTGAGCGCGACGGCGCATTCGAAGCTGTTGAGCCCGAAGCACTACGGCGCGCCGTCGGGCACGAGCAACCTCGAGGGCTTCCTCTTCCCGGCGACGTACGAGCTGACCGCGGGCGCGCCGGTGCAGCGGCTCGTCGACGAGCAGCTGCGCGCGTTTCGCGAACGCTTCACAGCGGCGGACTTCCGCCGGGCGCGGGCGCTGCACGTGACGCCGTACCAGCTGCTGACGGTCGCTTCGATGATCGAGCGCGAGGCGCAGACCGAGCACGACCGCCCGCGGATCGCGGCTGTGATCTACAACCGCCTCAAAGAAGGCATCCCGCTCGGGATCGACGCGACGATCTACTACGCGGTCGAGCTGCAGAAAGGGATTGCTACGTACACCGGCGAACTGACCGAATCGCAGCTGAAGATCGACTCGCCGTACAACAGCCGCACGCACAAAGGGCTGCCGCCGACGCCGATCTCGAACCCCGGCGAAGCATCGATCAACGCGGCGGCGCACCCGTCGCACGTGCCTTACCTCTACTACGTCGCCGGCGCGGACGGCTGCGGCGAGCAGGTCTTCTCGAAGACGTACGCCGAATTCGAAAAGAACGTCGCCGCATACGACGCGGCGGTGAAGAAGAACGGCGGACACCCGCCGGCGTGCAAGAAGAAGTGATGAAGCGCCTCGGCGTCCTCGGCTGGCCTGTCGCGCACAGCCGCTCGCCGGCGATCCACAACGCGGCGCTCGCCGAGCTGGGCCTGCGCGACTGGCACTACCAGCGCCTGCCGGTCCCGCCGGAGCTGTTTGCCGAGACGACGCGCGCGCTCGGCGCGTCAGGCTTCGTCGGTGCGAACGTGACGATCCCGCACAAGCAGGCCGCGCTGGCGCTCGCCGACAGCGCGAGCGCGGCGGCACGCGCGATCGGCGCGGCGAACACGCTGTCGTTCGCCGCCGACGGCTCGATCGCGGCCGAGAACACCGACGCGCCGGGGCTGATCTCAGCGCTTGGGCGCTCGCCGCGTGGCTCGAGCGCGCTCGTGCTCGGCGCGGGCGGCAGCGCGCGCGCGGCCGTCTGGGCGCTGCGCGAAGCAGGCGCGAGCGAGGTCTCGGTCTGGAATCGCACCGAGCAGCGCGCGCGCGCGCTCGCGCAGGAGCTCGGCGTAGGAGCCGTTGCGCGCCCGCAGCCGGCAGAGCTGCTCTTCAACTGCACGTCGGTCGGGCTCGAGCCCGACCCGCACGAGCTCGACGCGCTCTCACTCGACGCGGCGGCGCTCGGCGACTACGGCACCGTCGTCGACCTCGTCTACCGCGGCGGTGGGCGCACGGCGCTGCTCGAGGCCGCGGCGGCGCACGGCGCGGCGACCGTCGACGGCCTCGAGATCCTCGTCGCGCAGGGCGCGCTCAGCCTCGAGCTGTGGACCGGGCGCGAGGCGCCGCGCGAGGTCATGCGCGACGCCGCGCGCGCCGGCGGCGCTTAGTCCCTCGCGGGCGCGCCACGCCCGAGTAGCAGCGCTTCGGTGAGATCTCAAGGCTTCTCGAACCTTTGTCCATAAGTGCGTTTTGGATGCGATTCTCGGACGCGCGCGGTCGATGGGGCGGACTATGGACATTGATTTCGCAGACCTGCTGATGGAAGTCGTCGCACGCCGTGCCTCGGACCTGCACCTGGCCGCGGGCGCGCACCCGACCGTTCGCGTCCGCGGGCGGCTGACGCCGCTGGAGGAGTACCCGAAGCTCTCCGCGACGGACACGCGCGAGATCATCTACTCGATTCTCACGGGCGACCAGCGCCAGCGCCTGGAGACGGACTGGCAGCTCGACTTCGCGTACTCGATCCCGGGCCACGCGCGCTTCCGTGTCAACGCGTACTTCCAGCGCGGCGCGATCGGCGCCGCGTTCCGCCTGATCCCGTTCAACCTCAGCTCGATCGAGGAGCTCGGCCTGCCGGCGGCGGTCCACGACTTCACGCGCAAGCCGCGCGGCTTCGTGCTCGTCACGGGCCCGACGGGCTCGGGCAAGTCGACCTCGCTCGCGGCGATGATCGATCAGATCAACTCGACGCGCGAGGACCACATCATGACGATCGAGGACCCGATCGAGTTCCTGCATGGGCACAAGAAGTGCCTCGTCAACCAGCGCGAGCTCGGCTCGGACGCGCACAGCTTCGCCGACGCGCTGAAGGCTGCCCTGCGCGAGGACCCGGACGTGATCCTCGTCGGCGAGATGCGCGACCTCGACACGATCTCGACGGCGCTGACGGCTGCCGAGACGGGCCACCTCGTCTTCGCGACGCTGCACACGCAAGACACGGCGCAGACGATCGACCGGATCATCGACGTCTTCCCGGCGCACCAGCAGGGCCAGGTGCGCGTGCAGCTGTCGGTCGCGCTGCAGGGGATCATGACCCAGCAGCTCTTGCCGAACGCCGACGGCTCTGGACGCGTCGTCGCGACGGAGGTGCTCGTGCCGACGCCGGCCGTGCGCAACCTGATCCGCGAGGGCAAGACGCACCAGATCTACTCGGTTCTTCAGACGGGCTCGTCGACAGGCATGCAGACGATGGACGCATCGCTTGCGACGCTCGTGCGCCAGGGGCAGATCAGCCGCAAGCTCGCCGAATCGCGCTCCTCGACGCCGGAGGAGCTCGGGCGCCTGCTCGGCGCCGCGACGCTCGATCTCGGCCGCGCGGCGTAGGAGCGCCATCGCATGAGCACGTACGTCTTCAAGGCCATGGACGTCGCCGGGATCAAGGCGCGCGGCGAACTCGAGGCCGACTCCAAGCAGGCCGTCTCGGACCAGCTCAAGCAGCGCGGGCTGATCGTCCTCGAGATCGCCGACAAGCACAGCTCGCGCGAGATCGAGCTCGGATTCCTGAAGAGCGTCAAAGCCGCGGAGCTGGCCGTCTTCTCGCGCCAGCTCGCGACGATGATCACCTCGGGAATGAGCATCCTGCGCGCGCTGTACGTGCTCGAGTGGCAGACCGAGAACAAGTTCCTGAAGGAAACGATCGTCGCGGTGCGCAAGGACGTCGAGGCGGGGCTTTCGCTGAGCGACTCCTTCGCGCGCCATCCGAAGGTCTTCAACCCGCTGTTCGTCGCGATGACGCAGGCCGGCGAGACGGGCGGTGTGCTCGAGGGCTCGCTGCTGCGCGTCGCCGACCAGCTCGAGAAGGACGCATCGCTCAGGCGCCAGATCAAATCGGCGATGATCTACCCGGCGCTCGTGATCTTCTTCGCCGTCGGCGTGATGATGGCGCTCGTCGCCTTCCTCGTGCCCGTCTTCGAGGGCGTCTTCAAGCAGTTCGGCGGCGAACTGCCGTCGATCACGAAGGTCTCGGTGTTCCTCTCACACGCCGTTGTCGGCTACTGGTGGCTGATGTTCGCGCTGGCCGGCGGTCTGGCCTTCGCGTTCCTGAGGTGGAAGAAATCCTCGTGGGGTCGCCCGCAATGGGACCACTTCCGCCTGCACATCCCGATGAAGATCGGCGCGATCGTCCAGCAGGTCGCCGTCGCGCGCTGGTCGCGCACGCTCTCCTCGCTGACGAGCGCCGGCGTGCCGCTGCTGCTCGCGCTCGACATCACCGGTCGCACGGCGGGCAATGTCGCGGTCGAGGAGGCGATGGAGGGCGTGATCGCCTCGGTCAAGCGCGGTGGCACGATCGCGGCGCCGCTCGCGCAGGCGCCGGTGTTCCCGGTGATGGTCCAGCACATGGTCGGCGTCGGTGAGGAAACAGGCGCGCTCGACTCGATGCTCGGCAAGATCGCGGACTTCTACGAGGACCAGGTCGAAGCGTCGGTCAAGGCGCTCACGTCGATCCTCGAGCCGATCATGATCATCGTCATCGGCGGCATCGTCGGCTTCATCGTGATCTCGATGTACATGCCGCTGTTCACCGTCTACAGCTCGATCAAATAGCGCTTCGCGTAGGTCGCGCGGCGCGCGGCGGTTGGCGGCGCAGGCGCCCGTCTCAGGCGCTCTCGCGCGCGATCTGCAGCGCTCCGTCGACGACCGCGAGCGAGATCGAGCCGTCGAGCAGTTCGAGCAGCTCCTCGCCGACGAGCTCGCGCCGCCAGCCTCTGAGCGTGCGCACGTCGGCCTGCTCGCCGCCGCTGCGCCATGCGGCGACGATCGCCTGCAGGTCGGCGCGCGCGGCGAGCAGCTCGTAGGCGAGGCCGGCCTCGCGCGCGCGTGTGCGCAAGAGCGCCTCGCCGAGCGCGATCAGCGGCGCGTCCTCGGGTCTCGGCGCGGGCGGGCGCGCTTCCCTCGGCGCCTCCTCGGGCGGCAGCTCACGCGCCGCTTGCACGAGCTGGACGAGCTCTTCGCCACGGCGGCGTAGGTTGGCCGCGCCGGACCCGCGGATTTGCTCGAGCTCGCCGGCCGAACGCGGCTTGCGCTTGGCGATCTCCATCAGCGCCGCATCGGCGAGCACGCTCTGCACGGGGCGGTCCTGGCGCGCCGCGGTCTCCTCGCGCCACTGAACGAGCGCGCGCGCGATCGGCCGCGAGGACGGGCTCAGCCCGCGCACGCGCGGCAGGCGCGCGAAGATCGTCTCGAGGTCGCGCTCGTCGCTCGAGCGCGCGAGCGCGAGACACTCCTCGCGCGCCCACTGCAGGCGCCCGAGCCCGTCGAGGCGACGCTCGAGCTCAACGGCGAGCTCGAGCAGGTGCTCGACGTCCTCGCGCGCGTAGGAGAGCTGCTCGGGGGAGAGCGGGCGGCGGTCCCAGCGAGTGAAGCTCGCGCTCTTGGCGACGCGCACGCGCAGGACCTCGCCGAGCAGCGTCTCGTAGGAGGACTGCGCGCCCATCCCGGCAAACCCGGCGGCGACCTGCGTGTCGAACACGTTCGTTACCTCCGTCGCGAGCACGCGGCGCGCGAGCGCGACGTCCTGGCGCCCGGCGTGCACGACGATCTCGACAGCCGGATCGGCGAGCAGCGCCGCGAGCGAGGTGCCGTCGAAGTCCTCGGCGAGCGGGTCGAGCATGACGATCTGTTTGCGCTCGCCGTCGGCGCTCGGCACGGCGAGCTGGATCAGGCAGAGCAGCGTGCGATAGCGCCCCTCGCCGACGAACTCGGTGTCGATCGCGAGCTTGCCCGCCGCGCGCGCGTCCTCGACGAGCTCCTCGGGGAGGCTCGCGATGCTCGCTGCGCCGGCGCCGTCCGTCTCGCTCATCCGCTCGCGCCGTTCACTTGGCTGCGCCCGGCAGCAGCCACAGCGTCTTGCCGCGGCGCAGCTTCGCCGCGTGCGAGACGTCCGTGCCGTGCGCGCGGATCCACTTCGCCGGCGGCGAGCAGGCTGGGTTGTTCGGGGAGATGTGGTGGGGGCAAGGGGAGTTGAGGAATGCGTAGCGCACTTCGCCCTTGGCGATCAGTGCCTTGAGCTGCGCCGTCGTCGTGAACACGCGCGCACCGTAGCTGGTCAGGACCACGACGGGCCGCCCGTCGCGCACGATCAGCGCGCCGATCTGCGTTGCCGACTGCGCGGCGACCTCGTAGCGCGCGCCGCGCTGGTTCGCGCGCAGGTACTTGCTCAGCGGTTCGAGCTCTTCGCCCGGCAGCGCGCCGACCTCGCCGGCGTCGGTCACGTGGTCTTTGATCGCGCGGATGTCGGTGTTCAGCGACAGCGCGAGCATCGCGCAGAGGCTCAGCACCAGCACGACGCCGGGCGCGAGCACGGCGCGCAGGCGCGCCGGCAGCACCGGGGCGCGCGCGAGCGCCGCGACGAGCAACGCGGCGAGTGCGGCGAGGAACGCGATCCACCAGACGGCCGGAGTGCCGTACATCAGGCGCTCGGCGTAGTAGACCGTCGCGGCGAGCGCGACGACGAGCACGCCCGGGCGCAGCAGCCCGCGCGGCTGCGAGGCCCACGCGATCCCGATGCCGAGCGTCGCCGCGACGGCCGGCACGAGCCCCTCGACGTAGCGCGGGTGCAGCCGCGCCATGTCGCTGAACAGCGCGATGCCCGTCAGCAGCCACAGGCCGAGACCGGCAGCGTAGGCGAGGCGCATGCGACGCTCGTCGTGCTCGACGCGGAACGGCCCGTGCCCCGGCGCGGTCTGCGTGGCTCGCTCGCCCGGCTGGGCGGGCTCGCTCGCGGGCGCGTCCGCTTCGCCGCGATCGTCCTCGACCCCGAGCGCCGCCGTCCGCCGGCGCCGTCGCAGGCCGAGGCTCCACAGCAGCGCCGGGATGCCGAGCAGCAGCGCCTCGAGCAGCTCGAGGCCGAGCCGCTGGCCGGAGAGCGGACCGATCCGCGCGAGCAGCCGTGTCGGCGAGGGCGGCAGGATCGGGATGTGATCGCGCTCGGACTGCGTTGCGACGGGGTATTTGTGGCCCGGTTCGTAGACGGTCGTCTGCGCTTCGGGCGATTTGCCGCCGAGCCGGTCGGTGCCGTTGAAGACGAAGGTGACGTTCCACGCGCTGCCGTTCGTCGAGCCGATCGCCCATGGCCGGCTGTGCGCGGGTGCGAACAGCGTCGCGGTCAGCCACGCGAGCGCGACGACGACGTACACGACGCCGGCCGCGGCGAGCTTCAGCGCGCGCTTGCCGAGCGTTCCGGGGAAGCCGATCAGCGCGAGCAGCGCGAGGCCGGGCAGCGCGACAAAGGACTCGAGGATCTTCACGTCGAAGGCGACTCCGAGCACGGCCGCGCCGGCGAGCAGCCAGCGCGTTCGTCCCGTCTCGCAAGCGCGCACGAAGAACACGAGCGCGAGCACGATCAGCACCATCATCACGCCGTCCATCGTGTCGCTGCGCGAGGTGATCACGTCGACGGGCAGCAGCGCGAGCGCCGCCGCCGCGGCGAGCCCGGCGGTCGCGCTCCACATTCGCTTGACGGCGATGAACAGCAGCGGCACGGCGGCGATCCCGGCGAACGCCTCGGGCAGCTTCAGCGTCGTCGCGGAGAAGCCGAACAGCTTGACGCTCGCGACTTGCAGCCAGAGGTCGACGGGGGGCTTGTCGATCGACACGCTGCCACCGGGCTCGAACGCGCCGAAGAAGAAGTTGTGCCACGAGATGCCCATGCTGCGCACGGCCGCGTCGTAGAACGGGTCGGGCGCGACCTTGCCGATCGCGATCAGCCGCAGCGCGGCGGCGCCGGCTGTGATCAGCGCGAGCGCGGCCCACTCGTAGGACCGGACGCGGGTTCTCATCGACGGGACGCTAGGCTCATCGCGTCATGGCGAACGAGACGAGCGACGACGGAGATCGGACGGAGGAGGCCCACCAGCCGCGGGAGTGTATGCCCTGTCGCGGCAGCGGAAAGGTCATCTCGAATCTCGGCGGGGAGCCGAGCACGGTCGAGTGTCCGTGGTGCAAAGGCGGCGGCGTGCGCGTGGCGGGGACCGACGCGCAGGCCGGATGGCTGGACGCGGAGGGCGCAGAGCGCCCTGAGCAGCCCGAAGTCGACTAGTGCATGCGTCCAACGGCGTTTCAGCGCTAAAGATCACCTGCGCGTAGGTCGATGCACCGGCTGACAAAGCCAGTGTCGAGGTGCCAAGGCAAACGTCCGAAAGGGTGTGTAGCAAAGCCGGCGGCTCCCGGATAACGATCTTCACAGATCACTGATGGGGGACCGCATCGCCAAGTGTGGTGGTGGACCCAAGAGCTGGCGCTCTAACACCGGATCCTAGGAGGATTCACATGTTGCAACGACTGCGCCAGCGCTTGAGCAATGAGGGTGGTTTTACCCTCATCGAGCTTCTGGTCGTCATCCTGATCATCGGCATCCTTGCCGCGATCGCCATCCCGGCCTTCCTCAGCCAGACGAGCAAGGCAAACGACTCGGCGGCCAAGACGCAGGTGGGAACCCTGCAGACGACCGAGGAGGCGTACGCCAGCGAAAACAACGGCAGCTTCGTTGGTGGCACGCTTGCGGAACTCGAAAAAATCGAGCCGACGCTGAAAGACACGACCACGGCAACGGCCGCGGTCGGCACGCTCGGCGCCGAAGAATTCGAAGTGAAATCTACGGCCAAAGGCTCCGGCGACGTTTACACGCTGAAAAACGTCAAAGGCGCGATCACGCGTACGTGCACGCCGGTTGGTAAAGGCGGCTGCAGCGCGGGCGGTACCTGGTAGTGGCGCGCCGGGTCTGATCTCAGTCCCGGCATAGCCTGACGAAAGGGGTGGCCTTCGGGTCACCCCTTTTGCATTTAACTGTCGAGTACTCAAGTGAGTGTTGAGCGTTCGGCGCCAACCGATTCAGCCTGGCGCGATGAAGCGAAGGCTCTGAGGGCGTATCCGAATTGCGTAGCTCGCTCAAGCCGGCTCCCGCGGCGGTCGATCAGTACGCATGGAGGCAACATTCGCAGGCGTGCTCGGGGCGATCTTCGGCTCGTTCCTGAACGTCGTCGCCTACCGCCTGCCGCGGCACGAGTCGCTGCTCGGACCGGCCTCGCATTGCCCGTCGTGCGGGACGCCGGTGAAGCCGTACGACAACATCCCGATCGTCTCGTTCCTGCTGTTGCGGGGGCACTGCCGCAGCTGCTCGGCGACGATCTCGCCGCGCTATCCGCTGGTCGAGGGGCTGACCGCGGTCCTCTGCGCCGGCGCGGTGCTCGCACACAGCTCTGCGATCGCGATCTCGCTGAGCATCGGCCTGATCCTGATCGTCGTGCCGGCGGCGCTGATCGATCTCGAGCATCGCATCATCCCGAACGCGCTGACGGCGCTCGGCGCGATCGTCGCGCTCGCGCTCGGCCTCGCGCTCGACCCGAGCGGCGAGCCGCAGCGCTTGATCGCGGCTGCGTGCGCGGGCGGCTTCCTACTGATCGCGGCGCTTGCATATCCGGGCGGGATGGGCATGGGCGACGTCAAGCTCGCCGGTGTGATGGGGCTGTTCCTCGGTCGCGCGGTGGCGCCGGCGATCCTCATCGCGCTGCTGGCGGGAGTCCTCGTGGGGGGCGTGATCATCGCGCGCAAGGGTGCGCAGGAGGGACGCAAGACCGCCGTTCCGTTCGGTCCGTTCCTCGCGCTCGGCGCGCTCGTGGCGACGTTCGCGGGCGAAGGCATCGTGCACCTCTACGTCCAGCGTTTCCTCTAGCGGCAACTTGGCCTAAAGGGGTGATCGGCTCGCGCCGATACCCCTCGTGCGGCATCGGCGCCGCACCAGGCAGCAGCGACCAAGCAAATGGCTCCTTCACTCACTACTTCGCTCAAGCTTCCGCACCTGCCGCACCTGCCGCACCTGCCGAGCCTTCCAGGGCGCTCAGGCTCGCGCTCGGGCGATGGGCTCGTCGGGCTCGACATCCAGCCAGGGTTCGTCGCCGCGGTGAAGGCGCGCGTCAACGGCTCGGTGCTGGCCGAACGGGCAGCGGCGCGTCCGCTGGACGGGGACACCGTCCGCGAGGGCGAGGTCGTCGACATCGACGCGCTCACCGATTCGCTGCGCGAGCTCTTCTCCGACGGCACGCTCGGCAAGCGCGTGCGCGTCGGCATCGCCAACCAGCGCACGGTCATGCGGACGCTCGAGCTGCCGCCTGTGACCGATCGCAAGGAGCTCGCCGCGGCCGTCCGCTTCCAGGCTCAGGACCAGGTTCCGATGCCGCTGTCGAACGCCGTGATCGACTTTCACCCACTCGGCCTCGTCGACACGCCGGCGGGCCAGCGTCAGCGAGTCGTGCTCGTCGCGGCGCAGCGCGACATGGTCGAGCGTCTGCTGAAGGCCGTTCGCGCGGCGGGTCTGACGCCCGAGGGCGTAGACCTGTCGGCGTTCGCGCTGATCCGCTCGCTGCACGACCGGGCCGACGCCGAGGACGGGCGCGTGCTCTATCTGAACGTCGACGGCTTGACGAACCTGGCGATCGCCGAGGGCACCGTCTGCCGCTTCACGCGCGTCGTCGGTGGCGGCGTCGAGGCGATGGCCGCCGAGCTCGCGGCACGCCGCGAGATCTCGCTGTCCGACGCGCGCGCCTTGCTCGCAAGCGTCGATTTGAGCGTGCCGGTGCTGCCGTCGCCGAGCGCCGCCGAGCTACCGCACGTCGCGCCTGCCGCTGCGCCGGAAGCGGTCGAGTCCGGCGAGGGCCACGACCCTGCGCAGGACCCGAGCTTCGGCCCCGACTCAACCGGCTCGAATGCGCCCGAGAGATTGGATGCCGCGGTGCAGGAGTCGCAGGTCAGCCGCGAGGAGCACGAGGCACAGGAACGCTCGATGGGCTACGCCGAGACGATCTCCGTGGCGCAGGGCGCTGCCGCACAGGAGCCGGAAGCGCAGGAGCCCTCGGACGCCGATGTCCGCGGCGTGCTCGAGAACGGCGTGCGCGAGCTCGTCGGCGAGATCCGCAACTCACTGGACTTCCACCGCACGCAAGAGCAGGGCGGCGACGTCTCGCATGTCGCGCTGAGCGGCGCGGTGCTCGACCTTCCGGGCTTCCCTGAGGCCCTGCAGACCTCGCTTGGCATGGAAGTGCGCAAGCAGGACGTCGGCCTCGTCGACACGGGCCTCGAAGGCAAGGTCTCGACGCACCGCCTCTCGATCGCCGCCGGGCTGGCGACAGCGGAGGCGCCGCGATGAAGGCCGTCAACCTGATCCCCTCCGACGAGCGCCGCCGTGGCGCCTCGGTGGGCGCCGGGCGCTCGCAGGGAGTCGCCTACGTCGTGCTCGGCACGCTCGCCGGCGTGGCGTTGCTGGTGCTGCTCTACGGCGTCGCGCGCCACCACGTGTCGAGTCGTCGCTCGCAGCTCGCGACGATCTCCGCTGAAACGCAGCGCGAACACGAAGCTGTCTCGGCGCTGACCCCTTACACGAGCTTCATCGCTTTGCGCGAAGCGCGCATGAAAGCGGTCGCGGACGTCGTCGACTCACGCTTTGACTGGGCGCACGCTTTCCACGAGCTCGGCCGCGTGCTCCCGCGCGACGCCTCGATCACCTCGCTCGACGGCACGGTCGGCGCGCCGGGATCGACGAGCGGCTCCTCGAGCTCCTCCTCCTCCTCCTCCTCCTCCTCCTCCTCCTCCTCGACGGCCGCGAGCTCGGCGACGCCGGCCGGCAGCGTGCCGACGATCACGCTCGGCGGCTGCGCGGGCAGCCAGTCGGAGGTCGCACTGACGCTCCAGCGTCTGCGGCTGATCGACGGCGTCAGCGACGTCAGCCTGAAGAGTTCCGCCACTGGCGGTGGCTCGGGCAGCTCTTCGATCTCGGCTCAGCAGTGCGCGCCGAAGAGCCCGTCGTTCAGCGTGCAGATCACCTTCGACCCGCTTCCGGCCGCGTCCGAATCGGCGAGCCAGCCGAGCACGCAGCTGACGGCATCGACTGGAGGCGGACAATGACCGCGCGCGATCGTCTCGTCCTCGCCGTAGTGGCGGCGCTCGCTGTGCTCGGAGCGTTCTGGGTGCTGCTCGTCTCGCCCGAGCGCAAGACGGCGAACAAGCTCTTGAGCGAAGTCAGCACGGCGAGCGCTCAGCTCGCGACGGTCAAGGGCGAAGCTGCAAACGCGCTCGTGGCGCAGCAGCGCTACTCGGCTGCGTACACGTCGGTCGTGAACCTCGGCAAAGCCGTTCCTCCGAGTGAAGAAGTGCCGTCGCTGATCTATCAGCTGGCGCAGGCCTCGCACCAGAAGAACGTCGAATTCAGCTCGATCACGGCGGGCGCGAGCGGCGCCTCGACGCCTTCGTCGAGCACCGCGGCGACGCCGGTGGCAGCGCCGACGGGCTTCACGCAGATGCCGTTCACGTTCGTCTTCAGCGGCGGCTTCTCCGACCTCTACCACTTGTTCCTGCAGCTGAACAAGGCAACCGTGCGCACGACCTCCGGCGGGCTTCGCGTCAGCGGCCGTCTGCTCACGCTGCAAGGCGTCAAGCTCGAACCGGCCTCCGCTGAAACGACCTCCGGCACGAGCGGCACGCAGAAGCTGACGGGCACGATCACGGCCACGGCCTACGTGCTCCCGGCCTCGCAGAGCCTGACGGGCGGCGCGACGCCTAGCTCGCCGACGCCGTCAGCCGCAGCCGCGAGCCCTGCCAGCAACTCGGCGACGAGCAGCTCGACGGCTGCCCCCGCCGCGACCGTGGAGCCTCTGCGATGAACGACTTCTTCGACTCCCTGAAGTCCGATCTACTCGATCGGCGTCTGATCCCGGCGCTCGGCCTGCTGGCCGTTGTTCTGATCGCGGCGGTCGCCTACGCCGTGCTCGGCGGCGGCTCGAGCACATCTGCGCCGAACGCGGCAAGCCCGATCGCGCCGGTCGCGAAAGTGCCTGGCCTCGCGGTCAGCGAAGTCAAGACCGCCGATGTGACGGCGAGCGCCGAGACGACGAGCGGCACGCCGCAGCAGACTGCCGGCGCGAGCCGCAACCCGTTTGCTCCGATGCCGGGCGTCAAGAAGGCGCAGGCGGCGAGCGCGGCCGCGACGAGCGCTGCAACGAGCAGCGGCTCGAGCACGACGACGTCGCCGGCCTCCTCCGAATCGAGCTCGTCCTCGACGGGTGGCGCGACACCTGCTCCCGCGGAAGAAACGAAGAAATCCTCTACGCCGACGAAGCCGAAAGACAAGCAGACGCTCTTCCACGTCGACGTCCTGTTCGGCACCGCCACTCCGGCCACGCCGCCGCAGAGCGCCGCGCTGACGCCGTTCGACGAGCTCAAGCTGCAGCAGCCGCTGCCGTCGGACAGCCAGCCGCTCGTGGTCTTCCGCGGCGTGCTCGCGGGCGGCAAGAGCGCGACGTTCACGCTCGTCGGCGAAGCGATCCTGCGCGGTCCGGCAACGTGCCTGCCGAGCGCATCGCAATGCCAGGCGATCAACCTCGAGCCGGGCCAGACGGAGGAACTCGAATACCTGCCGCCGGGCGCCGACGCCGTCACGTACGAGCTGAACGTCGTCAGCATCTCCTCGAGCAAGGCGAAGCTGTCGAGCGCGCACAGCAGCGCCTTCGGCGGCGAATCGAAGACTGGGCTCGAGCTGCTGCGAAAGAGCGGCCTGCAGGGCCTGTCTGGCCTGCGCTACTCGACGGCCAGGGGAGTGCTCGTCCTCGCCGGCAAGCAGGCGTTTGCCGCGCGCGCGCACATCGCCACGGCACCCGTCGGCGCCTCTGCGCCGGGCTGGCCGTTCAAGGGCTGAGCGCGCAGCAAATAAGCTAGCGGTCGTGTCGCTTCGACTGATCACCGCCGGGGAGTCGCACGGCCCTGGGCTGACGTGCATCGTGGACGGCCTGCCGGCCGGCCTCGCGCTGCGCCCGGAGGACCTCAACGAGGACATGGCGCGCCGCCAGCTCGGCCACGGCCGCGGCGGGCGGATGAAGATCGAGCGCGACGCGGCGGAGGTCACGGCGGGCGTCCGTCATGGGCGCACGCTCGGTGGCCCGATCGCGCTGCAGGTCGCCAACCGCGACTACGCCAACTGGGAGGAGCGGATGAACCCGTGGCCGGTCGAGAAGGAGCTCGCCGAGGTCCACCTGCCGCGCCCCGGCCACGCCGACCTCGTCGGTACGCAGAAGTACAAGCAGTCGGACGTGCGCAACATCCTCGAGCGAGCTTCGGCGCGTGAGACGGCGGCGCGCGTCGCGGGCGGCGCGCTGTGCAAGTCGTTCCTGCGCGCGCTCGGCGTCGAGGTGCGCTCGCACGTCGTGCAGATCGCCTCGGTGAATGCGCCTGCGGCCGACCGAGTGCTGACGCTCGCCGACTTCGACGAGGTCGACAGCTCGCCGGTGCGTTGCCTGGATGCCGATGCGACGCGCGCGATGGTCCGCGAGATCGACGATCTGCGCAAGGCGAACGAGTCGCTCGGCGGCGTCTTCGAGGTGCAGGCGTTCGGGCTCGTGCCCGGGCTCGGCTCGCACGTCTCGTGGGAGGAGCGCATGGACGGGCGCCTGGCGATGGCGATCTGCTCGATCCAGGCCGTCAAGGGCGCGGCGATCGGCGACGCGTTCACGATCGCCGGCGTGCCGGGCTCTGAGGCGCACGACGAGATCTACTACTCCTCAGAGCGCGGCTACTACCGCGAGACGAACCACGCAGGCGGCCTCGAGGGCGGCATGACGAACGGCCTGCCGCTGATCGTCCGTGGCGCGATGAAGCCGCTGCCGACGCTGACGAAGCCGCTGCGCTCGGTCGACACGGAGACGCACGAGCCGGCACAGGCGCTGCGCGAGCGCACGGACTCGTGCACCGTGCCGGCGGCGGGCGTCGTCGGCGAGGCGATGGTCGCGTTCGTGCTCGCCGACGCGTACCGCAAGAAGTTCGGCGGCGACCACATCGACGACGTGCGCGAAGCGCTCGCTGCGTACACGGAGCGGATTGGATGGCGGCCGTAGCCGACGCGCCGCGACGCGCGCTGGTCCTGATCGGCTTCATGGGAGCGGGCAAGTCGACCTTCGCGGCGGAGCTTGCGAAGGCGCTCGGAACGAAGGCGCTCGACAGCGACGAGCTCTTGCAGGAGCGCTTCGGGCACTCGCCTGCGCAGGAGTTCGAGCTGCGCGGCGAGGCGTCGTTTCGCGCGGCCGAGGAGGCGCTCGTCTGCGAGCTGCTCGACACGGCGCGGCCCGGGACTGTGATCGCGCTCGGCGGCGGCAGCATCCTCTCCGAGCGCGTTCGCGTCGCGCTCGAGCCGCACGCGGTCGTGCTGCTCGACATCGAGGCCGAGCGTGCGTGGGAGCGCGTCGGCGGCGTCCCGGAGTCCTCGGCGGGCGCGCTCGGGCGACCGCTCGCGCGCGATCGCGAGGCGTTCTTCGCGCTGCACGCCGAGCGCGGGCCGCTGTACGAGCAGACGGCCGATGCGTACCTGCCACAGCTCGGCCACGGCGGCGCCAAGCGCGTGCTCGGCGCGCTGCGGGCGCTGGCGGCGGCGCCGGCGGGCACGCGCCTGGTGTGGGCGCAGAGCGCCTCGGGCGAGTACCCGGTGCTGATCGGTCGCGGGCTGCTGCGCGCGGCGGGCGGCGCGGACGGGGACACGATCTGGCCGCTCGACCGCTCGCGCTCGCGCGGCTTTTGCGTGACCGACGATGCGGTCGGGCCGCTCTATGGAGATCAACTGCAAACGCTCGCAGCGACGATCGAGATCCGCGCGGGCGAGGAGCAGAAGACGCTGGCGAGCGCCGAAGGCGTGTGGCGCTCGCTCGTCGCGCACGGCACGGACCGCGGCGATCACCTGGTCGCGCTCGGCGGCGGCGTCGTCGGCGACCTGGCGGGCTTCTGCGCAGCGACGTACCAGCGCGGCATCCCGGTCGTGCAGATCCCGACGACGCTGCTGGCGCAGGTCGATTCGGCTTACGGGGGCAAGACGGGCGTCGATCTGCCGGAGGCGAAGAACTACGTCGGCGCCTATCACCAGCCGGCGGGCGTGCTCGTCGACCCGGCAACGCTCGAGAGCCTGCCCGCGCGCGAGCTTGCGGCGGGCTGGGTCGAGGTGCTGAAGACGGCGCTGATCGCCGGCGGGACGCTGTGGGAGCGCGTCTCCTCCGGGGCGGACCTCGACGACTGGACGATCCTCGCGTGCGCGCGCACGAAGCTCGCGGTCGTCGCCGCGGACGAGCGCGATGCGGGGCGCAGGCAGGTGCTCAACCTCGGTCACACGATCGGGCACGCGATCGAGACTGCGACGGGCTACGCGCGCTATCGCCACGGCGAGGCGGTCGGCCTCGGGCTGCTCGCGGCGCTGCGCCTGTCGGGCGCCGATCGGCTGCGCGAGCAGGTCGCGGCGCTGCTGAGCGAGCGCGAGCTGCCGGTGCGCCTGGAGGGGCCGACGGTTGAGCAGGTGCTCGCGGCGGCGATGCGCGACAAGAAGCGCGTCGGGGAGACGCTGCCGTTCGTGCTGCTCTCCGAGCCCGGTGAGCCGCGCACCGGCTGTGAGCTGCAAGCGGACGAGCTGCAGGCGGCCGTCGCCGAGCTCGCCCAGCCGCGATGATGTCGCGGCGATGACTGACGACGGACGCAAGCGGATCGCGGTGATGCACGGGGTCAACCTCGACCAGCTCGGGCGCCGCGATCCGGCGATCTACGGCTCGCTGACGCTCGCCGAGCTCGAGCGGCGGATCGAGCGCGGCGCGGAGGAGCTCGAGCTGCAGGCGAGCTTCTTCCACAGCAACCACGAGGGGGCGTTCGTCGAGCACCTGCACGGCTTGCGCGAGCAGGCCGACGCGGTGCTCTTGAACCCGGGCGCGTGGACGCACTACTCGTGGGCGATCCGCGACGCGCTCGAAGATCGCGGGACTGCCGGCGGTCGAGATCCACCTCTCCGACGTGCAGGCGCGCGAGGAGTGGCGGCGCACGTCGGTGATCGGCGAGCTGTGCTTCGCGACGGTCTCAGGGCGCGGCGCGGAGGGCTATGACGAAGCGCTCGCGCTGCTGCGCGAGGAGCTGGAGCGGGAGCAGCGATGAGCGCCGAGCGGACAGTGCGCTTGGCGGCGCAGCTGCGCGAGCGCGAGCTCGACGCGCTGATCGTCGCGACGCCGCTGAACGTCCGCTACGCGACGGGCTTCACGGGCAGCAACGGCCTCGCGCTCGTGCGTGCAGAGGGCGGTGAGGGTGGGGGAACCGCGAGCGGAGCGGGCGCGGGAGCGGGCTCAGGCGCGGGCAGCTTCTTCACGGACTTCCGCTACACGCTGCAGTCGGCCGAGCAGGTCTCGGAGGCGTTCGCGCGCGAGATCGTCACGGGCAGCCTGCTCGAGGCGGCGGTGCGCGCGCTCGGGGAGGCGGGCGGCAAGCTCGGCTTCGACGATGCGCACACGACGGTCGCCGAGCACAAGCGCCTGCGCGCGGCGCTCGCGGACGGCTGGGAGCTCGTGCCGGCGGCGGGCGTCGTCGAGCGCCTGCGCGCGGTCAAGGACGAGGATGAGATCGGGCGCATGCGCGCGGCGGCGGAGCTTGCCGATCGTGCGCTCGAGGAAGTGCTCGAAGAAGGCCTCGTCGGGCGGGCGGAGCGCGACGTCGCGATCGAGCTCGAGCTGCGGATGCGGCGGCTGGGCGCCGAGGCGCCGAGCTTTCCGTCGATCGTCGCGGCCGGCGCGCACGGCGCGCTGCCGCACGCGGAGCCGCGCGCGGAGCCGATTCCACGCGACGTGCTCGTGACGATCGACTGGGGCGCCCAGCTCGACGGCTACTGCTCGGACTGCACGCGCACGTACGCGACCGGCGAGGGCGTCTCGGCAGAGGCGCGCGAGGTCTACGCGACGGTGCTCGCGGCGCAGGAAGCGGGCGTCGCGGCCGTGCAGGCCGGCCCGACGGGCCGCGACGTCGATGCGATCGCGCGCGCGGTGATCGAGCAGGCGGGCTACGGCGAGCACTTCGGCCACGGGCTCGGCCACGGCGTCGGGCTCGACGTGCACGAGGCGCCGCGTCTGTCGCGAATCGAAAGCGAGCAGCCGCTGCTCGCGGGCAACGTCGTGACGGTCGAGCCGGGGATCTACCTGCCGGGCGGCCTCGGCGTGCGGATCGAGGACCTGCTCGTCGTCCGCGAGGGCGCTCAGGAGACGCTCAACGGCCTCGACAAGGCGCTGACGATCATCTCTTGAGGCTCGGCGGCCGTCGGCTCGCTCAGGGCGCTCAGCCTCTCTGTCGCGGCCGCCGGGCTGGACGGCGCTTGCACGGCGCGCGAGGCCGTGAGCAGACGACGGGCGAGGAACGCCGCGAGCGGCACGGTCCAGGCGAGGAACAGCGCGGCCTGTACGTCGGGCGATACGTGTTCGGGCAGCCACTGGAAGCTGACCCACGCGAGCACGGAGCTCGACGCGGCGAGCAGCGGGAGCCGAGTGACGGGGCCGCCGACCTCCCAGGCGAGCAGCGCGAAGATGAACGGAAGCAGGTAGTACTCGGTGTCCCACGTGTCGAGCAGGCAGCGCAGCAGCATCGTCAGCGCGAGCGCGAGCAGCGCCGCTCGCGCGCCGGCGCGCCTGCGGGGGAGGCGCCGCACGCGCAGCCACAGCGCGCCGCTCAGCGCGAGGCCGGCGATCAGGATCAGCGGATGGGCGATCGCGCCGGTCCAGGCCGGGCCGGTACGGTAGTCGGGCTTGAGCTGCCCGAACGCGCCGTGCACGGCGGGGCCGTGATGACCGAAGAACCACCAGATCTGCCACGGCTGGAAGATCGAGCTCGGTGTCGAGGCGCTCGCGCGCGTGGCCGCTACGAACGACCCGGAGCGCACGAGCAGCAGCGGCAGCAGCACGACGGCGGCGGCCGCGACCGCGGCGCCGGCGCATGGCAACCTGCGCCGTGCGGGGAGCGCGAGCAGGACGGGTCCGGCGGCGAGCAGCGCCCAGTCCTTGTTCGCGATCGCGAGGCCGAGCGCGACGCCGGCCCAGAGCGGGCGCTCGGCGATCGCGCAGAGCACGGCGGCGACGCACAGGCACGCGCCGAGCAGCTCCTCGGGGTGGCCGGCTTCGAGCGCTTGCAGCGTGATCGGGTTGGCGACGCAGACGAGCAGCGCGATCGCACGCGCCGGCAGCGGGCGCCGTTCGGCGCGCATGCGCGCGACGATCGCGACGGCGAGCAGCGCGGCGGCGAGCAGGCAGGGCAGCGCGGCCATGCGGTAGACGGCGAGCGCGCCGCCGCCCCACAGGTGCGGCAGCGCGGCGAACGGCGCGCGCTCGACGAGCGAGCCGCCGTAGACGGGCGCGAGGCGCAGGAACTGCGTCAGCTGGCCGTGCAGTAGCGCGTCGAAGGCGGGCTTGGCCTCGGTTTCGTAGTCGCTCCAGGCGAAGCCGACGAGCCCGAGCCACGCGAGGGCGGCGCAGCCGGCCAGCGCTGCGAGCGCGCATAGGGCATTCTCGCGGGGGACTCGCGGCATATGTTCACATCGGTATGCGCGCGGCTCTGCTTGAGCGGGAAGCGCCGCCCGCGCAACCGTTCAACCGGTCTTCTCGAACGTGAGGCGGTAGTGGTCGAGCAGCTCGCGTTCGAAGCAGACCTGGTTGGCGCTGACGCCGGAGGTGAAGGCGAGGCGGAAGTCTGCGCTCGTCAGCCACTTCGGCACGAGGCGGAGCTTCAAGAGCGACTTGCGCAGGCTGCGCGCGCCGATGCGCGCGTTCCACTGATTGATCGTCTCGATGTAGTCGAGCCGGCCGTTGGAGCTGTCGACGAGGCGAAAGCCGGGCTCGGCGCAGCTGACAACCTGCTCTTTGCCGAACGGCAGCCACGAGCCGGGGAACTGGCGCTCCATCAGCGCGAGCACGAACGCGTCGGAGCCGCGCGGGGCGTGCACGTCGACGTCGTCGAGCGGGATCATGTTGCGCCCGAAGACCATCGTCTGCAGGTAGAGGCGCCCGCCGAGCGGCAGGACGGTCGCGACGTGCTCGAAGATCGCGCGGTAGATCTCCTCCTGGCGCCCGGCGCGGTAGTCCTCGGGCGAGCAGAAGTGCTCGAAGGCGCCGAGGCTCGCGACGGCGTCGAAGCCGCCGAAGCTGTCGCGGTCGAGCTCGCGCGCGTCGTAGATGTGCACGTCGAGGCCGTGGCGGCGGCAGGCCTCGTACTGAGCCTGCGAGAAGGTCACGCCGAGGCCGGTCGCACCGCGCTCGCGGATGAAGTTCAGCAGCGGGCCCCAGCCGCAGCCGAGGTCGAGCACGCGCCGTCCGGGCTCGATGCCGATCTGCCTAGCGACGTACTCGTGCTTGCGCGCCTGTGCCTGCTCGAGCGTCAGCGAGAAGTCGCCGTCGTACTTGGCGCCGCTGAAGTCGGCGAGCTCGCCCATGCTGAGGCGGAAGACGCGATCGGTCAGCGAGTAGGTGAAGTCGATGTCGTCGCGCGTGGCCATGGGGTCCGGGGAGGCAGGGTAGTAGGGGCGTCGGGCGAGCCCACGGAGTCGCGCTTCGCGAGCGTGACCTGCGCGACGCTAGCTCGCGAGCAGGGCGGCGATCCCGCCGGTGTCTGGCACGACGTGGGAGACCTCGGCGATCGACGCGAACCCCTCGTCGGCTGAGACGAGTGCGCTCACTCCTGCACGTGCGGAAGCGGCCGCGAGCACGGCATCGAAAGCGCCGAGGCGGTCGGAGCGCTCGAAAAGCACCAGTCCGGAGCCCAAGTCCTCGGCAGTCAGGCTGAGCAGGGGGGAGAGCAGTTCGGCGTAGTCGCGTCCGAGCGAGGCGGCGTCACCTCTTCCGCGGCGACGCGCGCGGACGTGGACGAACTCTTGAACGACCTCGACAGTCGTAGTCGCCTCGATCTGCCGCGCGGCGATCGCGGCGATCAGGTCGCGACATGGGTCGCGCAAGGGGTGGTCTTGTCCCTTGGCGTAAACGAGAACGGTCGTGTCGAGCAGGATCACGCGTGTCGACTTCGCGCGGCGTCGAGCTCGGCGCGCAGGTCGGCGGGATCGGGAACATCCATGTCGGGCGCATCGAGCAGGCGCTGGCCAGCGGCCTGCCGCTGCGTATCGGAGTTAGCAAGCCCGCGGTCGATTGCCTCACGCACGACGGTCGCAACCGAGACGCCGCGCTCTCGCGCAGCCTCGGAGATTCGGCGATGGCGCTCGTCGTCGATCAGGATCTGTAGGCGATGATCGAGCGACATGAGCATACATTAGCATGTGTACGTGGCGCGCTTGCGCCCAAACTGGGGCCGGCAGGCTCAGGACTCCTATGATGCGTCGCCGTGGCCATCACAACGAACCAATTCAAAAACGGCAACCACATCGAGGTCGATGGGACGATCTTCAAGATCCTCGACTTCCAGCACGTCAAGCCGGGCAAGGGCGGGGCGTTCGTGCGCACGAAGCTGCGCAGGGCCTCAGACGGCAACGTGATCGACCGCACGTTCAGGGCGGGGGAGAAGTTCCGCTCGGTGCGCACAGAGTCGCGCAAGATGCAGTTCCTCTACGCGGATGGCACGGATGCGCACTTCATGGACAGCGAGTCGTTCGAGCAGATCGCGATCCCGGAGGCGACGGTGCAGGAGATGCTGCGCTGGTGCGTGCCGAGCAGCGAGATCGACGTGCTGTTCATCGACGATCAGCCGTCGGACCTGCAGCTGCCGGCGTCGGTCGACCTCGAGGTCACGCAGACGGACCCGGGCCTGCGCGGCGACACGGTTTCGAGCGGCGGCACGAAGCCGGCGACGCTCGAGACGGGCGCGGTGATTCAGGTGCCGCTGTTCGTCGAGCCGGGTCAGCGCCTTCGCGTCGACACGCGCTCGGGCGAATACATGGCGCGCGCGTAGCGATGCGCCGCTCGGAGCAGCGCAGAGCGGCGGTCGTGGCGCTTTACCAGCACGATTTGACGGGCCGCCCGCTGGCGGAGACGCTGTCACGCAACGACTCGCTGTTCGTACGCGCGCTGGCGCACGCGGCGGCGGATCGTGCGCCGGAGCTCGACGAGGTGATCGACCGCCACGCGCACGGCTGGTCGGTCGGCAGGATCCAGCCGCTGGAGCGCAGCATCTTGCGCGTGGCGCTGATCGAGATGCTGCACCCGGATGCGGTGCCGGGCGATGAGCCGATCCCGCCGGAGGGCGCGATCGAGGAGGCGGTCGAGAGCGCGAAGACGTTCTGCGGCGCGGACGCGCCGGGCTTCGTCAACGGGGTGCTGGGCGCAGTCCTCCGGGCAGTACGCGAGAATGCGGCGATCTGATGATCGGCACGGAGCAATTGGACGACGTGATCACGCGCCTCGAGCGTGCGGCGGAGCAGCTGCGCTCAGGCGAGCTCTCACAGGACGCGGCGGCGACGCTCGTCGAGGACTGCGCGGCGCTCGCGACGCAGGCGGCGGCGGAGCTCGAGCAGCTGACGCGCGCGGAGGCGTCGGCTCCGCCGCCCGGCCAGGACACCCTGCTGTAGGGCGTTCGGGCGGTCGTGAGCGCCACGTACCCGGAGAGCCTGCGCGAAGACGTCGAGCGCTACCTGGAGCAGTTGCACTTCTCGGAGGAGCCGCTGACGGCGGGTCTCGAGGAGGCGATGCGCTACTCGCTGCTCGGCGGCGGCAAGCGGATCCGCCCGGTGCTGGCGCTCGCGACGGCGCGCGCGATCGGGATGGAGCCGGGCGAGGCGATGCCGCTGGCGGCGGCGCTCGAAGCTGATCCACACGTACTCGCTGATCCACGACGACCTGCCGGCGATGGACGACGACGCGCTGCGCCGCGGGCAGCCGACGTGTCACGTGAAGTTCGGCGAGGACGTGGCGATCCTCGCGGGCGACGGCCTCTACGCGGAGGCGTTTCGCCACCTGCTGACGCACCAGCGCTCGGCGCCGGAGCTCGTGCTGCTTGCGGCGGCGGAGCTCGCGGCGGCGACGGGCGTCAACGGGATGGTCGGCGGGCAGTATGCGGACGTCAACGCGGCGAGCCCGCCGGGAGGGGCGGCGCTGCGGCGCCTGCACGAGCTGAAGACCGGCCGTCTGATCGGTGCGTCGGTCCGGTGCGTACTACTGTTGGGAGGGGTCGCAGACGGAGCGGCGGCCGTTCATTTCGACCGTTTCGCGACGGAGTTGGGCGTGTTGTTTCAGATCGTTGACGACATACTCGACGTAACAGGCACAGACGATGCCCTCGGGAAGCCGCGCGGCAGCGATGAGCGTCATGGAAAGCGGACATACGTGAGCGAGTTCGGGATCGATCGTGCAAGGGAGCTGGCGTCGCAGTCGCACGAGATGGCGCTGCAGGCGCTCGCGCAGGCGGCGCAGCTGACGCCGGCGGCGGTCGCGGCGACGGGCGGCGGCGGCGAGGGCTCGCGGGCGACGGACGAGCTCGAGCACATCGCGGACTTCGTCTACAGGCGCACGTCATGAGCCGCAAGGAGACGAAAGCGCAGGAGAAGCCGGTGCGGCTGCTGGACTCGATCGAGGGCCCGGAGGATCTGCGGGGCTTGAGCGATCAGCAGCTGACGACGCTCGCGCAGGAGGTGCGCACGCACATCATCGACACGGTCGGTGAGATCGGCGGGCACTTCGGCGCGAACCTGGGGACGTGCGAGCTGGCGGTGGCGCTGCACTCGGTGCTCGAGTCGCCGAAGGACAAGATCCTCTGGGACGTCGGGCATCAGGCGTACCCGCACAAGATCCTCACGGGGCGCCGCGATGGCCTCGAGACGATTCGCCAGTACGGCGGCGTGGCGCCGTTCTGCTCGCGCGAGGAGTCAGAGCACGACATCATGGGCGCGGGGCACGCGTCGACTTCGATCGGCTATGCGGTCGGCCTGAAGGAGGGCATGCGCACGCTCGGCGGCGAGGCGGACGGCAAGGTCGTGGCGGTGATCGGCGACGGCGCGATGACGGGTGGCGTCGCATTCGAGGCGATCGGGCAGGCGGGCGGCCTCGGAACGCCGATGGTCGTCGTGCTGAACGACAACGGGATGTCGATCGCGCCGAACGTGGGGGCGCTGTCGCGCTACTTCAACCGCGTGCGGCTGAACCCGAAGCTGTGGCATGCACGCTCAGGCGTCGAGGGCGGCTTGGCGCGCCTGCCGGGCGGGATCGGCTCGGCGTTCGAGCGCCTCGGGCCGCAGCTGAAGGAGTCGATCAAGGCGTTCTGGGCTCCTGGCCTGTGGTGGGAGGAGCTCGACTGGGCGTACATGGGTGTGATCGACGGCCACGACGTGCGCGCGCTGCGCGAGGCGCTGCGCGAGGCGATCGCGGCGGAACGGCCGGTCGTGGTGCACATCGCGACGGTCAAGGGCAAGGGCTTCTCGCCGGCGGAGGACGGCGGCCTCGAGGGCATGGAGGAGTGGCACGCGGCGAAGCCGAAGTCGATCGTCAACGGCGCGCCGGCGGTCGCGGAGGTCGTGCGGCCGGGACGCGTGACGGCGAAGGCGGCGAAGCAGCCGGCGCCGCAGTACACGAAGGTCTTCGGCGAAGCGCTCGTGCGCGAGTGCGAACGCGACAAGCGCGTCGTCGGGATCACGGCGGCGATGAACTCGGGAACTGGCCTGAGCATCCTGCAGAAGGCGATGCCGGAGCGCTACTTCGACGTCGGCATCGCAGAGCAGCAGGCGATCCTGTTCGCATCGGGGCTCGCGCTCGAGGGCGTGAAGCCGGTGGCGGCGATCTACTCGACTTTCCTGCAGCGCGCTTACGACCAGATCGTCCACGACGTTTGCCTGCAGAAGCTGAACGTCGTTTTCGCGATGGACAGGGCAGGGTTGGTCGGCGACGACGGCCCGACGCACCACGGCGCGTTCGACATCGCATATCTGCGCTGCCTGCCGAACATCGTGCTGATGGCGCCGCGCGACGAGGCGATGCTCGTACACATGCTGCGCACGGCGCTCGTGTTCGACGGCCCGATCGCGCTGCGCTACCCGCGCGGCGAGGGGACGGGCGTGGCGCTGCCGCAGGAGCCGCACGCGATCGCGATCGGGACGGGCGAGATCCTGCGCGAGGGCGGCGCGAGCGAGGCGGCGGGCAGGCGCGTGGCGCTGATCGGCTACGGCAGCGGCGTCGGCAAGGCGCTCGCGGCGGCGGATGAGCTCGCGGGCGGCGATCTCTCGGTGACGGTCGTCGATGCGCGCTTTGCGAAGCCGATCGACGCAGGCCTGATGGCACAGCTCGCGGCGGAGCACGATCTGCTCGTGACGGTCGAGGAGGGTGTGCTCGCGGGCGGCTTCGGCTCGGCTGTCTGGGAGACGCTCTCAGAGACGGGCGCGCGCCCGCCGCGGATCTTGCGCGTAGGGCTTCCTGACCGCTACGTAACGCATGGCAAGCCGGCGCTGCTGCACGAGGAGATCGGCTTCACGCCGGAGCGGATCGCAGAACGCGTCACGGCGGCGATCTCGGACAGGCAGTCGGCAGTCGTCGAGGCCTGAGCAGGCTTTTTAGATCGATTTGATGCGTTCGTCGTGCTTGGGCACGGCGTCGTGCGCTCGCGCGCCTGGTCGAGCGGCGTTGCGGGGCTCTCGCTTCGCGCGGTCGGCCGAAGGTCGGAGGGCGCGAAGCGGGTGGCGGCGTCGCGGTGGCGGCCGGCCCGTGCCGACGGGCATCGCTTAAATGAAACGGCCCGCTGGGGAGGCGGGCCGTTTCGAGGGAGGAGGGATGCTGCAGTGCTGCGGGTACGCTCACAATGATGGGACTTCGGTAGGGCGATATCTGTGATCTTGATCACAGTTGGGCAACGGCTGTACATGCCGTTACGGCAGCTCCGCGGTTCCCACCCTGTACAAGCCTGAATGCGCGCGGGGGGCCAACGCATCAGCGACGCTCCCTGATCCTCAGCGCGCCCCAAACCGCAAGAAGCAGCCCACAGCCGAGCGACGCGACGAGCAGCACTTCGTGTTCGGACCCTGTCACGAAGAACGTGACGAGGCCGCCGAGAAACGCCGTTGTGACGAGGAACGCGAAGTAGCCGTTGAGCGGGGACATCCAGGGGCTCGGCTCGGCCGACTCGCTACCGCGGACCGGCGATTGCAGATGGCCTTACGTCAGCCCCTGCCGACGGCGGCGCTGCGAGGGCGGTCCGATCGAGCAGCTGCGCGGCGCGCAAATACCTCCTCGGCGGTCACTAC
This sequence comes from uncultured Solirubrobacteraceae bacterium, assembly GCA_963807275.1. Taxonomy (GTDB): domain Bacteria; phylum Actinomycetota; class Thermoleophilia; order Solirubrobacterales; family Solirubrobacteraceae; genus Palsa-744. The sequence goes on from CAWDZX010000001.1 coordinate 1,035,027, forward strand.
GAGCCCGGCGCCGCACAGCGCGACCCAGCCGGCGATCAGGCCGAAGCCGAACAGCGCACCGGCGAGGATCACGAGCGCCCAGCCGTATTCGGCGTGGCGGCTGGCGAGATGCGTCACGATCACGGCTCGTACTTGTCCGATCGTGAGCCGCCTAAACGCCGTGTCTGCGCTCGCGTTGCAGATGGTGCGGCAAGGGCCTTTGTGTGCAAGGGTTCGTCGGGCATGGCAAAGCAACGTCTCGATGCGCTGCTCGCCGAGCGTGGGCTGTTCTCCTCGCGCACTCGCGCGGCGGCATCTGTGATGGCCGGCGAGGTGCGCGTCGGCGCGGCTGAGCGGCGCGCGCAGAAGCCCGGCGAGCTCGTCGACGTCGAGGAGTCGTTGAGCGTCGATCAGCGCCCGGAGTTCGTCTCGCGCGGCGGCACCAAGCTCGCGAACGCGCTCGCGGCGACCGGGCTCGACATCGCCGGCCGGCGCGTGCTCGACGTCGGCGCCTCGACTGGCGGCTTCACGGACTGCCTGCTGCAACGAGGCGCGCGCGACGCGATCGCGGTCGACGTTGGCTACGGGACGCTCTCGTGGAGCCTGCGCAGCGATTCGCGCGTGACGGTCATGGAGCGCACGAACGCGCGCACGCTGACACCGGCGATGCTCCCGCACGTGCCCGATCTCGCGGTGATCGACGTGTCGTTCATCTCGCTCGAGAAGCTGCTCGGCGCTGTGCTCGGCTGTCTCGCGCCAGGCTATGACGCGCTCGCGATGATCAAGCCGCAGTTCGAGGTCGGACGCGGCAACGTCGGCAAGGGCGGTGTCGTGCGCGACGCGGATGCACGGCGCGATGCGCTGATCGGCGTCGGTGAGGCGGCGCTTGGCCTCGGCGCAGCCGTGCTCGGCTACTTCTCCTCGGGTCTGCCTGGGCCGAAGGGCAACCGGGAGACGTTCGTCTGGCTCGCCGACCCGGCGCGGGTGCGCGTCGAAGGCGAGCGGGACGACATCGTGCTGCCCGTGGAGCGCACCGACGCGGGGGAGGGGCCGTCGTCAACAGACGCGGCGCAAGTGGGCGCCGCGGCGGCGCAGAGCGAGGCGCTCGAGCGCCTCGCGCGCGAGGTCGAGCGATGAGGGAATTCACGGTGCTCACGCACAGTCGCCCCGAAGAGACGACGCCTGCGCTGCTGCGCCTCGCGGATCTCGCGGCCGAGGCCGGCGTGACGCTGCGCCTCGACGAGAGCGAGACGCGCCGGCACGGCTTGACGAGCCGTCCCGGCCTCGCGCTCGACGCGCCGCTGAAGGACGACGTCGAGCTGTGCATCGCGCTCGGCGGTGACGGCACGATCCTCCGCGCGCTGCGGCTCTACAGGCACGTCGACGTGCCCGTCTTCGCGATCAACTTCGGCCAGATCGGCTTTCTCGCGACGGTCGAGCCGGACGAGATCGAGCAGGGCATGCGCCGTGCGTTCACGGGCGACTTCGAGCTGCTGCGGCTGCCGGCGATCGTGATCGACGCGCCGTCCGGAGATCCTCCGCCGGACCTCGGCGGGATCGAGACGAGCGCGCCGCAGGGCACCTACGCGGCCGTCAACGACATCGCGATCCACCGCAAGGTCGGCGAGCGCGTCGCCGACCTGGCGTATGCGATCGAGGGCGAAGAGGTCGGCAGCGTTCGCTGCGACGGGCTCGTCGTCGCCACGCCGGCCGGTTCGACCGGCTACAACCTCGCCAACGGCGGGCCCGTGATGGCGTGGGGTGTCGAAGGGTTCGTCGTCTCGTTCATCGCGCCGCACTCGCTCACGGCGCGCGCGCTCGTGGTCGCGCCGGACGACCGCTTGACGATCTACAACCGCTCGCTCGAGCCGCTCGACATCGCGATCGACGGCCGTCCTTCAGGTGAGATCGCACCCGGCGGGGAGATCGACGCGCGCTTCGTCGCGGAGATCGGGACGATCGCGCAGCTGCCCGGCTCGTCGTTCTATCGACGCCTGCGCGAGAAGTTCGGTCGGCTCGCCAACTGAGCGCAGCTGCCGGCTCGTCGAGCGGCGGCCCGTCAGCGCTTGGGCGGCTCTCAGGCGCTCAGGCGACGTTCGCGCTCGGGTGCTCGGCGGAGGCTGCTGCCTCGTCGCGTTCGGCAGGGCCGTCGCGGTGCATCGAGCTCATGAACGCGTCGAGCTGCTCACGCGCGAAGCGGCGCTGGCCGCCGGGGGTGCGGTAGCAACTGATGTGCCCGGCGTCGGTCCAGCGACGGATCGTCGCGAGGGAGACCCCGAGGTAGCCGGCTGCCTGCGAGCTCGTGAAGACGAGCTGGCTTTTGTTGCGGGGAAGCATGGCGGTTGCGGTCATGTTGTTCGCCTTGTCGGTCGCGGTCGTTGTCCCGGCGCGAGAGGCGCCTAGGAAGAGCTTCGGCAAGACGCGCCGCTCGGTTTAGCCCCGCACAGCTTTGTAGACGTTTGGTCCTCCGCCGGATCGCGGTCTCGCGGGCGGACGCCGCGGCAGCTTCGGCGAGATGTCCCTGACTGGCGCCCTGCCCAGACCGGCGCAGCTTAAATCGGCACGTTTGGCTCTGACAAAGCGATGCAGCCGTGCCACTCGGGACGTTTATCCGGCGGCCGGGAGTCCTGCATATGCAAGCAATCCTGCACAGAGCTGCATAAACTGGACATTCCGGGGGTAATCGGTACTATCGTACGCAAACCTAGTCAAACGTAGCGGCTTTCCTGTGGATGGAGACAGACGGGTGCCGCCTCGCAAATGGCCGGTCAGGCCACTCGGCGAAGGAGACAAAACCGTGCGTTACCACAAATAGTCTCGTCATAGAGGTCGAGTAGCGACCTCCGTCAAGGGCGTCGCGCGGATGCGCGGCGCCCTTTTTCGTTCTATAGATCGAACGGTCTTTGGCATTGCGCGGGCTGTCAACGCATTGCCTCGCTAGCGCGGCGTTGGCGTTTCAGCGCGCCGCGGGAGCGGCGATCTGGCGCGCGCGGCGCTCGAACGCGAGCTCCGCCTCGAAGTCGGCGTCGTCGCCGTGCACGAACGTCAGCGATCCCTCGCGCTCGAGCATCGCGATGAAGCTCTCGACTAGCTCGGCATCGAGCTGACGGCCGGCGACACGGCGCAGCTCCGTCATCGCGTCCTGCGGGGTCATCGGCGCGCGGTAAGTTTCGCGCGCGGTGAGCGTGTCGTACGTCGAGCAGATCGCGACGATTCGCGAGGCGAGCGGGATCTCGTTGCCGATCAGCCCGGCCGGATAGCCGCCGCCATCGACGCGCTCGTGGTGGTAGAGGATCGCCTCCGCGACAGGCCCGTAGCCGTCGAGGCGGCCGACGAGCGTCGCGCCGTCCTGCGGGTGACGCCGAATCACGGCCCAGTCCTCGTCTGAGAGGACCTCCGCTTTGAGGATCCTGTCGGGCAGCGCGAACTTGCCGATGTCGTGGAGAAGCCCGGCCGTGTGGATCAGGTCCTGATCGGCCTCCGAGACGCCGATGTCCTCGGCGAGCGCCCGCGCGTAGCGCGCAACGGCCGCTGCGTGGCGCGCCGTCATGCGGTCCCGCAGCGCGAGGGTCTCGACGAGCGTCGTCAGCACGCCGAGCTGCAGCGACGCGAGGTGCACGGTCCGCGCTTCGAGCTGGTCTGCGCGGTCCTCAGAGCGCAGCAGCGCGGTCAGCAGATACTGGAAGATCGCGACGATCAGCACCGAGGCGAAGACGACCGGCAGGCCGAGGTTCGTGTAGCCGACCGCGAGCATCCCCGTAAGCGCCGCCGCGGCCGTCTGGCCGGGGAGCATCGGCGTGAACGTCTCGGTCACCTGCGAGAGCAGCGGCTGATTGCCGATCACGTAGTTGTCGAGCGCGATGACGAGGAAGTTGACCGCGTTTGCGACGAGGAAGACGCCGAACACGACGAGCGCGAACAGTGGACCTTGGGCGAGTGCGTTGGCAGGATCGTGAACGTTGCCGATGCAGACCTGCGTGAGCACGCCGCCGACGAGTGGGAAGACGGCGAAGGCCGTGATGTTGTTCAGCCATGCCGACGGTTCGAGGCCGCGCCCGACGCAGATGCCGATCGCGACGAGGATCGACATGACGACGGCCGGCGCCGGGCCGAGCACGCACATCGCGAGCACCTGCGCGACGAGACCCGGAGCGAGGCGCTGCCCGCGGATCGTCACGAACCACACGCGCCGACCGCCGAGCGAGAGCGCGAACAGCAGCAAGACGAGCAGCAGCGGGTGCCATTCATCGACGTTCGAGATCCAGACCGTTACAGCGATCGAGGCGATCAACAGCACTGCCTCGAAGGCGCAGAACAGCCGGATGGTCAGATTGGACTTGCTCATCGTGGCCTGTCGTACTTAACGGCTGTTAGGGCGTCGTGCTTAAGGGACGCAGCCCAATGCTGGACTGGCGGCTGCGTAGTCCTAAACGGGCTAGCCCGGCGTGTGGCTGCGCTCGCGCGCCTCGGCCGTCAGCTCCGCGCCCGCTCCCGGCAGGATGTCGACGTGCGCAGAGACCTCGTCCGGCGGATGCGTCCAGGTCCGCTCGAGCTTCTCCGAGGGTCCAGCAGCATCCGCGAGCTGCCCCTCGCCGGGTGAAGCGGCGTCCTTGGCATCGAACGGTATCCGCAGGAACGCGATCGTGCAGATGCTCACGCCGACGCCCGCGACGAGCAGCGCGATTCGCGGCGAGGCGGCGATCGTGATCACGCTCCCGAGCACGTAGCCGAACGCGGGGAAGATCGCGCCGAGCGATTCGACGGCGCCCATCAGCCGGCCCTGCATGTTCTCCGGCGTGATCCGCTGCACGGCGCTGATCAGCGCCGCCCACTGCACGCCGTTGCCGATCCCGCCGACGAACCCCGCCGCCGAGGCGAGCGCGAGCGATGGCGCGAGCCACCAGCCGAGGTAGGCGAAGCCGACGGCGAACGTCGAGCCGGCCAGCAGCACCTTCAGCGAACGGTCGATCGAGCGCGCGAAGACGACGCTGCCGAGCGCGACGCCGAGTCCCCAGACGCCGAGCAGCACGCCATATCCACGGTCACCCGCGTGCAGCGAGACCTTTGCGTAAGCGACCTCGATCGGCGGCGAGAACTCGAAGAAGATGAACGCGATCGCCTGCGTCAGCAGCAGCCGTCGCAGCACCTGCGCCTCGGTGATGTACTGCCACGCGGCCTTCACACGCGCGCGCACCGAGTCGCTCTCGGCATCCTCGACGTGCGGGCGCAGGTCGATCAACAGCCCCGCGCAGATCGTGAACGAGACGAGGTCGATCAGCAGCGCGGCCGAGGCGCCGAGCGTCGGCACGACGACGCCCGCGAGCGCCGGGCCGAGCGTGAACGTCACCGCGAAGCCGATGTTCAGCGCCGCGTTGGCCCTGCGCTCGGCCTCGGTCGCGCGCTCGGCGAGCGTCGCCTCGTCGGCGTCCGGACCGTCGAGCCTGACCCAGTCGCGCGCGCTGCGCGCAGCGGCCGCGCGCAGCAGTGCGCTTGCCGCGAGCGCCGCCGTGCCGTCGAGCGCGACGAGCGCGAGGATCGCGGGCAGCGAGAAGTGCCACTTGACGAGCACGATCAAGAGCGCCGTCGTCGCGGCCTCGAACAGGTAGAGCTTGCTCAGCTCGCCGCGGCGCGTCGAGGCCTCGACGCGCGCGACGAGCGCCGGGACGAGCAGCGCCGGCAGCACCTGGCTTGCGAGCAGCAGCCCGGCGACGGCGACGGCGCTGTGCGTGTGGTCGAAGACGACGACCGCGAGCGCGATGAAGCCGAACCACGTACCGAGCCGGTTGACCGTGTAGCCGGCGATGATCCGCCGCAGCTCGGAGTGGCGCAGCGGCGATCTAGCGGTGGCCGTGGACATCGCGGGGCACGCTAACGGTGTTGGTGCGTTCGGGCACGGCCTGCAAGATGTATCTCTTGCCCGCGCGCGCAGCCCTCAAACGACATCGCCCGCGTCGGCTCCGACTAGGAGCTCGCCAGCGCTCAGGCGGCTGCGGCGGAGGCGTCGTCGATGCACACGACGGGCACCTCTGGGTGCCGGTGCCCGAGCATCTGCATCAGCGCCTGAGCGGGGATTCCTTCGAGCGCGCCGCTGAGGACCACGAGCTTGCTCTGCGGTGCCCGTGCGAGCACCTCCCAGATCGCGCCGGCCTGCTCGAAGCTCGTGCTCGGTGGCATCGACCGCGCGAGATCGCGCAGCACCGACGTGCGTGCGGCCTGCTCGCCGCCGGCGAGCAAGATCGGCTGACCTTGAGACGCCGACGCGACCGGTGCGCTCGGCGCGCCCAGCAGGCGAAGCGCCGAGCGATCCTTGCGCGGGCGCCGCGCGAAGCTGCCCCCTTTGGGCAGCAGCCGCAGCTTCGGCGCTTCGAGGAATCCGGTCGTGTGCACTGCAGCGGTCGTCATGGACTACATGATGAGCACGCAAAGAGCGTTTGTCTGCCGTCTGGATGGTGCAGACCTTGTCGTCCTAAAAGGGCAGATTCGTGTCGTCCCTTGCGCCCGTTCAGGTTCTGCCTCGAGCTGCCGATACGGTCTCGACATGGAGGCAGGAACCTTGCAAACACACGACGGAGCGCCCGGCATCGACCGGCCGATCCGCGTGATCATCGCCGACGACCACACGGTCGTGCGCGATGGGATCCGCGCCGTGCTCGAGCGCGAGAAGGACGAGTTCGACGTGATCGCCGAAGCCGCCGACGTGCCGAGCACGATCCGCGAAGTGCGCGAGCACAAGCCGGACCTGCTGACGCTCGACTTGACGATGCCGGGCGGATCGAGCCTCGCGGCGCTGCCCGCCTGCTTCATCGCTCACCCGACGCTCGCGGTCGCGATCCTGACGATGCGCGAGGACCCCGAGTACGCGCGCCAGGCGCTGCGCGCCGGTGCGCGAAGCTACGTCCTGAAGGAGGCCGAGCCGGCCGAGCTCCTGCAGGCCTTCCGCCTCGCCGTCTCGGGCGGCAACTACCTGCACCCGCGCCTCGGCGCGCTGATGGCGACCGGCGAGGAGGGCTCCTCCGACGGCGTCGTCCTCTCCGAGCGCGAGCGCGAGGTCGTGCGGCTGATCGCAAACGGCTACACGAACCCCCAGATCGCCGAGCAGCTGCACGTCGCCGAGCGGACTGTCAAGACGTATCGCGCCCGCGCGATCGAGAAGCTCGGCTTTTCCTCGCGCGCCGAGATCACCGCATACGTACGCCGAATCGGCCTCGTCGAGTAGACCGCCGATAGGCGGCGCGAGGCGGCGTCCTCAGTCGCTCGTGTGCTAGCGCACACGTCGCTCCCTGCGTCCTTGACTCGCTTGCCTCTCGGCCGTCTACTGGCGTGGGGCGTCGGTCCAGGGTTGCGCTTCCCACGCGCGTAACGCTGGCGCCTAATCCAGCCCGCGCCAGCCCGCGCCTGGTCCGGCACCGCTGTTCTGAAAGGTGCGTCTACTGCTGCTTCAGCGCCGCACGGCGTCGAGCGGGGCGCCGCCGCCGGGCGCGCCGCCGGCGAGCGCCTGGGCTTCGTCCTCGGGCGAAGGGCGCCCGGCGAGCGGGACGACGAGCCGGACGGTCGTGCCTTTCGTCGGAGCCGGGCCGAATTCGAGCTCGCCGCCGACGAGCTCGGCGCGCTCGCGCATGCCGCCCATGCCGAAGCCGCCCTCGAGGCCGTCGCCGCGCGGGCCGAGGCGGTCCGCGTTCGGCAGCCCTTTGCCGTCGTCGGTGACCGATGCGCTGACGATCCCGTTTCGCTCGGTGATGTGCACGACTGCGCTCGTCGCTTCGGCGTGGCGGCTGACGTTCGTCAGCGCCTCCTGCACGATGCGATAGACGGTGCTCTCGAGCTCCGCGTCGAGCCGGCGGCCGTCGTCCTCGGCGCCCAGCTCCATCTCGATTGTCACGTCGAGACCGTCGATTGCCTGCGCGCGCCGCGCGAGCGCCTGCAGCGCCGCGGCGAGGCCGAGGTCGTCGAGGGCCGCCGGCCGAAGCTCGGTGATCAGGTGGCGCAGGCCGTCGATCTCGTTGCCGAGCCCGTCGAGCACCACGTCGACCGCCTCGCGCAGCTTTTCCGGATCGTCGATGTCGCGTGCGTTCGCGAGCCGCAGCTTCAGCGCGCCCATGCCCTGGATGCTCTCGTCGTGGATCTCACGCGCCCAGCGCGTGCGCTCGCGCTCGCGCGCCTCCATGCCGTAGCGCAGGCGCTGGATCTCGACCGAGCGCTCCGCTATCAGCCGCTGCGCGACGCTCGTCGAGAAAGCCTGCAGAGCGTCGCGGTCCGGGCCGCGGAAGCTGTTGTTCGAGCGCAGCGCGAGGATCATCCCACCGCCCTGCCCCTCGAGGCTGAGCGGCTCGACGAGCGCCGCGCGAACTTCGACGCCGAGTTCGTGCAGCCAGCCGGCGTCCTTGCCGCGCGGGCGGTCGAGCGCCTGGGACTGCCCGGTCAGGTAGAGCTCGCCGAGCGCGCTGCCGGCGACGGGCACGATCCGCACGCGCATCGTCGAGGATCCGGCCGACGCCGCGACGCGCAGCTCGCCGCGCTCCTCGATCACGATCAGCAGCGAGTCGGCGTCGAGCAGCGCGAGCCCGCGATCGGCCATCAGCCGCAGCAGCCACAGCTCTGAACCGGAAAGCACGGCTTGATTATGCAGGTCGGCGCGGCCGTCCAAGGACGGGCGGCGATGGATTCGACAGGCCCGAAAGGGCTTCGGTGCCACTGCCACGTCTCGCCGCGGCGCGCGCGAGCTCGAGCAGCTCCTCGGCATCCTCGTCGGACCACGGCGCGAGGCCGACGGAGATGCGCAACGGCTGGCGCGTGCCGTCGGCTTCGACCTTGATCGTGCGCAGGCGCTCGAGCACGCGCCTGGCGACGATCTCACCGCGCGGGCCGTCCGCGCCCGGAAGGATCACGAGCAGCTCGCCGTCGCTCGGCTGCCCGATCCGGTCGAAGCCGCGCACCTGATCGGCGAGCGCCTTCGCGACGTACACGAGCGTCTGCTCGGAGAGCTCTGCTCCGTGCTCGCGCGAGAGCTCCTCGAGGTTGCCGATCGTCACGATCAGGCAGCTCAGCGACGTGCCGTGGCGCCCGGCACGGTTGATCTCCTCGGCGAGGCGCTCCAGCAGCGCGTCCGCGGGCAGGCAGAGGTCACGCCCGGAAGCGGACGGTGCAGGGCTTGGATTTTGGTCGCTGGCGGCCATGCCTTTGGCGGACGTGGGAATCGCCGCGGCGAGCCTCGATTGACAGACTCGACCGCGGAACGCCCACAGACTACGTCCCCTATCGTCAGACAGGGCCGAGGTCTACAGCCTTGCGAGCATCCGATCCGTCGGCGCTCGCTGCTAGACCTGCGGCAATGCTGATTGAGCTGCGTGTCGAGAACCTGCTGCTGATCGAGCAGGCCCAGCTGCGGCTCGCGCCGGGGCTGAACGTGCTGACCGGCGAGACGGGCGCCGGCAAGACGGTGCTCGCGCACGCGCTCGACCTCCTGCTCGGCGGGCGCGCGCGCTCCGGAATCGTGCGCCCGGGCGCGGCCGAGGCCTATGTCGAGGGTGTCTTCGAGCTGCCTGCCACGCTGCCGGAGGGCTTCGGCGAGCGCCTGCCCGCAGACGCCGAGGAGATCGTGCTCGCGCGCCGCGTCGCCGCCGACGGGCGCACGCGCGCCTATCTGAACGGCCGCACGGCGACCGTCGGCGAGCTGCGCGACCTCGGCGCGGCGCTGATGTCCTTCTACGGCCAGCACGAGCACCGCAAGCTGACGATCTCCGCCAAGCAGCTGCAGCTGCTCGACGAGCTGTGCGGACCCGAGCAGACGCTGCGCCTGCGCGCCTGTGCCGAGGCGTTCGCCGAGACGCAGCGGCTGCGCGAGCGCGCCGAGCAGCTGCGCGAGCTCTCGGGCGAACGCGAGCGCGAGCTCGACCTGCTCGAGTTCGAGCTCGCCGAGATCGACGCGGCCGCGCCGCAGGAGCAGGAGTACGACGAGCTGATCGCCCGGCGCGAGCGCCTGCGCCGGCTCGACGCGCTGTGCTCCGCGGCCGGCGCTGCCGCCGAGGCGCTCGGCCAGGACGCGGCGGAGGGCCGCGGCGCCGGCAGCGGGCTCGCCGGCGCCAACGCGAGCCTCGAAGCGCTCGCCGGCGTCGACCCGCGCCTGGACGCGCTCGCCGAGCGGCTGCGCGCGCTGAGCATCGAGTCCGACGACCTCGCCGGCGAGCTGCGCGGCTACTGCGAAGAGCCCGAGCTCGGCGACTCCGGTGCGGGCGAGTTGACGCTGGACGGCATCGAAGAGCGCCTCGCCGCGGTCGAGCGGCTGATGCGCAAGCACGGCGGGAGCATCGAGCGCGTGCTCGAGCACGCCGAGCGCTCTCGCGCCAGACGCGACGAGCTGGCCGGCGCCGATCTCGCGCTCGAGCAGACCGCCGAGCGCCTGGCGCAGGCGCAGGAAGTCCTCGATCGTCACGTGCAGGCGCTGCGCGAGGCGCGCTTCGCCGCCGCGCCGCAGCTCGAGCAGGGCGTTCGCGAGCAGCTCGCCTCGCTGGCGATGCCCGACGCGACGTTCGCCGTGCAGCTCGACTCACGCGAGGCGGGTCCGTCGGGCGGTGACGCGGTCGAGTTCCAGATCGCGCCGAACCCCGGCGTGCCCGCGGGCCCGCTGCGGGAGATCGCCTCCGGCGGCGAGCTCTCGCGCGTGATGCTCGCGCTCGCGACGGCCGGGCGCCAGGCGACGTCGCCGAGCAAGCGTGCGAAGGGCAAGGCCGCCGCAGGCAAGGCCGTCGCGACGTACGGCGAGCCGGCGCCGAGCGAGACGCTCGTGTTCGACGAGATCGACGCCGGCATCGGCGGTCACGCCGCGCGCGCCGTCGGCGCGCGCCTGCGCGAGCTCGGCGAGACGCGACAGGTGCTGTGCATCACGCACCTGCCGCAGATCGCCTCGCTCGCCGAGCGCCATTTCTCGATCGCGAAGGAGACCTCCGACGATCTCGCGCGCACGAGCGTCGTGCAGCTCGCCGAGCGCGAGGTCGTCTCAGAGCTCGTGCGGATGCTCGGCGCGGACACCGAGGACACGGCCGCGCGCAGGCACGCGCGCGACCTGCGCCGCGCCGCCTGAGCGCTGCCTGGGGCCTTTCAGCAGGTGCGCTCCAAGCCCGCGCGCGTTACTCTCGCTGCAATGGCTGCGACACGTCCGAGGTCCTCGGCGCCCGGTCCCGCGGGCCACGAGCCCCTGCCGCCGCCGCGCCAGATCGTCGCGCCGGACGTCCGTAAGCCGATGCGCACCGTCAGCGGCCCGCTGAAGAAGGGGCGACGGACGAAGCTGCTCGTCAAGCACCTGCGCCGCGGCGACGTGGCGCTGATCGACCACCAGGATCTCGATCGCGTCTCGGCCGAGGAGCTGATCGCGGCCGGCGTCGGCGCGGTGCTCAACTGCGACGCGTCCTCGTCGGGCACCTACCCGAACCTCGGCCCGCAGTTGCTCGTCGAAGCGGGCATCCTGCTGCTCGACCTGCCCGACGACGCGCTGTTCGAGCGCCTCTCCGACGGCGATCCGGTGGTCGTCGTCGCCGAGGATCCGGCCGTCGATCTGCCGGGCGGCGAAGTCCTCTGCCGCGGCCAGCTGCTCGCCCGCGGCGCCGTGCTCGACCTCGAGCGTGTGCGCGCCGAAACGGAAGCGCGCCGCAGCGAGATCGGCGATGCGCTCGAGCGCTTCGCGCACAACACGATCGAGCACATGCGCGAGGAGCGCGAGCTGCTCGCGGGGCGGATCGAGCTGCCGCGCTTCGGCACCGACTTCCGCGACCGCTCGACGCTCGTCGTCGTGCGCGGCGTCGAACACCAACGGGACCTGCGCGCGCTGCGCCCGTTCATCCGCGACATGAAACCGGTCATCGTCGCCGTCGACGGCGGCGCCGACGCGCTGCTCGAGGAGGGGCTGAAGCCGGACATGATCGTCGGCGACATGGACTCGGCCGGCGAGGCCGCGCTGCGCTGCGGCGCCGAGCTCGTCGTGCATAGCTATCCCGACGGGAAAGCGCCCGGGCGCGGCCGCCTGGAAGAGATGGGCGTCAACTTCAAGCTCGTGCCGGCGCCCGGCACGAGCCAGGACGTCGCGATGCTGATCGCCGCCGAGAAGGGCGCGCGGCTGATCGTCTCGGTCGGCTCGCAGTTCAACCTCGTCGAGTTCCTCGACCGCAACCGCAAAGGGATGTCCTCGACGTTCCTCACGCGCTTGCGGATCGGCGAGATCCTCGTCGATGCGAAGGGCGTGAGCCGGCTCTACCGCCCGCAGCCGGGGCTCACGCCGCTGCTCGTCGTGATCGCGGCGGGGCTCGTCGCGATGATCGCCGTCGTCTGGATGACGCCGGCGCTGCGCGACGTCGTGAACCTGCTCTGGTTGAAGCTCCAGTTGCTGCTCGGCGGCTGAGCGCCTACCCAGATCCGTCTTGTTCGACTTCCGCTACCACGCGCTCTCGCTCGCGGCCGTCCTGCTCGCGCTCGCCGTCGGCGTCGTGATCGGCGTCGCGATCGGCGACTCCGACCTCGTCTCCTCGGCGAAGAGCGGAATCGTCCACGACCTCAAAGAAGAAGTCGGCCAGGCCCAGCAGCACGCGAGCCGGCTGAGCAGCGAACTGAGCGGCGAAAAGGCGTTCGCGAACGACCTCTATCCGATCGCCGTGCACTCGCTGCTGAGCGGCAGGAGCGTCGGCGTCGTCTTCCTCGGCGCCTCCTCGAACCGCATCAACGGGCTGATTCGCGACGCGGTCACCCAGGCCGGCGGCAACCTCGGGACGGTCGTCGCCGTGCACGAGCCGATCGACCTCGCCGGGGTCGCGCAGGCGGCCGAAGGGACGCGCTTCCAAGCGCTCGCGCCGGCGGCGCCGGAAGCTGCCGAAGCAAGCTCCGGTGGCGCCTCGCCCGCCGCAACCCCGCCCGAACCGGAACTCCTCGAAGGCTTCGGCAAGATCGTCGGCAAGCAGCTCGTCAGCGGCGGCGCGAACGTCGATCGCGAGCTGATCAGCCGCGTGCGGGCACGACTGCTGACCGCGTTCGACGGTCAGCTCGGAAAGCTCGACGGCGTCGTGCTCGTGCGCAACGAGCCGACCACCCTGAGCTCCGAACAGGCGAAGTCCGCGGCCGAGTTCGACACGGGCCTGATCGGCGGCATCGCGGCCGTCGGCATCCCGATCGTCGGCGTCGAGCTGAGCAGCACCGAACCGTCGCAGATCCCGTGGTACCAGGGCAAGGACCTCGCGAGCGTCGACGATCTCGACGCGATCGCCGGGCAGGCGGCGCTCGTCTACGCGCTGACCGGCTCGCACGGCTCCTACGGCACGAAGCCGACTGCCGACTCGCTGCTGCCGAACGTCGTCGGCGTCGCGGTGCAGCCGTGATCGGCCGCTCGCGTCACATCCGCTCGCATCGCTAGCTTCCAGCGATCCACGCACTGCCGTTCATCCTTGCGCTCGCGAGCGCCGTCCTGCTCGCGCCGTCGCTGCTGCGAGCGCTCGTGGACGGCGGCCACGTCAAGGCGAACTATCGCGAGCGCGAGCTGCCGTTCCCGTTCGGCGTGCTCGTGCTGGCCGCGGCGCTGATCGCGCTGATCCCGCTGACGCTCGTGCAGGTGCTCGGCTCGGGCGACGTCTTCCACGCCGAGGCGCTGCCGATCGCCGTCTACGCGCTCGGCGTGATCGCGCTCGGGCTGCTCGACGACACGCTCGGCGAGCCCCGCGAGGGGAGCACGGCACACCGCGGCTGGCGCGGACACGGCGCGGCCGTACTGCGCGGCGAGTTCTCGACTGGCGCGCTGAAGGCGGCCGGCTCGCTCGGCCTCGCGCTCTTCGCGACGAGCCTGCTCGGGCTCTCCGACGGGCGCTGGCTGCTCGCGAGCGCCGTGCTCGTGCTCGCGACGAACGCCTTCAACCTGCTCGATCTGCGCCCGGGGCGCGCCGGCAAGGGCTTCGTCGGCCTCGGCCTCGGGCTGAGCGTCGGCTCGGGACAGTTGCGCCCGCTGTGGTCGCTCGGCCTGTTTGTCGCTCCATCGCTCGTCGCCTGCCTGTACGACCTGCGCGAGCGCGCGATGCTCGGCGACACGGGCGCCAACTTGCTTGGCGCCCTCGCGGGCCTGTGGCTCGTGCTGAGCGTCTCGCAGACCGGCCAGATCGTCGCGCTCGCGCTGCTCGCCGCGTTCACGATCTACGCAGAGATTCGCTCAATTTCCGGGCTCATCGAACGGACTCCGGGGCTGCGCGAACTAGACTCCTGGGGCAGGCCCTCATGACCTCGCAATACTCCGAACGACACGCTCAGGTCCCCAGCGGGACGCGCTTCATCTTCGTCACCGGCGGCGTCGTCTCCTCGCTCGGCAAGGGCATCGCCGCATCCTCGATCGGGCGGCTGCTCGTCTCGCGCGGGCTGACGGTCGGCCTGCAGAAGTTCGATCCGTACATCAACGTCGATCCCGGCACGATGTCGCCGTACCAGCATGGCGAGGTGTTCGTCACCGAGGACGGCGCCGAGACGGACCTCGACCTCGGCCACTACGAGCGCTTCACCGACGCGAACACGAGCCGCGCCTCGAACGTCACGGCAGGCGGCATCTACGACACCGTGATCCGCCGCGAGCGCCGCGGCGACTACCTCGGCGGGACCGTGCAGGTCGTGCCGCACATCACCGACGAGATCAAGCAGCGGATCGCGCTGATCGCCGAGTCGAGCGACGTCGACTTCGTGATCACCGAGATCGGCGGCACCGTCGGCGACATCGAGTCGCTGCCGTTCCTCGAGGCGATCCGCCAGTTCCCGGTCGACGTCGGCCGCCGCCGCTGCCTGTTCATCCACCTGACGCTCGTGCCCTACATCGGCCACGCGGGCGAGCTGAAGACGAAGCCGACGCAGCACTCCGTCAACGAGCTGCGCCGGATCGGGATCGCGCCGGACATGCTGATGTGCCGCTCCGAAGGCGCGCTGTCGCCGGAGATCCGCAAGAAGATCGCGCTGTTCGCGAGCCTGCCGATGGAGGCGATCGTCTCCGCGCACGACGTCGACGACATCTACAAGGTGCCGCTGAACTACCGCGAACAGGGCGTCGACGACTTCATCCTCGAGCAGTTCGCGATGGACGCGCCGCCGCCGGACCTGACGAGCTGGCAGGAGTCGATCGAACGCTCCGAGCGCGCCACGCGAACGGTGCGGATCGCGCTCGTCGGCAAGTACGTGCAGCTCGAGGACGCTTACCTGTCGGTTTCGGAGGCGCTGCGCCACGCGGCGTCGCTGGAGGGCAGCACGGTCGAGATCGACTGGATCGACTCCGAGCGGATCGAGAGCAACGACGAGGACATGCGCGGGCGCCTCGAGCAGGCCGACGGCATCCTGATCCCGGGCGGCTTCGGCGGGCGCGGGATCGAGGGCAAGATCATCGCCGCGCGCGTCGCGCGCGAGCAGCGCATCCCGTATCTCGGCATCTGCCTCGGCATGCACATCGCCGTCGCCGAGTTCGCGCGCCACGTCGCCGGCATGGACGGCGCGAACTCGACCGAGATGGACGTCGAGACGCCGTATCCCGTGATCGACCTGCTGCCGGAGCAGAAGGAAGTCTCGAACCTCGGCGGCACGATGCGCCTCGGCGCGGACCCGATCAAGCTGCACGAGGGCTCGCGGGCGCGCGAGGTCTACGGTGAGGCCGTCGTCTACGAGCGCCACCGCCACCGCTACGAGGTCAACAACCTGCTGCGCAAGCGCCTCGAGGCAGCCGGGCTGCGCACGTCGGGCACCTCGCCGGACGAGCGCCTCGTCGAGGTCATCGAGCTAGAGGATCACCCGTTCTTCCTCGCCTCGCAGTTTCACCCGGAGTTCAAGTCGCGCCCGGAGCGCCCGGCTCCGCTGTTTCGCGACTTCATCGCCGCCGCGCTCGAGCAGGCCGGCGACTCGGGCGAGCAGTCCCACGCGAGCGCCGGCGCCGACGGTCAGGACGACCGCTCGGAGCTCGGCGAGCGCGCCGACGTGCGGTGACGCTCGGCGCCGTGCAGTCGCGCGTCGACGCGTCCGAGCGCAGCTACCTCAACGGCACGTTCGCCGAGCTCTGCCGGATCGAGAGCCCCTCCGGGCGCGAGCGCGCCTGCGCCGAGCGCGTGATCGCCGAGCTGCGCGCGCTCGGCGTGAGCGTGCACGAGGACGACGCCGGGCCGCGCGCGGGCTCTGAGTGCGGCAACCTGCTCGCGCGCATCCCTGCGAAGGCGCCGTCAACGGACGCACGGCCGGCTAGCACGAACGCTGCCGACGCCCAGGCCGGCGCGTCGCTTGGTGCGGGCACGCGGCCGCGCTCGCTGCTCCTCTGCGCGCACCTCGACACGGTGCCGCTGCTCGCGCCGGTCGAGCCGGTGCTCGTCGAGGGCTTCTGGGAGAACGCCAACGAGGCGATCCTCGGCGCGGACAACAAGGCGGCGATCGCCGTGATCCTCGCGCTCGCGCGCCACGTCGCAAGGCACGGCTCGCCGCTCGACATCGAGCTGCTGTTCACGGTCTGCGAGGAGACGGCGCTCGCCGGCTCGCGCGCGTTCGACGCGACGAAGCTGCGCAGCGAGCTCGGCTTCGTCTTCGACCACGCGACGCCGATCGGCGAGGTCGTCGTCGACTCGCCGACGCACTTCCGCATCGAGGCCGGCTTCCGCGGCGCGGCGGCGCACGCCGGCATCCGCCCGGAGGACGGCCGCAGCGCGATCCTCGCGGCGGCGCGCGCGATCGCGACGCTGCGGCTCGGGCGGATCGACGAGCAGAGCACCGTCAACGTCGGCACGATCGCGGGCGGCAGCGCGATGAACGTCGTGCCGGAGCGCTGCACGGTCGTCGCGGAGGTGCGTGCGCTGCAGGCCGAGCGCGCCGAGGCGCTCGTCGCGGAGGTCGTCGAGCGGATGCACGAGGCCGCGAACTTGCCCGAGTGCGAGTGCGACGTCGACATCTCCGTGCAGCGGATGTTCGAGGGCTTTCACCTCGCCGCGACGAAGCCTGCCGTGCAGATCGCCGAGCGGGCGCTCCGCGCGAGCGGCCACGAGCCGCGAAGGATCTCGAGCGGCGGCGCCTCCGATGCGAACGCGCTGCTCGTGCAGGGCGTCGAAGTCGTCAACGTGGCAAACGGCACCGAGCGCGCGCACGAGCCGCAGGAGCGCGTCAGCGTCGCGGCGCTCGAGGGCATGCTCGACGTCGCGCTCGCGCTGCTCGACGAGGCCGCGGGCGAGCCCGCCGGCCCAGCTGCGTCCTCGCCCGTCGCGGCGCGCTAGGTTCACGGCGATGCTCAAGCTGCGCCGCGCGAGAGTCCTCGACGCCGAGCCCGCGCCGGCCGGCGAGCAGCGCCTGCAGATCGAGCTGAGCGAGGCGCCCGGGCGCCGCCGCGAGGCGATCGCCGACGTGGGCCTGATCGGCCGCTGCGAACCGGGCGACGAGCTGATCGTCAACGTCGAGGCGCTCGACCTCGGCCTCGGCTCGGGCGGCTTCGACGTCGTCCACGCGAACCTCACGCGAGGGCTCGAATCGGCCGGCACGCCTGGTGCGAACGTGATGAAGCTCAACTACACGAGCCTGCAGCACACGGTCGCGCCCGTCGAGGAGGTCGAGCTGGGCCTGCCGCTCGAGCGTCCCGTCGGCGTGCTCGCGCTGCACGGCCAGCTCGCGCCGGTCGCGTGGGCGTTCGCGCAGGCGGCGCCGCAGCGCCGCCTCGGCTTCGTGCAGAGCGAGGGAGGCGCGCTGCCGGGCGGCCACTCGCGCACGCTGCGCGAGCTGCGCGAGCGCGGGCTGCTGGCCGGCCACATCACGGCCGGTTCGGCATTCGGCGGCGAGAGCGAGGCGATCACGGTCGCGGGGGCGCTCCACCACGGGCTGCGCGCGCTCGGTTGGGATGCGGCGATCTGCGGCCCCGGCCCGGGCATCGTCGGCTCGGGCTCGGCGCTCGGCCACGGCGGCCTCGCGGCGCTCGACTCGGCGCACGCGGCGCTTGCGCTCGGCGCGCCGACGCTGCTCGTGCCGCGAATGTCCTCTGGCGACGAACGCGCACGCCATCGCGGGATCTCACACCACACGCTGACGGTGCTCGAGCTGCTGCTCGAGCCGGTCACGGTCGCGCTGCCGGCGGGGATGCGCTCGCCGGTCGGCACGGAGCTGCGCGCCGGGCTTGGTGCGGTGTTCGGCGGCGGCTCGGCGCCGGGGCGCGCGGGGCTCGCGCTCGACGTCGAGCGACCGGCGCGGATCACGCGCCACGACTGGCGTCGCGCGAGCGTCGACCTGCCGGCGTATGCGGCCTCACGGCTGCCGGCGAGCACGATGGGCCGCTCGCTCTCCGAGGACCCGCTGTTCTTCGGCGCCGCGCTCGCCGGCGGGGCGGCGCTCGCCGAGCTCGCGCTCGCGGCGGCGGCCGAGGGTGAGGCGGCGTGAGCGAGCCGGGCGGCTTCACGCCGCTTGGCGGCGAGACGGCCTACAGTGGCCGGATCTTCGACGTGCGCGTCGATCGCTTCCGCCACGCCGACGGCGAAGAGGTCTCGCGCGAGTACGCCCACCACGGCGGGGCCGTAGCGATGGTCGCCTACGACGAGCGCGAGGTCTGGCTCGTGCGCCAGCCGCGCGAGGCCGTCGGCGAGCAGGCGCTGCTGGAGATACCCGCGGGACGCCTCGACGTGGCCGGCGAGCAGCCGCTGCAGGCCGCGCAGCGCGAGCTCGCCGAGGAGATCGGCCGCGGCGCCAAGCGCTGGGCGCCGATCGTCACGTACTACACCGGCGCGGGCTTCACCGACGAGCGCGTGCACCTGTTCGCGGCGACTGAGCTCTACGAGGAGCACGCCGACAGCGGCGAGAACGAGCGGATCGAGCTCGTGCCGTGGCCGCTCGAGCGGATCGGCGAGGCGATCGCCGAGTGTCGCGACGCGAAGACGCTGATCGGCCTCTACTGGCTCGCGCAGAGACTGAACGCCTGATTGCACTGTGAGGAAGCGCGCGCTCTGGCGCGAAGCTTCACAGCGTGAGCACGCTCCAAGTCGACAGCGACGCCGCGCAGGGCGAGATCGAGTCGCTGCTGCTCGACTTCCTCGCCTACCTCGAGCTCGAGCGCGGCCTCTCGCGCAACACGCTCGAGGGGTATCGCTCGGACCTCTTGCAGTTCGGCGGCTTCCTGCAGCGCCGCGGTGTGCGCGTGATGCAGGCGCAGCACGGCGACCTCGCGGCGTTTCTCGCTGAGCTCTCGGGAGCGAGCGGCGAGGGCGCGCCGGCAGGTCTCGCGACGCCGGCGGACGCTGGAGCGCTCGGGTCGTCACCACTCGACACGGTCGCCGCGCGTCCACCGGCTGCCGCGGCGACGCTTGGGCGCAAGGTCGCGTGCCTGCGCTCGTTCTACCGCCACCTGCGCCGCGAGGGGCTGATCGAGCACGATCCGACGGCGGACTTGCACGGGCCGCGAAAGACGCAGCGCCTGCCGCGCGTGCTGACGCGCGAAGAGGTCGCGCGGTTGCTGCGCGAGCCGAAGGGCACGGAGCCGCTCGCGCTGCGCGACCGCGCGCTGCTCGAGGTGATGTACGCCTCGGGGCTGCGCGTCTCGGAGGTGACAGGCCTCGAGCTGGGCGACATCGACCTCGACGAGGGAATGCTCTGCGCGCGCGGCAAGGGCTCGAAGGAACGGCTCGTGCCGGTCGGGCGCCAAGCGATCGCCGCGCTCGGCGCGTACTGCGCGCGCGGGCGCCCTGTGCTGCTCGGCGCGCGCAGCGAGTCGAAGCTGTTCGTCAACCGCCGTGGCTCGGGGCTGACGCGCCAGGGCCTCTACAAGATCGTCCAGGGCCACGCGCGCGGCGCGGGCCTCGAGGCGCGGATGAGCCCGCACACGCTGCGCCATTCGTTCGCGACGCATCTGCTCGCGGGCGGCTGCGATCTGCGCTCGCTGCAGGAGATGCTCGGCCATGCGGACCTCGCGACGACGCAGGTCTACACGCATCTCTCGGCGGAGCGCCTGAAGGACGCGTACTTCAGCGCGCACCCGCGCGCATCGTCGCGCTGAGCCGATGGAGCAGGCGCGCGCGTTCGTGATCGTGATCGACGCGTGCGGCGTCGGCGCACTGCCGGATGCAGCTGCGTATGGCGACGAGGGGACGAACACGCTCGCGCACGTCGCCGAGGCCGTCGGCGGCCTCGAGCTGCCGGCGCTGCAACAGCTCGGCCTCGGCTCGATCCTGCCGCTGCGCGGGGTCGCGCCGGCGAGCGAACCGGCGATCCACGGGCGCTTGCACCCGCTCGGGCCGGGCAAGGACTCGGCGACGGGTCATTGGGAGCTGATGGGCGCGGTGCTCGAGCGGCCGCTGCCGACGTACCCGGCCGGCTTCCCGCCGGAGGTGATCGCGCGTCTGCAGGCGGCGATGGGCCGCGCGGTGATCTGCAACGAGCCGTACAACGGGATCGCGGCGATCGAGGACTTCGGCTTGGAGCACCTGCGCACGGGCGCGCTGATCCTCTACACCTCGCAGGACTCGGTGCTGCAGCTCGCGGCGCACGTCGATCGCGTGCCGCTGCAGGAGCTCTACGCGGCCTGCGCGGCGGCGCGCGAGGTCATGTGCGGCGAGCACGCGGTCGGGCGCGTGATCGCGCGGCCGTTCGCGGGCGCCGACGGCGCGTTCGAGCGCACCGCGGGGCGTCGCGACTTCGCGCTTGCGCCGCCGGGGCGCACGTATCTCGACGAGCTCGCGGACGCCGGCGTGCCGGTGCACGGCGTCGGCAAGATCTACGACCTGTTCGCGGGCGTCGGCGTCGCGCACTCGCACCCGGGCGCGACGAATTCGCAGGCGCTCGCGAGCACGGAGGCGCTCGTCGCGGGCCTCGATCGCGGGCTCGTGTTCGTCAACTTGATCGAGACTGACCAGGTCTATGGCCACCGCAAGGACGTGCGCGGCTTCGCGCAGGCGCTGCGCGAGCTCGACGAGCACGTCGCTCGCTGGCTCGAGCAACTGCGCGAGCGCGATCTGCTGATCGTCACGGCCGACCACGGCGTCGATCCGAGCCATGCGGGCACGGATCACACGCGCGAGTACGCGCCGCTGCTCGCGGTCAGCGGCGCGATGCTCGCTCGCGGCCTCGGAGCGTCCGGCACCGGCGCCGGCGACTCGGCGGGTCACGATGAAAGCGAACAAGCCGATATGCGCTACGACGGGCCGCTGTCGGACGTCGGCGCGACGGCGCTGCGCTGGCTGGCCGATCGCGACGCCGAGGCGCTGCCGGGGGAGAGCTTCATAAGCTAGGCGCGGTGCCGGAGCTTCCAGAGGTCGAGACGATCAGAGGCCAGCTCGCGCCGCTCGTCGAGGGCAGGACGCTGAAGCGCCTGGAGATCCTCGACCCGCGCTGGCCGCGCCCGCTCGCGCCGGAGGAGCTGTCGGCAGCTCTTGAGGGCAGGAAGATCGAGTCGCTCGGCAGGCGCGGCAAGTACCTGCTGTGGAACTTCACGGGCGACGTGCATCTGGCGCAGCACCTGCGGATGACGGGTGCGGTGCTGCTCGAACCGAAGCCCGAGCCGCCGGCCGTTCGCGTGCGGATCGAGCTGAAGCCGAAACGGCGCCTCGTGATCGTCGACCCGCGCCGCTTCGGCACGGGCGAGCTGCTGCTCGGCACGCCGGCGCTCGAAGAGTTCCTCGCGGCGCGCCTCGGCGTCGAGCCGCTCGGCGAGGACTTCACGGCGGAGCACCTGCGAGCGGAGGCACGCGGGCGCGTCGGCCCGATCAAGCCGTTCCTGCTCGACCAGCGCCACGTCGCGGGCGTCGGCAACATCTACGCCGACGAGGCGCTGTTCCGCGCGCAGATCCATCCGCTGCGATCGGCGGGCAAGCTGACGCGCGAGCAGTACGCGCTGCTGCGCGAGACAGTCGTCGAGTCGCTGCAGGCCGGGATCGACGCGCGCGGTGCTTCGATCGACGACTTCCGCCATGTCGACGGCGTGCAGGGCGCGTTCCAGAACGAGTTCCTCGTGCACCTGCGCGAGGGCGAGCCGTGCGTGCGCTGCGGGACGACGATCGTGAAGATGGTCGTCGGCGGGCGCGGGACGTATGTCTGCGAGAGCTGCCAGCCGCGCCCGCGAAAGCGCCGCGCCAAGCGGGTCGCGGCTCGTGCGGCGGCTGGCTAGAGCGCCGAGAGCGGTCGCGAGCAGAGAGCGGCCGTCAGGCGGCGAGCAGCTCGTCGAGCTCGCCGTTGTCGGCGGCCTTCTGCACGTCTGAGTAGCCGCCGACGACGCGCTCGCCGACGAGCACCTGCGGGAAGCTCATCATCCCGGTGCGCTTGGCGAGCTCGACGCGCCCGGCGGGGTCCTTCGACAGGTTGACTTCGTCGAACTCGACGCCGCGCGACTTCAAGAGCGCCTTGACGCGCACGCAGAAAGAGCACGGATCGGTCGTGTATACGGTGACTTTGCTCATTACTTCACCAAGTATAGGAAAGGATTATTTATCGATTTAATTTGTCGTTCCCGCTTCGCGGGCGGGTCAAACGGAGGAACGGCAAGGCCCGCCGCGCGCGAGCCTAGACTCGATGCATGGGCAGATCGGTCAAGACGGAGGCGGTCGTGCTGCGCTCGATGCGCTACGGCGAGGCGGATCGGATCCTTCATCTCTACACGCCGGCGCGCGGGCGCGTGAGCGCGATCGCGAAGGGCGTGCGCCGTTCGCGCAGCCGCTTCGGCGGGCGCCTGGAGCCGTTCTTCCGGCTGCGCGTCGAGCTGCACGAAGGGCGCAGCGAGCTGCTGACGGTGACGGGCGCGGACACGGTCGACGGTCACGCGCGCCTGCGCGAAGACGCGCGCGCGCTCGACGCAGCCGCGCGTGCGTGCGACGCGGTCGGGCGCCTGTTCGAGACCTCCGAGCCCCATCCGGGCGTGTTCAACCTGCTCTGCCGCAAGCTCGCGCTGCTCGACGAGCAGGCCGGTGAGGCACAGCGCGAGGGCACGCCGATCGCGGCGCGCGCGGGGTCGCTCGCGTTTCGCCTGAAGCTGCTGCTCGCGGCGGGCCTTGCGCCACAGCTCGGCTCGTGCGCGTCGTGTGGCGAGCGCGACGAGCTCGTCGGCTTCTCGGGCGCGGCCGGAGGCGTCGTCTGCGCCGCCTGCGAGGCAGGCTCGTTCCCGCTCGAAGAGCAGGCGTACCGCTTCATGACGGACGCCTTCGGCGCTTCGCTCAGCGAGACGCCGGACGCGCCCGAACAGGCGCTCGGGCAGGTCGAGCGGGCGATCTCGGTGACGCTCGAGCATCACGCGCACGTGCGCCTGATGCCGGCGGCCGGGCGCGCGGCCTGAGCGCGTCAAGCGCCTGGTGGGCAGGGCGCCGCGCCGCACAGGTATCGTGTGCTCGATGGACGAGGGCCAGCCGATCGCCTACCAGCTGCTCGACCCGGGCGTGCCCGTGCTCGCATCGGGCGGCGAGCAGGTCGGGACGGTCGCGAGCGTGCTCAGCGCGCCGGAGAAGGACGTCTTTCACGGCTTGCTGATCGACGCGCCGGGCAAGGGCATTCGCTTCCTCGAGGCAGCCGCGATCGCGTCGATCCACGAACGCGGCGTCGACTTGCGGATCGACTCGCAGGCGGCTCAGGAGCTGCCTCCGCCGGAGCACAAGGCTCCGGTGTTCGACGAGGACCCCTCCAAGCAGGAGGGGTGGCGCCACTGGGTTCACAAGTTCAGCGGCCGCGGCGATTGGAATCACGAGCGCTGAGCGCTCCTCTCGAGATCCGGCGCGAAGCGCTCGTGGCAACGGTCGCGGACGCTGCGAGAATCGAACGATGAGCCTGGCTGAGCAGAGCGGCCGCGTCGCGAGCGCGTTCGCGGCGCGAATCGAGCAGCAGGAGGCCGCGCTGTCGCCGCTTGCGGCACGCTCGTATCCGGCAAGCCGCGCACGCGCGGAGGAGGACTGCGCGCTGCGCACGCCGTTTCAGCGCGATCGCGACAGGATCGTGCACAGCAAGGCGTTCAGGCGGCTGACGCACAAGACGCAGGTGTTCGTCGCGCCGCGCGGCGACCACTACCGTACGCGGCTCACGCACACGCTCGAGGTGACGACGATCTCGCGCACGGTCGCGCGTGCGCTGCGCCTGAACGAGGACCTCGCGGAGGCGATCGGGCTCGGCCACGACCTCGGCCACCCGCCGTTCGGGCACATCGGCGAGGAGGCGCTCGACGCGTGCCTGAAAGAGCGCTTCGGGCTGGACTTCCGTCACTACGAGCACTCGCTGCGCGTCGTCGACGAGCTCGAGCGTGACGGCGCGGGGCTCAACCTGACCGAGCAGGTGCGCGACGGGATCGCGCGGCATTCGAGCCGCGCGCCGCAGCCGCAGACGCTCGAGGGGCGGATCGTGCGCGTGATCGATCGCGTCGCATACATCAACCACGACATCGACGACGCCGTGCGCGCGGGACTGCTGCGCGAGGACGATCTGCCGCGCGAGCCGATCGCGGTGCTCGGCTCCAGCGGCTCGGCGCGGATCGACGCGCTCGTGCACGACATGGTCGAGCACTCGCAGGCGGCCGGCGAGATCGCGCAGGGGCCGCAGGCGGGGCCAGCGATGGACGCGCTGCGCGACTTCATGTTCGCGGAGGTCTATCTCGGCCCGGCCGTCCGCGCGGAGCACCGCCGCATCACGGGCGTCGTGCGACGGCTGTTCGAGCACTACGTCGAGCACCCGCAGGAGCTTCCGGGCGAGGCGGGCAGGGAGATCGAGGACGAGCGCGAGCTCGCGCAGCGCGTCACGGACTAC
This sequence comes from uncultured Solirubrobacteraceae bacterium, assembly GCA_963807275.1. Classification (GTDB taxonomy): domain Bacteria; phylum Actinomycetota; class Thermoleophilia; order Solirubrobacterales; family Solirubrobacteraceae; genus Palsa-744. The sequence continues at coordinate 1,059,711 of CAWDZX010000001.1, forward strand.
CTCGCGGGGATGACCGATCGCTACTGCATCGCTCGCTTCTCCGAGCTCGAGGTGCCGCAGGCGTTCGCGCGCTAGCTTCTCTGCTGTGGCGCTCTACACGAACGACTCGAAGGAACGCGTCCGCGACGCGGTCGACTTCGTCGAGCTCGTCTCGGCGCGCACCGAGCTGCGCCGCGCGGGGCCGTCGAGCTATCAGGGGCTCTGCCCGTTCCATGACGAGCGCTCGCCGTCGTTCGGGATCGACCCGGCGAAGAAGGTCTACTACTGCTTCGGCTGCGGTGAGTCGGGCGATCTGTTCTCGTTCGTGCAGGAGACCGAAGGCGTCGACTTCAAAGGCGCGCTCGAGCTGCTTGCGGAGCGCTACGGCGTCGAGCTGCAGCGCGAGCAGGAGGACCCGCGCGCGGAAGAGAAGCGCAAGCGCCGCGAGCGGCTGCTCGAGCTGTTGAAGCGCACGACGGCCTACTACGAGCGCTACCTGTGGGAGTCGAGCGAGGCGAAGGCGGCGCGCGACTACCTCGCGGGCAGGGGCCTCGAGGAGGCGATCCTGCGCGAGTTTCGCGTCGGCTATGCGCCGAGCGCGTGGGATCGCGTGCTGCTGGCCTCGCGCCGCGGTGGATTCTCCGAGGCGGAGCTCTACGCGACGGGCCTCGCGCAGCGCTCGAAGCAGAACGGCCAGCCGTATGACCGCTTCCGCTCGCGGATCATCTTCCCGCTGACGGACGTGCGCGGGCGCGTGCTCGGCTTCGGCGCGCGCGCGATGGGCGAGGAACAGAAACCGAAGTACCTGAACACGTCCGACAATGACGTCTACCACAAGGGTCTGCACCTCTATGGCGCCGACCTCGCGCGCTCGCACGCGACGCGCGCGGGCTCGGTAATCCTCGCGGAGGGCTACACGGACGTGATCGCGCTGCACCAGGCCGGGATGCGCAATGCCGTCGGGCTGATGGGCACGGCGCTGACAGGCGATCAGGTCGGCGAGCTCGCGCGGATGGCGCAGACGGTGCTGCTCGCGCTCGACTCGGACACGGCCGGGCAGGAGGCGATGCTGCGCGCGTCGGGGCTCGCGGCGAAGCGCAAGCTCGAGCTGCGCGTCGTCTCGATGCCGCCCGGAACGGACCCGGCCGACCTGCTGCAGCGCGACGGCGCGGAGGCGATGAGCGCGGCTGTCACGGCGTCGGTGCCGTTCGTGCGCTTTCGCGTCGAACGCGTGCTCGCGAGCGGCGACCACTCGAGCCCGGAGGGCCAGGACCGGATGATCGACGAGCTGCGCCCGATCTTCGCGCAGCTCGGCGAGGGCGCGATGCGGATGGAGCTGATCCGGATGGCCTCGAGCCGCCTCGCGGTGAAGGACAGCGCGTTCGAGCAGCGGCTGACGAGCGCGCCCGCGCCCGTGACGGCGGCGAAAGGCGATCGCCGCGGCGGGGCGCAGCAGGGGCAGGGCGGGGGCGAGCGCGAGCGGCAGGCCAACGGCGCGAGGGCTCGGCCGAAGCCGTTGTCGGGGCGCGAGGATGCGGAGCGTGCGTTCCTCGCGCTGTGCATCGCCTCGCCCGACGACGGCGCGCAGATGCTCGCGAGCGTCGACATCGACGAGCACTTCTCGAGCGAGCTGCTGCGCCGCGCGGCGACACGCCTGCGCGCCGGCGACTTGCGCGAACCGATGGGCGCCGTGCCGGGCGAGAGCGCGCGCCTCGAGGACGATCCCGAGCTGACGCGGCTGCTCGCCGAGCTCGTCGTCGAGGCCGGCCGCGACGAGGCGCACCCGGCGATGCTCGAGGCGCAGCGCCTGCAGCTCGAGCTCGCGCGCGTCGACCGCCAGATCCAGCGCGCGCGCGGGGAGCAGCGCGGTGAGATCAGCGGCTTGGCCGGGCAGCGCGCCGAGGTCAAGCGGCAGTTCGATCGCGCTTATGGGCGGGTGTTGGAGGAGACGGGGGAGCGCGAGTAGGGCTCCGCGCGCGCTATCTGTGTCGGCAGAGGGTTGTGTCCCAAGCGCTGTAGACAATACGGTGCATGGATCGCGAGTCGTTGGAGGGTTTGCTCGAGCAAGGCCTTTCGCTGGCTGAGATCGGGCGGCGGTTCGGGCGGCACGAATCGACCGTGGCGTACTGGGCCGACAAATATGGGCTCACCGCAGCTAACGGGTCGAAGCATCGCCCGAGGGGAGGTCTGGCGCGCGCCGAGTTGGAGCCGTTGATCGAAGCGGGCGTGTCGATCGCCGGAATCGCGGAGCGACTCGACCGGAGCAAGGCGACCGTTCGGCACTGGCTGCGCAGATACGGAATGAGGACGCGGAACGAGCCCGGCCGGCCCGTGTCGCAAGCCGCAGCCGAGGCGAAGCGCGCGGGCCTTGTCAGCGCGACGATGACGTGTCGTCTTCACGGAGAGACGGGATTTGTGCTCGACGGTCGCGGCTACTACCGCTGCAGGCGATGTCGTGCGGAGGCCGTCTCACGCCGGCGGCGCAAGATGAAGGCGCTCCTCGTCGGCGAGGCGGGTGGAGCCTGCTGCATCTGCGGCTACGGCGGGAACATGCGCGCATTGCATTTCCATCACGTACGGCCCGCCGAGAAGCGAATTGAAATCAACGCGAAGGGGATCGCGCTGTCGCTCGAGACGCTTCGCGCGGAGGCTCGCAAGTGCGTGCTTCTGTGCTCTAATTGCCATGCTGAGGTCGAGTCTGGGGCCGTATCCATTCCAGCTGCAGCGCTGGAGCGGGTCTCGAAAGCGGACCAGGCCAGTGATCCGGGGTAGCTCAATTGGCAGAGTATTCGGCTGTTAACCGAACGGTTGTGGGTTCGAGTCCCACCCCCGGAGCTTCGTTCACGCCGCGAGCCGCTCGACGAGCCGCGCGGCCGTAGCACCCGAGTCGTGCTGCTTCGACCACTCGGCGAGCTCGTGCGCGCGCGCTTTGATCGTCTCGTCGCCGATCGCGCGTTCGACGGCGAGCCGCAGCACGCGCGGTGAGATGAAGCGCCGCGGCACGCGCACGCCGGCGCCGGCCCACTCGAGGCGCGCGGCGTTCTCGTTCATGTCGCCGACGGCAGGTGTCGCAACGACTGCGCAGCCGTTCGATAGGGCGCGCGCGAGCGTGCCGTGCCCGGCGTGGCAGACGACGACGTCGCAGCGCGGCATCGTGCGCGAGTAGGAGACCCACTCGACGAGGCGCGTGTTCGCCGGAACCGGGAGCGGCCGGGGGGGAAGGCGCCGGTTCCACGTACCGAGCACGCGCACGGGCGCGTCGGCAAGGCCGCGCAGCGCGGCGCTCAGCATCTCGTGCTCGGCGTCTTGCGCCGTCGAGGGCGCGATCAGCACGAGCGGCGCATCGCCGGGCGGCAGCTCGACGTCGGCCGTCGGCGGCTCCCACATCAGCGGGCCGACGACGTGCGCGTTGTGCGTCCACGTGCGCGGATACTCGAGCTGCGGGAACGTCGCGACGAGCGCGAGCTCGCGGCTGATCCCGCCATGGACGTGCGCGAGCGGCGCGAGCCCGACGCGCGCGCGAGTCTCGTTGAGCTCGACGCGCCCGAGCTCGAGCCCGCGGTCTACGGGCGCTTGCGCGCGGCGCCAGAACGCGCGCCCGAGAGCGCTGCGCGGCAGGCGCGCGCCGAGCGACCAGATCGGGAAGTCGCGCTCGGTCTGCGGGTGGACATGTGGGATCAGCGTCGCGCGCGGCACGCCCTCGAGCTCGGCCGCGAGCGCCGGCGCGAGCGTGAGGATGTCGGCGACGACCGCGTCCGGGCGCAGCTCGCGCACGAGCGGCTGCGTGTCGCGCGTCGCGTGCACGACTGCCTCGTAGAAGTCGAGCGGCTCAGGGCCTTGCGGGAAGACCTGATACTCGGGCGCCTTGGCGAACGTCATCCCCTCGGCCTCGACGTGCTCCTGCCAGCGCGCCCACGTCTGCAGCGTCACGTCGTGCCCGCGCGCGACGAGCGCGCGGCCGAGCGCGATCATCGGAAACGCGTGGCCGGGGTCGCCGAAGGCGCCGAGCAGCAGCCTTCTCGGCACCGGCGCGCTCTCCGCCGCCGCGCGAGCCGCTGGCGCGCTCTCCGCCACGGCGCGTCGCGTCAGGCGGCGAGCTCGGCGAGCAGCTCGAGCTGCTCGAGTCGCTCGTCCGCGCCGAACGCCGTCGGCGTGACGCCGAGCGTGCCGACGCCCGCGTCGCGGTAGACCGCGAGGCGCTCGCGCACGACGTCCTTCGGGCCGCACAGCGAGACCTGATCGATCAGCGCATCCGGGATCGCCGCCATCGCCTCCTCGCGCTTGCCTTCGAGGTAGAGGTCCTGGATCGTCTGCGCCTCGGCCTCGTAGCCGTAGCGCTGTACGAGCTGGTTGTAGAAGTTCTGCTTGCGCGAGCCCATCCCGCCGACGTACAGCGCGACGAACGGGCGCATCGTGTTGCGCGCGCTCTCGAGGTCGTCCGTGATGCACAGGCTCACCGTCGGCGCGATGTCGAAGTTCTCGAGCGATTTGCCCGAGCGCGCGGCGCCTTCTTCGAGCAGCGGGCGAAGCTCTGAGACGTGCTCAGGCGAGAACAGCGTCGGGATCCAGCCGTCGGCGATCTCGCCCGCGAGCGCCGTGTTCTTCGGGCCGATCGCGGCGAGGTAGATCGGGATCTGCTCCTGCACCGGCGAGATCGTCAGCTTCAGCGCCTTGCCCGGGCCGTCCGGCAGCGGCAGCTCGAGCGTCTCGCCGTGGAACTCGACGCGCTCGCGCGCGAGCGCCATGCGCACGACCGCGACGTACTCACGCGTCCGCTGAAGCTGTTTCGCGAAGCGCTGCCCGTGCCAGCCCTCTGCGACCTGTGGGCCAGAGGAGCCGATCCCGCAGAGCATCCGCCCGTTTGAGAGCTGGTCGATCGTCGCCGCCGTCATCGCCGTCATCGCTGCTGAGCGCCCCGGCATCTGGAAGATCCCTGAGCCGAGCTTGATCGTCGAGGTCTGTCCGGCGAGCCAGCCGAGCACCGTCGCCGTGTCCGAGCCGTAAGCCTCCGCTGCCCAGACCGAGTCGTAGCCGAAGCGCTCCGCCTCCTGGACGATCCTGAGCTGATCCTCCGAGCTGAGGCCGAGGCCCCAATAGCCGATGTGCACGCCGAGCTTCATGTGCAAGTTTCCTTTCAGCCGGAGGGTTTCGTTGCGCTGCTGAGACGCCCGGCCTACGCTTGGCCGCACGCTCGCCGCGGAGCACTGCGCCCCCGGCAGACGCACACCCTATGGGATCTCGCCGCCATTCCTCCAGCCGCAGGATCGACGATCTGCGGCTGACGATCGACTGCCTACCGCTCGTCACGCGCGAGGCGATGCTCGACGGGGTGCGCGACGCCGAGCGGATCATCGTCGGCGCCTACACCGACGCTCACGGTGGCGTCTGCCCGATGCTCGCCGCGCACCGCCGTGGCGGGCGCACGAACTTCCTCTCCTTCGCGCGAGCATGGGACCGCTTCACGCACGCCGGCCGCCATGCGCGGGCCGCGACGCGACGCGAGAGATCGATTCTCATAAGACAACTCGAAGCAAGCTTGATCGAAGACGCCGGCATCGATCTGCACCGCGCGATCGACGAGCACCGTCACGTAGTCGCGCGCCGCGAGCGTGAGCAGCGCGATCCGGCCGGCGAGATAGTCGTCACGCGCAGACGGAGACGCCTCCGGCGGATTTTCGGCGCAGACGCCGGCGCGCGGGAGAGCGAGCGAGAGCTGCCTCACCCATCCCCGCGCGCGGCTGAGCCGCGTGCCCTCGCGATCGGCGTCCTGCGCTAGAGCGCGTCGCCCGGCCGCATGAACATGATCTCCGGTACGACGCACGCCGGCGAGGTCTTCAGCAGGTAGCGCACCGACTCGGCGATGTCCTGCGGCGTGATCATCTCCTCCGCCGCGACCTGTCCCTTGACGAAGTCCGTCATCGGCGTGTCGACGAAAGCCGGGCACAGCGCCGTCGACTTGATCCCCTGCTTGCCGAGTTCCTTGTTCATCGCTTCCGTCCAGCCGACGACGCCGTGCTTCGTCGCCGAGTAGATCGACAGCCAGCCCTCCGCGCGCTTGCCCGAGATCGACGAAGTGTTGACGACGAGCACGTTTTTGTGCTCCGCAGCGGCCTCTTGCAGCATGCCGACCGTCTCGCGGTAGAACAGCACGATCGAGCGCAGGTTGATGTCGAGCTGCATGTCGAGATGCTTCGTCTGGATCTCGCCGACGACGCCGCCGATGCCGACGCCTGCGTTGTTGACGAGCACATCGAGGCGCCCGTACTTCTCGCGGTGCGCAGCGACGACCTTCTGGATCTCCGCCTCGTCCGCGACGTTCGCCGCGACGCCGTGCACGTCGAAGCCGTCCGCCGCGAGCCCCGCGACCGCGCCCTCGAGCTTCTCCGCGCGCCGCGCGGCCATCGTGATCCCGAATCCTTCCTCGCCCAGCACCCTCGCGATCGCCAGCCCAATACCGCTCGATGCGCCCGTCACGATCGCCGCCCGCTCCGCCATCTCTCGCCCCTTAGTTCGCTTGTTCGCCGCTCGCCAGTGAGCCGCGCAGCCATCCCCACGAACGGCCGCCGTGAGCATTCCACATCGCGCTGGTAGCTTCTGCTGGCCGGTCTCTGGCCGGTCGCGCTCGAGGCGCCAGCCGACAGCGCGAGGGCCCGTAGCTCAGTTGGTTAGAGCAGTCGACTCATAATCGATTGGTCCCAGGTTCGAAGTCCTGGCGGGCCCATACACCCATGATGTTCGCGGCATCGTGGCGATGTCTCGGTACGCCGTGCCGGCGGGATTCGCGGATTCCTCAGTTAGTAGATGAAGTTCTGCTCGAGGTCTTCCTGCACATACCGGGCGAGCAGACTAGAGCCAGCTTCGTTGAGGTGGATGCCGTCGGCCTCGCGGACGATTTCCTGCTTTCCGTCCACGCTCATCGCGTCGCGATAGGCAAAGCCGGGCGTGAAGATCGGCACCGTGTTGATGACCTGGATCTGCGACGCCCAGGGCTGAGCGGCGACGTTTACCGAGGCGTTCACGACGCGCGCGATGCGCGCGCGGGCGGTGTCGCGAGGGGCGGGGAGCATGATCCAGTAGACGTGTGCCGCGCCTGCCTGACGGTAGGTGTTCATGATTTGGCGTACGCGGTTCGCGTAGATCGCGGCCCATGCCGCGCCGCAGCAGGCCACGTCATGACCTTCCGGCCCTTCCATCGGGAAGCCGTCATTCGCGCCGATGAAGACGACCACGGCGCTCGGATGGAACTTCTTGACTTGCTGCGTGGACAGCGTGCCCCAGTCGACGACGAACGTCGTGGAGATCCCGGTACCGATGTGAGGGTCGCGGACTACGCGGACACCCTTCGGGATGAGGTCTTCGGCCAAGTCGCTATCTAGCGGCTGCGACATTGAGTCTCCCGTGACAAGGAGCGTGCGCAGGCGGCGCTTCGGTGGCGCGGCTTCGCCGAGTTCCTCGGTTCGGAACGCAGTCGTCGTTACGGGCGGAACCTGTCCGGCAGCCAGTCCCTTCGTGTTCTTGAATCCGCCAGGACCGGACAGATTCGGTTCGGGGTTCAGCCAGGTTGTGCCCGTGTTCGCGACCTCGACGAACGGGAGCTTGCGCGCGATCCAGTTGCTCGGCTTGCCAACGGCGAGCACCGCGTCGCGGCCGATCCCGGAATTCATCTCGTGGCCGGCCTTGAGGACCGACGGCCCTTGGAATATCACGAGCAGGATGGCGCAGATGAGGATCGCGGCGACGCCTTCGCGAGCCCGAAAGCGGCGCAGGCCCGCCTCGTCGAAGCGGTTCATGAGGCTATCGTCGCGTCGGTTTGCCATTGCCTAGAAGCGGAAGTAGATGAATGGGGGCACGCCCTGGCTGGGAACCGTAGCCGCAACGAGTGCAATGACGACGGCCAGGCCGACTCCGAGGAGGACCGGCCGCCGTGACTCAACGCGGACCTGGAGACGTTCGACCCAGTCTGTCGGCAGAAGTTGCGCGCCCACGGTAATCGCGATCGCCGCGACGACGGTCGCGCTCAGCAACGTTGGCCGGGTCCACACGGTGAAACGGGAGAGCAGGGTGCCAAGGTCGCCGAGGCTCTGCGCGCGGAAGATGATCCAGCCGAAGACGACGAGGTGGAAAGTGACAAGCCAGCGCAGCCACGCGGGGAAGTGGAAGCGGCCTTTGATCACGTGCTCAGTGATGAGGCCGAGGCCATTGAACGCGCCCCACAGCACGAACGTCCATGCGGCACCATGCCACTGCCCGGCGAGCACCATCGTGATCATCAGGTTGCGGTAGGTCAGCAATCTGCCCCCTCGGTTGCCGCCGAGCGGGATATAGAGGTCGTCTCGCAGGAACCGGGACAGCGTCATGTGCCAACGCCGCCAGAAGTCGCGGAACCCCGTTGCGCGATATGGACTGCGGAAGTTCTGCGGGAACACGTAGCCGAGGAGCAACGCGAGGCCGATTGCCATGTCGGTGTAGCCGGAGAAGTCGCAGTAAATCTCCGCGGCGAAGCCGTACGCGGCGAGCAGAACGTCGGGGCCCCCATAGGCGCGCGGCACCGCGAACACGGGGTCGACGAGTACGCGGGCTATGTAGTCAGCGATCACCACCTTCTTGACGAGTCCGAGCGCGATCAACGAGATCCCGGAGCTGACGGCGACGCGGTTGGGGTCGCGTGGCTCCTTCAGCTGCGGCAGAAACTCCCTGGCGCGTACGATCGGGCCGGCGACGAGGTGCGGGAAGAAGCTGAGATAGACCGCGAAGTCCAGGGTTCCTGCGGGCTCGACGTGGCGCCGCTTCACGTCCACGACGTAGGAGATCGCCTGAAACGTGAAGAAGCTGACACCGACGGGAAGCGCGATCGTCAGCAGGGGCAACGTCGAGCCCGCTCCGAAGCCGCTGGCTACGTCTGCCCACTGTTGCGCAAAGAACGAGTAGTACTTGAAGATGCCGAGGATGCCGAGGTCGATGCCGACAGTGGCAGCGACGATCCACCGCCGTTGGCGCTCGCCGTCGGTCCGATGGAGCAATATCGCCGCGGACTGGTTGACCGCCGTCGCTGCCGCGAGCAGGAAGATGAACTTCCAGCCAGCGGAGGCGTAGAAGACGTAGCTCGCCGCGAGGATGAACGGCTTCCAAAGTCTCGGTTTGGGCATCAGTGCCCACGAGATGACGAGGACAATCGGGAAGAAGATCGCGAACTGAATCGTTGGAAACAGCACGGATTGCCGCCGCTCCTATTCGGGCCAGCCGACGGCGGGACGGGCGATATCTCCGCCAAGCGCGTGGACGACAACTGCCGGAGCTGGCAACCCTGCACCACGGGCAGCCGGCGCGCTCGTGAATGCAGCGATCGCGCATGCCGCCGCGATGCCCAGGACCGAACCCGTGGCGTGGCGTCGTGTGATGGTTGCGAGCAAGAGCGAGGCGAGCAAGAGAGAGCTAACGCGTGTCCGTACGAGTGCGACGGCACCCAGCAGTCGGGCAGGACGACGTGGCCGGATCCCTCGTCGCCGCGGAGGAGCCTACCGGCGTCGGCGCAGCGAAGCGTGTCATCGTCTCCCAGCAGTCCGCGGGCCAGGCTGGTGGCCGCTCTGATTGTCCCACGTGCGGTGCCCCGGCAGCCGTCCCCATCTAGGAGGAGGGCGCCTACCAACTACCATGTCTTGACCGTGCGACGCCCACAAAGCAGCCATCCACCCAGGCTGCGGCGTCGACGGGTCCGGGCTGCTGCAGCGGTACGTTGTGGCCTTCGACACCATCGTGCGCCTCGCTGGCGTGCCAAAGCCCCCGCGTTTGTCGCTGCGGAAGCGGCGAACGAGCAGGTCCCGGTCGCCTCTTACCGCGCTGCTCAACGTACTTAGCCGCCGGATGCGGGCGACTAGATGCGATTCGCACTGCTTCAGGCGGGTAGTTCGGTGAGTGATTTGCCAAGAAGAGGGCGGGACCAAGCGGAGGAGATGGGGGCGGCAGGCGGTTCTGCGCGCGCGGTGCGACAGCGGGCGCTGACTGCCGCAGATCGAACCTGCGTCCGACGGTTCTGGACTCGTGCGCTCGAGATGACCCGGCCTGTGCTCTACGTCCTCGTCCTCGTGGGCGCCTGCGCTACGTTCGAGTTCTCAGCCGGAGCGTTCGGCACGCCGCTCCCCGCGTCGCCTCCGCGTTGCTTCGGCGCGGCATCGCGTGACCCGCTCCACCCCTGCCACAACCCCGCGCTCACCCATCTCCTCGTGCCTTCTCCAATCGAAGCAGTCCTGACGCCTAACGCTCTTTGTACGCCAATCGAACCGGCGCTCAACGTGTGCGGCTTCGGCGCACCCCCAGCTCCTTCGCATCCGGTGGTCGCGTTGGTTGGCAACAGTCACGCGAATCACTGGCGTGCCTCAATGGCAGTGGTTGACGCGGCGCTGGGCTGGCAGGGGATTTCCATAACCATGTCCGGCTGCCCGTTTTCGAGCGCCGCCGTACAGGACGTCAGACCAACTAGCGCCGGGTGCGCGAGCTGGCACCAAGGGGCAATCGAATGGTTCTGGACGCATCCCGAAGTCGAAACGATGTTCAGCGTCGACAAGGCAGAGCCCGTGGTGGTTCCGCATGGCGCGCGCGAAAGCGCAGTGGCGGCTGCCGGCTATATCGCTACGTGGGCTGCGCTTCCGCCGAGCGTCAGGCACATCGTGGTGATCCGCGACAACCCGGTCAACTACGCCCTTGTCATAGCGTGTGTAGAACGGGCGGTTGCGAAGCACCGCGACGCGGGCAGGCGATGCGCCGAGCAACGCAGATTCGCGCTCAAGCCCGACCCCGCAGTCATCGCCGCACAGGAGCTGCACTCGCCGCGCGTGCAGGTGATCGACATGACTCATTACTTCTGTGGTCGCCGGCTCTGCTTTCCCGTGATCGGCGGCGTACTGGTGTACCGGGACTCCAGCCATCTCACCCTCGTCTACGCGAACACGCTGGGCCCCTATCTGCTTCGCGCGGTACGCACGCTCATCACGCCTTGGAACCCCGCGTGACGCGGGGTTCCAAATCATGGCGAGCGTCAGGCTCCGCGGCAACCGCCCGGCTCCCGAACCGGATCATCTGTCCCTCTGCCGCGTACGCGCCGAACTACTACAGGTCCTGCTGATACGAGTGCACAACTTTTTCGTTGCGACGGATGCACGTTACGCGCGCATCGATCTCGGTCGGGATGGACTCGCGCTTTTCGCTGCATTTGAAGCTTTCGACCGTGCTCGTGCATCTCCCCGCCGCTCCGTGCTTGAGCCGGCAGCGGTAGTAAGCGAACTCGAGCTTGCGCCCGGTAGCGCAGCTCGTGCCGGAAACGGAGAGCGACGTGAAGTAGCCGGTCCCCGGGTACTTCGGGGACGTGCACGTCGTCGCGGCGCGCGCTACTGGCTGCGCGGCCACGACGCCCTGCGTGAACGCGAGCGTGGCGATCCCCGCGGCGAGCATCGTGGCAGGGAGGCGCGCCAAGGACGTGGATCGGTGCAGAGTCATCAGCCCCCTTTGGGGGTCGCGGGTTTCGCGGCATCGTAGCGGAGCGCAAGGACCTCGCACGGTTTGCAACATGGGACGGGCTCCGGGAGATCAGTACGTGAAGGTTTCCCCGAGATCGCCGAGGACGAAGTGGGCGAGGTACGGGTGAGGATCTAGATTTGCGCGGTCCAGGGTTGCCGCCGCGACGTTGATAGGGGCGGTGATTTCCCTAACGGGCCGCCCGCGTACCCGCGACGTTTCATGGGCCTACTCCGCGGCTATAAGCTCGCGCGATGGACCAGCGTGTAAGCCTGATAACGATCGGCGTCGACGACCTCGCGCGCTCGCGCGAGTTCTACGAAGCGCTCGGCTGGAGCGGGCAAGAAGTACAAGAGACGCTCTTCTTCCAGGCCGGCGGCCTCGCGGTCGTCTTGTGGGCGAACGAGAAGCTCGCGGCCGACTGCGGCCTCGAGCGACGCGCAGGCGGCGGCTTCGACGGCATCGCGCTCGCGCACAACGTCCGCTCGAACGACGAAGTCGACGCGCTGATCGCAGCGGCCGAGCGCGCCGGTGCGACGGTCACGCGAGCGCCGGCGACGACGTTCTACGGCGGCTACGCGGGCATCTTCCTCGACCCCGACGGCCACGCGTGGGAGATCGCGCACAACCCCGGCTTCACGCTCGCCGACGACGGCGCGCTCGTGCTGCCGGACTTCTCCAAGAGCTAATTGCCGCGGACCGGCTGGCCGGCGACGTCGCCTCTCGGTTACAGGTTGGCCAGAGCGCACCTGACGCTCAGACGGACTGCGATCCCGCGGCGCCGCCGGCTTCGCCGGCGGGAGGCGGCGTCGCGCCGCCTGCGACGGGCGCGCGCAGCCAGCGCACGATGTGCCCGTCGTGTACCTGGAAGTCGACGCTCGCAGGGCCACTGCAGCCGCTCTTGCTCGCGCCGGCGCCGCTGCGCAGGCCAAGCAGGAAGATCGCGCGAACGTACTTGCCATCGCGCGTCGTCGCGTGCAGCGTCGCCCCACACGAGAGCGATTCGTCGGCGAGCAAGGCGTCGTGTTCGCTGCGAATGTGGATCAGGGTCAAGCGCCCGGATTCATCTGGCCCGTTGACCATCTCGCTCGGGTGCGCCCAGTAAGCGGCAGCGCGTCGAGTGTGCCCTTCGCGCAGCGCGTTCGCCCAGCCTTCGATCACGGTGACCGACGAGGCGGCGACGCCGGCGCCCTCGATGCCCTTCGCGGAGCCGGCCGGCGTGGTGTGGTGCGATCCCTTGCCGCAGGCGCCGACGGACAACGCTGCGAGCAGCAGCGCCGCGGCGCAGAGCGCCGAGCGCGACCTCGCCTGCGCGCGAGCGTGGGTTTTCATGGACTGATGTTGGCAGGGCAGCGCCCGCCGCTCGACGTTACGAGATCTTCGCGCTTGTTACGTACGGCACTTGCTACCGGTCGCCATGCGCTGGTGCGATGCCTCGAGACACTCCGCGTATCCGGCTTGATGGGCCCCGCCTGCCCAAATGGCCGCCGGCCTACCCAAACCCCAACGTCATGCCGCAATCGCGCATCGCAGAGCCAAAACGAGCGTCCGCATGAGGAGCGACCGGCCGAGTCCGTCGAGTCGCGCGAGACGGCGAGGCCTCGTCATGGTCACCTCGATGCAAGAAAAACTTCGCTGGACGATGTTTGGGTTTCCGTGAGCCGGGTAGTGGATTGGCACGTAAAGAAGGCCCAAGCGATGGGATGGGCGAAGTAGTAGTTCCAAGCGACCGAACGCTCCTGGGGTGTGAGTAGTAAAGTTAGGGGGAGCAGCAAGTCGGAGACCTGCAAGCGAACCGACTGGAGGACCGAACATGACGCTTTCGACCATGGCGCGTTCAACGGCCACTCGCAAACCGGGCCATGCTCCGGGGGGACACGACGATGCGGCGCTCTTCGAGCGCCACCAAGCTGGCGACCCGACGGCGCGCGAAGACCTCGTCCGTCGCTTCATGCCGCTTGCGCGCAGCCTCGCGCGCCGCTACGACCGCTCGTCTGAGCCGTTCGAGGATCTGCTGCAGGTAGCGTCGCTCGGCCTGCTCAAGGCGCTCGACCGCTTCGACCCGGACATGGGCCACCCGTTCGCGTCCTTCGCGGTCCCGACGATCCTCGGCGAGATGCGCCGCCACTTCCGCGACGCAGGCTGGTCGGTGCACGTTCCGCGCGGCTCGCAGGAACGCGCGCTGAAGGTTCGTGATGCGCAGGAGCGCCTTGCGAACTCGCACGGCCGCGCGCCGACGGTCAACGAGCTCGCCGAATACCTCGAGCTGAGCATCGCCGAAGTGATCGACGCGCTCCAGGCGATCCAGGCTTACGAGTCGCTCTCGCTCGACGCTCCGCGACCGGGCGCGACGGACGAATCGACGTCGTACGGCGATGCGATGGGCAAGGAGGACGAGCGCTACGAGCTCGTCGAGCTCGACGCGACCGTCAGCGCGGTGCTCGGGCGAATCCCGCAGCGCGAGCGCGAGATCCTGCGGATGCGCTTCGTCGAGGATCTGACGCAGACCGAGATCGCGACGCGCATCGGCATCTCGCAGATGCAGGTCTCGCGGCTGCTGCGCCGCTCGCTCGACCAGCTGCGTGCGATGACGGACTCGAAGAGCTAGACGTCGAAGAGCACACAGACTGCCGATCACGCGTGGGACTGGAACCTTCGGTCGTCGGCAGGCGAGAGGCACTGTGCGCTGATGGCGGATGACGCTCCGAATGTCTGTCTGACGCTCTCGAACCAACCGGAGAACGTGCTGCTCGTGCGCGAGACGCTGAGCGGGCTAGCGGACACGGTCGGCGTCGACGGCGTCGAGCTCAACGACATCCGCACGGCCGTCACGGAGGCGTGCAACAACGTCGTGCTGCACGCCTACGACGGCGCCGAGGGGCCGATGCAGATCGAGCTCTATCTCACGGCGGACGCCGTCGAAGTGGTCGTCCGCGACAACGGCAAGGGGATCAAGCCGCACATTCGCGGGGCGGAGGAGGACGCGCTCGGCATCGGCATGTCGATCATCCAGGCGCTTGCTCCGCGGGTCGAGTTCAAGGACGTCGCAGGCGGCGGCACGGAGGTTCGGATGGAGTTCGCGACGCCGAACGCGAGCCGGCTCGAGCAGATCTCGAAGGCCGGCTTCGAGCCGCTGATGCTCACGAGCGAGGAGCTCGCGACGACCTCGGGCGTTGCGCTCGCTCCGAGCGCGCTCGCGGGCAAGGTGCTGCCGCGCGTCGTCTGCGTGCTCGCGGCGCGTGCGCATTTCACGACGGACCGGATCTCAGACGCCGAAATCGTCGCCGACGCGCTCGTCTCGCAGTCGTTTGAGTCGAGCACGGGCGAGCACATGAACGTCGTCCTCGCCGTGAATCCGCGCGAGCTCGAGCTGCGCGTCGGGCCGCTGCTCGCGGGCAGCGCCGAACAGGTGATCGCGCACGCACACGCCGGTGCAGGGCCGGTGATCGAGAAGCTCACAGACGATCGCCGCGTGGCGAGCGACGGCTCCTCGGAGACGCTCGCGCTGCTGCTGCGCGACAGCCGCTGAGCGGCGACGCGCCCGACCGGACCCCGGTTGCGTCCCCTGCCGAAGTCACGGCGCAGCGGACAAAAATAGGCGGTGACCGCCGGGGGTAGCGATCACCGCCTGAGGGAGGACAACTCCAGACCCGGTTTGCCCCGTGCCTGCGGTCCTAAACATCTTTTTCTAAAAGTTTTTTCGTTCGTCGTTCGGGGTCTCGCCGGCGGGGAGCTGCCGGCAGGTTTTGGCCGCCTCTGCAAGCGGGTACTCAAGTCCTATCGCCACTCGCGGGGAGCGCTTCTGCAGCCGTCCCCGCGCGTGCGAAATGCGGGTGCGAGCCAAGCGGCGACGGGAGGAAGCATGCGGGACGGGGAGATTGAGACGGGGACGATCCGCACGACGATCCCGGAGCGGCTCGACCGCCTGCCGTGGTCGCGGTTTCATTGGCTGATCGTCCTCGGCCTCGGCACGGCGTGGATTCTCGACGGGCTCGAGGTAAACGTCGTCGGGTCGATCTCCGGCCGGGTCGCCGAACACGGCGCGGGCGTCGGCATCTCGAAGGGCGACCTGTCGGGCTGGGCGGCGTCGCTGTACATCCTCGGCGCCTGTCTCGGCGCGATCGTCTTCGGCCAGCTGACCGATCGCTTCGGTCGCAAGAAGCTGTTCATGATCACGCTCTCGATCTACCTGCTCGGGACGCTGTTGACGGCGCTGTCGTTCTCTACCGGCTGGTTCTTCGCGGTGCGCTTCCTCACGGGCATGGGGATCGGCGGCGAGTACTCGGCGATCAACTCGGCGATCGACGAGCTGATCCCGAAGAACCATCGCGGGCGCGTCGACGTGTCGATCAACGGCAGCTACTGGCTCGGCGGCATCGGCGGCTCGCTGCTGGCTGTGCTGATGCTCAACACGAACATCTTCCCGACGAACCTCGGCTGGCGGCTGTCGTTCGTGCTCGGCGCCGTGATCGGGCTCGCGGTGCTGCTCGTGCGGCGCAACGTGCCCGAGAGCCCGCGCTGGCTGTTCATCCACGGTCGCGAGGAGGAGGCCGAGAAGATCGTCGGCGAAATCGAAAAGACGGTCGAAGAGCAGACGGGCGAGCCGCTGCCGGAGCCGCAGGGGGAGCCGCTCGAGGTCCGCCAGCGACGCACTATCCCGTTGCTGACGATCATCCGCTCGGTCGTGACGATGTACCCGCGGCGGACGGTTCTCGGCTTGGCGCTGTTCGTCGGCCAGGCGTTCCTCTACAACTCGATCCTGTTCGGCTTCGCGAACCTGCTCAACCTGTACTTCCACACGCCGTCGGGCAACGTCCCGTATTACCTCGCCGTATTCGCGGCCGGCAACTTCGCCGGCGCGCTGCTGCTCAGCCCGCTGTTCGACATCATCGGGCGCAAGCCGATGATCGCCGGCACGTACCTGCTCTCGGGTGTGCTGCTGATCATCACGGGGCTGCTGTTCAAGGAACACCAGCTCGACGACATCTCCTTCACAGCTTGCGTGTGCGTCGTCTTCTTCTTCGCCTCGGCCGGCGCGAGCGCCGCGTACCTGACGGTCTCTGAGGTGTTCCCGATGGAGACGCGCGCGCTGTGCATCGCGGTCTTCTATGCCGTCGGCACGGCGATCGGCGGCGTCATCGGGCCACAGGTCTTCAGCCGGCTGATCAACACCGAAAGCTATGACCAGGTGTTCCTCGCGCTCGGTCTCGGTGCGGTGATGATGATCATCGGCGGAATCGCGGAGCTCGCGTTCGGCATCAACGCCGAGCGGCGCAGCCTCGAGGACATCGCCAAGCCGCTTACGGCCGGCGGGTCGCCGCCGGCGGACGGGCCGAGCGGCGGCGCCCACGCTGCCGCAGGCGCCGCGCCGGCTTCCTGACTGCGCGGACGGTCTTGCCCCGCGCCCTGCGGCGGCCGGTCTGGCCTGCGACCTGCCGCCGTGCGTCGGCTCTTCAACGCTCGCGCCGGCGCAGGCGTACAGGCCGAGCGCGCGGCGCCCGCCCACTACGCCTCGGCGGTGGCGCCGGCGTGGGCGACGTCGTGCTTGCCCTCGGCGAACTCCTCGACGATCTTCGCGCAGAACGCGGGCAGGTCGTCGGGATTGCGACTCGACACGAGCCCCTGATCGACGACGACTTCCTCGTCGATCCAGTTGCCACCGGCGTTGCGGATGTCGGTCTGCAGCGACGGCCACGAGGTGATCGTGCGGCCGCGCACGAGATCGGCCTCGACGAGCGTCCACGGCCCGTGGCAGATCACGCCGACGGGCTTGCCGGCGGCGAAGAGCTTCTGCAGGAACTCGATCGCGCGCGACTCGGTGCGCAGCTGGTCGGGGTTCGCGACCCCGCCGGGCAGCACGACGCCGTCGTAGTCGTCGGGGTCCGCGTCGGCGAGCGTCTCATCGACGGAATACGTCTTCGACTTGTCGAGGTGCTCGAACGTCTGCACCTCGCCGCTTTCGGGCGCGATCAGCACCGGCTCGCCGCCGGCCTGCTCGACGGCCTTCCACGGCTCGGTCAGCTCGACCTCCTCGATGCCCTCCTGCGCAACGAGGAACGCGATCTTCTTGCCTCTCAGCTGATCTGACATCGGATGACCTCCAATCTGTCTGGTTTGCCCTCTGCGATTGGCCTACCCGCTGCTTGCAGTCGAAAACAGGCGTCCAGTGGGGGTGGGTGGGCATGTAGCCGGCCGACGGCGCTGCCGAGGATCGGATTGACGGCCGATGAGAAGGGGTAGACCCGATCAAGCGCCCAGAGCAACCGCGCCTGGGCTTTTGACAAGGAGGAACAACACATGGCTGCCCTGATCGCACTAGTGCTCATCTTGGCCATCTTCGGGGGTCTCGGTTTCGCTGCGCACGTGCTCTGGTATGTGCTGATCATCGCCGTGCTGCTGTGGCTGATCGGCTTCTTCGTCGGCGGCGTCGCAGACGGCGGCGGACGGCGTTGGTACGGGCGTTAGAGGACGGCCCAGACCACGTGGAATTCGCAACGGTTGAACCAGGGATGAGGGAGTCCTCCTCCGCGGGAGCTGTCAAAGTCGCTCTCGTGGAGGACTCATTCCGGCACGAAGCCCTCTTCTACGAAGGCGAGGACGGCTTTCTGCAGGGCACGTTGCCGTTCGTCGTTGAAGGACTCGACGCAGATGAGCCGGTGCTTGTCGCCGTCGCGCCGCAGCGGGCCGAGCTACTCGAGCGAGCGCTCGGCGCGCGCGCCGGGGAGGTCGAGTTCCTCGACATGCACGAGCTCGGGCGCAACCCGGGCCGTGTGATCGGAGCGTGGCGCGAGTTCCTCGCCAGGCACGCGGCTTCGGGGTGCGCGCTGCGCGGCGTCGGCGAACCGATCTGGGCCGGGCGCTCGCGCGCTGAGATCGACGAGTCGCAGCGCCACGAGGCGCTGCTGAACGAGGCCTTTGCGCAAGGCCCGCGCTGGCGCCTGCTGTGCCCTTACGACCTTGCTGCGCTCGACGCCGAGACGATCGACGCGGCGCGGCTGACGCACCCTGCCGTGATGCACGAAGGGATCAGCCGCCGCAACCGCGCATACCTGCCGCTGCACCGGGCTCCGGGGCCGTTCAACGGCTCGCTGCCGAGCCCGCCGTCAGAGCGCGAGGAACTCGCCTACACCGCACACGGCCTCGGCGCCGTGCGCAGCCTCGTGGCCAGGTGCGGCGCCGAAGCGGGCCTTGCCGAAGGCGCTCGCGAAGATCTCGTGCTGGCGATCAACGAGCTCGTTACGAACAGCGTGCAGTACGGCGGCGGAGGGGGGACGCTGCGGATCTGGAACGAGCCCGGCGCGCTCGTCTGCGACGTCCGCGACAGAGGCTTCATCGACGACCCGCTCGTCGGGCGCCTGCCGCCGCCGGTCGACCAGCACGGCGGTCGCGGGCTGTGGCTCGTCCACCACCTGTGCGACCTCGTGCAGGTTCGCTCCAGCCCGGACGGCACGATCGTCCGTGTGCACATGCGCGTAGCCGTCAGCAGCGAAGCCGCTTAGGCGCTTTGCGAGCCGTTCAGCGCTTCTTGTTGTCGACAGCTCGCCGCAGCTGCGCCTTGTTCATGCTCGAGCGACCGTCGATGCCGAGGCTGCGCGCCTCGGCGTAGAGCTGCTCGCGAGTGCGTCCGCGCGGCCCGGCTTTACCCGATCGCAGGCCGCCGCGGCGGCCTGAGGAGATGTCCTCGGTCGAGCTCTTCGAGCTCGTTTTCGATTCGCCGCTGCGTGCGCGCTCCTTGTTGACCGTCCGTGCGGCGATCTCCTCGGCACGCTTCTCCGAAGCGCCCTGTTCACGCTCGCTCTTGCGCACGTGCTCGTACTGGCGGGCTCGCTTGGTGCCCTTCTTCACGCCGGCAGGTGGCATCTCTCCTCCTTCGACTCGATCTGGCTTGAGTGCGTTTTTCGTACCCGCCGCCGATCGGGGCCAAACGCGTCTCTCGAGCGCTCGTTATTCGCCGCGGCACGGCGGGTATCGCACTAGTCGAGATGTCTGCTGATCGCCAGACGGCGGGCGACGGGCGCCCGGAGACGCCGCTTCAGCGCCTGGATCGAAACCTCGACGAGATCACGGGGGAGCTGCGCGTCGTCGTAACCGGCGTGCAGGTGCTGTTCGCGTTCCTCCTGATCGTCCCGTTCAACACGGGCTTCGCCCACGTCGGGCCGTACTTGCGCGGCGTCTACTTCGTCACGCTGCTGTGCGCGACGCTCGCCGCCGTCTGCACGCTCGCGCCGGCCGCGTACCACCGTCTGCTGTTCCGCCACGACGACAAGCGTCATGTCGTCTTCCTCGCCAACCGCGTGTCGATCGCGGGGCTCGTGTTCCTTGCGCTGGCGATGTGCGGCAGCCTGCTGCTCGTCACGACGAAGCTGTTCGGCGCGGGCGCAGGGGCGGCGACGGCCGGTCTCGCCGCGATCCCGTTCGCGCTGCTGTGGTTCGCCGCGCCGCTCTTCCGGCGCGCCGAGCGCGAGCCGGAGTAACGCCGTCGCCACTGCGCTCGGGGGCCGGCAGCGATCGGACCCGGAGAGGATTGGCTCGTGCCCGGCGAACGTGTGCAGGGATCCGAAAAAGACGTGTACGATGCTCTCGTGGGCGCTCAGGAGCACCTGCAGGTCGACGCGAAAGGCAAAGACGATCGCGTCGTGCTGCGACTCAACGGCGAACTCGATCTCGCCAGCTCGGCGATTCTCGAACGCGCGCTCGAGGGCGCCGAGATCGCGGCTGCGCCGCTGCTCGTGCTCGACCTCGACGAGCTCAAGTTCGTCGACTCGACGGGGCTGCGCGTGATTCTGCTCGCTCAGGAGAAATCGCGCGCGCGCGGCCAGGAGTTCGCGATCACGCCGGGCTCGCCGCAGGTCCAGCGCCTGCTGAGCATCACGAGCGTCGCCGAGCACATGCGCGTGCTCGCGTCGGCCGACGACGCTCCGGCCTGAGCCGGCTGTCAAGCCTCACCGGAGCCGACTGTCAACCCCGCCTGGGCCGAGGCCGAGCTACCGCTGACTGGCCCGGCGCCGATGATCGCCTGAGCCCTCCGCCACGGCCAATACGCTGCCGCCGTGAAGCCCGACGAGCGTCTCGCCGTGATCGATCTCGGCTCGAACTCCTTCCGGCTCGTCGTGTTCCTCGCGGGCGACGGCTGGTGGAAGCGCACCGATGAGATCTACGAGCCGGTGCGCATCGGCGAGGGTCTCGCGAAGAGCGGCGAGCTAGGCGAGCAGCCGATCGCGCGTGCGCTCGCGACGCTCGACGTCTTCGCGCAGTTCTGCGCGGCAAGCGGCCTGCACGGCGGTGCCGTCGATGCCGTCGCGACGAGCGCGATCCGCGACGCGCGCAACGCCGAGCGCTTCCTCGAGCTCGCACGCGAGCGCTCGGGCCTGCCGATCCGCGTGCTCTCGCGCGAGGACGAGGCGCGCTACGGCTATCTCGCGGCCGTCAACTCGACGACGCTCGCGGACGGCTGTGTGCTCGACCTCGGCGGCGGCTCGCTGCAGCTCGTCCGCGTCGCCGATCGACTAGCGAGCGCTTCGGGCTCGTGGCCGCTCGGCACGGTGCGCATGAGCGAGGCGTTCCTGCCCGTCAACGGACCCGCGAAGCGACGCCAGATCGAGGCGCTGAGAGAGCACGTCGGCGAGCAGATCGCCGAGGCGGGGTGGCTCGGCGACGGCGGCTCGCGAAGCGGTGAGCGGCTCGTCGGGATCGGGGGGACCGTGCGGAACCTCGCCGCGGCCGCGCAGCGCGCGGCCGGGCTGCCGTCGAACGGCGTGCAGGGGATGGTCATCGAGCGCGATGCGCTCGATCGGCTCGTCGAGCGCCTCGCGGCGCTTCCGGCGGCCGAGCGCGCGAGCGTTCCCGGGATCAAGCCGGCGCGCGCCGACATCATCCTCGCGGGCGCCGTCGTCGTGCAGGCCGTGCTCGACGCGGGCGGCTTCGACGGCCTCGAAACGACCGAGGCCGGGCTGCGCGAGGGCGTCTTCTTCGAGCGCCTGCTCGCGCCCGGCGGCGCCGGTCGCTACGCGCCGGGCGAGGGCGAGGAGCTCGTGCCGGAGCGCCCGGCGCTGTTCGCGGACGTCCATCGCGCGAGCGTGTTGAACCTCGCCGGGCAGTATCACCTCGACGTCGCGCACACGCGCCATGTCGCCGCGCTCGCGCTCGGCATGTTCGACGAGCTCGCGCGGCTCGGGCTGCACGAGGGCGATCCGCGCGAGCGCGAGCTCTTGTGGGCCGCGAGCATGCTGCACGACGTCGGCATGTCGGTCGACTACGACGACCATCACAAGCACTCGCGCTATCTGATCCTCAACGCCGGGCTCCCGGGCTTCTCGCCGGTCGAGGTCGCGATCATCGCCCAGTCGGCGCGCTATCACCGCAAGGGCACGCCCGATCCGGGACCGCTGCGCGCGCTCTTCGGCGAGGGCGACTCCGAGCGCCTCGACCGCTGCGCCGTGCTGCTGCGCCTCGCGGAGGACCTCGAGCGCTCGCGCGATCAGCTCGTGCGCGGCACGCGCCTGGAGCTGCACGACGGCGAGGTCGAGCTGCAGCTGATCGCCGACGGCGATCCGGTCGTTCCACGCTGGGCCGCGAGGCGCGAGACGGGCCTGTTCGCGCGCGCGTTTCACCGCGAGCTCGCGGTCGCCGCCTGAGCTGCGCTCAGGACGCGCTGAGCTGCGCTGCGGTTCCGGCGCAGTCGAACAGGATCAGCCCGTTCGCTTCGAGCGGGCGCGGCAGCCACGTGCGCGTGTGAACCACGCGGCAGGCGCGCTGCACGGCCTGCGTCGCGCCGTTGCCGCCGCGCGTGGAGAACTCGCCGCCGAGGATCACGTAGCGCGCTTCCCTTCGCGCGACGAGC
This sequence comes from uncultured Solirubrobacteraceae bacterium, assembly GCA_963807275.1. GTDB lineage: Bacteria > Actinomycetota > Thermoleophilia > Solirubrobacterales > Solirubrobacteraceae > Palsa-744. The sequence goes on from CAWDZX010000001.1 coordinate 1,082,038, forward strand.
TTGCCGAGTCCCGCGCCGCTGAGCGCCGGGTCGGTCCCGCTGAAGCCGCCGAGCGAGCCGGCGTCGCCGCCGAGCAGGATCATCGGCGAGGCCGTGTTCGAGGCGTCCGCGAGCACCGACCAGCGTGTCCCTGCGCCGTGACCTTCGACGTAGCGCAACAGCGCGCGGTCGACGTCGACGTGCTCAACGTTCACGCCGTAGCCGCCGGGGCCGGCCGCCGCCCGCGGGCCGGCCGCGGGGAACGTCGACTGCACGGGAGCGAGCCAGTTGCTCGCTGAGTAGACGCCCGGCGCGATCGCGAGCACGCCGAGCACGAGCACGAGCGCCGCCGGTGCGAGCCTGCGGCGCAGCAGCGCCAGCGCGGCGAGGATCGCGAGCGTTAGCGCCGCGGCGAGGATCAGCGGCACGGTGAACCACGACATGTAGCGTGCCTTGTGCAGCAGGTGCAGCTGCACCGGCACCGTCGCGGCGACGGCGACGAGCAGCAGCAGCAAGCGCCAGTCGCGCCGTTTGGAGAACTGCGCGAAGGCGTATGCGCCGGCGCCGACCATCGCCGCGACGCCGGGCCCGAGCGCGGAGACGTAGTACGGATGGACGATGCCCTTCGACAGGCTCAACACGGCTGCCTCGACGAGGAACCAGCCGCCGAGCACGATCAGCAGCGCCAGGCGTGCGTCGCGGCGCTCGCGACCGCGGCCGAGCACGAGCGCGGCGAGCGCGAGCAGGCCCGCCAGCGCGAACGGCAACAGCCACGCGCCCTGGTCGCCGAGCCCTTTGCCAAACAGCCGCAGCGGGCCGACGGGCCCGCCGAAGGCGATCGGGTTGCGTTCGCGGCCGTTCGGCAGGAACGTCGGCGGCGGCGAGGGCGCTTTCGAGGTGTGGACCGCGTTCGAGCTGCCCGCCGCGCCGGGCGCGGCGGGAGTCACGCGCTTGCCGACGCCGCCTGCGCCGACGGGGATCTGCCCGGGGCCGCCCGTCTGCCCGCCGACGCGGCCGAAGCCGTTGTAGCTGAACGTCAGGCCCGTCTCGGTGTTGTTCGTCGAGCTGCCGACGTACGGGCGCTCGCTCGCGGGCGTCAGTTCGACGACGGCCATCCACGCGGCTGAGACGAGCACCATCACGGCGCCCGCCGCGAGCAGCTGCAGCGACCGCCGGCGGACGGAGCCGGGCGCGCAGAGCAGGTACGCCAGCGCGATGCCGGGAACGATCAGGTACGCCGCGAGCGTCTTCGTGTTGAACGCCAGACCGACGAGCGCGCCGCTCCACAACAGCGTGCGCCAGCGCCCGCTTTCGCAGGCGCTCAGCCCTGCGTCGCAGGACAAAATCATAAAAAAGATCAGCAGCACGTCGACGTTGTTCGTGCGCGAGACCGCAACGAACGAGGGGAACACGGCGAGTGCGAGCGCGCCCGCGACACCAGCCCATCCGCCGAGCCGCCGCGCGAGCACGCGGTACAGCAGCGCGACCGACAGCACGCCGAGGATCGACTCGACGAGCAGCAGGCTGAGCGGCGTGAAGCCGAACAGCTTCGCGCTGACCGTCTGCAGCCACAGCGCGAGCGGCGGCTTGTCTACGGTGATCAGCCCGCCCGGGTCGAACGAGACGAAGAAGAAGTTGTGCAGCGAGCGCAGCATCGACTTGTCGCCGGCCGAGTAGAAGATGTTGCCGTAGCCGTTCTGTGCGAGGCGGTGCGTGTCGAGCACGGCCGCGATGACGAGCACGCCGGCGAGCGCGAGGTGGTGCAGCCCGAAGCGTGCGCGCAGCCGCTCGAGCGTGCCCGCGGACTTCCCGTGCTGTTGCGGCAGTGTGGCCGTCTGCGAGGACGCGCTCATGCGGAGAGCGACCCGAGCAGGCGCTCGAGGTCGTTCTCGTCGTTCCACGCGCCGACGGACGCACGCAGCCACGGTCGTGCGGGGATGTTGCGCACGGCGACGCCGCGCTCGGCGAGCAGCGCGCGCTCGACTTCGGGGTCCTCGCTGGCGAAGGAGACGAGCGTCGTGCGATCGCGCGGCGCGACCTCGCGCCCGCGCTCGGCGAGCTGCTCGGCCAGCCGCGCCGCGAGCGCACTCGATGCCTCGTGCACGACGTCCCATCCGACGGTCTCGAGCAGCTCGATCGCCGCGAGCGCGCACGCGACGGCCTCGGCGCTGAGCGACATCGTCTCGAAGCGCCGCGCGTCGGCGTGCAGCGTCGCGTCGACGCCCGCGTTGGGGTCCTCGAGGTTCGCGTAGCCGCGGCGCGAGACGCTCAGGCGCTCGCGCAGCGCCGGGCTGACGTAGAGGTTGCCGAGGCCGTCGGGCCCGCACAGCCACTTCTGCCCGGCGCCTGCGTAGGCGTCGCAGCCAAGCGTGCGCACGTCGACACGAATCGCGCCGACGCCCTGCGCGCCGTCGAGCAGGACCGGCGGCTCGACGCCGGCAAGCTCGGCAGGCGCGAGCGAGCCGCTCATCCAGCCGACGTGCGAGCAGGCGACGAGCGCCGTTCGCGGCTCGACCGCTTCGGCGATCTGCGCGAGCGGCACTTCGCGGACCGACACTCCGTGCAGCTCGCGCGCGGCGCCGAGCGCGCCGAGCAGGCCCGGATGCTCCTCGTCGCTCGTGAGGATCTCATCGCCGGGCTCGAGCGTCAGGCCCGTGATCACCTGCGCCATCCCGTCGCTCGTGCACGTCGTCAGCGCGACGTCGGCCGCGTCGGCGCCGAGCGCGCGCGCGTAGGCCGAGCGCAGCGCGTCGTTCAGCTCGCTGCGGCGTTCGAAGTGCGCCATCGTGCGCCCGTCGGCGGCCTCGCGCTCGAGCTCGTGCGTGGCCGCTTGCACGGCGCGCGCCGGCAGCGGGCCGTCTGTGCCGGCGTTCAGGTAGGCGACGTTCCGAAGAACGGGAAACTCGGCACGGAGCCCACGAAGGTCCACAAACCGCGAGAATACCCTCATGTCCAGCGCACCAAGCCCGATCCCGCTGTGGGAACCGAGCGAGGCCGATCGCGAGCGCGCGGAGATGACGCACTTCATGCGCTGGGTCGCCGAGCGCCGCGGCCGCGAGTTCGACGACTACGAGGATCTGTGGCGCTGGTCGGTGCAGGAGCTCGAGGAGTTCTGGGCCGACATCTGGGAGTTCTTCGGCGTGCGCTCGTCGAAGGCCTACGAGCAGCCGCTCGCCGAGCGCAAGATGCCGGGCGCGCGGTGGTTCGAGGGCGCCGAGCTCAACTACGCCGAGAACATGCTCGCCGACCAGTCGCACGCCGGCGAGCGCCACGGCAAGGGCCGCGATCCGGACGCGGTCGCGGTGCTGCATTGCTCGGAGCTGCGTGAGCTCGACGAGCTGACTTGGGGCGAGCTGAGCGAGCAGGTCGCGCAGGCTGCCGCCGGCCTGCGCGCGCTCGGCGTCGCGCGTGGCGATCGCGTCGTCGCGTACATGCCGAACATCCCCGAGACGCTCGTCGCGTTCCTCGCGACCGCGTCGATCGGCGCGATCTGGTCGAGCGCCGCGCCGGAGTTCGGCGCGCGCAGCGTGATCGACCGCTTCGCGCAGATCGAGCCGAAGGTCTTCCTCGCGGTCGACGGCTACCGCCACGGCGGCAAGGACTTCGACCGCCTGGGCGTCGCTCAGAGCATCCTCGCGGAGCTGCCGAGCGTCGAGCACGCGGTGATGCTGCCATATCTCGATCCTGATGCCGAGCTGGGCGCTGACGTCGAGGCCGGGCTCGACGGCGTGCTGAGCTGGCAGGAGCTGCTGGCGCGCGGCGAGGGCGTCGAGCTCGTCTTCGAGCAGGTTCCGTTCGATCACCCGCTGTGGGTGCTCTACTCCTCCGGCACGACCGGCCTGCCGAAGGCGATCGTGCAGGGCCACGGCGGCATCCTGATCGAGCAGCTGAAGAAGCGCTTGCACATGGAGCTGCGCCCGGGCGACCGCATGTTCTGGTTCACGACGACGGGCTGGATGATGTGGAACTTCCTCGTCGGCTGCCTGCTCTCCGACGCGGCGATCGTGCTCTACGACGGCAGCCCCGCCTACCCGGACCTCGGCGCGCTGTGGAGCCTTGCCGAGCGCTCGGGCATGACGTGCATGGGGCTCAGCGCGGGCCTGCTCGCGAGCTGTGAGAAGGACGGCGTCGAGCCGGCGCGCGATTACGACCTGAGCGCCTTGCGCGCGATCGGCTCGACCGGTTCGCCGCTTGCGCCGGAGAGCTTCAAGTGGATCTACGAGCACATCGGCGCGAACGTCTGGCTGTTCTCGACGAGCGGCGGCACGGACGTCTGCACGGCGTTCGTCGGCGGCTGCCCGCTGCTGCCCGTCTACGAAGGCGAACTGCAGTGCCGCATCCTCGGCTGCGCCGTCGAGTCGTTCGACGAGCAGGGCCTCGCGCACGTCGATCGCGTCGGCGAGCTCGTGATCACCGAGCCGATGCCCTCGATGCCGCTGTACTTCTGGAACGACGAGGACGGCGAGCGGTTGCACGAGAGCTACTTCGCGATGTACCCGGGCGTCTGGCGCCACGGCGACTGGATCCGGATCACGCCGCGCCATGGAGCGGTGATCTACGGCCGCTCGGACTCGACGATCAACCGGATGGGCGTGCGGATGGGCACGAGCGAGATCTATCGCGCCGCCGCGACCGTGCCGCAGGTGCTCGACGCGCTCGTCGTCGACATCCCGGCGAAACCGGGCGAGGACGAGCTGCGGATGATCCTGTTCGTCACGCTGTCCGAAGGCGCCGAGCTCGACGAGGAACTGACGAAGCAGATCAAGCGGCGCATCCGCGAGGACTGCTCGCCGCGCCACGTGCCAAACGAAGTCCGCCAGATCGCCGAGGTGCCGCGCACGCTCTCCGGCAAGGTGCTCGAGGTGCCCGTCAAGCGCATCCTGATGGGCGCGCCGCCGCGCGAGGCCGCGAGCGTCGACTCGCTGGCGAACCCGGCCTCGCTCGACTACTTCGTCGAGCTCGCGCGCGAGCTCGATCTCGCGCCGGGCGACCCGACGGGTCCGCCGGCGGTCTGATCTCGACCGGGTCGACCGCTGCCTGAACTTGCCTAACGGACCGGGGCGCCGCGCGGTAGCCGTGCCGGACGCTAGGCCTTGCGGGAGCGATATGGCGGCTGCTTCAGCACCTCGTTGACGAAGGTGCCCTTGCTGTCAGCCGCCTGGAAGGCCTGCCAGACAGAGGATGGGGCAGGCAATTAGGCATAGGTGCCGTTCTCGATCAACTCCACGTACACCTCGAGCGCGGCGTCGTCATAGCCGATCGCTGCGACCCAGCTCGATGTGACCGGTTGCATTGGCGGCACCGGTCATGACGGTAAGCCCTACGGCCCAGGACTCAACGACCGTCTACAACCCCAGCGAGCGCCCGACGATCTCCTTCATGATCTCGTTCGCGCCGCCGTAGATGCGGGTCACGCGGGCGTCGGCGTAGGCCCGCGCGATCGGGTACTCGCTCATGTAGCCGTAGCCGCCGAACAGCTGCAGGCAGCGGTCGGCGACGGTGCCCTGCAGGTCGGTGCACCACCACTTCGCCGTCGCGGCGTCCTCCGGCGTCAGCCCGCCGGCGTCGAGCGCCTGCGTGCAGCGGTCGATGTAGGCGCGCGCGATGTCGACTTCGCCGCGCACCTCGGCGAGCGTGAAGCGCGAGCTCTGAAAAGAGCCGATCGTCTGTCCGAAGGCCTTGCGCTCGCGCACGTAGGCGAGCGTCCAGCCAATCATCGCCTCGGCGGCGGCGACGGCCGAAGCGGCGATCGAGAGGCGCTCCTGCGGCAGGTTCGAGACGAGCTGCACGAAGCCCTCGCCCTCGTTGCCGAGCAGGTTCTCGACGGGCACGTGCACGCCGGAGAACGACAGCTCGGCGGTGTCCTGGGCGTGCTGGCCGATCTTCTCGAGGTTGCGTCCGCGCTCGAAGCCCTCGGCGCCGCGCTCGATCACGAGCAGGCTGATGCCGCGGTGGCGCTCGGACGGGTCGGTCTTCACGGCGGTGATGATCAAGTCGGCGTTGATCCCGTTCGTGATGAACGTCTTCGAGCCGTCGACGACGTAGTGATCGCCGTCGCGCTCGGCGCGCGTCGTCATCGCGGCGAGGTCCGAGCCGATCCCGGGCTCGGTCATCGCGATCGCCGTGATCAGCTCGCCGGAGACGATCCCCGGCAGCCAGCGCTCGCGCTGGGACTCGGTGCAGTAGCTGAGGAAGTACGGCAGCGAGATGTCGTTGTGCAGCGTGATCCCGAGGCCGAAGCTCGCCACGCCGGCGCGCTGGCACTCTTCGCCGATCACGAGGTTCAAGCGGAAGTCCTCCGCGCCGGCGCCGCCGTACCGCTCGGGCACAGCCATGCCGAGGAAGCCGCTGCTTCCGGCGAGCGCGAAGACCTCGCGCGGAACGATGCCGTCGCGCTCCCACTCGCCGTAGCGCCCGTCCTCGCCGATCACCTCGCGCTCGAGGAACGTGCGAAAGCTCGCGCGGAAGTCTTCGTGGACGTCGTCGAACAGGTTGCGCTGCATCGCGCGGACCCTATCTCGGATCGCGTTCGCGCCGGCTTGGGCGCAGCGGCCGGGCCCCTGCCGCGAGCACCGCAGGCGCTCAGCGAGAGAAGCCGGGCTTTGCCAGCAGCAGCTGCACGTCCTGGATGCGCCGCTCGCGAAAGCCGCCCTCGCAGTAGCTCAGGTACAGCTCCCAGAGTCGCTGGAAGCGCTCGTCGTAGCCGAGCTCGGGCAGGCGCTCGGCGGCGTCGCGGAAGCGCGCGCGCCAGTGCGCGAGCGTCGTCGCGTAGTGCTCGGTGATGTCGAGCAGCGCCGCTTCGCGGAAGTCGGTCACGCGCGCGACCATCCGCGCGATGATCTGCAGCGACGGCAGGCAGCCGCCGGGGAAGATGTGCGTGTTGATGAAGCTGCGCCCGGCCTTCTCGACCTCGTAGGCGCTGTCCTCGATGACGATCGCCTGCAGCAGCATCGCGCCATCCTCGGAGACGAGCTCCGAGCAGCGGCGGAAGAACGTCGGGAAGTACTGCCAGCCGACGGCCTCGATCATCTCGATCGAGACGAGCTTGTCGTATTGGCCTTCGAGGTCGCGGTAGTCCTTGGAGAGGACCGTCACGCGATCCTGCAGGCCGGCCGCGCGGACGCGCTCGGTCGCGTATGCGTGCTGTTCGGCCGAGATCGTCGTCGTCGTCACGCGGCAGCCGTAGCGCTCGGCTGCATAGACCGCGAAGCCGCCCCAGCCGGTGCCGATCTCGAGCACGTGATCGCCCGGCCCGAGGCGCAGCGTCGAGCAGACGCGCTCGAGCTTGGCCAGCGACGCCGCTTCGAGCGTCGCCTGCGGCGACTCGAAGATCGCGCACGAGTACATCATCGTGTCGTCGAGGAACTGCGCGAACAGCTGGTTGCCGAGGTCGTAGTGCGCCGCGATCTGCTCGCGCGCGCGGCCGGGCGTGTTTCGCGAGAGCCATGCGAGCGAGCGCTGCAGCGGCACGAGCACGGGGGAGAGGCGCCTGCGCAGGCGGTCGAGCGCGCCGACGTTGAGCGCCGCGATCTGCGTCAGCGCGACGAGCTCGTCGCAGTCCCACAGGCCGTCGACGTAGGACTCGGCAAGGCCGAGGCTCCCGCGCAGGAGCCGGCGGTAGAAGCGCGGCGAGCGCACGCGCAGCTCGGCGGCCAGCGGGCGCTCGGGCAGGCGCTCGCCGAAGACGAGGCGCGTGGCGCCCTCGACGATCGTCAGCTCGCCGCCGTGCAAGTTCGCGAAGACGCGCAGCACGAGCCTCCGCGCCAGGCGATCGAGCAGCGTCGCGCGCGGGGCGGAGGAGCGCGAGGGCATGGTCTCGCGCGCGGCGAGCTTCGGCGCGATGACGGTGCGGTCGAGCGTGCTCATCGCTTGCTCCGTTACCCCGCGTCCCGGCCGCTACCCGGCGTCGCGTGCGAGCGCTCGGGGTGCGGGTGATACGTCGCGCCGCGCAGGCGAAGGCGCAGCGCGTGCGTGTAGATCCGCGCCGTCAGACGCATCGTCAGCGCCGGATAGCGCAGCAGCGCGCGGCGCAGCGTGTGCGGCGTCAGCTCGCTGCGACAGAGCGAGAGCGTCGCGTCGAACACGCGCTTGCCGTTCTCGCCGAGCGATTCGATGTGCACCGAGAGCCGCTCCGAGGGCTCGCTCAGCCGCCAGTCGTAGGTGTGGTTCATGCCCATCAGCGGCGAGACGTGCAGCACCTTCGCGAACTGGCCGTGCAAGACGTGTGTGCTGCCGTGATCGGCATCGCCGACGGGCAGCACGTAGGCGTGGCGCTCGCCCCACGGCGTGTTCGTCACCTCGGCGACGACCGCGCGGACGTGCTCGCCGGCGATGTCGTAGCAGTAGTAGAAGCTGACCGGGTTGAAGCAGTGACCGAAGTAGCGCAAGTGCGTGAGCAGGCGGATCGGCCCGTCGAGCTCGACCCCGGCGCGCTCGGCGACGAGCTCGCCGACCGCCTCGCGCAGCGGCGTGCGCGGATCGCCGAGATAGTCGCTGCGGCGGAACCATGCAAGCGCCGGGCGGCGAGCCGACCACAGCAGCCGTCCGTCGAACAGCTCCGGCAGCTCGTCGAGGTCGAGGAAGGCCATGAACAGCGGGTAGTGGAACTCGTCGCTCGGCGTGCCCATCCGCCGGTGGCGCACCGAGCCCTCGTACAGGCAAGAGACGGGCGCGCTCGTTCGCGGTTGCTCCTGCGTCGAGGGCGCCGCGACGGCGACGCTCACAGCTTCACCCCGAACGGCTCGCAGGCGCGTAGCGCGCTGAGGACGCCGTCCTCGTGAAAGCCCCAGCCCCAGTAGGCGCCGCAGAAGTGCGTGCGGCGCGCGAGGTTGCTGATCGACGAGTGCCGCGCCTGGGCGGCTACGCCACGCGGCGTGTACATCGGGTGGGAGTAGTTGATCGTGCGAATCACCTTCGCCGGGTCGATCGCCTCGCCGCGATTCAGTGTTACGCAGAAGTCGCTGTCGGAGGAGAGTCGCTGAAGATGATTCATGTAATACGTGACCGTGCTGAGCGGCTTCGGCTCCGGGAGCAGGTGGAAGTTCCACGCCGAGCGAGCCGCGCGACGGCGCGGGAGCAGCGTGCTGTCGGTGTGCAGCACGGCCTCGTTCGGCTGGTAGGCGATCGAGCCGAGCAGCTCGTGCTCGTGCTCCGATGCGTCGCGCAGCATCCGCAGCGCCTGGTCGGAGTGCGTCGCGACGATCACGTGGTCGTATGTCTCCGACGGGCCGCCGCTCGCGGCGACCTCGACGTGCTCGGGCCCGCGCGTGATCGAGTCGACCGGCATGCCGAGCCGGATGCGGTCGCGAAACGGCGCCGTGAGCGCCTCGACATAGCGCGCCGAGCCGCCCGCGACGGTCGACCACTGCGGCCGGTCGCGAAAGCCGAGCATCCCGTGGTTGGCGAAGAACTCGGCGATGAAGCGCGCCGGGAACGAATGGGCCTGGCGTGGATCGGCCGACCAGACGGCCGACAGCTGCGGCACGATCAGCCGCTCGACGAACGCGCGCGAGAAGCGATGGCGCGCGAGGAAGTCGTGCATCGACTCGCCGCTTTCCTCGTGATCGAGCAGCCGGCGCAGGGCGCGGTTGAAGCGCAGCAGGTCGACGATCATCCGCTGAAAGCGCGGGCTCGCGAAGTTGCCCGGCTGGCAGAACAGGCCGCGCGGGGTGCCGCTGAACTCGAACTCCGGCTGCTCGCCCTTGACGGAGAAGCTCATGTGCGTCTGCTGGCGCGCGACGCCGAGGCGGTCGAGCAGCCGCATGAAGTTGGGGTAGTTGCGGTCGTTCATCACGATGAAGCCCGTGTCGACGTGGTGCGTCTCGTGCGCGGTGTCGACGCGAATCGTGTTCGTGTGCCCGCCGGCGTAGCCGTTCGCCTCGTAAACGACGATCTCGTGCTCGCGATGAAGCAGGTGCGCGGCGACTAGACCTGAGACTCCCGCCCCGACGATCGCGATCCTCATCCCCGCCCCCGTGCCTTGCCAGTCGTGCGTCGCATCCGTTGAGCTTATGTACGCCCGGCTGCGCGCGGTGGATCATCTCCACGCGGCGCTCGGCGAAGAGATTCGGTCGCTTTGCGCGAATCGTTGGCAGGAGTGGGGATGCGATACGTCGAACAAAGGCGCCGTGAAGCGAGTTGCCACCCCAACTGCCGACCGTCAGCCCGTCGCCTCCTCGCCGATTGGCGGGACGAGCGAGCACCAGAGCCTCTCGAAGTACATCCGCGCACGCTTCGACGAGTGCTCGCGCTCGCAGAAGGACGTCGCGCAGTACATCGTCGACCACCTCGACGAGGCGGCCTTCCAAACGGCCGAGGAGCTCGCGCGGCGCGCGAACACGTCGAGCTCGACCGTCGTGCGCTTCTCGCAGGCGCTCGGCTTCGAGGGCTTTCCCGAGCTGCAGGCGGCCGCGCGCGAGGAATACCGCCGCGTGCACGCGAAGACCGGCGAGGCCGCTGCCGGCGCTCCGTCGGCTCCGCTCTTCTCGCTCGACCAGAACGAGTTCGAGACGGCGCTGACCGCCGATCACCTGAACGTCGAGGAGACCGCGCGCAAGGTCTCGCGCAGCTCCGTCGAGGCGTTGATCGAGGCGGTCGTCTCCGCCGAGAAGGTGCTCGTCGCGGGCACCGATCAGATGGCTTTCTTCGCCAGCTACCTGCGCCACCTCCTGATGCTGCTCGACCTGCGCGTCGACGTCGTCGCGAGCCCTTCGCAGGAGGCGCTCAGCCGGCTCGGTCGGATCGACGAGGGTACGCTCGTGATCGGCCTGTCCGCCGGGCGCCCGCATCCGCTCGTCGTGCGCGCGATGAAGCTCGCGCGCCATCGCAAGGCGAAGACCGCCGCGATCACCGACGCGACGCTCTCCGAGGTCGCGAAGCTCGCGCAGATCAAGCTCTACTACTCCTCGAACAGCCCCGCATACGTGCGTTCGCACACGGCGCTGCTCAGCCTGATCCAAGCGCTTGCCTACGGCGTCTACGCGCAGGACTCGGCGCAGTACGACGACCGGATCAAGGCTTTCCGGCTCAAGTAGCGCCGCGCGCTCAGGCTAAACTGCGCCGTATGCGCGACGAGGCGACATTCCAGGTCAAGACGGGCCTGGCAGAGATGCTCAAGGGCGGCGTGATCATGGACGTCGTCACGCCCGAGCAGGCGACGGTCGCCGAGCAGGCGGGCGCCGCGGCGGTGATGGCGCTCGAGCGCGTGCCGGCCGACATCCGCCGCGACGGCGGCGTCGCGCGGATGTCAGACCCGGAGATGATCGCTGGCATCCAGGCGGCCGTGAGCATCCCGGTGATGGCGAAGGCGCGGATCGGGCACTTCCTCGAGGCGCAGGTGCTGCAGGCGCTCGAGGTCGACTACGTCGACGAGTCGGAGGTGCTGACGCCGGCCGACGAGGCCAACCACATCGACAAGTGGGCGTTCAACGTCCCGTTCGTGTGCGGCGCGACGAACCTCGGCGAGGCGCTGCGGCGGATCGGCGAGGGCGCCGCGATGATTCGCTCCAAGGGCGAGGCCGGCACGGGCGACATCGTCGAGGCCGTGCGCCACATGCGCCAGATCAACAGCGAGATTCGCCGGCTTGGCACGCTCGAAGACACGGAGCTCGCGACGGCCGCGAAGCAGCTCGCGGCGCCGCTCGACATCGTGCGCCAGGTCGCAAGCGACGGCAAGCTGCCGGTCGTGCTGTTCTGCGCCGGCGGGATCGCGACGCCGGCCGACGCGGCGCTGATGATGGCGCTCGGCGCCGAAGGCGTCTTCGTCGGCTCGGGGATCTTCAAGTCCGAGGACCCGCCGATCCGGGCGCGCGCGATCGTCGAGGCGACGACGCACTGGCAGGACCCCGAGCGTGTGGCTGCCGCCTCGCATGGGCTCGGCCCGGCGATGGAGAGCCTCGAGAGCTCGAAGCTCGACGGCGAGCAGCTCCTAGCCCAGCGCGGCTGGTAGCGACGCAGAGTGACGGACGTTGACGCGCCGCTGATCGGCGTTCTTGCGCTGCAGGGCGATTTCGAGGCGCATGCGCGGGTGTTGAAGCGCCTCGGCGCGCAGGTGCGCGAGGTTCGCGTCGTCACCGATCTCGACGGCCTCGACGGCCTCGTCATCCCGGGCGGCGAGTCGACGACGATGACGCTCGGCGTCGAGCGCGAGGGGCTCGCCGGGCCGATCGCGGGGCTCGTGGGCGAAGGTCTGCCTGTGCTCGGCTCGTGCGCCGGCCTGATCATGCTCGATCGTGCGCACCTCGGCTTGATGGACATCGTCGCCGAGCGCAACGCGTTCGGCCGCCAGATACGCAGCTTCGAGGCAGATCTCGAGATTGCCGGATTGCCGGGCGGCCCTGTGCGCGGGCTGTTCATCCGCGCGCCATGGATCGCCGAGCACGGCTCGGCTGTCGAGGTCCTCGCCGAAGTCGACGGTCATCCGGTCGCTGCGCGCGAGGGGCAGATCCTCGCGATTGCGTTTCACAGCGAGCTCGGCGACGACGACCGGATCCACGAGCTGTTCGTGCAGTGGGCGTCGAGCTTTCGCCCCGGCGCCGAAGGGCGTGGCACGAGCGCGCCTCCGGGCGCGGTTGGTCGCGGCTAGTCCGAGAGCGCGCGGCAGGCGGCAGGGCGGGGTGATGCGAGCGTGGATTCGCCGGAAGCCGGAAGGAGCCCGTGGACGATGCCGGCGCTTTGCGCGAACTCGGGGTCGAGCGGCTTGCTTTCGCGGACGAGTTGGGCGATCGCGGGCCCCGACAGCTTCGATCGTTGTTCGATCACGGCGCGGATCTCCGATTCCTCGCGTTCGAGCCTGGCGACGCCGAGATCGAGCTCGCGCAGTCGTGAGAGTCTGCCGGTGCGTTCGACCAGCCGGCGGCGCTGACTCAAGCCTTCGAGGTCGAGCCCGCTCTGCTTGAAGGTCACAGGGTGCAGCAGGAACGTCGTCTCGGACAACGCGAGCCGCGTGTCACCGGCGAGGAAGAGCAGATTGCCCATCGAGGCCACTTCTCCTACGTTGCGCGTCACGAGCTCGAAGCCGGTGTCGCGGAGCGCGTGGTAGAGCCGCATCGCGCTCGCCACTTCGCCGCCGGGTGAGGAGATGTCGAGCACGACCCGTTCGACGCCGTTGCGCGCGTGCCCGCTCATCCTTTCGAGCAGCGCTTCGCTCGAAGCAGGCGTGATCTCTTCGCTGAATCGTTCGCGAGCTTCACGGGGAGAGGTTTCCATAACCTCGGATTGTACCGCTGAGCACCGTCCATTTCGACGGCTGCTCAGCCGCTTGGCGGAGGTGTCGATTGGGCGTCGGGGCTCGCTGCCGGCGTATCGGGAGCGGCATCACGGCTCGGTGGAGCGGTGCGTTCGAGGGCGTCCCAGCCCTGGTCGAGCGCGGCCTGTGCATGCTCGGCGGCGACGCCGCCGCGCAGCCCGAACAGGCGCTTCGCACGCAGCAGGTAGACGACGACGGCGACGTTGATGACGAACGCGATCGCCTTGAACACGGTCGCGCGGTTGGCCAGCTCGTAGACCTCGAGCGGCAGCAGCGATGTCGTCACGAGGAACGTCAGGTACTCGGCCCAGCGTCGCTGGCGCCACAGGCCGACGGCCTCGATGCCCTCGACGAGCGCGTACACGAGCAGGACGCCGCCGACGAGGTGCAGGTGCGAGGAGGACGTCGTGAAGGCGACGTCGACGTCGTGCAGCAGGCCGTGCGTCGCGTGGGACTGGCTCGCGGCGACGCCGTCCTGCAGGTCGGCGATCACTTTGTAGAAGGTGTGGCGCAGCGTCGCGCGGTCGGCGGCGAACAGCAGCACGAGCACGCCAAGCGCGGCGAGCACGACGAAGTGAAACGCGCGGTCGAGGGCGATCAGGCGCAGCACGAGCTTGTCGCGCAGCGGCTTTCCGCGCAGCGGCAGCTCGATCTCCCCGCGCTCCGGCGGATTCTCTCGCGCGGGAAGCTCCGGCGCGGCGAGCGCCAGCCAGCTGTCGCAGCGCAAGCAGCGATACCAGCGCCCGCCGCCGGCGTCCTCGCGCGCGAACAGCGCGTCGGCCGGACGCAGCTCGGCGGCGTCCGTGCCGACGAGCTCGTGCCCGCTCGCGCTGCAGATCAACAGCTCCCAGTGAAGGCGCGGGCGCAGGCGCCGCGGGGGCTCGGTTCCGGGTGGCTGAGCGGTGGCGCTCATCTGCGCGGCTAAGTCGCGCTGAAGCGCACGACGCCGTCGAGCTCGGCTTCGCTCGCGCGGCCGTCCTGCAGCAGCAGGTCGACGTGCCCGAGCACCTCCGAGAGCGTCAGGAAGGCCTGCGTGACGGCGACGTTGCCCCACAGCGCCTGTGCGATCTCATGCGCCGAGCGTGGTTGCTCTGCGATCAGGCGGTGGATCTTGTCCGCGCGCCGGCGGTGCATGCGGAAGCGTTCATCGATCAGCGCCGCGTGCTCTGAGATCGGCGCGCCGTGGCCCGGCAGCACGAGCGAGAGGTCCATCGCGCGCGTCTGTTCGAGCGAGGCCATGTACGTGAGCAGCGCCTTCGGGCGCGGCCCCGCGTAGTCCGGCTCGGTGCCGAGGGGACGCGCGAGCAAGGGGTTGGAGGAGATGTGCGCGATCAGATGGTCGGCCGAGAGCAGCATCGCGCGCTGCTCGTCGTGGAAGACCGTGTCGGAGGGGCTGTGGCCGGGGCGGTGCAGCACGCGCAGCGTCCGATCACGTAGCTGCAGCTCGGAGTCGGGCGCGAGCGGGCGTGTGACCTCGACAGGTGCGCCCCAGCCGCGGAAGCTCGCCGAGACCGCGCGCAGCGCCGTGACGATGTCCGAGGGGATGCCGTGCGCGAGCATCAGGTTCTGCGCGAAGGCGTCGTCGAAATCGCTTTGCTGGCCGTAGCCGGCGAGGAACGGAACGAGCGCGTCGAGCGCCGCGACTTCGGCGCCCGAGCGCCGCGCGAGGATCGAGGCGAGCCCGAAGTGGTCGATGTGCTGGTGCGTGACGACGAGCAGCTCGATGTCCTCGACCTTGCGGCCGAGCTCGGCGAGCATCTGCTCGAGCTCATCGAGGGCCTTCGCCGAGTTGGGTCCGGAGTCGATCAGCGTCAGCGGCGAGTCCTCGATCAGGTACGCGTTGACGCGGCCGACCTGAAATGGCGTCGGGATCGCGAGGCGGTGGACTCCCACCGTGGCCGCCTGCGCGAGCTGCTCGCGCTCGCGCTGCTCGTCCTCCTCGCTCACGGCCACCTGCGGCTCACGACCGGGTCGTCGCCGGCGCGCGGATCAGCGCGAGCAGCTCGTCGCGGCGCGTCTCCATGTCCTCGTGCGAGACGAGCGACTCGAGGCACAGCCGCAGCAGCGGCTCGGTGTTCGAGGAGCGCACGTTGAAGTGCCAGTCCTCGTAGTAGATCGAGATCCCGTCGAGTCGTTCCTGGCGTGCGTCGGAGAAGCGCTCCGCGATCTCCTCCATCTTCGCCTCGGCATCGGCGACTTCGGAGTTGACCTCGCCGGAGATGAAGTAGCGCGCGTGGTAGGGAGCGAGCAGCTGCGACATCGACTTGCCTTCGCGCGTCAGCAGCTCGAGCACGAGCAGCGCCGGAATCGTGCCCGAGTCGGCGCAGTAGAAGTCGCGGAAGTAGTAGTGGCCCGAGACCTCGCCGCCGAACAGCGAGCCCTCCTTGCGCATGCGCGTCTTGAAGAACGCGTGGCCGACGCGGTTGATGAACGGCGTGCCGCCGGCTCGCTTGACCGTGTCCGGGACCGCCCAGGAGGCGCGCACGTCGTAGAGGATCGCCTCGCCGGGGCTCTTGCCGAGCAGCGACTCGGCCAGCAGCGCGGTGAGAAAATCGCCGTCGACGAACGCGCCGGTGTCGTCGATGAAGAAGCAGCGATCGGCATCGCCGTCCCAGGCGATGCCGAGGTCCGCGCCGGTCTCGCGCACGCGGTCGATGATCATCTGGCGGTTCTCCGGCAGCAGCGGGTTCGGCTCGTGGTCGGGGAAGTTGCCGTCGGGCGTCCAGTAGGTCTCGATCAGCTCGAGGCCGAGGCGCTCGAGCAGCGGGCCGACCATCGGACCGGCCATTCCGTTGCCGCCGTCGACGACGACCTTCAGCGGGCGTGGCGCCGAGGCGACCGCATCCGCGTCGATGAAGCGCAGCGCGGCGGTCTGGAACTCCTCGAACAGATCGATCTCCTCCAGCGTCCCGCGCTCGCCGTCGGGCCCGTTCGGCACGCCGGCGCCGTTGCTCTCGGCCTGTTCGGCTTCGACGCGTTCGCGGATCTCTTCGATGCCCGAATCGCCCGACAGCGCGATTGCCCCCTCGCGGACGAGCTTCGCGCCGGTGTAGGCCTTCGGGTTGTGCGAGGCCGTGCACATCAGCCCGCCGTCGAGCTCGCGCGAGCCGACGAGGAAGTAGAGCATCTCGCTGCCGACCTGACCGGCGTCGAGCACGCTCGCGCCCGTGCCGAGGATCCCGTCGCGATAGCGCGCCGCGAGCTCGGGCGCGGTCAGGCGCATGTCGCGACCGAGCCCGATTCGCAGCGAGCCGACGGGCTTGCCGGCAAGGCCGGCGAGCACGTGCGCGAAGGCGCGCCCGATCCGCTCGGCGATGTCGCCGTCGATCTGTTCGCCATACAGGCCGCGGACGTCGTAGGCCTTGAAGATCTCCGGAGGGACGGCGCTCATCGTGCCTGCATCCTAGGGGCGACGGGGAGGCTTCGTCCCGCCGGGGCGCTCGGCGTCGCTCGCGCGCGCACGACCGCGCACAGGCCGGATTCGTAGACTGATGTCTATGTCAGGGCACTCCAAGTGGGCGAGCATCAAGCACAAGAAGGCGATCGTCGACTCCCGTCGCGGCAAGCAGTTCTCCAAGCTGACGCGCGCGATCATGGTCGCGGCGCGGGACGGCGGCGGCGACCCGACGGGCAATCCCGCGCTCGAGCTGGCGATGCGCAAGGCCAAAGAAGCTTCGATGCCGAAGGACAACGTCGAACGGGCGATCGCGAAGGGCACGGGGGAGGGCAGCGAGGCGGCCGCGATCGAGTCCGTGCTCTACGAGGGCTACGGCCCGGGCGGCGTCGCGCTGCTCGTCGAGGCGATGACGGAGAACCGCAACCGCACGGGCGCCGACGTCAGGCATGCGTTCTCCAAGCACGGAGGCAGCCTCGGCGAGCCGGGCTCGGTCGCGTACCTGTTCGACAAGAAGGGCACGATCGTGATCGACGCCGAGCGCTACTCCGAAGACGACCTGATGGCCGCCGTCGAGGCCGGCGCCGAGGACATCAACGCCGAGGAGGACGTGTTCGAGGTCGTCTCCGAGCCGGCTGACTTCACGGCCGTGCGCAAGGCGCTCGAAGACGCCGACGTCGAGATGGAGAACGTCGAGATGGCCTACCGGCCCTCGGCGCTAGTGCCGGTCGACGAGGGCCACCTCGGCTCGCTGATGCGGCTAATCGAGGCGCTCGAAGACAACGACGACGTCGACGCGGTGCACGCGAACTTCGACGCCCCTGCGGACGTCCTCGAGCGCGTCGCAGCCGAGGCTTAGGCCGAGGGCGACTGCTCGTTCGCGCGCCGCGCGCGAAACAACGGCACGCCGCCGCGGATGCCCTTGAGCTTGCGCTCGCCGGCGAACGACCAGCGGTAACCCTCGGCGACGCTCTCGCGCAGCTCGCGCTCGACGAGCAGGCTGCCGGGGCGTGCGACGGAGGTGATCCGGCTGGCGAGGTTGACGGGGCGGCCGAACCAGTCGCCGGCGCGTGGCAGCGCCTGGCCGATCGCGGCGCCGGCGCGCAGCTGCGGGAACTCCTCGCCCTCGGCGTCGGCGGCATCGATCAGGCTGAGCGCGGCGCCGAGCAGCGGCTCGGGCTCGGGCGAGGCGAGCATCGCGGCGTCGCCGATCGTCTTGACGAGCCGAACCGGCGGTTCGGCGACGTCGCCGGCGAGCGCTTCCAGGCGCACGGCAAGCCGGCCGAGCTCGTCCGGCGCGACTTCCTCGCCAAGTCGCGTGAAGCCGACGAGGTCGGCGAAGCAGATCGAGATCTCGCGCGAGCCCGGCAGCTGGCCGCCGCTTCGCTCGAGCGCGCTGACGACGGTGCTCTGCGTGGCGTGTTTGAGGTGCAGCGTGAGCACGCTCTCGACGAGCGGGTTGACGAGCGGATAGAGCGCCTCGGCGGCGTGGGCGTAGCGGTTGGCGAGCTCGGGCTCGGAGATCCCGGCCTCGAGGACGAGTTTCAGCGGCAGCGTGCGCAGCGTTTCGGCGATCTGCGAGAGCCCGCGCCCGAGCACGCGCAGCAGGTCGAGCACGTCCTCGTCGGTGATGCCGGCATCGCGCGCGACGTGGATCATCCGCGCGGACTCGAGCTCGGCGCCGGTGTAGACGGCCTCGTCCTGCTCGGGGATCGGCAGCCCCATCGCGCGGCGCGCGGAGATCAGGAAGTCCTCGTCGACGTCGCTCATCGCGGCGATCTCGGCGGCGGTGTAGCGCTCGCTGCCGACGATCACGCGGTCGGCCGGCAGGTAGACGATCGACCCCGCGGCCGTGCTGCGTCGCAGCTCCGAGAGCGGCACGCCTTCCTCGGCGAGCTGGCGCAGCAGCGTCGCGCGCTCCTCGCGCGCCTGCCCGTCGAGCCCGTCGAGCAGACCCTCCGCCGCGAAGTCGATCGGCTCGGTACCCATCAGCGGCCAGCGTACGGCAGGCAGGCGTCCGAAGGCGGGCGCAGAATCACGGGACATGATCGTCCTCGGCATCGATCCAGGCCTCGCGAACACCGGCTACGGCGTCGTGACGCGCCGCGACGGGCGCCTCTCGGCGCTCGATGGCGGCGTGATCGAGACCTCGTCCGACGCCTCGCGCGAGCGGCGCCTGGCCGACATCCACGCCGAGGTCGAGCAGCTGATCGCGACACACGAGCCCGACGCGGTTGCGCTGGAGGAGCTCTACTTCGGCCAGAACGTGCGGACGGCCTTCGCCGTCGGGCACGCGCGCGGGGTCGTGATGCTGGCGGCCGGACAGCGTGGGCTGTCGTGCACGGGCTATACGCCACAGCAGGTCAAGGGCGCGGTCTGCGGCAACGGGCGCGCCGACAAGGATCAGGTCATGCGGATGGTCAAGACGCTGCTCTCGCTCGAGCGCGACCCGCGCCCCGACCACGCGGCGGATGCGCTCGCCGTGGCGATCTGCCACGTCAACTGCGCGCCGCTCTCGCACGCGCTCGCGAAGGCCGGCGGATGATCTCGCTGCTGCGAGGCGAGGTCGCGGTGCGCCGCGCCGACCACGTCGTGATCCTCTGCGACAGCGTCGGCTACCGCGCGGCTGTGTCGGCCGAGACGCTGCGGCACGTGCCGCCGGTCGGCGAGACGGTGACGCTGCACGCGCACCTGATCGTCCGCGACGACGCGCTCGCGCTGTACGGGTTTCACTCCGAGCAGGAGCGCGACCTGTTCCTGATGCTGCTCTCGGTGCAGGCGGTCGGGCCGAAGGTCGCGCTGGCGGTGCTCTCCGGCGGCGCGCCGCGCGAGCTGATCACGGCGATCGCGGCCGGCGACGCCGCTCGCTTCCAGGCGGTGCCGGGAATCGGCAAGCGCACGGCCGAGCGGATCATCGTCGAGCTGCGCGAGAAGGTCGTCGTGCGCAGCGACGGCGACGCGACGGACGAGTCGATCCTCGCGGCGCGCGGTACGGGCGCCGGCGTCGAGGACGGGGCTGGCGGACGCAGTCTTGCGCGCGCCGGATTGATCGAGCTCGGCTACACACCGGTCGAAGCCGACACGCTGTTGATCGACGCCGAGGGCGAGAGCGCCGAGGATCTGATCGCACACGCGCTGCGCCTGGCGCGGGCGGCGACATGAGCGGCGAGGCGATCGTGACGCCGGAGACCGCGCGCATCCAGACTCCGTACCTCGTCGCCGAGGACGAGCTCGATCGCTCGCTGCGCCCACGCCGCCTCGATGACTTCGTCGGGCAGGAGGGCCTGCGCGAGCAGCTCGCCGTCGCGATCGAGGCCGCGAGCGCGCGCGGCGACGCGCTCGACCACCTGCTGCTCGCGGGTCCGCCGGGGCTTGGCAAGACCTCGCTCGCGCAGATCGTCGCGGCCGAGCTCGAAGTGCCGTTCGTGCAGACGGCCGGTCCGGCGCTCGAGCGAAAGGGAGACATCGCCGCCTTCCTCACGGCGCTCGAGCCGCGCAGCGTGTTCTTCGTCGATGAGATCCACCGTCTGCCGCGGACGCTCGAGGAGACGTTCTACCCGGCGATGGAGGATCACCGGCTGCCGATCACGGTCGGGCAGGGCGCGGGTGCGCGCGTGGTCACGCTCGAGCTGCCGCCGTTCACGCTCGTCGGCGCGACGACGCGCGCGGGCCTGTTGACGACGCCGCTGCGCGACCGCTTCGGCATCCAGGCTCGCCTCGAGCCGTACGGCGTGGACGATCTCGCGCGGATCGTGCGCCGCTCGGCCGGGATCCTCGAGATCAGCCTCGAGGAAGAGGGGGCCGTGGCGATCGCGGCGCGCAGCAGGGGCACGCCGCGTGTAGCGAATCGTCTGCTCAAGCGAGTGCGCGATTTCGCGGAGGTGCGCATGGAGGGCGTCGTCACGGCGCAGGCCGCGCAGCGGGCGCTCGAGATGCTCGAGGTCGACGAGCTCGGGCTCGATCGCCTCGATCGCGAGATCCTGCACACGATCTGCGTCAAGTTCGAGGGTGGCCCGGTCGGGCTCTCGACGCTGGCCGTCGCGGTCGGCGAGGAGCAGGACACGATCGAGGACGTCTACGAGCCGTATCTGCTCAAGGAGGGGCTGCTCAAGCGCACGCCGCGCGGGCGCATGGCGACGGCGGCGGCGTTCCTGCACCTCGGGCTCGAACCGCCCGCGCCCGGCGGACCGGCGCTGTTCTGAGCGCAGCGCGGCGCCCCGACGGTCGACTGGTGCGCTTTCGCGCCCAGTGACGGCCCTCGGCGCGTTGCTTGCGTAGTCTGTAGCGAGCCATGGCACATCCGTTCATCTGCCCCAACTGTGGACACCGCACGACCGAGCTCGATCGCAACATCGGCTTCACGCGACAGCCGAAGGGCTGCTCGAAGTGTGGCTTCGCGTTTCTCTTTGAACTGCTCGACGATTACTACCCGGCGCCCGACGCGGCGTTCTTCGTCTGCGACGGCGAGGGCCGCGTGATCGGCTGCGGCAAGAACTCGTTTTCGTTCACGGGACTCGAGGAGGAAGAGGTCATCGGCCAGCGTGTAGAGCAGGTTCTCGGGCTGCGCTTCGCAAACGGCGACGATCCGGTCGAGAAGGTCTTGGAGTGGGGCGTGCGCGCGCTGGAGGTCCCGGTGCAGGTCTCAGGCGAACGCGATGTGGCCGCCGGCGCGAAAGCCGACATGTTCCCGGCCTACGACGATGACGGCGGGCTGTTGCTCGTGCTGACCCCCGACAAGTAGGCTCACCTCGGGTACACGATGACCGACCGCCGCCGCAACACACTGATCCTGCTGATCGTCGCCGGGCTGATCGCCGCGTCGCTCGCTGCGATCGCGACGAAAAAGACGCGCCTCGGGCTCGACCTGAAGGGCGGCGTCGAGCTGATCTACCAGGCAAAGCCCACGGCGCAGTCGAAAGTCGACGCCGAATCGCTCAACCGCGCGATCGACATCATGCGCAAACGCGTCGACCAGCTCGGCGTCGCGCAGCCTGAAATCCAGCGCTCGGGCGCTGATGAAATCGACGTCGCGCTGCCGGACGTGACGAACGCGGCGCGCGCCGAAGACGAGGTCGGCAAGACCGCGCAGCTGTTCTTCTACGACTGGGAGCCGAACGTGATCGGCCCCACGGGCAAGCCCGCGGGGACGGGAGAATCGACCGTCACCGGCGGCCCGCGAGCCGGCGAAGCGCAGTTCGGGCTGCCCGAGTACCAGGCGGTCGTGCGCGCCGAAAAACGCGCGCCTGAACTGCGCAAGACGGACACGACGTGGAGCAAAGGCTGCACGCCGGCACAGCTCGGCGGCTGCATCTACGGCAGCTGGTACCTGCTCGAACCGAAGCACGAAAAGGTGCTGCGCGGCCCGGAGGAAACCGAAGCGAACCTGTTCACGGAAGGCAAGTTCAAGAAGGGCCCCGAATGTGAAGGTCGTCCGCGTGAACCCGGGCACGGTGCTCGTGCAGGCGCGGCCGATCGAATCGACCGCGGGCAAGGTCACGCAGAAAAGCCCGAACAGCTAGTTCGTGATGAAGGACGATCCTGTCCTGACCGGCGCCGACGTGAAGAACCCGCGCCAGAGCTTCGACGAAGGCGCCGGCGGAACGGGCGCGCCGAACGTGACGTTCGAATTCACCGGTCACGGCAAGAGCGTCTTCCAGAACGTCACGAAGGAAATCGCCCACCGCGGCCAGGAAGCGCAGCTGCCGGGCATCGGCAAGGAAATCGCCCAGCAGCACTTCGCGGTCGTGCTCGACGGACAGCTGATCACGACGCCGTCGATCGACTACACGAAGTACCCCGAAGGGATCGACGCCGCGACGGGCTCGCAGATCTCTGGCGGCTTCACGATCTCCTCCGCGCAGGAACTCGCGCAGGAGCTCCAGTCGGGCGCGCTGCCGATCAAGCTCGAACTGATCTCCAACTCGCAGGTCTCCGCGACGCTCGGCAAAACGGCGCTCAACCAGGGCCTCGTCGCGCTGCTCGTCGGCTTCGGCGTCGTCTGCCTGTTCCTGCTGATCTTCTACCGCGTGCTCGGCGCGATCGCGATCGGCGGTCTGGTGATCTACGGGATCTACTTCTACGCGCTGATCAAGCTGATCCCGATCACCCTGACGCTGCCGGGCATCGCCGGGCTGATCCTGACGATCGGCGTCGCGGCCGACGCGAACATCGTGATCTTCGAGCGCGTCAAGGAGGAGATCCGCGGCGGGAGATCGGTGATCTCCGGCATCGCGACGGGCTACAAGCGCGGCTTCGCGGCGATCGTCGACGCGAACGTGGTCACGTTCATGACGGCGTTCATCCTGTTCGCGCTCGCGACGGCCGAAGTCAAGGGATTCGCGTTCACGCTCGGGATCGGCACGCTCGTCTCGCTGTTCACGGCCGTGCTCGCGACACAGGCCGCGCTCGGCGCGATGGGCCGCTCGAAACTCGTCACGCACCCGGCGGCGCTCGGCGCCTCGCGGCGCGGCAAAGGCTGGACGTTCGACTTCATGGGCGCCTCGAAGTGGTTCTTCTCGCTGTCGGGCACGATCCTCTTGATCGGCGCGATCGCGATCGGCGGCAACGGGCTGAACTTCGGCATCGACTTCAAGTCGGGCACGCGGATCCAGACGGCGTTCGTCAAGCCCGTCTCGGAGAGCCAGATCGAGGCCGTGATGAAGTCCGCCGGCTACGGCAACGCGGAGATCCAGAAATTCAACAACAAGAGCATCGGCGGCACGGGCTACCAGATCTCGACGAAGACCTTGAAGCCGAACAAGGTCAAAGGCATCAAGGCGGCGCTCGACGCGAAGTTCGGCAGCGGCGGCACGGGCAGCGGCAGCGTCGCGGGCACGAAGAACTTCTCCTCGACCTCGATCGGCCCGACGTTCGGCAAGACGGTCGCCAACAGCGCGATCATCGCGATCATCGCCTCGCTGCTGGTGATCTCGGCGTACATCGCGCTGCGCTTCGAGTGGAAGTACGCGATCCCGGTGCTGATCGCGCTGATGCACGATCTGCTGATCACGGCCGGCGTCTACTCGCTGACGGGACGCGAAGTGACGACCTCGACGGTCGCCGCGCTGCTGACCATCCTCGGTTATTCGCTGTACGACACGATCATCGTGTTCGATCGTGTGCGCGAGAACGTGCCGCGAATGCCGCGCGCGGCGTTCTCGCAGATCGTCAACCGCTCGATGTCGGAGGTGCTGACGAGATCGCTGGCGACGAGCTTCTGCACGCTGCTGCCCGTGCTCGCGCTGCTGCTGTTCGGCGGCGAAACGCTGAAGGACTTCGCCTTCGCGCTGATCGTCGGCGTCGCCTCGGGCGCGTACTCCTCGATCTTCATCGCCTCGCCGGTGCTGACGCACTGGAAGGAGCGCGAGAGCAGCTACCGCAGCCGCCGCGCACGGATCGTGCGCGAGCTCGGCGCGGTGCCCGCGTACGCAGTGGTCTCCGGCGGCGCGCCGGAGGACGTCGAGCCGCCGAAGCAGCGCAAACGCAACGTCTCGATCTTCGGCTCCGGCGCAGCGGCTCCGGGTCAGACGGGCGATGAGATCTCGCGCGACGAGTTCCAGGAGCTCGTGCGCGACCTCGACGTCGAGGGGACGCCCGGCACGCCGCCGCGGCGCTCGGCTGCGACCGGAGTCGCGCAGAAGCCGCGCCGCACGAAGCAGCCCGAGCAGACCTCGCCGGAGGCTCCGAACGGCGGTCAGGCGCCACGCGATCCGGCGGCCGACCTGACGCCCGAGGACCTCGTGCTGAAGGACGACAAAACGACGCCGAAACGCAAACGAGCGCGCAACAAGCGCCACGGGAGGCGCTGATGGGACTGCTCGCCTGGGTGATGATGGGCCTCGCGATCTGGCACTACACGATCTTTCTGCCGGACCGCTTCTGGGGCGGCATCGTCGGCGCGTTCGTCGGCTCGCTCGTCGGCGCGATCGTCGTCGGGCTGATCATCTACTCCGTGAAGGTCTCGGCGCTGAAGATCCCCGGCGAAAAGGCGACCGACGTGAGCGTCGTGCTGTACGCGATCCCGGGCGCGCTGATCGGCATGGCCGTCGTGTACCTCGAGGGTATGCGCCGCGAAAAAGCGCGCGCGACGCTCGCCGAAGACATCTGATCGCGAGCGCTTCCGTCTCGGCCTGACCGTAGTGTGGTCGGCGATGCTGCGCCCGCGCTTTCAGATCGCCGATTGCCCGCCCGAGGACGTCGCGCGCCTGCGCCGCGAGCTCGGCGTCAGCGGCGCGCTCGCGCAGGTCCTCGTGCGCCGCGGCTTCGGCGAGCCGGCCCGCGCACGCGCGTTCCTCGCGGCCGAGGAGGAGCACTCGCCGGCGGCCTTCGACGGCATCGAGCAAGCCGTCACGGCGATCCTCCGGCACGTCGCCGCAAAGCAGCGCATCACGATCCACGGCGACTACGACGTCGACGGGATCTGCTCGACAGCGATCCTCGTGCGCGCGCTGCGCGCGCTCGGCGCCGACGTCGACTCCTACCTGCCCGATCGCGCGAGCGACGGTTATGGCCTCGGCAAGCCGACCGTCGAGCGCCTCGCCGCGCGCGGAACGCGCCTGCTGATCACGGTCGACTGCGCGATCACGGCCGTCGAGGAGGTCGCGCTCGCGCGCTCGCTTGGCCTCGAGGTGATCGTCACCGACCACCACTCGCCGCGCGCCGACGGCGAGCTGCCGTTGGCGCCGATCGTCCATCCGGCGCTGCGCGGCTACCCGTGCGCGGATTTGTGCGCGACGGCCGTCGCGTACAAGCTCGCGCAGGCCGTCTTCCAAGCCTCCGGGCGCGATCCGCGCGAGCTCGAGCAGGACCTCGACCTCGTCGCGCTCGCGACGATCGCCGACGTCGTCCCGCTGATCGGCGAGAACCGCACGCTCGTGCGGCGCGGGCTGCGCGTGCTCGCAGCGACGCGCAAGCCGGGGCTGCGCGCGCTGATGGCCGTCGCGCGGATCGACGCGGGGCGAGTGAACGAGCGCGCCGTCGGCTTCGCGCTCGCGCCGCGGCTGAACGCGGCCGGGCGCATGTATCGCGCCGACGCGGGGCTCGAGCTGATCCTCACCGAGGACCCGCTGCGCGCGGCGCAGATCGCGGAGGAGCTCGATCGAGCGAACCACGAGCGCAGGGAGGTCGAGACGCGGATCCGCTACGAGGCCGAAGCGCAGATCGCGGCGCTCGGCGAGCAGCCGGCGTACGTGCTCGCCGGCGAGGGCTGGCACGCGGGCGTGATCGGCATCGTCGCCTCGCGCCTGGCCGAGCGCAACCACCGGCCGGTCGTGCTCGTCGCGCTCGATGGAGACGTCGGCAAGGGCTCGGGACGCAGCGTCCCGGCGTTCGACCTGCTCGCGGGATTGACGGCGTGCTCGTCGCACATGCTCCGCTATGGCGGGCACCGCGCGGCGGCGGGGCTCGAGATCGAGCGCGCCGGCGTGCCGGCGCTCGCACGTGCGCTGAGCGAGCACGCTGAGCTCGTGCTGAGCCCCGAGGACGCGCTGCCGGTCGAGCGCGTCGACGCGATCGTCGGCGGCGATGAGCTCGGCATGACGCTCGCGGAGGAGCTGCAGCGCCTTGCGCCGTTCGGCAACGGCAATCGCGGCGTGTCGCTGATGATCGCCGAGGCGTGCTTCCGCGACGGGCGCGCGATGGGCGAAGGCAAGCACGTGCGCTTCACTGTCGAATCGCGCGGCGCGCGCGCACGGGCGGTCGCGTTCGGCGGCGGCGCAGCGCTGCCGGTGGCCGAGGGCGAGCCGGCCGAGGCGACGTTCACGCTCGAGGTCAACGAGTGGGGCGGCGTGTCCGAGCCGCGGCTCGTGCTGCGCCACGCAAGGTCCGTCGAGGAGCGGATCGAAGCCCGCTCGCTGCGCGTTCAGCCCGAGCGAGACGAGCCCGCGCGGGAGCTTGCGCAGGGTTCGCCGGAGCCGCCGTCGCGCCACGTCTCGCGGGAGCCGGCACAGGCCGAGGACGAGGAGCAGGAGCTCGTCCTCTTCGCGCTTCCCTGAGGCGCTTCAATCCCGCGGGAGCGTCCCCTAACCTATGAGGATGGCGGTCGCAAAGGATCCGAAGGCGCACGAGCCGGCGAAGCTCGCCGAGCAGCCGCGCCCGGAGCGGGGACAGGATGCCGTCGCGCCCGGCGCCGGGTTCGACGCGCGCGGCACGGGAGCCGGCAGCGCCGGCGCCAACAGCGTCGCGGAGCGTCGCGAGCGCCTTGACTTGAGCGAGCCCGAGCGGCGGCTGCTCGCGGACCTGTTCGCGATCGTCTCAGAGCACGCAGCCGACTCGGCTGTCGACATCGACCGCGCGCGCGTTCAGGACGCGTTCGTCTTCGCCTGCGAGCACCACGCCGACCAGCGGCGCAAATCGGGCGAGGACTTCATCGTTCATCCGGTCGGCGTCGCGCGGATCTGCGCGGGCATGCGCCTCGACACGGAGACGCTCTGCGCGGCGCTGCTGCACGACACGGTCGAGGACACCTCGGCGTCGATCGAGGAGGTGCGCGAGCGCTTCGGCGAGGACATCGCGGCGATCGTCGACGGCGTGACGAAGCTGACGGGGATCACGTTCCAGTCCCACGACGAGGCGCAAGCGGAGAACTACCGCAAGATGATGGTCGCGATGGCCACGGACGTCCGGGTCATCCTGATCAAGCTCGCCGACCGCCTGCACAACATGCGCACGATCGAGGCGATGCCGAAGCAGAAGCAGATGGAGAAGGCACGCGAGACGCTCGACATCTACGCGCCGCTCGCGCACCGCCTCGGCATCCACGCGCTGAAGTGGGAGCTCGAGGACCTCGCGTTCGCGACGCTCCACCCGCGCAAGTACCAGGAGATCAAGGGTCTCGTCGCGCAGCAGCGCGACGACCGCGAGGGCTACGTCAACGAGGCCGGCGAATACCTCTCGCGCGAGCTCGCAGAGCTCGGCATCCAGGCGCAGATCGCCGGACGCGCTAAGCATTTTTATTCAATTTATTCCAAGATGACGAAGAAGGGTCGGGAGTTCAACGAGATCTACGACCTCACGGCGATGCGCGTGATCGTCGACTCCGTGAAGGACTGCTACGGCACCGTCGGCGTGATCCACTCGCTGTGGAAGCCGCTGCCGGGGCGTTTCAAGGACTTCATCGCGATGCCGAAGTTCAACATGTACCAGTCGCTGCACACGACCGTGATCGGGCCCGAGGGGCGGCCGCTGGAGATCCAGATCCGCACGCAGGAGATGCACGAGATGGCCGAGTTCGGCGTCGCGGCGCACTGGGTCTACAAGAACGCGCCTGGTCCGGGCCCGTCGGGCGAGAGCGACGGCTCGGGCGACGACGCGAAGCTCAAGTGGCTGCGCTCGATGCTCGACTGGCAGAAGGAGCTCTCGGACCCGCGCGAGTTCATGGAGACGCTGCGCACGGACCTGTTCGAGGAAGAGGTCTTCGTCTTCACGCCGAAGGGCCAGGTCAAGTCGCTCGCGGCCGGCGCGACGCCGCTGGACTTCGCCTACGAGGTGCACACCGAGATCGGCCACCGCTGCGTCGGCGCTCGCGTCAACGGCAAGATCGTGCCGCTGCACTACGAGCTGCGCTCGGGCGACATCGTTGAGATCCTCACGGCCAAGCGCGAGCGCGGTCCCTCGCGCGACTGGCTTGCGATGGTCAAGACGACGCGCGCGCGCAACAAGATCAAGGCCTGGTTCAAGGCCGAGTCGCGCCAGGACACCGAGCACACCGGCCGCGAGGTGCTGCAAGAGCATCTGCGCAAAGCGGGCCTGCCGGCGCAGAAGATCACCGGCTCGGCGATCCTCGCCGACGTGATTCGCGAGGTCGGCTACCGCAAGGCCGACGACTTCTACATCGCGCTTGGCGCGGCGAAGGTCTCGCCGAAGCTCGTCGTCAGCAAGGTGATGCAGCGCTTGAAGCAAGGCGAGGCGGCCGACGGCGAGGAGTCGGCAGCGGCCGACCTGCTGCGCGTCGGGCGCCAGCGCCGCCGCCCGACGAAGTCCTCGGGGCAGTACGGGATCAAGGTCGAGGGCGTGCACGACGTGATGCTGCGCCTGGCGAAGTGCTGCCGCCCGGTGCCGGGCGACGGGATCGTCGGCTACATCTCACTCGGGCGCGGGATCACGATCCACCGCGAGGACTGCCCGAACGTCGCTCTGCTGCGCAAGGACCCGGAGCGCTTCACGAGCGTCTCGTGGGAGGGCGATCAGTCGACGGCGTTCGTCGTCGAAATCCAGATCGACGCGTGGGATCGCCACCGCCTGCTCGAGGACCTCTCGCGCGTGTTCAGCGAGTCCGGCGCGAACATCCTCGAAGCGCGCTGCATGTCGGCGCCGCCGATGGTCAAGAACCGCTTCGTCGTCGAGGTCGCCGACACGCACACGCTGAAGGGCGCGATCACGCGCATGCGCAACATCGACTCGGTGTTCGACGCGTATCGGGTCACGCCCGGCGCCGGCTAGCTAACGACGTTCAGCGCGCGCGGCAAGATCGAGTAGCGCGCCTCGTCGACCTCACCGAGGAAGTCACCGTCGACCTGCAGCGGCAGCTTGCGCCCGTCGGCGCTGCGCACGGTCAGCTCGGAGAGTTCCTGCAGCCCGGTGATGTTGCGGCGGTCGACGATCCGCGCGCCGGGACGCAGCGCGCGCACGCCGACGAGCGCGACGCCGAGTGGCGTGGCGCGGCGCACGACGGCGCTGACGAGGCGACCGGAGTCGAGCGACGCGCCGTCGGCGATCTGCACGGGGCGGTCGTGGAAGTACGTGAACGGCGCGCCGTTCTGGACGATCGTCGTGACGGCTGGAAGCTTCTGCCCGCCGGCGTCGACCTCCATCCGCGGCGGCCGCGCGAGGTAGCGGCGCAGATACGTGGCGATTGCCTTCCAAGTGAAGAAGTACGGGCCGAAGCGTGCCTTCAAGTGCGGCTTTGCGTCGACCTGCTCGACGACGCTCGCGTCGAGGCCGATGCCGGAGTTGAACGTGAAGTGCCGGCCGTTGACGACGCCGATGTCGACTTTGCGTACGCGCCAGTCGTCGGCCATCGCGAGCAGGTGCTCGGTCGCGTCGACGAGCTCGCCGGGAATTCCGAGCATCTTCGCGAAGACGTTCGCCGAGCCGCCGGGCAGGGCGCAGAGCGGCGTGTCGGAGCCGAGCAGGCCGTTGGCGGCTTCGTTGACGGTTCCGTCGCCGCCGAACGCGACGACGACGTCATAGCCCTCGTGCGCCGCCTCGCGGCACAGCTCGGTCGCATGTCCGCGTGCCTCCGTGTCGACGGCATCGACTTCGAAGCGGCCCTTCAGCGCGGCGACGACGAGGTGGCGCAGCCGGTCAGAGACGGTCGCGGCGTACGGATTGACGATGATCAGCATGCGCCGCTTGGTCGCCGTCGCGGCCGGCTCGAAGTCGGACGGTCCGTCGGCGGGGCGCTGTTCGTGCGCGTGCGTGGGTGTCTCCATCTGTAGCGCCCTACACCGCGCCTGCGCGAGCGTTACCGTGGGAGATCGCAGCCGCTGTCGCGTGCCGATCCGGACACATGGCCGACCTCGCGCCGCCGCGATCGTTGCTAGACTGCCGCGCAACAGATGTACACATCCAGAGGGGTGGAGGGCCTGGCCCTACGAAACCCCGGCAACCACCGCCAAGTCACAGGCGGGAAGGTGCCAATTCCAGGTGATGTGTGGCCGGGCTTCGCGCTCTTCGCCACACGTGACAAGGCGAAGGTTAAGCGAAGGGAGCCCCCATGGCAGCGAGTCATCTGCAGTGCAAGGAGTGCAAGACGGAGTATCCGCTCGAGGCGTTGTACGTCTGCGAGAAGTGCTTCGGTCCGCTCGAGGTCACTTACGACCACAGTCGCCTCAGCGGCGATGTCGCCGAGCTGCGCCGCCGCATCCAGGGCGGACCGCAGAACATCTGGCGCTACGCCGACTTCCTGCCGCTCGCCGGCGGCCCTCCGGGTCCGTCGGGACGGCTCGCCTCGCGCGTCGGCCTGCCGGCTGGCTGCACGCCGCTGATCCGCGCCGATCGCCTCGCCGAGCGGCTCGGCCTGCGTGAGGTCTGGGTCAAGAACGACGCGGCGAACCCAACGCACTCGTTCAAGGACCGCGTCGTCTCGGTCGCCGTCGCCCGTGCGCGCGAGCTCGGCTTCGAGACGATCGCGTGCGCTTCGACCGGCAACCTCGCGAACTCGGTCGCGGCCCACGGGGCGGCGCTCGGCCTCGAGTCCTACGTCTTCATCCCGTCGAACCTCGAGGAGCAGAAGGTGCTCGCGACTGGCATCTACGGGACGAAGCTCGTCGGCGTCGAGGGCAACTACGACGACGTCAACCGGCTCTGCACGGAGCTGTGCGCCGAGCGCGACTGGGCGTTCGTCAACATCAACCTGCGCCCGTACTACGCCGAGGGCTCGAAGACGCTCGCGTTCGAGATCGCCGAGCAGCTCGGTTGGGAGCTGCCGGACCGCTGCGTCGTGCCGATCGCGTCCGGCTCGCTGTTCACGAAAATCGCTCGCGGCTTCGAGGAGTTCGCCGAGCTCGGCCTCGTCGAGGGCGAGCTACCGAGCATGAACGGCGCGCAGGCCGAGGGCTGCTCGCCGGTGGCGCGCGCGTACGCCGACGGCCAGGACTTCTGCCGGCCGGTCAAGCCGGACACGATCGCGAAGTCGCTCGCGATCGGCAACCCGGCCGACGGTCCGTACGCGCTCGATCTCGCGCGCCGCACGGGTGGCGGCGTGGACTCGGTCCCCGACGACGAGATCCGTGCCGGGATCAAGCTGCTCGCCGAGACGACGGGCGTCTTCACCGAGACGGCCGGCGGCGTGACGACGGCGACGCTCGCGAAGCTCGCCGAGCGCGGCGAGATCGATCCGGACGAGCGCGTCGTGCTCGTGATCACGGGCGAGGGCCTGAAGACGCTCGACGCCGTCCGCGGCAGCTTCGAGACGCACACGATCGAGCCGACGGTCGAGGCATTCGACGCCGGCGTGCCGCAGACGCTCGCGGTCTGATGGCGGTCGTCGTGAAGATCCCGACGCAGCTGCGCGCTGCGGCCGGCGGCGAGGCCGAGACGGAGGTCGACGGCGCGACCGTGCAGGAGGTGCTCGACGGGCTGTTCGAGCGCCACGACGAGCTGCGCTCGCGCCTTTATGACGACGACGGCGGCCTGCGCCGCTTCGTCAACGTCTACGTAGCCGGCGAAGACATCCGCTTCCTCGACGGGCTGAAGACGCCCGTCCAGGACGGCGCTGAGCTGACGATCCTTCCGGCTGTCGCAGGGGGCTGACGAGCGCCCTGCGCGCGTTTGCCTGGAAGATCCTCGGCGAGCCGCCGCCGAAGGGCGCGCCGCGCTCGCAGATGCTCCGCTGGATTCGCGGCTACTACCTGAAGACGCTGCCGCTGACGCTCGTGGTTGTCGCGATGCTGCTCATCTGGGACGCGCATACGTGGGTCTTCATAGTGCTCGGGGCCGGTGCTCTGATCTGGCTGCAGAGCGTGATCTCGCTCAGCGTGCGCATTCGCCGAGAGGAGCAGCGCTAGCGCGAGGCAGCGGGCGAAGCGGCATGGTGCGCCGGCGTCTGGGCCGCGGCGCTCGGCGCCGTCGAGCCGCTTATCCCGACGGTCGAGACGAGCCCGGCGGCGCACATCGCGCCGAGCGTCAGCGCACGCATCCGCTTCGGCGTGAGCCAGCCGAAGTTGTGGTTCTGAAGCCACGTCCTGAAGCCTGTCGCGGCCGAGGCGGCAGCCATCGCACATCCAGCGCACATGGATGAAGCGTAGCGCTGAGGAATCGGGCGCTCGCCGGTAGCCGAAGCGCCCGCCGGGCCGCGAGGCGATCCGCCCGCGGGCGATGACGTGCGCTAACCGGGCTCGGCGCCTTGCGCGGCCTCGACGCGCCCCTCGAGGCGCCTGCGAAGCTCACTGCCGCGCCCGGCGGCGACGGCACGCGCGGCGCGCTCGTCGCTCAGCTCGAGCCCGTGCAGCTGGGCGTAGTCGAGCAGGTTCTGGCGCTCCTCGCCCTCTTTGGCGGCGCGCAGGAACAGCCAGCAGAACAGCCCGAGCGTGAGGAAGGACTCCTCGACCATCATGATCGCGCCGGCGATGTTCTGGTCGGCGAGCGGCGAGATGTGGTGGATCGCGTCGCCGGGACCGTAGAAGGGGTAGAAGACGGTTCCGGACCAGAGGAAGATGTTGCCGAGCACGGTCCCGGCGAGGCGCACGGCGACGATGTAGCCGAGCCGGCCGAGGTTGCCGAACCAGCCCGGCGTCGGCAGCGGCCCGACGAGGCACATCCACATGTTGACGCCGAACGCGAGGAACATCGCGTGCTCGATCGCGTGGATCCCGGAGTGGCGCAGGGCGGCCTGGTAGAGCGCGGGCGCGTGCCAGACGTATAGGTCGATCGCCCACAGCGGGAACGCAATCGCGGGGTGCGAGAGCGCGCGTAGGCGGTCGAACAGCTTTATTTTGAGGATCGGCGCAATCAGCGGGCCGGTCAGGCCGAGCACGATCAAGAGCGCGGCGATGTCGCCGAGCAGCAGGTGCTCGACCATGTGCATGTAGAGCAAGTCCTGGCTGGCCGAGCCGAGCGAGGTCAGCGCGGCGGCGATCGTGACGAAGCCGGCGTAGAAGCTCGCCTGGCGCCAGCCGGGGACGGGATGGCCGCTGCCGGCGAGCGTGCGCACGCGGCGCGCGTAGAGGATCGCGACGAGCGCGAGCGGCCCGAGCTGAAGTGCGGCCTCGAGATCGGTGGAGACGGCGAGCGGGAGCGGGCTCATGCAGTTGCAGGGTACGCAAGCGCGCACGGCGAAGGCCGCAGATCGACCGGCGAGCGGCGGCTCGGCGTTGCATAGACTCACGCGCGCATGAGAGACCGGCGCCGCCGCATGCTGCCCCTGCTGCTCGGTGCCGCGTCCGTGCTGGCGCTCGCGCTTCCGGCGAGCGCGGACGCGCACGGGATCGTCGGCAAGGCGGACCTGCCGATCCCTGTGTGGCTGTTCAGCTGGACGGCGGCGATCGTGCTCGTCGTCTCGTTCGTCGCGCTCTCGACGCTGTGGCGCACGCCGCAGCTGCAGACTGAGCGGCGCCGTCGCGTGCTCCGTTTGCCGAAAGCGCTCGACGCGCTCGCGGGCGCGATCGGCGTGGCGCTGTTCGCGCTCGTCGTCTACAGCGGCTTCGACGGCGCGCAGGTAGCGAACGCGAACTTCTCGGTGACCTTCGTCTACGTGATCTTCTGGGTCGGGCTGCCGGTGCTGAGCGTGATCTTCGGCGACGTGTTCAAGGCGTTCAGCCCGTGGCGTGCGACGGCGCGGGCGTGCGAGGGCGTGCTCGGACTGCTGCGCGGCGCCTCGGCGGAGGGGAGCGCTCGCCGGCCGCTGCTGTCCTATCCGCGGGCGCTCGGGCAGTGGCCGGCGCTTGCGGGGATCGTCGGCTTCGCGTGGCTCGAGCTCGTCTACGTCGATCGCGACGATCCGTCGACGCTCGCGGCGCTTGCGCTCGGCTACTTCGCGGTGATGCTCGCCGGGATGCTGCTGTTCGGCGTCGAGCAGTGGAGCGGCTCGGCGGACGGCTTCGGCGTCTACTTCGGGCTGCTCGCGCGGATCTCGCCGCTCGTCCGCGACGAGCAGGGTCGCGTCTGCGTGCGCCGCCCGCTCAGCGGCCTGCCGGGTCTCGAGCTGCGCGCGGGCACGGTCACGCTGATCGGCGCGCTGATCGGCACGACGACGTTCGACGGCTTCTCAAACGGCGGCATCTGGCGAAAAAACGAGCCGCATCTGCAGAGCCTGTTCGCGGATCTCGGCTTCTCGCAGACGCCGGCGCTGGAGCTCGCGTACTCGCTCGGGCTGCTGCTTTGCATCGGCTTGATTGTCGCGGTCTATCGCGTGGGCATCCTCGGTGTGCGCAGCGTCTCGGCGCGCTACGGCGCGGGCGAGCTGACGCGCGCGTTCGCGCACACGCTCGTGCCGATCGCGTTCGCTTACGTGCTCGCGCACTACTTCTCGCTGTTGCTCTGGCAGGGGCAGGCGATCGGCTATCTCGCCTCGGACCCGCTTGGCGACGGCAGCAACCTGCTCGGCACGGCGGGCTATGAAATCGACTATCACGTGATCTCCTACGCGGCGATCTGGTACGTCCAGGTCGCGGCGCTGATCGCCGGTCACGTCGGCGGCCTGGCGCTCGCGCACGATCGCGCGCTCGTGATGTACGACGAGCCGGAGGAAGCGGTGCGCAGCCAGTACTGGATGCTCGCGGTGATGGTCGCGTTCACGAGCTTCGGGCTGTGGCTGCTCTCAGACGTCGGCACCTGAGCGCCGGATCTCGCCCGGCTCGGCGTCGAGGGGGCTCCGCTACGGTTTCTGCGACGTGCGACGCCGCCCGCTCCTGCTCCTGTCGCTCGCCTGCGCGCTCGCGCCGGCGGGCCTCCTGACAGCTTCGCCGGTGGCGCTCGCAACGACAGCGACGGCGAGCGAGCAGCAGCAGAACCCGCTGAACGACCAGGGCTCGAGCCCGAACTACCGCTCGCTGATCACGTCGATCTCGCCGAAGGTCGCGGGCCTCGACGTGCAGGTGCTGCAGTTCTCAGACCGCCTGCAACTGCAGAACCGCACGGGCCGCGCGGTGACGATCGAGGGCTATGAAGGCGAACCGTATGCGCGCGTGCGGGCGAACGGGACGGTCGAAGTCAACAAGCACTCGCCGGCTTACTACCTGAACCAGAGCTTCTACGGCAACGTCACGGTGCCGTCGTTCGCGACGCCGAGCGCGACACCGCAGTGGAGCGTCGTCGACCGCACGGGGCAGTTCGAATGGCACGACCACCGGATCCACTGGATGTCGCCGGTGCTGCCGCCGCAGGTCAAGGACAAGGGCAAGCGCACGTTGATCTTCGACTGGCATGTGCCGATCGCGGTAGCGGGCCAGCATGGAACGGTCGCGGGGCAGCTCTACTGGACGCCGGAGTCCTCCTCGGCGCCGGTCGCGGCGATCGTGATCGGCGGCGCGATCGTCGTGCTGGGCCTGCTGCTGGTGATCGCGACGCGCCGGCGCCGCACGACGCGCGGCGCGCCTCCGGGCGGGGACGGCGGCGCGGACGGCGAGCTGCCGGGGGCGAGTACGGGCACCCGGGAGGCGTGGTAGCGTTTTTATCGATGATCCTTGGCTGCTTGACCCACTGGTACGTATCGATGCTCTACGTGGTTCCCGTCGTCGCGGTCGGCGGCTGGGGCTGGTGGAGCGCAAAGCGCATGTCGAAGAACCGGCGCGGTTCGGGCGGCGGCGACGCCTCGGGCACGCTCGATCCTGCCGGCCAGTAGACCTCCAATCGACGACCACCGGCCGATTCGGCCGGAAATTCGGCGCAAGACCGGCACTTAGGGGTTTCTTAGAAGGTCTTCAGGGACACCTGAGTAGCATTGGATTGACTACTTGTATGACCACGCAAACGCCAATCCGCACTCCCACCGCTGAAGGGCTCACCGAGCGCGTCGATTCGATCGCTTTCCTCGACGAGAGCACGCGCCGCAAGGCGCTGACGGAGCGTCCGAGCGGCCCGGGCCGCTTCCTCGAGGTCCAGGGACCGGGCGAGTCGCTGCTGATCCCGTTGGGTACGGGCGTGATGCACATCGGCCGCGGACTGTCGGCCGATCTGCACCTCGACGAGAAGTCGGTCTCGCGCCGTCACGCGATGCTCGTGCACCGGCCGACGGGCCCGCGACTGCTCGACGACCGCAGCTCGAACGGCACGTTCGTCAACGGCCGGCGCATCGTCCAGGCGGATCTCCACAACGGAGATGTCCTGGTGCTCGGGCGCGTAGTGCTGCGCTACCTCGAGATGTGAGCCGACCGCGGTGAGCCCGATCGCGACGCGCAAGCGCCGCGGATGGTCCACGTCGCGGTTCTCAGCGAGGGTTGATTTGAGTGTCCGTCGGTGGCTTCGCTGACAGCGTGAACGCCCTTGAGATGGCCTGAAAGCAAGGCCGCGCCTATACTCGGGGCCTTGTTCGCAAGGCGCAGGATCCGATCTCAACCACGCAGGAGGGTCACATGAGAAAGCTCGTCGCCGCGGTGCTCGCGGCTGCGCTAGGAGTCGTCGTGCTCGCAGGGTGCGGCAGCAGCAGCAGTTCGTCGACGACGAGCACGAGCTCGAAGACGGCAACGACCGCCTCACCGGGCGCGGACGCGGCGATCGCGGCGGAAGTACCGGCGGCGATCAAATCGAAGGGGACGCTCACGGTTGCCGCAGATGCGACGTATGCGCCGAACGAGTTCGTCGCGTCGGACGGCCACACGGTCGAAGGCATGGACGTCGACCTCGTCACCGCGATCGGCGCGAAGATGGGGCTGAAAGTGAAATTCGTCAACGCGACGTTCGACACGATCATCCCGGGCCTCGCGGCGGGCAAGTACGACCTCGGCGCGTCGTCGTTCACGGACACGAAGGAACGCGAGAAGACGGTCGAATTCGTCGACTACTTCTCGGCGGGCATCTCGTTCTACGCGAAGACGTCGGCGAACCCGGGCGTGAACACGGTCGAAGACCTGTGCGGCAAGACGGTCTCGGTCGAGAAGGGCACGGTCGAGCAGGAAGAAGCCGAAGCGCAAAGCAAGAAGTGCACGAAAGCGGGCAAGAAATCGGTCTCGGTGCTGACGTATCCGGACCAGAACGGCGCGAACCTCGCGATCTCGAGCGGCCGCGCGGAAGTCGGCATGGCGGACTCGCCGATCGCGGAGTACCAGGTCAAGCAGTCGAGCGGCGCGTTCAAGCTCGTCGGCAAGGCCTACGAAGTCGCTCCGTA
The DNA here is from genome assembly GCA_963807275.1 of uncultured Solirubrobacteraceae bacterium. Lineage (GTDB taxonomy): Bacteria > Actinomycetota > Thermoleophilia > Solirubrobacterales > Solirubrobacteraceae > Palsa-744. The sequence goes on from CAWDZX010000001.1 coordinate 1,119,418, forward strand.
CGGCCTTGCGATCCCGAAGAGCAGCGGTCTGTCGAAGCCGATCCTCGCGGGCCTCAAGGCGATCATGGGCGACGGCGAATACTCGAAGATCCTCGAAAAGTGGGGTCTGCAGTCAGGCGCGATCAAGACTCCGGTGATCGACGGCGCGACGAGCTAGCCGGCGAGTGAACGAGTAGCGAGCCGATGTCCTCGGGCGAGCCGATCCCGCAAGCGGCGGCCGGCAGGCCCGAGGACATCAAGGCCGTCCCGGTGCGCCGGCCGGGGCGCTGGGTCGTCGGCGCGATCGTCCTAATCGTCGCCGTCGCGCTCGTGCGCTCGGTCGTCGATAACCCGAACTTCCAGTGGGGAGTCGTCGGCGAATACATCTTCGACGGGCGCATCCTGCACGGGCTGCGAGTGACGATCGAGCTGACGGTGATCGCAATGGCGATCGGCATCTTCCTCGGCGTGCTGCTCGCGGTGATGCGCCTCTCGCCGAACTGGCTCGTCTCGGGCGCGAGCTCGTTCTACATCTGGTTCTTCCGCGGCACGCCGGTCCTCGTGCAGCTTCTGTTCTGGTACAACATCGCCGCTCTGTATCCGAAGATCGGGATCGGCATACCGTTTGGTCCGTCGTTCATCCACGCCGATGCGAACACGCTGATCACGCCGTTCACGGCGGCGATCCTCGGCCTCGGCCTGAACGAGGGCGCGTACATGGCGGAGATCGTCCGCGCGGGGATCATCTCGGTCGACCCGGGACAGGCCGACGCGGCGCAGTCGCTCGGTATGACGAGGCTGCAGACGATGCGCCGGATCGTCCTGCCGCAGGCGATGCGCGTGATCATCCCGCCGACGGGCAACGAGACGATCTCGATGCTGAAGACCTCGTCGCTTGCGAGCGTGATCGTCGTGACGGAGCTGCTCTACGCCTCGCAGCTGATCTACTCGGTCAACTTCAAAACGATCCCGCTGTTGATTGCGGCGAGCTTCTGGTACATCGTCTGCACGAGCGTGCTCTACGTCGGGCAGTACTACCTCGAGCGCTACTACGGGCGCGGCGAGCGCAATCGCCAGCAGACACCGTTGCAGCGAATTCGCGCGGGCCTGTTCTCCTTCCGCCATCAGCCGGGGGCATGAGCGGATGGCGGCGGCGATGGTCAAGGCGGAGGGCGTGCACAAGCGCTTCGGTCGCCTGGAGGTGCTCAAGGGCGTCTCGCTCGAGGTCGCCTCTGGCGAAGTGATGTGCCTGCTCGGCCCGTCGGGCTCGGGCAAGTCGACGCTGCTTCGCTGCATCAACCACCTCGAGAAGATCGACTCGGGGCGCCTGTCGGTCGACGGCGAGCTCGTCGGCTACCGCCAGGCCGGCGACAAGCTGCACGAGCTGCGCGAATCGGAGGTCGCTCAGAAGCGCTCGCAGATCGGGATGGTCTTCCAGCACTTCAACCTGTTCCCGCACATGACGGCGCTCGAGAACGTCACGTGCGCGCCGGTCCGCGTCAAGGGCGACGCGCGCGAGCGCGCGGAGGCGCGCGGGCGCGAGCTGCTCGGTCAGGTCGGGCTGGCGGACAAGGTCGACGCGTACCCGTCGCAGCTCTCGGGCGGCCAGCAGCAGCGCGTGGCGATCGCGCGGGCGCTCGCGATGGAGCCGAAGCTGATGCTGTTCGACGAGCCGACCTCAGCGCTCGACCCGGAGCTCGTCGGCGACGTGCTAGCGGCGATGCAGCAGCTCGCGCGCGAAGGAATGACGATGGTCGTCGTCACGCACGAGATGGGCTTCGCGCGCGAGGTCGCGGACACGGTCGTGTTCATGGACGGCGGCGTCGTCGTCGAGTCAGGCGCGCCGGCGGAGGTGCTCGGCAACCCGCAGCACGAGCGCACGCGCGCGTTCCTCTCGAAGGTGCTCTGAGCGCGAGGCCGCCCGCGGCACGACCGCCGCGCGCCGGGCGCTAAGCGGTTCCAGCTCCGCCGAGCTCCTGGCTCATCAGCGCGACGGTCTTGACGCCGCCGTGTGAGAGCTCGCCGACCTCGCGATAGCCGCGCGCGGCATGGAAGGCGAGCGAAGCGTCGTTGCGCGGCTCGATGTTGACGTCGCAGACCATCCGCTCGAACGGCGCCGCGGCGGCCTCCATCGCGTCGTACAGCGCCGCGCCGAGGCCCTGGCGGCGGGCGCTTTCGGCGACGGCGATGCGGTCGAGGTAGAGAAAGCTCTCGAACATCTCGCCGAGCGTCGTGTAGTTGAGGCTGTCGTAATCGGTTCCGGGCGCGATCGCGAGCGCGAACGCGAGGACGTCGTCCTCGGCGCTGACGGCGACGAGGCTGCGGTGGGCGAGCGCGAGGATGTAATCGAGGCGCTGCTCGTCGAGCGAGCTCAGCTCCTGCACGGAGGCTTGGTTGAGCTCGAGCACGCGCTCGTGATCGCGGCGCTCGAGCTCTCTGATGCGGATCCTCTGCTCGTCTGCCATCGCCGCGCGGAGCTTCGCAGGCGCGGCGGCTGCGGGCAAGCACGTAGCCGCAGTCGGGCGGTGCCGATGCGCTCAGCGCTCGACGGCGCGCGGCTACTGAGCGCGATGCGACTCGGCTCGACCGGTCTGCTGGCAGTCGTCGAGCACGGGCTTGCAGTCGCCGGCGCTCTTCGAGCGGTACATCGCGTCGTCGGCGCGCTTGACGAGCTCGTCGGCGCTGGTCGCGCCGGCCTCGGCGCATGCGACGCCGACGCTCGCGCTCAGCTCGACGGTTCCGGCGGATAGCTCGACGGTGCCGCTGAGCGCGCCACAGACGCGCTCGGCGGCGCGCAGCGCGGCGTCGCTACCGCGGATGTTGGGCAGCATCAGCAGGAACTCGTCGCCGCCGAGGCGCCCGACGCCGTCCTCGCGGCGGGTCAGCTCGCGCAGGCGCTCGGCGACGAGCACGAGCAGCTCATCGCCGGCGGCATGCCCATGCGCGTCGTTGACGGGCTTGAACTTGTCGAGGTCGACGAACACGACGCCGGTGACGGCGTCGTCGTCGCGATCGAGCTCGGCCTGCAGCATGTCGAGGATCGCGGCTCGGTTGTGCGCGCCCGTGAGCGCGTCGAACGTGGCGCGGCGCTCGAGCTCCTCGCGGGCGCGCGCGCTGTCGGTGACGTCGAGCACGGAAGCGATCGCGCCGCTGATCTCGCCGCTCGTGCGGCGCAGCGCGCGGATGCTCATCAGCGCGCGGCGCCATTCGCCCCCGGCGAGCACGATGTCAGCTTCGACGTCCTCGTCGAGACCGTCCTCCAGCGCGTGTCCGAGCGCTGTCTCGAAGCGGGCGAGGCTCTCTTTCGTGAGCGTGCTCAAGAGCGCGCGGGCTGGAGGGAAGGGGAGGTCCGGATCGACGCTCGCGAGCGACCCGGTGAGATCCGTCTCGGAACGCTCGGTCTCGCCGGCTGACTGCGCGTCGGCCGGTGGACGCTCGCAGCTGGGACCGGCGTGCAGGATCTGCTCGAGACGGCCGTTGTGGTAGACGGCGTTTCTGTCGGCGTCGACCTGCATCAGGCCGATCGGCATCGCGTCGGTGATGCGCCGCAGCAGCTCCTCGCGCTCCTCGAGCGCTTCCTGCGCGGCCATCTCGGCGGTGACGTCGATCAGCTCGACGAGCACGTAGTTGCGGTCGGGCCTGTTGAGGTAGTTGTGCAGCGTCGTATCGACCCACACCCAGCTGCCGTCCTTGCGCCGGCGGCGCAGCCGCGTGAGCTGGTCGCGGCGCGTCGAGAGCGTCGTCAGCCAGCCCTCGACGGCGCGTCCCTGATCGTCGGGGTGGATCTGGTCGAGCACGGACTTGCCGAGCAGCTCCTCCTGGGTGTAGCCGAACATCTGCGTGAAGGCGTCGTCGCACTCGAGCACCTTCGCGCCCTCGTCCTCGAGCAGCGTCGCGAAGCGTGGGAAAGCGGCGACCTCCTCGTCATCCTCGCCCTCGGGCGCGGGTTCGTCGCTTGGCAGCACGACACAGAGACGCACGCCGTGCGCGGCGCGCAGGTCGAGGAAGTGCAGCGTGACCCAGCGGTTGGGTTTGTTGAGCAGGCGCACTTTTCCGTTGACGGCGAGCTCCTCGTCGAGCCGGTTCCACAGCGAGATGACCTCGCCGCGGTCGGCCGCGACGACGCCGTCGATCACGGCGCGCCCCTCGATCGCGGCCTGTCCGAGCAGCGCCAGGCTGCCGGGCACGGGCACGATCAGGCCGTTCGTCGAGAGCGCGCAGACGAGCGCGTCGGGATGCTCGCGCAGCAGCGCTTCGGCGGCGTGCTCGACGGTCGGGTCGTGGTGTGCTGTTTCGCTCTGCATCGGGTAATGAGCAAGCGGGATGGGCAAGCCTTGGACGGATCCTCGAGCCGTATCGACTCGTTCGCACGATCGCGTGAATTCACACAAGCGGCATGGACGTGTGACGGCGCGGCGACCGCACGCGCCCGGCAGCGGCGCGGCCCGCTGATTTACGTGTCGCGCACCGAAAACCTGCGCGGACCGACGCTGCAGCGGCTACCGTTGAGGAGCGATGACAGCATGCCGACGGTATCCGCTTGCTCGACCGGATTGGGACGGTTGACGGGGCTGCGATGACCAGCGCGATCGTGCTCGCGAGCGGGGTGCAAGGCGGCAGGGCGAAGCCGACGGATGCGCTCGTCGTGGCACTCGTGATTGCGGCGCTCGCGGTGATCGCAGGGGCGATCTACTGGTATCTGCGCAAGCACCCGCGCAAGGCGAAGCCGGTGCGCGATCAATGGCAGGCGCTCGTCGTGATGGGCGAGCTCTGCCCGCACGGGTGGGATGCGCAGATCAAGCTCTACGGCTGGGGCGCGCCGGTCCCTGCCGACGCGCCGCCGGCGCGCGTGCCGCTCGTCGAGCTCGAATGGAAGCAGTACGACGAGGAGCCGGGCCGCGTCGCGGTCGCGCGGCGCGTGTGGGCGCGGACGATCCCCGAAGCGCTTCAGATCATGGTCGATGACCGGCGGACGGATCTGACGTTGGAGGAGATTGAGGCGGCGGCCGACGCAGACGACGGGTTGCGCTGGGAGGACGGAGGTCGGAGTGAGTCGTAGGACCGATGTGCTTCATCGCTACTCGCCCCCTTGAAAGCGAAGCAAGAGCTCTCGCGTGCCCGCATGCACGACAGCCTGCCTGTATTGCAAATTGAGGACTAGCACGAGATGGTCGCCGGCCTCAATGCTGTGGCGGCGATAATATGGCGAGAGGCCCCACACGCTGCTCTTGATATTTAGTGCGCCCGCATGCTGGCCGCGCTCGGTGGCGAGCTCATAGGAGCCCTGTACGAGTGGCTTTATTGCGCCTGGGATGCCGAGCACGCCGCTGCGTGCCCCAGCAGAAGAAATCTTGTAGCCGATCCAGAGGGCGCCAGTCGACGTCCAGCCGTGATCCTGCAGCACTTGAGTTCGCGCTCGGTCCGGGATCAGCGCATCGACTTCGGCCGCCGTTGCCGCTGCACCCCTCAGCCCGTAGACGCCGGGTGCCAAACGGGCAATTACGGGAGAATAGTTGAGGTACGCGTAGAAGCTGTTCCGTTTCAGCCCAGCTTGATCGACTGCGAGCCGCTCGAGTCGCTCACGGGTCATGATCGGCCCGTGATTTAGGAGTATTGCTACCAGGGCTGACTCGTTTTGGCCGAGGATATCTTCCCAGTTAGGGAGATCTGCTCGGGCCTCGATTCGGTCTCCGCGGCGCCGATAAAGCCCCGACGATTCGCACAGCTGCACCAAGACATCCCGGGGAGGGCGAAAGCCGTCCATGCGGTGATGGCGCCCGACGCCCTCTCGCAGGTCGCTCACCGTTACAGAGGCAGCGACGGCAACGATCTTCTCGATCTGGTTGAGCAGTCGATTTCGTGACGTATCCCTAAGCCAGAACCAGCCACGGCTCCGATCGAGCCAACAGAAGGTGTCCTGAGCTTCGAGCACGAGCCTCACCAACTCGCGCAGATCCTGACGCTGCTCGGTCGGAGCGAGCTCGGCGCAGACCTCGTCGATAGTCGTAAGTCCCCAGCGCGTGACAAGCCGGCGCGCCACGGAGAGGCATTCGGTAGGCAGCCGCTCACCCGAGGCGATCAATGCGTACTCGACATTCGCCTGTATCGGCTGGCCGAAGAACTCGGCTATCGAAAGGACTGACTCAATCGAGAAGCCCTCCGGAATCAAGCGCCGTTGCGTAAGCGCTTGAACGAACTGAGGAAAGGTGACCGGAGTCAACTTCGCGGCCAGACGGACCACGCGGTGCAACGCAGGTGTCCAGATGCCGGCACGCTCGTTGATCTGCGACCGGAAGCGCTGCTCGCGCTGGCGGACGCGCTCCCGAGTTACGCCCATCATCTTCCCAGTCTCCGCAAGCGTCTGGGGAGGGCGTCCGTCCAGGCCAAGGCGCGCCATGAGGAGAGCACGCACGGTTTGGTCGGGCACTATTCCACGAACGATTTCTGCGACCTCGCGGTCGAGACGGAGGCGGCGTAGTCGCTCGCCTTCGGCGGTCAGAGCCCTGATTGAGGCCGCAATGCGGCGCACCTCGGAGGGGGCAAGCGTGCGCGTTCTGGCCCGCTCGGCGGCTTCCAAGGCCGAGTTGCTGCCGTCGTCTATTCGCCGGACAAGCGCTTCTAGACGCGGATCATCGCTGGTGATTGTGCTTGCCCACGCGTACTTGGAGAGCTGATCTGCGGCGCGGCGGATAGCTGGTGACGAAGGCGCGCGTGACGACGGGGACACACTTCTACACATAGCGGACCTTGCGAACTTTTGCAAGAAGTCGTATCCTAGACGCGATGACCCGCGCCGAGGCCGCGACGATTGCGCTGTTTCGATGTGGGGGCGCTAGTGACTCAGCACATACCGAGGACGTCGCGATTAAGGCAGCCGAGCTGGCCCCCGGGATGTTCTCGTGGGAAAAACATCCGCAGTACATCGATAAGGAGCTCGTCAGGGTTGCCCTGTCGGATGCTCGCCTAAAGAAGCACTACGTTATCGGGTCACATGACAAGGGTTGGCTCTTGACGCCCATGGGCGTTAATTACGTCACCACCACTGCCAATGATGTAACCGCGGGCCCGGTGCGCGCTGGCAAGTCCGCACAACAACATTCGCGGGAGCGTAATCGCCTTCTGACCTCGGAGGCGTACCAAAAGTTCGCCATCGGCGACGCAAGTGAGATATCCGACGATGAAGCCGATGCGTTCTTCCGCCTGAATATTTACGTCCGCGGTCAGGCGCGAATCCGCAAGGTCACGCGGATTGAGAACGAGTTTGGAACGGACCCTGAGCTCGGAGCGGCAGTTGCGCTTTTGGCTGAGCGAGCGAAAGGACGAGAATAAGTGAGTCGGGAGCTGACCGTGAGGAGTCATGTCTCGCGGGATCTGTTGCAGGCAGCGGGGATGTTCAAGAATGAGCGACTTGTCGTCTGGGAGTATGTCGCCAACGAGCTGCAGTACGTAGATCCCGGCGTAAGCCCGGTCGTTCGAGTTCGCCTCGACAGCAAGGCTCGCAAGATTACCGTCGCCGGCAATGGGCGCGGCATGCGCTGGGACGGCGAAACAGGCCTCGAGCACTTTTTCTTGATGCACAGCGAGAATGCCGATCGCAGGGCGGGTCGTCCCGGCCGCGGTTTCTTCGGCACGGGCAAGTCGGCGGCGTTCGGAATCGGCGATCTCCTGCGCATCACGACAGTGCGCGAAGGCAGACGCTCAACCGTCGAGCTGGAGCGGAAGGGTCTCGAGCACGCAGACGCCGGCAAGCCCGTGCCGGTTAGGGTTGCCGAGCGCGAGGTCGCCACGTCGGAGTCCAATGGCACGGTAGTCGAGATCGAGGGTATCCATTTGCGTTCGCTCCACCAGGCGAGCGTAGTTCAATATATCGAGCGCCATCTCGCGCATTGGCCAAGAGATGTAACGGTGCTGGTCAACAATCATCAATGCGAGTATGTTGAGCCTGCGACCGAACGCATCTTGACGGTTAGGCCAGAGGATGCTCAGGGCGCCATTGGTGAAGCCGCCCTTACGATTAAGGTTTCAAGATCTCCGCTGCCCAAAGATCTGCGCGGGATATCGGTCTTTGCCAACGGGGTCTGGTATGAGACGACGCTCTTGGGCGCTGAGGGCCGCGAGATGGCTGAGTATATCTTCGGTGAGATAGACATTCCTGCGCTCACCGACGATCGGACGGTCCCTCCTCCGTTCGACGCCTCGCGCTCGATGCGGCTCAATCCTGACAACTCATTGGTTAGGGCGATCTATTCGTTCGTGGGCCCGCACGTCGAAAAGGTACGCAAAGAACTCGTTGACGGACAGCGTGCCCAGCGCGAAACCGAGGATGCGAAGCGCCTGCGCCATGAGGCCAGTCGAATCGAGGACATCATCAACACAGACTTCGAGACATTCCGTAAGCGTCTACAGAAGGTGAAGGCGGCCTCGGCTAAGACCGGGCCGGACGCCGGCGAAGCCGAGACTCCTCGCGGCGAGCTTGGCGACGATGACTTTCTGTTCGGCGGAGATGAGCCTGCGACGATCGTAAGTGAGGAAGGAGAGCCGAGCGTCGACGACAGCAAGAAAAAGGCGGGACGCGGAGCGCCGCGACGTCTAAATCCGATCGTAGAGTATGACTCGACGGGCAGCAGCGAGGGTCACACTGTGGGAGCGACAAAGGGGACTCCACAGCGACGCGGGGGATTTCACATCATGTTTGATACTCAAGGGGCGACGTCATCACGTGCTATCTATCAGGCAGAGAAGCGCACAATTTATATAAACCTTGACCATCCGCAGATCGCTGCTGCGAAACAAGGGCGTAGTGCGGATGATCTGACCTTCCGTCGCCTCGCGTATGAGGTTGCATTTTCGGAGTATTCATTGGCGCTGGCATCCGAGCTTGACAACCGGGGCGAATACATTGATCCCTCCGATCCGATTGTTGACATCCGCGAGACCATCAATCGTGTTGCGCGCTTGGCGGCAGCGCTCTATGAATGAGCGTCGGGCGAGCGGGACGGCTGGAGGCCGTTACGTTGTCAACGCCGATCGACCTCGTTCCGACGGACCTCGGGTGGCTGCATCGTGCATCTCAGCACGAGCAGTGTAGGCGTTGGTCGGATCCCTCCTGCCACAGCCGGTCTCGGTTCCTTCTGAACGATGGGCTTGGGTCGGGTCTTGGTAGCTGAGGCTCCCAGCCGGCTTTGAGTCGTCGATCGAGTACGGTGTCGACGGTTGTATTGACTTTGTTTGGGCGTCCAAGGAGGTCGTTTCGCGTCCGATGAAGTTCGGCAGGGCCGTGGATTTGTGTGGCGAGCGCGGCAGCCTTTGGAAAACGTCCCTTACGTGTCTTAGATAGCCGAAAGATGTCGTACTCATCTAATAGCCTGGCGCGCAAGGTGTACGTCCCGTCGTCGCCGATCGTCCTGTCGACAGCCCTCGGCGACGTCTCGTCTGGGGCGCCAAGCTCCCCGCGCAAGTCCGGGGGCGTCTACTACACGCCCCCGCGGTTGGCCCGCCTACTCGCACGTTGGGCGCTCGCACGCAACCCAGAGCGAATCCTCGAGCCGGCGTTTGGCGAGGGCGTGTTCCTGCGCGCGGCGCACGAGGTCCTGGCCGAGGCGGGGGTGGCGGACCCGGCGGCGCGGCTGCATGGGGTCGAGATGGATCCACTTGGTGCTAAGCGACTATGCGACGCGGGCCTTGAACTGAACGCCTCCCAGCTCCGGCAAGCCGACCTGCTGTCTCTGGATGCGGGGGGGCTAGGCGGCGGCTTCGATGCGATTCTTGGCAATCCGCCCTATATCCGCCACCACCTGCTGAGCGATGAGTTGATCGCGCGGGGACGCGTGAGTGCTGCGCGGCTCGGCATAGATCTCAACGGGCGCAGCGATGCCTGGGCTTATTTTTGCGCTCATCTCGTTACCTTTCTCGACGCCAAGGGCAGGATGGCCTTGGTACTGCCCGGGTCGGTGCTTCACGCCGACTACGCGCGACCTTTGCTGGCTGCGTTCGCGGCGGATCGCGGCGAGGTGCAGCTAATACGGATTGGCGAACGCCTCTTTCCGGGCGTTCAGGAGAGAACGGTGCTCCTGCTGATCGACAGGGCCAAGCCCGGTGGAGGTCAAGTCGTCTACCGGCGCATCGCGAACCTCGCCGGCCTCAGCCGCGCTCTGTTGCGAGAGACCCCGCGAGCGCGCCCAGACCGTAAGAAGACGGCGGCAGGATCAACGGACCTTTGGCTGCCTTGGCGCCTGACAGGTGCGGAGATCGACATTTGGGACGAGCTCTGTGCCGGCGACTGCGTCTTTTCGCTGGGGGAGCTGGCGAAGATTCGAATCGGCGTCGTTACCGGTGCCAACAGCTTCTTCATAAGATCCAAATCGGAAGCAGCCAAGCTGGGAAAGGCCGTAGGGTCGGTGCCGATCGTCTCGCGCGGAGCGTGGTTGAAGGTGGCGCGCTGGAATCCGGAAGCGCAAGCCGGCGTCGCTGATCTGCCTTCGCGGCTGGTGATCTTTCCAAATAGCGATCGAAGACTGACCGAAGCAGCTCAATCGGAGCTCCGCCGCGCCGAACGCGATGAGATCCATTTGCGAAGCCACTGTGCAAGGCGCGACCGGTGGCAAGCGATCACCGACGTAGCCGTACCGGACCTATTTCTTCCGTACATGGGCTCGCGACCACGCTGGCTGGTGCCCAATGAGGCGGGCGCGACCTGTAGTAACGCGATTCACCGAGTCTGGCTACAGCCCGGGACGGGTGTCTCTGCTGAAACGCTTGCCGCCGCGTCTTGGACGACGCTCTATCGGCTCTCGGCCGAGCTTGCCGGGCGCAGCTACGGTGGCGGGGTGCTTAAGCTCGAGCCTAATGGCGCCGCGAAGCTGCGGGTCGCTACGATCAGCGCACCGGGCTTGCTCACCGAGATAGAAGAGGCCCTTCGTGTCGAGGGATGCGCGGGGGCGACGCGTGTTGCCGATCGACTCATCCTGCACGAGCGGCTCGGCGTGAGCGGGAGTGAATTGGCGATGATGAGCCGAGCTGCATCACGTCTCGAAGCGCTCCGGCGCCGCTAACGCGTGTACACGCCTTGTAGGTAACCGCGGGCTGAGCTTCACGACGACGGACACCGCCGCGAGCCTATGCTGGCGGAAGAGTCAGCGTGCTGCGAGTTGGCGCCCGGCGCGGCGCCGTCGCACCGCATCGCCTCTGGCGCGTACTCTTGCAGCACCTGCGCAGTCGCAAACCCTAGATGGCAACCTTTACTGTCGACACCCAGCTTTTCCGCGAGCTTGGCGAGCTGCTCGTTGGTCGCGACGCCACGGCCCTGAGCGAGCTGATCAAGAACGCCTACGACGCAGACGCGACCGTCGTTCAGATCGCAGGGGAGCGTTTGCAGGAGGGCGCTGGCGCCACGATCACGGTCACGGACAACGGCACGGGCATGACTGGCGAGGAGTTCCGCAGCGGCTATTTGACGATTGCAGGGCGTGGCAAGGAGCACGGAGAGCGTCGATCGCGTATCTATCGCCGCCGCTTCACGGGTGAGAAGGGCATTGGGCGGCTGGCGACCCATAAGCTCGCACGCAACTTGCTTGTGCAGTCGGTCGCCGCGAGCGGCCGGAGCGCGCGAGGAGATCGACGCGTCGAGGCGAGGATCGACTGGGATGCGATCGAACGCTACGCGACACTCTCGGATATCGGGCGCGACGCACTCTCGGTTCGCGAGCGCGCCCTCGGGGGCCGTCGCCAATCTGGCACCGTGATTGCGCTTTCCGGACTCCGCCACGGCTGGCTTGACAGCGACCTCGCCGACTTCGCCGTCGAGCTCAACGCCTTTGAGCCGCCCCGTCTGCTCACCGGGCTCCTACCGGACGGACTACGTGCTCAAGGACGCTGTTCGACGAGCTTCTGGTCCGCGATGCCGAGGACACCGCAGGCTTCAGCGTGGAGCTCGTAGGCGACTTTGATCGCTCTGAAGACTTCTGGCGTCAGGTTGCTGACAGCGCCAACTGGATCCTGGAGATCGATTCCCGGCCCGATCGCGTCTCTGTGAGCATTGCGCCGACCGAGCGAACCGTGCAGAGCACACCCGATGCCGAGCACCGGCTTCTCAGCTACCGCCCCGACGACGGCACGCCGCAACCGAGCTTTACCGCACGAATCCTTGCGCGAGAAAATGCGCGCGGCACGCGACGCACGCGGGATTTCGTATCGAAGATCGCCGGCGTCCGCGTGTATATGGAGGGCTTTCGTGTCCCTCCATATGGCGAGCCTGGGAACGACTGGCTGAGCATCGATCGTGCGTACGCGCGTCGTGCCGAGAGGCTCGACCTGCAAATCCCGGGATTGCCCGCGGCGCCAGGCGTGCGCGAGGGGCTGCACGGCCTGCCCAACAACGCCTATGTGGGTGCGGTGCTGCTGACTCGCAGGGGTGCTCCGGATCTGGACATGCTGATCAATCGCGAAGGCTTTGTCTCCTCCGAGCAGTTTGAGAGCATCAAATACACCGTCACGCAGGCGCTTGCGATGCTCACGCGCATCCGTGCACAGCTCGGTAACGCTGAGGGCGCGCCGAGCAGCCCGATTCTGTTGAGCTCTGAGCTGCGCGTTCGTGACGGAGTCGAGCAGGCAGCCAATCAGGCTCGTGCGCTTCGCAGCCGGGTTGTCGAGGTCGGTGCGCATGCGCTTGACGATGATGTCGCTGAGCTCAGCGAGGGGCTCGAGGCTCTGGGGGAGCTGGCAAGCAACGCTCTCCGCGACCGTTCCCTGTTGCGCATCCTGGCATCGGTGGGCACCCAGATGGCGGCGTTCGTGCACGAGACCCAGGGGCTCGTTGGTGCCGCTCATGGGGTATCCACTGCGCTGGCCCTGCTTGCCGAGCGCCATCCGGTGCGCAGCGAGGACCTGCTCGAGCTCAGCCAGGCAGTCGAGGATGTGGCCATGCGGATTGATAGTCAGGCACGCTTCCTCTCTGAGACGACGACGGTAAGCGCGCGGCGGCGGCGGCGGCGGTTGGCGGTAGCCGAGCGCTTTTCCGCCGCGGCTGGATTGCTCGCCGGAGTGGCCGACCGTTTGGAGATTCGGTTGGATAATCGGATCGATCCAGATTTGCGCACCGCGCCGATGTTTCCTGCTGAGCTGACGGTGATCTTCAGCAACCTGTTGACGAACGCGTTCAAGGCAGCTGGCCCCGGGGGTCGGATCCGAGCACGCAATCTCCGGCCTAAGGGCAACGACGCCGGGGTCGTGGTGCGCGTGGAAAATACCGGCAGTGCCGTTGACCTCGATGACGGTGAGAACTGGTTTGCCCCCTTCGCCTCAACGACGGTCGAGGTGATCGATCCCGTACTGGGCCAGGGAATGGGGCTCGGTCTGCCAATCACGCGTTCGATGGTCGAGGACTACCGAGGCTCGATCGGATTCGTGATTCCGGCCAAAGGCTTCGCTACGGCCATCGAGCTGCGGCTGCCATGAGCACACCGGCAGTCATCATCGTCGACGACGACCCCGGCGGCGGCGCCAACACGATTGCCGGCAACCTCGGGCGCCGCGGCCTTCGCGCCGAGGTAATCCCGCCAGAGCGCCTGACCCTCGCGCACTTGATTGAAGCGGACCTGATCCTCGTCGACTATGCCCTGGAGCGCTGGGTCGAGCCTCGCGACGAGGCAATCGTCGAGCGCTCGCCAAACGAGCAGCTTATCGCCGGCAGACCTTCAAACGGCCTAGCCTTGGCGGCGGTCATCCGCTCGCTCCTGCCGGAGGACGATCGCCTGCGCGGGATAGCGCTTCTGTCGGCGCAGCTGCATGAGCTGATCCAGGACTTCTCACAGTCGGTGACCGAGCACGCTGCTGCGCGAATTAACGGAATCGAGTGGGCGTTTGACAAGAACGCCATCGCGGTGCTGCCTGATCTCAGCGAGCGGATCAAGTCCTTTGCGCAGGCGCTGGGCACGCTGCAGAGCGATTGGCGGGATGAGGCCGAAGATCCGGAGGCGGCCCTGGTCAGGCTGCTTGCGCTCGACAGTGTCAGCGAGTGGTCGGATGTTGCGCTGCGCGACGTTCACGCCGCCCAGCCGCCGATAAATCAATTCGCCAAGGCTTCTCATGGATTGTCGGTGCTGCGCTGGCTTGCACAGCGGATACTTCCCTATCCGACCTTCCTGCTCGACGACCGTAGGCTTACTATGGCCTGCGGGATCGATTTACGCGAACTCGACGATCAACTCGACGCGCGGGAGCTTGAAGCGGTTTTCGGCGCGTACCGCTACCGCGGTCCACTGTCTGAGTTTCTCGGACCGCGGTGGTGGCGGGCAGGGATCCGTCAAGAGCTCAGGCAGGGTGTCTCAGATACGGTCCCCAGCGTCGCTACCGCTCAGTTCGTCAGCTCGCGGATCGGTCGGTCGCTTCGAGCATTGGATCCGCCCACGTCGGTGCTCGCGATCGACGCTGAGCTTAATCCGACGGGCGCGATCGCTCGTGAGCGCGCGGTTCGCGTTCGCCCCGATGACTGGCCGGCATTCGCTGAGACCGGCTGGATGGACCGCGAGATCGTCCGTGGGGATGCCGCCTTGATCGATCTCGTCGATCCGGCGGATCGCGCTCTTGTGGAGGATTAGCGCTGACCCTCCCGACCTGCCCCTCCGCGTGGCGCGAAAACGTCGAAGCTGATCAGCAGATCACGGACGAGCAGCATCGCCTCGTCTATGGGCAGGAGTTGCCCGTCTACCGTGCGGCGGCGCAGAGCCGCCTGCGTGCGCTGCTCGCCGACAGCGAGATCCGCTTGCGGATGTACCCGAATGATCTGCAGGCATGGCTTGAGCAGGGCGAGTTTGAGACAATGCATGGGCGCGGGAGGACTTCGGGACACCAGAGCCTTCCCGACCGGCGCAAGGTCGAGGCGAAGGTCCTGGGTGTCCGCGAGGACGCTTGCAGCGCTGCGCGCCCTCGTTACGGTTATGCCAGGGGTAGCTGCGAGGACGCCAAACCAATTAACCTTTTCGGGCAGATTCTCGTTCGCTTGCATGAAAGTGAACGCATACGTGAGAAGGCCAGCGTCATGCTTGGTGACAGCATGGGTTCGACTAACGTCGCGGAGTTCCCGTGCATCGCGCCCGCGCCGCTCCGCGCCCCAGCGCTGACGTGTCGCTTCTCGAGCGCCGAGGTGGTGCGCGCAACGTCGCTGGAGGAAGCATGTGATCCATGTTATTTGTATGCCGAGGTGCAGATCTATGCGCCCCTTTACCCAGATGACATCAAGCAGGTCGTTTTCTGCGGGGGTCTGGCGATGCCTGTTGACCTCAGCCTGCTGCTCAATCGCTTGGGCATCGAGCACGATCACACGAGCGGGTATCAAGTATGACCTGGCGGGTGGTCTTCAGCGCATCGGCTGGCGACGCGTTCCTGCTCAGCTCAGATGTCCCGAAGCATCATCACCTGCTTTATGACCGCTCGGCTGGAACCGTCGCGGAGATCGCAGACCCTGCGCTGCTCGAGGCCCGCGCCTCGTGGCGCCCGTTCCTCGGCGATGGGGACGTCATCATCGAGGACGTCAAGCGAATCATGGAAGCCACCTGAGCCAAGAGCTGTAGCGAGCCCGCGTTCGCACGACCAAGTGCGATGCATGGTCGCGACGCCTCGAGCACCCGGCCGTCCCCCTCCCGCCTCACGGCACACGCTGTCGTCGCGCAGCACCCTGACGACTGAGCGCGCCCGGCAAGATTCGAACTTGCGACCTCCCGCTCCGGAGGCGGGCGCTCTATCCACTGAGCTACGGGCGCACGAGACACATAAGCGCGTCCCGGCATCCGAGAGCTTACCGCCGCGCATGAACCGCGCTCCCCGCTGAAAAGCGCTGCAACTGCGCCAGCGCGCTAGCACCGCACAGCCGCCCACCGCTACCGTTGCCCCATGGACCTCTCGCTGTTCTTCGCCGGCACAGGCGGCTCGGTCCCGAGCGCCCGCCGCGGCCTCCCGGCGATCCTGATGCGCCTCGGCGGCGATCGCATTCTGTTCGACTGCGGCGAAGGCACGCAGCGCCAGCTGACGCGCTCGATCGGGCTCGTCGACATGGAATGCGTGTTCATCACGCACTTCCACGCCGACCACTGGCTCGGTCTGCCGGGGATGCTGAAGTCCTTCGCGCTGCGCGACCGCGAGCAGCCGCTCACCGTCTACGGCCCGCGCGGCCTGAACGAGCTCGACCGTGTGATGCGCGCGATCTATGGCCGCCTGCCGTACGAGCTGAACATCGTCGAGCTCGAGCCGGCCGAGACGGTCCAGCGCGACGGCTACGTCGTCGCGGCCGTGCCGGTCAGCCACCGCGCGCCGGTCTCGTTCGGCTACGCGATCGTCGAGCCGCCGCGCCCGGGCCACCTCGATGCGAAGCTCGCCGAGCAGCTCGGCGTGAAGGCGGGTCCCGACTTCGGACGCCTGCAGCGCGGCGAGACGGTCGACGGCGTCACGCCGGAGCAGGTCATGGGCCCCGAACGCCAGGGCCGCAAGATCGTCCTCTCGGGCGATACCGAACCGTGCGAGTCGCTCGCGATCGCCGCGCACCAGGCCGATCTGCTCGTGCACGAGGCGACGTTCACCGAGGAGGAGTCAGACCGCGCGCGCCAGACAGCGCACAGCACGGCGCTGCAGGCCGCAACGCTCGCGCGCGACGCCGAGGTCAGGGTGCTCGCGATCACGCACATCTCGACGCGCTACGCCGGCGGGCGCCTGCGCGATGAGGCGCGCGACGTCTTCCCGGCGACCGAGGCGCCACGCGACTTCGACACGATCGACGTGCCGTTCCCCGAGCGCGGCACAGCGACGCTCGAGCGCTGGTCCGATCGTCAGGCGCGCGAGCGCGCGTCGGGTATCCGCCCGGATGCAGCGGAGGCGCCAGATGCAGCCGAGCAAGCCGACGAGGCGGCCGATTCGCCGGCCGTCGCGAGGCAGTAGACACACGGCCAAGCGGCCGAACGTCGCGTCGCAACCGCTTGCTACATTCCTGAAGCTCCTTTAACCCGGTCCCGTGAGGCCAGGAAGGAAAAATGGACTCGAGCAGTGAGAAGGTCGTCCTCCGCGAGGGGGACATCCAGCGAGCGCTGACGCGCATCGCTCACGAGATCGCCGAGCGCAACCCGCAGGAGCGGGATCTCGCGGTCGTCGGGATCCATCGTCGCGGCGCTTTCCTCGCGCAGCGTCTGCGCGAGCAGCTCGAAGCGCTGCACGATGCCGCGATCCCGCTTGGCGACTTGGATATCGGCTTCTACCGCGACGACGTCACGAGCCGTCCGGAGGCTCCGGTCGTGCACGCGTCGCACATCGACTTCGATGTCACCGGGCGCACGGTCGTGATCGTCGACGATGTGCTCTTCACGGGCCGAACGGTGCGCGCGGCGATCGAGGCGCTGTTCGACTACGGCCGCCCCGAGCGCGTCCAGCTCGCGGTGCTCGCCGACCGCGGCCATCGCGAGCTGCCGATTCGCCCCGACTACGTCGGCAAGAACCTTCCTACCTCGCGCGACGAGCACGTCCACGTGCGCGTGCGCGAGCTCGACGGGCTCGACGAGGTCGCGATCGCTCCGGCCGCACTCGAGGTCGCATGAGAGGACAGGCATGAACCATCTTCTTTCTATTGATGATCTCGACCGAGCCGGCATCGAGCGCATCGTCGAGCAGGCAATGCGCTTCTCGGAGGTCTCAGACCGCGAGATCAAGAAGGTCCCGGCATTGCGCGGGCGGATGGTGCTGAACCTCTTCTACGAGGCCTCGACGCGCACGCGCAGCTCGTTCGAGCTCGCCGCAAAGCGCCTCTCGGCCGATGTCGTCAACTTCGCCGCGAGCGGCTCGAGCGTCGAGAAGGGCGAGTCGCTGAAGGACACCGTGCTGACGCTCAGCGCGCACAAGCCCGACGCGATCGTCTTGCGCACGCCGTGGGCCGGCGCATCGGAGCTCGTCTCGAAATGGTGCAGCGCCGCGATCGTCAACGCGGGCGACGGCAAGCGCGAGCACCCGACGCAGGCGCTGCTCGACGTCTACACGCTGAAAAGCCGCCTCGGCGAGCTCGACGGCTGCTCGATCTGGATCGTCGGCGATGTCGCGCACTCGCGCGTCGCGCGCTCGAACATCGTCGCCTTCCAGCGGATGGGCGCGAAGGTCACCGTCGCCGGCCCGCCGACGCTGATCCCGCGCGGGATCGAGGCGCTCGGCTGCGACGTGCGCTTCACGCTCGACGAGTTGCCGAGCGCGGACGTCGTCTACGCGCTGCGGATGCAGAACGAGCGGATGAACGAGACGTGGGTGCCGTCGGTCCGCGAGTACGCCTCGTGGTACCAGGTCAACGGCAAGCGCCTCTCACCGCGCCAGGTGCTGATGCACCCGGGCCCGGTCAACCGCGGCGTCGAGCTCTCCGGCGAGGTCGTCGACTCGCCGCAGGCAGTGATCACGGCGCAGGTCGAGGCCGGCGTCGTCGTGCGGATGGCCGTGCTCTACGAGCTGCTCTCCGGCGCGAGCGCGCCGTCGCCGGCATCGCCGCCGACGACGCCCGGGCGTCTGCAGTCCGCGCCGCCGCCGGCCGAGTCGCCCCTCAACGAGCCGCAGCCCGCGTGATGTCGGCAGCACCACTCGTCCACGGACCGCTGCAGACGGTCGATCTGCTCTTGCGCGATGTCCACGTGCTCGACCCGCGCGCCGGGATCGACGCGCGCCACGACGTGCGCGTGCGCGGCGGCGAGATCGCCGAGCTCGGCGCGAGCGGCGCGCTCGCGCACGAGTCCGGCGAAGAGCTGATCGAGGGCCGCGGACACCACCTGATGCCGGCCTTCTTCGACCCGCACGTGCACATGCGCACGCCCGGGCAGGAGCACAAGGAGGACCTCGACACGGGCACGCGCGCGGCCGCCGCCGGCGGTTACGCGGGAGTGCTCGCGATGCCGAACACCGACCCCGTGCTCGACTCCGCGCCGCTGCTCCGCTCGCTACGCGACACGGCCGCGCGCCAGGCGCGGATCTCGATCGGCTTCCTGCCGGCGATCACGCGCGGCCTGCAAGGCGAGCAGCTGACCGAGATGGCCGAGCTGCGCCAGGAGGGCGCCGTCGGCTTCACCGACGACGGTCGCCCCGTGCACAGCGCCGGGATGCTGCGCAAGGCGCTTCAGTACCAGCGCCTCTGCGGCGGCGTGATCGCGCTGCACGAGGAGGACCCGACGCTCTCGCTCGGCGGCTGCATGCACGAGGGCTCCGTCAGCGCGGCGCTCGGCATCGGCGGCATCCCGACGATCTCCGAGTCGACGATGGTCGCGCGCGACGCCGCGCTTGCCGGCTACGAGGACGCGCGCGTCCACTTCCAGCACCTCAGCTGCCGCGCCTCGGTCGAAGCCGTCGCCGGCGCGAAGGCGCGCGGCTGGCGCGTCTCGACAGAGGTCTCGCCGCACCACCTGCTGCTGACCGAGGAGGAAGTCCGCTCGATGGACACGCGGATGAAGATGAACCCGCCGCTTGCGACCGAGGACGACCGCCAGGCGCTGATCGACGGCCTGCGCACGGGCACGATCGACTGCGTCGCGACCGACCACGCGCCGCACGCTCGCGAGGAGAAGGAGGTTCCGTTCGAGCAGGCGCCGATGGGCACGACCGGCCTCGAGACGGCGTTCGCCGCGATCTACACCGAGCTCGTCCTGCCGGGCATCGTCGAGCTCGCGCTGCTCGTCGAGCGGCTGACGTCCGGCGCGGCGCTGTTCGAGCTGCCGACGCCGAAGATCGCGCCCGGCGAGCCGGCGAACCTGACGCTGATCGACCTCGACGCCGAGTACGTCGCCGGCGAGCGCGGCTGGGAGAGCCGCTCGGAGAACAGCTGCTTCGCCGGGCGCACGCTGCGCGGGCGCGTGCTGCTGACCGTCGCAAGCGGCGCGATCGCCTTTCGCGAGCGCGCCTTCTCGGTGGTCGGCGCCTGATGGCCCTGCTCGAGCGCGACCGCGCGGCGCTGATCGTCGTCGACGTGCAGGAGGGCTTTCGCCCGTATGGCTCCTTCGCCGGCGTCGCCGCGTCGTGCGCGAAGCTGATCGAGGCCGCGCGCCTGCTCGGCGTGCCGGCGCTCGTCAGCGAGCAGTACCCGAAAGGCCTCGGCCGCTCCGCGCCGGAGCTCGGTCTCGAGGACGAGCCGCGGATCGAGAAGAGCGTCTTCTCCGCCGCGCGCGCCGACGGCTTCGATCTGCAAGGCCGCGACCAGGCGATCGTCTGCGGCATCGAGGCACACGTCTGCGTCTCGCAGACCGCGCACGACCTGCTCGGCAAAGACGTCGAAGTCCACCTGCCGGCCGACGCCGTCGGCTCCCGCCACGCGATCGACTACGAGCGCGGCCTCGAGCGCCTCGAGCGCGCCGGCGCGGTCGTCGGCACCGTCGAGGCGGCGCTGTTCGAGCTGCTCGAGCGCGCCGGCACGCCAGAGTTCAAGCAAGTCCAGAAGCTGATCCTCTGATGGCGCGCGACGACGGATACCTGCTGCTCGAGGACGGCACGCGCTTCGACGGCGACTGGTGCGGCGCCGAGGCGCACGCCGTCGGCGAGGTCGTCTTCACGACGGGCATGTCGGGCTATCAGGAATCGATGACCGATCCGTCGTTCGCCGGGCAGCTGATCGCGTTCACGTACCCGCACATCGGCAACTACGGAACGAGCGCGGCCGCGATGGAGTCCGACCGCCCGTGGGCGCGCGCGGCGATCATGCGCGAGGCGTGCAACCGCGAGGACGCGCCGAGCGCCGAGCGCGGCTGGCTCGACTGGCTGACCGACTGCGGCGTCAGCGCGATCTCTGGCATCGACACGCGTGCGCTCGTGCGCCGCATCCGCGACGCCGGCGCGATGCGCGGCGGCGTCTTCCCGGCGAGCGTCAGCTATGCCGAAGCGCAGCAGCTGATCGAAGCCGAGCCGCCGATGGCCGGGCAGGACCTCGCGCGGGTCGTCACGCCGAGCGAAGTCACGCACCACGGGCAGGACGGCGACGGGCCGCGGATCGCCGTGATCGACACCGGCATCAAGGCCTCGATGGTCCGCGAGCTCGTCCAGCGCGGCGCGCGCGTGACGCTTCACCCGTGCACGTCGAGCGCCGAGGAGCTGCTCGCCGAGGACCCCGACGCGGTCTTCCTCGCCAACGGCCCCGGCGACCCCGCGGCGCTCGGCTACGTCGTCGAGACCGTGCGCGGGCTCGTCGGCAAGAAGCCCGTCTGGGGGATCTGCCTCGGCCACCAGCTGCTCTGCCGCGCGGTCGGCCTCGAGACGTTCAAGCTGCCGTTCGGCCATCGCGGCGCGAACCACCCCGTCAAGGACCTGCAGACGGGCAAGGTCGAGATCACCTCGCAGAACCACGGCTTCGCCGCTGTCGGCCCGGGCGGCGCGCGGACAATCGACGCCGACGAGCCGGTGCGCTGGGAGACGGACTTCGGCGCGGCGGCGCTCTCGCACGTGAACCTCTACGACCGCACCGTCGAGGGCCTCGAGCTGCTCGACGTGCCCGGCGGCACGGTGCAGTACCACCCCGAGGCCGGCCCGGGTCCGCACGACTCGCTGTACCTGTTCGACCGCTTCCTCAGCCGCATCGCCGAGGCCGCCTGATGCCGCGCCGCGATGACATCGAGAAGATCCTGATCCTCGGCTCGGGGCCGATCGTGATCGGGCAGGCGGCCGAGTTCGACTACTCCGGCGTGCAGGCGTGCAAGGTGCTGCGCGAGGAGGGCTACGAGGTCGTGCTCGTCAACTCGAACCCGGCGACGATCATGACCGACCCGGAGTTCGCCGAGGCGACGTACATCGAGCCGCTCCTGCCGGGCCCCGTCGCGCAGGTGATCGAGCGCGAGCGCCCCGACGCGCTGCTCGGCACGCTCGGCGGGCAGACGGCGCTGAACCTCGCTAAGGCGCTGCACGACGACGGCACCCTGGAGAAGTACGGCGTCGAGCTGATCGGCGCCAACTACGAGGCGATCGCCTGCGCCGAGGACCGCGACCTGTTCGGCCAGGCGATGGCCGAGGCCGGACTGCGGATGCCGAAGAGCGCGATCGCGACGAGCCTCGAGCAGGCGCTCGAGGCGACGGCCGAGCTCGGCCTGCCGTGCGTCGTGCGCCCGGCGTTCACGCTCGGCGGACGCGGCGGCGGGATCGCGCGCACGCCGGAGGAGTTCGAGCAGATCGTCGCGGCCGGGATCGAGGCTTCGCCGATCGGGCAGGTGCTGCTCGACGAGTCGGTGATCGGCTGGGGCGAGTTCGAGCTCGAGGTGATGCGCGACAAGGCCGACAACGTCGTGATCGTCTGCTCGATCGAGAACGTCGACCCGATGGGCGTGCACACGGGCGACTCGGTCACGGTCGCGCCGCAGCAGACGCTGACGGACCACCTCTACCAGCAGCTGCGCGACCAGGCATTGACGGTGATCCGCGCCGTCGGCGTCGAGACGGGCGGCTCGAACGTGCAGTTCGCCGTCAACGCGGAGACGGAAGAGATCCTCGTGATCGAGATGAACCCGCGCGTCTCGCGCTCCT
Source organism: uncultured Solirubrobacteraceae bacterium (assembly GCA_963807275.1). GTDB lineage: Bacteria > Actinomycetota > Thermoleophilia > Solirubrobacterales > Solirubrobacteraceae > Palsa-744. The sequence goes on from CAWDZX010000001.1 coordinate 1,141,894, forward strand.
CGGCGCTGGCCTCGAAGGCGACGGGCTTCCCGATCGCGAAGATCGCCGCGCGCCTGGCCGTCGGCTACCTGCTCGAGGAGATCGACAACGACATCACGGGCGTCACGCCGGCGTGCTTCGAGCCGACGATCGACTACGTCGTCGTCAAGTGGCCGCGCTTCGCCTTCGAGAAGTTCCCCGGCTCGGACCCGACGCTGACGACGCACATGAAGTCGGTCGGCGAGACGATGGCGATCGGGCGCACGTTCGGGCAGGCGTTCGGGAAGGCGCTGCAATCGCGCGAGCTCGACAAGCCGCCGCTCGTCGGCATGCTCGGCGACGGGCAGCTGCTCGCGCGCCTGGAGCGCCCGTGGCCGGATCGCTACGAGGTCGTGCTCGAGCTGCTGCGCCGCGGCACGAGCACCGAGACGATCCACGAGCTGACGCGGATCGACCCGTGGTTCCTCGCCGAGCTGCAGGTCCTCGCACTCGATCCCGACGCGCCGTTCGCCGGCGAGCGCTCGTTCATGTCGGTCGACACGTGCGCGGCCGAGTTCCCCGCGCGCACGCCGTACTTCTACTCCGGCTGGGAGCGCGCGGCGCGCAGCGAGGTGCAGCGCAGCGGCGACGGCACGGCCGCGGGCGAGCGCGCCTCGATCGTGATCCTCGGCTCCGGGCCGAACCGGATCGGGCAGGGGATCGAGTTCGACTACTGCTGCGTGCACGCGGCGATGACCGTGCGCGAGTCCGGCTGCGACGCGGTGATGGTCAACTGCAACCCCGAGACGGTCTCGACCGACTACGACACCTTCGAACCGCCTGTACTTCGAGCCGCTGACGCTCGAGCACGTGCTCGCGGTCGTCGAGGTCGAGAAACCGCGCGGGCTGATCCTGCAGTTCGGCGGGCAGACGCCGCTGAAGCTCGCGGCGGGCTTGGAGGCGGCAGGCGTCCCGCTGCTCGGCACGCCGCCGTCGGCGATCGACCTCGCCGAGGACCGCGGGCGCTTCGGCGCGCTGCTCGAGCGCCTCGGCTACAAAGCGCCGCCGTATGCGACGGCGCGCTCGGTCGGCGAGGCGCTCGACTGCGCCGAGCAGGTCGGCTTCCCGCTGCTCGTCAGGCCGTCCTACGTGCTCGGCGGGCGCGCGATGGAGATCGTCTACTCGCGCGACGGGCTCGCCGACTACCTCGTGCGCCAGGGGGCGGGCGAGGCCGAGACGGGCGAGTCGAGCGAGATCTTCCTCGACCGCTTCCTCGAGAACGCGACGGAGGTAGACGTCGACGCGCTGTGCGACGGCAGCGAGGTGTGGGTCGGCGGGATCATGCAGCACGTCGAGGAGGCCGGCATCCACTCGGGCGACAGCGCCTGCGTGCTGCCGCCGCACTCGCTCGGTGCGGCGATGCTCGAGCAGATCCGCGAGGCGACGCGCGAGCTCGCGCTGGCGATCGGCGTCGTCGGGCTGATCAACGTCCAGTACGCCGTGCACGCGGGCGAGCTGTACGTGATCGAGGCGAACCCGCGCGCATCGCGCACGGTGCCGTTCGTCTCGAAGGCCGTCGGGTTGCCGCTGGCGAAGCTCGCCTGCCGGATCATGCTCGGCGAGTCGATCGCCGAGCTCGGCCTGCCGCGCGAGCGCGAAGGGATCGGCTTCGGCGAGCACGTCTCGGTCAAGGAGGCCGTGCTGCCGTTCGACCGCTTCGAGGGCTCCGACGCGCTGCTCGGCCCGGAGATGCGCTCGACGGGCGAGGTGATGGGGATCGCGCGCGACTTCCCGACGGCGTTCGCGAAGGCGCAGGCGGCCGCGGGATTGCCGCTGCCGAGCGGCGGCACGGCGTTCATCACGGTGACGGACTCCGACAAGGCGCGCGTCGGCGGCGTCGCGCAGCTGCTGCACGACAACGGCTTTCGGATCGTCGCGACGAGCGGCACGGCAGAAGCGATCGAGCGGATGGGCGTCCCGGCAGAGCGCCTGAACAAGATCGGCGAGGGCTCGCCGCACGTGCTCGACTGGATCGAGCGCGGCGACGTCGATCTCGTCGTCAACACGCCGACGGGCTTCGGCGCGCGCACGGACGGCTATGAGATCCGCCGCGCGGCCGTCCGCCACGGGATCCCGTGCCTGACGACGATCGCCGCGGGCGACTCGGCGGCACGCGCGATCGCGCGTGCGCAGCGCGACGGCGAGCCGACGGTGCTCTGCCTGCAGGAGCTGCACGGCGTGCGCGGCGCCGAGCCCGGCGAGCGCCGGCAGCTCGATCGGCGCAGCAGCGACCGGCTCGACGCCGGCGGGGTTCCCGCGGCGTGAGCGAGTGGAGCGCCGCGCCGGCGCCGCTCGAGCGCAGGCTGCTGACGGTGCTCGGCGTGGAGCGGCTCGGCGCCTACCGCGTGCTGCGCGTCGCCGACGTCGAGACGCCCGAGCCGCGCCCGGGCCAGTTCGCGATGATCGCCGCGACGGAGCGCTGGGGCGGGGGCGAGGAGGAGCGCCCGTACCTCGCGCGCGCGTTCTCGATCGCTCGTCGGCGCGTCGGCGAGTCGCAGTTCCTGCTCGAGGACGTCGGCCCGGGCACACGGCGGCTGTGCGAGCTGCGCGAGGGCGAGGGGCTGTGGGCGCTCGGCCCGCTTGGCAAAGGCTTCGAGCCGCCGCCTGCGCGCCGGCGCTCGATCCTCGTCGGCGGCGGCGTCGGGATCGCGCCGCTGGCGATCCTGCAGGACGCGCTCGAGGCCGAGGCCGAGAGCGAGGTAACTGTGCTGCTCGGCTTCCGCGACGGCGCGCGCGCAGAGGGGGCGGCGCTCTTGCGCGGCGCGCAGGTCGCGACGGACGACGGCTCGGTCGGCCACCACGGCCTGCTCACGGAGCTGCTCTCGCAAGAGCTCTACCGCGACTCGCGCGCGCAGGTCTACGCATGCGGGCCGGCGCCGATGCTCGAGGCCGTGCGCGCGATGTGCGCGACGCGCGACGTCCCAGCGCAGCTCGCGCTAGAGGCCGGCATGGCGTGCGGCTTCGGCGCTTGCTACGGCTGCGCCGTGCCGAAGCGCGGCGGCGGCTATCTGCGGGTGTGCGTCGACGGCCCCGTGATCGACGCGGCCGAGCTCGAGCACGTCGAGGCGCACGCCGGGGCACCGTCGTGAGCGAGCGCCGCGGCGAGGCGAGGAGCGCCGGTCCCGATTCGAGCAGCGACGGGGACGGCGGTGTCGAGTTCTGCGGGCTGCGCCTCGCTCACCGCGTGATCAACGGCTCGGGCACGTTCGACGCGATCGCGGCGCGGCGCGCGTTCGGCGCGGCGCTCGCGCGCGACTTCCCGTTCGCGGCGTTCGTCTCGAAGACGATCACGCTCGAGCCGCGCGACGGCAACGCGGCGCCGCGCCTGTGGGAGGCGCCGAGCGGCCTGATCAACTCGATCGGGCTGCCGAACAAGGGCGTCGACGCGTACATCGCCGAGGACCTGCCACAGCTCGCCGAGCTGCTCGCGGACGCCGGCGGCGAGGCTTCGGCGGAGAGCCCCGCGCCGACGCGCGTGCCGCTGATCACGAACGTGATGGGCTCGAGCGCGGCGGAGTTCGCGGCGCTCGTCGGCCGCTGCGACGAGCGCGCGGAGATCTCGGCGATCGAGCTGAACGTGTCGTGCCCGAACGTGAAGACGGGCCTCGACATCGGCGCCGACCCGGCGCAGCTCGAGCAGGTCGTGCGCGAGTGCCGCCCGCGGACGCGCAAGCCGCTGATCGTCAAGCTGACGCCGAACACGGCGAACGTGCCGGCCTGCGCGCAAGCGGCCGAGGCCGGCGGCGCGGACGCGGTCTCGCTGATCAACACGCTGCGCGCGATGGCGCTCTCGCCGCTCGCCGCGCGCGGCTCAGCGACCGGCGCGGCAGGCGAAGCTCCAGCGCGAACGCCGTGGCTCGGCGGCGGCTCGGGCGGGCTGTCGGGCCCGGCGATCCGCGCCGTCGCGCTTGCGCAGGTCTTCGCCGTCGCGGCGCGCGTCAGCGTTCCGGTGATCGGAATGGGCGGCATTCAGCGCGCCTCGCACGCACGCGATCTGCTCGACGCGGGCGCGACGCTCGTCGCGGTCGGCACCGAGAGCTTTCGCGACCCGACGATCGCCAGCGCGATCGCTCGCGAACTGTCGCGTTGAGGACGCACGAGCAAACAATTTCGATTAATAAATTTTTCGTTCAGGTGCGTGTCGATCCGCAACGAGCGGCCGTTTCCGCACTGCCGCCCCGCTGACGAAAGGCGCGCAAACGGCGGGCCGTACCGTCCACAAGGCTCGACACGCCTGCACCTCAAGTTGAGCTTCAGATGAATTCGCAGACTTTGTCTTGATCGCCGTCTTGGTGTGTGTAGACTCGCCGCCCATGGCGACGGCGACCAGTACGACGTCCACGAACACATCAATGGCCCCAGAGCGATCGCTAAACCAGAGAATGGACGCGCTCGCAAGGGCCAACCAGATCCGGATCAAGCGCGCTCAGCTGAAGCGCGACCTCAAGGCCGGTCGCCTCTCGATCCACCAGCTGCTGCTGAATCCGCCGGAGTACGTCGAGACGGCGAAGGTCTTCGACATGCTGCTCGCCGTGCCGAAGTACGGGCGCGTGAAGGTCAACAAGATCCTCGCCCACTGCCGCATCGCGCCGAGCAAGACGATCGGCGGCCTGTCCGAACGTCAGCGCTCAGAGCTGATTTCGCTCCTCCACCGCTAAGCCGCTTCCCCCGGGCACGGCACTAGGGTTGCGCGGCGTGGCACGCGTGTTCGTCATCACAGGGCCTTCGGGGGTCGGCAAGGGGACGCTGATCCGCGGGCTGATGGAGCGCCATCCGCAGCTCGAGCTGTCCGTCTCGGCGACGACGCGCGCACCGCGCCCGGGCGAGGCCGACGGCGTCGATTACCACTTCCTCTCGCGCGAGGAGTTCGACAATCGCGTCGCCGAGGAGGCGTTCGTCGAGCACGCCGACTACGCCGGGCGCAGCTACGGCACGCTGCGCTCCGAGCTCGAGGCGCGCGTGCGGGCCGGCACGCCTGTCGTGCTCGAGATCGAGGTGCAGGGCGCGCGCCAGGTGCGCGCCGCGATGCCCGAGGCCGTGCAGGTGTTCATCGCGCCGCCGTCGCTCGACGCGCTGCGCACGCGGCTGATCGGGCGCGGCACCGACGACGCAGAGGAGGTCGAGCGCCGCCTGCGCGTCGCCGAGCAGGAGCTCGCCGCGCAGCCCGAGTTCGGTCACGTCGTCGTCAACGATCGCCTCGACGAGGCGCTCGAGCAGCTTTCGGGCATCGTCGCCGGCGAGCTCGACTGAGCTTTTCTGAAGCGCGCATGCTGAGAAATCGTCGCTCTCTGTACCGCCACGTAGCCCAGGCGCACGCGTAGCGGCCACTACACTGACCGTAGGTCCCCCGACGAAAGGCACACCGAACGTGATCTCTCCCCGCATCGACCGCCTGCTCGAGAACGTCGACTCCAACTACGCGAGCGTCGTCGTCTCGGCCAAGCGCGCGCGTCAGATCAACAGCTACTACCACAACCTCGGCGAGGGCACGTTCGACGAGTTTCCGCCGCCGATGATCGAAACCGGGTCGAAAAACTACTTGACGATCGCCCTCGAGGAGGTCGCAAACGGAAAGATCAAGTACCACTACAGGTAGTCGCTCCGGGGCGCAAAGCGCGCCCCAGTCCTTGCTAGTGGCCGCTCGTAGCTCTACAACGTAGGCATGGCGCGGATATTGCTGGGCGTTAGCGGCGGGATCGCCGCTTACAAGGCGCTCGAGCTCGTTCGTCTGGCGACGGGCGCCGGGCATGCGGTGCGCGTCGTGCAGACGCCGAACAGCCGCCGGTTCGTGGGCGAGGCGTCGTTCGCGGCGCTGAGCGGCGCGCCGGTGCTTCTCAGCGAGTTCGAGCGCGATCCGGCGCGCGGCTCCTTTCCCGGCGATCCGCAGCCGGCGCACGACCCGCTCAGCCATCTCGAGCTCGTCGCGAACGCCGACCTCTACCTGATCGCGCCGGCCTCGGCGAACACGATCGCGAAGCTCGCGCACGGCTTCGCCGAAGACCTGCTGAGCAGCTGCGCGCTCGCGGCTACATGTCCCGTGCTCGTCGCGCCGGCGATGAACAACCACATGTACGAGCACGCCGCGACGCGCGCGAACGTGCAGACGCTGCGCGAGCGCGGCGTTCAGATCGTCGAGCCCGGCGTCGGGCGGCTCGCGTCGAAGGGCGAGCAGGGCGTCGGACGTCTCGCCGAGCCCGCGCAGCTGCTTGCCGCTTGCGAGGCCGTGCTCGCCGGCGACTCGCCCGAGCAGCCCGGCGAGGCGACGAGCGCGAACGGCTCCGCGCTCGAGTCCGCCGGCGACTGGAGCGGCGTGAAGGTGCTCGTCACGGCCGGCGGAACGCGTGAGCCGATCGACAGCGTGCGCTTCCTCGGCAACAGCTCCTCCGGGCGGATGGGCGTCGCGCTCGCCGAGGCCGCCGCCGCGCGCGGAGCCGACGTGACGCTGATCGCCGCGAACGTCGGCCTTCAGACGAGCCCTGCGATCGCGCGCCGCGACGTCGTCACGGCTGCCGAGCTGCAGCAGGCCGGCGAGCAGGAGTTCCCCGCAAGCGACGTCCTGCTGATGGCCGCGGCCGTCGCCGACTTCCGCCCCGTCGCGCCGCGCGAGGACAAGATCAAGAAGGCCGGCCAAGCCGGCCTGTCGCTCGAGCTCGAGGCGACCGCCGACGTGCTCGCGACGCTCTCCGCCAAGCGGCGCGCCGGGCAGACGCTCGTCGGCTTCGCCGCCGAGCACGGGCAGCAGGCCGTCGAGCTCGGTCGCGAGAAGCTGCTCGCGAAGGGCCTCGATGCGATCGTCGTCAACGACATCTCGCGCGCGGACATCGGCTTCGACGTCGACGCCAACGAGGTGACGATCCTCACGGCCAACGGCAACGGCAGCGCCAACGGGACGATCGAGGTCGGTCGCGCCGCCAAGGCGCGCGTCGCCGAAGCGATCCTCGACGCCGTCGCCGCGCTGCGCGCGTAGCGTGCTCGCAGCACGCGCTTTCGCGCGTGCGTTTCGCGTACAGCGTGCCGGGCAGGTAGCTACTCGTGTTCAACGGGTTCTCACTCGAGCGGATCGACGTCGGCGATGCCGTGCTGCGCGTCCGCCACGGCGGCGAAGGGCCGCCGGTGATGCTGCTCCACGGGCATCCGCGCACGCACACGACGTGGCACCGAGTCGCGCCGCTGCTCGCGGCCGAGCACACGGTGATCTGTCCCGATCTGCGCGGCTACGGCGAGTCGTCGAAGCCGCCGACGACGCCCGATCACGAGCCCTACTGCAAGCGCGCGATGGCCGCCGACTGCGTCGCTCTAGCGGGCGCGCTCGGCCACGAGCGCTTCGCGATCGTCGGTCACGACCGCGGCGCGTATGTGGCCTTCCGCGCCGCGCTCGATCGCCCGGAGGCGATCGCTGCCCTGGCCGTGCTCGACGCGATCCCGATCGCAGACGCGCTCGCTCGTACCGACGCGACGTTTGCGCGCGCGTGGTGGCACTGGTTCTTCCTCGGCCAGACCGACAAGCCGGCCGAGCGCGTGATCTCCGCCGATCCGGACGCCTGGTACCAGCCCGACCGGGAGCTGATGGGCGAGGAGAACTACGCCGACTACCGCCGTGCGATCCATGACCCGCGCACGGTCCACGCGATGTGCGAGGACTACCGCGCCGGGCTCGGCATCGACCGCGAGCACGACGAGGCCGACCGCCGTGACGGGCGCCGCGTCGCCTGCCCGACGCTCGTCGCGTGGTCCGCGAAAGACGACATGGAGGATCTCTACGGCGATCCGCTCGAGCCGTGGCGGGCGTGGACGAGCGAGCTGCGCGGCGTGCGGATCGACAGCGGGCACCACATCGCCGAGCAGGCTCCGGCCGAGCTCGCCCGCGAGCTGTCGAGCTTCCTCTCCTGAGGCACCCGGAATCGCGCCGCGCGGCGTTAAAATGCCGTCTCTACATGGAGAGCGTTTACGACCTCTACCAGCGCGGCTGCGATCTGCTCGAGCACGGCGATCACCAGGCGGCGATCGTCTCGCTGAGCAAAGCCCGCGACCTGGACCCGGACAAGGACTCGATCCGCGAGGCGCTCGGCCGCGCGCTGTTTCACGCGCAGCGCTACGAGGGCGCCGCGAGCGAGTTCCAGGCGGTCGCCGCGAAGACGCCGACGAACGACTACGCGCAGTTCTGCCTCGGGCGCTCGATGCAGCTGCTCGGTCGCCACCGCGAGGCATGCCAGCCGCTCGCGCTCGCGTGCTCGCTGCGCCCCGAGCGCGAGGACTACCGCAAGTACCGCGATCGCGCCAGGCGCGACGCGCGCCGATCCTGACCGGCGGACCGTGTCCCTTGCAGGGAAAGATGCTCCCTGCAGACGGGCCGATGCTATGCTCGATTGAGAACTTTCGAACCGGCGTGCAGACGCCGGTTGCAGCACCGAAAGTGGGCGCAAGCCCGCTTTTTTTGCGTAAAGGAGCAGATTGATGACACCCATACAGGCGGATATCGAACGAAGGCTCGCGACGAGCGACCCCGACGTCGAGGTGCTGCTCGCCGAGGTTCTCGGCGGCCGTTCGCTGCGCGTGTTCATCGATCATCCCGACGGCGTTACGCTCGAGCTTTGCGAGCGCGTCACGCTGCAGCTGAACGACCTGCGCGAGCGCTACTCGCTCGAGGTCTCCTCGCCTGGCAGCGAGCGCCCGCTGACGAAGCCCGCGCACTTTCGCCGTTTCGTCGGGCGTCGTGCACGAGTGCGCACGCGCCACCCGCGCCCGCTCGCGTCCGAGAGCGAGTTGCACTCGGAGCAGAGCCGCGCAAGCAAGAGCTTCACGGGCGAGCTCGTCGGCGCCTCCGAGCAGGAGGTCACGCTGGCGGCCGACGGAGGCGTAATCGCGATCCCGTACTCGGAGATCCGCCGATCCAACCTGGTCGAGGAGTAACCATGTCACGCGAAATCCTTGAGGCCATGCACGCACTCGCGCGAGAGAAGGGCATCGAGCCCGAGAAGCTGATGATTGCGCTCGAGGACGCGCTGCTCTCCGCATACAAGAAGCAGCCCGGCTCGGCCAAGTACGCACGCGTCGAAATGGACCGCGAGACGGCCGACTTCCGCGTGATCGAACTGATCATCCCCGAACGCCTCGAGGCGCACCTGATCGTCGAGACGATCGACGAGGAAACGACCGTCGATCCCGAGACGGGCGAGATGCGCGAACCGGAGGAACCCGAAATCGACCCGGCGAAGTTCGCCGAATACCGCGACCAGATCGAGGAACAGGACGTCACGCCCGACGACTTCGGGCGGATCGCCGCGCAGACCGCCAAGCAGGTGATCCTGCAGCGGATCCGCGAGGCCGAGCGCGACATGATGTACGAGGAGTACCGCGACCGTGTCGGCGAGCTGATCACGGGGATCGTGCAGCAGTCGGACTCGCGCTACACGCTCGTGCAACTGCGCGAACGCGTCGAGGCGCTGCTGCCGAAGTCCGAGCAGGTCGACGGCGAGCGCTACGACCACTCGCAGCGGATCAAGGCCGTGATCAAGGAGGTCTCGCCCTCGACGAAGGGGCCCGCGATCATCGTCTCGCGGCGCGACCCCGAGCTGATCAAGAAGCTCTTCGAGCTGGAGGTCCCCGAGATCGCCGACGGCCTCGTCGAGATCGCCAACGTCGCGCGCGAGCCCGGCTATCGCTCGAAGATCGCCGTGATCTCGCACACCGACGGCGTCGACCCGGTCGGCGCCTGCGTCGGGCCGCGCGGCTCGCGCGTGCGAATGGTCGTCTCCGAGCTGCGCGGCGAGAAGATCGACATCATCCCGTTCAACGACGAGCCCGCGCGCTTCGTCGCGAAGGCGCTCTCGCCGGCTCGCGTGCGTGAGGTGCTCGTCGACGACGACGCCAAGCAGGCGACCGTGATCGTGCCCGACGACCAACTCTCGCTGGCGATCGGCCGCGAGGGTCAGAACGCGCGCCTCGCCGCCCGCCTTACGGGCTGGCGCGTGGACATCCGCTCGGAGACCGAGTTCGCCGCCGAGGAGGCCGAGCACGGCTACGAGGAGGAGGAGGTCCAGGGCCGCTGCGCCGCGGTCCTCTCCAACGGCCGGCGCTGTCCGAACGCGTCGCTGCCGGGCTCGCGCTACTGCGGCATCGAGAGCCACCAGGCGCTCGCGAACATCGACACCGACAACGTCGCCGATCTCGCGCCCGGCGATGGATCCTCGAGCAACGGCAGCTCGGCTGAGGTCGAGGCTGCCGCTGCCGCGAGCGCCGCGCCCAGCGAGTCCCCGGCCGAGCCGCCCGTCGAGGCCGTAGAGCTGCCGGTCACAGAGCAGGCGCCAGAGGCGGCCGCCGAGGAGCAGGCGACATAGGCGTGCACGTGCCCCGGCGCCGTTGCGTCGGCTGTGGACGGATCGCGCCGAAGTCGGAGCTGCTGCGAATCGCCGCTGTCGAGAGCGACGGGACCGCGCCTGCGCGCGCCGTGCTCGATCCGGCCAAGCGCATGCCCGGCCGCGGCGCCTACTTGTGCCGCGACGCAACCCTCGTGCAGCCTTCGGCTGACTGTCTCGCACAGGCGACCCGTCGTGGCGGCATCGCGCGAGCGCTGCGCCGCTCGATCGCCGGCGATTTGGCGCTGGGCGAGGCCAAGCTCGTAGAATCGGTGAGTCGATGAGCAAGAAGCGCGTCCACCAAATTGCCAAGGAGCAAGGTCTCTCGAGCAAAGAGCTGCTCGAGAAGCTGCACGCTGCCGGCATCGAGGCCAAGGCTGCCGCGTCCTCCGTCGAGGAGGCGCTCGCGCTGAAGGCGCTCGGCGGCTCCTCCGCGGCCGCCAAGAACGGCACGGCGCCCGCGCCGGCCGCAAGCGCCCCCGCCGCCCCTGCCGCGCCGGCACCCGCGGCCGCCGCGCCGCAGAAGCCCGCTGCGCAGAGCGCGCCGGCGCCGGCTGCCAAAGCCGCCCCACCAGCACCTGCCGTTGCCGCTCCGCCCACACCCGCCGCACCCGCGCCTGCGCCGACACCCACTTCACCCGCCGCCGCTCCGGCTGCCACGACGCCGGCCGCCGCTCCCACGGCATCTGCCACGCCGGCCGCGCCCGCTGCCGCCCCCGCGCCGGGCGCCCCCGCGGGCCCCGCCGGCGATCGCGTGCGCCCGACGCGCGACTCACGTACGGGCGAGCGCACTCCCGGCGACATCGGTCCCGGCGGGCGCCGCCGCGTCGTGATCGACTCGCAAGCCTCGCGCCGCCAGCAGGGCGGCCCGGCCAACCAGCCGCAGCGCCGCCCGCGCCGCGGACGGCGCCGTCGTGGCACCTACGACGACACCGTCGCGCCGATCGACAACACCGCGATGGAGGCAACCGACGAGATCCGCGTCAACTCCGGCTCGACCGTCAAGGACGTCGCCGAGTACCTCGGTGTCGCCGTGCCGGAGATCATCAAGAAGCTGATGACGCTCGGCGAGATGGCGACGCTCACGCAGACGCTCTCCGACGAGGCGATCCAGGTGCTCGCCGACGAGTTCGAGAAGAAGATCGAGATCGTCCACGCGGCCGACGACGTCGAGGTCGAGCCAGTCTTCGAGGACGCCGAGGAGGACATGGTCGAGCGCCCGCCGGTCGTGACGATCATGGGCCACGTCGACCACGGCAAGACCTCGCTGCTCGACGCGATCCGCACGACCGAGGTCGCGGCGGGCGAGGCCGGCGGCATCACGCAGCACATCGGCGCCTACCAGGTCCACCACGGCGACAAAGAGATCACGTTCCTCGACACGCCCGGCCACGAGGCGTTCACGGCGATGCGCGCCCGCGGCGCTCGCGTAACGGACCTCGCCGTGATCGTCGTCGCGGCCGACGACGGCGTCAAGCCGCAGACCGAAGAGGCGATCGACCACGCGCGCGCCGCCGAGGTGCCGATCATCGTCGCCGTCAACAAGATCGACAAGGAGGGCGCACAGCCCGAGCGCGTGCGCACCGAGATGACCCAGCACGGCCTGCAGCCGTCGGAGTGGGGCGGGGAGATCGAGTTCGTCGACGTCAGCGCGAAGACCCACCAGGGCCTCGACGGTCTGCTCGACACGATCCAGGTCGTCACCGACCTGGAGGAACTGAAGGCCAACAGCAATGCCGACGCGTCCGGCACGGTGATCGAGTCCAAGCTCGACCCCGGGCGCGGCCCGGTCGTCAGCGTGCTGATCCAGCGCGGGACGCTGCGTGTCGGCGATGCGCTCGTCGCCGGTGCCCACTTCGGCCGTGTGCGCGCGATGCACGACTTCATCGGCAACAAAGTCAAGCGCGCGACCCCCGGCGAACCGGTCGAGATGCTCGGCTTCGACGGCGTCCCGGAGGCCGGTGAGATCGTCCGCGTCGTCGAGAACGAGCGGCGCGCGCGCCAGCTCGCCGGCGAGCGCGCGAACCGGCTGAAGACCGAGGCGCTCGCACGGCGCTCCGGGCGCAAGGTCTCGCTCGAGGACGTCTTCAAGCTCGCCCAAGAGGGCACCGTCAAGGAGCTTAGCCTCGTCGTCAAGGCCGACGTCGCCGGGTCGCTCGAGGCGCTCGAGGACGAGATCGCGAAGCTGCCTCAGCAGGAGGTCTCGGTCAACGTGATCCACCGCGGCGTCGGCGGGATCAACGAGTCCGACGTGATGCTCGCGGCGGCCTCGGAGGGCGTGATCCTCGCGTTCAACGTCCGCCCCGTCGGCGAAGCGCGCCAGGTCGCCGACCGCGAGGGCGTCGAGATTCGCTCCTACGCCGTCATCTACCGCGCGATCGACGAGCTGCGCGCGGCGATGCAGGGGATGCTCGAGCCCGCCGAGGTCGAGACGAACCTAGGCCAGGCAGAGGTTCGCCAGCTCTTCCGCGCTTCGAAAATCGGCACGATCGCCGGTTCCTTCGTCACCGAGGGCAAGGTCACACGCGGCGCAAAAGTACGCGTCGTGCGCGAGGGCACGGTCATCTACGACACGACGATCGAGAGCCTGCGCCGCTTCAACGACGACGCGCGCGAGGTAACGAGCGGCTTCGAGTGCGGCATCGTCATCGCCAACTTCCAGGACCTGCACGAGGGCGACGTGCTCGAGACCTACGAGACGCGCCTGCAGGAACGCGAGCTCTCGGCCTGACGCGGCTCGTGCGCGCCCGATCCCGCGTCCCGCTCGAATCGCGGCCTCGCGTGTGCTCGACCGGTCGCGCGGGGTGGGAGAAATCAGCCAACGTTTCTTGATGGCAGGGGCCGGAGAGTAGGATGAGCACAGGACGCATGCGCCGGGTCGATGAGGCGATTCGCCAGGTGATCGGCGATGCCGTCGCAGCAGATCTGAAGGACCCGCGAGTGGGATTCGTAACGGTGACCGATGTGAGGACAAGCCCAGACCTGCGCCATTCGCGCGTTTACGTGAGCGTGCTCGGCAAGCGCGGTCGCCCGTCCAACGCCGTGCAGCGCGAAGCCAGCCTCGAGGGGTTGCGCAGCGCCCACGGCTTCCTGCAGGGGCGGATCGCCTCCGAGCTGCGCCTGAAGCGCACGCCGGCGCTCGAGTTCTTCTACGACGACACGACCGATCGCGCGCTGCGCGTCGAGGAGATCCTCGACGAGATCGGGCTCTCGTGAGCGGCGTGCAGATCGCGACCGACACGCGCGAGCAGATCCTCGCGCGAATTCGCGAGGACAGCTACTTCGCGCTCGCGACGCACGAGCACCCCGACGGAGACGCGCTCGGCTCGCTCGTCGCGATGCACGAGCTGCTCACGGCGCTCGGCAAGGACTCGGTCATGTTCGTCTCGCCGAGCGATCTGCCGTTGCCGTCGGAGTACGAGATGTTCCTGCTCGACGGCGCGATCCACGAGCCGCCGGCCGACATCGGCATCCGCACCGTCGTGTTCCTCGACTGCGGCAACATCGACCGCAACTCGGCCGCCGTGCTGCGCGACGGCGCGTACATGCTGAACATCGACCACCACCACGACAACACGCGCTTCGCCTCGCTCAACCTCGTCGTGCCCGACGCTTCGTGCACGGCCGAGATCGTCTGGGACCTGATGCACGGGCTCGACGTCAGCCCGTCGCTCGTCGCCGCGCAGGCGCTGTACGTCGGGCTGATCACCGACACGGGACGCTTCATGTACGAGAACACCGGGCCGCGCGCGCACCTGATGGCCGCCGAGCTGATCGAAGCCGGCGTCGACGTCGCCGCGGTCTACCGCGAGCTGTACGAGGGTCTCGCACCAGAGCGCCTCTCGCTGATGGCTATCGGGCTCGGCGCGATGCAGCGCTTCGACGACGGCGAGCTGACGTTCGCGGCGGTCAGCGCGGCCGACTTCGAGCGCACCGGCGCCGAGGAGCACTACTCCGAGGGGATCGTCGATCAGCTGCGCGCCGTGCAGGGGACGAAGGTCGCCGTGCTCGTACGCGACGTGCTGAGCGGCGAGCGCCGCGGGCAGCGCAAAGTCTCGCTGCGCGCGACCGATGACGATGTCGACGTGTCCGTGATCGCACGCGCGCAGGGCGGCGGCGGTCACCGCCGCGCCGCGGGCTTCTCGACGACGCTCGCACTGCCGGAGCTGATCGCGTTCCTGCGACCGGCCGTAGCTGCGCAGCTGCACGCGAGCGCCGACGGCCACGCGACCGCGACGCTCGCCTGAGCGAAGGCTCGCGCACTCGCTGTGAGCGGTGAGCGTCGAGCGGCGGCCGGAGCAGGATCGAGATCGCTCGACGGTGTGCTCGCGATCGACAAGCCGGCCGGGATCAGCTCGCACGACGTCGTCGCGGCCGTGCGCCGCTCGCTGAACGGCGCGAAGACGGGCCACGCCGGAACGCTCGACCCCTTCGCGACCGGTCTTCTGCTCGTGCTCGTCGGGCGCGCGACGAAGGCGCAGCGCCATCTGATGGCCTTGCCGAAGAGCTACGAGACCGTCGCGCAGCTCGGCGCGCGATCGAGCACGGGCGACACCGAGGGCGAGATCACGGTGACGGGGCGCTTGCCGCCGGACCCGCCGCCGCTGGCGACCGGCGAGCTGCGCCAGCGCCCGCCGGCGCACTCGGCCGTCAAGGTCGGCGGCGAGCGCGCCTACCGCAAGGCGCGCCGC
This sequence comes from uncultured Solirubrobacteraceae bacterium, assembly GCA_963807275.1. Classification (GTDB taxonomy): domain Bacteria; phylum Actinomycetota; class Thermoleophilia; order Solirubrobacterales; family Solirubrobacteraceae; genus Palsa-744. The sequence goes on from CAWDZX010000001.1 coordinate 1,156,958, forward strand.
GGCGAGCAGTTCGAGATGCCCGAGCGGATCGTCACCGTCACGCGCTTCGAGCAGACCTGGCGCGAGCAGGACCCCGACCATCCCGGGCTGCAACGCGCCGGCTTTGCGATCGATTGCGGCTCGGGCACATATGTGCGCTCGCTGATCGCCGACCTCCACGACGCGTATTGCCTGGAGCTGCGGCGCACCGCGATCGGCCCGTTCGCGGTCAAGGACGCCGTCGCACTGCCGGCGCGCGGCACGAGCTGGAGCGATCCGCCGCTGATCGCGCTCGAGCGGGCGCTCGCGATGCTGCCGGGCGTGCGCGCGGACTAGGCTGTGGGGCTGTGAAGGTCACCCGCCTGCCCGACGTCGAGCGCAGCGACGGACGCAGCGTCGCGGTCGGCACGTTCGACGGTGTGCATCTCGGCCACCGCGAGGTGATCGCCGGCGCCGACACCGTGCTGACGTTCGATCCGCATCCGGTCTCGGTCGTCGCGCCGCAGCACACTCCGAAGCTGCTGACGACGCCCGCGCGCAAGGCCGAGCTGATCGCCTCGCTCGGCGTGCAGGAGCTGGTCGTGATCCCGTTCGACGCAGCCTTCGCCAAACGCTCGGCGCAAGAGTTCGTCGACGACGTGCTCGTCGGCGCGCTCGGCGCGCGCAGCGTCGCGATCGGCGAGAACTTCCGCTTCGGGCACAAGGCGCAGGGCGACCCGCAACTGCTGCAGGCCGACGACCGCTTCGCGACGAGCGTGCACGCGCTGCTCGAGGTCGGCGGCGAGATCGTCTCCTCGAGCCACATCCGCGGCCTCGTGCTGGCCGGCGATCTGGGCGAGGCGAACCGGCTGCTCGGCAGCACCTTCCAGGTCTGCGGCGAGGTCGTGCACGGCGATGAGCGCGGGCGCGAGCTCGGCTTTCCGACGGCGAACCTCGTCCCGCGGGAGGACTACGTGTGCCCGGGTCATGGCGTCTACGCGTGCCTCGCCGACGGGCGGCCCGCGGCGGTCTCGATCGGCGTGCGCCCGACGTTCGAAACGGGTCGCGGCGAGCTGATCGAGGCGTATCTGCTCGACTTCGACGGCGATCTCTACGGTCAGGAGCTGTGCCTCGAGTTCGTCGAGCGCCTGCGCGGCGAGCGGCGCTTCGACACTGCCGAGGCGCTCGTCGAGCAGATGCACCGCGACGTCGCGCGCACGCGCGAGCTCGTTTCCTAGCCGCCGGCATCGTGCCGCCCCGGCCCGGGTGGCCAGAATCGTTACGCGGAGGGCCAATCGTGCGACAGGCGTCTGCTACCGTTCACGCCCGCATGACTGCAATCACGACAGACCGCAAGCGCGAGATCGCCGCGAAGTTCGGGGCGAACGAGCAGGACACCGGCTCGACCGAGGTCCAGATCGCGCTGCTCACGGAGCGGATCAACCACTTGACCCAGCACCTGCGCGAGCAGAAAAAGGACCATCACTCGCGCCGCGGCCTGCTGATGCTCGTCGGGCGCAGGCGTCGTTTTCTCGACTACCTGCAGAAAAAGGATCTCGATGGCTACCGCGCTCTGATCAAAGAGCTCGGCCTTCGCAAGTAGCTCGCCGCGATGACCGTCATCGCCGCCGGCACTCCGGCGCCCGCCTTCAAGCTCGCACGCGAGGACGGCGAGTTCACCGAGCAGGACCTGCAGGGCAAGGGGACGGTCTTCGTCTTCTACCCGTTCGCGTTCAGCCCCGTTTGCACAGACCAGCTGCAGCTGTACGAGGGCGCGCTGGCGGACTTCGCCGAGCGCGAAGTGACGCTTTACGGCGTCTCCTGCGACGCGACGTGGTCGCAGAAGGCGTTCAAGGAGAAGCTCGGCGTCTCGATCGAGCAGCTCTCGGACTTCGAGCCGAAGGGCGCGACGTGCGCGGCCTTCGGCGTGCTGCACCCGGGCGGCTTCGCCGAGCGCGCGCTCGTCTTCATCGACGGCGACGGCATTGTCCAGTGGAGCTTCCAGGCGGCCTCGCCGGGTGAGCTGCCGGCGCTGAAGCTGCTGCGCGAGGGCGTCGAGGGCGCGCTCGGCGGCGCCGGCGCCGCTGCCTGAGCATCGCTCGGGCGCTCGCTGCAAACGCTCATCCAGAACCTACGATCGGCCGCGGCGCTGAGGCGCCGTCCGCTAAGCTCGTCGGGTTCGGAATAAGAAAAAGAAAACAGACCGCCGACCGACGGGCGGGACAGGAAGGCAGTGAATATGAGCAGTGATGGGGTTACACGGGTCTCCGTGGAGATTTCCGGCAGCGAGATTTCGTTCGAGACCGGCAGGATGGCGAAGCAGGCCTCCGGCGCAGTAGTCGTCAGACAGGGCGACACGATGGTCCTCTGCACCGCCGTCGCAGGCAGCCTGCGCGACGTAGATTTTCTTCCCTTGACGGTCGACGTCGAGGAGCGCATGTACGCATCCGGGAAAATCCCCGGCTCGTTCTTCAAGCGCGAGGGTCGTCCCGGCGAGAAGGGCACGCTCACGGCGCGCATGATCGACCGGCCGATTCGCCCGCTGTTCCCGAAGGAATGGCGCTATGACACGCAGCTCGTCGCGATCCCGCTGTCGATCGACCACGAACACCCCTACGACATCCTCGCGATGAACGGTGCCTCGACGGCGCTGATGATCTCCGACATCCCGCTGCCGACGCCCGTCGGCGCCGTGCGGATCGGCAAGATCGACGGCAACTTCGTCGTCAACCCGAACGAGCCCGACCTGCTCCCGGACGCCGAGAACGCTTCGGACCTCGACTTGATCGTCGCCGGCACCGAGGAGGCGATCCTGATGGTCGAGGCCGGCGCCAACGAGATCCCCGAGGCCGAGATCCTCGACGCGCTCGACATCGCGCACGCCGAGATCAAGAAGCTCTGCGCGCTGCAGCGCGAGCTCGCCGAGAAGGTCGGCAAGGAGAAGAAAGTCTTCGAGACGATCTCCGTCGACGAGTCCGTGCTCGACGCGATCCGCTCCTCGCACGGCAAGGCGCTCGACGACGCGACGCAGGTCGAGGACAAGCTCGAGCGCCAAGACGCGACGAAGGCCGTCGAGGCCGAAATCCTCGAGCAGCACGCCCCGGCCGCGCCCGAGGGTGCCTCCGAGGAGCAGCTCCTCGCCGCCAAGCAAAAGCGCGCCGCGGTGCAGATGGCCTTCGACAAGCTCGAGAAGTCGATCATCCGCGAGCGCATCGCCGTGCACAAGAAGCGCCCCGACGGCCGCGGCGAGGACGAGATCCGCGACATCTCGATCGAAGTCGGCGTCACGCCGCGCACGCACGGTTCGGCGCTGTTCACGCGCGGTCAGACGCAGGCGCTAAGCGTCGTCGCGATGGGCACGCTGAAGGAGGAGATGCGTCTCGACACGCTCGGCCTCGAGACGAAAAAGTACTACTGGCACCACTACAACTTCCCGCCGTTCTCGGTAGGCGAGGCCGGCCGCATGGGCGGCGTCAAGCGCCGTGACATCGGCCACGGCGCGCTCGCCGAGCGCGCGCTCGCGCCGATGGTGCCCTCGATCGAGGAGTTCCCCTACTCGATCCGCGTCGTCTCGGACATCCTCGAGTCGAACGGCTCCTCCTCGATGGCCTCGGTCTGCGGATCGTCGCTGTCGCTGATGGATGCCGGCGTCCCGATCAAGCGGCCCGTCGCCGGAATCGCGATGGGCCTGATCAAGGAGGGCGATGACTACATCGTTTTGACCGACATCGCCGGCGTCGAGGACCACCTCGGCGACATGGACTTCAAGGTCGCCGGCACCGAGCGTGGCATCACGGCGCTGCAGATGGACATCAAGATCACCGGCGTGACCTTCGACATCCTGCGCGACGCGCTCGCGCAGGCCAAAGAGGCGCGCACGTTCATCCTCGGCAAGATGGCGCAGACGATCCAGGGTCCGCGCGAGCAGCTCTCGCAGTTCGCGCCGCGGATCCAGACGATCCAGATCGATCCGTCGCAGATCGGCCTGCTGATCGGCAAGGGTGGCGAAACGATCCGCGGCCTCGCCGAGGAGTTCGAGTCGCAGATCGACGTCAACGACGACGGCCAGGTGCTGATCTACTCGGCCAACGGCGAGCTCGGCGACGCACTCGTCGAGCGCGTGCGGATGATGATGAAGGAGGTCGAGGTCGGCGACGAGTACGTCGGCAAGGTCGTCAAGACGACGACGTTCGGCGCCTTCGTCGAGCTCGCGAAGGGCACCGACGGCCTGCTGCACATCTCCAACGTCTCGCCCGGCCAGCGTGTCGAGGCGGTCGAGGACGTGCTCAGCAAAGGCGACGAGATCAACGTGCGCGTGGTCGAGGTCGACCGCGAGCGCGGCCGCATCGGCCTGCGCCTCGCCGACGACCCGGACATCGCCGGCAAGTCCGTCGAGGAGCTCGCCGGCGTCGGCACGGGTGGCGGAGGCGGCGGCAGCCGCCCGCCGCGCGACGGCGGTGGCCGCAACGGTCGCTCCGACCGTGGCCCGCGCGGCCCGCGTCGCGAGGGCGATCGCGGCTCGGGGCGCCCGCGCCGCGACCGCGACTAGAGGGTCCGCTGCAGCCCGAGCATCAGATAACCACGCTGGGCACCGCCTCCGACGGCGGTGCCCCCGGCGTGCGGGTGGTCACCGAGCGCGTGCCGAGCGTGCGCTCGGTGGCGCTCGGCTTCTGGATCGCGACGGGCTCCGTCGCCGAGCGTGACTCGGAGGCGGGCATCTCGCACCTGCTCGAGCACATGCTGTTCCGCGGCACCGAGCACTTCGGCTCGGAGGAGATCGACCAGATCTTCGACGCGATGGGCGCCGAGATCAACGCCGGGACCGACAAGGAGGCGACGTCGGTCTACTCGCGCGTGCTCGACCATCACCTTCCGCGCGCCTTCGAGGTGATCGGCGAGATGGTCTTCCAGCCGCGTTTCGGCGAGCTCGAGACCGAGCGCGAGGTCGTGCTCGAGGAGATCGCGATGTACGAAGACGACCCGCAGGACAAGGTCTTCGACGTGCTCGGCGAGGCCGTCTTCGGCTCGCACCCGCTCGGTCGCGCCGTGATCGGCACGGCTGAGGTCGTGGGCGCGGTCACGCTCGAGCAGCTCGCCGCGTTCCACGCCGCGCGCTACCGCCCGCAGGAGATCGTAATCGCGGCGGCCGGCTCGGTCGATCACGACGCGCTCGTCGGGCTCGCGCGCTCGCTCGACATCGCCGAGTTGGGGAGCAACGGCGACGCGAACGGCGCCGTCGATCCGGTCGTGGCCGCCGAGCTCGAGGTCCCACCGTTTGAGCGGCGCGTGCGCTTCGCCGCGAAAGACACCGAGCAGTACCACGTGTGCCTCGGCGGCGCCGGGCTCGCGCGCGGCGACGAGCGGCGATTCGCGCTGCGCGTGCTCGAAGGCGTGCTCGGCGGGACGTCCTCCTCGCGCCTGTTCCAGGAGGTGCGCGAGCGCCGTGGGCTGGCCTACTCGGTCTTCTGCTTCTCGAACATGTACGCGCACGCCGGCGAGATCGGCCTCTATGTCGGCACGCGCCCGGACAACCTCGCCGAGGCGCTGTCGGTGATCGCCGCCGAGCTCGAGCGCTGCGTCGAGCATCCGGCGAGCGAGCAGGAGCTGACGCGCTCGCGCGAGAACCTCAAGGGGCGCGTCGTTCTCGCGATGGAGTCGACCGGCGCTCGCATGAGCCACCTCGGCACCTCGCTGCTGCACGAGATGCCGATCCTCTCGATGGACGAGGTGATCGAGCGGATCGACGCCGTCGAGCTGGCAGACCTCGAGTCGCTCGCGGCCGAGCTGTTCGATCCGAAGCGGCTGTCGATCGCCTGCGTCGGCCCGGACGAGCGCGCCTTCGAGGCGGCGATCGAGCCGTTCGCGGCGAGCTCAGGGCCGGTTGCGCCCGTCGCGAGGGCGGCGAGCGTTGCCGCAAACGGGGCCGCGCGATGATCCGCGTAGCCGTCGCCGGAGCGGCCGGGCGGATGGGCGAGACCGTCTGCGGCGCCGTCGAGGGCGCCGAGGACATGCAGCTCGTCGGGCGCGCCGATCCGCTGCTCGGCATCGAGCTCGCCGAGGTGCTCGGCGACGCCGAGGTGCTCGTCGACTTCACCCGGCCAGACACGGCGCTCGACAACGCGCTCGCGTGCATCGAGGCCGGCGTCCACGTCGTGATCGGCACGACGGGCTTCGATCTGGACGCCCTGCGAAACGCTGCGGGCGCACAGCAAGGTCACCCCGCAAACGTACTCGTAGCGCCAAATTTCGCGATCGGCGCAGTGCTGATGATGCGGTTCGCCGCTGAGGCCTCCAAGCACATGGCGAAGGCGGAGATCATCGAGCTGCACCACGACCGCAAGCTCGACGCGCCGAGCGGCACGGCCGCGCGCACCGCCGAGCTGATGGCCGAGGCGAGCGGGGGATCGGCGCCGCCGATCCACTCCGTGCGCCTGCCCGGGCTCGTCGCAAACCAACAGGTGATCCTCGGCGACCTCGGCCAGACGCTGACGATCAGCCACGAGACGATCAGCCGCGAGTCCTTCATGCCCGGCGTGCTGCTCGCCGTGCGCCACGTCGGCACGCTTTCCGAGCCGTTCGTCGTGGGGTTGGAGAACGTCCTGTTTTGACGGCATCCAGCCTTCTGGGTCGAGCCGGCCTCCACTTCCTGTTTCCTATTTGTGACCGTTCCGGCCGCCGCGACACGTCACCACGATCGGTCATCCGGACCGATCCAGCCGCTCGTGGGATACTGAGGCCATGACTGGCTTTGGACCGATGCTGACGGCAATCGTCACGCCGTTCGACGAGGACCTGCGCGTCAACGAGGACGCGTTTGTCGCGTTGATGCAGCACCTCGCCGAGAACGGCTCGGACGGCTTCGTCGTCGCGGGCACGACCGGCGAGGCCTCGACGATGACCGACGAGGAGCATCTGCGGCTGGTCGAGCTCGCGATCGCCGAGCGGCCGGCGGGCAAGGCGATCCTCGCCGGGACGGGCGCGAACGACACGCGCGAGGCCGTCTTCCTGACCGAACGGGCTACCGAGCTCGGCGTCGACGGCACGCTCGTCGTCACGCCGTACTACAACAAGCCGAGCCGGCTCGGGATCACGCGCCACTACGAAGCCGTCGCGAAGGCGACCGACAAGCCGATCCTGCTCTACAACATCCCCGGGCGCACGGCGACGAACATGCCGCCCGACCTGCTCGCCGAGCTCGCGCAGATCGAGCACATCGACGGCGTCAAGCAGGCCAACGGCGAGGAGCTTGAGCTGATCGACGGGATGGACCTGTACGCCGGCGACGACAGCCTGTTCGCGCGCACGCTCGACCTCGGCGGCGCCGGCGGGATCCTCGTCGCGAGCCACATCGTCGGCAACGAGATGCGCCGCCTCGTCGAGGAGCCCGAGCGGCGCGGCGAGCTCGACGCGCCGCTGCGCGAGATCTACAAGATGCTGTTCATGACGGCTAGCCCGACGTGCACGAAGGCTGCGCTGAACCTGCTCGGCCACGACGCCGGCGGGCTGCGCCTGCCGCTCGTCGAGGCGACCGACGAGGAGCTTGCGATCGTCCGCGAGATGCTGATCCGCCACGAACTGCTCGCCGACGAGGGCGAGCTGCAGAACGCACACGCCGGCGCATCGTCGGCCCAGGCGCACGACGCGTGAGCTCCGTACGCGTACTACCGCTCGGGGGATTGGGCGAGATCGGCAAGAACATGACCGTCGTCGAGCACGATGGGCGGATCGTCGTCGTCGACGTCGGCTTGCGCTTCCCGACGCCGGAGATGGTCGGCATCGACCTCGTCCTGCCCGACTTCTCCTATCTGCGCGAGCACGCCGCGGACATCGAGGCGATCGTCATCACGCACGGCCACGAGGACCACCTCGGCGCGCTGCCGTGGGTCCTGCGCGAGCTCGGGGCAGACCTGCCGCCCGTCTACGGCGGCGCGCTGACGATCGCGATGGCGCGCTCGAAGCTCGAGGAGCACAAGCTGAAGAAGGTCGAGCTCAACGAGGTCGAGCCGGGCGAAGTGATCGAGCTCGGGCCGTTCTCGATGGAGCTGATCCACATGACGCACTCGATCCCCGACGCGAGCGCCGTCGCGCTCGGCACGGAGCTCGGCACGGTCCTGATCACGGGCGACTACAAGTTCGACCAGACGCCCGTCGACGGCAAGCCGGCCGACGTCTCGCGGCTGGCCGAGCTCGGGCGCGAAGGCGTGCTGCTGCTCTGCGGCGACTCGACGAACGTCGACCGCGACGGGTTCTCGCCGTCGGAGTCCGTCGTCGGCCCGCATCTGGAGGAGGTCTTCTCGCGCTGCGAGGGCCGCATCGTCGTGACGAGCTTCGCGTCGAACATCCACCGCGTGCAGCAGGTCGTCGACGCCGCAGCGGCGCTCGACCGCAAGGTCGCGCTCGTCGGGCGCTCGATGCGCAAGAACGTCGGCATCGGACGCCAGCTCGGCCACATCGACGTGCCCGGCGGGCTGATCGTCGGCCCGCGCGAGATCAACGACCTGCCGGACGAGCGCGTCGTGATCATCTCGACCGGCTCGCAGGGCGAGCCGCTCTCGGCGCTGCGCCGGATGGCCTACCGCGACCACCGCCAGGTCGAGCTGCGCAAAGGCGACACGGTCGTCTTCAGCGCAACGCCGATCCCCGGCAACGAGCGCGCCGTCAACGAGACGATCGACCGGCTCTACCACGTCGGCTGCGACGTGATCACGACGCGCGACGCGCCCGTGCACGCCTCCGGGCACGGTTATGCCGAGGAGATCAAGCTGATGCTCAACTTGACCAAGCCGCGCTACGTGATGCCGTTCCACGGCGACTTCAAGCGCCTGCGGATGCACGCGCAGCTCGCCGAGGCCGTCGGCGTTCCGATCGAGAACACGTTCCAGGGCGAGAACGGGCTGCCGCTGGAGATCGACGAGCGCGGCGCGCGCTTCGGCAAGCCCGAGCAGGCCGGGATGACGTTCGTCGACGGCGTCGAGATCGGCGACATGGCCGACGTCGCGCTGCGCGACCGGCGGATGCTCTCCGCGGACGGCATCTTCATCATCGTCGTGACGATCGCCGAGCAGGACGGCGCTTCCGTCGCCGACCCCGAGGTGATCTTCCGCGGCGTGCCGTTCCTCGATCAGGCCGACGAGCTCGTCGAGGAGATCCGCACGACCGTCGAGGACACCGTCGAGCGCGCCGCGAAGGATCAGATCCGCGAGGTCGACGTGCTGCAGGAACTGCTGCACGACGACATGGCGAAGCTAGTCTACGACCGGCTCAAGCGCCGGCCGATGGTCCTGCCGGTCGTCGTCGAGGTCTGAGGCGCCGCCGCGCTTGCCGTTGGCGCTCGCGCCCTCGGACGCTTGATCGCCGCTGCCGGCCGCCGGCAGCCTGACGACGAAGCGCGCGCCGCCGGACTGCGGCGACTCGAGCACGACGCTGCCGCCGTGCGTCTCGGCGACGGCCTTGACGATCGCGAGGCCGAGCCCGAACGAGCCGCCGCGGTCTCCGGCGCCGCGAACGAAGCGCTCGAACAGCGTCGGGGCGAGCTCTGCCGGCACGCCGGGCCCGTCGTCCTCGACGATCAGCGTCGCCTCGGCGCCGTCGGCGCCCGTCGCGACGGTGATCCGCGTGCCGGGCGGCGTGTGGCGCAGCGCGTTCTCGAGCAGGTTGATCGTCAGGCGATGGATCTCATCGCGCGCGGCCTCGACGGTGACGGGGTGGACGTCGAGCACGATCTCGTGCTCGGCAGAGACCGGCCCGAGCTCGCCGGCGGCCTCGACGGCGATCTGCGCTAGGTCGCACGGCTCGCGCTGGACGACGCGGCCGACGTCGGTGCGCGCGAGCAGCAGCAGGTCGGCGACGAGCCGGCGCATGCGCTGGGAGGAGCGAAGCGCCGAGCGCGCCGCTTCGCCCTCGTCGCCGTCGAGCGATTCGGCGAGCAGCTCGAGGTTCGCGAGCACGCTCGTCAGCGGCGTGCGCAGCTCGTGCGAGGCGTCCGCGACGAAGCGGCGCTGGCGCGCGAGCGTCGACTCGGTCTCGCCACGCGCGGCGTCGAGCTCGCGGAGCATCCCTTCGAGCGTGCGCGCGAGCTCTGAGACCTCGTCTTCGGCCTCCATCTTCGGCACGCTCAGCGACGGGTCGCGCGTGCGCGCGATCGTCGCGGCCGTCCGCGTCAGCGCGGCGATCGGCGCCATCGCGCGGCGTGCGATCGCCATCCCGGCGAGCAGCGCGAGGCCCGAGCCGGCGAGCACGCCGAACAGCAGGAACAGCTCGACGCGCGCGACGGTCGCCTCGGTGTCGGACGTGCGCCGCCCGTACTGGATGATCACCTGGCCGATCGGCTCGTCGCTGCCGGCGACGCGCACGACGCCGGCGCGGCTGACGACGCGATAGCCGCGGACCGTTTTCGCGGTCAGACTCGGCGCCCCGAGCGCCGGCGCTTTGGCGGGTTCGTGCGCGATCACCGTGCCGCCGAGCGTGAAGATCCGCACGACGGCGTGATCCGAGGGCGCCGCGTAGGCGGCGAGCGGCGGTTCGATCGTGACCGTCTGGTGCGCTCCGGCCGTGCCGAGCTTGATGTCGAGCTGCGAGGCGAGCTGGTTGACGGTGTCCGTGACCTGGCGGTTGAAGTCCGAGCGGACGCGGTGGATCATGAACGAGCCGATCGCGACCGCGAACGCGCAGAGGATCACGAACGTCAACAGCGCCGAGACGCCGGCGAGGCGCACGCGGATCGGCAGCCGGTCGAAGCTCGCCGATGCGCGCCTGAGCAGGCGCCGCACAGGACCGAGTGGCAGCGGTCCGAGGAGGCTACGCACGGAGGACGTAGCCGGCTCCTCGAATCGTGTGCAGCAGGCGCGGCTCGCCGTCGGCCTCGAGCTTGCGGCGCAGGTTCGAGACGAAGACCTCGATCGTGTTCGTCGTCGAGAACGGGTCATAGCCCCATACCTCGTCGAGCAGGCGCTGGCGCGAGATCACGATCCGCTCGTTGCGCATCAGGTACTCGAGCAGCTCGAACTCGCGCTGGGTCAAGTCGACGGCGCGCTCGCCGCGCGCGACCTCGTGCGTGTCGACGTTCAGCGACAGGTCGCCTACGCGCAGCGGCGCCGAGCCGCGCGGCGGGCGGCGGCGCAACAGCGCGCGCATCCGCGCGAGCAGCTCCTGGCGCTCGAACGGCTTGACGAGGTAGTCGTCGGCGCCTGCGTCGAGGCCCTCGACGCGCGACTCGAGCGCGTCGCGAGCGGTCAGGATCAGGATCGGCACGTCGTCGTCGGCGCGCAGCGTCTTTGCGACCTCGACGCCGTCGATGCCGGGCAGGCCGAGGTCGAGGATCACGAGGTCCGGCGCGAACGAGCGCCCGCTCTCGAGCGCCGCCGGGCCGTCTGCGGCGGCGCGGACCTCATAGCCCTCCATCCGCAGCGAGCGCTGCAGCGCCTGCGCGATGTCTTCGTCGTCCTCGACGACCAGAACTCGGGGTGCTCGGGAGAAGTCGTTCATCGTCTTTATGTATCGGTAGGCACTAAAGCGATGGTAAGGCCCGTTGGCAGGTTACGGGGCGCCGACGTCGAAGTTGCGCGTGATGCCCAGTACGCGTAAGCGCGCCCCTGCGCGCACGAAATCGAAGGCCAAAGGCCGCACGACGGCCGCGCGCAAGACGCGCGCGCGCGGCACGGCGCGCCGTCGCGGCGGCGCTCGCGGGCGTGGCGGCTCCGCGGGCGGGCTGGGAGCGCTGCTCCCGCGCGGCCTGCAGGGCTTCGAGCTCGACCAGCGTGCACGAGACGTGATCGGGCTCGCGCTCGTCGCCGTCGGCGTCTTCATGGGCTTCATCCTCTACGGCGACTGGGACGGCGGACGCGCCGGGCACGGCCTCGCGGTCGCGTTCGGCTGGGTGCTCGGCCGCGCGCGCGTGCTCGCGCCGCTCGCGCTGATCGCCGCGGGGCTGACGCTGCTGCTGCGCGAGATGATCCCGATGCGCCGCTCGCTGCTGCGCGATCCGCGCGCGATCGGCGCGATCTGCCTGTTCGCCGCGGCGACGCTCGCGCTCGCCGCGGGCACGTTCGGCGTAAGCCACGGCGCCGGCACGAGCGAAACGGCGTGGACGTCGGCCTTCATGCAGAGCCACGGCGGCGTCGTCGGCGAGGCGCTCTACCAGCTCGCACACCGCTTCGTGCAGGACGTCGGCGTCGACATCCTCGTCGTCTTCCTGCTGATCGTCGGCGCAATCCTCGTCACCGGCGCGTCGCTCGGTGGCACGCTGCGCGCGACCGGCTCGGGCGTCGCCGAAACGACGCGGATGATGCGCGCGCTCAGCGATCGCCACCGGCTCGGCGAAGAGGCCGGCGAGGACGGCGGCGTGACGGACGACTTCGACATCGACGCGTACGCGAGCTCGGCGACATTGCGCCCGCCCGAGGGCGACGGGCGCGAGCTCGTGATCCGCGCGACGCACGTCGAGGGCCCGGCGCAGGAGGACCCCGACGCCCCCGACGCGCTCGAGCAGGACGCGCCCGGCGATGAGGAGCCGGACTCCGACCAGCCGCAGCCGTCGCTCGCGGCGCTCGCCGAGGCCTCGGCGCGGCGGCCGGACGAGCACGAGCTCGAGGAGGATCTCGAGGAGGCCGCCGAAGTCACTGGCGTCGCGCGCACGGACGTCGAGGACCTGACGCCGCAGGGCCGCCTGCGCGACGCCGTCACGGAAGATCCCGAATTCATCTGGGAGATGCCCGACGCGAGCAAGCTGCTGACGCGTTCGACGGGCGAGCAGTCGCGCCCGGACACGGCCGGGCAGGCGCAGACGGCGACGGCGCTCGTCGAGGCGCTCGGGCACTTCGGCGTGCAGGCGAAGGTCATCGGCACCGTCGCGGGCCCGCACATCACGCGCTACGAGCTGCGCCTCGCGCCGGGCATCAAGGTCGGCAAGGTCGCCCAGCTGAAGGACGATCTCGCCTACGCGCTCGCGGCGACGGACATCCGCATCCTCGCGCCGATCCCGGGCAAGCAGGCCGTCGGCGTCGAGGTCCCGAACGTGCACCGGCGGATGGTGCGCCTCGGCGATGTCTTCCAGCAGCCGCCGAAGGACTGGTCGCCGCTGACGGTCTGGCTCGGCAAGGACGTCGCCGGCAAGGCGATCGGCGCGGACCTCGCGAAGATGCCGCACCTGCTCGTCGCCGGCACCACGGGCGCGGGCAAGTCGGGCGCGATCAACGCGATGCTCGCGAGCGTGCTGCTGCGCGCGAGCCCGCACGAAGTGCGCCTCGTGCTCGTCGACCCGAAGCAGGTCGAGCTGAACCACTACGAGTCGATCCCGCACCTCCTGACGCCCGTGATCACGAGCCCGCGGATGGCCGCGAACGCGCTGCAGAACCTCGTCAAGGAGATGGAGAGCCGCTACTCGATCATGTCGCTCGCGCGCACGCGCGGGCTCGTCGAGCTGAACAAGGCGCGCGCGAAGCGCGGCGAAGCGCCGCTGCCGTACATCCTCTGCGTGATCGACGAGCTCGCGGACCTGATGATGGTCGCGCCGGCCGACGTCGAGGACTCGATCATCCGCCTCGCGCAGAAGGCGCGCGCGGTGGGCATCCACCTCGTGCTCGCGACGCAGAGCCCGCGCGTCGACGTGATCACGGGGATGATCAAGGCCAACGTCCCGTCGCGGATCGCTTTCTCGGTATCGAGCCAGACGGACTCGCGCGTGATCCTCGACCAGAACGGCGCCGAGTCGCTGCTCGGCCAGGGCGACATGCTGTTCAGCCCCGTCGGCACGTCGCGCCTGCAGCGGATCCAGGGCGCCTACATCGACGAGCGCCAGATCGCGAAGCTGACCGACATGTGGCGCCGCCAGGGCGAACCGGAGCTGCGCGAGGAGCTGCTCGAGGAGGTCGAGCCGGACGTTCCCGAGAAGGGGCCGGACGAGTTCGACCCGGACGAGGACCCGCTGCTCGGCGACGCGATCCGTCTCGTCGCCGAAATGCAGACGGCCTCGACGTCGATGCTGCAGCGCCGCCTGCGCCTCGGCTACACGCGCGCGGGGCGCGTGATCGACATGCTCGAGCGCCGTGGCGTGATCTCGGGCTATGAGGGCTCGAAGCCGCGCCAGGTGCTCGTCACCGAGGCCGACCTGCCGCGCGTGCTGGCCGCGCTCGCGGGGACGCCCGAGCCTGTGGAGTCCTCTGCAGGGCCCCCGAGCGACTAGCCTCTTCATCGGATATGCCCGAGATCGGTGAAACGCTACGCGACGCGCGTATGCGCGCTCGCATCGACGTCTCGGAGATCGAGGCGCAGACGAAGATCCGCGCGAAGTACCTGCGCGCGCTCGAGAACGAAGAGTGGGGCCTGCTGCCGGGGCCGACGTTCGTCAAGAGCTTCCTGCGCACGTACGCGCAGGCGCTCGGGCTCGACGGCAAGGCGCTCGTCGAGGAATACCGCCTGAGCGAGGAGAACCCGAGCGATGCCGTGCTCGAGCCGATCGTCTCGAGCCCGCAGCGCAGCGGTCGCTCGCGCACGAGCGGCGGCGGGCGCCCGCCGGCGGGGCCGTCGCGCGGGTACATGGCGATCGTCGGCGTCGTCGTGCTGCTGATCGTGCTGCTGATCGTCGGCCTCGTCACGAAAGGCGGCGGCTCATCCTCCGATTCCAACGCCACCCGCAAAACAACTGAATCATCGAAAACGACGTCGAAAACGCACAAGGGGAAGCACGGTGGCGGTTCGGCTTCGAGATCGAGCGAGAGCTCGCTCGTCGCCGTCTCGCTGCACCCGACCGCGCCTGTGTACGTCTGCCTGATCGGCGACAACGGGCGCAAAGCGATCCCCGGCGTCGAACTGAAGCCGGGCGACCGCACGCCGACCTACCACGCGCGGCGCTTCGAGGTGACGCTCGGCAACAGCTCGGTGAAGATGTTCGTCGACGGCCACGAACGCCCCGTGCCGGCCTCGACCCAGGCGATCGGCTACACGATCACGAAGGCGAACGGGCGCAAGCGCCTCGCGCTCGGCAGCCTGCCGACGTGCAAATAGGCGCACGCTCGAAGCTATCGACGAAGCGCGCCCGCGCGTGATCTAGGGTCTTGAGCATGAGCGCGCGCGCAGGGATCGTCGTGACGGGCACAGAGGTGCTGACGGGCCGCACGAGCGACCGCAACGGCCCGTTCCTGTCCGATCGCCTGCGCGAGCTCGGCGTCGACCTCGCGCACATCATGATCGTCGGCGATCGCCCGGAGGACATGGAGGCGGCGCTGCGCTTCTTCGCGGCCGAGCGGATGGACGTAGTCATCACGAGCGGCGGCCTCGGGCCGACGGCGGACGACCTGACGGCGGAGGTCGTCGCACGCTTTCAGGGGCGCGAGATGGTGCTCGACGAGGCGCTCGAGCAACGGATCGCCGGGATCGTGCGCCCGCTGATGACGCGCTGGCCGAACCTCGACGTCGCGGCGATCGAACGCGGCACGAGCAAGCAGGCGACGATCCCGGCCGGCGCGAGCATCCTCGAGCCCGTCGGCACGGCGCCTGGGCTCGTCGTCGAGCCGCGCGAGGGCGAGACCGGGCCGACGGTCGTCGTGCTGCCGGGGCCGCCGCGCGAGCTGCAGCCGATGTGGGATCAGGCCGTCGCGACGGACGCGCTCAAACGCGCGATCGCGGGCGCGACGACGTATCGGCAGGAGACGCTGAGGCTGTTCGGGATGCCCGAGTCGGAGATCGCCGAGACGCTGCGCGTCGCCGAGCGCGAGGGCGTCGCGCTCGACGAGCTCGAGGTCACGACGTGCCTCAAACGCGGCGAGATCGAGGTCGTCACGCGCTACGAGCCCGGTGCGCAGGACGCCTATGAAGCGCTTGCGCAGCTCGTCGCGGCGCGTCACGCGGACACGCTGTTCTCGAGCGACGGCAGCACGATCGACGAGCTCGTCGCGCGCGCGCTCGCGGGCCGCACGATCGCGACGGCCGAGTCGTGCACGGGCGGCTTGCTGGCGGCGCGCCTGACCGACCGGCCGGGCTCCTCGGCGTACGTCAAGGGCGGCTTCGTCGTCTACAGCGACGAGGCGAAGGTCGCCGAGGCCGGCGTCGAGGCGGAGCTGATCGAAGCGCACGGAGCGGTCTCGCAAGAGGTCGCGGAGGCGCTCGCGCAGGGGGCGCGCTCGCGCCTCGGCACGGACGTCGGCGTCGGCATCACGGGGATCGCCGGGCCGGATGGCGGCAGCGAGGAGAAGCCCGTCGGGCTCGTCTGGCTGAGCATCGCCGGGCCTGGGCGTGAAGATCTGCTGACGCGCTCGGTCAACCTGCCGGGCGGGCGCGCGGACATCCGCGACCGCGCGGGAACGGTCGCGATGCACATGCTCTGGCGCGCGCTCGGCTAGCTCGCCGGTTCGTCTTCTTCTTCGGCTTCTTCTGCGTCTTCGCTCGCCGAGGAGGGCGCGGAGGAGGAGCCGTGAGCGATGCAGACGAGCATCGAGCCGTCGTCTGAGAGCTTCGGCTGCGAGCCGTCTTCGCAGGCCGGCTGCGAGCCGTCTTCGCAGCCGAACGCGCTGCCGGCGGTGGTGCGTTCGGGTGAGCTGCCGTCTTCGCAGACCGCTTCGCTGAATTCGATGCTGGACGATGCGACGGGGCAGAGCAGCCGCGCGCCACTGTGCTTCGCGGTCGGTTCGGCGCCGTTCGAGCAGACCGGTTCGGAGCCGTCGCCACAGGTGTATTCGCCTTCGCCGGTGAACTTCGGCGTCGTGCCGTCTTCGCACGTCGCCGGGCGTAGCACGGGCGCCGAGGCGTGGCTCGACTTGGGCTTCGCCTTGGCCTTCGTCTTCTTCTTTGAATGATTGTGTTTCGCGTGGCGGCCCTTGACCTTGGCGTGCGCGCGAGCCGAGCCGTGACGCCCCGCACAGGCGCGCACGTGCTGCTTGGCGCGGGCGGCCGAGGAGGGGCAGGCGCTCGCGGCGCTCGCAGGCGAGGAGGCCGGCCGCGCGAGCAGCACGCTCAGCGCGAGCAGCAGGAAGGCGACGGCGAGCGGTGCGATGCGGCGCGTGGCGAGGCTGGCGTTCAAGACTTCTCCGATGGTCTTGCGGCGGGTCCGATGCCTATGTTTCGTCGCGTTCGCGGGCGCGGATGAACCAGCCGCGGGTCGTTGGACGAACGGCGGCGGGGCGGGGCCGGAAAGGGCCAAATACGAACAAACGTTCCGTCCGCAGCGATCTCTACCTTTGTCGATTCACCCAACCCGGAGGAGTAAGACCATGCCCGTGACCAACGACGAGAAGGCAGCGAAGGCGCGCGACGCCGCTCTTCAGGGCGCGCTCACGCAGATCGAGCGCGAGTTCGGCAAGGGCACGGTGATGCGGATGGGCGACGAGGGCGCGCAGGTGCGCTGCGAGGCGATTCCGACGGGGGCGCTGTCGCTCGACCTCGCGCTCGGCATCGGCGGCGTGCCGCGCGGGCGCATCGTCGAGGTGTTCGGCCCGGAGTCCTCGGGTAAGACGACGATGATCTACCACGTGCTCGCCGAGGCGCAGAAGCTCGGCGGCGTGTGCGCGTTCATCGACGCCGAGCACGCGATGGACCCGCTCTACGCGAAGGAGATCGGCGTCGACATCGATGAGCTGCTCGTCTCGCAGCCGGACTACGGCGAGCAGGCGCTGGAGATCGCGGACATGCTCGTGCGCTCGGGCGCCGTCGACGTCGTGGCGATCGACTCGGTCGCCGCGCTGACGCCGCGGGTCGAGCTCGAGGGCCAGATGGGCGACCAGACGGTCGGCGCGCAGGCGCGGATGATGTCGCAGGCGATGCGCAAGCTCGCGGGCAACCTGAACCGCACGCAGACGCTGTGCATCCTGACGAACCAGATCCGCGAAAAGGTCGGCGTGATGTTCGGCTCGCCGGAGACGCAGCCGGGCGGGCGGGCGCTGAAGTTCTACGCCTCGCAGCGCCTGGACATCCGCCGCATCGAGACGTTGAAGGACGGCACGGAGGCGGTCGGCAACCGCGTGCGCGTGAAGGTCGTCAAGAACAAGGTCGCGGCGCCGTTCCGCCAAGCCGAGTTCGACATCGAGTACGGCAAGGGCATCTCGACGTCGGGCTGCCTGATCGACCTCGGCCTCGAGCACAACATCGTCTCGAAGTCGGGCTCGTTCTTCTCCTACGGCAACGAGCGGCTCGGCCAGGGGCGCGGCAACTCGAAGGCGCACCTCGACAACAACCCGGAGATGGCGAAAGAGATCGAAGACAAGATCTATGCGGCGCTCGGCCTCGGCAAGGATCTCGTCACGCCGATCGACCGCGACAAGACCGCCGGCCCGGCCGCGCCGCAGGACGCGAAGCCGGCAAAGCCGCTCGCAAGCGAACCGGTAGTCGCAGCGGTCGCATAGATAGAGGCCGGCCTGGGCGCCCCAGGCCGGCCTATCTCAAAAGGGCGTCCCGGATGGCCGCCAACGTGTGGACATCGCCGTACGGGTCACCCGCGAGCGCGCTTCATCGCTCGGCGCGCCCGTGGCCCATAGATCGAGCCCTCGATGGCCAGGGCGATGGAGCAGATCCCTCCGAGGACGATGAACTCAGCCCAACCGGCAAACACTCCGACTGCGAGTACTGCCAGGGCGACGACGAAGTTGCCACCAAGCCACGCGAGCACCCGCTCTGGCCTGTCGCCGACCCATTTGGCCGGCAGCGGTCCCATCATCCAGCGGCTCGGAAGATAGCTGGGGCGTGGGCTCATTCGGGAAGCATCTCATTGGGAGGGCGACTGTCGCCGAGTCATCACGTCGAGCGGCGGTCGCGAATCCAAGTCAGGCGACTGACCGTAGGTGCTAAAAGTGCTCTGATCCTGGGAAGCGGAGGCGACTTCCCGCCCTGGTTCAATCCCGGTCATGCCGATGTCTCTCGTCTTCGCAAGCGATGGCGTGCTGCGCGAAGACGGGCGCGAGCTTGGGCGCATAGAGACAGGCGCGGCGGAACCTTACGCCCGAGTGTTGGTCGGCGAGCGCTCCTACGACGTGCTTCGCAAGGGTCGGGCGGGCTGGCACTTCAGCCTGCTGGACGCCTCGGACGCGCGCGTCGTCTGCGAGTTTCACCCGGCACGCCTGCGGCGAGGAGGAGCGCTCGGCGGCGAGAGGATCGAGATGAGGCTGCAGACGAAGTTGCTGGCCTCGGGCGCATGGACAATCTCGATCCCCGACGGAGGGTCGTTCGCGGTGACGCGCGAGATGGGCGGGCTCGAAAGCCGCGGGGAGGGAGGGAGAAGGCGGGTCACGCTCGGTAGCGGCATTCCGCCGGCGCTTAGGCTCACCTCAGAGGATTGGGCGCTGTCGATCGACGATGCACTCCCAACGCTGGTGCTCGCGTGCTGGTTGATCATCCAGTGGGAAATGCTGCCAAGCGCGGGCATGATGGCGGGCGGGCCGTGAGGCGATGCGGCATTTACTCACTCACCACCAGGCTTGACGACAGGGATAAACTCGTCCGCATAACGGCAAGCGGAGCAAGTTGGGGGGACTGGCATGTTTCGGTGGGGGAGAGCTGTTCTGTTCGTTGGGCTGGCAGTTGGCTTCGCGTCGCTGGCGGGCGCCGGCGCGGCGGCGGCGGAACCGCCGGAATTCGGCCATTGCTCCGAGCCGCTGTACCTGCCATACGGCTCGGGCGAATACGAAGACTCGAGCTGCACGTCGGTCGGAGAAGTGAACCCGTACGTGTGGAATCCGTCGACGAAAGGCGAAGCGTTCTTCAGCAAGGGCAAGACGAGCTTCGCGACGGCGGCGGGCACGGTTACGTGCTCGGGCGTGCGCGCGCTCGGCTTCTACACGAGCCCGAAAACGATCGGCAACTTCCCGTTTCGCTTCACGGGCTGCCAGCTGGGAGGGGCGCTGTGTCTCTCGAGTGGTGCATCGGCCGGCGAAGTCAGGACGAGCACACTCGAAGCGACGCTCGGGACGGACGAGATCCTGGGCAAGCACAGGACGTGGGTGATAGTTGCCGCCGTGCAGTTGACGCCGCCGAGCGAAACGCCGTTCGCGGAATTCAGCTGCGGCGCGACGACGGTCGTGATGCGCGGCGCGCCGATCGCGCAGGTCACGCACAACACGAAAGTTCGCACGCTCTCGTTTGAATTCAAGGTCAAACAAGGCGAGCAGGCGATGCACGAGATCTCCGACGTCTTTCCGGAGTTTCCGGAAAGCTCGGTCGACGGCGGCCCGTTCACGCCGATGACGGTCAAGGCGAAACTGAAGAACCTCAACTACGACAATACGATCGTCAACATGGTCGTCTGACCGAGATCGCCTGCGACGGGTGGTGTGCCTGCCCGGCTCAGTCCTGCCGATCGCGCTGCCACCAAGGGGCGCCGCGCTCTCCGAGCGCGGTCTTGGCGGCATGGACGCGAGCTCGAGCGGCCTTCTCCGCCCGTGCATCTTCAGCGCGTTTTGCGGCGCCGACTGCGCGACGCGCCGACATCAGCTCGGAGACGAGCTCGGCGCGTCGCTCCTCGCTCAGCGCCGGGTCGCTCGCGCGCCAGCGACGGCCGTTGACGATCAAGTAGCGCCCGTCCTCAGTTCGCTCCACCGGCGCTCCCTGGTTCGCGAGAAGAGCTTCGGCGCCGTGCGGCGGAAGGGTTGACTGCGCGAAGACGCACCGGTCCACGTGCTGCGTCGAGGTCGATCTTGCGACCACGCTGCAAGACGTCGATTCTCCCTTGGGCTGCGAGCGCGCATGCGGCGTCGCGAACTACTCCCATGTATTGACGGAAGTCGTCGTCTGCCGCCAGTGCACGCGCGGCCTCCGATGGGCAGATCGTCGCCTGCTCGTCGCGGCGCGAGAGCAGATCGAGGATCGCCTGCGAAGCGAGATCGAGATCCTCGGCGTCAGCGGCCATGCCTCAGCGTAGCCAGACGGCACGGGTACGCTGTAGCCAAGATGACATCGAATCGACAATCGCCCAAGCCGCGCTACCACGTCACGACGTTCGGCTGCCAGATGAACGAGCACGACTCGGAGCGGATGAAGGGGATGCTGCAGTCGCTCGGCTACAGCGAAGCGCCTGAGCGCGCGGAGGCGGACCTGATCCTGTTCAACACGTGCTCGATCCGCGAGTCGGCCGACAGTCGCTTCATCGCGCACCTCGGCGAAGCGAAACGGCTGAAGTCCGAACGCCCCGGTGTGACGATCGGCGTCGGCGGCTGCTGGGCGCAGTCGGTCAAGGAGGAGGTCTTCGAGCGCTTTCCGTTCGTCGACGTCGCGTTCGGCCCGGGCCAGGTGCACAAGCTTGCGGAGTTCCTCACGAGCGACTCGCTGACGGCGCAGGGCTACTTCGAGTTCGAGGGCTTCACGGGCCATCTTCCGGCGCACCGTGCGCGCCGGTTTCAGGGCTGGATGCAGATCAGCGTCGGCTGCAACTGCGCGTGCTCGTATTGCATCGTCCCCTCGACGCGCGGGCGCGAGGTCAGCCGCCCGATGGACGAGCTCGTCGCCGAGGCACAGGCGATGGCGGCGGATGGTGTGCGCGAGCTGACGCTGCTCGGACAGAACGTCAACTCATACGGCCGCGATCTGCCGCCGCGTGGCGAGCGCGCGACGTTCGCGGGGCTGTTGGGAGCGATCGACGCGGTCGAGGGGATCGAGCGGATCCGCTACACGAGCCCGCACCCGAAGGACATGCGCGAGGACGTCGTGCGCGCGCACGCGGAGCTTGAGAGCGTCTGCGAGCACATCCACCTGCCGCTGCAGTCGGGCTCGTCGCGAATCCTCAAGGCGATGCGCCGCACGTACGACCGCCGCCGCTACATGGACCGCGTCGCGATGATCCGCGAGCGCGTCCCGGACGTGGCGCTGACGACGGACATAATCGTCGGCTTTCCGGGGGAGACGGAGGAGGACTTCGCCGAGACGCTCGAGGTCGTCGAGGAGGTCTCCTACGACGCGGCGTTCACGTTCGTATTCTCGCCGCGGCGTGGCACGGAGGCGGCCGAGATCGCCGACGGGCTCGTGCCGCACCCGGTCAAGGTCGAGCGCATGGAGCGCCTGCTCGAGGCCGTCCAGCACGGCGCTCGCGAGCGCGCGCAGCGCTTCGTCGGGCGCACGCTCGACGTGCTCGTCGAAGGCAGCTCGCGCACCGATCCGGACCGCCTGCGCGGGCGCACGCGCCACAACAAAGTCGTCAACTTCTCCGGGCTCGCCGCTCCGGGCGAGCTGACGCAAGTGCGGATCGACTCGGCGACGAGCCAGACGCTCGCGGGCGAGGAGCTGCTGCTCGCTCGGGTCGGCGCCTGAGCGGCCTCAGGCGAAGACGGGGATGGCCGCCAGGGCCGGCGCCTCGTCGATCTCCGACAGGCAGACCTGGTCGCGCCCTTTGCGCTTGGCGCGGTAGAGCGCCGCGTCGGCGCTCTTGAAGACGGTCGCGTAGTCGAAGTCCTCGCCGCGGCGCGAGGCGCCGACGCCGAAGCTCATCGTCACGTTGAGACCGCCGGCGACGGTGTCGCCGGCGATGCCCGCGCGCAGCTGCTCGGCGAGCTCGGCCGATTGCGTGAGATCGGAGCCGGGCAGCAGGATCAGGAACTCCTCGCCGCCGAGCCGGTAGGCGAGGTCGAATGCGCGCAGCTGCTTGCGCAGCTGATATGCGACCTCGCGCAGCACGACGTCGCCGGTCGAGTGCCCGAGCGTGTCGTTGACGCGCTTGAAGTGGTCGAGGTCGCCGATGATGATCCCGATCGACTCACCTGTCAGCGTCGACTGCTGGGCGAGCTCCGCGAGGCGGTTGTCGAGCGCGTTGCGGTTGAGCATCCCCGTGAGCTGGTCGATCACGGCGTCGCTGCGGTGCTGGATGTCCGAGCGCATCAGCGGCGTGGAGAGGACCGCGACGCACAGCAGCAGCGCGATCGGGGCGATCACGTAAACCGGGTTCTGGATCACTTGATGGGCGTCGACGCCGAAGGCAACCGCGAGCAGGATGACGATGTTGATGATCACGCCGACGACGACGCCGCGCATCGGAAAGCGCGAGCTGAGCGTGATCACGGGGATTGCGAGCCACGCGAGCGTCGGCTGGTCGGGGCCGCCGCTGAGCGCGACGGCGCCGCCGATCACGAGGCCGCTGCCGATCCAGGCGCCGAACATCAAGAGCTCTGGCCGCGCGACGCGCGGCATCATCAGGTCGGCCATGCCGAAGCACAGCGCGGCGGGGATCAGGAACAGCGCCGGCCACCAGCCGAGCCACGGGCCGGAGCCGATCAGCGCGATCGCGAGGATGCCTAGCGAGCGCTGCCGGACGGGGCGCACGCGCTCCTCCATGTCGAGCATCCGTTCGCGGTCGAAATCGTCGCGGCAGAGCCACGACCGCACGCCTTGCTTCGAGTCCTGCGAATTCGCCCCCTCGTTTTTCATCATCAACCCTCTGCTCGACTCGCGGAGGGCGCTTGATTACCGCCGAACGGAGCCGTGGACGAACGTTTCCGCGGCTGCGAGCGCATCGTTTGCGCGCTTCGTGTCGCGGCTCGGCAGACGCCCTTGCAGCGGGCGTCTGCCGGGCGGCTCGGGCGCTTGGCGGTAGCTCAACGCCGCTCTGGGGAGAGTCTGCGCGGCGGTGTCGGAGCGGCCGCCTTGGCGGCGCTCGAATCGGCCTGCGCGGAGTCTCCGCTCGGACCCGATCGCCGGCCTTCGTCCGTCGCCGAATCTCCGGCGATCATCGTCGCGCTGAGCAGTCTGGAGATGACCATTCCTGTTCCTCCTTCGGTTGTGGAGCGGGTGTCGGAGAGCATCTTGCGGCCCCAAACTGTGCGGGCTGTGAGGGTCGCCCGAGAGATCACCGAGCGGCGTAGGAGCCCGCAAAGTCAGGCGTTACGAAGATCCGACCTCGTGCTATGCGAACATACGTTCGTGCGCTGGAGCAACCTCACGCTAGAGAACGACGAGCAGCGACGGCTGCCCGGATATCGCGATGAGGCCGTCGTGCGGCGCTTCGACGCGCCCGAGGCCCTCGAGACGCGTTTCTACGAGGTTCGCGCCCGTTCCGTGCTCAACCGCGTGCCCGAGCGATCACGGATGCCGTTTCGCTGGACCCTAAATCCGTACCGTGGCTGCAGCCACGGGTGCACCTACTGCATAGGGGGAGATTCGGCGATTCTCATGGCAGACGGCCGAACTCGCGCCATGCGTGATCTTCAAGTGGGCGATTGGATCTGCGGAACCGAGCAGCGAGGCGCATATCGACGCTTCACGCAGACCCAGGTGCTCGACAAGTGGTCGAGCGTCAAGCCGGCATACGCAGTCACGGTCGAGGACGGGACCGAGCTGATCGCGAGCGCCGACCACCGCTTTCTGACGGCACGCGGCTGGAAGCACGTGATCGGGGCAGAGAGCGGCCCGCTGCAGCGTCCGCATCTCACGC
Source organism: uncultured Solirubrobacteraceae bacterium (assembly GCA_963807275.1). Lineage (GTDB taxonomy): Bacteria > Actinomycetota > Thermoleophilia > Solirubrobacterales > Solirubrobacteraceae > Palsa-744. The sequence continues at coordinate 1,181,247 of CAWDZX010000001.1, forward strand.
TTGGCCTCCGCCTGCTTGGACCGGGCGGGTGCGTTGCCGCCCCCACGCTCGACGACGACTATAAGCGCGGGTACCTCTGCGGATTGATCCGGGGTGACGGCAATCTCGACTCGTATTCGTATGCTCCGCGGCCGGGACGGATCAAGATCGAGGTGCAGTACAGATTTCGGCTCGCCCTGGCCGATCGCGAGGCACTCGAGCGTGCGAACGCCTTCCTCGCTGAGTTAGGCGTCATGACTGACGAGTTCGTGTTCGCAGAGGCCGCTGGAGCGCACCGCGCGATGGACGCGATCAGAACCCAGAAGCGTGGAGACTTCGAGCTCATCAGCGAGGCCGTTCGTTGGCCGATCCTGCCTAGCGCCTCCTGGATGAAGGGCTTTCTCGCCGGAATCTTCGATGCCGAGGGGTCCTGCTCGAGAGGGAGCTGGAGGATCGCGAACACCGATCCGGAAATCATCGGGTGGATCAAGGCGGCGCTTGCACTCTTCCGCTTCGACTTCGCCACGGAGCCCTACCCCGAGCGAAACGGCCTGATCTCTATACGGCTGCGCGGTGGCCTTTCGGAGCGCATGCGCTTCTTCCTCGGGACCGATCCTGCGATCACGCGCAAGCGGACAATCGACGGAGCCGCACTGAAGACAAAATCCGAGCTGCGCGTGACTTCGATCCGTCCGCTGGGGATGGCGATGCGCCTCTACGACATCACGACCGGCACCGGCGACTTCATCGCGAACGGCGTGGTCAGCCACAACTGCTTCGCTCGCCCTACGCACAAGTACCTCGGCTTCGACGCGGGCCGGGACTTCGAGAAGGAGATCGTCGTCAAGGTCAACGCGCCGGAGGTGCTTCGGGTGGAGCTGGCGCGGCCGTCGTGGAAGGGGGAGCATGTCGCGCTCGGGACGAACACGGACCCGTACCAGTGGGTCGAGGGCCGCTACCGGCTGATGGAGGGCATCTGGGCGGCGCTGCGCGACGCGGCGAACCCGTGCTCGGTGCTGACGAAGTCGCCGCTGCTGCTGCGCGACCTGCCGCTGATGCTGCAGATCGCCGAGCGGACGAGCTTCAGCGCTTGCCTGTCGATTCCGACGCTCGATGAGAAGGCGTGGCGCGCGACGGAGCCGCACACGCCGAACCCGCGGGCGCGTCTGGAGGCGGTCGCGGAGCTGAACCGCGCGGGCATCCCGACGAGCGTGCTGATCGCGCCGCTGATGCCGGGGATCAACGACTCGCCGCGTCAGGTCGAGGAGCTGCTCGACGGCGTCAAAGCGGCAGGCGCGACAGGCATCGGCGGCGTGGCGCTGCACCTGCGCGGCGAGGTGCGCGACGTGTTCATGGGCTGGCTGCGCGAGCAGCGCCCGGATCTCGTCCCGCGCTACGAGAAGCTCTACCGCCGCGGCGCATACGCTCCGCGCGAGGAACGCGAACGGCTGTCGAAGCTCGTCCGCTGGCGCGGGCGCCCGAGCGGCTTCCGCTCGATCGGCCCGCCGACGCGCAACTCCTCAGACGACGACGTCGCCGGGCCGGCGCCGTCGTTGCGTCCGCGGCAGGAGAGCCTCTTCTAGGGCGGCGAGGGGCAGTCGGTGCGCCGCGGCGGCGACTGCCTGATACTCAGCGCTTGTGGCGCTGCCCGGCGGCCATGTCGCGCGCGACCTGCTCGCCGCCGGCTTTGCGCGAGATGCGCCCGGCGATCTCCGGTGCGACGCTCGCGAGCGTCGCGCTCGCGCGGAGGGTGAGCGGCGCGACCTCGATCTCGCCGCGGTTCTGCTCGATCGCCTTGATCGTCGCCTTGGCGACGTCGTCCGGCGTGCGCGTGCCGACACCCGGCGGAAGCTTGACGTCGGCTTCGGCGAACATGCCCGCCTCGCGGATGAAGCCCGGCATCACCGTCGAGACGCCGACGCCGCTGTCGTGCAGGTCGGCGCGCAGCGAGGAGGCGAACCCGCGCAGGCCGAACTTCGAGGCCGTGTAGAGCAGCGTGCCCGGCGAGGCGGCCTTGCCGGCGATCGAGGACATGAACAGCAGGTGTCCGCTGCGCCGCTCGATCATCGCCGGGAGCAGCGAGTGCGCGAGGACGATCGGCGCGCGCAGGTTGACGTCGAGCGCTCGGTCGATCTCCTGCGGCGTGAACGACTCGAGGCGACCCGATGCCGGCAGCGCCGCGTTGGCGATCAGGATGTCGATCTCGCCGGCCTCGCGTACGAGCCTGTCGACCTCTGCGGCGTCGGCAAGGTCGACGGCGAGCGCTCGCGCGCCGAGCTCCTGCGCGAGCGGCTCGAGCACGTCGACGCGGCGCCCCGTGACGATCAGCTTGCCGCCGCGCTCGTGCACGGCGCGAGCGATCGCCAGGCCGATGCCTCCGGTGGCGCCCGTCAAGAGCACTGTCGAGCCGGCGATCTTCATGCCAAGAGCCTATGCGAAATCGCATGACCTGAAGCGCCTCGTGCGTCGATCCGGAGGCCGTGTGCGTCTCGGCGCGCTCATACCGAGCCGATACCGCGTCACGCCGGCCAGGGGTGACTTCTAATTCGGACAGTCGGAACTAGGAGCGGTAGTATACGAGTGCACGGCCCGCCGAGTGCTCCTCCTGTGCTCTCGCTTGGCGAGCCTCCTCCACAGAGCCGGAAGAACCGGAAGCGCCGTGTTCGGCAACCAGTTCCCGCTCGAAGGACACGCCCTGACCGAGGCGATCTCGGCCGAGATGGTCGTGCTCTACTCGCGCTTCTACGGGCACGATCGCACGAGCGCGCGGACGTTCATCAACGAGGACGTCGTCGTCTGCGTGCTCGAGAACGTCCTCAGCACGAGCGAGGTCGATCAGCTCGCCGAAGGTGCGTCCCAGCGGGTGATCGACGGTCGCGTCGCCTTCCAGACCGACACGGAGGACGAGTTCACGGAGGTCGTCGAGCGGCTGACCGGCCGAGCGGTCGTGGGATTCCTCAGCGCCAACCAGACCTCACCGGGCGTTGCCTCCGAGTTGTTCTTCCTCGACCCCTCGATGCGGCTGCCGGCGACAGGGAGCTGAGCTCGAGGTGTACGAGCAGGAGAGCGATCGCGAGCTGATGCTGCTAGTCCAGGGTGACGACACGGACGCGTTCGAGGTGCTGCACGACCGACTGCTGCGCCGGGCTCTGTCGGTCGCGCACGCGATGAACGTTCAGAACGATCGGGTCGACGATGTCGTGCAGGAAGCGTTCTGGTCGGTCTGGCGCGCCCGCGCGGCCTACCGGCCCGAGCGCGGACGCGTGCACGCCTGGGTGCTCGCGATCGTGCGAAACCGCGCGATCGACAGCATGCGCCGGCACGGTCGCCACGACCGTGTCCGGAAAAGCTGCGACGAGCTTCTGGCGAGGGTGCCCGCGCCGACCGACGTCGAAGCAGATGGCATCGAGCGCGGCGAAGCGCACGCGCTGCGCTGCGCACTGGCGCATCTGCCGCCGGCGCAGCGCGAGGTCATCGCGCTCGCCTACTTCGGCAGGCTGACGCACGTCGAGATTGCGCGCGAGCTCTCGCTTCCGCTTGGCACGATCAAGGGCCGGATGCGACTTGGCCTCGACCGGCTGCGCGACCGTGTCGCGGCCTGACCGGCGAACGGCCCGCTGCGCCTCAGCCGACGGGCGCCGACGGCGAAGGCTCGCCGCGGCGGCGGATCAGCAGCTGCTCGGCAAGCCAGATCACGACGCCGACGGCCGCCAGCGCGGCGCCAAGCGTCGCGACCGCATCCCAGCCGCCCGCGTCGTAGATCGCCGAGGCGAGCGCCGAAGAGGCCGCCGCCGAGGCGAACACGGTCGTCATGTAGGCCGTCGTCAGGCGGCTTCGCGCGGCCGGGTCGAGGCTGTAGATCACGCTCTGGCTCGTGATCTGCGCTCCCTGCACGCCGAGATCGAGGAAGGCGATGCCGACGATCAGCGCCGTCAGCGACGTCTTGCCGGCCGCGATCGCCGCCCACGAGAGCAGCATCGTGCCGAAGAACAGGCCCGTCGAGAGGTGGTGGCGCCCGCGGTCGGCCATCCGCCCGGCGACCTGCGCCGCGAGCGCGCCCGCGAGCCCGACGAGGCCGAACAGGCCGATCGTCGCGTCGCTGTAGTCGTACGGATGACCGGCGAGCAGGAACGCGATCGTCGTCCACAGCACGCTGAACTGGCCCATCTGCAGCGCGCCGTAGGCCATCCGCACGCGCAGCGTCGGCTGTTCGAGCACGAGCTCGCCGACGGAGCGGAGCAGCGCCGGGTAGGAGAGGTCCGTCGTGGGGCGCACGCGCGGCAGCCTGAAGTGCAGCACGGCGCTGAGCGCGACCATCAGCGCCGCCGAGACGCCGAAGACGAGCCGCCAGCCGCCGAGCTCCGAGAGCAGGCCGCTCGCCGTGCGCGCGACGAGGATGCCGACGAGCAGGCCGCTCATCACCTTGCCGACGACCTGGCCGCGTTCTGACTCGGGCGCGAGCGCGCTCGCGAGCGGCACGAGGATCTGCGCGACGACCGACGTGACGCCGACGACGAGCAGCGCCGCCGCGAGCAGCGTCAAGCTCGGCGCGGCCGCCGTCGCGGCGAGCGCGAGCGCCGTGACGAGCAGGATGCCTGTGATCAGCCGGCGGCGCTCGATCAGGTCGCCGAGCGGCACGAGCAGCACGAGGCCCGCCGCGTAGCCGACCTGCGACGCCGTCACGAGCAGCCCCGCGGTGCCGTCGGAGACCGAGAAGTCGTGCGCGATCGTGCTCAGCAGCGGCTGCGCGTAGTAGATGTTCGCGACGGCCGCGCCGCACGCGACCGCCATCAGCAGCACGAGCGAGGAGGGGAGCTTGCGCTGCTCGTCCGAAGGCGTCACACACCGAGCCTAGAAGCCAATCGCCGCGATACTGCGCCGATGGCGGGCAACGAGCAGATCGCGCGTGACAGCGAGCGTCCGCGGATCGTCGCGCTGTTCGGCCCGACGGGCGTCGGCAAGACCGCGATCGCCGTCGCGCTTGGCCGGCTGCTGCGCGCGAAAGGCGAGGATCCCGTCGCTGTCTCGGCCGACGCGTTGCAGGTCTATGCCGGCCTCGAGACGCTGACCGGCGTCGCCTCGCCTGCCGAGCGCGCCGCGCTCGAGCACCGGATGATCTCGTTCCTGCCGCTCGACGCGACGTTCAGCGTCGGCGAGTACGCAAAGCTCGCGCACGCCGAGATCGACGCGCTGCTCGCCGCCGGGCGGCGCCCGATCGTCGTCGGCGGGACGGGGCTGTATCTGCGGGCTGCGCTCGCCGACCTCGGCCTGCGGCCGGCGCCGCGCGAGGGCGCGCGCGAGCGCTGGACGGCGCAGCTGGAGCAGCTCGGCTCGCAGGCGCTGCACGCCGAGCTCGCGCGCCGCGCGCCGTGGGCCGCCGAGCAGATCGACGCGAGCAACGCGAGGCGCACGATCCGCGCGCTCGAGGCGCTCGAAGCCGGCGAGCTCGAACCGCAGGATGCGCCTTCGCAGCTGTGGAGCGAGGAGCTGCGCCATCCGACGCTGCTCGCCGGCGTGACGATGGAGCGCGACGCGCTCTACGCGCGGATCGACGCACGCACCGAGCAGATCGTCGCGGCAGGCGCCGCCGAGGAGGTGCGCCGCGCGCACGCGGCCGGCGTCTCCGAGACGGCGCGCAAGGCGCTCGGCTTCGATGAGCTGCTCGCCGGCGACGTCGAGACGATGAAGCGGCGCACGCGCAACTACGCGCGCCGTCAGCTCTCGTGGATGCGCAAGCTCGCAGGCGTGCAGTCGATCGACGTGACAGGCCGCGAGCCGGGTGCCGTCGCCGCGGAGATCCTAGACTCCGCCGGCGCATGAGATTCGAGAAGTGGCAGGCGCTCGGCAACGACTACTTGATCGTCGAGCGCGACGAGCTCGCCTTCGAGCTGACGCCTGCGCGGATCAGGAAGCTGTGCGAAGGCCACTTCGGTGTCTACGCCGACGGCGTGCTGCTGCTTTCGCGGCCGGCCGACACCGCGAACGTCGCCGACTTGCGCATCTTCAACCCTGACGGCTCCGAGGCCGAGCTGTCGGGCAACGGCGCGCGTGAGGCGATCCTCTACCTGCGAACGCGCGGCTGGACCGAGCTCGACGAGTTCTCGATCGACACCGCAGCCGGCCAGATCAGCCCGCAGATCACCGGCCCGACGACGTGTCGCGTCGACATGGGGCACGCGAGCTTGAGCTCGAAGGACTTCCCCTCGGGCCCGCCCGACGGCGCGGCCGAGCTGCGCATCGATCCCGATGCGCCCGACGGCGCCGCGCCGCCGTCCGGCTCGTGGAGCTTTCAGCACGTCTCGATCGGCAACCCGCAGTGCGCGATCGCCGTCGCGAGCGCCGCTGAGCTCGAGGCGCTCGATCTGCCGCTGATCGGCCCGCCCGTCGAAGCGCACGCGGAGTTCCCGAATCGCACGAACGTGTCGTGGTACGCCGAGCTCGAGCCCGGGCCGCCGGCGCGGATTCGCGCGCGGATCTTCGAGCGCGGCGTCGGCGAGACGCTGTCCTCGGGGACCGGCGCGACGGGCGCCGCCGTCGCCTATCTCGTCGCCGGATCGGCCGAGCGCGCACCCGGTCCGCCGAGCGAGCCGGCACGCGTGATCGTCGTGCTCGACGGCGGCGAGCTCGAGGTCGAGGTCGACCCAGATCTGCGCGTCCACCTGTCAGGCTGGGCGCTGCCCGTGTTCGCGGGAACGCTCAGCGAGCCGTTTCTCGAGCAGTTGCGCCAAACGAATTAATCAATTAAATAAATGAATAAAAGAGATCAGGGAGCTGGATGAGACCGAGCAAGCGCCTCGAGCGCATACCGCCTTACGCATTCGCCGAGCTCGAGCGCAAGATCGCCGACAAGCGCGCCGCCGGCGTCGACGTGATCAGCCTCGGCATCGGCGACCCCGATCGCCCGACGCCGGCGCTGATCGTCGAGGCGATGCAGGAGGCCGTCAGCGAGGCCGAGACGCACCAGTACCCCTCCAACCGCGGTCGCGCCGACTTCCGCGAAGCCGTCAGCGACTTCTACGCGCGGCGCTTCGACGTGACGCTCGACCCCGAGACCGAGATCATCCCCGCGATCGGCGCGAAGGAGGCGATCTTCAACCTCAACCTCGCCTTCCTCGACCCGGGCGACTACGCGCTCGCGGCCGACCCCGGCTACCCCGTCTACACCGGCGGCCCGTGGCTCGCCGGCGCCGAGCCCGTGCTGATGGCGCTCGAGCCCGAGCTCGGCTTCGTGCCTGATCTCGGCGCGATCGAGGACGACGTCGCGCGGCGCTCGAAGCTGATGTACCTCAACTACCCGAACAACCCTACCGGCGCGCTCGTCCCCGACGGCTTCTTCGAGCGCGTGATCGAGTTCGCGCGCGCCTACGACATCCTCGTCGTGCACGACAACGCCTACTCGGAGATTGCCTTCGACGGCTACAAGCCGCCGTCGTTCCTGCAGACGCCCGGCGCGAAGGACGTCGGCATCGAGGTCTTCTCGCTGTCGAAGGGCTACAACATGACCGGCTGGCGCTGCGCCGTGCTCGTCGGAAACGCCGACGCGCTGCAGACGTACTGGCGCTTGAAGACGAACATCGACTCGGGGCTGTTCGACGCCGTGCAGCTCGCCGGCATCGCCGCGCTCTCGCCCGAGGCCGACTTCGAGGTCGCCTCGATGGTCGAGCTCTACCGCCGCCGTCGCGACATCGTCTGCGACGCGCTGCGCAAGATCGGCGTCGACGTGCGCCCGCCGCACGCGACGATCTACGTCTGGGCGCCCGTTCCGGAGGGCTATGAGAGCTCCGCCGCCTACGCCGAGCACGTGCTCGAGCAGGCGGGCGTCGTGATCACGCCCGGAGCCGTCTACGGCCCCGCCGGCGAGGGCTGGTTTCGGATCTCGCTGACGACGCCCGACGACCGCCTGCTCGAGGCCGTCGAGCGCCTCGGCGCGCTCGCGAAGTAGTCACGAGCGGGGCTTCGCCCTGCCTCTAGAATCGTTGTAGATGCAGAGAAGCCGCAACGGCCGCACGATGCCGACGCCACAGTCGGTCAACGGCCACGACCCGGATGCGCAGGCGCCGCGCGCGCGCCAGCGCGCGTTCTGCGTCGCTGCGCTGCCCGAGGGCGACGACCTCTCAGAGCTCGCCGAGCTGCTCAAAACAGCCGGCGTCGGCGTCGTCGGCGAGATGGTCCAGCGCCGCGAGGCGCCGCACCCGAACACGTACCTCGGACCCGGCAAGGTCGCCGAGGCGAAGGCCGCCGCGAAGGCCGCCGACGCGAACCTGATCGCCTGCGACGACGAGCTGACGGCGCGCCAGGAGCGCAACCTCGAGGAAGCCGTCGGGCTGCCCGTCGTCGACCGCACGACGGTGATCCTCGACATCTTCGCCTCGCACGCCGGCAGCGCCGAGGGCAAGCTCCAGGTCGAGCTCGCGCAGCTCGAGTACAACCTCGCGCGGATGCGCGGGCTGTGGAGCCACCTCGAGCGCCTCGGCGGCGGGATCGGCACGAGGGGGCCGGGCGAGACGCAGATCGAGACCGACCGCCGCCTCGCGCGCGACCGCATCGCGGCGCTGCGCAGGCGCCTCGAGCACGTCAAGGGCACGCGCGCCGTGCAGCGCGCCGAGCGCGAGCGCGCGTCGCTGCCGACGATCGCGCTCGTCGGCTACACGAACGCCGGCAAGTCGACGCTGCTCAACGCGATGACCGGCGCCGAGGTCGGCGTCCGCGACCGCCTGTTCCACACGCTCGACCCGACGACGCGCGAGCTGCGCCTCAGCGGCCGCGCGCACCTGCTGACCGACACGGTCGGCTTCATCTCAAAGCTCCCGCACCAGCTCGTCGACGCGTTCGGCGCGACGCTCGAGGAGACGCGCCGCGCCGACCTGCTCGCGCACGTGCTCGACGCCTCAGCACCGGAGGAGCAGGCCGAGATCATGCAGCAGTCCGTCGAGCAGACGCTCGAGGAGATCGGCGCCGGCGAGCAGCCGCGGCTGCTCGTGCTGAACAAGATCGACCTGATCGACGAGGAGGCGCGCAGCGAGCTGCGCCTGCGTCATCCCGACGCGGTGCTCGTCTCGGGCGAGACCGGGGAGGGCCTCGAGGAGCTCGGCGAGCGGATCGAGCACGAGCTCGCGCACACGCTGCGCCGCCTCGACCTGCTCGTCCCGTACAAGGACGGCGGCAGCCTCGCCGAGCTGCACGAGATTGCCGGCGAGGTCAACCGCGAGGACACCCCCGACGGAGTCCGCGTCCACGCGCTCGTCCCCGAGCGTCTCGCGCGGCGCTTCGAGCGCTTCGTCGTCGCGCCGAGCGGCGCCTAGCGTCCTCGTTCGTCAGCGGTCGTCGCCGCTGCCCGCAAGCACTCCGCGCTTTTGGCGCGAGAGCAGCTTGTCGAGGTTCTGCTGCGCGATCTCGTCGAGGTCGAGCTCCAGCTCGGTCGACAGCTGCGCGACGTACCAGAGCACGTCGCCGAGCTCCTTCGCCATCGCCTCGCGCCGCTCGGCGCTGACGACGCCGCCGTCGTCGCGGATCACCTTCTTCGCGTGATCGGCGAACTCGCCGGCCTCGCCCGCGAGGCCGAGCGCCGGGTATGTCAGCGCCTCCTGGCGCGGGTATTTCGCGGTGCTGCGCGAGAGGCGCTGGTACTCGGATAGCTCCACGGCGTCGATCCTAGGAGCGGTAGCGCCGGTCGGCTGACGCAACAGTGCAGTTTGCGAGCTTCGAGCGCCTGGGCCGGCGACGCGGGCCGCGGCAACTACGCGGACAGCCCGGCGACGCGCCGCGCGCCGGCGTGCGCCGCCAGCTCGAGCGTGTCCTCGAGCGGCTCGAGCTCACCGACGTCGAGCCCGATCGCGCGCGCGATCAGCCAGTCGGCGAACCACGAGTTCTTCGGCAGCAGCGGACCGTGCAGGTACGTGCCGATCGTGTTGCCGCTGCGCGCGCCCTCGAAGCCGCTGCGCCCGTCGTTTCCGTGCCCGCGCAGCACGCGACCGAGCGGCGCCTGCCCGGGCCCGAGCGCCGTGCGCCCGCCGTGGTTCTCAAAGCCCGCGAGCACGCGCGCGCCGGCCCTGCCGTCATCGCCACTTGCCGCACCGGCCTGACCGCCGTCGAGCCGCACCTCGATCGCGACGTTGCCGATCAACCGCGCCCCGTCCTCGCGCACGGTCTCGACGTCGAGCAGCCCGACGCCCTCGATTCGCTCCTCGCCGAGCACGTAGGAGCGCCCGAGCAGCTGATAGCCGCCGCAGATGCCGAGCACGATCACACCGCGCGACGCGGCCTCGTGCAGCGCGTCGCGCTTGGTCTCGAGCAGGTCCTGCGCACACAGGCGCTGATCGCGATCCTGACCGCCGCCGAGGTAGAAGAGGTCGTGCGCGCTCGCGTCAAGCGGCTCGCCGAGGCTGCTCGAGGAGAGCTCGAAGCCAATCCCGCGCCACGCGCAGCGGCGCTCGAGCATCAGCAGGTTGCCGCGGTCGGCATAGATGTTCATCAGGTCCGGGTAGAGCGCGCAGACGCGCAGCCGCCGGTCGCCCGAGCCGCCTTGGGCTCCGGGCGCGAAGTCAGGCACGGAGCATCACGACCCAGCTGCCGACGTGCTCGTCCGTCGCCGCGATTTCGAGTGCCGGCTCGGCGCGCAAGCCCGCCTCCGCTCCCTCGGCCTCGAGCGAGGCGACGCTGACCCTGTCGAGCTCGATCAGATCGATCTCTGGACCGCGCTCGGAGGCGGCAGTCTGTGCGTCGGCGGAGGCGGTTGACCGTGCATCGGTCTCCGGCAGCATCACCCTGCGCTCGCGTTCGATTTCGACGCGCTCCGCCGTCTCGCTGACGCGGATCGCGCGGCTCAGGTAGAGCAGGCCGTCGGCATAGGCACGCTCTGCGGCCGGTCCGATCGTGCCGCGCGAGCAGTCGAACGTGTCGAGCTCGCCGAGGATCGCGAGCGCGATCGTCGCTCCACGGCGCACGTGCTCGCGCGCGCAGCGCAGGAACGCGATCCGCTGCTCGGCGCCGCCGAGCAGCTGGATCGTCTGCATCGGCACGACGCACAGCGCGAAGTCGTGGCGCTCAAGCGCGAACGAGCGCGCATCGGCGCAGACCGTCTCGACGTCGAGACCCGCAGCGCGCTCGCGCAGCGCAGCGAGCAGCACGTCGCTACGGTCGAGCGCCGTGACGGCATGCCCGGCGCGCGCGAGCTGGAGCGTCACGCGCCCGCTGCCGGCGCCGATGTCGAGCACGCGCCCGCCGGCCGCCTCAGCGAGCTCGTGCCAGACGGGCAGGTCCGCGCGATAGCCGCCGCACTCGAGGTCGTGCCAGACGACCTCCGCCGGCAGGCGCGCCCGAGTGCTGTCGCTTACGACCACGAGCTGCTCGCCTCCCCGCGTGAAACGAGCAGCGCGCGCAGCGCGAGCATCGCCGTGTACGTCGGCAGCGCATATAGCGGCGCGCGCGGGTCGGGGCGGTCCGCGGCCGCTTCGTCGAGGGCGCGCGCGAGCTCCGGCTGTACGCGGATTCGCCGCGGCTCGATCCCCGCGTACTTCAGCCGCACCGCGAGTTCGCCCGCGCGGCTGCCGCTGCACGTGAAGCTCCTGATTCGCCCCGCGAGCAGCTCGAAGTCGGCGTCCCAGATCCACGAGACGTCGCGCCCGTCGGCGATGCGGTCGTTGAGCACGCCGAGCACGTCGTGCTCGCCCGGCTCGAGCGCGAGCGTGCGCAGCACCTCGTTCGCGCCGGCCGGGTTCTTCACGAGCAGGATCTGCAGCTCGCGCGGAGCCGCCGCATCAGGACTCGCGGCGCTTGCGGCGTGGCCGTTGGAGGCGCGCGCGGGGGAGAGCGTGACCGTCTCGGCGCGCCCGAACGCAGCCTTCGCCTGCTGCAGCCCGGCGAGGATGCTCGCGAGTGGCACCCCGAGCGCGGTCGCGAGCGCTGCCGCGGCGAGCGCGTTATAGACGTTGTAGAGCCCCGGCAGCGCGAGGCGCACGTCGGCGTCGCCCTGCGGCGTTGAGAGCCTGAAGCGAGCTGCGCGGACGCCTTCGAGCACGACCTCGCTCGCGCGGACGCTCGGCTCTGGTCGGCGCTGCCCGCAGCTCGGGCAGTGGTAGTGGCCGAGGTGGCCGAGGTAGATCGCCTCGAACACGTACGGCGCGCCGCAGCGGCGGCAGTGCTTCGCGTCGGCCGCGTGTGCCATGCCCGGCAACGCGAGCGTGTCGTCGTCGACGCCGAAGTAGAGCGTCTCTGAGCGCTCGCGCCCGAGGTCGGCGATAAGCGGATCGTCGGCGTTCAGCACGAGCTGCTGCGTCTGCAGGTCCGCGGCCCAGCGCTCGGCGATCGTCTCGAGCTCGCCAAAGCGATCGAGCTGGTCGCGAAACAGGTTGCCGAGCAGGATCGCACGCGGCTGAAGCTGTCGCGCGACGGCGTCGAGCCACAGCTCGTCGACCTCGAACAGGCCGAGCTCGCCGTCGATCGCGCCGCGCCCGCTCGCGGCCGCGAGCAGCGCTGTGGCGACGCCGCCGGCCATGTTCGCGCCCTCGGCGTTGTGCACGAGCGCGATCCCGGCGTGCTCGAAGATCGCCGCGGCCATCGCTGCCGTCGTCGTCTTGCCGTTAGTCGCCGAGACGAGCGCGCTGCCGTGCGACAGGCGCGCGCCCAGCGCGCCGATCGCGTCTGGCTCGAGGCTCAGCAGGACCTTGCCGGGCGCGCTCGTCGCGCCGCCGCCGCGCAGGCGCGAGAGCGCCGCGACGGTTCGCGCGAGCGCGAGCTTCGGGCCGAGCGCCGTAGCCATCAGCGCTCCTCTGGGTGTCCGCCGAGGCCTGCGCGCCCGGTCGCATCCTCAGGCGTCGGCGGAGCGGCCGGGGGAGGGGCGCCGGAAAACGCCGAGTCGGGGTCCGTTCCGCTGCTCGCCGGCACGAGCACATCGATCGCGCCCGGCAGCACACGTACGCGCAGCGGCAGCTCGCCGATCGGGTCGCCGTCGGCGTACATCGTGAACGGCCGGTCGGCCGAGACGACGAGCTCCTTGGCGTGCAGCACGTGGACGCGCGGCTCACGCACGTGCTCGCCCTTGAACACGCGCGGCAGGATCTTCGTCAAGAACGTGAGCTTCGAGACGTTCTCGAGCACGATCACGTCGAGCAGGCCGTCGTCGAGCATCGCGCCGGGCGCCGCGCGCATGCCGCCGCCGTAGGACTTCGAGTTGCACGCGCCGACCGTGTATGCCGTGAAGGCCCTCCGCTCGCCGCGGGGTGGATCGAGCTCTAGCTCGAAGCGCGCCGGACGCCACGCGGCGAGCGCGCACAGCGCGCCGTAAGCGTAGACGAGGTTGCCGAGCCACGACGGCGCTTCGTTGGCGATCCGGTTCGCGTCGCTGTCGAAGCCGACCGAGGCGATGCCGACGAACGCACGTCCGGGCTTCTCGGAGTCCAGCTCTGAGACCTCGCCGACGTCCATCGCGCGCCTGATGCCGCCGGCGATCGTCGCGCACGCCGAGGCGAGCTCCTGCGAGATGCCGAGCGAGCGCGCGAGGTCGTTGCCGCGCCCGCCCGGCAGCACGCCGAGCACGGCGCCGGGGGCGGCGCGCAGCGCGTCGGCGATCGCGCCGATCGCGCCGTCGCCGCTCAGCATCGCGACGGTCTCGCCGGCCTCCGCCGCGGATACTGCGAGCTCGCGCGCGTGCGCGAGGTCGCGCGTGTCGACGCGGCGCACCTGCAGGCCGTGCCCGCGCAGCGCCTGTTCGGCCTGCGGCGCGATGCGGCGCGCCTTGCCACCTCCCGCGGAGGGGTTGACGATCAGGCAGACGGGCGCGGCTTGCTCAGGCGGCACCGCGCAAGCGTAGTGCGCGGCGGTGCTGCAACACTCGGCCCGGCCCGCACCGCTCCGTCGCCGGGCGAGCTTCGCTAACCGGCTGCGGCTGCCTTCGCGCGATCGCGCCTGCGTCTGCCGACGGCGGCCGCGATGCCGAGTGCGGCGATCACGACGAACAGCCCGAGCAGGATGCCCGGCGCGATCCCGAGCCCGCCGAACGGCAGCGAGATCAGCTCGACGATGCCGAGGCCGATCGCGAGCAGCACGACGATCAAGATGATGATCAAGACGATTCCCCGAATTCGGGCGAGGATCCCGGCGGAGGCCGGCGGGATCAACAAGCCCATCGCGCGCAGCGCGAGCATCTGCCGGCCCGTCGGCGGCGTCTGCCCGAGGCGCTCGACGGCGCTCTTCAGGTCGCCGGCGCGGCGTTCGGCGAGCGCCAGCGACGCGTCGGCCATGCGGCGCAGCTGCATCCGCTCCTGCGGGCGCGCCGAGGCGATCGCGCGCTGGAAGAAGCCGCGAGCGGCCTCGGCGTCGAAGCGCTCGGCCGCCCGCGCGCCAAGGATCGCGAGCGCTGCCGACTTGTATTTGGTCTCGGCTTCGAGCTCCTCGTCCGAGCGCGTCTCGAGCGCCTGGATCGCCTCGAGGCCGCCGCGCTGCTCGATCCTGATCTGACGTTGCTTGGGTGCCATCGGCGCTCATTCTACGGTTTGCGCGGCGCGGCACGCGAGCGGCGTTTGACGCCACGCGATCCGGTTGCCCACCGCGATGCGGGCGGTTATGCTCGGCGCATGGCATCTCGCCCGTCGCCGACCGCTCGCAAGCACCTCGCGCGGCTTTGCGCGTGCGCTGTGCTGCTGTTCGCCTTCACGGGTCCCACGGCCGCTACGGCGCTCGCCGCGAGCGGCGCGGTCAGCTCCGAAGGCGCGTTCAACCAGCTCAGCGAAGCGGCGACGAAAGAATCGACGCAGACGCAGAAAACGGAAACGACGGCGAGCACCGAACCGACGTCGAACTCGAAAAAAACGATCATCATCGCGCTCGTCGCAGCGGTCGTGCTGCTCAGCGCGATCGCCTACGTGATCGTGCGCGACGCGAGGCGAATGGCTCCGGCCGGCGATCCGCAGCTCGTCGAAGCGCGCTCCGCGCACGACCACGCCGCGCAGTTGCGCAAGCGCCGCGCCAAAGCCAAGGCGGCACGGCGCCAGCGCAAGCGAACGCGCTAGGGGCGCGAGCGCGCCGGGCACAGCGCGTGCGGCACCCACAGCGCGTGCGGCACCCTTAGCTGTGAGCGGTGCCGGATTTAGTGCGAGACGCGCACGCGGCGCGGGCTGCGCGCGGTACTGCGGATACGGCGCGGGGAGGAGGGAGGCGGCGATCCGTGCGGGCCGCGGCGCGGGCCGCGCGGACGCGGTCCGGAGGGCAGCGGGCGGCGCGGGCGAGGGTCGAGCGGTCCGGCCGGCAGCGCGCGCGAGCCGCCGTCGTCGTCGCTGCGGTCGGGCGGCTCGGGAGCGTGCAGCGCGGCGTCGTTGCGGAATGGCATCCACAGCATCAGCGCGGCGATCGGGAGCTTGATCACCGCGAGCAACACGATCAGCGTCCACAGCGGCATATCGCGCTCGATGCTACTACTGCCCCGTGCATCCGGGAGCACCTCAGCACGCCGAGCTCGAACAGCTGAGCGAGGCCGTCTCCGTCTGCCGCCGCTGTCCGCGTCTGGTGCAGTGGCGCGAGCAGGTCGCGCGCGAGCGGCGCGCGGCGTTCGCCGGCGAGGAGTACTGGGGCCGGCCGCTCCCGGGCTTCGGCGATCCGGACGCGCGCGTGCTCCTGCTCGGCCTCGCCCCGGCGGCGCACGGGGCGAACCGCACCGGCCGGATGTTCACCGGCGATCGCTCCGGCGACTTCCTCTTCGCCGCGCTCTGGCGCACGGGCTTTGCCAACCAGCCGACGTCCGTCGATCGCTCCGACGGCTTGGCGCTGCGCGACGCGCGGATCACGGCGGCCGTGCGCTGCGCGCCCCCCGCAAACCGCCCGACGCCGGGCGAGCGCGAGAACTGCCTGCCGTGGACCGAACGTGAAATGCAGTTACTCGCGGACGTTCGGGTGCTCTTGTGTCTCGGCGGCTTCGCCTGGGATGCGGCGCTGCGCTTGCTCGTCGAGCTGGGCGGGCCCGGCACCAAGCCGATCCGCCCGAAGCCGCGCTTCGGCCACGGGGCCGAGTGGACGGGGGAGCAGGCGCCCTACACGCTGCTCGGCTGCTACCACCCAAGCCAGCAGAACACGTTCACGGGCAGGCTGACCGAGCCGATGATCGACGGCGTGCTGCTGCGCGCGCGAGAGCTCGCGGGCTTGCCGGCGCCCTAGCTGCTACTCGACGCCGTCGCGCCCGTGCGTGCGGCATCGCGCGCGCCGAGCAGCTCGAGCCGAATACTGCCGGTCTCGCTCAGCCACGCCGGAAGAGCGTCGCCGGCGAGCGGGCGCGAGATCAGATAGCCCTGGCCCGTGTCACAGCCGAGCTCGACGAGCCGCTCGAGCACGTCGGCGGTCTCGATGCCCTCGGCGACGACGTCGAGGCCGAGGTGTCGCGCGAGGTCGACGGTCGAGCTCGTGATCGCCTCCGCGCGCGTGTCGTCGCACAGGCCGGTGACGAACGCTTTGTCGATCTTGATCTCGCTCGCGGGCAGCTGCGTCAGATATGCGATCGAGGCATTGCCCGTGCCGAAGTCGTCGATCGACACCCTGACGCGGCGTTCGCGCAGCGCCGCGAGCACTTCGGCTGCCCGCTCGGGATCGACCATCGTTGCGCTCTCGGTGACCTCGACCGTCAGTCGCTCGGGCTCGATCCAGTGCTCTCGCAGCAGCGCCTGGACGCGGTCCGGCAGGCCGAGGTCGAGCAGGTTGCGCGCGGAGAGGTTGACCGACATGTCGAGCTCGATTCCCTGCTCGCGCCAGCGCACCATCTGGCGCAGCGCGAGCTCGAGCACGCGGTCGGTCAGTGCGTCGACGAGCGCCGTCTGCTCGATCAGCGGCACGAAGCTGAGCGGCATCAACAGGCCCTGCTCGGGGTGGCGCCAGCGAAGCAGCGCCTCGACGCCGCTCACGCGCTTGCTGTGCAAGTCGAGCTTCGGCTGGTAGTGCAGCTCGAACTCATCGTGCTCGAGCGCGAGACGGACCTGGCCGAGCAGCATCAGGCCGGCCGGGTCGAAGCTGTCGTGGCGCGCCGAGTAGACCTCGACGCGGCTGCGCTGTGAGCGCGCCCTGGCCAGCGCGGCGTCGGCGTGCTGCAGCAGTCGCTCGAGCGGGTCGTCTGCATCCTCGGCGACGGCGAGGCCGATGCTCGCGTCGACGTTCAGCGCGATGCCGTCGATCGCGATCGGCGCCTCCAGGCCGGCCTGCAGGCGCGCGGCGGTCTTCAGCGCGCCCGAGACGCCGTCGGCGTGCGGGCAGAGGACCGCGTACTCGTCGCCGCCGATCCGTGCGAGCAGCACGTGCTCTCCGAGCTGTGAGCGAAGCCGGCGCGCGGTCTCGCACAGCACCCGGTCGCCTGTCGCGTTGCCGAGCGTGCTGTTGATCTCGGTGAAGCCGTCGACGTCGATCAGCAGCACCGCGAGCTTTCCCTCGTGTCCGGGGCGGCTCAGCGCAGCGTCGACGCGCTCGCGAAACAGCGTGCGGTTGGGCAGCCCTGTCAGCGGGTCGTAACGGGCGAGGCGGTCGTTCTCGAGCGACTGGCGTCGCAGGCGGCGCGAGGCCTGCGCGACGATCCGGAAGAGGATCGCCCACAGCAGCGCGAGCCCGATCGCGACGACGAGCGCGATCACGCGCTTGTCGTGCGCGATCGCTGCGGCGATCGGCTTGTAGCTGAGGTAGATCTCGAACGCGCCGGCGGGCTGCGCCGAGGAGGCGAAGCGCAGCGGCACGTAAACCTCGAGCAGTTCGCCGAGCCCGACCTCGCTGGCCGTCTCGCCGCGTGGATTCGGCACGACCACCTGCGCCGCCTCCGAGTGCCCCTCGAGCGCGGCTTCGAGATCGTCGACGCCAGGGAAGGTGTGGCCGATCAGGCGGTGATCGTCGGAGTAGATCACCGTGTGGCCGATGTTCCAGATCTTGATCCGCGCGAGGTTCTCGGTCGTCGAGCGCGCACGCAGCTGCTCGTCGAGCTGGCGGACCTCAGGCGGGGTCAGCCCGCGTTTGAGCTCTTGCGCCGTCAGGCGCGGCTGGATGCCGATGTTCGCGATCAGCCTCGCCGATTGGCTCGCGCTCGCGATGCTGTGCTGCTCGACCTCGTGCTCGATCACGCTTGTCAGCGCGAACCCGAGCACGATTATCGGCACGAGGCTGAGCAGCGCGACGCGCTGCGTCAGCGTGAGCCGTATGGCCAGGGCCTTGCAAGCGCGCGCGAGCCGCATGGAGACTGAGTCGGGAGCGGAGGACGCTGACTGAAGCGCAGCGAGCGATTGCAAACGACTGTCGAGACCTAGGCGTTGTGCCCCGGGACGCCGTTGGCTGAACGAGGCTCCGCGCAGCCAGGCTCAGCCGGCTGCCGCGGCGGCGGTCACGCGGGCGCGCCCGCGCGCGGCCCGCACGGCGGTCTTCAGCGTGCCGATGTCGTAGGCGCCCTGATGGCGGCGGCCGTTGAGGAAGAACGAAGGCGTCCCGGAGACGCCGCTCGCGTCGGCGCTCGCGACGTCCTCGGCGATTCGCGGCGCGTACTCGTGCCGGCGCACGTCGCTCCAGAAGCGCTCGACGTCGAGCCCGAGCTCGCGCGCGATGCGATCGATGTCCTGCGGGTTCAGCGCGTCCTGATGCCCGAGAAACGCGTCGTACATCTCCCAGAAGTGCCCCTGCGCGGCAGCCGCCTCGACGGCCTCGGCGGCGAGCTGCGCGCTGCCGTGCACGTCGTTCAACGGCAGGTGGCGCCAGACGTAGCGGACGTCGTCGTCTGAGGAGGCCAGCAGCTCGCGGATGACGGGCTCGGCCTGACCGCAGAAGGGGCACTCGAAGTCGCCGTACTCGACGAGCGTGACCGGCGCGTCTTCAGGGCCGCGGATGTGGTCGCGCTCGGGGTCGACGTCGTCTGATAGATCGATCAGGTCCTCCGCGGTGCGGCTGATCTGGCGGGCGCGCACCGAGCTCGGCAGGCGTTTGACGAAGCTGAACACGGCCCACGCGAGCAGCGGCGCGAGGACCGCCGAGGCGAGCACGCCGAGCTTTGCCTCGTCGAGCCGCTCGCCGGAGAAGGCGAGCCCGGAGATCAGCAGCGAGACGGTGAAGCCGATCCCGGCGACGGCGCCGCCGCCGACGAGCAGCGGCCAGCTGATCGGCGGCTTCGGGCCGTGCAGCTTCGGGCGCGATGCGATGAACGTCGCGCCGACGATGCCGATTGGCTTGCCGAGCACGTACGCGACGACGATGCCGAGCGTGATCGGGGAGCCGATCGCGTTTTCGAGCAGCGAGCCGGTAACGTGGATGCCGGCGTTGGCGAGCGCGAACAGCGGCACGACGACGTAGCCGGTCCACGGGTGAAGCCCGTACTGCAGGCGCTCGTTGAGCGAGATCGCCGAGAGCACGCCCTGCTGCGCGGTGCGCGCGAGCTCGGGCGTCGGCTGCTCGCGAAACGAGCGTGTCAGCTCGGTCGCGCGCTCGAGGTTCTCGCGAGAGGGGGGAGAGGCGCTCATCGCGAGCCCGGCCGCGAGGCCGGCGATGACCGGGTCGATGCCGGACTTGAACATCGCGACCCACAGCGCGACGCCGACGAGCACCGAGGCCTGACGGCGCCACGGCGGCGCGTAGCGCAGCGCGAGCAGCACGAGGCCGAAGCCGATCGCGGCGAGCAGCGCGGGGACGGAGAGGTGCTTCGTATACGCCGTCGCGATCACGATCAGCGCGCCGAGGTCGTCGACGACGGCGAGCGTCAGCAGGAACACGCGCAGGCGCGTGGCCACGCGCGGCGTCAGCAGCGCGAGCGCACCGAGCGCGAAGGCCGTGTCGGTCGACATCGCGGCGCCCCAGCCTTTCGCGCCCGCGCCGCCGGCGTTGAACGCGAGGAAGATCGCGATCGGCACGGCCATCCCGCCGATCGCGGCGAGCACCGGGATCGCGATGCGCCGGCGCTCGCGCAGCTCCCCCTGGTCGAACTCGCGCTTGGCCTCGAGCCCGACGACGAGGAAGAAGAACGTCATCAGCCCCTCGTTGACCCAGTGGCGCAGATCGGCCGCGATCCCGCTGCCGCCGATGTCGATCGAGAGCTTCGTCGTCCAGACCGACTCGTAGTGCGCGCCGGGCACGTTCGACCAGACGAGCGCCGCGAGCGTCGCGCCGAGCAGGACGATCGCCGAGCCCGTCTCGGTGCTGAGGAAGTCGCGTACCGGCGTGGCGAGGTTGCGCGCCCAAGCCGTGCGGCCGATGAAGGTTGACGATTGGGCGCTTGCCATCGCGCGATTATCGCGGGCCGGGCGAAGGGTGCGCATGCCGAGCAAAAGGGTGCGCACGACTACCCCTAGGGTGCCTATGAGCGGCGCCGGGCACGACCGAGGATGTGGATGTCAGATCAATCCACTCCAAGGAGAACATCATGCTCAACGCCCACCACACAAGCACCACGACGAGCCTGCTGCGCAAGCTGCTCGCCGCGGTCGCAATCGGAGCCGCCGCTCTCGCGTTCGCCGGTGCCGGCTCGGCGCACGCCGACAGCAAGCAGGGCTCGGGCGGCGGCAAAGGCTGCCTGATCGAAAACAACGGCCACCTCGAAACCGTGCCGGTCGGCACGAAAATCAGCCTGCTCACGTGCGGCGCCGACGGCGAATGGCACTTCGGCTGGCTGGTCACGCAGATCGGCGCACCGCCGAAGAAAACCGTCAAGACGCTCGGCGCGAGCGTGGTCCGCCGCGGCAGCGTGCAGGCCGTGCAGGCATCGCGCTGAGCGCGCCCGCGCCGCACGAGCCACGCGCGAGAAGCCCGTCCCGCACGCCGATCCGAAAGCGCGGGGCGGGCGGGCGACGAGGGGCCTCGCGGCCGGCTGCCGGGGCCGCGGGCGATCCACTTAGACTAAGCGCGTGGCGGACCATCTAGTCGTCGGCGGACAGCTCGGCAACTACCTGATCGACTCGGTGATCGGGCGCGGAGGAATGAGCGTCGTCTACGGAGCCAAGCACGCGCGGCTCGGAATGCCGGTGGCGCTGAAGGTGCTCGCGCCGGAGCTGAGCTCCGACGACACGTTCCGCGAGCGCTTCCTGCGCGAGGCGCAGATCGCGGCCGGGATCGACCATCAGAACGTCATCCCGATCCACGACATGGGATTGCACGAGGACTCGCTGTACATCGTCATGCGCTACGTCGCCGGCGGCGACCTGAAGACGCTGCTGACGAGCGCCGGCCCGCTAGACGCACAGCAGGCGCTCGACGTGCTCACGCCGGTCGCGCTCGCGCTCGACGCGGCGCACGCGCACGGGCTGGTCCACCGCGACGTCAAGCCCGCGAACATCCTGCTCCAGCGCTCAGCCGACGGCGGGGTCCAGCACGTCTACCTGACCGACTTCGGGATCGCCAAGAGCGCATCCTTCAGCGGCGGCCTGACCGGTGCGGGCGCGTCGATCGGCACGGTCGGCTACATGGCGCCCGAGCAGCTCGAAGGCCGCGAGGTCAGCGCGCAGACGGACGTCTATGCGCTGGCGGTGACCTTCTACGAGTGCTTGACCGGCCGGATCCCGTTCCAACGCGAATTGGCCGAAGGGATCCAACCGCCAAGGGGGGAGCTCGAGCCGGTCAGCCACGTACGCCCGGACCTGCCGGCAGCACTCGACGGAGCGATCGCGAGAGGGCTGTCGCGCGATCTCGCGACCCGTTACGGCGGTTGCGAGCAGTTTCTGAACGCCTGCCGTGGTGCGCTCGCCCCGCAACCCTCACAGCACCTCGCGCGCGCCGGCGAGAGCGTCGCGGCTACGGAGATCGCGGCGAGCGAGCCGGCTCAGACGAGCGCGGCGGCGCAACCGCCGGCGCCGACCGCGAGCGAGGCAGCGCCCGAGCCGCTGCCTGTCGCCGCGACGACAGGCAGCGCTGCGGCCGAGTCGAGCGGCGGCGACTCGGGTGAGGGCGGGCGCCGCGGCGGTGCTGCGCCGCGTAGCAAACGCGCCCTGCTCGCCGGTTCACTCGCGGTGCTCCTCGTCGCGGGCCTCGTCGTGGCGGTCCTGGCGATCTCGGGCTCGAGCACTGTGAAGGGCGCGCCGTCGCAGGCCGCGCTGGCGGAGGTGCCGACGAATCACGTGACCGGGTCGGGCGAAGCGACGGTGCGCCTCGTCGGCAACCGCGCGGCGATCACGGTGACGACGAACGGGCTCGACAACGGCGCCGAACTCGTCCACCTGATGCACATCCACGCCGGCGGTAAAGGCGAGTGCCCGCCGGCCTCGGCGGCGCGGCTGCACAACAACCATCTCGCGATCAGCACGACGGACGGGATCAACTATTACGGACCGCCCGTGCAGGCGCTGACGACGCATGGAGACACGAGCGTCGCGAGCATCCTCGCGTTCCCGCGCTTCCTCTCGGGAGGCGACCTGCACTACACGCGCACGATCGTCCTGCCGCGCAGCGTCGCGGCCGCGATTCGCGCCGACGACGCGGTCGTCGTCGTGCACGGGACCGACTACGACGGCACGGGCATCTACAGCGGCGTGCTCGATGCGAGCGAGCTGAGCAAGAGCGTGCCGGCGACGGCAACCGCTCCAGCGCTGTGCGGCCGGCTCGTCGGCGTGCAGAATGCCGACGCGCCGGGCGCGGGCTCGGGCGGGGTCGGAGCCCGCTACTCGGCGTCCCTCGTCGAGAACACAACGGTCGACTCGCTCGCGGGCGTGTTCATCTGCCGTGCCGGATCGCTCGCGGCAGCGGCACAGGACTCCGAACGGCGCAGAGCCTCGGCGTGAGCGGGGATCCGCTCGCTCGGCACTCGCTGTCGGCCGCCGAGCTCAAGCAGCTGCTCGCGGCCGAACGCGCCGGCGGCGCGTTTCTCGCGTTCCGCGACGAGCAGGGAGCGCTGCGGCTCTATGCGGTCGGCGGCGCGGACGGGGCAGGCGAGGCGACGGCGAGCACGGTCGGTCGCCGTCCGGAGGCGGACCTCTCGCTGGCCTGGGACGGCGAGGTCTCCGGACTGCAC
The DNA here is from genome assembly GCA_963807275.1 of uncultured Solirubrobacteraceae bacterium. GTDB lineage: Bacteria > Actinomycetota > Thermoleophilia > Solirubrobacterales > Solirubrobacteraceae > Palsa-744. The sequence goes on from CAWDZX010000001.1 coordinate 1,204,153, forward strand.
GCCGAGCTTCACCACATTGGCGGCGAATGGGCCGTCGTCGACGACGGCCTCTCGACGAACGGGACTTATGTAAACAACGAGCGCATCAGCGGACGCCAGCGCCTGCGCGACGGAGACCTGATCCGCGTGGGGCGCACGGTGCTCGCGTATCGCGCCGCGCAAGCGACGCTCGTCCAGGAGACGGTCGCGGCGAGCGATCTGCCGAAGATCGAGTTGACGGACACCCAGCGCCGCGTGCTCGTCGCGCTCTGCAGGCCGTATCGCGAGGGCAACTACGCGACTCCCGCGACAAATCAGCAGATCGCCGCCGAGATGTTCCTCAGCGTCGACGCCGTCAAGATGCACCTGCGCGCGCTGTTCGCGAAGTTTCAGCTCTCCGAGCTCGCGCAGAACCAGAAGCGGGCCAAGCTGGTCGAGCAGGCGCTGCAGTTCGGCGTGATCTCACCGCGCGATCTCGCCTGAGCTCACTTGCTTGTTTACATAACATGCATTATCGAGCGTTGCAAAGCGACGCTACGCCGAGTCAGCCCTCCTCATGCAGCACGGGCGTGTACGAGATCCCGACGATCGCGCCCTCGGGTGACTGCAGCCTGGCTACCGTCTGACCCCACGGCTCCTCGCGCGGCGCGTGCAGCAGCTCGTGGCCGGCCTGCTCGAGCTCACGCACCGCTGAGTCCACCGCCGCGGCGTCTTCGACGTCGAACTCGATGCTGACCTGCGGCACCGGTCTCGCGGCAGGCCATTGCGGCGTCCCGAAGCACGCCTCGGCGGCCTGCGCGAGCGGCCAGATGCCGAAGGACTTGCAGCCGTCGATCTGCTCGCTGTGGTGATAGTCGCCGCCGGCGCTCTCGAGCGGCAGCCCGAGGGCGTCGACGTACAGCTTGCGACTGGCCGTCGGGTCCGGTGCGATCACTGCCACGGTTGCGAGGAACTTCACGTTCATGCGCGTCAGTGCTCCTTCTTGATGACGAAGTAGGAACCGCGGATCGTTCCGGCGAGCTTCGACTTCTGCCTGGCGAACTTGAACGAGGCGAGCTCAGCGGGGACGTCGATGCCCTCGGAGAGCTTGAACCCGACGGCCCGCTTCTTGGCATCGTCGACGGTGTACATCACGTTGATCGACAGGCCGCTCTCGTAGAAGACGTACGCGATTCGGATGTTCTCGACCTGGAAGGCCGTGGCCTCGAGCGGTCGCGAGGCGATGACGATGTCGCGTTCCTCCTCGAGGATCCGATGCACCCAGTCGATCGTCGTCTTCGCCTCGCTCGCGGGCTCGACGGTGAAGGCGTGGTCGTACTTGTTCTTGAAGTAGCGGGCCTCGTTCGCCCGTAGCCCGGCGAGCGCGTCGGCGACCGGCGAGGACTCCAGGCCGGCGGTCGAGACATCGGTGAAATCGACGGTGTAAGACATCTGCACTCCCGAGCTAGTCAGCCCACCAGTCGCGCTTGCCCTCGACGTCATCGCGAGGGTTCTCACCGAGATTGGGCGCGCCGATGACGAGGATCTCGAGACCGTCAGGCCCGGCCTCGTAGCCTCGCCACGTGCCGGGCGGAACGCGCACGGCGTCCCACTTCTCGAGCTCGACGAGCTCCTCGTCGAGCTTCATCTTCCCGCTCCCGCCGACGACGACGAACACCTCCTCCTGCCTCTCGTGCGTGTGGCCGTACGGAAAGCGATATCCGGGCGGGACGTACTGGAAGCTCAGCGCCGACTGCTCGAGCTCGAGCGCGGCGGTCGCCGAGCGGAACTCCAGATCCGGAGCGCCGTCGAAGTTCGACCCGAGATCCTCGAGATCACGCCTCAGGTTCGTGAGCGCGAACGGCATGGCCAAATTCTACGGATGCGATTAGCGCAGCCGCAGCGAGGGCCGGAGAATCGCGCCGAAGCAGCCGACGCACACTCAGTCGCGCCGCGCCTCGCGACGCGCAACCGTCAGCAGAGCCTCGACATCCTCGAGGTCGCTCGGTCGTCCTGCTGCCCGCTTCATCCGGACGAGGTCGTCGACGCTGACGATCTGCACGGCGGTCCCTGCGAGCTCGCTTTCCAGTGCTCGCGTGCGCATCGCAGCGTAGTCGGCGGCGCCGGGAACGTCGTTGAGGATGTGGAGCTCTCCGTGCTGCGTGGCGAGCGGCGGCACGATCGAGGCGACGTTGAGTTGTTCTGCGGTGGGCGTAGGGGCACTCTCCCCCAGCCCGGCCGGATGCGCCTCGAGAGCGATGAGCGCGGCCGCGAGTCGCTCGAAGTTCTTCGGATCGGGCGCGGGCGTGACGTCGAGATCCTTCGTCGTGCGCCGACGTCCGTGCACCTGCGCGGCGACTCCACCGATAACGAGATAGTCGACGCGATGCTCGGCGAGCGTCCGGAACAGCTCCCCTAGGTCCAGTGGACGTTCGGGCGTGCCGCTCATGTCCCTCCGTAGATCGTCGCCGGATGGCCGGCCTTCCGCGCCTCCGCGCCGGCGATCTCCAATTGGCTCGCGACGAGGTTCCACGAGGCCGCCTCGCGCAGGCGCTCGTGCGGTGTGAGCTGGATCGCGACATCATCCTCGCCGCCGCCGAGGGGCACGGCGCCGAGCTCGAGTCGCTCGCCGAGCATCAGCAGCAGGTGGGCGAGCCGCTCGAGCGTCGGCGACTCGACGCCGCGCTCGATCCGGCTGATCGCATCCTGGCTCGTCCCCGCACGCAGCGCGAGCCGTCGTTGGCTGATGCCGCTCCGGGCCCTGGCTTCGCGCAGCAAGGATGCGCTGTCCGTACACCGCATACGGTGTCAGAGTATCAGGGGATGCCAGGCGTTCAGCTCAACCCCCGTACTCCTCGTCGGTCACGTGCCGCCCCCAGCTCACGGGACTGCCGGACTCGTCGTTCTGCTGCATCGCGATGTGGACCATGAAGCGATTCGCCGTCGCGCCGTGCCAGTGGTTCTCGCCGGGCTCGAAGAAGACGCGATCGCCGGGGCGGATCGTCTCCACGGGTCCCCCCTCCCGCTGACACAGCCCGACGCCCTCGATGACGTAGATCGTCTGCCCGTGCGGGTGCGTGTGCCATGCCGTGCGAGCACCGGGCGTGAAGTGAACGCTTGCGGCGGCGAACGTCGAGCTGCCGGCGGGCGCGGCGACGGCGTCGATGTAGACATCGCCGGTGAACCAGTCGGCAGGGCCCTTGACGGTGTCGGTGCTGCTGCGAGTTATCTGCATGTGCTTAGTTCTAGCGCTCGGGCGGCTCGCGTGAGCCGGGCGCGGGAGCCTCGCCGACTGCTGCTCGTCGACCCTCAAAGCATCCGCAGCCGCTCGACGCCGGCGCGCAGCAGGCGTCCTTGTCCTCGGGCTCGCAGCAGGCGACCTGCTGCGCGGGCGAACAGCACGACGAGACGGGCGGTCTCAGCTCAGCCACCCCGACAGCTCCTCGAGCGCGTCCGGAATCACGTAGTAGTACGCCCACAGCCCCTGCCGCTCGGAATCGACGATGCCGGCTTGGCGAAGCTTGCCGAGGTGGTGCGAAAGCGTCGGCTGAGCGACGTCGAACAGCGGCACGAGCTCGCAGACGCAGACCTTGCCGGCGTGCCGCCGCAGCACATCGACGAGCTGCAGACGGATCGGATCGCCGAGCGCCTTCGCGACGGCCGCCATGCGAACGGCTTGCTCGCGCTGCACGTCGGGATAGACGACGGGCTCACAGCACGGCTCCCCCGCCCCGCGCTTCCGCTTCGGCGCCAGCTCCAAATCGACAGACATCAATTTATATATATCTATTGAAGTGAGGCTTGTCAATCTAATAGGGTCCCGATCATGCCAGCCGGTGAGCTGCTCGGATGAGCGACACGCCTGCGCTACGGCGCCGTCTGCTCGCCGAGCTGCTCGGCTCGGCGTTTCTCGCGGCGATCGTGATCGGCTCGGGCATCGCGGCGCAGACGCTCTCACCCGGCGCCGCCGGGCTGCAGCTGCTCGAGAACGCGCTCGCGACCGCGGCCGGGCTGGCGGCGATCATCCTGATGTTCGGCCCCGTCTCGGGAGCCCACCTCAACCCGGTCGTCTCGCTCCTCGACGCGAGCTTCGGCGGGATCGGCCGGCGCGAGGCGCTCGCCTACGTCGCCGCGCAGCTCGCCGGCTGCGCGCTCGGCGCGGTCGTCGCGAACGGCATGTTCGCGCGGGCCGCGATCAGCATCGCGACGAAGCACCGCGCCTCGAGCGCGCATCTGCTCGCCGAGACGATCGCGACCGCGGGACTGCTGCTGCTGATCTTCTCGCTGACGCGCACGCGCCGCGCGAGCTCGGCTCCGGGCGCGATCGGCGCGTACATCGGCGCCGCGTACTTCTTCACGAGCTCGACGAGCTTCGCAAACCCGGCGATCAGCGCCGGGCGGACGCTCTCGAACAGCTTCGCCGGAATCGCTCCCGCGTCGGTCCCGTCGTTCGTCGGCGCGCAGCTGATCGGCGCTCTCGCCGCAATCGTCGCGATCAGGGCGCTCTATCCCCACGTGACGCCGGGCGACGCCGCCGAGCTCGTCCTCCCCCACCGCGAAGCGCCCGCGAGACAGCCGAGCGCTGGCTAGGGACGACGGCCGTTCTCGTCCTAACTGGTCCTCAGCCGGAAGCGCGAGCACTCGCAAGTGCGCGCGCCCACCAGACGAGATCCGTCACGGCCGTGTCGAGGCGGTCGTCGAGCGACGCGAACAGCTCCGGGTCGAACGGCCCGTCGGCCTTCATCGCGGGGACCATCACGGCCGGAAGGATGTGCACGGCGTGTCGCAGCGGCGCCATTTCGAGCTCGACCGAGACGAGCCGCAGCTGCTCGATCGCGCGCGCTCCGCCCGCGTTGCCGTAGCCGACGAACGCGACCGGCTTGCGGTTGAGCTCCGGGAAGACCTGGTCGAGCGCGTTCTTCAGCACCGCCGGATAGCCGTGGTTGTACTCTGCCGTGACGATCAGGTAGCCGTCGGCCTGCTCGACCTTCTCGGCCCAGCGCGCGATCTCGGGCGGATAGTCGCGATGGCCGTACGCCGGAGGACGCTCCTGCTCGTAGAACGGCATCGGGTAGTCGCGCAGGTCGACGGGCTCGACGCGCACGTCCTCGCGCCTGGCGATGCGCTCGAGCGCCCAGCCGGCGGCTTTCTCGCCAAAGCGCCCCTCGCGGACGGTGCCGAGGATCACTTGGATGAGCGGCCGCGACTCCACGTGCGATCACGCTAACACTCCGGCCTCGTGACCGACCGATTACATTCGCGCGTTCGTCCCGTCTTTGGGGTGAGCTCCAGCAATCGAAGCCAGGAGGCTGCAATGGCCGACAAGCCCACGCTGTACGTGTGTCACGGCGACGACAGCGGTCCGAAGATGCACCCGTGCCGTCGCGTGCAGGAAGCGCTGCGCGACGCCGGCATCGAGTACGAGAAGGTCATCGCCGCGCACGGCAACCCGATCCCGTTCTTGCGCAAAGGCTCGCGCGAGGAGCTTCGCGCGAAAACCGGAACGACGAAGCTGCCGACGCTCGTGCTCGGCGACGGCGCCGTCATCTCGCACTCGCGCGCGATCAACTCGTGGATCGCCGAGCACGGGGGTTGACGGGCTCCACGCGTCTGAGTCAGCCTGCGAGCCCCAGCGCCGCCGCGACGGCCCGCATCGAGCCGATGACCTCCGCCCCGGCCTCGCGCAACTCAGCGCCGTCGCCGTGCGCGTCGTAGCCGAGCGCGCGCATGCCCGCGGCGACGGCCGCCGTCACGCCCGAGACCGAGTCCTCGACGACCGCGCACCGGCTCGGCTCGACGCCCATCGTCGCGGCCGCGTGCAGGAACAAGTCCGGGAACGGCTTGCCCCGCTCGACGAGCCACGCCGAGAACAGCAGATCCTCGGAGAACAGCCGATCGAGCCCCGTCAGCTCGAGCGAGAGCCGCGTCTTCTCGATCATGCCCTGCGAGGCGACGCAGACCGGCACGCCGGCCGCGACGATCGATTCGACGGCTTCCGCCGCTCCGCTCACGGGCTCGAGCTCGCGGCGAAACACATTCGCCCGCTCGGCCTGGAAGCGCTCGATCCAGTCCTCCGGCAGCTCGCCGCCGAGCTTTGCCCGAGCGCGCGCGTCGATGTCGCGCAGCAGCAGTCCCTCGTAGTCGCGCCGCGCGTCCGCGGTCGTCGTCTGCAGCCCGTAGCTCGTCAGCGTCTGCGCGAGCACCGTGCTCGAGATCAGCTCGCTGTCGACGAGCACGCCGTCGCAGTCGAAGATCACGAGCCGAGGCTTCTCCATCCGCTCATTGTCGCGCCCGCGCTCCACGCCACACGCGCGCGAATAAGCTCAACGCGTGAGCGCACCCGTGTTTCGCGAGCGTCCCGCCTCGGGCAAGGCCGCAGGCCTGCTCGTCCTGCACCACGGCCGCGGCGCCGACGAGCACGATCTGCTGGGGCTCGCCGACGCGCTCGACCCCGAGCGGCGCCTGCACGTCGTCACGCCGCGCGGGCCGCTGACGGTGCCGGGCTGGCCCGGCAACCACTGGTACATCGTGCCGCGCGTCGGCTTCCCCGACCACGACACGTTCGAGGCCTCATACGAGCTGCTCGGGCGCTTTCACGACGCGCTGTGGCAGCGCACCGGCCTCACACCCGCCGAGACCGTGCTCGGCGGCTTCTCGATGGGCTCCGTGATGAGCTATGCGCTCGCGCTCGGCGCCGAGCGTCCGGCGCCCGCCGGCATCCTCGCCTTCTCCGGGTTCATTCCGACCGTCGAGGGATGGGCCGCTCACCTGCGAGATCGCAGCGAGATGCGCGCGTTCATCGCACATGGCAGCAAAGATCCCGTGATCTCCGTCGACTTCGCCCGCGCCGCTCGCGAGCAGCTTCGCACGGGCGGCCTCGACGTCGACTACCGCGAGTTCTCCGGCGGCCACGAAATCGCGCGCACCGAAATCCCGGCCGCCGGAAATTGGCTCTACGAGACGATTTCCAGGGTCACCCCGGATTCGCGCCCTGTCGCCTGAGCCGTCGCTCAGCTGACGAGCAAGTCGACGATCGCCGCGATTCCTACGACGACGATCAGCGCACGCAACACATCGGGATGCAGCCGTCGCCCGTAGCGGGCACCGATCTGCGCGCCGATCACTGACGTCACCGCGATCAGCGCCGCCGGCCCCCAATCGACGTGCGCCGCGGCGATGAAGTAGATGCCCGCCACGCCGTTGACCGTTCCTGCGAGAACGTTCTTCAGCGCGTTCGAGCGGTGCAGGCTCTGCGGCAGCATGACGCCGAAGATCGCCAGCAGCAGGATCCCCTGCCCCGCTCCGAAATAGCCGCCGTATACGCCGGTTATGTAAACCGCGAGCGGGGTAAGCACGACGGCCCTGCGCGAGCGCGCCGCGACGTGCCCGGCCAAGCGCTTGTTCAAGCGCGGCTGAAGCACCGTCAGCACGAGCGCGAGCGCGATGAACACCGGGACGACGTCTTTGAACGCCGACGCCGGCAGCACGAGCAGCAGCACCGCGCCCGTTACACCGCCGAGCACCGACATCGCGCCGAGACGCAGCGCCCGCTCTCGCTGACCGGCGAGCTCGCGGCGGTAGCCGATCGCGCCCGACACGGCGCCCGGCACGAGCCCGATCGTGTTCGACACGTTCGCCGTCACCGGCGCGTAGCCGAACGCGAGCAGCACCGGGAACGTGATCAGCGTGCCGCTGCCGACGACCGTGTTGATCATCCCCGCCCCGACACCGGCGATCGCGATCGCGATGATTTCCCAGGCGCTCATCTGCCCGCGTGCGAGGCTCGCGCGGCGCTCAAGCGAGGAACTCGACGATCGACGTCGCGAAACGCGGATCGGCCAGCGCGCTCATGTGGTCGCCTGCGAGCGACTGCAGCCTTCCGTACGGCAGCGCGTCGGCGAGCACCTGCGGGCGGATCGCCAACGGGTCTTCCTCGCCGGCGAGCAGAAGCGCCGGAATCTCGATCTGCTCCAGCGCGACGCCGCCGCGATGAATCGAGCGGGCCTGCGCGACGAGCGCCTCGCGGTCTGAGCCGAGTGCATCGGCGAGCTGTCGGAAGGCCCGCGCACCGCGCTCGCCGAGCGCCGCCGGGTCCTCGGCCTGCAGCGCCTCGATGATCGCGTCGTTGGCAAGCGCGCGCCGGTCGACGCCGCCGCACTCGATGACCCCCGAGCCGACTCCCCCGACGATCAGCCGCCGCACGCGCTCGTCCTCGGCGGCGAACAGCAGAGCGACGATCGCGCCCATCGAGTAGCCGACGAGGTCGATCTGCGCCGCGCCGAGCAGGTCGATCAGCGCCGCCAGATCGCGCGCCATGCGCTGCTCGCCGTAGGCCGCCGCGTCGTGCGGCTTCTGCGAGTCCCCGTGCCCGCGCGCATCCGGACCGACCACCTGACGCCCGGCGTCGAGCAGCGCGTCGACGACACCGGGCGCCTCCCAGTTCGCGCGCGCGTGGGCGACGAATCCGTGGTGCAGGACGACGGTCGGGGAGTCCGTCGGCTCTCCCCACGTCCAGTAGGCGATCTCGGTCCCGTCCCAGCTCGTGAATGTGGCTCGAACGGGCACCGGCGGAGCCTACCGACGCAGCCCTGCGCAAAAGCGCTCAAGTTCCGTCACGTGCGCGTCGATCTGACCCGCAAGGTTTCGTCAAACCCGGCAGATCGCGATGGACAACAACAGGCGCACGCGGCGATGACCGCGAAATCGGCATACGCCATCGGGATCGCGCGCGCGCGGAGCTTCTGGCCGAGCGTCTTCGCGGCTTTCGGGCTCGTGCTGTTGCTCGGTACGCTCGCGACGGCGATCGTGCTGACGCAGCAGCAGACCAGATCGCATCTGCTCGCCACGTTCGGACTGCGCGGGACGAGCTCGGCGACGTTTGTCTCGACGTACCTCGACAGCCAGGCAAGCCGCGAGCAGCAGACGGCGCGCGATTTCCTCGCCTCGCGGCACGTCTCGCGAGACGACTTCGAGGTCGTCGCCAAAGCCCTCGGCAGCAGCGCCGCGGTGCTGCTGGATCAGCGGGGCCGCGTGCTCTACTCGGCCCCCTCGCGCCCGACGCTGATCGGCACGCCGCTGATCGGCGACTACCCGAGCATCGCCGCCGCCGAGCGTGGGCGCCCGAGCGTCTCGAACGTCGTCTCATCTCCGGTCACCGGCGCCGCCGCCACTTCGATCGCCGTCGCCTATCCGACGGCCGGCGGCGGACGGCGGGTGCTCAGCGCCGACTACCCCGCATCGAGCCTGGCGCTCACGGCGCTCGTCGACCACACGATCTCCTATCCGCAGCACGATGTCTTGCTGCTCGACGCCGCCGGCCGCGTGATCGCGGCGAGCCCGCGAGCGCATGCGGGCACGCTCGCCGAAGCCGACCCCAAGCTCGCAAGCGCCGTCGCCCACGCCTCGCGCGGGCCCGTCGCCGGACTCGACACGCCGAGCACCTTCACGACGGCGGCCGTCCCGGGGACCTCGTGGCACCTCGTGATCGCCGTGCCGAACAGCCGCCTGTACGCGTCGATCACCGGCTGGACGCAGCTCGTCCCCTGGCTCGTTTTCGCGCTCGTGACGATCCTCGGCGTGCTGCTCGTCGCGCTGTTCGCTCGCTCGCTCGCCGATCGGGCGCGCCTGACGATCCTCTCGACGACGATGGAGCGCACGGCGCAGACGGACTCGCTGACGGACCTGTACAACCGCCGCGCGCTGACCGAGCAGCTCACGCGCGCGGCCGCGCGCGCACGACGACACGAGGAGCCCTTGTCGGTGCTGATGATCGACCTCGACCGCTTCAAGCAGACGAACGACAATTTCGGCCACGACGCCGGCGACCAGGTGCTCTGCACGGTCGCCGACTGCATGCGCGAAGTGCTCCGCGCCGAAGATCTCTACGGGCGCTGGGGCGGCGACGAGTTCCTCGTCGCGCTGCCGAAGACCGATCGCGAGGGCGCCCGCGCGACGGCCGCGCGCCTGCGCGACGCGGCGGCGCGCATCGCCTTGGCCGAGATCGGCCTACCCGACGGCGTGTCGCTGAGCGTCGGCGTCGCGACGGGCACGCACACGAGCCCGCACGACCTCGTCCGCGAGGCCGACCTCGAGCTGTACCGCGCGAAGGCCGCCCGCGGCGAGCGCCCGACGAGCCCCGCGCTCAGCGAGAGCTAGAGCAGTCCGCGAGCCGTCCGCGCGAGCGGTGACACTCGCTCGGTGAAGCACTGCTCGATCGCGGGCTCGCCGCCCGCCAAGCGATGAGCACCGGCGTGCTGCGCGACGTCGCGCAGACGTTCCGGCCAAGCGCCGACGAGCGCCACGGCCCGCTCGTGCCGATGATGGTCGCGCTGACCGTCCTGACGGGCCTCGTCGACGCCGTCAGCTATCTGGAGCTCGGCCACGTGTTCGTCGCGAACATGACCGGCAACGTCGTCTTCCTCGGCTTCGCGATCGCCGGCGCGGCGGGCCTCTCCGCCGTCGCTTCGCTGCTCGCGCTCGGCTCGTTCATCCTCGGCGCGCTCGCCGGCGGCTGGCTGAGCGCGCGCAACGCCGCCCACCGCGGCCGCCTGCTGCGCGCGGCGACGGCCGTTCAGGCCGTGCTGATCCTGCTCGCTCTGCTGATCGCGCTGCTCGCGCACGAACCGCTGCAGAAGTCGGTGCGCTACGAGCTGATCGTCGCGCTCGCGCTGGCGATGGGCGTGCAGAACGCGGCCGCTTTGCGCCTGTCCGTGCCCGAGCTGACGACGACCGTGCTGACGCGCACGCTCACCGGGATCGCCTCGCAGGCCCGCATCGTCGGCGGCAGCGGCTCACACTCGGGCAGGCGCGGCGTCGCGGTCGTCGCGATGCTGCTCGGCGCCTTCGCTGGCGCCCTGCTCGTGCTGCACGTCTCGATCGCGGCGGCGATCGCGCTCGCCTTCGCCTTCTCGCTCGCGCTCGCCGTCGCGGCCGCAGCGCTCTCCGGATCCAGCGCGAGCTGGACCCGGAGCTGAACGCCCGCACAGGGCCGCCCCGCGAAGCGGCGGCGGCCCTGGTCGGAGCTACTGGACGGTCAACGTCCCTTCCATGCCCGCCTGACGGTGCCCCGGGACGGAGCAGAAGAACTTGTACGTGCCCGGCTTGAGGTTTACCGAGACGCTCTTCGAGCCGCCCGAGAACGTCGGCGTCGCGCCGACCTTTTCGCCCGATGACGATTCGATCGTCACGTTGTGCGGGAGCGAGGAGGAGTTCGTGAAGTCGACCGAGACCTTGCCGGCCTTCGCCGTCAACGACTTCGTGTTGTATTCGAGCTGCCCTTCGGGGTTGGCTTCGAGCTTCACGCTGCTCGAGCCGCCCGACGTCGCAGGCGCCGGCGTCGACGTGCTCGCCGAGCTCGTCGTCGGCGTCGTTTCCGCTGGCGTCGACGTACTCGCCGCCGTCGAGGAGGAGCTCGACGAGGAGCTACCGCAGCCCGCGAGCGCAAGCAGCGCCACGAGCAGCGCCAGCATCGAGATGGTTGCCTTAGAACGTCTCGTCGTTCGGCCTGCTGCTGGGAGCCTCACGTCAGATCCTCCATTGGTCGGGGTCGTCGGTTCTTACGACACCGCCCGGCGCAGATCCTTCCCGGCCGACGGGGCGGCCGGCGGGCGTCACCGTGCGTCGAGCATACGCTCGCCGGCGCGGTTTGACTCTTGCGCCCGCGGGAGCCTGGGTGTGCCATCGCCGCCGGAGCGCCGCGTGGCTTCGTCCTACCGTGTTGGGCGATGAAGCTCGAAGAAGGCGATCCGCACGCGGCGCACGCACAAGGCATACGGCCGCGACGCCGTCGCGCCGGAGGTGCTCGACGAGCTGTTCGAGCTCGCGCGCTGGGCGCCGAACCACCACGTGACGAACCCGTGGCGCTTTCGCGTGCTCGGCGAGCGCACGCGCGAGCAGCTGATGGAGCTCGCCGAAGACGTGCAGCCCGGCTCGGCCGTCAAGCTGCGCCGTGCGCCGACGCTCGTCGCCGCCAGCTCGACGCTCAGCGGCGATCAGGAGCAGGATCGCGAGGACCTGCTCGCGACGGCCGTCGCGGCCTACATCGTGCTGCTCGGCGCGCACGCGCGCGGCCTCGCCGGCTACTGGCGCACCGTACCGCTGCTCGACGATCCGCGTGGGCGCGAGATCCTCGGTCTGCCGGCGCAGGAGACGCCCGTCGGGCTGCTCTACCTCGGCAGTCCCGTGCAGGAGCAGCGCGTGCCCGAGCGCGCGCCACTCGGGCAGTTCGTCAGCTACCTGGACTGATCGGGGCCGCACCCGGCGGGGCGAGGCGCGCCGGTTAGGCCGATGCCGCCTGCGCCACTTCGTCCTGCAGCGAGTCGGGGGAAGCCGAGGCCGCCGGCGCGGGCTGCGTCTCGGGCTGTGACTCGCTGTAAAAGTGAGCGCCTGCCGCCCCGGCGATACCGGCGGCGAGCGCCGCGAGCGCCCATCCTGAGCCGTCGCGCTCCTTGCCGCGCGCGGCGTCGAGCGACAGCGGGCCCGGGCCGACCTCGGCGATCGCAAGCGCTGCGGCGATCAGCACGACGTTGTACTCGTAGCCGCCGTTCGTCGTCCACGGGCCGTTCTTCAGGTGGACCTTCTGGATCGCCGTGATCATCGTCGCCGTCAGCGCCGCCGCGGCGAGCGGTGTCTCGAGGCCCGCGAGCATCAGCGCGCCGCCGCCTGCCTCGGCGATGCCGGCAGCCGTCGCGTGGACCTTCGCCGGGCGCAGGCCGAGCTGCTCGAAGCCTTCCGTCGTGCCCTTCAGTCCGTAGCCGCCGAACCAGCCGAACAGCTTCTGCGTGCCGTGGCCGACGAAGAACCCGCCCACGGCCGCGCGAAGCAGCAATCGTCCAATCTTCATCTCAGGTGCCTTCTTTCTCGGGTGAGGTGCGTGCGTGGAATCGTTACCCACCGTAGCCGTAAACGAACCAAGGTCCGTTTCCGATCGCGTCACGCGCCGACAGGACCTACCCGACGGCGAACCCGCCGCGCGCGCAGTTCGCTCGGCCCGCTAAGGGGCGGCCGGCGCGACGACGAGCGGCCCGTCGGCCTGCGGCAGCTCGCCCGTCTCAAACGACGCTCCAACCGGGCGCTCGACGTTCGCGGCGGCATCGAGGAACGCGTCGGCCGTCTCGAGGAAGCCGATCCGCGGCGTGCGGTAGTGCATCGGCACGACCCAGCGCGGCTTCAGGCGCTCGACGATCCGCGAGGCCTGCTCGGCGCCGATCGTAAAGCCGCCGCCGACGGGCACGAACAGCAGGTCGATCTCGCCGATCGCCGCCGCCTGCTCCTCGCGCAGGCCGCCTTGACCGAAGTCGCCCATGTGGCAAACGCGCACGCCGGCGAGCGTGAAGACGAAGATCGTGTTCGGGCCGCGTTCGGTCCCGGCCGCTTCGTCGTGCTCGGAGGCCACGCCAGTGACCTGCCCGATCGGCGACTCGTGTGTTCCCGCGGTCGAGCGCAGCGTGTGCGGCTCGCCATCGATCGCCTCGACGCCGTTGTGGTCGCCGTGCTCATGCGTGACGAGCAGCAGATCCGGCTCTACGCCTGCGATCGCGGGGTAGTCCCACTGGATCCCGCGGCCGCTGCTCAACGCCGACATGTCGCCGAACGGGTCGATCGCGACCGTCTTGCCGTCGCCGTCGAGACGGAACGCCGACTGCCCAAACCACTCAACGCGCATGCTGCTCCTCTTTTCTGGTGATTGACCTGACATAGCTGCCGATCGGGTCGCGCAGGCGCCGGCGGCGACCACCGGGGCCCTCGCGGTCGTTCTCGCCGTCCGGCGCCGGCTCGTCGCTCGTATCCGTCGCTCGCTTGCCGTCCGCGTCCGCAGCCTGGCTGTTACCCGCCCGCGCGCCACCGTCGCCGCCGTCCGGCTGCTCGCCGTGGCGGTACTTGCCGCCGCGTGCCAGCGAGGCTGCGGCGGCGATCAGACAGGCGACGATCGCGAACAAGAACGCCTCGTGCAGGCCCGAGCTGAACGGCGAGGAGATCAGGTGCGGGAAGAACGAGCGGCCGGTCACCGCCGCATGATTGACCGCCGAGAGCCCGCCGAGCGCGTGCGCTCCGATCAGGTGTTCGATCGGGTTGTAGCCGAGGAAGGCCGCGAACAGGATCGACACCGGCGGGATCTGCGAGGCGCCGTGCGCAGCCTGAGCCGAGACGCCGTGCGCCTGCAGGCCCGAGGCGAGCGCGTGCGGCAGGTTCGCCGAGAGGCCGACGATCATCAGCGTAAAGAAGATCCCGACGGAGAGGACCTGCGCGGAGTTCTGGAAGGTCTGGTTCATCGCCGCCGCCCGCGCCGCGATCCCCCGGCGGCAGGCTGTTCATCACCGCGGCGCGGTTCGGCGAGGCGAACAGGCCCATCGAGACGCCGATCAGGAACAGGATCGCCGCGAATGCCGAGTAGTCGAAGTCGATCGGCAGCAACAGCAGCAGCACGAAGCCGAGCGCCGTGCCGAGCATCCCGCCCGTCGCGAACCCGCGCGCGCCGAAGCGGTCGGAGAGATAGCCCGAGGTCGGCCCTGCGATCAGCATGCCGAGCGTCAGCGGCAGCATGTAGATGCCCGCGCGCAGCGGTGTATCGACGTAGTCGACGCCGTGCAGCGGCAGCCAGATGCCCTGCAGCCAGATGATCAGCATGAACATCAGCCCTCCCCGCGCCACGGCTGAGAGGAACGTCGAGAGCGTGCCGAACGTGAACGCGCGGATGCGAAACAGCGGCAGGCGGAACATCGGGTTCTCGATCGCGCGCCTCGATCACCGCGAAGGCGAGCAGCGAGGCGACGCCGCGCCGCCAGCAGCGCGAGCACGCGCGGGCTGCCCCACCCCGTGCGCGTGGACCCGTACGGACGGATCCCGTAGGTCACCGAGACCATGATCAAGACCAGCCCGAGCGCGAACGTGACGTTGCCCCACCAGTCGACCGGCGCACGCCGCGGCGTAGAGCGCTCCTCCAGCTTCAGGTACGCCCAGACGGTGCCGAACAGCCCGACCGGCACCGAGATCAGGAAGACGAGGCGCCAGTCGATCGGCGCGAGCACGCCGCCGAGGACGAGCCCGATGAACACACCGCTGACGCCGACGATGTTGTTGATCCCGAGCGCCATCCCGCGCTGGTTCGGCGGGAACGCGTCGGTCAGGATCGCCGCCGAGTTCGCCAGCAGGAACGCCGCGCCGACGCCCTGCACGATGCGGAACACGATCAGGTACATCGCGCCGGCCTGCCCGGTCAGCCAGTCGACCGTCAGGATCAGCGACGCGATCGTGTAGATGACGAAGCCGAGGTTGTACATCTTCACGCGCCCATACATGTCCCCCAGCCGTCCCAAGCTGACGATCAGCACGCTCGTGACGACGAGGAAGCCGAGGATCATCCACAGCAGGTAGAAGCTGTTCGCGGGCTGCAGCGGGTCGAGGTGGATGCCGCGGAAGATCGCCGGCATCGCGATCAGCGTGATCGACCCGTCGAGCGTCGCGAGCAGCACCGCGAGCGTCGTATTCGACAGCGCGATCCACTTGTAGCGGTCGTCCTGCATGCGAACGGAGCCGTTTGCGTTGAGTCCGCCGGGTGCAGGAGCGACGTTCGCCATCCATTAAATATATACAGGAAAACTGCGCAGTTCCCCTGTCTTTATTTTGATATCGTTGTTATGTGGCAACGCAAGTCGACACGACACTGCTGGCCAGCCGGCTGCGGCTCGTGCTCGGGCATCTCGTCCGACGGCTGCGCGCGGAGCATCGCTTCCCGCTCTCGCAGGGCGCCGTGCTCGGGCGCCTCGACCGCGAAGGCGCCGGCTCGATCGGCGCGCTCGCGGCAGCCGAACGCGTACGCCCGCAGTCGATGACGCAGACGATCGCCGACATGGAGGCAGACGGGCTGATCTCGCGCCGCCCCGACCCGACCGACGGCCGTCGCACGTTCGTCGAGCTGACGGCACAGGGGCGCCAGCGGCTCGAAGCCGATCGCCGCCACCGCGACGGCTGGATCGCGCAGGCGATCGCCGAGGACTTCACGGCCGATGAGCAGCGGCTGCTCGCCGACGCGCTCGTGCTGCTCGAACGCATCTCCGAGAGCTGAGCGAGCGCCCGCCGCAGCGCGCGCGACCGGCGAGCGAGGTATACAAAAGGGTGCGATGAGCACCGCCCACCAGGCGTACTTGCTCCAGGCGCGACAGATGCAGGCGCTGTCGTTCTCGGTGCACATCCCGCTCGTCTGCTTCGGGATCGCCTTCCCGGCGATGGTGCTGTTCGCCGAGTGGCTGCACCTGCGCACCGGCGACCGCCTGTACCTGACGCTCGCGCGGCGCTGGACGCGGATCATGGCCGCGCTGTTCGCCGTCGGCGTGATCACCGGCACGATCCTCAGCTTCGAGATGGGCCTGCTCTGGCCGAACTTCACCTCGACGTTCGGCAGCGTCTTCGGGCTCGGCTTCGCCGTCGAGGGCTTCTCGTTCTTCCTCGAGGCGATCTTCATCGGGATCTACGTCTACGGCTGGAACCGGCTGTCGCCGCGCGCGCACTTCCTCAGCGGGATCCCGGTCGTGATCGCGGGCATGAGCGGCTCGCTGATGGTGATCGCCGTCAACGCCTGGATGAACCACCCGTCGGGCTTTCGCATGACCGGCCACCGCGCCGTCGACGTGCATCCGCTGCAGGCGCTGTTCGGCAACAGCTTCCTCTGGCCGGAGCTCTTGCACATGTACATCGCCGGCTACATCGTCACGGGCTTCCTCGTCGCCGGCGCGTACGCGATCGGCAAGCTGCGCGGCAAATGGGGCCGCTACGAGCGCACCGCGCTCGCGATCCCGCTGACGATCGCCGCGCTCGCGGCGCCCGTGCAAGTGCTCGTCGGCGACTGGGCCGCGCGCGACGTCGCCACGCAGCAGCCCGTCAAGCTCGCCGCGTTCGAGGGGCTCGCGCACACGACGAAAGGCGCCTCCGAGCACATCCTCGGCTGGTATGACGGCGAAAAGGTGATCGACGGCATCGCGATCCCGAAACTGCTCTCGTTCCTCGCCTTCCACAACCCAGAAGCGACCGTGCAGGGGCTCGACACGGTGCCGAAGGACCGCCAGCCGCCGATCAACGTCGTGCGCTTCGCGTTCCAGACGATGGTCGGCATCGGCACGCTGCTCGCGCTGCTCGGCGTCGTGCTGCTCGCCGTGCGGATCAGACGCAAGCGGCTGCCAGAGTCGGTCTGGTTCTACCGCGCCGTCGCGCTCGCCGGGCCGGCTTCGCTCGTCGCGCTGATCGCCGGCTGGGTGACGACCGAGGTCGGGCGCCAGCCGTGGGTCGTCTACCACGTGATGCTGACCTCCGAAGCCGTCACCGGCGCGGGCGGGATCGTCGTCGGCTACACCGCGCTCGCGCTCGTCTACCTCGGCGTCGCGTGCGGCGTCGTGTGGATTCTCCGCCGGCTCGCGCGCGCGCCGCTCGGCGATCACGGCGATGTCCCGAGCGGGCACGACCCGCCCCCGCTCCCGCCCTCGACCGCGCCGGCCGCCTGAGATGCACTTCTACGAGATCCCGATGATCTTCGTGCTGATCGGGCTCGTGCTCTACGCCGTGCTCGCCGGCGCCGACTTCGGCGCGGGCTTCTGGCAACTGCTCGCGGGGCCCGGCGAGCGTGGCGCGCCGATACGCGACCACGCACACGAGGCGATGGCGCCCGTCTGGGAGGCCAACCACGTCTGGCTGATCTTCGTCCTGACCGTCACCTGGACGGCCTACCCGGCCGCGTTCGGCGCGATCGCCTCGACGCTCTGCGTGCCGCTGTTCATCGCCGGGCTCGGCATCGTCATGCGCGGCGCCGCCTACGCGCTGCGCGCCGGAACTTCGAGCGTGCGCGAGCAGGACCGCGTCGATCTCGTCTTCGCGCTGTCCTCCGTGCTGACGCCGTTCGCGCTCGGCACCGTGATCGGCGCGATCGCCGCTCGGACTGTCCCCGTCGGCAACGCCGCCGGCGGCCTGTTCTCGTCGTGGACCGGCGCGGTGCCGCTGCTCGTCGGCGTGCTTGCGGTCGCGAACAGCGCCTACCTCGCGGCCGTCTTCCTCGCCGCCGACGCGAAGCGCACCGGTCGCCCGCGCGAGCTGCAGGAGGCGCTGCGCACGCGCGCGCTCGCGATGGGCGCACTCGCGGGGCTGCTCGCCGTCGCCGGGCTGGTCGTGCTGCACGCGGACGCGCACTTCCTCTACGTGCGACTGCTGCGAGGGAGTGCGCTCGCGGCCGCGATCGTCTCGGCGCTCGCCGGCCTTGGCACGCTCGCGCTCGTCGTCAAGCGCAACTTCGAGCTCGCTCGCTACAGCGCCGCGCTGGCGGTCGCCGCCGTGATCGCCGGCTGGGCGCTCGCGCAGCGCCCGCTGCTGCTCAAAGGGCTGACCGTTCAGCAGGCCGCCGCGCCGCACGACACGCTCGTGCTCGTCGTGATCGCCGTGCTCGGCGGCGCGACGATCCTGTTCCCCTCGCTCGCGCTGCTGTTCCGCCTCACCCTGCGCGGGCGCCTCGACCACGGCGAGGGACCCGCCGCAAGCTCGGACGGCGCCGTGGACCGCCCCGGCCTGCTCGCGCTGATCGCCGCATCGCGCACCGATCTGCTCGCACGCATCGCCGGCGCCGCGCTGCTCGCCGGCTTCGGCTTCCTAACCGTCGCCGAAGCCGGCTGGGCGCACGGGATCGGCGTCGTCGCGCTGTTCGTCTTCATCGGCGCCGGCTTCTTCGCCCTCGTGCCCGCGCAGCTCGCCGGCTACGAGCAGGACGAGCGCGCCGGGCCTCGCCGAGTCGAGCAAGCCCCCGAGTAGCCGCTTCCGTCGAAGCCCGAGACCTGCTGAGTCCGATTCAGCCGCCGGGTCAAGCTCTACCTCGCGATTTGTTCGGCGTCAGTAGGCCGGGTATGTGTACGGCGGCGGCGTGGGCGTCGTCGTCGTGGGAGCTATCGGCGTCGTCGTGACCGGCGGGCTCGGTTCTGTGCTCGGTGACGACGCCGGCGTGCTCGCCGGATAGCTCGGTGCTTCGGGCTGCATGCTCGGCGGCGTCGGCGGCGCGCTCGTCGCTTCGCTGCTCGACGCCGTCACAGCGTGCCACTTGCCGCCGAAGCTTTCGATCCCCTGGCCGTGAGCCTGGCCCTTGCCGCTGTCGCCCGAGAAGCGGTAGAGCGGCTCGCCGCGCAGCGTCACCTGCAGCGTGCCGTTGCTGCGTTTGACGATCCCAAGACGACCTTGCACGCCGCTCGCCGCCTTGAGCTTGACCTTGCTCGACTTGACCGTCACCGGCGGCCAGACCTTGAAGCATTCGGCGCTCTTGCACAGCAGACGCTTGCTCGTCTCCGGGCTGAGCGCGTAGAGCGTGCGGCCTGAGGAGCTGATCACGACCGGCTTGCCGACCGTCGCGTTCGTCGCTGAGCCGAGCGTCAGCGCAGAGCTGGTTGCAAGCGCCGTCGCCGCGATCGTTCCCGCGAGCAGTGCCGCAAGCGCAGCCACGTGCCACAGGCGGACGGTGCGCCGTCCCGATCGCGCCGCGTTCGAGTTGCCGTCCGCTGAGCTGCGCATCCGCATCGTCCTCCCGTCGTCGATCTCCATACCCACGAGACCCCGGCCGGCGCAGAACCTTCCCGCGGCCTACGGCTCCGTGCGGATCACGACGTCGGCGATGCCCGAGACGCGCTGGCGCAGCTCCTCCTCGAGCTCGCTCGCGAGGCGGTGCGCGGCCGTCAGCGAGTCGGTCGCGTCGACGTCGAGCGTGAGGAACACGACGCGCCCGGCCTCCGTCGAGAGCAGCTTGACGCGCTTCGGCTCGCGCTCGGTGCGCTCGCGCACGAGCCGCTCGATCTCGCGCGTCGCGTGCAGATCCGCGCTGATGTCGGCCGCGCGCGAGGCGAGCGTGCGCTCGAGCGGCTCGAGGTGCGTCTGCACCGCAGACACTCGCGGGCGCGCGAGGATCGCGCGCTCGACGCGGTCCGCGATCTCCGCCGCCTCTGTGAGCGGCAGCTCGGCCGGGAACTTCAGGTGCAGCGAGACGTTGACCGAGTCCTGCTGCTCGAAGATCGTGATGTCGTGCGCCTCCATCACGAGCGGCTCCGCGAGCGCGATCGAGAGGATCCGCTCGCGCAAGTCGAGGCCGCTGCGGCGCGGCTCGACGTGCACGACGACGTCGCTGCCCGGCAGCGCCCGCTCGACGGCCTCCTCGATCCGGTTCGCCGCCTGGTGGCCCTCGACGACGGCCTGCCCCGGCGGGACCGCGACGACGACGTCCGCGAAGTAGCGCCCCGCCGACTCGCGCAGGCGCAGGCGGCTCAGCTCGATGTCGCCGCCGAGCGCGTCGATCGCGCGCTCGGCCGCTTCGCGCGCCTCCGCCGGCGTACGGTCCATCAGCACGTTCGCGTTCTCGCCGATCAGCCGCGCGCCCGCCGCGCAGATGATCGCCGCGATCAACAGCGCCGCGACCGAGTCGCCCTGCGCGAAGCCCGCGTCGACTGCGAGCAGTCCCGCGAGCACCGCGATCGAACCCGCCATGTCGCCCGCGAAGTGAAACGCGTTCCCGCGCAGCGCCGCGCTCGAGAAGCGCTCGGCCGCGCGGCGCGAGACGATCGTGCGGCTGAGGTCGACGACGAGCGCGACCGCGAGCACCGCGAACTGGTACCAGTGGATCCGCGGCGGCGCCGAGTCGCGCGCGAGGTGCCCGATCGCTTCGGCCGCGACGAACACGCCGCCCGCGATCAGGATCGACGCCTCGCCGAGCGCGCCGAGGTTCTCCGCGCGGCGGTGGCCGTATGGGTGCTCCGGGTCCGCCGGTCGCCCGCCGAGTCGCACCGCGAAGAACGTCAGCACCGCCGCGATCACGTCGCCGCTCGACTCGATGCCCGTCGAGATCAGCCCGAGGCTGCCCGTCGCCAGGCCGACGCCGAGCTTCAGCGCGACGAGGAACGCCGCCGCCGCGATCGAGACGAGCGTCGTGCGGCGCGGCGTCATCGCCCCCGCGGCCTTCGGCGCCGGCAACTCCTTGCTCTCAGCCCTCGCCGCCATCGCTAGAGCCTATTCAGCGCGTGAGCGGCCGAAGCAGCGCTCTCCTCGAGCCGAACGCCGCGCTTGGCGGACGGCGCGCGCGAACGTGCGTATGGTGAGCGCATGGGCCACGAACACGCCGGGCATTCGCACGCCGTCCGCGCCGATGCCGACCGCTCGAAGCTCGCCGTCGCGCTCGCGCTGATCCTCGCGTTCCTCGCCGTCGAGGTCGCCGTCGGCGTCGTCGCGCACTCGCTCGCGCTGCTCTCAGACGCCGGGCACATGCTCACCGACGCCGCCGCGATCGGCTTCTCGCTGCTCGCGATCTCGCTCGCCGCGCGTCCCGCCAAGGGCGCGATGACGTTCGGCTTCAGGCGCGTCGAGATCCTCTCCGCGCAGGCCAACGGCGTGACGCTCTTGATCCTCGCCGCGTTCATCGCCTACGAGGGCATCCGCCGCCTGTTCGACCCGCCCGTCGTGCGCGGCTGGCTGATCCTCGCCGTCGCGCTGATCGGCGTGCTCGTCAACCTCGCCGCGACTTGGACGCTCGCGAAGGCCAACCGCGACAGCCTCAACGTCGAGGGCTCCTTCCAGCACCTGCTGACCGACCTGTACGGCTTCATCGGCACCGCGATCGCCGCGATCGTGATCCTCGCGACCGGCTTCCAGCGCGCCGACCCGATCGTCTCGCTGCTGATCGCCGCGTTGATGACGCGCTCCGGCGTCG
Source organism: uncultured Solirubrobacteraceae bacterium (assembly GCA_963807275.1). Taxonomy (GTDB): domain Bacteria; phylum Actinomycetota; class Thermoleophilia; order Solirubrobacterales; family Solirubrobacteraceae; genus Palsa-744. The sequence goes on from CAWDZX010000001.1 coordinate 1,225,820, forward strand.
CGCTCGTGAAAGCCTCCGCGCGGATCTTCATGGAGGCCGCCCCCGAGGACCTCGACCCGCAGGCGATCGGCCGCGCGCTCGTCGAGCAGCCGGCCGTCGTCGAGGTCCACGACCTGCACGTCTGGGAAATCACGAGCGGCTTCCCCGCGCTCTCCGCACACGTGCTTGTCGGCAGCGACAGCAACTGCCACGCCGCGCGACGCGAGATGGAGGCGATGCTGCACGAGCGCTTCGCGCTCGACCACACGACCTTGCAAGTCGATCACACCGGCGGCGAGCTGCTCGAGATCCAGTCCGTCGCACAGCGCGGCGTTCGGCTTGAGGCAAAAAAGACAACCCATAAATAAGGAGGACGGATGGCGAAAGCTCTTTACACCGCAGAGGCGCACGTCACGGGCGGGCGCGCGAACGGGCACGGGCGCACCGGCGACGGCGCGCTCGAGGTCGATCTGCGCCTGCCCGCCGAGATGGGCGGCGAAGGCGGCGGCACGAATCCCGAGGAGCTCTTCGCCGTCGGCTACGCAGCCTGCTTCGAGGGCGCGCTCGGCACCGTCGCGCGGCGCAACAAGGAAGAGACCGGAGACGTCGCGATCGACTCGAAGGTCGCGCTGATCACGACCGAGGAGCGCGGCTTCAACATCGCCGTCGAGCTACACGTGACGCTGCCCGGCATCGACGACAACGCGCAGGCCGTCGCGCTCGTTCGCTCCGCGCACGAGGTCTGCCCTTACTCCAACGCCACGCGAGGCAACATCGAGGTCGTGCTCAGCGCCAACGGCGCGCCCGTCGACTGACGGTCTGGCGAAGATCGAGCACCCGGGAGAGCGGCCGCTGCCAGATGCGGCCGCCCCCCGCGGTGCGTTCCTCCTCCTCGTCCCCCTCCCCGGCCGGCGCCCTCTCGGACCCCGGCCAAGGAAGCTTTCGCCGGCGTCAGGACTTCTCGCCCGAGTCCTTCTCGCCCGAGTCATCGTCGTCGTCGACCTTGCTGCCGTTCGGCTTCAGCACGTACCAGCCCGCGCCGAACGCCTTCGAGCCCTGTCCGTAGGCATCGCCCGAGTCCTCGTCCTTCTCGAAGAAGTACAGCGGGTGACCCTTGTACGTGACCTGCTTCGTGCCGTCCGAGCGCATCGTCGTGCCGAGATCGGCGCTGAGCGCGCTGCCCGAGACCGTCGGATCGCTCGCCGTCGTCACCGGCGGCCACGCTTTCGCGCACGCGCCGCTGCACGCCGAGCTGGTGCCCTTGTCGGCCTCGAACATGTAGACCGTCAAGTGCTTCGGCCCCGCCGCGAGGATCGTGCCGAGCTTGCTCTGCTTCGTCGCCACCGCGACGCCCGGCGCTGCCGCGGCGGCGCTCGTCGACGCCGCCGTGCTCTGCGTCTGCGCCGGCGTGCTCGCCGCCGTCGATGCGGCCGTCGAGCTGCTGCTGGAGCTGCTGCTCGAGCCGCAGCCGGCGAGCAGCGCCGCGGCGACGGTCGCGCTCGCCGCGAGGGCTAGTGGTCGGGTCATGTGGCCTCCTGTTTGCTCGGTCGAATCGCTGCTTGGACCTTTCAGACGCAAACGCCGCGCGAACCTTCCCTGCCGGCGTGTCGCGTTCCTCGCACCGCCCCCTGGCGGTGGCTAATCGAGCCGGGTGACCCACGGTGGCCGGCAGATCGGCCCAGTTCGCCGCCGACAGCCGCTATTCGCCGAGTCTCGTGCAACCAATTCAGCCACCCGGCGTATGTACCGATAAGCGCTTAAGCACAAAGTTCGGCAGCCTCTCAGCACACCGAGCGCTTCGCCCCTCAGACGGGTTACATAGCGATAACGCCGCATACTTTCGGCCTTTACGGGCAGGTAGTTGCATAGGGAACGTCGAACGAACCCCCCGTATCGCGTGCCCTTCGGAATATAATTGACAACGCAACTATCGCGGTGTAGAATTCCGACTCCAAGCATCGGATTAGAAGGTTCAGAAATGTCAGACTCCCCAGCAAGTTCAGCCCCCACGATGGACCCGCCGGCCTCCGCCGAGAACGCGGAGCGCGAGACCGAGACCACCGTCACAGACGGTGCGACGGCCGCTGCGCCCGACCGGCTCGACAGCCCGATCGAGAAGCTCGATCTGAGCACTCCCGACACATTCATCCCCGAGGCAGTCGACCAGCTGCTCGCGCACTCGCGCCGCTACCCGCTGCTCACGCCGGCCCAGGAGATCGACCTGGCACAGCGCATCGAGCGCGGCGACCTGCACGCCAAGGAACTGCTCGTCAACTCCAACCTGCGCCTCGTCGCCTCGAACGCCAGGCGCTACCAGAACCAGGGCCTGCCGCTCGGCGACCTCGTCCAAGAGGGCATGCTCGGCCTGATCCGCGCGAGCGAGAAGTTCGACTGGCGCAAGGGCTTCAGGTTCTCCACATACGCAACCCTGTGGATCCGCCAGGCCATCCAGCGCGGCCTCGAGAACTCAGGACGCACGATTCGCCTGCCCGTGCACGTGGCCCAGCGTTCGCGCAAGGTCGGCCGTGTCGAGCGTGAGCTGTCCGTCAGGCTCGGTCGCGAGCCGACGATCGAGGAGCTCGCCGAGGAGACCGGCTTGCCGATCGAGCAGGTCGAGGAGGTGCGCCACCAGCGCGCCGCGCTCGTCTCGCTCGACCAGCAGATCGGCGAAGACGGCGACACCGCGCTCGGCGACCTGCTCCCCTCCGACGCCGAGGCGCCCGAGGAGACCGCATGGGACAACGAGCGCGAGCGCATCGTGCACCGCGCGATCGAGTCGCTGCCCGAAACCGAGCGCACCGTCTTGACGCTGCGCTTCGGCACCGGGCGCGAGGAGCCGCAGACGCTCACCGCGATCGGCAAAAGGCTCGGCTTCTCCGCCGAGCGCGCTTCCCAGCTCGAGCAGCGCGCGCTGAAGAAGCTCGCCGAGTCGCCCGAGCTCGCGGCGCTCCGCGAGGCCGCGTAGCCAGACCAAACTAGACCGGACGACGTAACGAAAGGGCCCCGCCGCGAGGCGGGGCCCTTTTGCGTTCTAGACGATCTCCGACGCGCGAGCGCGGTACGGCGCGAAGTCCGGCTTGCGCTTCTGCTCGAACGCTCGCACGCCCTCCTGCGCCTCATCCGAGCCGACGAACTCGTGCAGGCCGCTGAACGCGAGCGCCGCCTGTCCCGCGAGGTGCTCCGAGTCCTGGTTGAACGACTGCTTGAGGAAGCGCAGCGACGTCGGCGAGAGCGCGAGGATGTCATCCGCGTAGCGGCGAACCTCCGCGCGCAGCTCCGCCCGCGCCACGACGCGGTTGACGAGGCCCCAGCGCTCGGCCTCCTGCGCGTCGTATTTACGGCAGAGGAACCAGATCTCCCGCGCGCGCTTCTCCCCCACGACGCGCGCGAGAAAGCCCGTACCGAAGCCCGCGTCGAACGAGCCCACCCGCGGCCCCGCCTGGCCGAAGCGCGCATCCTCGACCGCGATCGACAGGTCGCAGATCACGTGCAGCACGTGCCCACCGCCGATCGCCAGGCCGTTGACCGCCGCGATCACCGGCTTCGGGATGTCGCGGATCGCGCGGTGCAGGCCCTCGATCTCGAACAGGCCCGTCTGCGACGGGCCGTAGTCGCCCGTCTCCGCGCGCTGCTTCTGATCGCCGCCCGTGCAAAATGCCTTCTCGCCCGCGCCCGTCAGCGCGACGACGCCGACCTGCGGGTCCGCCCATGCACGCTTGAAGCAGCCGATCAGCTCGTCGACCGTGTGCGCCGTGAACGAGTTGTAGCGCTCCGGTCGCTCGATCGTGATCCAGCAAAGGCCGTCCTCGACCACGTACGTCGTGTCCGTCAGCTCATCCATCGACTCACTCCCTCGTGCTCGCTTTGCTCACGCCATCGTCAGCCCGCCGCTGACCGAGAGCGTTTGGCCCGTGATGTAGCCCGCGCGCTCTGACGCGAGGAACGCGACGGCCAAGGCCGCGTCCTGCGGCTGCCCGAGCCTGCGCATCGGCACCGCGCGTGAGAGCGCCGTGACGAGCCGCTCGCTGTCCGGCGCCTGCTCGGCCATGCCCTGCAGCAATGGCGTTTCCGTCGGCCCCGGACAGACGACGTTCGCCGTCACGCCGTCGCGCGCGTGCTCACGCGCGATCGTCTTGCTGAACGCGACGACGCCCGCCTTCGCGCCCGCGTAGACCGCCTCGCCCGATGAGCCCACGCGCGCCGCGTCCGAGGCGATGCTGACGATCCGCCCGTAGCCGCGCGCGGCCATGCCACCGAGCACCGCGTGCGTCACGCGCAGGCAGCCTTCGTAGTTGATCGCGATCACCTTGCGCCAGAACGCCTCGTCGGTCTCGAGGAACGGCTTCAGCTCGTCCCAGCCCGCGCAGTTGACGAGCACCGCGATCGGCCCGAGCGACTCGCTCGCCTGCTCGACCGCCGCTGCGACCGATGCCGTGTCCGTAACGTCGATCCGCAGCGCCAGCGCATGCGCGCCGCCCGCTTGCGCCTCCCGCGCAACCTCACCGGCCGCGTCCTCCTGCAGGTCCGCGATCGCGACCGCGCAGCCGTCCTCGGCGAGCGCGAGCGCGATCGCGCGGCCGATCCCGCTCGCCGCGCCAGTGACGAGCGCGACCCTGTTCTCTGGCTGCTCCGGCATCAGGTTGCCGAAGATAGGGCGCAGTGCGGATGCTTCGGCTCAGCAGCGCGCGAGCGCGCTCGCGTAGAAGCGCAGATATTCGTTCCAGTGGCTGCGCCAGTAGCTGCCTTCGTGCGCACCCGGCCAGACGTGGAGGTGCACGCATCGCCTTTTTCGCGCAGATCGTGCGCGAGCTCCGTGTCTGCCGACCTGAACGGGTCTTCCGTGCCGACGTCGAGCCACAGCGGTTTGCCCCGATACGGATTCGTCGCTTCGACCGAGCCGAGCACGTCGTGGCGCGAGAAGTCTTCGGCGTCGTCGAACGCGCCCGCCGCCGTTTCGCCGCCGCTGCGCCAGATCGCCGCCGAGTGCCCGCCGATGGCGCAGAACCTCCCCGGATCGAGCCGTGCGACATCGTAAGCGCCGAAGCCGCCCATCGAGATGCCGCCGATCGCGACCCTGCGCGGGTCCGCGTCAAGCCGTTTCAGCGCCTGCGGGATAACTTCGTGGATCACGTAGCTGCCCCACTTGCCGTCCGCGCGGTCGTGCCAGTAGGAGTCTTCGCCGCCGTTCGGGAAGACGATGTCCGGAGCGCGCGGCCCGAGCTTCGCGAGCGCCGCGAACAGCTCGCTGTTCAGGTTCGATTCCTCCTCGCCGCCCTTGCCGTGCAGGAAGACGAGCAGCGGACGGCGGCCAAGCGCGTCGCCCGGCGGCACGACGCCGACTTGCGCGAGCGACTTGCCGCCGACGAGGCGGCTGTCGATCGAGTAGCGCACGAGCCGTGCGCCGTGTGTGTCTGCGCCTGCGAGCAGCGTGACTGCGAGCACCGCGACGGCCGTAACCGCTGCCACCGCAATCGCGAGCGCGAAGATGCGCCGGCGACGGAGCCGGCGGCGCCGTCGTGCCGCCGACCGCGTCGAGAGCGGCCTGCGCGAGCTCACGCCGCCCTGTGCCCTGGCTGCTTCGACATCGCGCAAGTCTAGGCACGCCGTCGTCGCTCGTGCCCGGCGAATCCGAACCTGCAGGATCGCGCCGTTGCGTGCGCAGACGAGGCGGCCGGCGCGTCTTGCGACGCGCCGGCCTATGGGTCAGGAGTCTGAGCCGGCGCTCAGGCGCCGGCCACGAACGCCGCGATGTCAGGCGTGCCGCGTCCCGTCACGTAGTCCCATCCAGGCGTGTCCGCGAACAGGCCGTTCGCGCCGATCGTGATGTCGTTGAACGCCGTTTCGGGCTCGCCGTAGATCACCGGCCCGGCGAAGCCGAGCGTGCCGCCGTGCGCGCCCTGCGCCCGCGCCCAGATGCCCTGCCACGAAGGCGCGCTCGCGCTCGTGCCGCCGATGACCTCTTCTTCGCCGCCCACGATCACGTCGTAGCCGCTGTTCGGATCCGCGTCGAGCGCGACATCGGGCACGCCGCGCTGCAGGCCGAGGAAGCTGCCGCCGGCGTTCTGCTGCCAGCTCGGCGTCGCCTCGATCGCGCTCGTACCGCCGCCGCCCGCATACCAGCCGATCTCGTTCGGGCCTTCGCCGAGCACCGTCGTGCCGCCGACGCCGATCGCGCCCGGGCTCGAAGCCGGGTAGTTGACGCCCGGCAGGCCGAGCGGCAAGCCGTTGAGCCCGATCAGCAGCGGGCACTGCGAGCCCGTGTCGCCGCTCGAGGTGAACAGCGTCTGGCCCTGCGCCGCCGCCTCCGCGAGCACCGTGTCGAGCGATTCGGTGAAGCCCGACGCTTTCGCGAGCAGCTCGCACTCGCCCGCGGAGAAGCTCGCCTGCGAGCTCGCGTCGTCGGTCACCCAGCGGTCGACCGTCGCGAGGATGTCTTCGTCTTCGAGCGACGGGCCGACGTAGACGTTGACCTGCTTGACGCCCGGCGCGAAGCCCGTCGAGTACTGCGTGTCGAGGTCCCACTCGTCATCGCCTTCGGTGTCCGAGCTCGTCTTGCCGACGTCGATCTGGTTCCACGTCACCGCCGGCAGCCCGAAGTGGCTCTCGAACTGCGCGAGGTCGCGCTTCGGCTGGCTGAGGTCGCCCTCGGCGATCACCGAGACCGTCTGGCCGGTGCCCGTCTGCGACGCCGATGCGCCGTACAGCGAGCTCAGTTCCTGCGGGCCGTAGCTCGCCGGGATGTTCAGGCCCGGCGTCGCCGCGCCCGAGCGGTGCGCGATGTCGAGCTGTGCGCGTGAGAGGTCCGAAAGCCCAGAGATAGCCGTGACCGTGGAAGCCAGCGACGCCGGCAGCGATGCCGCGCCGGTGCTCGAGACGTACGAGGAGCCGTCGGCCGCGCGGAAGCGGTCGAAGGAGACGCCGAGCGCCGAGCCGAGCGCTGTCGTCGAGCCGGAGAGCTGCACGAGCAGACGGTCCGACGAGACGCTCGCGACCTGCAGCCCGTGCGCGGCTGCCCACGATTCGACCGCGCCGACCGCTGCCTGGCTTGGCGCGAAGCGTGCCGCGAACTGCGCCGGCGTAAGCAGCGCGTGGCCCGGCTGCGCGTCGAACGCGCGTAGGCCGGTAGCGTCGCGTGGCGCGAGCGTCAGCGTGATCGTGCGCGTTTGCGTGGCGGCGCCTTGATCGCTCGAGCCGCGTGTGCGCAGCGGCGTCGAGCCTGCCGGTGCGAACGCCGCGGCCGATTGCGCCAGCGTAAGCACCGCTAGGGCGCTTACGGCAGCGGCTGGCAAGAGCTTTCCGGGTACGTGCATCTATCCTCCTCGTCGACGCGGTCCAGCGACCGCTCGGGTGGCAAGGTTCGGCACATCGCCCTCTGCGATGTGCGCCGCATCCGGCTCGCGCTCGGTACGCGCTGCGAGCCATTCGATCTGCGCCCGGGGATACCCGCGCTCGGGCGGGATAAACCTCGCAAAGGTCGCTAGGCTGAGTTCCGCGGTCGCCCGCGACCGCTCGAACGCCGCAAGCCAGCACAGGAGCGCGAAACGTGTCCAAGTCGCTTTGGGAGCGTACGGTCGAGACGACGATCGCCGTCGGCGAGCGGATCCTCGCACCGATCGAGCGCTTCATCGGCAAGCGCTCGCTCGTCGGCGACGCGACGTTCTTCCCGCTCGAGCGCTTTCCATGGGTCCAGCACATCGAGGACAACTGGGAGACGATCCGCGAGGAGGCCGAGCGGCTGCTCGAGGACCGCGACGCGCTCGCGAACTTCCAGGACATCTCTAAGGACCAGATCGAGATCACCGACGACGACCGCTGGAAGACGTTCTTCCTCTACGGCTACGGCTTCGAGGCGAAGCTCGGCGTCGAGATGTGCCCGAAGACGGCCGCCCTGATGCGCGAGATCCCCGGCATGACGACCGCGATGTTCTCGATCCTCTCGCCGCGCAAGCACATCCTCGACCATCGCGGCCCGTACAAGGGCGTGCTGCGCTACCACCTCGGCCTGGTCGTGCCCGAAGACGCCGAGTCCTGCCGGATCCGCGTCGGCGAGGACTTCCGCCACTGGGAAGCCGGCAAGAGCATGGTCTTCGACGACACGTTCAACCACGAGGTCTGGAACGACACCGACGAGACGCGCGTCGTGCTGTTCGTCGACGTGCTGCGGCCGTTGCCCGAGCCCGAGTCGACGATCAACAGGTGGATCGTCAAGGCGATTGGGTGGTCGCCGTTCGTGTTGGATGCGAAGCGGAATCAGGAAAGCTGGGAAGGGCAGTATCTAAGCCGTCGCCTTGATCTATCGCCCGCGGAACGATGAACCTGGCACACTACCCGCATGCGTACATGCCTAGTTTTTGGAGCAGGTGCGACTCTGGCAAACGCTCTATATTTTCACAGCGAACGCCTAACCGATCGCAACCCTCCACTTGACTCGACATTCTTCCGTAAGATTCGGGCACTCGAAGTAGGTGTTTCGTCCGACCTAAGACAGTATGCAGACGGACTTCCAGCAGGCTCGCCGTTTGACAAGCAGTCGGCCCCCGTCGGGATGGAGGAATTTTTCAAGGACCTATTCTTTGACTTCGTCGCAGAGCCCAATTCGACCGGACGAGTCGCGGGCGCCTACACGTCGCTAATCGACATTTACCGACGTGTAATTAGCGACACGACCGACTGGATGATCGAGCCCCGTCGACAGGGCGCACCGGTTGGGCGCTTGATTGCCGAGACTGTCAAACGCTCAGATGTAGTCACTCTCGTCACCTTCAATCAGGACCTCGTGATCGAGAACGAGATCTATAAGCGGGTAGCTCTACGACCATCATGGTGCCTTGAGCACGGCTACGGCTCCTTCAGTCAGGATCACAACGTCATGAGCACCAGTGCGACGAATCTCTTCCCGGCTCATGCATCGAGCTGCGACGGCGGAAAACGCCTCAAAATCTTGAAGCTCCACGGATCGATCAACTGGCTTGTCCGGATGAACGGACGAAAGCCAAGCCGTCGCATTCTGGCTGGCAACGGAAAAGCACCCCCGGTCCAGATTTCGCGTAGGCGCGCCGTACCGAGTCAGTTGCGCTTTACCCGAGAAGGAGAACGCGGGCGTTCAAGCTGGTACATGTGGCCGGTCATAATTCCTCCGGTATACGGGAAGCAGGCACTCATCGAAAACTTTATTCCTACGGTCTGGGGCGACGCCCGCACTGAGCTTGAAACTGCAGACAGAATTATTTTCTACGGCTACTCACTTCCTCAAGCAGATATTGAGGCTGAGAAGCTGTTCCAGCGGGCAGCGTTTAAGAACGAAAACCTTCGCTATATCGACATCATAAATCCGGATCCGAGCGCCACTGAGCGCTACGCAAGCTTGATGCCAAGGACGCCGCTCCGCTGGTATCCGGACACTAATAGATACCTGCGCATGCTCACCGAGCCAGCGTAACTATCTAAACCCCCGAAACGTCCAGCCCCGTCCCCTGCAGCAAGCTATTGGCTTCAGAGTTCAGCACCGTGAACTCGCCGGTCAAGATCAGCACCCCGAGCACGATCATCACCGCCCCACCAACCCCGATCAGCACCGGGAAGTGCCGCTTGACCACGGCAAGCGCATTCGTCATCCGCTCAAAGGCAAGCGCGATCAGCAAGAACGGGATCGCCAGCCCCGCCGAGTAGAACGCCAGCAGCAGCGCCCCATGCGCGGCCGAGTTCGACACCGCCGCCTGCGTGAGGATCGCCCCGAGCGTGATGCTCGTGCAGGGCGTCCAAGCGATCGCGAACGCGGCGCCTGCCACGAGCGGCCCGCCGCGACCGGCGAGGCGCATCAGCGACTCCGAGTGCCACTCCTTGTTCAGCAGATTCACGAACGGGCTCGCGAGGAACGCGACGCCGAGCAGGATGATCACGACGCCGCCGATCCGCTCGAGCAGCAGTTTGTGGTCGTTCAGCGACGAGCCGATCACCGTCGCCGAGAGCCCGAGCAGGATGAAGATCGCCGAGAAGCTCGCGATGAACAGCAGGCTCGGCACGAGCACGCGTTTGACGCCCACGCCCTCTTTCAGGTCGTTCGGCGTCACGCCGATCACCGTCGAGAGGTAGCCCGGCACGATCGGCAGCACGCACGGCGAGAGGAACGAGACGAGCCCCGCCGCGAGCGCCACCGGGATGCCCACGCCGGTCGCGGCGTCGGTGCTAGAGGCGAGGATCAAAGCGGGGTGGATCATGAATGGGGCGCGGCGGCGTGCTCGGAGAAGGATTGCGCATCGCCGCGCGAAGCTCTGCCACTTCGCTTTCCAAGCGCTCCACCCGCTCGCGCAGCTCCGCGAGCTCGCCGCCGCCAGGCGCCGGCGCCGAAGGACGGTCGTCGTCCGCCCCCTCGCGCTCCCCGCCCGGCCGCCCCGGCGCGACATCTGCGCCTCCGCCGTCGGCAACGTTGGCCGCGTCCCCATCGCGATCTTCGAGCAGCTGCACGTAGCGCTCCTCCTTCTGCCCCGGCCGGCGCTCCAGCCGCAGCACGAGCTCGCGCTCGATCAGCCGCTCGAGCGTCTCGTGCACGGCCGCGAGGTCCGCGAACGCGTGCATCCGGTCGGCGCGTTGCTTCAGCTCGCCCGGCGTCTGCGGCCCACGCAACATCAGCACCGACATCAGTGCCTGCTCGCCCTCGTCCATCGGCAGCGCTTCGGCGAGCAGGTGCCGATACTTCGCCGCGCGGCTGCCGCTCGCGAGCCGCACGAAGCGCCGGCGCTCCAGCCGATGCAGCGCGTCGCGAATCGTCGCCTCGTCGTAGTCGACGACCGGGTCGCGGTTCGTCGACTGGTTACAGGCCAGCCGCAGCGTGTTCAGCGAGAGCGGATATACATCCGGCGTCGTTCGCTGCTTTTCGAGCAGACACCCGAGCACGCGCACCTCCTCGCTCGAGAGCCCCGTAGTCGCGTTCACAGGCCAAATCTAGCCGCTGAGCCGCGCCATCGACCCGCTTGCCGAGGTGACGCCCTTGCCGACCGAGGGAGCGCAACGCGGAGTCGATCGTAAACCCGCCGTTGACCACGCCCGGAACCTCGCGTAAGCTCCGACCACGACCGGTCAGCGGAACGGATTCCGCTACCGCCGCACTGGAGACTCAATGGCACGCATGCTTGGGGGAACCCTGACGTTGAAACGCCGGGCGCTCAACCGATCGGAGGCAACGACCTCTCGCACCTTCGGCCGGACGGCGGCGCTGCTCGCCGTGCTGTTCGTCGCCCTGCTCACAGGCGGCGCATCCGCGCTCGCCTCCGGCATCACGAACTCCGGCGACGATCTGCGCGACGGCTGGTACCCCGACGAGCCCTCGTTGACGCCGCAGCTCGTCAGCGGCGGCACGTTCGGCCAGCTCTGGTCGACGGCCGTCGACGGCCAGGTCTACGCCCAGCCGCTGCTCGCCAACGGCACCGTGATCGTCGCGACCGAGAACAACAAGGTCTACGGGCTCGACCCGGCGACCGGCGCGCTGCGCTGGCCCGCGCTCGAACTCGGCACACCGTGGAAAGCCGCCGACATCGGCTGCGGCGACCTCGCGCCGAACATCGGCGTGACCGCGACGCCCGTGATCGACCCGAGCACGAACATCGCCTACCTGACGCACAAGACCTACGTCTCGGGCAGCTCCGGAGCTGCGCGCTGGTACATGGACGCCGTCGACATCACGACCGGCAAAGAGAAGGCCGGCTTCCCCGTCGAACTCTCCGGCGCCGCGCAGAACGCGCCCGCGCAGGTCTTCCAGCCCACGCGCGAGCTGCAGCGCCCAGGCCTGCTTTTGATGAACGGCGTCGTCTACGCGGCATTCGGCTCCGACTGCGACGCCTCGCCGTGGCAGGGATGGGTGATGGGCGTCTCGACAGCCGGGCAGGTCAAGGCGCGCTGGGTCAGCGTTCCGAGCGGCAACGGCGCCGGCATCTGGCAGTCGGGCTCCGGGATCACCTCCGACGGCTCGAACACGCTACTCGTCAGCACCGGCAACACCGGCGCTCCGACTAGCCCGACGCCCGGCAAGTCCCCGCCGAACACGTTCGGCGAGTCGATCGTGCGCCTCAACGTGCAGCCCGACGGCACGCTCAAACCCGTCGACTTCTTCGCCCCGTTCGACGCCGATCAGCTCGACACGTGGGACGCCGACTTCGCCTCCGGCGGGATCACCGGCCTGAACAGCGAATACTTCGGCACCGCGAGCGCGCGCAACCTCGCCGTCGCCGTCGGCAAGGACGGCTACGTCTACCTGCTCAACCGCGACGAACTCGGCGGCTTCATGCAGGGGCCAAGCGGCTCCGACAACGTCGTGCAGCGAATCGGCCCCTACGGCGGCGTGTGGTCGCGCCCCGGCGTGTGGCCCGGCGAAGGCGGCTGGATCTACATCCCGACCGCCTCCGGCGGCGAAAGCGCCGGCGGCTCCTCCGGCTTCCTGCGCGTCTACAAGTACGGCGTCTCCGGCACCGGGCAGCCGACGATCTCGTTGCAGGCGAGCTCGCCGGACTCCTTCGGCTTCTCCTCGAGCATGCCCGTGATCACCTCCGACGGGACGACATCCGGCTCGGCGCTCGTCTGGATGATCTGGACGGGGAGCGGCGCCGGCACGGGCGCGCAGCTGCGCGCGTATGACCCCGTCCCGGTCAACGGCAAACCGGTGCTGCGCTGGAGCGCGCCGATCGGCACGTCCTCGAAGTTCGCGCCCCCCGGCGTCGGCGCCGACCGGCTGTACGTCGGCACACGCGACGGTCACGTGCTCGGCTTCGGCTCCCCCGTCACGCCGCTGCTGACCGGATCGGCGACGAGCTTCCCGACGACGACGATCTCCAACAGCTCGACGAAGACCTTGACGATCACCGCGACGAGCGCGCTGACGCTGAGCAAGCTGACCTCGAGCTCCTCGCAGTTCACGATCGGCACGCCAACGCCTGCGCTGCCGGCCGCGCTCGGCGCCGGTCAGACGATCCAGGTGCCGATCACGTTCACTCCAACGCAGTCGGGGCCAGTCGGCGGGACGCTCACCGCCGAAACGAACAAAGGCACCGTCTCCTTCGCGCTCTCCGGCACCGGCCAGGCGGCGACCGCTCAGCTCGCCGAGACCCCGACGGTCCTGTCGTTCGAGGGCACGACGATCGGCGGGCACGTCTCCGCCGGGGCGACGTTCCAGAACGTCGGCGGTGCGCCGCTGACGATCAACGCCGTGAAGCTGCCCGGCGCACCGTTCGGCGCGACCGGCGTGCCGGCGGTCGGCAGCACGATCGCCGCCGGCTCCTCGATCACGATCAACGTCACGTTCGACCCGACCGCCGAAGGCAACTACGAGGATGAAATCGAACTCGAAACGAGCGCCGGCAACGGAGCGATCGCGCTCGCCGGCAGCGCCGGCTCGGCCGGGGCCTTGCAGGTGACCGGCGAACACCTCGAATACGCGCCCACGGCTGTTGGCGCCACGACGACGAAGACGTTCACGATCACCAACACCGGCGCGACGGCGGTCGCCTTGACGAAGTCGAAGCCGCCGACGGGCGGCGCGTTCTCGGCCACCACGTCGCTGCCCGAGGGCACGACGATCGCTCCCGGCGCGTCGGTGACCGAGACGGTCGCCTTCACCCCCACCGCGCCGGGCTACGCCAGCGCGAGCTGGCCGATCAACGGCAACGACTCGACCGGCCTGCACGAAATCACCTTTGCCGGAATAGGGACCGTGCCGGCGCCCGGCAGCGCCTGGTCGCACAACGGCACCGCGACGATCACCTCCGGCGCGATCCGCACGACGGCCGCCGTCGCCAACTCGGCCGGCTCCGCGTTCTTCTCGACGCCGCTCGAAAGCCGCCACTTGATCGTCGAATTCGACCAGACGATCGGGTCTGGCACGGGCGCCGACGGGCAGACGCTGACGTTCGCCGACGCGAGCAAAGCCGCGAGCACGGCGCTCGGCGTGCGCGGCGGCGGTCTTGGCTTCTCCGGGATCCCCGGTCTCGCCGTCGCGTTCGACACATACAAAGGCACCGGCGCGCCGTCGAGCAACTTCGTCGGCCTCACCGAAGGCCCGACGAGCACGAGCGCCCCCGACGTGCTGCACTGGCTCGCGACCGCAACGCCGAGCGCGAGCCTGCGCGCCACGCACCACATCAAGGTCGAAGTCCTCAACGGCGCGATCTCCGTCTTCATCGATGGGACGAAAACTTTGAGCGGCACCGCGACCCTGCCGGCGAAGGTGCTGCTCGGGTTCACCGGGGGCACCGGCGGCGCGACCGACATCCACGAAGTCTCGAACGTCGTCGTCACCGGCGACGCGCCGCCGACCGGGCCCGCGCCCGCGACGCTGTCGATCTCCAACGCGATCAGCGCCCCGTCGGGCTCGAGCCAAGCCGCGACACAGCTCACCTACAGCGGCACCTGCCCGTCGAGCTTCACGACCGCCGCGATCGGCAACGGCGGCTCGACCTCGCCGGCGCTGACCGGCGCCGTCGCCGGATCGAGCTGCACCGTCGCCGAGACCGCGCCGAGCGAAAGCGGCTGGAGCACGACCGCGTCGGTCAACGGCGGCGCGCCGATCGCGCTGACGGCGTCCGGCGGCAAGCTGACCGTTCCGGCCTTCGCACTCTCGGGCGGCGCGAACACGATCCAGTTCACGAACACCTACACCGCGACCCCGCCCTCCGCGACCCTCAAAATCTCAAACACCGTTAACGCCCCGTCGGGCTCGAGCCAAGCCTCGACGCAGCTCACCTACAGCGGCTCCTGCCCGTCAAGCTTCACGACCGCCGCGCTCGCAAGCGGCGCCTCGGCGACCCCGACATTGACCGGCGCAGTCGCCGGGTCGAGCTGCAGCGTCTCCGAGGCAGCGCCGAGCGGCACCGGTTGGACGACGACTGCCTCCGTCAACGGCGGCTCCGCGATCACGTTGACGGCTTCCGGCGGACAGCTGACCGTCCCCTCCTTCGCCCTGCTCGCCGGCGCGAACACGGTCGCGTTCACGAACACCTACACCGCGCAGAGCGGCACGAGCATCCCCGACCCGACGGCCGGCGGCTGGCAGCTGAACGGCAGCTCGACGCTCACCGCGACCGAACTCGCGCTCACCCCTGCGACGGCGCACCAGGCCGGCAGCGCCTTCTGGCCGCAGGCGATCGACCCGCGCAACATGACCGTCGAATACGAAGCGACGATCGGCGGCGGCACGGGCGCCGACGGGCTCGCCTTCGTCCTCGGCGACGCCACGCGCGGGGCGCTGCCCACTTCGCTCGGCGCCGAAGGCGGCGGCCTCGGCTTCGGCGGGATCAACGGCCTCGCCGTCGCGCTCGACGAGTACAAGGGCACCGGCGCGCCGTCGAACAACTTCGCCGGCATCAGCGATGGCCCGACGTCCGCGACGGCACCGGGCACGCTGCACTGGCTCTCGACGGCGAACCTCGCGCTGCCGCTGCAGAACGCGACCAACAAAATCAAGATCACCACGACGAACGGCACGACGCTGACGGTCTTCTACAACGGCACGCAGGTGCTCAGCCAGGCGGTCACGCTGCCGAGCAGCGCCTACCTCGGCTTCTCCGGCGGCACCGGCGGCTCCTACAACCGCCACGCCGTGGCGCATGTGGTGGTCGCGTCGGGATCGGGCACGCCGGCCCCGGCGACGCTGAAAATCGCAAACACCGTCAGCGCCCCATCTGGCTCCAGCCAAGCCGCGACACAGCTCACCTACAGCGGCACCTGCCCGTCGAGCTTCACGACCGCCGCGATCGGCAACGGCGGCTCGACCTCGCCGGCGCTGACCGGCGCCGTCGCCGGATCGAGCTGCAGCGTCGCCGAGACCGCGCCGAGCGAAACCGGCTGGAGCACGACCGCGTCGGTCAACGGCGGCGCGCCGATCGCGCTGACGGCGTCCGGCGGCAAGCTGACCGTTCCGGCCTTCGCACTCTCGGGCGGCGCGAACACGATCCAGTTCACGAACACCTACACCGCGACCCCACCCTCCGCGACCCTCAAAATCTCAAACACGATCAACGCCCCGTCCGGCTCGAGCCAAGCTTCGACGCAGCTCACCTACAGCGGCTCCTGCCCATCGAGCTTTACGACAGCCGCGCTCGGCAACGGAGCCTCGGCGACCCCGACATTGACCGGCGCAGTCGCCGGGTCGAGCTGCAGCGTCTCCGAGGCAGCGCCGAGCGGCACCGGATGGAGCACGACGGCCTCCGTCAACGGCGGCGCGCCCGTGACGCTGAGCGCGAGCGCCGGTCAGCTGACGATCCCTGCCTTCGCCCTCGCCGCCGGCGCGAACACGGTCGCGTTCGCGAACACCTACACCGCGCAGAGCGGCACGAGCATCCCCGACCCGACGGCCGGCGGCTGGCAGCTGAACGGCAGCTCGACGCTCACCGCGACCGAACTCGCGCTCACCCCTGCGACGGCGCACCAGGCCGGCAGCGCCTTCTGGCCGCAGGCGATCGACCCGCGCAACATGACCGTCGAATACGAAGCGACGATCGGCGGCGGCACGGGCGCCGACGGGCTCGCCTTCGTCCTCGGCGACGCCACGCGCGGGGCGCTGCCCACTTCGCTCGGCGCCGAAGGCGGCGGCCTCGGCTTCGGCGGGATCAACGGCCTCGCCGTCGCGCTCGACGAGTACAAGGGCACCGGCGCGCCGTCGAACAACTTCGCCGGCATCAGCGATGGCCCGACGTCCGCGACGGCACCGGGCACGCTGCACTGGCTCTCGACGGCGAACCTCGCGCTGCCGCTGCAGAACGCGACCAACAAAATCAAGATCACCACGACGAACGGCACGACGCTGACGGTCTTCTACAACGGCACGCAGGTGCTCAGCCAGGCGGTCACGCTGCCGAGCAGCGCCTACCTCGGCTTCTCCGGCGGCACCGGCGGCTCCTACAACCGCCACGCCGTGGCGCATGTGGTGGTGAAAGGGACTTAGGCTCCGCCGCGCCGCGATAATGGCGCGATGACGCTCGAGTCGGCCCACGATTTCTTCGTCGCGAGCGCGAGCGTCGCCGGTGCGCTGATCGGTCTGCTGTTCGTCGCGATCTCGGTCGCGCCCGAGCGCGTGCTCGGTCCCGAGGCCTCGGAGGTCCATGGTGTGCGCGCCGCCGCGACGCTGACGGCCTTCAGCAACGCGCTGACCGTCTCGTTGCTGTCGCTGGTCCCCGGCTTCCACGTCGGCGGCAGCGCGACGGCATTGGCGATCGTCGGGCTCGTGTTCATCGCCCGCACGCTGCTCGGCGTGACGCCTGCTTGGCGTGCGGGGCGCTTCAAGCTGCGTGACCTCAGCTTCCTCGTCGGTCAGTTCGCGGTGTTCGTCGTGCAGCTGGTCGCGGCAATCGAACTCGACGGCAACGAGGCCAGCGAAGGCGGTCTGCAGACGATCTGCGTGCTCGTCGTCGTCTGCTTCCTAATCGGCATCGAGCGAGCTTGGGAGCTCGTCGGCGGGCCGCACTTCAGCATCGGCAACTTCATCACGTGGCGACGGCAGGAGCACGACGAAGAGGACCGCTAGCGCGCCCCCGCGCGAGCGTCGTCTCCCCGCCCGCCGCTACGCTCAATCGATGAGCAGTCAGCCCTTCTCGCAGGGCCGCTCCGGGGAAGGACGCCACTCCCCGCGCCCGGCGCTGCGACCCGAGGACACGCCCTCGACGCCCGTCTCGCTGCGCCGCGTCGCGAGCTTGTTCCGGCCATACCGGCCGCGCCTGAGCCTGCTGCTCGGGTTGATCTTCGTCTCGGCCGCGCTCGGCGTGATCAGCCCGTTCCTGCTGCGCGAATTCATCAACGACGCCTACCCGCACCACGACACGACGCTCGCGATCGAGCTCGTCGCGGGAATGATCGCGCTGTCGATCATCACGAGCGTGATCGGCGTCGCGCAGACGTGGATCTCGAACCAGGTCGGCCAGCGCGTGATGCACGACCTGCGCGCGGCCGTCTACGCGCACCTGCAGCGGATGTCGCTCGCTTTCTTCACCCGCACGCGCACGGGCGAGGTGCAGTCGCGAATCGCCAACGACATCGGCGGCATCGACAGCGTCGTCACCTCGACCGCCACGTCGATCGTCCAGAACGTCACGACGGTCGTCGCGACGGTCGTCGCGATGTTCCTGCTCGACTGGCGCCTAGCGGCCTTCTCGCTGGTGCTGCTGCCGTTCTTCGTCTGGCTGACGCGCCGCGTAGGCGAGGAGCGCCGGCGCATCCAGGCGGTGCGCCAGAGCCGCCTCGCCGACATGTCGACGCTCGTCGAGGAGTCGCTTTCGGTGTCGGGCATCCTGCTCGGCAAGACGATGGGCCGCTCGCCGGAGCTCGTGCGCCGCTTCGGCGGGGAGTCGAGCGAGCTCGCCGACCTCGAGGTGCGCTCGCGGATGGCCGGACGCTGGCGGATGGCCTCGGTGCAGATGAGCTTCGCGATCATGCCGGCGCTCGTTTACCTGTTCGCCGGGATCGACCACGGGACGGGCGCCGGCGCGATCTCGATCGGCACCGTCGTCGCCTTCACGACGCTGCAGACGCGCCTGTTGTTCCCGATCCAGTCGTTGCTCTCGGTCGGGCTCGAAGTCCAGACCTCGCTGGCGCTGTTCGGGCGGATCTTCGAGTACCTCGACCTGCCGGTCGACATCGTCGAGCGCGCCGATGCGCAGACGATGAGCGACGTGCGCGGCGACGTGCAGCTGCGCGACGTCTGGTTTCGCTACGCGCCAGACTCGCCGTGGACACTGTCGGGCATCACCACGGAGATCCCGGCCGGCACGACGACAGCGCTCGTCGGCGAGACGGGCTCGGGCAAGACGACGCTCGCGTACCTCGTCGCGCGCCTTTACGAGCCCGAGCGCGGGAGCGTCAGCATCGACGGCGTCGACATCCGCGACATGACGCTCGCCTCGCTCGCCGACACGGTCGGGCTCGTCTCGCAGGAGACCTACCTGTTCCACGCCTCGATCCGCGAGAACTTGCGCTTCGCCTGTCCGCAAGCGAGCGACGAGCAGATCGAAGACTCCGCGCGCGCGGCGCAGATTCACGAACTGATCTCATCGCTGCCCGACGGCTACGACACACCTGTCGGCGAGCGCGGCTACCGCTTCTCCGGCGGTGAGAAGCAGCGCATGGCGATCGCGCGCACGGTGCTTCGCAACCCGCCCGTGCTGATCCTCGACGAGGCGACCTCGGCGCTCGACAACGAGACCGAGCGCGCCGTCCAGCAGGCGCTCGACGAGCTCGCGCGCGGGCGCACGACGATCGCGATCGCGCACCGGCTCTCGACGATCCGCGACGCCGACCAGATCCTCGTGCTCGACGGCGGGCAGGTCGCCGAGCGCGGCACGCATGAGGAGCTCGTCGAGCTCGGCGGCCGCTACGCAGCGCTGTTGCGCGGGGCGGACATCGCCGTCGCTACGCCGTAGCGTCGGCGTTCAGACGGCGCGCACCGCAAGCTCGGCGATCGCGCGCGAGAGCTGCCCGCCCTGCCACGCGATCGGCGATCGCAGCGGCGGCCCGGCGTCCTCGACGAGCAGCTGCGCGCCCGCGATCGCCTGCGCGTAGCGCTCGGCGACGGCGAGCGGGTGGCCGGGGTCGACCTCGTCGCGGCTGCCGACGACGAGCGCCGGAACGCTCAGCGCGGTGAGCTCGTCGATCCGCTCGAATGGCTGCGAGCGCGGCACGGCTTCGAGCGCGTCCGCGACGGCGAGCGGGTGCTCGTGCGCAGCAAGGCGCTGGCGCAGCACGGTCTCGATCGTCGCGCGCATCGCGTCGGGCACTTTGCCGAAGTCGTACGCGCTCACGAAGCCGTCGACGCCGCCCTCGCGCAGCCCGCGCGCGAGCGCGTCCCAGCCGGCAAGCGACTCTGCATCGCGCGGCAAGTCGGGGTCGAACGAAGGCGTGATCAGCACGAGCCCACCGACGCGCTCAGGCCTCGTCAATGCAAGTCGCAAAGCCGTGTGCGCGCCCATCGAAGCGCCCGCGAGCACGGCGCGCGGCAGCTCGAGCGCGTCGAGCACCGCCTCGAGATCGCCGGCGAGCTGCTCGTAGCCATATGCGCCCGGCTCGGGCGCAGGCGCGGAGCGTCCGTGCCCGCGCGCGTCGTAGGCGACGACTAGGTGCCCCGAGCGCTCGAGCGAGCGCGAGCCCATCACGACGTAGCGGCGCGTCGCCGTGAGCCCGTGCAGCAGCACGACAGGGACGCCCTCCCCTGCACGCGACGCCGACAGCGTGACGCCGCCTGAGTCGAGCTCGAACGAGCCGTCCGCTCCGGTCACGCCTAAGCGGGAACGGCGGCGTGCGCGCGCACGAACTCGCCCGAGCGCTCGGGGCGCTCCCAGAAGAACAGGTGCCCGACACCGTCGAAGATCTCGAGCTGCGCGCCGGGGATGCGCGAGGCGATCAGCTTGCCGTTCTGCACCGGCAGCAGCCGGTCCTCGGTGCCGTGGATGACGAGCGTCGGCGCGGCAATCTGCGGCAGGCGCTCGTTCGTGTCGTGCGCGGCGCAGGCCTGCATCTGCTGCATGATCACCGGCAGCGCGACGGCGCGGCGAATCGCGATGTCGCGGAACTTCGCATACGCCTCCTCGTCGGCGGCATACGCGGCAGAGACGTTGATCTCCCAGCCGGCGCGCAGCGAGCGCTCGCGGTCGCCCGAGCCCATCGCCTCGACGAGCCCCGAGAGGTCCTGTTCGGAAGCGAGCGCGCTGCCCTCGCCGCCGCAGTACGTGCAGCCGAGCGTCAGCGTGCGGATCCGCTGCGGGTGGTTCAGCGCGAGCTCCTGCGCGATCATGCCGCCCATCGAGATGCCCATCACGTGCGCGTCGTCGAGGCCGAGCGCGGCGAGCAGGCCGGCGGCGTCGTCGGCCATCTCGCGCGTCGTGATCGGCCCGTCGAGCGGCGTGCTCGCGCCGACGCCGCGGTGGTCGTAGGCGATCACGTCGAAGTCCGCGCGCAGCAGCTCGAGGAATGGCTCGCCCCAGTGAAGCGACGTGCCGCTCATGCCCATGATCAACAGGAGCGGCGGGCCGTCGCGCTTGCCGCTGCGTTCGTAGTCGAGCTGGATGGCGCCGACGTCGATCAAGGTCATGAGACGAATGCTATCCGGCCATGCTGCAGCAAGGACGAGTGCGACTGTTCAGGGTGACCGCCGTTGAAACGCGCTACAGCTCGCACGACCGTCGCCCCAAGTGTAGGGTCTCGCCAGCCATGATCGTTCGGATGACTGGACGTGCAAGATTTCGGACTCGCGCCGTCGTCAGATCGTCCGCGCGAGCTTTGCTGCGGCTGGCGCCAGCCCTGATCACAGCGATCGTCGCACTCTCGCCGCTCTGCAGTCCTATGACCGCGGGTGCCGAAGGCTCTGTCACGCTCCCCGGTGGACCTCTGGTCGTCTCGGTGGGTTCGCTCGGCGAGTGCCAATCGGACTACCCGGAAATTGGCGTCAACTTCTATCCACCCAATAGCACGCTTGGGGATTGCGGTTTCTTCCTGAGCTTCCCCGCGAGCAGCCCCAATCCACCAGCGCTGCAGCATGGTGGGACTGGGACCGTCTTCGGCTTCGACGGAACAGCTGGACCGGGCATAGCGTTCGTTTCGGGCGGCTTGACCTACACCCCGATCGCTCAATACCCGCCAACGGGGGCTGGCATCGCCTCCGATCCATACCTGCAGGTGACGAGCTTCAAGGCGGCCGTCGAAGGACAGGACTACGCGGTGATCAACGTGTTCACGAGCTACGTCGACGGTGCGCCACAGTTCAGCTCGACCTACGAAGTGCAAAACGTCACCGGTACGCCGGCGACCTCGACCCTTACGCCAGCGCCGGCTGCAGCACTGTTCTTCCACGCGAGCGCCGCCGGCGACCTGCTCGTCGCGAACAGTGATTTCGGACGCGGTTTCTATCAAGAAGGACCCCCCGACTTCATCGGCGGCCAGAATGCCGAATCCGGCACCGTAGGCGGCTTCGTCGCAGCCGCTCCGCCCGCCCTGCCCTGGACGAGCTTTGAAGTTGGTGAATGGGACACCGTCATCTGGAAAGCGATCCGCAACTCCGCGGCCGCGACATCCGTGTTCGCTGACACGATCGACACGAATCTGATCGACAACGCGGTGGGTGTGAGCTGGGACCAGTACCTCACAAGCGGTCTTGCGCCGGGACAGAGAACGAGCTTCTCGATCGTGAATCGCGCCCAGGTGCCGTTGACGCTCGAAGTTGCGCCACCGACGCAGTCGCTGGTTGCCGGGCAGACGGCAACGATCGCGATTACGGCGACCGACAACGTCGGAACTCCATACGCAGGCCGATCGCTCGTCTACTCGATCGGCGGAGCGAATCCAAAATCGGGCAGCGTCACGACTGACGCCGCCGGCAAAGCGACGATCAGCTACGTGGGAGCAAACATCGGCCTGGACACCATCAATCTATTTCTGGATCTTCCCGGCACGGGGGTGGCCGCATCGCAAGATCCGACAGCATCTGCGCAGGTCAGCTGGACTCCGACCGCCCCCACTCCGGCCACCTCGACATCGTCTGCCGTAGCCCCTGCCACGACCACGCCGCAGCGCGCCGGCGCACACGGCGCCCGTCTGATCGGACCAGTTCAGATGTACTTTGCCGGCCTGACGGTTCCGGGACGGCCGCGGCTATTGCGGCTCAAGCGAATCGTGCTGCTCGGCACGCGATCGGGCGAGTTGCTATCGCTTCGCTGCCGCGACTGCCTTGGCTCTCCAATCCAGCTCACAACGAGAGCCCGTGCAAACCGAGCCGTCTTCGTCCCTGAGCATCTAAAGATCACGATGCACTCGCACCTGGAAGTCGTGGCGACGTCACCCGGGCTCGTCGGAAGATTCAAGGTCTACGGGATCGACATCGCGACCGCCAGCGCCAAGGTCCTTCGACAGGGCTGCATCGGACCGGGCGCCAGAACGCACACTCGCTGCCCACGCTGAGCGAATCACCCGGGATGAGCTCGGCGAGCAAGACACCTATCGCGCAGGATGCGACGAGACTCGAACTTCGCGTGTCGGTCGGCGCCGGCGCGCAGGAGCTCGACCTCGTCGTCCACACCGGGGGAAGCGACCGCGTTGGCGAGCTCGCCGCCGCAGCCGCGAGGCTTCTGGGAGCGAATCCCGGTGCGGGCCTCTGGTGTGAGCGCCGCTGCGAGCAGCTCGACTCGAACGTCCCGCTGAGCCAAGCGGACATACGGTGGGGAGACCGATTGCTGCTTGCTTCGCCCAGCCGGGAACCGACCCGGATCGGCGGCACAGCGCGGGTCGAGCTTGCGATCACCGGCGGGCCATGCACCGGTCAGCGGTTCGAGCTCGGCGACGGCACCTACAGCGTCGGGCGCGGGGACGTGGACATAGCGCTCTCAGATCCGTCGCTGTCACGGCGTCATTTGGAACTTGTGGTGGCGCCCGGCGTCGTGCGCGTGGCCGATGCAGAATCGCGCAACGGCACGGCGATCAACGGCCAGGTGCTTCGTGCGGAGGAGCATCGATCGCTCGGCGCGGAGGACGAGCTCGAGCTGGGACGCACGCTGATCCGAGTTCGACAGCTGCAATCGGGCGCTCGCTCGGGAATCGAGCAGCGTGACGGTCGGCTCGCTTTCAACCGCAAACCTCGGGTCAAAGCGCCGGCGGAGCCCTATCAACGCACGTTGCCGCCTCCCCCCAGTCGCGGTCGTAAGGCGCGTCTGCCGCTGGCCGCTTCGCTCTTGCCGCTCGGCGCCGGCGTGCTGCTGTTCGTGCTGCTGAAGAGTCCCGTGATGCTTGCGATAGCAGGCCTCTCACCGCTGATGGCGATCGGTACCTACGTCAGCGACCGCCGCGGCGGCAAGAAGTCGTTCGCGCGCGAGATCGCCGACTTCGTCAGTCGTCTCGAGGAGACTCTGCACGAGCTCGACGAGGCACTTGCCAAGGAGGCAGTCGACCGGCGAGCGGAGTCGCCCGACGCGCCCAGCTTGATCTCGCGCGTTCATGATCTGACGCCCGCCCTATGGGAGCGGCGGCCGACCGACTCCGACTTCCTGTGTCTGCGAGTAGGTGTCGCCGACCTGGGCTCGCGCGGTCGCATTGAGCTGCAGGACGGCGGAGACCAAGAGCTTCGCGCGCAGGCGTTGGAGCGCATCTCACAGCGCCACGTCCTTCCATCGGTCCCGTGCGTTCTGAACCTCTGCAAGTTGGGAACGGTCGGCCTCGCCGGACCCCAGGCGACGACGAGTGGCCTGGCGCGCTGGCTGCTGCTGCAAGCCTCCGTGCTGCACAGTCCCGGCGAGCTCGTCGTGCTCGCCGCGCTCGACCGGTCCGACGGACCTGAGTGGTCGTGGCTGAAGTGGCTGCCACACCTTCGCCCTGACCGGTTGGGCCTGCAGTCGGCGGCGATCGCGGTCGGTCGCGCACAGGCAGAGCAACTGCTCGTCGAGATCCGTGACCTCGCCAAACAGCGGCGCGCGCAGGCTCGCGCCGCAACCGGCACGAGCGCCCGTCCGATCCAGCTGCTTTTGCTGATCGACGAAGCGACGGGCGTAGATCGCTCGCTGCTGAGCGCCGCCCTGGGTGACCTCGAGGGTCATGGAATCGCGATCGTCTGGCTCGGCAGTGACTCCCGCGACCTTCCCGGTCAGACGCAGGCGATCATCGAGTGCGAGGCCGACCGTGCGGTCCTCACGGTCACCGAGGTCGCCACTGGTGAGGTGATCCATGACGTGAGCCTCGAGGCCCTCCCGATCGAGCTCGCGCAGTCGACTGCGCGTCAGCTCGCTCCGATCCGCGACATCGGTGAGCTCGCTAGGGGCGGTGACATTCCAAGGCGTGTGGGCCTGCTCGGCCTGCTCGGCCTGCTGCCGCCGACGGCGCAGGCGCTGCAAGACCGGTGGGCCACGTGGAGCGGCGACCTTCGCTCGACCGTCGGCGTGAGCGCAGACGGAGCGCTGACGCTCGAGCTGCGTAGCGAAGGTCCGCACGCGCTGATCGCGGGAACGACCGGCTCAGGCAAGAGCGAGCTGCTGAGGACCTTCGTGGCAGCCGCCGCGGCGAGCGCACCGCCGAATCGACTCTCCTTTCTGCTCGTCGACTACAAGGGCGGCGCTGCTTTTGCCCCTTGCGCGTCGCTGCCCCATGTGGTCGACATCGTCAGCGATCTCGACGAGCATCTAGCCGAGCGGGCACTCATCTCGCTCGACGCCGAGCTCAAGCGGCGAGAGCGCGTGCTCGCCGAGAGGGGCGCCAAGGATCTGAGCGAGGTGCTGCGAAGAGACGCCGACGCGGCGCCGCCCTTCCTGATCATCGCAGTGGATGAGTTCGCAAAGTTGCGCGAGGAGGTGCCGCAGTTCGTCGATGGCGTCGTCGACATCGCTCAACGCGGACGCTCGCTGGGTGTCCACATGGTGCTTGCGGCTCAGACACTTCGCAACGCGTTTACGCCGGCTATTCGAGCGAACACGAACCTCCGCTTGGCGCTGCGAGTCGCCGAGGAGGGCGAGAGCGAGGACATGATCGCCAGTCCTCTGGCTGCGCGTATCCCGAGCGGTGAGAGATCTCGCGGCCGGGCGTTTGCACGAACCGGGCATGGTGAGCTGCGCGAGTTCCAGGCGGCCTACGTGAGCGGGAGCACCCAGTTCGCCGACTTGCATGACCTGCGCATCGAACGCTACGAGATCGGCACGCTAGCCGACGCGAGGGAAACCGCCGGGGACACAGCCGATGGTGACAACGAAAGCGATCTCGTCGCGCTAGGGGAAGCGGCGTCTGAAGCGCAGCGACTGATGGGGCTCGAGGCCCCGCCGCGTCCTTGGCTGCCGACGCTGCCTGAGACGCTTGCGCTCGACCGCGTCGCCGGTACCGTCGAGGCCGCAGACACCGTGGCATTCGGCCTCGTCGATTTGCCGCATCTCCAGCGCCAGGACCCTCTGTCTCTCGACTTGCAGAAAGCGGGTCACGCGGCGATCTTCGGGGCCGGCAACAGCGGTAAGACCACTGCGCTCACGAGCCTCGGAATCGCGTTGGCGTCGTCGGCCGAACCCGATCGGCTCACGATCTACGGGCTCGACGCGGCGAGCGGCAACCTGGCGCCACTCCAGGCGTTGCCTCACTGCGGAGGGGTGCTCGCCGTCAATGACGAGGAGCGGGTCCAGCGCCTGCTGCGAACCCTGCTTCGCCGGATCGAGTGGCAGGGGGATCGCCGCGGAGAAAGCGCTCTGCCGGGGTCAGAGCCGGGGAGGGTCGTGCTGCTGCTCGACGACCTGGGCTCATTTGCGCACCACTACGACCGTCCCGGTTTCGAGTCGCCATACGAGCAGCTCCAGCAGATCCTTGCCGGCGGGCGCGCGGCCGGCGTGCACGTGGTTCTCACGGCGTCCCGACGCGGAGCGCTGCCGGCGGCGCTTGCAGCGCACATCGGCGTGCGGCTGGTTCTGCGCATGACGAGCGAGGAGGACATGCTCTCGCTGGGGCTCGATGCGAAGACGATCCGCGGCGCCCAGTTGCCGCCCGGCCGCGGCTTCACGCAGGACAGCAAGGAATTTCAGATCGCCGTGCCGACAAGCGACGGGACGATGCTCGACCCGGAGCGGGCGATACAGACCTTGTTCGGTCACGCAACGGTGCGCGCGCCGCGCATCGAAGTGCTGCCGGCGACGGTCGCACGCGATTCGCTTGCGGCGTCAGCGACTCTCGAGGCGATCACGATCGGGCTCTGCGACGAGGAGCTCGCTCCGGCCGAAGTCGACCTCTCGGAAATGCACCTCCTGGTTATCGGGCCTTACCGCAGCGGACGCAGCACTACGCTCGCCACGCTGCTGCACGGACTCCGGCAAGTACAGCCGCAGGCGTCATTTCACCTCCTCGCGCCGCGGCGCAGCGCGCTGAGCGACCGTGGCCCGTGGGCCAGCAAGGCGGCGGGCTCCGAGGCTTGTGCCGAGAGCGCAACGAAGCTGCTCGAGCAACAGGACGCCGGCGCCTTCGAGCAGCGAGCCGCGTTCATCTTCATCGATGACGGAGGTGAGCTGGCCGACGCAAAGACGGTGCATCAGCTCAAGCGTCTCGTGCGCGCCGGGCGCGACAGCTCCCTGCGTGTCCTGGCGGCTGTTGAGACGGGCGCGGCGCGCGGTATCGGCAACAGCTGGATCAGGGAGCTGCGCCGCGAGGGTCACGGGATCCTGCTTCAACCAGACCTGACGGCGGACGGGGACCTGCTCGCAACCACGCTTCCGCGCAGGGTCGCGGCACCACTTTCACCTGGACGCGGATTCCTCGTCAGCCGCGGCGCCGCAAGGCTCATCCAGGTCGCGAGCTAGGACTGAGGATCCCGATCAGTCGATCTGCTAAATCCCAATCCTCACGACTTTGTTGACTTTTCGAGTTCTGGTTCAGTACCGTTTCCCCTCCAAGAACGGCACGGCACTCTGACAATCGAACAAAAGGGGGGCTCATGGCATTCATCAAGGTGACCGCCGAGGAGCTGGCGTCGACTGCGTCACAACTGACTGCGGCTGCGGCACAGATAGAGGCGGAGAACAGCCAAGCGATGAGCCAGGTCCAGGCCCTCGTTGGCGCGGGCTGGCAAGGCGCGGCATCAGGAGCGTTCGACGCGGCATTCGCCCAGTGGAAGACCGGCGCCGATCAGGTCCAGAGCGCTTTGGCGCAGATCAGCACGCTGCTTAACACCGCAGCATCGACCTACGACAGCACCGAGCAGCAGATCGCTTCTTCCTTCGGCGCCTAGGCACAAGTGCGATGAGCACCTTTGAGGTAACGCCTGGCGATCTCCAAGGCCTGGCAGGTCAGCTCTCAGGCCTGCTGGGCGAGATCTCACATGCAACGTCCGTAGTCAGTTCGGGCGCGTCCGCTGCCGCGGGCAACGGGCGCTTGCAGGCAGCGATCGACGGCTTTCTCGCCGACTGGTCACAGGACCTTCGGGAGACGCAGGAGAAGCTCACGGAGCTCGCCGCAAGGCTGCAGGGCGCGGCCGACTCCTACTCGGGCACCGAGGCGAGTGTCGCCTCGGGGTTCGCCGCCACTTAGCCGAAGATCGCCGTGGCTGAAATCTCAATTCCCGGCAGTCCAGGCGGACTCCAGAGCCTCGTCTCGCAGCTGCGCACGGCGGCCGCAAGCGTCGCTGCGGTGCAGGACCGAGTGGCCAGCAACGGGCTGCACGGCTCGTGGAGCGGACAGGCAAGCGATGCCTTTCGCTCAACGCTGCACGAGTTTCCGGGAGAACTCGGCCCGATCGTTACGGCGTTCGGAGACGCCGGACAGGCGCTGGCGGCTTTTGCCGGACGACTCGAACAGTTGCAGGAGCAGGCGCGCTGGTGTGAAGGGCAGATGGAGAACGCACAGCAGGAACTGCGTGCGGCGAACGCCCGGCACGCCGCAGCGCAAACAAAGTTGAGCGCGGCTCGCCTCGCCCATTCCGCCGCGGCGGATCCTGTGAGCTTGCACACTGCGCAATCGGCGGTGAACCTCGGCGAGAATCTCGTGCGCCAAGCCGGGGCCGATATCGAGGACATCGGCAGCGCCGTAGCTCGCCTTCGCTCACAGGCGCAGGCGATTCTCAATGAGTACGAGGATGTCGTGCGAGCTTGCGCATCTTCGTTGGACTCCGCTCGCCACGCGGGCGGACGTTCACTGACCGGCTGGATCGGGAGCCATGTAGGCAGACTGCTTGGGCATGCGGAGCGAGACCTTGCTGTTTGGTGGCGCTACGGCGATCGTGTTGTCGACGAGGCAGAGGATCTCGTCGACGTGCCGAGCCACGTTCACGATGCATTCGACACGCTCGGGTTCTTCGTCCTCAATTCACCTGTTAGCCGCCTGCGAGGCGCAGACGTGCCGATCGTGCGCCTCGTTGAGAACCCGTTGTTCAAGCACATAGGCAGCGGCTTCGCAATTCTCGGGGCAGTCGGGAACCTGCAAACCGCCTGGGGTGACAGCAGCGGCGAGACTCCAGACGGCTACGAGATCACGCTAGGGACTTCGATGGCATCCGACTATGCGCTCTATGCCTACGCGCCGCTCGGGGCGGCAAACTTCCTCGACGGAGGCGCGGTGCGGGCAGACCTCCGCGCGTTCGGCGCGATGGGTGGCGCAGGCGTATCGGGCGCTGAGCGCGGCCTCGATGCCGCCTACGCCGCCGACAGAGCCGACCGCGAGTCCGGGAACTACCTGGGCCTTGCCGTTCACGTTGCTGCGGGAGGCGCCGGAGGGGCAGCGCACGGTGTCAGCAAGGGGTTGGACACCTGGAGCGATGATGTTGCGCAGGGCAAGTACGGGGGCTTCCTGAAGGGCTTTGACGATCTCGAGACGAAGGCGATCACCAACCCGGGCGGCACCGCGAAGACCGTTGCGAAGGACCTCGTGACAAAGCCGGCAGGAACCCTGTGGGACGTCGTCAGAACGGTCGTCCTGTGATTTCCCCGGCCACCCACGATCGGCCGAAGCCGGTGGCCCTGCTAGAGGTGCCATGGCACGAGCTCGAGGCGCTCGTCAGCCTCCATCGGGTCAGCATCGCTCCAACGAGTCCACTGCGATTGCTGCTCGACGACTACTCGCCAGGATCCTCAGCGACTCCGACCGGGCAAAGCGAACAGCAAAGCGCAGCGTGGGCGCTCGACGCGTTGCACATCCTCGCCGCCCCGAGACAGCTTCTTACGCTCGACTGTGCGGCTCGTGCCGACGCACCCGCCATGCTCGTAAACGACGGCCACTTCCTCGTCAGATTCGACGTCGGGTCTGACGGAGTCAGCTTGTCACCTCCCTGCACTCACCGGCAGTTCGCAGGGCTAATCGTCGACTTGGTGCAGCCGGGCGAAAGCGGATCGAGATCGCCAGCAATCCATCTCACCAAGCGCTGCCTTCATTACTTGATCGCACTCGCCGATCTCGGCATATTCGACGAACACCTCGAGACAGTCACAAGGCACGCCGCCGAGAGCGCTGTCCGCTCCGTTGACACACGCGAGCCGCACACCGCACTCGAAGCACTTCAGGCCGAAGAGTTCATCTTGTTGGAAGACGCGCTTGCGCGTGCAAACCCGGTGAGACTCGCGGTCGTCCGCTCGCTTGTCTCAACTGCGGCTCTCAGTCTTCACGCAGTCGAGCTCGCCGATGCGGTCGCCGGACGATCCCGCAGGGAGGCCGTGTCGCTCACGGGCGATAGAGCCCGCTCGATCTATATTCCGCCCACCGACCACGACCCGGATCACGACGTGTTGCTCGAAGCCTTGCCCGCAACCCGTGATGGCCTTTGCGCGGCCGTGCAACGACTGCTCGAGCCCCCGGCTGCTCCGCCGAGGCGCCCGACAATCGCGTACGACGGAGCCACGGCGAAGCTACTGAACGATCCTGGCCACGCCGCGGAGACGCCGCAGTGGAGAAACTCGACGATCGAGCAGATCGTGGCGCCGACCGACAGTGACGAGAGACCACCCGGTGCATTGCTCTCGCCGACCGCCACGATCGAAATCGTCACGAGGGAAGTCGAAGCCTCCTGGGGAAGGCGATATCTATTCGCGTTCGATCGCGAGTGCATCGTCGAGTGGGCCCTCGAGGGCTCGCTCGTTTCTTGGCGCAAGCTGGACGCCGGCTACTTCTTCGAGCGCGTGCGTGAGCTGATACCAGCACCGAACATCCGGGGCTCGAGAGCCATGCCGATCGATCATGCCGCGTGGAAGAGCCTTTTCACGCACAACACCATGCAATCCGCGCACGTGCGCGCGCCGGCAGACCTGCACCCACTTGCCGCAGCGGACGGCATGACGACCTCTACGGTCGGCATCAGTCGGATGATCGATGGCACGCTCGAGACACGCGAGCTTCTCCTTGTGTGGACCTCGTCAGACGCGTGGCAGTTGGCTTCAGCTGAGGCCGGCTATACGGCGAGCAGCATCATCGCGGCGGATATTCGTGACGCAATCCTCGACGCGCTCTCACTGGATTCTCCGAACACATGATCAAGACCACATCCGACTCGCCATGACCACCGCAACCCTCCTACGCCCCGGCGACACGCTCGGCGGCTTTCGTATCGACGACGTCATCGGCATCGGCGGAATGGCGATCGTCTATCGCGCCGAGCAGGTCTCGCTTGGGCGCGCGGTCGCGTTGAAGGTGCTCTCGAGCAAGCTGACAAGCGACATGGTCTTTCGCGAGCGCTTCCGCCGCGAGGGTACGCATGCCGCAACACTCGAGCACCCGAACATCGTGCCGGTCTATGACTCGGGCGAACAGGACGGGCACCTCTATCTCGCGATGCGGCTAGTCGACGGAACGAGTCTCGCGGAGCTGATCTTCACCCGCGGGCTGACCGCCGATCAGGCGATCGAGCTGTTGCGCCCGATCGCGAGCGCGCTCGACACAGCGCACGCGACGGGTCTAATCCATCGCGACGTCAAGCCACAGAACATCCTCGTCACGGCGCAAGGGCATCCATATCTCGCAGACTTCGGCGTCGCGAAGGGCTCGAACACAGAGGGTCTGACGGCGACCGGTGGGTTCGTCGGCAGCGTCAATTACGCGTCGCCGGAGCAGATCAGGGGGCTCACGCTCACGCCGGCGAGCGACATCTATGCGCTGACGGCAGTGCTCTACCAGTGCCTCACCGGTGTGGTTCCGTACCCCCGCGAGACGGATGCGGGCATCATGCACGCGCACCTGACCGAGCCACCGCCGACGCTGCCGACGCTGGCCGGTGCCGACAGCGACTTTCACACGGTGCTTGCGCGCGGTATGGCAAAGGACGCCGGGGCACGCTACGGACACGCCGGCGACCTGATCAACGCAGCGGCGCTCTCGGTGGGCCGGCTGTCGCCGCAGATGCGTCAGGCGATCCCGGCCTTCCCAACCACGGAAGGCAGCCGAGAAGCGCCACGGGACCAGGTGAAAGCTCTAGGTGGCGAGACCGAAGTCGTCGCACGCGATGAGCTCGCGAGGTTGCGCGAAGCCGCAAGCGCGACGGCTGAAGACCGTCGCCGTGCGCCTGCGGAGCCCGCGCCGGCGCCGGCGCCTATCGAGACCTCACGCCGCTGGCGGCTCTACGTCGGATCGTTCGCGGTCTTGGCGATAGTCGCGATCGCGATCGTGCTGCTGAGCGGTGGATCGGGCGGCGGCAAACGAACATCGCTGCTGCACAGCGGTCCGCTGACCTTGCAGGCGCCGCGCAGCTGGCGAGGAAGCTCGACCTCGTTCACGGGCCTTTCGCTGAGGAAGCCGATCCGAATCTCGAGCGCCGGCGTGGAGCTGAGCGCGGGCGCGATATCGGCCGCCGATCCGGTCGCGGCGGCGCTGCCGCCTGCGCTGATCGCCAGTCAGGGCAGGCCGGCTCAGACGCACGTCGCGCACCTCCCGCTCGGGCTCGCCAAGAGCTACCTCTGGCAGAACGGCAGCTCAGGAGCGGCGTCCGTCTACGTGATCGCGACTGGCGCCGGTGAATTCGCAATAGCTTGCAAGGGCAATACGACAGCGACTGCGCCCGCGATCGCCATATGCGCAGAGCTGGCGGCGAGTGCACGCGTCAGCGATACGCGCGTCGAATTCCCAGGCGCAGATCCAGCGATCGCGAGCGAGCTCTCGACGCGCCTTGCTCCTCGCGCACGGCTGAGCGGCTCAGCTGAGCTGAGCTCGTCGCGGCTCGCCTCTCGCGCGGCGCAGCTCTCACTCGTTTCAGCTGCGGACACGCAGGCCGCGAGCCAGCTCGCGCGCGCAAACACGAGCGCGCGCTATCACGCGGCGATCGCCTCGCTGGTGGCGGCGCTTCAGCAGGAGAGCGCCGGCACGCGAGAGCTTGCGAGCGTGTCCGCGCGCGAGCAACGATCGCTCTACGAATCGCGCCGCGCGCGCGTGCGCTCTGACGGCGTCGCCGTCGGGCGCGCGGTCGGCGCGCTACGTGAGCGCGGCTTCGCGCTGGCTCGAGCCGGCGCGATCGCGATCGGCCCGCTCCCGCCTCGCGTGAGACGCACGGCCGCGCCAAGCCGCACGAGTGGTTCGGGCTTGCGCTCGGCTACGCCGAGCGTCGCGGCGCCCACGCAGGCGCCCGTGCAATCGGTGCCGGCGCCGCACTACACGCCGCCGGCTCCTGCGCCACGTTCGGCGCCGCAGCCGCACGGCAAGTCGGGCCCCCAGACAGTGATCAGCGCCCCGAGCTGAGCGATGTCCGCTCGCCACAGATCGATCCCGCGGGCTGCGTGGCTGTCACTGGCGTTCTTGCTTGCGGCTTCTTGCGTGCTCGCCGCGAGCCCGACGAGGGCGAGCGCGGTAGAACCGTACGCCGCGAGCTTCAGCGGGCAGTGCTGCTTCGAAACCATCGAGTCGGGGGCCACCGCCAAGCAGTTCTTCACGCTGACGAACGTCGGCACGGAAACGTGGGGCGCGCCGGGGACGTTCAGCATTAACCTCGGCACTGACGTGCCCAAAGAACGAATCAGCGCCTTCATCGCGCCTGACTGGCCGACGAGCACACGCCCGGTGATGGGTGTAGATCACCTGGTGCCGCCGGGCGCCGCGTACAAGTTCATCTTCGACGTCAAGGCGCCGATCGTCACTGTGCCAACTCGCTTCGATGAGAGCTTCGCGCTCGTAGCGGAGACCTATCGATGGCTCGACGACGAAACTGCGCTCGGCCCGCTGCTGTCGCTTGAATACAACGTGCTTCCCGCGACGCCGCCGACGATTGCGTTGAGCCTGAGCCGCTCGTCGGTGAATGCGGGCGAATCGTTCACTGTCGAAGCGAGCGCGAACGCCGTCGCCTCCTTGAACCACATCGATGTGCAGTTCGCCGGCCAGGACGTCAGCAGCGGCCCGCCGCGCAACCCTGAAATCGCCGCCGACGCGAAGCCGAGTTGGACCAATACGGCGACGTTCAACGCGAGCGGCGCCAGCGCGGGACCGCAAACGGTCGTCGCGACTGCATACGACGACGCAGGACTCTCGACGACGGCGACGGCGACGATCAACGTGCAGAGCGTGGGCCCTCCCCCTATTCCGCGCGAGCCGACGCCGACCGCGGTCGTCGGCTCGCCGAGGATGTACTACGCCGGAACGACGATCCCAGGCAATCGTCATCGGCTGAGGCTGAAGCGCGTCGTCGTGCTCGGAACGACGCGCGGCGAGCGCATCTCTGCCTCATGCCACCACTGCAAGGGCAAGGCGAAGCTCGGCCCGGTGCTGGCAAAGGGCGGCCAAGTCACGCTTACGCCACGCAACCTCGTTATCACGGGGCGCTCGAAGATCGTCATCTACGCAACAAGGCCGGGAGCCGAGGGCCGCTACAAGGTCTATGCGATCAACGTCCGCAACGTGACCGCGACGCCAAAGCAGCAAGGCTGCCTCGCTCCGGGCACGACGACGCATGTCGCCTGTCCGGGTTGAGCGCGAACGACTGCTAGACGGGCAGAGCCATCTGCGGTGCGTCGCCGACGGCGTCCGCGCCGGAGGAGCTCGGCTCGGGCTCGCCGTGCGTGAGCCCGGCGACGCGCACGCCGAGCAGCCGCACGGGCCGCGGCGGCGCGTACTCGCGCAGCAGGCGCAGCGCGACGGCGAGGACGGTGTCGTAGTCGCTTGTCGGCGCGGCGATCGAGTGTGCGCGCGTGACGGTCGTCCAGTCGTCGAGGCGCACCTTGATCCCGATCGTGCGCCCGCGCCGCTCGTTCCTGACGAGGCTCTCGCACAGCGCGCGCGTCATCTCCTTGAGCGACTCCTCCAGCTTGTCGAGCTCGCGCACGTCGTAGTCGTACGTGCGCTCGCGCGACTCGGAGACGACCTTGCGCTCCTGGCTGACCTGTCCGTCGCTTTCGAAGCGCGCGCGGCGGCGCAGTTCGCGACCGTGGTTCGGGCCAAAGCGCGCCGTCAGCGTCTCCTCGGGCGCGGCCGCGACGGCGGCGAGCGTCGTCAGCCCGAGCTCGGCCAGGCGCGCGGTCGTCTTCGGGCCGATGCCCGGAACGAGCGACGGCGGCGCGGAGCCGAAGCGCGCGCACGCCTCTTCGCGCGTGAGCACGACGAAGCCGGCGGGCTTCTCGGCGTCGGAGGCGACCTTTGCGACGAGCTTGTTCGGGCCGATGCCGACGGAGCACGTCAGCTTCGTCGCGAGCTTGATCTCGTTGAGCAGCCGGCGCATCGCGGCGCGCGGCGAGTGCAGCCCGTCGAGGTCGAGATAGGCCTCGTCGAGCCCGACGACCTCGACGCGCTCGACGTGCGCGCGGACGAGATCCATGACGCGCTTTGAGACGGCGCGGTACGTCGTGAAGTCGGGCGCCAGGAAGACGGCCTGCGGGCAGAGCCGCCGCGCGCGCGAGGCGGGCATCGCCGAGCCGACGCCGTACTTGCGCGCCTCGTAGCTCGCCGTCGTTACGACCGCGCGCGGGCCGGTGCCGGAGACGACGACGGGCAGGCCGCGCAGCTCGGGGCGGCGCGTCAGCTCGATCGAGACGTAGAACGCATCGGCGTCGAGGTGTGCGACGCGGAGGTCTGAGCCGGACGCAGACATAGACGATTAAAAATAATCCTCACCTCGGCGTCCGGATCGTCGCGGACGCGCAACGGACAGGAGGACCGGCATATGCGACAAACGCAGTCGCGCGTCACTGTCAAGCCAAGCTTGGATAGGCTTACATGCCTGCCATGGATCTGACGTTCAGCGAGCAAGAGACGGCCTTCCGCGACGAGTTGCGCGGCTGGCTCGCCGAGAACAAGCCCGGCCCGGCGCCGAGCGAGGGCGACGACGACACGCACTACGCCTACCGCCGCGAGTGGCAGCGCAAGCTCTACGACGCAGGCTGGGCCGCACCGGCATGGCCGGCCGAGTACGGCGGACGCGGCGCTTCGCTGACCGAGTCGGCGATCTACTTCGAAGAGCTCGGCCGCGCGCGCGTGCCGATGGCCGCGAACGTGCTCGGCCTGCTGCTCGGCGGCCCGACGCTGATGGTCTGGGGCACGGACGAGCAGAAGGAGCGCTACCTCTCGCCGATCCTCTCCGGCGAGGAGATCTGGTGCCAGGGCTTCTCCGAGCCCGACGCAGGCTCGGACCTCGCTTCGCTGAAAACGCGCGCCGTCAAGGACGGCGACGAGTGGGTCGTGACGGGGCAGAAGGTCTGGACGAGCGGCGCGCAGTACTCGAAGTGGTGCATGCTCGTCGCGCGCTCGGACTCGGACGTAGCCAAGCACAAGGGTCTTACGTACTTCCTGATGGACATGGAGCAGGACGCCGTGCAGGTCCGCCCGCTGCGGCAGATCACCGGCGAAGCGGAGTTCAACGAGCTGTTCATCGAGGAGGCGCGGATCCCCGACGCGAACGTCGTCGGCGGCGTCGGCAACGGCTGGAAGGTCGCGCTGACGACCCTGATGAACGAGCGCGCAGGCCTCGGCTTCGCGCTGCAGATCCGCTTGCGCCAGCTGCTCGACGACCTGATCGCGAAGGCGATCGAGCGCGGCACCTACGACGAGCACTCAGACTCGCTCGCCGAGCTTCACGTGCGCTGCGAGTCGATCCGCCTGCTCGCATGGAAGGGCCTGACGGACGTAGAGCGCTACGGCCAGCCCGGCCCCGAGGGCTCGCTCGTGAAGTGGTTGTGGTCTGACACGAACCAGCGCCTGACGCAGCTCGCCGTCGACATCGTCGGCCCCGACGCGCTGACGAGCGGCGAGAGCTGGAGCTATGAGCTCTTGCGCGCGCGTGGCAACACGATCGAGGGCGGCACGACGGAGGTCTTGAAGAACATCGTCGCCGAGCGCGTGCTCGGCCTCCCCCGTCTGAAGGTAGCCGTCTGATGGACTTCGGCTTCACCGACGACCAGCGCGACATCCAGCGCACCGCGCGCGACCTGCTCGCAGAACGCGCGACGCCGGCGCGCGTGCGCGAGCACGCGGAGGCGCGTACGGTCGATCAGGCGCTGTGGCGCGAGCTGAGCGAGCTCGGCTGGCCGGGGATCGCCGTATCTGAGGAGTACGGCGGTCAGGGGCTCGGCCAGATCGAGCTTTCGATCCTCTGCGAGGAGCTCGGACGCTCGCTCGCGCCCGTGCCGTTCCTGCCGAGCGCTTTGGCCGCGACCGTGATCGAGCAGTCAGGCGTTCAGGCGCAGTGCGAGCGCTGGCTGCCGGGGCTCGCCTCCGGCGAGACCGTCGGCGCGCTGGGAACGATCTCAGACGGCGTCGCGGAGCTCGTGATCGGCGGCGCCGACGCGCAGGTGCTCGTGCTCGTCGACGAGGACGGAACGGGCCTTGTGGTTTCCGCGGAGGACGCTGAGGTGACGCCGCTGCAGGCGATCGACCCGACGCGCTCGGCCGCGCGCGTGAGCGTGCCCGACGGCGCCGGCGAGACGCTCGGCGACGTCTGCGTCGGCCTCGGGCGCTCGCTCGTCTCGGTCAGCTCCGAGCTCGTCGGCGTCTGCGAGCGCGCCGTCGAGATGACCGTCGCGTACGTCAAGGACCGCAAGCAGTTCGGCGTGCCCGTCGGCGCCTACCAGGCCGTCTCGCACCGCTGCGCGCAGATGCTGCTGGACACCGAGAAGGCGCGTTCGACGGCGAACTTCGCCGCGTGGACGGCCGACGCCGATCCCGAGCGCCTCGCCGAGGCGGCCGCGATGGCGAAGGCCTCCGCGTCGGACGCCGGCCGCGAGGTGACGGCCGGCGCGATCCAGATGCACGGCGGTATCGGCTTCACGTGGGAGGCCGACGTGCACTGGCTGTACAAGCGCGCGCAGCTCGACGCGGCGCTGCTCGGCGGCGCCAAGCGCCACCGCGCGCAGCTCTCGGCGATCCTCGCCGACAAAGTCGCGGCCTCCGCAGCGGCGTGAGCGAAGAGCGCGGACGCTCGCCGGCACCGCCGTCGCGATCGACGCCCGCGCAACAGACGCCTCCTGCATCAGAGCCGCCGACGCCGGGCACCGAGCCGAACGCCGCTGCGGCGGTCCCGGCGGCCCCCTCCGGCGAGCAATCGCTGCGTGCCCGCCGCGAGGCGCTCGTGCGCGAGCACATGCAGTCGGAGAACGTGCACGACTTCGACACGACGATCGGCACGTTCGAGCACCCGCGCTACGAGCTGATCGCGACGGGCGAGGTCTACGACGGCGAGGCGGCGGTACGCGGCTACTACGCCGAGAGCCGCACGGCCTTCCCGGACCAGCGCAACGAAGTGCTCGAGCTGCACCACGCCGAGGACACGGTCGCCGTCGAGTTCATCCTGCTCGGCACGCACCTCGGCCCATTGCGCGGGCTGCCGCCGACGGGCCGCTCGTTTCGCTGCCAGATGACGGCGTACTTCGTCTTCGACGGCGACCGGCTCGTCAACGAGCGCGTCTACTTCGACCAGGCGACGATCCTGCGCCAGCTCGGGCTCGCGCACGACCCGACGTCGCTGCCGGGGCGCCTGTCGCTAGTGCTGAGCCATCCGGTGACGATCGGGCGCGCCGCGCTCGCGGCTCGCAAGCAGCGCTCGTAGCGACCGCCCACCCGCTGCCCGCTTCGCGCCTCCACGCGACGAGCGCCGGCTGTAGGCTCGGCACGTACCCGGTGAGAGGAGCGGTCGTGAGCGATGTCGTGTTGAAAGAGGTCCGCGACGGCGTGGCGGTGCTCACGCTGAACCGCCCCGAGCGTCTGAACGCATGGACGCAGGAGCTCGAGCGCGCATACTTCGCCGCCCTCGGCGAGTGCGGCGCGTCACCGGAGGTGCGCGTGATCGTCGTGACAGGCGCCGGGCGCGGCTTCTGCGCGGGCGCGGACATGAACGAGCTGCAGAGCGTCGGCGAGGACGGCGTCGACGCGGCGCGGGCTGAGCAGGAGCGCACGGCGCAGACGTTCCCGCTGACCGTGCCGAAGCCGGTCGTCGCGGCGATCAACGGCCCGTGCGCGGGGATCGGCCTCGTCCAGGCGCTGATGTGCGACATCCGCTTCGTCGCCGAGGACGCGAAGATCACGACGGCCTTCGCCCGCCGCGGCCTCGTCGCAGAGCACGGCATCTCGTGGATCCTGCCGCGCCTCGTCGGGCCGGCGCAGGCGCTCGACCTGCTGCTCTCTGGGCGCGTCGTGCTCGGTCAGGAGGCCGCCGCGATGGGCCTTGCGAACCGCGCGACGCCGAAGGAGACCGTGCTCGAGGAGACGCTCGCCTATGCGCACGAGCTCGCGACGCAGTGCTCGCCGGCGAGCATGGCGACGATGAAGCGGCAGGTCTATGCGGCGCTCGAGCAGGCGTTGCCGGTGGCGCTGGCCGAAGCCGATGAGGCGATGCTGAAGTCGTTTACGCAGCCTGACTTCGTCGAGGGGGTTTCTAGCTTTGTCGAGCGGCGGGCGCCGGAGTTTGCGCCACTGCGCGTCTGATCGAGCCGCAGAACCCGCGCACGCGCTGTCCGACCGTCATACCGGCGCGTTAACCGCTTGTTCGATCTCGCGCCTCGCAAACTCGCCCACTCTTTTCATGTCCCGAAACGATGCGGCTGCCGAGAGCAAGCCGATTCCAGTCCCGATCGCAAAACCGACGACGAGATACCACGGACGATGCTGTGTCGCAGCGAAGATGCCCACCCCGACCATCGTCAGTACGGCCAGCACGATTGCGCCCTTCAGGATCCCCATGCTCGTCGAGTATGGAGGCCGCTGACGAATCGGCGCGACTGCGTACTCGTAAATCAGCGCATGAGCGCCCAGTTCCTTCGCCACGCATTGCTCGAGCACCGCACGCGCAGCACCCGTGACGGTCACGTCGGCGTACTGCTGAAACATGAACGAGATGAGTATTAGAGCGATGGGGGGAATCGCCAGCGCGATTACATCCGTGTGCGCATTGATCCCGGCTGCGACGGCGAGTCCGATCACAGTGAGCACGAGCGCGGCCACTTGGCCACCCGCTGTCCGGCCCGCCTGGTTTGCCTGAAACAGAGCGAGGGCCTCGCTGCGGCGAGTCTCCATCAGCTGACGTTCGCGCTCGGTCATTTGGGATCAGAGTACTCCCGCTTTTCTCGATTTAGACCTCGCCCAAGGCCCTAATTCACCGAAGCAACTGTCAGGCAGTGGCGGATGAGCTCTCGGGCATGCGAATTCGCGTGCCACCCACGAGAACTTCACTGACACGGTGCGTCGGCGCCCGGGGGAGCTCGATCTCGACGAGTCCGTCGGCATCCCCGTCTACAGCCGCTCGAAAGCGCACCTCCGCATTCTCGAGCGAAAGCACGACGTCGCCTCCGACTGCGCCGTCGCCGCTCGCCGGCACCCCGAGCACGTGCGCCCAACGCGCCGCCGTGACAGCCGGCTCGGCAACCGCAAGCGTCACGCCCGCCAAACGCCCAGGCGCCCCGCCGGAGCCCATCCTCCCAGTCCACTCGGGCCCACCCCACCGCCAGCTCCCGTAAGGCACAGACCCGTCGATCGAAACGATCGCTCCGCCGATGTCGGCCGGGTGCAAGTGCGTCCCGGAGATGTCCGGCAGGTCGATCTCCCAAACCGTGCGCACACCGCTGTCCTTCGCGCGCTGCCGGCCACCAGCTAGATCCTCGAGGTCGAACATGACCATGTAGCCGCCATCACCACCCCGTCGCTCGAGGTAGCGCCCCGCGGCGGTGCCGGGCTCCGTCGGCGAGACGATCTCCAAGAAGCAGTCGCCGATCGCGAAGACGGCGTTTTCCAGGCCGAACAGGCCAACGCCGGGATCGCGAAACGGCTCACCGAGCGCGAGCGCCTCGCGTAGCCGATCGGCGACGGGCTCGAGCTCCTCCGCGACGAGCACCGCCTGACGCAAGCGAACGCGAGCAGCGCCGTCAACCACTTCGCGCCCCGGTTATGACCCGAGCCGCACAGGCAGCGTCTTCATCTGGTTGAGAAAGCCCGATTCGACATAGCTCGGCGCCCCGTCGATCGCGATCTTCGGGAAGCGCTTGAGCGTCTCCTCGAAGAGGATCTTCAGCTCAAGGCGCGCGAGCGCCGTGCCGAGGCAGAAGTGCCGGCCGCCTGCCCCAAACGCCTGGTGCTCGGGGTTGCGCTCGACATCGAAACGGTCAGGATCCTCATAAAGCGACTCTTCGCGGTTGGAGGAGACGTACCACATGACCACCTTCTCGCCCTCGCGGATCTTCTGCCCGTGCAGTTCGGTGTCGCACGTCGCCGTGCGGCGGAAGTGCGCGAACGCCGGGAACATCCGCAGCGCCTCCTCGACCGCGCTCGGGATCAGCGACGGGTCGTCGATCAGCTTCTGCAGCTGATCGGGCGCTTCCATCAGCGCGCGCATGCCGCTCGTGTACGTCGCCTTCGTGCTGTCGTTGCCCGCCGCGACGAGCAGGAAGAAGCCCATCACGATCTCGTGCTCCTCGAGCGTCTCGCCGTCGATCTCGGCGTTGACGAGCACCGTCGTCAGGTCGTCCGTCGGGTTCTCGCGCCGTGCCGCGATCATGCTCTGACAGCGCGCGAAGATCTCCGGGATGTCTTTCTCGAGCACCCCGTCGATGCCATCGGGGTTGAGGTCTTTGTCATCGCCAGCGAGCGTCGAGTTCATCAGCCGCGCCCACGCCGCGTCGTCCTCCTCCGGGATCCCCATGAAGCTGCCGATCACGCGCGAGACGGCCGGCTGCGCGACGTCGCTTACGAGATCGCAGCTCTCCCGCCCCTCGAGCCTGTCGAGCACGCGGATCACGATCTCCCTGATCTCGTCCTCGTGTGCGGCGATCCGCTTCGGCGTGAAGCCCGCCTGGAACAGCGCCTTGACGCGGTCATGCTTCGGCGGGTCCATCCCGATGAACATCGCCTGCGTCAGCTCCAGCGGGAAGACGTCCGAGACCGCCGTGACGCCCGTGCCCGAGGAGTACGTGCGCCAGTCGCGGCTGACCGTGTGGATGTCCTCGGCCGTCGTCACCGACCAGAAGCCCTTCTCCTCCGGATACTCCGTGACGCGCTCGGTCCAGTGGACCGGACACTCCCCGCGCATCTGCTTGAACAGCTCGTGCGGCGGGCCGTCGGCCCACAGCGTGCGCTCTGCCATCAAAGCGTTGTCGAGATCGCTGCCAACTGACGCCATCGGGACCTCCCCAGTCTCGTCGCGGATCGCTGCCGCGATCATACTGGCCGGGCAGCCAAGCGTCATCGCCTGCGCCGGCGAGTTCTCAGTCCGTGCCGGGCGAGTGCGTGAGGTTCGCGTACCTGCGAATCGCGGCGACGCCGACGAGCGTGGCGAGGCCGACGAGCAGCACGCCGTAGAAGAGGATCCCGCGAAACGCGATCGCCACGCTGAGCGCGTCGAGGCTGCTGCGAAGGTCGTTGCCCGACCCGAGCGTGGATCCCGATTCGGCATTCGCTTCGAGCTCGCGCACGAGCTCGAAGAGCTGCGTCGCGATCTCCGCGCCCGCGAGCGCTCCGAGCAGCGTCACGGCACCTCGCGCGAGCCGCCCGCGCCGGTGCGCGGCGAGCGAGCGCGTCAGGCGGGCCGCAGCGATGGCGCCACCGGCCCCACAGAGCACGGCCGAGACGATCGCTATCGCAAGCGCGACCATGCTTACGAAGCTGTCTCTGACGGGGACGGGGACGGAGCGAGCATGTAAACGCCGACCGCGATCGCCAGCAGCGTGCCGCACTCGGTCGCGATCGAGTAGACGGCGTTCGTGAATATGTCGCTGTCCGGAGAGCGCCCGCCGGAGCCGACCGGGGCGCTGGCGATCCCGCTTTGGAGCGGCGGACTCGTCGCAAACGAATGGATCGCGAGGTAGACGTACATGCACCCCAGGCCGCACGCCGCGCCGGCGAGCGCGCAGACGATCAACCCGACGGCAACCGAGCCCGGCGCGCTACCGAGCGACGGCGCGTAGCGATACGTCGCGTATGCACCGACCGCGAAACCGCCGAGCGCCGTGACGATCGTCAGGGCGAGCATCTAGGGGCGCCTCGCACGGTGCATCTGCGCGCCAAGCTACAGCCGCCCCCGGTCGACTCCTTCGACTAGTTCGCCGGAGTGCTCTTCGACTCGACCTGCAGCTCGCCGACGGTCAGCCGCGCGACCTTCAGCTCGCCGATCTCCAGCGACTTGACCGAGCCGCGGCCGAGCGTGAGCTTGCCGATCGCCAGCCTGCCGATCGCGAGCGCGCCGATCGCCACGGCCCCGCCGGCGAACGCGCCAACCGCGATCGCCCCGATCGGCGCGGCGCCGGTCGGCATCGCGCCAAACGCGCGGATCTTCGCCGAGCGCCCACCCCTGCCGCGCTTGCATCGCCGCGCGCTCATCGCTTCGCCTTGCTCATGGCCGTCGGCGCCTGCGCGTTCTCCTGCAGCGAGCGCCCGACGTAGAGCAGCATGTGGTGAAGGTGCGCTTCGAGCGTTTCCATCGTGTGCCCACCGACGTATACGGCGCTGTGTGCGCTCGCGCCCGCCGCGCGCAGCTGCGCCGCGAACGGCGCGTTCTCCGACGGGTCGGCGATGGAGTCCGCGGCGCCGCCGTAGAGGTAGGCGTGCAGGCCCTCGCTCGCGATCACCGGCTTCGCCGCGCGCAGCTCGTCTTCGAGCCCGTTGAAGAAGCCGAGCCAGCTCTCGACGACCGAGAAGCGGCGTGGGTGCCCGAGCGCGACGTTCATCGCGCCGAAGCCGCCCATCGAGTCGCCGGCGATCGCGCGCGAGCCGCGCTCGGCAACGG
Source organism: uncultured Solirubrobacteraceae bacterium (assembly GCA_963807275.1). GTDB lineage: Bacteria > Actinomycetota > Thermoleophilia > Solirubrobacterales > Solirubrobacteraceae > Palsa-744. Next base: position 1,269,354 of record CAWDZX010000001.1, read on the forward strand.
TCGGCAGCATCCGGTCGACGAGCTGCTGCACTTCGAGCACGTAGCTCTCATAGCGATGCGAGCCCTCGTCGCGCCAGTTGTTCGCGCCTTTGCCGCCCTGGATCATCACGGCGATCGTCGGCGGCACCTGGTGCGCGGCGATCAAGCGGTCGAGCTCGCCTTGCAGCCCCAGCTGGAGGAACGCAGTCGCCGGCTGGTCGTTGCCGTGGAGCAGGTAGAGCACCGGGTAGTGAGCGCTCGTGCCGGCGTAGCCCGGCGGCAGGTAGACGTGGAACGAGCCCGTCCCGTCGAGCGCCGGTGAGTGATACGTGGCCGTGTCGATCGAGCTGCCGGCCGCGTCGCGCTTGTCCAAGACGAGCGTCGGAAGCGGCGTCGGCGCGGCCGCGACGGCTCGCGAAGCCGTTGTCTCGAGCGCCGGCGAGGAGCCATGCATGCCGAACAGCCGGTCGATGCTCGGCGGGCTCGCGACGGCGAGCAGCACGCAGACGGCGAGCAGCGCCGCGAGCAGCACTCCGATCAGCACCGCGCGAGGGCTGACGCGCGGCTGACGCAACGCTCCTGCCGCCGGGCTGGCCCCGGCCGTGACCGGCTCCATCCGCGGCGGCAGCGCCGGCACCCACGAGGGCAGCGCCGGCAGCGCTTCGACGGCTTCGGCCGCGCGACCGGGCCAGCTCCAGTCGCCCGAGCTCTCGAACCAGACCTGCGCGCGCGATGTCTTTGCAGCCGTTCCCATCCAGGAGATTCAACGAGCGCTCGCCGAGAAACCCAAGCCCTGCACGAACCTGCCCAGAGCCCGTCATCGGCGCGGGCGCGTCGCGCATGCACCGGGCGATGCCGCCGCGCGCGGATCGATCGACCCGCGCGCGGCTCGCGGACCCCCGCTCAGCGGGTGCTCCAGACCTCCCCCGTGTCGCCGAAGCCGAGCGCCTGCTTCGTCGCTTCGGTGAGGTCGAATTCGCGTCCGGCGACGTACGGGCCGCGATCGACGACGGGCACGCGGATCGAGCGCGCGCCGTAGCGCAGCGTCACGAGCGTTCCGCACGGAAGCGTCTTGTTGGCGACGCCGAGCGTGCCGCTCGTCAGCGATCCGCCGCAGGCGAGGCTCCCGCCGCCGCCGTACCACGAGGCCCCAGCGAGCCGGTAGACGTTCAGGCGCCCGAGCCTGCGATGCGCCGGAGCACCCCTCGCGTCGCCGCCGAAGCTCAGCCGTACGCGCTCGCTGCCGGTCTCGTGCGGGGTGTAGCGCAGCTTGAAGCGGCCCTTGGCGCCCGTGTGAGTGCGCGCGATGCCGTGCCAGCCGTGCCGACCCATCGCCTGCAGCGTCACCGTGCGACCCGAAAGGCCCGGGTTGAGCGTCCCCGTGAGGCTCGCTTGACGTCCGTCGAGCACGTTCAGCTGTGCTCTGCGCACGTGCAGCGTCGTGCTCGTGGGGCGTCCCAGCGGGGACGCGCCGAGCGAAGGGCTCGCCGAGGCGATCTCGACGGGCGCGAGCGCGAGCGGCTGCTGCGCCGGTGGCGCGGGTGCGTACATTGGAATCCATACCTCCTGGTGGTTCCGCCTACGGGGTTAGCTGTCGGGCTCACGACCGGCAGTTGCGCGAACAGCCGCGCATCAACCGGGCGTTACGCACACATCAGTGGGCGATTCGCCCCATCCAGGCCGTGCTGCGGCCCGGCGGTGGGTCCCCCGCTCGCCACCATGGACGGTGGCGACTCAGCAGAGTCGAACAACTGTTCGGACATTAGAGGGTGCCCGAGACGCCCTTCTGTGATCGTGCGCACACAGCCGCGGTTTCCATAAAAAGCGAAAACCCCTGCAAGTGAGGCCTTCGGCGGCCGCTCGATTCGAGCCTCGATGTCTCCCAAGGCGCTCCCGCACACGCGTACGAGTGCGTATGCGCACACGTATGCAGGCGTGCCGCGGCCGGTATCCTCGCCACAACTCGGTGTCAACAGGGGGCGCCGGCGAACGAAAGAAGGCTGGATGAAAGCTGCACCTAAATTGCAGGGATTGGCAACGATCGCAAGCGTCATGGCGCTCGCCGGCGGCCTCGCCGCGATCACGCCGGGCGTCGCCGACGCGGCGACGCACAATTGCGGGAGCAAGACCGTCACGATCGAACGCCCCGGCGAAGACGGTCAGCCCGCGAGCAAATTCAAGCTCACGGTCGTGCAGATCGCGACGCAGGGCGTCAGCTGCCAGGCGGCGTACACGTTCCTGACGAAGCTCTACAACTCGACCAGCACGACGACGCCTGAAAAATACAAATGCACCGTCGCGCACTTCAAAGTGCCCTCGGGCAAGATTCCGGAGGCCTGCACGCGCCCCGGCAAAAGGATCCAGTTCGGCACGCAGGGCGGCTGATTCGCCCCACTCCTCGCGGCCGCGCGCCCGCCCGGCCGTGAGGGGTGGATCTGCGACGAAGGACGCCGGGCGGCCGCAACCTCGACCGCTCTAGCGGCGTAGCTCGTGCGGCTCTCCGCCGGCCCTTGGAGCTCCGCGTCAGCTCGCCTGGACGACCAGCGGCTGCTCGCGCTCGAGATGCGCCTCGACACGCGTCGAGCCGTCTTGCCAAACCGCGACCCGGCGCCGCCCCGCCTGCTTCGCGGCGTAGAGCGCGCGATCGGCGACAAGCAGCAGCCCATCCGGGTCCGGCTCGCTCGCCGAGAGCGCCGCGACGCCGGCGCTCGTGCTGAGCGCCGTGCCGCGCTGTGCGCCGAGACGCTGCAGCTCGCGCCCGATCCGCTCGGCGAACATCACGGCCTGATCGAGACCGACGCCGAACAGCACCACGGCGAACTCCTCGCCGCCGACGCGCGCGAGCGTGTCGCCGCGGCGCAGCTCGCGCTCGAGCAGCGCAGCGAACTCCCGCAGCACGCGATCGCCCTCGGCGTGCCCGTGGCGGTCGTTGATCTGCTTGAAGTGGTCGAGGTCGAACGTCGCGAGCGCGAGCGGCAGCCCGCTGCGCCGCGCTCGAGCGCACTGATCGCGGAACTCGAGGTCGAAAGCGCGCCTGTTGAGCAGGCCCGTCAGATAGTCCGTGTCGGCCGCTTTGACGAGCTGGCCGATCACGCTGGAGACGTGATCGGCGAGCAGCTTGACGACGAGCGTCGTCAGCGTCACGGAGATCCCCACGCCCATGAACATCCCCGGCTTCATCGGATCGTGCGAGAAGCCGAACAGCGCGATGCCGAGCGTCAGCCACATGACGCCGAGATCGAACCCGACCTCCCGACGGCTGCAGAAGTAGGCCGAGTAGACCATCGGCCACAGATAGAAGAACGGCGTCGCCTCGATCGGCCGCGTGACCGCCATCAGCACGCTGACGAGCAGGACCCCGTAGACGATCGTGATCCGCGAGACCCAGCGACGGCCGGGACGCAGCAGCCAGACGAAGACCGCGCCCAGCCCTAGCAGCACGGAGACGAGCTCGATCGCGGGGTGATCGCTCGTGTTCGGGTCCGGCATCGGCAGCGTCGCCAGCAGCGTCGCCGAGCCGAGCACGAACATCGCGACGCCGACCCAGCGCATCAGGTGCTCGGCAGCGCGCGGGTCGAGGGGTGCCTGACCGTCCCGCTCGCCCGGAGCGGACGTCGCGCCACCGCCGAGTTCGAGGCTCGCCATGTACACATTTCGACCGGCTCCGCCGCGAGCTTTAGCTTGTGCGCCCCAGCAAGACGATGCACCAGGCGCCGCCGTCGTTGACGTCGGCTTGTCAAACCGCGACAATCGAGCGCGATGGCCAACCCGGACCGCCTGACGGCGCTTGACTCGACGTTCCTGCACCTGGAGGACAACTCCACCGCGCACATGCACGTCGCTTCGGTGATGGTCTTCGACGGGGTCGCGCCGACGCCGAAGGAGCTCGTCGCGCACATCGAGAGCCGCCTGCACCTCGTCCCGCGCTACCGCCAGCGCCTCGCCTTCGTCCCCTACGGCCAGGGGAGACCCGTATGGGCCGACGATCCGCACTTCAACCCGCGCTACCACATCCGCCACGCCGCGCTGCCGAAGCCGGCCGACGAGAAGGCGCTGAAGCAGCTCGCCGGACGGCTCTTCTCCCAGCGCCTCGACCGCTCCAAGCCGCTGTGGGAGATCTGGCTCGTCGAGAAGATGGCCGGCGAACGCTTCGCGCTGATCGCCAAGACCCACCACGCGCTCGTCGACGGCATCTCCGGCGTCGACATCACGACGGTGCTGTTCGACACCGCGCCCGACCCCGTGCCGAGCTCCCGCCCGCCGATGCCGTGGACGGCGAAGCCGCTCCCGGGCCAGGCGAAGCTGCTCGGCGAGGCACTGCGCGAACGCACGACCGTGCCCGCCGAGATCGCGCGCGGCGCCCGCCGCGTGCTGCGCGCGCCGCGCCGTGCCGTCTCACAGGTCGTCGGCGGCTTGACGAGCATCGGCGCGACGACGTGGGCCGGCATCAACGCGCCCGCCCCCGACAGCCCGTTCAACGTCGACATCGGCCCGCACCGCCGCTACACGTTCCTCGACGCCGACCTCGGGCAATTCAAAGCGATCAAGGACTCGCTCGGCGGCACGCTCAACGACGTCGTGCTGGCCGCCGTGAGCCTCGCCCTGGGACGCTACCTGCGCCGCGAAGGCGTCGAGACCAACGGCCTCGAGCTGAAGGCGATGGTGCCCGTCTCGGTGCGCGCCGACTCCGATCGCGGCGCGCTCGGCAACCAGGTCGCGGCGATGTGGGCGCCGCTGCCCGTCGGCGTCGAGAACCCTGCCGAGTGCCTGCAGCAGATCGCGCATGCGATGGAGAACCTGAAGCAGTCTGGGCAGGCCGTCGGCGCGCAGGTGCTGACGAACCTCGCCGGCTTCGCGCCGCCGACGATCCTCAGCCAGGCCGCGCGCCTGCAGGCGCGCCAGCGCTTCTTCAACCTCGTCGTGACGAACGTGCCCGGGCCGCAGTTCCCGCTCTACGTGCTCGGCCGCCGGCTGCGCGTCCTCTACCCCGTCGTCCCGCTCGCGCGCCGCCAAGCGCTCGGGATCGCCGTGATGAGCTACGACGGGCACCTCGGCTTCGGGCTGCTCGGCGACTTCGACGCGCTGCCCGAGCTCGACTCGATCGCGGGCGACTTGAAGTGGGCGATCGACCGGCTCGCGCGCGCGGCCGGCGTCAGCCCGCCCGCGAAAGCGAAGCCGCGTGCGAAGAAAGCGAGCGCGACGCGCAAGGCGCCCGCGCGCAAAGCAAAGAGCACGAGCAAGACCGCCGCCGCACGCGCCTCGACCAAGGCCTCGGCCACCGCCAAAGCCTCCGCCGCGCGCCACGCCAGCGCCAGCTGAGGTGCGCCTGGCCCTCTGCCAGATGAACGCCACCGTCGGCGACATCGCCGGCAACGCCGAGCGCATCTGCGCCGGGCGCGCGGCAGCGATCGACGCCGGCGCGGACATCGTCCTGTTCCCCGAGCTCGCGCTCACCGGCTACCCGCCCGAGGACCTGCTGCTGCGCGAGCACTTCCTCAGCGACACGGCCGACGCGCTGCGCGAGCTCGCCGCCGAGACGCGCGAGATCGTCGCGCTCGTCGGCTTTCCGGAGCGCGCCGAGGACGTCTACAACTCGGCCGCCGTGCTCGCCGGCGGGGCCGTGCACGCGATCTACCGCAAGATCTACCTGCCCAACTACGGCGTGTTCGACGAGGAGCGCTACTTCCAGGCCGGCACGGGCGGCGCCGTGATCGACATCGGCGAGCAATCCGGAATGGGCCAGCGCGTCGGGCTGACCGTCTGCGAGGACATCTGGGAGCCGGGACCGCCGGCCAGCGACGAGGCGCTGTCCGGCGCGACGCTGATCCTCAACATCTCCGCCTCGCCCTATCACGCGGGCAAGGGCATGGCGCGCGAGCGGATGTTCGCCCAGCGCGCTCGCGACAACCTCGCGACGATCGCCTTCTGCGCGCTCGTCGGCGGCCAGGACGAGCTCGTCTTCGACGGCCACTCCTTCGTCGTCGACCACACCGGCGAGACGATCGCGCGCGCGGCGCAGTTCCGCGAGGACCTCTTGATCTGCGACGTCGACCTGCAGGCGGCCGCCGCCGCGCGGCTGCGCGAGGCCGGTCATCGTGGCGCCGTGCGCGCCGGGATCTCGCCCGGCGGCGCGGCGCGGGCGTCCGTGCTGGCGCCGGTGACGATCGCCGGCTCGAGCGCCGAGTCGACGGAAGCACAGAGCAACGGGCACGCGCATACCGGCGGGCCGCTGGCGCAACCGCTCGAGCCCGTCGAGGCCGAGGTCTACGCGGCGCTCACGCTCGGCTTGCACGACTACGTCGAGAAGAACGGCTTTCGCCATGTCGTGCTCGGTCTCTCTGGCGGGATCGACTCGGCGCTCGTCGCCTGCCTCGCCGTCGACGCGCTCGGCGCGGAGCGCGTCAGCACCGCGATCATGCCCTCGCGCTTCTCCTCCTCGGCGACGCAGCAGGACGCCCGCGCGCTCGCGGCCGCGCTCGGCACGCGCACGCACGAGCTCGCGATCGAGGCCGTCGTCGACACCTACGAGGGCACGCTCGGCCCCGAGTTCGACGGCCTCGAGCACGACCTCACCGAGGAGAACCTGCAAGCACGCATCCGCGGCAACCTGCTGATGGCGCTGTCGAACAAGTTCGGCTGGCTCGTGCTGACGACCGGCAACAAGTCCGAGATGTCCGTCGGCTACACGACGCTGTACGGCGACCTCGCCGGCGGCTTCGCCGTGATCAAGGACGTGCCGAAGACGCTCGTCTACCGGCTGTGCGAGTGGCGTAACTCGCCGGCCGGCGGCGAGGGTCGCGTCGCGGCGCCGATCCCGGCCTCGATCATCGAGCGCGCTCCGTCGGCCGAGCTGCGCGCCGACCAGCGCGACGAGGACTCGCTGCCGCCGTATGAGGTGCTCGACCGGATCCTGCACGGCTACGTCGAGCAGCACCTCAGCCGCGAGCAGCTGCTCGCGCAGGGGCTCCCGCAGGAGGACGTCGAGCGCGCGATCCGGCTCGTCGACCTCGCCGAGTACAAGCGCCGCCAGGCGCCGCCCGGAATCAAGGTCACAGAGCTCGCGTTCGGGCGCGACCGGCGGATGCCGATCACGAACCGCTACCGGGGTTGAGCACGCGCAGATGACGCACAGCCGCCCGCTCGAGGGCCATGCCAAGCCGCGCCCGCGCAGGCAGCTGCGTGAGCACGGGCGCGCCAGGGCCGCATCGGGCGCCGTCGCGCTGAGCTGCTGCGCACTCGCCCTTGCGTTCTCGCTCGCCGGCTGCGGCGACACGCTGCAGGATCAGCCGATTGCCTCGAACACGCTCGAGAAGCTGCTCGTCGCTCCGTACCCCGTCTACTGGGCCGGGCGCTCCTTCCATGGCCTTGAGATCACCGAAGCCACGCACGATCCCGGCGGCGCCTTCTCGGTGCAGTACGGCGACTGCGTCGAAGGCGGACAGAGCACGTGCGTGCCGGCTCTGCGCGTCGTCACCTCGCCCGACAACAGCTTCGTCGCGGGCGGCTCGACGCCGCAGCACCGCGCGCCCGTGCGCGGCGTCGGCTCGGTGATCGCGCAGCGCGGGCGGACGATCGAGGTTCCGACCGGCGGCGTCGTCGTCAGCGTCTACGCCGATAGCGCGCGGCTCGCCGCCGCGGCCGCGCAGACGGTCGTGCCGATCAACGAACCCGGCGTGCCTGGCGCGCCATTGCCGGCACGCCTGCCCGACACGGGCTTCGGCTCGACGCCGCTGCCCTCGCAGGAACCCTCGCCGCTTCGGACGCTGCGCTGAGTGAGGCCTGCTCGACGGTCAGCCTCGCCGGTCAGCCCGACGGCGAGTGCGCAGCATCGGGCAGCGGGCGCACGGCGATCGTCATCCGCGTGATCGCGCACGTTCGCCCGGCGTCGTCTGTGAAGCGCACGTCCCAGACCCACGTCGTGCGCCCGCGATGCAGACGCGTCGCCTGCGCGTGGACGGTTCCCTCCGTGACGGGGCGCAGGAAGCTCGTGCTGTTCGACAGGCCCATCGCCGTGCTGCCTTCGTCCATCACCGCGAGCGCCGTCGCGAGCGAGGCCATCGACTCGGCGATCGAGGCGTATACGCCGCCGTGCACGAGCCCGGCCGGCTGCTTGATCTCATCGCGCACGCGAACCTGCGCGGTGACCTCGGTGTCGCTGTAGTCGAGCAGCTCGAGCCCGTACAGCGCGTCGAAACCGCGGACCGACGCCGCGACGTGCTCGATGCTCGGCTTGCCCATCGCGGCGCCACGATAGCCTACGGACCTCGCTCGAGCCCTCCGGAGAAGCACGCCGCGGCGCGAGCCAGACCAATTCATGAGCCGACTGGACGACCTCCCCCCCGACCAGCGCGCGACGCTCTCGCTGCTGCTGCGTCGCCGCAAGAGCTACGCCGACGTCGCCGCAATGCTCGACATCGCAGAGCGCGCCGTGCACGACCGCGCGCACGCGGCGCTCGCCGTGCTCGCCGCGCCGCAGGCGCGCGAGCTGAGCGCCGAGCAGCGCGAGGAGGTCGGCGACTACCTGCTCGGGCAGCGCAGCGGCGCGGCCGAGCTGGAGGCGACGCGCTCCCACCTCGAGGGCTCGCCGCAGGCGCGCGCCTGGGCGCACGCGCTGACGGCCGAGCTCGCGCCGCTCGCCGCGGGCGCGCCGCTACCCGAGATCCCAGCCGCCGCGCAGTCGAAGTCACGGCAGCGAAGCGCGCCCGCCACGCCACCTCGCTCTCCGTCGCGCAGATCGACGCCAAGCGAGAAAGGCAGCGCCGAGACCGCTACCTCCCTTCCCCCCAGCCCGCCGCGCCGGTCGCGACCGGACGCCGGGCAAGCGGAACCACGCTCGCGCCTCGGCGGCGCGCTGCTGCTGGCCGCGATCGTCGCCGTGATCGTCGTCGCCGTCGTGCTGATCGCCGGCAGCGGCGGCGGTGGCTCGCACAGCTCGAGCGCCACCGCCTCAGCCGAAACCGAAACGGGCACGACGTCGAGCACCGGGACGACCGGGACGCAGACGGGCAAAGCCAAAGAAGACAAGCGCATCACGCTCGACTCGCCCGATTCGACGAGCAAATCGGCCGGCGTCGCGGAGGTCCTCTCCGAAGGCAACCAGTACGCGATCTACCTCGCCGCGCAGCACCTGCCGCCGTCGAAAGGCAAGGGCTTCTTCTACGCCGTCTGGCTGTACAACTCGGCGACGAGCTTCGAGGCCGTCAGCCGCGCGCCCGAAGTCGGCTCGAACGGCAGCGTGCAGGGCGGCGCGCTCCTGCCGAAAGACGCCGGCAAGTACCACACGATGCTGCTCACGCGCGAGACCGCGAGCACGCCGACGAAACCTGGGCCGGTCGTGCTGAGCGGCCCGTTCGCGCTGCACTAGCCGAGCAGCTTCCCCGGGTTCATGATCCCGCGCGGATCGAGCTCGTCCTTCAGCGCGCGCAGCGCGCCGACGCCGCGCTCGCCGACCTCCTGGCGCATCCACGGCGCGTGATCGCGCCCGACGGCGTGGTGGTGCGTGATCGTGCCGCCGTGCTGCGCGATCGCGTCGCTCGCGGCGCGCTTGGCCTCGCGCCACTGCGCGAGCGCCTCGCCCTCGCCCTCGCGCTGGCGCCCGAGGAACGTGAAGTACAGCGACGCGCCGGTCTCATACAGATGCGAGACGTGGCACATGACGAGGCCCGGCGTGCCGCCGGCCTCGAGCGAATCCTCGATCGCGCGCGTGACGGCGCCGTGCAGGCGCAGCAGGTTCGACCACTGCGTCGCGGTCTCGAGCGTCTCGACCATCACGCCGTGCGTCAAGAGCTCATCGCGCAGGTACGGCGCGCCGAAGCGGCCCTTCAGCCACGCCTCGCCGGGCGAGCGCCCGACGGGCAGCCCGCCGCCGTCGCGGACGATCTGCATCGCGCGCTCGCGCCGCGCGCTCGCCTGCAGCCGCTCGCCCTCGAAGCCGAAGATCGCGATGCAGCCCTCGGCGTAGCCGCGTCCGCGCAGGTACAGGCGTCCGAGCCGGCCCTTCAACCCACCGCTGCCGGCGAGCGCGAGCGACATGCGCGTCTCGTGCTCGTCTGAGAGCCGCGCGACGTCGGGCGAGGCGCCCTGCTGCGCGAGCGCGCGCATTGCATCCGCGCCGGCGGCGAAGTCCGCGAAGAAGGCGCCCTCGTAGATCCGCTCGCGCGGCGCCTCGCGCACGCGCAGCGAGAGCTCTGAGATCACGCCGAGCGTGCCCTCGGAGCCGACCGCGAGCTGGCGCAGCGAAGGCCCGGCGGCGCTCGCCGGGAGCGCCGGCAGCGCGAGCTCGCCGCTCGGCGTCGCCATCCGCAGGCCGAGCACCATCCGCTCGATCGCGCCGTAGCCGCTCGAGGCCTGCCCGGCCGAGCGCGTCGCCGCGCAGCCGCCGAGCGAGACGTACTCGAACGACTGCGGGAAGTGCCCGAGCGTCAGGCCGCGCTCGCCGAGGTAGCGCTCGAGCGCGGGCGCACGCAGGCCGCCGCCGACCGTGACCGTGCGCGACTCGCGGTCGAGCGAGACGACCCCGTCGAGCCTTGCCGTATCGAGCGAGATCACGGCCGCGTGCGAGCCGCGCAGCGGCGCGATGCCGCCGACGACGCTCGTGCCGCCGCCGAACGGCACGACGGCGACCGACTCGCGCGCGCAGAGCGCAAGCAGCGCCGCGAGCTGAGCGCCGTCGCCCGGCAGCACGACGGCGTCGGGAGCGCCCTCGGGCTCGCCGGCGCGCAGGCGCACGAGGTCCGGATAGCCCTTGCCGGCGGCGTGCAGCACGCGTTCGGCGCGATCGTCGCGCACCTGCTCGGAGCCGACGATCGCGCGCATCGCCGCAAGCGCCGCGGGCGAGAGCGCCGAGGCGTCGAGCCGCACGTTCTCGAGCGCGACGGGCGGGCGCGCCCGCTCGGCGACGCCGATCGTCTCGGCGAGGAACTCGAGCGCATGCGCGGGCAGCCCAGGCGGGTGCTCGGGGTCGCCCCACCCCCACCAGCGCATCCGCGGTGCGCCGGCCTCAGCCACCGATTCGCTCCAGGCCGTCGAGCGCCTCGTCGAGCGTCGCCTGCGCGGCGCGGCGCACCATGAAGCCGCCGAAGCGCGGGAAGAAGCCCGTCAGCTTCTGCTCGAGCTCGATCGTCACGCGCGTGCCGCCGTCGGCCTGCTCGAGGCTCACGCGCGTGCGCGCTTCGCGCAGGACGCGCGCGAACGGCGTGCCCTCGAGCTGCTGCTCCCACGTCAGCGAATGCGCCGCCGCGTCGGTCTCGAGCAGGCGGAAGTCGGCGCGCACGGCTTTGCCCTTCGCCGTTCGCATCAGCTCCGTGAAGGCGCCGTCCTGCACGTCCTCGACGCGCTCGACGCGCGGCCACCAGCGCGGCAGGTGGTGCGGGTCGCCGATCGTCTGCCACAGCTCCTGCAGCGGCGTGGCGAGGACTCGGCTGCGGCGGGCGGCGGGCACGATCCGGCTCAGGAGTCGAAGCTGAGCAGCGCGTGCGTCGTGCGCGGAGCGAGCCGCGCGCGTCCGCTGAGGAACGCGAGCTCGACGAGGAAGCTGCACGCGACGATCTCGCCGCCGAGCTGCTCGACGAGATCGCACAGCGCGACAGCCGTGCCGCCGGTCGCGAGCAGGTCGTCGTGCACGACGACGCGCTTGCCGCCGGCGAGCGCGTCGGTGTGCAGCTCGAGCTGGTTCGAGCCGTACTCGAGCTCGTATTCGGCGCTGATCGTCTCGTACGGCAGCTTGCCGGGCTTGCGCGCGAGCACGAAGCCGGCGCCGAGCTCGAGCGCGAGCGCCGGCCCGAGCAGGAAGCCGCGCGCCTCGGCGGCGATCACGCAGTCGATCCGCAGCGAGCGCAGCGGCTCGGCGAGCGCACGCACGGCCGCCGCGAGCGCGTCCGGCTCGGCGAGCAGCGGCGTGATGTCCTTGAAGCCGATGCCCGGCCTCGGGAAGTCCTCGATCTCACGGATCAGCCCGCGCAGGTCACGCTCGAGCTCCAGCTCGGCCATCAGCAGAGCCTCGCCATCAGCGCACGATCTTGCGCAGGTCGCGGACGAGCAGCAGGTGCTTCAGGTGCGTAGCGACCGCGGCGAGGTTCTCGAGCGCCTCGACGGCCTCCTTGCGCCGCTCGGGGTTGCGCGAGCGCAGCGCCGGCGCGAGGATCTGCTGCAGCAGGTTCGCCTCGCGGTCGGCCGAGGAGCGGAACACGCGCAGGTTGCGCCCGCCGACGCCGTAGCGCGCGAGCTCGGCGACGGCCGCGACGATCTCGCGCTCGGTCTCGTCGAAGTAGCGCACGCCGCCGCGCATCTCGCCCTTGACGACGCCGTACTCTTCGAGCTCGCGCACGAGCTTCGCCTCGGCGTGCGTGTCCTCGAGCACGTCCTCGAGCGAGTACAGCGCGCCGGTCGACTCGCGCACGCTGACGCTCGGGCGCAGCGCGCGCATGCCCTCGCGCGGGCGAGCGCCCGGCGCGGGCGTCGCCTCGCCGTCGGAGCGGCCCGCCGCAAGCTCCTGGCGGATCACGCGCAGCGGCAGGAACTCGTCGCGCTGCATCCGCAGGATCGTGCGCAGGCGCGCGACGTCGCCGTGGCCGTAGAGGCGGTAGCCGCCCGGCGTGCGCCGCGGCGTGAGCAGCTTCTGGTCCTCGAGATAGCGGATCTTCGAGATCGAGATGTCGGGGAACTCCTGCGCGAGCGCCTTGCAGACGGCGCCGATCGTCAGCGACTTCGGCCGCGCCGCGGCCTCGTCTGCCGCGCCGTCACCGTCGCTCACGCGCGACGACCTTCCGCGGGGCGCAGCGGCGATCTCGGCCTCGTCGGCCTGCGCGCGAGCCTGCGCCTGGGGCGTGCGCGCGGCCATCAGCGCACGTGGAACGTCAGCTTGTACTTGCCGATCTGCACCTCATCGCCCTCCTCCAGGCGCTGAGACTCGATCCGCGAGCGGTTTACGTAGGTGCCGTTGAGCGAGCCCATGTCGTCGAGATACCAAGCGTCGCCGCGGCGGATCAGCAGCGCGTGGTCGCGCGAGACGGTCACGTCGTCGAGGAACACCTCGGCGTCCGGCCGGCGTCCGATGCTCGTGCGCTCGCGGTCGACGGCGAAGCTCTCGCCGACGCGCCCGCCGCCGGCGCGGATCACGAGCGCGGGACCGCGCGCGGTGACCTCGCCGATCTCGACCGGCACGAGCTCGCCGGCGTCGTCGATCCGGTACGTCGCCGTCGCCGGCTCGCCGGGCGTCTCGGCGCGGGCCAGCAGCGCGCCGCAGCGCTGGCAGTAGTTCGCGCCTTCGGCGTTGACGAAGCCGCACTCGGTGCAGTGCAGAGCCATAGCTCGAGCCCGCTAAGCGACCCGCGCGCGGGGCGCGTCGGCCGCGGGGACGCCGGCTCGGCGCATCAGGCCTCGTCCGCCTCTGGCTCCGGCTGGCGGTGCGCGAGGATGTCGGTCAGCTGCTTGACGTCGTCGCCCGTGATCAGCACCTCGCCGCCGTCGTGCTTCTTGCGCAGGCGGTTGACGAGCTCCGCGCGGAGGATGTCGATCTTGCCGTGCAGGATGCGCCGCTTGTAGGAGATCTCCGTCTCTTCCTCGGTCAGCTGGCGAATCACGTCTTTCAGTTCGATATCGGTGAGCGAGCCCAGGTCGGGAAACGTCTCGTCCATCGTGTCGCCTCTCCTCATACGCGCTTGAGCCGGCCCCGCCCGGTGCTTCCAGTGGGCCGACAGGAGCGCGCAGTATAGATCAAAAGGTCAGGCTGAGCTTGAGGCTGCAGAGCGCATTTCACGCACCCCCGTCCGCACGTACAGCACCGTCGCGAGCAGCGCCAGCGCGAGGCCGACGAAGAGCATCGCTTCACCGGCGCCTTCGAGCCCGACCATCGCGAAGAAGAACGAGCCCATCACGGGCGCGACGGCGATCCGCCCCGGCCAGTTGATCTTCAAGTCGACGCCGCGGCGCAGGCCGTAGCGGCCGATCGCGAGCATCGCGAGCTCGCGCGCGGCGAGCACCGCAAGCGCCCAGCGCGGCAGCAGGTCGAAGCGCCAGCAGACGACCGCGCCGGAGACGATCAGCAGGCGGTCGGTGACGGGGTCCATCAGCGCGCCGAGGCGGCTGTACTGGCGCGTCACGCGCGCGGCGATGCCGTCGGCGTAGTCGCCCCATCCGATCACGGCGAACAGCGTCGCCGCGAGCGCGTCGACGCCGTTCGAGCTCGACAGCGCGACGATCAGGAAGACGGGGATCAGCGCGAGCCGCGTGAAGCCGATCGCGTTCGGGATCGTCCACGGGTTCAGCGGGCTGCCGGCCTGCGTCGCCGCCGGCGGCGGGCCGGAGCGGTCGAGCCCGAAGAAGCGCGCGACCGTGAGCTTGCGCGGCGGCTCTACGGGAGGCTCTGCCACAGCTCGTCCACAGCCGCGAGCAGCGCGGCGGGCTCGCCGCGCAGCGCGATCGGCGGCGCGTCCTCGCGCCCGCGACGCTTCTGCACCTCGATCTCGCCGGACTCCAGCGAGCGCCGCCCGACGGTCAGGCGCAGCGGGCAGCCGAGCAGCTCGGCGTCGGCGAACTTCTCGCCGGGGCCGAGGTCGCGGTCGTCGTAGAGCACCTCGACGCCGCCGTCGACGAGCGTCGCGTAGAGCTCGTCGGCGGCGTCGCGCTCGGGCGTCCCGCGCTTGCCGAGCGCGACGAGGTGCACGGCGAACGGCGCGAGCGCGCGCGGCCAGGAGATGCCGTGCTCGTCGGCGTACTGCTCGACGGCCGCCGCGACGATCCGCGCGGGGCCGATCCCGTAGCAGGCCATCCACACGTTCTGCTCGGCGCCGTGCTCGTCGAGGAAGCTCGCGCCGAGCGGCTCGGAGTAGCGCTTGCCGAGCTTGAAGATGTTGCCGATCTCGATCGCGGGCTCGATCCGCAGCGCCTCGCCGCCGCGCATGTACGTATCGCCGTCCTTCGTCACGTCGGGGCTCTGCAAAGCGGCCTCGACGTTCGCGGCGTAGCCGTCGCCGAGCACGACCTCGTCCTCGCCGGCGGCGCACGGCGCCATGTACTCGTGCGCGCCGAGCCCGCCCATCATCCCGACGTCGCCCTCGACGCGGTAGAAGCGCAGGCCGGTCCGCTCCATCATCCGGTCGTACGCGCCGACGTGCAGCTCGTAGCGCTCCTCCATGCCGGCCTGGTCGCGGTCGAAGGAGTAGGAGTCCTTCATGATGAACTCGCGCGTGCGCAGCACGCCGGCGCGCGGGCGCGGCTCGTCGCGCTCCTTGACCTGGAAGTGGTAGAGGATCAGCGGCAGGTCGCGGTAGGAGCGCACGATCTGCGAGACGTGCGTCGTGACGGCCTCCTCGTGCGTCATCGCGAGCACGAGCTCCGAGCCCTTGCGATCGGTGAGCTTGAACAGCTCCTCGATCTCGAGGCGCCCCGTCTTGCGCCACGGCTCGGCCGGCTGCAGCACGGGCATCAGCATCTCCTGCGCGCCGATCGCGTCCATCTCCTCGCGGATGATCGCGACGGTCCGCTCGTGCACGCGCCAGCCGGCCGGCAGCCAGCTCCACATGCCGGCGCCGAGCTGGCGGATCAGCCCGGCGCGGACCATCAGCTTGTGCGAGATCGCCTCGGCGTCGGCCGGCGGCTGCTTCTCGGTCGGCAGCAGGTACTCGGAGAGACGTGTCATCGCGCCGAGCGTATACGGCGCCGCGCCGAAGCGCTCGCGCGGTGCGCGGCGGCCGCGCCCTGCAGCGCGTGCTCCCGGCCGAGCGGCGTGACAGGCCGCTCGCACCGGGAGCAAGATGCGCTGCGCCGGCGCGCGAGGGGGATCACAACGAGCCGGCGAGAGCCATCATTTTAGACAAATTATTCTTAAAGACTCAAATGAGTCAGGGCGTCACCCGTCGCGATCGCGCTCGGCCGACGCCTCCCCGGCACGCGCCGCGCGGGCGTCGAGCAGCGCGCCCTCGATCGTTCGCAGGCGATCGGTGTCGCCGCGGATGCCGACGATCGCGTCGTTGTAGAGGAACGCCTCGCCGAGGCGCACGATCGCGAACGCGAGGTCGCTCGGCGTCACGGCCGGGTCGTAGTTGCCGGCACGCACTTCGTCTTCGATGATCTGCTCGATCGCCGCGACGACGCGCGGCTGCACGATGCCGGCGCTCGAGGTCAAGATCCGCAGCGCGCGCTCCTGCTCGTTCGCGAGCAGCACGCGCAAGCCCGGCGTCGAGGCGAGCTCGCGGTTGAAGCGGTCGAACGTCTCGAGCAGCGCCGCCGCCCCGTGCCCGCGCTGCTCGGCGCGAAGCGCGTGCAGCCGCTGCTCGGCAAGCGCCGCGAGCACCTCGCCGAGCAGCGCCTCGCGCGTCAGGAACCAGCGGTGCATCGTCGCGCGCGCGAGGCCGAGCTCGCGCGCGATCGCCTGCACGTCGATCCGCTCGCCCGCGAGAAAGCGCTTGCTCGCCAGCGCGAGCGCAGCCTCGCGCGTCGCGGCCGCCGGCCTCCCGGGACGACCCCCTGCCCGCTCCTCCATGCGCTGAGAGTAACCGCCCGACGCGCTCGCGTCACCCCGCGTCTGTAAGCGCACGCGCGCTCAGCGGCGCTCGTTGGCTCTGATAGAACAGCGAGCAACCGACCGACCTTTTGCAGCACACTCGACAAGGAGTCTCCACATGGCCTTTTCCGTACCGCCGCTTCCGTACGCCTACGACGCGCTCGAGCCGCACATCGACAAGGCGACGATGGAATTCCATCACGACAAGCACCACCAGGCCTACGTCGACAAGGCGAATGCCGCGCTCGAGGGCACCGAGTGGGCCGACAAGCCGATCGAGGAGATCCTGCAGAACCTCGACAGCCTCGGCGAGAAGAAAGGGCCCGTCAAAAACAACGGCGGCGGCCACTACAACCACTCGCTGTTCTGGGAGAGCATGAGCCCCGACGGCGGCGGCGAGCCCTCCGGCGAGCTGGCCGCGGCGATCGACTCGGCGTTCGGCTCCTTCTCCGACTTCCAAGCGAAGCTGAAGGAAACAGGCGTCAACCAGTTCGGCTCCGGCTGGTCGTGGCTCGTGCACGACGGCTCCGGTCTCGCGATCGTCGGCTCGGCCAACCAGGACAGCCCGATCTCCGACGGCAAGACGCCGCTGCTCGGCGTCGACGTCTGGGAGCACGCCTACTACCTGAAGTACCAGAACAAGCGCCCCGACTACATCGACGCTTTCTGGAACGTCGTCAACTGGGACAAGGTCGCAGAGCGCTTCTCCGCCGCTTCCTGAACGTCCGAACTGAAGTCCCCCCCCGCACATGTGCGAGGGGTGGAGGGGCGCATGCGCCCCTCCGTGCCGTGTGTCAGCCGCATGTGGCTGACCAGCGGCCGGCGCACGTGCCGGCCGCGCCTGGCGTATGCGCCCAGGCCTCCCCTTACTCAGACGTGCAGTTGCTTGCGTCAGCCGACGACTTCGGCACTGAACGCTTCGTCCAGGGACGTTTTGGTTTCCCCTTCCCGCACCAAGACCCGCAGGTTGAGCGCGCGGATCGGCGCGCACGCTCCGAAGCTCGCGCGCTTTTCCAGCGGAGCCGAGACCGTCACTTCGGAGGCAGTGTTCCCCGAGGCGGGCATCGTGATCGTCTTCGGCACCGCGTACACGCACCACGGTTCGAGGAACACGTGGATCGCGCTCTTGACCGTGATCGCGGCTAGTTCTCCTTCGGGCTTCAGCGTGACACCCGAGATCGATCCGGCGATTTTCTCGCCTGGGCACGCGGAATCGCTGGTGTTCGAGCTCAGCGTGAGCTTGTCGCTCGGCTTGCCGTCCGTCGCGAGCGTGCCTTGCCGGTCGAGCGCGAGGCATCCTTCTTCGAATGCCATCTCGGCGGTCACCGCCGTCCCGGGCGCGACTCGTTCTGCCGCGAAGTTCTTCAGCCATAGCACCGGCTTCGCCGCCGACGCGACGGCCGCCTGAGCGCCGAGCGCAAGCGCGACAACGGCACAACTCGCGATCACCTGAGACCTCATGTCGCCCCCAATCCGCAGTTTCCCTGGGCGAAACGGGTCCGCCCGCGTCGGCGCACATCATACGCCTGGCGCCGCGCAATCTCAGGCTCGCCGCTCGGCGCCGCCGCGCGCTTCCTTATGAATCCCTTTGGAAAGTGCGCTTTCGTTGGGGGTCGATGTCCGAGCACGCGCAGACCCTCACGCGCCGGCAGCTGCTGCGCTCGGCCGGCGTCGCGACGGCCGGGCTGACGTTCGCGGGCCTGCTCGGCAAAACGGTCGCGAGCTCGCTGACGCGCTCGACGGCGCCCCCGCGCGCGCCGCAGTGGCGCTCACGACCGGACCTGCGGATCCCGACGCTGACGGTGCTGAGCCGCGAGGACGGCGTCTCGGAGGATCCGATCTTCATCGCGCCGTACAACGCGCCCGCGGGGCAGGCCGGCGCCGTGATCGCCGACAACGACGGCGAGGCGATCTGGGAGAACCCGCTCGAAGGGAAGGTCACGACGAACTTCCGCGTGCAGCGCTACCGCGGCAGCCCTGTGCTGACGTGGTGGGAGGGCACGATCGAGCTCGGCCACGGCGTCGGCGAATACGTGATCGCCGATGCGAGCTACAGCACGATTCGCCGCGTGCAGGCCTCGGGCGGGCTGCGCGGCGACCTGCACGAGTTCGTGCTCACGCCGCGCGGCACGGCGCTCTTGACGAGCTACATCGTCACCGACGCCGACCTCTCGAGCGTCGGCGGCTCGCGCAAGGGCACCGTGCAGGACGCCGTCTTTCAGGAGGTCGACCTCGCGACGGGCAAGCTGCTGCTCGAGTGGCACAGCCTCGATCACGTCGCTTTCGCGGACTCCTACGCGACCGTGACGCCCGACTGGGACTTCTTCCACATCAACTCGGTCGACCTCGACAGCGACGGCAACCTGCTCGTCTCCTCGCGCAGCACGCACACCGTCTACAAGATCGACCGCGGCGGAAAGATCCTCTGGCGCCTCGGCGGCAAGCGCAGCGACTTCGCGATGGCGCCCGGCAGCGCCTTTGCCTGGCAGCACGACGTGCGCCGCCAGCCCTCAGGCTCGCTGACGGTCTTCGACAACGGCGCGACGCCGGCCGTCGAGAAGCTCTCGCGCGGGCTGATCCTCGCGCTCGACGAGCACGCGATGACGGCGACGCTCGAGCGCCAGTACGTCCACCCGCCGATCCTCTCCGGCAGCCAGGGAAGCATGCAGCCGCTGCCGAACGGCAACGTCTTCGTCGGCTGGGGCGAAACGCCGCGCGTCTCCGAGTTCGACAGCTCCGGGCGGCTGCTGTTCGACGCCCTGCTCGGGCACTCCTACGAGTCCTACAGGGCTTTTCGCCTGCCCTGGAGCGGGCGCCCGGCCGAGGCGCCCGCGATCGCCCTGCACGGCCGGCCGGGGCAGCGCACGGCGTACGTCAGCTGGAACGGCGCGACCGGCGTCGATCGCTGGCAGCTGCTCGGCGGCGAGAGCCCCGAGCGGATGAGCTTGCTCGCGAGCGTCCCCGCGGATGGCTTTGAGAGCTTGCTGCGCACGAACGCCGCCGGGCCGCACTTCGCGGCGCGCGCGCTCGATACGGACGGCGCCGTGCTCGGGCAGTCCGACCCCGTAGCGGCGTGACCGCCTGCTATCGCTCTAGATCGGATCGAGACACGACCAGGAGGATCACGATGAGGATCGTCTTCGTGCACGGCGCATGCGTCAAGGACGGGCCGTGGTGGTGGCAGCGGACCGGCGAGCTGCTGGCCGCCGAAGGCGTCGCCAGCGAGGCGCCGGCGCTGCCGAGCTGCGGCGAGACGGGCGAGCCGACCGGTGCAGACGGACCCGGGCTGGTCGAGGACGCAGCCGCGGTTCGGCAAGTCTTGACCGCGAGCGATGAGCCGACGGTCGTGGTCGCCCACAGCTACGGCGGCATCATCACCGCGCAGGCAGCCGCGGGCGTCGAGGCCGTGCGCCATCTGCTGCTCGTATCGAGCTACCTGCCCGAGGTCGGGCAGAGCCTTTCCTCGTTCGGCGGCGAGGAGCCCGCGCCGTTCCTCGAGATCGACCCCGACGGCGGCACGTTCACCGTCCGCCGCGACGCCCTCGCCGAGACGTTCCTGCAGGACTGCGACGCGGAGATCCAGCAAGCGGCCACGCAGAATACGGCCCGCCAGAGCCTCGCCGTTCTCGCGCAGCCGGTGCAGGCGGCAGCCTGGCAGCACGTGCCCTCGACGTATCTGCTCTGCACAGAGGATCGCGGCACCCCCGCGGAGGCGCAGCGCACGTTCGCGGCTCGCGCGGGCAGCGTCGTCGAGCTCGACGCCGGCCATCACCCGTTCATCTCCCAGCCCGCCGCCGTCCGCGACCTGATCCTCGCGCTGTGAGCGCTGCTCGGAGCTAAGTACGGCTGAAGCGGCGACCTGCGACCGGTGAGACGGTCTCGTCCATCTCAGCCGGCGCCGCGTGCCCGTTGCCGGCGCCGTTCGCCGGCGCCGCGGCGCCGTTGCCGGGCGTGCCGGCGCCGTTGACCGGCGCAGCCGCGGCGCCGTCGCCGTCGAGCATCGACTCGAGCACGGCGTCGGCCGCCTCGTCGTTCTCCGCTGCGGCCGCTTCGAGCATCGCGATGCGCTCGGGCGTCATCGCCGTCTCGTCCTCGTTCTCGGCGAGCCAGCGGCGCGCCTCCTCGGCGGCGCCCGCGTCGCGCTGCACGGTCTTGCCGGCGGCGTAGTAGCGGTCGATCTCCTTGAACAGCTCCTCGACGAGCTGGTCTGTCGGGACCTTCTTCAGCGGCTCGCCCTTCGAGTAGATCATGCCCATGTCTTTCGCGCCGGTGATGCCGAAGTCGGCATGGCGCGCCTCGCCGATGCCGTTGACGGCGCAGCCGAGCACGGAGACCTCGATCGGGTCCTCATACGCTTCGAGGCGCTGCTCGACTTCGACGACGACCTTGTCCATGTCGAACTGCAGCCGCCCGCACGTCGGGCACGCGATCAGGTCCGGGCCGCGCTGGCGTAGCTTCAGCGCCTTGAGGATCTCCCATGCGACCTTGACCTCCTCCTCGGCGTGGAACGTCGAGAGCGAGATCCGGATCGTGTCGCCGATCCCGTCGGCGAGCAAGGTGCCGAGGCCGACGGCTGACTTCAGCGAGCCGGACCACTTCGTGCCGGCCTCCGTCACGCCGAGGTGCAGCGGGTAGGGGATGCGCTCGGCAAGCAGCCTGTTCGAGGCGATCGTGTTCGGCACCGACGTCGACTTCATCGAAACCTTGAAGTTCTCGAAGTCGAGGCGCTCCATCAGCTCGACCGTCTCGGTCGCGGCCGTGACGAGCGCCTCGACGGGGTTCTCGTACTCGAGCTCGCGCAGGTGCTTCGGCAGCGAGCCCGAGTTGACGCCGACGCGCAGCGGCGTGCCGTGGATCTTCGCGAGCGCGATCACCTCGGCGACCTTCTCCGGGCCGCCGATGTTGCCCGGATTCAAGCGCACGCAGTGGGCGCCGGCTTCGATCGCCTTAAGCGCGAGCGTGTGGTTGAAGTGGATGTCGGCGATGATCGGGATCGGCGACTCGGCGACGATCGTCTTCAGCGCTTCGACGTCCTGCTCGCGCGGCACCGCGACGCGGACGATGTCGGCGCCGGCCTCGGCGACGGTGCGGATCTGCTCCATCGTCGCCTGCAGGTTCGCCGTCTCGGTCTTCGTCATCGTCTGCACCGCGACCGGCGCGCCGCCACCGATCGGAACGGGGCCTACGTGTATCTGGCGTTTGGAGGCCATGTTCCTATTCTACGGCGGGTCCGGTCCCGTACGTGAATAACCTGCGCGCCATGGCCAAAATGCCCGCGCAAGACCGTGATCGGCCGCCGGATGTCTACGGCACGGCACGCGGCCCTCTCGCGCGCCTCGCCTCCCCCCTCGCGGCGCGCGCCAGAGCCAACCGCCACGACGAGTTCTTCTCGCTGACGCACCTGCAGGAAGGCGCGCGCGTGCTCGACGTCGGTTGCGGCTCGCTCGGCTTGCGCGGGCTCGAGCCGCAGCTCGACATCACCGGCGTCGACCTGGACGAGCGCCCCGGCTACCCGGGCCCGTTCGTCCGCGCCGACGCGACCGAAGGCCTGCCGTTCGCCAACGACGAGTTCGACCTCGTCTACTGCTCGAGCGTGATCGAGCACGTCGAGCCGGCGCGGCGCGACGCGTTCGCGCGCGAGCTGCGGCGCGTCGGGCGCGGCTGGTTCGTGCAGACGCCGGCGTTCTCGTTCCCGCTCGAGCCGCACGCGCTGCTGCCCGGCGCGCACTGGCTCCCGGTCGCGCTGCGCAAGCGCTACTGGCGCCTCGGCGCGGCCGGCGAGTGGGAGCAGATCTCGCTGCTGCGAAAAGGCGAGCTCGAGCGCCTGTTCGGGCGCGCGCTGCCCGAGCGCTTCGGGCCGCTCGTGAAGAGCTGGGTCAGCGTGCGCGCGCCGCGCGACGTGACTCAGTGATGCAGGTTGAGGCTGCCGTCCGATAGCGAGCTGATGTCGTTGCTCAAGCCGATCGCGGCGATGAAGACGACGAGCAGGATGCCGACGACGCTCGCGCGCTCCATCACGGCGAACGGGATCGCACGGCCGCGGACCTTCTCGGCGAGCGCCCAGAACAGGTGCCCGCCGTCGAGCGGCAGGAACGGGAAGAGGTTGACGATCGCGAGCGACAGCGACAGCAGCGCGAGCACGTAGAACGCCGTCGCCGCGCTGAAGCTGAACGCCTGGTGCTCGACGTCCGATACGCCGACGATCCCGTGCACCTGCTTGCGCGCCTGCGAGCTTGTGAAGATCTTCACGAGGTGCGAGACGGTCTGGCTCGTCACGTTCCACATCTGGCTGACGCTCGAGCCGGCCGCGGCGCCGACCGATTCGCCGCGCAGCACGCTTTCGCCGCGGAAGCCGACCAGCGCGTGCCCGGCCTTGGCGTCATAGCGCGGCGTGACGGCGACGTTCAGCTTGCGCCCGTCGCGCAGCAGCGTCAACGTCACGGGCTTGCTCGCGGCGCAGCCCTGAACCTGCTTGCCCGCACAGCGATCGCCGCCGATCTGCGACAGATAGCTCGCCGTTTCGCCTTCGAGCTTGACGTTCCTGCCGTCGACTGCGAGCAGAACGTCGCCCTTGCGCAGCACGCCCGTCGCGGGCATCTTCTGCTCGACGCCCGCGATCCGCACGCGGTTGGTGACCTCGTGGTGCGCGCTCGTCGCGTAGACGGCCCAGAGGATCACGAACGCGAGCACGATGTTCACGGCCGGCCCGGCGACGATCACGGCCATCCGCTTCCACACGTGCTGGCGGTAGTAGCCGCGGTGCTCTTCGCCCTCGGGCATGTCCTCGGCCGGGTTCATCCCGGAGATCTTCACGTAGCCGCCGAGCGGGATCACGCCGATCCCGTAGACCGTCTCGCCGCGGCGCACTTTGACGAACATCGGCCCGAAGAACAGCGAGAAGCGCTCGACGCGCATCCCGACCGCCTTCGCCACCGTGAAGTGGCCGAGCTCGTGAAGGACGACGAGCGCAGTGAGCCCGAGCACTGTGAGCAGCCAGCTCATCGCCTCAGTGTCGCATGCGACCCAGCCCAGCCCGGCAGTTCGCCGGAAGCCAACAATTATTTATAAATAATCTTTCAGCGCAAGCTCGCGACGAGGCCGGATGCAACCTCACGAGCCTGTCGGTCGGCCTCGTACAGCGACTCGAACGCCCGCACGGGCTGTGAGCCGAGCTCGTCGAGCGTCTGCTCGATCACCTTCGCGATCTCGAGGAAGCGCAGGCCGCCTTTGAGGAACGCGTGCACGGCGATCTCGTTCGCGGCGTTCAGCACGCACGGCGCCGTCCCGCCGGCGCGCGCCGCCTCGCCGGCGAGGCGCAGGCACGGAAACGCGTCGAGGTCGACGCGCTCGAACGTCAGCTCGCCGACCTGCACGAGGTCGAGCGGCTCGATCGGCAGGGGCGCGCTCTCGCCGCTGTGCAGCGCGTAGGAGATCGCGATGCGCATGTCCTTCGGGCCGACGTGCGCGAGCATCGCGCCGTCGGCGAGCTGGATCAGCCCGTGCACGAGCGACTGCGGGTGCACGACGACGTCGATGCGGTCGTACGGCGTGCCGAACAGGTGATGCGCCTCCATCACCTCGAGGCCCTTGTTCATCAGCGTCGCCGAGTCGATCGTGATCTTGCCGCCCATCGCCCACGTCGGGTGATCGAGCGCCTGCTCGACCGTCACCTCGGCGAGCTCCGCGCGCGTGCGGCCGCGAAACGGCCCGCCGCTCGCGGTGATCGTCATCCGCTCGACCGCGCCCGGCGGCTGGCCGGCGATCAGCTGGTGGAGCGCCGTGTGCTCGGAGTCGACCGGGATGATCTGCGCGCCTGTCGCCTCCGCGAGCGCGCCGACGAGCTCGCCGCCGACGACCAGCGACTCCTTGTTCGCGAGCGCGAGGTCGATGCCCTCGCCGAGCGTCGCGACCGTCGGGCCGAGCCCCGCCGAGCCGACGAGCGCGTTCAGCACGAGGTCGGCGCCCGACTCGACGACGAGCCGCACGAGCCCTTCGGCGCCGCCGAGCACCTGCCCGTCCGTCCAGACCTCCGCCGCGCGCGCCGCTGCATCGGCGTCCGCGAGCGCGATCCGCGTGACGCCGTGCGCGCGCGCCTGCGCGACGAGCTCCTCCCACGAGCGCTCCGCCGAGAGCCCGATCACCTCGAGCTCGTCCTCGCGCGAGCAGACGTCGAGCGCCTGCACGCCGATCGAGCCCGTCGAGCCGAGGATGAGCACACGCTTGCGCATCGCCCGGGACCCTACGAGGTCTCGCGCGAGCGGTCCACGCCGAACGCGAAGAGCCCGGGAAACCCGGGCCCTTTGCCGCTGCTCAACGCTCGCGCGCCGGAGAGCCTTCGATCGCGCTCGCTGGAGATGCGATGGGGCGGCCACGGAGGCAACCGCCCCACCGTCGAATCTCGTCCGCGTGCGACCTCGGCGTCGCTTCGGCGACTAGCTCATCCGCGGGTCGACGTACAGGCCCGACAGGTGGAAGTCGCTGCCCTTACTGAGGTTTGCGTAAATGAAGCGGACTTCGCGAACGCCTTCTTCGCTGCCGCCGAGCTGCGGCTTGACGTTGAAGGGGTTAGACAGTTCCCAGCCCTTGTCCTGCTTGGCGTTGAGCTGGCCGACCGGCTGGCCGGTCGGGCCCGTCTTCGCTCCTGCGTAGTAGACGCCGACGGTCACGCCGCCGCCGCCCTGGACGTCTTCGACGTAGGCGCGCGCGGTCGGGTACTGCAGCGTCACGCAGACAGGCGGGCTGACCGCGTAGGAGCCGCTCGGCAGGTCGAGAACGCCGCCGGAGCTGCCGTCGGGACGCGTCCCTTCGACGATGCTCGCGCCGTTGCTCAGTTCCCAGCCTTCGCCGGCCAGTTGAATTCGCTTCCTTCGACGAGCGTGTAGTAGTTGGAGTCCTTCAGCGCTTCGAACGGCTGCGTGAAGGTCTGTCCGGGACAGACGGCCAGTTCGGCGCGACTTTGGCCGGCGCCTGCTTGACCTGAGCAGCTGCCGGCGCCGGGGCGACGGCCGTGGCGACGGCCGGAGCCGGCGCCGATGGGGCTTCCGCGAGCGGCTGCTGCTTGGCCGCGAGCGACGGTGCCGTGAACAGCGCGAGCACGCCGACGGCGAGTCCCGCTGCGCTGCCGAACTTCCCTGCGATGTTGCGTGCCGTGGGGCGAGACAGAGTCATTGCATCCTCCGTGACGTTCCACTGGCGACCGAGCTATCTCGTCCTTGAGACCTCTAGCTTTGCGTCCCCGCCTCACGACGGGTTTGCCTTTTTCAGTGCTTGGTTGGTTTCCTTACAAGGGCACTATCGGGGCACGCCGGCTGCACCTTAAGGACGACGGACGCATGTCCGATCGATGCCGGCTCGCCGGCCCGCGAATCGTCCTCTCGCCGGTTTGATCTTCAAGTCCTCTCGCGTACACGGGCGATACAGACGACAACGCCATGTCCGCACAGGCAATGCAAGAGGCCGAGCGAGCGCGCGAGTTCTACGCGCGCCTTCGCCGCCCGATGAACGCGAAGCACCGGCTGACGGCCGCACTCGTCGGCGGCAGCTTCCTCGCCGCCGCGATCGCGCTCGCGGCAGTCGGCGGCGCGAGCGGCTTCTCGCCGGCCACGGCGGCGCTCTACGTCGTCGCGTTCGCGCTCGCCGGGCACGTCCGCTTCGACGTCGGCGCGGGCTTTACCGTGCCGACGCAGGTCGTCTTCGTGCCGATGCTGTTCGCACTGCCGCCGGCGATCGTGCCGCTGCTCGTGCCGCTCGCGCTCGCGCTCGGGATGGCGCCGGGGATCGTCCGCGGCGAAGCCTCGCCGAGCTGGCTGCTGACGACGCTCGGCAACAGCTGGTTCGCGATCGGCCCGGCGATCGTGCTCGCGCTCGCGCGCGTCGACTCGCCGGTCGGGCACTGGGGCGTGCTGCTCGGCGCGCTCGCCGCGCAGTTCGCCTGTGACTTCGCCGCGAGCGCCGCGCGCGAGCGGATCTATGGCGGCCCCGGGATCGGCGAACTCGTCACCGAATACCGCCCCGTCTACGCGATCGACCTCGCGCTCTCGGCGCTGGGGATCGCCGTCGTGCTCTCGACGCTCGCGACGCACAGCCAGCTCGCGCTGCTGCTCGTCGCGCCGCTGTTCGGCATGCTCAAGTTCTTCTCGCACGAGCGCCACGAGCGCCTGCAGCAGCTCGCCGAGCTGAACGGCGCCTACCAGGGCACCGCGCTGCTGCTCGGCGACGTCGTCGAGGCCGACGACGCGTACACGGGCGAGCACTGCAAGGGCGTCGTGCAGCTGTCGCTCGACGTCGCGCGCGAGATCGGCCTCCCGGCCGACCGCCGGCGCAACGTCGAGTTCGGCGCGTTGCTGCACGACGTCGGCAAGATCGCCGTCCCGAAGGAGATCATCAACAAGCCCGGCGAGCTCGACGATGAGGAGTGGGCGATCATCAAGACGCACACGATCGAGGGCCAGCGGATGCTCGAGAAGATCGGCGGCTTCATGAGCGAGATCGGGCGGATCGTGCGCGCGTCGCACGAGCGCTGGGACGGCAGCGGCTATCCGGACGGGCTCAGCGGCGAGGCGATCCCGCTCGAGGCGCGGATCGTCTCGGCGTGCGATGCGTTCAACGCGATGACGACGACGCGCTCATACCGGCGAGCGATGTCGCCCGAGGCGGCCGAGGCCGAGCTGGAGCGCTGCGCCGGCACGCACTTCGATCCGGCGATCGTCGAGGCACTGCTGGCCGTCTCGCGCGCACCCGCCGCCGCGGCGGCGAACGAGTCTGTCGAGCAGGCCGCGACGGTCGCCATCGCCCCGCCGGAGCAGCCGCACCGTGAGACGCTCGCAGACGAGCGCGACGAGCCGCCGGCGAGCGCCGAGCGAGTCCCGTTGCGATCGCTTCCGGCGCGCGACCTGGCGGCGTCCAGCCGGGCGTCGCGCAGGCGGCGTGCCGCCCGTCGCGTCGCCTGAGATCACGCGCGCTGGCCCGCAAGGCCCGTGCGTCGCGGCTCAGACGAGCAGCTCGCGCACGGCCGCGATGTCCGCGTCGCGTTGCGTGAAGCGCGTCAGGTCCGCATCGCCGCCGGCCGCCTCGGCTACGTCGCGCCGGTGCGCGTCGCTGCGGCGCTGCACCTCGCCGAGCGCGACTTCGGCGTTCGACGTCGACCATTTGTTCGCCATCTTCGCCGCGCGCCCGACGTCGCCTTCGTCGAGCGCCGCCTCGAGGTCGTCCGCGCGCTGGTCGTCGTCTGCGTTCACGGCTATGACGCTACCGTAAGCGCTCGCACGCCGGGTGCCTGACCAACTTCCAAGGAGCCCCATGACCCGCTGGACCGCTGCCGTTCTGATCGCGCTGACGCTGTGCGCCGCTGCCGCCGGCTGCGGCGCGAAGAAGACGATCTCCGAGACCTCGGCCAACGGGCAGGTGACGACCGAGACCGTCCCGAGCGTGCACTTCGCGAAGACGAAGTTCCTCGTGCACATGGGGCTCGCGTTCGGCGCGTTCCATCGCTACATCTACAAGCCCTACAAGGCCGGCGCGTTCCGCTCGGGCACCGCTGGACGAATCAAGGCGCTCGCGAAGGCCGGCGCGGCCGGCCTGTTCGCGGCGCACGAGCTGAAAGTCGCAAACGAAGACGCGCTCTCCGACGACCACCTGCGGCCGCTCGCGACGAAAGTCGGCGCGCTCGTGGCCAGGCTCGCGAGCCTCGGCGGCGCGTTGAAGGGCGGCTCGCTGAACCCGGCCTCGATCGCCGGCGCCGCCGGCGCCGTGACCGCGCTCGGCTCGGCCAGCAGCGGGCTCGGCGCGGGAATCAAAGAGGTCGCGCCGTCGCTTTGACGGCGATCGCGGTGGGCCGTCGGAAGCCGATCCGCGGCGGATGACGCAGGCGAAGGCGGACAGCGACGGCGACGGCGAGCTCGAGCGGCTGCGCGCCGGATACAGGCCGGCGAGCGTACGGTTGCTGCTGCTCGGCGAGTCACCGCCACCGGGCAAGGGCTTCTTCTACCTGGCGCGCTCGACGATCTTCACGTGCACGCGGCGCGTGCTGGTCGAGCACTGCGGCTTCCCGTCCGAGGCCGATGCGTTCCTCGACGCGTTCGCGGCGGCCGGCTTCTTCCTCGACGACCTCTCGCCGCGGCGCGGCGATCAGCCGGCCAGCCGTCCCGAGGATGCTGAGGTGAGGGCGAGCGTCGCGCGGATCGCGACGACGATCTCCTGCGAGCGCCCGCTCGTCGTCGTCGGCGTCCTGCAGCGGATCGAGCGGCTCGTCGGCGAAGCCGTCGAGCAGTCCGAGCGTCCCGACACTCCGTGGATCTGCCTGCCGTTCCCGAACTGGCGCAGCGACAGCACGCGCAAGGCCTACGAGTCGTCGCTACGCCGCGTGATCGAGGATTTCAGGCTCGCTCGGCAGGCTCATACGTAGGCCGCCCAGACGTAGTAGCCGACGACGGCCGCGAACAGCACGGCGTCGAGCCGGTCGAGCGCGCCCCCGTGCGCGCCGAACAGCCCGCCGGAGTCCTTCGTGCGCGCCTCGCGCTTGACGAAGGACTCGAACAGGTCGCCGACGGGCGCGACGAGCGCGATCGCGATGCCGATCACGATCGCGTGCGTGCCGGGCAGCCATTCCTGGTAGCGCCCGGCGATCCACACGCCGAGCACGGTGCAGAGCATGCCGATCGCGAGGCCCTCGACGGTCTTGTTCGGCGAGATCGCCGGCGCGAGCGGGCGCTTGCCGAACATGCGCCCGCCGAAGTACGCGCCGGTGTCGCCGAGGAACGTGCCGACGAGCACGTCGATGACGATGCCGAGGCCGTGCGGCAGGCCGCGCAGCAGCACGGCGTGCGCGAGCGCGAGGCCGATCCAGTAGATCCCGAGCAGCGTGACGGCGAGACCGCCGACGCTCGGGCGCGGCTGCAGCACGGTCAGGCCGAACAGCAGCGGCAGCGCCGCGACGAGCACGAGCAGCACCTGGAACTGATCGCCGTAATTGGCCGCGATCAGCAGCGCCGCGAGCGCGATGAAGCCGGCGAGCCGCACGGGGTGCGCGCGCTCGAACATCCCGTAGAGCTCGTGCAGGCAGAAGCAGCCGAGCACGAACAGGCCGAGCGTGAAGATCAGCCCGCCCTCGATCACGAGGAACAGCGCGACGGCGATCGCGGGCACGGCCGCGAACAGGCGCGCGCCGAGGTCCGACTGCGAGCCGCCGTCGCCTTGCGCGCGCGGCGGGCGGCGGCGAATCAGCGGGCCGCGCGGCGGGCGCCGGCGCGAACCTCGCGAGCCGCTTGCGGGCACGCGCGCGCCGCCGGAGTCGCCGCCGCGCGAGACGCGCGTACCGGAGCCCGAGCCACCGCGCCGCGCGCGGTTCGCACGGCCGCCTGGAGTGCGCGCGCTGCTCGCCATCAGCGCGCCGTCATCGCGCGCCGAAGCGCCGGCGGCGCTGAGAGAACTCGGCGAGCGACTCGCGCAGCGCCTCACGCGAGAAGTCCGGCCACAGCTCGTCGCGGAAGATTAGCTCGGCGTAGGCGGACTGCCACAGCAGGTAGTTCGACAGCCGCTGCTCGCCGCTCGTGCGGATGATCACGTCGGGGTCGTGCATCTCGGGCGCATAGAGGCACGCGCGGAAGTCCTCCTCGGTGCCACCCTGGAAGCGCCGCGCCGCATCGAGGATCTCGGCGCGCCCGCCGTAGTTGAAGGCGACGAACAGCGTGATCAGCTCGTTCTCGGCGGTCAGCGCTTCGGAGGCTTCCATCCGCTGCACGAGCTCGTCGGAGATCCCGTCGCGGCGCCCGATGAAGCGCATCCGCACGCCTTCGGCGTTCAGCTCGGGCGTTTCGCCGGCGATCCGCCGCGAGAACATCTCCATCAGCCCGGCGACCTCCTCGGCCGGCCGCGACCAGTTCTCGGTCGAGAACGAGTAGACGGTCAGCTCCTTGACGCCGAGCTCGGCGGCGTCGCGCAGGCGCGCCTTGACGGTGTCTGCGCCGGCGTCGTGGCCTTCGTTGACGGAGAGCCCGCGCTCGCGCGCCCAGCGCCCGTTGCCGTCGGTGATGATCGCGACGTAGCGCGCCGTCGGCGGCGCCTCGGCCCCGCCCTCGCTCTCGGGCGCGGAGTCGCGCTCGACGGCCGCCGAGCGGCCGTTCGCGGACGCCCGTTGCTCGGCGGCCGCCATCAGACTTCGAGGATCTCTTTTTCCTTGGCCTTGAGCACCTCGTCGAGGTCGCTCACGCGGCTGTCTGTGAGCTTCTGCAGCTCGACCTCGGCGCGGTGCTCGTCATCGGAGGAAGCCTCGCCCTCGGCCTTCAGTTCGCGCAGCTGCTGCATCGTGTCGCGGCGGACGTTGCGGATCGCGATGCGGCCCTCCTCGGCGAGGTTCTTGACGACCTTGACGAGCTCGCGGCGGCGCTCCTCGGTCAGCTCCGGCACGACGAGCCGCACGACGTTGCCGTCGTTGGACGGGTTCAAGCCGACGTCTGACTCGTTGATCGCCTTCTCGATCAGCTTGATCGAGGACTTGTCGTAGGGCTGGACGCTGAGCAGGCGCGCTTCGGGCGCGGAGATCGTCGCGAGCTGGTTCAGCGGCGTCATCGCGCCGTAGTAGTCGACGACGACGCGGTCGAGCAGCGCCGGGCTCGCGCGCCCGGTGCGCACCGTCGAGAACTCGTGCTGCGCCGACTCGGCCGACTTCGCCATCCGCTCGCGCGCGTCCTGCAGCAGTTCGTCGATCAGGCTGTCAGCGGCCATCTTCGCCCTCTCCTTGAGATGTCGAAACGAGCGTCCCCACGCGCTCTCCGGAGATTATCCGCGCGAGCGCGGTCTCGTCGTCCATGTTGAAGACGTCGATCGGCATCGCGTTCTCCATGCAGAGCGCGAGCGCTGTCGAGTCCATCACGCGCAGCCGGCGCTCGAGCGCTTCCATGTGCGTGATCTCGGGGATGAACTGCGCGCTCTCCTCGACGGCCGGGTCTGCCGTGTAGACGCCCTCGACGCCGTTCTTCGCCATCAGGATGATCTCGGCGTGGATCTCGGCGGCGCGCAGCGCCGCGGCCGTGTCGGTCGTGAAGAACGGGTTGCCCGTGCCGGCGGCGAAGATAACGACGCGGCCCTTCTCGAGATGGCGCATCGCGCGGCGGCGGATGTACGGCTCGGCGACCTCTGAGACGCCGAGCGCCGACTGCACGCGCGTGTTCGTGCCGGTCTTCTCCAGGGCGTCCTGCAGCGGCAGCGCGTTGAGCACCGTCGCGAGCATCCCCATGTAGTCGGCCGTCGCGCGATCCATCCCGGCCGCGGCGCCCTGCATGCCGCGGTAGATGTTGCCGGCGCCGACGACGATCGCGACCTCGACGCCCTGCTGCTGCACCTCTGCGACCTGGCGCGCGACGCCGGCGACGCGCTCGGGGTCGGTGCCGAACTCGAGCGTCCCCATCAGCGCCTCGCCGGAGAGCTTCAAGAGGATTCGTTTGAAAGCAGGGGCCATCGACGCGAGAGCCTACTCAGTCACCGGCTGCGCGGCAGGTCGCGTCTACTGCCCTACGGCGAAGCGCGCGAACCTGCGGATGACGACGTTCTCGCCGGTCGTCGCGGTGAGCTCGTCGCGCAACTGCTGCACGGTCTTGCCGTCGAACTTCGGGTTGTGCATCTCCTGCTCGAGCAGCACGATCGTCTCGTACCACGAGTCGAGCTTGCCGGTGACGATTTTCTCGCGTACGTTCTCGGGCTTGTCGGCGGCTTCCTGCTCGTAGATCTTCGCCTCGGCGTCGCGCGCGTCGTCGGGAACGTCGTCGCGGCTGACGTACTTGACGCTCGGCGTCGCGGCGATCTGCATCGCGACGTCGCGCGCGAACTGGACGAAGTCGTCGTTGTTCGCGACGAAGTCGGTGTTGCAGTCGACCTCGATCAGCACGCCGACGCTCGCGCCGGCGTGGATGTAGGCCTGCACAGTGCCCTCCGTCGCGACGCGCTCGCCGAGGTCCTGGATCTTCTTGCCCTGCTTCAGGCGGAGGATCTCGACGGCCTTGTCCATGTCGCCGCCGGCCTCGGTGAGCGCTTTCTTGCAGTCCATCATCCCTGCGCTCGTGCGCTCGCGAAGCGCCTTGACGTCTTTCGCGGAAATCTCGACGGTGCTCATTGCGTCTGTGCCTCCTTCGCGGGCTCGTCGGCCTGCGGCTTGCTCTCAGCGGGTGTCTCTGCGGCGGGCGCCTCGGCCTCGCTCTCGCCGGCCGTCTCGGGCGGCGCGGACTGTTCCTCGGCGGGTTTGCTCGAATCTGGGCTCGCGCTCATCGGCGTGACGGACTCGGTCTGCGGCTCGAGCGTGGCCGGATCGGCGGGTGTCGCAGGTACGGGCGTGGACGCGGGAGCGGGCTGCTCCGCAGCCGCCGCGGCGACGGCTTTTTCGGCTGCCGCTTTCTCTTCGGGTGCTTTTGCAGGCGCAGCCGCTTTGGCGGGCTGAGCAGGCGCGGCGCCCGGCGGAGTCGGCGCGGGCGTCGCGGCAGGCGCGGGTGTCGCGGCAGGCGCCGCTGCGGTGGAGGCCGCGGCGGCGGGAGCAGGCGTCGCGGGGGCAGCGGGCGGCTGCTGCGCGACGGCAGCAGCTGCACGCTCGGCTGCGGCCTTCTCGTCGGCTTCTTTCTTGGCCTGTTCCTCGGCCTCGCGCTTGGCCTGCTCTTCGGCTTCGCGTTTGGCGCGCGCTTCGGCCTCGACACGGGCTTTTTCCTCGGCTTCCTTGCGCGCCTTCTCCTCCTGGGCGCGGAAGACGGAGTGGCCCTCCTGCACGACCTGGCCGATCGCCTGCGTGATCAGCGCGCAGGAGCGGATCGCGTCGTCGTTGCCGGGGACGACGTAGTCGATCCCGTCGGGGTCGCAGTTGGTGTCGACGAGCCCGATGATCGGGATCCGCAGACGGCGCGCCTCTTTGACGGCGATTTCCTCGGTTTTGAGGTCGATGACGAACATCGCGTCGGGGACGCGCTGCATGTTCTTGACGCCGCCGAGGTTGGCGCGCAGCTTGGCGAGGTCGGCCTGCGCGGCCATCCGCTCGCGCGTCGGCAACAGCGCGAGCTGACCCTCGGTCTCGTAGCGTTCGAGGTCGTGCAGGCGGCGGATGCGCTGGCTGATCGTTTCGAAGTTCGTCAAGAGGCCGCCGAGCCAGCGGTGGTTGACGAACGGCATGTCGGCGGCTTCGGCGACCTCCTTGATCGTGTCGCGAGCCTGCTTCTTGGTGCCGACGAACAGCACGGTGCCGCCGCGGTGCGAGAGCTCGTTGGCGAACGCCTGCGCCTGGTCGAGCAGCGCGGAGGTCTTGACGAGATCGATGATGTAGTTGCCACCGCGCTCACCGAAGATGAAACGGCGCATCTTCGGGTTCCAGCGACGCGTCTGGTGGCCGAAATGAACGCCGGCCTCGAGCAGCTCGGCGATGCCTACTTGAGCCATGGGTACTCCCTTTATTTAATGATTGTCGGTTCGGCTGGAGCACGGACCCGCAGGGGTGCGACGGAATGTCGCTGCTGCGGGCAGGGCCGTGTCCTGGCTGCCGAGCCGGGTAGAAGGTCTTGATTGGACCGGGATGGTCCGGGTGAAGCAGTCAGGATAGCCGTTCTGCACGCTCTAGAGCGCTCTGCAGGTCGGGCGCCAGCGGCGAGGAGACGTCGACGGGCTCGCCGGTGATCGGGTGCGCGAAGGCGAGCCGCGTCGCGTGCAGGAACTGGCGCTCCAGGCCGAGCGCGCGGGCGCCGCCGTACTCGGGATCGCCGGCGACGGGGTGCCCGATGGCCTGCAGGTGGACGCGGATCTGATGCGTGCGTCCTGTCTCCAATCGCAGGCGCAGGAGCGCATGTTCGGCGAGCGCTTTATCGAGCTCGAAGTGCGTGCGCGCTTCGCGCGCGTGCGCGCCGCCGACGGCCATGCGCGTGCGCACACGCGCGTCGCGGCCGATCGGCGCCTCGATCGTGCCGGTCCGCGCGGGCGGGCGCCCGAGCACGAGCGCGAGATATTCGCGCTGGACCTCGCGCTCGGCGATCGCTTTCTGCAGCAACGCGTGGGCCTCGTCGGAGCGCGCGACGACGAGCAGGCCTGAGGTGTCGCGGTCGAGGCGGTGGACGATGCCGGCGCGCTCGGGGTCGCCGCCTGCGACGCGGCCGGAAAGCAGCTGCGAGAGCGTCTGCTCGCGATGTCCGCGTGCGGGGTGCACGACGAGGCCGGGCGCCTTGTCGACGACGAGCAGGTGCTCGTCTTCGTAGGCGATCGTGAACGACGTCACGACGGCTGCGCGGGCCTGCGCCTCGCGGCACGCGCGTGGTCGATGACGAGGAAGAGGATCAGCACGCCGAACGTGATCGACACGTCGGCTACGTTGAACGGCGGCCAGCCGAGCGGGAGCTTGACGAAGTCGGTCACGGACCCGTCGCGGACGCGGTCGGCGACGTTGCCGATCGCGCCGCCGAGCAGCATGCCGGTCGGGAGCCAGATCAGCTTCTCGCGGCTGTGCAGCGTGAAGTAGACGACGAGCGCGACGAGCGCGAGGCCGATGACGATCGTGACGGCGACGTGGCTGCCGGGCAGGAAGCCGAACGCGACGCCGTTGTTGCGCGTGTTGACGAGCTCGACGCCGGGGAGGAACTTGCGTTCTTCGCCTTGCACGATCGAGGCGTTGACGGCGTGCTTTGAGAGCTGATCGACGACGACGACGAAGACGAGCACGAGCACGGCGCGGAGCCACGGGCCGGCGAGCAGCGACAGGCGCGAGTGCGAGCGCGGCGGCGCATCGCCGCTCGGCTCGCGATCCTCGGCGGCGCGCACGGCGCTCAGCCGTGGATCAGGTCGTTGACGACGATCGTGTTGACGATCTGCAGCGTGAAGATCGCGAGGATCGGGCTGAGATCGAGGCCGCCGAAGGACGGGATGATGCGACGGAAGAGACGCAGGAATGGCTCGCAGACGTCGCGCAGGAAGCCGAGCACGATGTCGAGCGTGCGCGAGTAAGGCGGGCGGATGCCGACGGAGAACAAGAGCTGGATGACGATGTAGAGGATGATCAGCAGCGTGTAGACGTAGATCAGCGTCGAGAGGTAGTCGGCGATCTGCGTGCGTGCGCTGGCGAGCGGCAGGAGCAAGGCGGTGAGCACGCTCAGCTCGCTTTCGGCTCGAGCACGGCGTCGAGCGCGTCGCTGAAGGCGGCGCGCAGGCCGGCGCGCTCGAGCGCGTCGACGCCGCGAGCGGTCAGCCCGCCGGGCGAGGAGACCTCGCGCCGCACGGCGACGGTGTCGTAGTCGCGCCGGCGCAAGAGCTCGGCGGTGCCGGCGAGCGTCTGCACGACGAGCTGCGCGCCCTGTGCGGCGGGGATGCCCTTGCGTACGCCGGCGTCGACTT
Organism: uncultured Solirubrobacteraceae bacterium; assembly: GCA_963807275.1. Taxonomy (GTDB): domain Bacteria; phylum Actinomycetota; class Thermoleophilia; order Solirubrobacterales; family Solirubrobacteraceae; genus Palsa-744. The sequence continues at coordinate 1,305,175 of CAWDZX010000001.1, forward strand.
GTGCCTCGGCGACGAGCGCGACGTAGGCAGGCGCGCACGACATCAGGCCCATCGCGACATCGACGAGCGAGTCGTCGAGCACGACGAGCGTTCCGAGGTCGGCGAACAGCGACGCCACGAGCGCGTCGAGCGAGGAGTCGCGGTCGGGGTGTTCGCGCTGCGCTGTGTCCTCGGCGTCGCGCCCTTGCACGACGGCGCCTTGGCGCACCTCGACGGGCAGCGACGGGATGAAGCGGTAGACGGGCTTGCCTGGATAGGCCTCGCGTAGCGCCGAGAGCGGCGTCGCGGCGAGGATCGAGGCGACGGCCTTCGCCTGCGGCGCGACTTCGGCGGCGACGTCGTGCAGCTGCGCGGGCTTGTGGCAGAGCACGACGAGATCGGCGCGCTCGGCGACTTCGGCATTGCTCTTCAGCGCCTCGCCGCCGACCTCGGCGACGAGCTCCTTCGCGCGCTCGGCGAGCGGATCGGCGCAGAGCACGGGCTGCTGCCAGCCGCGCGCAAGCGCGCGCGCCATGTTGCCTGAGCCGATGAGACCGATTTGCATAGCTGATCAGCGTATCCGTGGCTCGGGCCGGTGCGCTCCTGAGTGTCGAGAGTCAAGCCTCGCAAGGACGCAGGGAGCGTGGCGTGCTTTTGCACGCGAGCGACCGAGGACGCCGCGAGGCGCCGGCTATCGGCGCTCAGGACTGGTTGAAGAAGCCCTTCTCGATCAACCGCGCGCGCTCCTCGGCGGAGATCTCGACGTTGCGCGGCGTCAGCATGAAGACCTTGTCGGCGATCCGTTGCATGCCGCCGTCGAGCGCGTATGTGAGACCCGAGGCGAAGTCGATCAGCCGCTTGGAGAGGTCCGTGTCGGAGGACTGCAGGTTGAGGATGACCGGGATCGAGTCCTTGAACTTGTCGGCGATCTGCTGCGCGTCGTTGAACGACTTCGGGATCACGAGGTGCACGCGGACGTCGCCGTTCGTGCGTGCGCCGACGGACTTGAGCACGGTCGTCGAGCGCCCGCCCCGGCCTGTGCCCTCGTCGTCGTCGGAGAAGATGTCGTCGAACTCGTCGCGGCGGCGGCGCAGGCGGCGCACGTTCGGGCGCTCGCGGTAGCGGTCCTCGATCTCGGCCTCGGGCGGAGCGTCATCGAAGTCATCGTGATACTCCTCGGCAAGGCCGAAGTAGACGAGCGCACTGTGCCAGGAGTCGCGGAAAGCCATTCGTGTAGGTGCGTTTTCGCCCGGACGGGCGAATTCCCTGCTCATGCTAGTCAATTAGCGGCCGAGCGAGCACGCAGATCGCCCAACGCGGTCACGTGGCGGGAGCTTGCGGTGGAGTAGCATTCCGCGCCCAAACGAGGGGGCTTGTACGAGAGAGACGCTCTGCGTCGACTCTCGCTCGAATAGCGGGAACGGAGGGAAGTTCGTGGATCGCAGTGAACTCGAAAGCCGGATAGCGGAGCTCGGGCCGTGGCACTACCAGTTCGAGTTCGACGACGGCGTGATCACGCCCCCGTCGAACCCGGGCAAACTCAACCGCCACGAACAGCGCCGCCGCTACTTCTTCGATGCGCTGCTGAAGGTAACGGGCGGGACACTCGAGGGCAAGCGAGTGCTCGACCTCGGCTGCAACGCGGGCTTCTGGGCAAGCAACGCGATGGCGGCAGGCGCGGACTTCCTGCTCGGCGTCGACGCGCGCGAGCGCCAGCTCGAACAGGCACGGATGGTCTTCGAGGCGAAGCACATCGAGCAGAGCCGCTACCGCTTCGAGCAGGCGAACATCTTCGAGCACTCATTCGACGAACGCTTCGACGTCGTGCTCTGCCTCGGCCTGATGTACCACATCTCAAAGCCGACAGAGCTGTTCGAGCTGATGGCGGGCGTCGGCGCGGAGATCCTCGTGATCGACACGGTCATCTCGCCGCTGAACTCGAGCGTCTTCTCGGTCCAGCGCGAGAGCGTCGAGGGCTGGCTGCTCGCGGCCGACTACGAAACGGTGCTGATCCCGAGCAGGCAGGCGGTCGTCGACCTCGCGGGCCAGTTCGGCTACGAGACGGTGCCGCTGAAGCTGAACATGACGGACTTCACGGGGCTCGGCGAGTACTACTCAGAGCAGCGCCTCGCGTTCATCTGCGCGAAGAGCACGTCGCTCGCGATGCTCGAGAGCGAGCCCGTGCACCCGCTGCCGCCGCTGATCCCGCCCAGGTATGTGCGCAAAGCGCGGCGCAAGCTGAAGCAGCTGCGCGGCTGATCTACTCGTACAGCGTCGAGCCGACGCGCACGATCGTCGCGCCCTCTTCGACGGCGACGACGTAGTCCTGCGAGGTTCCCATCGAGAGATGCTGCAGCGAGTGCTCGTCGGCGAGCGCGCGCAGCTTCGCGAACCACGGACGACTCGCGTCCGCCTCGGCGGCGAGCGGCGGCATCGTCATCAGCCCGACGACCAGAACGGGCGAGCGCGCGATGAACTCGCCGAGCAGCTCGGGCGCGACGCCGGCCTTGCCGTCCTCGCCGGCGATGTTGACCTCGACCAGGATCTGAAGATCGTCGCGCGCAAGCGCGCGGTGGCGCTCGAGCTCGCGCAGCGCCGACTCGGAGGCGACGGAGTGGATCAGCCGCACGTGCGGCACGATCGACTTCACGCGGCGGCTCTGCAGCTGACCGATGAAGTCCCACTCGAACAGCTCGCCGTGCGCGGCGTGCTTGGCCTCTAGATCTTGCGCGCGGTTCTCGCCGACGAGCTGGATGCCAGCCTCGGCGAGCAGCGGCAGGTCGTCGCTTGCGACGTACTTGACCGCGGCGAGCAGCTCGACCTCGCCGCGCTCGCGGCCTGGCCGGGTGACGGGCGAGCGATGCACCGCCCCGGCGATCTCCTCGTGGACGTGTGCGAGGTTCGCGCGGATGCGCTCGATCCGCAGGTCGCCGATCAGCCGAGCCATGCGATGCCTCCCTGCCGCCCGGCGCGCGCGCCTTCGCGCCGGTGCGAGAAGAAGCGCTCGTCGCAGATCGTGCACGCGTCGGCGTCGTGCACGCGCGCGACACCCGCAGCGAGCAGCCGCTCGCGAGCGATTCCTCGCATGTCGATGTTCTTGCCGTCGCGATAAGGCGCGTCGTGGCCGCCCTGCCCGAGTGCGGCGTGCACCTCGGGCCCGACTTCGTAGCAGCAGACGCCGGCACCGGGACCGATAACGGCCTCGATCGGCCCTGCCGCGCCCAGCTCGCGCATAGCGGCCACGCCCTCCTCGAGCACCCCGGCAGCGAGCCCGCGCCAGCCGGCGTGGACCATCGCGACGGCGCCATCGCCCGCGAGCGCGACAGGCAGGCAGTCGGCCGTCAGCACCATCGCGCCGATGCCCGCGAGCGCAGTCGCGTGGCCGTCGGCGTCGATCGCGACAGCCTCTCCCCTCTTGCCGATGACCGAGCTGACGCGCTGCACGACGGTGCCGTGCACCTGGCGGCTCGCGCAAAGCCAATCGAGGCCGAGCTCGTCGCAGAGCGCGTCGCGAGCTTCGCGCCCGCCCTCGTGCCCGTCGCCGGTCTGCGTCGAGAGGTTGGCGTGTGCGCGCGAGGTGAACAGCACGTGTGCGCCGCTGGCAAGGTCGAATCGCAGCTCAGCGTCAGAGCCGACCTGAAAGCTCACTGCATTAGCTCCACCGCACAGCGCACGCCGGGCGCGCGAGTCGACCTGGCGTCTGCCGTCAAAAGCGTCGCGTCGAGTGCCTCAGCTAGAGCGACGTATGCGGCGTCGTACGGGGTGAGGTTGTCGCGAAGCTCCCAGATCCTGGGCATCAGCGGCAGGTGGGGAGCCCTGACGAGGTTCAAGGCCTCGAGGTCCTCGAATGCCTGCTGCGCACCATTCTCATCCAGCCAACCTGCAACGAGTTGCCGCCGCCAAGCCATGGCAACCTCGAGGTCGACTATCTCAGGAGCACAGAGGATGCTCTCGGCACGGAGGCGTGTGCGAACGCGCTCTCCATCGGAGCCATCGTCAGAAAGCGCTGTCGCGAGGACCGACGCGTCGACCACGATCACGACGCATGCGCGTCGCGCGCCTCGCGGACTACCCGCGTCGCATAGTCGAGTGGAAGACGGCCTCCGGTCCGTCGCCCGGTCTGATCGAACAGCTCAGCGATCGTAGGTCTCCTCGCCTGATCTTCCAGCGAGGCAAGCAGGTAGGCCTGCAGCGATTGCCCTGCCGCGTCAGCTCGCCGACGCAGGGTCTCGTGAACGTCTGGAGGCACGTTCTTGATCTGCATACTTGGCATCAAAGTGATTCTAGCGCCATTTTGGCGCCACACCCTTTGGTTCCGCCCCGTGCAATTACAGCTCCTCCAACGCCGCTCGCAACTCCGCCTCGCGCCCGCCGAGCTCGCCGTCGAGCTTGCGCATCAGCGCGTGACGCAGCCGCATGCCTAGATCAGGGCCTGCCCCAATGCCCGAGCCAAGCAGGTCGTCGCCACCGATCTCGAGCTCGACGAAGCGCAGCTCGGAAAGCCAGCGACGAGCGGCATCATCTGGAGCCGGACCGCCCTCAGCGTCGGCCAGCGCCGCCGCGAGCGCAACGGCCTCGAGCGGCTCGCCGTGCGCGATCTTGTAGATCCCCGACGGTCGCTCGGCCTGCTTCAGCCGCGCAGCCAGGCGCGGTGCGAGGATCGCGCTGTGCACCGCGCGCTCGCGCTCTGCCGCCGGGAACTCCCAGCCGTCGAGCAGCACGCGCAGGCGCGTCTCGTAGTCGGTCGTATCGAACGAGTGCGCCGGCAGCAGCAGCGCCGCGAGCAGCAGCACGTCCGGCCACGCGTCCGGGGGCTGCGGGAGCACGTCGAGCGCCGCGCGAGCGAGCGCCGCGTCGAGCGTGAGCGACTGATGCAACGCGCTCAGCACGCCGAGCTGCGCGAGCGACTCGAGCGCCGCTACGGGATCTGGCTCGGCGAGCGTGAGACGCAGCTCCGCTCCGATGCGGGCGGCAGAGACCGTGTCGAGTGCGCCCGCGGCGATCGCCTCGGCGGCGAGCTCTGCCGTGTGAGGCTCGATCGCGAGGCCGAGCCGTGCTCGATAGCGCGCCATGCGCAGTAGGCGCGTCGGGTCATCGCGAAAGCTCCGCTCGTGCAGCACGCGCAGCAGGTGCGCGTCGAGGTCCTCGCGCCCGTTCGCCGCGCCGGCGAGCTGACCGCGCCGCGGCCCGTTCAGCGCGACGGACAGCGTGTTGATCGTGAAGTCACGACGTTGCAGATCGCTGTCGGGCGTGCCGGCGGCGACTTCCGGCAGCGCACCCTCGTACGGATATTGCTCGGAGCGGCGCGTCGCGATGTCGATCTGCCCGCCGGGCCAGCGGACGAGCGCTGTGCGAAAGCGCTCGTGAAAAGTCGTTTCGAAGCGCTCGCGGGCATCCTCGCTGGCGAGCGTCTGCAGCTCTCGCGCAAGATCGTCGGCAAAGCCGTGCGCGTCCTCCTCGACGACGACATCGAGCTCGCGCGGCACGCGTCCGAGCAGCATGTCGCGCACGGCGCCGCCGATCAACGCGACCTCACCGTGGCGCGCCTCGGCGAGCTTGCACAGCTCGCGCCCGCCCGGCTGCTTGCACAGCTCCGCGAGGACATCGACATCGTTCTGCGAGGGCGCGCTCAAGGTAGTGGTCTCCTCGTGCGCGCGCTCAGCCGACCCGCACGGGAATCCCCGCCGCAACGAGGTGCTGCTTGGCCTCGGCGATTGTGTAGCGCCCGTAGTGGAAGATCGACGCGCACAGCGCCGCGTCGGCGCCGGCGCGAAGCGCTTCGGCGAGGTGCTCGAGCTCGCCGGCGCCGCCGGAGGCGATCACAGGCACGCCGACGGCTTCGCTCACGGCGCGGATCAGCGGCAGGTCGTAGCCGTCGTTCGTGCCGTCGCGATCCATGCTCGTCAAGAGGATCTCGCCGGCGCCGCGCTCGACGCCCTCGCGCGCCCACTCGACGACGTCGTAGCCAGTAGGCATGCGACCGCCGGCGAGGTACGCCTCCCACTTCGACGGCGCGTCCAGACCGCCGCCGACGAACGGGTCCGCTTTCGCGTCGATCGCGAGCACGACGCACTGCGATCCGAATACGTCCGCGAGCTCGTTGATCAGCTCAGGGCGCTGCAGCGCAGCCGAGTTGACGGCGACCTTGTCGGCGCCCGCGTCGAGTACGGCCTGCGCGTCTTCGGCCGAGCGGATGCCGCCGCCGATCGTGAACGGCACGAACACGTCGTCGGCCGTCGCGCGCGCGAGCTGCGCGATCGTGTCGCGCTTCTCGTGCGTCGCGGTGATGTCGAGGAAGACGAGCTCATCAGCGCCCTCGCGGTCGTAGTGTGCGGCAAGCTCGACCGGGTCTCCGGCGTCGCGGATGTCGAGGAATTCGACGCCCTTGACGACGCGCCCGGCGTCGACATCGAGGCACGGGATGATCCGCTTGAAGTGCATCAGGCTACGGTAGCCCCTCTGTTCAGGGGGCGGCGGGAACAACTGCGTAGCCACACGCGACCGTTGCGTCCGCCAGATCGCGATCCCACGTGACCGTGACGAGCGCAGCATCTTCGATCGCGATCGCCGAGGCGAGATGAACGGCGTCGTACCCGCGCAGACCGTGGAGCTCGGCCAGTTCGCCGGCGAACTGCGCCAGCGCGCCGTCGATGCCGATCACGCGAAGCTCGGCGTACAGACCGCCGATCGCGCGGACGGCGCTGCGCAGCGTGCGCTTGTCGATCCGGCCCGTCCGGAAGGCCGATGCTGCCGCCGCACGCGCCTCTGGGTAGATGAGCTGGCTGGACGCTACCGATTCGGCTTTGTCCCACAACTCTTTGGCTACATCCGATCCCTGCTCGGCAAAGATGAGCTTGATCAGCGCCGACGTGTCGAAGTAGGCAATCAGCGTCGCTGCTCGGCGACGAGATCGGACACCGGTTCAAGCGAGCGGAGCTGCCGGTGCTCCGTGCTGGCCCGCTTGCGCTCTGTCGGCTCTCGCACGAGCCCGCGCGCGCGCAGATCGGCGAGCGGGTCCGCTGGGTTCATGGGCAAGAGGCGGGCCACTCGCCTGCCCCGCATGGTCACCACCACCTCGCCGCCCTCAGCGGCATGGCGCACATATCGGCTCAGCTGATCGTGCAGCTCACGAACACCGACTTCGGTCTTTGTCGGATGTAGCGTCATCAAGTTAAGACTAGACGCTACATGAAAGGATCGCAAGGCAGGCCATCACCCAGGGGCGATCTGTAGCGGCGTTGCGAACAGCCTCGCGCGCCCTCAACCGTCGAGCGCGGCGATCGCCTCGGCGACGCTGAAGCGCTGCTCATAGAGCGCCTTGCCGACGATCACGCCGTCGAGCGGCAGGGTGGCAATCGCGCGCAGGTGCTCGAGCGAGCCGACCCCGCCGGAGAGGATCAGGTTGCCCTCGCCCGCGGCCTCGGCGGCGGCCGTCGCGTCGTCGAGGTCGGGGCCGTCGAGCATCCCGTCGTGGTCGATGTTCGTGTAGACGAACAGCCGCACGCCGGCCTCGCGCAGGCGCGCGATCGCCTCGCCGACGGGCAGGCCTGTCGACGAGAGCCAGCCGTGCGTCGCGACGAGACCGTCGCGCGCGTCGACCGAGACGACGACGCGCTCGGCGCCGTGCTCTGAAGCGCGCGAACGAGCACCTCCGGCGTCGTGAACGCGGCCGTGCCGATCATCACGCGCGTCGCGCCAGCGCCGAGCGCGGCGTCGACGGCCTCGGTGGTGCGCAAGCCGCCGCCGTACTGCACCGGCAGCCCGAGCTCGCCCGCGATCGCGCCCATCCGCACGACGTTCTGCGGCGTGCCGCTCTTCGCGCCGTCGAGGTCGACGACGTGCAGGTAGCGCGCGCCTTCGTCCTTGAACGCCTGTGCGGCCGAGGCCGGGTCCTCGTCGTAGACCTTCTTCGCGTCGAAATCGCCCTTGACGAGCCGCACGGCGTTGCCGCCGAAGATGTCGATCGCCGGGTAGAGGTTCACCGGGCGTCTGTTGCGGCAGCGGCGCTCGGCTCGAGCGCGTCGATGCAGATCTGCGCGAAGTTCGCGAGCAGCCGCAAGCCCGCGGCGGAGGACTTCTCGGCGTGGAACTGCACGCCGTAGAACGAGCCCTTCTGCACGGCCGTGACGAACGGCGCGCCGTATTCGGCGAGGCCGAGCACGTCCTCCTCACGCGCGGGCTCGGCCGCGAGCGTGTGCACGTGGTAGAAGGCGCACTGCAGCGGCAGCCCGGCGACGAGCGGCGAATCGGGTTTCGTGAACGTGACCTCGTTCCAGCCGATGTGCGGCAGCTTCAGCGAGCCAACCCGTAGGCCATGGACCTCGCCTTCGATCAGCGCGAGGCCGTCGGCGCCGCCGAGCTCGCTCGAGTGCTCGAATGCGAGCTGCAGGCCGAGGCAGATGCCAAGCACGGGCGTGCCGGCCGCGACGCGTTCGCGCAGCAGCTCGTCGAGGCCGAGCTCGCCGAGGTTGCGCATCGCGCGCGGGAACGCTCCGACGCCTGGTACGACAAGCCCGTCAGCGGCGCGCAGCTCGTCAGGGTCGCGCGAGACGCTTGCTTTGACGCCAACGTGCGCGAGCGCCTTCTCGACCGAGCGGCGGTTGCCCATGCCGTAGTCGACGACGGCGATCCGCACGTCCTGCTCGACCAGCGCGCTCATGCCGTGAGCGTGCCCTTCGTGCTCGGCACGCCCGTCTCCGACGGGTCGATCGCGCAGGCCTCACGCAACGCGCGCGCGAACGCCTTGAACGCGGCCTCGATCATGTGGTGCGCGTTCGTGCCCGCTTCGATGCGCAGGTGCAGCGTCAGCTTCGCGGCGTTCGCGAGCGCGCGGAAGAACTCCTCCGTCAGCTCGTGCTCGAAGCCGCCCGTCGCGCCCGGCGGCAGCTCGGCGTCGAACGCCGTGAACGGGCGCCCCGAGATGTCGATCGCGCAGCTCGCGCGCGCCTCGTCCATCGGCACCGTCGCCGTGCCGTAGCGGACGATCCCGCTGCGGTCGCCGAGCGCCTCGTCGAGCGCCTGCCCGAGCACGATCGCGGTGTCCTCGGCGGTGTGGTGCGCACCCGTCTCGAGATCGCCGCTGACCTTCACATCGAGATCGATGCGCCCGTGGCGCGCGAGCAGGTCGAGCATGTGGTCGAGGAAGCCGACGCCCGTCTGGCGCGTACCCGCGCCGGAGCCTTCGAGCTCGAGCGTTAGCCGCACGTCGGTCTCGCCCGTGCGGCGCTCGATCTGCGCGCTTCTCTGTCCAATCGAATCGGCCATCGTCTAATTGTCGCCGATGCGCGCCTCCATCGAGCGCGCGTGCCACTCAAAGCCCTCCGTGCGCGCGATCGGCACACCGGCTTTCGCGAGCTTCGCGGCCGCGTCGGTGCCAATCCGAACCTCGGCCATCCGCCTGCGGAAGTGCCGCGGCGAGAGCATCGAGTCAAAGCGCGCCGCGCCGCTCGTCGGCAGGATGTGGTTCGAGCCGGCGACGTAATCGCCGAACGCCGTCGCGCTCGCCGAGCCGACGAACACGCAGCCGGCCGACTGGACTTTCACCGCGAGCGCCTCGACGTCGACGCCGATCAGCTGCAGGTGCTCCGGCGCGAACTCGTTCGCGATCTGGATCGCCTGCCGTGAGTCGATCGCCTGCACGAGCGCGAACGTCCCACCTTTTATAGGACGCTCCGCGTCTCGTGCTTCGAGTTGCGCCGCCAAGGCGTCGATCGCTCCGGGCCCGGCCGAGACGCCGACGACGAGGCTTCCCTCGCCGTGCTCGCCCTGCGCGAGCATGTCGAGCGCCGCGAGCTCGATCTCGTGCGGCTCGGGCTCTGCGCCGAGCACGACGAGCAGGTCGCTCGGTCCGGCGAAGCCGTCGATCCCGACCGTCGCCGAGAGCTGGCGCTTGGCCTCCTGCACGTAGAGGTTTCCCGGTCCGACGACGACGTCGACGCGCGCGACCGTCTCGCTGCCATACGCGAGCGCGGCAATCGCCTGCGCGCCGCCCATCCGGTAGACGCGCTCGACACCGCACAGGCGGCAGGCGCCGAGGATCGCCGCGTGGATCTGCCCATCGGGCCCAGGCGGGGCACAGACGACGACGTCGAGCACGCCGGCAGCGCGCGCCGTGACGACGCCCATCGCAACCGTGCTCGGATACGGCGCGCGGCCGCCCGGCACATAGATCGCCGCGGTTGAGACCGGTATCTCGCGCAACTTGACGTGCTGGCCCTGCGCGAGCGTGACGCTCGCGTCGCGGTCGACGCCCGCGTCGGCGACCTGCGCGACGTTCGCGATCGTCACCTGCAGGCCGGCGACGAGCTCGAGCGGCAGCGACTTGATCGCCTCGTCGAGCTCCGCCGGCGAGACGAGCAGCCCGCGCGGCTCGGCACCGGCCGTGTCGAAGCGCCGCGTGCAGTCGAGCACCGCCGCATCGCCGCGCTCGCGCACGTCGGCGAGGATCTCGCGCACGGCCTGCTCGACCGACGCGCCGCCGGGCACGAGCTCGCGCAGCTGCGCGGCGACGCCCGCAGGGCCACCGAGTCGCTCGATCTCCGCGAGCTCGACGCGCTCGATGCGCATCTCAGCCTACGTCGGCGCTCGACAGCGCACGCAGCTGCTCGAGCAGCGCGTCCATCTGCGCGGCCTTCAGCTTGTGCGAGACCGGGTTCGCGATCAGCCGTGCCGTGCAGACGACGATCTGCTCTCGCTCGACGAGGTTGTTCTCGCGCAGCGTCGTGCCCGTCGCCGTCAAGTCGACGATCGCGTCGACCATGCCCGTCAGCGGCGCGAGCTCGACGGAGCCCTTGACCTCGACGATCTCGCTCTGGCGCCCCGTTTCCTCTAGGTAGCGCGCGGCGATCCGCGGGTACTTCGTCGCGACGCGCATCACGCCGAGGCGGCGCAACGACTCCAGGGCCGGGTCGGGGCCGGCCTTGCTCGCGAGCACCATCGTGCAGCGCCCGAAGCCGAGGTCGAGCAGCTCGTAGACGTCGCGGCCACCTTCCTCGGGGCGGTGCGCGGCCTGCTCGAGCAGCACGTCCTTGCCCGTCACGCCGATGTCGGCCGCGCCGGCCTCGACGTACGTCGGCACGTCGGAAGGGCGCATCGTGACGACGCCGATGTCCTCGAACAGCAGCTTGCGGTCGTTGCCCCGCAGCTCCTCCGTGTCGAGCCCGAGCGCCGCGAGCAGATCGACGGTGCCGCCGAACAGGGCGCCGCGCGGGACGGCGATCGTCAGGCCGTTGATCGGGCTCATGGCGCCTGCGCGGCAGCCGTGACCGAGCGCAGCTCCGACAGCGCCCCCGTGCCGCGTTCCTCGCCGGCGAGCGCCTGGTGCAGCGAGTCGACGTACAGCGCGAAGCCGACCGCCGGCAGGCTGCGCCCGAAGCGCCCGAGCAGCTCGTCATAGCGCCCGCCGCCGCCGATCGGCGCGCCGATCGCAGGGTCGTAGACCTCGAAGACGGCGCCCGTGTAGTAGCCGATGTTGCGGATCAGGCCGAGGTCGAAGATCACGCGTTCGGCGACGTCGTCGTCGAGCAGCTCGTAGACGCGGCGCATCCCCGTGACGGCCTCGACAGCGGCCGCCGGAGCGTCCGTCAGCAGCTCCGGCCCGCCGCGGCGCTGCGGCACGCTCAGCAGGAGCTCGGCGTCCTCGTCAGACAGACCCGCTTCGTGCAGGCGCTGCTCGAGCTCGACGAAGTCGCGTCGCACGAGCGTCTCGAGCAGCCGCTCGCGGTGCTCCTGCGGCACCTCAAGGCTCTCCATCAACGCCGGGAACAGCGAAGCGTCGCCGACGCCGATGCGGAAGTCCTTCAGCCCGACCGCCCGTAGCGACGCGCAAAGCACCGTCAGCGCTTCGGCCGTGCCCTCCGGCGCCGGCGCGCCGATCAGCTCGATGCCGGCCTGCAGCATCTCGCGCAACTGCCCGCGCGCGGGGCGCACGCCGCGATAGGTGTGCGCGAAGTAGCAGAAGCGCAGCGGCGGCTCGCTCTCGGCGTAGCGCGTCGCGACGACGCGCGCGATCGGCGCCGTCATGTCAGAGCGCAGCACGAGCACCGCACCGGTCTCGTCGAACACGCGGTACGCCGGGCGCGCTTCGGCCATGTCCGCGCGCGCGAGCACCGACTCGTACTCGAGCGCCGGCGTGTAGATCTCGCCGTATCGGTGCTCGTCGAAGACGCGCCGCAGCGTGTCCGTGATCAGGCGGACCTCGCCCGTCTCTTGCGGGAGGACGTCGCGGGTGCCGCTGGGGATTGGGTGGATCATGCCGCCCAGAGGTTACGCAGTCGCCTGGGACGCTATGCGTGGACGGGCTCTGTCGCTACGCGCTCGATGCGCGCGCCGAGCTCTCGCAGGCGCTCGTCGATCCGCTCGTAGCCGCGGTCGATCTGGCGGATGTTGCCGATCTCCGAGCGACCGTCGGCGCACAGAGCCGCGAGCAGCATCGCCATGCCCGCTCGGATGTCGGGCGACTCGACGCGCTCGCCGCGTAGGCGCCGCGGGCCCGTGACGATCGCTCGATGTGGGTCACACATGACGATATCCGCACCCATCAAAATCAACTTGTCCGTGAAGATCAGGCGGTTCTCGAACATCCACTCGTGCACGAGGATCGAGCCCTCGGCCTGCGTCGCGAGCGCCACCGCGATCGACGTGAGGTCCGCCGGGAACGCCGGCCACGGGCCGTCCTGGATCTTGCTCTTGAATTCACCGACGTCCGATTGCGCGACGAGCTTCTGCCCGCCCGGCACGATCACGTCGTTTCTGTCGAGCTCCGAGCGCAGGCCGAGGCGCTCGAAGACGAGGCGGATCATCCGCAGGTCGCCCGGCACCGTGTCCTTGATCCGCAGTTCGCCGCCAGTCACGCCCGCGAGCGCCATGAAGCTGCCGATCTCGATGTGATCCGGCGCGACGTCGTGCTCGCAGCCGTGCAGGCGATCCGCGCCGTTGACCGTGATCAGGTTCGAAGCCGATGCCCTGGATGTCGGCGCCCATCTTTACGAGCATCCGCGCGAGGTCCTGCACGTGCGGCTCAGACGCCGCGTTGCCGATCACCGTCGTGCCCGGCGTCAGCGCCGCCGCGAGCAGCACGTTCTCCGTGGCCATCACCGAAGGCTCGTCCATGAAGACGTCCGTCGAGCGCAGGCCCTGCGGCGCGTTGAGCACGATCTCGCGGTCGCAGTTGACGTCCGCGCCCATCGCGCGGAACGCGTCGAGGTGCGGGTCGAGGCGCCGGCGGCCGATCACGTCGCCGCCCGGCGGCGACATCACGGCGCGGCGGAAGCGCGCGAGCAGCGGGCCCGCGAGCAGGAACGAAGCGCGGATCGACGCAGCGAACTCCTCCTCGACCTCGACCTCGCGCGCCGTCGCCGCGCAGAGCGAGACTTCGTTCGTGCCGCGCCAGTGAACCGAGACACCGAGCGCCTTGAGGATGCTCAGCATCGCCTCAACGTCGCGGATCCGCGGGACGTTGCGCACGAGCACTTCGTCCTCGGTCAGCAGCGAGGCCGCGAGGATGGGTAGCGCGCCATTCTTGTTCCCGGCCGGGACCATCGTGCCGGAAAGCGGGACGCCACCTTCGATGACGAACTTCTCCATGAGCTGAGCGCGCCTCCGGCGACCCCACGGCGGGGCTTTCGCATCGCGTCTGGCAAGCGTAACAGCCATCTGTCTCGTCAAGTTCGCGGCGCGGCGCGACACACCTGCCCGCGTCGGCAAGTCTCGCATTTTGCGGCGCTCATCCGAGCGCTCGCGAGCGGCGATCTGCAACTCTCGTTGCAGCTTCTCGAGGCCCGGATTGGCTCTGCAATGCGGCTTTTCGGCTTGGCCCCTGACGCGTACATACGTTCGCATCGCGCTCCGTCCGATGCCGTTCCTACCGTACGAACAGATGTTCTCATCACGCAAGAACTCCACGCTCGCGCAGCGCACGCTCGGTGCCCTGCGTCTCACTCGCTCGTTCCTACTGCTCGAGGACGACTATGACGTCGACTGGGAGGTCGACCTGGACGAGTCACTGACGCAGAAGCACCCGCACCGAGCACCGCTGCGCGGGCCCGGGAGTCGCTCGCGGCGCCTGCCCAAGCGTCGGCCAGGCGAGCCTGTCGCGGCCGACGCCCAGTGCCTCTCCCCCGTCGAGGCGCCCCTTGCGCGGCGTCAGTCCTGGAGGGCGAGCGCCGCCGGGACGCGCGCCGCGAAGTAGCCCGGCACGCTCAGCACCGCGAGCGCCGACGCCGTGACGAGCGCGAGGCTCGTGAGCGCCGTCGGCAACGCGACCGAGCTGACGACGGGATAGTTGACGACCGAGCTCAGCGCGCGATCGAGCAACTGCTGGCCGAGCAGGCCGAGCAGCGCGCCGCTCGCGCAGCCGACGAGCAGCAGCAGCAGGCTCTCGAACAAGATCGTCGCCCACAGGTCGCCCGGCGAGAAGCCCTCGAGCTTGAGCTTCGCCAGGCGCGGGCGGCGCTGCCAGATCATCGCGCCGATCGCGGCCGCCATCGCGAGCACGGCCGCGGCGAGGATCAGCGTCGCGATCTGCGACAGGCGCGCGAGGCCTTCGCGCGTCAGCTTGCGCTGCTTGCCGGCGTGCTGCGCCGCCGTCTGCACCGCCAGGCCCGAGCCGGCGCCGAGCGCACGCTGGATCGCTTGCCGGCCTTGCGCCGGGGAGACGCCGGGCTTCAGCAGCGCGTTGTAGGCGCTTGGCTGCGCGCTTTCCCACGCACGCGCGTAGTCGGCCGCGTTGAGGATGATCGCGCCCGGCGCCCAGCCGATGTTCGTCGATATCGCCGCGAGGCGAAAGCGCGTCCGGCGCGGCGACGGCAGCGTGAACGTCGCGCCAACGTGGATACCGTGTTCGCTCGCGAGCGCTTGCGAGAGGACCGCCCATCCGCCCGCGCGCAAGCGCGCTTCGGCTACGCGCAGATTGCCTTCGACGAGCTGGCTCGGCGGGATCAGCGGCTTCGCCGCACGCGGCGGCGCGATCACCCACGTGCGCCGTTCGCGCCAGTCGAGCAGCCCGCCGCGGTAGATGCGCACCGCGCGCAAGCTCGGCAGTGCCCGCAGTTTTTCGAGCGTCGTCGCTGGAAACGACTCGACCATCAGCAGGTTGAAAGTCCCCGCCGGCGAGACCCAGACGTCCGTCGCCGCGTTCGCGTCGCGTGCCGCGTTTTCGAGGCCGTGCTGCAAGTCGCCGTGCGCGCCTTGGATCGAGACGCTGCCGAACACCGCGACGGCGCCTGTCGCGGCGATCGCGATCGCGCGCGCGCTCCCCGCGCGCAGCTCGCTGACGGCGACGTGCGGCACCGCGCTCGTCAGCTTCGGCGCGAGCAACGTCACGAGACCGAGCAGCGCCCGCAGCGGAAGCGGAAGCAACAGCAGCAGCGCGCACGTCAGCGTGACCATCCCGACGATCGCAGCTTGCGGCGCAGCGAGCAGGACGACGATCGTCGCCGCGACGCAGAGCAGCCCCACGAGCGTAAGTCGCCGCGTCGCGGCCGAGCCGCCGGCGGTGCCCTCCTTCGGCGTGATCGCCGCGAGCGGGTCACGCGAGAGGATGTCACGGAGCGGGCTGAGCACGGCGACGGTCGCCGCGAGCATCCCTCCGACGACCGCGATCAGCACGCTCTGCGCCCCGACGACACGCGACGAGCCGACGGCGAACGCCGAGGAGAGAAAGCCCGGGTTCGCGCGGAACAGGTGGATCGAGAGCTCGTCGCCGAGCACGAGTCCGAGCGCGCTCCCGGCGATGCCGAGCACGAGCGCATCGAGCAGCAGCACGCCGATCACCGCGCGCGGCGTGTAGCCGTCGCGGCGCAGCTCCGCGATCAGGCGCCTGCGCTGCGCGACCGTCAGCAGCATCGCGTTGAACGCGAAGAGGAAGCCGACGAGCGCGCTGATCACCGCGAACAGGACCGTCGACTGGTTGCTCGCCGCCGCCGCCTTCGCGAAGAGCCGTTCGTCATAGCTCGTCGAGGAGACGTCGAGCCGCCCGGCGGTGAGCTTCGTGAGCGATGCGCGCACACGCGCCTGCTCACCAGGCAGCGGCGTGATCAGGATCCGCGTGAGCCGCGCGCCGAGGCCCGTGAGTTCCTGGGCGTATTCGAGTGGCGCGACGACGATCGGTGCACCGATCAGCGGACCGATCTGCTTCGCCGAGAGCTGGCTGTAGAGCGGCGCACGGCTGACGTGCCCGCCGACTTCGAGCGTCGCTTCGGCGCCGAACTTCGTCACGCCGATCGAGCGCGCGAGCGGCGCCGGCAGGACGATCGCGCCGATCCCGCCGAACGGCGCGAGCTTCGTCTGGCGCACCAGCTCGCCGCCGAGCCGCTTGAGGCTCGCGTCCGCGCCGATCAGCTCGACCGACTCGCTCCCGTGCGGCCCGCTCGCGTTCGCGTTCGCTTCGAGCAGCGGCGCGGCGAGCTTCACGCCGTGTGTCGCGCGCACGCGGCCGAGCAGCCGCTGATCGAACCCGTGCGGGTCGCGCGCCGTCAGCTGCAGCGACGCGCTGCCGACGATCCCGTGCGAGAGCTGCGCGACCGAGCCCGACAGGCTCTCGCTGGCGATCTGCGACGCGAACAGCAGCGCGACGCCCGCTGCGATGCCGACAAGCGCGAAGCATTCCTGAAGCAGCCGCGCGCGCAGGCGCACGCGGTACAGGTGCAGGACGTTCGTGAGCTTCATCGCGCTGCCGGCGCCGCGATCGTCGAGCGGCGCCGGGCGCTCACCGAGCTGCGCCGGGCACGAGCCCTGCGTCCGGCCGATGCTCGACCAGCCGGCCGTCGCGCAAGGCGAGCACGCGATCGGCGTAGCCGGCCGCGAGCGGGTCGTGGCTGACGAGCACAGTCGCGACCTCGCGCTCGCGGCAGAGCTCGCGCAGCAGCTCGAGGACTTCGTGGCTGCGCTGCGTGTCGAGGCTGCCCGTCGGCTCGTCCGCGAGCAGCAGGCGCGGCTCCGTCGACAGAGCGCGCGCGATCATCACGCGCTGGCGCTCGCCCATCGAGAGCGTCTCGGCGTGCTGGCGCAGCCGCTGGCCGAGGCCGAGGCGCTCGAGCAGCGGCGCGATGCGTTCGTGCGCCTCGCGCCACGGCACGCTCTTCAGCAGCTTCAGCACGGCGTTGTCGAGCGTGCTGACGCCAGGCAGCAGATCGAAGCTCTGGCGGATGAAGCCGAGCTCGGAGAGCCTGTACCGCGATGCCTCGCGCTCCGTGAGTGTCGAGATGTCACGGCCGCCGACGAGCACTGCGCCGCTCGTCGGCGCAAGCAGTGCCGCAACCATCAGCAGCAGCGTCGTCTTGCCCGATCCGCTCGGGCCGTATAGCGCGAGCATCTCGCCGGCCGGCACCGACAGCGAGACGCCGTCGACCGCCTTGACCGCTTCGCCTCCGAGCAGCTCGTAGTGCTTCGTCAGCTCACGTAGCTCGAGCACCGGCGCCTCGTTTGCCTCGCTCGACGACCCTCGCAGGCAAGGGCGGCCTGCGCAGCGCCGCCTCGGCCGCGCGGGCTTCAGCCGCGCGAGCTTCGCGACCGGCGCGCGACGGCGCGAGCCTGCCGGCGAGCTGCCGCAACGCGAAGACGCGCTCGATCGAGCGCGACAGCCCGCCGAGCGAAGTGCGAACGGCCGACGCGACAGCCGCCGCCTGGGTGCCCACGCGTTCGCACTCGTCGAAATAGCTGCAGGCCATCGCCATGACGACGACTGCGTGCATGCGGCCGTCGGGCAACTCTCTTGCGGCCTCCGTCGCGCACTCGGCGAGCTCGCCCAAACGCTCAGCGGCTTGCTGGGGTGAGCCGTAGCAGCCAATCGGGCTGAACTGGCGCGCCCGCGCGTCCTCGGCCTCGTCGACGGCGCTGTCGAGCAGCGAGTGCAGCGCGCCGATGCTCGACGAGTACGCGCCGTCGATTGCTTCGACCTCCCGCCTGCCGAGCGCCGGCGAGACGGACGCGGCGATCAGCGCGTAGACGGCGAGCGACGAGCCGCCCGCCGCGGCCGTCTCCCACCATTCCAGGCCGCTCCCCGGCCGCGTCTCGTGCAAGGCCCAAGCCTCGAGCTTGCCGCGCTCGCCAAGGCTGAGACTCTGAAAGGCGGCGATCCTCCGCGCGGCCGCACGCATGGCCGGCGCAGCCGCGGCAAAACCCGGTAGGCGCGAGAGCGCCCAGCGGCACGCTTCGATCATCTCCGCGAGGTGGCCGCCGTCATCGCGTTCAGACTGCAGCGCGTGCGCGCGGCACGCTGGCTCGGGCGCTCCCGGTTCGAGCGCCAGCAGCAGCGCTTCGTGCAAAACGCGTGCACGCGCTTCCCGGTCGCGACTGAGCTGCTCGGCGAGCATGTCGACGTGGTTGTAGATCGCCTGAAACGCAACGAGCGCCCGAACAACATCCCGGCGCGGCCCAATGCGGAGGAATGCCGCAAACGCCGCTGCCCCTTCCATGTTGCTGCGCTTCTCGAGCGCCGCAAGCGCGAGCCCGCGAAGCGCCGGGTCGGCGATCCGCGACGCGCTGCCCCGCCAGTGCCGCAGCTCAGAGCTGACACGAGGAAAGATCAGCAGCCAGTAGCGCACAGCCGCCGCGATGAAGACGGCGCCCGTCGCGAGCTCGTCGATCGGCCCATTCCCGGACCGGCGCGGGCCGGTCCGGCCGATGCGGCGAGTGCTCATCGGCGCCTCGCCGGCGCTTTCCGTGACGGCGGGCAGGGCACGGTGCTGTTCGCGACCGTCGTCGTTCCGTCGGCGAACGAGAACGTCGCCGAGAACACGAAGCCCCCGCGCGGACAGCGCTGCGGCACCGATACGCCGACCGGATGGAAGCTGACCGTGCGTCCGTGGACGTGTTCGTAGTACGTCAGATGCGCCGGGCCGATCGTCGTGCGCACGTTGACGATCGACACCGGCGGCCCTGCCGTCACGCTCGGAACCAGCGGAATTGCGGTGTTCAGGCTTCCTCCAAGCGTTTGCGTTCCGGCGATCAGTTCGCCCTGGAAGACGAGCTGCGCGTAGACCGGTTCGCGCCCGTCCGCATAGAACAGCACGACGATGTTGCCGTCGTGCGGCGGCCCCATCAATGCCTGGATGTCCGGGATCTCGTGCCCCGACGTTTCGCCGAACGGCACCTCGACGAAGGCGCTGCCGAAGCCGAGCCGCGAGTTCGGCGGGCAGCCGCTGAGGCCGCGTTCGAGCAGCGCCGCCGGCTGGCAGATCGCCAGGCCAAGCGTCGTTGAGAGGTAGTTGATGCCCGGCGGCAGGCGCAAGCTGACGCTGCGCAGCGGCGACGGTGCCGTCCCATTCGGGCCGGCGATGTCGAAGCCGAAGCCGATCGTGGTGCTCGCGCCGAGGCGGTTCGGCGAGAACGAGGTGTGCAGGGCGACCGTCTGCTGCGCAGACGCTGCAGAGGGCAGGCACGCGCAGGCGAGCAGCGCACCTGCGAGGACAACCCGTCTCTTGGCGGCAGCGCCCATATCGCGGGGTCCTAGTAGGACAGCGGTCCGCTCACGCGCACCGAGACGGCATCGCTGCGGCGCTGGATCGTCCCCGTGAAGTGAAGCGCTGTTGCGCGAGCGTGGGCGTACTTTCCGCTGCCACGCGTGATCGAGAGCGTGCCCGTGAACGCCGCGACACCGCCTTCGACGCGATACACAGCCGAGCCGTTGCCCGACAGCGAGCCGCCGGACGGATAGATGCTCACTTCGGCCGTCACCTTGCTGGTCGACGTCAGGTGCAGGTGGATGTAGATCGTGCCCGCGATCGTGCCCGTCGCCGCGCCCTGCTCGTTGAGCGTGAAGCCGTGCTTGCTCGTCAGGTGCAGACGTCCGCTCTCGCTCAGCGAGACCGTGCGCGACGCGCGCGCCCGCGGCGAGGACGCACTCGCCGCCGCGACGCCGGCGAGGTCCGCGCACGCGGCCGTTGCCAGCACGACCGCAGCCACTGCCGGGGCGATCGCCCTTGTTCTCCTCACGCCAGCCCCTACCTTCCGTTGGGTCCCGATGGCAGACGGCCCCCACTAAGCCAACAGACATTATGCCCGCGCCAGGGCTCGCGCCACATAGGTGTTTTCCACTTCCAGGCCCAGGCTCCAGCGCCTAGCGCTCCGGGCAGCGCGCGCACAACGACGACGAGCCGCCCGAAGGCGACCCGTGTCGTGAAATAAACCGGCGGCGTCCTACTCTCCCAGGCCCTTGCGGGCCAAGTACCATCGGCGCTGAGGGGCTTAACTGCTCTGTTCGGAATGGGAAGAGGTGTTTCCCCCTCGCCAAAGCCACCGGAAAAAGATGAGAGACCAGCCTCTCCCGGACCTTCAAAACTGTACAGCGCCACACGCGCATCACCAATAAATCAATAAATCCGTCAAGCCCTCGACCCATTAGTACCAGTCTCCTACAGACGTTACCGTCCTTCCAGATCTGGCCTATCAACCTGGTGGTCTACCAGGGGTCTTACTCCCTCTAGGGGATGGGAGAACTCATCTTGAGGCCGGCTTCCCGCTTAGATGCTTTCAGCGGTTATCCGATCCACACGTAGCTAGTCTGCAATGCCCTTGGCAGGACAACAGATACACCAGAGGTGCGTTCATCCCGGTCCTCTCGTACTAGGGACAAATCCTCTCAATTCTCCAACGCCCACGGCAGATAGGGACCGAACTGTCTCACGACGTTCTGAACCCAGCTCGCGTACCGCTTTAATGGGCGAACAGCCCAACCCTTGGGAGCAACTCCACCCCCAGGATGCGACGAGCCGACATCGAGGTGCCAAACCGGGCCGTCGATGTGGACTCTTGGGCCCGATAAGCCTGTTATCCCCGGAGTACCTTTTATCCGTTGAGCGACGGCACTTCCACTTGCTACCGCCGGATCACTAAGACCTGCTTTCGCACCTGCTCGACTTGTCAGTCTCGCAGTCAAGCTCCCTTACTACCTTTACGCTCTACGCACGATTTCCGGCCGTGCTGAGGGAACCTTTGTGCGCCTCCGTTACATTTTGGGAGGCGACCGCCCCAGTCAAACTACCCGCCTGGAACTGTCCAGCACCCGGATTCACGGAATGCTGTTAGAAATCCAATACACCAAGGGTGGTATCTCAAGGTTGGCTCCACACTGGCCGCAACCAGTGCTTCAAAGCCTCCCACCTATCCTGAGCGAAATGCACCGAACTCCAATACCAAGTTGTAGTAAAGGTTCACGGGGTCTTTCCGTCTAGCCGCGGGTACTCGGCATCTTCACCGAGACTGCAATTTCACCGAGCTCCTCGTTGAGACAGCGCTGAAGTCGTTACGCCATTCGTGCAGGTCGGAACTTACCCGACAAGGAATTTCGCTACCTTAGGCACTTTTGTTACGTCCCGAACGGGACGGCTAGGTCGTTTCTCGTTCCGCCTAGCTCTCCATGTCGCCATGGAGGTCGGACCATATCTTCACGACTGCTAACGCAGGCGCGTTCAGCGTATGGCCTCTGAGGATTCTGTCGAGGACCTCATCGATTGGGCGCTTTCTTTGCTTGCCTTCGCCGTTCATCGCGTAAGCGATCTCGACGATCGTCGCCAACCCGCCGGGCCGGCGATGCAAGCCACGCTCAAAGAGATGCATCGCATCTTCAAACAGCTCCATGTCGGAGCGTCTCGATGAGAACTGCATGTACTGCCTCATGAAAGGCAACACGTGGGCGAAGATGTTTGCTCGCGAATTGACCGCGAACACCAGTACATCCGGATTGCCTGGCTTCGGCCAGATCCTTCCGCACTCGAGAACATCTTGCACCATTTCGAGTAGCTGCCTACGCCGCCGGTGTTGATACACGAAGAACTCCGGTTGAACGTAGAAGCCAAAGGTAGAGGTCGGATGCCTCTTCACAGAGAGACACCAGCTGCCCTCACCCTCCACGACGCCGGCTACAAACCAACGCCGTGACTCTGCTCTCGACAGTCTTTCCTGCTGATTGTCCGCACCCGTCACATTTTCACGGTACCGCCCACTTAGGACGGAACTCGTAGTGCGGGATACTCGGATGTCCCAGCATATAGCTGAATTTTATAACAGCCATTTTACTAACCGTTATAGTTACGGCCGCCGTTTACCGGGGCTTAGCTTCGCTGCTTCGAACCGAAGTCCTAACAACTCCACGTAACCTTCCGGCACCGGGCAGGCGTCAGCCCCTATACGTCGTCTTACGACTTAGCAGAGACCTGTGTTTTTGGTAAACAGTCGCTTCAGCCAATTCACTGCGGCCCTCTCGGGCTCCACGCGTAAAGCGCTTCACCCTACTAGGGCGCCCCTTATCCCGAAGTTACGGGGCGATTTTGCCGAGTTCCTTAACGAGGGTTATCTCGATCACCTTAGTATTCTCTACTTGCCCACCTGTGTCGGTTTTGGTACGGGCGCGCGCTTCCTCCCTAGAGGATTTTCTTGGAGGTATGGCGTCGGGGACTCGCCGGCTATATGCCAGCTGGCATCGCACCTCAGGTTATGCGGTCCCGCATTTAACATGGACCACCCCTACATGCTTACCCCAGGGCAACCATCGCCTGGGTTCCCTTAGCCTTCCTCGTCCCCCCATCGGTCAAACGGAAGCGACGCGGTACAGGAATATCAACCTGTTAGCCATCGACTACGCCTTTCGGCCTCGCCTTAGGTCCCGACTAACCCTGAGCAGACGAACTTTACTCAGGAATCCTTGGGCAATCGGCGGAGGGGATTCTCACCCCTCTTTCGTTACTTATGCCGGCATTCTCACTTCCCACGCCTCCACGGCTGGCTTACGCCGCCGCTTTACTGGCGTAGGAACGCTCTCCTACCGCGCGATCGACTCGAAAGTCTCACGCACCCGCAGCTTCGGTGACTAGCTTGAGCCCCGTTACATTGTCCGCGCTCGAACACTTGACCAGTGAGCTGTTACGCACTCTTTCAAGGATGGCTGCCTCTAAGCCAACCTCCTGGTTGTCTATGCACTCGAACATCGTTTCCCACTTAGCTAGTACTTAGGGACCTTAGCTGGCGGTCTGGGCTGTTTCCCTTTTGACGCTGAAGTTTATCCCCCAGCAACTGACTCCCGGAGTAAACGTGATGGTCTTCGGAGTTTGCCTGAAGTCGGTAACCTGGTAGGGCCCCTAGTCCAAACAGTGCTCTACGGCCACCACGTAATTTATCCGAGGCTATACCTAAATATATTTCGGAGAGAACCAGATATCACTGAGCTTGATTAGCCTTTCACTCCGACCCACAGGTCATCCGCCCAGTTTTCAACCTAGGTCGGTTCGGCCCTCCACGAGGTCTTACCCCCGCTTCAGCCTGCCCATGGGTAGCTCGCTCAGTTTCGGGTATACCGCCTACGACTATGTCGCCCTGTTAGGACTCGCTTTCGCTACGGCTCCGCTCATCGCTTAACCTTGCCGCAGACGAGTAACTCGCCGGCTCGTTATGCAAAAAGCACGCGGTCACAGAACAAGTCTGCTCCCACCGCTTGTAGGCACGCGGTTTCAGGTACTATTTCACTCCCCTTCCGGGGTACTTTTCACCTTTCCCTCACGGTACTAGTCCGCTATCGGTCACCAAGGAGTACTTAGCCTTGGAGGGTGGTCCCCCCAGGTTCAGTCCGCGTTTCACGGGCGCGGACTTACTCAGGAACGTCTGACGGAAGATCATGCAGTTTCGTCTACGGGACGATTGCCCTCTATGGTGCGCGGTTCCACGCGCTTCGACTACCACATGATTTTGTAACTTCCGCCGAGCCGGACATGGCTCGGAACAAACGCCCTACAACCCCCGACAGACAACGCATGTCCGCTTACATCTGCCAGGTTTGGGCTGATCCCCTTTCGCTCGCCACTACTCAGGGAGTCTCTTTTGATTTTCTTTCCTCAGGGTACTGAGATGTTTCACTTCCCCTGCTTGTCTTCGCCCAGTCTATGTGTTCAACCGGGGATAACGCCGCATTACCAGCGCTGGGTTTCCCCATTCGGGAATCCACGGGTCATAGGCTATTAAGCGCCTAACCGTGGCTTATCGCAGCCGTTCACGCCCTTCATCGACTCTTGGTGCCAAGGCATCCACCGTGTGCCCTTACTATCTTGACGGTGATCTGGCCCAGAACTTCCAGAACGTCCTTTGCGAGACGTTCCGGTTGTAGAGGGCCCGGTGATACCCGTTATCAGCCGCCGCTTATCGATGGCGGCTGAAATGTGGCTTCTGTACAGTTTTCAAGGACCGTGGAGAGGCATGAACGCCGGCCGGCTCCGCGCACTGATGGTCGCGTCTGTGATAACGCGTCCTCACGGAGATCGGCGGACGCCGGTCTCTCAAAACTCAACAGCATGCTGGGGTTGATTGCGGCCGCTTCCGGTTGCGCTCGCAAGTAGTAACGAGCTCGCGCGGAGCGCGGCCATCCAGCCAGGTTCGGTCGACATGCTAGGCCCGATCCGCTTGGTCATCGCCGTGCCTCGAGGGCTCGGCGACCGCACGGAGCGCTCATGACGAGCGATCCTGAATCGGGGCACCGCTAGGTGCTCCCTAGAAAGGAGGTGATCCAGCCGCAGCTTCCGCTACGGCTACCTTGTTACGACTTCACCCCAGTCACGAGCCCCACCTTCGACGGCTCCCTCCCTTGCGGGTTAGGCCACCGGCTTCGGGTGTTGCTCACTCCCGTGGTGTGACGGGCGGTGTGTACAAGGCCCGGGAACGTATTCACCGCGGCAATGCTGATCCGCGATTACTAGCAACTCCGCCTTCATGCAGGCGAATTTCAGCCTGCAATCCGAACCGAGACGCACTTTAAGGGATTCGCTCCACCTCGCGGTATCGCAGCCCTCTGTATGCGCCAATGTAGCACGTGTGTAGCCCTGAACATAAGGGGCATGAGGACTTGACGTCATCCCCACCTTCCTCCGGTTTGTCACCGGCAGTCTCGCATGAGTCCCCAACTAAATGCTGGCAACATGCGACGGGGGTTGCGCTCGTTGCGGGACTTAACCCAACATCTCACGACACGAGCTGACGACAGCCATGCACCACCTGTGAAAGTGCCCCGAAGGGAAGACGTGTTTCCACGCCGGTCACTCACATGTCAAGCCCAGGTAAGGTTCTTCGCGTCGCGTCGAATTAAACCACATGCTCCGCTGCTTGTGCGGGCCCCCGTCAATTCCTTTGAGTTTTAGCCTTGCGGCCGTACTCCCCAGGCGGACAACTTAATGCGTTAGCTTCGACACGGGGGGAGTCGACACCCCCCACATCTAGTTGTCATCGTTTACAGCGTGGACTACCAGGGTATCTAATCCTGTTTGCTCCCCACGCTTTCGCGTCTCAGCGTCAGTCACGTCCCAGCGAGCTGCCTTCGCCATTGGTGTTCCTCCTGATATCTGCGCATTTCACCGCTACACCAGGAATTCCACTCGCCCCTTCCGGACTCTAGCCCCACAGTATCCACCGGCATTCCAGGGTTGAGCCCTGGACTTTCACAGCGGACTAATGGGGCCGCCTACACGCTCTTTACGCCCAATAATTCCGGACAACGCTTGCACCCTACGTATTACCGCGGCTGCTGGCACGTAGTTAGCCGGTGCTTCTTGTGAAGGTACCGTCACTCCGTTCGGCTATTCACCGAAGAAGCTTCGTCCCAACTGAAAGGGGTTTACAACCCGAAAGCCTTCTTCCCCCACGCGGCGTTGCTGCGTCACGCTTTCGCGCATTGCGCAAGATTCCCCACTGCTGCCTCCCGTAGGAGTCTGGGCCGTGTCTCAGTCCCAGTGTGGCTGATCGTCCTCTCAGACCAGCTACCCATCGAAGCCTTGGTGAGCCGTTACCTCACCAACGAGCTAATGGGCCGCGGGCCCATCTTGATGCGGAGGCCGAAGCTTCCTTTCCCCTTGCGGGCACATCCGGTATTAGCCCGAGTTTCCCCGGGTTGTCCCAGTCATCAAGGCAGGTAACCCACGTGTTACTCACCCGTTCGCGGCTCTGCCCCAGGGCAAGCCCTGGTTCGTCGCTCCACTTGCATGTGTTAAGCACGCCGCCAGCGTTCGTCCTGAGCCAGGATCAAACTCTCCGTGAAGAACTTCACGAAAAGCTGTCATGGAACTGCACGAGACCCATACACCGTGGTCTCGAAGCCATGACGGGGTACTGCTCTACTTGACTCTTTGCCGTCACGCGGAATCGCCGAAGCGTCCCGCTGACGGGTCGAACCTGGACGCACACCACGATCGAAATCGATCGTAGATGCGCATGCTGTTGAGTTTTCAAAGACCGCCAAGCCTCTCGGAAGGTGCTTCCTTCTCGAGGAGACCCATCTCGCCCAGGCGTCCGAAGACGCGATTAGGGCGAACGACAGAGTATAGCGCTTACGCCGCACGGAGGCGTCGAAAGCGGCGCTTGCCGACCTTCAACACCTGCCCATCGGCACGCGCGCTGGGAACACTGTACTCACCCGCGGCGACGGACGCCTCGCCGAGCGTCACGCCGCCCTGGTCGATTAGCCGCCGCGCCTCCGAGCTCGAGACCCCGAAAGCCGCCGCGATCACGCCCGGCAGGTGCACGGTGCCGTCCTCGGCGAGGAAGCTCGCCTCCTCGATCTCCTCCGGCGCCTCGTGCGAGACGAAGACGCGCTCGAAGTGCTGCGCGGCCGCAGCTGCATCCTCCTCGGAGTACAGCCACGCGACCAGGTCCCGCGCGAGCGCGCGCTTGGCATCGCGCGCCGCGCTGCCTGCGCTCGCCCCGCCGTGCGCCCCGCCAGCGGCCCTGTCGGCCTCGGACTCGCCGGCCCCGCCGGGCCCCTCGCCGCCCGGACCATCGAGCAGCAGCCGCCGGTACTCGCCGACGACCTCGTCCGGGATCGACATCGCCTTGCCGTACATCTCCTGCGGCGGATCGGTGATTCCGATCTGGTTGCCGAGCGACTTCGACATCTTGCGCGTGCCGTCGATGCCGACGAGCAGCGGCATCGTCAGGATCGACTGCTCGGGCTTGCCGTAGGAGCGCTGGATGTCGCGCCCGAGCAGCAGGTTGAACTTCTGGTCGGTGCCGCCGAGCTCGACGTCGGCGTCGATCGCGACCGAGTCATAGCCCTGAAGCGGCGGGTAGAGCAGCTCGAGCAGCGAGATCGGCTCGTTGGCGGCGAAGCGTTTGGCGAAGTCGTCGCGCTCGAGCAGCTGCGCGACGGTCGTCGTGCGCACGAGCCCGAGCAGCTCCGTCATCGGCATGTCGAGCCACTCGCCGTTGTAGCGGACCTCGAGCAGCTCCTCGTCCTCGTCGAGGATCCGCATCGCCTGCTGCTGGAACGTCTTCGCGTTCGCGTCGATCTGCTCGCCGGAGAGCATCGGGCGAAGGCTCGAGCGCCCCGACGGGTCGCCGACGCGCGCGGTGTAGTCGCCGATGATCAAGACGACGCGGTGCCCTGCGTCCTGGAACTCGCGCAGCTTGCGCAAGACGACCGCGTGGCCGAGGTGGATGTCGGGCGCCGTCGGGTCGATCCCGAGCTTCACGCGCAGGCGCCGGCCTTCCTTGCCGGCCTCGGCGAGGCGCTTGGCGAGCGCGTCCTGCGGCAGGCAGTCGACCGCGTTGCGCGCCAGCTTCGCGGCGAGCTCGGCAAGGTTCTCCGCGGCCGCGGTGCTGGCGTTCGGCATCGCGCCCAATGCTAGACTCTCGCGCTCCCGCCGGTCCATTGGAGCCAGCAGAGAGGAGTCCCTCTCAGCCCCCGGCAAGCGCCATCGGGAACGGATTCTCCGCCGGGCGGGGAACCGCCGCACCCGCCGATGAGCGTCGACGTTCGACCCGACATACCCCCAGCGCCGGAGCCGTCAGCGGGCGAGCCTCCGACGGGTCCGAAGCCGCGGCTGAAGCGCCTGCGCTTCGTCGCGATCGTGCTCGCCGTGCTCGTGCTCGGGCTCGTCTCGTTCGTCTTCGGGATCTTCATCTCGGTCGCCTCGGACCTGCCATCGCTGACGAAGTTCTCGCAGCTGAAGGACGCGAAGAGCTCGATCCTGCTCGACGACCTCGGCCATCCGCTCGGCGTCGTCAGCCAGCAGAACCGCGTGATCGTTACGCCCGGCGAGATCCCGCCGATCGTCAAGGAGGCCGTGGTCTCGATCGAGGACAAGCGCTTCGAGACGAACGGCGGCGTCGACGTGCGCGGCATCGCGCGCGCGTTCATCCAGGACATCGCGCACAAAGGCAACGTGCAGGGCGCCTCGACGATCGAGCAGCAGTTCATCAAGAACGCGCTGCAGGCCCAGTCGCACCGCACGATCTTCGAGAAGCTCAGGGAGGTCGCGCTGGCCTTTCAGCTCTCGCACAAGTGGTCGAAGGAAAAGATCATCACGGCGTACCTGAACACGATCTACTTCGGCAACGGCGCGTACGGCATCGAGTCGGCCGCGCAGACGTACTTCGGCCACGACGTCAACCACCTCGGCTGCGGCGAGCCGAGCCACGAACTGTGCGTGCAGCAGATGCAGCCGGCCGAAGCGGCGATGCTCGCCGGGATCATCCAGTCTCCGACGGGCTATGACCCGGCGCAGCACCCGATGGCAGCCCAGGCACGGCGCAACACGGTGCTGCGCCAGATGCTCGCGCAGGGCTACATCACGCAGGCGGTCTACGAGCAGAGCGTCGCGCAGGCGCTGCCGGCGGCGAAGGACATCGAGGCGCCGACGGAGCAGACGATCGAAGGCGTCGACGCGGGCTACTTCACGAGCTGGGTGCAGCAGCAGATCATCGAACGCTACGGCGCGCCGCGCGCGTTCGACGGCGGGCTGAAGATCAAGACGACGCTCGACATCGAACTGCAGCACGCGGCCGAACACGCGGTCAACGCATACCTCGAAAGCCCCGAAGGCCCGACGGCATCGCTCGTCGCGATCGAAAACTCGACGGGCGAGGTGCGCGCGATGGTCGGCGGGCGCGACTACTCGACGACGCCGTTCAACCTCGCGACGAACGGCGAGCGCCAGCCGGGATCTTCGTTCAAGGCATTCGACCTCGCGGCGGCGCTCGAGGACGGCATCTCACCGGACTCCGTGTGGACGTCGAAGCAGAAGGTCTTCTACGTCAAAAGCCCGCATGGCACGGAAAAGTTCGTCGTGCACAACGACGAAGGCAACTACACGGGCTCGAACACGCTGACCGCGGCAACGGCCTTCTCGGACAACTCGATCTATGCCGAAGTCGGCCTCAAAGTCGGCACGAAGCGGATCGCGCGCTTGGCTCACAGGATGGGCATCACGACGCCGCTCTCGACGAACCCCGCGATGACGATCGGCGGGCTGACGGTCGGCGTGACGGCGCTCGACATGGCGCACGCGTACGAGACGATCGCTCACGGCGGGCGGCGCGTCTCAGGCACGCTCGCCGAGAACGGCGCGCCGGTCGCGATCCAGGAAGTCGACGCGGGCTCGCACACGCTGCCGGACGGCAACCACCACGACGTCAACCACGTAAAGACGAAACCGGTCCTGCCGGCGAGCGTCGCCGCGACGGAGACCTCGATGCTCGAGACGGTGCTGCAGTACGGCACCGGCAAGGCGGCGGCAATCGGGCAGTTCGCCGCGGGCAAGACGGGCACGACGTCGAACTACGGCGATGCGTGGTTCGTCGGCTGGAACTCGAAGTACACAGTCGCCGTGTGGGTCGGCTACCCCGACAAGCTGATCCCGATGACGACGAGCTTCAACGGCGGCCCGGTGCTTGGCGGTACGTTCCCGGCGCTGATCTGGCACGACTTCATGACCTCGGCGCTGAGCATCGACAAGACGCGCGCTGAAAACGCCGCGCTGACGGCGCAGGAGAAGAAGGAAGGCAAGGAAAAGCACGTCACCGACGGCGAAGGCGAAGAAGAAGGCACGGCCGCCGCGTCCGAAACGAGCGCGCCGTCAAACGGCCAGTCGGGCTCCTCCTCGGGGTCGAACGAGGCGAGCAAAGGCGCGAGCAAAGCAGCGCCCAACCCGGCCCCGGCCCCAGAATCGACCGGCGGCGCGAACGAAGCCGCACCCGAAAAGACCCCCGCGCAGACGCCCGAAGCGACGCCGTCCGCTCCCGCTGAAGGCTCAGCCCCGTCGTCGCCCACGGGCGGGGTCAGCCCCGGCGGCTAGCGCGCTGCCGTCCGGACGGCAGCGCGCCGCTCCAAGCCGAAAAACGCAGTTTTTCGGGAATACATCTGACAGTCGGAAACGCACCTTGTCGCAGAAGGTCATATCTGACTACGGTCTTGCGACGCGCTCCGTGGCAGTGGAGGACAATGTGGTAACGCCGCGGAGACCACTGGCACACTAGAAAGAGGGTTATTTGATGCTCACCCTATCTGGGGGACGCGCGGCTGCAATACGCCGGCGCGGATTCATCGCTGCACTCGTAGCGATCGCAGCACTGACATGCGTATTTGCCTCAACGGCAGCCGCGGAACCGAAAGGCGTGTTCTCGGTCTTCTCAGACTGTCCGACGGCTACGCCGGGTGCAGAACTCTGCATCTACGGAGCGACGACGAGCGGCGAATTCACGCTCGGTAAAACGAAAGTGCCGATCAACAAAACGATCACGATTCAGGGCGGCGCGATTCCGACCGGCAATCCGGAAAACGCGAAAGAATATTTCGTGATTCCGGCTAAGGACGGCAACAGCCTGTCACCGACGGCATTGAACGTGCCGGGCGGCCTCCTCGGAGTCAACTGCTACGAAATCAAAGGCGAAGGCTGGCTCGAAAACGGCGTACGAACGCTGTGTAAAGAAATTTTCGAAAACCAGTACACAGGGGTCACGGCGACGACAGAACTCGTGGCAACCCCGACGAACCCGGCGATCCTCAACCTCGTGGCGCTCTCGCAGGAAGAAGGCACAGCGCTGACGTTGCCGGTCAGGGTCCACCTGAAAAACCCGTTGCTCGGCAACACGTGCTACATCGGATCGGCGACTCACCCGATCCAGCTGCACCTGACGACGGGCACGACCGCGCCCCCGCCGCCGAACAAACCGATCAGCGGTAAACGCGGAGAAGCGGAAACGCTCGAACGCAACGAACAGTACATGTTGCGCTTGTTCGAAAACTCGCTCGTCGACAACACCTGGTCGGCGCCGGTTGCCGAAGGCTGCGGCGAAGCGTTCGCGTTCCTGATCGATCCGTTGATTGACGCGAAAATCGGCCTCCCGTCGGCCGCGGGTCACAACTCGGCGATCCTTAACGGGGAACTGAAGACGGCGACGGTCGAAGCGGTGCTGGCGAACGAAACCTGAGTTGTAAGCACCACAGACTGTTTAGTGTGATGCAGCGCGAAGAGAAGGCCGAGGCGCTCCTGCGTCCCGGCCTTCTCCTATCGTGTAGCTCAGTCGTCGATGAAGATTTCTTTGCTGGGTTTGCCTGTCAGTTTGATTTCCATGCCCGCGTCTTCGAATTTTTCACCGAATTTTATTTCGAACGGGTCTTTTTCGTTCTCGGTGCATAACACAGTGCAGGTGATCCCTGTAGACTGGTCGTGCGTTGTTTTGTTGAGCGAACAGTTGAATTCGACTTGGGCGGTCGTCGGAATCGCGACTAATCCAGCGTTCAGCGCGCAAGGGAGCGTCCCTTTGACGAACTCTTTTAGGATGCCGCATTTGATTTCTAGTTCGGCTCCTAATTTTTTGCTTAAGAATTTCACTAAGAGCAGCGGCACTAACACCCCACCCCTGGTGCCCGCCGAGATGTGCAGGTCGAATAACGCCGCCACTTGACCTTTTTCGGCACTCAAGCCTTCGGTGTTGCAGTTCGCTTCGCCTTTTTTGACGCCTTCGAACCTCATTTCGACGTCTTTAACTAAGCCGCCATCTTTGCCTTTGCTTCCTTCTAATTCTTCGATGCCTTTGATGGTGGAGACAGCACTGGTGCCGGTTATGCCCAGGCTGCCTAACGTTTCAACTGCAAACGCGCCGCCTGTCAGCGGTATTTCAAGTGCTTTGATGCAGCCTTCCACGAAACATAAGATCTGCGGTTTGCCCGACTCTTCCGATAATTCCGTTGCGCTTGCCATTGTCGTGCCGATCGCGCCGAACGCGAACAGCGCCGGGGCGACGAGCCCCAGTAGCTTTGTCAATCTCATCTGTGCATGCTCCTTGTGCTTGCGATTGAGGAAAAGGCCGGAGGATCGTCTGTGACTCCGGCTGCCAAACAAAGTATCCCACCGGAATGGCGCGTATTCCACTTGTTGGAATTATTGTCTCCCTCCTGCGCCCGTCGGCAAGCGCCGCGCGCGGAGCGCCAGCGGCGCCCCAGCTATAAGCCCCTAAGAACGTTCGTCAGTTCGACATCGGGGGCCCTCTGAGGCTGAGAGGAGCCGAGGCGACCCAGCTCCGAGGAGGACACCGGATGAAGCTCCACGGTAATAGCCGCACATCTCCAAACAGCCGCCGCCTGTGGATTCGAGCGACTGATCGAAAAGCGGTGGTCGGTGTCGGACGCGTCAGCGGCCGCCGGCGTCTCAAAGTGAACGGGGCTATCGCTGGCCGAGGCCCTGGCGCGAGTAGAGCGCTCACGGCCTCATCGAGCGCCATCGTGGCCGGCGCGCCCGTCGGCAGCTTTCAAACGCCAATCGACGATCACTCCTGTTGGCCCAGGCCGAGCGAACCGCGGACCTGTCGCCTTTCCTCGCCCGCCACAACTTCAGGCCTCCGCACGGCTCACGGCTCTGTGGGCCACCAACGCCGGCCTCGCGCCCTGAGGAGGGCTTTGGCAACCACAACAGCGCCGGCGGCACGCGAGGTCTCCGACCCCGCGCACCTCCAAGCGCCTCCTAGCTCAATCCGTCACCGAGATCAGTCGTCGATGAACATTTCTTTGCTGGGTTTGCCCGTCAGTTTGATGTCCATGCCGGCGTCTTCGAATTTTTCACTGATTTTTGCTTCGAACGGGTCTTTTTCGTTCTCGGTGCATAACACGGTGCAGGTGATCCCCGTGGCCTGGTCGTGCGTTTCTTTGTTGAGGTTGCATTCGACGGTCACGTTGGCGGTCGTCGGGATCGCCGTTAAGCCGGGCGTGATTGCGCACGGAATGGTGCCTTTGACGATGACTTTCACAAGGGCACATTTGATTTCGAGTTCCGGTTTTAATTCTTTGTTAAGACTTTCGCTAAGAGCAGCGGCACTAACACTCCGCCCTTGGTGCCGGCGGAGACGTGCAGGTCGAGTAATGCCGCGACCTGGCCTTGTTCGGATTTTAGGCCTGCCGTGCTGCAGTTGGCTTCTTCTTTTTTGACGCCTTCGAATTTGATTTCGATGTCTTCGACTAAGCTGCCGTCTTTACCTTTGCTGCCTTCTGTTTCTTTGATGCCTTTGATCGTGGACGCGACGCTTGCGCCTGTGAGCCTTAGTTTTGCGCCGCCGCCTAACGTTTCAAGCGACGATGCGCCACCTGTTGCGGGTATTTCAAGCGCTTTGATGCAGCCTTCCACGAAGCATAAGATCTGCGGTTTGCCCGACTCTTCCGATAATTCCGTTGCGCTTGCCATCGTCGTGCCGATCGCGCCGAACGCCAGCAGCGCCAGGGCCATCAGCCCCAGTAGCTTGGTCAGTCTCATATGTGCATGCTCCTTGTGCTTGATTGTTGAGGAGCGCCGGCGTTCTGCCCAGGCGCTCCTGATGGATCCTGCACAGGAAGTCTCCCAACGCAGAGTTGAGAGTGCAATCGTTTTCGGCGATTGTCTCCAGGCCTAGGCGGGTTGGCGTAGCCGACGAGCGAGCGGAGGCCCTCCTCGCGCCGGCAATCCATGCGGGTGAGTGATCCAATTCCCGCAGCTGTGGTTTCTCCGTCGGCGGGCTTTCGCCAGGAGCGCTGCCGAGTACGTCTCGAGCGGCCCAGGCGCTCCTGAGCCAGGCGTTATCTCGAGTCGAGCTCCAAACCTCTGCGCCCTGTCCGCCCAAAGCTCAAGAGCAGCTCCCACGCAGGGTCGCCCTCGCCCCCGCTACCTCTTCCCCGACCCCTTCTTCGTCTTCTTGCCCTTCTTCGCCCCATATCGGTTGCGAGCCTGTGCTTCGCATGCGGCCCGCTTGTTCCCCTTCTTCCTGTGGCAGGCCTTCAGCGCTTTGGCGAGCTTCTGCTTGTTGGAGAGGGCTTTCGGGCAGCCGGTGACCGAGATCTTCGTCTGCTGGGTGAACAGCGCACCGTTCTGGGCCTGGAATTCGCTTGGCATCGTGAGCTTTGACTTGCACAGGTTGGCGTTGGCCGCGAGCGCTGAGAACTTGCCCTGGGGCAGGGTCAGTTCAAAGGAGCTGAACGGCACGTCGGGGGTGGCCTTGAAGGTCGAGGTCGTGATCCCGTTCTTGATCGAGGTCGAGCCGACCAGGTCGACGGTCACGCCGTAGCCCTTCAGCACGATCGTCAGGTCGGGGAAGGCTTCCCCGCCGTGGGAGACGAAGTAGGCGGGGCCTGTGAGCGGGACCGGGAGCAGCGGGGTGAGCACCTTGGCCTGCCCGACGATCGATTCTTTCGGGCAGCTGCCCGGGTCGGCTTCAAAGGCCTTTGCGGTGCAGGCCTTCTGCAGCGTCGTCAGGCGGCTCGGCAGCTGTTTTGGCAGGCTGACTTTGACTTTGGCGACGTTCGCGTAGGTGCCGGCGGGTGCGCTTGGGTAGCTCAGCTTGACCTTCAGGCTCGCACCCTGTGCTTTTGAGGTTTTGCCGGCGGTCGAGACCGAGAATTTGGGCGCGAACTTCAGGCTCGAGCAGTTGGTCGCCTGGAAGGGCGTTGAGACCGGCGCGGCGGCGCCTTCTGCGCTCTTGATCGTGCCGGTGATCGCCTGCGGGTTGCAGCTGGTCGGGTTGAAGGTGAAGCCGGGGCGGTCGATCAGCACGTTGACGTGCTTTATCTGCAGCGGTATGCCGTCGAGGATGTGCGGGATCGCATAGGGGCCCGATTCGTCGGTGCTGACGGTCAGGGCCGCGGTGTGGGGGTCGACTTCGACCTTCGCGCGGACGATCACTTTGCCGAGGTCGAAGGGGCCGGCGACGGCCGGGTTGACGATCGACAGGCCGAAGGAGGCCCCCTTATAGGTTTCGGTGAGGAAGACCTGCCCGCCGGTCACGCTGAAGGGGTCCGCACCGAGGCCGACCGAGATGATCGTGTGGCCGATCAGGCTGTTCGGCCCGCAGGTGCCGGCGTTGGCCTCTGCTTCGCGGCACAGTTCCACGCCCTTGAGGATCCCCGAGAGCCCCGGGGGCATGTGCAGGCTGACGGCCTGGATCTGCTGGCTACCGTCTTCGCGGTTGATCGTCGTGGTAAGGGGGGTGTAGGCGCCGGCGTTGATGTTCGTCGAGCCGGCGGTCAGGCTCGGCGAGAACGGCAGCGCCGCGGGCGGACAGGGGCTGCCGTTGGGGCCCGAGGTGATCTGAAAGCTCGAGCTCGAGCTGACCGGCGCGGTCCCCGACCACGGCGTGAAGCTCGCGCTGGTCGTGTAGGTACCGCAGTGCGCCGGCGAGGCAAGCGGCGCGCGTTCGCCGCCGAACAGGTGGATTTCGGCGTCTTCGAAGGCCAGCTGCGGGTTGTTCTCGAAGGTCGCGGTGATCTGCCCGCTGAGGGGGTCGAGGACCGCTTTGCCGGGCAGCTTCACGAGCACGCCGGAGACCGGGTCCTTGGCGATGATGTACATCGCAAGCAGCGTGTTGAACGGGTTGTGAGCGGCTTCGCCGTTGGGCGCCGGGGTGGCCAGGTAGAGCGCGCCCTGCAGGGGCTGCCCGACGGGCAGAAGCGGGGACTTGATCGTCACCGTGCCGATCTTCGAGGCGTCCGAGCAGAAGGCTTCGGGCAGCGTCGGGGTAAACAGCGGTTCGCCCTGGGCGCCCTGCCCGGGAAGCAGGCCGACGGCCCCCTCGGGGCAAGCCTGAAGCCCGTCGGCGGCGGAGGGGTTCAGCGTGACCCCCTGCGGGAAGGCGACCGTGATGTCCTTGACGTTCGAGCTCGAAAGCCCCGCGGCGTTTTCGTTGACTTCCTGGGGGACGTGCACGTCGACGGTCAGCCCGGTCGGCTTTGATGCTTCCTGCCCGTCGGGGGCGACTTTGATTTCCGGGGCGAACTGCAGGCGGTTGCAGCCGCCGAGCGGCTGGGAGGGTTCAAAGGCGTGGGTGACTTCGAAGAAGGCCCCCGGGGCATCCCAGGAGTCCCCTTGCACGCTGCTTGAGAGCGCCGAGGTGCAGGAGGTCGGTAGCGAGAGAAACGGCTTTGGGTGCTGTTCTGCGGCGGGGGTGCAGGACTGCACCGAGGAGGCTTCGCGCGCTTGGTAGAGGCAGCCCCAGCCGCGCTGTCCGTCGTGGCGCGGGTCGCCCGGGGTGCCCCAGAAGGTCACCTCGCTTGAGAGGAACGCGGCGGTCTGGGTGATGTTGTTGACGCTGACCGTGACGCCGTAGTCAGAGCCCGTGCGCACGGCGGTGTCGATCAGCACCGGGGCGTTTGCGATCACGACGTAGAAGCCAAAGCGCGCCGGCTCGCCCACGCGCGGTTCGATGTTGAAGACCGGCTCGGTCAGCGTGACGGTGCCGACGACCGCCGGTTCGTGGACGGTCGCCACCGCGACGCCGACCGCGCTGTCGGGCGGGCAGCGGTTTTCCTGGGCGTGGACTGTTTCGAAGAACTCCTTGATCGTGCACTGCGGGATCGGCGTCGGGTTGCCGAGCAGGCCGGGCGGCAGGTTGAAGTTCAGGTCCTTGCTCAGCTCGGGCACGGTCACTTCCGGCTTTTCGCTCCCCGACGGGTTGATGTCGGCGAGCTGGTTCAGCGCGATCGTCGTGTTCAGCTGGAAGGGGTGCGCGCCTGCCTGCGTGCTCGAGGCGCCGCCTTCTTCTTCAAGGGCCATTTCGTAGTCTTCGACGCCGAAGGGGACCGGGGCGTCTGAGATCGTCACCGGGCGCCTGAGCGTCGCCGGCTGCGCGCCGCCGCCTGAGATGCTCACTTCGTTCTGCTGCGGTTCGGATTCGGCGCCCGCCTGGACGTCCACGCCGATCCGCATCTCGATCTGGTCGTAGGGGACGAGCTTGTCAAAGGGCGCGAGCGCTTTGCCGACCGTGCACGTCGCGGTCGTCACGCCGCCGCTGCTTGAAAGCGAGCAGGGGATCGGTTCGCGTTTGTGAAAGTCGCCTTCCCGTTCGGGTTTTGTGGCGGTGACGGCGACCGCTTTGAGGCCTTTGGGCAGGACGTCCTTGAAGAGCACCGGGGATTCGCCGCCTTCGACGTTGGCGTCGCCGAGGTTCTCGGCGGTGACGTAGACCTCGCCGTCGGGCGTGGCGGGGACTTCGGCTTTGCCGGGATTGACGATCGTCACAGTAGGTTTGCCGCCGACGCCGAACGGGTTGCTGGCTTCCAGCGGTTCGCCGGCATCGCTTTCGATGTGAAGCGTGAGCACGTTCGCTTTGGTTTCCTCGCTGACCTGCACGTCTTTGTAGACGGTTTCAAGGGCCGTCTTGACGTTGGCCGCGGTGAGGGCGGTGAATTCGATTTCTTTCGCGGTCGGTTCGGTGAACAGTTCCTTGACCTGTTTGCCCCCGACGGACAGGACGAGACCGCCCTGTTCGGGGCGTCCTTCATAGGTTTCCAGGGGCAGTTTCACTTCCTGGAGCTCGGCTTCGCCGGGGACGGCCGGTTTGCCGGCGCCCGCATGCAGGTAGCTCGGCCGCGCGCCGGAGGTCAAGTGCCACCAGGGCGAGTTGGCCTCGGCGGCAGGGGCGGCGAAGGCGAGGATCAGCAGCACCGCGGCAAAGAGCCCGGGAAGGGCGATCGAGCGCAGGCGGGCGGGGCGGGTTGAGGCATCCCCGGCCGCTTTGTGATGAGCGATCACTTCTTCCCCTTCTTCTTCGCTTTGCCCTTGGCTTTCTTTGCTTTGACGGGCCCGTATCTCTTGCGTGCCTGCTTTTCACAGGCCTTTCGCTTCTGCTGGTCCTTCTTTGCGTGGCAGGCCTTCAGCGCCTTTGCGAGCTTTTCGGCCCTGATCTGCGCCGCCGTCTTTGCTTTCGGCTTCGGCGGGGGCGGCGGGGCCGGGTTGGGCGGCCCCGAGAAGGTCGCGCTCGCCGGCGCGCCGAAGATCTGAGGCTGCGGCGTCGGCGATGCTTTGCAGGAGGCTTCGGTCGTGCACGGCGGGGACTGCACGTTCGGGAAGGTGATGCACGGCGAGGCATCTGTGCAGACGTGGGCGTCATAGACGTCGGCCGATGGGTCGACGTCCAGCGGTGAGAGCTTTGCCGAGGTCAGGAAGAACACGTCATCGCCGGATTCGCTTGCATCGAGGAACGCCGATTCCTGCGTCGATCGCCCGGAGGAGATCAAGGAGACGCAGCCGCCCGAGCGGGCGCTGTAGGTTGGGTCGGATTCGCTGCAGCTGCCGACTCCCGGCGGCTCGTACTGATAGACGTCCTGGGTGCCGTTTGAGTCCTGGGGCACCAGGGCGGCGGCGGTGTTGAAGAACAGCCGCCCGGAGTCCGCTAGGTAGCGGGGCTGGTAGCGGGAGGCGGGGGTGACGTCGATCGCCGTCCACCCCGGCACGTTTGCGCCGACCAGGGCCGTTTCCCCCCAGATCCCCCGCGGCCCGCCCACGAGGCCCCCGCTGCCCGGTTCGAGCTTCAGGTATTCGATCCCCGTCGGGCGCGTCGCGCTCGGGTTGCACGAGGCGCACGACAGCCGGCCTGTGGCGGCGTCGTAGAGGTAGACCTCGGCGACGGGATGGCCTGTGGCCAGGTCGCGGTTGTCATAGCCCGTGAGCGAGGCCCCTGACATCAGCTCGAGGAACCGGCCGTTGCTCGAGGCGCGCGTCGGCTGGCGCGCGGGCGCTTCTTCCCAGTCGTGTTCATCCCCGCCCGACAGCGTCGCGATGAAGCTCCTCGCGCCGTCGTGGGAGAGGTACAGGTTCGGCTGCCCGGCGATCGCGTGCTGCCCGCGGCTGTTCGCCGCTTCGCTAAGGACGCCCTTTGCCACGAAGTAGACGTATGAGCCGTCTTCGCTTGCTCCGAGCACGCCGCCTTGGATGTTCGCGCCTTCTTCGCCGTGCGGCGGCGTGAGGTCGCTCAGCTCGCAGGCCAGTTTGCCCGGCGGGACCTTGCATTCGTAGAGGTCGGCTTCTTCCTTTCCGGGGCTCGCTCCTGAGCCTTCGCTCAGCTGCTTCTGATCGGTGAAGAAGATCCGCGATCCGTCGCTGCTTGCGATCTGGAACCTTCCCCCACCGCTTTCGCAGCCTCCACAGGCCGCCGCGTCCAGTTGCAGGGTTTCCCCGCGGGCCGTGTCGCGCAGGTAGAGGTTCCCCGCCGCTCCCCACACGACGCGCGAGCCGTCTGAGGAGATCGCCCGCCGCGCCGCCAGGTCTTTGAGTCCGAGGCTGCTTTCCACACCTTCGGCCACCGGTTCGCCTCCCGGCAGCACGCTCACCGGTGAGAGCGCCCCGGCATTCCACTCGTATAGCCCGTGGCTAGTACCGGGCACAAGTTCGGCGCGGGAGCGCAGCACGATGTGGCCAAGGTCGTCGCTTGCGCCGAGCACCCTCGGCCCGCACGCGAGCTGGGGGTGAATGGTCAGACCGCTGGGCGTGCATCTTTCCTCTTCGCCGAACTGCGTTCCTTCCGCCACGTTGGCAAAGCCCGGCTTGCCGGTGACCAGCGGCTGGAAGCAGGAGGAGCCGCAGCTATCGCCGAGGTCGTGCAGGTAGGCGGTCGATTCCGAGGCCTGATTGGATAGCTGCGGGATGAACGGGCCGAACGGCTGTAGCGCGCTCAGTGTGAGTTCGGGGTCGAACAGCCTGTACTCCGATTCGCTGCCGGACCCTGTCGCCCCCGCGTGCGGGATCGCGATGTCGCGCGAGGACCAGGCGGCGGCGCTTCGGCGCGAGAGCACCTGCGCCTGATTTGCATAGCCCTGCGGATCGGCTTCGGTCGGCGCGTTC
Source organism: uncultured Solirubrobacteraceae bacterium (assembly GCA_963807275.1). Classification (GTDB taxonomy): domain Bacteria; phylum Actinomycetota; class Thermoleophilia; order Solirubrobacterales; family Solirubrobacteraceae; genus Palsa-744. The sequence continues at coordinate 1,344,975 of CAWDZX010000001.1, forward strand.
GTGAGGTAGGTGATCGCGTTGCCGCTCGCCGCCGCCTGGATCACGCCGGTTTCCGAGATCGCTTCGATCCGCGTCCCTTGCTTATCCGGCGGGGAGACGAGCTCCCAGCCGCGGTTGTCGGCGAGCGCGAGCTCGCCGCCGGCGCCTTCGGTCGTGAAGGTCGTGTCTTTGCCTGGGGCTCCCTGGCCGTGGGAGTTCGTCGCGATGACCCTGAAGTGGTAGGTGGCGCCCGGCTGAAGGCCGCTGGCTTCGGCGCCGACGGCGTGGACTGAGAAGTCCGCGGGGAGCTGCCCGTCGGGCACCGGGAGGTCTGCTTCATAGCCGCTTTCGGAGCAGCTTTCGGGGTCGATGCTCGCGCAGCGCCCGTATTGGAAGTGGTATTCGGTGATCGCTTCGCCCGGTTCGCTTCGGGGGTTGATCGTGGCGGCGAGCCTCGCGCTGGTGGAGGTGACGCTCGAGAAGGACTCGCTTTCGACCTTCGGCGTGGCTGCCTGGGCGGGGCCGAAGACCGCGACGGTGCCGGTGGCGGCGTCTGAGACGTAGAGCGAGCCGGCGGTCGCGCTCACGCCGATGCCCGCGCAGTCGCTCAGGTGATGCAGGCCTTCTTCTTCGCCGAGACGTTCAAGCAGCGCGCCTTCGGGGTCGAATATGGCGACCGTGGCGGTGTTGCAGATCGCGGGATCGTCGCTTGTCAGATCGACCGCGACGGCGGTTGAGCGTTCGCTGTCGAGTTCGAGGTTGAGGATCGTCCCGGAGGAATCGACCTTGGCGATTCTGTTGTCGTTTGGTTCGCCGGGGCTTCCGTGGCGGACGTAGAAGTTGCCTTTGCTGTCGATCGCGAAGCCGGGCTGGCCGACGTCGGTAAAGCCATTCAGCTGCGTCACCGAGAGGAATTCGTTCGCAACCGCATTTGAGTACTTGCCGACGACGCGGTTTTCCTGATAGATCCACACGCTTCCTTCGCTGCCGACGGCGACCCCGTCCAGGGCCCTGAAGAAGCGTTCAAGCGGTGCTCCTTCGGTTTCCTTGCCCTCGCTGATCTGCCCGAGGTATTCACCGGTGGGCGTGAACTTGTCGACCACCGTGTGTTCAAAGGGATGTTCAAGCCCCGCGTCAACCACATAGACATCCCCGTTGGAGGGATCCCCCGCTTCGCATTCTTCCTGCTGGGTGAGCGTCAGCCCAGGTTCTTTGAGCTTGCGAAGCGCACAGGTGTTATCGACGGCGATCGTTTCCGGCGATTCGAAGTCCTGGTGGGCGCTGAGCGGAACGGCGACTCCCGATTTGCCGGCTTCGACGGGGTTTGAGACTTCGAGCACGCCGCCGGGCAGGACGGCGGTGATCGTCGTTTCCGGCGGAAGCCCCGCCGCTGTGACTTCCTCCCCTGGGCTGAAGACGCCGCTCGTCGCCAGCGCCGATTCGATCGTGCTCGAGCCTTCGGCCAGGGTCCCCGAGCCGGTGGCGCTCGGACCGGTGACTTCGCTCTGGAAGACGCCTTCTTCGTTGAAGCGCACGAGGCGGTTGGCGCCCTTGTCGACGACAAAGACATCCCCCGTGGCTTCGCTGATGGCGACGCCGTCGGGCGATTTGAGCTCGGCCCCCGTGCACGGTTCCCCCGGGCAGGCTTCGCCGAAGGCTTTGCTGAATTCGTGGGGACGGGAGGCGGCGGCGAAGGCGGCCGGCGAGCCGGCGAGGACGAAGACGAGCAGGCAGAAGCCCGCGATGAGCAGCAGCCCCGGCTTGCGTTGCGCGTGCATGTGGCCCGACCCTCTCCCGTTCTGAAAAGCCGGGTCAGGCAAGGCGCCCCCATATGGCGCATGACCCGGCTTGCGCATCTAAGCATGGAGTCCTTTGTCTGTCTACTTGATTGCGGGAGCACTGCTCTAGCTCTATTGGTCAAGGGTCTTTGGGGGGCCCGGCCTCGTTGCTTTCCCGGCTTCTTTTCTCGCTTCTCTTCTCAATCTCCGAGGGCCGGGCTCGGCTCCGGCGAGGAGCGCGACGCTTCCCAGCAAGTGCGCGATGCCCACGTTCTGCTCGGCATGCGCCCTCGCCCCAACCTGGCCCCCTCTTGTCTTCTCCTCGACCGCCTGATCTGCTCGCGCGCACCCCCACTTCGTCCCCAGATCTCGTGCCTCCTCGCCCAGGCCTGTATGCCTCTAGTAGGAGACAAAGCTTGCCCCCTTAGCCAGCGGGGCTCTACTTTGCTCGCCGCAGGTCCAGCGGGCCTGCGGCAGAACACCGGGCCTGCTGAAGGCGGGCCACTGGCTATGACAACCTCTGAAAGTGGGGACCTCTATGAATAGACATCATCGGATGCGCGCAAAACGCCTCCTGCTCATCCTCGCGACGGCGCTGCTCGCCTCGCTCGCGGTCGTCTCATCCGCTTCGGCAGAACCGAAGGGGCTCTTCAAAAAGTACAACGACTGTCCGACCGAAGCACCCGGTCTTGCGATCTGCACGTTCGGCGTGACGACCAGCGGCGAATTCACGATCGGCTCGACCAAAGTGCCGATCAACAAGACGATCACGCTGCAGGGCGGCGGGATCCCGACCGGCGGGGCGAACCTCAACGAATACTTCCTGCTGCCGGCGAAGGACGGCAACAGCCTCTCAAAGACCGAACTGAACGTCCCGGGCGGCCTCTTGAACATCGTCAACTGCGAAGAAATCAAAGGCTCCGGCTTCTTCGAAGTGATCGAGCGCGCTACTTGCAAAGGGATCTTCGAAAACAAAACGACCGGCGTCACGGCGACGACCGAACTGGTCGCCACCGCGACCAACCCGGCGATCCTCGACCTCGCGGCGCTGATCGAAGAAAAAGGCACGGCGATCACGCTGCCGGTGCGGGTGCACCTGAAAAACCCGCTGCTCGGGGAAGGCTGCTACATCGGATCTGAAGCGCACCCGATCCAGCTGCACCTGACCGACGGCACGACCTCGCCGCCGCCTCCGAACAAACCGATCAAAGGCAAACTGGGCAACCCCAAATCGGAATTCGAAAAAGGCTACGAATCGGTCAGGATCACCGAAAACTCGCTTGTCGATAACTCCTTCTCGGCTCCGGCCTCCGAAGGCTGCGGCGGGTTCTTCTCCTTCCTGATCGGCCCGATCGTCAACAGCAAAATCGGACTGCCCTCGGCAGCCGGCAAAAACACCGCGATCCTCAACGGCGAACTGAACACCGCCGAAGTCGAAGCGGTGCTCGCCAGCGAAAAATTCTGAGCCGCAGGGCTTAGAGGGTTTCGGTTGGGTCCCCACCCCCCGCTTTGGCGGGGGGTGGGGTGTTTAAGGGGGCGGGAGTTATTAGCGCAGGTGCGGGGCCAATCGATGGTCGCCTCCTAAGCGTCAGCCGCTGCGCCTTGCTGAGAGGAGCAGGCGGGTACGGGTCGAGGAGGGCTCTTCGTAGGGCGCGGGACGACGGGCATTCCGGTGGCGACCTAAGAAGAGGTGCTCGGCTTCAGAGCGCCATCCGTACACGGTGTGGGCCTTATAGGGACCGGCCTTTTACCTATGACGCGCCAGATGCACCTGAGGAGTATCGACGGTGCGCGCGGCCGTCGGCCTTGCGCACCGCGAATGCTAATTCCAAATGACGACCAAAACCCCGTTAGTCGTCGATGTATGCTTCTTTGTTGAGTTTACCTTTGAGCACACTGTCCATACCGGCGTCTTCAAATTTTTCACCAAATTTCGCTTCGAACGGGTCTTTTTCATTCTCACTGCATAAGACGGTGCATGTAATCCCTGTGGACTGGTCGTGAGTCGTTTTGTTGAGCGAACATCTAAGTTCCACTTCTTTGGACGTTGGAATTGCGACTAAACCAGGGCTCAGTGCACAGCCAATTGTGCCCTTGATAATATTTTTGACGACTCCGCATTTAATTATCACTTCAGATTTTGATTCTTTGTTTAAGATTTTTGCTAAGAGCAGCGGCACTAATTCTTTGGCCGCGTTCGTACCAGCAGAGTGGTGAACTTCTAGGAAGAATAAAAGTTCGCCTTTTTCGGCGCTAGCACCTTCGGTATTGCATTTCTGTTCGCCTTTGTGTGCGCCGGTTATGTGGAAGTCTATAGTCGTTAAGCTGCCATCTTTGCTTGAGCTTCCTTCTTTAATGCCTTTGAGCGTTGCTGTGCCAGTGGTGCCTTCGAGTGCCAGGCCACTTAATGTTTCCAGCGTAGAAGCTCCTCCCGTCAACGTCCCTTCGACCGCAGTAATGCATTTTTCCACGAAGCATAAGACCTGCGGTTTGCTTTCCTCTTCTTTTTCCACCGCGTTGGCTGAGGAGATGTCGACGACAGCGAGGGCGAGCAGCGCCAGGATTATGGGCCTTAGTACCTTGGTCAGTCTCATTTGTGCATGCTCCTTACTTGCTAAGCGAAAGTGCCAGGAGTGCTGAGCTCCTGGTCCTGCTACACTTGGAATCTCCCAGCAATGGACCAGAAGTACAACGGTTTAGGGGAATTGTTTCCAGGCCTAGATGGTACGGTCGACTGGTCGTCTGTGCCTAGCCGAGTTGAGGCGTAAAATTCTTCGGAGTAACCAGGCTGGCCCGGGTCTCTCTCGACAGAGCCGCGCAGTTAGAGGCCCGATGCCGAGATAAGCGGTCGATGCGGCTTGGTGTGCCTGGGACGGATATAAGCATTGGACTCAACTGGGCGCCGCTCGGGTACACCTGCTGCTTGGCATTCCTTGGCTTTTCGTGGCCGTCGCACCTACGAGATGCGCCGGTTCAACCGGGCCACCCGGGCCCGCAGTGGGCAGCGCGTGGCCGTAGGGAGGCGTTAGCCGCCGACCCCTTCCTCCGAGAGGAGCGGATGAGCGCGGCTGGAGAAGGGGTCTTCGTAAGCCTGGAGCGGGCCGTGAGACTGCGGACAGCCCGGCCCGATGTAGAGCGAATTGCACTTGGTCCGCGAGCGCCAGCGCTGTGTGTATTCCCGATCGAACTCAGCTTTCAGCGCGCGTTGACGCTTGCCGCGCAAGAGCCTCGCTGCTTCGGCTTTCGCCTGCGCGAACGACTCAGGACGGCCGGGCACGATCTTCCTGACGATGAACACAGCCCAGTTGCGGTTGAGCGGCATCGGCCTGCTGGGCACCCCCGGCTTCGCGGCGAAGATCGCGTCGACGACGCGTGCTTTTTCAGGCGTGCGCGTGAAGCCGAACGTGCGCGAGACCTGCTCGTGAAAAGCCAGGTGCGTGAACTGGCGCCCCGTTCCGATGCGTCGCACGAGCGCCGTAGCAGCGGCCGCGCTCGGCTGACCCTCGATCAGATCGGTCGCGCGCACTTCGGGACGGCTGAACAGGTGGCGGTTCTGGCGGTAGAAGTCGAGGACCTCGCGTCGCGTCACTTCGTCGGCGCGGCTCGCGAGCTTTTCGCGGATCGCTTCGGCGGCCAGCTCGGCGCGTGTTTCGAATTCGACGTCGGCGATGCTCTGCCCGGTCGCACGAAGGCGCTTCTGGAGTTCACCGTCTTCGTGCTCGCGCTGGGCGAGCACTTCCTCGACCGCTTCGTTTGCGACCGGGACGCCCTGGCGAGCGGCCTCGCCGATCAGCCAGCTTGAGGTGACGAGCAGCGCGACGGCCTGCTGCACCGCGGTTCCCTGCGCTTTTCCGCGAAAGTCACCGAACGCGCCGCCGTGTTTGATCACACTGGTCCAGTGATCGACGCTTGCCTTCGTGAACGCGCGGTTGCCGACGCGAACGACGACCGCGTTCCCGGCAACGCCTCCGCAGGCGCTCAGGCCGGTCGCCAGCGACACCAAGGCCCAGGCAAAGATGCAAGACCTCCGCCGTCTCCCCTTTCTGCGTTGTCCTCGTAGCATGTCGATCTCCTCTGCAAAGGCCTCGCGCAGGCACCGGAAGAGGCGCATGCCGAGCCGTAGCGGGTGTCACGCAGCGAGCGGCTCCCGGTCGGCCGGCCCAGATGCCCGGCGCGAAGCAACCACCCGCGCTCCGCCCCCAGGCGCAAACGACACCGAGCTCCGCGCGGCCGCCTCGTCGCCCTCGCCGGCGGCGCGCAGGTCGAACTCGCGCAGCACGACCTCGATCACGCGCTTGATCTCGAGCTGCGCGAACGAGGCGGCGACGCAGCGCCGCACGCCACCGCCGAACGGGATCCACGTGTAGGCGCCGGCATCGGCGCGGCCGAGGAAGCGCTCGGGCTGGAACTCGAGCGGTTCGGGGTAGATGTCGGCGCGGCGGTGCATCAAGTAGATGCACGGCGCGACGATCGTGCCGGCGGGCAGCGTGTAGCCGCCGAGCTCCATCGGCTCGATCAGCCGGCGCATGACGAGCGGCACGGCCGGGCACAGCCGCAGCGTCTCTTTGACGACGGCGTCGAGGTATTCGTCGCCCTCGTCGCGCAAGACCTCCTCGCGAAGCCGCACGAGCTTCTTCGGGTAGCGCAGCAGCCGCTCGAAGACCCACGCGAGCGACGTCGCGGTCGGCCCGTCGGAGAGCATCGTGACGAGTTCGTCGCGCATCTTCTCCTCGCTCGCGGGCTCGCCGCTCTCGGCGTGGCCGCGCTCGAGCATCGAGAAGATGTCCTCCTCCTCGGCCCTCACGCCGCGCGCACGGCGCAGGCGGACCTCGTCGAGCACGACGGCCTCGAGCTTGCTCATCTCGCGGCGAAAGCCGGAGTTGGCCGTGATCGAGCGCGAGCCGAAGGCGGCGAGCAGCGCGAGGCGCCGCGGCTGGTTGATCCAATCGGTCAGCCCGGCAATGCGCGCGCGCAGCAGCTCGGCGCGGTCGGGCGCGATGCCGTCGAAGACGGAGCGCATGACGACTTCCATTGAGATCGACTGCATCCGCGGCCACAGCTCGAACGGCTCGCCGGTCGGCCAGTCGGCGGTCTTCTCCTGCGCGATCTTGCTCATCATCGCGCCGTAGTCCTTCATCCGCCCGCCGTGGAAGGACGGCAACAGGCGCTTGCGGTCGCCCATGTGTTCGGGCTCGTCGAGCAGCATCACCGAGCGCGGCCCGAGCAGCGGTTCGAGCAGCGGGTTGGCCTCGCCGGCGCCTGCGCCCATCAGCTCGGAGGCGCGTGTGAAGACCTGCTTGACGTGCGCAGGATTCGTCAGCAGCACCCACGGTCGCCCGCGACGGATGCGCAACGTGAAGATCTCGCCGTAGCGAGCTTCGCAGCGGTCCATCAGCTCGAGCGGGCGCAGCGCCCAGATCGCGGCCTGCAGCGGCGTCGGCAGCGGTGGTCCGGCGGGGAGCGCCGACTTAAGAGTTGCTTGCGGTTGTGCCATTCGGTTCGCTCCTCGTCGTTTCTTTCTGGACGTCTCTGTCGGGCCAATCTGCTGTCAGGCGCCGCGTTCTCGACTGCCTTCGAGCGCAAACGTCCAGCATTCGCGGGCGTCTGCGAGGCAAGCGGAAGATCGGGCTCTCTTTCTGCTTACACGATCGCGAACGGCGTGACGAGCGCTCCCCTCAGAACGTCTTCTTCTATTGCGGCTCTTTCGAGCCGTGTCGTGTTCGCGCGCGGCTCGCGCAGCGGCTCAGATCCGCGGCCGCGACACGTTGCGATCGCCGGCGGCGGCAAAGCGCCATGGCAGGTCGACGGCGTGCGTGATCCCGATCCGCGTGCCGACTGCGATCTCCGGGTCTTGCCAGCCCGCACCGCGCCCGAGGATCCGCACCGGCCCGCGCGCGAGCGAGGTGCCATTCTCGTCGAGCCAGATGCCGCACGCCTGCGTCAGCTTCCCCGGACCAGAGCAGAGCTCGGCGTCGCGCGCCGGCTTTCCACCGATCAGCCCGCGCCTGACGCGCATCTGCTCGATCCCGTCGAGCGGCGCGAGTGCGCGGATCAGCACGGCCGCGCCGACGCCCTCGTCCTCGCAGACGGCGTTGAGCAGCGCGTGGATGCCGTAGGAGCGGTACACGTACGCAAGCCCGGCCTTGCCGAACAGCACCTCGGTGCGCGGTGTCAGGCCGTTGTAGGCGTGGCACGCCGGCTCCGACTCGTGGTAGGCCTCGGTCTCGACGATCACGCCCGAGCAGCCTTGGTGCTCGACTACGCAGCCGATCAGCTCGGGCGCGACCTCGAGCACGGGTCGCGCGTAGAAGTCAGACGCAAGCGCCTTCATCGAAAACTGCGGATCAGCTTGGCGCGCCTTCGCCGAGCATCGCGCGTGCAGCGGCGATCTGCTCGGCGAGGCGTGCCGAGGCCGTCCCGCCCTCGGAGACCTTCGACTCGAGCCACGAGCCTTGCTGGAGCACCTCGCGGAACTGCGAGCCGTTCGCTGCGAGCAGCTCGCTGTGCTCGGCGAGCTCCTCGTCGCTCAGCTGCGAGAGGACCTTGCCGGAGTCGAGTGCTGCTCGCACGAGCCCCGCGACGACGCCGTGCGCCTCGCGGAACGGCATGCCGAGGCGCACGAGCAGGTCGGCGATGTCCGTCGCGGCGAGCATCTCGTCAGATGCCGCCGCAGCCATCCGCTCGCGATCGAAGCGGACGCCGGCGATCATCGCCGTTGCTGCTGAGAGCGTCAGCTCGAGCGTGTCGACGGAGTCGAATAGGTGCTCCTTGTCCTCCTGCAGGTCCTTGTTGTACGTCAGCGGCAGCGCGTGCATGACGCCGTGAAAGGCCGCGAGGTGCCCGACGACGCGCGGCGCCTTCGCCCGCAGCAGCTCTGCCGCATCAGGGTTCTTCTTCTGCGGCATGATCGAAGACGTCGCGCTCCACGAGTCGGGCAGCTCGCAGAAGCCGAACTCGGAGCTCGACCACAGGACGAGCTCGGCGCCGAGGCGCGAGAGATGCGTCGAGCAGGTGGCGGCGGCATTGAGGTAATCGAGCACGAAGTCGCGCCCGGAGACGGCGTCGATCGAGTTCGGCACGATCGCCGGGAAGCCGAGCTCGGCGGCGATCATCTGTCGATCGGTGTCGAAGTTGACGCCCGCGAGAGCGCCTGAGCCGAGCGGCAGCGACCCGGCTTGCGCTTCGGCGAAGGCGAAGCGCGCGCGGTCGCGCGAGAGCATCCAGAAGTACGCGAGCAGGTGATGGCCGAGATAGACCGGCTGCGCGCGCTGCAGGTGCGTGTAGCCGGGCAGCGGCGAGGCGGCGTGCTCCTCGGCGCGCTCGAGCAGCGCCGACATCAGCTCGCCGATCTCCATCCACGCGTGCGCGGAGCGCTGGCGCGTGTAGAGCATCAGGTCGGTCGCGACCTGGTCGTTGCGCGAGCGAGCCGTGTGCAGCTTGCCGGCGACGGCGCCCGTGACTTCGGTCAGCCTGCGCTCGATCGCCATGTGGACGTCTTCGTCTTCTGACTGGAACGCGAACTGCCCGACGGTCAGCTCGAGCTCGACCGCGTCGAGGCCGCGCAGCAGCTCGTCGCGGTCGGCCTCAGCGATGATGCCGCGGCTCGCGAGCATCCGCGCGTGCGCGCGCGACTGGGCGATGTCCTGCGGCCACAGGCGCTCGTCGAAGGCGACAGAGCTGTTCAGGCGCTGGAAGTCGGGATGCTGCGGCTCGTGAAAGCGGCTCACTGCGCGCAGTCTACGGGCGGCGGCCGTCGCGTCACATCGGGAGCGCTGGCCGCGAACGACCCCCGCGACGGCCAGGCGGAGGCGGGTGCGGACGCTTGCCACGCCCCGGTCTCGCTGCTCCGAGCGCTCACCCAGGGATGGCGCGTGCACACGTGCTCGATTGCGCTGAGTCGAAACATAAATTTCGGTAGTCAGAAATCCGGGTTGCTTATCCGCAAACGCGGCACTACGTTCGCGCCACAACCTCAACTGCGCGCCAGTTGACAGAGGGAGCGCGCGCAGTTCCTCGATTCATCACAGAAAGCGAGAGTAGGATGCTCAGAATCCCTGGTAGGAGTCGGGTGGGTGGGCGCAGACGCAAGCTGACGATCGTGCTGGCGCTGATGGCGCCGCTCGCGGGCTTCGTCTTCGCATCGTCCGCAGCTGCAACGCCGAAAGGCGTGTTCTCGGTGTTCTCGGACTGCCCGACCGAAAACCCGAACGTCGCACTTTGCATATACGGGCTGACGACGAGCGGTGAATTCGTGCTCGGAAGCTCGAAAGTACCGATCAACCAGCCGATCACGCTGCAGGGCGGAGCGGTCTGGACGGGCAACGAAGAAAACCTCAAAGAATATGACCTGATCCCGCCGAAGGATGGGAAGATCCTCTCGGAAACGGCGCTCAACGTTCCGGGCGGCTTGGCCGGCCTGATCAACTGCGAAGAAATCAAAGGCTCGGGGCTGCTCGAAATCGCGGCGCGTGCGCTGTGCAAAGAAGTCTTCGAAAATGGCGTCACCGGAGTGACGGCGCAGACCGAACCGGTCAACACGAAAAGCAACCCGATTGTGCTGAACCTCGTCAACCTGGCGCTGGAAGAAGGCGTCGCGGTGCACCTGCCCGTCAGGGTCCACCTGAAAAACCCGCTGCTCGGCAGCTCGTGCTACGTCGGCTCGAGCGCGCATCCGATTCAGCTGAACCTGACGACTGGGACGACGTCTCTGCCTCCGCCGAACAAACCGATCAGCGGCAAACGCGGCGAAGCGGAAACGCTTGAACGCAACGAACAGTACATGTTGCGTTTGTTCGAAAACTCACTCGTCGACAACAGCTTCTCGGCACCGGCCGCGGAAGGCTGTGGAGGCCTCTTCGCGCTTCTGATCGACCCGATAATCGACGCGAAGATCGGGCTGCCGTCGCCGTCGGGCAAGAACACGGCGATCCTCAACGGCGAACTGAAGTCAGCGACTCCCGAAGCGGTGCTCGCGAACGAAACCTGACGTACGCCTGCGATAACAGTGAGAACGGCCGGGGCGAGCGCCCCGGCCGTTCCTCTTTAACACAGGCTTCTTCTCTCGGCACAGCCGAGCGCCTCGGCTGCCTGGCGTGAGCGAGGTCCTAATCGAAGGAATAGAGCGTGCTGGGCATTTCGGTGCTCGCGGCCGCGTCGAAGCCCTTGCAGCCGCGCACGACGATGCCGCCGGCGCACGACGTCCTGGCGGTCCACTTCGCGTGCCATGCAGAGACAAAGCGGGCGATCGCCTGCTCTTCCCGACGACGGCTGAGCTCTTGACGGATCGAGCCCGTCACCTCGCTCAGCGGTTTGAAGCGCCCGGGATGGATTTTCTTGACCTCGAAGACGAAGAAGCCGTAGACGGTCTGGATCGGCCCTGACAGTTCGTTCGGCCGGGCGCTGAAGATCGCGTGATTCAGGTTTGGCTCGCCGTACTCGGTCGGCCTCAGTTCCAGCACTAAGCCGTTGCTCGAGAAGTCGGCTTCGGCGACGCCGCTCTCCTTGACGACCTGCGCGAAGGTCTTGCCGCCTTCGAGTTCTTCGCGGACGAGGTTGCCTCGTGCCTGCGTCTGCGTTCTCGCGAGCCGCACGTCGCGTAACTCCGGGACGGTCGCGTACCTTTCCCGGTGCTGGCTGTAGTACCTGGCCACGTCGCCGTCGCTCACCGGCCGCACGCCGCTCGCGATCGCGCGGCGAACGACGGCCGCAGCCGAACTCGCCTCGGCCAGTAGGCCGGGGTCGATCCGCTCCGGGCCGAGCAGCCGCGCTAGCGGCTTCGCGCGGCCGGCGTCGACACCGGCTTCTCGCGCGGCTTCGAGCGTCCATACGGCTGCGAGCGCTTCTCCGAGGCGCTGGCGCCGCGCCGCTTCGTAGCGCGTCTGGCATTCCTTGCGCAGCTGCGCGGGATCGCCTTCGCTCCCTTCGGGAGTGACCGGTTCTTCCTTCAGCTGAGCGACGCAGTCGGTGAAGCTCGGTGGCAGCAGCCGCGTAGCGGGTGGCAGCTTGCGCATGCGTTCCCGCAGCCAGCGGTCGAGCGCGGAGCCGGATATGAGATACGCGCCTACGCGTGCGACCGCACCACTGGGCAGCAAGGCTCCAGAAGACGTCTCGCTGTGCGTGCTCGCTTGCGCAAGCGGCCGGTCCGGCGAGGCGCCGGCTGCATGCGTGCTCGTGCGCCCAGATCCGCAGCCGGCTGCGCAACAAGCGATCGCGCACGTGAGCACCAGCGAGAGTCCTTTTCTATCGGGCAGGTTCATCGCGCGGATGCTAATCGAGCGCAATTGCGCCACTGCCCGCTGCTTTTCCCGCGCGCGCGGGAGACTGGAATTGATCCCGAATTTCCGCAGCAAAGTGTTTCTGTCTCGTCGTTACATTTTGTTTCTTTTTCTCACGTCGATACGGCTTGGGCTGCTTCGGCGACAAAAACGCCGGATATGCGCCGTCTTGCCACTAGTTGGAAACAGAGGTTGTCGTGCTCGTCATCCCCATGACAGGTTGATCGACGCAGATCATCAACAACTCCATCTGCCATGCAAAGAAAGTGAGACGAATCAATGAACAAGGGCTCTAAGCGCCTCCTCGGCTCCCGCCGGGCGAGGCTTGTTCTGGTAATGGCGCTGGCTGCGCCGCTCGCCGTCCTGGCGCTCGCCTCGTCGGCGCTGGCCACCCCGAAAGGCATTTTCTCGGTGTTCAGCGACTGTCCGGCAAAATCGCCCGGCGTGGCCCTCTGCACGTTCGCTCAGACCAAAAGCGGGGAATTCACGATCGGCAAAACAACGGTGCCGATCAACAAGACGATCACGCTGCAGGGTGGCGCGGTCTGGACGGGCAACGAAGAAAACATGAAAGAATACTTCCTCGTGCCCGCCTCTGACGGCAACAGCCTGTCGAAAACGGAACTGAACGTCCCCGGCGGCCTGCTCAACCTGGTCAACTGCACCGAAATCAAAGGCTCGGGGATCTTCGAAGTGCTCGAGCGTGCTTCGTGCAAAGCGATCTTCGAAAACGGCACGACCGGCGTGACCGCGACCACTGAACTCGTGGCCAACGCGAGCGACCCGGCGATCCTGAACCTCGTCGCCCTCTCGCAGGAAGAAGGCGTCGCGCTCAAACTCCCGGTGCGGGTGCACCTGAAAAACCCGCTGCTGGGCAGCGAATGCTACATCGGCTCGGAATCGAACCCGATCCAACTGCACCTGACGACCGGTACGTCGGGCACGCTGCACGGCGCTCGCGGCGAAGCTGAAACTCTCGAAGAAAAAGAACAGGTAATGCTGCGTCTCTTCCAGAACAAGCTCGTCGACAACACGTTCAGCGCGCCTGCGGCTCAGGGCTGTGGCGGGTTCTTCGCGTTCCTGATCGACCCGATCCTGGACTCGAAAATCGGCCTCCCTTCGGCCTCCGGCAAAAACCGCGTGATCATGGAAGGCGAACTCAAGGCGGCGACGTCGGAAGCAGTCATCGCCAGCGAAAGCTTCTAGGCTCTCTCGAGTTTGGAATGCAGTGCGGGACCGGGAGAGCTTCTCCCGGTCCCGCCGTCGTTCATCAGCTCATCGAACGCCGGCGACCCCCGCCCGCGCACGATCTTCGGCAAAGCGCTTGAGTTGGAGACACGTGTTGATCGGCCGTTGTCCAACTGAAATCGTCCCTAGCGGAATCCGGCCAGACCGGACGAGCACGAAGGGGTACGAGTGAGATAGCGGAGGGGCAGCAGATGCGTGGCTCCACGTCGCCTACGGTCGTCCGTCCCGGTCGGCCGCACGAGGCGGCCGGCGTCTCGCCCGGCACAGCGGCGCTCTCCTCCACATGAGCATTCGCTGTCAGGCTGAGACTCACGCGCCGAGCTCCGACAGCGTCGCAAGAGCAGGTGCGCTACGGCGAAGCGGCAACCGCTGCCGAGCGAAGGGGCGAGCGCGCCTTCTGCAAGCGAACCGGCTAGGACCCGTTCCCATTTGGACGCACCTTCAGGATGCGCTGCGCGTTTACAGAGGTAGACGTGCTCGGCACAGTTCAAGCAAGAGGAGAATCGATGATCCAAGCAATCCGCAGGCATGTGAACGCGACGACGGTGATCGCGGTGTTCGCGCTGGTCTTCGCGATGAGTGGCGGCGCCTACGCGGCGAAGAAGTTCCTGATCACCTCGAAGGCCCAGATCAGCCCGAAGGTGCTGAAGTCGCTCAAAGGCGCAGCGGGCGCCAAAGGCGCGAACGGCGCAGCAGGGCCCCAGGGACCCGCCGGTCCGGCCGGCGCCGTGGGCCCCGCGGGCGCACCGGGCGCGCAGGGCGCGGCCGGAGCCAAAGGCGAAGACGGCAAAGAAGGCAAAGAAGGCAAACAGGGAGTGCCCGGGACGACGGGCTTCACCGAAACGCTCCCCTCGGGCAAGACCGAGACAGGAACGTGGGGCGCTGTTCAGGAAAACGAAAACATCGGCGCCATCGTTCCGATCTCGTTCACGATCCCACTGGCGGAAGGGCTCGACGAAGAACACGTTCATCTGCAGAGCGCCAATGAAGCCAACTTCGAAGAAGTCTGCCCAGGATCGGCCGAAACGCCGAAGGCGACGAAAGGCAACTTCTGCGTCTACAGCGGACTCGAACAGGAATTGAACGCCACCTCGATTCGCACGCCGTTTTCGCTCGGCGAAATCGGAACGGGGACGAGCGGAGCGATTCTCCTGCTCAACTCGAACACGGCCGAATCGTCCAAAGCCGTGGGCAGCTGGGCCGTGACCGCTCCCTGAGCGCGACGGCTTGCACCCGGGCGCGCCAGGCGCCCGGGTGCGCAGCTACCCGAGGGCGCTGCTCGCCAGAGAGGCCACCTGGCTCGGCGTCGATTGCGCCCCGGCGCACAATTCGACGACGTAGCCCGGCGAGCAACTCGTCTGCGCCCTCCACCTGCTCGCCCATCCGCGCACGAACGCGGCCAGTCTTTCCTGACGCAGTTTGCCGGGAAGCTGGGCAAGCACCCTGCGTCTGACTTGCGCGAACGGCCTCTGGTGGCTGGGATAGTCGTGCACGACTTCGAAGATGAAGTAGCCGTACAGCGCCGAGACCAGCAAGGGGCCCTCGAGGACGTGCGGCTTGGCCGCAAAGATCGCTTCGTTCAAGACCGGCTCGCGGAAGTCCCCCCATTCGTAGCGGGGCGCAAAGCCGTCGACGCTCATCTGCGGCTGTCGCGGCAGGCCGCGCGCCGCGCTCGCGAACGTCCTGCCGGCAGCGATTTCGCGCTTTATCCGTCGAGCCGCGCTCGCGCTCGCGACCCTCACTATCCGCAGGTCCCGCTGCGCCGGCACGGCGAAGACGCGCTTGTGGCTTTCGTAGTAGGAGCGCAGACGCGCCGGCGAGAGGGCCGTCAGCGGGGCGAGGAGCCCTTGCGTCATAAGCTTTGCCAGCCGCTTTGATTCGGCCTGCAGACGCGGCCCGATCAGCTCGTCGGCGGGGCCGAGGCTCACGTGCAGCCCTAACTCCTTCGCCTCCGAGGCAACCCAGAGCTCGAGGATGGCCCGCGTCAGGATTTCGTCTCTGCTCGCTTCGTAGCGCTGCTTGCATTTAGCAGCGCGCTGCGCCCTCGTGGGCAGGGTCAGCTTCAGCGCATCGGCGATGCTCGCCAGGCGCGCGACGCACGCGGCGAAGTCGGGAGGGACCGCGACGGCGCGCGTAGCCGCCGGTTCGGCCGCGACGGCTTCGGCATAGGCGCTCTCGAACGCCTTCGCGCCGATCGTGTACGGACCGACGCGGGCGATCACCCCGCCGGAGGGCACCGGTAGCTTGGCGAGCGTCGCGGCGATTCCCGCGTTCGAGTTATGGGACGCCTTGCCGCACCCGATCGTCAAGCTCGCCACGGCCAGCACGACGCAGAGCGCCAGGGCGCCGGCGGCCCTGCGAGCGAGCAGCGGCTCAGTCGAACGAGGCTTCATCGTCGCGCGGCGTGCTCGCCGTGACCTTGTATTGCCTGCAGCGCCTGACGACGAATCCCGGAGCGCAGACGGTCCGCGCAGTCCAGCGCTCTCGCCACTGGGCGATGAAGGCGGCCAGGGCGTGCTGCTGCAGGCTCGCGGGGACTTCGCTCTTGATCTTCGCCGCCACCGCCGAGAGCGGCTTGACGTGCGACGGGTGCACGCGCGTGACTTCGAAGACGTAGTAGCCGAGCGTGATGTGCACAGGGCGGCTGAGCGTGCCGGGCTCGGCCGAGAAGATCGCGTTGTTCAGCGGCAGCTGGCTGTAAGCATGCGGCTTCAGCCCTCGCACGAAGCCGTCCTTGCTGTAGATCGGCTCTTCGAGGTGGCGATGCGCGACGACCTCGGCAAAGCTCTTGCCCGACGCTATTTCGCGCCTTGCACCGAGCGCTTCACGAAGCGTCTTCGTATGCGCGATGTGCAGATCGCGCGTCTCGGGTTCGGTGTAGAGCGCGCGATGAGTGCGGTAGTAGGCCGCGACCCGGCGGGGGGTGAACACGCCGACTTTGGACTTCAGCCGGGCGCGGATCGCTTCGGTCAGCAACGCGATCCGCCTTTGGAACAGAAGATCGCCTTCGGTTTGATGGGTTTCCCGCAAGAACGCCAAGTAGCCCGCTTCCGAGCTGAACTGCGTGCGCTTGAATTCGAACAGGCTCCGCTTGACGACCAAGTTGCTCAGCTTCACCCCGAGTTCTTTGGCCGCGCCGACGATCCACTCGTTCGTGATCAGTCGATCGAGCACGCGTTGACGCGTTTCGTGGTACTGGTCAGCGCATTTGCTCTGGACTTCGGCCTCGCTCGGCATCGGAGCGTTTCCTTCAAGCGCCGAGATCGCGTGTCGCACGTGTTCGACGCAGGCGGTGAAGCGAGGCGGGATCGGCGCGACTCGAAAGGCCGCCTGTTCGGTGGCCACATCCGCCGCGAACCATCGTTCGTATGCGCCCTGGGTGATCGAGATCGGTCCTACGCGCGCGACGATCCCACCGGCGGCTCGCGGCAGTCCCACCACGCTTACGCCGTGCTGCGAGGCGCCTTTGGGAGAGCCCTTGTCCTTGCCGGCACACGCACCGAGCGTCAGCGCCAACGCGACGGCCGCGATCGCGAGCACAGAGCGCCCGAGCGAGCGTGAGAAGGTTTTTGAGATATCTGACATGTCTTGCTACCGATCGTTCTCGAGTGCTGACGAAGGCCACTGCGGCTGCAGGCCACCTGTCCCGGCAGGCGGCGATCCTGGCACAGATCCCGACGAGATTTGACGGGCCGCAGAGCTCGGACCGACGCGCCGAGGCAAGCGACCCGAGCGTGCCGCCCGGCGGGCGACGCGCACCAACCGGCCGACCGGCATGCCGTCCGGGCGAGATCCATAGGAAGGCGCGTCCGGAACGAGCGCGACCCGCACACGCGATCCGCGAAAACCGCTTCTGTGCGGGCTTTTCCCGCTGCCGGGATCCTCCGCGGGCGCATAGGGGAGTTTCGGTCGCGGCCGCCGGCAGCCATCGCGCTCGAGCCGACGACGCGCTCGTGCTCGCACGTCCGAAGCGCGCCGGCCCCTCGCCGGAGCTCTGCTTAACGACGACGATCCAGCCGCTGATGTTTCCCTCTGTCCCCCGACCACACGAAAAAAGTGATCCGCCAACGCGGAGACGCTCTACCCAGTCGGGGGCGCCACAGCACGGGGCAGAGCTCGAGCCTCTGTCGCCGGGCACAACGACGCTTGGCACCCTTTGCGTCGGGCGAGGCCGAGCATTCCGCCATGCTTTGCCGGGAGAGCCCTCTCCCGCCTCCGAGGTGCCTGGCGCGAGACGGTGGACGCAGACGGGCGGGACGCACGGCCCCGCCCGCCTCCACTCCTAGAATAAGAAGTCGACCATCTTGTTGGATTCCTCCACCAGTTCTTTGGTGATGTTCTCACAGGCTGTTTCAAATCCAAGACCGAAGTTCGCGGTGAGCACGCCTTTCACCGTCGCGCCTTCGTCGTTGAGATAGGTTTTCAATTCCAGCTTCGCGACTTCGGATCCTTCGACTTTGCCCGACGCCATCTCCGGGTAGGCTTCGCCCGATAAGACGTGCACGTCAGGTAATTCGAGCGCAAGTGCCGGCTGGGCTGGCACGAAAACGAAGGCTGCGAGCGCCACCGCCTGCGCCAAGCAGATCTTGAGACTCCGCATGATTGTCGTTTCGGAAGTTGACTAGAAGCGACCATCTGATGCAGAATCTCAGATCGGGCGCGCGAATTCCAGACTTCCGAACCGCTGTTTCTCGCGGCGACGCGACGGCCCTGGACGTGTCCGGCACCCGCGTAGCCGGCGCTTTCCTTGCTGCTGCGTGCGTGGCTGCGCGCCGCGCTCAGCGAGCGCGGGAAACCTTGATGGCCACGCTCTGAGCCGAGCCCTTCGAGCCCTTCGCGCTCGGGACGAAGGCAAGCTCGACCTTGCTCTTCAGCTTCTTTCGGCCCTTGGCCTTGAGCACGACGGTAACGGTGCCCTTGGCCTTGACCGTCTTGCGAACCTTGCTCAGACCGCGTCCCGAGGCCGTGAGCCGCCCGGCCGCCGGCACCGAGACCTTCAGCGTGACCTTACGCCCCTTGATCTTGTGCGAGAGGAGCTTGAGGACGTTCGGGCAGCCCGTGACGCTCACACGCGGGCTCAGCGCGAGCGCCGCACCATTCTGGGCCGTCAGCTTCACGGGGATCGCGATCGGCGAGGCGCAGAGGTTCCCATTCGCCGTGAAGATCGAGTACGGGCCCTGCGGAGCGGTGAATTCGAAGCTCGAGAAGGGCGCGTCGGGAACCGTTTCGAAGTGCGAGAACGTCGCTCCGTTCTTGATCTGGGTCTTGCCATCCACGACGAGCGTGATGCCTTCGCCCTGCAGCACCATCTCCACATCGGGGAAGGCCGCATTGCCGTGGCTGACGAAGTAGGCCGGCCCGGACAGCGGGCTGGCCAGCAGCGGCGTGTGCACGACCGCAGTGGCGATCACCGACGCCGAGGGGCACCCGGCGGGGTTCGCGCTGAACTGCTGTTCGGTGCACGCCTTCTGGATCGTCGTCAGGCGTGTCGGGAGGATCTTCGGGACTTCCAGGTCGACTCTCGAGATGTCGGCCTCTCCCCCGGCCGGGTAGGAGATAGCGACCTTCAGGCTCGCTCCGTTGGCTTTGCTCGTCTTCGCGCTGGTCGTCGCCGCGAAGCTCGGTTTGAACGCCAGAGACTTGCATCCCGTCGCCTGGAACGGGCTCTGGGCAGCGGCGCTCACGCCTTGCGTCGAGGTCAGCGTGGCGCTCGAGCTGAGCGGGTTGCAGTTCGTCGGGTTGAACATGAAGCCGGGACGGTCGATCGTCACCTGCACCGTGCGGATCTGCAGCGGGATCCCTTCGAGGATCCTCGGCAGCGGGTCGGAGAGGACCGTGATCTGTGAGGTTTCCGAGTTCACGCGAATCGACGCGCGTACGATCTCACGCCCCGGCCCGCCGTTACCAGTGAGCGTGAACGGGCCGGCCGTCGTCGGGGTCATGATCGACAGTCCGAACGGCCCGCCGTTGTATGGACCCGTCAGGTAGACCTTTCCGCCCGTGACCCAATAGGGGTCGGGACCCGTCCCGACCGCGACCGAGCTCTCGCCGATCTGGCTCTCCGGACCGCATTCTCCATGGGCGGCCTGCGGTTCGGGACAGCGCACAACGCTTTTGAGGACGCCGAGCAGGCCGGGCGGCGTCGTTACGCTGAGCCCGCTCAGCTGCTGATCGGCGTCGCTGCGCGAGAAGCTCACGCTGAGCGGCGTGAAGCCCGCCGCTTGAGTCTGCGCGCTCGCGGCAGTGAACGACGGGGCGAAGGGGTTCGCGCAGGCGCCGCCCCCCGCTCCCTGGGCGATCGCGAAGCTGCCGGACGGCGTCGCCGCCGGATCCGACTGCGACGCCGACCATGGCGTCAGTTCGCTCGAGACCGAGTAGCTGCCACAGGCGGCAGGCGTCGCGAGCGACGCGGTGTTCCCCGAGAAGAAGTGGGTGCGCAGTTCGGAGAAGGGAAACTGCGGGCTGTTTTCGACCACGGTCGTGAGCTGTCCGGTGTCCGGATCGGCTTTGACATCGCCCGCCAGCTTCACGAGCACGCCCGTGCGCGCGTCGTCGATCACAATATAGATCGCCAGCAGGCTGTGGAAGGGGTTTTCGCTCTGCTTGGCAAGGTAGATCGAGCCCTTCAGCGGCGCCTTTTCGCGTTCGGATTCGCCTGGGCATTCGGCGAGGTTCTTCGTCGCTTCCTTGCAGACTTCAGAGGCGAGCGCAGGCGTTTCCAGTTCGACCGTGCCGATCTTCGAAGCCTGCGGGCACGTCGGCTGTTCGGCGTTGGGTTCGCCTGTGGCCGAGAAGCCGATCTGCGCCAGCGAGCAGGCTTCCAGGCCGTTGGCCGAGGACGCGTTCACGGTCATTCCGGCCGGCAGCGTTACGACGGCGTTCTTCAACGGCGGCACGCCCAGCATTTCGGGGTTCTGGTCCTGGGGGACCTTGATGTTCACGTCCAGACCTGTCGGGCTGTCCGCTTGAGAGCTCGAGAGCTGCGCGGAGATCGACGGCTGGAAGAGGCCCGCGAGCGCTTCGCAGTTGGTGACGGGCGGCGCCTGCGAGACGCTCGTCTTCCAATTCGGGTCCGAGAGGTCGGGAGAGTCGTCCGCGCCGAAGCGCGCAGGCTTCTGCCAGGAATCTGTGTACAGGTGCGTCGTCAGCGGTTCGCCTGAGCAATCCGACGGGTTGGTGAAGAAAGCCGCGGCCGGGGCTGAGCCGTTCTTTTCGGCCGGATCGCCGAAGAAGCTCGAGACCACGTCGGTCAGCGCGATCTGCGGAATTTCGTGCACGGTCGCTCGCAGAACGTAGCCGGCCGGTGTCGGCGCGACCGAGGCGTAGATCGCGTGCGTGTTCTTCAGCACGTCGATGAAGCCGAACTCGGCCGCCACGCCGCGCTCCGGCAACATGTTGTAGATCCAGCTGTTGGCCGAGCCGAGCGATTCGGGCTCGGTGTCGAGATGGCCGACCCTCGAGGCGGGGGGGCAACCGACGAACGAGGCGAGCTGACCGAACGTGCACGTCGCGGCCGCCGTGGCGCTGCCGATGAAGCCCACCGGGAGTTCGATCACGGCGTCCTTGAGGTCTTCGCTCGTTGTCGAGATCAACTGGCTTTCCGGGCTGCGCCGAATCTCGCTGTTCAGGTCGATGCGCGTCGTGAACTCGTAGGGGTGCCCGCCGGCTTGCGTTTCGGGAGCTCCATCGAGGCCGGTGATTTCAGAGCCGAGGTGCGCCCCAAAGGCCACGGCTTCTTCTTCGGCGGAGAGCGCGTTCGTGGACGTCGTCGAAGTCGGCGGGGCACCGCCGCCGGAGACGCTCACCGAGTTCGTCAGGGGGCCACTAGTGCCGGCGCCGACCGTGACGTAAACCTGCATCTCCAGTGCTTCGTCGGGCTTGAGGATTCCCGTCCTGAGGGTGCCTTCGATTTCTTCCGAGCGGAATTTGCAGGTGAGCGGCACGAGCGTGCAGCCGGCTGCGACCGTACCCTTGCCGCGCTTTTCCGGTTCCCCTTGCGGAACGAGCCTGAACAGCCCGATTCCCTTTGCTTCGAGGCCCGGCGGGAGGGTGTCTTTGATCGTCACCGCGGTCCCGTCGGTTTTCTGCGCTCCGTTGTTCGTGATCGTGATCTGGTAGGTGTCGCAGACCCTGACGAGTTCTTCAGAGACATTTTCCAGGCACCTGGCATTGTTCGCTTCGGAGAAAGTCGAGGGCAATGCCACCGACTGCACCGAGAGATGCGGGCTGCGGGTCGCGCCCGCCGCTCCGCCGGCGAAAGCAAGCGCTGCGACGAAGACCGCACCGAGGGCAAGCAGGGCGCGCAGCACGCCACTGCGTGCTCCGGCGATCAGGGCGAGGCTCATCGTCCCGCTCCTTTCGAGGCCTTCTTGGTCTGGTGCCGCTTGGCGCGGGCCTTCGAGCTCGGCTTGGACCCGAACTTCTTGCGCGCGCTGCGTTCACAGGCGGCACGCTTCTTCTTGCTCTTGGCCTTGTACTTCGCTCGGCACGAATTGAGCGCTTTCTTCAGCCGCTGCGCCTTCGTCGGCGGTTTGACTTTGACCGGCGTCGGACCCGGCGCCTGCACGGAGGACGGAGGAAGGTTCCCGCTCGGGCCGGTCAGCGTGCTCGTCAGCGGGCCGAAGGCCGGCGGCACGCTGCCGGACCCGCGACAGGCATCGCTTTCGCACGGGGGGGTCACGACGTGCGCTTCTTCGCCTCCGCCGACCCGGGCGTCGTAGTAGTCGCGCTGCGTGTCGGTGTCCTTGGCCGTGAGCTGGCTGTTGGTCGCGAAGAACACGTCTTCTCCGCTCGCATCGGTGCCCAGGAGTTCAGGGCTGCGGGCGGGGACCTTGCCCGATTCGGTGATGTCTTTTCCGTCGGAGATAAGCGCGACCGTGCCTGCATGGTACTCGTAGACGTTGAGTGCCAATTCGCTCGTGCTGCCGATTTTCACTTCGTTCAATGCGCCCGGAGTCAGCGCCACGGGACTCTGGAAGAACACGTAGCTGCCGTCGTTGGACATGGTTGGGTTCGTGTGCGCGGGACCGTTGCCGAGACCGTAGGTGTCGTCCGCGGGAACGATGCTCGCGTTCGCTGCGGCGTTCTTGGAATTTCCGTTGTCGTTGAACCCGTCCTGGCCGACGGAGATTCGCGTCATCTCTTCGCTTTGCGAGTCGTAGCGGTACACCTGCGCCGGGCCCGGCGAGGCACCCGCAGTCAGCGCCCGGGTGCTCGTGAACACGAGGTAGCGCCTGTCGGGGGTGAGGTTCGCGACGCCCATCCCCTGATTCAGGCTCGCGGCTTCCGCGCCTTGGAAGTGGTCCCCGCCCGCCCAGTTGGGCTGATCTTCCGCCGAGAGCCGCGCCACGAAGCTGAGCCGACCTTGTGGGTGGGCTTCGTCGCGTTCGTAGAGATAGAGATTGTTCGCTCCTACCTGCGCGCCTTCTCCGAGCTTGTTCTTTGCCGCGGTCAGCGCGCCCTTGGCGACGAAGTACGTGGAGTGCCCGTCGGGAGACAGCGCCACGACTCCCTGCACCCTGGGACCTCCCGCGTCCTTCGCCCCTTCGGAGAGGTCGATCAGCTTTCGCTGTGCCGGATCTTCGCAGTGGGCCGGACATTCGGACAGGTACAAGTTGCAGCCCGAGGCCGAAGGGGCTGTCTTCGCGCACCCTTTTGCGCCGCCGCTGACCGCGCTGTCTCCCGCCTGCCGATCCTGGCTGGCCTGATCTGTCAACTGCTGGGTGCTCGTGAACAGAACCCTTTCGCCATCTCGCGAAGCCCCTTCGAATACAGCCGCCGACGGCGTCGCGCCCTGGCATTCGGATGTCGTGCACGTCGACGCGACCGCACTGGACACGGCGATCGTTCGAGCTTGGTCGACCCGCTCGTAGAGAGAGTTCGCAGGCACGGCTTTACCCGTGTTAGCACCAGAGCCAGTTTCGCATTCGGCCACGGTGAAGTAGAGGATCCGCCCGTCTTCTGAGAGGGGGTTGTAGCCGTTTGCCGCGCTGAGGCTCATGGCGGCTATCCCGGTCCCGCACGTGCCGATCAGATCGGTGCTGCCCGGGCCGCCGCTCACGCCCACGAGCGATGGGGTAATGCTCGCATTCGTGTACTCATAGACGGAATGGGCGTTGCTCGTTCCCGAGTCGAATGCCCATACCGGGTGCACGGTGCCATACACGACATGCGAGAAGTCGGCACTCGAGGCAAGCACGCCGTCGACGAGCACGTTGAATTCGGCTCCCCCTTCTCCGATCGGTCCGATCAGACGGTACGCACCGTCTGACTGGCGCGCGTAGAAGTCCTCCCCGCCGGAGCTGGGCGTGCTGAACAGGTAGCTGTTCGCGTCGGCTCCGAACGACCACACGCTCTCGGTCTGAAACTGAGTCGCCGGCGGGGCCAGTGGGTTCGTCTGCCACCCACTCGCGGCGCGTGAGAATTCATACAGCTGGCCCTCGCTCTGGCGATGGGCGACGCACGATTCCGCTGCCGCGAAGCACTGCACGCTGGTCACGATCACACGCGAGCCGTCTTCCGCTATCGCCGGCAGCCCGGGCCCGAAGAGGATCGCTCCGATCAGCGCCGCGTTCTTCTGCGGCGGGGTGATCATTTCGTAGCCCCGGCAGTCGGGCAGGTTGGCAGCGAGCCCCGCGCGCAACGCTTCATTCGGGCAGGCGGCACGTTCGGGGGCCAAGAAGACGAACGTGTGGTCGGCGCTTTCGGCGGCGCCGTTGGCGTTCGTCGCGACGACGCGGAAATGATAGGTCGTGTTCGGCTGAAGCCCAGTGATCTGCTGGGAGACTTCGACCCCACTCGTCCCGGCACCGATGTCCTGGTCGGGGACCGGAACGCTCGTCCCGTACGCAGCACTCGTGCCGTATTCGAAGCGGTAGTGCGCGTCGAGACCCTCGGGATTGATCGTCGCCGAGAGCTCAGCCGAGTTCGCGGTGACGTTCCGTACCGAGGCAGCTTCGATCCGTGCTGTCTGCGAGGTCGTGAACGTGCCGTCTTCGGCCCTGACGACCCCGGCGGAGTTCTTCGCGAACACGCGGTAGTGATAGGTCGTGCCGCCTTCGAGCCCTTTCAGGCGGGCCTGCACGCTAACAGGCGAGATGCCCGAGCCGACGCTCTGTTCACACGCTGCGCTCTGCCCGTATTCTTCGCTCGTACCGTATTCGAAGCCGCATTCGGTTACGGTCGCTCCCTCGGGGTTGACAGTTCCGTGGACCGTCGCTTCGCGCGAGCCGATTTCGCCGGCGGACCCCGTAATCGCTTCGAGCCCTACGACGAAGCGGTCCGCCACCCCGGCGCCTTCGTCCGCGACGAGCACAGCATCGTCACCGCTGTCTGCCGCCAGCCCGGCACCGGAGGCGAGCTGCGGAAAGCCGAACGACTCTGCGATCTGGCAAAACGCCGTGAACGGGGGTTTGGGTGGGTCGCAGCCTGGCAGAATGCTTCCGACTTCGATCCCGAAGTCGATGTAAAGGACATCGCTCGACCGGTTCAACGTCACACCGCTGACCGGCTGGCCATGTTCGCTCATAACAGGCGTCACCCTGCCGACCAATTGCCCTTCCGAGCCGAACTTCTCCAGCGTATGGAAGCCCGACACAAGGTAGAATTCGCCGTTGCCTTCAACTTCGATTCCACCCGGAGTCGCGCCGTCGCGGGTTTCGAGCACGGGAGTGACGAACGACCCATCAGCAGCGAAGCGGAACGCGAACCCCCGCTGGTCGGAAACCCAGACTTTGCCGCTGCTGTCGACCGTGACGCCATCGATGCCCGCGAAGGGGCCCTTCGGAGCTGCCGAGCCGTCCTCGGCCGAGATGAAGCTCCCGTCCGGAGCGAACTTGTAAAGGGTTTTCGTGCCTGCATCGCCGATGTAGACGTCCCCGCTCGATGCGCTTTCCGAGGAATCGACTGCAACGAACCTCGGGTTGGAGAACTGGCCGGCGCCTTCTTCTCCTTTTGTGCCGCTCTGGCATTCGTCTCCCGAGGCGGCCGTGCATACGTTCTGTTCGGCAGCGCTCGCGCTCGCTTCGACCTTCGTCTTGTTCACTTCCTTGCCGAACATCAGCAGAAATTTTCCGCTCGGGTCGAACTTCTCGACGCGGAAGTGCCCGGGGTCCGTCACGTACAGGTCCCGCCCACCTCCGCTCGATTCGTCGATCGCCACGTCGCTTGGGGCAGCGAGCGGGTAGGGATCGACGACCGTCGAGGAAGCACCCCCGAATGACGAGCCGAAGACGTGGACGTTCGCGGCCTGCGCCGAAGCCACGACCGAGAGGAAGCAGGCCGCAAGGCCGGCGAGCACGACCATGCGTGCCGAGCAGCAGCCCAGCAAACGTTTGCAACGTGTCTTCAACAGCTTCCTCTCCTCGATTCCGGTCAGCGCGCTTGTCCGAAGCCGGCCACCCGGCCCAACGATTCTCGCCCTTCGGGTTGATGATTCCGCTCTGCACGGGGCATTCGCAACCAGTGTCTCCCACTTGCGGTCGAAAGCGCAACGCGCCCGGAAGCGCTCGATGCGCTCCCGGGCGGTCGTCACAGCTGCGTCAGATGAGGCGACTTAGAATAAGAAGTCGAGCATCTTCGATGATTCGACAACCAGTTCTTTGGTCACGTTCTCACATGCCGTTTCGAACCCGAGTCCGAAGTTAGCCGTGAGCACGGCTTTCGTGCTTACGCCTTCGTCGTTGAGGTAGTTTTTCAGTTCCTGTTTGCCTTTGCCGGAGCATTTCGACACGAGGCCGTACTGCGTTACGTCGGTGCCGGAGGTCACTTTTTCAAGTTTGACGACCGCCGGGCTTCTGACTTTCACTTTGGTTTTGCCGCTGTTGCATTCGACGACGAGTTCTTTGAATAAGATCAAGATCGCCGCAGTTAACGGAGAAGTGCTCGTGTCGACGACGTGGTATTCGCCGGGGAGTTTGACCGTGCCTTCGGGGTCACCGGATGTTTTGCAAGACGTTTTGCTCTTAGCTTCCTGGACGCCCGTGAACGACAGGGTGCCCGGGCCTAATGACGATAATTCGGTGAGTTCCGCTTCGGCCTTCACCGTGCTGGATGTCAGCTTTTCGCCGAGTTCGGTTTCAAGCGTGCCGACTTCCGCCCCTTCGACTTTGCCCACGCCCGTCGCCGGGTAGGTTTCGCCCGATAAGACGTGCACGTCGGGTAATTCAAGCGCGAAAGCCGACGTCGACGAGAACGCCGCAACCAGCGCGAATACGGCGAACAGCGCCATACATAGAGTCTTCATCCGATTCATCGAATGATCCTTTCATTGGATTTAGGTGTCTCACGCCGCCCTAGGCCCAACTGGGCCCGGATAGACGCAAGGGTGAGGCCAAACCAAGCCTCGGAACGACAATCGGCAGCCTGACACGCGCACCGCCCCGAGGTCAACCGATTCGCCGAACTGTTTCTGTCGCGATCGCGAGAATCGCGGGAAGGCCGGGAGCGCGAGTTCTGGCGCTATACAAGGCAATATGACGATCGGGCGCGTCCACCGACGTGCCCGCTGGGTAGGCGCGAGAGCGCAGCAGATCGCATCAGTCGGGTCGAGCCGGTCGTGGACGGTCTCAACTGAGGAAGCCGATCAAGTCGAGTCGGACACTCGCAGTCTCGAGCACAGCGCCGAAGGCACCGATGCTTGCCCCGTACTCTGTCTGACCGCTAGCCGCTCCCATCGATAGTTCGAGCCGGTATCACCGGCTCGAACGCTGGACCGCGGTGGGCCCGCGTTCGGCGGGTAGGCGTCGGCTTTGCCATCGGCTCGGCTCGGCTATTCGGACGAGCTGTTCCCGGGCAAAGAGTCTCAGCCGCAGTCCGGTGCTCGCTGGGACGTTCCCGGTGCTGGTTCGCAGACGCCGGCGACGTGTAACGATGTGGCCAAGTCGCGCCTCCCGATCACGCCGCTCGGCTCCAGAGGGGGCCGCCCCTCCGCCAGACGCCTAGCGATAGCCGCACCTGGCCACGGCCCGCGGGTTGGCTCGCGCGTCGAATCAGAGACACGACTTGATGAGTCCGCAACCGTCATTCTACGTTAGGCATGCGGATCCAGGCGTGCAATCCTAGAAAGAGGGTCACATGAGCGTAAACCACTCGGCGTCGATAAGGCGCCTTCTCGTCGTGCTGGGGGCAGTTCTCGCCCTATCACTCGCAGCAGCATCTGCGGCTTCGGCCGAACCAAAGGGCCTGTTCAAACAGTACAGCGACTGCCCAACGGAAGTCTCTGGCGTAACGATCTGTCTGTTCGGACAGACGACCAGCGGCGAATTCGTGATCGGCACGAGCAAAGTCCCGATCAACAAGACGATCACGCTGCAAGGCGGCGGGATCTACACAGGCGGCGCGAACCTCAACGAATACTTCATCGCGCCGGCGAAGGACGGCAACACGCTGTCGAAAACCGAACTCAACGTCCCCGGAGGCTTGGCCGGTCTGATCAACTGCGAAGAAATCAAAGGCTCGGGCCTGCTTGAAGGGCTTGCGCGCGGCGCATGCAAAACGACCTTTGAAAATGGCGTTACCGGGGTCACGGCTTCTACAGAACTGGCGACGAGCTCAACAAACCGCGCAATTCTGGATCTCGCGGCGCTGGTCGAAGAAAAGGGCGCCGGGGTCACCCTTCCGATACGGGTGCACCTGAAAAATCCACTGCTTGGGGAAAGCTGCTACATCGGTTCACAGGCGCATCCGATCATCTTGCACCTGACCGACGGAACGACTGCGCCGCCGCCGCCGAACGGACCAATTCACGGCAAACTTGGGAACCCAAAATCGGAATACGAAAATGGGTACGAATCGGTAAAGATCACCGAAAACTCACTCGTCGACAACTCGTTCTCGGCTCCGGCCTCCGAAGGCTGCGGCGGGCTCTTTTCGTTCCTGATCGGACCGATCATCAACGCCAAGATCGGTCTTCCCTCAGCGTCCGGTCACAACACGGCCATCCTCAACGGCGAACAGAACACTGCCGAAGGGGAAGCGGTGCTTGCCAGCGAAAGCTTCTAGCTTCTTAGCTTGAGCTTCGCCGCGCTAAGTTGTTAGCCTAACCCCGGCGTGCCGCGCCGGGGTTAGGCATCCCAGCATGACGGTAAGATCTGACGGGAAGATTTTATACTTCGCTGGAGAGATGCATCGAGAAAGTCAGTCGAAGTAAAGCTGGATATCCACCGGAAGGGCCGGAGGGCGCATCCCGGACAAGCGCCCGACGGCACGTGAGGTCTTCCGACCCCACGCACCGCCGGCGCCTCCTAACTCAATCCGTCCGCGATCAGTCGTCGATGTAGATTTCTTTGCTGGGTTTGCCCGACAGTTTGAGTTCGAACCCCGCGTCTTCGAATCTTTCACCGAATTTTATTTCGAACGGGTCTTTTTCGTTCTCGGTGCATAACACGGTGCAGATGATCCCCGTGGCCTGGTCGTGCGTCGTTTTGTTGAGGTTACATTCGACGGTTACTGCGGCGGTCGTCGGGATCGCCGTTAAGCCGGGCGTGATTGCGCACGGAAGGGTGCCTTTGACGATGACTTTCACAAGAGCGCATTTGATTTCGAGTTCCGGTTTTAATTCTTTCGTTAAGAATTTCGCTAAGAGCAACGGCACTAACACCCCGCCCTTGGTGCCCGCGGAGACGTGCAGGTCGAGTAACGCCGCGACCTGGCCTTGTTCGGATTTTAGGCCTGCCGTGCTGCAGTTGGTTTCGCCTTTTTTGACGCCTTCGAATTTGATTTCGACGTCTTCGGCTAAGCCGCCGTCTTTACCTTTGCTTCCTTCTAGTTCTTTGACGCCTTTGATTGTGAGCGTGACGCTGGTGCCGGTTAAACTTAGAGCGCCTAACGTTTCGAACGTCGATGCGCCACCTGTTGCGGGTATTTGCAGTTCTTTGATGCAGCCTTCCACGAAACATAAGATCTGCGGTTTGCCCGACTCTTCCGATAATTCCGTTGCGCTTGCCATCGTCGTGCCGATCGCGCCGAACGCCAGCAGCGCCAGGGCCATCAGCCCCAGTAGCTTGGTCAATCTCATTTGTGCATGCTCCTTGTGCTCGCGATTGAGAAAATGCCGGAGAACCGTCTGCGACTCCCGACTGCCAAGCAAGTATCTCACCCGGAACGACGTGATTCCATCAGTTGGGATTACTGTCTCTCTCCTGCGTGCCGCGCCCGCCGGCAAGCGCTCCGGCTCGAGGTACCCACGCCCGCACATCTCCCAATAGCCGCCGCCTGGTGATCGACGAGTATCGAAACGCTGGGGTCGGTTGTCGGACGTGTCAGCAGCCGCCGGCATCTCAAAGGGAACGGCCTATCGCTGGCCGAGGCCCTGGCGCGAGTAGAAGCGCTCACGGCCTCATCGAGCGCCCATCGTGGCCGGCGCCCCCGCCGGCAGCTTTCAAGCGCCAATCGACGATCACTCCTGTTTGGCCCAGGCCGAGCGAACCGCGGACCTGTCGCCTTTCCTCGCCCGCCACAACCTCAAGCCTCCGCACGGCTCACGGCGCTGTGGGCGACCAACGCTGGCGCCACGCCCTGGGGAACGTCTTTGGCAACCACAACAGCGCCGGCGGCACGCGAGGTCTCCGACCCCGCGCACCGCCAAGCGCCTTCTAGCTCAATCCGTCACCGAGATCAGTCGTCGATGAAGATTTCTTTGGTGGGTTTGCCCGTCAGTTTGATTTCCATGCCGGCGTCTTCGAATTTTTCACCTAGTTTTGCTTCGAACGGGTCTTTTTCGTTCTCGGTGCATAACACGGTGCAGGTGATCCCGGTGGCCTGGTCGTGCGTTTCTTTGTTGAGGTTGCATTCGACGGTCACGTTGGCCGTCGTCGGGATCGCCGTTAAGCCGGGCGTGATTGCGCACGGAATGGTGCCCTTGACCAGGACTTTCAGAAGAGCGCATTTGATTTCAAGTTCGGGTTTTAATTCTTTGTTTAAGACTTTCGCTAAGAGCAGCGGCACTAACACTCCGCCCTTGGTGCCGGCGGAGACGTGCAGGTCGAGTAATGCCGCGACCTGGCCTTGTTCGGATTTTAGGCCTACCGTGCTGCAGTTGGCTTCGCCTTTTTTGACGCCTTCGAATTTGATTTCGACGTCTTCGGCTAAGCCGCCGTCTTTACCTTTGCTGCCTTCTAATTCTTTGATTCCTTTGATCGTGGACGCGACGCTCGTGCCGGTGAGTTTCAGGGCGCCTAACGTTTCGAGCACCGATGCGCCACCTGTTGCGGGTATTTCAAGCGTTTTGATGCAGCCTTCCACGAAACATAAGATCTGCGGTTTGCCCGACTCTTCCGATAATTCCGTTGCGCTTGCCATCGTCGTGCCGATCGCGCCGAACGCCAGCAGCGCCAGGGCCATCAGCCCCAGTAGCTTGGTCAGTCTCATATGTGCATGCTCCTTGTGCTTGATTGTCAAGGAGCGCCGACGTCTGCCAGCGCTCCCCGGTCGATCCTGCACAGGAAGTCTCCCAACGCAGAGTTGAGAGTTCAATCGTTTGCAGAGATTGTCTCCAGGCCTAGGCGTGTCAACATGTGCTGGAGATCGAGCAGAGGACTCCCGCCTCGCGCGGGTGACGCATGCCGGGTGAGTGAGTCGAATCCCGCAGCTTCGGTTTCTCCGCTAGCGGGCTTTCGCCGGTAGCGTTGCCGTGTGTGTCTCGAGCGGCCCAGGCGCACCTTGAGCCAGGCGCTACCTCACGTCGAGCGCGGGGCCTGCCGCTCGAGCACCTCGCCCGACAGGAGCATGAGGCGCGGAGCGCGCCCCGCCCCACTACCTCTTCCCCGACCCCTTCTTCGCCTTCTGCTTCTTGCCCTTCTTCGCCCCGTATTGCCTGCGAGCCTTGGCTTCGCAGGAGGCGCGCTTGTTCCCCTTCTTCTTGTGGCAGGCCTTGATCGCTTTGGCGAGCTTCTGCTTGTTGGAGAGGGCTTTCGGGCAGCCGGTGACCGAGATCTTCGTCTGCTGGGTGAAGAGGGCGCCGTTCTGGGCCTGGAATTCGCTTGGCATCGTGAGCTTTGACTTGCACAGGTTGGCGTTGGCCGCGAGCGCCGAGAACTTGCCCTGGGGCAGGGTCAGTTCAAAGGAGCTGAACGGCACGTCGGGGGTTGCCTTGAAGGTCGAGGTCGTGATCCCGTTCTTGATCGAGGTCGAGCCGACCAGGTCGACGGTCACGCCGTAGCCCTTCAGCACGATCGTCAGGTCGGGGAAGGCTTCCCCGCCGTGGGAGACGAAGTAGGCGGGGCCTGTCAGGGGGACGGGCAGAAGCGGGGTGAGCACCTTGGCCTGCCCGACGATCGATTCCTTCGGGCAGCTGCCCGGGTCGGCTTCAAAGGCCTTTGCGGTGCAGGCCTTCTGCAGCGTCGTCAGGCGGCTCGGCAGCTGTTTTGGCAGGCTGACTTTGACTTTGGCGACGTTCGCGTAGGTGCCGGCGGGTGCGCTTGGGTAGCTCAGCTTGACCTTCAGGCTCGCACCCTGTGCTTTTGAGGTTTTGCCGGCGGTCGAGACCGAGAATTTGGGCGCGAACTTCAGGCTCGAGCAGTTGGTCGCCTGGAAGGGCGTTGAGACCGGCGCGGCGGCGCCTTCTGCGCTCTTGATCGTGCCGGTGATCGCCTGCGGGTTGCAGCTGGTCGGGTTGAAGGTGAAGCCGGGGCGGTCGATCAGCACGTTGACGTGCTTTATCTGCAGCGGTATGCCGTCGAGGATGTGCGGGATCGCATAGGGGCCCGATTCGTCGGTGCTGACGGTCAGGGCCGCGGTGTGGGGGTCGACTTCGACCTTCGCGCGGACGATCACTTTGCCGAGGTCGAAGGGGCCGGCGACGGCCGGGTTGACGATCGACAGGCCGAAGGAGGCCCCCTTATAGGTTTCGGTGAGGAAGACCTGCCCGCCGGTCACGCTGAAGGGGTCCGCACCGAGGCCGACCGAGATGATCGTGTGGCCGATCAGGCTGTTCGGCCCGCAGGTGCCGGCGTTGGCCTCTGCTTCGCGGCACAGTTCCACGCCCTTGAGGATCCCCGAGAGCCCCGGGGGCATGTGCAGGCTGACGGCCTGGATCTGCTGGCTACCGTCTTCGCGGTTGATCGTCGTGGTAAGGGGGGTGTAGGCGCCGGCGTTGATGTTCGTCGAGCCGGCGGTCAGGCTCGGCGAGAACGGCAGCGCCGCGGGCGGACAGGGGCTGC
This sequence comes from uncultured Solirubrobacteraceae bacterium, assembly GCA_963807275.1. GTDB lineage: Bacteria > Actinomycetota > Thermoleophilia > Solirubrobacterales > Solirubrobacteraceae > Palsa-744. The sequence continues at coordinate 1,377,411 of CAWDZX010000001.1, forward strand.
CGTTGGGGCCCGAGGTGATCTGAAAGCTCGAGCTCGAGCTGACCGGCGCGGTCCCCGACCACGGCGTGAAGCTCGCGCTGGTCGTGTAGGTACCGCAGTGCGCCGGCGAGGCAAGCGGCGCGCGTTCGCCGCCGAACAGGTGGATTTCGGCGTCTTCGAAGGCCAGCTGCGGGTTGTTCTCGAAGGTCGCGGTGATCTGCCCGCTGAGGGGGTCGAGGACCGCTTTGCCGGGCAGCTTCACGAGCACGCCGGAGACCGGGTCCTTGGCGATGATGTACATCGCAAGCAGCGTGTTGAACGGGTTGTGAGCGGCTTCGCCGTTGGGCGCCGGGGTGGCCAGGTAGAGCGCGCCCTGCAGGGGCTGCCCGACGGGCAGAAGCGGGGACTTGATCGTCACCGTGCCGATCTTCGAGGCGTCCGAGCAGAAGGCTTCGGGCAGCGTCGGGGTAAACAGCGGTTCGCCCTGGGCGCCCTGCCCGGGAAGCAGGCCGACGGCCCCCTCGGGGCAAGCCTGAAGCCCGTCGGCGGCGGAGGGGTTCAGCGTGACCCCCTGCGGGAAGGCGACCGTGATGTCCTTGACGTTCGAGCTCGAAAGCCCCGCGGCGTTTTCGTTGACTTCCTGGGGGACGTGCACGTCGACGGTCAGCCCGGTCGGCTTTGATGCTTCCTGCCCGTCGGGGGCGACTTTGATTTCCGGGGCGAACTGCAGGCGGTTGCAGCCGCCGAGCGGCTGGGAGGGTTCAAAGGCGTGGGTGACTTCGAAGAAGGCCCCCGGGGCATCCCAGGAGTCCCCTTGCACGCTGCTTGAGAGCGCCGAGGTGCAGGAGGTCGGTAGCGAGAGAAACGGCTTTGGGTGCTGTTCTGCGGCGGGGGTGCAGGACTGCACCGAGGAGGCTTCGCGCGCTTGGTAGAGGCAGCCCCAGCCGCGCTGTCCGTCGTGGCGCGGGTCGCCCGGGGTGCCCCAGAAGGTCACCTCGCTTGAGAGGAACGCGGCGGTCTGGGTGATGTTGTTGACGCTGACCGTGACGCCGTAGTCAGAGCCCGTGCGCACGGCGGTGTCGATCAGCACCGGGGCGTTTGCGATCACGACGTAGAAGCCAAAGCGCGCCGGCTCGCCCACGCGCGGTTCGATGTTGAAGACCGGCTCGGTCAGCGTGACGGTGCCGACGACCGCCGGTTCGTGGACGGTCGCCACCGCGACGCCGACCGCGCTGTCGGGCGGGCAGCGGTTTTCCTGGGCGTGGACTGTTTCGAAGAACTCCTTGATCGTGCACTGCGGGATCGGCGTCGGGTTGCCGAGCAGGCCGGGCGGCAGGTTGAAGTTCAGGTCCTTGCTCAGCTCGGGCACGGTCACTTCCGGCTTTTCGCTCCCCGACGGGTTGATGTCGGCGAGCTGGTTCAGCGCGATCGTCGTGTTCAGCTGGAAGGGGTGCGCGCCTGCCTGCGTGCTCGAGGCGCCGCCTTCTTCTTCAAGGGCCATTTCGTAGTCTTCGACGCCGAAGGGGACCGGGGCGTCTGAGATCGTCACCGGGCGCCTGAGCGTCGCCGGCTGCGCGCCGCCGCCTGAGATGCTCACTTCGTTCTGCTGCGGTTCGGATTCGGCGCCCGCCTGGACGTCCACGCCGATCCGCATCTCGATCTGGTCGTAGGGGACGAGCTTGTCAAAGGGCGCGAGCGCTTTGCCGACCGTGCACGTCGCGGTCGTCACGCCGCCGCTGCTTGAAAGCGAGCAGGGGATCGGTTCGCGTTTGTGAAAGTCGCCTTCCCGCTCGGGTTTTGTGGCGGTGACGGCGACCGCTTTCAGGCCTTTGGGCAGGACGTCCTTGAAGAGCACCGGGGATTCGCCGCCTTCGACGTTGGCATCGCCGAGGTTCTCGGCGGTCACGTAGACCTCGCCGTCGGGGACGGCGGGCACGGCGGGGGTGCCTGCGGTGCCCGGAGAGACGACCGTCGCGGTCGGTGTGCCGCCGACACCGAACGGGTTGTGGGCTTCGAGCGCTTGGCTGGGAGCTTCGCTTTCGACCCGCAGCGTGAGCACGTTCGCTTTGGTTTCCTCGCTGACCTGCACGTCTTTGTAGACGGTTTCCAAAGCCGCCTTGACGTTGGCCGCGGTGAGGGCGGTGAATTCGATTTCTTTCGCGGTCGGTTCGGTGAACAGTTCCTTGACCTGTTTGCCCCCCACATCAAGGACGAGCCCACCCTGTTCGGGGCGCCCTTCATAGGTTTCCAAGGGCAGTTTGACTTCCTGGATCTCAGGTTCGCCGGGGACAGCGGGTATTTCCGGTTTGGCGGCGCCCGCGTGCAGGTAGCTCGGCCGCGCGCCTGAGGTCAGATGCCACCAGGGAGAGTTGGCCTCGGCGGCGGGGGCGGCGAAAGCGAGGGCCAGCAGCAGCGCTGAGAAGAGCCCGGGAAGGGCGATCGAGCGCAGGCGAGAGGGGCGTGGCGCGAACTCCACGGCCGCTTTGTGATGAGCGATCACTTCTTCCCCTTCTTCTTCGCTTTGCCCTTGGCTTTCTTTGCTTTGACGGGCCCGTATCTCTTGCGCGCCTGCTTTTCACAGGCCTTTCGCTTCTGCTTGCTCTTCTTTGCGTGGCAGGCCTTCAGCGCCTTTGCGAGCTTCTCGGCCCTGATCTGCGCGGCTGTCTTGACTTTCGGTTTCGGCGGGGCGGGCGGGGCCGGGTTGGGCGGTCCGGAGAAGGTCGCGCTGGCCGGCGCGCCGAAGATCTGAGGCTGCGGCGTCGGGGAGGCTTTGCAGGAGGCTTCGGTCGTGCACGGCGGGGACTGCACGTCCGGGAAGGTGATGCACGGCGAGGCATCTGTGCAGACGTGGGCGTCATAGACGTCGGCGGAGGGATCGACGTCCAGCGGTGAGAGCTTTGCCGAGGTCAGGAAGAACACGTCATCGCCGGATTCGCTTGCGTCGAGGAACGCCGATTCCTGCGTCGATCGCCCGGAGGAGATCAAGGAGACGCAGCCGCCCGAGCGGGCGCTGAAGGTTGGGTCGGATTCGCTGCAGCTGCCGACTCCCGGCGGCTCGTACTGATAGACGTCCTGGGTGCCGTTTGAGTCCTGGGGCACCAGGGCGGCGGCGGTGTTGAAGAACAGGCGCCCGGAGTCCGCTAGGTAGCGGGGCTGGTAGCGGGAGAAGGGGCTCGTATCGATCGCCGTCCACCCGGGCACGTTCGCCCCGACCAGCGCGCTCGCCGGCCAGATCCCCCGCGGACCGCCCACGAGGCCCCCGCTGCCCGGTTCGAGCTTCAGGTATTCGATCCCCGTCGGGCGCGTCGCGCTCGGGTTGCACGAGGCGCACGACAGCCGGCCCGTGGTGGCGTCGTAGAGGTAGACCTCGGCGACCGGGTGGCGTGTGGCCAGGTCGCGGTTGTCATAGCCCGTGAGCGAGGCTTGCGACATCAGCTCGAGGAACCGGCCGTCCTTTGACACGCGCGTCGGCTGGCGCGCGGGCGCTTCTTCCCAGTCGTGTTCATCCCCGCCCGACAGCGTCGCGATGAAGCTCCTCGCGCCGTCGTGGGAGAGGTACAGGTTCGCTTCTTTTGCGATCGCGTGCTGCCCCCGGCTGTTAGCCGCTTCGCTAAGGACGCCCTTTGCCACGAAGTAGACGTATGAGCCGTCTTCGCTTGCTCCGAGCACGCCGCCTTGGACGTTCGCGCCTTCTTCGCCGTGCGGCGGTGTGAGGTCGCTCAGCTCGCAGGCCAGTTTGCCCGGCGGGACCTTGCATTCGTAGAGGTCGGCTTCTTTTTCCGGGTTCGCTCCCGAGCCTTCGCTCAGCTGCTTCTGATCGGTGAAGAAGATCCGCGAGCCGTCGCTGCTTGCGATCTGGAACCTTCCCCCACCGCTTTCACAGCCTCCACAGGCCGCCGCGTCCAGTTGCAGGGTTTCGCCTCTGCTCGTGTCGCGCAGGTAGAGGTTCCCCGCCGCTCCCCAGACGACGCGCGAGCCGTCGGAGGAGATCGCCCGCCGCGCCGCCAGGTCTTTCAGCCCGAGGCTGCTTTCCACCCCTTCGGCCACCGGTTCGCCTCCCGGCAGCACGCTCACCGGTGAGAGTGCCCCGGCATTCCACTCGTATAGCCCGTGGCTAGTACCGGGCACAAGTTCGGCGCGGGAGCGCAGCACAATGTGGCCGAGGTCCTCGCTTGCGCCGAGCACCCTCGGCCCGCAGATGCCTTCTATCGCCGAACCGTTGCCGCTCGGCGTGCACCTTTCCTCTTCGCCGAACCGCGTCCCTTCCGCCACGTTGGCAAAGCCCCGCTTGCCGGTGACCAGCGGCTGGAAGCAGGAGGAGCCGCAGCTATCGCCGAGGTCGTGCAGGTAGGCGGTCGATTCCGAGGCCTGATCGGATAGCTGCGGGATGAACGGGCCGAACGGCTGTAGCGCGCTCAGCGTGAGTTCGGGATCGAACAGCGTCTCCTCCGGGCCGCCGCCGGACCCTGTCGGCCCCGTGTGCGGGATCGCGATGTCGCGCGAGGACCATGCTGCGGCGCTTCGGCGCGAGAGCACCTGCGCCCGGTTTGCATAGCCCTGCGGATCGGCTTCGGTCGGTGCGTTCGTGAGGTAAGTGATCGCGTCGCCGCTCGCCGCCGCCTGGATCACGCCGGTTTCGGAGATCGCTTCGATCCGCGTGCCTTGCTTATCCGGCGGGGAGACGAGCTCCCAGCCGCGGTTGTCGGCGAGCGCGAGCTCGCCGCCGGCGCCTTCGGTCGTGAAGGTCGTGTCTTTGCCTGGGGCCCCCTGCCCGTGGGAGTTCGTCGCGATCGCGCGGAAGTGGTAGGTGCTGCCGGGCTGAAGGCCCGTGGCTTCGGCGCCGACGGCGTGGACTGAGAAGTCCGCGGGGATCTGCCCGTCGGGCACCGGGACGTCTGCTTCATAGCCGCTTTCGGAGCAGCTTTCGGGGTCGATGCTCGCGCAGCGCCCATACTGGAAGTGATATTCGGTGATCGCTTCGCCCGGTTCGCTTCGGGGGTTGATCGTCGCGGCGAGCCTCGCGCTGGTGGAGGTGACTTCCGAGAAGGACTCGCTTTCGACCTTCGGTGTGGCCGCCTGGGCGGGGCCGAAGACCGCCACGGTGCCCGTGGCGGCGTCTGAGACGTAGAGCGAGCCGGCGGTCGCGCTCACGCCGATGCCTGCGCAGTTACTCAGGTGATGCAGGCCTTCTTCTTCGCCGAGGCGTTCAAGCAGCGCGCCTTCGGGGTCGAATATGGCGACCGTGGCGGTGTTGCAGATCGCGGGATCGTCGCTTGTCAGATCGACCGCGACGGCGGTTGAGAGTTCGCTGTCGAGTTCGCGGTTGAGGATCGTCCCCGTTGGGTCGACCTTGGCGATCCGGTTGTCCTCGGGTTCGCCGGGGCTTCCGTGGCGGACGTAGAAGTTGCCTTTGCTGTCGATCGCGAAGCCGGGCCGGCCGAGATCGACGAAGCCGTTCAGCTGCGTCACCGAGAGGAATTTGTTCGCAACCGCATTTGAGTACTTGCCGACGACGCGGTTTTCCTGATAGATCCACACGCTTCCTTCGCTGCCGACGGCGACCCCGTCCAGGGCCCTGAAGAAGCGTTCAAGCGGTGCTCCTTCGGTTTCCTTGCCCTCGCTGATCTGCCCGAGGTATTCACCGGTGGGCGTGAACTTGTCGACCACCGTGTGTTCAAAGGGATGTTCAAGCCCCGCGTCAACCACATAGACATCCCCGTTGGAGGGATCCCCCGCTTCGCATTCTTCCTGCTGGGTGAGCGTCAGCCCAGGTTCTTTGAGCTTGCGAAGCGCACAGGTGTTATCGACGGCGATCGTTTCCGGCGATTCGAAGTCCTGGTGGGCGCTGAGCGGAACGGCGACTCCCGATTTGCCGGCTTCGACGGGGTTTGAGACTTCGAGCACGCCGCCGGGCAGGACGGCGGTGATCGTCGTTTCCGGCGGAAGCCCCGCCGCTGTGACTTCCTCCCCTGGGCTGAAGACGCCGCTCGTCGCCAGCGCCGATTCGATCGTGCTCGAGCCTTCGGCCAGGGTCCCCGAGCCGGTGGCGCTCGGACCGGTGACTTCGCTCTGGAAGACGCCTTCTTCGTTGAAGCGCACGAGGCGGTTGGCGCCCTTGTCGACGACAAAGACATCCCCCGTGGCTTCGCTGATGGCGACGCCGTCGGGCGATTTGAGCTCGGCCCCCGTGCACGGTTCCCCCGGGCAGGCTTCGCCGAAGGCTTTGCTGAATTCGTGGGGACGGGAGGCGGCGGCGAAGGCGGCCGGCGAGCCGGCGAGGACGAAGACGAGCAGGCAGAAGCCCGCGATGAGCAGCAGCCCCGGCTTGCGTTGCGCGTGCATGTGGCCCGACCCTCTCCCGTTCTGAAAAGCCGGGTCAGGCAAGGCGCCCCCATATGGCGCATGACCCGGCTTGCGCATCTAAGCATGGAGTCCTTTGTCTGTCTACTTGATTGCGGGAGCACTGCTCTAGCTCTATTGGTCAAGGGTCTTTGGGGGGCCCGGCCTCGTTGCTTTCCCGGCTTCTTTTCTCGCTTCTCTTCTCAATCTCCGAGGGCCGGGCTCGGCTCCGGCGAGGAGCGCGACGCTTCCCAGCAAGTGCGCGATGCCCACGTTCTGCTCGGCATGCGCCCTCGCCCCAACCTGGCCCCCTCTTGTCTTCTCCTCGACCGCCTGATCTGCTCGCGCGCACCCCCACTTCGTCCCCAGATCTCGTGCCTCCTCGCCCAGGCCTGTATGCCTCTAGTAGGAGACAAAGCTTGCCCCCTTAGCCAGCGGGGCTCTACTTTGCTCGCCGCAGGTCCAGCGGGCCTGCGGCAGAACACCGGGCCTGCTGAAGGCGGGCCACTGGCTATGACAACCTCTGAAAGTGGGGACCTCTATGAATAGACATCATCGGATGCGCGCAAAACGCCTCCTGCTCATCCTCGCGACGGCGCTGCTCGCCTCGCTCGCGGTCGTCTCATCCGCTTCGGCAGAACCGAAGGGGCTCTTCAAAAAGTACAACGACTGTCCGACCGAAGCACCCGGTCTTGCGATCTGCACGTTCGGCGTGACGACCAGCGGCGAATTCACGATCGGCTCGACCAAAGTGCCGATCAACAAGACGATCACGCTGCAGGGCGGCGGGATCCCGACCGGCGGGGCGAACCTCAACGAATACTTCCTGCTGCCGGCGAAGGACGGCAACAGCCTCTCAAAGACCGAACTGAACGTCCCGGGCGGCCTCTTGAACATCGTCAACTGCGAAGAAATCAAAGGCTCCGGCTTCTTCGAAGTGATCGAGCGCGCTACTTGCAAAGGGATCTTCGAAAACAAAACGACCGGCGTCACGGCGACGACCGAACTGGTCGCCACCGCGACCAACCCGGCGATCCTCGACCTCGCGGCGCTGATCGAAGAAAAAGGCACGGCGATCACGCTGCCGGTGCGGGTGCACCTGAAAAACCCGCTGCTCGGGGAAGGCTGCTACATCGGATCTGAAGCGCACCCGATCCAGCTGCACCTGACCGACGGCACGACCTCGCCGCCGCCTCCGAACAAACCGATCAAAGGCAAACTGGGCAACCCCAAATCGGAATTCGAAAAAGGCTACGAATCGGTCAGGATCACCGAAAACTCGCTTGTCGATAACTCCTTCTCGGCTCCGGCCTCCGAAGGCTGCGGCGGGTTCTTCTCCTTCCTGATCGGCCCGATCGTCAACAGCAAAATCGGACTGCCCTCGGCAGCCGGCAAAAACACCGCGATCCTCAACGGCGAACTGAACACCGCCGAAGTCGAAGCGGTGCTCGCCAGCGAAAAATTCTGAGCCGCAGGGCTTAGAGGGTTTCGGTTGGGTCCCCACCCCCCGCTTTGGCGGGGGGTGGGGTGTTTAAGGGGGCGGGCTGCGGCTGCATTACTTGCTATAGGGCATGCAGTTCTGCCGCCTGCAGGGCGTTAGAGCTCTTGAACTGCTTGCAGTTGTTCACGACATAGCCCGGCCGGCAATCGGTCCTCGCGATCCACTTTTCTCTGAACTTCCTGACGTATGACGTGAACGCGTTGCTCTGCCGGCTCTTGGTCAGTCCTTCGGCGATCGTGTGCCGGACTTTCGCCAGCGGGATCAGGCCGCCGGGAACTATCTTCTTGACTTCGAAGACGAAGAAACCCGTGTTCGGCTCTCCGGCGATCGTTTTGTGCGTCGCCGTCAGCTCGAGCGGTCCGTATAGCCGATTCAGCTGCGCCGAGAAGATCGCGTCGTTCAGCTTCTTCTCTTCGTACACGCCCGGCTTGAGATCGGCGACTTCGCCGTCCTTCGTTTCCGTCGGCTGCGCGATCGTCGCCAGTTCCTTCGCGATGCTCGCAAAGCTCTTCCCCGCCTGAAGCTGCTGCTTAGCGCGGATCGCAGCGCCTTGCGTCGCCGTGCGGACGATGCGCACCGTGCGCCCGGTCGGGATCGTGAACTGCGCGCGGTGCGAGTTGTAGAAAGCCGTCACCTCGGCGGCGCTCGCCGGGAGCGCCGCTTCGTTCGCTTTGTGGATCAGCTTGTCGGTCAGTTTGCTCAGCTCGAGTTCTTTCTTCAGGTCCGCGATCGTCTCGCGGGTTCCCTTTCGGTAGGCTTCGAACTCCGCATTCGTCCGGAACGCCGATTTTCTGCTCTGGTCGAATTCTCGCTGGATTTCACGCGTGCTGACGGTGACCCCCTGTTCGGCGGCCTCGCCGATCAACCACTTGCTGTGAATCGCCGAGCTGAGCGCGCCCTTTAGCAGTTCTTCGTAGCGCTTCCGGCAGGCCACCTTGAGCTGCGCTTCGGTCTGCGGCGTGGCTTCGGCAGCCCGGCCGGCTTCGGTTTTCATCCGGGCGATGCAACCCGTATAGGCCGGCGGGTCCGGCAGCGGCACCGGAGCGTTCGCGATCGTCATCAGATGTTCGACCATCGCCAGCGTGATCGGTTCGCTGCCGACGCTCGCGACGACTTTGCGCGAAGCGGCGCTACCGACAGGCGCTGTGGCCACCGTCGTGTCCTGCGGTGACTGCGCAGCGGCCTTCGCCGTAGCGGTCGACTTCGCCTTGTGTGCGGTGCCTCCGCATGCCGCCAGGCCGAGACAGGCCCCGACAGCGGCTGCAGTGAATATGAGGGTCTTGAGGTGGCGCATAACGCAAAGCTAATCCCTTTTCATCGTTTGATGGTTGGCTGTTTCTCTGGAGGTGACTTTTGGGTACTGAGGTCGCTGCGGCTGCCCGGTCACGTCACGCAGCAATCGTTTCTGTTGTCTCCTTCAGGCACGTCTGCCTAGCTGCTTGCGCCCGAAGAGGAGGCATTGAGTAAGGGAACGACGAACGGGTTTTCGTACGGACCCAGGCTGCCGCGGTACTGCGCGCACCCCGGCGCGACGTATCCCGCGCTGCAGACCGTCCGCGCAATCCAGCGGCGTGGATATTCCCGCGCATACGCGTCGCCGACCGCTTCTAAGCGGCTCTTCGACAGGCTCGCGACGACCCGTTCGTGAGCCTCGGCGAGCGATTCCTGCCGTCCCGGGACCGTCTTTCGCACGACGAAGACCGTCCATCCCCTGCCTAGCTGCATCGGCGCGCTGACGATCCCCGGCTTGGCCGCGAAGATCGCGTAGTCGACGCGTTTTTTCGACGCCGCACCGTTCAACAGGCCGGCGGTCAGCTCGATTTTTTTGTGATACGCGCGCGCGGCGAAGGCACGGCCGATGCCGATCCTCTTGACGAGCGAAGCGGCCGCCGCCGCACTCGGGAGGTTCTCGATGATGTCGACATAGCGCAGTTCGGGCTTTCGAAACTGCGTGCTGTGGCTCTGATAGAAGCTCGCCAGCTGGCGCTGCGTCGGCTGGCCCGCCCGTTCGCTCAGGGCCTGCAGGATCGCCGCGCGCGCGAGTTCTGCTCTCAGTTCGAGCTTGACGTCGGCAGGCGTCTCTCCTGCGGCTTCGTATCTCTTGCGTACGTACGCGCCGCGTTCGCCTTGCGTGCGTTCGGCCAGCAGTTCGTCGACCGCGTTCGCGCTCACCGCCAGTCCCTCGCGTGCCGCCTCGTCCATCAGCCAGCTCGAGGAGATCAGCAGCGCGAGCGCGCGCCGACGTGGCGAGCGCACGCGGGGGGATCCGCGGTAGCCCGTGAACCCGCCCCCGCGTCGTACGATGCTCGTCCAGTGCTTCACCGTCGCCGCGGTGATCGCCTTGCCCCCGATGCGCACCGCGACCGCCCGTCCGTCGCTGTTCCCGCACGCGCTCACGCCGAGCGCGAGCGCGAGCATCGCCGCAAGCGACCCCGCGACGCTTCGACAGCGCCCGCGCAGGCGTGCCTGCCGCGCCGCACGGCCCCGGATCTGGACAGCTACCGCCATAGCGCGGGCGAGCCTAGAGCCTGCTAGGGGACTGCCCGCCTGAGCGTTGGCGCCTAGTCGAAAAAGCCCGCCAAACCTGGCGGTTCTCGGTGAACGGTGTCTCCTATTCCTCCCGACGACCGCCGAGCACAGGCGGCGTGCGGATCGCAGCGAGCAGTGTCTTCGCGACCCGCTCGACCTGCCCCGCAGTCATCTCCGGGAAGAATGGCAGCGCCAGCGAGCGAGCGGCGACGTCCTCGCAGCCCGGATGCTCGCCCTCGCGATGGCCGAAGCGCTCGCGGTAGAAGCTCATCAGGTGGATCGCCGGCAGGTATGGCTTGCTCTGGATCCCGGCGGCCGCGAGTGCTTGGATCGTCGTGGCGCGATCCACTCCGAGCGGGAGCTGCACGACGAAGACGAACCAGCCGCGCTGCTCGCCATCGCGATCCGCGCACGGGAGCTCGAGCCCGCCCACGTCGGCGAGCGCGTCTCGATAGAGCGCCGCGACGCGAGCGCGCTCCCTCAGCATCTCTTCCAGGCGCCCCAGCTGAGCGACACCCAGCGCGCAAACGATGTCCGAAAGCCTGTAGTTGAAGCCGAGCCGGTCGTGATCGAGCCACCCCATGTCCGGCGCGCGCCCCTGGTTTCGCTCCGAGTCGATCCGCTCCTTCATCGCCCCGTCGCCGAGCGTGACCATCCCCCCCTCCCCCGTCGTCAGCTGCTTATTCGCGTAGAAGCCGAACACCGCCGGGTTGCCACGCGCTCCCACGGCCGGCCCGTCAGCGTGTCTCGCGCCAAGGGCCTCGCAAGCGTCCTCGACGATCGCGAGCCCGTGCTTCTGCGCGATCCGCTCGAACGTCGGGAGGTCGGCCGGGTAGCCGAAGATGTGCACCGGCAGGATCGCCTTCGTCCGCGGCGTGATCGCCGCCTCGGCCGTCGCCGGGTCGAGGTTCAGCGTGACCGGATCGATGTCGGCGAAGACCGGCGTCGCGCCGCAGTAGACGATCGCGTTCGCCGAGGCGACGAACGAGAACGGGCTCGTGATCACCTCATCGCCCGGCCCGACGCCGACCGCGCGCAGCGCGAGGTGGAGGCCGGCCGTCCCGCTCGAGACCGCGCTCGCGTGCGGCACGCCGAGACGCTCCGCGAACAGCCGCTCGAACTCGCCGAGCTTCGGCCCGAGCGAGAGCTGCCCCGAGCGCAGCACCTCGATCACGGCCCGCTCCTCCGCCTCGCCAAGCACCGGTTTGGCGAGCGGGATCGGCTCGTCTGCCACTAACCCTCGCCGCGCGCGCTCGCCGGCGCCGCGCCCTTCGAGTCCTCATCGGCCGGGCGGCGTCCCGGCTGCATCCCATACTCGAGCGAGTCGACGAGCGCGTCCCACGACGCCGCGATCACGTTCTCCGAGACGCCGATCGTCCCCCACGTGTCGTGCCCGTCCGATGCGTCGATCAGCACGCGCGTGACCGCGCCCGTGCCCTTCGTCTCGTTGAGGATCCGCACCTTGAAGTTGACCAGGTCGATGTCGCGCAGGTGCGGGTGGAATTCACCGATCGCGTCGCGCAAGGCCGCGTCGAGCGCGTGGACCGGGCCGTTGCCCTCGGCCGTGCGCACGAAGCGCTCGCCTTTAACCCAGCCCTTGATCGTCGCCTCCGTGATCACCTTGCCGTCCGTCCGCTTCTCGACGAGCACGCGCCACGACTCGAGGCGAAACAGCGGCTCGTACGCGCCCGCTTCCTTGCGCATCAACAGCTCGAACGAGCCGTCGGCCGCCTCGAACTGGAAGCCCTCGTGCTCGAGCTCCTTGACGCGCTCGACGACGCGCTGCGCGAACGCGTCGCCTGCCTCGCCCTCGGGCGCATGGACGCCCGCTTCGGCCGCCTTCTCGACGACCGTCCCCTTGCCCGAGAGCTCCGAGATCAAGACGTCGCGGCCGTTGCCGACGAGCTCCGGGTCGACGTGCTCGAACGTCTCCGCCGACGCGCGGACACCCGCCGCGTGCATCCCGGCCTTGTGCGCGAACGCGTGCTTGCCGACGTACGGCTGCGCCGCGTTCGGCGCGCGGTTTAGCAGCTCGTCGATGAAGTGCGCCGTCTCCGTCAGCCGCGCGAGGCGCTCCGGCGCGAGCAGTTGCACGCCCATCTTCAACTGCAGGTCAGCGATGATCGTGATCAGGTTCGCGTTGCCCGTGCGCTCGCCGATCCCGTTGACCGTGCCCTGCACCTGCGTCGCGCCCGCTTCAACCGCCGTCAGCGTGTTCGCCACGGCGCAGCCCGAGTCGTCGTGGCAGTGGATGCCGATCTCGGCGCCCGGCAGCGCTTCGCGCACGACCGCGAGCGCCGTGCGCACCTGCGGCGGCAGCGAGCCGCCGTTCGTGTCGCAGAGGACGAGACGCTCAGCGCCCGCCTCGGCCGCCGCGCGCAGGCAGTCCAACGCATAGCCCGGATCTTCGGCGAAGCCGTCGAAGAAGTGCTCCGCGTCGAACAACGCGCGCTTGCCCTGTTCGACCAGGAAAGCGATCGAACTATTAATCGTTAATAGATTTTCTTCTCGCGATACGCGCACGACCTTCTCGACGTGCAACAGAGACGACTTGCCGACGAGCGTGCAGACCGGCGCGAACGAGCGCGCGAGCACTTGCAGGCCCTCGTCGTCCGCCGCCGCGACCTCGCGCCGGCGCGTCATCCCGAACGCGACGATCTCCGCGTGCTCGAGCCGCTCCTCGGCGAGCAGCTCGAACAGCTCCTGCTCCTTCGGGTTCGACGCCGGGAAGCCCGCCTCGATCATGTCGACGCCGAGCGCGTCGAGCGCGCGCACGACGCGCAGCTTCTCCTCGGCCGTCAGCGTCAGGCCGCCGCCGCCCATGCCGTCGCGCAAGGTCGCGTCGTATAGCTGTATTTGCGCCACTGGCGGCCCTACGCGGGCGTCTGCGTGCTCGGAGCCGGCGCCTCGCCGGCCGGCGTCTCGAGATCCGTCGGCGAGACGACGTCGAGCCACTCGCGGTAGCGCTCCGAGCGACCGTGAATCGCGTCGTCGAACGCCGCTTGGATCACGCGCGTGATCTCACCCGGCTCGCCCGTGCCTACGGTCTGGTCGTCGACTTCGCGAACCGGCACGATCTCCGCCGCCGTGCCCGAGAGGAAGACCTCATCGGCGAGGTACATCTCCGCGCGCGCGACATCGCGCTCGACGACCGAGTAGCCGAGGTCCGATGCGATCTGAATGATCGAGCGACGCGTGATCCCGTCGAGGATCGAGTTGCTCTGCCCCGGCGTCGCGATCGTGCCGTCGCGCACGACGTAGACGTTCTCGCCCGTGCCCTCGCAGACGTAGCCGTGGTCGTCGAGCAGGATCGCCTCGTCGTAGCCCGACTTGACCGCCTCGACCTTCGCGAGCACGCTGTTGAGGTACTGCCCCGACGCCTTCGCGTGCGGGATCAGTGAGTCAGGGCTGATCCGCCGCCACGAGGAGACCTTCGCGCGCACGCCCTTGCGCGCGCCCTCCTCGCCGAGGTAGACGCCCCACTCCCAGCACGCGATCGTCACGTCGACGCACGAGTCGAGCGGGTTCAGGCCCATCGAGCCGTAGCCGCGGTAGACGATCGGGCGGATGTAGCACGAGCGGAGGCCGTTGCGCGCGACGAGCTCGAGCGTCGCCGAGCGCAGCTGCTCGGCGCTGAACGGGATGTCCATGTAGTAGAGCGCCGCCGAGCGGAACAGGCGCTCGACGTGCTCCTGGTTGCGGAACACCGCCGGGCCGAGCTCCGTGTCGTAGCAGCGCACCCCCTCGAAGACGCCCGTGCCGTAGTGCAGGCCGTGCGTCAAGACGTGGACCTTCGCGTCCTCCCATGCGACGAACTCTCCATTCATCCAGATGAGGTCGGTCGGGTCCACTGTCATTCGCTCCTATTCGATGTTCGCGAGCACTGCCTCGGTCGCCTGCTTCGTCCCCGCCGAGCCTCCCAGATCGGCCGTGCGCAGCCCCGAGTCGAGCGCCCCTTCAACCGCCGATTCTACAGCCGTCGCCTCGCTTTCCAAGCCGAGCCCGTGGCGCAGCATCAAGGCCGCTGAGAGGAACATCGCCAGCGGGTTCGCGATCCCCTGACCGGCGATGTCCGGCGCCGAGCCGTGCACCGGCTCGAACAGCCCCGGGCCCTCGCCGCCGAGCGACGCGCTCGGCAGCATCCCGATCGAGCCCGTCAGCATCGCCGCCTCGTCGGAGAGGATGTCTCCGAACATGTTCTCCGTGACGATGACGTCGAACTCGCGCGGCGCCGAGACGAGCTGCATCGCCGCGTTGTCGACGAGCACGTGCGAGAGCTCGACGCTCGCGAACTCGCGCTCGTGCAGCTCGCTTACGACCTGGCGCCAGAGGCGCGAGGTCTCAAGGACGTTCGCCTTGTCGACGCTCGCGACCTTTGGCTGGGAGGAGCGGCGTGCGGCCGCCTCGAACGCCGTGCGTGCGATCCGCTCGATCTCCTCGCTGCTGTAGACGCACAGGTCCGACGCCGTCGTCTCCGTGCGCGTCTTCTCGCCGAAGTAGATCCCGCCCGTCAGCTCGCGCACGACGAGCAGGTCCGTCCCCTCGATTCGCTCGCGCCGCAGCGGCGAGGAGTCATACAGCGCCGGCAGCGGCTTGACCGGGCGCAGGTTCGCGTAGAGGCCGAGGCCCTTGCGCAGGCCGAGTAGGCCTTGCTCCGGGCGCGGCTTCGACGGGTCCGTCGTGTCCCACTTCGGGCCGCCGACCGCCGCGAGCAGCACCGCGTCGGCCTTGCGGCAGTCGGCGAGCACCTCGTCCGTCAGCGCCGTGCCGTGCGCGTCGATCGACGCACCGCCGAACAGGTGCTCTTGGAACTCGAAGTCGCCGAGCGCTTCGAGCAGCTGAAGCGTCGGCTCGGTGATCTCCGGGCCGATGCCGTCGCCGGGGAGGGTGACTACGTGATGGCTCATGCACCGAGCTTAGTCGAGGCCAAGATCCTCCCTTGACCCTCGGCTCGGCCTGTCGTGTACGCCGGATGCGAAGCAGCGCCGTCGCATCGCGAATCGCCATGACCTGATCGCCGGTCAGCTTGAGTGTCCGCTTGAGCAGCACGCGATCGACGGCCGCAACAACGAGCCACCGTTCGAGATGCTCGCGATTGCGCATCCAGCCGCGAGAGCGCAGCTACCGAAGCTCGCGGTAGATTCTTCCTGTGGTCGACAACGATTTCGCATTTCTCGATCAGCAGTTCGAGCCCTACCTGATCGGCGATCGCACCGAATCGACTGCGATGCTCGCCTGGTTCCTCGAGCACGTCTGGAGGATGGAGCCCGAAGAGGTAGAGGACGCGCTGTGCGACGGGGGCAACGATAAGGGCATCGACGCCGTCGTAGTCGATGCCGACGCTCACGAGATCTACGTGTTTCAGGGCAGGCGCCGGCGCGGCGTCGAGCGTGACCTCGGCGACAGCGACTTGAAGCAGTTTCGGGGTGTCGCACTTTACTTCCGAGGCCCGGAGGGGGTCGAGGACCTGCTCGCGAGCGAACCGAACGACGACCTGCGCAAGCTGATCGAGCGCCACGGACTGCGCGAGCTGCTCGACGACGAGGAGGCGTGGACGACGAAGCTCGTGTTCGTGACCAACGCGGCTCTCAACGACGCGGCAACCGACTACGTCAATGCATCCCGGGAAGAGTCTGTGCCGCTCACGCTGTGGGACCGCCAGCAGCTGGCAGCCGTTGCGTATCGGACAGTCCGTCCGGGCCTGCTGGGAGGCGACTTCACGTTGGCGCCGCGCTCGGAAGTCGTTGTTCAGCCGCTGGAGCGCGATGTCGTGATGGCGATCGCGCTGGTGCCGGCCAACGAGCTCGTGCGACTGCCCGGCATCGACGATCTGACGCTGTTTGCGATCAACGTTCGCCTCGGGCTGGGACGAACGAAGATCAACCGCGAACTTGCGACGACGATTACCGGGGAACGCGTCGATCACGCTCTTTTCCCCGCTTACCACAACGGCATAACGATCTTGACCGAAGCCCTGAAGGTCGACGAGGAGGGCGTGCACCTAAAAGGCGTCACTGTCGTCAACGGATGCCAGTCGCTGTTGGCGCTTCAAGCCAATCGCGAGAGCCTAACCCCGGAGCTGAGCCTGCTCGTGAAGGCGGTCCAGCTCGGTGAGAGCGGCGACCTTGCGGACACGATCACCTACCGCAGCAACAACCAAAACGCCGTGAACATACGCGACCAGCGCGCGAATGATCCGATTCAGCGAGACCTTCAACGCCAGGTCAGCGAGGCGTTTGGCGACCGCCTGTTCTACGTGATCCGCCGGGGCGAGATCGTGCCCGAAGGACGCGCCGTGCTGGAGAATCAAGACGCCGCGCAGCACATCATGGCAATTTGGCTCCGCGAACCATGGGCGGCGGTTCGCAAGCTCAAGCTGTTCGACGACGACTACAGGCGGATCTTCAGTCGCAAAATCGACGCACCGAAGCTTTACCTGGCGCAGCGTCTGAAAGAGATGACCGAGAGTCGGCGCGTTCAGCTGCTGCCCGCCCTAAGTGCAAGCTTCGCCTCGGTTCGTTTCACGATGGTCTACCTCACGGCCGCTGTCGCGCGCGAGAGCGGTCTCGGCGCGGCGTTCTTTGAGAACCCGGGGCAGTGGCTGCCCGGTCATGAGCAAGAGGCGTTCGAGAAGCTCGACGAGCTGATGGACCACGTCGTGACGGAGCTCAACAATTACGTCCAGACCCAGGAAGAGCTACGCGAGCAAGGCGGCGCGCTGTTCGACGCGAAGATCGCCTTCAAGAGCCAGGCGTCAATCCGCCAGATAGAGCAGCAAACGCTCTCGGTGACGAAAGCGCTGGCGCGGCGCATCGAGGACTTCCTCTTTGCGGTCGAGCCGGCCTCGTAGCCGACGACAACCGCGATCGCGCTGAGCTAAAGCGCGGTGGTCGGCGTCGTCGCCCAGCCGCGCTCGCGGTCGAGCTCCGACTCGTAGTCGGCGATCTCGGCCGACTGCTCGAGCGTCAGCGCGATGTCGTCGAGCCCGTTGAGCAGGCGGTGGCGGATCTCGTGGTCGATCTCGAACGCGACCTCGCGCCCGGCGAAGCGCACCTCCTGCTCGAGCAGGTCGACCTCCCCCGCGCCCGCGTGCGCGAGCGCGCGGCAGTCCTCGTCCGACAGCACGACCGGCAAGAGCCCGATCTTCGTGCAGTTCGAGTAGAAGATGTCCGCGAAGCTCGGCGCGACTAGCGCCTGGAAGCCGTAGTCCTGAAGCCCCCACGGCGCGTGCTCGCGCGAGGAGCCGCAGCCGAAGTTCTCGCCCGCGACGAGGATCGGGTTCGCCGGCAGGCTCCAGCCCGGCTCCTTCGCCCAGTCGAAGAACAGGAACTCGCCGAAGCCCGTGCGCTCGACGCGCTTGAGGAACTGCTTCGGCATGATCTGGTCCGTGTCGACGTCGGCGCGGTCGAGATGGCTGACCGCGCCTGAGATCACGCTTATCGGGTCCATCTGGGCCTCCTGTTCGCCGGCGCAACGATTGTCATACATCCGTACGTTATCACGGACGTTGCGTTGCGTAGACGACCGCCGGTGCACGGACCCCTCGTTGGCCCGTGCACCGGCAGAGGCGCGCGGCGTCAGATCGCCGCGTTGACCTCGACTTCTTCTTCGTTCGTCTGCGTCGTCGTGATCGTCAGGCCCATCTGTTCGAACGGCCCCCCGAACGACGTTTCGAGCACGTCGTTCGGTTCTTCGTCGAAGTGTTCCGGTTTCTGTTTACCGCTCGTCGCTTCGTATTTCAGCGTCGGCGCGAGCTGCATTTCGTTCTTCTGCACCGCGACGATGACCGAGCCGCCGATCGTGACCGACGTCGAGCCGCAGGTGAATTCCGCGAGCACTTCGCCCGAGGACGGCGCCAGGTCGAGCGCCGGAGCGGCCGATTCGGCGTTCTTCCAGCCGAGCGCGCCCGCCAGCGGGTGCGTCCGGACTTCGCCTTCGGCGGCTTCCGCGGTTGTGCATTTCGCGCCCGCGCGTTCGCAGCCGGTCAGGTCGATCGTCACGTTCGCGAGCGCTTTCGTGCCCGAGTATTCGCCGCTGCCGCTCTCGCCCGTGCAGACGATCTGGCCTTTGCCGACCGTTTCGAGTTTCCCTTCGCCGCCCGAGAGCGTGAAGTGTGCTTTCGCGACGCCGGGCGTCCATTCGAAGTTGCCGCCCGCTTTTTCGGTCGTGCACGAGGCGTTGTATTTGCCCGTGCCTTTCGCCACTTTCACGCAGCGCCCGTATTCGGGAGCGCCCGCCGCCACGTAGCGGAAGCTCGAGGTCGATCCGGCCGGGCTCGTCGGGATCGTGCCCGTGCTCGTCGTCACCTGCACGTGGACCGTTTTGGCGCCCGCCGGCGATGTCGCCTTGATCAGCGTCGAGGAGACGACTTCGTAGGACGCGGCGTTGGTCGAGCCGAACTTGACCGCCGTCACGCCGCTGAAGTTCTGGCCGACGATTTCGACTTTCGTGCCGCCGCTCGGAGGCCCGCTCGAGGGCGTCACCGAGGAGACGATCGGCCCCGGGGGGCCGAACGCGAGGCTGTGCGTTTCGCCCGCGGAGACGCCGACGACGTCACGCGTGATTTCGCTCACCGCGATCGGCACGTAGCTGCTTTCTTCGCTGCCGTTGCCGAGCCGGCCTTCGCCGCCTTCGCCCCAGGCCTTGACGGTGCCGTTTTCCAGCAGCGCCAGCGCGTGTTCTTCTCCTGCCGAGATCGCCGTGACGCCGCTCAGTTCGACCACTTCGACCGGGACCTTGCTGCAGATCGAGCTCACACAGCTTTCCGGCCCTTCTTCGTCGCCATCGCCGAGCTGGCCTTCGTTGTTCGCACCCCACGAGCTGACTTTGCCGCTCGACAAGCGCGCGAGGCTGAAGTCGGCGCCTGCCGAGATCGCCGTCGCACCGCTGAGCGAGCTGACCGTCACCGGGACGTCGCTCGCCGTCGTGGAGCCGTTCCCCAGCTGGCCCCATTCGTTGCAGCCCCAGGACTTCACCGTCCCGTTTTCCAGCAGCGCGAGGCCGTGGTTGAAGCCCGCCGCGATCGCCACGACGCCGGTCAGTTCGCTGACTTCCACCGGGGTTGACGACGAGACCGTCGAGCCGTTGCCGAGCTGGCCGCATTCGTTGCTGCCCCAGGCCTTCACCGTGCCGTTTTTCAGCAGCGCGAGGCTGAAAGTGTCGCCCTCCGAGATAGCCGTGACTTCGCTGAGGCCGCTCACTTCTTCGGGTTCTTCTTCGTTGAAGGAGAAGCCCCATGCCATCACCGTGCCGTTCGCACGCAGCGCGAGCGATCCGCTCGTGCCGGTCGAGCTCGCCGAGATCGCCGTCACTTCGCTCAGTCCCGGCACTTCGATCGGCGTCTTGCTGCAGGAGAAGCCACCGCAGTGCTGTGGACCGCCTTCGAACCCAAGCTGGCCGAATTCGTTTTCGCCCCACGCGAAGACCTTGCCCGATTCGAGCAGCGCGAGGCTGTATTCGTTGCCGGCCGAGACCGCCGTCACGCCGCTCAGCGTCGCCAGCGTCTCCGGCGCGTTCTTCTGCGTCGTCGTCCCGTCGCCGAGCTCTCCCGATTCGTTCGCGCCCCATGCCATCACGCCGTTCGGCGTGGCAATCGCCGTGCCGGCGGCGATCGATGCGGCAATGAGCACGCTCGCCACGCACAGCGCGAGCACCCCGAGCCTCTTCATCGTGTCCTCCCAAGATCGGTGTCAGCTTGTCGCCCGCCCCCCGCTCGATGGCGACGCGGTGGCGGACTCGCCGCGATCCTTCACGCGCCGACGGGCACGATGCAAGCGAATGCTCGAAACGTTTCTGATCTCGTGCTGCGCTGTACGGTCAGCTCGAGCTGCGCCGTGCGGTCAGGCGCCCCACTCGCGGATGTCGACGAAGTGACCCTCGATCGCCGCCGCCGCGGCCATCTGCGGCGAGACGAGGTGCGTGCGCCCGCCACGGCCCTGGCGCCCCTCGAAGTTGCGGTTCGACGTCGAGGCGCAGCGCTCGCCCGGCTGCAGGATGTCGGGGTTCATCCCGAGGCACATCGAGCAGCCGGCGACGCGCCAGTCGAAGCCGGCCGCGCGGAAGACCTCGTCGAGCCCCTCCTCCTCGGCCTGTTTCTTGACCTGCTGCGAGCCCGGCACGACCATCGCGTCGACGCCCGCCGCGACCTTGCGGCCCTCGACGACCTTCGCCGCGGCGCGCAGGTCGCCGATCCGCGAGTTCGTGCACGAGCCGATGAACACGCGATCGAGTGCGATCTGCTCGATCGGCATGCCCGGCTGCAGGTCCATGTAGGCGAGCGCGCGCTCGGTCGACTCGCGGTCGGCCGGGCTGTCGAACTCCTCGACCCTCGGCACGGTCTCGGTGACGGCACGAACCATCCCGGGGTTCGTCCCCCACGTGACCTGCGGCGAGATCGCGCTCGCGTCGATCACGATCTCCTTGTCGAAGGAGGCGCCCTCGTCGGTGCGCAGGTTGCGCCAGTGCGCGATCGCCTTCTCGAGCTCCTCGCCCTGCGGCGCGCCGGGCAGCTCGTTCTCGGTGAACCACGCGAACGTCGTCTCGTCAGGCGCGATCATCCCCGCGCGCCCGCCGCCCTCGATCGTCATGTTGCAGACCGTCATCCGCCCTTCCATCGAAAGCGCCTCGATCGCCGGGCCGGCGTACTCGACGACGTGCCCCGTCATGCCGCCGACGCCGAGGCGGCCGAGCGTGCCGAGGATCAGGTCCTTCGCGGTCACGCCGAAGCCGAGCTCGCCCTCGTAGCGGATCCGCATCGAGCGCGGCTTGTGCTGGACCATGCACTGCGTCGCGAGCACGTGCTCGACCTCGCTCGTGCCGATGCCGAACGCGAGCGCGCCGAAGGCGCCATGCGTCGAGGTGTGCGAGTCGCCGCAGACGATCGTCATGCCCGGCTGCGTGACGCCGAGCTCGGGGCCGATCACGTGGACGATGCCCTGGCGCGCGGAGCCGAGCGAGTAGACGGGCACGCCGAACTCGGCGCAGTTGCGCTCGAGCGTTTCGACCTGCACGCGCGAGAGCTCGTCCTTGATCCGCGCCGCGACGGGCGTGCCGTCGGTCGGCGTGTTGTGGTCGGCCGTCGCGAGCGTGCGGTCGGGGCGCCTGACCGGGCGGCCGGCCATCCGCAGGCTGTCGAACGCCTGCGGGCTCGTCACCTCGTGAACGAGGTGCAGATCGATGTAGAGCAGGCCGTGCGCGACCTCGTGCGTCTCCCAGATCTTGTCGAACAGCGTCTGTGGCATCTCGTCCAGCCCTTCTCGTCGGTGGTCAGCTGCGTCTCAGCCCGGCCGAGACGACGGCCAGGAAGCAGGCGCCCTCGTCGGTCGGGTTCTCGAAGTGGTGCGGCAGGTCGGCGTCGAACGTCACGCAATCGCCCTCGTCCAGCTCGTAGCGCCGGCCGTCGCACAGGAGCGTCACCGAGCCCTGCTCGATCAGCGCCGTCTCGCGGCTGCCGGGCTCGTGCATCGGCGGGTCGTCGGCGGCGCCCGTCGCGCCGCCGGGCGCGAGCGTGTGCAGCGAGAGCTCGGCGCGCTGGCCCGGCTGGCCGGGCGTGAGCACCTCGAAGCGATGCCCGCCTCGCGTGTTGCCGCCGCGCTGGCGCTGCGGCTTGCGCACGACCGTCACGCTGCTGCCCTCGTCCAGGCGCAAGAGCTGTGAGAGGCGCAGCTCGAGGCCGGCCGCGATCCGGCTCGCGACGGTCAACGTCGGGCTCGTCTCGCCGCGCTCGACCTGGGAGAGCATCGGGGCGCTTACGCCGCTGCGGGCTGCGAGGTCGCGTAGGGAGAGGCCGGCGGCCTCACGCAGGGCCTTGACGCGTGCGCCGATGACCGCCGGCGAGAGCTCCTCGCCCCAGTCGCCAAGCTCTTTCGGCACTTCTTGCAGGGCGGTCATACATCCGTACGTTATCACGGACGGCCCGGCTTTGTTCGGATCGAGCTAGTTGACGGTGGCGCAGTGCTTGACGCCCACGCGCAGCGCGGCGCCCAGCAGGCGAAGCTGACCCTGTCCGCCGCTCTTCTTCGAAGCGGGGCCGAGCGCGAGCCGGCTGTCGTCGAGCATTTGACGGTAAGCCCGCGCGGCGCTCGAGGGTGGGTGCAACGCGGCCAGTTCGCCCAGCGCGCGTTCCTCGATCGCGGTGCGGCGCGCCTGAGTCTGTTCCGCGCCCTTGGCGGAAAGCGCCGAAAGTTCGCCGTTGCGCCTGGCGCAGATTGCGTCGGCGTTGGCGAGCACGCCCGTCAGGGCTTTCGGTCCGCCAGGACTCGCCGCCGCCGAGCCTGCGGTCGAGCTGGGCGCCGCGCTGCTCGTCGGCGTAGTGGTGCTCGGCACCTGAGCGGCCGTGCTCGTGCCGTGTGTCGCCGCAGCGATCTGGGCCGCAGCGGCGGCCCGCGCGGCGGCGGCGTCACTCGCGCTGACCGTTCGCGTCACGACGACGGTCTTCGACGCACCGCCGCAGCCCGCGCCGAGAACGAGGCCCGCCGTCAGCGCGAGCGATGAAGCGACTGCGGCCGCGCGTCTGCTGCCGCTTGCGCGCAGCCACGAGGATGCGCGTCGCCATCTTGTCGGGTTTCGTATAGCCAAACCGCGGCGACTATTCCAGGGGCCGAGCAGCACGTCAAGGGATTGACAAATTCGCACAGCGTGTATGTGCGCACTGCATCTGGCCACACGCGCGCGGCGTCCGCCCCGCGCGCGTAGCCGACCGCCGCCTCAGCTCGCCGCTGGTTGCGCCACGGCGCTGGCCTGCTCCGCGCGAGAGCGCGCGACCGCGACCGAGAGCGCCCGCACATACGCGCGCGCCGCCGCATCGATGATGTCCGGCGAGACGCTCTGCCCGGCGCCGGTGAAGCTGTCGACCTCGAGCACGATCGAAACCTCGCCGAGCGCGTCCTGGCCCTCGGTGACAGCGCCGATCGTGAACTCGCTGAGCTTCGCGGCGATGCCCGTCGCGGCGTTGATCGCCTGAAAGACGGCGTCGACCGGCCCGTCGCCGGTGAACGAGCCGCTCGCGACCCCGCCGTCGGGCAACGCGACCGAGACCTTCGCGTGCGGCGGGCGCCCGGAGGAGTCCTGCACCTCGAAGGACTCGAGCGTGTAGCCGCCGATGTCCTCGCTGCGCAGCTCGTCGGTGACGAGCGCCTCGAGGTCCATCGCGGTCACCTGCTTCTTCACGTCGGCGATCTCCTTGAAGCGCTTGAACGCGGTGTTCAGCGCCTGCCCGTCGATCTCGAAGCCCATCTCCTTCAGCGCCTCGCTCAGCGCGTGACGACCGGAGTGCTTGCCCAGGACCAGCGAGTTGCTGTTCAAGCCGACCGTCGTCGCATCCATGATCTCGTACGTCGTGCGCTCCTTCAGCACGCCGTCCTGATGGATGCCGGCCTCGTGCGCGAACGCGTTGCGCCCGACGATCGCCTTGTTCGGCTGCACTTGGTAGCCCGTCAGACGCGACACCAAGCGGCTCGTGCGGGCGATCTCGGTCGTCTCGATGCCGGTCCACAGGCCGAGGCTCGGCTCGCGCGTGTGCAGCAGCATCGCGATCTCCTCGAGCGAGGCATTCCCGGCGCGCTCGCCGATCCCGTTGATCGCGCACTCGACCTGGCGGCAGCCCGCTTCGAGGCCGGCCAGCGAATTGGCGACGGCGATGCCGAGGTCGTCGTGGCAGTGAACCGAGACGACGGCGTCGCGCAGGTCCGGCACGAGCCGGTACAGCTCATCGAACATCGCGCGGTACTCGCTCGGCATCGCGTAGCCGACCGTGTCGGGCACATTGATCGTCGTGGCGCCCTCGTCGAGCGCGATCTGAACCACTTCGGCCATGTACTCGACGTCCGAGCGCGAGCCGTCCTCGGGGGAGAACTCGACGTCGTCGCAGAGCTCACGCGCCTGCGCGACGGCCGCGCGCACCTGCCCCTTGACGTCCTCGCGCGTGCTCTGCAGCTTGTGCTCGATGTGCACGTCGCTCGTCGCCAGGAACGTGTGGATGCGCGGGCGCTCGGAGTCCTTCACAGCGCTCCACGCGGCCTCGATGTCCTGGTGGCTCGTGCGCGCCAGACCGCAGATCACAGGGCCTTCGACCTCGCGCGCGATCGCCTGCACCGACTCGAAGTCGCCGGGCGAGGTGATCGGAAAGCCGGCCTCGATGATGTCGACGCCGAGACGATTCAGCTGATGCGCGATATCGAGCTTTTCGGCCTTGTTCAGCGAGATCCCCGGAGACTGCTCGCCGTCGCGCAGCGTCGTGTCGAAGATCAGGACGCGATCGGCTTCGGCGCGTCCGTTCGTCGTGTTTCCGTCAGAGGTGCTCATGTCGTTCGTGCTCCTTCTCTAGCTCGCTTTCGGATCCTCTCTGCTGGGTATGCGGCTACGCGGCCGCCACGCGCTATTCCCCCCGAGGGGGGAGCAGGAGAAGCGAGAGAAGCGAGTTGCGAAACGACATCTGTTTTGCAGGGTAGCACCGGCCGTCGGCCCGCGCCAAACAGCTACGGGACGAGCACTACCTTGCCGACGTTGCGGCGCTCGGTGATCATGCTCTGCGCGGCGCCGGCATCCTCGAAGCCGAAGCTTCCGGCGACGACCGGTTTGACCGTCCCGTCGTCGAGCATCTCGCGAAGCGGCGCGATCCACGGCTGCAGCGTGCCACGGTCCTTCCACAGCGAAAGCATGTTCAGGCCGATGACGGCCTTCGATTCGGACATCTGCTTGATCATGTTGAAGCGCGGCATGCGAATGACGGTGCGCAGCGCCGTGACGAGGTTGCGACGCTGACCGGAGACGAGCGAGGAGGCGCCGAACGCGACAAGGCGCCCACCCGGTCGCAGCAGTTCATAGCCGGTGCGAAAGCTCTTGCCGCCGACGGCGTCGAGGATCACGTCGAACTTCGGCAGGCCCCGCTCCCATCCGTCACGGGTGTAGTCGATCATCCGATCGACGCCGAGCTCTTCGCAGCGCGCGTGCTTGCCGGGCGATGCGGTGCCGTAGACCTCGGCCCCGGTGCGCTTGGCGATCTGCGTCGCGGCGATCCCCACGCCGCCGCCGGCCGAGTGCACGAGCACACGCTCGCCCGGCTGCAGCGAGCCGAAGCCGATCAGCCCGGCCCAGGCGGTCCCGTAGTTGACGGGGATCGCCGCGCCCTGCTCGAAGCTCAGCTGCTCGGGCAGCACGATCACGTCGGCTGCGTGGACGACGACTTGCGAGGCGTAGCCGCCGAACTGCGTGCCCGCGAGCACGCGCTGGCCGGGCACGAGGCCGTCGACGCCGTCGCCCAGCTCGAGAATCGTCCCGGCAACCTCGTAGCCGACGACGCACGGCGTCTTCGGCGCGTCCGGATAGAGCCCCATGCGCGCCATCACGTCGGCGAAGTTGATGCCCGCCGCGGCGACGTCGATCCGCACCTGGCCCGGGCCGAGCTCGGGGTCGGCCTGCTCCTGGACTTCGAGGACGCCCGGCCCGCCGTGCTTGGTGATGACGACCGCTCGCATCGGCGATACCGTACTCGATTTTGTTAGCGACTGCTAATAGTCGCTAGAGACGGCCTGCTCACCTGGTCTGCAGCTGATCGACGGGCGCGTAGTCGTCTCGCAGCGGTTCGGCGCCGTCGACGAGCTTGACGATCGCCGCGCGCTCGTAGACATGCGCTTCCGCGACCGGCTGGCCCGGCTGTTGCGGCAGCGGGCCGTTCGACGCAAAGAGAATCGCGTTGTCGCCCGCCGGGCGGCCGTCTTCGCCGGCCGGCGTGACTAGGCGCAGGTTCTTGAAGACGCGCAGCAAGCTCGCGGCCTCGGCGCGGAGCAGGGCGAGCGGGCGGAGGTCGATGATGTTCAGCGCATACAGGCCGCCCGGCTTCAGCACGCGTCTCACTTCGCGCAGCCATTCGACCGTCATCAGCTGCCAGGGGATCGTCAGCCCACTGAACGCATCGCCGACGACGAAGTCGGCCGAGCGGGTCGGTTCCTTGCGCATCGTCAGACGCGCATCGCCAACCGTCGCGCGCAGCGCGGGCGAGGTCCGCAATCCGAGATGCCGGCGGTCGAACTCGACGAGCCCGCCGTCGACCTCGAGCACGTTCGAGCGCGAGCCCGGTCGCGTCGCCGCGAGCCATTTGGGCAGCGTGAAGCCGCCGCCGCCGACGAAGACGGCACGCAGCGGCGAATGCGGCCGGCCGATCCGGTTGACGACTTCGGCGATCCAGCGCGTGTAGCGGAAGTTGCCGAGATCGCTCGGGTGTTCCAGGTTGACGTAGGAGTTGGACTCGCGGTCGAGGATCAGGATCCGCCCCTCGGATTCCCCGGGGATGACTTCCGCGCGCACGCAGTGGTAGCGCGTTTCGGCCTGGCACGGAGAGTGCGCGAGCGCGCTGAGCGTGCCCAGCCCGGCGGTGCCGAGCAAGACGGCCACGATCGCACCGGCGCGCAGCGCACGGGTGTATCCCGCGAGCGCGATGCCCGCGAGGATCAGCACGACGCCGACGCCGAGCACCGACATGCTGACCGAAAACAGCGGCACGAGCACGAAGCCGGTGCCGAACGTGCCGACGAGCGCGCCTGCGGTCGCCCACGCGGACAGCGTGCCGACGACCGTCCCGCTCGCTTTCAGATCGCGCAGCTGCCAGTGTGCGACCGTCGGCGAGACGGCGCTCAGCACAGCGGCCACGGGCACGAGCGCCGCGAACGTGACCTCCAGCGCACCGACGTTGCCGCCTTCGCTTGCCGAGGGGCCGATCCAGCGCACGATCGGCACCGTCAGCAGGGCGAGTAGCCCGCCGCCGATCAGCAGGCCGATGACGAGCTTGCGAGGGTTCGTGCGATCGGCGATGCGCCCTCCGATCCGCGCGCCGAGGGCGATGCCGAGCAGCACGGCGCCGATGATCGTCGTCGTCGTTTCGAGGGTCAGCCCGACGTATGGCGTGAGCATGCGAACCGACAGGATCTCCAGGACGAGCACCGCGCCCGCGGCGACGAATACGGTCGCGGCTGCGAGCAGCCCGGGCAGAGGCTTGATGGTCGGACGCGCGTTACCGCTCTGCGGCTCCGCACGAGCTCGGGATGTCTTCGTAGCCATGACTTGAGCCGCGGCCGGACTCGATTTTCCTCCGGCCTCTACGGCGTCGGCAAATATCGACGATCGGCGGCCTGGGCGTCAAAGCACGGGCGCCGACATCAGCCGCCAGCGGACCCAAACGGATGAACTTGCCTGCAAACCTTGGCGTATGAGCCGTCGCGCAGTTGGAGACGCAAGCGGCGATCAGCCGAGATCGACAGACCAACCGTTGACGAACCCGTCCGAAGCGACGATCTCCTGCACGACGGCATCGGGCACGGCGGCATCGGTCGTCACGACCATCGCCGCGAGCCGCTGCCCCCCGCCCCCATCGGCGTCGGCCGACCCCCCATCGGGCGTGTGCCCGACGGCAGCCGAGGAGATGTTGATCCCGTGCGCGCCGAAGATCGTCCCGACGCGCCCGATCATCCCGGGCAGGTCCTCGTAGCGGAACACGGTCACGTGCGGCTCGAGCTCGATCGTCAGACGGCGGCCCTGGACCTCGACGAGGTGCGGCTCCTGCTTCGGGCCGATGCCGGTGCCGGCGACGGCGACGCGCTCGCCGCCGGCGATCACGGTGACGCGGATCAGCTCATTGAAGTCCTGCGCCTCGGAGACTGACTTCTCCTCGACGACGATCCCGCGCTCCTCGGCCATCGTCGGCGCGTTGACGAGGTTGACCTGTTCCTCGGTGCGGCCCTGCAGCGCGCCGCCGATCACGGCGAGCGTGAGCAAGCGCGTGTCGAAGTCGGCGATGCGCCCCATGAAGGCAGCCTCGATCCGCTCGACGGAGCTGCCCTCGGCGAGCGCCATCGCGAGGCGGCCGAGCTGGCCGGCGAGCGGCAGGAACGGGCCGAGCACCTCCATGTCCTCGGCGTTGATCGATGGGATGTTGACGGCCGTCGAGACGACGCCACCGGTCAGCGCGGCGACGATCTGCTCGGCGGACTGGTAGCCGGCGCGGTCGGTCGCCTCGGCCGTCGAGGCGCCAAGGTGCGGCGTGACGACGACGTTCGAGTAACCGTCGAACAGCGGGTAGTCGGTCATCGGCTCAGACGGGAAGACGTCGAGCGCGGCGCCGCCGACCTTGCCGGAGTCGAGCGCGTCCTTCAGCGCGGCGTCGTCGATTAGCCCGCCGCGCGCGACGTTGAGAATGCGAACGCCGTCGCGCATCTTCGCGAAGGCCTCGGCGTTCAGCCAGCCTTCGGTCTCGGGCGTCTTCGGCAGGTGCACCGTGATGAAGTCGGCCTGCGCGTAGATCTCGTCTGAATCGGCTGCCTTCTCGACGCCGAGCTCGCGGTAGCGCTCGGCGCTGACGAACGGATCGAACGCGAGCACGCGCATGCCGAAGCCGCGCGCGCGCTGCGCGACGAGCTGGCCGATCCGCCCGAAGCCGACGATCCCGAGCGTCTTCTCATAGAGCTCGACGCCGGAGTACTTCGAGCGGTCCCATTTGCCTTCGAGCAGCGACTGGTGCGCCTGCGGGATGTTGCGCGCGAGCGCGAGCAGCAGCGCCATCGTGTGCTCGGCGGCCGTCACGACGTTCGACTGCGGCGCGTTCGCGACGACGATGCCGCGCTTCGTCGCGGCGGGCACGTCGACGTTGTCGACCCCCACCCCCGCGCGGCCGATCACGCGCAGCTTCGTCCCGCGCTCGATCAAGTCGGCTGTCATCTTCGTGGCCGAGCGAATCAGGATTCCGTCGTACTCGCCGATCCGCTCGGCGAGCTGCCCGTCCTCCCAGTCGACGCCGAGGTCGACGTCGAAGTGCTCGCGCAGCAGATCGACGCCGGAGTCGCCGATCTTCTCCTTGACGAGGACCTTCGCGCGCCCGTTTGCAGCTGCCTCGTTCACGGCGCTCATGACGTGCGCTCCACGATCCAGTCGATGCATGCGGTTAGCGCTTGAACATCGGCCGGCTCGATCGCGGGGAACATGCCGACGCGCAGCTGGTTGCGCCCGAGCTTGCGGTAGGGCTCGACGTCGACGACGCCGTTGGCGCGCAGCGTCTTTGCGATCTGCGCGGCGTCGATGCCCTCGTCGAAGTCGATCGTGCCGACGACGAGCGAGCGCTTGGCGGCGTCCTTGACGAACGGCGTCGCGTAGCCGGAGCGCTCGGCCCAGCCGTAGAGCTGCTCGGAGGAGAGCGTCGAGCGCTCGACGCACCAGTCGAGGCCGCCGCCGTCGAGCATCCAGCGGATCTGGTTGTTCAGCAGGAACAACGTCGCGACGGCGGGCGTGTTGTACGTCTGATCTTTCAGCGAGTTTTCGAAGGCGGTCGCGAGCGAGAGGAACGGCGGGATCCAGCGCTCGGAGGAGTCGAGCTCGGCGATCCGCTCCTGCGCGGCGGGGCTGAGCAGTGCGAGCCACAGGCCGC
Organism: uncultured Solirubrobacteraceae bacterium; assembly: GCA_963807275.1. Taxonomy (GTDB): domain Bacteria; phylum Actinomycetota; class Thermoleophilia; order Solirubrobacterales; family Solirubrobacteraceae; genus Palsa-744. The sequence goes on from CAWDZX010000001.1 coordinate 1,407,167, forward strand.
CGTCGGCGGCGAAGCTCTTCTGCGGAGCGAAGTAGTAAGCGTCGGCCTGGGATACGTCGACCGGCAGACCGCCCGCGCCGGACGTCGCGTCGATCAAGACGAGCGCGTCGCCGGCGCCGTCGGGCCTGACGATCGGCGCCATCACGCCGGTCGAGGTCTCGTTGTGTGCCCAGCCGATCGCGTCGGCACCGGCCTCAGCTACCTGCGCGCCGATGCTCGCCGGGTCGGGCGCATCGCCGGGGTCGGCGGAGACGACGACGGGCTCGCCGAGGAACGGGGCGCCCTTGCTGACGCTCGCGAACTTCTGTGAGAACTCGCCGAAGGCGAGGTGCAGTGAGCGCTCGCGGATCAGGCCGAACGCGGCGGCGTCCCAGAACGCCGTCGCGCCGCCGTTGCCGAGCGCGACCTCGTAGCCGTCGGGCAGCGAGAACAGCTCGCCGAGGCCTGCGCGGATCTCGCCGACGAGCGACTTGACGGGCTTCTGGCGGTGCGAAGTGCCCATCACGGCGGCGCCGTCGGCGGCGAGCGCGGCGAGCGCCGCCGGGCGCACCTTCGAGGGCCCGCAGCCGAAGCGGCCGTCGCCGGGCTTCAGCTCGTCGGGAAGGGTCAGCTGCGTCTCTGCGGTTGGGCTGCTCATGCGGGGCTCCTCGCTCGGTCGGTCATCGAGGGGTATCGGAGTTGCCCAGGCGCGCGGCGGTTCTGCTCGTCGCTTCCCGGTGGTTGACTCCACCTCAGCGCCAGTCGCGACGAGGCAGCAGTCTAGCGGATGGGCTATCCCCTCGCTGGGGAGACCTATGTGCCGAACCGGCTTTGGTTCTCGGCGGCTACGCAACTCGCCCGCGGTCGACCGCCGCCGTCGCGAGGCAGCTACTCCGGCAAATCGCCTGTCACGCCGTGCGGCAACCCAGGCGAGCTGCGAGGCGCGCGCATTTCCTTGACAGACGGAGTCCCGGTGCCAACCTCGAAGCGTCAGCGGAGGCGTTCGAGCCCCGCGCGAGCAACAGGAGAATGTCATGCGTCATTCCACCAAGACATTGGTCGTACTCGGCCTCGTCCTGGCTATTTCAGCCGTGTCTCCCGTCGGTGCTTACGCAGAAGAAGCGGGCAATCCATTAATCTTACTGCAAGCAGGCGCAAAATTTCCCGTTCACTACACGTCCAGCGGCACGGGCAACGTTACGTTCGAAACGTGGGGCGGCAGTAAACTGCAATGCGTCAAACACACCGGCGAAGGCACGCTCGACGGTCCTCGTCTCGGCAAAATTACAATCGATTTCTCCGAATGCAGTTTTGGAAAAGTTAGCTGCAAGAGCGAAGGCGACGCCAACGGCGTCATCTTAGTAGCAGCTACCACGACTCTGGTGGACCTGCTTATCGCCGGAGAATTAAAGGCCGGCCTCGCCATCGTCTTACCGGCTGAAAACAAAGTCATATGCGGCCTGTTGAAACACTCCCTGAAGGGGACCGCCATCGGCGTAGTCGGTGGCGCGGAATCCGGCAAACTGACCAATAGCTTTACCCTCGTGTTCTTACGTAAGTTGAATGCTAAAGGCGAACCTGAACCAGGAACGCAAGCCATCCGAGAATGCAACCTGACAAAAGAATTCTGTGCCGGGAAGAAATTTTTCTACGAAGCGAAATTTAATGAACTGTTCGAACCGGCCAGTCTTGAAAGCTTAGATACGTTCACACTCGGCGCCCTCGAAAAAGAAATCTCGATCGACTACTAGGTCTCGTCGGAGCGGGTACAGGTCGCGAGCGACCTGTACCCGCACATCGATTACTTACGCCGATGCGGCTCAGACCAGTCGTAGCCTGGTCCGACAGGGATTATTTTCTTAGGATTGAGTTCGTCGTGCGTCGTGTAGTAATGACGCTTGATCTGATCCATCGCGACGGTGCTGGCGACGCGCGGGCGCTGGTAGAGCGAACGCGCGTAGGCCCACAGATTCGGGTAGTCGACGATTCGGCGGTAGTTACAGCGAAAGTGGACGTTGTAGACCTCATCGAAGCGCGCGAGCGTCGGGAACAGCCGCCAGTCGGCCTCGGTGATCTGCTCGCCGGCGAGATAGCGGCGCTCGCCAAGTAGCGCCTCGAGCCAGTCGAAGCTCTCGAACAGCTTCGCAAAGGCGCGCTCGTAGGCGCCCTGCAGCCGCGCGAAGCCGGCGCGATACACGCCGTTGTTGATCGTCTCGTAGATCCGCTCGTTGAGCTCGTCGATCTCACGCTGCAGAGCGAGCGGATAGAGCTCGAGCGAGGCGGCATCCCCGAGGCCGCCGAGCGACTCCGGCGAGCCGAGCATCCGCACAATGTCTCCAGATTCGTTGTTGACGATGCGCTCGGTCTCGGTGTCCCAGATCACGGGCACAGTGATGCGTCCTTTGAAGTCTGGGTCGCTGAGCCGGTATGCCTCGCTGATGAAGTCCCAGCCGTTGACGCGGTCGACGTACTCGTCGCCCCAGCCGGCTTCGCCGTTGGCGGCGGCCACGTCGAAGTGATCGCCCGTGAACGCCCAGCCGCGCTCGTCGCGAAACGGCGCGAGGTAGGAGATTCCGAGCGCCTCGCTCAGGCCGGCGAGCTCGCGCAAGATCACTGTGCGGTGGCACCACGGGCAGGCGAGCGAGACGTACAGGTGGTAGCGACCCGCGACGACCGGCAGCGTTGCGTCGGCGCCCGCCGGGCCGCCGCCGCCGATCCAGTCGCGAAAGTGGCTCCGCTGGCGCTTGAACTCGCCGCTTGCGAGCTCGCCGTCGATCAGCGGATCAGCCATGCCATAGGACTGCCCGCTCGATCGTCTGCGCAACCCAGCCTGCCGGAAGCCGGCTCGGCGAGACGCCGGCTGCGGGCTCCGCGGCGAGCAGGCAGTACTCGGGCGCCGGGCCGAGGCCGAGACAGCGCCGCCACAGGCCGTCGCGCTCGCGGTCCATGCCGTCTCCGAGCAGCGCGCCAAGCGAGGGGTGCGCGTGCCCGGGCGTGCGCTTGACCCAGACGGCCGTGTCGGCCTCGCTCGCGTCTGCCGGGGAGTCGTCGGCGTTGGCGACCTTCTGTGCGTGGCCCTCGACGAGCCGGTAGACGGAGCCCGTGGCGCACCCGGCGCGCCCGGCGATCGTGTCGTGCGCGGTGCGGTGCCCGTGCGCGATCGCGGCCTCCTCGAGCACGCCGACGGCGCTCCAGTCGTCGAGCAGGTACCAGTCCTCGTAACCGGGCGCCTGCTCGGCGCCTGTGGGCGCCGCGAGCCACGGCAGCTCGCTCAGGCGAAATGCCGAGGAGCCGCGAAAGCCGCTCGGCGGCCGGTGCGCGAGCGAGCGGTGGAAGCGCTCGAGCGCCTGCTCGTAGGCTGCCGGCTCGATGCCGGCGGCGGCGCGATGCCAGGAAAGATAAGCCAGCATCGTCGAGCCCGCTCCCCTCGCCTGCCTGACGCTAGAACGACGGCTTGATCCAGTCCATGTGCGAGCGCAGCTCGCCACCGACGTGCTCGACCTGCGTGTCGGCCTGCTCGGCGCGCATCCGCAGGAAGTTCTCCTGCCCGGCGCGGTTCTCGGCGATCCACTCGCGCGCGAAGTCGCCGTCCTGGATCTCCTTGAGGATCTGTTTCATCGCGGCGCGCGTCTCGTCGGTGATCACGCGCTTGCCGCGCGTATAGTCGCCGTACTCGGCCGTGTTCGAGATCGAGAAGCGCATCCCGGCGAGGCCCTTTTCGTACATCAGATCGGCGATCAGCTTGAGCTCGTGCAGGCACTCGAAGTAGGCCATCTCGGGGTCATAGCCGGCCTCGACGAGCGTGTCGAAGCCGGCCTGGACGAGCTCGGAGGCGCCGCCGCAGAGCACGGCCTGCTCGCCGAACAGGTCCGTCTCGGTCTCGTCCTTGAACGTCGTCTCGATCACGCCGCCGCGCGTGCAGCCGATGCCCTTGGCGTAGGCGAGCGCGAGCGCGCGGGCGTTGCCGGTCGCGTCCTGCTCGACGGCGATCAGTCCGGGCACGCCGGAGCCTTCGGTGAACTGGCGGCGCACGAGGTGGCCGGGGCCCTTCGGCGCGACCATCCCGACGTCGACGCCCGGGGGCGGCTCGATCTCTTTGTAGTGGATCGAGAAGCCGTGGCCGAACAGGATCATGTTGCCCTCGGCGATCCCGTCGCGGATCTCCTGCTCCCAGATGTCGTGGTGGCGCTCGTCGGGCAGCAGGATCATCACGAGGTCGCCGCGGCTCGCCGCGTCGACTACCGAGAGGACCTCGAGGCCCTGCTCGCGCGCGGCCGCGACGGACTTCGAGTCCTCGCGCAGACCGACGACGACATCGACGCCGGAGTCCTTGAGGTTCAGCGCGTGGGCGTGGCCCTGCGAGCCGTAGCCGATGATTGCGACGGTCTTGCCGTCAAGAAGCGTTAGGTCTGCGTCGTCGTCATAGATCATTGGCGCGCAGGCTATCGCGTCGACGCGGGCCAGGCCGCTCGCGCCGCCTGTCACGCCGTCGACGCGGCCGCGCTCAGGCGCTCGCGGAGGCGACGAGCGTGCGTGCGGGAATGTCGAGCATGCCGTCGGGCGTCTCGAACGCGGCGATGCGCGCATGCACGGCCGCCTTGATCTGCTCGATCTCGTCCTCGGGGCGCTCGAGCACGGCGTCGTGAAACGCGCGCGATAGGTCGAGCGTCGTCTCCCAGAACTCCTCGAAGCTCGCATGGCGGCGGTGGAGCTGCAGCGACTCGACGTTTACCTCGACGAAGCCGGCGTGCTCGAGCAGCTCGTAGACGCCCTCGGCGCGCCCGAGCGCGAACGGCCCAGGCGTGCCGGGCGCCGGCGATGAGACCAGCCCGCGCTCACGCAGCTCGAGACCGGGCAGCGCCGCCCACGGGTTGTGCTCGATGTTGTCCCAGACGGCGAGCGCGATGCGCCCCCCCGAGCGCAATACGCGCCGCGCATCGCGTACGGCCGCGGCGGGGTCGGCCATCAGCATGTAGCCCCAGCGGCACAGCACGACGTCGACGCTGGCGACAGGCAGATCGATCCATTCGGCGTTGATCACCTGGAACTCGATGTTGCTCAGCCCGAGCTCGATTGCGCGGGCTCGCGCGCCGACGAGCATCGCCTCGGCCTGGTCGGAGATGATCGCGCCGCCGACGGGCGCGACGAGCTCGGCGGCGAGCAGTCCAGTCTCGCCCAGCCCGGCGGCGAGCTCGAGCACGCGCTGTCCTGGCTGCGGCGCGACGGCATCGATCATCCAGTGCGACACGGGCGCGCCGAAGTCGCGGATCGCCTCCTGGCTTCGCACCCAGCCGGCGGCGGCCTCTTCCCAGCCCTGCAGGCTCTCGTCGCGGTGCGTGTTGGCGTCGAAGCTGTCGGTCATCTAGAGCTCTCTGCGCAGGAGCTTGCCAGAGCGCGTGCGCGGCAGCGGCTCGGTGCGCAGTTCGACTCGCTTCGGAACCTTGTAAGAGGCGAGCTTGCCGACGCAGTGCTCACGCAACGCCTCGGCGGCGGGCGCGCTTCCGGGACGGACGACGACGATCGCCGTGACGGCCTCGCCCCACTGCTCGTCCGGGCGCGCGACGACTCCCGCCTCGAGCACTTCGGGGTGCGCTTCGAGCACGGCCTCGACCTCGCTCGGCGCGACGTTCTCGCCGCCGCTGACGATCGTGTCGGCCTTGCGCCCGGCGATCGAAAGGTTGCCGCGTGCGTCGAAGCTGCCGAGGTCGCCGGTGTGCAGCCAGCCGTCGTCCGCGACCGAGCCCGGAGCGACGGTCGGGCCGCTGACGAGCACCTCGCCGTCCCGGGCGCAGCGCACGCGCGTGCAGAACAGCGGCGGGCCCGCCCCGCGATCGCCCCGCGCGATCGTCGCGACGGGCGTCGTCGTCACCTGCGAGCAGCTCTCGGTCAAGCCGTAGGTCATGCTCACCGGCACGCCCGCGGCGCTCGCGCGCTCGACCAGCGCGGCGGGCACGGGGCCGCCGCCGGTCAGCGCACAGCGCAGCGCGGGTGGATTCTCGAGGCCGGCGTCGAGCAGCCGCGCGAGCGTCGTCGCGACGAGGCTGACGAGCGTGATGCCCTCCTTTTGCAACGCATGCATGACACGGTCTGTCTCGAAGCGCTCGTGTACGACGGCGGTCGTTCCGTAGATCGTCGAGCGAACGAGGATCGAGAGGCCGCCGACGTGCGAGAGCGGCAGCGCGCAGAGCCAGCGCTCGTTCGGGTCGAGGCCGAGCGCGACGGACGAGCCGAGCGCGCTCCACAGCAGATTGCCGTACGTCAGCTCGATCGGCTTGGGCGCGGCGCTCGTGCCGGAGGTGTGGATCACGACGGCCGTCGCGTCGAGGTCGTGAACTGTGCTGTGCAACGCGAGCGACTCGATGCTCGGATCATCGAGTGCATCGACGCTGGACTCCAAGGACGCGTCGATCAGCAGGGCCGCGCCGCCGGCGATGACGCTCTGCTCGGAAGCGGACATCCGCAGATCGACGGGAACGGCGACGGCGCCGAGCAGCATGCAGGCATGCAGGGCATAGGCGAACTCGAGGCCGGGCGGCAGAGCGATCGCCACCCGCTCGCCCGCGCCCACACCGCGCCGCGCCAGATACACAGCGATCGCGCTTGCGCTTGCGAGCAGCTCTGCGTACGTACACCCTGCGTCGGGGGTCTGCAGAGCCAGGTGGCGGGGTCGGGCGGCGGCGGCGCGCGTGAGCCAGTTGTCGACGAGCACCTGCTCCAGGCTAGCCGTCGTCCCTTGGCTCGCGCGTCTCAGCCAGAGCCGCCGGCCCTATCGACGAAGCCCTGCGAGTAACAAACCGAGACAGCGTGCTTTCTCGCCGCGACGCTGCTGAGCGAAGACGCGTTGGCGGCTTCTTCACAGGCCGACCGCACGGTCGCTTCGTTGTCTTCGGGGATGTAGTTGATGCGGAAGCACAACTCGGCCAGTTCCTTCTTGGCCGACGGCGAGAGTCCCGGCGGCCCTTGAACCGCACGTTCGCAGGCGGCTCGGTTTCGCTTCGATATCGCGGCGTTGCGCGGCGTGAATTTGTCGCCCAGCGGCTGGGGCAGATAGCCGCGATTTATGTCCTTGGTGCCGCTTTTGGATCGCGGCGCACCGTTGGGCGAAGCGTCGCCGGTGCCGCCACAGCCGGCGATGAGCGCGGTGCAGGCGAGCCCCGCCAGTAGCGGCACGATTGGCCTCGCCGGGCCGTGCCCGAGTCGCGCATTGATCGCCTGATAGAGATCTCGACAGTTCACTTCCCCGGCCTCTCGCTGATGCAGGAAATGCCAAGCTAGTGTCCGCACCAAGGGGACGCGCGCCGCCGGCAAAAGGCCGCCGTCTGCCGGGATGAGGCCGAACTGCAGCGTTTCTCTCTAGGCCCATAGTGCCCAGAGGCAACATCCCCCGCGAGGAAATACGCTCTGCGAATGCAAGCTACGAACAACGAGGACCGTCAATGAGCGTCAGCTGGATCGAAGCAACTGCCGGGACGGAGCAATTCGACGACATCCGCTACGAGAAGTCGGCGGGTGAGGATGCCGGCATCGCGAAGATCACGATCGACCGTCCGGAGGTGCGCAACGCCTTCCGTCCGCGCACGATCGTCGAGATCTCACGCGCGCTCGAGGACGCTCGCGAGGACACGTCGATCGGCGTGATCGTGCTGACCGGCGCGGGCCCCGACGCGTTCTGCTCCGGCGGCGACCAGCGCGTGCGCGGCGACACCGGCTACCTCGCCGAGGACGCGCACGGCAACAAAGCCGCCGTCGGGCGCTTCCACGTGACCGACCTGCACATCCAGATCCGCCGCCTGCCGAAGCCCGTCGTCGCGATGGTCGCCGGCTACGCGATCGGCGGCGGGCACGTGCTGCACTTGGTGTGCGACCTGACGATCGCCGCCGACAACGCGCGCTTCGGTCAGGTCGGGCCGAAGGTCGGGTCGTTCGACGGCGGCTTCGGCGCGGGCTTGCTCGCGAACCTCGTCGGGCCGAAGAAAGCCAAGGAGATCTGGTTCCTCTGCCGCCAGTACTCCGCCGAGGAGGCGCGCGAGATGGGCATGGTCAATACCGTCGTGCCGCTCGAGAGACTCGAGCAGGAGACCGTGCAGTGGTGCCGCGAGATGCTCGCGCTCTCCCCTTTCGCGCTGCGCCTGTTGAAGGCGAGCTTCAACGCCGCCGAGGACGGCCTGTCGGGAATCCAGCAACTCGCGCACGATACGAACCTGCTCTTCTACGGCAACGAGGAGGCGCAGGAGGGTCGCGACGCCTATCGCGAGAAGCGCAAGCCCGACTTCTCGCGCTTTCCGCGGCGGGCCTAGCGAAATCGCTTTCGTGGACGCTTGCGAGCGGAGCAGCAGGTGAGCGCGGCGCGCATCTGGGTGATGGCCGCGCGCGTGCGCACGCTGCCAGCCGCGATCGCGCCAGTGCTCGTCGGCACCTCGCTCGCGCTAGGCGCCGACCACTTCCACCCGCTCGCGTTCGTCGCCGCGCTGCTCGGCGCCGTGTTCATCCAAGTCGGCACGAACCTGTCGAACGACTACTCCGACGCGCGCCGCGGCGCGGACACCGAGGACCGGCTCGGCCCCGTGCGCGTGACCGCCGGCGGCCTCGTGCCACCGAGCCAGGTGCTGCTCGCGACGTATGTCACGTTCGGGCTCGCCGTCGCTTGCGGCGCCTACCTCGTGGCGATCGCCGGCTGGGAGCTGATCGCCGTCGGCGCCGCGTCGATCCTCGCCGGCGTGCTCTACACCGGCGGCCCGCGCCCGTACGGCTACGAGGGCCTCGGCGAGGTCTTCGTCTTCCTCTTCTTCGGCGTCGTAGCCGTCGTCGGCTCGTACTTCGTTCAGGTCCAGCACCTGCCGTGGCAGGCGTTCGTCTGCGCCGTGCCCGTCGGGCTGCTCGCGAGCGCGATCCTCGTCGTCAACAACGTGCGCGACCTCGAGACCGACCGGCGTGCCGGAAAGCGCACGCTCGCCGTGCGGCTCGGGCGCGAGCGCACGCGCCTGCTCTATACGGCGATGGTCGCGGGCGCGTTCGTCACCGCGCCGCTGCCATGGGCGTTCGGCTCGATGACCGCGTGGCTGTTCTTGAGCTGGCTCGCGATCCCGCTCGCGCTCGGCGTCGTGCGGATCGTGCGCGCACGGACAGACGGCCCCGCGCTGAACGGCGCGCTCGCGAAGACCGGCGCGACGCAGCTGTTCTTCTGCCTGCTCTATTCGGCCGGGATCCTCGCGAGCGGCGGCATCGGCAGGTGAAGCTCGACTTCGAGCGGCGCACGCTGCGCTTCGCGCAGCCGCTCGAGACCCCGTACGGTCAGCTCGAGCAGCGCGAGCTGCTGCTCGTCTCGGTGACCGGCGAGGACGGCGTTAGCGGTCACGGCGAGGCGGCGCCGCTCGAGCCCTACGACGGGATCTCGATCGAGCGCGCGCAGGCGGCGCTCGAAAGCTATGCGCCCGTGCTGGCCGAGGCGAGCGGGCTGAACGGCGCGCAGCTGATCGACGCGTGCCGGCGCGTCGACGAGCTGCCGCAGGCGCTCGCCGCGATCGACATGGCGCTGTGGGATCGCGGCGGGCGGATCTCCCGCAAGCCGATCGCCGCGCTGTTGACCGACGATCCGGCGAGCGCCGTTTCGGTCAACGCGTCGATCGCCGCGAGCGACCGCGCCGGCGTCGCCGAGCAGGTCACCGCGGCGCTGACGGCCGGCTACCAGTGCGTCAAGCTGAAGGTCGGGCTCGGCGACGACGCCGGGCGCCTCGCCGCAGCGCGGGCCGCCGGCGGCCCGCAGATGACGATCCGGATCGACGCGAACGGCATTTGGGAGGTCGAGGAAGCGGTGCGCACGATCGAGGCGCTCGCGCCCGTCGGGCTCGAGCTCGTCGAGGAGCCCGTCCACGGACTGACGCGCGTGCGCGAGGTGCGCGAGCGCGTGCCCGTGCGCGTCGCGATCGACGAGACCGCCGCCGAGCACGGAGCGCTTACGGCAGGCGTCGCCGACGCCGTCTGCCTGAAGGTCTCACGCTGCGGCGGAATCGGCGGTTTGGTCGCCGCCGCCGCGCTCGTGCGCGCTTCCGGCGCCGAGGTCTACCTCGCCTCGACCTACGACGGGCCGCTCGGGATCGCCGCAGGCGTCCACGTCGCCGCGGCGCTCGCCTCACGCGGGCCTGTGCCGCACTGCGGCCTCGCGACGCTTGGGATGTTCGAAGGCATCGAGGACCCGCTGCCACCGCGCAACGGCGCGATCGAGGTGCCGCGCGGGCCCGGACTCGGCATCGCGCCGTAGCGACCGGGTGACGGGACTCGCCATCATGACGAGTCCCGTCTGCATCTGGCGAGATCGACAGATGACGACTACTCGGCCAGGCAACTGTCGTCGCCCAAGGAACATGCACGGCCAGCCTACGGAGAAGTGACGTTTGCACAAGGCGTGTTTCTTGTCTTCATTCTCAATCCGGAGCTTCGCCGGGGACCGGTCGCGTCGTGCTCGCCCCTAGACTCAGCCAGAACTGAGTGCTTCAACCAATCCGACGGGGTCCTCGTGCGGCAGCCGATGCCCGCCGGGCACGCTTACGAGACGACCGGCCGGCAGGAGGCTGCTCATCCGCTCGCCGAGAGCGCGAAACTTCGCGTCCCGGTCGCCGACGACGATCGTGACGGGCATCTGCAGCTCCTCGAGGCGGTCCCACAGCGACTCCATCTCGCCTGTGCCCAGGCCGCGCATCGCGGCGGCAAGCGCGTGTGGATCGTTGCGCCGCTGATCCTCGAGCGCGAGAGCAACGACTTCCGCCGAATCTCCTGCGAACAACGGCTGGGCGCTCCATCGTTCGAGAAAGCCCTCAAGCGGTACCCGTTCCAACTCGTCCGCCAGCTTTCGATCGGCCGTCCGTCGCCGGGCTCGCTCGGCAGCATCCTCGATCCCGGGGCTCGTCGAGACGAGCACCAGGCGAGTAACGCGCTCGGGCGCGAGGAGCGCCACTTCCTGCGCGATGCGCCCGCCCATCGAATAACCGCATAGAACGAACTGCTGAGGAGCTGCGGCGAGCACCTCCTCGACGCACGCCGTAAACGTTATTGGACGGTTATATGAACTCAGAACGCCGTGTCCGGGTAGATCGAGCGCCAGCGGGCGATAGCGTTGCGGATCGAGCTGCGCGATCACGCGATCCCAAGCGTGCCGGGTACCACCGAAGCCATGCAAGAAGACCAACGTCTCGGCCACGCCCCAATCGTAGAGCCGCGGCAGTGACCGCAACCGCGCGATGACGAGCGCCACCGACACCTACATCCTCCTCCGAGCCTTCGTCGACGAGCTCGCGCGCAGCGGCATGCGCGCGGCCTGCACCTCCCCCGGCTCGCGCTCTGCCCCGCTCGCGCTGACGCTCGCGCGCGAGCCGCGCCTGAGCTGCTTCTCGCACGTCGACGAGCGCTGCGCAGGGTTCTTCGCGCTCGGCCTCGCCAAGGCATCCGGACTACCCGTCGCGGTCACGTGCACATCGGGCACGGCCGCCGCCGAGCTGCTACCGGCCGCGATCGAGGCACGCGAGGCGCGCGTGCCGCTACTGCTGCTCACGGCCGACCGCCCGCCGGAGCTGCGCGAGAATGGCTCCGGGCAGGCGATCGACCAGCTGAAGCTCTTCGGCAGCGCGGCGAAGTGGTTCTTCGAGGTCGGCACGCACGAGGCGAGCCCCGAGCGCCTGCGCTGGATCCGCACGCTCGCCTGCCGCGCGTACGCGACGACGCTCGAGGGCCGACCGGGCGTCGTGCACCTGAACTTCCCCTTGCGCGAGCCGCTCGTGACCGACGAGCCGCTCGGCGAAGACACGAGCGGGCGCACGGACGGCGGCCCGTTCGTGCGTCGCCGCCGAGAAGACCACTACAGCGCGGAGGAGGACATCGAGACGACGCGCCACCTGATCGGCTCGGCCAAGCGCGGAGTAGTCGTCGCGGGGCGCGACGAGCGCGGCGGGATCGACTGGTCGCCGGGCGTCGGCGCGGCGAAGTTCGCGGCGGCGCTCGGCTGGCCGCTGCTCGCGGATCCGATGTCGAACGCGCGCCGTGGCCCGACGGCGATCGCGCACTACGACGCGCTGCTTCGCGAGCAGTCGTTCCTCGCGCCGCTTCAACCAGACCTCGTGCTGCGCGTCGGCGACCTGCCCGTGTCGAAGCCGCTGCGGGGCTGGCTCGGCGGCCTGACGGACATTCATCAGATCGCCTTCGACCCGGACGGCGCCTGGCAGGACCCGGCATCGGCCATCTCGCACTCGCTGCAGATCGACCACGGCAGCGTGCTCGAAACGCTCTCGGAAGGGAGCCTGCCCCGCGCCGAGGACGGCTGGCTCGCGCAGTGGCGCAGCGCCGACGAGCGCGCCGCCGAGGCGATCCGCGGCGCGCTCGCCGAGAGCGGCCTGTCCGAGCCGCTCGTCGCGGCGGAGCTCGGCGTGCTGCTGCCCGAGGACGCGACTTTGTTCGTCGCCTCCTCGATGCCCGTGCGCGATATCGAGACGTTCTGGCCGGCGCGCGAGGACCCGCCGCGCGTGCTCTGCAATCGCGGCGCGAACGGCATCGACGGGATCGTCTCGAGTGCGTTCGGCGCGGCCGCCGCAAACGGCGGACCGGTCGTGCTGCTGATCGGCGACGTCGCGTTCGCGCACGACATCGGCGGGCTGCTCGCCGCGAAGCGACTCGACCTGAAGCTGACGATCGTGCTGCTCGACAACGGCGGCGGCGGCATCTTCGACTTCCTGCCGGTCGCCGAAAACGAGCTCGCGCGCGAGCAGGACATCTTCACGCGCCACATCGCCACGCCGACGGGGCTCGACTTCGCGGACGCGGCGAAGCTCTACGGACTTGGGCACGAGCGCGCCGAGGACGTGCCGGGCTTTCGCGCGGCGCTCGAGCGTGCGCTCGACAGCGAGCGCTCGTGCATCGTCGAAGTGCGCGGTGAGCGGGCGGCGAACGTTCAACTGCACCGGCGCGTGTGGCAAGCCGTCTCTGCGGCGCTCAAGCGGTAAGAAGCGGCAGCAAGGCCTGCAGCTTGACCTCGGTCTCGGCGAGCTCCGCCGCAGGTGCGGAGTCACGCACGATCCCGTTGCCGGCGTAGCAGCGCGCGACGGCCCCGCGCAAGAGCGCGCAGCGCAGCGCGACGCAGAACTCGCCGTCGCCGGCGGCGTCGGTCCAGCCGACGGGCCCGGCATACCAGCCGCGGTCGAGTCCCTCGAGCGCGGGGATCAGCGGCGCGGCGCTGGCGAGCGGCTCGCCGCCGACGGCCGGCGTCGGGTGCATCAAGCCGACGAGCTGCAGCGCATCCATCGGCGAGGTCATCTGCGCGCGGATCGGCGTCGCGAGATGTTGGATGTTCGCGATCCGCACGAGCTCGGGCTCGGGCGCGGCGGCGACCCAGACGGCGTGCGGGCGCAGCGTGCGCTCGATCCGCCGCGCGACGATCGCGTGCTCCTCGCGATAGCTCTCGTCGCGTAAGAGCTGCTCGCCGAGGTGCGCGTCGACGGCCGGGTCGGCGCTGCGGCGCGTCGAGCCGGCGAGCGCGAGCGTGCTGACGCGATGACCCTCGCGCCTGATCAACAGCTCGGGGCTGGCCGCGAGGAACGCGGCGTCGGCGCGACCGACGCAGAACGTGAAGCACGACGGGAACTCCTCGCGCAGCACGCCGAGCACGGCGGCGGGGTCATACGGCGCCGGCGCGTGCACCTGCACTTCGCGCGCGAGCACGATCTTCTCGATCCGCCCGGCGCCGATCAGCTCGCCGGCGCGCGCAACAGCGGACTCGAAGTGCTCGGGCGGCATCGCGCCGGCGACGAGGAACCGTCCGGCCGGCTCGGGGTCGAGCAGCGGCAGCGGGCGTTCGCGCAGCTCGGCGACGCGGGCGAGCAGGCGAGCAAGCAGCTCCTCGGCGAGATCGTCGGGCGAGACGAGCGCGGCGAGCGTCATCCGCACGTGCGTGCGCCCGTCGCGCTCGCGGCGGCTCAGCGCGACCTCGGGCACGACGAGCGACGCCGGCTCGAAGCCGGCCCAGTGCGGCGATCGGCCGCCGTCGGGCGCGAAGGAGAAGCCGCCGACAGCGACAGGGCCGCCGCTGTCGGCGTCCTCGGCGGCGTCGCCGATCGCACTTGCGGACAGCTTGCGCCAGCGCTCGGCGACGCGCTCGAAGCGCTCCGCTCCGGCGGCCTGCAGCTCGACGGCCGCTCCGGCCCCGGCAAGCGCGGCGCGCCCGCGCTCGGGCTGCTCGAAGACGAACCAGTTCTCGCCGCGGCGGCGCGAGGCGCAGACGACCTGCGTCGGGTCGACCTCGGGCGCGAGCGCGAGCGAGATCGTCGCGAGCGTCTGCTCGCCGCCGCGCCGTGCGCGCTTGACGGCGGCGCGCAGGCGCTGCTGTAGTCGCTCCTGCTCGGCTTCGTTCAGCGCAAACGGACCGTCCTGGCCCGTCTGCGTGCCAAAGCCGGCTTCGAGCACCGGCTAGGTCTCGGTGCGCCCTCGCGAGATCGCGATCTCGCCGGTGCGCATCATCTCGATCAGCCCGAACGGCCGGACCATGTCCTCGAACGCCTCGATCTTGTCGGTCGTGCCGGTGATCTCGACGATCACGGCGCGCTTGGTCACGTCGACGACCTTGCCGCGGAAGATCTCGGCGATCTGCATCAGCTCGCCTCGCTGCGTGCCGTCAGCGGAGACCTTGAACAGCGCGAGCTCGCGCGCGACGGTGTCCTTCGGCTCGAGGTCGCGGATCTTCAGGACGTTGATCAGCTTGTGCAGCTGCTTGGTGACCTGGTCGATCGGGTGCAGCGCCCCGTCGACGGTCAGCGTGACGCGCGAGATGTGCTCGTCGTCGGTCGGGCCGACCGTCAGCGTGTCGATGTTGAAGCCGCGCCGCGCGAACAGGCCGGCGATGCGCGTGAGCACGCCGGACTTGTTTTCGACGAGGATCGAGAGCACGTGCTTGCGCCCCGTGCGCATGTTCGTCGAGGCTTCGAGCTCCTCGAGGCTGAGCGGCTCCTTGGTTCCAGGCTCACCCACGGCGCTCATCCCACCATCTCCCGGGCGGCTTGCCCGGCTGGGATCATTGGGTACGTGTTCTCCTCGCGCGTGACGCGCACGTCGACGAACACCGGACCGGGCGTCTCGATCGCGCGCTTCATGTCCTCGACAAGCGTCGTCTTGTCCTCGAGGCGCATGCCGGTCGCGCCGTAGGCCTCGGCGAGCTTGACGAAGTCGGGGAACTCGCCGGTCTCGACGTGGCTGTATTTGCCGTCCCAGAAGAGCTCCTGCCACTGGCGGACCATGCCGAGGTAGCCGTTGTTCATGATGAAGACCTTGATCGGGATCTTCTCCTGAGCGCACGTCGCGAGCTCCTGCGCGTTCATCTGCACGGAGCCGTCGCCGGCGATGCAGCAGACGACCTGGTCGGGACAGCCGACGGCGGCGCCCATCGCGGCAGGCAGGCCGAAGCCCATCGTGCCGAGCCCGCCGGAGTTGATCCAGCGACGCGGCTTGGGGAAGTCGTAGTACTGCGCGGTCCACATCTGGTGCTGGCCGACATCGCTCGTGACGATCGCGTCGCCACCGGTCGCCTCATACAGCGCCTGGACCATGTACTGCGGCTTGATCTCGTTGTCGGAGCTGTCCTCGTAGGCGAGCGGGTACTTCGCTTTCCAGCCGTCGATCCTGCTCCACCACGACTCGAGGCGCGCCGGATCGGGCCCGATCGCGCGGTACTCGATCAACAGCTTCGCGAGCACGTGCTTGGCGTCGCCGACGATCGGGATGTGCGCGGGAACGTTCTTCGAGATCTCGGCCGGATCGACGTCGATGTGGATGAACTTCGCGCGCGGCGCGAACTCGGAGAGCTTGCCGGTGATGCGATCGTCGAAGCGCGCGCCGACGGCGCAGATCAGGTCGGCCTCGTCCATCGCGTAGTTGGCCGCGCGCGTGCCGTGCATGCCGAGCATCCCGAGCCACTGCTCGTGCGGCGCAGGAAAGGCGCCGAGGCCCATCAGCGTGCACGTCACGGGGAAGCGGTCGGACGTCGCGAACTCGGTCAGCTCGGCCGCGGCTTCGGCGTTGACGACGCCGCCGCCGGCGTAGATCACGGGGCGCTGCGCGGCGGCGAGCGCCTTCGCGGCCTGGCGGATCTGCTTCTGGTTGCCCTCGACGCGCGGCTGGTAGCCGGGCAGGCGGATGTCGGTGACCGGCTCGTAGTCGATCTCCGCTCGCGAGAGATCCTGCGGGATGTCGACGAGCACGGGCCCCGGGCGCCCCGAGCGGGCGATGTGGAAGGCCTCGTGAATCGCGCGCGGGATTTCCTCGGGCCGGACGATCATGAACGAGTGCTTGACGACCGGCATCGTGATGCCGATCGTGTCGGCCTCCTGGAAGCCGTCGGTGCCGAGCAGTTCTGTGCGCACCTGGCCGGTGATGAAGACGACCGGAACGGAGTCCATCATCGCGTCGGTGATCGGCGTGATCAGGTTCGTCGCGCCGGGGCCGCTCGTCGCGAACGCGACGCCGACTTTGCCGGTCGCCTTCGCATAGCCCTCGGCAGCGTGCCCGCCGCCGGCCTCGTGGCGCACGAGGATATGGCGCAGGCCGCCGTTGACGAACGCGTCGTACGTCGGCAGGTTAGCGCCACCGGGGAGGCCGAAGACGACGTCTACGCCCTCCGCCTTCAGACATTCCATCACGGCATCGACCGCGCGCATCTCATCGACCTCCTTCCGCTTCTCGGAGAGTTAGGAAAACCCAGTGTACCAGTGGGTTTTTCGCGCAACGCGGCGTATTTCCCGCCTTCTGGCGGAGATCTTGCGGGCGCCGCGGCCCGGACCCGGCTGCCGCGTCGCTGTCGAGGGCGAGGCTCGGCCTCAGGAGGACCCGATTGCGACGCCGATCGCGAGCACGATCGCGCCGCCGCCGGTCACGACGAGCAACGAAGAGCGCATCGAAACGGCGAGGAAGCGATTGCGCAGCCAGGCGATCGCGAACAGCTCGACGGCGACGACGGCGCCGGCAACGACGAGCGCCTTGTGCACGTCGGAGATGACGAACGGCAGCGTGTGGAACAGGCCGCCGAGCGTCGTCGTCCCGCCGGTGATCGCGCCACGCACGATCGCCGAGCCGCGGCCGGTCTGCTCGCCGGTATCGGACAGCGCCTCGGACCAGCCCATGCTGACGCCGGCACCGAGCGCTGTCGAGAGCCCGATGAGCAGCGCCGTGTGCGAGCTCGAGGCGATCGCGGCGGCGAAGATCGGCGCGAGCGAGGAGACGGTCCCGTCGATCAGCCCGACGAGCGCCGGCTGCACGACGCGTAGCACGAACTCGCGCTCGTCGGCGAAGCCCGCTCGACGAATCAAGCTGACGATCAACGACTCGCGCAGGGGCGCGGCGGCAGGGTTTTCGACGCTCATCTGAGACCCACACTAGGGCAATGTTTGGCTTAGGCAAGCCGAATTCGGGTTAGGCAGCCCTTATCGCAAAGTGCCGAAATCACGACCCGAGCCTCCTAGGCACGGCGGTTGGCAGCCACTCGCCCTATTGGTAGGTGTACTGATCCGTAGCTGGGGCCTTCTTGCCCTTCACGGCCGCGACCGTCGCACGCACATCAACAACCTCCGCCTTCTTGGCCGGTGGCGTGAGGACGGTGCACATCGTGCTGGAGCTACAGCTAACGTCCGTGCCCGGCGTTTTGCCGAACACAAAGCCCGTTCCACCGCTCCCCGTGGCGAAACCCGCTCCGGTAATCGTGACGCGAGTCCCCCCGGCGATCGGCCCCGAGTCCGGACTGAGCGTCGAGATCGTCGCGCGTTCGTAAGTAAATACCGCCTTTGTACTCGGCAAGCTCGAGCCGGCGGCATTCGCGACGGTCACTTCTGCCGTCGATCCCGCGACACCCGGGGGCACGTCGGCGCTTATCGCCGTCGCCGATTCGACCGTGAAGTCCAGGGCGGCACTCGCTCCGAACTTGACGCCGGTTGCGCCGGTGAGGTTCTTCCCGCGGATTGTCACTGCCTCTCCCCCTGACGGCGAACCTTTCTTCGGAGACAGACTGATCACCGTAGGACTCGCTCCCCCCGACCCGCCATAAGGGGACCTAATCACCGCGGAGCGTCCCTTGACGCCGGCTGTAGCAGTCCCTGTGAAGGAAAGCCCACTCGGAGGATCGACCGTGAATTCAACTGAGGCGTTAGGCAGCATCTCGAAAGTGCATTGGCCGTTGGCATCGGTCGTGCAGTAAGTGGGATAGACGTCGCCGCCCACCTGGTTGCGAGCGTGATAGATCCCCTCTTCGATTCTTTGCTGACCATATGTCGGAGAGACTCCGGCATTGGGCAGGGCGGAGCCGTTCGCATCGAGAACCGTGATCGTGACCGTCCCGAGCTTGGGCAGATCAAAGTCCAGTTCCGTGTCGCCATCGACTTTGGCCGTCGTTTGACCTACTAGATCATAGAATTCCGAAAGCCCCACCGAGGCCTCGATGTGTACGTCGTAGCGTCCTTCTGGAAGCGGCAGTGAATATTCGCCTTGCGCGTTGGTCGTTGTGCCGGCCGACGGTTCGCTTGCCCCTACGGGGCTTGCGCCGACACTTGCCCCCGAGACGAATTTGCCTTCGCCGTCTCGAATTACGCCGTGGAGTGGGTGAGTGTGGATATAGGGAGACTGGATCGCCGCCGTGGCGCCTTCGATGCTTGCCGTAGCAGTCCCTGTGAAGGAAAGCCCACTCGGAGGATCGACCGTGAATTCAACTGAGGCGTTAGGCAGCATCTCGAAAGTGCATTGGCCGTTGGCATCGGTCGTGCAGTAAGTGGGATAGACGTCGCCGCCCACCTGGTTGCGAGCGTGATAGATCCCCTCTTCGATTCTTTGCTGACCATATGTCGGAGAGACTCCGGCATTGGGCAGGGCGGAGCCGTTCGCATCGAGAACCGTGATCGTGACCGTCCCGAGCTTGGGCAGATCAAAGTCCAGTTCCGTGTCGCCATCGACTTTGGCCGTCGTTTGACCTACTAGATCATAGAATTCCGAAAGCCCCACCGAGGCCTCGATGTGTACGTCGTAGCGTCCTTCTGGAAGCGGCAGTGAATATTCGCCTTGCGCGTTGGTCGTTGTGCCGGCCGACGGTTCGCTTGCCCCTACGGGGCTTGCGCCGACACTTGCCCCCGAGACGAATTTGCCTTCGCCGTCTCGAATTACGCCGTGGAGTGGGTAGATCCCGCGAGGCGCCTGGAGCGCCGCCGTGGCGCCTTCGATGCTTGCCGTAGCAGTCCCTGTGAAGGAAAGCCCACTCGGAGGATCGACCGTGAATTCAACTGAGGCGTTAGGCAGCATCTCGAAAGTGCATTGGCCGTTGGCATCGGTCGTGCAGTAAGTGGGATAGACGTCGCCGCCCACCTGGTTGCGAGCGTGATAGATCCCCTCTTCGATTCTTTGCTGACCATATGTCGGAGAGACTCCGGCATTGGGCAGGGCGGAGCCGTTCGCATCGAGAACCGTGATCGTGACCGTCCCGAGCTTGGGCAGATCAAAGTCCAGTTCCGTGTCGCCATCGACTTTGGCCGTCGTTTGACCTACGAGATCATAGAATTCCGAAAGCCCCACCGAGGCCTCGATGTGTACGTCGTAGCGTCCTTCTGGAAGCGGCAGTGAATATTCGCCTTGCGCGTTGGTCGTTGTGCCGGCCGACGGTTCGCTTGCCCCTACGGGGCTTGCGCCGACACTTGCCCCCGAGACGAATTTGCCTTCGCCGTCTCGAATTACGCCGTGGAGTGGGTAGATCCCCTCGGAAGCGCTCGCGCTCGAGGCGCAAACCACGATCAGGGCTACGGTGAGCATCGCCAATCGAAGCCATCGCTTCGCGCCCGCGCCAGATGCGGTCACCGACGACTTCCTGCGATTGCCAGTCATTGCTCCCCCACTTGGTAGGACCTACGCGCCGCGAGGAACGGATTGTGGGTGGATTCTACTTGATGGGACGATGGCCCGGCCCGCAACAGCGACGTCTACGGGCCACTCGGCGTCGGCCGCTGCCACGATTCAGGCGCGAGCGCGGTCTCAGGGAAGTCGAGCTCGGCGCCGCAGCGCGTGCAGAGCGCATCGTAGATCTTCGTCACGCGCCCGCAGTTCGGGCAGGCACGGCGTAGCTCATCGCGCTCGAAGCGATACGCGATCGCGGCGAGCAGGCCGAAGAACGGCACGGCACCTGAGATCAGGAACCAGAGGACGAACGAGCTGCCCTTGAGCTTGCCGACGATGCCGCCTGCCAGCCCGAAGCAGGCGGCGATGATCAGGTAGGCCATCGCGGGCGCGCCCTACAAGAGGACGCGCAGAGCCCAGATGATCGCGACGATCGCCAGGACGACGACGAGCACGCTCGCGATCGCGGTGACGATGCCGATCACGAAGTGCAGCAGCAGCCAGGCGGCGACGAGCAGGACGAGGCCCGCGACCACCGTCCGGCCGAGCGAGCGAGAAGAGGATTCGTTCATGGCTTCAGGGTACTCGCTAAGCGCGCGGATCGGCTGCGCTTCGGGTTCGCGGCCGGACAGGGAACCGCGACCCTGTCCGGCCGCACCCGCCCGCCCCCGGCCAGAGGGAAGCCGGAGACGGATTCGGTGTGGACGCCGAAGCTACACCCGGTCTGGCCGACCGAGCTCGCGGGCGTTCCGAGCGGCAGCGACACCGACCCGGCTCGTGCCGGGCCGCGGATCGACGCGGGAGAGGTGGTAGCGCCTGATCCGCGGTCGCTGACCGCGTCCATCCACCGACTCCTCGGGCAGCAGGATGAACCGCCGAGGAGCTGCACTGCTGTTGAGGGATGAGGGATTCATCTCGACCATCCTTGCGCGCAGGCGCCCGGTCGCCATTGGCCGGAAGTCCAAAATGTCGATGCTGCGAGGCTTGCGAGTGTCAGGCGCGAGTCAGATCCCAAGCTGCTCGTTGACGAGCCGCGTGACCTCGCCCCCATCAGCGCGCCCCTTCGTCTCGCGCATCACAGCCCCGATGATTGGCCCGACCGCCTTCGCGTTGCCGGAGCGCACACGCTCGGCGGCGTCGGGGTTCGCGGCGAGCGCGGCGGCGACGATCGCGGCGAGCTCGTCTCCCCCACCAATCGCCGCAAGACCCTCTGCCTCGACGATCGCGGCCGGGTCGCCGCCTTGGGCGATCAGCTTGTCGAGCACCTGGCGTCCGGCGCCGACGCTGATCTGCTTGCTCGCGACGAGGCCGACGAGTGAAGCTAGCGCGCCCGGCTCGACGCGCGAGTCGGCGGGATCCTCGCCGTCGCCGAGCCGCGCGAGCAGGTCGCCGCTGACCCAGTTCGCGAGCGCCTGCGCGGGGGCCGGCGGGTTGGCCGCCGCGGCGAGCGCAGCCTCGAAGTACTCGCCGAGCTCGCTGCGAAACGCGAGCTGCTGCGCGCTGTCGGCGCTCAGCCGCAGCTCTGCCTCGAAGCGCGCCGCACGCTCGGCGGGCAGCTCGCTCATCGCCTCGCGCGCGGCCGCGAGCATTTGCTCGTCGATCGCGACCGGCAGGAGGTCGGGCTCGGGGAAGTAGCGGTAGTCGTGCGCCTCCTCCTTCGAGCGAAGCGAGGAGATCGCGCCGGAGGCGGGGTCGTAGTGAAGCGTCTCCTGCGTCACCTCTCCACCACTTTCGATGACTTTCCGCTGGCGCTCGATCTCGGCCTTGATGCCGCGTTCGATGAAGCGAAACGAGTTCATGTTCTTCAGCTCGGTCTTGACGCCGAGCGTGTCGGTGCCGGCCGGGCGCAGCGAGATGTTCGCGTCGCAACGCAGCGAGCCCTCCTCCATGTTCACGTCGCTGACGCCGAGCTGGCGCAGCGTCACGCGCAAGAGCTTCAGCCACTCGCTCGCCTGCTCGGCCGTGCGGATGTCGGGCTCGGTGACGATCTCCGCGAGCGGCGTGCCGCCGCGGTTGAAGTCGACGACGCTCGCGTCCGAGCCGTGAATCCGCCCGCTCTCACCGACGTGGATCAGCTTCGCGGCGTCCTCCTCGAGATGCACGCGGTGAATCCGCACGTCACCGAGCCGCCCGCCGAGGCATAGAGGCTCGTCGAACTGGGAGATCTGGTACCCCTTCGGAAGATCGGGATAAAAATAATTCTTTCGATGAAATATTGATCGCGGGGCCAGCTCGGAACTGAGCGCGAGCCCGATCATCAGGCCGAAGTGCACGGCCTTCGCGTTCGCCACGGGCAAGCTCCCGGGCAGGCCGAGACAGACGGCGCACGTGCGCGTGTTCGGCGGTTCGCCGAAGGAGAGCTCACAGCCGCAGAACATCTTCGTCTGGGTCGCGAGCTGGACGTGGATCTCGAGGCCGATGACGGGCTCGAGCGCCGGCCCGGCGCCGTTCGATCCCGGCCCGCCGCTCGCCGCCTGACCGCCGCTCACGGGCGCCGCATCCTCAGACACGCGCGGACCCCTCGGCGAAGCCGAGCGCCTGCTCGAACGCGTAAGCGGCGTCGAGCAGCCGGTTCTCGCTGAACGCCGGACCGGCGATCTGCAGGCCGACCGGCAGGCCGCCGCCGGGCTGCGCGGCGCCGTCGCCGGAGGGGTCGGAGCTGAGCCCGCACGGGATCGAGATCGCGGGGATGCCGGCGAGCGACATCGGCACGGTGAAGTAGTCGCTCAGGTACATCGACCACGGGTTGGCCGTCTTCTCGCCGAGCCCGAACGCGACGTTCGCGGACGTCGGCGTGACGATCAGGTCGACGCTGTCGAACGCCGTCTTGAAATCCTCTGAGATCTTCGTGCGTACGCGCTGCGCGCTTGCGTAGTAGGCGTCGTAGTAGCCCGAAGAGAGCGCGTACGTGCCGAGCATGATCCGCCGCTTGACCTCCATGCCGAAGCCGTCGTGGCGCGTGCGCGTGTACATGTCGAGCAGGTCGCTCGCGTCGGGTGCACGCATCCCGTAGCGGACGCCGTCGAAGCGCGCGAGGTTCGAGCTCGCCTCAGACGGCGCGAGCACGTAGTAGGCCGAGAGCGCATGCGGCGCGTGCGGCAGGCTGATCTCCTGAACGGACGCGCCGAGCTCTTCTGCAAGCTTCAGCGCGCGCTCGAACGCGTCGCGCACGCCAGGCTCGACCTCGGCGTCGGCGAAGTCGCCGGCGGGCACGCGCAGCTCGGCCGGGACGCCGAGGCGAATGCCGTCGAGCCGCTCCGCTTTCGGCTCGGCGATCGGCTCGGGGAACTGCAGCGACGTCGCGTCGCAAGGATCCTGGCCGACCATCCACTCGAACATCAGCGCCGCGTCGGTGACGTCGCGCGTCAGCGGACCGGCCTGGTCGAGCGAGGACGCGAACGCGATCATCCCGTAGCGCGAGACGGCGCCGTATGTCGGCTTCAGCCCGACGATCCCGCAGAGCGCGGCCGGCTGGCGGATCGAGCCGCCCGTATCGGTGCCGAGCGCCCACGGCGCGAGGCCGGCCGCGACGGCCGCCGCGCTGCCGCCCGAGGAGCCGCCGGGCACGCGCGTGCGGTCCCACGGGTTCAGCGTCGGCCCGTAAGCGGAGTTCTCCGTCGAGGAGCCCATCGCGAACTCGTCCTGGTTCGTCTTCGCGAGCAGCGTCGCGCCGGCGTCTTTCAGCCGCGCTACGGACGTCGCGGTGTACGGCGGGCGATAGCCCTCGAGGATCCGCGAGCCGGACTGGCTCGGCACGCCCTCGGTGCAGAAGAGGTCCTTGACGGCGAGCGGCACACCCGCGAGCGGGCCGCCGGCGTGGCTCGGGTCATCCTCCTCGGCTACCCACGTGAAGCAGTTCAAGCCGTCGCCGTTCGCGTCGGAGTCGGCCTGCGCGCGCTCGCGGTAGAACGCGAACAGCTCCTGCGCCGAGAGCTCGCCGGCCTCGATCGCCGCGACGGCCTGCGCGGCGGACAGCTCGAGCATGTCCGCGCTCACGCCTGCGGGCTCGGGACGAGGAAGCCGTCGCCGCCGACGGCAGGCGCCTGCTCGAGCGCGACCTCGCGCGGGAACGACGCGCGCGGCTCGTCGGGGCGCAGCGCGCCGGTCAGCTCGACGACGTGCGACGTCGGCGGGACGTCCTCGAGCGAGAGCTCGGAGATCTTCGCGATGTGGTCGAGCACGGCCGAGAGCTCGCGCGCCATCGGCTCGAGCTCCTCCTCGCTGAGCGCCAGTCGCGCAAGGCGCGCTACGTGCAGTACCTCGTCGCGGTCGATCACGGCGCCGATTCTATGCGCCGAGCGGCGCGCAGCCGGCGCCCGTCACGCGCTTGGCGGCGCCGACTCGCCGGACGGCTGCGCCGAAGCTGCGCCCTCGGCCGGGCCGGTCTCCGGAGGAGCGGCGCCCGCGGGCTCGGACGACTTGACACCCGCAGGCTCGGGCGAGGTGCGAACCGTCAGCCCGCTGAACACCGCGGCCGGGTCCTCCGGCGGGGCATCCTTGGCCTTACGCGGTTTCTCGGGCAGCGTCTGCAGGTATCCGCCAAGCGCGATCGCAAGCGCCGCGACGAGGCCGAGCCAGATGCCGGTCTTGATGCCATAGGAGATGTGCACCGAGGTGCCGCTGATCTTCGGGCCGGGATGATGCAGGATGCGGATCACGATCAGCGCGCTCGCGAGCGCGCCGAGGCCGGTGACGAGCGCGCCGAGCGGAAGCGGGCCGTCGTCCTCGTATCCGCGCGACGCCGCGACGACGGAGCCGAGCGCGACGAGTATCGTCAGCAGCCAGACCCAGCGGCTGACCGTGAACGTCTGCCAGCCGGTCGTGCTGACGGTCGCGCCGACGAGATGCGCGCCGATCGGCAGGCCCGTGACGCTGCCGCCATACCAGTTGAAGAAGAACATGAAGACGGCCAGCGCGAGCGCGCCGACGGCGACGATCCGGCGGGCGGCGCTCAGCGAGACGGGTCGAGCGCTCATGGCTTGGCTACGGCGCAGGACGCGCGGGCGGGGTCGCGGGCGGGTACAACGAATGGCGTTCGTCGCGCATCGCCTGCCATGCACCGAGCAGGATCGCGAGCGCGCCGGCGAGCGCGAGCCACGGCCCGGCACACACGGACGTCGCGTGATCGGGGCGCTCGAACACGCGAACGAGCGCGGCGATCGTCGCGATCAGGCCGAGCAGGCTCGTCCAGACGATCGTCGCGACCGGCACGGCCGTGCTGCGCTCGCTCAGCGTCGCGACGAACAACCCGAGCGCGCTCGCCGCCGCGGCGAGCAGCAGGAAGACGCCGGGGCCGAACGTGTCGAATGCCTTGCGTACTCCCTCTGGTCCTTCATACGACGGCACGAACAGCGAGACGATCACGCACACGGCTCCGGCCAGCGCGAGCAGCTCGCCTGCGCGCACCTTGCGCGGGCTCATCCGGCGAGCCCCGCCTGCCGTTCGGCAGCCTGCAGCGTGTTACGCAGCAGGAACGCGATAGTCGTCGGGCCGACGCCGCCCGGGACGGGCGTGATCGCCGAGGCGACCTGCACGGCCGCGGCGAAGTCGACGTCGCCGACGAGCCCGCTCTTGTTACCGGCTTCCTCAGGCGTCAGGCGGTTCATGCCGACGTCGATCACGACCGCTCCCGGCTTGACGAAGCCCTCGCCGATCAGGCGCGGGCGCCCGGCGGCGGCGATCAGCACGTCGGCACGCGAGCAGACCTCGCGCAGGTCGCGCGTGCGCGAGTGGCAAACGGTGACTGTCGCGTTCTCGGCGAGCAGCAGCTGCGCCATCGGCTTGCCGAACAGGTTCGAGCGCCCGACGACGACCGCTTCGGCGCCCTCGAGCTCGACGCCCGTGTGCGCGAGCAGCGCCATCACCCCTTGCGGCGTGCACGAGCGAAGACCCGGCAGGCCGAGCGAGAGCAAACCCGTGTTGACGGGCGTGAGTCCGTCTACGTCCTTCTCCGCCGGAACCATGTTCGTCAGCGTCGGCCCGTCGAGGTGGCCGGGAACGGGCAGCTGCAGGAGGATGCCGCTGACCTGCTCGTCGGCGTTCAGCCCGTCGAGCTCCCCGGCGACGGCCTCGAAGGAGGCGTCGGCCGGCAGGCGCACGTCGAACGGCTTCATCCCGACCTCGGCGCAAGCGCGCTGCTTGCCGGCAACGTAGACCGCCGAGCCGGGATCGTCCCCGACGAGCACCGTCGCGAGCCCCGGCACGCGGCCGGTGCGCTCGCGCAGCGCGGCAACTTGCTCAGCGACTTCGGCACGAACCGCGGCCGCTACTGCCTTGCCGTCGATGATCCGCGCCTCGCTCATCGGCGGCTCGCGGGGGCGTACGTGGGGGCGGCTACGGACATCGCCCCCAGGATAGGCGGGCGCTCGGCGGGCCGGCCACGCGCGAGGCCGGCCCCGTACCGGCTCAGCCGAGCATGAACGACTGCGTGCGGACGCGCCTGTGCCGGCCGTTGCCGGTGACGAGCGTCAGCGTGTAGGCGCCGGCGCGTAGCCGGCGCGAGGAGCGCATACGCAGGCTGAGGCGACCGCGACTCGTGCTTGCGATGCCCGCCGCGTAGACGACGCCGTGGCGCGAGAGGGTCGCGCGGGCGGACGCGATCGCGGCCTTCAGCGTCAACGGTCCCGAGACGAGCTTCGTCGTGCACTTCTGCACCTTCTTGTTGCCCTGTTTGACCGTCGTGCACTTGACGAGCTGGACCTTACCGTCGACGCCCGCGGGACCCTGCGGCCCGGCAGGACCCGCAGGCCCAGCGGGTCCAGCCGGGCCGGCCGGGCCGGCCGAGCCGGTGGCCCCGTCCGCCCCTTTCTGGCCCGCGGCTCCGGCCGGCCCCTGCGCGCCGGCCGATCCCGTTGCGCCGGTTGACCCCGTTGCGCCGGGCGAGCCTGCTTTCCCTTCTTTGCCTTCGGCCCCGGCAGCACCCTGCGGGCCTTCTTTGCCTTCGCTGCCTGCTTTCAAGAAGATCGCCATGACTTCGGTCGGCGTGCTCAATTCGACTTCGCACGTGGTCGCAGCCGTGGCTTTGCAGCCGATCCATCCGGCGAATTCGTATCCGGCGGCCGGCGTCTCGGTCAGCGTCACGCTGCCCGGTTCGAGTTCGGCCGATTCCGTGAAGCACCCTGCCGCGCAGTCGATCCCGGGCGGGGTCGAGACGACGGTGCCCTGCCCGTACTTGACGACCCTCAGCGGAACCGTCGTCGACTGCCCGAATTCGGCTTTCACGGCGACAGCGTGGCTCGGCATCATGAATTCGCACGTGACTTCGGCGCTGCCGGCACACTCTTCACCAGACCATTCGACGAATTTCGAGCCGCCGGCCGGTGCGGCCGTCAGCGTGACTTTCGTCCCTTCGGAGAATTCCGCCGAGCATTCGCTGCCGCAGTCGATCCCGGCCGGAGCGGAAGTCACCGTCCCGCTGCCTTCGCCGGTGTCTTCGACGGAGACCGAGAAGCTCGGCGTCAACGCGAATTCGGCTTTCACTTCCTGCGCTTCGCCGATCGTCACTTTGCATTCGCCCGTGCCGCTGCACGCGCCAGACCAGCCCGCGAACATCGAGCCCGTGGCGGGCGTCGCGCTCAGCGTGACTTCGGCGCCTTCTTCGAATTCGGCTGTGCAGGTTTCGCCGCAATCGATCCCGGCGGGCGAGGAGGTCACCGTACCGGTTCCCGTGCCGCTCTTTCCGACCGTGAGCGGGAATTCGGACGCGCCGCCGCCACCCGAAGGTCCGAAGACGTCGACAGCGGCGCCATCGGATACGAACACCTGCCCCTGCGTCGGCCCGGAGGCGCTGCGTACGGCCACGCCGCGAGGCGTGGTGAACGGTTCCGATTCGCCGGTCCCCGTGATCTGCCCTTCGTATGCCCATGTGCTGGAGAACTCGTCCACGACCTTGTGCGCGGCGTCGAGGACGAAGGCATGGCCGTCAGCCTCGTCGAAGTCGATTCCGGTGGGTTCGAAGGATCCGGCCGGTGTCCCGGCCCCGTTGAGCTGTTCGAGCAGCGTCCCGCTCGGGCTGTACTTGTCAAGCACGTGTTTCCCCGGTTCGGCGATGTAGACGTCGCCGGTCGAGCCGTCGACGGCGATCGCGCCGGCGCCGTCCCCGTTGGTCAGTTCCCATTCCACCCCCGGAGGAGTCAATTTCCCGGCCCCGGTCGTTTCGAGCTTGCCTTCGGCGGTCGTCGCGTAGACGTGGACCGCCGAGTGTTCTTGGGACGAGCTCACATACACGTCGCCGCTGCGCGCGCTGCTCGAGTTGTCGACGGCGACGTACACCCAGCCACCGATTTTCACCTGTTGGATCAGTTCGTATTCTCCGCCGCCCTTCGGCTTGAAGACGAAGACTTCTTCAGATCCGGATTCGCCGACGTAGACCACGCCGGTCGTGTCATTGACGGCTACGCTGCGAACGAAGAACCCCGAAAATTTGCCGGCGCCGATCGTGTTCAGGAAGGCGTTGCTCGGGTCCAATCGAAAGATCACGCGTTTCCTCGCGTCCGCGAGCAGCAGGTTCCCGCTCGAATCGACCGCCATCCCCCACGGCTGCGTGAGGGCCGTTTCGTTCAATTCGGTGATGCTCGTCAGGAATGGATGCGTGACTTCCGCGCCGGCGCTCGTCGCGCCCAGCGTCGCCGCCGAGACCAGGACACAGGCCGCCAGCATGCCGGAAAATATGAGCCTTCGAACAGCAGGCAAACCCCACCCTCTCTCTGTAACCGATATCGAAGTCGCCCAGCCTGCGCATTGACCACGCCCGAGCAAGCCAGGCACCGCCAGAATCCCCAAGTTGCGACCCTCTCCATTACACATCTACTTTCAGGTTGACGATTAGACAAGCTCCGTCTCTGACTCAGCCCACCCTCCTCGCCCGGCTCTGGCCATCCCGAGACACTCCGCGTGGCGGCAAAGGACCGCCCTCCGACTGCGCGCGCTGCGGCTGCTCAGCGGCGGCTGACGGGCGCGTACTCGGCCATCAGCTTGCGCTCTGAGCCATCGCCGGCGAAGCGCACGACGATCACGCCGTCGGGCTCGACGCCGGTGACGACGCCCTCACCGAACGCCGCGTGTACGACGTCCTCGCCGAGGCGGAACGCGACGGCAGTCTGCGGGGCGCTCGAAGCAGCCCACTCGCCGCCTCCGCCATCGCCGGCACCGGAGGGCGACGCGCCCTGCAGCGCCGTCGCGCGCCTGCCGCGACCGATGCCCGCTGTGATCGATCCCGTCGGCGCCCCGATGCGCGGGCGCCCGCTCGGCTCGACCTCGTCGAGCAACTCGGCCGGAACCTCACCGAGGAAGCGGCTGCGCAGACCGATCGTCTGCGCACCGAACACGGCGCGGCGCTGCGCGTAGGTCAGGTACAGCTCGCGCATTGCGCGCGTCACGCCGACGTAGAACAGCCGGCGCTCCTCCTCCAGGCCGCCCTCGTCGAGCGCGCGCGAGTGCGGGAAGACGCCCTCCTCGCAGCCGGCGATGAACACGGTCGGGTACTCGAGCCCCTTCGCGTTGTGCAGCGTCATCAGCGTGACGAGTCCCTCGTCGTCGCTGCGCGCGTCGGCGTCGGCGACGAGCGCGATCTCCTGCAGGAAGACCTCGAGCGTGTCGTTCTCGGGCTCGGCCGAGGCGTCGAACTCGCGACCGACCTCGACGAGTTGCTCGAGGTTCTCCAGGCGCCCCTGCGCCTCGATCGTGCGCTCGGCCTCGAGCGCCTCGACGTAGCCGCTCTGCGACAACACTGCCTCGAGCAGGTCGCCGACCGGCACGCCGTCGCCGGCGTTGCCGCTCGCCGCGTCGATGTCTAGCGACAGCTCATCGTCCTCGTGCTCGGGCGTGCCGTCGTCGTCCGCCGTACCGGCGAGCTTGCGCAGCTCGGCCATCGTGTCCATGAAGCGCGTCAGAGCCTTGATCGCGGCCGTCCCGAGCCCCGGCACCTCCTCGGGCGCCGAGGCGGCCTGCCAGACGGAGATGTCGGCTGCGTCCGCGTGCGCGAGCACGCGCGCGAGCGAGGTCTGCCCGAGCCCGCGCCGCGGCGAGTTCGCGATCCGCGTGAAGCTGACGACGTCGAACGGGTTCGCGAGGAACAGCAGGTACGCGACGGCGTCCTTGATCTCGGCGCGCTCGTAGAACTTCGTGCCGCCGATCACCTGGTAGGCGATCTCACGGCGCACGAGCGTGTCCTCGATCACGCGCGACATCGCGTTCGTGCGATAGAGCACCGCGATCTCCTCGCGCGAGGCGCCCTCGTCGACGAGCCGCTCGATCTCGCCGACGATGAAGCGCGCCTCGCCGTGCTCGTCGTCGAGCCCGCGCAGGTGGATCTGCGAGCCCTGGCCGAGCTCGCTCCAGAGGCGCTTAGCGATGCCCCCGCGATTGTTCGCGATGACGGCGTTCGCCGCGCGCAGGATCGTCTCCGTCGAGCGGTAGTTCTGCTCGAGCTTGACGACGCGCGCGTCGGGGAAGTCGTCCTGGAAGTCGAGGATGTTGCGCACCTCGGCGCCACGGAAGCTGTAGATCGACTGCGAATCGTCGCCGACGACGGCGAGATTTCGGTGCCCGACCGGGCCCGAGTAGGTCGGGCGGGTCGTGCTGCCGTCCGCTTGCGCCGAGGCCGGCGAGCGCCCGCCACCGACGAGCAGTTGCAGCATCCGGTACTGCGCGTAGTTCGTGTCCTGGTACTCGTCGACGAGCACGTGGCGGAAAGCGCGCTGGTAGCGCTCGCGAACCTCCTCGAACAGCTCGAGCAGGTTGACCGTGCGAAACAGCAGGTCGTCGAAGTCCATCGCGTTCATCCGCAGCATGTCGCGCTCGTAGAGTTCGTAAACATCCGCGAGCATCTCCTCGAATGGCGAGCCGACGGCCTCGCGCAGGTCGCTCGCCGAGCGCAGGCGGTTCTTCGCCGCGGAGATCTGGTTGTGCAGCGCCGCCGGCGTGTAGCGCTTCGGGTCGACGCCGACGGCGTCCGCACAACGCTTCGTCAACCTTCGCGCGTCGGCCTGGTCGTAGATCGTGAACTGGCGCGTATAGCCGAGCCGCTCGGCCTCGACGCGCAGGATCCGCGCGCACGCGGCGTGGAACGTCATCAGCCACATCCCGCGCGTACGGCGGCCGAGCAGCCGTTCGACGCGCCCGGCCATCTCCTTCGCGGCCTTGTTCGTGAACGTGATCGCGAGGATCTCGTTCGGCTGCGCCTCGTCGGTGTAGATCAGATGCGCGATACGGTGCGTCAGCACGCGCGTCTTGCCGCTGCCCGCGCCGGCGAGGATCAGCAGTGGCCCCTCGCCGTGCGTGACGGCCTCGCGCTGGGGCTCGTTGAGGCCCGCCAGCAGCTCCTGGAGGTGCTCGGCATGGGGGTTTTCGGCCATCGCCTCAGCATAGGTGCGCACTCGGCTGACCGCCCGGCCGAGCCGGCCGCCAACGCACGACCCGTCAGCGCCCTTCGGCCCGGCAGTCTGCCCGCAAGTGCGCGAGAAGCTGTCGCGCCTGCGCGTTGCCAACGCTCAGCAGATAGAGGAAGTTCTCGAGTTCCGGCACGTTTTCGTACATCCCTGCCGAAGTCGTCACGCATTCGCGTTCCGCCACATCTTCGTTCGATCCGAAGTGCGTCGCGTAGTAGCCGATCGCACCCCTGCGAAATCCGTTCAGCCCCCCCGACACACCCGCGCTCTGAGCGGTCTGCGAAGGCACTCGCGGAAGCAGCTCGAGCGCGATCCTGTTCGCATGATCTGGCCCGCACGCCGGGGTCCGCTTGCCGGTTCGGAACGCCGCGATCGCCCGCCGGGCGATCGCGGGGTCTCGGCGCCGCTTGACTTCTGCGACCAAGACCCCGATGTCCCGTTCAATCGCGCTCGCGCCTCCGGCCGCCCTGACCGCCGCCGCGTTCGAAGCCGGCGCAGATCGTGACGATGCTCCGCTGCGCGCGACGAGCGGCGACGCTCAACGTCGCGTCGTGCGAGGGGCCCCCGCAGCCGGCTCCGCAACCCACGAGCGCGGTGAGGATGAGGGCGGCCGTCAAGCCTCGAGTTCGGCGCATAGCGCGCTGAGGCTAGCTCAGCCGATTGCGCCTGTTTCGGGCGATTGTCGGATGCTGGACGCCCGCCGGGAGCTCTCGGGCGCCCGGGTCAACAGCAGCAGGTGTTCGCGTTCGACGCTTCGCGCCGTCGCCGACCTGCCGACGCCCTCCCGCACGTTTCCCACTGCCCGCGGCGTGTACTGCGCGCTCGCTAACCGCCGGCCGGGTTCGGGCCCTTCACCGTCCGCAGCGGTCTGACCTCCGCGACCGGGCCGGGCTCCTCTTGCGAGAGCTCCGCCACGGCCCGCTCGAGCGCGCCGATCCGGCTAGCGAGGCCCTGGATCGCCTCGGCGATCGGGTCCGGCAGGTGAATCCAGTCCGCGTCCGGCCCCTCCGCGCGGCGCCCTTCGACGCGCACCGGATGGCCCGGGTTACCGACGACCGTGGAGTTCGGCGGCACGTCGGTGATCACGACGCTGTTCGCGCCGATCTTCGCGCCGTGGCCGACCGTGATCGGGCCGAGCAGCTTCGCGCCCGAGCCGATCGTCACGTTGTCCTCGATCGTCGGGTGGCGCTTGCCCGTCGCGAAGCCCGTGCCGCCGAGCGTGACGCCCTGGTAGAGCGTCACGTCGTCGCCGATCACGGCCGTCTCGCCGATCACGACGCCCGTGCCGTGATCGATGAACAGCCCCGCGCCGATCTGCGCGGCCGGGTGGATCTCGATCCCCGTGACCATCCGCGTCAGCATCGAGATCAGCCGCGGCAGCAGCGAGACGCCCGCGGCGTCGAGCGCGTGCGCGACGCGGTGCGCGAGCAGCGCGTGGATCCCCGGCCACGTCGTCACGATCTCCAGCTGGCCGACGTCGCGCGCGGCCGGGTCGCGAGTGCGTGCCGCCTGCACGTCGCGACGCAGCTCCTTCGCGACCCGCGCGAACTCGATGCCGGCCATGATCAAAGCGTAGCGCCCGCAGCGCCGATATCTACAGCGTTGCGGCTGCTTCGCTAGCCGGCGAGCACGAACGTCTTGGCGGCCGTCACCGCGGATGCGCCGGCGCGTGTGAACGAGCCCTTCGCCGTCAGCGCCACGTGCTTGCGCCCGCGCAGCGCGCGCTTGCCGGCGCTCGTCAGGACGACCGCGACCCGCCCGCTGCCCGCTTTCGCGAATGCCTTGTGCCCGGACGCGACGAGCAGCGGCTTTGCGGCCCCGCCGCGTGCCGAGCTCACCCGCGCACCGGCGAGATACCACGAGATGCTCACGCTGCCCGCCTGTGGCGCCGCGAACGTGACCGTCGTGCTCCCCGAGCGCATCAGCGACGCGATCTTCGCGAGCTTGCCCGACGGCGCGAGCGCCTTCTTCAGCAGCGCCGCGATCTGCGAGACGCTGACGCCCTGAGCGCTCGAGCCGAGGACGCCGGTGCCGGGCGCCGGCCCAAGTCCAGGCGCAGGCGCAGGCGCAGGCGCCCCCACCGCCTGCGCCATCGCCGGCCCGCCGCCTGAGCCGACCAACGGTCCCGTGGCGGCACCCGTACGCGCAGCTTCGATCGGCGGCAGCGCCGGCGTTCGCCCGACGCCTGTCCCTCCCGCGTTCGTCGCATAGACCTCGCAGAGGATCGCCCGCCCGAGATCGGCGCTCGTCAGCGAGTACGACGCCGCCGGCCCCTGCTGCAGGACCTCCCCGTTGGAGCTGTTGACGAACGCATACGTGTACGCCGGGCTGCCGCTCCAGCCCCCCGGTTCGCACGCCAGCGATCGGCCGACTTCGATGAAGCCGCGGATGCCTGCGCCGCCGCCTCTCGGCGCGAGCGGCGGAGCTTCGCTGCCGTCGACGAAGTCGAGGATCTCCGGCGCGGTGACGTTCGCGAAGCCGTTCAGCGCACCGTGCGTGCAGCGCTTGCCGCCGACAACCGCGACCGTGTCGACGACACCGATCTGCTGCTGCGGGCCGGCGCCGACGAGCGCCCCGCCGCTGTCGCCGCTGCACGCGCTGCCGCTGGAGCTGGTCGCGCAGAGGAACACGGCGTTCGCTTCGCCGCCGCACTGGCGGCTGAAGCCGAGCTGCTCCGTGAGCGAATAGAGCTTGCCGTCCAGTTCTTCATTCACCGGTTCCTCTTCGCCAAAGCCCGAGAGCGCCGCGCTCTCGCCTTCTGCCGGCAGCGCGCTCGCCGACGGCAGCGCAACCGTGCCGACCGCCGTCGATGGCTGCAGCCGCGTCGCCAGTTCGAGCTCGGCGACGTCGTCGGGCGTGCCCGGGCCGGCGAAGTAGTCGAAGTACGGATGCGCGCGTGCGCCGCTTACCTCCCTCGCCTGTGACGTCGCGCCTTCGGCGATTTCTTCTTCGCTGATGCTCGACACGCCCGCGACGACCGTGAAGTCGCTCGCCGGCAGCTGCTCGCCCGTGATCGGGTTGAACGCGCAGTGACCCGCCGTCAGCACGTGGCTCATGTCGCGGACGATCGAGCCGCCGCAGAGCAGGCCGAACAGTTCTTCTTCGAATTCGAATTCGGCGAAGACCGCCACTTGCCATGGGACCTGCTCGATCGAGGCGAGCGCGCCGCCGACGACAGCCGCGCGTGCGTGAGACGCATGGCGCGATCCCCTGCGCCGGCCCAGCGCGACGAGCGCCGGATCGTGGCGGAACGCGCTCAGCGCGTGCGCTCGCGCCGAGGAGGACGCATGGTGAGTCGACGCCTGCGCCGTCGCCGCGAGCGCCAGCGTGGCGATCAGCGCCACCGACACAACGAGAAACCGCCGACTCGACCAGCGCGATTGCACGATGTCCATTCCCCCTGTTTCGCGATCCTTCGCGTTCCGCTCAGTTGTCCAGAAGATGCGGAATGCTACGAGAATCTGGAAGAACACGCAACGTCCTGCACTGCGCGACCAAACGATCGCCCCGAAAGGGGCGCCTTAAAATCTCAGTCGTTGTTCAGGGTGCGAAGAACGCCTGCGAGACATAGCGCTCGCCGGAGTCGGGCATGATCACGACGATCCGCTTGCCCTTCGATTCAGGCCGCGCCGCGACCTGCAGCGCGCCCCACAGCGCCGCGCCGCACGAGATTCCCGCGAGCAGGCCCGCGCGTTTCGCGCACGCCCACGCCGTATGGATCGCGTCGTCGTCCGAGACCGCGATCACCTCGTCGAGCAGCTCGCGGTTGAGCACCGGCGGGACGAAGCCCGCGCCGATCCCCTGGATGCGGTGCGGACCTGGGCGCCCGCCCGAGAGCACCGACGAGCCGCGCGGCTCGACCGCGACGACGCGCAGGCTCGCGTTGCTCCGGCGCAGGTACTCGCCGACGCCCGTGATCGTGCCCCCCGTGCCGACGCCCGCGACGAGCACGTCGACCTTTCCGTCGAGCGCCCGCTCGATCTCCGGCCCTGTGCGTTTGCGGTGCGCCTCCGGGTTCGCCGCGTTCGTGAACTGATCCGGCAGGAACACGTCGCTGTCGCGCGCCATCGCTTGCGCCGCCGCGACCGCCTCGCTCATGCCGCCGAGCGACTCAGTCACCTCAACGCGAGCGCCGTAAAGGCGCAACAGGCCCTCGCGCTCGCGGCTCATCCCCTGTGGCAACGTCAGCACGAGGTCATAGCCCTTCGCCGCGCAGACGAACGCCAGCGCGATCCCCGTGTTGCCGCTCGTCGCCTCGACGATCGTCGTGCGGCCCGGCTCGATCCTGCCTTCGGCCTCGGCCGCCTCGATCATCGCCACGCCGATCCGGTCCTTGACGCTGCCGCCCGGGTTGAACGACTCGAGCTTCGCGAACAGCTCGACGCCGTTCTCCGCCGCCGGCGTGTCCGCGAGCAGGTCCGGAAGCGCCACCAGCGGCGTGTCCCCGACTAGCTCTGAAATGTTGATCGGGATTCGGGGCATAAGACGCACGATAGTCGAGCACCGCTTGTTACGGCCGCTCGCGCACGCCCGCGCCCGCGCCTACTTCGTCAGCGTCACTGCCTTGTGCGTTTTCTTCCACGTCAGACGCACGCTCGCGCTCTTCGCCAAGCGCGGCGCCGGGACCGCGCGGACGATCGCGAGGCTCACGTTGAGCCTGCCGCGATGCGCGCGGAACAGCTTCCTGCCCGCCTTGTTCAGCGTGATCTTGAACACCTTGCTCGCGCCCGAGGAGATCGAGTACGACGCCGTGCCGATCGCCTTCAGCTTCGGACGCTTGCCCTTCGGGCGCAGATTGAAGTTCAGCGTCAGCTTGCCGCTGCACGAACCCGCCCCCGAACGCATCAGCCGCAGCGCGACCGTGCGGTAGCTTGTCACCGCGAGGCGCTTGCTGCGCAGCGTCACCTGACACGCCGCCGCCGCACTGCTCGTCGTGGCGAGCACGCCGCCGACCGGCGGCTTCGTGCCCGTGCTGCTCGTCACAGTCGTCGTCGTGGTCGTCGTCGTGCCTTCCGGCGTCGTCGAAGTCGTGCCGCCGCCTTTTTTGTCCGGCCCGCTTGGATTGCCACCGGTGCCGGACGCCGTGAAGCGGAAAGTGTCGCCGGCGTTCACCGTGCTCACGCCCGCCGGTGTCTGCACCGTCACGTCGACGACGCCTTCGCCCGCCGGCGCGACCGCTTCGATCGTGACGCCCGACTTCGCCTTGAAGCTCGCCGCCGGGACCGAGCCGAACGAGACCGCCGTAGCACTGGAAAAGCCCGTGCCTTTGATCCTCACCGCCGTGCCCGCCGGGCCGAAGCCCGGCAGCACCGTCGTCACCGAAGGCGCCGGCGGGGCGACGACCGGCGCTTCGCCGAATACCCATGCCGCGCCGACGCGCGCGTGGTCGTGTGGCGCACCGACCGCCGCGACGCTCGCGTCGCTCGACAGCGCGACCGAAGCGCCCTGCCAGCCCTTGCCGAGCTCGCCCGCGCCCGCGAGCTGTTCGCCGAGTTCCGTCCAGCTCGAGCCCGAGTGCGTGTACTGAACCGCCTCGCCATCGCCCGCGCGCGGCGCGCCGATCAGCGCAAAGCTGCCGTCACCCGACAGTGCCACGCTCATGCCGAAGTGCACGCCCACTTCCTGCGGGCCGACGAGCTTGCCGCCCTGCGCGACGTACGATTCGCCCGAGCGCACGAAGCCCCACGCCGCGCCGATCGTTTCGTTGTCGTTCTGCCCGCCGACGAGCGCCGTGCCGCCGTCGCCCGACAGCGCGACGCTCTTGCCGAAGCGCGCCGCGCCCGTCTCCGCTTCGCCCGTCAGCTCGCCTGGCTCGCGGCTCCACGATTCGCCCGCGCGCGTGAACACGAGCGCCGCACCGGTGTATTCCGCCGCGCCCGGGACGCCGATCAGCGCCGTGCTGCCATCGCCCGAAAGTGCGACGCTGCGCCCGACGTGGTCGAAGTGCGCAGCTTCTGAGTCGACGAGCTCTCCCTGGACCGTCGCAGTCGCGCCCGACAGCGCGAAGACCCACGCGTTGCCGCGCTGGCCGTTTGCCGACGGATCGCCGACGAGCGCCGTCGCACCGTCCGCCGAGAGCGCGACGCTCTTGCCGAAGCGCCCGCCGACAGATACCCCTTCGCCCGGCAAAATCATCGCGCGCGTCCATTTCGCTTCCGCGCCTGTGCCCGTGCGCTTGAACACCCACGCGCTGCCCGGACGCGCGGTTGCCGACGGTTCGCCGATCAGCGCCGTGTTGCCGTCGGCCGACAGCGCGACGCTCGCGCCGAACGCACATTCGCCGGCTTCTTCGGGCGATTCTTCGGCGCACTGTTCTTCTTCGCCCGCCGGCATTCCTTCGGCTCCCGTCAGCTCAGAGCCCTGCTGCACCCACGTCGAGTCCGAGCGCGTGAAGAACCAAGCCGCGCCGCGATTGACGTTCGCGTCGTGCGGCGCGCCAACGAGCAGCGTGTCGCCGTCGGCCGAGAGCGCCACGCTCGAGCCGAACTGGCCTTCGCCGACCTCGCCCGCGCCCGTCAGCTTGCCGCCCGCTTCGATCAGCGGGTCGATCGTTAGCGGGTAGCGCGCGTGCGCCGCGTCGACGCGGATCAGCAGCCGTCCTGCTTCGAGCGCCAGCCTGCTCTGCAGCGCGCGGCCGCTCGCATCCGTCGCCGTGAGGCCGCCGTAAGTGAGCGTGTGCGCGCCGTTGCGCAGCGTCAGCGAGCGCGCGCCCGGCGCGAGCGATACGTGCCCCGCTCCGCCCAGCGCGAGCGACAGCGTCAGCGGCCCCTGTTCGCGCGCCTGCATAGCGTGCCCCGGCGCGTGCATCAGCGTGAAGCCCTGCTCGAGGCCGGCCGGGCCGTTCGCGTACCACTCCGTCAGCGCACCGCCTCGCGCATAGCTGACCCGGTTCGCGTGCGCAGTCGGGCGTGCTGGAGCTACAGCTCGAAGCGAGTTGCCCACACCGATCGCCCGAAGGCTCAAGCTGACGTCGATGCCGGGTGAGAGCAGCCGCACACCGGCCCTCGCAAAGCCCGCGCTCAGCCCGTTCGCGGCATTCGTCGCCCGCAGCGAGCCACCCGAGCCCGCCACGCGAAACGCCGGCTGCGCGGCGCCAAGAACTGCCGAGACCTCGGCGCGCGCCGTCCCCGGCACGCCCGCGAGCCCGGCCTCGTGCAGCGTCACGCCGCGCGCAGCGTCATGCACGCCGCCGGCGCGCAGCAGCGGCGCGAGCAGCGCGGCGAGCGCGAGCAGCAAGACGAGCGCCGGCGCCGCGCGGCGCAGGCGCCGCACGGCGAACCCCGCCGCCTGCGCGTCGAGCGGCGGTGCGGCAGCTATCGAGCGATCCATCGCTTGCAGCGGACCCATCAGCCCGGGTTCCCTCCGTGTTGTGTCGTCTCCATCGCCGGCCAACGCGCGCACACGGAACCCCCGAGGCCACGACCTACCAGCGCTTCTCCACAGCCAAAGTAAACGCAAGATGACGCGAAGTCAATGAACGTACCGATTCTTGGCCAGGCGTCGCAACGTGCCCGCCGGCGTTGAGTCAGCTGTCGTGCGAGCGGCCTCAGATGTGGTACATCGACGCGCCGGCCTCGCGCGCCTCGCGCTCGATCACGTCCGCGATCGTCGTCTCTTCGAGCACCTTGCGCGCCGCCGCGGCCGCGTCCGC
The DNA here is from genome assembly GCA_963807275.1 of uncultured Solirubrobacteraceae bacterium. Classification (GTDB taxonomy): domain Bacteria; phylum Actinomycetota; class Thermoleophilia; order Solirubrobacterales; family Solirubrobacteraceae; genus Palsa-744. Next base: position 1,446,074 of record CAWDZX010000001.1, read on the forward strand.
GAACGGCCCCTCGGCGTCGCGCCCGAGCGGCCCGTCGAGCAGCTCGACGATCTCGAGCACGCTGACCTCCTCCGGCTCGCGCGCGAAACGGTAGCCGCCCTTCACGCCGCGCTGCGAGCTGATCACGCCCGCGCGCCTGAGCACCGCGAAGAGCTGCTCGAGGAACTGCACCGGCACGTCGCGCCTGCGCGCGAGCTCGCCGATCGGCACCGGGTCCGTGCCGCCGCTTCGCCCCAGCTCGACGAGCGCGAGGACCGCGTAAGGAGACTTGCTCGTGATCGAGATCATCGGCGCATCACGCCGTCGATGCTACGACAGCGGCGCCTGCGGCGGCGGCTTAGAGCCAGCCGCGCTCTGTGGCGATGAGAACCGCCTGGGCGCGGTCGACGGCGCCGAGCTTGCCGTAGATGTTGTGCAGGTGCGTGCGCACCGTGCTCGTCGAAAGCGTCAGCTCGTGCGCAATCTGCTTGTAGACCTTGCCTTCGGCGAGGCGCTGCAACACACCGAGCTCGCGCCCTGAGAGCGGACACGGGTCGACGTGACGGCGGCGCTGGCTCGGCGCGCTTGGAAGCTCGTACATCACGCGCCGCAGTTCGGCCGGGCCGAGCCCGACCGTGCGCGCCGTGCGCAGCATCTCCGCCGGCGAGACCGGCGCGCCCTGTTCGTAGTGCGCGAGCATGTCCGCGAGTCGCACGAACGCAGCCTCACCTTCGACGTCAGGGTTATGGTGGCGCTCGATCGCTGTCGCGATCGTCCCCGGCAGACCCCAGCGGCGCGCGAGCACGCCGCCGACGAGCGCGTGGTCGACACCGAGCTCGCGACGCTCCTGGTGGATGCGGTCCTCCGGCGTGCGCGCACCGCGGTGGACCTGCGCCGGATAGCCCGGGTAGGCGTGCAGCAGCACGAGCTTGCCGATGTCGTGCAAAAGGCTCGTCGCCGTCAGGCGGTCGCGGTGCTCGAAGCCGACCTCGGCCGCGATCCGGTCCGCCGCGTGCTGCGTTGCGAGCGCGTGCAGGCGGAATCGCTCCGGTGCCGCCTCCCAGACGCTCGAGCGCTCGAAGAAGTCAAAAGTGCGTACGCGCGTCGCGAGGCCCTGGACCGTCTGCGGCGTCAGCAGCTCAACCGCCGCGACGACCGTGTCGATCCGCCCGCGCCCGCCCTGAGCCTGGTTTGCCAGGCGCAGCACCGCGATTATCAGCGCGACGTCCGACTCGACCGCCGTGACGATGTCCGCCGTCGCGACGTGCTCTTTCGAGACGACCGAGATCAGCCGGTCACGCGACTCCGCGAGCGCCGGGAATGCCTCGAGCGCTTCGAAGGCCATCGTCAGGCGACGGCCGTGACCCTCGTTCTGGTGGCGCTCGCCCGTCGAGCCGTTCGACGAGGCCGCGCTCGGCGAGCTCGCAGCGGGGGCCTTGGCGGCCGCCGAGCGTGCGCCGCGCGCGCCGCCTGCGGCGAGGGCCTTCTTCGGCTTCGCGACGCTTGCGGCCTTCTCGGCCTTCTCCGCCTTCGGCTTCGCTTTCGCCTTGACGGCGGCCTGTGGCTGTGGCTTTGGCTTTGTCTTGGTAGCGGTTGCTTGCATTCTTGCGGGCAGTGCCTGGAGACTCTCGACCATCCGTGTCGGCCGCTTGTTAGAACCCCTATCGGCACCTGCGCAGGAGAAATTGAGCCCGCGTCGTCAGGCGCGAGCAAGTGCGGTGTCGATCCGGCTGAGCGTCTCCTCGCGCCCGAGCAGCGCGACGCTCTCGAAGATGCCCGGCGAGACCGTCGAGCCGCACAGCGCGACGCGCAGCGGCTGGTAGACCTCGCGCGGCTTCAGGCCCTCTTGCTGGACGAGCGCTTCGAGCGCTTGCGCGACGTCGTCCTGCGTGAACTCGCCGAGCCCCTCGAGCGCTTCGCGGGCTTTCGCAAGCGTTGCGCGCCCCGCTTCGCCAAGCCAGCGCTCGCGCGCCTTCGGATCGTCGACCGGCGCGTCGAGCAGTGGGCCCGTAAGCGGCCAGAAGTCCGCGAGCGTGTGGATCTTCTCCTGGCTGATCTCGACCGCGCGCGCGAAGCGCGGATCATCGCGCGATCCCGCATGACCATTGGCATCCAGGTATGACCCGAGCTCCGCGACGAGCTGCTCGACAGGCAGCGCGCGGATGTAGACGCCGTTCAGCCATTTGAGCTTGACCTCGTCGAAGCGCGCCGGGTTGCGACTGACCGTCTCGAGCGTGAAGCGCTCGATCAGCTCCTCTGTGGCGAGCACCGTCTGGTCGTCGCCCGCTCCCCATCCGATCAGCGCGAGGTAGTTGCGCACGGCCGCCGGCAGGAAGCCCGCCTCGCGCAGCTCGCCGACCGACGCCGCGCCGTGGCGCTTGGACAGCTTCTTGCCGTCTGGGCCGTGCAGCAGCGGCAGGTGCGCGTAGACCGGCAGCGCCGCGCCCTCGCCGAAGCCGACCGATTTCGCCGCCTCGAGCACGAGCACCTGCTTCGGCGTGTTCGAGAGATGATCCTCGCCGCGCACGACGTGCGTGATCTGAGCGTCGAGATCGTCGATCGCGACGGCGAAGTTGTAGAGCACCGAGCCGTCCGCGCGCGCGATCACGGGATCGTCGAGGTGCACGTGCTCGAAGCGCGTCTCGCCGCGAATCGCGTCCTGCACGACCGTCGCGCCCTCGTTCGGCACGCGCAGGCGCACGGCGCCGTCCTGCTCCGCCTCGCCGCGGAACCCGCGCTCGGCGCCGTAGAGTGCCTTGAACGCCTTGACGTCTTCCGCCGTCGCGTTCGAGCGGTAGGCGAGGTCCGCGTCGAGCAGAGCTTGCAGCGCCTCGCCGTGGCGCGGTGTGCGATCGGTCTGCATGATCGGACCCTCGTCCCAGTCGAGCTCGAGCCAGCGCAGCGAGTCGAGGATCTGCTCGACGTTCTCCGGCGTCGAGCGCTCGCGGTCGGTGTCCTCGATGCGCAGCAGCAGCTCGCCGCCGGCGTGGCGCGCGAGCAGCCAGTTGAACAGCGCCGTGCGCGCGCCGCCGATGTGCAGCGCCCCGGTGGGCGATGGTGCGAAGCGAACCCTCATAATCCGCTCGCATGCTAATCGGCGCACACGTCTCCCCCTCCGGCGGGTTGCCGAAAGCGATCGAGCGCGGCGTCGAGCGCGGCTGTCAGGCGATCCAGATCTTCAACCAATCGCCGCGCATGTGGAAACCGACGCAGTACCGCGACGAGGACGTCGCCGCGTTCCGCGAGGCGATGGCCGACAGCCCGATCGACGCCGTGCTGATCCACGCCGTCTACCTGCTCAACTGCGCCTCAGACGACAGCGAGATCCGCAAGAAGTCGCTGACGTCGCTGACCCACTCGCTGCGCGTCGGCCACGCGATCGGCGCGAGCGCCGTGGTCCTCCACCCCGGCTCGGCGAAGACCGGTCACGTCGGCGAGGCGATCGCGCGCGCCGGAAAGACGATCGCCGCGGCGCTCTCAGACAGCGAGGGCTGTGAGCTTCACCTCGAGAACACCGCCGGCGCCGGCGGCACGCTCGGGCGCTCCTTCGAGGAGCTCGCCGCGCTGATCGACGCCGCCGGCGCCGGCAAGCGCCTCGGCGTGTGCCTCGACTCCTGCCACCTGCTCGCCTCCGGCTATGACATCCGCACGCCCGAGAAGCTCAGCCGCGTGCTGCGCGAGAGCACGAAGAAGCTCGGGCGCGGCACCGTTCGCTCGCTGCACCTCAACGACTCGATGACGCCGCTCGGCTCAAACCGCGACAGGCACACGAACATCGGCAAGGGCGAGCTCGGCCGCAAGGGCTGCGGCGCGTTTCTCTCTGCGCCATCGCTGCAGAAGCTTCCGTGCGTGCTCGAGACGCCCGGCGAGAATCGCGAAGGGCCCGGGAAGAAGGAAATCCAGCTCGCGAAACGTCTACGCAAGCAGGCGATCGAGGCTCGCGGCTAAGCCGTTGCGGCTTCGGGCAGCGGCGCCGAAGACGACGCCAGCGCCTGTTCCAGCTCGGCGCGCAGCGTCGGCGTGTGCTGCACGCGATAGGCCTCGCCGAGCCTAATCCGGCAGATCCGCTCGCCTGTGTCGATGTCGAGCAGGATCTCGGCCGGGCCCGGGTATTCCCGGATCGCGTGCTTGAGATCCTCGATCAAGCCCGCGCCGATCGCGTCGGCGCTGACCCGCAGGCGCACCGGCTCGGCGATCGCCGTCGCGACCGCGCCGCGGCGCGCGCTTGCGGCGCTCGCCTGCTCGATCTCCTCCTGCGTCGGCGCAAAGCGCTCGGCGCTCTGCACGACGAGGCACGTCTTGCCCGCTTCCTTGTGGTCGACGCGGCCCTTGATCAGCACGACCTCGTCGACCGCGAGCGCCGACTCGAATTCGTTCAGCGCCTTGCCGAAGACGAGGATCTCGACGTTGCCCGCGAGGTCGTCGAGCGTCGCGAACATCATGTGATCGCCGTTGCGCGTTTTGATCTTCTTCGCTTCGACGATGATCCCGCCGACCGTAACCCAGTCCTTGTCGCGCCTGTCGGCGAGCGCCGAGAGCGAGCAGTCCGTCTTTGCACGTAGCGCCTCGCGCAGCGGCTTCAGCGGGTGCGCGGAGATGAACAGGCCGATCGATTCCTTCTCGACTTTCAAAAGCTCCGCCTGCTCGTACTCCTCGGAGGGAATCGGCGGATGGATTGGCCGCGCGAGGCTCGAGCCCGGAGCCACGGCCGCGCCGCCCGCCGGCGCCGGCGCTTCATCGAGGTCGAAGATCGAGCCCTGGCCGATCTGCGCGTCCTGCTGGATCTTCTGCCCGGCCGCCTGCGCGTGCTCGAGCACTTCCATCATGCCCTTGCGCGTCGCTTTCGTCGAGCCGAACGCGCCGCACTTGACGAGCGCCTCGATCGCCTTCTTGTTGACCGCGCGGTTGTCGACGCGCTCGCAGAAGTCCCACAGCGAGGTGAACTCGCCGCCCTCCTCGCGCGCCGTTTTGATCGCCTCGACGGCCTGGTAGCCGACGCCCTTGACCGCGTCGAGGCCGAAGCGGATGTTGCCCTCGACGACCGTGAACGCGTGGTCTGAGAGGTTCACGTCGGGCGGCAGGATCTCGATCCCCATCTCCTCGCAGCGCGCGACGAAGAACGGCACCTTGTCCTTCGTCGACATCACCGAGGAGATCAGCGCCGCCATGTACTCGGCCGGGAAGTTCGCCTTCAACCATGCCGTGCGGTAGGAGATCAGCCCGTAGCAGGCCGCGTGGCTCTTGTTGAACGAGTAGTCGGCCGCGCGTTCGTTGGTCTGCCACAGCGATTCGATCACGTCCGAGCTCGTGCCCGAGGCGCGGCAGCCTTCGACGAACTCCGGCTTCAGCGCCGCCATCGCCTCGCGGTTCTTCTTGCCGATCGCCTTGCGCAGGTCGTCCGCCTTCGCCCCCGAGAAGCCCGCGAGCTCCTTGGAGATCTGCATCGCCTGCTCCTGGTAGAGGATGACCCCCTTGGAGGACTCGAGGATCTCGCGCAGGCGCTCGTCCGGGTAGGTGATCGCCTGCGGGTTGCGCTTGCCCTTGGCGTAGACCGGAATCTGATCCATCGCGCCCGGGCGATACAGCGCGCCGAGCGCGATCAGGTCGTTGAACTCGTCCGGTTTGACCTTCTTCAGCGCGTCGCGCATGCCCTCGGACTCGAACTGGAAGACGCCCGTCGAGTCGCCGCGCGCGAGCATCTCATACGTTCGCGCGTCGTCGAGCGGCAGCGTCGTCATGTCCGGGCGCTGGCCGCTCGAGCGCTCGATGATGTCGAGCGCGTCCTCGATCACGTCGAGGTTGCGCAGGCCGAGGAAGTCCATCTTCAAGATGCCGATCTGCTCGATCGGCTTCATCGAGAACTGCGTGACCGTACGGAAGACTTTGTCGCCGTTCTCGTCCGTGCCGGCGTCGGCGAGCTGCAGCGGCACGATGTCCGTCAGCGGCCGGTCGGCGATCACGACAGCCGCCGCGTGGATCGAGGAGTTGCGCACGATCCCCTCGAGGCCCTGCGCGACGTCGACGATCTGCTTCGCGGCCGGCTCCTCGTCGACTGCTTTGCGCAGCGGCTGGCCGTTCTTGAGGCAGTCCGCGAACGACGGCGAGCGGCCCATGATCGGGTCGGGGATCAGCTTCGCCAGGCGGTCGCCCATGCCGTAGTCGAAGCCGAGCACGCGCGCCGCGTCGCGCGTCGCCGCGCGCGGGAACATCTTGCCGAACGTGACGATCTGCGCGACCGACTCACGGCCGTACTTCTCGGTCACGTAGCGCATCACCCGCTCGCGCCCGCGCACGGAGAAGTCGATGTCGATGTCCGGCATCGAGACGCGCTCGGGGTTGAGGAAACGCTCGAACAGCAGGTCGTACTCGAGTGGGTCGAGGTCGGTGATCGCCAGGCAGTAGGCGACGATCGAACCCGCCGCAGAACCACGGCCCGGGCCGACCGCGATCCCGTTCTCCTTCGCGTACTTGACGAAGTCCCAGACGATCAGGAAGTAGGCGTTGAAGCCCATCCGGTCGATCACGCCGAGCTCCATGTCCATCCGCTGGACGGCCTCAGCCGGCAGCGGGTCGCCGTAGCGCAGGCGCATGCCGTCTTCGACGCGCGCGCGCAGGTACTCGCGTTCGTCTGAGCCGTCCGGCGTCTGGAAGCTCGGGATCAGCTGGTTGCCGAGCTCGAGCTCGACGTTGCAGCGCTCGGCGATCTCGAGCGTGTTCGCGACCGCTTCGGGCCACTCCTCGAACGCGGCGATCATCTCGCCGCTGTCGCGCAGGTAGAACTCGTTCGTTTCGAACGTCATCTTCGGCGCGGCGATCGTGCTCTTCGTCTGCACGCAGAGCAGCGCCGTGTGGTGGTCGTAGTCCTCGCGACGCAGGTAGTGCACGTCGCCCGTGCCGACGAGCCCGCCGCCGACCTCGCGGGCGATCTTGACGATCCCCTCGTTGCACTTGTCCTGCGGCGCGAGGCCGTTCTTCTGCACCTCGAAGTAGACGTTCTCCTTGCCGAACACGTTCAGCAGCTCGTCGGCGTGCGCGCGCGCATCCTCGACGCGGTCCTGCAGCAGCCGCTGGCAGAAGCGCGAGGCGAGGCAGCCCGTCAGCGCGATGACGCCCTCGGAGTAGCGCTCGATCAAGCCCATGTCGACCGACGGTTTGCCGCGCTGCAAGCCGTCGAGGAAGCCCGCCGAGGAGAGCTTGACGAGGTTGCGGTAGCCCGTCTTGTCGGCCGCGAGCAGCGTCAGGTGGTTGCGCTCGACCTTGCCCGGGCCGCGTGCCGTGTGGTCGTCGACGAGATAGATCTCACAGCCGATAATCGGCTTGACGCCGTGCTTCTTGCACGCCTGGTGCAGCTCGACGGCGCCGTTCATCACGCCGTGGTCGGTCAGCCCGAGCGCCGGCTGGCCGAACTCCGCGGCGCGCGCCGCGAGCGCGTCGATCTTGCACGCGCCGTCGAGCAGCGAGTACTCGGAGTGCACGTGGAGATGGGCGCAGGTCGGGGTGCTCAACGTCAGTCGATCTTAGGCGTCGCGGAGGCGGACGCTCAGGCCGCGCGTCGCTGTTTGCGCTGTTCGCGTCGCCGCCTCAGCGCGAGCCGCGTGCGTGCGATCAGCGACATCGTGTGCTTGTGCGGCGCCGCCTTCGTCACGGACTGCTGCGACGGGATGACCTGCGCGCCGGCCTGCTCCTCGACGCGCGCGCGCAGGCGCTCGACGGCGGCGGCGAGCGCTGCCGCCATCTCGCCGCCGCTTGCCTCGGCGGCGGCGATCGGGCGAGCCTGCGGGCGCGCCGGGGGCATCGAAGGCGTCGAAGGCAAAGCGGGTAGCGAGGGCACCGGCGGGGCGATGCTCGACGCCTGCGCGGGCGCTTGCTGGACAGGCGCCTCGGCAGGGGGCGGCTGCGCGACCGCGCGCTGGCGTTGAGCGCTCTCGCGCAGGCGCGCGACCGTGTCGGCGAGCCCGCTGAGTAGCAGCTGCGCGCCGCGCTGCGCCTGCTGCAGTCCCGCGAGCATCTGCTCGGCGCGCTCGCGCGCGGCGCGCTCGGCTTGCAGGCCGCCGTGAAGCTGCTCGGCCTGTCGCTCGAGCCCGCTCAGGCGCTCGCGCAGCTCGCGCTCGCTTTGCTGCACGGCGACGCGCTGCGCGGCGAGCGTCTGCTCGGCCTCGGCCAGCTCGCGCTGGGCCGCCTCCAAGCGCGCGCCGAGCTCCTGCGCGTCGCGCTCGCTCGCGTCGATCCGGCGGCCGAGGCGCTCGACCTCCGTGCGCGTGTCGCGTTCGATCTCGCTGCAGCGCTCTTCGGCCTCGAGCCGCAGCCGCTGCTCGGCGTACTCGCGTTGCGATGCCCGCTGCAGCTCGCGCTCGAGCGCCGCGTCGCGCTGTGGCGCGTACGCACGCTCCCCGTGCCGCGAGCGCTCGTCAGGCTGCGCCTGCGCGGTCGCGTCGATCCGCTCGGAGAGACGGCGCGCCTCCTCCTCGGACTCGCGCAGCTGCTGCTGCAAGCTCGTCACATGCGTCTCCAGCGTTCGCACCGTCGCCTCGGCCGCTTCGGCGCGCAGCGTCAGCGCGTGCTCGCCCGACTCAGCCGCGCGGCGAGCACGGCGCTCGGCGAGGATGTCGCCCTCGCTGAGCCGCCCGCGCCCCTCGGGCGCGCCCCCCGTCTCGCCTCCCGGCGTCTCGTTTCCCTCGGCGATCACGATGGCGTGAAACTACGCTCAGGACCGGACGACTCGGGCGCGCGAAATCGACGCCCGCGGCGCTCGCGAGAGCAGCCCGCGAAGCGGCGATCAGGCGCTTGCGCGGCGCGCGATCAGCGTCGCGGCGCCGAGCGCCGAGAGCGTGCCGAGTGTCGCAGCGGCCGCGACGCGGCCCGAGGGCAGCTTGCGTGCGGCGTACCATTTCCCGCCACGCCAGACGATGAAGCCGAGCAGCTTGTAGCCGTTTCCGTTCATGCTGCTGATGCTACCCCGCGCAGCCCACGTCTACACCGGGCTCTCCGGACATGCGACCAAGCCTCGGTCGATACACCCCTCGGTAGCATTCGTCGCGCAAGCGGCTTGGAGGATCTTCGATGAGCAAGTACGTAGTCATCTACGAGCAGGCGGACGACGGTGGCTGGGGTGCTTACATCCCCGATGTCCCGGGCGTCGTCGCACTCGGCGCATCGCGCGCGGTCGTCGCGAAGCGCATCCGTGAGGCGCTCGCGGCATACACGGATGACCTGCGCGAGCACGGCGGCTCGCTTCCCAAGCCCCACCACGCAGCTGGCACCGTAGCGATCTAGCCCGAGGAGCGCCCGCCCTACTCCTCGTTGCGCAGCCGCCAAGCCATCCGCGACTGCAGCGACCACAGCTCGATGAAGCCGGGCGAGGCGGTCTGCGAGAACAGCCCGCCGGACTGCGAGAACGACGCGAGGCTCGCGTCGTAGACGGCATTCGGCGAGGAGCGCGTGACGACGCGCGCGTGGCCCTTGTAGAGCTTGATCCCGATCGTGCCCGTGACGCGCTCGTTGACGCGCTCGATGTAGCCGTCGAGGTCGCCGCGCAGCGGCTCCCACCAGAGCCCCGCATAGACGAGATAGGCCCACTGGTGGTCGAGCTGCGGCTTGAACTGGTTCTGGTGGATCGTGCAGACGAGCCGCTCGAGCTCGTCGTGCGCCGGCAGCAAGATCGCGGCCGCGGGCACCTCGTAGATGTCGCGCACCTTCAGCCCGACGATCCGGTCCTCGATGTGGTCGACGATGCCGACGCCGTGGCGCGCGGCGATCTCGGCTGTCGCTTCGAGCAAGTCGACGAGGCCGAGGCGCTCGCCGTTCAGGCCGACCGGAACGCCGGCCTCGAACTCGATCGTGACCGTCTCGGGCTCGTCCGGCGCGAGCTCGGGGCGCGTGACGAGCTGGAAGACGTCGTCCTCGGGCGCGTGGTCGAGGTCCTCGATCCAGCGGCCCTCCGAGGAGCGCCCCCAGAGGTTGTCGTCGATCGAGTACGGCGCCGCCTCGGTGCCGCCCTTGACCGGGATGCCGTGCTCGCGCGCGTAGGCGATCTCCTCCTCGCGTCCCATCTGCCACGAGCGCACGGGCGCGATCACCTTCAGCTCCGGCGCGAGCGTCGCGATCGTCGCCTCGATCCGGACCTGGTCGTTGCCCTTGCCCGTGCAGCCGTGCGCGATCGTGTCGCAGCCGGAGGAGCGCGCGTAGTCGACGGCGAGCTTCGCGATCAGCGGGCGCCCGAGCGCGGTGAACAGCGGATAGCCGCCGCCGTACAGCGCGTTGGCCTTGATCGCCGGCACGACGAACTCACTCGCGAACTGCTCGCGCGCGTCGACGACGTGGCACTCCAGCGCGCCGAGCTTCAGCGCCTTGCCTTCGATCACCTCGTAGTCCTCGCCGGGCTGGCCGAGGTTGACCGTCAGGCAGACGACCTCGGCTTCGTACTCGTCCTGGATCCACTTGAGCATCACGCTCGTGTCGAGGCCGCCCGAGTAGAGCAGCAGCACGCGGTGCACGGAGCCCGGCTCGGCCTCGTAGGAGGCCGTCGGCGCGGCGCCTGAGGTGTCGATCCTTCGCTCGCTCACGGCGGGGAAGGCTACTGCCGGGGCCCGCTCGGCGCGGCCCGCTTCGGCGCGCGTTCCATCAGCGGGTACGGCGGCGCCTCGCCGGAGAAGCCGAGCTTCTCGTAAAGGCCCTGCGCATCGGCCGTGTGCAGCATCCAGCGCACTTCGCCGAATGAGCCCTCGACCATCTCGCGCACGAGCTCGTAGCCGAGCCCGCGGCCGCGATAGTCGCCGAGCACGTAGACGTCGGCGAGGTAGGCGAGGCTGACGCCGTCGGAGACTGCGCGTGCGAAGCCGATCTGGCGCTCGCCGTCGTACAGCCCGAGCACGCGCGCCGAGCTCGCGACGGTCCGCTCGATCAGCTCGCGCGGGCGGCCGAGCCCCCAGTAGGACTCGCCGCTGATGAAGCGATGGACCTCCTCGACGTCGATCCGCGCGCGATCGTCGTCTAGCTCGATGCCGGCGCCGAGCTCGCGGCGCACGGCTAGGACCCGAGCACGGCCCCGAGCCGCGCAAGCGCATCGTCGACCTCGGCCTCGGCGACCGTCAGCGGCGGCAGCAGCCGCAGCGATGTCGGCCCGGTCGCGTTCGTCACGAGCCGCTGCTCGAGCAGTGCCCGTCTCATCGTCTCGGGCGCGGGCACGTCGAGCTCGGCCGCGAGCATCAGCCCGCGCCCGCGCACCGCGACGACGTGCGGCAGGCGCTCGAGGCCCTCCGCCAGCCGGCGGCCGCGCTCATTCACGGCCGCGAGCAGCGCCGGGTCCTCGGTCAGCTCGAGCGCCGTGAGCGCGGCCGTCGCGACCGTCGGGCCGCCGGCGAACGTCGAGCCGTGGTCACCGGCCTGCAGCACGTCGGCGAGCCGCTCGCCGGTGACGAGCGCGCCGATCGGCAGCCCGCCGCCGAGCGCCTTCGCGGTCGTCATCGCGTCGGGGCGCACGCCGGTCTGCTCGTAGGCCCACAGCGTCCCCGTGCGTCCCATGCCCGTCTGGATCTCGTCGAAGATCAGCGCCGCGCCGTGCTCGTCACAGGCGGCGCGCGCAGCCTGCAGCGTCTCCTCGGAGAGCACGTGCACGCCGCTCTCGCCCTGGATCGGCTCGAGGATCACCGCGGCCGTGCTCTGATCGACGGCCGCCGCGAGCGCCTCGGCCGTCGGCTCGACGGCGCGGAAGCCCGGCACGAGCGGCGCGAACGGCGCCTGCTTGGCCTCTTGCGGCGTCGCCGAGAGCGAGCCATAGGTGCGCCCGTGGAAGGCGCCGAGCGCGACGACGAAGTCGCCCGCCGGGCGCGCCTTGCGCGCGAGCTTGATCGCGGCCTCGTTGGCCTCGGCGCCGGAATTGCAGAAGAACACCTTGCCGCCGAGGCTCGAGTCGGACAGCCGCTTGGCGAGGCGCATCGCGGGCTCGGTGTAGAACAGGTTCGAGACGTGCATCAGCCGCCCTGCCTGCTCGCGCACGGCCTCGACGATCCGCGGGTGGCAGTGCCCGAGGCTCGTCACCGAGATGCCGCAGAGGAAGTCGAGGTACTCGTTGCCGTCCTCGTCCCACAGCCGCGAGCCTTGGCCGCGGACGAACTCGACGGGCAGCCGCGCGTAGGAGCCGATCACGCTCGAGGCCTCGAGGGCTTGCAGCTCGGCAAGGCTCATGGCGCCGCTTCGATCATCGTCCCGATGCCCTCGTCCGTAAACAGCTCGAGCAGCAGTGAGTGCGCGACGCGGCCGTCGAGGATGTGCGCGGCGCTGACGCCGGCGTTGATCGCGTCGACGCACGCGCCGAGCTTCGGGCGCATGCCGCCGTCGAGCGCCGGCAGCGCGTCGCGGACCTGCTCGGCCGTCGCGCGCGCGATGCGGCTCTCGGGGTCGTTCGCGTCGGCGAGCCAGCCGGGCACGTCGGTGAGGAAGATCACCTTGTACGCGCCCATTGCGGCGGCGACCGCACCGGCGGCCTCGTCGGCGTTGACGTTGTAGGAGAGCCCCTCGCGGTCGGCGCCGACGGAGGCGATCACGGGGATGTAGTCGCTTGCGACGTGCTCGATCACGCCGATGTTGACGCGCTCGATCCGCCCGACGAAGCCGATGTCGGCGCCGTCCGGCGCGGAGCGACGCGCGACGCGGAACAGCGAGCCGTCGTCGCCGCACAGGCCGACGGCCGGCTGGCCGTGACGGTTCAGGCGCAGCACGATCTCCTTGTTGACCTTGCCCATCAGGACCATCTTCGCGACCTCGACGGTGTCCTTGTCGGACACGCGCAGGCCGCCGACGAACTCGACAGGCAGGCCGAGGCGCTCCATGTAGGCGCTTATCTCGGGGCCGCCGCCGTGCACGACGATCGGGTTCAGCCCGACGTACTTGAGCAGCACGACGTCGCGCGCGAACTCCTCGCGCAGCGCGACGTCCTCCATCGCGGCGCCGCCGTACTTGATCACGACCGTCTTGCCGTGGAACTCCCTGATGTACGGGAGCGCCTCGAGCAGCGTGCCTACGTCGCGCATCGCGATGCTCCCTTCATGTCGTGTACTCGGCGTTGATGCGGATGTACTCGTGACCGAGGTCGGAGAAGAAGACCTCCGTCTCCGCCCCGTCCCCCGGCAGGCCGATCTCGTACTCGAGCTCCATTCTCTGCACGGCCTGCGCGAGCGCGTCCTCGTCGTAGGAGATCGCGGCGCCATTGACGCAGACGTCGAGGCCCTCGATCGTCAGGTCGACGGCGAGCGGCGCGGTGCCGGGCAGCGCGCCGCCGACGGCCTGCACGATCCGCCCCCAGTTCGGGTCGGCGCCGTGCAGCGCCGTTTTGACCAGCGGCGAGTTGGCGACGGCGCGCGCGGCGGCCTCGGCGCTCGGCTGATGGCCGCCGCGGACGATCACGCGGCCGATCCGCTCGGCGCCCTCGCCGTCGGCGATCATCATGATCGCGAGCTGGCGCAGCAGCGCGTCGAGCGCCTCGCCGAGCAGCAGCTCGTCCTCGCTCTCGGGCTCGACGCGCACGCCGCTTGCGCCAGAGCAGATCAGGATCGCGGTGTCGTTCGTCGAGAGCTGCCCGTCGACGGAGGCACGGTCGAACGAGCGCTTGACGCAGACGCCGAGCAGCAGATCGGCGGTGTGCGGCTCCAGGGCGGCGTCGGTCTCGACGAAGCAGAGCATCGTCGCGAAGTTCGGCGAGATCATCCCGGCGCCCTTGCACTGCGCGCTGAGGCGCACGGTGCCCGACGGCAGCTCGACGGCGAGGTTCGCGCGCTTCTCCGAAGCGTCCGTCGTCTGGATCGCCTGCTGGAAGAGGACGTCGCCGCCCTGCTCGAGGCCGGGCCGCGCAGCGAGGATCCCCTGCAGCACCTTCTCGACGGGCAGCAGGTGGCTGATGCCGCCGGTCGAAGCGAGTGCGATCTCGGCCGGATCGCAGCCGAGCGCCATCGCGGCGGCGCCTTGCGTCTTGGCGGCGTCGTCGAGCCCGCGACCGCCCGTCGCGGCGTTCGCGCAGCCGGAGTTGGCGAGCACGGCGCGCAGCTCGCTCAGCCTGCAACGCTCCTGGCTGACGAGCACGGGCGCCGCGGGGACGCCCGTGGCGGTGAAGCGCGCGGCGCTGACGGGCCGCTCGGCATCGCAGACGAGCAGCCCGACGTCGTGGTTGCCGCTCGGCTTGATCCCGCACGCGACGCCGGCCGCGCGAAAGCCGCCCGGGAGCCCGGCGTCGGGCCCGAGGTCGCGCACGTGCCCGGGCGCCGGCACCCAGCGCGAGTGAAAGAACGGCTGCGGCGGGCCGCTCGCGACGCCGCCGAAGACGTTCGTGCCGGGAGCCTTGTCGCCCTCGGCGCTCATCTCAGCCCCTCGGCCTCGTCGAAGCCGAACATCACGTTGAGGTTCTGCACGGCCTGCGAGGAGGTTCCCTTCCACAGGTTGTCGATCGCCGAGAGCACGATCAGCTTGCCGCTGTGCGGATCGGCCTTGGCGAAGACGCGGCAGAAGTTCGTCTCCTGCACGTCGCGCGTGCCGGGCGGCGCGCCGACGACCTCGACGAACGGCTCGTCCTCATACGCGGCGAGGAACAGCTCGGCGAGCTCGGCGTCCTCGACGCGGCGCGTCGGCGTGACGTAGCAGTCGGCGAGCTCGCCCTGGTCGAGCGGCACGAGGTGCGCCTGGAACAGCACGGCGACCTCGTCGACGGCGCCGCCTGCGGCGCGCAGCGGCGCGAGCTGCTCCTCGATCTCGGGCGTGTGGCGGTGTTCGGCGACCTTGTACGGGAGGATGTTCTCGCCGGCCATCGAGACGTGCGTCGTCTCGTCGAATGCGCGCCCGGCGCCGGAGACGCCCTGCTTCGCGTCGATCACGACGTCGGCGATCAGCCCGGCGCGCGCGAGCGGCGCGAGCGCGAGCAGCGATGCGGTCGGGTAGCAGCCGGGGTTTGCGACGATGGGAGCCGCGGCGATCCGTTCGCGGTGAAGCTCGGTCAGCCCATAGACAGCATCGGCGAGCAGCTCGGGGCGCGGGTGCTCGCCGTACCACTGCTCGTACGTCGCAAGGCGCGCGAGGCGGAAGTCGGCGCTGAGGTCGACGACGCGCACATCGCGCTCACGCAACTCGGCGACGGTCGGCGCGGCGGCGGCGTGCGGGTAGGCGACGACGGCCGCGTCGAGCGGGCCGTGCGCGTCGAGCTCGAGCGACTCGATCTCGAGCGGCACGCGGTAGCGCGGGTAGAGGTCGTCGAGGCGGCGCCCGACCTCCGAGCGACCCGTCACGGCGGCGAGCTCGAAGCGCGGGTGGCGCCAGAGCAGGTGCGCCGCGAGCGCGCCGGCGAAGCCGGTCGCGCCGGCGACGATCACGCGCGGCGAGCCTGGCGCGCACGGCTGCGTCGGCGGCTCGCCGGCGGCGGAGCGGATCGGCGGCAGCTCAGCCACGTAGCTCACCGCCGAGCTCGGCGAGCGCAGCGACGATCCGCTCGCGCACGGGCGCGACGTCGTCGTCGGTAAGCGTCCGGTCCTCGGCGCGGAACGTCAGCGCAAGCGCGAGCGAGCGCCGGCCCTCGCCGACCTGCGCGCCGGTGTAGACGTCGAATACCTCGGCCGCGTCGAGCATCTTGCCGGCGGCCTTGCGCAGCGCGTGCAGCACGTCGCGCGCAGGCACGTCCTCGGGCAGCGTCACGGCGAGGTCCTGGCGCAGCGTCGGCACGGAGCCAAACGCGCTGAACGAGCGCACCTCGGGCGCGACAGCGGCGAGCTTGCCGAGGTCGACGGCGAAAGCGGCCGTGCGCTCGAGGTCCCACGCCGCGGCGACGTTCGGGTGCAGCTCGCCGACGAAGCCGAGCCGCACGGGCTTGCCGTCGCCGTCGCGCGCGAGCACGGCGGCGCTGCGGCCGGGGTGCAAGAACGGCCACTGCGCCTCCTGCACGGACCAGTGCACGTGGAAGCGGTCGAGCAGCGCCGCGAGCAGGCCCTTCGCGGCGAAGAAGTCGGCCTGGCCGGGAGCGCCGTGCCACGAGCGCGGCGCGAGCGCGCCGCTCAGCAGCGCGCCGAGCGCGTGGTGTTCGTCGGCGCCGTGGCCGGCGCCTGAGCCGGCGCGATAGACGGTGCCGGACTCGAAGATCGCGACGTCGGGGCCGTTGCGCGCGGCGTTGTGCCGCGCGGCGTCGAGCAGCGAGCCGAGCAGCGTCGGGCGCATGATCGACTGCGCGTCCGACAGCGGGTTCTCGAGGCGAACGACGGAGCGCATCTCGTGATCGGCCGGCAGCAGCAGCCGGTCGAGCAGGCTCGGCTCGGTGAAGCTCCAGCCGACGACCTCGTAGAGCCCGCGCCCGACGAGCGCGTCCTCGGCGTCGCGACGGACGTGCTGGGCGTGGCTCAGCCGCCCGGCGGCGCCACGGCGCGCGGGCAGCGTCGCGGGGAGCCGGTCGACGCCGTCGATCCGCGCGACCTCCTCGATCAGGTCGACCTCACGCGTGACGTCGGCGCGGCGCAGCGCAGGAACGGTCACGTCGAGCCCACCGCCGGCCGGAGCGCTCGCGAAGTCGAGCGCGTCGAGGATCTCGGCCTGGCGCTCGGCGGGGATCGCGACGCCGAGGATCGACTGCACGCGCGCCTCGCGCAGGCGCAGCACGGCGAGCTCGGGCGGCACCGGGCCGACGTCGATCGTCCCCGCGGCCGGGCGCGCGCCGCAGCACTCGACCATCAGCCGCGCGGCGACGGCCTGCGCGTGCATGCACTGCTCCGGCTGCAGGCCCTTCTCGAAGCGCCCCGAGGCCTCGCTGCGCAGGCCAAGCTGCCACGAGGCGCGGTGGATGCTCGGGCCGTCCCACGTCGCGACCTCCATCAACACGCGCGTCGTCTCGGGTACGACCTCCGAGCCCGCGCCGCCCATCAGCCCGGCGATCGACGTGGGGCCGTCGGCATCGTCGATCACGATCATCTGCGCGTCGAGCGTGCGCGTCTGACCGTCGAGCGTCTGCACCTGCTCGCCGTCGCGCGCGCGGCGCACGGTCAGCTTCGCGCCGGCGACGCGGTCGAGATCGAACGCGTGCAGCGGCTGGCCGGTCAGCAGCATGACGTAGTTGGTGATGTCGACGACGTTGTTGATCGGGCGCTGCCCGGCGGCCATCAGCCGGGCCTTGAGCCAGTGCGGCGAGGGGCCGATCGTGACGCCCTCGAACACGCGCGCGGTGAAGCGCGGGCAGAGGTCGGGGCACTCGACGGCGACTTCGGCGCCCTCGACCGGGCCGACCGAGCCGGGGTCCTCGAGCCACGGCTCGGGTGCGAGTGCGGCGCCGGTCGCGGCGTGCAGCTCGCGCGCGACCCCGTAGACGCCAAGGCAGTCGGGGCGGTTCGGCGTGATCTCGAGCTCGATCACGTCCGTCGAGATCGCAAGCACGTCGTTAAGCGGCGTGCCGGGCGCGAACTCTGCGTCGAGCTGCAGGTCGTCAAGCACGAGGATCCCCTCCCCTCCGCTGCCGATCTCGAGCTCGTTCTCGGCGAGGATCATCCCTTCGGAGACGACGCCGCGGAGCTTTGCCTGCTTGAGCTTCGTGCCGTCGGGCATCACGGCACCGGGCCGCGCGACGGCGACGGTCTGCCCGGCGGCGACGTTCGGCGCGCCGCAGACGATCGTCGCGGGCTGCTGCTCGCCGAGCTCGACGGTGCAGACCTTCAGACGATCGGCGTCGGGGTGCTGCTCGGCGCTGAGCACCTTGCCGACGACGAAGTTCTCGACGCTCGGCACGCCGTGGTGGTGGATCGCCTCGACCTTAGTGCCGGTCATCGTCAGGCGCCGCTCGATCGCGTGGACGTCGAGCTCGGCCGGGTCGCAGTATTCGCGCAGCCAATCGAGGGGAACGCGCATCAGAACTGCCTCAGGAAGCGAAGGTCGTTTTCGTAGTAGAGGCGCAGGTCGGGCACGCCGTGCTTGAGCATCGCGATCCGCTCGACGCCCATGCCCCAGGCGAAGCCCTGGACCTTCTCGGGGTCGTAGCCGGGCGCGTTGGCGTCGGTCGTCGGGACGTATGAGTAGACGTTCGGGTCGACCTCGCCGGCGCCGAGCACCTCGAGCCAGCCCTCGCCCTTGCAGACGGGGCAGCGCGAGCCGTCGCGCAGGAAGCCTTTGCCGTCGCAGTTGAAGCACGAGACGTCGACCTCGACGCTCGGCTCGGTGAAGGGGAAGAAGTGCGGGCGCAGGCGCACGTCGCGCTCGTCGCCGAAGACGGCCTGCGCGAACATCAAGAGCGTCCCCTTGAGGTCGGCGAGCGTGATGTCCTCGTCGACGGCGAGACCCTCGATCTGGTGGAACTGCGGCGTGTGCGTCGCGTCGGAGTCGGGGCGGTAGACGCGGCCGGGGATGACGACGTAGAGCGGCGGCGGGTGCGCCTCCATCGCGCGCACCTGCATCGGCGAGGTGTGCGTGCGCAGGACGAGCTCCTCGGCGGCGAGCGGCGTCGGCGGCAGCGGGCCGTCGGGCGCGTCGGCGTCCTCGGCGAGCGGCGGGCCGGCGACGTAGAACGTGTCCGTGCGCGCGCGCGCAGGGTGCGTCGGGCTGTGGTTTAGCGCGTCGAAGTTGTAGTGGACGGTCTCGATCTCAGGCCCCTCCATGACGGTGAAGCCGAGCCCGAGGAAGATGTCTTCGAGCTCGCGGCGCGTCTGCGTGAGCAGGTGCAGGCGCCCGATCGGCTGCGGCGGCGCGCCGGGCAGCGTGACGTCGACGCGGTCGGCCTGCAGCTGCGCCTCGAGCTCCGCTCCGCCGAGCTGCTCTGAGCGCTGCTCGATTAGCGCCTCGAGCGCTTGGCGCGCCTGGTTTGCGGCCTTGCCGACGGCACCCCTTTCGGCGGGCTCGAGCTGCGCGACGCCGCGCAGCATCTGCGGCAGCTCGGCCTTGCGCCCGAGGTAGCGAACGCGCAGCTGCTCGAGCGCCTCGGCGCCGCTCGCGGCGGCGATCTCGGCTTCGCCGTTCCTCCGCAGCTCTTCGATGCGCTCGATCATGACGCCCGGACCCTAGATGACGCGGGGGCGCGCTCGTCCGCCCGCGTGACCTCGTACAGCGCGACGGTCGCGGCCATCGCGGCGTTGAGCGACTCGGTCGCGATCGGGATCCGCGCGCTGCGCTCGCACTTGGCGATGAGCTCGGCCGGCAGGCCGTCGCGCTCGGCGCCGACGAGCAGCGTCATCGCGCCGCTCGCGCGAGGATCGCCGGAGGCGTTCGCACCGGCGCCGTCGGGTTCGTCCGCGGGCGCGTTAGGCAGGGGCGAGCCGGGGCCGCGCAGCACGTCGGGTGCGTGCGCGACGAGCGCGACGCGCTCGCCGGGCAGCTCGCTGACGTCAGCGACGCGCGCAAGCGCGACGGAGAAGATCGCGCCCATGCTCGCGCGCACGGCCTTCGGCGAGTGCGGGTCGGCGCAGCCTGGCCCGAGCGCGACACACGACGCGCCGAACGCGTGCGCGGAGCGCAGGATCGTGCCGACGTTGCCAGGATCGCCGACGCCGTGCAGGTAGACGCAGAGCGGACCGCGCGGCTGCGTCCAGTGCTGCTCGTAGACGGCGATCACGCGCGTGCCCGAGCCGAGCGTCGAGAGATCCTTCATCAGCGCCGGATCGAGCTCGTGAAAGCCGCCGTCGCCGAACTCCGAGCCGATCAGACAGAACCCCTCGACGGGCTCGCGACGGGCCGCTCGCGCGGCCAGCACCAGATCCTCGCCCTCGACCAGGAAATGCCCGCTGCGCGCGCGCTCGCGCCGCGCCGTGAGCCGCTTCAGCGCCTTCAGCCGGGGATTTTGAGGAGATTTAATAATCATCTTTTCGGGTTGGTCGGCCACTTCGATCAAGGCATAAAAAAAGCGCCGTCTCTGTGGAGAACGGCGCCCGGGAGGCTGCTGCTGTCGATTGCCGGGTCAGGCAGCCGACGCCTCGCGGGCGACCTCGGCAAAACGTCGGAACGTGTCGGCGTCGCGCACGGCGATGTCGGCGAGCACCTTGCGGTCGAGCTCGACACCGGCGAGCTTGAGGCCGTGCATCATCTGCGAGTAGCTCATGCCGTTGATCCGCGCAGCTGCGTTGATCCGCGTGATCCAGAGGCGGCGGAAGTCGCGCTTGCGGTTGCGCCGATCGCGGTACGCGTAAGCGTCCGCCTTCATCAGCGCCTCCTTGGCGCGCTTGTAGTTCGAGTGCGCCTCGCCGCGGAAGCCCTTCGTCAACTCGAGCGTCGCGCGGCGCTTCTTGCGCGCGTTGACCGATCGCTTTACGCGAGTCATGAGTTTGAGTCACCCCTTGCGGACGTCCGGTCCGCAAACTTGACACCGTCGGTCGCCTTCCGGGCGCCCTTTGGCACCCCAAGCATCCGCTTGATCCGCGGTTCGTCGTGCGCGTTGATCATCTTCGGCCCGCCGAGCGCGCGCTTCTTTTTCGGCGACTTCTTCTCGAGGATGTGGCTCGTGAAGGGGTGCCGGCCGCGCACCTTTCCGGTGCCGGTGACTTTGAAGCGCTTCTTCGCGCCCGAGTGGGTCTTCATCTTTGGCATGGGCAGCGGATGATTATGACACGGCCGGGTCCGCGGACGCGTCCGCGGTCTCGGCAGGCGTCTCTGCGGCTGCCTCGCCGGCGCCGTCGGATGGCGTCTCGGCGGCGCCCTCAGCCGACGTCTCGGCCGGCTCGGCGGTCTCTTCGGCCGTGTCCGCCGGCGGATCGGCCACCTCCGGCGGCTCATTCGTCGGCGTCACATCGGCGCCGAGCGGAGACTCGAGCGCCGTCTCGGCGACGTCGCCGCTCTCGCCTTCGGGGAAGACCTCATCGGCGGCCTCGCCCTGGCCGACGGTGCCCGTCAGCACGGCTTTCGACGGCGCCATCATCATCGTCATGTTGCGCCCTTCCTGGATCGGGCGCTGCTCGACGACGCCGAGCTCGGCGAGCTCCTCGGCGAGTCGATCGAGGATCGCCGTGCCGCGCTCGGGGTGCGTCACCTCGCGCCCGCGGAACATGATCGTCACCTTGACCTTGTCCTTGTGGCGCAGGAAGCGCTCGACGTGGTGCTTCTTCGTGTCGTAGTCGTGCTCGGCGATCTTCGGGCGGAACTTGATCTCACGCACGGTGATCTGCTGCTGGTGCTTGCGCGCCTGCTTGACCTTCTGCGCCTGCTCGTACTTGTACTTCGAGTAGTCGAGCACGCGGCAGACCGGCGGGCGCGCCTCGGGCGCGACCTCGACGAGATCGAGATCGCGTTCCTGCGCGAAGGCGAGCGCGTCGGGCGTCTTCAGCACGCCGACCTGGTTGCCCTCGTCGTCGATCAGCCGAACCTCGGGAACGCGAATGCGCTCGTTGATCCTCGTCGTGTCCCGCTCGGGCGGGCGCCGGTCGAACCTGCGTGGGACCGGCACTAGTGAACTTGCACGCGCGTCAAGCCGCTAAGCGTCGCGCTCTGGAGATTTTTGTAGCTGCAAGGCCGGTGAGTATAGCTCCCGCTCGACCAGCCCGCAGAAGTCTTTCACCGTCATAGAGCCGATGTCGCCGCCGCGGTGCTCGCGCACCGAGATCGCCTGCTCGCTCTGCTCGCGCTCGCCGACGATCAGCATGTACGGCACCTTGTGCAGCTCCGCCTCGCGGATCTTGCGCCCGACCGACTCGTTTCGCGCGTCGAGCTCGACGCGCACGCCGGCGGCGCTGAGCTCTCCGCGCACGCCCGCCGCGTAGTCGTTGAAGCGATCCGAGACCGGCAGCACGATCGCCTGAACCGGCGTCAGCCACAGCGGCAGCTCGCCGCCGAGGTGCTCGAGCATGATCCCGATGAAGCGCTCGTAGGAGCCAAACAGCGCGCGGTGGATCATCACCGGGCGGTGCTCTTGATTGTCGGCGCCGTTGTAGCTCAGCTCGAAGCGCTCCGGCATCGAGTAGTCGAGCTGAACTGTTCCCAACTGCCACGAGCGCCCGAGCGAGTCGGTCATGTGCATGTCGATCTTCGGCCCGTAGAACGCGCCGTCGCCGGGGTTCAGCTCGTACTCGAGCCCCTCTTCGTCAAGCGCGCTCGCGAGCTTCGCTTCGGCGCGGTCCCACATCTCGTCGTCGCCGATCCGCTCCTGCGGGCGCGTCGAGAGCTCGAGCTTGACCTCGAGGCCGAACAGCGCATACGTCGCGAACGCCATCTCCAGGCATCCGCGCACCTCCTCCTGCACCTGCTCCTCCGTGCAGAAGATGTGCGCGTCGTCCTGCGCGAAGTGGCGCACGCGCAACAGGCCGTGGAGCACGCCCGAGGCCTCGTTGCGGTGCAGCAGGCCCGGCTCTGAGTAGCGCACCGGCAGATCGCGGTAGGAATGGCGCTGGCTGCCGAACAGGTGCGCGTGGCCCGGGCAGTTCATCGGCTTGACGCCCATCTCGCGGTCCTCGACCTCGAGCGTGAACATGTTCTTGCGGTACTTGCCCCAGTGCCCCGAGGTCTTCCACAGCTCCGCGTCGTAGATCTGCGGCGTCTTGACCTCGCTGTAGCCGCGCTCCTTGCCCATCTCGCGCGATACGCCGAGCAGCGTGTTGAAGATCGTCGTCCCGGCCGGCAGCCAGAACGCGGCCCCCGGCGAGACGTCGGAGAAGCTGAACAGCCCGAGCTCGCGGCCGAGCTTGCGGTGGTCGCGTTCCTTCGCGAGCTCGATCCGCTCGAGGTGCTCGGCCAGTTCCTCCTTGGTGAAGAAGGCCGTGCCGTAGATCCGCGTGAGCATCGTGCGATCGGAGTCCCCGCGCCAGTACGCGCCCGCGACCGACTGCAGCTTGAACGCGCCGACCGACTTCGTGCTCGGCGCGTGCGGGCCGCGGCAGAGGTCCGTGAACGGGCCGTTCGTGTACAGCGAGACCGTCTCCAGCTCGCGCGGCGGGTGCGCCGAGCGCCCCGCCGCGACGAGGTCGTCGATCAGCTCGACCTTGTAGTCCTGCGCTTCGCCGGCGAAGCGCTCGCGCGCCTCGCCCGGGCTGACGTCGCGGCGCTCGAACGGCTCGGCCGCTTTGACGTGCGCGCGCATCCGCTCTTCGATCTTCGGGAAGTCCGCCTCCGAGACGCTCACGCCGTCGGGAAACTCGAAGTCGTAGTAGAAGCCGTTCTCGATCGCCGGGCCGATCGAGATCTTCACGCCCGGATAGAGCTCGAGCACGGCCTCCGCGAGCACGTGCGCGGTGTCGTGGCGGATCAGCTCGAGCGCGCTCGCGCCGCTCTTCTTCGTCACGATCGAGAGCCGCGCGCCGTCGGGCAGCGGGCGCGAGAGATCGCGCGCCTGCGGACCCTCGCCAGCCTCCGGGTGGCTGACCTCGACGGCGAGCGCCGCGCGCGC
Source organism: uncultured Solirubrobacteraceae bacterium (assembly GCA_963807275.1). GTDB lineage: Bacteria > Actinomycetota > Thermoleophilia > Solirubrobacterales > Solirubrobacteraceae > Palsa-744. The sequence goes on from CAWDZX010000001.1 coordinate 1,469,355, forward strand.
GAGGCCCGGGCCGATCGCGGCGGCAGCATCGGCGCCCGTCGCGCCGTCTTGCAGCTGCAGCGCGTTGCCGTCTGGAAGTGTGACCGTGACCGTCATCTCAGCGCTGGAGGCTACCCGGCGCGTGCGATGCGGCTCTCAGACGGGCTGCCAGAGCGCGTCGTCGCCGAGCGGCGTACGTCGCGCCTTGCCGGCACCGGCGAGCTCGATCAACGCACCTTCGGCCGCGATGCGGTCGGGCAGCTGGTTGTTCTGCGCCATGATCGCCGCGACCTCCTGGCTGACGAGCCCCTCCGGGAAGCGCTCGAGCGCTTCGAGCGCGTCCTCGGCCGGCGCCTCGCGCGAGAGCGTCGGGTCGAGGTTCGCGATCAGCACGTCGTAGGCCTCGATCGTCTGAAAGCCGCCCGCCTCCAGGCGCGTGCCGTCGTGCTCGAAGATCAGCGACGGAGCCGAGTAGCGGACCGGGCCGTCGCTCTGGCGCGCCTTGCCCTGGAACTCCGTCGCGCTGCCGGCGGCTTGGCGCGTCTCGGCCTTGTCGGACTCGTAGCCTGCGATCGTCGCCTCGTCGTCGATCGCCGCGACGACCTTCGCAGCGTCGAGATCCGCGACGCGCGCGAGCGCCCGCTCGATGTCAGCGTCCTCGTCGAGCAGCAGCGTCGTCGTGAACCACGTGAACTGCAGCGCGCGGTGCACGTCGTACTCGCGGCCCGGCTCGTTCAGGCGCGCCGCGACGATCGCGCGGCAGGCGCGTGAGGTGGCGGTGCTGCGCGAGCGCGGCTCGAGCGCGAACGGCATGCCGTGGCGGCGGAACTGCAGGTTGCCGAGCGCCATCCGCGTCGGCGTGTAGCCGAGCTCGTCGTAGCGGCTCGCGTCCTCGGAGAGGCCGATCGTGACGAGTCGCCAATCGAGCTGCGAGCCGTAGCGCCAGCGCAGTACCGCGAGCGCAGGCGCTGCCGAGTAGGCGAACGGGCAGCCCGGGTCGCTGAAGTGCGTGATCGAGATCTTCGCGGCCATAGAGCGATGATTGCACACGCAACGTGCTTACCCGGACTGTGGTCCGCAGAAATGCATCGAGCTCTTGCTCGATGTTTTCCGAAAGCCTCGAGCAGCGAGCATCAAAAACAGTCGATGCAGACTGTCGTCTGCATATGCGAACATGATCGTATGTCAGACAATGAGTCTCTTTCAATCACGATCACCCTTTCGCCAACGCAGGTCGACGACGTCGTGCGCGCAGCCTCGCGCGGGCGCGCGCCGAGCATCTCGACGCTGATCGCCGACTCGCTCGCGGCGCCGCTCGCGGGCAAGCTCGCCGCAAGCGGAGCTACGGCCGCCACGGCAACGCTCGAGCAGCCGCTCGACGGCCGTGGCTACATGCCGAGCGAGACGAGCGATCCGCGGATGTCACGCTCGCTGCTGCGCGGGCTCTCGCTGCTGGCCGGCTTCGGGCCGGACGGCGAGGAGCGCGGAATCGTCGAGCTCGCGCAGGATCTCGGCATGAGCCCGAGTACGGCGCATCGCTACGCGCTGACGCTCGTCGAGGTCGGCCTGCTCGAGCGCTGCCCGCGCACGCGCAAGTACCGCCTGCCGCGGCACTGAGCGCGCGGACGCTCGCCACACCGACGGAGACGATCCGCGCGGCTCAGCTCGGTGCGCGCAGCAGCTCGGGTCCCTCCTCGGCGGCGCCGGGCTTGTTCAGCGCCGGGTTGGCGGGCGTCGCCGAGAGGCGCGCTTCGGGCAACGCGCCGCACAGCGCGAGCGCTTCCTCGGCGTCGAGGCTCGAGTCGAGCCACGCCTCCTGCGCGTCGCGGTCGGCGAGGATCACGGGCATCCGGTCGTGGATCGCCGCGGCGACGCGGTTCGGCGCGGCATCGCAAGTCAGCAGCACGACGCTCTCGATCCACTCGCCGTCGATCTTCGCCGGCGTCCACAGCGCGGCGAAGGCGAACGGGATGCCGCCGTCGACGCGGAAGTGAAACGGCTGGCGCGGGCCGGCCTTGGCCTTGCCCGCACGCTGCTCCGGTTTGAGCCACTCGAAGTAACCGTCGGCGAGCTGCAGCGCGCGCCGCGAGCCCTTCGGGACGAGGTTGCGAAAGGCCGGGCGCGTCGTGACGGTCTCGAGCTTCGCGTTGATCATCTTGTTGCCGATCTTCAGATCGTCGGCCCAGCTCGGCACGAGTCCCCAGCGCAACAGGCGCGCCTGTGGCTCGCCCTTCGGCGCGACGATCGCGAGCACCTCTTCGGTCGGCGCGACGTTGTAGCGGTGCGTGCCCTGCTCGCCAGGGAACGGGACCTTGAAGCGTTCGTTCAGTTCCTGGATCCCGGCTGTGTTCGTGTAGCGGCCGCACACGGCTTCGAGGATACGGCGAGCGCGCAACGACAGAGGCCCCGCCGGAGCGGGGCCTCTGAACGATGCGGTGAATGCTGCAGTCGACTCAAGCGCTAGCTCGACTTGACCTCGATCAGCGGCTGCTCGCCCGTCCAGCAACCTGCGTCGAGGCGGAACGTGCCGGTGCCGCCTGCGCCGTTGTCGCAGTAGAAGCCACCGAACGTGCTGTTGTAGTAAGCGTCTTCCGGAGCCGGGTCGCTGCCGACAGACGGTTTGACTTCTTCGCCTTCGTTGAGCGGTTCGGTCAGCGCGACGTTCAGCGAGTCGTACGGACCTTCGACGCCGGTCGGCGCGTAGCCATGCGTGTACGTGTTGAAAGCGATGCTGACGATGACCTTTTCAGGCAGCGTCACGGGCGCCTTCTTGCTGCCGAGTTTGGCGAACTTGAGCTTGAACAGCTCGCCGTGGAAGCAGCCGCCGGCCTTGCCTTTCTTGAACCAGCCGCCGTTTTCCGCGCAGTTGGTTTTGTCCGCCGACGGGCGGTACGGGACGGCGAAGTTCTGCGTCACCGTGACGAGCTTCGCGCCGACGCTGTTTTCGGGTCCAACCGAGTAGATGTTCAGCGTGATCGGCACGTTGAACGTCGCTCCGGGAGTCGTCGTGCAGCTGCCGTCGGTCGCGCTGCCGCTCTGGCATGCCCAGCTGCTCATGCCGACCGTGACCGTCGGGTTGCTCGCGCCGGACGTCGTCTGGATCTGACCGCCGAACTCGGCGGCCGAAGTCGCCTGAAAGCCGATCGACTGCACGTTGCCGGGCAGCGGTTTCGGCAGGTTGTTGTAAACGACCGTCGCGGCGCTCGAGGCGCCCGCGGCCACGGCAAGCACCGCGCACGTCGCTAGGAGCGAGGCGGCCAGCTTGGCCGTCCTCGCGGGAATCCTTCCAATCATCTCTTCTCCAATGTCGTCGTCCTCGTGCCCGAGACCTGATGGCCCGACGGGCTCCATCCCCCTCCAGGGGTCCAGCCGGGCGAGCACCGCAGTGGATCGGCACACCGGTTCGCGACGCAAGGCCACGACACGATGACTCTCCCCCTCCACGCTCGTCCGGCGAGGACGGTATCCGGCCGGCGTCCTAAATGTCAACTCGGCCGCGTGTGCCGAATTGGCGTCAAAGCGCCTCGGCGCGGCTCAGGCGTCGCGCTCGACGCCCGGCAGCGCCTGCGTGATCGAGCGCGTCAGCGCCGCGCGCACGAGTGGCGCGAGGCCGGGAATCGGCGAGCCGATGCGGATGTCGTAGACGAAGCGCGTGCCGCCGCTCGGCGTCGCGGCGAACGTCATCACGCCGAGGTGCCCGCGCAGCGGGCTGCCCTTCGTGATCTTGTAGACGATCCGCTCGGGTACGACGAACTCCGTGACGGTCTCCTCGAACGGCGGCAATGGACCGATCTGCAGCTTGCGCACCGAGCCGACGCCGTTGCGCTCGCGCTCGCCGTCGCACAGTCGCGCGACCTTCGCGCCGAACACGGCGGCGAGGTTCTCGTGCTCGGAGAGGTACGCGAAGATCCGCTCAGGCGGCTTTGCGAACTCGTGCTCGATCTGGACGTGGTGCGCGCGCATCGGCGCAGCCTACGCCTACTCGATCGTCACGGGCACGCCGGGACCGATCCGTTCGGCGAGCCAGTCGATGCTGGCCGTGCCGAGGCGCACGCAGCCGTGCGATTCGGCCGCGCCGAGCACGCCGCCGAGGTTGTCGCGGCCGTGCAGGGCGATCTGCCCAGGCCCGCCTTCGAATTCCTGCAGTGCGTCGGAGCGCGCGCTGAGCGCGAGCGCGAAGGGACCGCCGGGCTCGCCGCCGGTCATTTGCAGCGTCTCCTCGACGAAGAAGCGCCCCGTCGGCGTCGGCGTCGAGGGCTTGCCGACGACCGCGCCGAAGCGTTGCACGACGCGCCCATGGCGGTAGACCGTCACGCGACGGGCGCGCAGGCTCACGGCCAAGCGCCAGCCGGTCGCGCTTGCGTGCGTCCCCTGCGCGGCGATCCAGCCGCTCGAGCTGTTCGGTCGCCCAGGCAGCATCACGCGCAGCCACGCGACGCCTTGCGTCGTCGTGCGCGATAGGACCGGCAATGTCGTGCGCTCGCCCGTGATCGGCCTGCTCGGCGCGAGCGACTCGATCACGCTGGAGTGTGCGCTCGGCGCGCGATGCACGAGATGCGAGCTGAGCAGCTGCGCAAGCGGCTGCTCGGCGCGGACGACCGGGTGCGAGCTTGGGGCCTGCGCCGAGGCGACACCGGCGCTCACGCTCGTGCTCGCGCCGAGAACGCACCCGGCGCCAAGCGCGAGCAGCAGCGCGCGAGCGCGGGAGCGCCCGCGCGCGCTGCATGCCGGGCTCATCCGGTGAACGCGCCGCGACTGCTCGGGCTTGGCGGGCGCGCCTGCGTATGGCGCGTGATCGCCGCGTGGTGGCGCCTGCGCGCCGCGGCGCGGCGCCGTGCCGCTCGGCGATGGGCGGCCTGCTTCGCCGCTGCTGTGCGGCGAAGCGCAGCGGCCCGGGCGGCGCTGACGGTGGCCGGTGCGACCGGCCTAACGGCCGTTGTCGTCGCAGCCGCGACGGTCACCGCGGGGGCCGACGCGCCGACCGTCGTGCCTGTGGTCGTCGTCGCCGTTTCAGCTCCCGCGATCGCCGTCTGCAGCGTGGACGCTTCTACAGGGGTAGTCGCTTCGACACCGCCGCCGAGCCCGCTTTCGCTGGAGGCGCAGTTGGACTGCGTGATCGTGTTCGTGTCCATGTTCACCGCAGCCGTCTGCGCGAGCAGCCGGCCGTGGATCGTCGCGGCCGTGTTCGCCGTGATCGTGTCGGCGGCCATGACCGTGCCGACGAAGCGCGTTCCCGTGCCGAGCGTCGCGGATGAGCCGACCTGCCAGAAGACGTTGCACGCCTGTGCGCCGTTGATCAGCTGGACGGTCGTGTTCGAGCCGGTGATCAGCGTCGAGCCGATCTGGAAGATGAACACCGCGTTCGGGTCGCCTTGCGCGTCGAGCACGACGCTACCGGCGGAGAGCAGCAGCGCCCCGGAGGCCGTGCGCACGCCGGGGGTGAACGTCTGGCCGGCGAGGTCCGTGCCGGCCGAGCCTTCGGTCGGGCGCAAGGCGGCCGCGTTGTAGGCCGTCGTCAAGTCGTTCTTTGCTTCGATCGCGACTGCATCGTCGACGTGCGTCTGGCCGAGCACGTGCGGCGCGCCGGTGACGGCAGAGCCGGGAGCGAGCCCGAGGTCGCCGAACATCGTCGTCGGTCCGGTGTTCGTCACGGTCGAGCCTGCGAGCACGGAGAAGCTTGCGGCCGTTCCCAGGCCGACGGTGGCCGGCGCAGCGAGGGCCGTGCTCGAGAAGAGCGCGCCCGCGAGCAGGGCGACCACGACGAGGACAGCGCCACGAAGCTTGACGCCGGGACGCCGGGACGGCGTAGCAGCGAGATGTGCTGCAGGAGAGTCGCCGATCGGCGACGAGTGCTGCTGTGGGACGCCACGGTTCATCGGCGTCTCCTGACTGCGGCATAGCTTGCCGCGATAGAAAGGGAATGGCTCCCCGGCCGGCTTCGGCCTGCGTTCTATCCCGACGCTTCGCGGCCATAGCGTTAGCCGCAATCGGCAACGTACGCCGAACGTCTACGAATCGACGGAGTAGGCCCTCGCGCGCGTTCAAGCCGCATGCAAATCGCGGGCTCTGCGCACGGCCCGGGGCGCAGCTAGGGTTGACAAATGCGCTCGAGGGGGAAGCGGCACGAGAGGGCGAGCAACGGCTCGCGCCGGATCGCTCGCGCCGGTGTCTGGCGTGCCGCGATGCTCGCGCCGCTGCTCGCCGCCGTGCTGAGCATGCCCGCACAGGCGAACGCCATGGCGAACCCGCAGGACATGCTGATCTACATGCCCTACGGCTTGGTCCACTCGCTCCGTCCTGTCGCGGCGGTCGACGGCTACCTCGCGGAAGTCGACTCCTACAGCATCGGGCAGATCGTCTTCGCGATGCCGAAGTTCAAGAAGCTCGGCGTGCTGAGAGTGCCGAAGCACAACCGGGAAATGCTCGTGCGCTGGTCAAAAGTCGCGGCGTCGTACGACGGCGAACACGGTGCCGCGCTTTCGCTCACGGCCGTGTTCAACGGCAAGGTCGCGACGAAGCGCAACGGGCTGAACCTCGACGACCCGAGCACCCGCGCGAACATGATCGCCGGCATCGAATCATCGCTCGCACTGGGACTTTCGGGCGTCCAGCTCGACCTCGAGCCCTACCCGGTCAGCGCCGGCTTCATCTCGCTGCTGGAAGAACTCGACGCGATGCTCGCTCGCGCCGGCTTCGCCGGTCGCGTCTCGGTGACCGCACCGGCGACCGCGTCGAAGTGGCCGCCGGAATACCTGAACCGCGTATCGCAGCTCGTCGGCCAACTCGATCCGCTCTACTACGACAGCGAAAGCACGACGAGCGCCGCGTATGAAACGTGGATGACGGGCAGCCTCGCCTACTACTCCGCCAACGCCTCGCCGGCGAGCCGGATCGTGCCGGTGCTCCCTTCGTACTCGGCCAACCGCTGGCATTCGCCGAGCGTCGAGAACGTCACGACGGCAACTCGCGCGCTGGGGACGGCACTGGCGGCGGGCAGTCGGATCGACGGCGCCGGTATCTGGTCTGGGTGGGGCTTCCTGCTCGACGAGGAAGGCGCCTACGACGGCAGCGCGGACCGCTCCTCGTGGCAGTCCTCGACCGCCGAGTTGCCCTTCTCGCCGTAGCGGCACCCACGTGGCGCACGTGATCTCGGCGTCGCTCTGAGAGCGGATGCGGTGCGCGCCATCCAAAGACCTGCACGCGGGCGGCGTTCGGCTATTAATCGAGCGGTGGGAGCAGCGAGCGAGATCCCGAGCGCGAGCCCCCCACGCGGACGGATCCCGGCAACGGCAGCCCAGCTGACGCAGCGCTTGAGCGATCGGCGCGAACGCGCCTGGCTGCTCGTAGACCTGCTCGTCGTCGCGTGGCTGATCTGGCTGTTCGACGCGCTCAACAACCTCGCGACCGTCCGGCAGGGGCTCGCCGTCAGCGACGGACGCAGCGTGCTCGACCTCGAGCGCTCGCTCGGGCTCGCCCCCGAGCACGCGCTGAACACGTGGCTGGCGCGTCATCACGAGCTCAGCGAGATCGTCGTGTTCTGGTACGAAAACGTGCACATCGTCGTAACTCTGTGCGTGTTCGCGTGGCTCTGGTGGCGGCGCGTGGACTCCTTCGGAGTGCTGCGCGCGACGCTCGTGATCGTCAACCTGATCGCGCTTGCGGTGTTCTGGAGCTTTCCCGTGGCACCGCCGCGAATGCTCACGGGCGGCTACGTAGATCTCGTCTCGAGCGTGCACGGCTTGCCCGCCTGGCAGATCGGCGCGACGGCGCTGCACTCCAATCAGCTCTGCTCGCTGCCCTCGCTGCACATCGCCTGGGCGACGTGGTGCGCGATCGCCGTGTGGAAGCTGAGCTCGCGGCGCGTGCTACGCGCCGGCGCGGCGGTCTATCCGCTGATCACGACGTTCGCGGTGATGGCGACGGCCAACCACTACCTCGCCGATGCGGTCACGGGCGCAGCGATGACGTTCGTCGTGTACTCGTTGCTCAGCCGTCTGAGCGCGCTGCGTGAGTCCGGCTGGACGCCGGCGAGAAGCCGCCCGGCCTGAGCGGCGGCAGATCGCGCCTCACCCCGCGATCCCGCATCGGAGCTCCGATCGCGTGGTCACCTCGGGTCGGCGCGATCGAGGTTCCAGTGACGTGAGACCGAGCACAGGCGCAGCCACGGCTCGTCCTCCTCGCCGTCCTCGACGCGCGGGCGCGGGACCATGTAGAAGCGCGTGATCGTGCGCTGACCGCCCTCGTGATCGCCGTAGAGCAAGTCGACGCTCAGCGGCGCACCCGAGGCGATCGCCTCGCGCACAGGCGTGTACAGCTCGTCGGAGTCGTCGCGCAGCGCGGCCTGCCAGAAGCTGATGTCGCCGGCAGGGACGTACAGGTCGCGCGTCTGCGTGCGGAAGTCCTCGACGTCGGGATGAGGGTCCTCGAGACCCGCACGCCGCGGCCACAGATACCAGCCGTGCAGCACGGCGATGCCCGCGGCGACGTTTCGCAGCGGCATCGCGAGGTAGATGTTCTCGTCGGCCTCCTGCGCGACGGCCAGGCCGCCGCGCAGCGCGACCCAGTGATCGTCGCCGTAGCCGACCTTCTGCGTCGCGTCCTGCGGGCGCGCGCTGAACAGCAGCGGTCGCAAACCGACGTTCAGCGCCTGCTCGGATACGCGCGCGGCGCGGTTGGCCGAGCGCGTCGAGGAGAACGTCGCGATCGCAAGGACCAAGGTCCCGCCGGCGGTTGCCAGCGAAGCGATCGTGCTCGTGTCGGCCATTGCGGGGCAGCGTAGCGGCGCGCTGGCGTCATCCGCCGCCCGCGCGCGCGGCCAGGCGCGCCCGCTCAGGCGGCGCCGGCGCTCAGAACGAGCATGCGCGCGGGCGGCGATCGACGCCCACTTCGATGATGCCGGCCGAGGTGATCTTGATCCGCGTCGGCACGTTGCCGCGCTCGAGCAGCTTGACGAGCACCGACTCACCCTTCGTCGCGATCCCGGAGCGCAGCGGCTCGTCGAACTTCTCGGGGTTCAGCGCGTCGGCGATCTGCACGTAGACGTGCTTTTCGGCGCGGCCGTGCTGCACCTTCCAGCGATACGTGTCGCCCGGTCGCGGTGCCTGGATCGGCGTCGGGCCGCCGATGATCTCGGGCGCGTTCGCGGTGCTCGCCTCGAACGAATGCGTGACTGTCGACTCGATGGTGTGCATGGCATGAGATTGAACGCTTCACGGGGCGCGAGAAAGGGCCATCTGGCCAGCAATCGGCGGGGGCCGATTGGCCATCCGTTCCATCCGCCCGGCCGGCTCAGCGGGTCGTCGTGGCGAGCCGGCGCAGCAGTGAGACGGCGACCGTCGCCGCGCCGTCGATCGTCTCCCAGGAGAGGTTCTCGGGGACGTCCGTCGGCCAGTGGTAGTTCGCGGGAACCTTCAAGTCGGTGCAACCGGCCAGGCACGCCGCGCGATAGCCGGCTTTGAGCGCGGGCAGCGCGTCGGTCGCGCCGGCGCCGAGGCGCAGCCCGCGCCACAGCGAGACGCCGGCGGAATCGGCGGCCGCCTGCAGCTCCTCGCGCAGCGAAGCATCGTGATCGCGCATCCGCAGCATCCCCTCGCCCTCCATCAGCAGCAGGTGCGGCGAGCCGACGCACTCGAGCGCGACGACGCGCGTGTGCCGCAGATCGAGCTCGCCTCGGTGGCGCGCGACGAAGCCGCGCATGCCCTCCATGAAGGACTCCTCGCTGCCGGTCGAGAGCAGCAGCACGCGGACGCCCTCGACGGGCTGCTCGGCGAGGCGTTCGGCGACGGCGAGCAACGTCGCGACGGCGCTGAGGTTGTCGTTCGCGCCGGGCACGACCGCCGAGCGCGCGACGTCGGCGAGCAGCGCGGTCGTGACAGCGCTCCAGAACGTGCCGAAGCGACGCAGGCGGCGCGCGCCGAGGGCGCTGCCGAGGGCGACGAGCGCCGGCCCGGCGACGAGCGGCTGCCCGGTCTGCGTCGAGGTCGTCTGCTTCTCATACCAGCCCGGCGCGATGCGGTTGACGAGCGGCACGAGCCCTGGGTGGAACAGCAGGCCGGTGTGCGCCGCGTCGTGATGCGCGACGAGCACGAGCGTCTCGCGCGCGTCGGGGTCGCCGGCCCAAGCGAGCACGTTCGTCGTCTGCCCGCGCGGGAGCACGCGACGCAGCAGATGGGCGTTGTTCTCGACGTCGTCGGCCATCAGCCCCGCGGCCATAGCGGCGAGCGCGGCGCTTGCGATGCGCGCGCGGCCGCCGATCAGGCCGGCGACGGCGCCTGTCGCGGCGGCAAGACCGGTCGACGGCCAGAAGCCGGAGGCCGCGGTCTCGTGCTCGAGCGTCGGCTCCAAGCCGCGCGCGCGGAACATCTCGGCGAGCAGATCCGCGGCGCGAGCCTCACCCTCGGACGTGGAGCCTCGCTCGATCGCGGCGAGGCGCTCGAGGTCTTCGCGGGTCGCGGCGGCGATCGGCATCGCAGGAGGATGGCGCATCGCTCGGGCTTGAGCGCAGCTGATCGACGGCGGCCGTGAGCAGTCAAGCTCGTTGCGTACAGCGAGTCGAGTCCGGTCGGCGAGTTCTCGTCTGACGCCCGAGGTTCAGAAGGCCACGCGCGAACTGCTGCTCGCGGCAGTCTCGGACTGCACGCGAGCAGCAGCGGCAGCAGATTTACTCAGCCGGCTCGTTCGGGTCTTCGCGCCCGGCGAGGTCGAGCGCGCTCTTCAGCACGACGCTGAGGTGCTCTTCCTGAACCGGCAGAGCCCACTCGGCCAGCTCCTTGACCGAGGCGATGCCGGCACGCTCGTTGAACTTCTTGACGATCGCCCAGTGCCCGACCTCTCCGGCCTCTGCCATCGTCAGGAACTCGAACCCGTCGAGCGCGTCCTCCTCGTCCTCGAGGTATGTCTCCATCATCTCGGTCGCCTCTTGCTTGGTTTCACGAGCCGCCTCGACGATCGCCGTCTTCTTGCCGTCGAAGCCGCCTGCGACCTCGAGGCAGCGCTCGGCCGTCTCGACGGCCTCCTCGTGCATGCGGTCGAGCTTGCCCGCAAGGTCCTTCTCATCCTCATCGAGCATGCCCTTGACCGTCTCGGCGGCGCCCTTCGAGGCTTCCGCGAGTCCGAGCACCTCCGCCAGCTTGCTCTCGAGGTTCGTCAGCTCAGCCATTTGCGTCTCCTTGGTCGTTCTTCATTAGCGACCCCGGCGCCGAGCTCGGCGCCGGGGTGGTACTCCAGAATCAGCGCGCTCGCTGGCGTCTAGCCGATCGCGTCTTTGACCTTCTCCATCACGCCCTCGCCTTGGGCGTGCCCGTTAGAGCCCGCGTCGGCGTTCTGCGCGACGACGCCCGTCGGCTCCTTCGGCAGGCCAGCGGCCTCGCGGAGTTTGGCGGCGATTTCTTCGATTTCTCCCGACTCGGGACCCGGCGCGAACACGGCCGGCTGCGCGGGCAGGTCGAATGCGGGCGCGCCCTCGGGGTGGGTCTCCTCGGCGATCGTGAGCGGCTCGCCGGTTTCGGGGTGCGGTCCGTTGAACACCGCCGCGAGCTCCTTGAAGTCGTCCTGGGAGAAGCGGTAGAGCTTCAGGTGTTCGCCGCGCGCGATGTGCGGCTGGCACTCGGGGATCTTCTCGGTCGGGATCCGCGGCGAGGGGAACAGCTTCATCATGTCCGCGCCGGTGAGGTTCTCGAGCGCCCGCGCGTAGGCGACCTGGTGGACGCCACCGCGAACGAGCAGGTAGCCGGTCAGCGCGCGAGCGGCCGGGTGCTCGACCATCTCATAGACCCGGAGCTTGCCGCTGCGCGCGCCGGTCTCCAGGAAGAAGTTGTGCGTCAGGTCGCCGATCAGGTCGCCGGTGGCGTTGACGTAGTCACCGCTCCACGGCTTGCCCATCGAGTCCTGTACGACGGCCGAGGCGCCGCCGGCGAGAAACTGCTGGGTGTTGCGCGTGTCCTTGACGCCCGAAAGAGAGCCGCTCTCGCCGGGGGCGCCGTCAGCGGCACCGGTGAGCATCGTGTTGATCGCGGTCGAGACGAGCTCGATGTGGCCGAACTCCTCGGCGGCGATGCTCGCGAGCAGGTCGTAGAACGGGCGCGCGCCCTGGCGGTTGCGGAAGTTGAACGACTGGTAGGTGTAGTTCATGAACGTCGACATCTCGCCGAACTTGCCGCCGAGCAGCTCCTGAACGGCAGAAGCTCCGATCGGGTCGGGGTCTGACGGTGGGGGCAGTTCGGTTTGGAGCCGGTCGAGGCGTAGAATCATGAGTGCAGTCTCCTAGTTAGGACGGTGTCTAGATAGGACGTACCCAGTCGGTCCCGTCCCTACACACGCCGGCCAAAATTCGATGCCACGAGATGGGAAGCGATGCCGCAGAGCGAGGAGACGATCCGCCAGACGCTTCGCAGCCACGGGCTGCGCAGCACGCCCCAGCGCCACGCGATCCTCAACGCGTTCGAGCAGGACACCGGCGAGCACCTCTCCGCCGAAGAGATCCATGCGCGCGCGGCCAGCTCGCTGCCGAGCCTCAGCCGCGGCACGGTCTACGCGGCGCTCAGCGAGCTGACGGAGCTCGGGCTGCTGAGCGCCGTCGGGCTTCCCGAACCGGTGCGCTACGAGCTGAACACCTCAAAGCACGATCACTTTCGCTGCCGGCTGTGCCTGCGCCTGTTCGACCTCGACAGCGACGCGCGAATGCCGGGAGCGGGACCGCCGCGCTCGGTCGTCGAGCGAGTCGACGTGCGCTCGGAAGGCATCTGCGCGGATTGCGTCGACTACGAGGCCGGCCTCCTCGCCGGGATCCGCGCAATCGAGCGCGGGTCGGGCAGGCTGCCGTGGGCTGACGTGCTGCAGAGCGCGGACGTCGCCTGCGGCGCATATGAGGGACCGCTGGGAAAGGTCCTTCTCGCCGCTTCCGCGACGGGTCTGCTGCGGCTCGCGTTCGAGCACCATTTCGATGTGCGCGAGCTCGAAAGCAGGGCGTCGAGCCGGCAAGGATCCCGCGCCGCGCGCGAGCATCTGACGGCAGCGGTCGCGTCACTCGAGAGCTTCCTCGCGGGAGCGCGTCAAGAGCTCGAGTGCGAGATCGACCCGCGCGGCATCGCGCCTGCGCGGGAAGCGCTGAACGCGACGCGCGCGATCCCCTACGCGCGTCACGCCTCCTACCTGGAGCTCGCGGGCGACCTCGCTCCGCGCGAGCTCGGGCGCTGGATGGGCGCGAACCCGATGCCGGTCGTGTTTCCGTGCCATCGCGTCTCACGCGGCAAGGAGGTGCCGGACGCGTTCGTCGGCGGCCTCGATCGGCGCAGGTGGCTGGAAGGCCATGAACGGGCCCATGCTTCGCTGCTGCCGCCGACGCGCCGGAGCGCAGCCGCTGACGCGCGCGCCTAGGACGTCCGTTACGGCGAAGCACAACGCGGGCAGCTAACTAGTAATGGCCCACAACGAGATTTACATCGAAGCGTCGCAAGAGCGCGTTTTTGCTGTCCTCTCCGAGCCGCGCTCGTTCGCGCGCTGGGTCGTCGGCTCGAGCGAGATCCGCCGCGCAGACCCAGAGTGGCCGAGCGTCGGGACGGCCTTCGATCACAGCGTCGGGATCTGGCCGCTCACGCTCGCGGACAGCTCCGAGGTCGTGCAGTGCGAGCCTGGGCGCCTGCTCAAGCTGCTCGTCAAGGCTCGCCCGTTCTCGCGAGCCTACGTGACGCTGAATCTGGAACCGTCGAATGGCGGCACGCGCCTGAGCATGGACGAGTTCGCCGCCGACACGCGCAGCCGGCTTTTCTTCAACGTGCTGACGAACCCGCTCGTGCACGTGCGCAACAACGTCTCGCTGCGCCGGCTGAAGGCGCTGTCGGAGGGCAACGAGCCGATCCCCGACGGATATCTGCCCTCACGAGATAGCGAGGCGGAAGGCCACGTCAAGGGCAGCAGCGGCCCGGCCGCGACGTAGCACCGACGGTCCGCTTTAGGCGCTTCGCCACGGCAACGAGCGATTCGCGCGCAGCAGAGCGCGGGCCGCGCCGCGTCCGCTCATTCCATGCACGGCGCCACCGGGATGCGTCGAGGCGCCGGCGACGAACAGACCACCGATCGGGGTGCGGTAGCGCGAGAGCTGAGGGGTCGGGCGGAAGATCAACTGCTGGTCGAGCTCGTATGAGCCGCCGCCGAGATCGCCGCCGACGAGGCTCGGGTTCTCTCGCTCGGTTTGCGCTGGAGCGCGCATCGCCCGTGCGCGCACGACGCCGCCGAATCCAGGCGCGAAGCGCTCGAGCTGGCGCTCGATCAGCTCTGCGACATGCTCGTCGCTCTCGGAATAGGTGGCGGGCACGTGCGCGTAGACGTAGAGCGTGTGCTGTCCGGGAGGCGCGCGTGTCGAGTCGTGAAGCGACTGCTGGCCGACGACGAGCGCGGGGCGCCGCGGCAACTCGCCGCGAGCCCCTGCCTGCGCCGCGGCGGTCAGCTCGACGAGCTCGCCGCCGACATGGACGACGGCCGCCTCGCGAGCCTCGCCGGCCGTCCACGGCACGGGCGCCGAGAGCGCGTAGTCGAGCTTGAACGCGCCCGTGCCGTATCGCCACTGCCGGAGCCTGCGCTCGATCCCCGCCGGCAGCGCCGCATCCGGAACCAATCGCGCGAGCACGCCGGCGCTGAGAGTCGAGACGACCGCGTCCGCGCCGATTTGCTCGCCGTCTTCGAGCTCGACGCCGGCAACGCGGCCGCCGCGCACGAGCAGCCGGCGAACGGTTGCCGAGCAGCGGATCGCCGCGCCCTCGCGCTCAGCGCGCCTGACGAGCGCGTCCGCGAGCTGCCCCATCCCGCCTTCGGGCAGCGGCCAGCCGTGGCTGTGGCCCATCAGTTGCAGGAGGAAGCCGAAGGCGCCGCTGACCGTGGTCGAGGGCGGCAGACCGGAGTGCTGCGCGGAGCCCGCAAGCCAAGCCGCCGCACGCGTATCGCCGTCGAACAAATCGAGACCGAGCGCTTCGACCGAGCCGAGGAGCTTTCTCGTCCACTCGGCAAGCTCGCTGCGCAGACCTGCGCCGAGGCGCAGAGCCGGCCGCAGCGGCGGCAGCGGCGAGAGGACGCTCTGAACGAGCGGCTCCGCGAGCGGCAGCATCCGCTTCATCGCGGCTTCCCAGCCCGGCCCGGCTTTACCGAGCGACGCGACGGTCGCGTCGACGTCGCGATGCAAGGCGATCGCGCTGCCGTCCTCGAACGGATGCGCCATGATGAGAGGAGGGTCGATCCAGGCGAGACCGTCGCGCTCGAGATCGAGCTCGCGGATCGCGCGCGACGCGGCGGCCATCGGGGCGAAGCCGGCGCAGTGGTCGTGCACGAACCCGGGCAGCGTCAGCTCGCTCGAGGATGTCGCGCCGCCGGGCCGAGGGGCGTGCTCGAGCACTGTCACCTCGAGACCGTGCGCGGCGAGATTGATCGCGGCGACGAGACCGTTGTGCCCGGCGCCGATGACGAGGACTCGCTTCACCTGTCCGGCCTCGCCGACTCGCTGTGCACCCACACGCAAGCTGACGCTAGCGGCCTCCGCTAGGACGTTCGCGATTTGGCTTGCTAGAGGCGATTCAGCACTGATGCCGCTACGCCCGGCGGGACACGACGCCTCAGAGGCTCCTGATGATCTTCGCCGGTACACCCGCGACGAGCGTCGCGGGCGGAACGTCGTGCGCTACGACGGAGCCTGCGCCGACGACGGAGCCGGCACCGATGCGCACCCCTGGCAGCACCGTTACTGCGGCACCGATCCAAGCGTTCGCATCGATCGCGATCGGCTCCGCAGTGATGTACGCGCGCCGCTGATCCGGCTCGACAGGGTGCCCGCCGGTGATCAGGTTGACCTTGTGGGCGATCATGACCTCGTCGGCGATCTCGATCGGCGCGTGGCCAGTGAAGGCGCATTCGTAGCCGATGAAGACCTTCGAGCCGACGGTGATGTTGAGACCGTAGTCCGCGTAGAACGGCGGGATCAGCGTGAACGAATCCCCGACGGCCTTGCCGATCAGCTCCTCGAACGCCCCTCGGATCGGGTCTGGTTCGTCCATGCGGTAGGCGCTGAGGGCTGCGGAGAGGCGGGTCGCCACCTTGACCCGCTCGGCGAATTCGCGGGACTCCGTCGTTTTGGTTTTGATCGAGTAATCGTCATTCATTGCAGTTTCAGAGGGCGGACAGGCTGCAAAGCGGGCACGCCACGGACAATGCCGGTGGCAGCCTAGATCGACGGAGGGACGGAGCGATGCGCCAGAGTTCCACCGTAGTTGGCGCGCCTTTACTGTTATAGTAAAGGAATGGCGCGAATCTCCGCCAAGAACCAAATAACGATCCCAGTCGCGGCACTGGATGAGGTCGGGCTCCATGCCGGCGAGCGAGTCACAGTCGAGCCGGCTGGTGACGGGGAACTGCGGATTCGCCGCACGACTACGACCTTCGAGGATGCGTTCGGGACGTTGACAGGCACCTACCCTGCCGGCTATCTCGCGCAGCTCGACGCCGAAGATGAACTGCGGTGAAGCTGCTCCTCGACGCGGACGTCCTGATCGGGGCGCTTGACGGCAGCGACCCACATCATGGCCGCGCTCGCGAGCTGTTGACCAAGTGGCGCGACGACCAAGACGCTTGCGCGATCAGCATCGTGAACCTAACCGAGGTGCTGATCGCTCCGTCCGCAGACGTGTCGAAGCTAGCCGCCACCCGGGAGGCGATCGCAGCCCTCGGTGTCACCGTGCACCAGCCGAACGAGGCTATCGGGGTCGAAGCGGCGCGCCTGCGACAACGGCACCCGATCAGCCTTCCCGACGCTTACTGTCTCGCGACGGCGAAGCACACGAGTTCGACGGTCTCGTCATTCGATCAAAAGATTTTGGAGACCGCTAAGCGCGAGGGCATCAGGGCCGCCTGACGCCGCCGGGCACAAAGCAATGGGCGATACTGGGCTCGAAGGAGGGCCTAGGGATGTTGTGGGGTGCCGTGGCGCGTGCCCGCGGTGCTGAGGTTGTTCTGAGATCACCTGAGATTCGCTCACTTAGGGACCACGGGAAGGACCACGGCGCGGGAGTACGTTGAGACGACTCACGCGTACGCAGCACCAAGGGGAGTCACGGAACGCTCCGTTCGGGTCCGCGTTGCCCCGTTGTCACGCGTTCGAGGTCTTCGGCCCACGCCACGCTCAGTGCTGGCGGGTATCCAGCTTCGTCTCGATGGCCGTGACGAGCGAGTCGACGAGCTCCGAGCAGATCGGGCGAATCGCATCATCCGGTTTCTGAGCAACAGCTTCCGCAACGATCGCCTTCGCCCGCGATTCGTTGGCCGGGTTCCACGGCTTGCCACACGCCTTGAAATCCAGCGCCATCTGTCCCGACCACTTAGATTTGGACTTGGGCCCTGCGCCAACCTGGACGCCAAACTCATCGACGAATCGCTCCGTGTATCTCTCGGGCGCCACTAGATCCTCGAACTCTGACTCCTTCATGCCTTGGCGCATGGCGAACGTAATGTCAGCGACTCCCAGCAGCGCAGCATTTTCGGCTGCAC
Source organism: uncultured Solirubrobacteraceae bacterium (assembly GCA_963807275.1). Classification (GTDB taxonomy): domain Bacteria; phylum Actinomycetota; class Thermoleophilia; order Solirubrobacterales; family Solirubrobacteraceae; genus Palsa-744. Next base: position 1,486,857 of record CAWDZX010000001.1, read on the forward strand.
CCGCCGCGTCGCGTCCGGCACCATCGTCATCGAGGAACGCATGTACCGCGGCAAGCGAGTCGCGGAGCTGTGCAAGGGCATAGTTGATCTTGCCCGCACCGTGGAGAGGCATAAGCCCGAGGACGCCATCCGTCATCGCCGACTTGAGCCGCCCGGAGCGGTGCGCAAGGAGCGCCCGGGCGGCTAGCTCGTCGTCGAGGCCCTCGACCAGGAGCACTACCTCTGCCCCCTCCAAGTTGTCCGCTACGTGTACCCCGAGGACACCCCTGAGCTCTTGGACCGATGTTGCGGGCGCTGCTCGATTCTTGGTGACGATGATGTTGTTGGCGAGCTCGAGGCGATTCACGAACAGCGGCGAATGGGTGGTGACTACGACCTGCTGCTCTTCAGAGGTCTCGCGCAGCGTGTCCCGCAGCGCGTGTATCGCCTTCGGATGCAGGTGAGCCTCGGGCTCCTCAACGGCCAAGATAAATTCGCGTGCCTTGGCATTTTCGCGCGAATGGTGTTGCATCATCGCCAGAGCAGCCAGACTCTGCACGCCGTCGCCCTTCAGGCTGAGATCTGTCGCCGTGCCATCATCGACGACGATTTCAAGCCCGCCTGCCATCGTCCTGTCTCGCTCTTGGTCGATCGTGACAGAGCGTACCTCGGGGAGCAGGTCACGCATACGGTCGGCGATGGCATCTGCAACCCTTTTAAGGACTGGCTGCCTGGCTTCCTCTAGCTTCGCGAGAGCAGCGGCGTAGTCGGGGTCAGTCACTGCTGCGGACGAGAGCTGCCGATTGAGCATTTGTCTGACGATGCGCGCGACGCGATCGCCGGTGCGGACCGCAGGGACGTACTGGACCTCCACCCTGGCGGCCACAAACTTGGCGATCTCGAGTCTCTTTTTGGTCAGCAGCTGCTGCGCCTTCCCCTGCTTGCGAACTCGAAATATGGGAGCTCCTGTTCGTCCAAACGAGAGACTTATCGGCAACGACTCGTTGAATTTGCTGCCCACCTCAACGTAGAACTCTTCGACTTCATCAGGCGATAGTTCGAAGTCGAAATTCAGTGTCGTGCGCCCATCCTCTTTGTCTTGCAGCGACCGTGGGAAGTCGCGCTCCCAGTCGTAGGCGAGATCGGCAGTGCGCTCGTACGGTCGACGCCCCAGGATCCGGCGTCCGCGGACACCAGATAGCTCCTGCATGCCGAGCGCCAGCGCCTCCAGAATGTTCGACTTCCCTTCGTTGTTCGGGCCCACGAGGACGGTGAAGTCACCCAGAGGGAGCCGCTCCGCATCGGTGATACTGCGAAAGTTTCTTACCGAAAACATGTTTAGGCGCACGGGCTACTTCTACCACCAGGTCCGGCAGGATGAGCCTCAGCCGGCCTAGCCTTTGTTCACGCGACCGAGTCACAGGACGTCGAGTAGCGTGCCTGCGACTTGCGTCGACCCGACCCGGAAAGACCCGACGCGCTCCGTGCGTCCGCCCGTAGCCCTGCTAGCCGCGCGCCTGTAGATGCGCGAGTACCCAGGGCACGATCGGGACGCCGTCCGCCTCTTTGAAGTAGCGACCGACGAATTCTTCGCCTGACTCATCGGCCATCTTGAGCAGCGCCTCCACCAGGTCAAGCCCGGCGGTGCACCTCCTTGGCCTGGAATTCCCTCCTGTTCGCGATCATCGCCGGCATCGCCTCGATCAGCGAGTCGCGAAGTGCCGCGAGACCGTGGGGATCGACTTATCGAGCATGCGCGAGACGCCGCCCTTCTCAAGGAAGCGCCCGACCTCGGCCTCGGTACGTCCCTCAAGCGTCTTATCGAGCGCTACTGCTCGACACGTTGCCGTGTCCGGGCACACCGCGCACGGCGGGTACGTGACCCACCAGAGGCTCCCTGTTCCCCGCGCCGCTTGCAACCCGGCCCTACGGCGTGCTGGGCGGAGCCACGCCCAGATCGTCCGAATGGCCCTATTTATTTTCGGTGAATCTGATAATTGGCCCCGGCGACAGCGCTAATGCAGACCCAGCGTAATGGACGCGATGACGCCGAAAGCACCCCTCCGAGGAGCAGATCGACAGTACGGTCCTCGACTTCATGTTGTGCGGCTCAGACCATCCCTGGAGCCTCTCCGAGATCGTGCGGGAACTCGGCAACGAGCCCGACGCACACGACGCGGTCGCACGCCAAACCGGCACCGGGCTCGTTCACCGGCTCGACGAGTTCGTCTTCCCGACTCGCACCGCGAGGCGTGCAGAGGAGCTACAGATCGGCACCGTGTGAGGCCCGAACAATTCAGGTGAGCGGTTTAGTCCCCTCCGCCTCACCGCCGAGGTTACCCAGCGCCTGGCGCACGATGTCGAGCGCCTCATATGCTTGACCAGGCTCAACGGTCTCCCCATGGACCGCTCGGTTGCCGACCTTGACGGCATACGACAGGGCTTCAGCGATCTGCGGGTCGATCAAGTCCGCTCGCCTGAGCATCTCTATCAACCGTCCTCCGGTCGCGCGCTCGGCAGGGAGTCCCACACTCAGTGCGACATCGCGAAGCCCGAGCTCGATAGCCAGACGCAGGCGGGCGAGACCCCCGACGAGATCGCCACGTGCAATCGCGTCGCCGGCCGCGTCCAGATGGTCGGCCCGAGGCGCCTCGCCCTCGGTCCGCTTCCCTTCGTCAAGGAATTCCTCGACACGATCAACGGCCCGCGCAACGAATCTCTGGGCATCTTGGTCCCGCGCGTACTCGCGGATCGACATGGAACCGAGCGTGTCGAAGAGGTAGATCTGGAGCGACGGCAGGTCCATCTCCTGGACCCGATCCTCTCGATCCTCAACCGCGATAGTTGAGAGCACTCTGCGCTGCACTCGCAACTCTCGAAGTTGCGAGCTCGCGAGAGCGCCGGCCAGCGCTGTCAAGGCTCCGGCTACGACGCCCAAGATTGACACGACATCCTGAGCGCCTTTGGCGGCGGCTACCACACCGGCAGCGGTCACGGGCGAGCCGATTCCCGGAACAGCCGCAGCAGCGGCGTCAGCGGAGCCATCTCGCGCAGGAGTCGGAGTGCAGCGACGTAGTCGTCGTGGATCTCCCTCGTCTGCCTAAGTCCCCACAATCCGTAGGACGCGGTAGCGAGGATCCCCACCGCGACAAGGATGCCCTCCCACGTGTGCAGGTGGGTCTTCGCACCGAACAACGCCGCAAGCAGTGCAGCTAGGAGTGAAGCCGCCGCGCCGAAGGAAAGTCGAGCGGACGTCATCGCACGTTCGAAATGCCAATTGACAATCTGAGTCAGGTGCTCAGCCTGTCCCTCATCATCCGCCACGAGCAGTTCCTCGATGTCCGCCACCGTCATTCTTCGCATCCGCCGCAGGACGGTACTCCAATCTCGTCGTTCCACGGGTTGGAAGAACACTGGAGCGCGCCGAGTAAGTCCGAGCGAGGAGCCTCGCGGCTACCAGTTCCGCGCAGCGATCGGAGTAGGCGAACCCGGAGCGCCGTGGTCCATCCGGTCGCCGCACACCACTGCCGCTGCTTACCCGCTGAAGGACCACCGAGGGACCACCGACCCCTCCAGCCACCCGATAACCCCCGTCCTTCCGGGCTTGCTGCGATGGGCGATACTGGGCTCGAACCAGTGACCTCCGCCTTGTCGAGGCAAGACGCGTGGGCAGAGAAAGGCACGATCGGGCGTAAAAGGCCAATGAGTACGGTGTTTATGGGAGCCATCTTGACGAGCGATGCCTGCGGTTACCCAGCGTTATGTTCCCCCTATGTTCCCCAAGCTCAGGCCCGCCGCATGTCCCGTATTAGCCCCCGGAAAGAGACGAACCGGTCGGGGAAAACGGTCAAATCAGTTTAGCTAAGCCATTTTCGATGCCTCTGCGGCCACTTCGCCACCCTCAGACCTCGAGACCCGGGAGCCGCGTCTAGCTCGTGGGCTTAACGCAACACGTCGGTGCCTCGTGGCCGGGCAGCGCGCTTGGCGCAACGCAGAAGGGATATCGCAGATCGCACGCGTTGATCAGCCATCCGCCACGTAGCGCGGCGCTGATGCCGCAGTTCCGACGGGGACCGGACCTAGTCAAGCAGAACGTTCAGCACCTAGGTGCTCGAAGTACTGGGCACCGTGGAGGCTATGCCGCTGACCGTGCGAGCTCGACTAGTCTGGTCTGCCTCAACTAGCGTTCCAGATGCTGAAGCAATCTCGCAACTCCCGGGAGCCGCCTGCTCAACTGTCTTTTGACAGAAGCGAACCAGGATGCTGACGGCTGGCGCCGACGAGATCTACACAGCACTACGAGCCGACCAGGACGAGGGGACTTGGCGAAAGCAGTACTGCTGACACCAAGTCCGTCCCACCCTTAAGCATTAGTCATAGAGTGCCGGCGTATAACGAGCAGCCATTTCGCCCACGCTTGCTTCAACCCTGATCGAGGTGGCGATTCGCAAGGCGAAGCGGCTGAGACATCTCCAGTCGCTTGCTGATCGTGTCACGCTCCCGCCACCGCCTCTTGAATCAAGGGACCCACCTCCTGGCCGATGGTAACTGCCTGCGTAGCTACCGCAGCAGCCAGCGCGGCAACCCCTGCGACCGCAGATCGTTGATATTCACTTGTCCTTTGGCCGAGCGCGGTCTTAAGCGCCGCTATTTTCCCCACAGCGTAGCTCCACATGGCCTTCAACTGGGTTCCCCATTGGGTACATTCGTGAAAATATTGTAAGGCTTTATAACCGACTTTTCCAAACTGCACTGCCGCCTGCACATAACCCCAAACCGTGTGAAGGCCCAGATTCGAAATTCCTTCTTGGCTCGTCTGTGCAATTTCAATCACCAACTTCAGACATTCGGACAGTCCTAACTTTCCCCACCATTTCGGTATGGATGGCAGCGATGGCAGCGAAGGCAGCGAGCAAAGTCCCGTCAGATCAGTCCGATTTTCGGGGTTATCTTCTCCATAAGAATAGGCTTCTCCGGTACTTTCCTCCGCAGGATCGGCACTCATGAACTGCGCTGTGCTTGTGTCATATCTCCGGACCCCGAACCAATCGAGTCCCGTTTCGGGATCGGCGGGTTGCCCGTCGTACGCGAGTGAGGTGAATTCTCCTGCGGTTTCGAGAACGTTTCCATACGGCCCGTAGGTTTTCCAACCAACGACTTGACCTTCTAACCAGTATGTGATCAGGCGAGTCGAACCCTGCTGGTCGTGGTGAAGATATATGGCGTTCGCTCCGAAGGCCTCCTCAATGGGCAGATTGTCGGGGCCGTAGATGTACGCTACTTCTTCTTCTCCGCCGCTTTTCTCGTATTCCAGGATCATCGGCAGCGCTTCGGCAGTGTCCCAGGCGGCTTTTAGTTTCGTGCCGTTGATGGTGATTCCCTGCGAGAGCCCGTTCGCATCGAACGTGATCGACTCGTTGACTTCGGTCTGTTTCGCGCCTTTTTCGCGGTCGGTGCTTGTGAGGTGGCCCGCTTGGTCGTACCCATAGGTCGTCGCGGGTTCCCCGCTTTTCGGTTCGAGCTTCGTGCGCTGGCCGTCTTCGTTGTATTTGTATTTCGCAGCGGGGCCTTCTTTGAGCTGGTCGGCTTCGTTGTAGCTGTAGCCGGCTTCGCCTTCGATCTTCGTCGGGTTGTTGCCTTTGTCGTAGGTGTAGGCGTGTTTGTTGTATTCGATCAGGCGGTTGTTTTCGTCAAGCACGCTCGTCGTAGTCGTGGGTTCGGAGCCTTCGGCGTACCTTTCGGTCGTTTTCACGACCTGCCCGTCTCCATCGCGTTCGTATTGTGAGCCCGCAACCGGAGAGCCTTTCCAGTTCATCAGCACCTGGGTCATCTGGTCGGCTTCGTTGTAGGCGTATTCGTCTTTGTCTTCGGATAACGCCGGGAACGTCGTGCTCGTGAGCTTACTGTCAGCGTTGTATTTGAAGCTCGTTTCGCGGCCTTTCCAATCGGTAACCCTGGCTAGCCGGTTGTCTTTGTCGTATTCGCGTTTGACCGGTTCGCCGTTGGGATAGGTGATCTTGACCGGGAGATTGGCGAGGTTATATTCGTATTTGACCGTCCTGCCGCCTCCGTTCTTGTATTCGGTGAGGCGGTCTAGTTTGTCCCAGGTGTTTTCGGTAGTGCCGGTTTCGTCTTTCATTTTCGTGACCTTGCCGTCTTTGTTGTATTCGTAGGTCACTTCAGACGGTTTGCCCGTCGAGTATTTGATTTTTTTCAGGCGGCCCGTCTCGTCGTAGCTGTATTCGGTCGTGTGTTTTTCAGGGTCTTCGAGCTTTTCGAGTTGCCCAGTAGGTTCGTAGGTCTTCTTCCAAACCTTTTTGAGCGGGTTCTTTTCTTCGGTCACCTGCTCCAGCTGGTTTCGTTTGTATTCCCAAGTGTGACCGTTGCCGTCGGTGTACGCCGTCTTCTTCCCTTCGGCGTCGTATGCCGTTTCGGTGGTGTCGCCGTTCGGCTTGGTGACTTTGGTCGGAAGGTTTTCTTCGTTGTATTCGTATTTAGTCGTGTGTTTGTTGCCGTCGGTTTCCGAGTCGATGTTTTGGTTGGCGTCGTATTTGATTTCCGTGACGTTGCTTCGTGGGTCGGTGACTTTCGTAGGCAGTCCATAGTCATTGCGCGCAGTTTTCGTGACGTATCCGCGCGGGTTGGTTTCGTCAGTCTCCTGAGAGTCTTCGTTGTATTTCCATTTGCGTTCGCCGCCTTCAGCATCGGTTTCAACTTCCTTGTTCCCGTGGCTGTCGTAGGCGTATTTTGTTTTGTTGCCTAGAGGGTCGAGCGTTTCCGTTATCTGACCATATTCGTCGTATTTGTAGTTTGTTTTCTGAGTTTCGGCACCCGCAGGACGTTCGACCACTTCGGGCAGACCGGCTTCGGTCAGTTTAGTTTTTGTTACCTCGCCTTCGGGCGAGGTTTCCTTGACCACGTCGTGCTTTTTGTCGTATTCCCATTTGCGTTCGTCTCCGTTGGGGTCCTTTTCGCTGGTACGGTTGCCTTCTTCGTCGTACCCGTATTCGGTGACCTGTTTGTTCGGGTCGATCGTCTTCCTGAGCGCGAAGGTCGTCCCGTCGTATTCGTATTCGGTCGACTTTTCTGATGCCGTACCTTTGGCTTCTACGATCTTGGTGGGCTCGTTGGCGGCGTTGAAGATCTGGAGGGTTTCAGCGCCGTTGGGTTCTGTGATCGTTGTTTCGCCTTCCCCATATTTCCATTTGCGTTCGTGACCGGCTATCGTCTCCTTGATTACACGGTGTGAACCATCGTATTCGCGCGTGATCGAGTGTTTACGCCCGTCCGTGGTGCTTATCAGAAGGTATGGCGCTGTGGACGTGTATTCGAATTCCCAACGGACTTTGCCTTCGATCGATACGCTCGCGAGCCCTCCTTTGGCCGTGTAGGTGTAGCTCACAACGTGACCGAGCGGGTCTTTGATGCTTTCGACCAATCCTTCTTCGTTGTATTTGAAAGTCAGCGATCGACCGGTGCTGTCGGTTACTTTTTCGAGCTGTTTGCTGCCGTTATAGGTGAGGGTCGTTGCGTTGCCGGTGCGGTCGGTTTCCTTGGTCAACTTGCCTTCGCCGTTGAATTCCATCGTCGACTGCCCAGGTAGAGTAAGAACGTAGCTGGCGCCTTCCTTGACCAGGCGGGCCTGAATCCAGGCGCCCTCTTCGTATTCGCCTTTTTTGTTGCCGTAGAAGGTGGCCGTGCTGCTGTTTTGCTGCTCGACGGTCACGATTTCCTGACCGGCTTCGGTTTTTTCGATGAGAAGATGCGTGCCGTAGGGACCGGTCCAGCCCCAGCCCCACAGGCCGCCGCCTTTACCTTCAGCCTGAGCGGCAGCTGAAGCCTGTGCGTCGTACGAGCGGCCTATGTTCAGCCCGAGCCCGCGTCCCCCGATCGCAATGTCGGTCTGCTCGATCATCTCATCGCCGGTGGCGCAGTTAACGGTGTAACCGCACGTCGGTTGAGTCGTGCCTCCCCCGCTACTGCCCCCACCGCTGGGGTTTGACCCCCCTCCGCCGGTATCAGTGGGCGGCGGCGAGGACGGCGGGCTCTCCTCGCCGCCTCCGCACGCCACCGCCGTAGCGGCGGCGGCTATTGCTGCGACTAGGAATACACATGATGCGATGAGCATTGACCGTCTAAACGACCGCGCTGATCTACTCCGGCCACAACGCTCTCTGCGCCGAGCAGGCCGGATGGCTAAACGAACAACGAGTAGTATCAACATGACGGGCCATCCCTTTCGAATCGGCTTGCAGCGCTGGTGGCAGATGGCTCAGCCATGACCGCTCGCGCTTTGAGAGTTGTCCGGTGCGCCTGTGGCTCCTCGCTGTGTGAGGGCCGCAGCGATGTCCTGCGTATCGATCAGCGATACCGGGTTCTTTTCTCTGGCGAACTCGACGATTCGCCTCCCGGTGAAGTCCTTCAGCGGGGCTCCTGGCGAACCGAGCTGGAATGCAGGCGTGTCATGGAAGCCGAGCGCTCTAGCACTTTGATCCTCCTGCGCCACAAGTTCAGAGCGCCTGCCACCGCCCCGGTCCTGGTGCCAGCGAGCGAGGTCGAGACCGGGCACCTGCTTGGCGATTCCCTCCAGGAAGCTTTCGGTCACATACGGTGTGTACTCAATGCCCTGCTCGTAGTAGAAGGTCTCGATGAACGGCCAGAGCCTGTTCTGTGCACCTGCCGCGAGCGCCGACGTCTGCTGCGAGCTGAACTCTCGCGAATCATGCGTGTCTGTCTTAAACGCATGGAATTCGATCTTCATCAATCCTGGGCGCACGTAGCGGTGGATGATCGCCGGCAGATCTCCGAGTACCCAGCCCTTCGTGGTCAGACACTCAAGGTCCCCGTAGAACACGAGCTTCACAGGTGCCGACGGTCGGCCGAGCGTCTCCCCGTGCTCTGGGATTCCAGCTAGCAGCGAACGAACTTCACGACCCACTCGTTCTTGCGCCGTCGATCCGCCACCAGATGCGATCACGACACCAATGAGCGTTCCGGCTGATGCCAGCGCCACAACCACCAGCAACAAGACCCAACGCTGGACAGCACCACGAGCACGACGGCGCGCTGTCCTACCGGCTTCCGCGGCAAGGGGTCTAAAACGCGCGGAACTAGCCACGGTTCATGCTCCCTGTTTCGCCGTGATTCGTAAGGAGGGGTTGCGCCGCGCCGCGCCTCGCCTCGCCATTTTCTGCGGCCCAGTTGTTCTGCGCCCCGACGGCTCGCCTTCTACGAGCCGACATGGCGTTTGTCCCCCAGTGCACATCGGTCCCCCCGAGTGTTCTTGGCGAGCTTGAGCATCACTTTTGGATGGCTCAAGCCAACGCTACGCTCGTTACAGGGATCGCGCTGAGGCAGCCGCGGAGAGTTACTCATGCGTAGTGTGAGATTCAGCCTCTAGAGCCAAATCAGCTACCAAATCCGCGCCGTCATTTTGGGCGGACTGTTTCCAGCATATGGAATTTATGCCTTGTGCCGATCGAGTGGTGGCATACATCGCGCCGGCGTCGATAGTCGCCGCCACACCACCCAACCTGGATTATGGCGAACGGTTCGAGCTGGCTGAGTCAGGTTTTGAAGGATCTGCGATCTGTCTGCGACCCCGAAGTCACGGCTATCGCTCGCGGTGGTCGGTTAGATATGAGCTCCCTTGCGTGGCTCGGATGGCCTATCTGGATCACGATCGCGCGCCGCGATCTGCGAAGCGAAGCGGCCGCGACCACCTCGGATTTCAAGAAGTTCTGGCGCTCGGTCGAGAGACTGCAGCGCCGGGTTGAGCCAAGTCGAAGGCGGCGTGCCGTGGAGCGATCGGCGATGACGCGTGAATCCAGGACCGCCTGGGCAGACGGAGGTCAAATGTTCCCCGTGTTCCCCGTGCGGCGGCGCGCCGCAATCGACAAAAGGCTGCTTCTAGCAGGGATTTCGTAGTGGGCGATACTGGGCTCGAACCAGTGACCTCCGCCTTGTCGAGGCGGCGCTCTCCCAGCTGAGCTAATCGCCCTGGGATCGGCTGCGAAGCCTATCAACGCGAAACGGCCCTGCAGGAGCGCGATCATCGGGCGCCCGACACGGACCGGCACGCCGTGGAGGAGGCCCGAGCCAGGAGCGAAACCCGGGCCTCCCCTCCCATCACGGAACGATCACTACTCGTCCTTCGCGCACGCCCGAAGCGCCGCTCGACCCGGCGACGCCTTCTTCGACGCCGCCGGCGCCCGAACCGCCTTCGACGCGCGTGCCTTCGCTCGCGCCGCTGCCTTCCGCTTCGGTTTCGCCGTAGCCGCCGGCTTCGGATTCATAAGGCGAGCGAGTGCCGTACGGCGACTGCGTCGTGCCGCCTTCCGAGCGCAGCGCTTCGGCTTCGGACTGGACCGAGCGTCGCGTTGTCGTGCTCGTCGAGGGCACGCCTTTGCCGGCCTCGATCTTCTTGACCGCTTCGGCGACGGTGTCGGAGGAGACCGCGAAGCCGACGCCCGTGCTACCCGGTTGCGATCCAGAGGCACTCGCCGCCTCGCTCGCGATCTGCGAGTTCACGCCGATCACCTCGCCTTCGTCGTCCAGCAGCGGGCCGCCCGAGTTGCCCGGATTGAGCGCCGCGTCCGTCTGCAGCGCGCCCGTGATCTTCGCGCCGTTCGGCGCCGAGATCGTGCGCCCGAGCGCCGAGACGATGCCGCGCGTGAGCGTCTCGTCAAGCCCATACGGATTGCCGATCGCGTAGACCGCGTCGCCAACCTGCGCCGACTTCGAGCTCGTCAGGCTGAGCGGTTTCAGGCCGAGACCCGACGGATCGATTTTGATCAGCGCCAGATCGTCGTTTGCTTCCTCGCCGACAAGCGTCGCCGTGCGCGTGATCGTTGAGGAGCCCTTCGGCGCGACCGTCAGGCTGCTCGCGCCCGCGACGACGTGGTCGTTCGTGAGGATCAATCCTTTGTCGTTGAGCACGATGCCCGTGCCGCTGTCTTCGCCCTCCGACGTGACGGGCCTGATCGAGACGACGCCCTGCGAGGCCTGCTTGTAGATCTGCGTCGCCGTCAGCGCCGTTGAGGCGACCGTCTGGCGCGTCCCCGTCGGGGAGGCATTCCGGCTCGACGCCGTCGTCGTGCTTGGCTTGGCCGACGACGAGCCGCTGTCGACGAGGACGATTGCCGTCACGCTCGCGACGGCCGCTCCGAGGAGCGCTGCGAGCAGCACGGGTGCGAGTAGGCGTTTCACGGCTGACCTCCGGTCGTTGTGGGGATGAGCCCATGCTGCGACGACTCGCTGTGCCAGCGCTAACGCGATCTGAAAGCGCAGCTAACGGATGCGCAAAATGTTCGTAACGGGCGCGCTCATCCCGATCTACGGACGCACGCGGACGAGAGCAGCCCAGCGGCGCGGAGGCTCTCGTGAGGATCGCCTCCGCTCGCGGCCTCCGCCCCGGTACCCTTGCCGTGCTTCTGGCGACGTGGCGGAGTGGCTACGCAGCGGCCTGCAAAGCCGTTTACACCGGTTCGATTCCGGTCGTCGCCTTGACTGGAACCTCGTAGAGCGGATCTCCGGTGAGCGTGCGAGAGCACGAAGCCGCGATATCCAGAGCTCGACCGAGCCGCCGCGTCCGCTCCCCGCCCCCCGACGCCCCCCGACGCGACCAAGGACGTTCACCGAAGGATCACGATGTGAACGCCCGATCCTGCGAATTTTCCTAAAAGACATGACACGAGAGCTGCCCATGTGGTAATCAATGCCATGCAGGAGGGGAAGGCGCTGGTGGGGGCACCGGCGTTCATCGCAATGAGGGAGGGACGATGCTGGGGATGCAGAGTCGCGCGCGGACCGCTTCGATCGACAGCGCTTCGGCCGCAGGCCTCTCGCTGGATATCGGCCGGCCGCTGCAGCTGCAGCCGCGCCACACGAAAGCCACGAAAGCCGTCCTCCGGCTGACGCTCGCCACTGCGCTCGCGCTCGGCGCAGCCTTGCTCTCGGGCGTCTTCGGCGACCACGCAGCATTGCCGCCCGCGACGCACACCCGGCACCAGCACCTCGCCCCGCAGAGCCTTCTGACCCTCCCGCTGCAGGCGCAAGGCCCGATCTCGGCCTCACTCGGCGCCGACAGCGCGAGCTATCGCGTCAGCTCCAGCGCCGCCGGCACCCTGCACGCCTCGAGTCATGCCACCAAGCTCAACAGCAGCTTCACGAGCGCTGGTGCCAATGTCAGCGCCGGCGCAGCCCGGCTCAGCCTCAGCCTGCGCGGCATCCGCGACGGTCGTGCGCTGCACGAGCTCGCCACCGTCGCACCCAGCGCGCACGCCAACCGCGTCACCTACGCGCGCGGCAGCGGCCTGAGCGAGTGGTACGCCAACGGGCCGCTCGGGCTCGAGCAGGGGTTCACCCTCGCAAAGGCGCCGAGCACCGCGCAGTTCTCGGTCTCGCTCGCGCTCGGCGGCAACACGTCCGCCCGGCTCGCCGGCGACGCGCAGAGCGTCACGTTCATCCGCGACGGCAAGAGCGTGCTGCGCTACGGCGGCCTCTCCGTCACCGACGCAAACGGGCGCAGTCTGCCGAGCTCGCTCGCGCTTGCTCGACACGAACTCTCGATCCGCGTGCAGAGCGCCGGCGCGCGCTTCCCGATCACGATCGACCCGTTCGTGCAGGACGGCGCCAAGCTCGCACCCACCGGCGCGAGCGGCTCGGCAAACGGCTTCGGCTACTCCGTCGCGCTTTCGTCCGACGGCAACACGGCGATCGTCGGCGCGCCCGCCGACAACGACCGCAAAGGCGCCGTGTGGGCATTCGCGCGCTCCGGCTCGACGTGGACGCAGCAGGGAGCGAAGCTGACGCCGCTCCCCGGCGACCGTGAAGAAGGTCAAGGCATCTTCGGCGAGTCGCGCTTCGGCGAATTCGGCTCGAGCGTCGCGCTCTCGGCCAACGGCAACACCGCGCTGATCGGCGCCGAAGGAGACCTCGAAGAAGAAGGCGCAGCGTGGTTCTTCGTGCGCAGCGGCTCGACCTGGGCCCAGCAGGGCGGACCCGAGATCCCCTTCCGCGGTAGCGGCGGCAATGAAGGCGTCCCCTATGAATCCGCCGAAAGCCGCTTCGGCAGCGCCGTTTCGCTGTCGGCCGACGGCAACGTCGCGCTCGTCGGCGCGCCCGACGCCAACGACGGCGAAGGCATCGGTTTCCTCTACACGCGCACCGGCAGCAAATGGAGCGAAGTCGCAAACCTCGAAGCGAGCGACGAGAGCGGCTCGTCCGGGAGCGAACTCGGTACCTCTGTTGCGCTCTCCGGCGACGGAGCCAACGCGCTGCTCGGCGGCCCGAACGATGGACGCGGCGCCGGGCAGGACCCCGGCGCGGCGTGGGTCTTCACCGACTCGAGCGGCCCGTGGACACAGCAGGGCCCGAAGCTGAGCGGGTCCGAAGAGGCCGGCACGATCGCCGAATTCGGCCACGGCGTGGCGCTCTCAGACGACGGCGACACCGCGCTGATCGGCGCCCCCGCGGACGGCAGCCGCACAGGGGCCGCGTTCGCGTTCACCCGCTCCGGCACGAGCTGGTCGCAGCAGGGACCGAAGCTGCTCGCCGCAGGCGAGTCCGGCGCCGGCGAACTCGGCAGCTCCCTCGCGCTGTCTGGCGACGGCAGCACCGCCCTGCTCGGCAGCCCCGGCGAAAGCTCGAAAACCGGCTCGGCGTGGCTGTTCACACGCAGCGAAGCGACCTGGTCGCAGGCCGAACAGCTGACGAGCACAGGCGTCGGGCCAGGTGCCCAGTTCGGCCACGCCCTCGCGCTCTCCGGCGACGCCGCCACGGCGCTGATCGGCGACCGCGAAGGCGGCGTGCGCATCTTCCTCAACAGCCAGCTCCCGGGCGTGCTGAGCGAAGCCGCCGCTCCCGTCGCGCAAACTTCCGCGACGCTCAACGGCAGCGTCAACCCGAACGGCGAGCCGATCTCCGAATGCGAATTCGAGTACGGCACGACAAGCGCGTATGGCTCGACCGCCCCGTGCAGCTCGCTGCCCGGCGAAGGCGCCAGCCCCGTCGCCGTCTCCGCGTCGCTCGTCTCGCTCACGCCCGGCACGACCTATCACTTCCGCCTGCTCGCAACGAGCGCCGCTGGCACGAACGCCGGCGAAGACCGCACGTTCTCCACCGTCCCCGAAGCGCCCAGCGTCACGACCGGCACGGCCTCGCCCGTGACGACGAGCTCCGCGACGCTCAACGGCAGCGTCGACCCGAACCGCGGCACGGTCGGCGAATGCGTCTTCGAATACGGCACGAGCGCCTCCTACGGCGAAACCGTGCCGTGCAGCCCCTCCCCCGGCTCCGGCGACAGCCCCGTCGCCGTCTCCGGTTCGATCGCCGGCCTCAGCGCCAACACGACCTACTACTTCCGCCTGCGCGCGAGCAACGCCGGTGGCACGAGCTACGGCGCCGGACAGAGCTTCACCGCGCTCGACGGCGCGCCCGAATTCGGCTTCTGCCTCAAAGTCGCGCCCGGCACCGGCGCCTACGCCAACGCCACCTGCACGAAAGCAGGCGGCAAAGGCACCTACGCCTGGCAGACCAGCGGCATCGCCGGAACGACGTTCGTCACGCACCTCAGCTCTGGGCCGATCAAGTTGACCGCATCCAACAAGAACCTGACCGTCGACTGTCGCGGCGAGAGCGGCAGCGGCGAATTCAGCGGCGCGAAGACCGTCGGCTCGGTGACGCTGGCACTGAGCGAATGCTTCAGCGCATCTGGAGACTGCACGAGCTCCGGGCACCCCTCCGGCACGATCGCCGTCAACTCGCTCGAAGGCGTGCTCGGCATCGAAAAGGCCGGCGCGACTCCGGCCAAGGACAAGATCGCGCTCGACCTGTTCCCGCCCGGCCACACCGGCACCGTCGCGCAGTTCACTTGCGGCTCGAGCCCGCAGCAGACGATTCGCGGCTCGGTCATCGTCGCGCTGAAGTCGAACAAGATGCTCGCCACGCAAGCGCTCAAGTTCAAGGCCGCCGGGACCAAGCAGAAGCCCGAAAGCTTCCTCGGGAGCGGCCAGGACGTGCTCGAAGAGCAGCTCGGCACCGGCGCCTTCGCCCAAGTCGGGTTCGCGCTGAAGGCCACCCTGACGAGCAGTCGCGAAGTCGAGGTGAGCGCGGTCGTCTAGCCCGCGAGCAGCTACGATCACGCGCAGCCCGGCTTCTACACAGCGAGAGCCGGCGCTGAAGCCCACGGTGAGACGCACGGCAACGTACGGTGCCGAGGCGGACCGCCGTACACACAGAAACCCGTGTGCGGAGGCCCGAATGCCTGACGATGAGAGCGCGTCATCGAGAGTCCCCGAGAGCATCTCCAGCTGCACCCTGCCCGAGTTCCACGTGCAGGACGCCGTCTGCGACGGCGAGCACACGCTCGTGCTGCGCGGCGAGCTCGACCTCAACTCGGCGCCGCTGCTGAGCACGACGCTGCGACTGATCTGCGCCGAGCCGGCGACAAGCGCCTTGGTGCTCGATCTCAGCCGGCTCACGTTCATGGACTCGACCGGCATCCATGTGCTGCTGAGCGCCAAGGAGCTGTGCACCGAGCACGGGTCGCGGTTCGCAATCGTGCCCGGCGACGCTCAGGTCTGCCGCGTGCTTGAGATCACCGGACTGCTCCGGCAGCTGCCGATCCGCGACGGGCGCAGCAACGAAACGAACATCTCGACAACCGCCGAGGAGCAAGCGTGAACCATTCTCAACAGTCGTCCTACGACACGCAGACCGACGGGGCCACGGCCGGCGAGCCCGACGAGCGCAACCGCCCGCTCTCGAAGCTCTCGAACGAAATCGTGCGCATCTACAAGGAGCAGTTCGGGCGCGGCCCGACGAAGGTGCGCACGCACTGGGCCGGCAGCGACACGCTCGTCTGCCTGCTCGAGAACACCTTCACGCTCGCGGAGAAGAACCTGCAGTCGATGGGCGAGCACCAGCGCCTGCGCGACATGCGGATGTTCTTCCAGTACGCGACGAGCGCCGAATTCATCGAGGCCGTCGAGCGCACGACCGGGCGGCGCGTGCGCAGCTTCATCAGCGGCATCGACACGAACGCCGACGTCGCGTCCGAGCTGTTCGTGCTCGAGCCACCCGACGAGAGCCCCGACCGGCTCGGCGGCTGAAGCGCTCGCCGTAGCGCCCTCCGCGCCGTCGCGCGTCTGCGCGAAACCGCACCCCTGCGCCGCAGCTCAACCAAGCGGCGCGGCGAGCTCTGAAGCCTCGCGCAGACGCGCGAGCGCCGGGCGCTCCTCGACCGTCACGCGCCGCGACTCCATCGCGCTCGCGCCGGCCTCGCCTCTCGGCAGCGCGATCGAGCCGACCGCGTGCGCGTCCGCGAAGTCCGCGCCGAGGAACCTGCTCTGCGCCGCGACGAGCACCGCGTAGGACATCGCCGAGAGCTCGCGCAGCGCCTGGTGGCGGTTCTGTCGCACGCCGAGGTCGACCTGCGCCAAGCCGTCGAGCCCGACAGCGCGCCACGCGTCGATCAGCATCGCGATCTCCACGCCGTAGCCCGCGCTGAAGGGGATCTGCTCGAGCAGCGCGCGCCTGCCCGCCGTCTCGCCCGCAAGCGGCTGGTCGAACACCGCGAGCTCCGGCGCGTGCAAGTTCAAGAGCGGCCGCGCCATCAGCTCCGTGACGCGCCCGCCGCCGTGCGGCAGCAGCGTCCCTTCGGCGCGGAACGGGCGGCGGAAGAAGCCTTTGACGAAGTGCACCGACGCGTCGCAGACGAGCGGCCCCAACAGCCCCGTGAGGAAGTGCTCGCCGAGACCCTCCGTGTCGGTGTCTGCGAACGCGACGATCTCGCTGTCGAGCACCCGCAGCGCGCGCCACATCGCATCGCCCTTGCCTCGCGCCGGGCCGAACTCGGCCGAGAGCTCGTCCTCCTGCACAACGCGCACTCCCGCACGCGCCGCGATCTCGGCAGTGCCGTCGCGCGAGCCCGCGTCGACGACGAGCACCTCGTCGAGCAGCCCCGCCTCCTGCAGCCGCATCGCGTGATGGGCCACCGCGCCGATCGTCGCCGCGACTTCGCGCGCCGGCAGCACGAGCGCGATCGACTCGCTCTTCGCCGCGAGCAGGCGCTCGAGCGGGAACTCGCTCGCCGAATACGAGCGCCGCGCGCGCCAGTCCGCGCGCGCCAGGTCCTGCGCGAGACCGCGCGGCGCGCGCCCGCCCGTGCGCGCCGAAGTTCTCACGCGCACGCTGCGGCTGCGGTGGATCGCGATCCCACGCGCGCGCAGCTCCTGCTCTAGCGCCTCGTCCTCGAGCGCCGCGCGCACCGGCAGGCCGCCGCAGCGCCTGTACGCCCGTGCCGTGAGCGCGAGCGACGCGCCGCTGAACTGGTGATGCTCGGCGATCTCGGCGCGCTCGCGCGAGAGCACCGCGCGCAGGCGCTCCGCCGCGCGGCCGTCGCGCTCGCTGACGGCCTCCGGCGTGAGCTGCGCCGCCTCCCCGCCGTCGAGCTCGATCAAGCCGCCGATCGCCTCTGCTCCGCCGCGCACGAGCGCGAGCTGCGCCGAGAGCCAGTCCGGCGCGACAACGCTGTCCGCGTCCGTGCTTGCGATCAACCCGTCGCTCCTGCCGATCGCGAGCAGCCGCTCGCACGCCAGATCCATCCCGCGACGCCGCGCGCGCCCGACGCCCTCCGACTCGGCGAGCGCGACGACGCGCAGCCGCAGCGTCGGCTCGCGCGCGGCCAGCGCGAGCACCTTCTCGCGAGTCTCATCGCGGCACCCGTCGAGCACGACGATCAGCTCGTAGCGCTCGTGCGCGACCCCGTCCTGCGCCGCGAGCGAGTGCAGACACGCCTCGATGCGCTCCGCCTCGTCGCGCGCCGGCACGACGACAACCGCGCAGAGCGCAGCATCCGGATCGGCGATGCCCGCGTGCTCGCGCGCGGCCACGTCCGCGAAGCGCACGGCCTGCTCCCGCGCCGCCGTCTCAGCGCCCGCGTCGAGGCTCATGGCGCCGGCTCCCCCGCCGCGATCAGCTCGCGGCCGCGTTCGTAGTCCTCGTCGCGCTCGTGCGTCAGCACGCCAACCGCCGCGCCGTCTCGCGAGTACCAGATCGTGAATCCGCCGCCGGCGTGCTCGACCGCGCGCGCGTGCTCGTAACCGTCGCCCCACGCCGCGTACTTCAGCGTCCGCCCGCCGATCGTCGACCAGAAGCCCGGCACGCCGTCCCACTCGCCCTCGCCGCGCGCGAGCCTGCGCCCTGCGAGCTCGCCATGGGTAAGCGCATCGCCCCAGTGCTCGACGCGCAAGCTGCGCCCCGCGCTCGTGTTCATCGCGTGCGCCACGTCGCCGACCGCGAGCACCGTGCCGTCGAAGCCCGGCGCCTGAAGTGTCTCATCGACGACGACCGCGCCGTCGCGCATCTGCAGGCCGGCCGCCTCGGCGAGCTCCCCGCGCGGGCGCGCGCCCATCCCGAGCACGACGCACGATCCGTCGATCCGCCGCCCGTCCTCGAGCTCGACCGTCTGCGCGTCGCGCACCGCGCTGACCTGCGCCTGCGCGATCAGCTCGACGCCGAGCTCATCGAGCCAGCCCGCGATGCGCCGCCCCGCATCGGCTCCGAGCCGCGCTTCCTGCGGCAGCGCCTCCTGGCCGATCAGCTTCACGCGCGCGCCACGCGCCGTCAGCGACGCCGCGATCTCACAGCCGATGAAGCCCGTCCCGATCACGATCACGACCTCGGCCGCATCCGCGCACGCCGCGATCGCGCGGCTGTCCGGCAGCCTGCGCATCGTCAAGACCGACGGATGGTCGAAGCCCGCAAGCGATGGGCGCAGCGGCTCCGATCCAGTCGCGAGCACGATCGACGCGGCCTCGAGCGAATCGCCGCCGTCGATCGAGACGCGTCCCTGGCGCGGGTCGATCGCCCGCACGCTCTGGCCCTGGCGCAGCTGCACTTCGTTGCTCTCGAACCAGCTCTGCTGCTCGAGCAAGAGCTCCGCCTGCGCGAGCTCTCCGCGCATGAACTCCTTCGTCAGCGGCGGGCGTTCGTAGGGCAGCGTCGGCTCATCGCCGATCAGCGTCAGCGGCGCGCTGCCGCCGTGCTCGCGATAGCTGCGCGCCGTCGCGACGCCGCCCGGTCCCGCGCCGACGATCACGATTCCCTCAGCGCCCATCGCCGTCGAAGCGGTCGAGCCTGTAGCCGGGCTTGCGCCCGTCGAAGCTGTGCCAGCGGCCCAACTCGCGCGCGAGCACGTCGTGCGCCTCGTCGCCGCGCATCGGCTCCTCGACGCCCTCCCCGCGCCAGCTCACCGCAACGACGCTCGCGCCGGTCTCGAGCTGCCCCGCGAGCCAGCCGATCGCCCGCTGAAGCGCCGGCTCGTCGAGGTAGTAGAGGACCTCCGAGCAGACGATCGCCTGCCACTCCCCCGGCGGGATCTGCTCGGGGAAGCTCGCGCGCAGGAGCTCGACGTTCGCGACGCCCGCCAGCCGCTCGGCCGCCAGCTCGAGCGCGCGCGGCGCGAAGTCGATCGCCACGAGCTCCGCGCAGCGCGGCGCGAGCAGCTCCGTGAAGACGCCGATCGAGCAGCCCACCTCGAGCACGCGCCCGAGAGCGCCCGCCGGCATCGCCGCGAGCGTGTCCGCGTACTTCTCGCGCTCGTACTCGCTGCCGAGGTAATCCCACGGGTCGCGGCTCGCCTCGTACAGGCGCTCGAAGCGCGCCGCCGGGACACGCGTGCGCGGCGTCTGCGCGCTCACCTCGCGCCCTCGGCGAGCGTCTGCGCGCCGAGCTCGACGAGCTTCGGGTCGAGCCGGTGCTGCAGCAGGAACAGGTCCAGGTCGCGCCTAGCGCGGTCCAGCGCGCCGCCGCCGATCAGCGCGCGCGAGCCGCACACGCGCACCGCCTCGGCCGCGATCAGCCGCGCCGCGTCCGCGATCGACAGCCGAGCTTCGGCCGAGACCGCGCGCCAGCGCGCGAGCGCCGCGGCGTCCTCGCTCGCCGCGGCCGCGTCCTCGAGCGCGTCCTCGCCGGCGGGTTCGAGCACCTCGATCGCGTACGCGAGCCAGCGATCGATCGTCCCGCGCGCGACGCGCATCCGTCCGAGCGCGTGCAGGCGCAGCTCGTCCGCCTGGCGCTCGCCCGTCGCCTCGACCGTCGCCGCGACGATCCGGTCGGCGATGCCCGCCCACGTAGCCGACGTGCGCACCGCATCGCGCGCGAACCACGGTTCGCGAATCGTCTCGCTTGGCTCGCCGAGGATCGCCAGCACGGGCGTCTCGTGAAACTCGACACGATGGCTCTCCGACGCGCGCAAGCCCGACGCCCGATACCAGTCGCGGTCGATCGAGATCGCGCTCGTCACATCGACGTAGACGAGGCGCCTCGCGCCCTGCTCGTCGCGCACGACGACGAGCGCGCGCTGCACGCCGCCCGCGCCCGAGCAGAACGTCTTTGCGCCGCTCAGCACGAGCGTGCCCTCGCCTTGGCCTGAGGCGATCGCCGCAGGCGCGCCCTCGCCCGGCCCCGGATCGGCGCCCCACACGCCGAGCAGCAGCTCGCCCTCGCGGATCGCTTCGAGCTCGCGCTCGCGCAGCTCGCCCGGCGCGAGCAGCGCGAGGCGCTCGGCACCGTTGAAATGGCCGTCGAGGATTCGCGCCGTCGACGCGTCCGCGCCCGCGACCGCGCGGACGAGCTCGACCTCGCGTGCGAACGTCACCGACTCCCGCGCGCCCGCCAGCTGCGCGACGCCCGCCCGCGCGAGGCTTTCGAAGTTCGCGCGCGGAAAGCGGGGGTTCGCGTCGAGCTCGCCCGCTCGCGCGAGCAGCTGCGCGAGCGCGCCTTCGAGCAGCAGCTCCTGCTCCTCCAGCGGCGACGACGTCGGCAACTGCACGCTCATGCCGGGCCACCGACCGACATCGCCTCGCGAGGCTCCGCCGGCGCCGCCGACTCCGCGCCACCGCACTGCGCGAGCGAGCCGACGCTCAGCCCCTCCGCGCGCGCCGCCGCGATCAGCGGCAGCAGCAGCTCAGCCGTGTTCTGTGCGCCGATCCGCTGCGAGCCAGGGCCGATTCCGTCGTGCATCAGCACGATCCCGCCGTGCTCGAAGCGAGCGCGCGCGACCGCGAGCATCGTCGCGACCGAGTCCCCGCGCCAGTCGTGCGTGTCGATCGTCCAGTGCACGAGGCTCAGCCCATGCCTCGCCGCGACGCGTTCGGTCGCCGGCGTGCAGACGCCCCACGGCGTCCGCCACAGCGTCGGGCGCACGCCGAGCTCGGCGAACGCATCCAGCGCGCGCAGCGTGTCGGCCTCAATCTCCGCTTCGCTTAGCTCGCTGTGGCGCACGTGGCGATCGCAGTGCAACTGCAGCTCTCCTCCCGCGTCGATCACCGCTTGCGCCGCTGGACGAGCCGTCCGCAAACAATCTCCGATCATAAAAAACGTCGCGCTCACCCCGGCCTGAGCGAGCACGCCTAGGACATAAGGCGTCCAGTAGTCGTTCGGTCCATCGTCGAACGTCAGCGCGAGCGAACGTGGCTCGGCGAGCAGCTCATTGGCAATTTTTGCGGGCATCGGCTTCTCTCTGGCGGGGAGCACGGCGTAAACGTGGCCTACCCGCGCCGCCTGCGAAGCAATCCGCGCCGGGCTCTCGCGCGAGCCCGCCTGACGTGCCCGACCCGCCACACGGCTACAATGAGACTTGCTCGCGTCTGTGATCCGGACGCGATAGCGACTTCGCGTCGGGGACACGACGGCCACGTAGGGGCCCGGCTGGACTCTCGCATCGAAACGACGCGGCGCTTGCCGCGCATCCGATCCGGGAGACGCGATGAGCTACCTGCATTGCCCAGTGTGCGGACTGAACGTACCTCGCACGGCAGAGATGGACGCCGGCGCCGAGGACTGTCCTCGCTGCCTCGCGCAGAGCAGCGGCGCCGTGTCCGTCAAGCTCGCGCCAGGCCGCACGCGCGAGAGCAAGCCGAGCCGCTGGCGTGTCGCCCGGTTCCTGCGCGAGCTGCGGCCGAGCGGGGCGAGCAGGTGATGCTGCACAGCGCCGGCGAGCAGCCGGCACCGCAGGCCAACTCCACCGTTCATCGCCCGAACGAGCGCGCGCTGTTCCTGCGCTGGCAGCGCGACGGCGATCCCGCCGCGCGCGAAGCGCTCGTCGAGCGCTTCGCCCAGTTCACGCGCAACCTCGCGCGGCGCTACAGCCGCTCCTCCGAGCCCTTCGAGGACCTCGTGCAGGTCGCGATGCTCGGGCTGCTGAAGGCGATCGACCGCTACGACGTCGAGCGCGGGCACTCCTTCCAGTCCTACGCCGTGCCGACGATCCTCGGCGAGATGCGCCGCTACTTCCGCGACTCCGGCTGGGCCGTCCACGTGCCGCGCGGCAGCCAGGAGCGAGCGTTGAAGGTGCGCAGCGCGCACGAGCTGCTGATGGAGGAGCGCGGCCACGCGCCGACCGTCGACGAACTCGCCGAGTACCTGAGCCTCGACGCCGAGGAAGTGCTCGACGCGCTGCAGGTGCTCAACGGCTATGAGACCGCCTCGCTCGACTCGCCGCGTCCCGGCGCTCCCGAGAACGCCTCCTACGCCGACTCGATCGGCGAGGACGACGCCCATTACGAGCGCGTCGAGCTCGGCCTGACCGTCGCGTCGGGGATGCGCGAACTCGAGCCGCGCGAGCTCAACATCCTGCGCATGCGCTTTGTCGAGGACCTGACGCAGACGCAGATCGCCGCCGCTGTCGGCATCTCCCAGATGCAGGTCTCGCGCCTGCTGCGCCGCTCGCTCGACCGGCTGCGGGCCTCCGCCGACCCGCGCTCGGAGCCTTCCGCCGGCGACGACGCCTCCGACGCGGCCCTCGCCTGAGCGAAGGGCCTGCCAGGAGTCGACTCGGCGCCGTGAGCTGGCTCGCTCTCGCTCGCGGCGTGGCCTAGCGCCGAGCCGCCTGCTCGCGCAGCTCGTCCGCGAGCGACATCAGCTCGCCCGGCGAGACGCCCAGGCCGCGACTCAGCTTCAACAGCGTCGTGTACGTCGGGTTGCCCTGCCCGCGCACGAGCTCGCTGACCTGCCTGATGTTCATCCCGCTGCCTTCCGCGACGGCCTCCTGCGTCATGCCCGCGTTGCGCGCGATCAGCAGCTCGATCGCCTGCGCGAGCGCCGCGTGCTCCGCGCTGCGCGGCTCGGATCTCCGCTCGGGCGGCATCGGCTACAGCTCCGCTCCCGGCCGGGCAACACACGTCCTGCGCTTTATGAGGTATTGTTGCTGCAGACAGTTGTCGTCATTCATTTCGCCCGGAGTGTACTTCTATGGCCCGACAGCAACAACAGGATCTGCGCGCGCTCGGCCAAGCGGTGCGAGAGCTCCGCGTGCAGAGCCGTCGCAGCCTCCGCAACCTCGCGAGCACCTGCGAAGTCTCCCCCAGGAGCCTCGCCGAGCTCGAGGCCGGCCGGCTCGATCCCGGCCTCGAGCTGATCGCCGCGATCGCACGCGGGATCGGCGTGCGACCGTCGGAGATCTACGTGCGAGCCGACGAGCTCAGGGCTTCAGCAGGACCTTGAACGCCCCGTCTTCCTTCTTCTGGAAGATCTCGTACGCGTGCGGCGCCTGATCGAGCGGCACGTGATGCGTCGCGAAGTCGTCGACGCCGAGCGGGTCCTCATCGCCGCCGAGCAGCGGCAGGATGTCCTCGATCCAGCGCTTCACGTTCGCCTGCCCCATCCGCATGTTGATCTGCTTGTCGAACATCTGCAGCAGCGGCATCGGGCTTGCGGCGCCGCCGTAGACGCCCGAGAGCGAGACCGTCCCGCCACGCTGCACGAGCTCGATCGCCATGTGCAGCGCGCTCAGGCGATCGATCCCGGCCGTCTGCATCACCTGCTGCGCGATCGCGTCCGGCAGCAGTCCAGCGAGCTTGTGCGCCATCCGCCCGATCGGCGCGCCGTGCGCCTCCATGCCGACCGCGTCGATCACCGAGATCGGGCCGCGCCCGTCGGTCACCTCGCGCACGGCCGCCGGCAGGTCGTCGTGATATTCGAGGTCGAACACCTCGACGCCGTGCGCCTGCGCACGCGCCAGGCGCTCGGGCACGAGATCGACGCCGATCACCTTGCCCGCGCCCCGGTGCTGGGCCACGCGCGTCGCCATCTCGCCGATCGGCCCGAGACCTAGCACGAGCACCGTCTCGCCCTCGGGCACGTTCGCGTACTCGACCGCCTGCCACGCCGTCGGCAAGACGTCCGAGAGGTAGACGAAGCGATCGTCCGGCGGGCCCTCGGGCACCTTGATCGGCCCGTACTGCGCCTGCGGCACGCGCAGGTACTCCGCCTGGCCGCCCGGCACCTGGCCGTAGAGCTTCGTGTAGCCGAGCAGCGCCGCGCCCGTGCCGTACTCGTGCACCTGCGTCGTCTCGCACTGCGACTGCAAGCCCTTCTCGCACGTGTAGCAGTGCCCGCAGGAGATGTTGAACGGGATCACGACGCGGTCGCCCGGCGCGATGTCGCTTACCTCCGCGCCGACCTCCTCGACGATGCCCATCGGCTCGTGGCCGAGGATGTCGCCCGCGTCGATGAACGCGCCGAGCACCTCGTACAGGTGCAGGTCCGAGCCGCAGATGCCGCTCGAGGTGACCTTGACGATCGCGTCCGTCGGGTGCTCGATCTTCGGATCCGGCACCGTGTCGACACGAACGTCGTGGTTGCCATGCCATGTCAGTGCCTTCATCTTGGAGTCCTTTGTTCGGCCTGAGCACACGCCCGGGGCTGACACTTCGCCTACCCATGGGCCACGAGCGGCAAACAAGGCCACGGCACGCATAGGTTCTCCCGTCCTGCGGGTAGTGCATAGACATGGCGAGCACGCTGAGCAGAGAGGCCGAGCGAGTCGCCACCGACTACTCGGGCGAGCACGAGGCGCCGCTCGGCGGCTACGCGGTGCTGATGGGAGCGTTCGTCTCGGTCGTCGCGGCCTTCTCGACCTGGATCCGCCGCTCCGGGCGCGAGCTCCCCGAGCGCATCGCGCCGGGCGACATCGCGCTGCTGACCGTCGCCACGCACAAGGCCTCGCGCCTGATCACGAAGGACCGCGTGACGAGCGCCGTGCGCGCGCCGTTCACCGAATACCAGGCAGACGGCGGCCCGGCCGAGGTAGAGGAGCGCCCGCGCGGACACGGATTCAGGCGCGCGCTGGGGGAGCTGCTCGTCTGCCCCTACTGCCTCGGCATGTGGCTCGCGACCCTCCTCGCCGCCGGCCTCGTCGTGGCGCCGCGCCCAACGCGCTGGGCCGCCTCGGTGCTCTGCATGCACTTCGGCGCCGACGTGATGCAGCTCGCCTACAAGCGGCTCGAAGGACGGGTAGCGATCGAGCACGCATTCGACCCGGCTACGGCGTACTCCGTCGGCGCCGAGGAGGAGCTGTTCCTCGTCGACCCCGTCAGCGGGCGCCAGACGAACGCGTCCGCGGCCGTCCAGGAGCGCATCGCACCGCTCGAGCAGGGCGAGATCGAGCGCGAGCTGCACGCGTCTCAGATCGAGCTGATCACCGACGTCTGCGCCGGCGCGAGCGAGGCCGTCGAAGGCCTCGCGAAGCTGCGCGGCGCCGTGCTCGCGACCGGCGCCGGGCTGCTCGGCTCGGGCACGCACCCCTCCGCCGCCGAAGGCGAGGCCGAGATCACCGACAAGGAGCGCTACGAGCGGATCCGCGAGCTGCTCGGCGACGCCGTCGCGACGCCCGTCGGCGGTCTGCACATCCATGTCGGCATGCCCGATCCCGACACCGCGATCCGCGCCTTCAACGGTCTGCGGCGCCACCTGCCGCTGCTGCAGGCGCTCGCCGCGAACTCGCCCTTTCGTCATGGCCACGACACCGGGCTGGCCTCGACGCGCGAGGTCACGATGCGCGGCTGGCCGCGCTCAGGCGTGCCCCGCGCGATGCGCGACTTCGACGACTTCTGCGAGCGCGCCGAGCTGCTCGTGCGCGCCGCCGACGTCGCCGACTACACGTGGTTCTGGTGGAAGCTGCGCCCGCACCCGCGCCTCGGCACGGTCGAGGTCCGCGCGCTCGACGCGCAGAGCTCGCTCGAGGACACCGCCTCGCTCGTCGCGCTAACGCACTGCCTCGCGCGCAATGCCGCTGGCAGCGAGCCCGAGCCGGACCCTCCCGGCGAAGTGCTCGAGGAGGGCGCCTTCCGCGCCGCACGCTACGGCGTCACCGCGCGGCTGCCCGACGCCGAAGGGCGCCTGCGCCCGGTCGCCGAGCTGCTCGACGAGGCCCTCGAGCTGACGCGCGAGGACGCCGCCGAGCTCGGCTGTGGAGAATTGCTCGCACGCCTGCCGCAGCTCGTCGCGCGCGGCGGCGGCGCCGGCGTCCAGCGCGACATCCACGCGATCGGCGGCATGGATGCGCTGCTGCGCGAGCTGACGGCGCTGACCGGCTCGGCCGCCGACCGCGCCTGAGCGCAGCCGGCGGCGGCGCGCCGGGCCGCGTGGCGTGACGCGCCGCCGTCGCGCCGCGCCGAGGCCCGGCTACTGGACTTTCGACTTGCCTTTGACGCTGTTCGGCGTGTCGATCACGGTGCCGCTGTTGGCCGTGACCGTCAGCGCCTTGCCGACGGTGTTGTGCGTGACCGTCGTCGCGCTGCCGCCGTTGTGGGTGACCGTCAGCTTCGCGCCGAGCTGGTTGCCGACGATCGTGACCGTGCCGGAGCCGGCCGTGACCGTCAGGCCGCTCTTGAAGCTCGAGCCGGCGCAACCGGCTTCGTCGCCGACGACGACGCTGCCGCTCGTGCCCGTGAGCTTGCCCGCGCCGCTGAGCGTCGCCGCGCAGATGCGGATCTGGCTCGCGCCGCTCGCTTTGATCCCGCCCGTGCTCGCGCCCTCGACGTCGAGCGCGCCGCCGCTCTGGACTTCGATCGCCTTCGCTTTCGCCGACGAGGTCAGCTCGACCGATTCGCCCGACTTGACGACGAGCTTCTTCTTCAGCGAGCCGGAGATCGTCTGCGTGTTCTCGACGACCGTGGTGCACGAGCTCGTCGTCGAGTGACCGACGTTGTCGCTCGCCGTCCGTTCGATCGTCACCGAGCTCGCTTTCGAGGTGTCGATCGGAACGGTTGCGCTCGGGTCGACGGCGAGCCCCGACTGCGCGTCGGATGCCGTGATCGTCGCGTGGACTCCCGACTGCCCGACGGTCGCGTTCGCGGGGCAGTCGATCGCGAGGCTCGGCGCGGAGGCGTCGACCTGGACCGTGAGACTGCTTGCCGCCGAGACGTTCCCGGCGAAGTCCGCGACGGCGCCGCTCGCTTCGTGCGCGCCGTCGCTCGTGAACGTCTGCGGCGCGGGCACCGTCGCCGGATTGACGCCCGAGCCTTCGCTGCCATCGCTCAGCGCCGGGTCGCCGGTCGCGGCGAACGAGACCGTGACGATGTCCTTGTACCAACCGCCGCCGCCGGCAAAGTCGGGTGCGCGGTCGGCGCTCACCGTCGGGGCGCCCGGCGCGGTCTCGTCGACCTTGACCGCGCTCGAGGCCGTAGACGGCGTCGATTCGCTGCCTTCGGCCGAGGCTATGACGCGGTACGTCCACGCGCCTTCGCCCTCAGGCGAACCCGTTGTGAACGCGTATTCGGGGCTCGTCAGGCCGCTCGCGACCGTGCTCCAGCCGCCGCTCGCGTTCTCGTGCTGCAGCGTGTAGGTGAGGCCCGGCAGAGCCGCCGAAGGCTGCCACGTGAGCGTGAAGACGCCGTCGTCGTTCGGCGTCGAGCCGCTTGCGAGCTGCGGCGCGCCGGGCGTCGCGGGCGCGGCGAGCTGGACCGTGAAGACGCGCCCGAGGTCCTTCTGCAGGCCGCTCGGCATGCCCGTCTTCGACGTCAGCCCGTCTGCGTACCAGTCGCTGTCGCCGTTGTCCTCGAGCAGTTCGACGCTCGAGCCCGAGACGAGCGGGTCAGGCACCGAGACGATGTCCTCCCACGCGCCTTCGGCGACGGATGCCAGCGGCGTGCTCGTCAGCACGGGTTCGTCGGCCGGGTTGCCGTCCCACTTGTACAGGGCAAAGCTCGAGTTCGAGTCATCCGGCGTGCCGGCGATGACGAGGTATTCGCCGTCGGCGTTCCTGCGGATCTCGCGGATGCCGAGACCGCCGAAGCTCCACTGAAGCGCCGTGCCGAACGTCGCCTTCGTGCTGCCCGGGTTGCCGGAGGCGACGAGCGAGGAGAAGTTCGTCACGGGCACGAGCAGCGCCTTGCTGCGCGCGTTCGGCGGCTCCTGCGGCGCGCGGAAGGCGACGTACGCGGTGCTCGTCGAGCCGGCCGCGAACTCGAGGCCCTCGGCGTTGAAGCCGCCCGTTTCGTTGGAGGCGACGCCTTCTTCGGTCGAGCCCTTCAGCCCGAGCGGGTTGCCGTTGGCTTCGTCCCACGCGACGATGTCCTCGCGCAGGTGCGTGTAGCTGCCGAGGTACGTCAGTTCGGCGCTCGCCCCCGAGCCGCTCAGCGTCGCCGCGAAGACGATGTCGCGATCGGGCTCGGCTTTGCCTTTCTTGCTGTTCGACAGCGAGCCCATCCAGTACAGCGTGTTGCCCGCGCGCGCCGAGGACTCGATGTCGATTTCGCCCGTTCCGACGGGCAGCAGTTTGGTGAAGTCGAACGTCTTTACGGGCTCGCCCGAGTTGCGCTCGTGGTAGAGGCGCAGCACGTTGCTCTCGTCGTCGGCGAGCACCATGTAGCCGCCGCCGACGTCGATCGCCGAAGAGGCGTTGCCGGCGCCCGCGTAGTAGCGGTCGCTCGGATCGCCCTGGTAGGCCGAGACGCCATAGCCGACGGTCGTGCTCGCGGACGCGCCGCCCGGCGCTTCGACGGTCAGCGTGATCGTCGCGTCGCCGACGGCTCCGGGCGTGACCGTCAGCGTGCGCTGCGTGCCCGAGCCGCTGACGCTGATGCCCGCTTCGGGCGCGACGCTCGTGTTCGAGGAGTGCACTTTGACGTTCAGTTCGCCTGGCGCGACGCCTTCGTCTTCGACCTTGACGCCGAGCGTCGGGTTCGTCGGGTCCTCGAGCGCCGCCGGCAGCGAGCTTTCGCTCGTCGAGATCGTCGGCGCCGGAGGCGGCGGCGTGCCGCCGCCCGAGCCGATCGTCGTGCCCGGCGCGAACGCGACGCCGCGGAAGGACTCGTTCGGGGGCGCCGTGGCGATCTGCGTCGCGTTGCCGCTGAGCGTGCCGTTGACGCCGCTCGAGTCGGTGATCTTGTAGAGCACGCCGCCTTCGCCGGAGGAGCCGCTCGTCGTCGCGAAGATCGTCACGGCGCCGCCGGCGTCGTTCGCCGTCACGCCGGTGACGGCGCTGACCGCGACGGAGCCCTCTTTCGTCCATTTGCCGCTGAGCAGGCCGAACTTGACGATCGCGCCGGCGCCGTTGTCGGCGACGTACATCGTGTCCGGCGCCGAGCCGAGGCCGAGCGTCAGGAAGCTGAACGCGTACGGCTCGCTCGGGGCCGTCGCGAACGGCAGGTTCGTCGTCGTCTGCCCGCCCGTCGTCGGCAGGCCTTCGCCGACTTTCGCGATGTTGATGCCTTCCTTCGTCGGGTCCGAGGAGGTGTAGAGCTGGCCGCCGAAGATCGTCACGGCGCGCGCGTTCGTGTCGCTCGAGCTGAGCAGCGTCGAGGTGCTCGCGCCGAGCGTCGCGACATGCACGCCGCCGCTCGTGCTTTTGCCGGCGCCGCTCCAGTAGAGCGTTTTGCCGTCGCTCGAGGTCGCGCCACGCGGGTTGTTGGCGTTGCCGACGTCGGTCAGCGCCGTGCTCGTGTCGATCGCGCCGCCCGCGCTGACGCGTCCGACGGTGCGCGGCGCGCTCGTGTCGGACGTTTCCGAGATCTTCGCCGTGCCGATCGCCGCGTCGTAGCCGGACTCGATCAGGTATTCGCCGTTGGCCGAGAGCGTCAGCAGACCCTCGGAGCTGCCCGAGCCGCTCGCGAGCAGCGGCTTGTTCGAGCCGCTCGTGCTAGTCGGCAGCGCGATCGATTCGACGAGGGTGCCGTTCGGTTCGTACTCGTTGAGGAACACCGGGAAAGCCGCGCTCGACAGCGCGCCGGAGCCCGTGCCGACGCGGTAGACGACGACGTCGCCAGGCGTCAGCGCGGCGCTCGCCTGCGCGGCGAGGCTCAGGACGATCGCCGCGACGAGCGCAGCGAGCACGAACAGCTTCAGGCCAAGAGAACGTCGGCCCCTCGACACAGCATGCGTCCTCGGCACGGCAACCGTCCCTCCGTAGAAGATCAATGGACCGCCGCCTGCGCGTCGCAGGGCAACGGTGCCAGCAACCTAAGTTCGGAGCGAAGCCGACTGGTTTCCGAGCTGTTACGGAGTCGTTTCGAGCTGGTGAACGCAAGCGAGCCGAGACCGGCACTCGCGGAGCTCGTCCGCCTGCGCTATGCCGCGTCGGGCCCGCCTGCGGCCGCGTCGGGCCCGTCCGCGCGCGACTTGCCGAACGAGCGCAACGTCGCGGTCATCTCCCGATCCTCGAGCTCCTGTGGATCGGCCGGGTCGGATTGCGGCTCGGGCTCGGCGTCGGCGACCTCGGCGTTGACCTGCACGACGACGGCCTCGAGGAAGTGGCGCAGATCGCCCTCGGCCTTGGGCTGCAGCCCCTCGACCGTGATCGACTTCTTGTCGTGCGCGACCTTCTCCCATCCGCCCGTGCCGTGGCCGAGCAGGCGCAGCACTCCGTCGAACGACTCGCTCCAAGCCTTCGAGGACTTGCCCGTCAGCGCAACGACGACTTTCCCGTCGTGCACCTCGGCGCTCGCCCAGGCGATCTCCCTGCGCTTGTCGGTCATGAGCGAGTGCTTACCCTCCGAGCGCCACACGGCAAACCTGCGCCGCGTCCACTTCGCTTCAGCTGTCCGCGAACTTCTATCACCTGGCCGTTGGCCGAGGCCGGGAGCGGGTAACTGAAACCGCATGCACATCAAGTCACCCACTCACACCGTTCCGTCGCTCACCCTGCGCGCCGCGGCTCGCCCGAGGAACGCCGCGCCGGCACCGGCACCACCGGCACCCGCGCCTCCGGGTCCGGGACCAGCGCCGGCGCCACCCGCTCCTACGCCGGCGCCGCCCGGGCCGGAGCCGTCGCCGCAGCCTCCGGTGCCGCGCCCGGACCCGAGCCCGCCGGCGCCCGGACCCGACGTTCCGGCGCCGCCGCAGCCGGCCGTGCCGGGAACGATCTGAGCCGCGAGACCGCGGCTCGCCTGCTTCACCGCCGGCGGTAGTCGCGTTCCTCGCCCTCGCCGACGAGCAGGAACGCGAGCGCGACGAACGCGATGCCGGCGAGGCCGAGCAGGCAGGCGCCGGCGATCGAAGCGGCGAAGCCCGGGACCGCGGCGACGAGCACGATTCCGGCGAGCAGGCAGACGATGCCGGCGACGAGTGTCAGGCGGTCGGCGCTGGTCAGCGAGGACCAACGGCGAGAATCGCGGTCCGGTTCTCGCGTCGGGGCCATGCCGTTGGATTACCCGGCTTCACAATTGCGCGAAACACGACCAAGAGCGGAATAATCTTGCGGTGGCCCGCACGACAGGAACCCCCTCGACGAACCCGATGCGTGGGGTGACCTCGCATCGTTCCGAGAGCTCGCCGGTGCGTCGTAGCGCTACCTAAAGTCGAGCCCCGCTCAGGCCAGCGCCGTCTCCTCGAGCCGCTCGCGCAGCTCGGCGACGGACTCGAACACGGCGACGGCGCCTGCGTCGCGCAGCTCTTCCTCGGAGAAGCCGCCGGTCATCACGGCGATCGTCTCGACGCGGGCACGTTTGGCGGCCTCGACGTCCCACGGCGTGTCGCCGATCATCACGGCGTCGCCGGGCTCGGCGCCGGCCTTCTCGAGCGCGGAGTGCACGAGATCGGGCTCGGGCTTGGTCGAGTCGACGTCGGCTGAGCTCGTCCAGCCGTCGGCAAGCTCGCGCGCGTCGAGCAGGTCGAGGTAGTGGTCGACCTCGTCGTCCTTCGCGGAGCTCGCGAGCAGCGCCGTGTGCCCGCGCGCCTTGACGTCCTCGATCAGCTTGCGCGCGTCGCGCATCGGCTCGACTTCGCCGATCAGCTCCATGTAGAGCTGCTTCTCGTCTTCGCGCACGGCCTCGCCGTGCTGCTGCTCGAAGTCGTCGTCGGTCAGCGCCGGGACGAGCTGGTCGCCGCCCATGCCGATGTGGCGGTGGATGCGCCAGATCGGCAGCACGACTTCGTGCTTGCGAAAGGCGCGATACCACGCGAGCGCGTGCTGGTAGTTCGTGTCGACGAGCGTCCCGTCGATGTCGAGGATCGCGACGGCCATCGCTCAGGCGCGCGCGTGCGCGCTCGCGCCGCCCGATGCGCGCTCGCCGCCGCCGAACTGCGGCAGCACGTGCTCGGCATAGAGCTCGAACAGCCGCTGCTGCCCGCCGCCGATCTGCTGGATGTAGAGCTCGTCGAAGCCGGCATCCTCGTATTCGCGGATCTTCTCGACGTGCGGCTCGAGGTCTGGGCCGCACGGGATCGCTTCGGCGACCATCTCCTCGGTGACGAGCTCTGCGGCCTGCTCGAAGTGCGCAGGCGTCGGCAGGATCTGCGCGAGCTCGCCGCCGAGCGCGTCGTTCGGCCAGAGGCGGTGTGCGGTCTTTCGCGCGCGCTGCTCGTCCTCGTCCCAGCAGACCTTCATCGCGCCGGCGACGAGCTTCTCGCCGCCGGCTTCCTCGCGAAACGATTCGACGGCTTCCTTGACGGGCGAGACGGTGCACAGGCCGTCGCCGATCCGCGCGGCGAGCTCCGTCGATTTCTCGCCGAACGCCGAGATCAGGATCGGCGGCAGGCGCTCGGGCAGGTCGTAGATGCGCGCGTGCTCGACGCGGTAGTGGCGCCCGCGATGGCTCTGCACGCCGCCCTGCCAGAGCGTGCGGATCACTTCGACGGCCTCCTCGAGCATCTCGAGACGCTCCGAGGCCTCGGGCCAGTGGTCGCCGAGGATGTGCTCGTTGAGCGCCTCGCCCGAGCCGAGCCCGAGCGCGAAGCGCCCGTCGAGCAGCACAGCCGAGGTCGCGGCGGCCTGCGCGATGATCGCCGGGTGGATCCGCACGGTGGGGCACGTCACGGCTGTCGTCACCTTCATCCGCGACGTCGCCTGCGCGATCGCGCCGATCACGGACCAGACGAACGCGCTGTGTCCCTGCTCGTCGTTCCACGGGTGGAAGTGGTCTGAGATCCACAGGTCCTCGAACCCGGCTTGCTCGGCGAGGCTCGCCTGGCTTACGAGCTCGGCTGGAGCCGTCTCCTCGCTGGACAGGAAGTAACCGATTTTCATATTGATCCGTTCGGGTCGCGTGGCTGCACGTGCATGCCTCTTGACCTACCCGCGCGCGCGGCGCTCAACCGGGCGGCTGCTCAGGCGGGCTGCAGGCTGCTGTCGAGCTCGATCGCGATCAGCTCGTCGTCGATCAGACAGCCGGCGCAGACTACGGCGAGGACGTTTCCGTCGGCGTCGATCACGACGTCCCATTCGTCGTACTCCGGCGAGGACCACGCCGGCGCGAAGGCTTGACAGCAGTGGCAGATCTCGATCACAGTCATTCCGCGAAGCGTAGGTTCGCCGGCGGTCGAACCCGCGCCGGCTGTCGCGGCACGCCCCGGGGCTCGCCCGGCCAACCCCGTCCCCCGGCGAGATCGCCGAGCAGCGCACACCTCGCGAACCGCACGCGCGGCGTCACGGCTTGACAAGAAGTCGCTCGAACTTACACTCCGCTTGGGAGACAACTAGTCGTCTGGCGTGTCGATCACACCATGCGACAAAGCACAGGGGGTCAGGGATGACAATGGGGAAAGCGCGTACGGCTGCGCCGTCTTGGCCACGCCGCGCGACAGGAAGGGCGACTCACGTCCGCCATGTGACGATCGCTGCGCTGCTCGCAGACGTCGTCTATCGCGTCGCGATCCGCTCGCACGTGCGGCGCGCGATCGGCATCTAGCGCCAGTCGGAAACGGCGCACGACAGCTCCGCCGCCGAGCGTCGGCCGCGGAGCTGCCGGACGCCGTGGATGCGAAGTGTCGTGGGCCACATGTGGCGCGTCGCATGCCGCGCGCGTGCACCGAAAATCTCGCAGGTTTTCGCAAGCTCGAAACGGCCCCGCGGTTGCTTGACTTTTGGAGATCAAGCATCCTTATGCGAACATATGTTCGCATGATGGGACTAGGCCCATATCGCCCCGTTCGCGAGCTCGAAGGCGCGATCGAGCGACGCGAACTCGACATCGCGATCGGCATCGCGAAAGAGATCGCGCGCGAGCGCCGGCCGATCGGCCTCGAGCTCGCGCTGCGGCTCGTCGCGCTCGTCGCCGCGGAGGGTCCCGGCTACGACCTGTGGGCGTGCCGCTGGCTCGAGCGCTGGCTCGGCGAGACGCCCGGCGCGACGATCGGCCTCGCGGCGGAGGTCGCAGCGACGCTCGCCGACCTGCCGGCCGAGCCGTCGGGCGTCGACGCGATCAAACAGGTCGTGCGCTGAAAGCGGCCTCGGCCGCGCACGCGACCGGCGCGGCCGATGACGCGCCGCTCAGGCGCCTGTCGTCAGCACCATGCGAAAGCGCGCATCACCGCTGATCATCTTCTCGTAGGCCTCGCTCGCCTGCTCGAGCGGCAGCGTCTCGATCATCGGGCGCACGCCTGAGAGCACGCTGAAGGAGAGCGTGTCTTCGGAGTCGCGCGAAGTGCCCGAGGCGTGACCGACGATCGACTTGTCGCCGCCGATCAGCGCCGCAGGCGGGATCCCGAGCGGCTGCGCCGAGGCGCCGACGATCACGAGCTCGCCACGACGGGCAAGGCCGCCGAACGTTGCTGTGACCGCCTCGGCGTTCGTGATCGTCGAGAGGATCACCTTCGCGCCGCCGAGCTTCGAGAGCTCCTCGGCGGGGTCTTCGGCGGTGCTGTCGATGTAGCGCTCCGCGCCGAGCTTGCGCGCGAGCTCGCCCTTCTCGGCGCCGCGCGCGATCGCGACCGTGCGAAAGCCGAGCTTCGCCGCGAACTGCACGCCGAGGTGCCCGAGCCCGCCGAGGCCGAGGATCGCGACGAGGTCTCCCCCGCGCGCGCTCGACTCGCGCAGCGCGTTGTACGTCGTGATGCCGGCGCACATCAGCGGCGCCGCGTCGACGTCGGCGAGGTCGTCGGGCATCAGCGCGAGCGCACGCGCGTTGACGACGACGTAGTCCGCGTAGCCGCCGTCGCTCGTGATCCCGGGGATCTCCATGTTCTCGCAGCCGATCAAGTCGCCGCGGCGACACGCCTCGCAGTAGCCGCAGTTGCCGCCGAACCAGCCGACGCCGACGCGCTGGCCGACCTCCCAGCCCTGCACTCCCTCGCCGAGCGCCGCGATCTCGCCGGCGATCTCGTGCCCGGGAACGGCCGGGAACGTGACGCCCGGAAAGCCGCCCTCCTTGGCGAACGAGTCGCTGTGGCAGATCCCGCACGCGTGCACGCGCACGAGCGCCTCGTCACGCCCCGGCTGCGGCACGTCGCGCTCGACCAACTCGAACGGGCCGCCGGCCTCGCTCACCTGCACTGCTCTCATCTTCGCCATCTCGAGCCTCTCGTCCGGGTCTTGCGGGTCTTGCCCGACGATAGCCAAGCGCACACGGCCTTCCAGGTCGCTGCCGCTACGCCTGTCTGCGGGCGGGCGCCTTCGAGCGCCGGCCTACGGGCAGGATCGAAGGTGGGCCGCTACGGCACGGTCGAGCGTCCGGCCGACGGGCCGGTTCGGCGTCACGACCCCGCGCGGCTCAGGCCGCGAAGCGTTCGGCCGAGCGCGCCTTGCGCTTTGCCGCCTCGACTTCGCGGTCTTTCGGCGGCGCGCTCGAGACGAGCCCGTCGAGCAGTCGCTGCGTCGCGTGCGCGATCTCCTCGACGGCGCGCTCGAAGACCTCTGCGTTGGCCTGCGAGGGCTTCGTCGAACCGCTGATCTTGCGCACGTACTGCAGCGCCGCGTCGTGGACCTCGCTGCCCTTCGCCGGAGGCTCGAAGTTGTGGAGTGTTCTGATGTTTCTGCACATGCCCAGAGCGTAGAGCAACGGCCTTGCGACGCGCGCGGACGGCGCACAAAAAGACAATCGATTAATAAAAATGTCTTTTGGCTAGCGGGTGCGGCCGAGCAGGCGCGCAGTGACGCCTTCGATCGTCCGCTCGCCGTATTCCATCGACGGGTCGTGCGTGCTCAGCACGGCCAGCGCGAACTTGATCCCCGGCCGTTCGAGGCGCGCCGCCTGGTTGACGAGACCTTCGATTTCGGGCAGCCAGCCGCCCTTGAAGAAGACGCTGAACTCCGGTCGTGCGACCGCCGGTATCCCCCAGCTCTCGTCCGCTTCGATGCCCGACAGGAGCCAGCGCGCGTAGCCGTCGAAGCGGCGCGGGATCAGCTTGTCCTGGTTGTAGAAGAAGCGCGCCAGATCGGCCGCCGAGACCTCAGTGAAGCCCCACGTGCCGCCGCCCGGCACGTAGTTCGTCATGTGCGCGTCGCGCGCGACGCCGTTCAGCGCCCCCTCGCCGACGTCCTCGAGCGCGTCCGTCGCTGCGTCGTTGTCGGAGGAGTGGATCATCGGGTACAGCACCGCGCGATCGTCCGCGTCGAGCGAACGGTGCGCGTGCGCGACCATCCGCAGGTACGCGACGAGCAGCATCGACTTGACGACGCTCGCCGAGTGAAAGCGGCTGTGGATCGCAAAGCCCTTCACGTCGTCGCCGTCTTTGTCGCCGTCGTCGACCGCGAACGCCTTGCGTCCCGCGCGGTGCTCGACGTAGCGGTCGGCCGCGTGGACGCGCGTCGCCGACGGGTAGGCGGAGCGACGAGCAGCCGGTCGCGGGCTCGAGGCGGAAGCTGCGACGAGCGCGCTCGCCGGCGCCGTCGTGTCGAGCGCCAACGGCGCCTCGGCCGAGCCGGCCGAGAGCGCGCACAGAGCCGTCGTGAGGACAGCGATGCGCGCGTATGTCAGCGAGCCGAGTACCCGATCGAGTCTAGGCTCGCGCGCGGCGGCGAGCAGCGAAAGATGGCCCAAGCTGCGGCCTTTCGTTTGGCCCCGCGGCGGACCGTTAGCTCAGTCACCGCCGCGCGCTTGGGCCTTCACCGCGGAAGCACCGCCGCCAGCTCGTGCAGCGTCGCGATCCTCGTGACGCCCGGCGGCGGACGCTGCGTGCCGAGCCGGTCGAGCCAGATGCCGTGCAGGCCCGCCGCGCTCGCCGCCTGCGCGTCGAGGTCGAGCCGATCGCCGACGTGCGCCGTGCGCGCCGGCTCGACGCCGAGCCGCTCGCACGCCAGCGCGAAGATCGCCGCGTCCGGCTTCGCGCAGCCGACCTCGCCCGATGCGATCACGGCCGTGAAGCGATCTGAGACGCCGATCGCCGCGAGCTTCGCGCGCTGCGGCTCGCCCTCGCCGTTCGTCACGATGCCGAGCACCAGGTCCGGATCGGCTGTGCAGAGCGCCTCGAGCGCCGGCGCGACGTCCGCGAACGGACGCCACTGCGTGCGGTAGTGGCCGAGGTAGCTCGCAAACCACGCATCCGCGTCCGCGTCTGAGGGCAGCTCGTGCCCGAGCCGATCGTGCATCCCGCGCACGCGCCTGCGCCGCTGCTCCGCAGCCGAGCATTCGCCGCTTGCGTACTGCTCGTAGTGCAGCGCCTCGAGGCGCCGCCACTCCTCGTCGAGCCGCTCGAGCTCGCGTGCGTGCACGTCTGGCAGCCGCTCCGCGATGTGGCTCGCAAAGCCCGCGACGCGTGCCGCGTCGTGGTCCATCAGCGTCGCGTCGAGGTCGAACAGCACCGCTTCCGTTGGCACGCCGAACAGCGTAGGCGAGAGTCCGCGAGCGAGCGAGCGGGCGGCGGCTGCCGCGCCAGGCGCTCGAGACGCGGACGGGCAGCCGCCTCAGGCCGGCTTGACGCTCGCCATCGCTTTCGCGAGCGTGCTCGCGTCCTGCGGCCCGCGCAGCGCCGCGCGGATGCGTCCCGAGGCGTCGAGCACGAACGTCGTCGGCAAACCGGTCATGCGGTAGTCGTTGCCGACCGTGCCTTCGGCGTCGCGCACGTTCGCGAACGTCCACGAGTGATCTTTGATGAACCCACGCGCGCCCGAGAGGCTGTCGCTCCAGTCGACGCCGACGATGCGCCCGCGCCCTTCGGCACTTTGCGAGAAGCGCTCGATCGCGGGTGCCTCGCGCACGCACGGCCCGCACCAGCTCGCCCAGAAGACGACGAGCGTCGCGCGCCCGTGCGCCGATGAGAGCACGCTCGAAAGCGTCACGGCCGGCCCTGCAAGGTGTTCGCGCGGCAGCTCCGGCGCCTTGCGTCCCGTCGCCGTCGAGTGGCTCGAGGAGAGCCCGAAGACGACGAACGCGACGATCGCCGCGAGCGCAAGTGCCAGCGCGATCAGTCGTGGAGCTCTGACCATGCCGGCGGTCGGCTCAGCGGGCGGCGAGCAGCGGGACGTCGTGGGCGATGTCGGCCGGCCTGAAGCTCGCCGAGTAGACCGTCGTGCGCTTGCCCGACGCCGTGATCCCGTAGATCAGTCCCGAGTGGTTGATGAACTGCGGCTGCTGCGCGTCGCGTTCCGATCCGACGCCCCACGCCTTCCACACGCGCGCGAGTTCGTGGGCGTTGCCGACGAGGTACTGCATCCGCCCCGTCATCTCGTGGTGTGCGAGGAAGCTCGCGACGGCCTTCGGCGTGTCGCCTTTCGGGTCGACCGAGACCGCGATGATCTGCGCTTTGGAGGCGAGCTTCGGCCCCATCAGGTTCTGCGCGACGCGCAAGTTCGACGCGATCAGCGGGCAGACGTCGGGGCAGTTCGTGTAGAGGAACGTGACGAGCACCGCCTTGCCTTTGTAGGAGGCGAGGTTGACCGGCTGCCCGAGGTAGTTGCGCAGCGCGATCGGCGGCGCCGCCGACGGCGGCGAGAGCTGTGCTTCGGCCTTGTACGCGACCTGCGAGGTCCCCGTCAGCGTCTTCGTCTTCGAGCCAGACGAGTTCGAGGAGCCGCCGACGGTCAGCAGCGCGACGCCGCCCGCCACGACGACGAGCACGAGCAGCGCGATCAGCACGCGAGAGTTCAGGCCACCACGGCGCATCCGCGGTCGAACTTACCAGCGCCCGCGCGGAGGCGCGCCTGTCGCTCCGGACCGGCGCTGGATCGCTCGTCGGCAAGAACCTGTGCAAACCTCCCCATGCGACACAACTTGCACGAGAACATGCTACTTTGCAGCCTGTTCGTGCCGAGTCCTTGGCCCTCACGGGGTCCAGGAGCGGGGGACCCATTGCAGCCGAGAGGCTGCGGGGGCGAATCGCCACACTTGTGGCGTAGCGTAGAAGTTACGCGAGCCCGACAGCTAACCCCGTAGGCGCCAAGCAATGTGAGAAAGGACGCCTTTGCATGCCGGGATTCGTACGTGATCTTGCCTCCGTGGGCCCCTGGGACGCTTCGCGGGAGCGTTCGCTGGCACGCCGCACCAGGACTGGGAGCTCGCGCAAGCGCAGCTCTGCCAAGCCGCGCTTCATGACCGACGCTCGCACGATCGACCCGTTCGGACTCGGTGAGCTGCTGCGCGACGAGCGCGCCGCGGAGCGGCGCGACCTCGCCGCCGGCGAGGTCTGGGAGCTCTCGCTCGGGCGCTCGCGCGCACGTCGCCGCGCCGAGGAGCTGCGCTTCGTGCCGTCCGGCTCGCGCGCCAAACGGATCTCGCTCGGCGCGCTCGCGGCACTGACGGCCGGCCCCGCCGCGGGGCTTGCGAGCGGCGGCGCGGCCGTCGCGAACGCCGAACCGGCGACGACGACCGAACACACGATCACGATCAGCTCCGAAAGCAAGGGCCGCGCGGTCGAACAGCTGCAGTCGGCGCTCGGCATCGGCGTCGACGGCGTCTACGGCCCCGAAACCGAAGAAGCCGTGCGCTCGTTCCAGGCGAGCAAGGGCCTGACCGTCGACGGCATCGTCGGACCCGCGACGATCGCCGCGCTGCGCTCGCACGGTGTCAGCGCATCCTCGGCCGGCACGCGCAGCGACGCGATGCTTGTCAGCTCCGGTGGCGCCGATGCCGTCTCGCGGCTGCAGAGCGCGCTGCACCTCTCGACCGACGGCAACTTCGGCCCCGAAACGGAGGCCGCCGTTCGCCGCCTGCAAGCGCGCCACGGGCTGACCGTCGACGGCATCGTCGGACCCGCGACGTGGAGCGTGCTCGGAGTCTCGAGCGAGGAAACGCTGACGCCGCCGTCGTCGGTCGTCGCAGCGGCTGCGAAGCACTCCCACGGCACGACCGCGACCATCGCCGACACCGGCGAAGGCGGCGAAGAAGGCGGCGGCGACGCGGTCTCGCGACTGCAGAGCGCGCTGCACCTCAGCGCCGACGGCAACTTCGGCTCCGAAACGGAGTCGGCCGTCAAGCGCCTGCAGGCGCGCCACGGCCTGACCGTCGACGGCGTCGTCGGGCCGGCGACGTGGAGCGTGCTCGGGATCAAGAGCCAAGAAACGCTGAAGCCGCCCGCCTCGGCCGTGTCGGGCTCATCCGACGGCGAATCGTCGAGCAGCTCGACCGGCGAAGGCTCGAGCGTCGTCGCCCGCGTGATCGCGGCCGGCGATGAAATCGCGACGCGGCCGTACATCTTCGGCGGCGGTCACGGCTCGTTCCAGTCGAGCGGCTACGACTGCTCCGGCTCGGTCTCCTACGCGCTGCACGGCGGCGGCCTGCTCAGCGCGCCCGAGGACTCCTCGCAGCTCGAGTCCTACGGCGAAGCAGGGCCAGGCAAGCACATCACGATCTACGCCAACGCCGGCCACGCCTTCATGGTCGTCGACGGCAAACGCTTCGACACGATCGCGCTGCAGGAGACCGGCACGCGCTGGTCGAGCTCGATCGAAACGACGAGCGGCTACGTCGTGCGGCACCCGGCCGGGATGTAGCACTCCGCCCCGCTCGCAGGGCTGCGGACTTCCTTTCGACAAGCAGTGCCGAGACGCCCGATCGCTTGCCGGTCGGGCGTCTTTCGTTAATGCCGCCGAGACCGGCGCTTCGCTGCCGGTGAGCCTCCGCAACTGACCGCCGGTGCGTCGCATCACAAGCGTCGCCTAGCTTGCGTCGCTCTGACAAAGAGCTATGGCGAGGAGCGAGGCGATGCTTGCGCGAGCACACACGTTCACGATCGACGGCCTGCAGACGCGGCATGTCGCAGTGGAGGTCGACGTCCGCCGCGGCCTGCCGGCGTTCACGATCGTCGGGCTCGCCGACGCGGCCGTGCGCGAGGCACGCGAGCGCGTGCGGGCGGCGATCCTCAACTCCGGCTATGAGTTCCCGGCGCGGCGGATCACTGCGAACCTCGCGCCCGGCGACGTGCCGAAGGCCGGCGCGGCGCTCGATCTCGCGCTCGCCTGCGCGGTCCTCGCGGCGAGCGGGCAGATCGCCGGTGAGCGGCTCGAGCGCGTCGCGCTGTTCGGCGAGCTCGCGCTCGACGGCCGTGTACGTCCGAGCCGCGGCACGCTCGCGGTCGCGCAGGCGAGCCGGCGTGCCGGCCTGGACACGCTGATCCTCGCCGGGGCTCGGGCCCGC
This sequence comes from uncultured Solirubrobacteraceae bacterium, assembly GCA_963807275.1. Lineage (GTDB taxonomy): Bacteria > Actinomycetota > Thermoleophilia > Solirubrobacterales > Solirubrobacteraceae > Palsa-744. The sequence continues at coordinate 1,528,346 of CAWDZX010000001.1, forward strand.
GAGGCTCGCCTCGTCGAGGGGCTCGACGTCGCCATCGCCGAACAGCTCACGAGCGCAGTGCGTGTGCTCGAGGGCGGCAGCGGCGACCGCCTCCCGGCCTCCTCCCCGCGCGTCGCGCGTCCAGACACGGACGCGGGCCTCGACCTGGGCGAAGTGCGCGGCCAGCACCATGCCGTGCGGGCGCTCGTGATCGCCGCCGCGGGCGGGCACAACTGCTTGCTGAGCGGGCCGCCGGGGACAGGTAAGACGATGCTCGCGCAGCGCCTCGGATCGATCCTGCCGCCGCTCAGCCGTTCAGAGGCGATCGAAGTGACGCGGATCCACTCGATCGCCGGCTCGATCGGCGGCGAGCTGGCGCGCGAGCGCCCGTTCCGCGCGCCGCACCACTCGATCTCGCCGGCCGGGCTGATCGGCGGCGCCGGTCGCGGCTGGGTCGGTGAGGTCGTGCTCGCGCACAACGGCGTGCTGTTCCTCGACGAGCTCGCCGAGTTCGCGCGCCCGGCGCTCGAGGCGCTGCGCCAGCCGCTCGAGGACGGCCGCGTCGCGATCGTCCGCGCGCACCACTCGACGATCCACCCGGCGCGCTTCATGCTCGTCGCTGCGACGAACCCGTGCCCGTGCGGCTATGCGGGCGTCGGCGATCTGTGTCGCTGCGGCGAGGTCGAGCTCGCGCGCCACCGCCGCCGCCTGAGCGGGCCGCTGCTCGACCGGATCGACCTGCTCGTCGCTTTCGAGCATCGCGCCGCGCATGCGCCGCAGGCGCGGCCGGCGATCGGCTCGGCGCTCGCGCGTGAGCGCGTCGCGGCGGCGCGCGAGCGTCAGGCTGCGCGCCTGCGCGAGGACGGGATCGCGGTCAACGCGCAGATGGATGCGCGCATGCTGAGCCGCCACGCGCCGCTTTCGCAAAGCTGCGAGAGGTTGCTGCGCACGGCGAGCGAGCGCGGGCTGCTCAGCGCGCGCGGCGCACACCGCGTGCTTCGCGTCGCGCGCACGATCGCCGACCTGGACGGCGCCGAGCGAATCGGCACGGGCGAGCTCGCGGAGGCGATCGCGTTGCGTGGCGACGCGGGCGCCGGTCGCAATCGGGCGGCATGAGCATGAGCGACGGTGGCGGCGAGCCAACTCGAGCTCGGAGCTCGGCCTGCGTCGACTGCCCGGCGGCGGAGCTGGCTGCTCTGCGAGCTGAGCCCGATCCTCGATCTGAACTGCCGCGCGGACGGGCGGTTGCTCGACTTGCTCGCGCTCGACGACGGCGAGCTCGTCCGGGCGATCGGCGGACGGCGACGGGGCGAGCTGGAACGTCGACGCGCGAGCTTTCGCGCGGATCGCCCGCGCTGCGCTTCGCTTGGGAGCGCGGAGCTGTGTATGCACGACGCGCGCTACCCGCGCGAGATGAAGGCGGCGGGCGTCTGCCCGATGCTTCACGTCGAAGGCGGACTCGAGCGGCTGCGCGAGCTGACGCAGCGGCCGGTCGTCGCGATCCTCGGCACGACACGAGCGAGCGACTACGGGCGGGCGGCGGCGAGCGACCTCGCGCGCGGGCTGGCGGCGAGTGGCGTGACGGTGGCGGGAGCGCAATCGCGCGGGATTGCCGCGGCGGCGCTTGCGGGTGCGCTGGAGGGAGGCGGCTGGACGCTGACGGTCGCCGCCGGTGGCCTGGACACGGCTCCCGCGGCGAGGTGGCGGGAAGTTCGCAGACAACTTCAGAGCGGCGGGTGCACGGTGAGCGCGCTTGCCGATGGGGTCGATGGACGGCGCTGGGGCGCGGCCTTGGCCGAGCGTACGCTCGCGGCGCTCGCGGCGGTCACGCTCGTCGTCGAGGCGCGCGAGCGCCCTCGCGAGCTGGCTGCGGCGCGGGCTGCGCAGTCGTTCGGCAGGACGGTCGCGGCGATACCGGGGCGCGTCACATCTCCGGCCGCGAGCGGCTGCCACGAGTTGCTGCGCGACGGCGCGCGGCTCGTCAGGGACGCGGCCGACGTGCTCGAGCTGCTGTATGAGGCCGACCGTCCGGCGCCGCAGGCGCAGACGGGTGGTCGGGCAGCGAGCGATCTGGTGCTCGCTGAGCTCGAACCACGGCTGCGCGCGGTGCTCGAGCGCGTTGGCGCGGGCGAGGACACGCCGGGACGGCTAGCCGAGGGACAGGACGATGCGGGAGCAGCGCTGCGCGCGTTGAGCGAGCTCGAGCTTCTCGGACTCCTCTCGCGCGGCGACGGCGGCCGCTACGTCGTCAGGACTCAAGGGCAGTCGCAGGCGGTGCGATACGTTGGGTGCAGTCAGATGGAGCCCTGACGCGAGGTCACCGAACTCGGTGCCTCCGGACCGCCCGCCGTTGACAAGGGCTGATGGCCCCTTTCGCGAAGTAAACGCGCACGCGAGAGGAGCCCGAGAGCAGATGTACCGCATCGACAGACGTGAGATCGCAGCGATCTTCGTCGGCGGCATGGCGGGCTCGCTGCTGCGCGCGTGGATCGCGCGGCACTTCGCGGCGAGCGACGGCGACTGGCCGTGGGCGATCTTCGCGATCAACGTCAGCGGCTCGTTCGTGCTCGCGTGCATCGCGACGCACGTGCAGGGACGGCCGCTGCGCCTGACCGTGATCGGACCGCTGCTCGGCGTCGGCTTCTGCGGCGCGTACACGACGTTCTCGACGATGCAACTCGAGCTCGTGCAGATGATCGACCGCGATCGCTACGCGCTCGCGGGCGCTTATGCGCTGAGCAGCGTGCTCGCGGGCGTGCTCGCGATCTACGCCGGCACGCTGCTCGTCCGCCGAACGTGGCCGGCGCAATGAGCGCCTGGGTTTGGATCGCCATCGCGTTGCTCGGCGGTGTCGGCGCGTGCGCGCGCTTCCTGCTGATCTCGCTGATCGCGACGCGCCACAGCGGCAACTTGCCGCTCGGCGTGCTCGCGGTCAACATCAGCGGCTCGCTGCTGCTCGGCCTCGTCGCGGGGCTCGCGCTGAGCGGCGACGCGCTCGTGCTTACAGGCACGGCGACGCTCGGCTCCTATACGACGTTCTCGACGTGGATGCTCGAGACGCAGCGGCTCGGCGACGGCGGGCGAGTTCGCGCGGCGGTGCTCAACGTCGTCGTGAGCATCGCGCTTGGTGTGGCGGCGGTGGCGGTTGGGCGGACGGTTGGGGGGTGGTTGTAAGCGCACGCGGCGCCTCCGTGACGCGGTACCGTTTCAGCAGATGAGCACGCCCGCGTTCAACGTGGTCGGAAGCGATGCAGCAGCGAGCGTGCTCGCACGGTCGGGCCTGCGACGAGCAGCGACCGAGGACGTCAACCGCTTGAAGGACGTCATGGCGAAGGCTTTCTTCGACGATCCGATCTTCGGTTGGCTGATGCCCGACGACGCGAAGCGAGCGGCGCGGCTGCGGCGCTACTTCGCAATCGAGCTACGCCACCTGGCACTCGCCCGCGGGCGCGTGTGGACGACGAATGATCTCGCCGGCGCCGCGCTGAGCTTGCCGCCCGGCGCGTGGCGCGCGCCGCTGCGCGTGACGCTGCTCGAGGGCGGCGCATTTGGCGTTCACCTGCGCAGGGCTGCGCGGCTGGGTGCGGCGATCGAGTGGCACCACGTGCGCGAACCTCACTACTACGTCCGCGATGTCGGCGTGCTGCCGCAGATGCAAGGCAAAGGGCTCGGCAGGATGCTGCTCGGTCCGACGCTCGAGCGCTGTGATCGAGAGCGGCTTCCGGCCTATCTCGAGGCCTCGAGCGAGAGGAACGCCGCGCTGTACGCGCGACTCGGCTTTGAGCTGATCGAGGAGCTGAGCGTGATGGGCAGTCCGCCGTTGCGGCTCATGCTGCGCCCGCCAGAGCCCAGAGGCGCAACGTCATGAATAAGTCGAGCGCTCTCGAACTTGCCGGCGGAAGCTTTTGATCGATGTGGATGTGGGAGCCGGCCTCGACCGGCGCGATCGCACGTGACTCGACCTACGCCTTCACTCTCCGGCGTCGGTTACCGACGAACGACCAAAGCAACTCCACCGCATCGCCCCGCGTATGCACGCCGAGCTTTCCGAAGGACAGCTGAACGTGCTTGTGCACGGTTCGCTCGCTGACGCTCAGCATCGTTGCGATCGCACGGTCGGATCGTCCTGTTGCGAGCCAAGCAAGGACCTCCGCCTGGCGTGAGGTCACATTGCGCGCTGCGAGCTCCGCGCGCAAGCCCGCGTCCCCGAGGGGCAGCGGACGTCCGTGCGAACGAACCTCCAGATCCGCGAGGAGCCGGGAGTGCTCGAGCGCGTTGCGGTAGGCCTGGATCAGGAACGGACGCGCGTCGTTGAGGAGATCTCGCTCTTGATCGGAGAAGTCGGTGTCGCATCTCGATATCGCGAGCGCCAGCAGCCGATCCTGCTCCGCAGGCAGCGTGAAGGCGATCTGGTGCTCGAGACCGAGCGGCCGATAGAACTCGCGGTAGAGGTTCGTCGCGTGGAGCTCCGAAGCCGTAGCGACGTCTGAGAAACGGTATGCGCGACCATCCTGGGTGCGCTGATAGCGGGCCACGAGCGGGTTCTCGAATGCGTACTCGGCATACAGCGCATGCGCCGCCGGCGGAAAGGCAGGCTCGATCAGCACCACGGTCGCTTGCGGCTCCTCGCTGAGATCGTTGAGCGAGATCCAATCGCCCGGCACGGCATGCCGCACGGCACCGAGCAGTCCGCGGCGGAACTCGTCGATGTCGAGCAGGCCCAGGACTTCCCCGACGAGGTCGAGTAGAGGTTGCTCTGACATCTCGCCGCAGCGTACGCAATTCATACGTATTGACGCCCTTTGCGGGGCCTGGTCAAGTTGCGCGAATGAGCCTGCTCTTCGTCAGGAACGCGATCCGGACCGCGCTGTTCGTGACCTCCACGAGCATCTGCATGCTGCTCGCCGCGTCGGCGGGCGCTGCCGAACTGAACGTGTCGGGGACCTGGAATGCCGTCTACCACTGCGAAGCCGGATCGTGCGCCGGCCAGGACTTTCCCGCGCCAGGCGTCGAACTCGTTCAGGCACCGGGCTCGACACACGTGCAGAACGGCCCCGAAGTGGAAGGCACGTTGAACGGCCACACGCTGACGCTCGCCAAAACTAGCGGCAGCTACCGCTTCTCGGAGACTCTCACGATTTCCGCAGACGGAAACTCCTGGTCGGGACCGCTCTCTGACAGCAACGGCACGAGCGGGACCGACACAGCGACGCGCGTGTCCAGCGGAGGCCCCGGAGAAGCGCCGCCGCCGATAGAACCGGTGAAAAAAGAAGAGCCGCCGGCTCCAAAAGGCGCGCACGCCACCGGAATTACGGTGCTCTGCAACTACGACGAGCTCACTTCGCAGGACACGTGCACGGCAACGGTCGCAGACACCTTCGTATCGCCGACAGGCCCCTCGGGAAGCGTCACGTTCACCAGTGCGCAGGGTGGCCTGTTCGCATTCGGCAGGACGTGTCCGCTGGCCAGCAGCGCCAGTGCCCCCGCCACGGCATCGTGCTCGGTTGAGTACCTCCCGCCGACCGGCGGAGCGTTCCCGAACATCTCGGCGAGCTACCCCGGCGACGCGACCCACGCGCCAAGCAGCGGCGCGACGCGATTCATCCTGCCTGGCGGGACGCCGGTCAGCTACGACACCTCGAGCCCGGGCAACAGCGCCTATCCGAACGAAATACTCGTGGAAGTCAAGACGCCCGTCGCCGGAACCGAAGTGCGGGCCAGCCTGACGAAAAGCGAACCTGGATCCGGCCATCCGGTTTCCGGCAAAACGCCGCGAGCAAGCGAAGACCCGGACATCGTCCCTGAAATGCGCACGGAAGTCGAAGAACGCGACCGCGAACAGCGCTATCCGGACATCGTCCCCGAGATGCGCAAGGAAGTTGAAGAACGCGAGATCGCCTACGAAGCCGACGTCGCACTCCTGCGCAAGGAGATAAACGAATCCAAGCGGCAGGCGGGCGGGCTCAATTCGGCCGCCCAAGCAGAAGAGAACGCCTTGGTCACCGGCGACGTCACTGTGATCCAGCAGATCAACCAGCAGGAGAGCAGCCCGGCGCTCAAAGCCGACCCGGCCTCGCAGGCGGCTTTGGCGAAGCTGGCCAAACAGAAGGACGAACTGCAACAGGAGGTGAAAGAAGCGCTCAGAATCGGCGACGAACTGACCGGGGGTGTCGTAAAATCCCTGAGGGGAGTCGGCCTCGCGTTCGCACGTATCGCAAGCGCGCATCGCAAGCCGGCAACCGTTGGCATCGTCCGTCGAGTGTCGAAATCGGCGACGACCAGGATCAGGATCCCAATCAAGCGCTCGACGTTGGTCCGGTTGCTTCGCGGCAAGCACTCGATCACTCTGAATCTCCGGGTCGCGACGATCATCCCCAGCTCGCTTGTGAAGGGCGGCGTACCGCTGGGTACGGTCCGTCAGATCAGGCTCGGCAAGGGCGCGGCCAAACCCAAGCACTGAGCACCGCATCGACATGAGCGACAGAGCGTCGGCCCGTCCCGTCGAGGACTCTTCCCTCCCCTAGGTTGGGACGGGCCCCGGCTGGAGCTGTGCCGCGGTACTCGAAGAGGCGCGTCCGTCGTGTGTCGCTCCGCTCACATGGATGTCATAGCTCCAATCGTTGTGCAGGGCAGCGGGGACGTCGAGCCTTCCATGGGTCGTCGTGATCGGCTTGCGATACAGCGCGGGCGAGAGCGGATCCTGCGGGGAGTTGACCGCGACGATCAGGCTCACGACGTCGGCGTTCGTCGTGGCGTATTCGACGATCAGATGGCTGCCCTCGCGCGCCACGAAGACCGTCGGCGCGGCGGGAAGGGCACTGAGCGCCAGGGCCGGTGCGTCGGCCTTGACGGCTTCATGGTCCTTGGCCTTGAGAAGAAGGGCGCGGGGATCCTTCCATTGCGCGTGCGCGCCTGGGCCGCGGGGACTTGAATCATCGAGCAGACCGTCGACACCGGGCTTTGGCTCGGTATCACCCCACGTGCCAGGCCAGTGGGCCCAGCGATAGGAGGGATCGTCTTCGAGAACCGTCTCGAGTGTGCAATCACGGCCTGAACGCCGTCCATCTGCGTGGTCGAACCAGAAGCCTGTCCAATGAATGCCCGGGCCAAAGTAGGAGGCGTGCGAGCCGCGAGCTGGATAGACGACGGGGCGCTCGCCGACTCGCTCGACCTGCTCCCAGGCCCGAGCGTCGGCGGCCTTGTGCTGGGCGTACACCGCCAGGTCAGGAGCTTGCGCCGCATCATCCAAGCGCAACTGGATCATCTCCCAGTCGCCCTCGTGTAGCCCTGCCGGCAGCAATGGACCGACCAGGTTGTAGTCGTTGTAGAAGTAGAAGAACCAGTAGGCGAGCCATGTTCGCCCGTCGCTGGCAGTGGCCCAGTGGCCGTAGATGCGGTTGGCGTAGCGGTCTTGGGCATGCATAGCCCTTGCCTGGCTGACGTAGTCGCGAGAAGGATCGCCGATCCTGTCGTCGTGGGAGGCGGGCGTACCGTCTGAATAGGCGCCTTGAGCGAGGTGGCTGAGCGAGAGCTGCTTTTGACCGGCGGCGGGGGTGGCCGCGGCGAGCACCGTGCCATCAGCGCGGGTGAGCGTGTTGCCTGGGTTGTCGGTCCACTCGGCGGCGGAGTCGGCGAAGTAGGGCTCCTGTGAGTCATAGCGCAGCAGCGGGAGATGCCGTTGGAGCAGGGCGGTGAGGTCCGGCGTGGCGGGCTGTGCCATCGGGCGGGTGCTGCTAGCTCGCGACGATCTGTGAGCGGGTTGTGATCAGGCGTGGCAGAACCTCGGCGGCGAGGGCACGCCGCGCTGGCGGCTCGGCCGCGGCGGTGCCGGGGAACGTTAGGCCCGTGGACTGCTTGAGTTCGGCGAGCGACAGCTCGTAGAGCTTGAACGGATCGAGCGGGGTCAGCGCTAGCTTATTTTCGAGGTCGTCCTGGGTGAGCGTGTAGGCCTTGGCTTGAAGCTGGCCGTCCTGCACGTAGGCGATCACCTTCCAGAAAGAGCGCGGGATGAGCGTCTTTCGATATTCGAAGTCGTCGTCCTTGAAGATCGGCCCGCCGAATACGGACATTCTCAGGCTGTCGATCTTGATTTCCTCGGAGACCGCGTTCTCGAGCTCGCCCCATAGGCCGTGGCTGCTGGAGCGGTTGAAGTCGCTGAGCTGCGGCGTGATGTTCGTAAAGAAGAACGAGTCGATGTTGCCTTGCGCGGCTTCTTCGTCGGTGCCCCAGATCAAGTCCGCGCGCCTTGCGATGTGGCCGCGATCGAGTGCGTTGGCGGGCTCGGTGTAGAGCTCTTCGCCGACCTGGTACTTCGGTTCGTACGCAAGGTCGAGGCGGAACTTCATATCGACGCGCGGGAGTTTGTGCATCGCCGTGCCATCGATGTTCCATGCAACCCAGCGGCAGAAGCGGCGTGAAGCACTCATCGCCAGCGAGTAGTGCGTGTAGTTGCGCACCAGCTCGCCGGTTTTTGTCGGGGCGTAGTCCTTGCCGATGGACGGGCGGGTTGTCTTTGGGAGCTTGAGGGTGCGGCCCGGGAGGAAGGCAGGGTCAAAGCCTGTGGCCGCTGGCTGGGGTGGCGGGGCTGGCGCCCGGAGGGTTCGAGGCGCGCGGCGTTGCGTCTTGCGTTGGGGTTTGCGGCTGGGCATTAGGAGGCTGCGGGTTGGGCTCGACGCTACCGGATCTCGATAGTGCGAGGTTTGGTATGGGGAATGGGTGCGTGTGCCGTTATCAGCCCGTACCGTCAGTAGTCAGCATCGACGGCTCATCGCTGTGCCCCGGCGTCGCGGTGCAGGCGGTAACAGCCTGGAGCCTCATTCGAGGTCGAGCCGCTGTGACGCTGCTCCCACCCGTTGCGCGGCATCAGCCGGACGACGCATCTAAGCTGGATACCAAGGCGCAAGGCTCGTGGTCTGTAGAGGCACCGTCAGCACGACCCCCTGCGTCTCATCTGCCAGTAAACCCTGAACGCACGAAAGCCCCGGATCTCCGGGGCTTTCGATGAAGCGGATGAAGGGATTCGAACCCTCGACCTTCGCCATGGCAAGGCGACGCTCTAGCCAGCTGAGCTACATCCGCGCGAAGCGGACATTCTAGCCCCCGCCCGGCGCCCACGCCAACTTGGGCCCAAGCACCCGCGCGGCTCGGCGCTCGACTCAGCCCTTGAACGTCGAGCGCCCGGCGTCGCCGAACGGCTCGTCGCGCTCGCGTACAGCGTCGCGAAAGCCGTGCTCGGCGGCGTGCTGCTGGAAGGCGTAGCCCTCGTCCGTGTGACGCGCGATGCCGTCGAAGACAGTGCCGAGCACCTGGCTCGAATGAAGGCCCTGCGAGTAGAGCGTCTGGTTGACGAGCAGCTTCATCATCATCAGTTGGTTGAGCGGCAGGCGCGCGATTCGCTGCGCGAGCACCTCCGCGCGCTCGTCCAGCTCCGCCGCCTCGGGCGCCTCGATCGCCAAGCCCCATTCGACCGCCTCGCTGCCCGACAGCGAGTCGCCCGTGAATAGCAGCCGCTTCGCGCGCTGCGCGCCGACGCGATGCGCCCACAGCGCCGTCGTCGGCGAGCCCCACACGCGGGCCGGCGGGTAGCCGATCTTCGCGTCCGCAGCGATCACGAGCAGGTCCGAGCAGAGCGCCATGTCGGTGCCACCGGCGATGCAGAAGCCGTGCACCTTGCAGAGCACCGGCTTGCCGCAGTGGAACAGGCTCATGAAGCCCTGCGCGTTGCGGCTCATCATCGCGTAGTCGACCATCGGGTCCCACGTGCCGCGCGGGTCGTGGTTCGCGGCCATCACCGCCGGGTCGATCGGTGAGCCGGCGGGAGCGGCCGAACCGCCGGGCCCGCCCGGCTCGCTGCCCATTCCCTCGGCGCTCTCGACGAGGTCATAGCCGCCGCAGAACCCCGGTCCCGCGCCCGCGAGCAGCAGCGCGTGAACGCCCGGATCGAGATCGGCCTCGCGCACGCATTCGACGAGGTCCGCGACGAGCGCCGGCGTGATCCCGTTGCCGCGCTCGGGACGGTTCAGCGTGATCCGCGCGACGCGATCGACGACCTCGTAGAGCACGGCCGGCTGATCGCTCATGCGGCGATCCTACAGCCGCGCGAACGGCGCCGGGGCATCGCGCCGCGGCGCCGTGCCACCGCGCCATGGCACCAAGCCCCGAGCGATCTTGGGATACTCAGCCCATGCCGAAGAACACGTTCTACTCGCGCCTCTCGATGGCGATGCCCGACTCGTGGCTGAAGGCGACAGGCAAGCTCAACGTGCCGATCTACCGACTCAGCCGCGGGCGCATCTTCGGCAAGATCGGCACCGCGCCGGTGCTGCTGCTGACCTCGACCGGCCGCCGCTCCGGACAGAAGCGCACGGCGCCCGTCGTGTTCCTCGCCGACGGCGAGCGCTACGTCGTGATCGGCTCGAATGCCGGCAACGTGCGCACGCCCGCGTGGTCTTACAACCTGCAAGCCAACCCCGACGCAGAGATCGAGTTGCGCGGCACGCGCAAGCTCGTGCGCGCACGTGTCGCCGAGGGCGAGGAGCGCGCCGATCTGTGGCGCAAGGTCAACGAGATGTACGAGGGCTTTGACGACTATGACGCGAAGACCCCGCGCGACATCGCCGTCTTCGTGCTCGAGCCACGCTGACAGCCGGCGCGAACACGCACAGCAAAGACGACCGAGGAGCGATGCGATGACACCCCCCACCTCCACCCAAGAGCTGATCACCGGCGTCGACTTCGTCGCGCTGCCCACCCACGATGTCGCGGCCTCGGCTGAGTTCTACGGCGAGACCCTCGGCCTGCGCCGATCCGTCTACATGCCCGAGCGAAACTTCGCCGAGTTCGAGACCGGCAACCTGACGCTGAGCGTGATCGACGCCGAGAAGATGGGTCTCGAGCACAAGCCGCAGCAGACGGAGATCGCGCTGCAGGTGCAAGACGTCGCCGAGGCGCGCACGACGCTCGAAGCGCGCGGCGTGCAGTTCAAGGGCGAGACCCTCGACACGGGTGTCTGTCATATGGCCTTCTTCGAGGACCCCGAAGGCAACAAGTTCATGCTGCACCACCGCTACGCGCCGCGCAGCACCGAGACCTGAGCACGCGCGCATCGCAGAGACCGCCTCCCACCCGATCTTCGCGCGCGTCTATGCGCGCTTCGCGCAGACGAGCGAACGCCGCGGCGGCGCCGAGCACCGCCAGAAGCTGCTCGCCGGCTTGAGCGGCCGCGTGATCGAGCTCGGCGCCGGCAGCGGCGCGAACTTCGCCCACTACCCCGCGTCCGTGAGCGAAGTCACGGCCGTCGAGCCCGAGCCCTACCTGAGAGAGCGCGCGCGGCTCGCTGCCACCGGCGCCGCGCCCGACATCTCCGTCGAGCCCGGCGACGCCGACTCGCTCCCGGGCGATGCGGCGAGCTTCGATGCCGGCGTCGTCGCACTCGTGCTCTTCAGCGTCCCCGACCAGCAGCGGGCGCTTGCCGAACTGTTCCGCGTGATCCGCCCCGGCGGCGAGCTGCGCTTCTACGAGCACGTCGTCTCGCACTCGCCGCTCGAGGCCCGCCTGCAACGCGCCGCCGACGCGACGTTCTGGCCGCGCATCGCCGGCGGTTGCCGCCTCGCGCGCGACACGACGACCGCGATCGAGCGCGCCGGGTTCGCGATCGAGCAGTGCGAGCGCTTCGCCTTCAGCCCCGCCTCCTACCTGCCGTCCGATCCGCACATCCTCGGCATCGCGAGGCGACCGGCGATCCGCTGATCGACCACAAACCAACTCGCGGCGAGCACCGCCGAGACTGCCCGGATTCGACCGTGGATCGACTAGCCTGAAGGCATGCTCTTCTCACGCAAGCAGACAGAGATGGTCGACGCCGGGACGGCCCTGCCCGGACGCGACGCAGAGATGCGCGTGCCCGAGAAGCACTACGTGCTCGGCACCCCGATCAAGGGCCCGTTCCCCGATGGAGTCGACACCGCCGTCTTCGGTATGGGCTGCTTCTGGGGCGCCGAGCGGATCTTCTGGGAAGCGCCCGGCGTCTACACGACGGCCGTCGGCTACGACGGCGGCGTCACGCCGAACCCGTCCTACGAGGAGGTCTGCAGCGGGCGCACCGGCCACACCGAGGTCGTGCTCGTCGCCTTCCATGTCGAGCAGACGAGCTTCGAGGACATGCTCAAGCTGTTCTGGGAGGGACACGACCCGACGCAGGGCATGCGCCAGGGCAACGACGTCGGCTCGCAGTACCGCTCCGCGGTCCTTTGGCACGACGAGGCCCAGCGCGACGCCGCCGAGGCTTCGCGGGTCACCTATCAGGCGATGCTCAAAGAGCAGGGCTACGGCGAGATCACGACCGAGATCGCCAAGGCCGGCCCGTTCTACTACGCCGAGGACTATCACCAGCAGTACCTCGCGAAGAACCCCAACGGCTACTGCGGCCTCGGCGGCACCGGCGTCAGCTGCCCGATCGGGCTGACACAGTCGAGCTAGAGCTCTAGGCGGGGCCGCGCCGGTCCGCCGGCGGCGTATCGGGAAGCGCCGCTCCACGCGCTGGATCTCGCCAGCGGTTAAACGAAGCGACCCCGCCGAAGCGGGGCCGCGATTCGTCGTATCCGCGCCCGAGGCGCGTCCGCGGGGATTGGACGCGCCTCAGGCTCCCGGCATCCCGGCCTATGCGCCCGAAGGTGCAGGGCTGGGCTGCCACGCAGGCGGCGCGTGCGGACCGCCGAGCGTCGGAACGTCCGAGGGGTACACCTCGTTGCCGTGGATCGCGTGATCGCCGATCTCGAGCTCCTCGTCGGACAGCCTCAATGGAACGAAGATGCCGACGATCTTGAGCAGGATGAACGTTGCGATACCGCTGAACAGGATCACCCACAGCGCGGTCTCGGCCTGCCAGCGCAGCAGCGTCCAGCTGCCGTGCACGACACCCGAGAAGCCCGGCAGGTTTTCTGCTCCGCCACCGGAACCGATGTACTCGATGATGTGTGGGTCCGCGAAGACCCCCGTCAGGAGACCGCCCAACAGTCCGGCGACCCCGTGCGTATAGATCACCCCCAGCGTGTCGTCCACGTTCCTGAAGACAGGCGCGCGGCTGAGGAAGCGGATCGCCATCCAAACGGCCGTCGAGGCGATGATGCCGATCGCACCAGCCCCCCAGCCGTTGACGAAACCTGCCGCCGGAGTGATCGCAACCAGACCCGTGATCATTCCGTTGACCGAGCCGATCAGCGACGGCTTGTCACGGAAGATGTAGTCCCAAGCGATCCATACGAGCATCGCCACGGCCGTGCACAGGTTCGTGTTGACGACCGCCACCGACGCGTTTACACCCGCGTAGTAGGAGTCTCCACCGTTGAACCCGTTCCAGCCGAGCCACAGCAGCCCCGCGCCGACTGCGACCATCAACAGGTTGTTCGGTGCGTCGACCTCTCGATCTCGTTGCAACCTTGGACCGATCACGGCCGCCGCGACGAACCCGGAGATACCGGCCGCCAGGTGGATCACGTACCCACCGGAGTAGTCGAGCGCCCCGTGCGCCGACCAATAGCCGCCGCCCCAGATCAGGAACGCGTTGATCGTGTAGACGAACGTGATCCACAAGAGCACGAACGGAATCCATGCCTTGAAGTTGATCCGCCCGAGCACCGATCCGAGCATCAGGATCGGCGTGATCGCCGCGAACACGAACTGGAAGTAGACCAGCGAGGCCTCCGGGAAATGGAACGGCGGCCCGACTGAGATCGACGGAATCGCGGCCTGCGCTTGCAACGTGCCAGCGCCGAGCACGGTCCCCGACTTTCCCCACATCGTGTCGAAGAAGCCTTTCCCGCTACCGATTGGCGTCCCAAAGCCCATCTTGAACGCCCACAGCACCCACGCGACCAACACGAGTGAGAACGCTGCGAAGGTGAGCATCATGCTGTTGACCGACCAGCGCTTCTGCATCACACCGCCATACAAGACCGCGAGGCCCGGAAGGCTCATCAGCCCGACGAACGTGGCTGCGGTCATCTGCCACGCGTTGTCGCCGGACACGAGCCAGCTTGGGTATGCGTTCCAGGACATGTGCCTCCATTTCCTACTTTTAGTTGGTGACCCCCCCTGCTGCACGCATGCGACCGGGGTACGCCAATTGCAATGCCACATGAAAACGCCAGGCCGGATAAGCGGCTAGAGCGGTCTGGCCAACACTTCCAGAGGGCGTTTCGACACCTGTATAGACGGCCCTTTTCGGCCGTATCTTCGGCTCGCCTGGGCGGTTGGCGTGTTTGGCTCTGCGCCTGGGAAAGGACCTTGCTGGAGACAGCTCACGGGCCGCGCGATCCGCGCGGGCGAAGCTCAGCTCGGCTTCGAGAAGGCGAAGCCCGCGTGTTCGCAGGACTTGCCGAGCGCGTCGGCGATGCCCTTGTAGCTGCCCGCCGATGCGCACACCGTGCGGGCGCGCTGCCCGCACGCGTGGATCTTCACGCCGCCGAGCGTGCTCGGCGCGATCGCTTCGACGCAGTCCTTGCGCGCCGGCGAGCCGCTCGTCGCCGCATAGATGCCGAGCGCGAGGACCGCGGCGAGCACGACCCCCAGCAACGCGCCGACAGCTGTCTTCTCGCGCCGCCCCCACGAGAGCGGCGTCGACAGGCGCTTCGCGCGCGCCTCCATGATCATCGGCGGAGCCTAACGCGAGTCGGGGTCAGGCTGCGGCGCCGCGGCAGCTGCGGCGGCCGCCTCGCCCGCACCGTCCGCGTCGTCCCCGGCCGCGGCCGGGTCGAACTTGAGCGCCGCCGAGTTGATGCAGTAGCGCTGCCCGTCCGGGCCCGGCCCGTCGTCGAAGACGTGCCCCAGGTGCCCCCCGCAGGTGCGGCAGACGACCTCCGTGCGGCGCATGAACAGGCTGTTGTCCGGGCGCAGCTCGACGGCCTCCGCGACGGCCGGCTCGGTGAAGCTCGGCCAGCCCGTGCCCGACTCGAACTTCGTGTCCGCGTCGAACAGCATTGCGCCGCACGCCGCGCAGCGGTAGTCGCCGGAGTCCTTGTTGTAGACGTACTCGCCCGTGAACGGCGCCTCCGTGCCGGCCTTGCGCAGCACGTCGTACTGCGCCGGCGTCAGCTCCTGCTTCCACTGCTCGTCTGTCTTTACGACCTTCGGCTCGCTCGTATCGCTCATACGAACGTTTTAGCACGCCTCGTGCGGCCCGCCACGAGGCCGAGCAGCACCTACGCCTGCTATCGTGATCCTTACGTTCACGTCAGGTTTGAGGGTGGAGATCCCAGACAGGCGAGCCGCAGAAGGAGCGACGCAGATGAGCACAGCGCAGATCGTAGGGACAGGGCATTCGGGCAGACGGCCGTCGCGCTTCGGCGTCGATGCGTCGCACGCGAGCTACAAGTGGTGGGCGCTGTCGTGCACGAGCCTCGGCATGCTGCTCGCCGCGACGAACTCCGGCACGCTGATCATCGCGCTGCCCGACCTCGAGCGCGCGCTGCACGCGAGCCTGCTCGCGCTCGTCTGGGTGATCCTCGCCTACCTGATCGCCGCGACCGTGCTCGTCCTGATGGCCGGGCGCTTGTCGGACCTGTTCGGGAGAAAGCGCGCCTATGTCGGCGGGTTCCTCGTGTTCGCCTTCGCCTCGCTCGGCGCGGGCTTCTCCGGCGATGCGACCGTGCTGATCCTCTGGCGGATCCTGCAAGGGATCGGCTCGGCGTTCCTGTTCGCGAACGCGGCCGCGCTCGTCACCGACGCCTTCCCCAAGGAGGAACTCGGCCTTGCGATGGGCGCCAACACGATGGTCGCCGCCATCGGGCTCGTGCTTGGACCCGTGCTCGGCGGCGCGCTCGTCGACATCTCCTGGCACTGGGTCTTCTGGTTCAACGTCCCCTTCGCGCTCGCCGGCGCCGCCTGGGGCGCGACCGTGCTGCGCGAGCTCTCCAAACCCGATTCGGTGCGCGGCTACGACATCGCCGGCACGACGACGTTCGTCGTCGGGCTCACCGGCCTCGTGCTCGGCGTTTCGCGCGGCGGCATCAGCGGCTGGAACGACACGATCGTGATCGTCAGCCTGATCGCGGCCGCCGTGCTGCTGCCGCTGTGGGTCGCGATCGAGCGCCGCTCCGCTTCGCCGATGCTCGACCTCGGGCTGTTCAAGAACCGCCTGTTCGCGGCCGCGAGCGCTGCCTCGTTCCTCAACGGCCTCGCGCGCTTCGCGCTGATGTTCCTGTTCGTCTTCTACTACCAGGGCGCGCAGAGCAACTCGCCGATCGAAGCCGGCATCAAGCTGATCCCGCTCGCGCTCGGGATGCTCGTCGCTTCGCCGATCGCCGGCATCTACGCCGACCGCCACGGCTCGCGCGCGCTCGCCTCGATCGGGATGCTCGTCAGCGCCGCCGGCCTCGCCGGGATGACGACGCTGCAAGTCCACAGCGCCTACTGGGAAAGCGGGCTGTGGCTGTTGATCGTCGGCGTCGGCTCGGGCATGTTCAACAGCCCCAACACGGCCGCGATGATGGGTGTCGTGCCGGCGCACCGCCGCGGGATCGCCGCCGGCGCGCGCACGCTCCTGCAGAACACCGGCGCGGTGCTGTCGATCGCCTTCGTGCTCGCGATCGTCACCTCGGCCGTGCCCAAAGCGACGCTGTTCGCGATCTTCTCCGGCCTCGCCAAGGGCCTCTCGGCCGAGAAGCTCGCGCCGTTCATCAGCAACATGCACGTCGCCCTGTGGGTCCTCGCCGCGACGTCGATCGTCGGCGCGGCCGTCTGCCTGCTGCGCCCGAGCCACGCAACGGTGACGGCCGACTCCGATGCCGCGACGGCAGCCGACGCGGCTTCCGAAGAGGAGCGCTCGCCGATCCGCCCGTGGGAGGAAGCGCTCGCCGACGAGGCCTACGTGCCCGGGCGCGACGAGACCGCCGAGGGCGACGCGCCAGACTCCCCCACCCCGGCCGGCGCGAAGCTCGGGAGCCGCGCATGAGCGCGCCCAATCCGGACCCCGCCATGCAAGCGCCGGAATCGCCCGTAGAGACCGCCGCGCACGAGGCGAGCCTGCGGATCGGCGACGTCGCGAAGCTCGTCGGCACGACGCCGCGCACGATTCGCTACTACGAGGAGATCGGGCTGTTGCCAGAGGCGCCCGCGCGCCCGTCCGGGCGCCACCGCCTCTACAGCGCAGCCGAGGTCGACCGTCTGCGCGAGGTCATGCGCCTGAAGGACCTGCTCGGCGTCTCGCTCGAGCAGCTGAAGACGCTGCTGAGCGCCGAGGAGGCGCGCGCCGAGGTTCGCGCGCAGCTGCGCCGCGACGACGTCGAACCGGACCGCCGCCGCGAGCTGCTGCAAGAGGCGCTCGGTCACATCGACCGCCAGCTCGAGCTCGTGCGCAACCGCGCCGGCGAGCTTCAGAAGCTCGAGCACGAGCTGTGCGAGACGCGCAAGCGCGCGCGGCGCAAGATCCGCGAGCTGGACGCGCAGCAGGGCGGCGCCTTCCCGCCCTCGCCGCCGGCGCTCGAGACTGCCTCCGGCGAGCCGCAGCCATGAGCAGCGTCGAGGTCAAGCAGAGCCCGCACGGAGTCCCGGGCGCCGTCAACGACCCGACGCGGATCTCAGCCGTTGAGCTGACGTTCCCCGGCGCCACAGGCACGCAGATCAACGGCTACCTCGCGCGCCCGGCCGACGCCGCGAGCCACCCCGGCATGATCGTGATCCACGAGGCCGGCGGGCTCGGCGAGCACATCCGCGACGTCGTCAACCGCTTCGCGAACGTCGGCTACGTCACGCTCGGCGTCGACCTCTACACGCGCGAAGGCGGACCGCCGCCGGCCGGCGACATGGAAGCGATCATGGCGCGGCTCTTCTCGATGTCCGACGAGCTCGCGCTCGGCGACCTCGAAGGCGCCGCCGACCACCTGCGCTCGCTCGACGGCGTCACGGGGCGGATCGGCTGCATCGGCTTCTGCATGGGCGGGCGCTACGCGCTGCTGCTCGCGTGCGCGTCGGAGAAGCTCAACGCCGCCGTCGACTGCTGGGGCGGCTTCGTCGACCGCGCGAAGCCTGAGGAGCACTCGACGCCGCTGCGCCCGACACCGCCGCTCGAGATGGTCGACGAGCGCTTGGAATGCCCGCTGCTCGCGGCTGTCGGCGCCGAAGATCACAACCCCTCGCCCGAGCTCGCAGCCGAGCTGCGCGAGCGCGCCGGGCGCTCGCCCGCGGGCAAGGCCGGCCAGGAGATCAAAGTCGACGTCTACGAGGACGCCGGCCACGCGTTCTTCGCCGACTACCGCCCGAGCTACCGCCCCGAGCCGGCCGCGAAGCTGTGGCGCGAGATCGTGCCGTTCCTGCAGCGCCACCTGCAGGCGAGCTAGCGCTCGGCGGCGCAGCCGCTGCGTGGCCGGCCGCCGCCGGGAAGTCTCCCCGGGCGTTCATATAGTGCGGGGCGTCGGTCGTGCACGAGGGTGCGGCCCGAACGAACGAAGGGAGCGACGTGGAGCGCAAGTGGTGGACGCTGATCGCGGTGTCGGTCGCGATCTTCATGCTGCTGCTCGACATCACGGTCGTCAACGTCGCGCTGCCCGACATCCAGCGCTCGCTGCACTCGAGCTTCGCCGACCTGCAGTGGGTCGTCAACGCGTACTCGCTGACGCTCGCCGCGTTCCTCTTGACCGCGGGCGCGCTCGCGGACCGCTTCGGCCGCCGGCTCGTGTTCGTCACGGGCCTCGTCATCTTCACGGCCTCCTCGGCCGCCTGTGGCCTGGCCGGATCGCCGCTCGCGCTGAACCTCGCGCGCGCCGTGCAGGGGGCCGGCGGAGCGATGATGTTCGCGACCTCGCTCGCGCTGATCGCGGGCGCCTTTCACGGCAAGGAGCGCGGGCTCGCCTTCGGCGTGTATGGCGGCGTGATCGGCGGCGCCGTCGCCGTCGGGCCGATCGTCGGCGGTTTGATCACGTCCGGCATCGGCTGGGAATGGATCTTCTTCGTCAACGTGCCGATCGGCATCGCAGCCGTCTTCCTCACGCTCTCGCAGGTCTCCGAGTCGCGCGATCCAAACGCGCGCGGCGTCGACTGGCAGGGCCTCGTGACGTTCTCGGGCTCGCTGTTCCTGCTCGTCTTCGCGCTGATCGAGGGCAACGAAAAGGGCTGGGGCTCGACGCGGATCGTCGGCTTCCTGATCGCCTCGCTCGTCCTGATCGTGCTGTTCGTGATCGTCGAGCGCCGCCAGGAGCGCCCGATGCTCGACCTGACGCTGTTTCAGAAGCCGGCCTTCGCCGGCGCGAGCATCGTCGCGTTCGCCGTCTCCTCCTCGATGTTCTCGATGTTCCTCTACCTGACGCTGTACATCCAGGACGTGCTCGGCTACGGCCCGCTGCAGGCCGGGCTGCGCTTCCTGCCGATCACGCTTCTGTCGTTCTTCGTCGCCCCGATCGCCGGGCGCCTGTCGGTGCGCGTCCCCGTGCGGCTGCTGCTCGGCAGCGGCCTGTTGCTCGTCAGCGGCGGGCTGCTGACGATGACCGCCGTCGACGCGAGCTCGGGTTGGACCGTGCTCGTGCCGGGCTTCGTCCTCGCCGGTGCCGGCATCGGGCTGATCAACCCGCCGCTCGCCTCGACGGCTGTCGGCGTCGTTCACCATTCGCGCAGCGGCATGGCCTCGGGCATCAACAACACGTTCCGCCAGGTCGGCATCGCGACGGGCATCGCCGGGCTCGGCGCGATCTTCCAGCACGACATCACGCACAACACGATGAGCCAGCTCTCCGCGAGCGCCGGCGGACGTCAGCTGATCGAAACAGCGCACGGCAAGCTCGCCACCGCGCTCGTCTCCGGCGAAGTTCGCCAGCTGCCGCACTCGGCCGCTCAGGCCGCGGCGCTGAAGCACGCCTACCCGATCGGCTTCACCGACGCGTTCACGAGCATCCTCTTGATCGCCTCCGCGATCGCGCTCGTCGGCTCGCTGCTCGCGTTCGCGCTCGTGCGCAGCAGCGACTTCGTCGCCTCGACCGGCGGCGCACCCGAGGGCGAGCGCAGCGAGGGCGTCGGCGAGCCCGCTCCAGCCGTCGGCTGACGGCGCGCTGTCCATTCGCCTCAGCCGCTTCGAGCCCGCAGCGAAAACTAATTATTAATAATTGTCTTTTTCGCCTGGTTCGTATCCGGGGCAACTCGTCACCGGAGCTCGCGGGTAGCGCGGATAAGCTGGATCTTCTCGCGAGCGTGTGCAAAGCGAGAAGACGGACCCGCGCGTGTTGCGCACGATCTGCTGGCGCGCGCACGAATCGCACAGCCCCGCGCGAGCCCCCGCGCTCGCTCTTGGGCTCGGCGTTTCGGACATGGAGCAAGCTTAGGCGCAGCTCGGTCGGCCGCGCCCGATCGCCGGGCATCCGCCTGCGATAATCGTTGACCGCACAACTATGAACACGTTCTACCGACTGCTCGGATTTCTGCGGCCCTACAAGCGAGGGCTGATCGCGTCGTGGGCGCTCGCCTCGCTGGCGATGGTCGTGACCGTGCTGATCCCGCACTTCACCGGCTCGGCCGTCGAAGCGATCAAGCACGGCGACAACCACGCTCGCCACCACGAGCTCGTGCTGCGCTCGCACGACCGCCACACGCTGCTCGTGCTCGCGCTCGTGATCGTCGGCATCGTGCTCGTGCGCTGGCTGCTCACGTACATGCGGCGGATGATCGCCGGGCGCATCTCGCTCGCGATCGAATTCGATTTGCGCCAGATCATGTACGCGCAGCTGCAGCGCCTCGAGCTCGGCTTCTTCGACCACCAGCAGACCGGCCAGCTGATGTCGCGCGCGACCGTCGATTTGCAGGCCGTGCGCTTCTTCCTCGGCTACGGGCTCGTCTTCATCCTGCAATCCGTGCTGACGCTGCTGCTCGCCGGCATCGCGATGATCGTGATCAACCCCGGCCTCGGGCTGATCGCGATGGCGCCGACGCCGTTCGTCGTGTTCATCTCACAGCGCTACGGGCGCACCGCGCGCCCCGCGATCCAGGAGGTCCAGCAGCGGATCGGCGAGCTCACCGCAGACGCCGAGGAGAACATCTCCGGCGTGCGCGTCGTCAAGTCCTTCGCGCGCGAGCCGCAGCAGCTGCACCGCTTCCGCCACTCCGTCTCGCGCGTGTTCGACCAGTCGATGGTCGCGACGCGCCTGGAGGCCAAGTTCAATCCCGCGATCGGCTTCCTGCCGCAGCTCGGCCTCGCCGCCGTGCTGCTGATCGGCGGCAACCGCGTGATCCACGCGCACCTCACGCTCGGGCAGTTCACGCAGTTCTACCTCTACCTCAACATGCTGATCGGCCCGATGCGCTCGCTCGGCGTCACGCTCGGGCTCGCCCAGCGCGCGACCGCCTCAGGCCAGCGGATCTTCCAGGTGCTCGACCGCGAGCCGCGCATCGTCGCGCCGCCCGACGCGCCGCCGCTGCCGCCCGGCAACGGCCACGTCGAGTTCCGCGACGTCACGCTGCGCTACGACTCGGGCGACGATTTCGGCGCCGTGCACGCCGGCCCGCGCGAGCTCTCGCTCGACAGCGACAGCGACGGCAACCAGCTCGCCGCGCGCGTCGCGCGCCCCGTGCTAAGCGACGTCTCGCTCGACGTCCCCGCCGGCACGACCGTCGCGCTCGTCGGCGCGACCGGCTCCGGCAAGACGAGCCTCGTCTCGCTGATCTCGCGCCTGTACGACGCGAGCAAGGGCTCCGTGCTGCTCGACGGCGCCGACGTGCGCAACGTCGACTTGGCCTCGCTGCGCCATGCCGTCGCGGTCGTCTCCGACGACCCGTTCCTGTTCTCCGCGAGCGTCGCCGAGAACATCGCCTACGGGCGCCCCGACGCGAGCCGCGACGAGGTCGAAGCGGCCGCGCGGCGCGCGCAGGCATACGACTTCGTCGCGCGCCTGCCGCATGGCTTCGACACGCGCGTCGGCGAGCGCGGGCTCTCGCTCTCCGGCGGTCAGCGCCAGCGCCTCGCGATCGCACGTGCGCTGCTCGCCGACCCGCGCGTGTTGATCCTCGACGACGCGACATCGGCCGTCGACGCCTCGACCGAGCAGAGCATCAAGCTCGCGCTCGACGAGGCGATGGCCGGGCGCACGACGTTCGTCATCGCGCACCGCCTCTCGACGATCTCGCTCGCCGACGAGATCGTCGTGCTCGAGCACGGGCGTGTCGTCGCGCACGGCGACCACGAGCACCTGCTCGGCGAGTCAGAGCTGTACCGCGAGATCGTCGAGAAGGGCCTGCCCGACCAGGTCTTCATGACGCGCAAGCCGCTCGAACCGGAGGTGAGCGGTCTGTGAGCCCGATGGCCGGCAGAGGCGGTCCCGGCTCGACGTGGACCGGCGAGCGCGCGAGCAAGGGCACGCGTGGGCGCAACCTGCGCGGCCTGTTCGGCATGCTGCGCCCCTATCGACTGCGCGCCGCGCTGACAGTCGTCGCGCTGATCCTCGGCACGGCCGCCTCGCTCGCGCCGCCGCTGCTCGCGCGCGCCGCGATCGACGACGGCATCCAGCGACACGACTTCGACAAACTGCTGCTCGTCGTCATCGCCTTCTTCGTCTCGGCGCTGATCGTCTGGGTGATGACCTACGCGCAGACGTACCTCGTCGGCTGGGTCGGCCAGCGCGCGCTCGCCGACCTGCGCATCCGCATCTTCAAGCACCTGCAGACGCTGCCGATCGGCTTCTACGAGAGCCGCTCCGCCGGCGTCTTGATATCGCGCATGACGAACGACGTCGAGGCGCTCGACTCGCTCGTGACCGACTCCGTCGTGACGCTGTTCCAGTCCGGGCTGACGCTGATCGGCACGATCGGCATCCTGCTCTACCTCGACGTCACGCTCGCGCTGATCACGTTCTGCATCCTGCCGCTCGTGCTCGCCGGCTCGCTGTGGTTTCGGATCATCTCCGCCGGCGCCTTCCGCCGTACGCGCGAGACGATCGGCGCGATCACGGGCTACCTGCAGGAGACGCTCTCCGGCATCCGCGTCGTGCGCAGCTTCGCCCAGGAGCCCGTGCACGAAGCGCAGTTCACCGAGCTGAACGCCGACAACCGCGACGCGAACATGACGACGGTCAAGCTCAACGCCGCCTACTTCCCCTCCGTCGAAATGCTCTCTGGCGTCGCCGTCGGGCTGATCGTCCTCTACGGCGGCTACCAGGCGATCGACGGGCACATCTCGATCGGCACGATCGTCGCGTTCGTCGCGGCGCTGTCGAACCTGTTCGAACCGATCCAGCAGCTCTCGCAGCTCTACGCGACCTACCAGTCCGGCATGGCTGCGCTCGAGAAGATCTTCCAGCTGCTCGACGAGAGGCCCGACCTCGAGGACCGCGCCGACGCGATCGAGCTCGGGCGGATCACCGGCGAGGTCGACTTCGACGACGTCTCCTTCGCCTACCAGAAGCGCCGCGGCGACAACTCGACCGAGCAGGTGCTCGCGCTCGACCACATCGACCTGCAGATCCCGCCCGGGCAGACCGTCGCGCTCGTCGGCGCGACCGGCGCCGGCAAGTCGACGATGGCGAAGCTGATCGCGCGCTTCTACGACCCGACGTCGGGCGCCGTGCTCGTCGACGGGCACGACCTGCGCGAAGTCGCCTCGAGCTCGCTGCGCTCGCAGATGGGCATCGTCCCGCAGGAGGCCTTCCTCTTCTCCGGCACCGTCGCCGAGAACATCGCCTTCGGGCGCCCCGACGCCGACGCCGATCAGATCCGCGCCGCCGCCGCGGCCGTCGGCGCCGAGGAGTTCATCGCCGACCTGCCGAACGGCTACGACACCGAAATCGGCGAGCGCGGCACGCAGCTCTCCGCCGGGCAGCGCCAGCTGATCGCCTTCGCGCGAGCGCTGATCGCCGACCCGCGGATCCTCGTGCTCGACGAGGCCACCTCCAACGTCGACCTGCACTCCGAGGCGCGCATCGAGCAGGGCCTGCGTCGCCTGCTCGCCGGGCGCACGTCGATCGTCATCGCGCACCGCCTCTCGACGATCCGCCAGGCCGGGCGCATCGTCGTGCTCGAGCACGGCAAGATCGCCGAGCAGGGCACGCACGACGAGCTGATCGACGCGCAAGGCCGCTACTACGAGCTGTATCGCGACTGGGCCGCGCAGGCCGCCGCCTGAGCACTGCTCCACGCCCCCGGCAGGCGCCGACGCTGCCTCGCCAGGCCTCGTCCTAACGCCCGGCCCTATGCGAGCGCGGCGCGCGGATCGTCACGAGCGTGACCGTCGTGCTCGCCTTGCTGCCCGCTGCACCCGCGACCATCGTCACCGCGCGCACGTGCAGCACGTGAAGCCTTGCCAGCAGCCTGCGCGCCGCCCGCGTGAGCTTCAGCTTCAGCGTCGCGACGTGCCCCGCCGCGATCCTGTAGCTGACCTTCGCGAGCGTCGCATAGGTCGGCTTGCGCTGCTTCGAGGCATGTCCGCCACCGCTGCTCGTAGCGCTCTGCAGCGTGACCGTTCCCGCGCACGCCGTCTGCGTCGATTTGCACGAGAGCTCGAGCGCGACCGTGCCGGCGCCGCTCGCCGTCAGCGTCCTGCCCGCCACCTGCGCGCGGGGATGCGCCGTTGCCTGCTGCTGCCCCCCTCCCTGCGACTCCGGCGCAGCGGAGCTTGGCGGCGCGAGCGCGCCGAGGACCGCGCGTTCGCTCGGCGGCGGCGAGATGCCACCGAGGCCTGTGAAGCTGACTTTATGGACGCCCGAGGAGTCGTTGCCGTTCAGCTGCCATTCGGCGCTCGCCGCGCCGACGGCCGTCGGCGCGAACGTGACAGCCTCCGTGAGCCGTTCGCCCGGCGCGATCGTCGTGCCCTCCGGCAACGCCGTGCTCGGCGCGAACTCGCCGCCGCTCGGCGGCTTCGAGCGCGTGATCTCGAGGTTCGAGCCGCCGGCGTTCGTGACCGTGAACGTGCGTTCGGCGCTCGTGCCCGGAGCGACCTCGCCGAAGTCGACCGCTTCCGATTCGACCTTCAGTTCGCCCGGCGTGCCGGCCGTGCCGACGAGCTCGATCTGCGCTTCGCCGCCGCTCGTTTCGAGCGTGATCTGGCTCTCGAAATGGCCGACCACGTTCGATTGGAAAGAGACCGGCAGCGAGATCGACGCACCCGACGCGAGTTTCGTGCCCGGCGCGATTTCTTCGGCGTGGAACGGCGGATCGGGCGCGATGACGTGTTCGATCGTCAGCGGCTGGCCGCCGACGTTGTGCAGCGTCGCCGCCGCTTCGAGCTTCGTGCCGATCGGCGCGCCTTCGAATGCGACGACCGTCGGCGAAGCTTCGATCTGCGCCGCCGCCGACTGCCCGCTGCCCGACAGCGAGAACGTCACCGTCTTGCCTTCGCTCGTTTTCGCCGTCAGCGTGCCTCCCAGCGGACCCGTCGCCGTCGGCGTGAACGCGATCGGCACTTCGACTTTGTCGCCGGCTGCGAGCGTCGCCGGCAGCGACGGCGACGGTGAGCCGACGACGAACTGCGGCGAGCTCGACGTGAGGCTCGTGAGCGTCAGGTTCTCGTTCGCCGTCAGCTTCGCCGTCTCGTGCGAGGTGCTGCCGACGGTCGTCGTCGGGAAGACCGTCTCCGCGCCCGACATGATCGGCGTCACCGGCGAGCCGAACGCGAGCACGTGCCCGTCGCGCGTGCCGACGAACAGCTTGCCCGCGCCGACGCCCGGCGTCGCGAACTTCGCCGAGGTCCCGACCGGCGCGCTGAACGCCAGCACCGGTTCTTCGTGCGAGTTCGGGATCGGGTCGTACGCGCGCAGCTGCGCGCCTTCGCCGGACCCGTTCGGCGACCAGACGAGCCAGACGAGCGCCGTGCCCGGGTTCGCGCCTTCGGAGGTGATCACCGGCGCGCTCGTCGTGAAGCCGAAGGCGTCTTTCGAGGTCCCGCGCAGCACGAGCGTCGGCTTGCCCGAGCCGGAGAGGACGTACTGGTACATCCGCAGGTTGCCGGCCGAGCCCGACGCGCTGTTGCCGCCGGAGGCCGTCGGGATGTAGACCCAACCGCCTTCGCCCGGCCAGACGCCCGGGCGCGACCAGACGCCGCCGTTCGGGCCGATCCGCTGCACGACTTCATCCGCGCCCGAGGGCCCCTCGGCGAAGCCGCCGAGGTTGTCGCGGTTGAGCAGGTACACATAGCCGTCCTTGCCGACCTCGACCGCCAGGTGCGGGATTTCAGGCGTGCCGAAGTACGCGCTCGGCAGGCCCGTGACGCCGCCCGAGCCGAAGTCCGCGTCCCACATGTCGAGCGTCTGCGCTTCATACGGCGCGAAGAAGTCCGTCGCTTTCAGCGAGCCGTCGCTCTGCACGTGCAGGCGCACGACCGACTGGCCGAGGTTGCTCGGCGGCGTGTGCCCCGGCGTCGGTTTCTGCGGCACAGCGCCGTTGCCCGTGCTCAGCAGGATCGTTCCCGGGCCGTCCGAGGCGAGGCCGGAGCCCGACTGCCAGATGCCGCCGCCGGCGTGCCCCGTTTCGTCGACCCACCGCGCCTTGACCTGTCCCGCCGTCGAGACGCCGAACACCCAGCCCTCGTAAGGCGTGAAGTCGCAGTCCGAGCCGAAGCCCGCGTAGACGACGCCTTCGAGCAGCAGCAGGCCCGGGCGCTGCAGCTGCGTAGTCGGCGAGAATTTCTGTTCGGGGTCGTTCTGCGCCGTGCCGCTCAGTTCGACCGGGAAGCCCGGCTGCTCGGCGCCCGTCGACATGCTGACCGCGTCCATGTACCAGCGCGCTTCCCCGCTTGAGCCCGAGACGTATGTCTTGTGCGTCAAGTAGGCGATCCCCGTCGCTTCGTCGACGACCGGCGTCGAGGTGACGCCGATCTTCGGCGCCAGATCGCCACATTCGATGTCAGCCGACTTCCACGCCGTGCCGAGCGCGCGCGACCAGCGCTGCGCACCCGAGGACGGATCGAAGCCGTATATGTCGTTTTCCTCCGTCGCGACGAGCAGCGTCCCGTTCGCGAGCAGCGGCTGCGCGTAGACCTGCCCCGTGACCGGCGAGGACCACATCTGCCCGAACGTCCCGCTGCCGACGAGCTGCGGCGTGATCGAGCTCGCTTCCGGATACCAGCCCGTGCGCAGGTCTTCGCTCGAGTTCGTCACGACGACCGCCGCGGCCGTACCGGCGCACGCGAGCGCGAGCACGATCGGCGCGAGGCACAGCAGTGCGACTGTGTAGGTCCGTCGCTTGCTCAAACAGTCCTCCGTGACCGCGTCGGCGATTGATCTTCTGCGGGCAATTGACTCGTCTCGGGCGCTTCGAGCCCTGGCGGCCCGAGGTCCATCACGGTAGCTGATCCGATGCGCGTTTCGAGCCCTTCGACCGAAGCGGGATAATCCGTGCATGATCCTGCTCTCATCGCTGCCGTTCACGACGTCGCACGCCGAATGGATCGGGCTGATCGTCGGTACCGTCAGCCTGATCGGCATCGGCGGCGTCGTCTCGATGCTGTTCTGCCATCACCACGGCTGCTGGCGTCGCGGCCGCTTTCGCCACGGGCAATACCGCCTCTGCCACGTCCACCACCCGCACGTGCCTTCCGACGGCAAGATCACCGACGAGCACATCGCGAAGGTCAAGCAGCCGGCGCCGTAACGAGAAGGTCACGATGCGGCGCGATCACCCTGTACAGTGCCGTCAATCTTGCGAGCACGCGCCTTGAGGGAGGCCGCCCGGATCGGACGCCGGGGCGGGGATGAAGAGCCAACGAACGCCGGACCTGGCGACCGGCGCGCCCGCGTGCGGGCAGACTGCGCGCCGCGTCGTCGCGCGATGCCCCACCGCCTGCTCGGCCTGCTCGCCGCGCTTTGGCTGCTCGGCGCTTGCGTCCCGGCGCTAGCGCAGGCCGAAGAAGAAGGCATTCACAAGATCAAGCACGTCGTGATGATCATGCAGGAGAACCGCTCGCTCGACGAGTACTTCGGCACGTTCCCCGGGGCCGACGGTATTCCGGGCGGCGTCTGCGTACCGGACCCGCAGAACGGCGGCTGCGTCAAGCCGTTTCACGACCCGCACGACGAAAACCACGGCGGGCCGCACGGCACGAAAGCGTTCGAAGGCGACATCGACGGCGGGCTGATGGACGGCTTCGTCGGTGAGGCCGAGACGACGAAGAAATGCCGCGGCGGGACCGATCCCGAATGCACGCCGTGCAAAGCGCAGAGCGAAGCCGAAGCTCGCGCGGCGAAGTCCGCCGGTGGCTGCAACGACGTGATGGGCTACCACGACGCGCGCGAGATCCCGAACTACTGGACGTACGCGAAAGACTTCGTGCTGCAGGACCACCTGTTCGAGGCTGCCTCGGCGTGGAGCCTGACCGAGCACCTGTACATGGTCTCCGCGTGGTCGGCGCGCTGTCCGAAGGGCGATACGAAACCGCTCGACTGCAAGAACTCGCTCGCGCCGAAGGCCGGCTCGAGCTCGTGGGACGGCGCGAACATCCCCGGCAAGGCGACGTACGCCTGGACGGACATCACCTACCTAATGGACAAGGCGCACGTGAGCTGGCGCTACTACGTGACGAAGGGCGACGAGCCCGACTGCGAGGACGACGAAGAGCTCTCCTGCGAACCGGTCAAGCAGAGCGCGCAGACGCCCGGCATCTGGAACCCGCTCGAGGACTTCACCGACGTCGAAGAAGACGGCCAGCAGCAGAACATCCAGGGCCTCAGCAGCTTCTACGAAGCCGCGCACCAGAGCGAAGAATGCGGCCTGCCGAACGTCTCCTGGATCGTCCCGAACCTCGAATACTCAGAACACCCGCCGTCGCTCGTCTCCAAGGGCCAAGCCTACGTGACGACGCTGATCAACACGATCATGAAGAGCCCGTGCTGGGGCAGCACGGCGATCTTCCTCTCCTGGGATGACCCCGGCGGCTTCTACGACCACGTAGACCCACCCGACGTCGACGTCAACGGCTACGGGCTGCGCGTCCCCGGCATCGTGATCAGTCCATACGCGAAGCGCGGCTACATCGACCACCAGCAGCTAAGCCACGACGCCTACCTGAAGTTCATCGAGGACGACTTCATCGACAGCAGCCGGCTGAACCCGAAGACCGACGGGCGCCCCGACAAACGGATCGACGTGCGCGAAGAAGCGCCCGGGCTCGGCGACATCGCCAACGACTTCGACTTCAACCAGACGCCGCGCCCGCCCGTGACGCTCTCGCCGCACCCCGAACCGGGCCCCGCCTCGAACCCGCCCGGCCCGGCCGCGCCGACGGTCGTGACGATGGTCGCCTCGCCCGTCAGCCAGTCGACGGCGACGCTCAACGCGACGGTCAACCCCAACGGCGAAGCGGTCACGGCCTGCAGCTTCGAATACGGCAGCTCGCTGCCCTATGCCAAAAGCGCCCCGTGCACGCCTTCGCCGGGCGAAGGCGAAGACGCGGTCGCGGTCGCGGCGCAGGTCTCCGCGCTATCGCCGAACACGACGTACCACTTCCGGATCTCCGCCACTAGCGCCGGCGGCACGAGCGTCGGCGACGACGAGACGTTCCAGACCGGCGAGAGCCTGCCCGAACGCGGCCGCTGCCTGACGGCCTCGGGCAAAACCGGCAGCTACGCGAACTCGACGTGCACATCCGCGAGCGAAGCCGGCAAGGGCGCTTACGAATGGCTGCCCGGCGCCGGCGCGTCGCGCTTCACCGTGCAAGGCGGTGCGCTGGCGCTCGAAACGGTGCACAAGGCAAAGATCGCCTGCACGAACGTCGCCGGCAGCGGCGAATACACCGGCCCGAAGACAGAACTGCTGCAGCTCACGCTGACCGGCTGCGAAGAGGCCGGCCACGGCGAGTGCCACGACGAAAAGCAGACCGCCGGCGAAATCGTGCTGAGCCCGCTCGAAGGCGAACTGGGAACGATCAACGCCGCTGCCGCCGCGAAAAAGCCAAAGCCGCCGTCGATCGGCAGCTCGCTGCATGCCGGTGACGGGCAGAGCTTTATCGCGGCGTTCGTCTGCGGCGGCGCCGCCAACGCGGTCGTGCTCGAAGGAGCCGCGATCGCCGTCACGACGCCGCCCGACAAGATGACCGCGACGTTCTCGCTCGCGCTCGCGGCGAAGAAGGGCAAGCAGAAGCCCGAAGCCTTCGAAGGCGGCGCGACGACATCGCTGCTCGCCTCGCTCGCCGGCGGTGCTCCCGAACGCGCCGGGCTGAGCGCGACGCTGAGCGCGACCGGCGAAGAACCGCTCGAGATCAAAGCGCTCGGCTAGCCGCTCTGGAGCAGCTCAGGCCGGCCGGTCTAGCCGCTCGAGCCGCGCGCGAGCGCCGTGCGGCCGCGGCGCGGCGGCGGCGGCGGCGGCGGCGGCGGGTGCTCGAACTCGGCTCGGCGCCAAGGCAGGCGCCGTTGCAGCGCAGGGCGCTCGATCAGCCGCCACGACACGTCTGAGGCGAGCAGCGTCGCCGCCGTGCCGACGAGCAGCAGCAGGAAGAACGTCGCGCGCAGGCTGAAGTCCTGGCCGATGTGGATCAGCAGGTGCCCGAGCAGCGTGAGATGGATCAGGTAGATCCCGTACGAGCGCTCGCCGAGCCAGTGCATCGCGCCGTTGTCGAGCGCGCGCCAGCAGCCGCCCGTCGCCCACTGCAGCGAGAGCGGCGCCGCGATCAGCGCGCCGCAGCCGAGCGAGACCGAGATCAGGCGCAGGTTTTCCTCGCGGGCGGGCAGCGTCACGAACACCGCGAGCAGCACGACGCTTGCCGTCAGCAGCGCCCACGCCCACAGCCGTCCGTTTGCGCTCGCGCGCAGACGCGGCGCGGCGAACGGCTCGATCGCCGCCAGCGCGACGCCGGGGATGAACGCGAAGAGGTACTCGGCGATGTTGTACTGCAGCCACGTCGGGCGGCCCGCGAGGTGCTTGAACACGAGGCTGATCGCGTACGCCGCGAGCAGCACAGCCAGCACGCTCACGAGCCGCTGTCGCGGCGTCGCGCTGGCGCTGAAGCGCTTGACCAGCGCCAGCGCGAGCACCGCCGCGAGCGGGATCAGGATGTAGAACGAGACCTCTAGATCGAGCGTCCACGCTTGCGGCATCGCCAGCGCCGCGTGCGTCCAGATGTAGTTCTGCATGAAGCCGTAGACCGCGAGCACGCCGCCGAGGCCGCTGCCCTGCCAACCGCGCTGCCAGATCATGAAGATCGTCGTGATCACCCAGAAAGCCGGGATGATCCGCAGCGCCCTGTTGCGGAAGTAGCGCGAGATCGACGGACGTGGCGTCCCGAGCGTGTATGCCGCGAGGAAGCCGCGCGTCAGCAGGTAGCCCGACAGCGCGAAGAAGATGTAGATGCCCGCGCGCACGACCATCAGCGGCGTCGCGAAGATGCCCGCGAGCGGGCGGTACCCGGCGGCGGCTTCGCCGGTGAAGTCGAAGCCGTGGACGTGCTTGTAGACCATCGCTTCGATCGCGACGTGGAAGATCAGCACGAACATCGCGGCGATCCCGCGCAGCGCGTCGCCGGCGGCGAACTGGCGCGGCACGGCGTCGCTCACCGCGTGCGGCAGCGTACGCGTCGTAGATCGGGGCGGTGTCTGCTGGAGAACGGCGTCCATGCCTGTACTGCGTACTTCGGAGCGATCGGCTCAAAACTTAAGAACCAGCTCCGGGACAGGGACTCGAACCCCAATCTCCCGGACCAGAACCGGGCGTCACTGCCAATTGGACTATCCCGGAAGGGCGCCTCGCGGGAAAGGATAGTAAACCGCGCTACGGGCCCCAAGCGACGGGCAAGCGCCTGCGCAACGGGCAGATCTGCCGCCGGGGCACCCGGCGCCGGCGTCGCTTCGGAGTCCGATCAAGCCTGCTGTTCGTGCCCGTTCGGCGCGAAATACGCCGTGATCGCCTCCTCGAGGCCCGGGTCGAGCACGAGCAGCACTTCGTCGCCGGCCTCGATCACGGTGTCGGCCTTCGGCACGAAGCCCGTACCGCCGCGCAGCACCGAGATGATCAGGCTGCCCTCGGGCAGCGCGATGTCGGCGACCGCTTCGCCGACGGTCGGCGCGTCGTGGCTGACCTCGAGCTCGATGATCTCGAGGCGCTCCTCTTCGAGTGCGAGCAGGTGCACGAGCCCGTAGCGCGGCACCTCGTGCTCGATCAAGCGCAGGATCAGGTCCGTCGCCGAGACGGCCGGCTGGATCCCGAGCAGGCGGAAGTGGTCGTGGTTGCGCGGGTTGTTGACGCGCGCGATGATCCGGTCGCAGAGGTACTTCTCCTTGGCGACCTGGCAGACGAGCATGTTGTCCTCGTCGTCGCCCGTCACCGCGATGACGAGGTCGGCGCGCTGGATGCCGGAGCGCTCGAGCACCCACAGCTCGGTCGCGTCGCCGTACTGCACCGAGTGCTCGAACTCTTCCTCGATCGCCAGGTAGCGCGGCCGCGAGGACTCGATCAGCGTCACCTCGTGACCCTTGTCGATCAGCTCCCGCGCGAGGTTACGGCCGACCTTGCCGGCGCCGACGACGATCGCGTACATGCTCAGGCGGGCTCTGGCGCGAGTGCGCGCTCGAACATCTCGATCGCGTGCTTGGTCGGGGATATCGTGCTCAGCCCCTGTTCGCCGTACCAGCTCGCCCGGGCCGGATCCATCACGCGCACGATCACCTTCTCGACGCCGAAGCGGCGCTGGGCGATCTGGGCGATGATCAAGTTCGTGTTGTCGCCGTCGGTCGAGGCGATGAACACGTCCGCGCGTTCGACGCCGGCCTGGATCAGCGCATCGATCTCGAGCGCCGTGCCGACCGTGAACTGCCCGTCGGCGTCCTCCCAGCTGGCGCTCTGACCGGCGTCGAGGCGCTCGTGCGAGAGCGGATCCTCGTCGAGCACCGAGACTTCATGGCCGGCCGCGAGTGCGGACTTGGCGACGGCCGAGCCGACGCGCCCGGCGCCAACGATCAAGACGAACATAAGCCGCAGATTAGTCGATGGATGGCCGGGCGCAACGAGTGGCTCCAGCGTCAGGAGCCCGAGCTTGCCTCGGCCATACGCGAACGGCGCTCGGCCAGCGAATCGCCCGCGGCCGGCGCCGTGACGATCACGCGGCACTGAGCCTTCGAGATCACGTACTTCGTCACGTCGCCGACGAAGTTCTCGAGCGGCCCGCCGCGGCCGCCGAGCCGCGCGCCGCCGCGGATCATCGACGGCTCCTCGGCGCCGAGCACGATCGCCTCGACGCCACGGCGCTTGGCCTCGTCGACGATCGCATAGCCGGCGCGGCGCGTGCGCACGGTCGCCGTCGCCACCTGCACGCCCGTGTACTCCTCCCCCACGGCCTTCGCCCGCGCGAGCGCCTGGCGCGCTTCCTTGATCTGCGCCTCGGGCAGCCGCGCGTCGAGCGGCAGCGACATCGGGATCACGAAGATCCAGACGGCCTCGATCGTCGCCTCGTCGATCGCCGCCTCGTCGGTCTGCTCGCCGGAGACGAGCAGCGCGGCAGTCTGCACGATGTCCTCGTCCAGGCGCGTGCCGAACAGCGGCACGAGGATCGAGCCGTAGTCGCGTTCGCGCGGCGGCTCGGCGCGCAGCACCTCCGGCGCGACCGTCACGCGCTTCAGCAGCGACGTCTCGTCGGCCTTGCGGTAGATCACGTACATCGCCAGGCCGACGACCATCCAGCCGAGCCCGACGTAGCGCGCGGGGTCGTGCACGACCATCACCGCGACCCAGCCCGCGGCGGAGACGAACGCACCGAACACGGCCGGCAGCGGCAGGCTGCCGCCGCGCCAGGAGATCGACAGCGGCACCCGATACGGGCGCACGCCGTCGGGCTCTGAGTAGCGCAACTTGCAGATCGAGACGTGCGCGATCGTGAACGCCAGCAGCGCGCCGAACGCGTAGATCCCGATCAGGAAGTCGAGGTTCTCCGGCACGACGAGTCCCGCCGCGATCAGCCCCGCGAGGATGATCAGCACGTACGGCGTCGAGCGCTGCGGGTGCAGGCGGCCGAGACCGCTCGGGATCTGCCGGTTCGTCGAGAGCGAGTAGGCCAGCCGCGATAGCCCGAGCATCGCCGAGTTCGCCGCCGCGACGAGCGTCAGCGCCGCGAGCCCGGCGACGACGTAGCGCAGCGTCTGCGCGAGCCAGTGCGGGTGCATCTGCGTGACGAGGCCGACGACCGGGTCGTCGAGGAAGCGCGTCGAGAGCTTCGTGTGGCCGTCGTGGACCGGCAGCGCCGTGACGGCGACGAGTGCGATGCCGACGTAGACGAAGGCAACCGTCGCCGTGCCCGTGCCGACGAGCCGCTTCAGCGCGCCTTTGGAGATGCGCACCTCGCCGGCGAGGCCCGCCGCCGACTCGAGGCTCGTGAACGAGATCGCCGCGACCGTCAGCGCGAAGACGAGATCCGACCATTTCGGCGCGCTGCCGAGGTGGATCGGGTCGAGCAGCGTGTGCGGGTTGAAGAACATGATCAGCCCGAGCACGACGATCAGCGCCTGCACGAGCAAGTCGACCGAGACGATCGCCGCGATCCGCCGCGAGCGCCGCCAGCCGAAGCCGCGGATGTTGCCGAGCACGACGAGCGCGATGAACACGAGCGCGAGCCCGAGCGACTCGGCGCGGTGCCCGAGCGGACTCCAGTAGACGCGCAGGTACTGCGTCGCCGCGTAGCTCGTGACCGCGATCAGGATCACGTAGTCGAGCAGGATCGCCCAGCCCGCGACGAAGCTGACGAGCTCGTTGAACGCGTAGCGCGCGAACACCGTCGAGCCGCTGCGCTCCTGGTGCAGCGCCGCGCCCTCGGCGTATGTCATCGCCGTCAGCGTGAACAGGCCCGCGGCGATCAGGAAGACGAGCGGCGTCAGCCCGAGCGCATGCCCCGAGATGACGCCGAGCGAGAAGTAGATCGCACTCGCGAGCGGCGTGTAGACGATCGCGAACAGCAGCGGCGAGCCGACGCTGCGCCGCGCCGTCGAGAGCGTGCGCCCGGAGATCTGCAGCGCGATCCGCTCCGCCTCCGCGCGCCCGAGCTCCGCTTGCGGCCTGTGCCCGCGCTTTGGTGGCCGCTCCCCGCCCTCGCCGCTCTCGCCGTCCTCCCCGTTCTCGCTCATGTCTCGCGTCCACGCTTGCGCTCGAGATAGAGCCGCGCGACCCCGCCCGCGAGGAACAGCACGCCGAGCAGCAGGCGCGCCGAGAGCACGCCGCCGTCGCCCGCGAGGACCTGGACGATCAGCGCCACGCCGATCGCCGCCATCAGCACGGAGAGCACGTACGTGCCCGAGCGGTGCACCGTTCGGCCGGTCATCTCATGTTGAGCTTACGGCGCTGCTGCGGTTGTGTGCCGGGCGTGCGGACTAGGGCTCAGGTGATCAGCGGAATGATCAGGATCGCGACGATGTTCGCGACCTTGATCATCGGGTTGATCGCCGGTCCGGCGGTGTCCTTGAACGGGTCGCCGACCGTGTCGCCGGTGACCGAAGCGGCATGCGCTTCCGAGCCCTTGCCGCCAAACGCGCCGTCCTCGATGAGCTTCTTCGCGTTGTCCCACGCGCCACCGCCGGCCGTCATCATCACGGCGAAGAAGAAGCCGACGACGATCACGCCGATCAGCAGACCGCCGAGCGCCTGCTGGTCGATCAGCCCGACGATCAGCGTCAGCGCGATCGGCAAGAGCGAAGGCAGGATCATCTCGCGCTGCGCCGTCTTCGTGACGATGTCGACGCACGCCGCGTAGTCGGGCTCTTCGGTGTAGTCCATGATCCCGGGGTGCTCGCGGAACTGGCGGCGCACCTCCTCGACCACTGCGCCGCCGGCGCGGCCGACGGCCTCGATCGACAGCGATGCGAACAGGCAGACCATCAGGCCGCCGAGCAACAGGCCGATCAGCACGGGCGGTTCGTTGATCCCGAAGGAGATCGCGTGACCGACCTTGTCCTCGATTTCTTTCTGGAAGCCGGCGAACAGCACGACGGCCGCGAGCACGGCCGAGCCGATCGCGTAGCCCTTCGTGACGGCCTTCGTCGTGTTGCCGACGGCGTCGAGCCGGTCGGTCACTTTGCGCACGTCCTCCGGCAGCTCCGCCATCTCGGCGATGCCGCCGGCGTTGTCGGTGATCGGGCCGAAAGCGTCGAGCGCGACGATCAGGCCGGTCAGCGAGAGCAGGCCCATGACCGCGACGCCGATGCCGTAGATGCCCGTCACGCCGCCGCCCGCGAGCTTCCACGCGCCGAGGATGCCGAGCACGATCACGATCGCCGGCAGCGCCGTCGCCTGCAGGCCCGAGGAGAAGCCCTGGATGATGTTCGTCGCGTGTCCGGTCTCCGACGCCTTCGCCGTCTTCTTCACCGGCGAGAAGCGGGTCGAGGTGTAGTATTCCGTCAGTCCGAACAGCAGTGCCGTGACGGCGATGCCGATCAGCGAGCACAGGTAGAGGTGCGACCAGCTCGGGGTGTTGACCGTGTCGCCGACCGACTTGAACGTCAGGTTGCGCATCAGCCAGTAGGTGATCGGCGCGAAGGCGGCCGCGGCGATGATGCCCGAGACGAGCAGGCCCTGCAGCAGCGCGCGCTCGACGTTGTCCGTTTTCGTGCGCACCGCGTAGGTGCCGATGATCGAGGCGATGATCGCGACGCCGCCGATCACGAGCGGATAGAGCGCGACGCGCGTGGACTCGTGGAACGTCAGCACGCCGAGCAGGATCACGGCGACGGCCGTCACCGCGTAGGTCTCGAACAGGTCCGCCGCCATGCCGGCGCAGTCGCCGACGTTGTCGCCGACGTTGTCCGCGATCGTTGCCGGGTTGCGCGGGTCGTCCTCGGGGATGCCCGCCTCGACCTTGCCGACGAGGTCGGCGCCGACGTCGGCCGCCTTCGTGAAGATGCCGCCGCCGAGCCGCGCGAAGACCGAGATCAGCGAGCCGCCGAAGCCAAGGCCGACGAGCGCGTCGACGGCCGTCTTCGGGCTGTCGTTGAAGATCGACGTGAGCGCGCCGTAGTAGCCGGCGACGCCGATCAACGCGAGGCCGACGACGAGCAGGCCCGTGATCGCGCCGCCGCGGAAGGCGACCTTCAGCGCCGGCGAGACACCAGAGCGCGCCGCCTCGGCGACGCGTGCGTTGGAGCGCACCGAGACGTTCATGCCGATGTAGCCCGTCGAGCCCGACAGCAGGCCGCCGATCAGGAACCCGCCGGCGACGGCGATGTTCTGGACGAAGATCAATGCGACGAACAGCACGACGCCGACGACCGCGATCGTCGCGTACTGCCGGTTCAGGTACGCGCGCGCGCCCTGCTGGACGGCGAGCGAGATGCTCTGCATCTTCTCGTTGCCGGGCGAGAGCGCCAGCAGGGAGCGCGTCGTCACGAGGCCGTAGACAACTGCGCATGCGGCGCAAACAAGGGCGACGACGACCCCATGGTTCGTCAGAAAGCTGCTCAACTGAAAATCCTCCGCGGTCTGATTGGCGTGCCGCGCGAGGATTGTCGCGCGCACATTTCCGCCCGGGTCACTCAGAGCGAGCGTCTACCGGGTGCAAACGCGCCGGGAGTCTATCGCGCCGGCCCCCGGAAAGGCGGCTCGCGCGGCCTCAGCGCCCTGGCACCCACAGCCGGCCGCTCGACTCGGCCGGGCCGGGACCTGGCTTGCCCTGCTCCGCCGGACCCTCGGCCCGACCTTGCTGTCCACCCGCCGCGCCGGCTGCCGGGGCCTGCGGCTCGCTCACCGCTGGCTGCGACTGTGCCTGCGGCGTGGCGTCCTGCGCCGCCGCACCGCCCGCCTGCGCCTCGCGCGCATAGGCCATCTGCAGTTGTGAGAGCGCGTCGCGCAGCGGGCGCAGCTCGCTCGGGATGCGCCGCTCGAGGATCTCGAGCAGCGCCCTGACGCCGTCGATCGCGTCGCGCACCTGCTCGAGGTCCTCCGCGCGGGCGCTCGGCGCCTGCGCGGCGGCGCCCGGCTGCGGCTGCTTCGGAGCGAGGCGGAAGCTCCCGATGTTCAACAGCGAGACGGCCGCCTGCAGCATCATGTCGGCGCTCGTGATGCGGCTCAGTTCGGCTTCGTATGCCGCGCGCAGCTCCTCTTCGCTGGGCTGTCCGGGCTGCCCCGGCTGCGCGCCGGGCGCAGGCCCGCCCGCGGCGCCTGCCGTCGGATCCGTGCTCATACGGCCACCTCCTCTGAGTAGGTCTGTGCGGTCTCGGCGACGGATGCCGCGAAGACCTCCTCGCGGCTTGCGCCGCTCTCGATCATCCGCCGCTGGCGCTGCGCGCCGTTGCGCTCGGGAAAGGCCGGCTCGATGCCGAGCTCGGCGCGAATCGGCGCGGTCCAAGCGCACAGGCGGTCGATCGCCTCGCGCGCCGGGTACTGCTCGGCGCGCGCCAGGTCGATCAGCTGCCCGTCGAGGCCGAAGCGGATCGCGCGCCACATGTTCTCCTCGATCAGCCGCGGCGCGGGGTCCTCGAACGGCACGCCCTCGTCGACGTCGCGCGCGGCCTGGGCGATGCACGCGGCGATCAGCGAGGCGAGCGCGTCGGCCTCCTGCGCGGTCGCCTGCGCGTCGCAGATGCGCACCTCGACGGTGCCGAAGCTGAAGTGCGGGCGCACCGACCACCAGACCTGCGTGAACTCGACGATCGAGCTCGTCCGCAGGAGGAACTCGATGTAGGCGCGATACGCGGCCCAGCCGCCGAACGCGTCCGGGATGCCGCAGCGCGGAAAGCTCTTCGTGAAGCTTTGCGTGCGTGCCGACTGCAGCCCGCTGTCGCGGCCGTCGAGATACGGCGAGTTCGCCGAGATCGCCAGCAGCAGCGGCAGCACGGGGCGCAGGCGGTCACAGACGCGCACGGCGCGGTCGAGATCGCGCACGCCGAGGTGCACGTGCAGGCTGAACGTGTTGTTGCGCCACGCGACGTAGCGCAGCCCGTCCTCGACGCGGCGGTAGTGCTCGGTGTCGATGATCGGCTGCTCGCGGTAGTCAGCCCACGGGTGCGTGCCCGTCGCGCCGAGCGCGACACCCTGCGAGCGGGCCAGGGCGAAAAGCCGCCTGCGGTGCTCGCGTTGGCGCGTGAGCGCGTCGTGCAGGTCGCTCGCGGCGCCCGAGATGATCTCGATCTCCGAGGAGATCAGCTCGCCGGTGATGTGCTCGTGCAACAGCGCGTCGCTCGCGGCCGCGTCGCGCAGCTGCTCGAAGCGCGGCAGCATGTCGAGCGTCTGCGGGTCGAGGATCGAGAACTCCTCCTCTACGCCGACGGTGAAGTCGCTCGCCTCGGCGAACGTCTCGGCCGCTCGATCTAGATCCAGGCTGTTCATTGCGTTCACCGTTGCGGCGTGCGTTCTGCTGGCCGGGGGTCGGGCTCAGGTCAGGTAGAAGTACAGCGCGTACAGCAAGTCGACTGCGGGGCTCGACGTGTGGACGGTCACCTCTGGCGGGACCAGCAACAACGATTCCGAATAATTAAAGATGATCTTCACGCCGGCGTCGACCAGCTCGTCGGCGAGACCCTGGGCAGCCTGCGTCGGCACGGCGAGGACGCCGACGACGATGTCCTCGTCCTCGACGACCTGGCGCAGGTCGCCGGTGTGGCGCACGACCTGCGCTCCGACGTTCGTGCCGACCTTGTCCTCGTCGACGTCGAAGATCGCGACTACGCGGAAGCCATGGTCGGCGAAGATGTCCGAGGAGGCGATCGCCTTGCCGAGGTGCCCGGCGCCGAGCAGCGCGATGTTGTGCTGGCCGGCCGTGCGCAGGATCTTGCGAATCTGCGAGACGAGCGCCTCGACGTTGTAGCCGACGCCGCGCTTGCCGAACTTGCCAAAGCCCGACAGATCGCGGCGGATCTGCGTCGAGTTGACGTGCGTGTAGTCGGAGAGTTCTTGCGAGGAGATCGTCTCCTTGCCCATCTTCTTCGCCTGCGTCAGCACCTGCAGGTAGCGCGAGAGCCGCGCTGCGACGCCCAGCGAAAGGCGCTCTCCGGCGGGCACCGCGCCGTCCGGCTGGGGCTCGCGCGGACGCGTCGTCGTGTCGTTCAGGGTCATCGCCGTGACTCTAGACGCTCGCGCAGGAGCTTCTCGTCGATGAAGTAGTCGAACAGCTCCTCGCCGTCGAGCGCGACGACCGGGATGCGCTCGAAGTAGGCGCGCTGGAGCGCCTCGTCGCCGTCGATGTCGCGCTCCTGCAGCGCGAAGCCGAGCTCGTCCTGCATCGCGCGCAGGATCGTCATCGCGTCCGCGCACAGGTGGCAATCCGGGCGCGAGTAGACCGTGATCACATGCTGCTGACCCACTGAATCGTGACCCACGATCGCGCTCATCTCGCGACTTCGCCGCTTGCGTAGGCGTCGAGGCCGAGGTAGTCCGGATACGCGAGATGCGGTCCGTAACGTGCCGCGCTCGCGATCATCGCCGCGTTGTCCGTGCACAGCACGCGCGCGGGGACGTGCAGCGTGACGCCGAGCTCGGCCAGGCGCCCGCGCAGCGCGCCGTTGGCCGCGACGCCGCCGCCGACGGCGAGGCGATCGAGCCCCGTCTGCTCGAGCCCGCGTTCGGCGCGCGCCGCAAGGCTGTCGATGATCGCGGCCTGGTAGGAGGCCGCGAGATCGGCCGCCCGCTCGCTCGCTTCCTGCTCGGAGAGCTCGCGCAGGCGATAGAGGAGCGCCGTCTTCAGCCCCGCGAAGGAGAAGTCGAGACCCTCGGCGAACGCCTGGCGGCTTGCGCCGCGCCCGCCCTTCGCGCGCTCGCCGCGCGAGCCCGGGAAGACGAACGCCTGCGCATCGCCGTCGCGCGCTAGGCGCTCGAGCGCCGCGCCGCCGGGATAGCCGAGCCCGAGCATCCGCGCGCCCTTGTCGAACGCCTCGCCGGCGGCGTCGTCGAGCGTGCGCCCGAGCACCTCGAAGCCGTCGTGCTCGCGCACGTGCGTCAGCAGCGTGTGGCCGCCGCTTGCGATCAGGCAGAGAAACGGCGGCTCGAACGGCTCTGCGGACGCCGCGTCGGGTGCGCTCCCGGAGGCGGCGCCCGCAACGCCGCGCAGGAAGTTCGCCGCTACGTGGCCTTGCAGGTGGTCGACGGGCGCGAACGGCAGCTCGCGCGCGCTCGCGAGCGCCTTTGCCGTGGAGAGGCCGACGAGCAACGCGCCGATCAGGCCAGGGCCCTGCGTCGCCGCGATCAGCTCGATCTCGTCGAGCTCTGTGCCGGCCAGCTCGAGCGCTCGCGCGACGATTGCGTTGACGATCTCGAGGTGATGACGCGAGGCGATCTCAGGAACGACGCCGCCGAAATCCTCGTGCGCGGTCTGCGAGGAGATCACGTTCGCGCGAACGCTGCCGTCCGCGTCGATCACCGCTGCGCACGTGTCGTCGCAGCTCGTCTCCAGCGCGAGGATGCTCATACGGGACCCGGGTTCGGGACGTCCGCGAGCGAGCCCTCGCGCGTCGCGGGGGTGCGCCACATGACGAGCGCATCCTCGCCGTTGTCCTGGTAGTAGCGGCGGCGAATG
Source organism: uncultured Solirubrobacteraceae bacterium (assembly GCA_963807275.1). Lineage (GTDB taxonomy): Bacteria > Actinomycetota > Thermoleophilia > Solirubrobacterales > Solirubrobacteraceae > Palsa-744. The sequence continues at coordinate 1,569,690 of CAWDZX010000001.1, forward strand.
CCGGCCGCACGGAAGCCCTCGCGCTCGTACAAGTGGATCGCGACGGCGTTCGAGCGGCGCACCTCGAGCGTGAAGCGCGCGTTCTCATCACCGACGCGCGCGTACAGCTCGGCGAGCAGCCGCGAGGCGATGCCGAGCCGCTGGCAGCGCAGGTCGACGGCGACGTTCATCACGTGCCAGACGGTGTCGTAGCGCGAGCAGATCAGGTACGCCGCAAGGCGCTCCTCGGCGAGCGGCCCGGGGCCGTCCCGCGGCGGGCGCTCGCATGCCGCGAGGCAGACGCCGGTCTGCTTCGAGAGCTCCAGCACGAACATCGCAAGCGACCACGGCGTCGGGAACACGCGCCGCTCGATCGCGAGCACTTCGGGCAGGTCCGGATAGACGAGCGGGCGGATCTCGATGTTCGTCTGCGCCGGCGCCTCGGCGCCGCGCAACTGCGAGGTGGGCGGCTCGGTCACGTGCGCGCCCCGCTGACCGGTCCCGGCGCGGCCGCGGACGGCGCCGACGCTTGGCCCGACGCGACAGGGCCGGACGCGGCAGGCCGCGCGAGCGCGGCGTCGGGCGAACGCCGGTAGTCGGGCAGCACCGGCGCGGGCGAGCCGTCCAGCACGGCTGGTGCGGACGCGGCGAGCTCGCAGATCGCGGCACCGTCGATCAGGTGCAGCGATGAGCCGGGCGACGCGAGCTCGACGCCGCCTGCCCGCAGTGCGTCCGCGTACAGCAGCGCCCCATCGCCTACCGCACGCCAGTGCTGCCCGGAAGGCCCGCCGCGCTGCTCGATCTGCGCGACGACGTCGCCCAGATCGTCCGGCCGCAGCGCGCTCTCGAATGCGATCTCCCCCCTGCCGGCCTGCGGATCGGCTCCGGGCAGCGCTCGGGCGAGCGCCGTGAAGTCGGCCGTCGGCGGGTACGCGGCGACGAACGCCTCGCCGCGCCGCGCGTCGATCACCGCAATCGTGCCGGGCGGCGTTCGATCGGCCTCGCGCGTCTCGCGGGCCTCGCGCGCGGCGGCGAGCGCGAGCGCGCGCAGGCTCGAGACGCCGGCGAGCTGCGCGCCGAGCGACTGCGCAAGCCCGCGAGCGGTCGCGATCCCGACGCGCAGGCCCGTGAAGCGTCCGGGCCCGACGCCGACGGCGATCCGCTCGAGCTCCTCCCAGCGCACATCCGCTTGCGCGAGCAGCGCGCGCGCCATCGTCAAGAGCCGCGTCGCGTGTCCAGGGTGCTCGCCCGCGGCGGGATCGTCGCGGGCGTGCAGCGTGCGGCCGTCGGACAGGCGCAGGCCGACGGCGCTCGCCTGCGTCGCGGTGTCGAAGCCGAGCACGATCACGCTTCGAGCACCTCGATCCGGCGGCGATCCTCACCCTGATGGGAGAGCGAGACGCGCAGGCGCGCGCCGGCGAGATCGCGCTCTGCGTCGGGCGGCCACTCGACGAACGCGATCCGGCCCGCGCCGAGGTAGTCGGCGAGCAGGTCCGGATCCTCCTGCTCGAGGCCCGCGAGGCGATAGAGGTCGAGGTGCGAGACGGTCAGCGTCTCGCCCGCTCTGTAGCGGTGGCCGATGCTGAAGCTCGGGCTCGTCACGGGGTCGCTCACGCCGAGCGCTCGCGCGGCGCCCCGTACGAGCGTCGTCTTGCCGGCTCCGAGCTCGCCGCGCACGAGCACGACGTCGCCGTCGTTGAGGCTTGCGGCCAGCTCCGCGCCGAATGCTTCGGTCTCTGCCGGGTCCGATGTGTCGACGATGCGCACGGCCACGTCGAGACTGTAGAGCGAACGCCGACCCCGTTAAAGCGATCGACCCGCGGGAGAAAGGGACGCGGGCCGATCGTTACTCCTGGAGGGATGGAGACAAGGTCTGCATCGGCACGGATCAGATCCGACTTTAGACCTCGGTGCAAATTTTTTCGACAATTTCCGAATATCCCCTTTTTGCAGGGAAAAACTGGGCGCAATCGTCCGGAGAAGTGTCCAGGGGCGACTAGAACAAGCCGAGCTGGTCGGGCTCATCGGGCTGCTCCGCCGCGGTGCCGGCGCCCGGTTCGGCAGGCCGCTCGGGGGATGCGGCAACCTGCTCCGGCGTAGGGCCGCGCTCGGCCTGCGCCTCGGCCTGCGACGGCTCGTCGAGCTCCGGGACCTCCTCGAAGGCCGGCTGCTCCGGCGCGCCCTGCGCGAGCAGCTCCGGCAGGCGGCCGAAGTCCTCGCGCAGCGTCTCGAGCATCCGCGGCGTGTACAGCGCCGCGGCGGGGTGGAAGATCGGATACAGGCGCACGGCGCGCCTGCCGAGCGTGAGCACCTCCGGCTGGCCGTGCAGGCGCGTGATGCCCGTCGGATCGCCGCGCAGGAGCTTCGTCGAGAAGTTGCCGAGCGTGCAGATCACCGTCGGCTGGATCAGCTCGATCTTCTCGAGCAGATACCCGTGGCAGTTCTCGATCTCCAATGGCAGCGGGTCGCGGTTGCCGGGAGGGCGGCACATCAGCGTGTTCGCGATGAAGACCTCAGACCGCTGCAATCCGATCTCGACGAGCAGCTTCTCGAGCAGTTTCCCGGCGCGCCCGACGAACGGCACGCCCTGCTCGTCCTCGCTCGCCCCCGGCGCCTCGCCGACGAACATCAGGTCGGCGTTGGCGTTGCCCGCGCCGAACACGACCGTCTTGCGCGTCGCGGCGAGCTCGGGGCAGCGCACACAGCCCTTGGCCTGCAGGTAGACCTCCTTCAACGCCTCGCGCCGCTCGGAAGCCGTGCGCTCGCTGTCGGCCGTCGCCATCGCGCGGATGCTATTCGCTGGCGGCGAGACGCCGCGCGCTTCGCGCGGCCGTGCGCTGCGCAATGATCCTGCGATGTCCGGCTCTGCCGACCTCCTCGTCTCCGCGCCGTTCGCGGGAGTCGTCGTCTCGATCGCGCACGGCGCCGACGAGCACGTCGGCGCGGACGCGCCGCTGCTCGTGCTCGAGGCGATGAAGATGGAGCACGAGGTGCTCGCCGAGACGGGCGGCGTCGTGCGAAGCGTCGAGGTCGCAGTCGGCGACGCCGTCGAGGAGGGCCAGGTACTGCTGCGGATGAGCGCCGGCGAGCACTCCCACGATGCGGCGACAGCCTCGCGCGTGGGCGCCGATGAGACCCGGGCCGATGCAGGCGCGAGCGGCTTCCGCGCGGACCTCGAGGCGGTTCGCGAGCGCCACGCGATCGGCCTCGACGCGGCGCGCCCGGAGGCCGTCGCCAAACGGCGCAAGCGCGGCCGGCGCACGGCACGCGAGAACCTCGCGGAGCTCGTCGACGAGGGCAGCTACGTCGAGTACGGGCCGCTGCTGTTCGCCGCGCAGGAGCAGCGCCGTTCGCGCGAGGAGCTGATCGAGCGCACGCCCGCCGACGGACTCGTCGCGGGCGTCGCCGCGATCGACGGGCACCCGTGCGTGGCGATGTCCTACGACTACACGGTGCTCGCCGGCACGCAGGGCATGCGCAACCACGCCAAGAAGGACCGGCTGTTCGAGATCGCCGAGCGCCGCAAGCTGCCGGTCGTGCTGTTCGCCGAGGGCGGCGGCGGGCGACCGGGCGACGTCGACATGCCGATCGTCGCCGGGCTCGACTGCCGCGCCTTTCAGCTGTTCGCGCAGCTCAGCGGCCTCGTGCCGCTCGTCGGCATCGCCTCGGGCTACTGCTTCGCCGGCAACGCGGCGCTGCTCGGCTGCTGCGACGTCGTGATCGCGAGCGAGGACTCGAGCATCGGCATGGGCGGCCCGGCGATGATCGAGGGCGGCGGCCTCGGCGCATTCGAGCCGAGCGAGGTCGGCCCGATCGACGTGCAGGACGCAAACGGCGTCGTCGACCTGCGCGTCGCCGACGACGCGGCTGCGGTCGCTGCGGCGAAGCGCTACCTCTCCTACTTCCACGGCCCGAGCGAGCCCGGCGAGCTGCCCGACCAGGAACTGCTGCGCAGCCTGATCCCGGAGCAGCGCAAGCGCGTCTACGACGTGCGTGCGGTCGTCGAGGGGCTGTTCGACGAAGGCTCCGTGCTCGAGCTGCGGCAAGGCTTCGGCGCCGGGATCGTCACGGCGCTCGCGCGCCACGAGGGCCGCCCGCTCGGCGTCGTCGCGAACAACCCTCGCCACCTCGGCGGCGCGATCGACGCCGACGGCGCCGACAAGGCGGCACGCTTCATCGGCATGTGCGACGCCTTCGGCCTGCCCGTCCTGTTCCTCTGCGACACGCCGGGGTTCATGGTCGGGCCCGACGCCGAGCGCACGGCGACCGTGCGCCACTTCGCGCGGATGTTCCTCGGCGGCGCGAACCTCAGCGTGCCGTGCGGGACGATCGTGCTGCGCAAGGGCTACGGGCTCGGCGCGCAGGCGATGGCCGGCGGCGGCTTCAAGGCGCCGCTGTTCACCGTCGGCTGGCCGACGTCGGAGTTCGGCGGGATGGGGCTCGAGGGCGCCGTGCGACTCGGGATGCGCCGTGAGCTCGACGCCGTCGCCGATCCGCAGGAGCGCGAGCGCCTGTTCGAGACGTTCGTCGGGGTCGCGTACGAGCGCGGCCGCGGCCTGAACATGGCCGCATACGGCGAGATCGACGATGTGATCGACCCGGCCGACTCGCGGCGCTGGATCGGCATGCTGTTCGACGAACACGCCACACCGTGGTGGCAGCGGGACGGCAAGGCGCGGCCGTTCGTCGACGCCTGGTAGCCCCCAGGCATTCGAGCCTCCGCGACACGGCCACAGCCGCACGGGCACGGCTCCGGAGCCGGCGCGTGGCCGAACAGGCAGAGCCCCTTGCGGACGACCGAACCGGCTGTATCATTGGCGTCAGGCCGTCATCGAGCACGCTCGGGGTGGACCTGAAGAAACCGCACCACATCTTTTGTCGCGCCGGTATCCGCAAGGAACTGGACCGAAACCGATGAGACCCGTCACCCACCTTTCGCCCTGCGCATGAGGACCGTGCGCGCCGTCGACGAGCTGCGCGCGCAGCTCGCGCCGATCCGTCGCGAGGGACGCACGATCGGCTTGGTGCCGACGATGGGCGCCCTGCACGACGGGCACCTCTCGTTGATCGGGCGCGCTCGCGCGGAGTGCGACTTCGTCGTCGTCTCGCTGTTCGTCAACCCGGCGCAGTTCAACGAGCGCGCCGACCTCGACCGCTATCCGCGCTCGGAGGCACGCGATGTCGCGCTCGCGTCAGACGCCGGCGCGGACGTCCTGTTCGCACCCCCGGCAGACGAGGTGTACCCGCCCGGATTCTCGACGGCCGTCGAGGTCTTCGGCGTGACCGACCGTCTCGAGGGCGCGATGCGCGGCGCCGAGCACTTCCGCGGCGTCAGCACGGTTGTGACGAAGCTGCTCGGGATGGCGATGCCGGACGTGGCCTACTTCGGCCAGAAGGACGCGCAGCAGGTCGTCGTGATCCGCCGGCTCGTCACCGACTTGAACCTGCCCGTGCGGATCCAGACGTGCCCGACCGTGCGCGAGCCGGACGGCCTGGCGATGTCCTCGCGCAACGCGCACCTCAGCGCCGAGCAGCGCACGCGCGCGCTGGCGCTGCCCGAAGCGCTGCGCGCGGCCACCCGGCGCGCAGCCGAAGGCGAGCGCTCGGCGCAGGAGCTGCTCGACGCGGCACGCGCCGAGCTGCTCGCGCGCGATGTCGAGCCGGAGTACGTCGAGCTCGTCGACCCCGAGACGCTGCTGCCATGCGAGGAGCTCGCGCGCGAGTCGCTGCTCGTGCTCGCCGCTCGCGTCGGCGAGACGCGGCTGATCGACAACACGATCTTGCGCCCAACCGCAGCAGCAACCCCACGTCAACCGCACCCCAGAAAGGCGCTCGCCTGATGCAACGCACGATGCTCAAGTCAAAGATCCACCGAGCGACGATCACCGACTGCGATCTGCACTACGTCGGCTCGATCACGATCGACCCAGACCTGCTCGAGGCCGCCGACATGCTCGAGCACGAGCAGGTTCACGTGCTCGACATCGACAACGGCGCGCGCTTTGAGACGTACACGATCGCCGGCGAGCGCGGCTCGGGGGCGATGACGGTCAACGGCGCCGCCGCGCGGCTCGTGCAGCGCGGCGACACGATCATCGTCGTCTCCTATGCCGGCTACGACGAGGCAGAGATCGAAAGCTACGAGCCTCGCGTCGTGCACGTGCAGGCGCAGACCAACCGCATCATCACCGTCGACGACGCGGTGGCCACCCTGCTCGCATAGCGGGGGTCAACCGGCGTCAGAGAGGAACCACGCAATGTCCAGCCACCCCGAAGTTCAGGCCCCATCGGACCCCGGTCGCCTGCCGATGACGCTGCCGCTGCTCGCGGAGAAGAAGCGTCTCGGCGACCCGATCGTGATGGTCACCGCGTACGACTACCCAAGCGCCCGCGCGGCCGAGTCGGCCGGCGTCGACCTCGTGCTCGTCGGCGACTCGGCGGCGACGACGGTGCTCGGCTACAACACGACGACGCCCGTCGAGCTCGACGACATGCTCGTGCTCGCGCGCGCCGTGCGTCGCGGCCTCGTCACGCCGCTGATGATCGGCGACCTGCCGTTCGGCTCATACGAGATCTCCGACGAGCAGGCGATCGCGACCTCGATGCGGATGGTCAAGGAGGCCGGCTGCGAGGCCGTCAAGCTCGAGGGCGGCGGCGAGACCTCGGTCAAGCGAGCGCGCGCGATCGTCAGCGCCGGCATCCCGGTGATGGGCCACGTCGGGCTGACGCCGCAGACCGCGACGGCGCTCGGCGGCTGGAAGGCCCAGGGGCGCACGGCCGGCGCAGCGGCGCGTATCGCCGACGAGGCGCTCGCGCTGCAGGCCGCCGGCTGCTTCGCGCTCGTCTTCGAGGCGATCCCGGCCGCTGTGACGGAGGAGCTGATGGCGCATCTGCAGATCCCCGTGATCGGCATCGGCGCCGGCCCGGCGACCGACGGGCAGGTGCTCGTCTTCCACGATCTGCTCGGCATCCGCGACGGGCTCGGCGCGCGCTTCGTCAAGCGCTACGCGAACCTGCAGCAGGAGATGAACGCGGGCGTCGCGGCGTACGCCGAGGACGTGCGCACGCGCCGCTACCCCGGCCCGGAGCACACGTACAAGATCGACGCGGGCGAGCTGGCCGAGCTGCGGCTCACGCTCGGATAGCCGCGGCCGGCGCCGCTACCCCGCCTCGGGCCACTCCGCGGTAGCCCGCACACCATCGCCGTCGGCCGGCTTCGGGCCACCGACGGCGATGACCTCGAGCCCGTCGGGGCCGGACTCGAAGGCACGCACGACCTCGGGTGCGACGCGCACGACGTCCCATTGGCGCAGCTCACGGACGTCGCCGTCGAGCAGGATCCGCCCGGAGCCGGAAGCGACGACGTACGCCTCCTCCTGCTCGCGGTGGCTGTGCGCCATCGGGCTGCGGAAGTTCGCGCCATAGCGAAAGTGGCTGACGCCGAGATCGCGCGAATCGAGGTGCTTGCGCGCGAAGCGGCCCTCGATCTCGGGAACGCGATCGCCGACGGAGTCCTCGACCTCGAGCAGGTTGACGATGGCGAAGCTGGACATGCTGCCTCCTCTGGCGTTGCGATCGAATCCAGTTGTGAGACCGACCTTAGCGCCGCCCGAAGCCACGCCGAGAGCCGGCTCGAGCGCGCCGCTCAGGCGAGCGGATCGCCGAAGCGCTCGCCGAACGCGAACTCCTCGACGGGTTTGCGCGCGAGGCGCTTCGGCCACGGCTCGGCGCGATAGCCGACGCCGATGTGCGCGGCGAGCGCGACCTCGTCGGGGATCGCCAGCAGCCGCTTGACCTCGGCCTCGGCCGGGATCAAGAGCGTCGTCAGCGCCGCGCCGAGGCCCTCCGCGCGAAGCCCGAGCAGCACGTTCTGCACGAACGGGTAGACCGACGCGCCGCCGACGATGCTCTGCCGCGGCAGCTGCGAATCGGTCACGACGAGATCGCCGGTGCGCACGCCGATGACGAGGTGGACCGGAACTTCGTGCAGGTTGTCGGCGTAATCGTTCGCGCGCGTGACGCCGCGTACCTGCTTGGGCTCGAAGCTGTCGACGTCGGCGAGCACGCGCGCGCCGCCTGTCTGCTCCATGTAGGCACGCCAGTGTGGCTGGTAGAGATCGCGCAGCGCCGCGCGGCGCTCGGCGTCCCGCACGACGACGACGCGCCAGCCCTGGCGGTTGCCGCCGCTCGGCGCGAAGCGCGCATTCTCGAGCACGCGCGTCAGAACATCTGCGGGCACGGGCTCGTCGGTGAAGCGACGGCTCGTCGGCGCGCAGCGCATCGCTTCATATAGATCCATGGCCGCCAGCCTAGCGGCGCCCGAGGCGCTGCCGGCCATCGCCACGGTCTCGCGGCGCTGCTTGCGAGGACTAGCCGTACTCGACGCGCTTGATCGCGCGCGCCGGGCTCCCGGCCGCGACCGTGAACGGCTCGACATCGCGCGTGACAACGCTGTTCGCGCCGATCACGCTGCGCTCGCCGATGCTCACGCCACTCGTCACGACGACGTTCGCGCCAAGCCAGCAGTTGTCGCCGATCCGCGTCGGCCCCTTGCTGTCGAAGCCCTGCCACGTGATCGGCTTCCGCGGATCGTCGTGACGGTGGTTCGCGTCTGAGACGAAGCAGCCGTTGGCGAGCATGCAGTGCTCGCCGATCTCGACGAGCTGCTGCGCTGCGACCATCACGCCGAGGTTGAGGAAGCTGCCGGCGCCGATCCGCACGCGCGCGTCTCCGGGCGCCGTGATCCACACGCCCGGCTCTAGCAGCACTTCGGGCCCGATCTGCAAGCGCCCCTCGCGCAGCGCCTCGAGCACGTTGCCGTGCAGCGGCCAGCGCGCGAACGCGCCGCGGCGCATCAGCTCCCAGTGAATCCGCGCGCGGTTCCACGGCAGCGAGTTGCGCTCGTACCAGCGCCACTTCTGTGCCCATAGCCGGACCTGTGCAGCCGATGTGCTCAAGCCGCGCGCGAACTCGCGTCGAAGGTCTCGATCGGCAGCACGAACACAGATCGACCCTACATCAGGCTCACGCTCTGAACCTAGTCGGACTTGCTCGACCTCGGCCGTCCGTCAAGGGCTGCGCCGCGTCACGCGTTCGGGCTTCACCCTTCGGGCGCGCCAAGCTCTCCGAGCGGACTCGTCACCTCGACCGCGCCATAGCCGTCGAGTGGACGATCGACGAAGAAGATCTCCATCGTGATGTCGGGCTCGACATGGGCCTGGCTGAGAAACGCGAGAACGACGCGATCCGTCAGATCTTCGATCGTCCGCTTGTAACGATCGGCCATGACGCGCTGAAAGTCCTCGCGCATCGCGATGACCCGCTCAGGCTCTCCGCTGTCCATGATCGTCTGCTCCAACGGCGTGAAGCCACTACCGCGCATGACCACGACGACGATGTCGTCGAGCGCGTAAGTCTTGGCCTTCATCGGCCCGCGGCCATAGTGCTCGTGCAACATGCCGACGATGCTCGTCGAGATCGCAGCCAGCAGCTGTCCACCGGTTAGCGGAGCACCGCCGGCAGGATTCCGGTCCATTGGGATTCCTTGTCCTTGGCGCATCGCATCGCGCCTCCGATCCATAAAAGCCGTCTCCGATCGAGTGCAGCGGCGCGCAATTACAGGAAACAGGCCCGCCCAGCCTAGCGCCGACCTCCAGAATGATCAAGTCCAATGAAGCGGGCTATTCGGGTGAGTTGACTTAGCGTCCCTCTGGAGCGCCCGTCGAGCTTGGAAATCCCAATCGCCACACGACGCGCTATCTTTATCTGTGAGTGGCTTCCGGCGTGCGGTCAGGTGACTGTATGCGAGGCTGCTCTTCGATATCGGAGCGACGCGCACGGTCACACGCTGGCCGTCGATTCTGGTCCGTACAGACTCGTGAGAAGGGATGCGAGATGCTGACGGCCAACCGAATCGGTGAATGTACCCACCTAGGTGACGCGCGGTGACAATGGCGCTGCTCGTCGTGGTTGCGGTGACTCGGCTTGCCTTCGCCGGGTTCGCCATCGCGATGTGTCGAGAAGGAACGCGGGCAGACGAAGCCTCTGCCTCGCACATCCGCGAGCGGCGCGCCGGTGGCGCGAAGCGCAAGACGCTGCCGGCCTCGACTCTCACGACCGACAAGCTTGGACGGCGTTCCCGTTGGGTCCGCCGTCCACGGAAGCGCGAGCGTGCTCCATCCCCACGCCTCGCGCTCTCGAGGCGCGGGGGCGCCCCCGCCGACGTCCTCGCGCCTCACTTTCACAGCCCGGCTCACGACCATGCTCGACGTGGCGGCAGACGATGAAGGGCTACGAGTCGCCCGTCCTACGCCGCCGGTGCTTCGGCGCCCCGCACAGCCCGTCGCAAGCGCATGCCGTCGAGCGACAAGCGAGCGAGCTGTGGCTGGCGTGCCATTTGGTCGCTCCGCTCAAACTGCAAGCGCCTCAGACGCGGGGGTCGGCGTGCCGAGATGGCACTCCTGCCCGAAGTCGACTCCCGACTGCTTCAGTACCTCGACGGTCTCACGATCCTCGACGAACTCCGCGATCGTGTACTCGCCAAGCCCCTTTGACATTTGCACGATCGAGTCGACGATCGGTCGCTCGCCGCTGCTGGTAGGAAGGATGCGGACGAACTCGCCGTCGATCTTCACGTAATCGAACGGAACGTGCTCAAGGTATAAACGGACCCGGCGCCGAAGTCGGCGAGCGCGAAGCCACAGCCGAGTGACTGCAACGTAGTCGCGAACTGCTACCGCGTCGGCGCGGCGCCGTCTCCTGCAAACACGCGATTGCTCAAGCGGCAACCTTCGCCGCTCGCTTGCGGCGAGGAGCCTTGCCGTTGGCGCGCGCCGTGCCGCGCGAGACCGTCGGCGTCAGCAGCTCGGCGAGGAACTGCCCCGTGTGCGAGCTCGGCTCGGCCGCGACCTCCTCGGGCGTGCCGACGGCGATCGCGATGCCGCCCTCCTCCCCGCCCTCGGGGCCCATGTCGATCAGCCGGTCGGCCGACTTGATGATGTCGAGGTTGTGCTCGATCACGACGACGCTGTTGCCCGCGTCGACGAGCCGCTGCAGCACCTCGAGCAGGCGCTGCACGTCGGCGAAGTGCAGCCCCGTCGTCGGCTCGTCGAGGATGTAGAGCGTGCGACCGGTCGCGATCTTCGACAGCTCCGTCGCGAGCTTGACGCGCTGCGCCTCGCCGCCCGACAGCGTCGTCGCCGGCTGGCCGAGACGGACGTAGCCGAGACCGACCGCGTTGAGCGTCTCCAGGCGACGGCGCACCTTCGGGATGTGCTCGAAGAAGACGAGCGCCTCCTCGACGGGCATGTCGAGTACGTCCGCGATGCTCTTGCCCTTAAAGCGCACTTCGAGCGTCTCGCGGTTGTAGCGCTTGCCGTGGCACTGCTCGCACGGAACGTAGACGTCCGGCAAGAAGTGCATCTCGATCTTGATCTGCCCGTCGCCGCGACAGACCTCGCAGCGCCCGCCCTTGACGTTGAAGCTGAAGCGCCCTGGCTTGTAGCCGCGGATTCGCGCCTCCTGCGTCTTTGAGAAGAGATCGCGGATCACGTCGAACAGACCCGTGTACGTCGCCGGGTTCGAGCGCGGTGTGCGCCCGATCGGCGACTGATCGACGGCGATGATCTTGTCGAGCTCGTCGAGCCCGTGTATAGAACGGTGCGCGCCCGGGCGCTGGCGCGCGCGGTGCAGGCGGTTCGCGACCGCCTTGTAGAGCACTTCGTTGACGAGCGTCGACTTGCCCGAGCCCGACACCCCGGTGACGCACGTCAGCACGCCGAGCGGGATGTGTACGTCGATGTCGCGCAGGTTGTGCTGGCTCGCGCCGAGGATCTCGACGTAGCTGCTCGGCGTGCGCCGCTTCGCCGGCGGCTCGATCGTCCGCGTGCCGGCGAGGTACTGGCCCGTCAGCGACTCCTTAACGCGCTGGACCTGCGCGGCCGTGCCCTGCGCGACGATCCGCCCTCCGTGCTCGCCGGCGCCCGGGCCGAGGTCGACGAGATGATCGGCGCAGCGCATCGTCTGCTCGTCGTGCTCGACGACGATCACCGTGTTGCCGAGGTCGCGCAAGCGCTCGAGCGTCGCGATCAGCTTCGAGTTGTCGCGCTGGTGCAGCCCGATCGACGGCTCGTCGAGGATGTACAGGACGCCGACGAGCGAGGAGCCGATCTGCGTCGCGAGGCGAATCCGCTGCGCCTCGCCGCCCGACAGCGTCGCCGCGGCGCGGTCCATCGAGAGGTAGCCGATGCCGACGTTGACGAGGAACTGCAGGCGCTCTGAGATCTCGCGGAGGATCAGCCGCGCCACGTGGCGGTCGGTCTCCGACAGCTCGACCTCCTCGAGCCACTCCAGCGCCCGCCGCGCCGAGAGCGCGCAGAACTCCTCGATCCGCGTGCCGCCGACGGTCACCGCGCGCGACTCCGCGCGTAGGCGCGCGCCGCCACACACCGGGCAGGCGCGCAGCGACATGAACTCCTCGATCTTCTCGCGCGTCCACTCCGAGTCGGTCTCGCGGTAGCGGCGCTCGAGGTTTTTGACGATGCCCTCGAAGCGCGTCGCATAGGAGCGCCTGCGCCCGTAGCGGTTGCGGTAGCTGACGTGGATCGGCTCGCCGTTCGTGCCCGTGAGGAACAGCTCGCGCTGCTCCTGCGGGAGGTCCTCCCACGGCGCTTCGAGATCGACGTCGTAGCGCTCCGCGATCGCCTCCGTGACCTGCTCGTAGTAGTTCGAGCTGCTGTTCGCCCAAGGCGCGAGCGCGCCTTCGCCGATCGACAGCGACGGGTCGGGCACGACCAGCTCCGGGTCGATCTCCATCTGCGAGCCGAGCCCCGTGCAGCGGTCGCAAGCGCCGTGCGGCGAGTTGAACGAGAAGATCCGCGGCTCGAGCTCGACGAGCGACGGGCCGTGCTCGGGGCAGGCGAAGCGCTCCGAGAACGTGAAGATCGTGCCAGGCTGCGGCTTCTCGCCGGGGACGATCTGCGCAGCGGCCGCGCGCGGCCCCTTCGCTCCCTTCGCGCCCTTCGTCTCCTTCGCTCCATCAGCCGGCTCCTGCTCGGCCTCTTTGGCGCCGCCGACGATCTCGATCTCGACGAGGCCCTCCGCCAAGCCGACCGCCGTCTCGATCGAGTCCGCGAGGCGCTTGCGCACGTCGTGGCGCATCACGAGACGGTCGACGACGACCGAGATGTCGTGCTTGTAGCGCTTGTCGAGCACGATCGACTCCTCGAGCATGCGCACGCGATCGTCGATCTTCACGCGCGCGTAGCCGTCGCTGCGCAGCTCGTCGAGCAGCTTGCCGTACTCGCCCTTGCGCCCGCGCACGACCGGCGCGAGCACCATGAAGCGCGTCCCCTCGGCGAGCTCCATCGCCTGGTCGATGATCTGCTCGGCGGACTGCCCGACGATCGGCCTCCCGCAGATCGGGCAGTGCGGTTTGCCCACGCGCGACCACAAGAGGCGCAGGTAGTCGTAGATCTCCGTGACCGTGCCGACCGTCGAGCGCGGGTTGCGCGAGGTCGTCTTCTGGTCGATCGAGATCGCCGGCGAGAGGCCCTCGATCGAGTCCACGTCGGGCTTGTCCATCTGTCCGAGGAACTGGCGCGCGTATGCGGACAGCGACTCGACGTAGCGGCGCTGGCCCTCGGCGTAGATCGTGTCGAACGCGAGCGAGCTCTTGCCCGAGCCCGACAGCCCCGTGATCACGACGAGCGCATCGCGTGGAAGCGACAGCGAAACGTCCTTCAGGTTGTGCTCCCGGGCGCCCGAGACGACTATTTGGTTGCCTGCGGGCATCTACACCGTCATTCTATGACGCCGAACAGATGTTCGTATTGGCGGCCGGCCGGCGCTCCGCAAATTCCGGAAATCGCGCGATGCCCTCACTGCCTAGACGTGCCCCGGCCGGCGACCGCCTAACCCTCGATCGCCGCGTACACCTCGTCGATCAGCTTCCCACGGTCGACGAGCTCGTAGTTCTCGGCCAGGTAGCGCTCGGCGTCCTCACGCGACTCGCCGTTGAGCGCCATGTTCAGCGCAACCAAGCGTGCGCCGTCGAGATCGCCGTTCTCGGCCGCGGCCACGGCCGGCGGCGCGGCCGCGGCGGCGGGCGCCTCGGGGTCGAGGTGCACGTCCGGCGCGGTCGTCTCAGGCGGCGAGAGCGGCGGCTTGGCGTCCGCGGCTGCAGCCCGCGGCACGGGCGCCACGCCCGGTGCCGGAGCCTGCGGCACCGGCGGTCCCGCCGACGGCGCGGCGGGCGCCGCGTCGCCGAGGTGCGGCGTCGTCGGCGGCGGCACGGGGATCGACGGGCGCATGACCTCGCCCGAGACGGCATGTACTGCGGGGTTCCCGGCGGCGGCGTCATACAGCTCGCCCATGTTCGTCTCGACTGCGCTCAGGTCGGCGGCGAGACGGTCGGCACCGGCGCGCACGCTCTCGACGAGCGCGCCGACCTCGTCGTCCATCGAACCGACGCGCTCGAGCAGCGCAGCGGTCGCCTGGGCGACGAACGCGACCTGCCCGCGGGCCTGCGCGATCGCCTGCTCGCGGGTGCTCGCCGCGTCGCGATCGGCCTCCTCGCGCGTCTGGCGCGCGTTCTCGAGCGCATCGCGCTCGAGCTCGGCGGCCGTCGCCTCGGCGGCCGCGAGGATGCTCTGCACCTGCGTGCCGGCCGTCGAAGCGAGCGACGCCGGCGCGGCGCCGCCATCGGAGAGCTCGCGCTGCAGCTGCTCGATCTCGTTCGCGAGCGCACGCAGATGGGCGTCGACGGCGGCCGGCTCGTAGCCGCGCCGGGCAATTGGGAAGTCGCGTCGCTCGATCGCCTGGCGGTCGATGTCCACGGCGGCAATCCTAGGCGATGTCGCCCGTCGGAGCCTCACGCGCGGCGGCGTCCTCCGCGCCCGCCCGTGGTGCATCCTCGCCTGCCCCGCCGGACTCGGCTGGCGCCTCGCTCGAGTGGATCTCGCGCAGGTCGCGGCGCAGCTCGCGCAGCTCGTCGCGCAGCTGCGCGGCGTACTCGAAGCGCAGCTCGTCGGCCGCCGCGATCATCTCCTCCTCGAGCTCGACGACCATCTTCTCGAGCTCGTGCTTGGGCATCTCCTCCGAGCCCTTCGTGCGGCGCTTGCGCTTGCGCCCGCGCGGCACCTTCGACTCGGCCTGGAGGAAGTCGGCGATGTCCGAGATGCCCTTGACGATCGTCGCCGCCGTGATCCCGTGCTCCTCGTTGTAGGCGAGCTGGATCTCGCGGCGGCGGTCGGTCTCGGAGATCGCCGCTTTCATCGCCTTCGTCTCCTTGTCGGCGTACATCAGCACGGTCCCGTCGACGTTGCGCGCCGCCCGCCCGATCGTCTGGATCAGCGAGGTCTCCCCGCGCAGGAAGCCCTCCTTGTCGGCGTCGAGGATCGCCACGAGCGAGACCTCCGGCAGGTCGAGGCCCTCGCGCAGCAGGTTGACGCCGACGAGCACGTCGTACTCGCCGAGGCGCAGGTCGCGGATGATCTGGATCCGTTCGAGCGTGTCGATCTCCGAGTGCAGGTAGCGCGTCTTGAAGCCCATCTCGAGCAGGTACTGCGAGAGGTCCTCGGACATCTTCTTCGTCAGCGTCGTGACGAGCACGCGCTCGTTGCGATCGACGCGCACGCGCACTTCGTTCATCAGGTCGTCGATCTGGTTCTTCGTCTCGCGGACCTCGACGCGCGGGTCGACGATCCCAGTCGGGCGCACGATCTGCTCGACGATCCGCGTCGAGTTCGTGCGCTCGTACTGTCCCGGCGTCGCCGAGACGAAGACCATCTGCGGCGTGATCGAGAGGTACTCCTCGAAGCGCTGCGGGCGGTTGTCCATCGCGCTCGGCAGGCGGAAGCCGTAGTCGACGAGCGTCTGCTTGCGCGAGCGATCGCCCTCGAACATGCCGCCGATCTGCGGCACGGTCTGGTGCGACTCGTCGATGAAGCAGACGAAGTCGTTCGGGAAATAATCGATCAGGCAGTAAGGGCGCTCGCCGGGCTTGCGTTTGTCGAGGATCCGCGAGTAGTTCTCGATCCCCGAGCAGAAGCCCATCTCACGCAGCATCTCCATGTCGTACTGCGTGCGCTGGCGCAGCCGGTGCGACTCGAGCAGCTTGCCCTCCGCCTCGAGCTGCTCGCAGCGCTCGTTCAGCTCGCGACCGATCTCCGCGACGCCGTCCTCGATCGTCCCCTCCTTGACGTTGTAGTGCGTCGCCGGCCAGATCGCGACGTGCTCGAGGTCGTCCTCGATCAGCTCGCCCGTCAGCGGGTCGAAGTGCTGCAGGCGCTCGACCTCGTCGCCGAACAGCGTCGCGCGAAACGCCGTCTCGGCGTAGGCCGGGAACACCTCGAGCGTCTCGCCGCGCACGCGGAACGTCCCGCGCGAGAGCACCGAGTCGTTGCGCGTGTATTGGATCGAGACGAGTTTGCGCAGCAGCCTGTCGCGGTCGATCTCTTCGCCGCGGCGCAGGATCTGCATGTTCATCTCATACGTCTCCGGCGAGCCGAGGCCGTAGATGCAGGAGACCGACGCGACGACGATCACGTCGCGGCGGGCGAACACGGCGGCGGTGGCGGCGTGGCGCAGGCGGTCGACCTCCTGGTTGATCGCCGAGTCCTTCTCGATGTACAGGTCGCGGCTCGGGACGTACGCCTCCGGCTGGTAGTAGTCGTAGTAGCTGACGAAGTACTCGACGGCGTTGTCCGGGAAGAACGTGCGGAACTCGTTGCACAGCTGCGCCGCGAGCGTCTTGTTGTGCGCGATCACGAGCGTCGGGCGCTGGACGGCCTCGATCACGCCGGCCATTGCCATCGTCTTGCCCGTGCCCGTCGCGCCGAGCAGCGTCTGGAAGCGTTCGCCCGCCTCGACGCCTTCGGCCAGCGCCTCGATCGCCTTCGGCTGGTCGGCCGTCGGCGTGAAGACCGAGTCGAGCTTGAAGTCAGGCATCTGCCTCTACCGTAGCGAGCGTTTCAAGGGGTTCGCAGCACGGCCGCTACAGCCCGAGCTGGCGCGCGTACGTCGATCGGTATTCGCGCTGCGCGCTCTGCACGCGTTCGACGTACGCGCGTGTCTCGGGGAAGGGAATCGCCGCGACCGTCAGCTCGCCGCCGTTCGCCTTCGCGCGCGCGACCCAGCGATCGACGTTCGCGAGGCCCGCGTTGTACGCCGCGACCGCGAGCATCTCGTCGCCGTCGTAGTGGTCGAGCAGATAGCGCAGGTAGTAGCTGCCGTAGGCGAGGTTGATGCTCGGCGTCGCGAGATCGCTCGCCGTGAACGCGCTGCCGCCGGAGAGATGCGCGATGAAGTAGGCCGTTTCGGGCAGGATCTGCATCAGCCCCTCGGCGCCCGCCGAGGACTCGCGCGGTTCGAATTTGCTCTCCGCGTAGATCACCGCCGCGATCAGCGCCGGGTCGAGGCGCTTCTCGGCCGCCTGCTTGCGAATCGTGCTCGCGTTCGTCAGCGGCAGCCCGAGCTTGTTCACGGCGTGGTTCACGCCCGAGGCGATCAGCACCGCGATCAGCACGACGAACGCGAGCGCGAGCAGCGTCCCGAGCGTTCTGCGCCTGACACCGCTGCTACGCGCCGGACGCCTCCTGATCGCCGTTTCCCGGCTCATCCTCCTAGCTTGTCAAGAACCGCCGACAGGGCGCGCTCGAGCTCCTGCTCGCTGCCGTCGTTGTGCACGACGTATGTCGCACGCCCGGCCTTTTCCGCTTGCGAGAGCTGGCGTGCGGCGCGCTCGTCGACGAGCGCGTGCCCGCGCGCGGCCGCGCGCTCGCGGCGCACCTGCTCGTCTGAGACGACGGCGATCGTCGCGTCGTAGATCCCCTCCAGGCCGGCCTCGAACAGCAGCGGCACCTCGACGATCGCGGCGCGCGGCGGCGACGGAGCCCCCTCCGCTCGCTCGGCGCGCGCGTCGGTCAGCCACTCGCCGACGCGAGCACCGACGAGCGGCCAGACGACGCCCTCGAGCCACGAGCGCTCCGCGGCGCTCGCGAACGCGTGCTCGGCCACGGCCGCCCGGTCGACGACGCCGCCCGGCGCCACGTCCGGGCCCCAGCGCTCGACGACGGCGTCGCGCAATGCCTCGTCGCGCGCGTAGAGCTCGTGAACGACGGCGTCACTCGAGAGCACCGTCGCCCCGAGCCGCTGCAGCGCGGCGAGGGCAGTCGACTTCCCCGCCCCCATGCCGCCCGTCAGGCCAACGAACGGCACGACCGGCTTCATCTGCACGTGCGCCGCGCCGAGCGGGGCGCGTCAGTCCTGCGTGGGCTCGGCGCCGTCGGCCTCGGGCTCGGCGGCAGCCGGCGCCGCGCTCTCCTCGGCGGGAGCATCGCTCGCTGCCGCGGCGGGCTGCTCTGGCTCGCTCGCGGCCTCTGGCTCGGCAACGGCGGCCTCGGCGGCCGGCACGGCGTCTGTCTCCTCGACGGGTGCGCCCACCTCGGGCACCGCCGGCTCTTGCGCCGGCTCGGCCGGTGCTGCGGGCGCAGCAGCCTCGGGCGCGGGCGCCTCGGCGGCCGGCGTCTCAGCGGCCTGCGCCTCGGGCGCGGCCTCGGCGCCGCCGTCGACGGCCTCGCTCGGCTCGGCCTGCGGCTCGCCCGGTCGCGAGACCGGCAGGATCTGGTCCTCGACGCGCTTGGCCGACAGCGACAGGCGCCGGCGCTCGGAGTCGATCTCGAGGATCTTCACGCGGATCTCATCGCCGGGGTGAACGATCTCGCGCGGGCTCTCGACGTGGTGCGGCGCGAGCTCGGAGA
Source organism: uncultured Solirubrobacteraceae bacterium (assembly GCA_963807275.1). Classification (GTDB taxonomy): domain Bacteria; phylum Actinomycetota; class Thermoleophilia; order Solirubrobacterales; family Solirubrobacteraceae; genus Palsa-744. Next base: position 1,588,427 of record CAWDZX010000001.1, read on the forward strand.
TGTGCACGAGGCCCTCGACGCCGTCGAGGATCTCGACGAAGGCGCCGAACGTGACGACCTTCGTGACCTTGCCCTCGAGCTCGTCGCCGACGTTGTAGGTGTCGACGATCCGCTGCCACGGGTCCTCTTGCGTCTGCTTCAGGCCGAGCGAGATGCGCTGGCGGTCGCGGTCGATGTCGAGCACCTTGACCTTCACCGTGTCGCCGATCGTGAGGATCTCCGACGGGTGGTTGACGTGCGACCAGGAAAGCTCTGAGATGTGGATCAGCCCGTCGATCCCGTCGAGGTCGACGAACGCGCCGAAGTCGACGATGTTCGAGATCTGGCCCTCGACGACGAGGCCCGGCTGCAGTCGGTCGAGGATCTGCTGGCGGACCTCCTTGCGCTCCTCCTCGAGCACCGCGCGGCGCGAGAGCACGACGTTGTTGCGCGAGCGGTTGAGCTCGATCACCTTCGTCTCGATCTTCGTGCCCATGTACTCGTCGAGGTTCGGCACGCGGCGGATGTCGACGAGCGACGCGGGCAGGAAGCCGCGCACGCCGAGGTCGATGATCAGGCCGCCCTTGACGACCTCGATGACGGTGCCCTCGACCGGCTCGCCCGACTCGGCGGCGGTTTCGATCCGTTTCCAGGCTTTCTCGAAGCGCGCGCGCTTCTTCGACATGATCAGGCGACCGTCCTGGTCCTCCTTGGTCATGACGATCGCGTCGACCTCCTCGCCGAGGTGCACCTCGTCTTTCGGGTCGACCGACTTGCGAATCGAAAGCTCGTTCGCGGGGATGACGCCCTCGGACTTGTAGCCGATGTCGACGAGGACCTCGTCCTTGTCGATCCGCACGACGTTGCCCGTGACGACCTCGCCCTCCTCGATCGTCCGGAACGTCGCCTCGTAGTTCGGGACGATCGTGCCGTCGATCTCCAGAAGGAGGCCGTTCGATCCCTCGACCACGCGGGCCTGCGGGTTCTCCATCACCGTTTGCACCGGCGAAGCCTAGCGCAGCCGTAGCGGAGCCGTCCGGATCGCTCACGCGAGCGTCCGTATGATTGCTCGGCAGATGCCTGTACGAGCGACGACGCGGGGTGAGGCGCGCACGCGCCTGGAGCGCGACTGCGACGTTCTCGTCTGCGGCGCGAGCTTCGCCGGGCTGGCGATCGCCCGCGAGCTGGCGGGCAGCGGAGCGCGCGTGCTGATGATCGATCGCTACGAGATCGGCGAGCGCCAGACCTCGGCCTGCGCGATGCCGACGCGCTGGCTGAACGCGATGGAGCTCGAGGCCTCGCACCGCCAGACGTTCGACGAGATCGTCGTGCACTCGCCGTTTCACACCTCGCGCTGGTCGCTGCCGTGGTCGTTCTCGACGTTCGACTATCGCGAGCTGTGCGCGCTGTTGTGGGAGCAGGCCGACGACGGCGAGCTCGAGTTCCAGACGGCGACGGTCACCGGCCGCGACGGCGACACCGTGCAGACCGACCGCGGACCGCTGACGGCGCCGCTGATCGTCGACGGCCTCGGCTGGCGGCGCGTGCTCTCCAACGGCGCGAAGATCCAGCCGCCGAACGCGCCGATGTCGCGCGGCCTCGAGGTCCACCCGCACGGCAGCGGCGAGGAGATGGAGCTGTGGATCAACCCGCGCTACATCCGCTCGGGGTACTCGTGGAGCTTCCCGGCCGAGGACGAGCTGCGCGTCGGCGTCGGCTCGTTCCGCCCGGCCGACCACGTCAAGCAGCCGACCGTCAAGCTCGCCGGCGACCTCGGCCTGCCGGCGGAGGGCTACCAGGGCAACTGGATCCCACACAAGCTGCGCGCCGCGGTCGAGGACGGCGTGTTCTTCGTCGGCGACTCGGCCGGGCACTGTCTCCCACTGACGGCCGAGGGAATTCGCACGGCGCTCTACTTCGGGCTCGCATGCGGGCGCGAGCTGCGCGCGGTCGTCGAGGGACGGATCACGCGCGAGCGCGCGCTGAAGCGCTACGGCGACTTCTCGGCCGCGCACGCGAAGAAGTTCGCGTGGATGCTGCGCGCGCAGCAGGCGGCCGGCTTGACGACGCCGAGCCGATCGCTCGCGACCGTGATCCGCTGCTTCGAGAACCGCCGCCTGTGCGGCTGGGTGTTCGACCGCTATCTCGACATCGCTCCACCGGCGTTCGTCGCCGATGGAGCTCGCGCGCTGACCCGCTCGCGGCTCGCCGCCGTCTCGGCCTGAGCACCCGGCGTCGCCGCGACGACGACCGCGGCGACGCGTTGCCGGCTACGGGTCGAGCGTCCTGGCCGGCTTCAGGCGACTTGACGCAGCGCCGGGGCAGCCGAGGCGCCGGCGCCGGCGCCGCTCGCGGCGAGCGCGAGCCGGCCCGCCTCGACGGCGCTTGCCCAGGAGACCTCGCAAAGCAGCCCGGGCGCTGCGACCGTGTCTCCGGCAAGAAAGACGCCGTCGCCACGATCGACAGCTGGACGGTCGCGCCAGGTGGTGCCGGGTGCGTCGAGCGCGCCTGAGCGCCCGTCCATCACCTGCCGGCGCCGCCACGTCTCTCGCCCGCGCCAATCGTCAAGCGAAGCGTCGAGCAGCCGTTCGAGCCTCGAAGCCGCCTGCTCAGCGCCCTCCCCCGGGCGGATCGGCATCTGCGCCTGGACCAGCTCCTCGCCATCGGGAGCGATCGACGGATTCGTCGTCGAGTAGCGCCCGATCCACCCGGCCTCGTCGAGATCGGAGACGATCGCCGGGTCTCCGCGACGGTGCTTCAGCGCAAGGTCCAGGCACACCGTGTTGCCGCTCGGCCAGCGCAGGCTGTCGTCGCCGAGCAGCTCGCGCGCGTGCTGCAGCTCGGTCGCGAGGATCACGGGCCCGCCCGAGGGAAGCTCCTCGACACGCACGCCCGTCTGCACGTCGACGCCGAGCTCGTGCACGCGCCGCTCGAGCGTGGCGATCAGCGCGCTCCAGCCGCCCACGGGGTAGCGCACGCCGATCGGCACCGACAGCAGCAGCCGCACGGTGCGCGGCCAGACGAACGCCGCCGACAGCGCGCCGGGATCGTGGTGGAACGTGTACACGCCGGCGCCGCTCGAGAGCATCTCGGCGGTCGTCGGGTCGGTGTGCGTCGCGGCCCACGTGCGGAAGTCCATGTCGACCGGCGCCTCGCGCCCGCGCAGGCGCAGCACGGAGGGAATCGCGCCGAGCGGCGGCGTCAGCTTGACCGCGCCGGCGAGCCGCACACGCGCACCGGTGAGCCTCGGGCGCACGTGCTCGGGCAGCAGGCCGCGTTTCTGCATCCAGTTCCAAAACGGGCCCGTATAGAGGGCGTGCGGGCCGAGGTTGGCCTTGTACGGGCCGTCCATGCTGCGCCCCCTGCCGCCGAGGCGGTCGTGCGCCTCGAGCAGCCGTACCCGTGCGCCCTCCTCGGCGCAGGCGATTGCCGAGACGAGGCCGGCGAGGCCGCCTCCGACGATCGTGATCTCGCGCCTGGCGACGCCGTTGCGTGCAGTGGAGCTCATTTCGATACCTCCGGTGTTGAACGGGAGACGTCGCGCGTACCGCTTGCGCGGCTGGCGTGGCGATTTAGCCCGATCGAAGTTACGCCACGACTGGCCTTCTTTACAGTTCCAGTAGTGGACTCTAAGAGAGGACCAGTTGCGGGAGCCGACGTGCTCGTGGAGATCGATCGCACCGGCGAGCTGCCGCTGCACACGCAGATCGAGCACTCGCTGCGCGAGCGAATCCGCTCGGGGGTGCTGGCGGCCGATGCGACGCTGCCCTCGACGCGCGCGCTCGCGGGCACGCTCGGGGTCTCGCGCGGCGTCGTCTCCGAGGCCTACGGGCAGCTCGCGGCGGAGGGCTACCTGACGACGCGCCAGGGAGCGCCGGTCAGGGTTGCACGCGTCGTGCACGCCGTCGAGCGTCCCCCGGCGGGCTCGTTGCTGCCCCACTACGCCTACGACTTCCACCCGGGCCTGCCCGACCTCGCCGGCTTCCCGCGCGAGGCGTGGATGCGCTCGGTGCGCACGGCGCTGCGCGATTCGCCGCTCGACGCGCTCGGCTACGGCGACCCGCGCGGCGCACCGGCGCTACGCGAAGCGCTCGCCGAACATCTCGGCCGCGTCCGGGGATGCGACGCCGACCCCGAGCACCTGGTGCTCTGCGCGGGCTTCATGCAGGGCTTCTCGTTGCTCTGCCGCGCGCTGCGCGGACGTGGCGTCGAACGGATCGCGCTCGAGGAGCCGGGCTGGCACACCCACCGGCTGATCGTCGAGCAGGCCGGCCTCGAGATCGTCCCGATCCCCGTCGACGAGGACGGCATCGCGATCGACGCGCTCGCGCGCGCGAAGGTCTCGACGGTTCTCGTCACCCCGGCCAACCAGTTCCCTACCGGAGCAGTGATGACCCCGGAGCGGCGCGCGGCGCTGATCGAGTGGGCCGGCGAGGAAAACCTGATCGTCGAGGACGACTACGACTCGGAGTACCGCTACGACCGCGTCGCCGTCGGCGCGCTGCAGGGACTCGCACCCGAACGGGTCGCGCACATCGGCTCGGCCAGCAAGCGCCTGGCGCCGGGGCTGCGCCTCGGCTGGATGCTGCTCCCGTCGTGGCTGACGTGGGAGCTGACCGCGGGCAAGACGATCGAGGACGGCGGCTCGGAGATCGTCGGACAGCTCGCGCTGCGCGATTTCATCGCCGGAGGCGAGCTCGATCGTCACATCAGGCGCATGCGGCTGAGCTACCGCGCCAGGCGCGCGGCGCTGATCTCGGCGCTTGCGCGCCGGCTGCCGCAGGCGAGCGTGCAGAGTCGCGGCGCAGCCGGGCTGTTCGTGCTCGTCGGTCTGCCTGCGGGCGTCGACGAGGCGGACGTCGTGCGTGCGGCCGCTGCTCGCGGCGTCGGCGTCGAGGGACTCTCGCTGCATCGCTACGCGGCGAGCGGCGAGCCGGCGCTGCTGCTCGGCTACGGCAATCTCGCCGAGCCGGCGATCGAGCAGGGCGTGCACCTGCTAGCCGAGGCCTACGCCGAGGTCTCCTAGCGCCGGCTACTTCGCTTCGAGCCAGTTCTGCCCGACTCCGACGTCGACGCCGAGCGGCGGCTCGTGCTCCCAGACGCCGCACATCTCGCGCTCGACGAGCGCCGTCGCGGCGTCGGACTCGGCGGGCGGCCCTTCGAACAGCAGCTCGTCGTGGATCGTCAGGAGCAGCCGCGTCTGCAGCCCGGACTCGGCAAGCGCTGCGTGCGTGCGGACCATCGCGAGCTTGATGATGTCGGCGGCGGTGCCCTGGATGACGGTGTTGACGGCGAGCCGCTCGCCGAGCATCCGCACCTGGTAGTTGCGCGCCTGCAGCTCGGGGATCTGACGCCGCCGGCCCCACAGCGTCGTCACGTAGCTCTGCTCCTTGGCGCGCTCGATCGTCTCGGCCATGAACGCGGCTACGCGCGTGAAGCGCCCGAGGTAGGCGTCGATGAACTCCTTCGCCTCCTCGCGCGGGATGTTCAGCCGGTCGGCGAGGCCGAAGTCCGAGAGCCCGTAGACGATCCCGTAGTTGATCATCTTCGCCTTCGAGCGCATGCCGGGGTCGATCGCGTCTGGTGTGACCTCGAAGACCTGCGAGGCGGTCGCCGTGTGGACGTCTTCGCCGTTGAGGAAGATCTGCTTCAGCACGGGCTCGTCGGCGGCGTGCGCGAGCACGCGCAGCTCGATCTGCGAGTAGTCGGCCGAGATCAGCACGTTGCCGTCCTCGGCCTCGAAGCAGCCGCGGATCTCGCGCCCGAGCGGCGTGCGGATCGGGACGTTCTGCATGTTCGGGTTCGTGCTCGCGAGGCGGCCCGTCTGCGCGCCGGCCTGCAGGAACGTCGTGTGGATCCGCGAGCGCTCGTCGACGACCTGTGGCAGCACGTCGAGATATGTCTTTGCGAGCGTCGAGAGCTCGCGCCAGCGCTCGATCTTCGGGATGATCTCGTGCTCGTCGCGGATCGCCTGCAGCACGCGCGCGTCGGTCGAGAAGCCGGTCTTGCCACGGCGCTTGCGCGAGAGCCCGAGCTTCTCGAATAGGATCTCGCCGAGCTGCTGCGGCGAGGAGATCAGGAACTCCTCTTCGGCGAGCAGGAAGATCTCTTCTTCGAGCGCGAGCAGCTCCTCGCGCACGCGACCGCTGATCTCGGCGAGGCGCTCGAGGTTGAGCCGCACGCCGAGCAGCTCCATGTCGCGCAGGACGGCGACGAGCGGCAGCTCGATCTCGCTCATCACGCGGTCGAGGCCGCGCTGGGCGATCTGCTCGCGCTGCCAGGCGGCGAGCGCGCGCAGCAGCACCGCGTCGGAGCCGAGCGGGTCCTCGAGGTCGCTCGCGAGGCCGCGCTCTTCGCAGAGCTCGTCGAACGGGAAGCGCCGGCGCGCGGGCTCGAGCAGGAACGCGCCGAGCAGCGTGTCGTGCGCAAGGCCCGGCGGCACGAGCCGCAGCGCCTTGGCGTCGTGCGCGACTACGGCGCGCTCGCCGATCGCGACGACGACCTGCTCGGGACCGTCGCAGTCGCCGGCGAGCACCTCGGCGCCGTTGCCGGTCGTCGCGGCCGCGGCGAAGCGCCATGGAGGGCCTTCGGCGAACAGCTCGCCCTCGGGCGTCTCGGTCTCGCGGACGACGAGCGCGAGCTCTTCCGCTCCTCCCTTGCCGGCGGCGAAGCCCGCCAGATCGGCGGGACGACCGGCGCGCAGGCGTGCGCTCAGCTTGACCTCGGCCGGCAGCGCGGGCGCGGCGACGTCGGGGTCGCCGAGCGCTTCCTCGAGGCGCCTGAGCGGATCGCGCAGCTCGTACTCGCGGAACACCTCGCGCACGCGCGAGCGGTCGGGCTCGCGCGTATGCTCGGCGGCGACGTCGAAGTCGACGGCGACGTCGCGCTGGACGGTCGCGAGCTGCTTGGAGATCCGCGCGTTCTCGGCGTGCTCGATCAGGTTCTCTTTGCGCTTGGCGCCTTTGATCTGCTCGATGTTCGCGAGCACGTCCTCGAGCGTGCCGTAGCTCTGGATCAGCTCGCTCGCGGTCTTGTCGCCGATCCCGGGGACGCCGGGGATGTTGTCGGACGTGTCGCCCTTCAGCCCGTAGAAGTCGGGGATCGACTCGGGCGCGATGCCATAGCGGTCGATCACGGCCTGGCGGTCGTAGATCTTCGTGTCGGTGATCCCGCGCGAAGTCGCCATCACCTTGACGAGGCCGTCGCCGTCGATCAGCTGGAAGGCGTCGCGGTCGCCGGTGACGATCATCACGGGCACGGGCGGGTCGGCGTGCAGCGCGTGCTCGGTCAGCGAGGCGATCACGTCGTCGGCCTCGTAGCCGTCGATTTTCACATTTGAGTAGCCGAACGCCTCGACGAGCGGTTCCATCGCGGGCCACTGCTGCTTGAGCAGGTCCGGGCGCGAGCGGCGCTGTGCCTTGTAGTCGGAGAAGACCTCGGTGCGCCCGGAGGTGCCGGCGTCCCAGGCGACGACGGTCGGCTGCACGCCGTACTCGGTGACGATCTTGACGAGCATCGAGGCGAAGCCGAAGATCGCGTTCGTCGGCACGCCGGTCGAGGTCGCGATCGACTCGGGCAGCGCGAAGAAGGCGCGGTAGACGAGGCTCGGCCCGTCGATCAGGAACAAGCGCCGCTCGCCGGCCGGCGGCGCGGCGGCTGCATTCGGCTTCGAGCTCGTGCTGTCGGCAGGCATCGAAGCGTCACTCTACGAGGACGAGCAGCGCGCTGGTGAGCCGGTCGCGCGCGGCGAGCGCTCGCGGGCCGCGGCGGATCGATCGCGGCTACGTCGTCATCCCGCAAGCCCGCCGTCGCCTAACATGCCGTGCCGCCCAACTACCGAGGAGCAGTCCGAGTGAGCGCCCAACCAAGCGCGCAGTTCCGTCTCACGATTCGCGTCAACATCGACGACGCGCACGGCACGCTGGGGCACCTGACGGGCGCGATCGCCGACGCGGGCGGCGAGGTCGGCGCGGTCGACCTGGTCGAGGTCGACGGCAACCACAGCCTGCGAGACATCGTCGTCGACGCCTCGGGCAAGGATCACTGGGAGCGGATCATCGCGGCGATCGAGGCGGTCGACGGCGTCGCGGTGATCGACACGACGGACCGCACGTTCCAGCTGCACGTCGGCGGCAAGATCGAACAGCGCAACAAGCACCCGCTGAAGACGCGCGAGGACCTCTCAATGGCCTACACGCCGGGCGTCGCGCGCGTCTGCCTGTCGATCGCCGACGACGAGGATCGCGCGTTCCAATACACGATCAAGCGCAACACGGTTGCGGTCGTCTCCGACGGCACGGCCGTGCTCGGGCTCGGCGACATCGGCCCGCGCGCGGCGATGCCGGTGATGGAGGGCAAGTGCTGCCTGTTCAAGGAGTTCGCGGAGGTCGACGCGTTCCCGATCTGCCTCGACACGACGGACACGGAGGAGATCATCAAGGCGGTCAAGCTGATGGCGCCGGGCTTCGGCGGGATCAACCTCGAGGACATCTCGGCGCCGCGCTGCTTCGAGATCGAGGATCGCCTCAAGGACGAGCTCGACATCCCGGTCTTCCACGACGACCAGCACGGCACGGCGGTCGTCGTGATGGCGGCGCTGCTGAACGCGGTCAAGCTGACGGGCAAGCGCCTTGAGGAGCTCAACGTGCTGATCATCGGCCTCGGCGCGGCGGGCATCGCGGTGACGAAGATCCTGCTCGCGGGCGGCGTCAAGAAAATCATCGGCGCGGACTCCAAAGGCGCGCTGCACGTCGATCGCGAGGACTACCTCGACGGCTCGATGAATGCGACGAAGCGCTGGTTCGCCGAGGCGACGAACCCGGATCGCCGCGCGGGCACGCCAGCGGACGTGCTCGACGGCGAGGATCTGTTGATCGGCCTGTCGGGGGCGCGCGTGCTGCCGCCCGAAGCGCTCGCGCGGATGAACAAGGACGGGATGGTCTTCGCGATGGCGAACCCGAACCCGGAGGTCAGCCCGGAGGAGGCGGCCGAGTACGTGCGGATCGTCGCGACGGGACGCTCGGACTACCCGAACCAGATCAACAACGTGCTGTGCTTCCCGGGGATCTTCCGCGGCGCGCTCGACGTGCGCGCGCGGACGATCACGGAGCAGATGAAGATGGCGGCAGCGCACGCGATCGCGGACACGGTCGACGAGTCGGAACTGCGCGAGGACTACATCATTCCGTCGGTCTTCAACCGCGAGGTCGCGCCGGCGGTGGCGAAAGCGGTCGCCGACGAGGCGCGCGCGACGGGCATGGCGCGCGCCGGCAACGAGGTCGGCTTCGCCCAAGGCGACACGCTCACGGGGAACTCGGCGAGCTGAGCCCCGGCCAGCCGGCGCGGGCGGCGGGCCGCGGACGCGGGTGCAGACCGCCGGCGCAGCAGCGAGCGCTGACCCAACCGGGGTAGCGGTGCGTATGAGAGGGTAGGTCTATGGACGGCATGCGCGTAACGGTCACTGGAGCGACGGGTCTGATCGGGCCGCACGTGGTCGGCGCGCTGCAGCAGCGCGGCGCGCAGGTCAGCGTTTTGACGCGCGACTCCGAGCGGGCGCGCAAGCGCCTCGGCGAGGCGGGCCTCGCGCCGGTCGAAGCGTTCGACTGGGATCTGCTGAGCGAGCCGGCGCCGGCGCAGGCGCTCGAGGGCCGTGACGCGGTCGTGCACTTGGCCGGCGAGAACGTCGCGCAGCGCTGGAGCGCGAGCGCCAAGCGAGCGATCCGCGAGAGCCGCGTGACGGGCACGCGCAACCTGCTCGCGGGCCTGCGCGCGGCCGAGAGCGCGCCGGGCACGCTCGTCAGCTCCTCGGCGATCGGCTACTACGGCGCGCACGGCGAAGAGCCGCTCGACGAGGACGCGGCGCCGGGCGCCGACTTCCTCGCGGAGATCTGCGTCGAGTGGGAGCGCGAGGCCTCGAAGGCGTCGTCGGAGCTCGGCATGCGCGTCGTGCTCGTGCGCACGGGCGTCGTGCTCGACAAGAACGGCGGCGCGCTGGAGAAGATGCTGCCGCCGTTCAAGCTCGGTGTCGGCGGCCCGGTCGCGGGCGGTCGCCAGTTCATCTCGTGGATCCACCGCGACGACGTCGTCGGGATGTACGTCGCCGCGCTGCAGGACGAGCGCTGGAGCGGCCCGGTCAACGCAACGGCACCGGAGCCGCTGAGCAACCGCGACTTCTCGCGCGCGCTCGGCCGCGCGCTGAAACGCCCGGCGTTCTTGCCAGTACCAGGCGTCGCACTGCAGCTGCTGTATGGCGAGATGGCGGAGATCGTCACCGAGGGCGCGCGCGTCGTGCCGGCGAAGCCGCTCGTGCTCGGCTACGAGTTCGCACACCCGCAGCTCGACGAGGCGCTGAGCTCGGCGCTCGGCTAGCGGGCGAGCGGCGCGGCTGGAGGCGGCGCGGGCGCGCGGGCGGCGGCCGGCGCCTTATGCCCCCGGACAGCGCGGTTGTCGGTCTCGATGATGATCCGGCAAGGGCGCTTGCTGAGCAGGTAGGCGGCGGTCGGGCCGATCTGCTGCTCGCCGGCGGGCGCGTGGATCGCGGACCAGTAGATCGCGTCGGCGCCGACGCGCTGGGCTTCCTCGACGAGCGCGGCGCCTGGATGGCGCGTGCGGATCAGCCCGGTGTGAATCTCGATCCCGGCACGGCGGGCTTGGATTCGCGCGCTCTCGAGCACGGAGCGCCCGTGCGCCTCCTCGTCGACGAGGCCGGACTCGAGCGAGAGCTGCGGCGGAACTACGAGGACGAAGATCGCGTAGACGACGCCGTCCTCGCCGATCAACTTCGAGGCGCTGTGCAGGGCGCTGGCGCTGACGTCTGCGCCGAAGATCGGCACGAGCGCGGTGCGGTAGTCGAACGCCTCGAAGTCGGGTGGGCGCTGCGCGCGCTCGATCTTGTAGGAGGCGCGCAGCCGCATGCCGTTGCGCTTGCGGTAGACGTAGTAGCCGGCCATGCCGAGCACCATCCAGGGGATGCCGATCGTGCGCGCCTCGGGGTGCAGCGCGACGACGGCGCACCACGCGCCGAACGTGCCGATCGCGCCGAGCACGGCCGTCAGCGGGATCGGCCGCCCGCGGATCTTCACGTTCCACGGCATCCGGTAGGGCCGCTCGCGGTCTGGCTGCTTCAGCCGCAGCGCGATCACGGAGACGTGCGCGGTCGTGAACGAGAGCATCGCGCCGAACGAGTAGAGGTTGCCGAGCAGCGTCGTTTCGCCGGGCAGGATCAGCACGCCGGCGAGCACGGAGAAGACGATGATCGTGAACCACGGCGTGCGGAACCTCGGGTGCAGGTTGGAGAACAGGCTCGGCAGCTGGCGGTGCTCGGAGAGCGACCAGGAGAGCCGTGAGATGCCGATCAAGCCGGCGTTCGTGGCGATGAACAGGATCGTCGCGGCGAGCACGCCGACGTAGTCCTTGGCGACCGTCAGGACGGTCCCGTGCAGGCCGAGGCGCGAGACGATGCCGAGCACGGGATCGTTTTCGAACTTGCCGCCAAGCGCGGTGGCGTAGCCCGCATGCGGATAGCTCTGCGATAGCGCGTGGCTGAAGCCGGCGCCGTGATGGATCACGGGCAGCGCGGAGAGCGCGACGACGGAGATGCCGGCGTAGACGCCGAGCACGGCGATCAGCACGTAGTTGACGGCCTTGGGGATGTCGTGGCCGGGGTCCTTGGCCTCCTCGGCCATGTTCGAGACGGTCTCGATGCCGGTGTAGGCAACCATCGCGACGGACAGCGCGAAGACGAGCTGCGTCCAGCTCGGCGCGAGCCCGAGGTGGACTTGCGAGACGAGCAGGCCGGGCTTCAAGACGAGCACGAAGCCGAGCCCGACGAGCAGCACCTGCGTGCAGAGGTCGGCGAGCGCAAGGAAGATGTTCAGCTTCGCGGACTCGCCGAGGCCGCGGATGTTCAAGCCGGCGAGCAGCGCGATCGTGACGATCCCGCCGATGATGTCGCCGGGGTTGTGCGTGAGCACGGGGAAGAACGCGCCGAGGTAGTGCGGCACGAAGAACGCGGAGATCGCGATCGTGATGATGTAGTCGAGGCTCAGCGCCCAGCCGGCGAAGAACGAGACGACGTCGTTGAAGGCGTGCCGGGCGAACGAGGAGGAGCCGCCGGCCTCGGGGAACATCGAGGCGCCCTCGGCATACGTCTTCGCGGTGAGCACGAACAGCCCGCCGGCGAACAGGAAGACGATCGGCGTGAGCCCGAGCGCGTGCGCGGCGACGAGCCCGAGCGCGTAGTAGATCGAGGAGCCGACGTTGCCGTAGGCGGTCGCGAACAGGCCGGGAACGCCGACGGAGCGGCGCAGGCCGTGCTCAGAGAGGCGAGCCATCTAGCGCCGTCCCGCAGGCGTGCGCGCGATCGCGGCGGGAGCGATCTCCACGTGACCGACGCTAGGCGCGCGGGCATCACGCTGACGTCACGAATCGCCGCTCGCGCGTGCAGATTTCATAAAGATGAGCCGCTTTCGCGGCTGCTCGTGTCGCGTGCTGCCCGCGCGCCGGCAGTGACTATCGCTCAAGCGAGCAGGCGATATCCGACGCGGGGATCGGTGCGGATCAAGCGGTCCTCGGGGTCGGCGACGCGCAGCTTGCGACGAAGGTTGGCGATGTGCGTGCGCAGGACGGTCGTCGCGTCGGCGTACTGCGGCCCCCAGACCTCGCTGAGCAGCTGCGAGTGCGTCATCAGCATGCCGCGGTTGAGCACGAGCGTGCGCAGCAGCGAGAACTCGATCGGCGTCAGGTGCAGCTCTTGCTCCTCGAAATACACGGCGCGCGCGGCGAGGTCTACGGTCAGGCGCTCGAGCTGCACGCGCGGCTCGCCGCGATCGCGCCCGGCGCGGCGCAGCGCGGCCTGCACGCGCGCGACGAGCTCGCCGGGCCCGAAGGGCTTGGTCACGTAGTCGTCGGCGCCGGCGTGCAGCGCCTCGATCTTCTTCTGCTCGTCGTGGATCGCGGATAGCACGAGGATCGGCATCTCGCTCCACTCGCGCAGGCGCCGGCAGAGCTCGACGCCGTCGTGGTCGGGCAGCATCAGATCGACGATCGCCAGGCGCGGGCGCTCGACGGCGGCGACGTCCAGCGCCTCGCCGGCGCTCGCGGTGGCGAGCACCTCGAAGCCGGCATCGCGCAGCAGCAGCCCGACGGTGCGGCGGATGTGCGGGTCGTCGTCGCAGACGAGAAGCCGCTCGCCTGCCATCGGCCCCGCTCCCCCGCCCCGGCTCAGGCCGGGACCGGCGCGCGCTCGCGCGGGCGCGCGGGCGGGTTCTCGGTCTCGATGATCACGCGGCAGGGGCGCTTGCTGAGCAGGTAGACGGCGGTCGGCCCGAGCCGCTGGTCGCCGGTCGAGGCGTGCAGCGTCGACCAGTAGATGACGTCGGCGTCGACGCGCTTGGCCTCCTCGACGAGCGCTGCGCCGGGGTTGCGCGTGCGGATCAGCCCGGTGTGGATCTTGATCCCGGCGCGGCGCGCCTGGATCCGCGCGCTCTCGAGCACTGAGCGCCCGTGCGCCTCCTCCTGCTCGAGGCCGGCGTCGAGCGACAGCTGGCTCGGCACGGGCAGCACGTAGATCACGTAGACGACGCCTTCTTCGCCGATCAGCTTCGCGGCGTGCCCGAGCACGCTCGCGCCGATGTCCTTGCCGAAGATCGGCACGAGCGCGGTGCGGTAGTCGAACTCGGCGAAGTCTGGCGGGCGCTCGGGCCGCGGCGCCTTGACGGTCGTGCGCAGGTCGAGCCCCTGCTGTTTGCGGAAGCTGACGTACAGCAGCATGCCGAAGCCGAGCCAGAACACGCCGGCGGCGGCGACGGCGAGGTGCAGCGCCGTGACGACGACGAACGCGAGACCCGTGCCGAGGATCCCGAGCAGCGCGAAGACGGGCAGCGGGCGCCCGGCGATCGTGATCGTGCCGGGCCCGCGATAGGGCCGCGGCCGGTCAGGCTCCTTGATCCGCAGGCGGATCACGGACAGGTGCGCGATCGTGAACGAGAGCATCGCGCCGAACGCGTACATGTTGCCGAGGAATTCGGCCTGGCCGGGGATGATCGTCAGGCAGGCGATGCCGCCGAACAGCAGGATCCCGATCCAGGGCGTCGAGAAGCGCGGGTGCAGGCGGCTGAGGCGATCGGGCACCTGGCGGTGCAGGCCCATCGAGTAGACGAGCCGCGAAGCGCCGATGATCCCGGCGTTGGCGGCGATGAACAGGATCGTCGCGGCGAGCAGCCCGACGTAGATCTCGCCGGCGCCCTGCAGCGCGCCGAGATGCAGGTGCTTGACGATCCCGAGCACGGGGTCGCCGGCGAAGCCGCCCTTGTCCTCGGCGGTGCCGAGCAGCGTCGTGTACTTGCCGTCGGCGCCTTTGTGCACGGGCAGCGCGGAGAGCGCGACCATCGGCAGCGCGGCGTAGATCGCGAACACGGCGAGCACGACGAACTTGATCGCGCGCGGAACGGTCTTCGTCTCGTCGCGCGCCTCCTCGGCCATGTTCGAGATCGTCTCGATCCCGGTGTAGGCGATCATCCCAATCGGGATCGCGATCAGGAAGTCTTTCCAGCTCGGCGCGATGCCGAGGTGCACGTTGTGGATCAGCACGTGCGGCGAGAGCACGAGCACGATGCCGACGATCACGAGCAGCAGCTGCGTCGCGAGGTCGGTGATCGCGAGCACGATGTTCAGCCCGGCGGCCTCTTTGACGCCGACGACGTTGACGAGCGAGAGCACGGCGACGACGGCGATCCCGAAGACGATGTCGCCGGGCCCGTGTTCGAGCGCGGGCCAGAACAGCCCGCCGATGTAGTGCGGCACGAAGAACGCCGAGATCGCGATCGTGATCGTGTAGTTGAGCATCTGCGCCCATGCGGCGAAGAACGACCAGAGCTCGTTGAAGGCGTGGCGCGCGAAGCTCGAGGAGCCGCCGGCCTCGGGATACATCGCGGTCGCCTCGGCGTACGTCGCGGCGGTCAGGTAGAAGATCACGCCGGTGATCAGGAAGACGATCGGCGTGAGCCCGAGCGCGTAGGAGGCGACGAGTCCGAGCGCGTAGTAGATCGAGGAGCCGACGTTGCCGTAGGCGGTCGAGAACAGCGCGCTCGTGCCGAGCACGCGTCGCAGGCCGTGTTGAGACAGGCGCGCCATCTGCGCAGCGTATAGAGCGGATCGCCGTTGCAGGGCGGAATCGCCGTTTGCCCGGGCTAGGAGCAAGCTGCGGCGCGAGCCGTTCGGCCGCTCGGGCCACTCGGCCCGATTGCGCCTCGCGCGGCGATCCGGCGCCGCTGAATTTGGCAGGACCGAATCGGTGCAAAATCCCGTGCATCGCAGCCGCCCGAGCAGGAACCCACCGTATGATCCCGACGATCCGGGGGGCAGGTGTCCCCCGCGATGACCCTTATGGACACCTCACGCCGCGGAAACTACGACTCTGGAGAGGACTTCGTCCTCGAATACGGCGAGCTGCGCTTCACGTTCAACGAGGCCGATTTCTCCGAGCGCTGCGAGCAGGCGGCGATCAAGGTCGGCTTCGTCGGCGGGCGCCTCGGCGAGGAGGAGCTCGAAGACCTCGTCAACCTCGCGGTCAACGGCGAGATCTCAGACCCGGCGTCGGCGCTCGGCCAGCACGTCAACGACTGCTGGCCGGAGCTCGTCGGCCCGGCGGAGCGCTCGCTCGTGCACTGGCTGCGCCGCCTCGTCTTCCGCGGCGCATGGCTCGATCAGCGCGTCAACGAGGGCGAGCTGAGCGTGGCCTTCGACGAAGAGACGGGCGGCTTCGCCTACGTGCAGCCGACGGACCCGCTGACGGATGCCGGCGGCGAACCGATCGAACTCGCGTCCGAGCCGTCGTGGGGCCGAGTCGCGTACCGCGGCTAGCCCGGCGCTCCGGACCAGCCGCTCCCCTACTTCGTCTCTAACCCTCGAGCGCGCTTGCGTGCGCCTTGGCGATCGCCTTCGCGCCATCCTTGCCGACGAGCAGCTCGGGCTTCAGCGTGCCGCTCGCAGCGAGATCGAGGATCGGCTGCGCGCCGGTCGAGGTCAGCGCGACGTCGAGCGCGATGACGGTGCTCTCGCCGCCGAACGGCTGCGTCGCGGTCGCGACGATCGTCAGCGAGCCGCCCTCGCGCAGGTTGCGCGCGGCCGCGAGCGCCTTGCGCGCCGCGTGCGGGTGCAGCCCGTCGAGGCTGTCGATCAGCACGACGGCATGGCCGCCGCGTGCGGCGACGCGCTTGGCGGCGTCGATCGCGCGCTCGACGGCCTGCCCCTGCGTGTCGGCCGAGGCGGCGAAGCTGAGCGCGGCGGCGGGCTCGGAGTCGCCCTCCTGCCAGCTTGAGATCTCCTCCGGTCGCGCGCCGGCGAGCACGAGCGAGAGCTCGAGGTCCTTGCTCGCCGAGAGCGCGTCGCGCAGCCCGCGCAGCGTCTCGGTCTTGCCTGCGCGCGCGGCGCCGACGATCAGCACGCGCGAGCCGCGGCCGAACGGGGTCAGCCACTCGATCGCCTGCAGCGTCGCGTCCTTCGACTCGAGCGCGAAGCGCTCGGCCGGGTAGTCGACGGGCAGGTCCTCGAAGCGCGTGCCGACAGAGACCTCGTCGGCCGAGGCGCCGTTGATCGTGTCGATGCGAACGAGCGACGGGTAGCGCTCGGAGCGGCGCGGCGTGCGCACGGGACCGGCGACCTTGTCGCCGGAGACGAGCTCGCAGCGGCGCACCTGCGCGGCGGAGATGTAGACGTCGCCGTCGGAAGGCTCAGGCGGGTCGATGCGCAGGAAGGCCGAGCCGTTGCCGAGCACCTCGACGACGCCCTCGGCGAGCTCGCCGCCGCCGTCGCCGTCGTCGGAGCCCTTCGCTGCCTTGCCGCCTCTCCCGCGCGAGCCGGAGCCTTTCGCTTCAGAGCCCTTCGGCGCGTCCGAACCCTTCGGCGCGGAGACCGCCGCGTCGTCGTCGTCGCTCGCGTCGCCGTCGGCCTCGGGTCGCTTGCTGTCTTTCGCGCTCGCTCGTTCCGCGCGCGTGCGGCCGCGTCGTTTCGGGCGGGGAGCCTCGGCGCCCTCGTCGCTGTCCTCGGGCTCCTCGGCCTGTGCCTTCTCGCCGTCGTCGGCATCGTCGCGCGAGGCGGCGGAGCGGCGCGAGCGACCGCCGCGGCGGCGCGGGCGGCTGCGCGTGGAGGACTCCGAGTCCTCCTCCGTCGCATCGTCCTTCGGCTCATCGTCGCTGGACTTCTCGCCGAGGATTCTGTCGATCAGATCGGCCTTGCGAAGGCGCCTGAAGCCGTCGAGCCCCAGTTGATCGGCGATCGCGTGCAGGTCGGCCAGAGGGCTTGCCTCCAGCTCGGTGCGCTCGAGCACTGCTGCCATTTTCTCGTCTCCTTGTAGTCGGATGGGTGGTTGGCGTCCCACCGCGTTGGACAGCGGCAGGCACCCGTTACAGGTCTCAGCCTAGCGACTGCATCGGGGGCGGGCACGGTCCGCTCGTGTGCGGCGCGCTCGCGCCCGGTCAGTCGCGAGGACGGTCGTGACGCAATTCCTCGGCGAGCGCGAGATCCCTGCCGGGCACCGAGATCCCGGCGAGCGCTGCACGGACGGAGAGGAAGTCGGCCGCCGCGGCGACGTCGTGGACGCGGAAGATGTGCGCGCCGTGCTCGATGCCGTGCGCGAGCGCGGCGAGCGTGCCGGCGAGCCGCTCGCGCGGCGCGCGGCCGGTCAGCGCGCCGATGAAGTCCTTGCGCGAGACGGCCATCAGAATGGGCCGTGAGAGCTCGTGCAGCCGATCGGCTTCGGCCAGCAGCCGGATCGTCTGCGCGGGCGTCTTGGCGAAGTCCGGACCGGGGTCGACGATCAGCTGCTCGCTCGCCACGCCGGCGGCTTCGGCAACGCCGATGCGCTCGTGCAGGAACGCGAGCACTTCGGTCGTGATGTCGTCGTACAGCTCGGGGTCCTGCAGGCGTTCGCGCGGCGCCGCGCGCGTGTGCATCAGGACGAGCGCCGCGCCGCTCGCGGCACAGACATCGGCGAGCGCCGGATCGCGCAGCCCGCTGACGTCGTTGACGATGCTCGCGCCGGCGGCGATCGCGGCACGCGCGACGGCGGGCTTGTACGTGTCGACAGAGACGAGCGCGCCGAGCGCTCCGGCGACGCGCTCGACGAGCGGCACGACGCGCTCGATCTCCTGCTCGGCGGCGACTGCCGGCCGTCCGGTCGTCGCCGACTCGCCGCCGATGTCGACGATCTCGGCGCCCGCCGCGAGCAGCTCCTCGGCGAGCTGCGCCTGCGCGTCGAGCGTGCGGTGCCTGCCGCCGTCGCTGAACGAGTCCGGCGAGGCGTTGACGATGCCCATCAGCAGCGGGCGCTCGCCGAGCGTGAGCGTGTGCTTGCCGGCCTTCAGCGTGTACACGGGCGCTCTCACCGGCGAGCCCGGCGCCACGGCCGCACGCCTCGCCGGCGCGCGCGAGCACGCCGCCGTTGCGCTGCGGCAGCGCTCGGTCGGCCGCTCACGGTGCCTGCAGGCCCTCGGCGCGGGCCTCGACGCGAAAGCGCTCGATCTCCTCGCGCATCCGCGTCGCGTCCCAGCCGAGCTCGCTCGCGAGCACGTCGGCGACGCGCGCGACGGGCCCGTCGCCGTCCGCCGCGGAGAGCTCGCGCGCGGCGAGCAGGCCGAGGCGCGTTCGCCGCAGCAGCACGTCGCCGATGCTGCGCGCCTGCTCGTGGCGGGCGGCGAGCGTGACCTCGGCGAGCAGGTCGGGCAGGCCCGGCACGATCGGCTGCGCGAGCTCGCCGCGCTCGCCCGCGAGCGCGAGCACCTCGTGCGCCGCGTGGCCGTAGCGGGCGGCGAGCGGCGCGTAGGACTCCTCCGGGACGCCCTCGACGCGCGGCAGCTGATCGACCGAGATCGCCTGTCCGAGCGGGATCTCGTGCGTGCGGCACGGCGCGTCGCGCGCGTCGCGCAGGACGATCCGGTCGACGGTCATCTTCGCCATCCGCCGCCACGTCGTCAGCTTGCCGCCGGTGATCGTGATCATCCCCGAGGACGTCTCGTACAGCTCGGCCTTGCGCGAGATGTCGACCGACTTCTTCGGATCGCCGGTCGAGATCAGCGGGCGCACGCCGGCGAACGCGCCCGTCAAGTCGCCGGCGCCGAGCGCTGAGCCGAAGAACTCGTTGACGGCGCTGAGCAGGTACTCGACGTCCTCCTCGGATGGCTCGATGTGCTCGAGCGGACCCTCGTAGTCGTTGTCGGTCGTGCCGATCAGCGTGTGCCCGAGCCACGGCAGCGCGAAGATCGAGCGGCCGGAGCCGGCCGGCACGATCGCGCCGCCGACGAGCGGCAGATCGTCGTGGTGCAGCGTGATGTGCGTGCCGCGGCTCGGGCGGATCCGCGGCAGCTCGGCCTCGTCGTGCAGCTCCTGCGGGCGCAGCTCGTCGGCCCACACGCCGGTCGCGTTGATCACGTTCGCCGCGTGCACGTCGAAGCGCTCGCCGCTCTCGAGGTCGCGCGCGTGCACCCCCTGCGCGTGCCCGTCTTGCTCGAGCAGGCCCGTGACCTCGACGCGGTTCGCGCAGATCGCGCCGAAGCGCTCGGCCTCGCCGAGCACCGTCAGGACGAGGCGCACGTCGTCGGTCTGGCAGTCGTAGAACAGGTAGCCGCTCGTCGGCTCGCGCGCCGACAGCGCCGGCAGCAGCTCGATCACTTCCTCGCCGGAGATCATCCGGTGGCGCTCGGGGCTCCACGACTCGCCGCCGTCGGCGGCGGGCGCCGCGCCCGGCTCGATCGCGGACTCAGAGGAGGAGCGCCGCTCGCCGCCGGCGCGCGCGCGTTTTCCGCGCCGCGAGCGCAGGCGGCTGCGATCGACGGACATCACGTCGTAGAGGTTCAGCCCGACGCCGACGAGCCGGTCCGGGTGGGCGCCGTCGAACGCCGCGACGACGAGCGGCAGCGGGCGCACGAGGTGCGGCGCGAGCGCGACCATCAGCTGGCGCTCGAGCAGCGCCTCGCGGACCAGGCCGAGGTCGAAGTTCTGCAGGTAGCGCAGGCCGCCGTGGACGAGCTTGCTCGAGCGGCTCGACGTGCCCGAGGCGTAGTCGGCGCGCTCGAGCAGCGCGACGCTGTAGCCGCGCGTCGCGGCGTCGAGCGCGACGCCGGCGCCGGTGATGCCGCCGCCGACGACGACGACGTCGAACTCCTCCTCGCTCAGCGCCGCTAGCGCCTGGCTGCGCTCGATCACGCGCGCAGTTTCGCAGAGCGTCGAGCGGCCGAGGCGCGCCTGGGCGCCGCGCTACTGCTCAGAGCTCGCCGAGCTCGGCCGTTATCTCGCTGACGGCCGACTTCGCGTCGCCGAACAGCATCGCCGTCTTCGGGTCGTAGTAGAGCTCGTTTTCGATCCCCGCGAAACCGGGGTTCATCGAGCGCTTGATCACGATCACCGAGTGGCTGTCGGAGACCTCGAGGATCGGCATCCCGTAGATCGGCGAGGACGGCGTGTTCTTCGCGGCCGGGTTCGTCACGTCGTTCGCTCCGATCACGAGCGAGACGTCGGTGCGCTGGAACTCGGGGTTCGCCTCGTCCATCTCCTTGAGCTGGTCATACGGCACGTCGGCCTCGGCGAGCAGCACGTTCATGTGCCCCGGCATGCGCCCGGCGACGGGGTGGATCGCGTAGCTGACTTCGACCTGGCGTTTCTCGAGCTCCTTCGTCAGCTCGCGCACCGCGTGCTGGGCCTGGGCGACGGCCATGCCATAGCCGGGCACGATCACGACGCGATTGGCGTAGGCGAGCTGGATCGCCGCGTCGGCGGCGCTCGTCGATTTGACCGTGCCGGCGTGCTCGCCGGCGCCTTCGGCACCCTCGACCGCCCCACCGCCGCCGAAGCCGCCGGCGACGATCGCCGGGATCGAGCGGTTCATCGCGACGGCCATCAGGTTCGTCAGGATCGAGCCCGAAGCGCCGACGATCATTCCGGCGACGATCAGCGCCGTGTTGTTCAGCGCGATTCCGGTCGCCGCGGCGGAGAGGCCCGTGAAGGCGTTCAGCAGCGAGATCACGACGGGCATGTCGGCGCCGCCGATCGGCAGCACGACGGCGTTGCCGAGCAGCGCCGAGCAGACGAGCAGGCCGATGAAGATGACCTCCGAGTGGTTGCCCGCGGCGATGTCGATGCCCGCCGCGACGGCGAGGATCAGCAGCACGAGGTTGACGATCTGCTGCGCCGAGCCGAGGCTGATCGGGCGTCCGGGGATGATTTCCTGGAGCTTGCCGAAGGCGATGTTCGAGCCCCAGAAGGAGACCGAGCCGACGATCGCGGCGAACAGCGAGAAGACGGTGATGTACGTCGCGACGCCCGTGTAGCCGTCGGTCAGGCGGAACTCGGACCACGAGATCAGGAACACCGCGCCGCCGCCGACGCCGTTGAACAGCGCGACCATCTGCGGCATCGCCGTCATCTTCACCTGGCGCGCCGCCGGGATGCCGACGGCCGCGCCGAGCGCGACGCCGAGCACGATCAGCCCCCAGTTGCCCTCGAACTTGTTCAGCAGCGTCGCGACGATCGCGATCGTCATGCCAACGGCCGCGATGCGGTTGCCGCGGACGGCAGTCGTCGGCCCGGAGAGACCGCGCAGGCCCTGGATGAACAGGCCGAAGGCGATGATGTAGAGGACGTCGAGGAAGCTCTGGTCCTGCAGGAACGTGCCGAGGATCATTGCGCCGGGCCCTTCCCCTCGCCGTCGCCGCCCGCGGCGGCGTCGTCTTTGACGGCGGCCTTCGGCTTGGACTTGAACATCTCGAGCATCCGGTCGGTGACGAGGAAGCCGCCGACGACGTTGATCGTGCCGAACGCGATCGCGATTACGAGGATGATCTTGTTGAAGACGCCGTTGCCCGACGCGCCGACGATCAACAGGCCGCCGAGCAGCACGATCCCGTGGATCGCGTTCGTGCCCGACATCAGCGGCGTGTGCAGCGTGTTCGGCACCTTCGAGATGACGACGAAGCCGATGAAGCCCGCGAGCACGAGGATCGCGAGGTTCGTCGTCAGGGTGCTGGCCAAGATCATGCCGCGGCTCCTCCTGCCTTCTCGACGGCCGCTTTCGCGCCGGCGTTGACGATCTCGCCGTCGCGCACGACACACGCTCCGGCGACGATCTCATCATCGAAATCGAGCTTCAGCGCGCCGTCCTCGCCGACGAGCAGTTCGAGCAGCGCGAGCACGTTGCGCGCGAACAGCTGCGAGGAGTGCTCGGGCATGCTCGCCGGCAGGTTCAGCGGCGAGACGATCTTGACGTCGTGCTTGACGACCGTCTGCCCCGGCTCGGTCAGCTCGCAGTTGCCGCCCGTCTCGCCGGCCATGTCGACGATCACCGAGCCCGGCTTCATCCCTTCGACGGCCTCCGCCGTGACGAGTTTCGGCGCCGGGCGCCCGGGCACGAGCGCCGTCGTGATGACGACGTCGAAGCCCTTGATCGCGTCCGTCAGCGCCTGCTGCTGCTGCGCGCGCTCCTCGTCGGTCAGCTCGCGCGCGTAGCCGCCCTCGCCGCTGGCCTCGAGGCCGAGGTCGAGCCACGCGGCGCCGAGCGACTGCACCTGCTCGGCGACCTCCGGGCGGACGTCGTAGCCGGTCGTGCGCGCGCCGAGGCGCTTCGCCGTCGCGAGCGCCTGCAGCCCGGCGACGCCGACGCCGAGCACGAGCACCTTCGCCGGCGGGATCGTCCCGGCGGCGGTCATCAACATCGGGTAGAAGCGGCCCATCTCCTCGGCGCCGAGCAGCGCGGCCTTGTAGCCGCCGACGTTCGCCTGCGAGGACAGCGCGTCCATCGACTGCGCGCGCGAGATCCGCGGGATCGCCTCCATCGCGAACGCCGTCGCGCCGGCGTCGGCGAGCGCCTTCGTCGTCTGCGGGCTCGACAGCGGCGCGAGGAAGCCGATCAGGATCGAGCCCTGCCCGAGCGAGCGGATCTGCTCAGGGTCGGGCGGCGCGATCGTCACGACGACGTCCGCGGCCCAGATCGCGGCAGCATCGGCGCTCAGCTCGGCGCCGGCCTCGACGAAGGCCGAGTCCGGAACGAGGGCGTCCGTACCCGCGCCGTTCTGCACGACGACGTCAAGGCCCTTGGCCTTGAGCTTGCTCACGACCTCAGGCACGAGCGCCACACGATGCTCGCCCCCCGCGGTCTCCTTCGGAACACCTATCCGCATGAAGGGCGAGAACGTATCCCATCGAGACGACGTGCGGTGTGCTCATCGGCACAGACAAGCGCGCGGCCGCCTGCAAGGAGCCGCCCCGCGCGCCTATCATCGGGGTTGCCGGCAAGCGCCGGCCAAGCGATGACCGTCAACCTGACCCGCATCTACACGAAGCTCGGCGACGGCGGCGAGACGCACCTCGGCGACATGAGCCGCGTCTCCAAGCTGCACCCGCGCGTCGAGGCCTACGGCACCGTCGACGAGCTCAACGCGACGATCGGCGTCGCGCTGCTCGCGCCGGGGCTGCCCGCGCAATTCGCCGACTGGCTGCGGCGCGTGCAGAACGACCTGCTCGACATCGGCGCGGACCTGTCCGTGCCGCCGCCCGCCGAGGGCTCGCCGGCCGGCACCGACCCGCGCGGGCGCCTGCGCGTCGGCGCCGACTACACCGAGTGGCTCGAGCACGCCTGCGACGAGGTCAACGCGACGCTCGAGCCGCTGCGCTCGTTCGTGATCCCCGGCGGTACGCCGGCGGCCGCGCAGTTGCACGTCTGCCGCACCGTCTGCCGTCGCGCCGAGCGGCGCGCGATCGCCGTCGGCGAGGACGGCAGCGCCGAGGCCGTCCGCTATCTCAACCGGCTCTCGGACCTGCTGTTCATCCTCAGCCGCGCCGCGAACCAGGAGCCCGGCGCCGAGGAGCGCGAGCCGCTGTGGCGGCCCGGCGCGCACGGCGCCGGCGACGCTCCGGGCAGCGACTAGACCTCGGCGCGACGACCGCGCAGTGGCGCGAGGCGCTCGGCGCGCGCGTCTTCGGCGCCGGGCCCGGCTCCGTCTCCAGCTCTCCGCCGCGCGGCGCGCGATGGCCAGCGCCGCTCCGACGCGCGCACGGCCGCCAGCGCGAGCGCCGTCCAGAAGGTGCCGAGCAGATAGCCGCCGAGCACGTCGCTCGGCATGTGCCACGCGCGGATCAACAGCGCCGCGCCGACGGCTAGCAGGAACACAACCGCGAGCGCCAGCGCGAGCGAGCGCCAGCGCGAGGGGACGACGAGCACGGCGCTGAGCGCCAGCACCGTCGCCGCCGTCGCGTGCCCGCTCGGCCACGACGCGGCGCCGATCGGGCGGTCTTCGCCGATGCTCACGTGCGAGACCGCGAGCAGCGGCTTGAGCAGCTCGGCCGTGAACGGGCCGAGCGTCACGACGAAGACGATCGCGAGCGCCAGGCGCGGGCGTTCGCGCGCGAGCGCGAACAGCACGAGCGCGAGCGCCCAGATCACGAACTGACCGGCGTTCAGCAGCGACAGCAGCGTCTGCGCGGCCGAGTTGATCCGCCCGCCTTCGATCAGCGTGAAGTCGTGCAGCAGCCGCGCGTCGGCGACGCGCACGGCGTGCACGTGCGCGGCGACTCCCCAGACGAGCGCGAGGCCGAGAACGCACGCCGCCGCGAGCAGCAGCGGCGCGCGGACGCTCGGCCGCCGCGAGCGAGCGGGCGTGCGCTCGGCGGGCAGCGAGGCAGCCGGATAGGCGTTTCCTGCCATCCCTAAAGGGTAGGAGCGGCGCTAAAGCGGCGCTGAAGCGGCTCAGGCGGCTTGAGGGCCGTCAGCCGGCGACGGGGAACGTCTTGCCGGCGAGCGCGATCAGCGCCTGGGCGGTGACCCACGCCGGCGTCTGCGCGCTCGTGCGCGAGTAGCGCACGCTGCCGTTCGGCGCGAGCAGGGTTTCGAGGTAGCCCGTCGGCGTGCGGCTGCCGCCGCGACGAACCGTGCTCGGGCTGCGCCCGGCCGCGATCAGGCCCTGCACGGCCCACGCCGTCGACTGCGCGTTCGATTCGCCGCCGTAGTCCTGCGGGAAGCCGCCGTCGGCGCCCTGCGAGCGGATCAGATATGCGGTCGCGAGGGCGAGCACGCGCTTGTTGCGAGCGCCGGCCGCAGCCAGCGCCTGCAGCGCGGCTCCGGTGTCGTCGACGTCGCTGCGCGAGCCGCGCCCGCCGAAGCCGAAGCCGCCGTCGCGGTTCTGCTGGCGCTCGATCCAGCCGGCCGCTTCGCGGATCGGCGCGAAGCTCGCCGAGTGCCCGACGGCGCGCAGCGAGAAGATCGCGAACGCGCTGAGGTTGACCTGCTCGTCGAAGGAGTCGTCACGCCCGCGCGCGCGCAGGACTTCGGCGACGAGGTTGCGCCCGGCGAACGAGTACGCCGACGCGCCGCAAGCTCGCGCGGCGAGCACCGTGCGCTCGACGTCGCCGAGGCTCTGCACCGTCGACGCTTCGCCTCGCAGCGAGTCGAGCACCGAGCGCCCGCCACGCCTCAGCGTCGCCGGGTCGCGCCCGGCTGCGGCGAGGCCCATCGCGGCCCAGGCCGTGTACAGCTCGCCGCTGCGCTGGCCGCTCGCCGCGCCGAAGCCGCCGTCGCTGTTCTGCGCCGAGACGAGGTAGGCGACCTCGCGGCCGAGCGAGGCCGCGGCCCGCGCGCGCGGGCCTGGCGCAGCGAGCACGGCGGACGATCTCGGCGCGGCGGACGGCGCTCGCGCGAATGCCACGTGCGCGGCGCCGAGACAGAGCGTCGATGCGAGCACGAGCGCCGAGAGCCCGCCGGAAGCGCCGAGCGAGCGCAGCGCGGGCGGGCCGGCTTGCGCCTGCGGCGGGTTCGCGTCGGTTGCGGTCGCCTCCCAGGAGACGTCCATCCGCGCGCGCATTCGCGCGAGCAGCCGTGCGAGCTCCGGCGCGAAGGCGAGGCCGAACAGGAAGCTCGCGATCGTGTCGGCGAGGTCGTACGGCAGACCGGTGCCGGCGACCGCGAGGAACGCGGCCGGCGTGTGGCTCGCGCCGAGCGTCCACTGGTAGACGTTCATCAGCTCCTTCGCGCCGAGCGCCGCGAGCGCCGCCGCGAGCGCGAGCTGGACCCGCCCGAGGCGCCGCCCGCTGAGCGCGCCGAGCGCCGCACCGGCGAGGCCGACGAGACCCCAGGCGGCCATCTGCCACGGCGTGTACGGGCCCTGGCCGAGCACGAAGTTCGACGCGAGCATGCCGAGCGCGCCGACGGAGAAGCCCGGCAGCGGCCCGAGCGCGTAGCCGACGACGAGCGTCATCGCCGTGATCGGCTTGACGTCCGGGACGGCGACGAACGCGTCGCGCCCGAGCGCGGCGACGGCCGCGAGCGTCCCGACGACGGCGACCATCCGCGCCGACGGCCGCGAGCGCTCGTAGGCGAGCCAGCCGGCCACGAGAACGACCGCGACGAGCAGGAACGAGGCGAGCGGCCAGCTCACGAGGCGAGCTCCACCGTCGCGGCCGCGCGCAGCAGCTCGGCGCCCTGCTCGGGCAGCAGCGCGCCGCCGGCGCCGCCGAGGATGCGCGCCGTCTCGGTCGCGAAGTACCAGCCGCCCGCGAGCAGCTCCGCCGTCGGCCCGTCGGCGATCACGCGACCGTCGGCGAGCAGGACGGCGCGCTGCGCGCACGCCGCCGCGAACTCGGGGTCGTGCGTGGCGACGATCACCGCCTGGCCCTCCGCCGCGCGCCTGCGCAGCTCCTCGGCGAGCTCCGTCTTGGCGAGCCTGTCCATCCCGCGCGTTGGCTCGTCGAGCGCGAGCACGGCCGGCGGCGCGAGCGGCTCCGAGGCGCCGGCGCTCCGGCTCGGCGGGCGCTCGTCGGTGACGATCGCGAGCGCCAAGCGCTGGCGCTGGCCGCCCGAGAGGTCGCGAGGATTGCGGGCGGCCATGTCGCTCAGGCCGACCTTCGCGAGCGCCTGCGGCGAGGCCTCCTGCTCGACGCGCTCGTGGATCAGGTAGTCGCCGGGGTTCTGCAGTAGCAGCGCGACGCGCCCGGCGCGCTCGATCTTGCCGCGCGTCGGCTCGAGCAGCCCGGCGGCGTGGCGCAGGAGCGTCGACTTGCCGGCGCCGTTTCGCCCCATCAGCGCGACGCTCTCGCCAGGCGTGAGCGTCAGCTTGACGCCGCGCAGGATCGCCGGCCCCTCGCGCAGCTCGTGCCACACGCCGCGCAGCGCGAGCGCCGGCCGCGGCTGCTTGGCGCGGCGGCCGCGGCGGCGCGGGCCGGCCGGCTCGCTCGCGCCGGTGCCGCTACGCGGGTCGGCGAGCGCGCCCGTGTCCTGCTGCGCCGGCAGCAGCGCACGCGCGCGCAGCGCGGCGCGGGCCTGGCGCACGCCGACGGGCGCCGGGCTGAGCCCGGCCAGCGCGAACAGCTTCGCGCCCGGGGTCTGCAGCGCGGGCGCGCCGTTGGAGGCCCACTGCGCGAACGCCTGCGGCTCGCCGTCGCAGACGACCCGCCCGCCGTCGAGCGCGATGACGCGGTCGACGGCGCTGAGGCAGCGCTCGAGGCGGTGCTCGGCGAGCACGATCGTCGTCTCCCAGTCCTGGTTGATCCTGCGCAGGAGCGCGATCAGCTCGTCACCCGCGACCGGGTCGAGCTGCGAGGTCGGCTCGTCGAGCAGCACGATCCGCGGGCGCCCGGCGAGCGCCGCGCCGAGCGCTACGCGCTGCTGCTCGCCGCCGGAGAGCTCCTGCGTCGAGCGGTCGAGCAGCGCGTCGATGCCGAGCGCGAGCGCGACCTCCTCGACGCCGCGCGCGACCGCCGTCGCGCCGTGGCCGCGCGTTTCGAGCGCGAGCGAGAGCTCTGCGCGCACGGTGCTCGTGACGAGCTGCGTCTCCGGGTCCTGAAACAGCGCGCCGGCGAATGCGCCGAGTCGCGCCGGACCGTGCTCGCGCGTGTCGAGGCCCGCGAGCTCGACGCGTCCGGCGAAGCGCCCGCCGTGGAAGTGCGGCGCGAGGCCGCACGCGGCGCGCAGCAAGGAGGACTTGCCGCTGCCCGAGAGCCCCGCGAGCAGGCAGAACTCACCGGGCTGCACGGCGAAGCTGACATCGCTCAGCGCCGCTGCGGCGGAAGCTGGGTAGTGGTAGGTGACGTGCTCGAAGGAGAGCAGCGCGCCGCTCACGACTCGATCCCTCGGCGGTCGCAGAACGGCAGCACGGCAGCCGCGATCAGCGCGAGGCAGAGCGCGCCCGTGCCCGCGTCCAGATGCCAGCGGACCTGCGGGTAGGCGACGAACGAGGCGATCCCGCTGAGACGCCCGACGAGCGCGAGCGCCAGGATCGCGAGCGCCGAAGCGGCGAAGGCGAGGTCGTGACGCGAGAGGGCACGGCGCGGCGCGCGAGGCGATCCATGCGAGCGTCGCGCCGCGGCGAACCCGCGCACCTCGAGCGTCGCGGCGACGTCCATCGCGCGGTCGAGCGAGCCCGCGACGACGGCGCTGAGCAGCGCGACGCGGCCGCGCGCGCCGCCCGGCGCACCGCCGGGTCGCGTGCGCTGCGCTTCGGCCAGCCGCTGCGAATCGGCCGAGAGCACCGGCAGCATCCGCGTCGCGAGCGTCGCCGTCAGCGCGGAGCGAAACGACATCCGGCGAAACAGACGCAGCAGCTCATCGGGGTCGATCGCGAGCCCGGCGAGCGCCGTGATCAAGATCAGCAACGTCACCTTCAGCGCGATCACGCCGCCGTACACGACGGCCTCGAGCGTCAGGTCGCCCTGGCCGAACGGACCGAGGTCGCCGAGCCGCGCGAACACGGTCAGCCCCTCGCGGCTGACGAGCACGTTGACGAGCACGATCGGCAGCGCGACGATCACGGCCGTGCGCAGCGAGCGCATCAGCCGAGGACCGACACCGGCGCCCCACGCCGCGCCGAGCACGCCGAGCAGCAGCGCCAGCAGGGCCAGCGGGTGGTAGAGGATCAGCGATGCCGCCGTCAGCGCGAGCGCCCACAGCGCGGCGATGCTCGCGCGGGTCGCGTGCAGTGGGCTCGCGAGGCGCTTGTAGAAGAGCAGCGTCCCGATCACGCTCTGGCCCCCGGGCGCGGCAGGGCGAGCGCTCCGGCCGGGCCGACCGCGACGGCGAAGCGGTCACGCAACACCGGCCGGCGAAACGACGCAACAGCGCGTTCGACGCCGGCTTCGTCGGTCCCCGTCACGGCCCACACCGGAGCGTCTTCGCCGCTGCGCGTCGCCGCGATCAGGCCGGCGCCGGCGGCGAGCGTCTGCACGGCACGGCCCTGCTCGTCGAGCAGCGTCAGCGTCGTGCCATCGGGCGCGAAGCGCGCGTAGACGCCGCTCGCGCGCGGGCCGCGGGCGAGTTCGCGGATCGCGAATTCGCCTGAGATCTTTCGCCACGGGCCGACGACGACGCGCAGCGTCTGCGTCGCCCCCGCGCCGCTGCCGAGCGCCGAGACGGCCGCCGGCACGCCTTCGCCGCGCAGGCGCTTGGTCACCGCTTTGCACGCGCTGCCCTCGGCATCGGCGCATTCGACGCGCACCGGCAGACGTTTGCCGCCGATCCCGTTGAGGAACGGCTGCGGAAACGAGCCGACGACGGCCGGGACGTCGTCGGTCACGCTCCAGTCGTGCCTGTCCCACCAGATCTGATCGCCCGGGTGCACGTTCATCGAGGCCGCGCCCTTGCTCGCCTCTACGCCGTTGACGTAATAGAACCAGTCGACGGGCCGCCCCCCTTCCTGGCCGCCGGCGAGCCCGTTGATGCTCTGCACGAAGCCGCCGGAGTAGCGCGTCGTGACGTTCGCGTTGCGCGCCAGCAGGCTCATCACGGTCTCCTGCCCACGCACCTTCGGGGCGACCGACCCGCGCACGGTCCCCGCGCCGAAGTCGCGCGTGACGAGCAGGCCGACGGCGCTCGGCGCCTTGCCCGCGCCGAGGCCGCAGCCCGACGCGAGCAGGACGAGCGCGAGAAGCCCCGCCCCGAGCAGCCCCGCGAGCGCCGGCACGGGTGAGCGGAGCGCCGCGCGCGGCCTCGACACCGGCCTTCCGCGGCGCATCGCGCTCATCGCCGTGCTCGCCTCCAGGCGGCGCTAGCGGACATAGAAGACGATCCTCGAAGTGCCGCGCGCGAGCGACGTGCGATTGCCGGCGGCGTCGGTCGCTTGCACGTCGAGCACGTAGCGGCCCGGCGCGAGCGCGCCCGGCAGCAGGTAGGAGAAGCTCGGCGCCGAGCCGACCGCGAAGAAGCTCCCCTGCCCGCAGCGTGCGTGCTTGAAGCGCTCGGTCACGCCGTCGTAGGCGAAGCAGCGGCCGCGATAGGAGCGGCGCAGCTCGAGCGCGACCGAGGAGATCGCCGCGTGCGTGGCGACCGTGCCACTCAGCAGCTTCGGCCCGCGCCCGCGCGGGTAGACGTGCCCTTCCTGCACGCCTGTCGCATGCGCGACGACCGCGAACGGGCCTTTGTAGGCAGCGGCGGCGCTCGTACCGGGTGCGGCGCTCGAGACGCCGGAGGGGCTCGTCGTGCCGCACGTGCCGTCGTTGCCGTTGTGCACGCAGACGGTCGTCTCCGTGCGCACCGAGCCCGGCGCGGTGACCTGCAGCTGGATGCTCCCGGTCTGCGGGATCGCGAGCGTCGCGCGCCCGAGCGCGTCGGTGCTCGCGCTCGCGCCGCCGCCGCTCACGCTCGCTCCGGCCGTGGGAGTGGCGGCTCCGCTGACGTTGTCGTAGGAGGTCACCGTCACGGCCACGGGCGCGCCGCGTTCGGCGACGGCCGGGGCGGAGACGCCGAGCGGGTTCGGCGGCGCCGGGCAGGCACCCGTTTCGCTGAAGCATTCGGGGAAGAAGAGGATGCTCTCACCGTTCTGCAGTTCGCCTTCGCAGATGCCGACGGAGGAGGATTTGTTGTCGAGCCAGTAGCTCCAGAAGTAGTTCGCGGCGGCGCCCGGTTCGAAGGCGTGCGTCTCGCCGAGGATCGTTTCGGCGGAGTAGCCGAAGCCGCCGAACCATTCGCCGTTCCAGCTGCCGCCGGTGGCGAGCTGCAGTGCGCCCGCGGCGCTGGCGCCGCTGCAGCTGTGTTCTTTGTTGCCGTCCTTGACCACCGACGCGGCGGCGTCGGTAGTGACCTGGGTAGGCGGCAGCAGCGTCTGGTTGATCCCCTCGACGCGAACGGTCACGCTCGCCGAGGCGAGCGCCGAGGGAGCGCCGGCGAGGGCGAATGCGGCGAGTACGAGCAGCGCGGCGGCCAGCGAAGTGACGAGCGCCGACGGCCTTTGGGTACCACTGAGAGAACGGGACATGTGAGCCAACCCCTTTCCACGAGGGCTTGTGGGCTTTCGGTCGGAGGCAGGTCTCCTGGCTCCCGGGCCGATCCCTCGCGCCTTCCCGATCCGCGACGGCGGTTCGGTGGCTGCGCGCTTTCGCGCGCTACGACGGACATCCCCGGTCACAGTGGCGGGTCCGCGCCGGATTCACACCGGCTTCCCTTCACCACCGACCGTATTTACGCGACGAATGCTACTCGACGCGCAAGCACGTAGAGATCGCCATGTGTGTGCGGAAGCTCGTCAGTCGCTCGAACCGGCGCCGGCCTCGACGGCGCCCTTCAGCCGCGCGAGCCGGCCGTCCCACGCGGCCTCCGTTCGCGCGATCCACTCGCTCGCGCCGACGAGCGCGCCGCCGCGCAGGCGGTAGCGCACCTCGCGCCCGTCCGCGGGCGCGCGCTCGACGAGACCCGCGTGGTCGAGCGCGGCGAGGTGCTTCGCGACGGCCTGGCGCGTGATCGGCAGCTCGGCGCCGAGGCGCGGCACGCTCGTCGTCCCCTCGCGCAGCAGCGCCTCGATCATCGAGCGCCGCGTCGGGTCGGCGAGCGCCGCGAAGACGGCTCCGAGCTCGTCGCTCAAGCCGCCACCACCGCGAGGCTGCCCGCACGCGCGCAGCCGGCGCCCGGCGCGAAGCTCGCCGCGAGCGTGCTCAGCGGGAAGGCCGCGGGCTCGCTCTCGGTCACGATCACGCGCGCGCCGGCGGGCGCCGCGACGATCTCGAACTCGACGCGCGTCGCGGGCTCGTCCTCGCCCCCCCACCACCAGACGAGCCTGCTCGGCGCCTCGACTACCTCGAGGTGCACCTCGCGATCGGGCTCCTGAAGCCAATCTTCGCGTCGCTCGCCGTCGACGAGCGCATCCCAGACATCCTCCGGCCTAGCCTCGATCTCGATCTCTCTGCTCGCTGGCATGTATGCGCCGCCTCCTTGACAACCAAGTGGTTGCTATTGTCGTTTGACAACCGTCAAGTTGTCGAAAGGATAGCCAACATGCCACTGGTCCCGATGGTCGTCGAGCAGAGCGCGCGCGGCGAGCGCTCGTTCGACATCTACTCACGCCTGCTCAACGAGCGAATCGTCTTCATCGGCACGCCCGTCGACGACCAGGTCGCGAACCTCGTCGTCGCGCAGCTGTTGCACCTCGAGTCGGAGGACTCCGAGAAGGACATCTCGCTGTACGTCAATTCGCCCGGCGGCGTCGTTTACTCGGGCCTTGCGATCTACGACACGATGCAGTTCGTCAAGCCCGACGTGCAGACGATCTGCTTCGGCGTCGCGATGAGCATGGGCTCGCTGCTGCTCGCCGGTGGCGCACCCGGAAAGCGCATGGCGCTGCCGAACAGCCGGATCCTGATCCACCAGCCCTCAGGCGGCTTCCAGGGCCAAGCTGCCGACATCGAGATCCACGCGAAGGAGACGCTCGAGCTGCGCCGCCACATCGACGAGATCTACTCAAAGCACACCGGCCAGCCGCTCGAGCGCGTGCACGACGACATGGACCGCGACCGCTACTTCACGGCCGAGCAGGCGCGCGAGTACGGGCTGATCGACCGCGTGATCGCCTCGCACGAGCTGAACCGGCTGCCGACGGGCTTCGCCGGGCGCGTCGACGGTGGCGATGCTTAGCGGTGCAGCCGATGAGATCCGGGACGCTCCGCGGCGGGGCATAGGCCCCGCCCACGCACCGTCGCACAGGCTCGGCGCTCGGCAAAGATCGAATTAATTATTTGGATCGGTGTTCGTATCGGCAAGTGCCGCGCGCCGAGCATCGTCGAGCGTCTCGCCGGCGACGATCAGCTCGCGCGCCGCGTCGAGATCGTCTGAGCGACCGAACGTCAGCGCGGCCTTGACGACGTTGTCCTTCAGGTACCAGTTCGTGAACTTGCCGTCCTTGAGCGACCCGCGCACGATCTCCTCATCCCACTCGTATGCGGGCCCGACGTACTCGAGTTCGCCCCAGTCGGCGAAGACCGAGAAGAAGTACGGCACCTCGGTGTGCGCGACGTCCTTTCCGAGCATGTTCAGCGCGGCCGTCTTGCCGTGGTTGAACGCGACGTCCCAGTGCTCGATTCGCACGCGCTCGCCGCCGCGGATCTCAGAGGCGAACTCGCAGATGTCGCCGGCCGCGTAGACGCCCGGCACGCTCGTCTGAAGGCGCGAGTCGCAGCGCACGCCACCGCGCTCGCCGAGCTCGAGCCCGGCGCGCTGCGCGAGCTGAACATCGGGCGTCACGCCGGCGCCGATCACGACCGCATCGGCGTCGAGCTCGAGGCCGTTGCGCGTGACGACCTGCGCGACGCTCTCCTCACCCTCGAAACGCTCGAGCTCGTCGCTCGCGTGGACCGTCACGCCGTGCGCTTCGAGCAGCTCCTGAAAGAAGCGCCCCGCCGTCGCGCCGAAGCCACGTTCGAGCGTGTGCTCCTCCTGCATCACGAGCGTGCAGTGCTTGCCGATCAGCGTCAGCGACGCGGCGACCTCGCACGCGATGTAGGAGCCGCCGATCAGGACGATCTCGTGCGCATCCTTGACACCCTCGCGGATCGCCTGCGAGTTGCCGAGCGTGCGCAGGTAGTGGATCTGCTCGAGGTGGCAGCCGTCGACGTTCAGGCGGCGCACGTTCGCGCCCGTCGCGAGCAGCGCCTTGCCGAACCCGAGCTCTTCCTTGTTCGAGAGCTTCGCCGTGCTCGCGTCGAGGTCGAGCGCCGTCACGCTCGTGCGCAGCATCAGCTCGATGTTCTGCTCCTCCCACCACTCGTTCGGGCGGAAGAACGCCTCCGAGCGGTCCTCCTTGCCCTGCAGGTAACCCTTCGAGCAGTCCGGGCGGTTGTACGGCGGGTCCGGCTCGCGCCCGACGAGCGCGATCGTGCCGTCGGCGCCTTCCTCGCGCAGCCAGCGCGCGCAGTTGGCCGACGCGAGGCCGCCGCCGATCAGCAGGTAGTCGACGTTGCGCGTCGGCATGCGCCGGACCTTACAACGTCCAGCGCATGCCCTTGGCGCCTTACGGCCGCGACCCGCGACTGCCGACGGCTAGATTTTCGTGTTGAAGTCGATCGCTTCTTCGTTCAGCCCATTCGCACTCAGTTTCAGCCCCGCTCGTTCGTAGCCGGCTTCTTTGAAGTCCATTTCGAGCACTGCTTCGGCGCCGCCGATGAAGAAGCGCGTCTTCGGCACGCCATGGCTCTCGCTCGCCGCCCATTTGATCTTTTCGACCATTTTGTCGGGCGTTTTCAACCCGACGATCAGGTCGCCGCGCACGCTCACAGGGTCGGAGCACGAGAACGTCGTGAGCGTTTCGCCAGACGTGGCCTTCAGATCGAGCCCGACCGAAGCCTTTTCGCCCGATTTGAGTTCGGTGACGCCAAGCGTGCCCGTGAGCGGCTCGAAGCGCACTTCGCCAGGCGCCGCGCCCGCGCTCGTGCACGTGCCCGTGATCCGGCTCGAGCAGCCCGTGAATGCCATCGCGCTGACCTCGACCTGTTTCGCCGCCGAGTATTCGCCCGTCGCGCTGCCGTGCGTGCAGACGATCTGGTTGTAGCCGTAGTACCTGCGGGTCGTCCCTTCGAGCTTCATCCCCTTCGCCGCCGTCAGCGTGAAGCCGTGTTTGACGATCGGCCGCGAGCCTTCGAACCCCGGGAACCATTCGAACTCCGAGTTGCCGAACGTCGAGCGCTGTTCCGTCTGGCAGCCGCTCGCCGTAAACGACCCGTTGCCGAAGCCGAGCTTCACGCACGTGCCGAATTCCGGCGGTTGCAGGTATTGGAAGCTCGACCTTTCGCCGACTTCGCTGACACCTTCGGCCGTTTCGACCGTGACCGCGACCGTGCCCGGACCCGCAGCCGGCGGCGATACCGCCGTGAGCCCTTCCGAGTCCCTCACCATGAACGATTTCGCCGGTGTAGAGCCGAAGTAGACCGCGATCACGCCATTGAATTCGCTACCGCGAATTTCGACATCCGTATTGCCGCTCGTGCGACCGATCGGCGGCGTCACCAACCTCACCGTCGGGGCACTCGCCGCCGCCAGCGCCGGCGACGCTGCCAGCGATCCCAATGCAAGAGCCAAGACCACGCCGGCGCGGACGATCGCGCCACCCCCGAAGTTCCCCAACCTCATCTCCGACCCCCTCCTCGCGCGGCGCTTCACGCCGCTGTCACAGACCGTTTACTGATAGCCACCGACACGGCGGAGAGTACTCCTCCGCAGGGCTCCGCGGCGTGTTGCCTCAGAGGCCCGGCGGATGGCGCACCGACCAGTGTGCCCAGGCCGGAATCCGATCGAGGATGCGCCAGCGTGGGCCGTCCTCGTTGCGATTCGGACCTGTGTCCGTGCCGTTGTGGCTCGTGTCGAGCCGAAGTCCCGCGATCGTCATGAAAGTGTGATCCGCCGGGGTCGTGGTCGAGTAGATCGTCACCCACCGGCCCGGCCCCGGAAGGCCCCAGTGGAGATAGTCCTGCGCGAGTGGATTCTCGTTCACTATTTCACCTATCGACCGGACGCCCGACCTGTAGAGCACGTAGTTGACAGTGCTCGAGCAATCCTCCTCCAGCGCGCCGCGCGGATCGGGATGACCGTCGGGTCCGTAAGGCAAACCTTGCAGCTCGTCTCCAGCCACGAGCATCGCCTGTACGACGGCCGGCACGCCGGCCGGGATCAGCGCCTGATGGCCGTCGCTCGGCGATAGCGACGCACGCGTCCCGGCGATGAACCGGACCGTCGTCGAGGTCAGCGCCGCCAGGCGCTCGTCGGCTCCCTCGGCTGCACCGCCCGGCTGGACATAGCCGTCAACGAGCGAGACACCCGACGCGTCCGAGAGCGTCGATCCTCGATACCTGGCCGCCCAGCGCTCGACCTCGGCGACATACCAACCGGCATGGTTGTAGGCGAAGATCGCGCTTCGGTAGTTCCTCGGTGCTCCGGACCGATGCAGGTAGTTCGCCGCCGCGTAGATCGCATCCGCCGCATCCCAGCGATCGAGCTTGCCATCGCCATCTCCGTCTACCCCGTACTGAGCCCATGTCTGCGCGACGAACTGCATCGGCCCACCGGCGCCCGCCGAGTTCGTCGCGCCCTCGTGCCCGCAGGCCGGGTCGGCGTCGCGGCCGTGATCGCACTCGACCTTGCCGATGCCGGCGAGGATCGCCCAGTCCAACCCGTAGCGCGCAGCTGCTTGCTCATACAAGTCGAGATATACGCCAGGTATCTCCCTGCGAGCGAGCGCCGACGGTTCGGCGCTCGCCTCGCCCGTCGTCTGCTCATCGGCGCCTTCGAGGCTCGCGCCCGTGAATGCCGCCACGGCGAGCAGCCCCGCCAAGACGAGCAGCGTCGCCGCGGATCCTGCGATCTTCGCCGCACTGCCGATCCGGGCGCGAGGCGCCGCGAGCGAGCCTGCACTCACGGCAGGCCTTCGCCGAGCTGTCGTTTGCGTTTGGCCGCGACCTCGCGTGCATCTCTCATCACGATTGATTCCGACGGCCGCCGAGGACCGGGACGGTGCTCGTGCTCGTCACGGCCACGCGATCGAGCTGGCGCGTTCCCCGGCTCACGCTCGGTCCCGTGCGCATCGACCGCCGAGAGCCCACTGCGAAAGACCGTGGCCTGCTCGCTGCGCAACGCCAGCTCGCGGTCGATCTGCGTCCGCGCAGTTCGCGCCTCCTGGGGGTCGAGCCTTTCGTACTCGCGGCGTCCGTAGCCCGCAAGACCGGCGAGCGCCGCGTAGCTCCGTAGCGGCCCCGCGCGTTCCCGCTCGCCGTCGCTCGCCGGCAGTTGCGCCTGTGCATCGAGAAAGCGCTCGAGCCGCTGCCGTGCCGCCGCTGGAGCGGACCCGAGATCGCGAGGCCGATCGGCGTCGGCGCGCGCATGCTCGTCCTCGCGACGCTCCAGGCCTTCAGAGCGTGTCGTGCCGTTCTCTTCGATGCGCTGGACTCGCCCTGCCAGACTCGCAGCGCGGCGAACGTTGCCAACCGCAAGCGCACGCGCACGCTGGCTTCTCAGCGACTCGAGCCGACCCGCAACCGCCGCCGGACGAGTGGCTTCGTTCGCCGGCTCTGGAGCAAACCCGCGTGCCGAGCGCAATCCGGCGGGCGTCATCCGTGCGAGCCTGCCTTTCAGCTCGGCACCCGGGGACTCGAGTCCCGGAGCGCGCCGATTCCGGCGGCCGTGACCGGACCCGCCTCGACTGCGAAGCTCCGGCGTGTCTTTCGCGAGCCGCTTCCTCGCCGCCTGCGCGCCGTCTAGCACTTTCCTGCGCGCCGCGAACACGTCGTTCGCCTGCCTCGCGATCGTGTGACGCCGGACAGACGGCTCCCGAGAGTGTCCGCCGCTCGCCAGCTGCAGCGCTTGATGTCGCTGCAGGAACGCACCCCACCAGAACGCGGACATCAGCAGCCACTGCGTCCACCAACCGAGCGCTTCCAGATCGGCCAAGATCCCGAGGATCGCGAGGATCGCACCGAGCAGGAACGAGAACAGCAACTTCGAGACGACCGCTGCGAGCAGCTTTGCAGCCCACTTGCGAAAGACCGCCTGCCCTGCTTCGCCGAGCGCCGGAGCGAGCACGACCGCCGGCGCGAGCATCAGATAGAGCAAGCTGAAAAGCGCCGAAGTCAGCAGCCGCAGCGCGACGAAACCGAGCAGCAGCAGCATCCCCAGCGCACCCGCGACGATCAGCAGCAGCCCCCCGACCCTGGCCCACGTGCCGTGGTTCGTGCGGAACTCGGCCTGCGCCGCCGTTGGCCCGCGACAACTCGTCGCATCGTCGCTCTGGCAGATCGCTCGCAGCAGCGACTTCGGGTCGTTGATCGAGTTGCGCGCCGGCCCGTTTGCCGGGAGCGCGAGGAAGATCGCACCGTTCGTCTGCGCCGCCCGCAGCAAACGCGCGCTGTGCTCGAGCGCCTTCGCTTCAGCGCTTTCGGCTCGCGTGCATTGCGCAAGCGCCGAACCCCTCGGCTTGCAGTCGACTTCGGTCAGCTCGGCACTCGCGATCGCGAGTGCCGATGAGCGCAATGCCGGGTCGAGTCTCGCCGGGTTCCTGCACCAGCCGACATCGCCGAACTCCAGATAGCACCACGGAACTTCGACGACTGCGGCAAAGACAGTCCCCATGCTGTCGGCGAGCGCCCGGTCGGCTTCCACGGGCGTCCCGCGCGCCGTCACCGCGAGCGTCCCGAGACTCGCCTGGTTGGCCCATGTCCCGAGCGCACCGATCGTGCCGGCCGGGTTGAGCATCACCCAGCTGCCCGCGGCAGTCATCGCCAGCGCGACGAGCGCCTGCCCGAGACTCTCGGCCACGCGTCGCCGCACGAGCCCGTGATAGGCACACAGCACGGCGCCCACCGAAAGCACGCACGCGAGCCATGGGACGGTGAACGCGGCCTGCATCTGGCGCAGGCCGGTGGCGAGCCCGAGCCTGACCGATCCGCTGTCGAGCAGGTCGATCGTGAAGCACCACTCGAGCATCACGACGAGCGCGTGCGCCGCCCAAACGAGCGCCATCCAGAGCGGCGTGACGAATAGATCCTGAACGGTCGAGAGCAGCTCACCCGAGCCGAACGGGACGAGCCCCGTGTCGATGTGCACATCGATGCCGAAGTTGCCCGTCGGTGCGGCCGCGGCGATGAAGCCGGACGTTTCGCAGTTCTGCTTGCTCGGAGCCGAGAGCTCGACGCTCGACGCGCGTCGAGCGCACAGCGGGCTGCCGAGCCCGTTGCTCACGAGCGGGTCCGTTTCGCCCTGCGGCAAAGCACCGGTGTCCGCTTCCTCCCCTCCCGCAGCCGGCCCGCCGGCACCTGTCAGGAGTGGTGCACTGCCAGGTGCCCTGTCCGCCCCAGAGCCCGAGGGTGCCGGTAACGCCGAAGCAGGCGCATCGGCGCGCCGTGTGGCGTTTGCCCGAGCACCGTCCCGCGCGATAGGTGCGCGCCCAGGCGACGGCGTGCCTGCTCGCGCTCGGTGCGCTGCGACGCTTGCGCCGCTCGCATGTGAGCACGCGAGCGCGAGCAGGCCGAGAGCCGTTGGCAGCACCAGCGCCGCGCGCATGCCATGGAGCACACTGCGAGACGTTCTGCTCACACCCGGCGCGGTGACGTCGAGAGCGCCTGCAACAGCGAAGGCACTACGACGTCCACCTGGATCGCCTCGATGCGCCCGCGATGATCTCGGAACAGACAGCGCCCAGCCTCCAACTCGAGCAGGCTCTGTCGCAGACGGCCACTTTCGTGATCGAGCCCGAGCAACGCGAGCGCGCGGCCCGCCTCAGCCTCCGAGCGCATGCCGAAGACGAACGTAGCGCCGAGCAGGTTCTCGAGCGACTCGCGCTCCCCCATCAACGTGTCTGTGACGAGCTGTGTGCTGATGATCGGCACCGCCAGCTCCGAGCGCCCCATGCGCTGCAACGACGCCAGCAGGCTGCGGCCGGCCGGGTCGCCGAGCAGTCGCCAGCCCTCGTCGAACGAGAACAGCTTCAGCCGCTCG
Organism: uncultured Solirubrobacteraceae bacterium; assembly: GCA_963807275.1. Taxonomy (GTDB): domain Bacteria; phylum Actinomycetota; class Thermoleophilia; order Solirubrobacterales; family Solirubrobacteraceae; genus Palsa-744. The sequence goes on from CAWDZX010000001.1 coordinate 1,628,115, forward strand.
CGCTCGGTGCTCATCAGGTGCATCGCGAACATCGCAATCAAGCGGACGATCTGCTCGCCGATCCGCTCCGCCTGCGAGTACTCGGCGCGTGAGGTGCCGGGCTCCGGGCCCGGCAGATCGCGGATCGGCAGGTACGTCACTTGCCGGTGCCCGACGGCCGGCAGCGAAACTGCCGGGTCGGCGAACCCGAGCTGCGTCAGCCCCGAGCGCGCGTACACCTCGAGCGCTCGGCCTACCTGCGCGTCGACCGCGTCTCCCTCGCACAGCGCTCGCACGACCTCCAGGCATGTCGGCGTCGCCGCCTTTGCGAGCACGCGGTCGACCGCCGCGATGACTGCCGTCTCCCAGGCCGGCTCCGCCCGAGCCGGCAACAGGTCACGCAGGAACGAGACGGCCACATCCTGGCGCAGATGCGCAGGAGCTACACGTAGCGGATCGAGCACGCCGCGCAGCGACGGGTCCGGGCGCAGCGTGACGCACTCGGCATGCGGCGCGACGTCGTCGAGCAGATGGAAGCGGTGATCGCCCTTCGGATCGCAATCGATCACACGCGCCCCGAGCAGGAACCCCTCGTACTTGAGCTTTTGATCGAGCGTCGTCTTGCCCGATCCGAGTGCGCCGACGCTGAGGATCGCCGTGTTTCGATCGCTGTCCGACCCCTCGCGGAGGTTGAACCTGACCGGTCGCTGCGAGCGCGTCAGCGTGTGACCGAGGTAGAAGCCGCTGCGCGATCCGGCCTCGTGCGTAGCGGTCGGCATCATCGCCGCTATCTGCTCCACCGTCAGCGTGTCGTCATAGCCGATCACACGCGTGCGCTGGCCCGGGAGCTGCTGCAGGAAGAGCTCGAGCTGATCGCCGAGCGGCCGATGCAGGCGGATGTCGCCGTAAGCGCGCCTGCACATCTCGACACGCCGCTCGAGCTCCTGCTCGCTGCTCGCTGCCACGGCGAGCGCCAGCGAGGCGCGCATCAGCGGTGGTCGGCTCGATGCCTGCAGGTACGTCAGCAGGTCGCGCGCTTCGTGCGTTCGCGCATAGCCGCGATCGGTTACGCCCTGCTCGCCATCGGACTCCGCGCGCACGATCTGATCGGCATCCTGGATGCGCCTTCGCGCAAGGCGCAGAGCGAGCTCGTTTGGCAAGAAGCGCGCGTTGAGCGACAGGTCGATCGCAAACGGAAGCTCTTCGGGCGGCGCGAACATGAGCTCCACACGCGCGCCCGGGAACTCGCAGCGGTCGGGCAGCGCGCCAAGAACGAGGTGCGCCTGCCAGCTCGTGCCTTGCTCGGACTCGACCCGCAGTGAGCGCCGGCGGTGCTCGATATACGAGTTGCACCACCGCATCACATCGCCCTCGAGCGGCGCCAGCACGGCCTCGCCGTTGCGCTCGAACAACAGCGCGCGCGGCTCGTGCAGCCCGTCCACATGAGGCTCGGCAAGACCGCGGCAGAATGCGCGTCGCACGAGCCACTGAAGCTCGACGCCGCGCGCCTGGCGGACCGGCAGAAAGTCCGCCAGCCGCGCATGAGCTCGATCGGCACGCACGCGAGCGCGCTCCAGCTCCGATGCCTTCAGCAGACCGCTCGCGCGCAACGAGAAGGCAGCGCCCAGCGCCCGGCGCCAGTCTGCCGCTCCACGCTCTGCGAGCTTCGATACGTAGCCGGCGACATCGCGTTCGGGCTCGCGCAGGCTGACGAGCACGAACAGTGACGGTCGGGCCTCACCGAGAGCCGCCAGCCGCGCCGCGTGCTGTGCCACGTAAGTCCGCCGTGCCTGTGAATGGGGCTCGCTGAACGGGCTCGCGCTCGCCTCGGCTTCCAGCTCGCGCTCGTACTCCCCGTCGCCGAGCCCAGGAGCAGAGCCGACCCTCAGAATCTGCACATCGGCCTCGAGCGCCTCGAGTGCTCCTAGCAGCGCGAGCATTCGTGCGCGCTTTCCGTCCTCGCCAAGCCACTGATAGGAGGAGACCTCGATCACAAACGCCGCCCAAGCGTCGGCGTGATCCTCCGCGAACACGCAGTTGCCGTACGTGAAGCTGATCGGAGCGCCCATCTCAGCCCACGCGCAGGCGCGTTGCGCGCTCCAGGACGACCACCTCGGCTCGCCCCGTCGCCGGCGCGTCCGGAATCGCGCTCACCCTCAGATGGGGACGCATACCGAGCCACACGAGCGGGCCGCGAGCGGCCCGTCGCTCGTGCGCGACCCCAGCCAGCATTGCGCCCGGACCGGTGTAGTGCAGACGCCGGCCGCGCTCCGATCCGTCCGGGAGGATCAGCAAGGAGTCCGGATGCCAGCACTCGCCCGGTCGTGTCCCGGTCCTCGCGCGACCCGCAGCGGTCCCGAGTCGGGCGACTCTCCGCGGGCCGCAGCGAAAGCGCAGCAGTGCGCGGACGGCAAGATGAAACGGCCTGCCCTCGAGACGAACGACGGTCAGCAGCGCAGCGACGAGCGCAGGCAGTGCCACGTCGCGCGCGTACCAAGGCGCCGTTCTTGCCGCGATGCCCGCGACGGGCAAGTGCGATGTGACCACGGCACCGCCGAGCAGAACGAGGAAGTAGACGAGGCCGCGCAAAGGAACGCCACCCGGATTGAGGCGGATGCGATCGATCCGGTAGATCCTTCGCTCGAGGTCGAACACGTGCCGGTATGAGCGGATCTCCATCACTGGCTCCCGAACAGCGAGGCGACCGTGTCACGCAGCAGGCTCACGCCGGCCGGCGTCGCCAGCAGCACCGACACGATCCCTACGGCGAACACGCCGGCTGCCTCCTTGAAGTCGCGCCGGAACGCGAGCACGGTCGCGGCGACGGCGAAGGCCAGCCCGATCAGGCTCATCGCGACGGCGCGTCCGGTGTTGCCTGCCTTCGATGCGGCCGCTTCGAGCGAGCTGACCGCGTTTTCGGAGGACGGCGCGCGTTCACCGCGGGCGGCGTGCGATGTCGGGCTCACCACGGCCGCCAGGGCGACCGAAGCGCCGGGGGCAAGCGCGACGACAACTGCCAGGAGCACTGCGAGCACGGCCGGCAACACCGATCGCCGCTGCGCGCAAGAACATCGAGCAGCCCGACTCATCCGCGCGAGTCCATCTGGATCGCCGAGATCTCCCAACGGCCCTCGACATCGGCGACGTCGAGTTCGTAGCCGAGCGTGTACCGCACGTTCCGAGCGTCGTGCGCCTGCACGATCGCGAGCACCGAGCGCCGATCGGTCGACCAGGTCAGCCGCTGCATCGATTCCAGCGTCAGACCCAACTCCGGAACGGCGATCGGAGCGTGACTCGACAGGTCTGCCGCAAGCTCTTCGGGTGCCGCGGCGAGGTAGTTGCGAAGCCCGCGCTCGACGACTGCGGCCAGCGCCCGATCCTCTACATCGTCCGCCGGCGCAGGGCCCTGCGCCGGCCCGGATTGTGGCGCGCCGACGAATGCCGGGTAGCCGGCGAGCGCGAGGCTTCCGTCCTTCTCGCGCTCGACCTCGACGGTCAAGTAGAGAAGGCCGGCGGCGTCGGTCTGAGCGGCGACCGTGTAGACCCGCATCCCCGTGCGCTCCGTGCGAGCTTGAACGACTTCGGCCCAGAGCACGTGCTGCGCTCCGCTCGGCGGCAGCACGATTCCGGCGCCACCCGCGAACGCAGTGCCGATCATCGGGGCGAGCGACTGCGCGCTGAGCTGCGGCTGCGACGCATCCCAGGTCAAATAGCGGCGAGTGAAGAGCGTCGCGTAGCCTTCGGCCGCTGAATCGCTCGGCGGCGAGACGGGTGCGACGATCGCCTGCCGTCGGACCCGAGGAGGGTCCACGGCAAAGCGCGCGCTGGCAAGCAGGCCGGCGACGCATGTCGCATAGAGCAGATAGCGGGGCAAGCGCCGCGCCAACCGCAGCCGCCACATCGGACGCGCGGCGATCGCCACAGTCGCGCTCCCTGGCCGGGCCGCTTCGGTGACTGCAGTTTGCTCAGCGCTCAAAGCCGAACTCCGCGGACCGCGGGCGCACCGAAGCCTCAGTCGAATTCGCCACCTCTGTGCGAGCGACCTCGTCGCGACCGGCCCGGGCTGCAGCAGGGCGACCCACTGCACCTTCGTCTCGCTGCAGTCGCTTTGGTGGCGCCTGGGACCCATCCGATCCCGCACGCCCGCGTTTGAGATCGGCCTGACGTCCGCCTCGCCGCGATTGACGCGCGAGCGCACGGGGAAGCCCCGGCCTGCTCAGCGATCGAGCGCTTGCGCTGGTTACACGAGCCGTCCCAGGGGCGACGCGCGACAGCGCGGTGCGTCGCCGCAAACCGCCTGCGTGCCGAGGCGCATCGAGTGCGAGGACGACGACCACAGCGCCTGCCGCCCCGACCAGCATCGCCACACCCGCCGCCCGCCGCGCGCCGCGCATCCGCGGGCGGTCGAGCGAGTCTGTGCTTAGAGGGTCGCGCTCACCGACAACGGCGGGCTCGCCGCCGGCGAAGAAGCCGTCCTCGGCGAAGAGCTCGTTCGGCGAATAGACGCGGTAGCGCTCGCGTGTCGGAATGCGCATCGCTCAGCTCTCCGTTCGCGCCGCGTCGTCGCAGCCCCCAGCCACGCAAGCGGCCGAGAGCCGAGTTGGGAGAAACCCGGCCCCCGACCGCATGCGGGCGGATCGAGATCGCCGCGTCGTCGTTCGCTCAACCGACGGCCGGCGCCTCGTCAGGACGGGCCTATGTGTGGGGGGTGGCATGGTCATAGGTCGGTCCTGACATCTCTTCCGACGCGTGCTCGTCCACCGGGACGCCCGATTCGGCGATCTGCATCAACGTCCGCAATCTGAGCCGCGCGCGCTGGGCGACCTTGCGGTACTTCTCGCGGGACCAGCCCGTGCGCGCGCAGAACTCGGCACATGCCTCGCCGGCGAGCTGCGAACCCAGTACGAGCCGTTGATCTGCGGAAAGTCGTGCGACGAGACTCCCGATCGTGCGCAGCTCGTGGCGAAGCAACACGACCGTCTCGACATCCGCGGCGCGATCGACGAGTTCGATGCGTGCTTCCGCGGCGCCTCCCAGCATGACGGCCTCCTCGAGCGCTGCCTGCATCGGGCTGCGGCCGCCGAGCGCGCGCCTGCGATCGCGGACGCGCGAGAGGAAGCGCAACTCGAGCGCGTTTGCAATGTGCAAAGCGCTGCTGAAGCCGGCACCTTGCCGGACCTGCGCAAGCAGCTCGAAAGTCGCTTGGCTGTAGGCGTCCTCGAGATCCTCTCGCCGCAGGCGGAAGCGATTCACACGCAAGAGCAACTCGCGTCGGGCGTGTGAAACGAGCGCGACCTCTTCGAGCAGATCGCGTAACCGTCGGCCGGCCGCGCGCCAGCCCTCGCGAGGCGCTCGTTTTTGCACACATCGGGTAGACACACAGCCATGTCGTCGGTGAGTGCCCGCAGACCCCCCTGCGAATTGCCCTGCGCATCGCGCGCAGGCAAGCGGGCAGACCCGTCGAATCGATCGCGATGAGCATCACCGACCGCCTCCACGCGATCGATCGCCGCCAGCAGCAGACGCCTGGCGTGCGCTTCATCGCAGCCGTCTACAAGAAGTTCGCTGACGACCAGGCCGGTCAACTCGCAGCGCTGATCGCGTACTACGCGTTCGTCTCGATCTTCCCGCTGCTGCTCGCGTTCGTGACGATTCTCGGCTTCGTGCTCGAAGGCCATCCTGACGACCGTGAAAAAATCCTCCACGGCACGCTCGGGCAGTTCCCGATCCTCTCCGAACACCTCACGTTGAGCTCGCTCAAAGGCAGCGGCGTCGCGCTCGCGATCGGTATCGTCGGCGCTCTGCTCGCCGGGATGGGCGTGACGAGCGCGGCACAGAACGCGTTCAACCGGATCTGGCACGTGCCGTTCAAGGACCGGCCTAACTTCATCTTCTCGCGGCTGCGAAGCCTCGCCGTGCTCGCGATCCTCGGCACGCTGACGATCGTCTCGACGGCGGCAGCGGGCTTCGTCGGCGCGAGCTCGCACGGCGCGCTTGCGGTGATCGCCGGCGTGCTCGTCGCGTTCGCCGTCAACGTCGCGCTGTTCATGACCGCCTTCACACTGCTCACGGCGGCCGATGTGAGCTGGCGCGAATACCTCCCGGGCGTGATCGTCGCCGCGATTCTCTGGCAGCTCTTGCAACACCTCGGCGGCTTCTACGTCGACCATTCGCTAAAGCACACACAGGCGCTGTACGGCATCTTCGCGCTCGTGCTCGGCCTGCTCGCGTGGCTCTACCTCGGCGCGCAGCTCGTCATCTTCGCGGCCGAGGTCAACGTCGTCCGTGTCCGCAAGCTGTGGCCGCGCAGCTTCCTCTCCGATCCGCTGCTCGACGCCGACCGGCGCGCGCTGACTTCGTCGGCAGAGGTCGAGGAACGTGTCGAGCAGGAGAACGTCGAGGTCAGCTTCGACGATCCCTCCAAGTAACCAACGCGCGCGGCGGGTGCGAAACAACGGACGACGAACTGTTGACACTGTGTCGCTGGCGCGAGTACGTTCGCTCTGAGGGTTGCATGGGGCCTAAGCCCGAGCGCGGGAGGCTCGGAGGTCCATCGCGGCCGAAAACACAGGAGTCAGGGGATCGGATGTCGAGAATGAGATCGCTGCTGCTCGCAGTACTGCTGGTCGTCGCCGTCGGTGCCGTCGCGAGCACAAACGCGAGCGCAAGCCTTTACGTGCCGTACGGCAGCGGAGCAGTAGTCGAAGCCGCGTGGAACGAGACGTGGAACCCCACAGCGCTGTCAGGTGGCAACAACAACTGCAAACCGACCGCCGCACACCCCTATCCGGTCGTGCTCGTGCACGCGACGTTCGCCGACGAGGGATCCAACTGGGTCACGCTCGCGCCGCTGCTCGCGAACAACGGCTACTGCGTCTACTCGTTCAACTACGGCAAGACGATTCTCTCGGGGCTGCTCGGCAGCATCGACGGTCTTGGCAACATCGAACACTCCGCCGAAGAACTGAGCTCGTTTGTCAGCGCCGTACTCAGCAAAACGGGCGCGTCGAAAGTCGACATGGTCGGCCACTCGCAGGGCGGCATGATGCCGAATTACTACATCAAGTTCCTCGGTGGCGCGAGCAAGGTTCACACGCTGATCGCCCTCGCGCCGAGCAACCACGGCACGACCGTCAGCGGGCTGACGACACTGATCGAAAAGTTCCCGTTTGCGACGCTGCTCGTGCCGACGTTCCTCGACGTGATCGGCGCTCCTTCGCTGCCGCAACAGGAGTCCGGCTCCGCGTTCGAGAAAAAGCTGTTCAGCGGCGGCGATACGGTTGCGGGACCGCGCTACGTCGTCATCGAGACGACGCACGACGAGGTCGTCACGCCCTACACGAACGCCTTCCTCAGCGGGTCGAGCGTCACGAACATCACGATCCAGAACCAATGCCCGAAAGATCCCGTCGCTCACGTCGGCATGTTCGAGGACTCGCCGTCGCTGCAGAACGTGCTCAATCAGCTGAGCGCGAGCCCGAGCGGGTCGTTCTCGGCTGCTTGCTCGAACTACGGGTTGGGGGCTTAGCTCCCCGCGCCAGGCGCGTCGATTCCGGTCGCCACAGCCCTGCCCTCCGGGGCGGGGCTGTAGCGCCATGCCGATGACGCAGCGCACTCAGCGCGACGGCGCGTCAAGCGACGGCAGCTCGCGTTACCTTCGTGTCCCAGGACCTTTGATCGCCTGCAGCCAGCGTTTGGCGATTCGGCCGGCCTTGTCGGCGCCCACGAGGATGAAGCTTCGGCCTTCCGGCCTCGCGAAACCTGGAGGCGCAGTCTCAGAGACGCCTCGTGCCGGACGAGGCTTCTTCCGAGGCTTGTTGTCTTCAATGATCATTGCTGAAGGTTAGCTCGCCAGACCGATCGTGCAACAAAGCACCTCGACTGCGAGCGCTAGACAACTGATCGTCAAGCAGTCGGCCAGCTGATCGATCCTCCGGCTGTTGCGCTCCAAGTACGGCTCGATCCACCCCGTGGCCGCGCGGTACCCCTCGATGACATCGACCTCCTCAGCAGCGCTGTCCACGTCAGCCATGAACTCCGCCCCGCCGAACGAAAGCACCAGCTCGTGCGGGAGAACGACCCAGATCGCGCTCCCAAAACAGAGCGCATACGAGATTGTCGCGAGCAGAGCCCAAATTGCGAGCGGTCCGCCGCTGACGCGCGCGGCGACGAGTGACGCCGCGATCGAAGCTGCCCCTAGGACCGTCCCGGCGGAGACCCTCAAGCCGGACACCGCCCGCTCCTGCTCGCTGAGCACTCCCGACGACAGCTCAAAACTCAGCTGCTCGATCGAATCGGCCATCGCACAGTTCTAAGCGGGACTTGGGATGAAACGCTCTGGCGGAGATCTCTTTCATGACGTAGCCCCGCCTGCGCCTGTATGACCTGGCCGCCTGCGGCGCAGCTACGGGCGGCGCATGCTGCGCCGCCCGGCAGGACCGCACATGTACGGTCGCTCTACTTACTTCAAGACTTGGCTCTACAGAGCCATCTCCGGCATCGTCCGTAAGTACTTGCGCGCGCAACCAACGCGCGCTATACTAACTAAACTTTCGTAAGCTCATATGGAGCAATAACTGATGCCATCACCCGCAGACACCCCCCAGACACAGCCTTCACAGCCGAAGCAACTGCTGCGGCTGATCCCGCTCGACGACACTGTCGTCTTCCCCAACATGGGCATCACGCTGACGATCGACGTCGGCGACGATGAGCGTGTCGTGCTCGTCCCGCGCCACGAGAACGAGTTCCTCGAGGTCGGCACGATCGCCGAGGTGACCGAGCACATCCGCCTCCCCGGCGGCGGCCGCGCCGTCGCGATCTCCGGTGAGCACCGTGCGCTGATCGGCGCCGCGCAGACCGGCCCGACCGGCGAGCTGCGCGTCGAGGTCGACGAGCGGCCCGACGCCGAGCCTGTCGACGGACACACGCGCGAGCTCGAGCGCGAGTATCGCGCCGTAGTCGAGGAGATCCTCGAGCTGCGCGGCGACGACGGCCGCATTGCCGCGTTCCTGCGCGCGATCGCCGAGCCCGGCGCGCTCGCCGACTCGGCCGGCTACTCCCCGAACCTCTCCTACGAGCAGAAGGTCGAGCTGCTGCGCACGCTCGACGTGACCGAGCGCCTCGAGCTCGCCGTCAAGCTGCAGCGCGAGAGCCTTGCCGAGCTGCAGGTGCGCAAGCGCATCCGCGAGGACGTCCAGGAGGGCGCCGAGAAGCAGCAGCGCGAGTACTTCCTGCGCAAGCAGATGGACTCGATCCGCAAGGAGCTCGGCGACGACGACGCTTCCGTCGCCGAGGAGTACCGCGCGAAGATCGACGACGCCGACATGCCCGAGGAGGTCCAGGAGCAGGCGCTCAAGGAGCTCGCACGTCTCGAGCGCATGGGCGAGCAGACGGGCGAGTCGAGCATGATCCGCACCTACCTCGACTGGCTGATCGCCGTTCCGTGGGGCAAGCGCTCCGAGGAGCACCTCGACCCCGTCGCCGCTCGAGCAGTGCTCGACGCCGACCACGCCGGGCTCGAGGACGTCAAGGACCGCATCACCGAGTACCTCGCTGTGCGCAAGCTGCGCCAGGACCGCGAGATCGAGGCCGACCCGAAGTCGGGAGCGATCCTCACGCTGATCGGTCCTCCAGGCACCGGCAAGACATCGATCGGCGAGTCGATCGCCCGAGCGACCGGACGCGAGTTCGTGCGCATGTCGCTTGGCGGCGTGCGCGACGAGGCCGAGATCCGCGGGCACCGGCGCACGTACATCGGCGCGCTGCCAGGTCGCTTGGTCAGGGCCCTGCGCGACGCCGGCACGATGAACCCCGTCATCCTGCTCGACGAGGTCGACAAGGTCGGCGCCGACTGGCGCGGAGACCCATCCGCGGCGCTGCTCGAGGTCCTCGACCCCGCGCAGAACCACTCATTCCGCGACCACTACCTCGACGTCGAGATGGACCTCAGCCAGGTCATGTTCATCGCAACGGCGAACGTCGCCGACACGATTCCCGGTCCGCTGCTCGACCGCATGGAGGTGATCCACTTCGACGGATACACCTCAGAAGAGAAGCTAGCCATCGCCAAGGGCTACTTGTGGCCGCGCCAGCGCGACCGCAACGGCCTGCGCGAGAACGAGGTCGAGATCTCCGACGATGTTCTACGAACCGTCATCGGCGAGTACACGCGTGAGGCAGGCGTGCGAAACCTCGAGCGCGAGCTCGGCACGGTGCTGCGCAAGACAGCGACGAAGATCGCCTCTGCGCAGGTGCAGTCCGAGCCCGAGCCAGAAGAGGCCGCGTCCGAGCCCGTCGCCGGGAGCAGCGATGCCGCTGCGCAGAGCAACGGCAAGCTCTCCGACGCAGCCGAGCACGAGACCGCGAAGAAGCCGAAGAAGAAGGCCAAGGCGGGCAAGGCCGCCAAGCCGACCCCTGTGACGATCGACGTAGACGCCGTGCGCGACGCGCTCGGGCGCCAGAAGGTCTTCCAGGAGTCAGCTGCGCGGACGGCCACGCCGGGCGTCGCGACCGGTCTCGCCGTCACCGGCGCCGGTGGAGACGTGCTGTTCGTCGAGGCGACCGCGATGAACGGCGGCAGCTCCGGCGGCAACAGCCTCGTCCTCACCGGGCAGCTGGGCGACGTGATGAAGGAGTCCGCCAAGATCGCGCTCTCCTACGTGCGCGGTCACGCCGAGGAGCTCGGCATCGACGAGCACGCCTTCGAGAACAAGGAGTTCCACGTCCACGTTCCCGCAGGCGCGATCCCGAAGGACGGGCCGAGCGCCGGCGTGACGATGGTCACAGCGCTCGCCTCGTTGCTCTCCGGCCGTCCCGTCAAGCACACAGTCGGCATGACCGGGGAGGTCACGCTGCAAGGACGCGTGCTGCCGATCGGCGGCTTCAAGCAGAAGGCCCTCGCCGCCAACGCCGCCGGGCTGACCGACGTGATCCTGCCCGAGCGTAACCGCGGCGATCTGGATGAGATTCCGGAGGAGGTCCGCAACCAGATGACCTTCCACCCCGTGATGACCGTCCAGGAGGTGCTCGACCGCGCTCTGGAGCCGGCTCGCGATGTCGCGCACGCCTAGCCGCTGCCAACCCGTACCCGCGGAGGTCCGCCAGACGGCGGACCTCCTCGAGCGGCGCTGGCAGCTCTCGATCATCTACGCCGCGCTGAGCGGCGCGCTGCGCTTCAACGAGTTCGCCGAGGCCGTTGCCGGCATCTCCCCGCGAATGCTCTCCGAGCGCCTGCGCGACCTCGAGGGCGCCGGCCTTGTCGAGCGCACCGTCATTCCATCGAGTCCGCCAACCGTCGAGTATCGCCTGACCGAGCGCGGGCGCAAGCTGCAGCCGATCATCGAAGCGATGCGCGCCTACGCCGGCGAACCTGTCTAAGACCAATCCCGATGGGCCGCGCTACCGAGATTCTCACGCGGAGCGTTGGTGGCGCTGATCGCACGGCGAGAAAGTCTCCCCTACGTAGTTCGCTCCGCCGCGGCATTCGGCAGTATGCCCGTATATGGGATATTGGAATGAGGCAAATGCGCGCAGAGTCTCTTACCTATTGGTTGCTGTTGCGGCAACTGTCGCAACTGTCGGGATCCTGAACGGCCTTGAGGCGGCAGCGCCTCTTGCGGCCGCAGCGGCTGCAGGAACATTTGCTTACAGAGTGTTTGCTCCTCGGCAGCAAACACTTGGCTGGATCGAAATTAGCGTTGTCCTTCTAGCTGCCGCATGTGCCGGATTCTGCTGTTGGACCATCGTGCTGTTGAAAGCTCGGCGCGCGACCTCCGCACACCAGGCTGGCAACGTCGGTAAAGCAACACGCGTTGAAATCGAAACCCCCACACGAAATCAGGCGGTCGGCCAAGATCTTGACGGAATGCGCGGAACGATTACAGGACTAGCGCCGGGAGACACAGTCTGGCTAATGGTGCAAACGGTCGGAGAAGACAGCTACTACCCAGCGCAGTCTCCTTGCGCGTTCAAAGCGCCAGATGAATGGTCATGTCAACGTCTATACGTTGGGCCTCGGGGCTTCGACAGGCATCGTTATCGGATTCTTGTTCGGGTTCTGGACGGCCACACACAGCAAACGGTGATCAATGGCTGGGCGGCTGCGCTAGGTGCCCGACGCAAAACGGTTTCCTACGACCATCCCCTTGGCCGTCCCGTTAAGGACGTCATCGTGCACCGCTTCGGACCGGCCTGAAAGGCGCTATAGCCCGCCGGGTCACGCCGTACTACCGGCAGGTCGCGCTATCCCATCGGAGTCCTCGCGCCAGTCGATCTCCGAGCTCGCCCCGACGAGCTGACCTCCGGCGCAGCTCTGCGCGTGGATCTCCTCTTCCTGCTTGCGCGGGTTGCGGATCCCGAGCCCGCCGACGATGCCGCCGAGCGCGACGAGCGCCGCGGCGATCACGAGGCCGAGGTGGAAGCTGTGCAGCGACGCGCCTTCGGCCGCCGTCGTCACGGCGTGCGCCTGTGCCGAGGACATCCCGTGCACGCTCGGGCGACCGAGCGGCAGCCGCTTCGCTTCGGCGACAGCCGCTTTCGCCGCACCGCCGAGCGCGACCCCCGAGAGCCTGCTGTCCATCGACGACGCAAACGACGACGCGATCGCCGCGCCGACGGCCGCCGTGCCGAGCAGCCCCGCGACGCGAGCGATCGCGTTGTTGACACCCGACGCGATTCCGGCCTCCTTCTCCGAGCCCGCGAGCACCGCCGCCGTCAGCGGCGCGACCGTCATCGACAGGCCAAGCGCGAAGATCAGCAGTGGCGGCAGCACTTCCGAGACGTAGTCCGCCTTGGCGCCCGTCATCTGGAACAGCAGCAGGCCGCCTGCCCCGATCAGCGGCCCAACGCCCATGAAGAAGCGCGGCCCGAAGCGATCCGCGAGCGCGCCGAAGCGCCGCGAGAGGAAGAACATGATCACCGTCACCGGCAATGTCGCCAGGCCACTCTTCAGCGGCGAGTAGCCCCCGATCTGCTGCAGGAACAGGATCAGGAAGAAGAACACGATCGCAAGCCCCGCGTACATCGCGAACGTCTCGACGTTGCCCGCCGAGAAGTTGCGCCTGCGAAACAGCACAAGCGGCAGCATCGGGTCCTTCGCGCGCGACTCGTAGAACGTGAACGCCGCGAGCAGCAGCGCGCCGGCGATCAACGGCCCCGCGACGGCCGCGCTCGACCAGCCCAGGCGCGGCTGCTCGATCAGCGCGAACACCGGCCCTCCAAGCCCAAGCGCGCAGAGCAGCGCACCCGTGTAGTCAACATGCCTGCTGCCGCGATCGCGCACCGCGCTCGGCGGGATCGCCGCGAGGATCAGCCAGACGCACGCCGCCGCGAGCGGCACGTTGATCACGAAGATCCAGCGCCACGAAGCGATCGCCAGGAGCTCGCCGCCCGCGAGCGGACCGAGCACGCCCGCGATCGCTCCCCACGCAGTCCACGTGCCGATCGCCCCACCGCGCTCAGACGCCGGAAACGTGTTGACGATCACCGCGAGCGAGCTCGGCACGAGCAGTGCCCCCGCGATCCCCTGCAGCGCACGCGCCGCGACGAGCACGCCGATCGACGGCGACACGGCGCACAGCGCCGAGGCGACGCCAAAGCCTCCGACGCCGAGCGCGAACACCTTGCGCTCGCCGTAGAGGTCGCCGAGCGAGCCGCCGACGAGGATCAGCGACCCGAGCGTCAGCAGGTAGCCGTTGACGACCCACTGCTGCGCCGCAAGGCCGCCGCCGAGCGCACGCTGGATCGTCGGCAGCGCGACGTTGACGACCGTCCCGTCGAGCAGCGCGATGCCCGAGCCGAGAATGCACGCGACGAGCGTGACGCGCTTGACCATCGCATCGTCGCTGATCACCATCTGCTCACCGTACCGGGCCGCTCTGCCCGCGACAGCCCGCCGGCGCATCTCTCCGGCGAGAGCGGCAGCAACGTCCGTCCACAAGCTTTGCACCGCCGGCGCGCATCCTCGAAGATGAGCCCGTCCGAGCCGAGACGTTCACAGCCTCGCAACGGGCAGCTGGCGACGTACGGGTACCTTCGATCTCATGCAAGCGAACGAGCTCACCGTAAAACGCACCGCCCAGAACTACTGGGTCGTTCAGAGCGGCGCCGACGCCGTCGCCGGTGGAGTCACGCGCCAAGCAGCCGAAGCAGAGCGCGAGCTGATGCGCAGGCTGCGCCGGCGCACAGCAGACATGCGCTCCGTCTCGCCCAGACGACCGCGCGTCATCGAGCGGCTGACTCGCTGACCCCCACGAGCAGCCGCTCGCGCCAAGAAGCTGCCCCGTCGCGCCTACGTAGTTTGCACGGATGCGTGCGCATCGGCCGGTCCTTCAAGTTTCTCGTCGTCGCGCCGATGAGAGGGCATGTTCTCTCGACTCCGCCAACACGCCGCCAATGACTCCGGCTTCACCCTGATCGAGCTCCTCGTAGTCATCCTGATCATCGGCATCCTCGCCGCGATCGCTATCCCTGCGTTCCTCAGCCAGACCAGCAAGGCAAACGACTCCGCCGCGAAGACACAGGTGGGGACACTGCAGACCACGATGCAGACCTACGCCACCGAACACTCCGGCAGCTTCGTCGGAGCGACGCTCGCCGAACTGCAGAAAATCGAGCCCATTCTGAAAGACACGACGACCGCGACCGCATCGGTCAACAAAGCCGAAGCCGAAGCTTTCGAAATCCAGTCCGTCGCGAAGGGCTCCGGCAACACCTACAAGCTGAAGAACGAAAAAGGCGCCATCACGCGCACTTGCATCACGGGCGGCACCGGCAACAACGGCGGCGGATGCGAAGGCGGCAGCTGGTAGCGACCCGAGCTAGGCGGTAGCTGGCGCCCCCTCGGGGCCGGCCGTCGCCAACCGCGGCGCTCAGAAAACGCTGCGGTTTAGCTTCCCCGCTCCCTGACCGATGAGACAACATGCTTCCTCGCATCAACCAAACCCTCAACAACCAGCGCATCCATCAGTCGTTCAGCAGCCAGCGTGGCTTCACCCTGATCGAGCTCCTAGTAGTCATCTTGATCATCGGCATCCTCGCGGCGATCGCCATTCCGGCTTTCCTGAGCCAGACGAGCAAGGCCAACGACTCCGCCGCAAAGACGCAGATCGGCACCCTGCAAACGACGATGCAGGCCTATGCGATCGAACACTCCGGCAGCTTCGTCGGCGCCACGCTCACGGAACTGCAGAAAATCGAGCCCGTGCTCAAAGACACCTCCACCGCGACGGCAGCTGTCGTCGGGACTCCCACAGCCGAAGGCTTCGAAGTCTCCTCGACTGCCAAAGGCTCCGGCAACGTCTACAAACTCAAAAACGAAAAAGGCGCCGTCACGCGCAGTTGCACGACGAGCGCGACCGGCAACAACGGCGGCGGCTGCACTTCAGGCAGCTGGTAGGGCCGAGCGGCACAGCGACGCGCGGGGCTGAGCCCCGCGCGCCACGCGCCTCTTAGCGCCGCGCGTTCCCTACGGCCTCGCCACGAGCCACGGCGTGTAGTCCACCGTGCCGACGGCCGTGTCGCAGCGACCCATGTTCGGACCCTGCTTGCAGCCCCACCAGTTGTTCTCCGCGTTCACGACGGTCCCCGTTTCCCCATTCGCGCCCGTCGCGTTCGTGTGGATCGTGTTGTTCGACGCCGTAACCGTCGCCTGACCGCCGGCCGGCTGGCCGGGAGTCGGGCTCGTCTGCGTCACGAGCAGGCCCGTGCCCGAGTGCATCAGCGAGTTGTGCGTGAGCGTCACGTCGACGTCGCCGAATGCGAAGCCGAGCTGATCCGTCGTCACGTAGACGCCGTAGGAGCCGGCCGGGTCCGTCGTGCTCGCGCCCGTCCCGTTGATCTTGTTTTCGGTCAGCGTCGGGCCCTGCCCCGAGACAGCCCCGCCGAACGCGGCGATACCGATGTAGCAGCCCTTCACCTTGTTCGCCTTGACCGTCGGCGAGACATACGGAACGAAGACGAAGATCCCGTAGCCGTTTGAGTTGCATTCGCTGATCTTGTTGCCTTCGATCAGGTCGGCGCTCCCGCCCGAGTCGCCGTTGTTGTCCGTGTGCACGCCGCTACCCGATTTTGTGATCGTGTTGTCGATGAACTGCGTGCCCGCCGAGTGGTTCGCCGAGATCGCGTCGTTCGCGTTCGAGACCTTGTTGTGCGACATCGAGCCCGAGCCGCCAAACGCGAACATCGCGATCGACGCTTCTTCGCCCTGGACGTTTTCGACGGTGTCGCCTTCGAAGTCGAACGTGCCGCCCGAGGATGCGTACATCCCGCGCAGGTAGACGTCCGCGACCCTCACCTTCGTGACCGTCAGGTCGGTGTACGTGCCGAGTTCGTGGTTCGTGATGATCCCGTTGCGCGCATCGATGTCCTTGCCGCCGCGAACGACGCCGCTCGTCAGAGCCGGGTTGTCGCCCTCGAGCGAGAGCTTCGTCAGCGTCACTTCGTTTGCCTCGACGAGCACGATGTTGCTCGCCGCGCCGCCGCACAGCGACCCGCCTTCGCAGGCCGGGTTCGACGTCGCCGGCTCGATCGTCGTGTGACGTCCGGCGCCCTGCAACGTCAGCGGCTTGTCGACAACGACGTTTTCCGTATACGTGCCCGGTCCGATCGTGATCGTCGCTCCAGGCGCGGCCGCGGCGATCGCCGCGTTGATGCTCGTGAACGCGCAGTGTTTCGCGCACACCGTCTTCGGCGACGCCAGCGCCGGGCCCGCAACCGCCAGGCAGGTCGCGAACACGCCGCCGACGAGCAGCAGTCGAATCGTACGTCCCATTGTCCCCTCCTCCATCCTTGTCCCCCCTCCTCCAGGACGGGGCTTGAGCGGAATGGTACGGACTTGCCCGATGTTCGGCCGCGCGACGTTCAGTGCATCACCAGCTCCCACCCTTGCAGCCGCCCGCGCCAGCCGGCGTGCACGAGCGTGTGACTTCGCCATTGCTGCTGACGAGCTTGTAGACGTGGTTGCTGCCAACGGCTTCCGATTCGATTTCGAAGTTGGTCACCGTAGCCCCGGCGACTTCCTTGGCGACGGCCGTCGTTTCATCCTTCAATGTCGGCTCGATCGCCTCGAGCTTGGCGAGCGTCGCGCCTTTGTAGCTGCCGCTGTTGTCCATCGCGAACTCCTTCATCGCCGTCTGCAGCGTGCCGATCTGCGTCTTCGCCGAGGCGTCGCTCGCGCGCGCCGTCTGGCCGATGAACGATGGGATCGCGATCGCAGCGAGCACGCCGATGATCAGCAGCACCGTGAGCAGCTCCATCAGCGTGAAGCCGCGCTCGTCGTTCGCGGCATTCGTGCAACGTGTGCCCAAACGCTTTGTGAGTCGGGACGAAAGATCGGTCGGGAAAGCGATCACGGCAGTTCCTCTCCGGCGGTCTCATGAGCAGCGTCGGCCGATCTCCGGTGCCGCTCCCTCGCCTCGCGGCGAGCTCGCCTGTAAGTAGTTTTGCGGAGCGACGAGTGTGCAGGCCACGGCGGGCTTTTGGCACTAGACGTTCGGGTAGAACTCGTCCATGCGCATCGTCCGGTCCGGGTTCTGGAGATCAGCGGCATTGATCGCCGTCATGGCCGGGCTCGGCGCTTTCTGCAGCTCGACGGCCGGCGGCGAGCTGCCTCAAGTGAGCACAGTTTGCACAGAAATGGGCTGCGAATCCGGCGTCACCGTCCGGCTCGGACAGCTCCACCGCACGCTCCGCCGCGCGCGTAGCGTCACGCTCTGCGTCGACCATCGATGCGGTCGGCTTTCAGCGAAGACCGCAGGCATCTCGGTGCGCCTGCCCGGCGTACCCAAGAGCCCGGCTTCGCGCTATCGCGTCGAGCTGGTCGTCCAGGATGGCCGGGGTAGCACGTTGCAGCAGGTTGCCCGGACCGTCACGCTGCTGCGGAGTCAGCCGAACGGTCCCGACTGCGAGCCCACGTGCTACTTCCGCCTTCTCACTTTCGAGCCCGCCCATCGTCGGCTGGCCTTGCATCCGAGGCAAATTGCCTGACTCCACGATGCGCCGCCCGCTTTCACACCTCGCACGCATCCTGACCGCGCCGGTCAGGTTCTTTCGCTACATCAACCGCCCCGGCGAAGAATTTCTGGTGAACCGGTCGCGCCATACTGGCTCGGAACATGGCGACGCCGACGATCTATGAGTGGGGCGGCGGACGCGAGGCGTTTGCCCGCTGGCTAAACCGGTTCTATGACCTCGTCGAACGTGAGGCTCCCGAGATCGCGTCGCTGTTCGGCGGGCACGTCAGCGCCGACCACCGGGAGCACGTAACCGATTGGTGGGCGGAGGTCATGGGCGGCCCGGCGCGATACAGCGAGCGCCGCGGCGGCTATGAGCAGATGCTCGCTCGCCACCACGACTTGGCGATCACGGCCGAGCAGCGGCTCCAATTCGTGACCTTGCTCAGCCGCGCCGCCGACGAGGCCGGACTCCCCGACGACCCCGAGTTTCGCGCCGCGATCATCGGCTACGCGGAGTGGGGCACGCGCCTCGCGCTGCACAACTCTCAGCCCGGCGCCGAGACCGTCGCTCACGCGCCGGTTCCTCGCTGGGGCTGGGGAGTTGCGCCGCCGTATGAGCCGGACACCGACGATTGACAAGGGGGCCGGCCGGAGACCGTCGCCACTCGTCCAGTCGTCTCCGCGAATACGACGAGCCCGATTACACCGATGGGCACCGTCGAGGCGACATCCGCATCTTCTGCCCCCAAGCACGGTCAATGATGCTGCCCGCTCAAGCGATTGGCGTTAGCCGTGGCGGGTACTTAGGACTAGAGGAAGGAAGGAGAGGCTATGTTCAAGAAAGTCTTTGAGCTGATCACGTTGAAATGGCTGTGGGACCGCCGTGGCTCGCGACGGTAGTACGGCAGAACGACGCGCCCGCCGAGCGGCAGAAGCGCTCAGACAACTCAGGAGTGGCGCCCTGCGGGCGGAAGGCGATAGGCGTAGTCGCCATGCATTTCGCAGCTCCGTTGACCGAGCGCGCGCGCTGCGAATCAGCCGCCGAGCAGGCTCGTTTGTCGCGCGACAGCCTTAGGTAGCCCCCGCCCTCACGGACGTAGGGCCAGCTTGGCCACGAGAGCGGAGTGATCAGACAGCCCTGCTTCCCGCCACGAGTGTTCGTAGCGGCAGTCCTCGACGGCGAGCTCCTGCGAGACAATCAGATGATCGAGGCGGTAACCGCCGCCCCATCGCGCCCATTCCCAGCTGATCTCGTCGGTGGCGTCAGGATGCAAAAGCCGAAATGCGTCGCGGTATCCATATGCCTCGAGGCCTCCGATCAGCGCAAGCTCGGCCCGATCCCAACGATCTCCACGCTCGGGGCGCAGATGTCCGTAGCGATCTCGCGCGAAGGTCCAGACGGTGCCGTCTACGTGCTCCTTGCGAGGAGTGTTCAGATCTCCGCAGAGGATTCTTGCGTACCCGGGCGGCTCATCGGCCAAGTGCCGGTGGACGGCTTCGTGCGTGCGGACCTTGGCGAGGTCGGGCTTCGGGCTGATCGGCGAGTGGACGTTGACGATTTCCGTGCCGTCGCTCAGGTGAACGGCAAGCACGCGCTCGGGCCAAGGCACTTCATCGACCAGCACGGCATGTAGCGGCGTCCGCGAAGCCGTCAGAACAGCAAGCGGTCTTTTGCGCCCAGCTACGGCAAGTTCGCCGTGCTCGATCGCGAGGTATCCAGCCTCGCGCAGCAGTGATTGCCAGCGTGGCAATGTGCTGCGCGTGATCTCTTGGAGGCACAGCACGTCCGCGTCTCGTTCGAGCAGCCGCTCAGCCTGTTCGTGCAGGCGCTTGACGCGCCCGGCGACGTTCCAGCTCACGAGCTGCACCAAGCTAAGCCTACGTTCCGAGCGTCGCGACTTCCCTAATGGGGCAGCGCCTCAATTCGGCGTTGACCCGGCTTTTCGCTCCCGGCTACGCCGAAGGCCCAGCCCCTTCGAGGACTGGGCCGGTTCGACCTACATCAAAATGGTCGGGGCGAGAGGATTTGAACCTCCGACCCCCTGCTCCCAAAGCAGGTGCGCTACCAGGCTGCGCCACGCCCCGATCAGCCGAGTCTACCGCCAGCTATCGCGCGTCTTGCAGATCCACGCCTGCAGTCGGGCGCGCAACAGCGCGTCCTCGACGCTGACCGTCAGCACGCCGTGGCGTGCGTGTCGCGGCGCATGAGCAGCGCCGGCTCGGTCGGGCTCTTCGTAGACGCGGATCGCCCGCGCCTGCACGCCCACGATCCCGCTCCAGAAGCGGCGCAGCTCGGTCAGGCTCTGGCCCGGCTCGTAGCGCACCGAGAGCAGCGGCGACCTCTCGCTCAGGCGCAGCATCCAGCGGTTGGCGAGTCGCATCACGGCCGGGTCCGAGTCGCTCAGCGAGACCTTCGTCCGCTCGCGCGTGCAGCCGCGCGCGATGTAGAGACAGACGAAGTCGCGAAACGTCGGCTGCGCCGCGAGATCGTCGAACGCGCGCAGCGCGTCCTCGTACGCCGTCTCGCCTACGGCCACGGCCCCGCTCGTGCGCTCCGCTACGCCCGCGACGTCGCGCTCTTCCTCGCGCAGCGGCAAGTCGCGCACCCAGTAGTAGACCGTGCTGCGCGGGAGCGCCAGCCGCGAGGCGAGCTGATCGACTGTCAGCCGCTGCTCGACGCGCAGCAGCCGGGCCATCTGACGGAGATACGTCGAGTGCGCCATGCGAACATATGTTCGCATACGACCGCGCCTGCCGTCAACCGCGAGCGCAGCCGTCTCGGCGCGCGCTGGTAGCCTCCGCCACCGCCATGGCAGACGTCCAACCGCTGCGCGCGCTGCACTACGACCCGGCCGTCGCCGGGCCCTTGCAGGACGTCGTCGCGCCTCCGTATGACGTGATCGACTCCGAGCAGCGTGCCGCGCTGATCGAGCAATCGCCGAACAACGTCATCGCCGTCGACCTGCCTCAGGGCGAGCCCGATCCGTACGCGGCCGCGCGCGAGCAGTTCGAGCGCTGGCAGGAGCACGGCGTGATCGTCCGCGACGAGCAGCCCGCGATCTGGGCGCACACGCAGGACTACACCGGCCCCGACGGGCAGCGGCGCACGCGGCGCGGCTTCTTCTGCCGCGTGCGAATCGAGGGCTACGGCCCCGGCCGCGTGCGCCCGCACGAGCGCACGCATCCAGGCCCGAAGGAGGACCGCCTGCGCCTGACGCGCGCGACGCGCGCGAACATCTCGCCGATCTTCTCGCTGTTCTCCGACCCGGCCAACGCCGCCTGGAGCGCGCTCGAGCCGGTCACCAACGCGCAGCCGCCGTGGGGCGAGGTGAGCGACGCCGACGGCACCGTGCACCGCATCTGGCGCGTCGCCGACGCCGACGCGATCGCAGCCGTGCAGGCCGCCACGCGCGACGCCGAGCTGCTGATCGCCGACGGCCATCACCGCTACGAGACGATGCAGGCCTACGCCGAGGAGGTCGAGGCCGCCGGCACGCCGCCGAATGACGAGCACCGCTACATCCTGATGTGCCTCGTCGCGCTCGAGGATCCCGGCCTGACGGTCTTCCCCACGCACAGGCTCGTCAACGAGCTCGACGAGCCGCGCCGTCAAGCGCTCGCCGAGGCGCTCGCGCGCGATTTCCAGATGCGCGAGGTCGACGCCGGCGAAGTCGCTCCCGAGCCCGGCAGCGGGCCGCTCGAGCTCGGCTACGTAAGCTCACAAGACGAGCGCTGCTATCGCCTCACGCTGAAGGATCAGGCGATCGCCGACGCCGCGCTGAGCGGTCACTCCGACGCCTACCGACACCTCGACACGGGTGTGTTGGAGACGCTTTTGCTGAAGGGCGCGCTCGGGCTGAGCGACGATGACATCTCGCACTTCAACGGCCTCTTCTACGCACGCGACACGGCCGAGGCGCTGCGCGTCGTGCGCGCGGGCGAGTACGAAGCCGCGTTCCTGATGCGCCCGACTCCGATCGAGCAGGTCCGTGAGGTCGCGGCCGAGGGCGAGAACATGCCGCCCAAGTCGACCTACTTCTTCCCTAAGCTGCTCACCGGGCTGCTGTTCAACCCGCTTTCGTAGAGTCGTTCGCGCAGTACCATGTAAATAGAGGTTTCTTTGAGCTTCTCGAAAGGAGCAAGATGGGTGGATCGGTCGGGCCGACAAGGATGAAAGCCACCGCACGACGCGACGGAGGCGGCTTCAGGCATTCGATCCAGCTCAACGAGCATCAGCTCACGGTCGACGAGCCGCACGCCGTCGGCGGCGAGGACGCCGGCCCGAGCCCGCAGGAGCTGCTCGCCGTCAGCCTCGCCTCGTGTACGGCGATCACGATGGAGATGTACGCCGCGCGCAAGGGCTGGGAGATCGGCCACGTCGAGGTCGACGTCGAGTACAGCCCCGCCGAGCGCGGCTGCCCGACGAAGTTCGAGCTCATCGTGCGGCTGCCCGACGACCTGCCCGAGGATCAGATCGACCGCCTGCGTGCGATCGCCGCGAAGTGCCCCGTGCACCGCGTGCTCGACGGCGAGGTCATGTTCCTCGAGCGTGTCGAGCGCGTCCACATGGCCGCCTGAGCGGCAACCGCAGCCGCTTGCCTTCCGGCCCTACTGATCCTCCGAGCCTGCCGAGCTGGACGCTGCCGCCGGACGAGCGCGAGGGACAAACGCTCGCGGCCGTGCTCGTGCCGCTGATCGTCGTACCCGAGTCCGACTCGCCGCACGTCGTCTTGACCAAGCGCCGCGCTGACCTGCGCCGGCACGCCGGCGAGGTCTCCTTCCCCGGCGGCCGCCGCGACCCCGACGACGCCGACCTGAGCGTCACGGCGCTGCGCGAGGCCGAAGAGGAGATCGGGCTCGCGCGCGAATCCGTCGAGCTGCTCGGCGAGCTGCCGCCGATATCGACGTTCGCGACGAACTACCTGATCCACCCGTTCGTCGGGCAGATCGCCGCAAGCCAGCGCTGGGAGGTCTCTCCGCGCGAGGTCGACGCCGTGCTCGAGCTGCCGTTGCGCGAGCTGCAGGAGAGCCGCACGCGCACGCCGATCGAACGCCGCGGCATCACGTTCGAGACAGACGCCTACGTCCCCGACGGCAACGTCATCTGGGGCGCGACGTTCCGCATCCTCGAGAACCTGCTCGAGCGGCTGCAGGCGAGCGACGCCGGCGCGCGGCTGTCGCTCGCCTGAGCTCGCGATTACTTGCTCGACGGCTCCGGGACGATGCGGATGTACGGGCGCGGCTCCTCCCACCCGTCCGGGTAGATCTCCTTCGCCTGGTCGTTCGAGACCGAGCCCGCGATGATCACGTCCTCGCCGCGCTTCCAGTTGACCGGCGTCGCGACCTTGTGCTTCGCCGTCAGCTGCAGCGAGTCGATCACGCGCAGCACCTCGTCGAAGTTGCGCCCCGTCGTCATCGGGTAGACGAAGATCAGCTTGACCTTCTTGTCCGGGCCGATCACGAAGACGTTGCGGACCGTCTGGTTGTCGGCCGGCGTGCGCTCGCCCGGGTCGCCCGAGACGTCCTGCGGGAGCATCCCGTAGAGCTTCGAAACGTTGAAGTCCGCGTCGCTGATGATCGGGTAGTTCGGCGCCGTGCCCTGCGTCTCCTCGATGTCCTTCGCCCACTCCTCGTGCTTGCCGAGCGGGTCGACCGAGAGGCCGATGATCTTCACGTCGCGCTTGTCGAACTCCGGCTTCGCGTTGGCCATGTAGCCGAGCTCCGTCGTGCAGACCGGTGTGAAGTCCTTCGGGTGCGAGAACAGCACCGCCCACGAGTCGCCGATCCAGTCGTGGAATTTGATCCGGCCCTCGGTCGTCTCGGCCTCGAAGTCGGGTGCTGTGTCGCCAAGATGCAGCGTCATTGATGGTTCCTTTCTCGACAGTTGGCCTAGCACTCCGCTGGGCAGTGAAGCCGACTGTCCGTAATCCTGATCGGCTTTGAGGGATTATTAATTAATATAGCGGACCGAGCCTTGCGCTCAGCCCGCGCGCGACGCCCGTTCGGGCGCGCGGCTCAGGCCTCTGGGGTCCAGCCCGAGAGCCCCGACCAGACGCTCTCGAGCTCCGCCTGCGAAGGCTCTCTGCCCTCGCGCCGGCGCGGCCAGGCGGCGCCGGCGATCATCGCCAGCGCCGCGAGCAGCGCCAGCCACGCGCCCTCGCGCAGCGAAAGCGCGAGCAAACCTTGCGCATCGCCTCCCGGCGATGGCAGGACGAGCATCCGGAACAGCACGAGCGCCGCCGCGAGCGCGCCGAGCAGCGCCAGCGGGCCGCGATCGGCCTCTGCGCTCGATGCCGGACCGGCGAGCCCGACGAGCGCGATCACGACGCCGAGGCCCGCGAGGATCAGCAGCGCGACGTTGATCTGCTTCAGCGCCTGATGCGCGCTGACCGCGACGAATTCGTGGCCCGCGAGCCCGGCGATGTTCGCGTGGAACGTGCCGAGATAGCTCTTCATCGCCGCGTTGCCGTACTGCGCCGCCGCCTGGTCGCCGGCCTGCTGCACGAACGCGACGCCGTGCGCCGTGAAGCTGACGCCGTACCACGGCAGGAACACCGCGACCGCGAGCAGCACCGCGCCGAGTGCCGCGACGACCAGCCGATAACCCGCGCGCGAGTCCCCCATATTTCACATCCATCGGCAGATCCGACGAATGACTTGACATCCGCGCCCGTCCCGCTCGCGGCCTGGCGGAGTCCGGCGCCTCTCAGGCTGGGGCCAGCAGACGCTCGACCGCTGCTGCCGCCTCTTCTACCCACGCCTCCTCCCCATCTGCGCCGTCCGTCCCGAGCAGCGCCATCGGGATCGCGTTGAGCTCCGTCAGCGTCCTGACGAGCCGCTCGCCCTCGGCGAGCGCGTCCGCCGGCACGTGCCCCGGCGTCGCGTCGTAGATCAAGCCGCGCACCGTCGTGTCGATCGCCTGCGTGAGGAAGAACTCCAGGCGCGATCCGTGCAGCGCCCGCACAGCGTCCGGCTCGCCGTGCGCGCCCGCGAGCATCCAGCACGCGATCGTCACGTTCGCAAGCGCCCCGCGTAGCGTCGCGAGGCGGTCAGGCGTGCCGATCCAGCACTCCGCGCCCGCCTGCTCGATCGCCGCGCGGCCCGCCTCGGTGCGCGTCGTGACGCGCACCGCGTGCCCGCTCTCGCTCATCCGCGCCGCGAAGCGCCTGCCTCTGCTGCCGCCGCCGACGATCAGGATTCGTGCCACGCGGCGGCATCTTATGCGTGGCCCCTCACAGGTCGCCTATCATCGCCGCCGTGGCGAGCGACGTCGTAACCATGGAGAAGATCGTCGCGCTGTGCAAGCGGCGCGGCTTCGTCTTCCCCTCCTCTGAGATCTACGGCGGCGTCGGCTCGACGTACGACTTCGGCCATTACGGCGTGCTGTTGAAGGGCAACGTCAAGGGCGAGTGGTGGCGCGCGATGATCACCGAGCGCGACGACATCGTCGCGATCGACTCCGCGATCCTGCAGCACCCGCGCGTGTGGGAGGCCTCCGGGCACCTCGAAGGCTTCACCGACCCGCTCGTCGACTGCAAGACGTGCGGCAAGCGCTATCGCGCCGACCATCTCGGAGAGCTCGAGTGCGGGCGCAAACCGTCGAAGCACCCCGGCGAAGCCGATGAGTGCGAGCTGACCGAGGCGCGCGACTTCAACCTGATGTTCGAGACGACGATCGGGCCCGTCAAGGAGTCCGGCTCGGTCGCCTACCTGCGCCCCGAGACCGCGCAGGGCATCTTCATCAACTTCAAGAACGTGCTGCAGTTCGCGCGCAAGAAGCCGCCGTTCGGGATCGCGCAGGTCGGCAAGTCGTTCCGCAACGAGATCACGCCCGGCAACTTCATCTTCCGCACGCGCGAGTTCGAGCAGATGGAGATGGAGTTCTTCGTGGCGCCCGAGGAGGCGCAGCACTGGTTCGAGCACTGGCTCGCCGAGCGCGAGCTGTGGTACACGGGCCTTGGCATCCGCCCCGACCACCTGCGCCTGCGCGCGCACGACGCCGACGAGCTCTCGCACTACTCCTCCGGCACGAGCGACGTCGAATACCTCTTTCCGATCGGCTGGTCCGAGCTCGAGGGGATCGCCAACCGCGGCGACTTCGACCTCTCGCGCCACGCCGAGTTCTCCGGCGAGAAGCTCGAGTACTTCGACCAGGGAAGCGGCCAGCGCTACGTCCCGCACGTGATCGAGCCCGCCGCCGGCGCCGACCGCGCGACGCTCGCGTTCCTCGTCGACGCCTACGACGAGGAAGTCGTCGAAGGCGAGGGTGCCGGCGACGGCGAGTTGCGCACCGTGCTGCGGCTGCACCCGCGCCTCGCGCCCGTCAAGGCCGCGATCCTGCCGCTCGTCAAGAAGGACGGCCAGCCCGAGCTCGCGCACGAGGTTCACCGTGCCGTGCGCAGCGTCGTGCAGGCCGAGTACGACGAGGGCGGTTCGATCGGCAAGCGCTATCGCCGCCAGGACGAGATCGGCACGCCGTTCTGCTTGACCGTCGACCACCAGAGCGTCAGCGACCGGACGGTCACGCTGAGGGATCGCGACTCGCTCGCGCAGGAGCGCATCCCGATCGAGGGGATCGCGGAGGAGATCGAGCGGCGAGTGACAGCGCCGTGGACTACGCCAAAGCTAACCCAGGAGGGATGAGATGGATTTCGAGCTGAGCGACGAGCAGAAGCTGATCAAGGCCACCGCGCGCGAGTTCACCGACAAGGAGATCGTCTTGCAGTCGCGCGAAAACGCGCGCAACCACCACTTCGACACGGACCTCGTCGCGAAGATCGCCGCGCAGGGCTACCTCGGCGCGATCGTGCCGGCCGAGTACGGCGGCGCCGGCCTCGATTACCTCTCCTACGGGCTGATCGTCGAGGAGATCGGCCGCGGCGACTCGGCGATCCGCACGGTCATCTCCGTGCAGACCTCGCTCGTCTGCTCGGGCATCCTCAAGTGGGGCACCGAGGAGCAGAAGAACAAGTACCTGCCAAAGCTCTGCTCCGGCGAGTGGCTCGGCTGCTTCGGGCTGACCGAGCCCGACACCGGCTCCGACGCGGCCAACCAGAAGACGCGCGCGAAGAAGACCGACAACGGCTGGGTGATCAACGGCGCGAAGATGTGGATCTCGATGGCCAACTACGCGAAGGTCGCGCTGATCTTCGCGCAGACCGACCCCGAGCTCGGCCACAAAGGCCTCGCGTGCTTCATCGTCGACACCGACCAGCCAGGCTTCAAGACGCAGACGATCGAGCACAAGATGGGGCTGCACGCCTCCGACACCGCGTCGATCTCACTCGAAGACGTCGAGGTCTCCGACGAGGACGTGCTCGGCGAGGTCGGCCAGGGCTTCAAAGTCGCGATGTCGAACCTCGACTCGGGGCGCTACTCCGTCGCGGCCGGCTGCGTCGGCATCTGCCAGGGCTGCGTCGACGAGTCCGTCAGCTACGCGAAGGAGCGCGAACAGTTCGGCCGCCCGATCGCGAGCTTCCAGCTCGTCCAGGCGATGATCGCCGACATGACCGTCAAGACCGAGGCCTCGCGGATGCTCGTCTGGCGCGCCGGCTGGCTGAAGGATCAAGGCCGCAAGAACACGCTCGAGACCTCGATCGCGAAGCTTCACGCCACCGAGGCCTCGCTCGAGTGCGCGAACATGGCGATCCAGGTGCACGGCGGCGCCGGCTACGTCGACGACCACCCCGTCGAGCGCTACTTCCGCGACGCCCGTGTGACGACGCTGTACGAGGGCACCTCGCAGATCCAGAAACTGATCATCGGTCGCGAAATGACCGGCATCGGCGCGATGGTCCCGACCGCCTGAGCGGCCGAGGAGATCGCCATGTTCGCTGCTGAGGATGTCCTGAAGTCCGGCGGGGCCGGGTCCGCTCGCGCCGCGACCGTGATCGGCGTGCTCGGCGCCGGCACGATGGGCTCCGGCATCGCACAGCTCGCCGCGCGCTCCGGCGCGCGGACGCTGCTGCACGACCCGCTGCCGGAGGCGCTCGAGAAGGGGCTCGAGCGCGCGCGCGACGGCTTGCGCAAAGAAGCCGCGAAGGGCAAGCTGAGCGAGGCCGACGCCGAGGCCGCGAGCGCGCGCCTCGAGGCAGTCGAGGACATGTCCGCGCTCGCGCCGTGCGAGCTCGTGATCGAGGCCGTCCCCGAGCGGATCGACCTGAAGCACGCGATCTACGCGCAGCTCTCGGAGATCGTCTCCGCGGACTGCGTGCTCGCGAGCAACACCTCCTCGCTGCTCGTCACCGCGCTCGGGCCGGCCGCGAGCAACCCCGAGCGCGTCGTCGGCATGCACTTCTTCAACCCCGCGCCGCTGATGAAGCTGCTCGAGGTCGTCGCCGGCGAGCAGTCCTCCGAGATCGCGCTCGGAGTTGCGCATGCGACGGGCGAGGCGATGGGCAAGACCGTGATCCGCGCGAGCGACGGGCCCGGCTTCCTCGTCAACCGCTCGAACCGGCCGTTCGGCCTGGAGGCGCTGCGGCTCTTGCAGGAGCGCATCGCCGACGTCGAGACGATCGACCGCATCTGCCGCATGGAGGGCCGCTTTCGGATGGGCCCGTTCGAGCTGATGGACCTCGTCGGCGTCGACGTCGGCTTCGAGATCTCCCAGAGCTTCTACGCGCAGAGCTTCGGCGAGCCGCGCTGGCGGCCGTCGCCGATCGCCGCGCGCTACGTCGCCGCCGGCCTGCACGGGCGCAAGGCCGGGCGCGGCTACTACACCTACCCGCCGAAGGACGCCGACGGCAAAGCCGTGGCCTATCGCGACGCCGATCCCGACCCGAGCGAGGCGCAAGCGCCCGGCGGCGGCGAAGGCGTCGTCGTGATCTCGGGCTCCGGCAGCGTCGCGGCCGACCTGCGCGATGCCGCCGCTGACGCCGGCTATGAGGTGCGCTCGCCCGAGGAGAAGACCGGCGGCGTGCTGCCGGCGCTGATCGTCGAGTGCGACCGCGAGCCGGCGAGCGCAGCCGAGGTCGCGGCCGTCGCGAGCGACCCCGTCGAGACGAACGAGCACGCGCAGGGCGGCGCGCACCTCGTGCTCTGCCAGGCCGGCTCGCTCGGCGCGCTCGACCCGCGCGGCAGCGCCGTCGGATTTCACGTGCTCGGCCCGCTCGCGCAGGCGCAGCTCGTCGAGCTGACGCGCAACGAGAGCTCCTCGCCGCTCGCCGCCGCGCGCGCCGAGCGCTTCTTCGCCGTGCTCGGCAAGCACGTCGAGTGGGTCGGCGACGCGCCCGGGCTCGTGCTCGGGCGGATCGTCTGCCAGGTGATCAACGAGTGCGCGTTCTCCTTCGGCGAAGGCGTCGGCGACGCGCACGACATCGACACCGGCATGGTGCTCGGCCTGAGCTACCCGCGCGGGCCGCTCGACTGGGCCGACGAGATCGGCCTGGACACCGTTATCGCCGTGCTCGAGGCGCTCTGCGCGGAGTACCGCGAGGAGCGCTACCGCCCCGCGCCGGCGCTGCGCGCGCTCGTGCAGGCCGGGCGGCTCGGGCGCGCGACCGGTGCCGGGTTCTTCGACTACGGCGGCGCCGACTGACACGGCGAGCAGAGCGGCGGCGCTTGGCGGCGTCTCACGTTCCGGCGCCCGTGCGCGTTCTACTCACATGAGCGCGCAGCTGCCCCCGTTTCAACGCTTCCTCGACGAGCAGCGCGACGTCGTCTGGCGGCTGCTCGTCTCCTCCGTCGGAAGCGCCGAGGCCGAGGACTGCTTCCAGGAGACGTTCATCGCTGCGCTGCGCGCCTATCCAGAGCTGCGGCCCGGCTCGAACCTGCGCGCGTGGGTGCTGACGATCGCCCAGCGCAAGGCGATCGACGTGCATCGAGCGCGAGCTCGCCGCGCGCTGCCGGTCGCCGATCCGAGCGAGGCCGAGGCGCGCAACGGCGCCTCGCCGGGCAGCGGCCGCGCACCGAGCACGAGCGAGCAGGCAGCTCCGGCGCACGACGAGGCGCTGTGGCGCGCCGTCGGTGAGCTGCCCGAGCGCCAGCGCTCGGCCGTCGTGCTGCGCTTCGTCGCCGACATGCGTCATCGCGAGATCGCCGAGTCGATCGGCTGCTCCGAGGAGGCCGCGCGCAGCTCGCTGCGCGAGGGATTGAACAAGCTGAGGAAGGTGGTCGAGGTATGAAGACGCAAGCGACACACGATCCAGGTCGGAGCGTCGAGGTCGCGCTGCGGCGCAGCCGCGAGCACGTCGCCGGCGATGCGGCAGCGGCTGCGCGGCGGCTCGCCGCGCGCATCGCCGAGCAGCGCCTCGCCGACGTCAGCTACGCATCGCTCGACTCACCGTTCGGCGAGCTGACCGTCGCCGCGACCGAGCGCGGGCTCGTGCGGCTGGCGTTTCCCGAGGAGGGCCGCGACGCCGTGCTCGAGCGCCTCGCGGCGCGGATCTCGCCGCGGATCGTCGAAGCGCCGGCGCCGCTCGACTCGATCCGCCGCGAGCTCGAGGAGTACTTCGCCGGGCGCAGGCGGCAATTCGAGCTGCCACTCGACTGGACGCTCGTCGGCCCGTTCGGCCGGCGCGTGCTGCGTGCGGCCTCGGCGATCCCCTACGGCCGCGTGCTCAGCTACACGCAGGTCGCCACCGAGGCCGGCAGCCGGCGCGGCTCGCGCGCCGCCGGCAACGCGCTCGGCTCGAACCCGATCCCGATCGTCGTGCCGTGCCATCGCGTGCTGCGCAGCGGCGGCGCGCTCGGCGGGTATGCCGGTGGGCTCGAGCGCAAGCAGTGGCTGCTGGAGCTTGAGGGCGCGATCGCGCCCGCCGATCCGCTGCCTGGCCAGACGGCTAGGCCCGGCCGCCGCGACTAGGCGCGGCCGTCTCGGCTACGAGCTGGCTGTCTCGGCAGCAGCCGGCTCGGGCGCCGGCGCGGCCCACTGCGCCTCGGCGAGGTCGCCCTCGGGCATGCCTGCGGGCGTCGGCACCTCGGGCGTGTCGCGCAGGTACCACTCGGCGTCGAGCGCCGCCTCGCATCCGGACGCGGCCGCCGTGATCGCCTGGCGGTAGGTGTGGTCGACGAGATCGCCCGCCGCGAACACGCCCGGCCGGTTCGTCCGCGTCGACTTGCCCTCGGTCTTCACGTAGCCCTCGTCGTCGACGTCGATCTGCCCGTCGACGATCGCCGACTGCGGCTCGTGGCCGATCGCGATGAACGCGCCCGAGACGGGCAGGTCGCGCAGCTCGCCCGTCTCGGTGTTCTTCAGCTCGGCGTGGCCGAGCGCGCCGTTCTCGCCGGCGACGAACTCGTTGACGGTGTACGGCGTGAGCAGCTCGATGTTCTCCTGCGCGCGGGCACGCTCGAGCATGATCTTCGAAGCGCGGAAGTCCGCGCGGCGATGCACGACGGTGACCTTCGACGCGAACTTCGAGAGGAAGATCGCCTCCTCCATCGCCGAGTCGCCGCCACCGACGATGACCGTCTGCGCGCCGCCGAAGAAGGCCGCGTCGCACGTCGCGCAGTAGCTGACGCCGCGTCCAGAAAGCTCGTCCTCGCCCGGCACGCACAGTTTCTTGTGCTCCGCGCCCATCGCCAGGACGACCGTGCGTGTGCGGTACTCGGTGTCTCCGACCCACACGCGGTGAATGCCGCCGGGCTCGTTCGCGAGCTCGACGCGATCGACGTCCTCCGTCTCCAGGCGCGCGCCGAAACGCTCGGCCTGGTCGCGGAACTTCTGCATGATCTCCGGGCCCATGATGCCCTCGGGGAAGCCCGGGAAGTTCTCGACGTCGGTCGTCTGCTGAAGCAGCCCGCCCCAGGCGAAGCCCTCGAACACGAGCGGGCTCAGGTTGGCCCGCGCCGTGTACAGCGCCGCCGTGTAGCCGGCCGGGCCGCTGCCGACGATGATCACGTTCTCGATGTCGCTCATCTGCTCTCCAATCGAGTCCTCAAAAGGTACTTCACAAAGTAAAGTATAGCGTTGCCATAGGGTCCTGTATAGCTCATCCGGCTCCGACCGCCCCGGCGGTCCCGACCGAGCCGGCGTGCAGCTCGCCGGTGCCGTGCGGCTCTTCCTCTTCGCGCCAGTGCGCGACCGTGCGCCGCAGCCGCAGGTAGGCGATCGCGCCCGGCACGGTCGGCAGCCAGAACGAGATCCCGCGATAGGCGATCACGGCGAGCACCGAGAGGTGGAAGTCGACGCCGAAGGCCGCGAACGCGCCGATCATGCCGCCTTCCACGCCGCCGATGCCGCCGGGCAGCGGCACGAGGTTCCCGAGCGTGCCGACGAAGTAGGCCATCCAGATGACCGTGAACGGCGGCGGTGAGCCGAACGCGTGGAACATCGCCCAAAGCACGCAGATGTCAAAGCCCCACCACGCGATCGCGCCGAGCAGGCCCGCGTTGCGCGAGCGGATCAGGTCGATCGCCGTGCGCACGCCGCTGGCCGCGAGCGCCGGCGCCGTCGCGACGCGCGCGAGCAGATGCGCGAAGCGCCCCGAGCCCGACGCACGCCGCTCCAGGCGCCGCTCGACGTCGCCCGGCAGCGCGGCGACCGCGCCGGCCACGGCCAGCAGCAGCGCCGCGACGATCGCCGGGACGAAGGTGATCGCGAACGATCCGCCGCCCGGGAACAGCCCCGTGCCGAGGCCGATGCCGTCGAGCAGCAGCGATCCGGCGTAGACGAGGTACAGCAGCACCGTGAACGCGACCATCCGGCAGGCAACGACGCGCGGCTCCATCCCCGAGCGCCGCAGCGCCCACGCGGTCAGCGCGATGCCGCCCGCGCCGGCGGCCGCGAACAGCCGCGTCGCGACGAGCCCGGCCATCGTGATGTCGTAGCTCTCCGACCAGCCGATCCGGCCGTGCCCGCGCACGAACACGGCGCGGAACAGCGCGACGTAGCCGGCGAACGAGAGCATCTCGAAGACGACGCCGATCGCGATCCACCAGCTGTCGCCGTGCTCGATCCGGTGCACCGTTTTGCCCACGTCCGTGAGCTTCGGCAGCACGAAGTAGAAGAACGCGACGACCGTCAGGACGAACAGGCCGAGCCCGATCGCGCGCCTGCGCGTGAAGACGACACGAGGCATCTCCTCGTCGCCCGCACGACTCCTCTCCCCGACCGGCACACCCGCCTCCACAGGCGCCTCTTCGGCCTCGTGATCCTCCAGCTGCTCGCTCACGTGGCCACTCTGCCTCCCCCGTGCGCGACCGCCTCGAGCGCCCCCAGCGCGCGAGCGAAACGAGCCGCCGGCGGCGCGAAGCGCGGTGCGAGCCGCCGCACCCCGACAGTCAGCGCGGCGCCGGCGAGCAGATCGACGACGTAGTGCTCGCCGAGGTAGACGAGCGCGAAGCCGAGCGTCGCCGTGTAGGTCGCGCCGAGCGCGCCCGCGACCGGCCCCGCCTCCGCGAGCAGAAGCGCGGCCATCAGGGATGTGGCGAAGTGAAGCGACGGCATCGCAGCTAGGGGATTTCCCCCGAAGACACTGTAGAGCGG
The DNA here is from genome assembly GCA_963807275.1 of uncultured Solirubrobacteraceae bacterium. Lineage (GTDB taxonomy): Bacteria > Actinomycetota > Thermoleophilia > Solirubrobacterales > Solirubrobacteraceae > Palsa-744. The sequence continues at coordinate 1,661,475 of CAWDZX010000001.1, forward strand.
GCCCCAGCCGTCTCGCCAGAAGTGCTCGCCGTACTCGACCATCATCCGCCGCACCTCGGCGCCGTCGCGCCCGCCGCGCTCGTCGCCTTCGGCCGCGGCGAACCACGGCGGCGCGGTCGGCACGATCCAGTAGAAGCTCGCGCCGAGGTCGAACACCGCATACGTCAGCGCAGCGGCGCGCGGGAAGCGCGCCGGCTCGCGCACGAGCATGTACGCGACGGTCCCGTGCGGCACGAGGAACCACGCCCAGTGCGCCCAGACGAGCACGCGGTCGAGCGTGCGCCATTCGGCGCCGTCGGGGCCCACTCGCGCGAGCGCGCGCTGCAGGCGCACGCTCGGCAGCTCGCCGAGGCCGAGCACGCGGTCGGCGACGGCCGGATAGTCAAAGCGCGTCCGCCGGACCTGCTCGTCCGGATCGTCGTGCGGCGACTTGTAGGCCGCGAGGTACGCCCACATCTGCAGTGCGCAGACCCCGACGTCGCGCGTGCGCGAGGGGCGCATCGCGACGGACAGGCCGACCGGCGCGGCGAACGCGACGGCCTGCAGGGCGATCGGCGGCACCTGCACGCGCTTTCGCAGCAGCGGCGCCGCGGCGCCGGCGAGGACGATCCCCCAGGCGGTTGCTCGAATCGCGCTCGACCGCCGCACTGGGCCGAGTATATGACCGGCCCCGGAGCGCCTCCGCGAGCGCCCGCGTGCCCGGCGCGGGCTCAGGCGACGGCGCTGCGCTCGCGCGCGTGCGCCTGCGCGGCCGCGACGAGCCCGCCGATCACCGGGCTCGTCTCGTCTGCCTCCGGGTGCCACTGCACGCCGAGCACGAAGCGCCGTCCGGGCAGCTCGACGGCCTCGACGAGATCGTCGGCCGTCGCGCGAGCGCTGACGAGCAGCCCGTCGCCGACGCGATCGACGCCTTGGTGGTGATGTGACTTCGTGCCATGGCTGCTCGCGCCGATCACCCGCATCGCGAGCGTGTCCTCGAGCAACTGGACGTCGTGGTCGGAGCCGTCGAAGGAGCCGATCACCTTGCGGTGCTCCTCCGAGGCGAGGTGCTCGGGCAGGTGCTGCGTGAGCGTCCCGCCGAGCGCGACGTTGATCAGCTGCATCCCGCGGCAGATGCCGAGCAGCGGTATGTCGCGCTCGATCGCGCCGCGCGTCAGCGCGACCTCGAAGGCGTCGCGCTCGGGCACGGTCTCCTGCGTCTCGGCGTGCGGCGACTGGCCGTAGAGCGCCGGATCGATGTCCGCGCCGCCGGCCAGCAGCAGGCCGTCGAGCAGATCGAGCAGCTCGTCCGGCCGCTCGACGACGCGCGGATCGGGCGGCAGCAGCACCGCCATGCCGCCGGCCAGCTGCACCGCGTCGACGTAGTTGCGCGGCAGCAGCACGGCAGCCTGGTCCCACACGCTCCACTGCGCGCGTTCGAGCGCGGTGCACAGTCCGATCACGGGTCGCGACATCAGCGCACACCTTAGGATCAGCGGACGCCGGCCGCCGTGCTCGCAGCGGCGCGGCGGCGAAGCGTGCCCAGCACCGCCCAACCGGAGGAGAGAGCCGTGAACGAGCCGACCGCGCAACTGCAGAGCGTCAACGTCTATCGCGAGGGCGGCGCGGCGACCGTCGAGCTGAACCGGCCTCAGGCGCTGAACGCGTGGAACGCGCAGCTCGGCGCCGACCTGCTCGCGGCCTTGAGCGAGCTCGCACAGGATGAGAGCGTGCGCGCGGTGACGATCACCGGCGCCGGGCGAGCGTTCTCCTCGGGCGCCGACCTGAAGGACATGAGCGGCGGCGAGCTGACGCCCGACGGGCGCCCGGACGTCTACAAGACGTTGACCGAGCGCTACCACCCGATCATGCACGCGATCCGCGAGATGGGAAAGCCCGTGCTCGCGAGCGTCAACGGGCCGGCCGTCGGCATCGGCTGCTCGCTCGCGCTGTGCTGCGACCTGATCGTCGCCTCCGAGAGCGCCTACTTCCTGCTGGCGTTCGTCAACATCGGCCTCGTGCCCGACGGCGGCTCATCGCTGTTCGTGCCGACGCGCGTCGGGATGGCGCGCGCGAGCGAGCTGATGATGCTCGGCGAGCGCCTGCCGGCTCCGCAGGCGCTCGACTGGGGCTTGATCAACCGCGTCTTTCCCGACGAGCAGCTCGCGGCCGAGACCGCCGCGCTCGCCGCGCGCCTGGCCGCCGGGCCGACGAGCTCCTATGCCGGAAGCAAGCGTCAGCTGAACAACTGGCTGTACGAGCGGATGGCCGAGCAGCTCGAGCTCGAGGCCCAGATCCAGCAGGAGATGGCCGGCAGCGACGACTTCGTCGAGGGCGCCACGGCGTTCATCCAGAAGCGCGCGCCGCGCTTCCAAGGACGATGAACGCCATCCTGCCTCCGGCCATCCGGGCCAGCTTTAAGGCTTGTGCGATACGTCATCAAGCGCATCCCGTCCCGGGCTGAATAGAATCTCGCCCGCCTTGGGCCATCTTCTCTCAACGACGCTCGCGTTCTTCACCCCGGAGTCAGGCGGCTCCTCGAACGCGAACCAGATCGACAGCCTCTACAAGATCACGCTCGTCGTAGCGCTGATCGTGTTCGTGGCCGTCGAGGCGGGCCTCGTCTACGCGCTGATCAAGTTCCGCTGGCGCAAGGGCGCCGTCGCGGCGCAGATCCGCGGCAACACGCGCCTGGAGGTCGGCTGGACGGTCGGCGCCGCCGTGGTGCTGCTCGCGCTCGCGATCCTCACGTTCGCCAAGCTCGGCTCGATCCAGGACCCGTCGAACTCCTCGGCCGGCGGCGACAAGCTCGCCAGCAGCGGCGGCCTGCTCTACGCGAGCTCCGAGCGCAAGCTGCCGCCCGACGGCAAATCGCTGAACATCCACGTGATCGGCCGCCAATACATCTGGCAGTACGTCTACCCCGGCTCGAGCGAACCGGACGGGCTCGGCGCGCCGTACTCCTACGAGGAGATGGTCGTGCCGACGAAAACGACCGTCACGCTCGACATCGTCTCGGCCGATGTCGTGCACTCGTGGTGGGTGCCGCAGCTCGGCGGCAAGTTCCAGGCCGTCCCCGGATACCACAACTACACGTGGTTCAAGATCGAAAAGCCCGGCATCTACAAGGGCCAGTGCGCGATCCTCTGCGGCCGCGGGCACGCGCGGATGGTCGCGACCGTCAAGGCCGTCCCGCCGGCGCAGTTCGACGAATGGCTCGCCTACCAGAAGAAGCTGCTCGCGGAAGCCAACGCGAACGCGAAGGTCGCGCGCGCGAAACTGAATGCCCAGACCGGCGCAGGCCAGGTCGAAAACCCCTAAGGACCAGAGGAATCAAGCGCACGAAATGGCCACCCAAGTCGCCCCAGTCCCCCAGGTAACCACGCACGGCGTCCAGCGCGAGGCGCGCGGGTGGACGAGCTGGATCACGACGACCGACCACAAGCGGATCGGGATCATGTACATGGTCACGACGTTCGTGTTCTTCTGCCTCGGCGGCGTCGAGGCGCTGTTGATGCGCCTGCAGCTCGGCGCACCGAACAACACGCTGATCTCGCCGCAGGTCTACAACCAGCTGTTCACGATGCACGGGACGACGATGATCTTCCTGTTCGTCGTGCCGATGATGGCGGGGCTCGCGAACTACTTCGTGCCGTTGATGATCGGCGCCCGCGACATGGCCTTCCCGCGGCTGAACGCGCTGTCGTTCTGGCTGCTGCTGGCCGGCGGCATCGTCTTCTACGCGTCGGTCTTCTGGAACCCGCCGGAAGCCGGCTGGACGAGCTACCCGCCGCTGTCGAGCGTCGCCTACACGCCGGCCGGCGGCCAGGACGCCTGGATCTACCTCGTCCACCTGACCGGCATCTCCTCGATCCTCGGCGCCGTCAACTTCTACGCGACGATCGCGAACATGCGCGCGAAGGGCATGAGCTGGGGCCGCCTGCCGCTGTTCATCTGGGCGATCCTGACGTACTCGGTGCTGATCATCTTCGCGATGCCCGTGATCGCGGCGGCCGTCACGATGCTGTTGACCGACCGCCACTTCGGCACGCACTTCTTCGACCCGGCCAACGGCGGCTCGCCGATCCTTTGGCAGAACCTGTTCTGGTTCTTCGGGCACCCGGAGGTCTACATCATGATCCTGCCCGGCTTCGGGATCGTCTCGGAGATCCTGCCCGTGTTCGCGCGAAAGCCGATCTTCGGCTACAAGGCGATCGCCGCGGCGACGGTCGCTATCGCGTTCCTCGGCTTCCTCACGTGGGCGCACCACATGTTCACGGCGCCGATCCCCGAGGCGGTGCTCGTGTTCGTAATGCTCAGCTCGTTCCTGATCGCCGTGCCGACGGGCGTGAAGATCCTCAACTGGATCGCGACGCTGTGGCGAGGGACGGTCGAATTCAAGACGCCGCTGCTGTTCAGCGCGGGCTTCATCGCGCTGTTCTTGATCGGCGGCATCTCGGGCGTGTTCCTCGCCGTCTTCCCCGTCGACTGGCAGCTCAACGAAACGTACTTCGTCGTCGCGCACCTGCACTTCGTGCTCGTCGGCGGCTCGGTGATGACGATCTTCGCGGCGATCTACTACTGGTTCCCGAAGATCACCGGGCGAATGCTCAGCGAGGGCCTCGGCAAGCTGAGCTTCTGGCTGATGTTCCTCGGCATCCTCTGCACGTTCCTGATCCAGCACGTGATCGGCCTCGACGGGATGCCGCGGCGCGTCTACGAGTACGACAACGTCGGCCACCTGGCGCTGTACAACCAGATCTCGACGGTCGGCTCGTTCATCCTCGGCCTCGGCGTGCTCGTGACGATCATCAACGTCGCGCGCAGCGTGAAAGTCGGCGTGCTCGCCGGCCCGGACCCGTGGAAGGCGAACACGCTCGAGTGGTTCACGGCCTCACCGCCGCCGGTCAACAACTTCGACACGGTCCCGACGGTGCGCTCGGTCGAACCGATGAAGGACATCCGCCGCGAGATCGAGCGGCGCACGGGCGCGGCTCCGGCCTCCGGCGCGATCGTGCCGACCGGCGCGACGCAGGTCGGGGTCTAGCGTGCCGAGCGCAGCACCGACGCTCGACGCGGCACGCGTCGGCCTGGCGCCGCGCACGCGCCAGCTGCTGAGCGACTACGCGGAGCTGACGAAGCCGAAGGTCCAGTCGCTGCTCCTGCTGACGACGATCGCGACGATGTACGTCGCCGGCGATCCCTCGCCGCTGCTCGTCTTCTACACGTGCCTCGGCGGCTACCTGTCGGCCGGCGGCGCCGGTGCGGTCAACCACTGGTTCGATCGCGACATCGACGCGCAGATGGGCCGCACCGCGAACCGCCCCGTGCCGTCGGGCCGCGTCGCGCCGCTCGCGGCGCTGGCGTTCGGCTGTGCGCTTGCGTGCCTGTCGCTGATCGAGCTCTCGATCGCCGTCAACCCGCTCGCGGCGGGGCTGTCGTTCTCGGGCTTCCTCGGCTACGTGTTCGTCTACACCGTCTGGCTGAAGCGGCGCACGCCGCAGAACATCGTGATCGGCGGCGCCGCGGGAGCCGTGCCGCCGCTCGTCGGCTGGGCGGCCGTTACGGGCTCCGTCAGCGGCACGGCCGTGATCCTCTTCTTCATCGTCTTCTTCTGGACGCCGCCGCACTTCTGGGCGCTCTCGCTGCTGATGAAGGGCGAGTACGAGAAGGTCGGCGTGCCGATGCTGCCTGTCGTGCGCGGCGAGGCCGAGACGCGGCGGCAGATCCTGCTCTATTCGGTGCTGCTGTACGCCGTCACGCAGCTGCCGTTCTGCGCCGGCGGCTTCGGCGCGATCTACCTGGTCGCCTCGCTGACGCTCGGCCTTGGCTTCATCGGCGGCGCCGTGCGCCTCTACCGCCGCGCCGACCGCAAGTCGGCGCTGCAGCTCTACCTCTTCTCGCTCGCCTACCTGGCGCTGCTGTTCTGCTCGATGGTCGCCGATGCCCACCTCTAGCGGCTCCGATCGCTAGGCTTCTGCAGCGATGAACCGCCGCCTCGCACGCAAGAACCTCCGCACGGGCTGGATCGTCTGCGCGATCTGCATGTTCATGTTCGCGATCACGTTCCTCGTCGCAGCGGTGTACGTCTCTTGAGCCCGCTCGACCCCGAGGTCCCGCCGGTCGGCGAGGAGATCCACCTTCCCGGCCCGACGATCCTGCCGGTGCTCACGGCGGTCGGCCTGACGCTGCTGCTGATCGGCTTCACGACGTTCATCGAGCTGACTGTCGCCGGCGCCGTGCTGACGATCTGGTGCATCGTGCGCTGGATCAAAGACACGCGCCGCGAAACCAACGAGCTCCCGCTCGACTAGCGCCAATCGGCGCGTGCGCCCAGGCCGTGCGACTTCTCGCGGCCACGGCTAGCCATCCGAGACCTGCGGGCTTCTGAGCCTGAGCGGGTGCCGCGTGCGGTCCCCAAACCGCACGCGGACCCTCACTCACCCCACTGCGGCGCTTGCCGGAACGGGACAGATCGCGCCGTCCTCGGTCCAGCAGCGCACGACGTCGCGAACGGAGAGAATGCCCACAGTCTCCCCCCTCTCGACGACGATCAGGTGGCGAAAGCCGCCGCGCACCATCGCGGCGGCGGCCTCCTCCAAAGACCAATCCGGAGCGGCGAAGACGACATCGCTCGTGAGGTGATCGGCGACGAGCTCGGCGTCCGGGTCCTCGTCGGCGCCGAGCGAGCTGAGGATGTCGCGCTCGGTGATGATCCCCGGCCCGGCGCCGTCTGGATCCATCACGACGGCGGCGCCGACGGCGCGGCGCGACATCAGCTGCGCGACCGCGCGCAGGGTGTGATCGGGCCCGACCGCAAGGACGGTAGGACTCATGCCTTCGCTCACCTGCATGCCCGCTCCTTTCCCGCTCGACCTCACGGCGAAGCGCCGCTTCAAGCATTTGCAACGATTGGCTCAATCTATTACCCGGATGCTCAAGCGTCAAGCGCCGAGTCGTTCGGGGGGAGAAGGCATTAGGATCACGCCCGCAATGGAGAGGACCGCGCCAGACACAGCAAGGACGCCCACGGAGCAGCAAGCCGGTACGGCTCGTCGCGGAGCGGCTCGTGTTTAAGCAGCGCCCGATCCTCGTCACGGCAATCGCGGCTGTGCTCGCGATCGCGATCGGCATCGTGCTCAGCTTCGTGATCCACTGGTTCCCGGTGCAGGCCTCGACGCAGGCGCACAACACCGACCGCCTCTACCACGTGCTCGTGATCGTCTCGATCCCGATCTTCGTGCTCGTCGTCTCGGTGATCCTCTACTGCTGCTGGCAGTTCCGGATGAAGCCGGGCGAGGAGCTCAAGGACGGGCCGCCGATCCACGGCAACACGCGTCTCGAGGTCGTCTGGACGACGATCCCGGCGATCATCCTGCTGGCGCTCGTCTCCTACTCCTTCGTCGTGCTGCACGACAACGAGAAGAAGCCCGCACGCGAGATCCAGGTCGGCGTCACGGGCCAGCAGTTCGCGTGGACCTTCCAGTACCCGCCGTCGGTGACGGGCGGCAAGGCGGTCGAATCCGACCAGCTCTACCTGCCGAAGGGCGAGTCGGTCCGGTTCGGCCTGCACTCCAAGGACGTGATCCACGCCTTCTGGATTCCCGCGTTCCGCCTGCAGGAGGACGTCGTTCCGGGGATCACCGTGCACTACCGCGCGACGCCGAGCCGCCTCGGCACTTACCCGATCGTCTGCAACCTGCTCTGCGGTCTCGGCCACTCGCTGATGCGCGCGCAGGTGCACGTCGTGCCGGAGGCCGAGTTCAAGCAATGGCTGAAGAGCCGCGAAGCCCTCTCCGGCTCGAGCGCGAGCTCGAGCTCCAGTGCGGCCGGGAGTGCGGGATAATGTCGGCGATGAGCGTGCACGGCGAGCAGAGCGGAACGGCAAGGAGCGCGATCTGATGGCGACGACGACCGCACCCGCCCCTTCTCAGCACGGCTCCGGCTACGGTGGCGCGCAGCTGTCGTTTGGCGCCAAACTCCGCGCGCCCGGCTTCTATCGCGCGGCCTGGCTGATGGTCCTCGGCGTCGCGTTCGCCTTCGGCCTTACGTGGCTCGTGCGGATGAGCACCGGGCACACGACGTTCAAGCACTACATCGACGGCGAAGCGATCCTGACGGTCTCGCTGATCGCCGTGCCGCTGCTGTTCCTCGTCGGGATCGGCGGCTTCGACTACTGGTTCTACTGGGCCGCCGGGCGCAAGACGCGCCCGGAGGACCACTCCGGCCACGGCGCGTACTCGTGGCGGGACTACTTCCGGATCAACACCGATCACAAGGTGATCGGGATCCAATACACGGTCAGCTCGTTCTTCTTCCTGCTCGTCGGCGGCCTGATCGCGATGCTGATGCGCGCCGAGCTCGCCGCCCCGGGAGCGCAGTTCGTCGACGCGAACACGTACAACGGCCTGTTCTCGGTCCACGCTTCGCTGTTGATCTTCCTGTTCGTGATCCCCGTCTTCGCGGGCCTCGGCAACTTCGTCATCCCGCTGATGATCGGCGCTCCCGACATGGCCTTCCCACGCCTGAACGCGCTGTCGTTCTGGCTCTTGCCGGTCGCCGGCGCGCTGATGATCGGCAGCTTCTTCGCCCCCGGCGGCGCGTTCGCCGACGGCTGGACGGCGTATGCGCCGCTGTCGACCGATGCGCCGGTCGGGCAGACGTTCTTCTCGCTGGCGGTGCAGTTCGCCGGCGCCTCCTCGATCATGACCGCGCTGAACTTCCTCGTGACGATCATCACGATGCGCGCGCCGGGGATGAGCTTCTTCCGCATGCCGCTGCTCGTCTGGGCGAACTTCGCTACGTCCCTGCTCGTCGTCATCGCGACGCCGTTCATCGCCGCGTCGCAGTTCTTCGTGCTGCTGGACCGCGCGCTCGGCTTCAACTTCTTCAACGCGGCGAAGGGCGGCGACGTGCTGATGTACCAGCACGTCTTCTGGTTCTACTCGCACCCAGCCGTCTACATCATGATGTTGCCCGGCTTCGGGATCGTCTCGGAAGTGATCGCCGTGAAGGCGCGCAAGCCGATCTTCGGCTACCGGATGATGGCCTTCTCGCTGCTGGCGATCGTCGGTCTCGGCTTCACCGTCTGGGCGCACCACATGTTCACCTCCGGGATGGCCTCGTGGATCCGCATCCCGATGGCGATCACGACGGCGATCATCGCCGTGCCGACCGGCATCAAGATCTTCTCGTGGCTGGCGACGCTGTGGCGAGGCGTGCTGCACCTCGATACGCCGATGCTGTTCGCGCTCGGCTTCCTGACGACGTTCACGCTCGGCGGGATCAGCGGCGTGATGCTCGCGATGATCCCGTTCGACATCCACGTCTCGGCGACGTACTTCATCGTCGCGCACATCCACTACGTGCTGTTCGGCGGCTCGCTGATGACGATCTTCGCCGGCGTCTACTACTGGTTCCCGAAGATGACCGGGCGAATGTACGACGAGCGACTGGGCAAGTGGCACTTCTGGACGACGTTCGTGTTCTTCAACGCCACGTTCGGTCCGATGCACATCCTCGGCCTGCAGGGCATGCCGCGGCGCGTCGAGGACTACGCCTCGAAGTTCGGCGCGCTCAACCTGGCGATCTCGATCATGAGCTTCGCGCTCGGCCTGAGCACGCTGATCTTCGTCTACAACATGGTCACGAGCTGGCGCGGCGGCCCGAAAGCGGTCAAAAACCCGTGGCGCGGGATGACTCTCGAGTGGCAGGTCTCCTCGCCGCCGCCGGTGTTCAACTTCGACAAGGTGCCGACGGTCGTCGGCGGTCCTTACGAGTACGGCGTCCCTGGCGCGGTACACGGCACGTTCGCCCCGGGCCCGACGCCGGCCACGGTCGGCGCGGCGGGACCGAGACAGGTCGCAGGACCCAGCGAGTGAGCGCGGAGATGCAGCGATGAAGGAAGTCCTCGTTGTCGCGAACCGCACGCTCGGCGGCGCAAAGCTGCTCGAGGCCGTGCGCGAGCGAGCCGCGGCCGGCGACGTCCGCTTCCGCCTCGTCGTGCCGCAGAACAACCCTTCGGCGGGCCTCGTGATCTACGACGAGGCCGTGCGCGACTCGGCGCAGGCGCGCGTCGACCTCGCGCTCTCGCTCGTCGCCGGCGAGGGCATCGAGGCAAGCGGCGAAGTCGGCGACATCGACCCGTTCCTCGCGACGATGGACGCGATCGCCGCCCGCCGCCCGGACGAAATCCTGATCTCGACCTACCCGGCGGCGAGCTCCGGCTGGTTGCGCCGCGACCTCGTCGAGCGGATTCGCAACGCCTCCGGCTTGCCGGTGGAGCACGTCGTCGTCGACCTCGAGCAGGACGGCCTGCCGTTCAAGGTCACGCTCGTGCTCGCGAGCCGCACGGCCGGCGGCGACGAGCTGCTCGACCGGCTCAAGCAGAAGGCCGCCTCAGACGAGCAGCGGCTGTTCATCGTGATCGTGCCGCAACCGGACAAGAGCGGCAGCGCACCGCAGCTCGCGCGCGCGCGCCTGGCGACGATGCTCGATCGCCTGCACAGCGAGGGCCTGCTCGGCTCGGGCATGATCGCCGACCCCGACCCCTACACGGCGGCCGTTTACGCGCTCGACCTGTTCCGCGTCGATGACGTCGTCATCTCGACGCTGCCCGACGAGCGCTCGGGCTGGATGCGCGCGAACCTGATCGAGCGCGTGCAGCACATGACCTCCGTGCCGGTCGAGCACGTCGTCGTCGACCTCCAGTCCACATCGACCGCGGCTTCGGCCGCCTAGCTGGGGAGGAACCGTGGAGGCAGCCAGCATCGCGCACCCCGGCGTACACGCCGACGACGGCCACGGCGACCACCACGGCCCGCCGCCGGCGAACGCCAGCTCGCGCGTCAACCCATCGCTGCTCGGGATGCTGCTTTTCATCATCTCCGAGGTGATGGTCTTCGGCGCGTTCTTCACGGCGTACTTCTTCATCCGCGTCGCCCAGGGCGACCCGTGGCCGGCTCCCGGCACGAAACTGCCGGTCGAAGTCGCCGGGATGAACACGGCGATCCTCGTCTCCTCCTCGTTCACGATCCACTGGGCCGAGCAGGCGATCAAGAAAGGCAACCGCTTCGGCCTGAAGGCCGGCATGCTGACGACGTTCCTGCTCGGCTGCACGTTCCTCTTCATCCAGATCAACGAGTACGCGAACATCGGCTTCGCCCCCCAGGACGCCGCCCAGCAGACGATCTTCTACTCGCTGACCGGCCTGCACGGCGCCCACGTCTTCATCGGCCTCTTGCTGCTCTTGTTCGTCACGATCAGAGCCTTCCGCGGCCATTACAGCGCCGAGTCCCATCGTGGCGTCGAAGTGCCCGGGATCTACTGGCATTTCGTCGACATCATGTGGCTGGTCGTCTACTTCACCGTCTACATCCTCTGATCTGTCGACCGTGGACGCTGCGCGAGACGGCGTCCTCGATCGCTCGCGTGCAGAGCACGCTTCGCTCACTGCGTCCTTGTCTCGCTTGATCCACGATCGACAGATCCGCGTCTTGCTCCAACCTGCGTCACGGCCTTCCCTCGCTGAGAGCACGTCGTGCTGAACCCGCTCGGGACCGAGGGGGATGCGTTCAAGTTCCTGCTGTACGTGCTCGGCGTGTTCGTCGTGCTCGTCGTCGTGATCCTGGCCGCTCGGGCGATCTTCTAGGCCACGAGGGACGCTCCTAGCCGCTCCTGCCGGGCGGGCGTATGCTCCGGCAGGTGAACCCTCAGAAACGAGCTCTGATCGGCGCAATCGAGACGATCGCCACGCTCGTCGTGATCCTCGCGATCGTCGCCTTCGTCGTCTGGTTCCTGTTCTTCGCGCACAGCCCGCTGTTGCGGGCCTAGCCGACAGACGGCTACTTCACCGTGAGCGTGCCGTACATGCCCGCCTGACGGTGCCCTGGGGCCTCGCAGAAGAACGTGTACGTGCCGGCCTTGAGGCTGACCGTGACTTTCGCGGTGCTCTTCGTCGTGAATTCGCTGGCGCCGATCTTTGAGCCCTTGGCGGTAGCGCCGCCTTCGCCGGTTTCGATCGCGATGTTGTGCGAGACGCCGGACATGTTGGGCATTTCGACCGTCACCGAGCCGGCCGTCGCGGTGGCCTTGCTCGTTTCGTAGGCTAGCTGGCCCTGCGCGTTGGCGGCGATCGACAGCTTGCCGCCCTTCTCTTCGGCCGGCTTGCCGGAGCCCGGCGATTTGACGGCGCTCGCGAGCAGGCCGGTGTCCTTGCCGGACTTGTCGGCCGATTGCGCGACGTACGCGGCGATGTCTTTCAACGCCGAGCCGCTGACGAGGTTCTTCGGCATCGCGCCTTCGGGGTTCGGGATCTGGATCTGTTTTTCGACGGCGCCACGGATCGTGTCGCGCTTCAGCCCTTCGTCGAGGCTCGCGCGAAAGGCTTCGTCGAGGTTCGGGCCGACGACGCCTTTGGTTTCGGCGCGCGCGAGCGTGTGGCAGGAGCCGCACTTGGCGACGAACATCTTCTTGCCGGAGATCACGTTGGCGTTGTCGCCGCCCTTCACGGAGCAGCCGCTGGCGACAAGCGCGACCGCCGCGACGGCGCCGAGCGCCGACGCGCGCGCGATCGCGCCCCGGAAAGGACGGCGGGCGGCGGTATCTACTGCGCTCTGGGCGTCGGCTCGGCTCATCGGCGGGCGAAACACTATCCGAACGGGCGGGTGCCTCGACGGCCGCTCGCCTGCCGCGCTACGCGCTCGCGAGCGCCGGTTTCACGGGGTCTGCAGCCCATCGAGCTCCCCGCGCGCCGCCGCGATCACGCCGCGTGCAACGCCGTCCCAGGACCAGCGCTCGCGCACGACCTCCACGAGACCCGCACGCGCGGCCGCGCGGAGCTCCGGATCGGCGCGCAGCCAGCCGCTGAGACGGCTCGCCAGCGCCCGCACGGCGCCGTCGTCGACGGGGAAGGAGAGCAGTCCGGCGAACTCTTGCGGAACGCTCCGCGCGAGCGCGTCGCTGACCTCGGCAAGGCCCGAATGCGCGGCGCTCACCGGCAGCACGCCGCAGGCGGCCGCCTCGGCGGCGACCATCCCGAACGCCTCCGGGAACGTGCTCGGCACGACCATCGCCTCGCACGCCGGGAGCAGCTCGGCGAGCTCCTCGTGATCGAGGCGGCCGCTCAGCACGACCCGCTGCTCGAGCGTCTTCGCCGCGGCGAGATAGCGATCGAGCTCTGCCCCTTCGAGATCGTCGAAGAAGGCGAGCAGGTGGCGAAGCGGAGAAGGCTCGAGCGCCGCATCCTCGAGCGAGCGTCCCGCGCTGGCGATCTCGCGCGCGCCGTCCAGATCGCCGCTCGCGAGCGCCGCGCGCAGGCGCTCGAAGCCCTCGCGATAGGCGCCGAATCCGACGACGACGAGCCGCGCGGCGGGGTCCTGCTGAAGCACGAGCGGCCACGCGGCGAGCAGCAGGTCGACGCCCTTGCTGACGATCAGCTTGCCGACGAACGCGACGAGCCTGTCCTCGCCCGGGCGCAGGCTCGCCAGCGCGAGCCCTGCCGCGCGATCGTCTCGCGCGAACGTGTCCTCGTCGCTGACCGCGCCCGGCAGCTGCTCGCTGGCCTGCAGGCGCGCCGCGAGCCGCTGCACGCCGGCGAGGGCCTCGGCCGGCGAGCGAGGCGCGAAGCGCTCGACGTCGACGCCCGGCGGGCCGAGGCGCGTACGCCGCTCGAGCCGTGGGTCGGCCAGCGCCTGCCACAGGCTCGCGGCTGTGTGATGAGAGCCGACGAGAACTCCGTTCGCCCGCTCGATGCCCTCGCGCGCGTAGGGAAGGAACCGATCGGGCTGCGGCTTCACGGTGTACTCGAGCGCGCTTCCGTGCACCTTGACCGCGTACGGGACCGCGCCGGCGAGCGCCCGCGCGAGGATCGCCGGGCCCATCACGAGATGGTTCGCCAGCGCGAGGTCCGGATCGACGCGCTCGACGAGCTCGCGCACGGCCGCGACGTTGGCCTCGACGTAGGCCTCGACCTGCTCGTCGCTGCAGTCGGCGAACGTGCGCGCCTCGATCCCCTCGTAGTGATCGGCGACGTAGACCGGAAGCAGGCCGCCGATGTCCGGGCGGTAGACCGTGCAGCGCACCGGCTCGCGCAGCGCGCGCACCCGCAGGCTCCCCGAATCCCAGTCGCCGACGGCGTCGACGAACGGCTGACGCTCGGCGTGGCGATCCTGGCTGAGCAGGTGCACCTCGTGCCCCTGCGCGACGAATGCGGCCGCCAGGCGGGCGTTGTAGACGTTCGAGCCGGTGCCGTCGAGCAGGTAGCCGTGGAAGACGAGGATGCGCACCGCGCGAGCCTACAGACCCCCTACCCGGGGGCCGCTCCGATAAAGTCCTGCGCATGAGCACCAGCCAGCGCTATCGCCTGCGCAACCCCGCCAGCGGGCGCGAGATCGTGCTCGAGGCGGAGCCGGGCGAGGTCTATCTCGATCGCGACACGGGCGAGCCGCTCGAGGTCACCGGGATGGTGCTTCCGCTCGCACCGTCCAGCTCACGCTTGCCGTGGGCCGTCGAGAACCTCAGGTTCTGCTCCTGGTGCGGCCAGCACGCGCAGAAGGACCTGAACGACTGCCCCACCTGCGGGCGACGCATGGGACCGCTTGGATCGCGGACGGGAGATCGTTGAGCGCGCGCGCCGTCGTCGTCGCGCTGGCACTGCTTCTTGCCGCTGGAACGCTCGGCGCCTGTGGCGGCGGTAGCAGCCCGTCGGACGCCGTGCCGAAGAGCACGCCGGACATAACCGCACCAAACGACACGAGCGCCGAAAAGGCCGCCGCGCAGACGACCTCGACCTCGACATCGACGACCAAAACCTCGACGAGCGAAAGCGCGGCCAACGAATCGGGCGGCAACGAAGCGACCGAAGAACCCGAAAGCGGCGGCAGCTCAAGCGGCGCCGGTGAAGAAACCGCCACCCCCTCCGGCGGCGCTTCGGCCGAAAAAGAAGAAGCGGCCAGCGAAAAATCGGCCGCCGGCTCGAGCCCGACGGGCGGCGCCGGCGCTCCGACCGGCAAATAGTCGCGCCGGCGCGGCGCTCAGTCGAGCAGTCGCGCGACGACCCGCGTCGTGCGCTGCACCTGCGGGCCCGTCGCGAGCATCGCGTCGTTGTAGAGGAACGCCTCGGCCAGCCTGACGATCGCGTATGCGAGGTTGCGCAGCTCGTCCTCCGGCGTGCGCAGCGCACCGCGAGCGTGCTCCTCGATCAGCAGCGCATGCATCTGACTGACTGCGGCAGGATGGACGTGGCCGCTGCTGGACGTGAGCATCCGCAAGGTCCCCTGCGGATCGGCCTGCAGCAGCAGGTGCAGCGGTCGGAAGTTGGCGACGGCGCAGGCGAACTGTTCGTAGACGGCGAGCACCTTCGCCGTGCCGCGGAGAGCAGCGTGCTCCTCCTTCGCGCGCAACATCAACTCCGTCGAGAACGCCGCGATGATCTCACCAAGCAGCGATTCGCGGTCGCCGCACCAATCGTTCAAGCGCTCCAGCGGTACGCCCAGCCGCTCGGCGAGGGTCGCGAGCTCGACCGGTTCGCTCTTGACGAACATGCGCCTCGCAAGCTCAAAGGCGTCGGCCGGCGTCGGCTCGCGCTCCGTGCCCGGCGCCCTGCGCTCCTCGGCGGCGCGCGCCGCGAGCGAAGCCGCCGGTATCTCCAGCTGGACGCCGTCGTATGCCCTGCCAAGACAGACGCGGTTGCGTCCCTCGACCTTCGCGCGATACAGCGCGCGGTCGGCGGCGATCAGCAGATCGTCGAACTCGATCCGCTCGCGGCCGGCGACGCTCAGGCCAATCGACATCGTCATCTCGAGGCCCGCCGGGTGCGCGGCCGCGATGACCCTGCGCACCCGCTCGGCGACGGCCAGGGCGCGCGCCTCGTCGGTGCGCGGGAGCAGGACGACGAACTCCTCGCCGCCGTAGCGGTAGACGTAGTCGAGCGTGCGCACGTTGGCGCGCAGCACGCTTGCGACCTCGCGCAGGACGGCGTCGCCGACGTGGTGGCCCTGGCGGTCGTTGACCCGCTTGAAGTGATCGAGGTCGCCCATCAGCACCGCCAGCGGCGCCTCCGAGCTGCGCGACCTCGCCAGCAGCTCGCTCGCGCGGGCGGCGAGCGCCTGGCGGTTGAACAGGCCCGTCAGCGGATCGATCACGGCGTCCGCCCGGTGCTTGACGTCCGAGCGCATCAGCGCCGTCGAGAGCACGACGACGCCGCCGAGCAGGACCAGGGCGACGATCAGCGACTCCGGGTGGGCGGCCACGGCGCCGGGGCTGACCCCGACGGTCACGGCGATCATCACGATCACCGTCCACACGACGCCGACGGTCACGCCGCGCAGCTTGAAGCGCGTGCTCAGCTTGACCGCGTGGATCGCCAGCCACGGCAAGAGCGCGCTGCGCGGGCCGCCGGTCACGACGATCGCCGCGCCGATCGCCGCCTGCGAGAACATCCAGGCGCCCATGAACCAGTACTCCGGACGCGGGCTGCGCGGCATGCGCGTGCCGGCCAGGGTGAAAGCGACGAATGACCCGGCGACTGCAAGCAGCGGCGAGAAGCCGAGCCACGGCACGAGGATCAGCGCCCCGGCAAGCAGCATCGCGAACGCCGCGAGCCGTGCCGAGCGCAGGTGGACCTCCATGTCGAGCAGCCGCCGGCGCGTCGGCTCGTCCTCGCACAGCAGGCTAACCGCCCGCTCGTGCGGCTCGGCCGGAGGCAGCGGACCCACGACGGGGCCGTCGTCGCGCTTGGGCCGGATCGGCGCATGCGGCCGCGAGCGGTCCGCCCCCAGCAGCCGCGAAGTCGAGATCGTCCTCACGCGCTGCCTATCGGCCGCTTGGGGCGATCCTCAAACTATGCAAAGCGCCACTCGGCAGACGATCCACGCCGCCCGCCGCGTGCGCCCGCCTATCGGCTCGTCAGGGCGTCGAGACGAGCGTCGCGCTGTAGGTCAAGCGCGCCGTCTGGTACAGGCAGAAGTACTGGATTTCGGAGCCGATCGACGTGTGCGTGCTCTGCGCGCTCGTGCTCGCGCACTGCTTCTTTTCGCGACTAGCCCGCCACGAGGTGTCCTTGCCGAAGCCGAGCGCCAGCGCCGGTGCCCAGGTCGGCACGGTCAGCGCGACGATGTAGCCCTTCTTCACCGGGATCGAGCGTTCGAGTGGGAACTGAGCCGTTTTGCCGAAGTACTTTTCGAGCTTGACCATCGGGCTCGAAGCGATCAGCTTGTAAGTCAGGTTCGGTTTCTTCTGCGCTTGCAGGATCGCGATCCCCGCTTCGGCCGCTCCGCCCTCGTTCGCGTTGAAGAACTTGATCTGCGTCGCGTTCGGCTTCCCGAGCTGGATCGTCCAGGCGACGATCGAGCCGGCTTTCGTCACGTTCTCGAGCGTCGTGTTCGTCGCGACCTTGACCTGGAAGCCGGTCGTGCGGCTGACCGCCAGGCAAGGGCTCGCCGGGCAGCTCGGAACCGTTTCGGGGGTCGTCGGCGGGATCACGCCGACTTCGGTGATCGTCGCCCCGGCGAGGCTTGGAACGACAAGGATCAGCGCGAAGCTCGCGAGGATGGCGGTGTATGTGCGTTTCATCATTGCCAATTCAACACGAGTCGCGGCCGGATGTAGCGCTGTGACATTTCGCTACTCGCTCCCGAGTTCCTGCGCCGCCGCCGCGATCTCCGCGGAATCGCCCGGCGCCGGCACCCACGGAAGCCGCAGCGGATCGCCCTCGTAGCGCGGGATCACGTGCACGTGGAAGTGGAAGACCGACTGGAACGCGACAGCGCCGCACGAGTTCAGCAGGTTCACGCCATCCGCGCCGAGCCGCTGCTTCGCGCGCGTCGCGAGCCGCTGCGCCGCGAGCGCGACCGCGGTCAGGTCCTCGGCCTCGATGCTGAGCAGATCGGTCGAGTGCTCGCGCGGAATCACGAGCGCGTGCCCGCGCGTGGCCGGAGAGATGTCCATGAACGAGATCGTCCGCTCGTCCTCGCCGACGATCGTCGCGGGGAGCTCGCCGGCGACGATCTTGCAGAAGATGCAGTCGGGGTCGCGCATTCGCGGCAAAGCCTATTCGGATCGGCCGGTGAGCTCGGCGGCGCGTGCGTCGAGATACTCGAAAGCCTGCTCGCGCGTCGCGATCTCGCCTGCGTACTGCGCCTCGGCCAGCTCCCCCAGCAGCGCGCCGACGCGCGGCCCTGGGGCGATGCCGAGATGCGAGCCGAGCTCGTCGCCGCGCAGCAGCGGCTCGCCGGGTCCCTGCGCGCGCCAGCGCAGAGCCGGGCCGATCATCTGCGCCGCCACGTGCATATGCGCCTCGATCGCCTGCTGCGCATTCGCTCCTCGCGTGGCCAAGCGATCGGCGACCGACAGTAGCGTCACGTCGACCTCGACAGGCGAGCAGGCGCGCAGGTAGCCGAACACCGTGCGGCGCGAGAGCGGCTGCGGCTGATGCACGAGGAAGCCAAGGCGCAGATGATGTCTCACGAGTGCCGCGACGTGCGTCCGCAGGCGCTCGCTCGCGCGCAGCCTCGTCAGGACCTCGCGCGCGAGCGCCGCGCCGCGCTCGTCGTGGCCGATGAACGTCACGCGTCCGTCCGCCGGGCGAACGCCGCGCGTCAACGGCTTCGCGGCATCGTGCAGCAGCGCTCCCCAGCGCAGCGCCTCGGCGCGGCTCATCTGATCGGCCAGCGGCTCTTCGAGCAGGGCCGCCAGCTCGGCACGATGCCCGCCGATCACGGCCCGAATGGCACTTGCGTCAACGTCGTCGCCGGTATCGGCGACGTCCGCGGCATCGGTGGCATCGGCGGTCTCGGCGGAGCTGCCGTTGAGCGCCCCGGCTTCCCCAGACAGAGCACGGCCGCCTCCCGCGAGCACCTCCTCGGTCAGCGCGATCGTCCGCGCCAGCACCTCGAGCGTGTGCCCGTAGACGTCGGCGTGATGGAAGCGGTTCTGCTCGACGCCACGCAGCTCTTCGATCTCCGGCAGCACGACACGCGTCGCGCCGAGCTCCCCCATCAGCTCCAGGCCGCGCAACGCCTCGCGCGCGGCGACGATCCTGCGCAGCTCGACGAACACGCGCTCGGCGGAGCAGCGCGCGAGCGCGTCCGCGTGCTCGCCGGCTACGCGCAGCGCCTCGGCGTCGGGCTCGAGGCCCAGCTCGACGGCGACGCGCACGAGCCGCAGCACGCGCAGCGGATCGTCGGCGAACGCCCGCGCGCCGGCCATCCGCAGCCGCCCCGCGGCGAGGTCCTCCAGGCCGCCGAGCGGGTCGATCGGCTGCCCGCCCGCGAGCGGCTCGGCGATCGCGTTGACGGTGAAGTCGCGCAGTGCCAGATCGGCCTCCAGCGAGCCTCCGCGAAGCGGCTCGACGTCGACCTGCCAGGAGGAATCGCGTGCCGTGACCCGCCACGCGCCGAACTCCTCCGAGAGCGCGAAGCACGCGGCACGCCCGGCCGCGCGCGCGATCGAACGCGCGGCCTCGCCGGGATCGCCGTCGACGACCACATCGACATCGAGCGTCGAGCGCCCAAGCACGCGGTCGCGAATCGCGCCGCCGACGAGCCACGCGCGCCGGTCGGCCAGCGCCAGGCGTGCCGCCTGAAGGCCGTCAGCCATTGCCCGCCGGGAGCCACGTCGGCGCCTGCGCGCTCGCGCCGGGCGCCGCGGCAACGCGCTCGAGCGCCTCGCCGTCGCGGTGGTGCACGCGCGTGACGCGCGGAGTCAGCCCGCACGTGATCTCGTAGTTGATCGTCTCCAGTCGCCTCGCGACCTCCTCGGCCGTGATCCGCTCGTCGCGATCTGTCCCGATCAGGATCGCCGGCTCGCCGCGCAACCGCTCGGCGTCCGCATCGAGGCCGAGGTCGATCGTCACGTTGTCCATGCTCACCGTGCCGACGAGCGCGTGGCGCTGCCCGGCGACGAGCACCTCGGCGTTGTTCGACAGCCCGCGCCGCCAGCCGTCGCCGTAGCCGATCGGCAGCACGCCGAGCCACGTATCGTGCGCGGCGACGAAGCGCCTGCCGTAGCCGGCGCTCTCCCCCTTTGCGCAGCGCTTGACCTCGGCGACGTAGGAGCTCAGCGCGAGCGCCGGCTCGAGCGCTCGCTCGGCCGGATCGACTCCGAACGGATCCATCCCGTATACGGCGATACCGCAGCGGACCAAGTCGAACTGCGAGGAGGCGTCGCGCAGCATCGCCGCGCTGTTCGCCGCGTGCACGATCAGCTCCGGATGCGCGGCCTTGAGCGGTTCGGCCCAGCGCGCGAACGCGTCGAGCTGGCGGGCGAAGAAGCCCTCGTCCTCCAATTCGTCGGCCGTCGCGAAATGCGTCATCAAGCCGACCGGCTCGACGCCGTCGGTCTGCTGAGCGAGCTTCAGCACGTCCGTCGCGAGCTGCACGTCGCGCGTGCCGAGACGGCCCATCCCCGAATCGAGCTTCACGTGCACGCGGCCGCCGCCGCTCGTCGCGACGGCGCTCACGTACTGCTCGCTCCAAACGACGACGTCCGCCTCGGCGTCGAGCGCCTCGCGCAGCTCCGACAGCCGCAAGGCGCCCATCACGAGGATCCTCGTCCCGGTGATGCCCGCTTCGCGCAGCTCGCGCGCCTCGGCGGCGCTTGCGACCGCGAGCCAGCTGGCGCCGCCGGCGAGCGCCGCGCGCGCGCTCTGCTCGGCGCCGTGGCCGTAGCCGTCGGCCTTGACGACCGCACACAGCTCCGCGCCCGAGCGCAACGCGGAGCGCAGGCGCGTGCAGTTGCGTTCGATCGCGGCGACGTTCACGCTCGCCTGCGCGCGCGGCGCCGTTGGCCGCGCCTCCGTCACGGCCGCGCCTCCGCGCGCGCCGCCGGCAGCGCTTCGATCACGTCGCTCGCGATCACGCCCTCGGCCGCGCCGTGGCGACGAGCCGCCTCGCGCCCGGCGGCCGCGTGCAGCCAGACGCCCGCGACGGCCGCCGTGAACGCATCGAGCCCTTGGGCGAGCAGCGCCGCGACGACGCCCGTGAGCACGTCTCCGGTACCGGCCGTCGCGAGCGCAGGGCTGCCGCCGCGACTGACCGCGACGCGGCCGCCGGCGTCGGCGATCAGCGTGTCGTCGCCCTTCAGCACGACGATCGCGCCGGCCTGCTCGGCGGCGGAGCGCGCGTGGCGCAAGCGCTCGCGCTCGATCTGCTCGCTGTCGAGCTCGAGCAGCCGGCCCAGCTCGCCGGCATGTGGCGTCAGCACGGTCGGCTCCTCGCGAGCCGCCAGATCGCCGAGCCTGCCCGGCGTGGGCGTTGAGGCCGTCCGCGTCGAGCACCAGCGGAGCCTCGGCCGTCTTCGCGAGCTCGCGCGCGAAGGCCACCGCGCCGTCGTCGCGTCCCAGCCCGGGCCCGAGCGCGAGCACTCCGCCCGGGCGGAGGTTCTCGATCACGTGCGCGACCGCATCCGGCGCCAGCGCGCCATCTCGCTCGGGAAGTCCGCGCGTCATCAACTCCGGCGTCGCGGCTGTCGCGAGCACGTCCTGCAGCGACGCCGGAACGCAGGCGATCACGTAGCCGGCGCCGGCGCGCATGCTCGCGTGCGCCGCCATCCGCGGGGCGCCCGTCAGCCCGCGCGAGCCGCCCGCGACGAGCACCTGCCCGGAAGCGAACTTCGTCGACGCCGCGGCGCGGCGCGGCAGCTGCTCGCCGACGGCCGGCGAGGTGAGCCCGACCTGCGTATCAAGCGGCGCGCCGCGCGGGATGCCGATGTCGACCGTGCGCACCTCACCGGCGCAGGCCTTGCCCGGCATGATCCACAGGCCCGGCTTGGCCGCGTGAAACGTGACCGTGACCGCCGCCCGCACGGCGCTGCCCGCGACGGCGCCGCTCGAAGCGTCGACTCCGCTCGGCACGTCGACCGCGACGACCGCCGCCGCGGATCGCCCGATCGCCTCGATCGCCTCTGCGACGGCGCCGTGCGGCTCACCGGCAAAGCCGGTGCCGAGCAGCGCGTCGACGATCACGGTCGCCGCCGCGATCGCCTCCTGGCCCTGCGCAAGCGTCACCGGCGCATCGCCAGGCAAGCGCTCGAGGTTTGCAGCCGCGTCGCCGCTGAACTCCTCCGGCGGCGCGACGCAGACGACGCTGACCGCACGCCCCCGCTCGCGCAGCATCCGCGCGACGGCCAGCCCGTCGCCGCCGTTGTTGCCCTTGCCGCAGACGACGGCGACCGGGCCATCGGAAGCGTGGACCTCGACCGCGCGCGCGACCGCTTCGCCGGCGCGCTCCATCAGCTCGAGGCTCGGCACGCCCTGCTGCTCGATCGCCCAGCGGTCGACGGCCCGCATCGCCTCGGCGTCCGGGAGCGGCGTCAGCCAGTCAGGCAGGCTTTCCACGCCAGCGATGCTAGATGGTCGCCAAGCATGCACGCAGGCGGGAAGACTCGCCGGCCACCGGCAGCGTGGGCGCGCTACTCGACGGTGACGGTCTTCGCGAGGTTGCGAGGCTGGTCGACGTTCAGCCCGCGCTTGCGCGCGATCTCATACGCGAGCAGCTGAAGCGGGATCACGGCGAGGATCGGCTGCAGCATCCAGTCGGTCGCGGGGACGGGCAACGTCGCGTCGGCGTGCGGATCGACGACGCCGTCGCCCTCGGTGCTGACCGCGATCACGCGCGCGCCGCGGGCGCGCGCCTCTTGGATGTTCGAGACGAGCTTGTCGAGCACGGGTGAGCGCGTCGCGACGCAGACGACCGGCGTCGCCTCGTCGAGCATCGCGATCGGGCCGTGCTTCATCTCTCCGGCGGCGTAGGCGTCGGTCGAGATGTAGGAGATCTCCTTCAGCTTCAGCGCGCCCTCGAGCGCGACCGGAACCCCGACGTGACGGCCGATGTAGAAGAAGAACTCCGCGTCGAAGCACGTCGCGGCGATCGCTCGGGCGCCATCCGGCGCCGACTCCAGCAGCTCGGCGATGCTGTGCGGCAGGCGCTTGAGCTCGGCGACGAGCTCGACGATGCGCTCGCGCGGCAGCGTCTCGCGCAGCTCGGCGAGGCGCAGCGCGAGCAGGTACATGACGGCGACCTGGCAGACGAACGTC
Organism: uncultured Solirubrobacteraceae bacterium; assembly: GCA_963807275.1. GTDB lineage: Bacteria > Actinomycetota > Thermoleophilia > Solirubrobacterales > Solirubrobacteraceae > Palsa-744. Next base: position 1,684,486 of record CAWDZX010000001.1, read on the forward strand.
TTCGTTGCGGCGACGCCGATCTCGAGGCCCGCGCGGGTGTAGATCACGCCGTCGGCATCGCGCGTGGCCTGCGAGCCACGCGTGTTCGTGATCGCGAGCACCTTCGCGCCGCGCTCGCGCGCAAGGCGCATCGCGGCGAGCGTGTCGGCCGTCTCGCCCGATTGGGAGATGCCGATCACGAGGTCGTGCGAGCCGACGACCGGGTTGCGGTAGCGGTACTCCGAGGCGATGTCCATCTCGACCGGCACGCGCGCCCACTCCTCGAGCGCGTAGCGCCCGATCAGCCCGGCGTGGTAGGCGGTGCCGCAGGCGACGATCACGATCCGCTCGACGCCCTCGAGGATCGCCTCGTCAAGCGCGCCGGCGTCGGCGAGGTCGACTCCGTCGCCGCGCGCCGTGCGATCGAACAGCGTGTCCGCGACGGCGTCGGCCTGTTCGTGGATCTCCTTCAGCATGAACGTGTCGAAGCCGCCCTTCTCGGCCGTCTCCTGATCCCAGTCGACCTCTTCGACCTCCCGCGAGACGTCCTCGCCGGCGGCATCGATGATCTCCACGCCGTCCGGGCGCAGCACGACGATCTCGCCGTTCTCGAGGTACTGAACGGTGCGCGTCTCGGCGAGGAAGGCCGGCACGGCGGAGGCGATGAACTGCTCTCCCTCGCCGCGCCCGATGATCAGCGGGCACTCCTTGCGCGCCCCCACGAGCAGCTCCGGCTCGTCGAGGCTCATCGCGACGAACGCGTAGTGGCCCTCGAGCTCGTTGAACGCGAGCCGCACCGCCTCGGCCAGGTCGTCGACGTAGTGCGCCGCGATCAGGTGCGCGATCACCTCGGCGTCGGTCTCCGAGGTGAACACGCTGCCCTTGGCGAGCAGGCGCTCCTTCAGCGCCATGTAGTTCTCGACGATCCCGTTGACGACGACGTGCACGCGGTCGCGGTTGTCGTAGTGCGGATGCGCGTTCTCTTCGCTGACGCGACCGTGCGTCGCCCAGCGCGTGTGGCCGATCCCGGTCGTCGCGGGCTTCGACGCCACCGCGACCGAGCCATTGCTCTGAGCGAGCGCATCGCCGCCACTGAGCTTCGCTTCGAGCGCCCTGAGATTGCCGACGGCCCGGACTGCATCGAGCCGCCCGTCGGCGATCACCGAGATGCCGGCTGAGTCATAGCCGCGGTACTCGAGGCTGCTCAGCCCGGCAAGCAGCAGGTCCCGCACGGGGCGCCGCCCGACGTAGCCAACGATGCCGCACATTCGATCGAAGATACCAGCGCTTTTCGGCGCTGCTAGGGCTGCAGGGCCCTAACCAGACGCTCGTTCTAGCCGAGCTCGGACTGCACGAGCGCGACGAGCTGTTCGCAGACCTCGTCGGCCTCCTGCTCGCTCGGCGCCTCGACCATCACGCGAACGAGCGGCTCGGTCCCGCTCGGGCGCACGAGCACGCGCCCGCGGCCGGCAAGCCCTTGCTCGGCCGCACGTACCGCCTGCTCGACGCCTTCGGCGTTGGCCAGCGCCTCGCGGTCGCGCACGCGGACGTTGACGAGGCGCTGCGGCAGCTTGGCCATCGCATGGCGCTCGCTCAGGTCGCTCCCGGCGAGCGCCTCGAGCGTCAGCAGCGCGCTGGCGATGCCGTCGCCCGTGCGGTTGAAGCCCATCTCGATGATGTGCCCGGACTGCTCGCCGCCGAGCGCCCACTCGCGTGCGCGGAGCTCCTCGAGCACGTAGCGGTCGCCGACGCCGGTGATCGCCACGGCCACGCCGGCCTCGCGCATCGCCGAGTGAAAGCCGTAGTTGGTCATCACCGTGACGGCGACGCCGTCCCCGGGGAGCTTTCCGGCCTGACGCAGATGAAGTGCCGCGAGCGCAAGCAGCTCGTCACCGTCGACGACGCGCCCGAGACGGTCGACGGCGAGGACGCGATCGCCGTCGCCGTCGAAGGCGAAGCCAAGCGCATGCCCGCCCGCGACGACCTGCTCGGCGAGCGCTTCGACGTGCGTCGATCCGACGCCGTCGTTGATGTTGCGCCCATCCGGCGCGTCGGCGATCACGTGCACCTGCGCGCCGAGGCGCCTGAAGATCTCCGGCGCCACGTGGAACGTCGCGCCGTTGGCGCAGTCGAGGAGCACGTCGATGCCACCCAGATCGAGCCCGGCGAAGCGCGTGTGCAGCTCGCGCAGGTAGTCCTCCGGCGCTCCGCGCAGCTCGCGAACGCGGCCGATCGTCGTCCCGCCGGAGCGCGGCTCGCGCTCGAGCACGCGCTCGATCGTCCGCTCGGTGTCGTCGGTCAGCTTGTAGCCGTCGCCCGCGAAGAACTTGACGCCGTTGTCCTGGTAGGGGTTGTGCGAGGCCGACAGCACGACCGCCAGATCGAAGCCATAGCGGCCGATCAGCAGCGGGGCGGCGGGCGTCGGCAGCACGCCGCCGAGCAGCGCGTCGCCGCCGGCCGAGCTGACGCCGGCCGCGACGGCGGCCTCGAGCATCTCACCCGACTCGCGCGTGTCGCGCACGATCAGGACCTGCGGACGCTCCGCGCCGGTCTGCTCCGTCGCCGCGCGCCCCAGCGCGAGCGCGAGCTCGGCCGTCAGGAACTCGCCTGCGAGTCCGCGAACACCATCGGTCCCGAACAGCTTGCGGGCCATCTTCACCCCCGTGTGGTCGCGGCTAGCGCTTGGAGAACTGCGGCTTCTTACGGGCCTTCTTCAGCCCGGCCTTCTTGCGCTCCTTCGCGCGCGAGTCGCGCGTCAAAAAGCCCCTGCGCTTGAGCTCGCCACGAAGGTTCGGGTCGGCCTCGAGCAGCGCGCGCGAGACGCCGTGGCGCAGCGCTCCGGCCTGAGCCGAGACGCCACCGCCGTGGAGTCGCGCGATCACATCCATCTTCTCCTGGTAGCCGACCGTCTCGAGCGGCTGGCGGATGTTCCGCCGGAGCGTGTCGCGCGGGAAGTGCTGCTCGAGCGTGCGCCCGTTGATCACGTACGTGCCCTTGCCGGGGCGCAGCGTGACGCGCGCGATCGCGGTCTTGCGCTTGCCCGTCGCGCGGTAGCGCGCGCCGGCGGCCAGGTCGATCGCGGCCGTGGCGATCGGCTCGCTGAGCGTCTCGTCGCCCTCGCCCGCCTCGCCGTCGGCCTGCGGTGCGGAGTCGCCGTCCTCGCCCTCGATCGCGTACGGGTCCTCATAAGTGCTCTCGCCGCGCCCGAGCGGGTCGGCGCCCTCCGGGACGATGTCGACTTCGAGGTGCGCGCCGGGCACAGCCGGCTTCGCGCTCGACGCGGCGACGTCGGCGTCGTCGCCTTCGTCCTCTTCCTCATCGACAGCGGCCGCGACGGCCGTGGCGTCCTGGGACTCCTGCAGCGCCTCGAGCGCCGCATCCTCGGATGAGCCGGCGATCTCGGCTGCGTCGCCGCTCGGCACAGCGTGGCCCTCGCCGGCGGGCTCCACGGCGGCGGGCTCAGGCGCCTGATGCTCGGCTGGAGCGTCGCGCTTCTCCTCGGCCGCCTCGAGCGCCGCGTCCTCGGCCGAGCCGGCGATCTCCTTCGCGTCCTCGCTCGGGACTGCGTGCTGCTCAGGCGTTGCCTCGGCGCTCTGCTCCGGCGCGTCGGACGTCTCAGGGGTCTCGTCGTCGGCCATCAGCGCTCGATCTCCAGCGGTTGCGGGTTCTGGGCGACGTGCGGGTGCTCAGGCCCGGCGTACACCTTCAGCTTGGTTAGTTGCTTACGCGCCAGGCGGTTGCGCGGCATCATGCCTTTGACGGCGAGGCGGATGATCTCCTCGGGACGGCGAGCCTGCATCTCGGCGAACGTGCGCGAACGCAGACCTCCGGGGTAGCCCGAGTGACGGTAGTAGCGCTTGTCGTTGCGCTTGTTGCCCGTCACGTGGATCTTCTCCGCGTTGACGACGATCACGAAGTCGCCCGTGTCGCAGTGCGGCGTGTACTCCGGCTTGCGCTTGCCGCGCAGCACGTCGGCGATCTGCGTAGCCGCGCGCCCGAGCGTCAGCCCGTTCGCGTCGACGATCAGCCAATTGCGCTCGCGATCGGTCGGCTTCGCTACGTATGTTCGTGTCGAGGGTGCCATGGCGTGAAAAAGGCCACGCGTAACCGCGCGGCGGAGCGGACATCATAGGCGAAGTCGGCCGCGTTCGCGGACTACTCGCGCGTTACTCCCACTCGATCGTGCCCGGCGGCTTGCTGGTGATGTCGAGCACCACGCGATTGACCTCGCGAAGCTCGTTGATCATCCGCGAGGCGATCGTCTCCAGCAGGTCATAAGGCAGCCTCGCCCAGTCGGCCGTCATCGCGTCGTCGCTGGTGACGGCGCGCAGCACGACGACGTAGCCGTACGTGCGCTCGTCGCCCTGCACGCCGACGGTGCGCACGTCGGGCAGCACGCAGAAGGACTGCCACAGCTCGCGGTACAGCCCCGCCTTGCGGATCTCCTCCTGCAGGATGTAGTCGGCCTCGCGCAGCACGTCGAGGCGCTCTTTCGTCGCTTCGCCGCCGACGACGCGGATCGCGAGACCAGGGCCCGGGAACGGCTGGCGCCAGACGAGGCGCTCGGGCAGGCCGAGCTCGATGCCGACCGCGCGCACCTCGTCCTTGAACAGCGCGCGCAACGGCTCGACGAGCTCGAACTGCAGATCGTCGGGCAGGCCGCCGACGTTGTGATGGGACTTGATCGTCGCCGCGCCGGTGCCGCCGCCCGACTCGATCACGTCGGAGTAGAGCGTGCCCTGCACGAGGAAGCGCGCGTCCTCGCCGCCGTTCGTCTCCGCTAAACGCGCGGCCTCCTCCTCGAAGACGCGAATGAACTCGGCGCCGATCGCTTTGCGCTTGGCCTCTGGCTCGCTGACGCCTTTGAGCTTCTGCAGGAAGCGCTGCTCGGCGTCGACGGCGACGAGCGGGACCTTGAACGTGTCGCGAAACGCGCTGATCACCTGCTCGCCCTCTTCCTTGCGCATCAGCCCGTGATCGACGAACACGCACGTCAGCTGGTCGCCGATCGCGCGGTGCACGAGCAGCGCCGCGACCGATGAGTCGACGCCGCCCGAGAGTCCGCAGACGACGTGCGCGTCGCCGACCTGCGCGCGGATTCGCGCGATCTGGTCCTCGACGATCGAGGCGGCCGACCAGGTTTGCTCGCAGCCGCAGATCTCCGTCAAGAAGCGCGTCAGGATCTCTTGCCCGTAGGGCGTGTGCACGACCTCCGGGTGGAACTGGATCCCGTAGATGCCGCGAGCCGTGTCCTCGACGGCGGCGACGGGCGAGGAGCTCGACGACGCCAGCGCCGTGAAGCCCGGCGGCGGCTCGTAAACCGTGTCGCGGTGCGACATCCAGCACGTCTGCTCGCGCGGCATCTCGCGCAGCAGAACGCCCGGCTCGGAGACGTGCAGATCGGAGCGGCCGAACTCGCCGACCTCCGCCTGCTCGACGCGGCCGCCGAGCTCGTGCATCAGCAGCTGCATGCCATAGCAGATGCCCATCACCGGAATGCCGAGCTCGAGCAGCTCGCGCTCCAAGCGCGGCGCGCCCTCGGCGTAGACCGAAGCTGGCCCCCCCGAGAGGATGATCCCGCGCGGTTTGCGCTTGGCGATCTCCTCGAGCGCGACCGTATGCGGCAGCAGCTCGCTGAACACGCCGCAATCGCGCACCCTGCGCGCGATCAGCTGGCTGTACTGCCCGCCGTAGTCGAGGACGACGATCTCCTCGTTCCCCGTCGCGATCTCCGCGGCTTCCGCAGCGGCCGAGTCGGGGGCCGGAACGGCGGTGTTAGTCATTTACTAGTGCGGCTGCCTTCCCGTTCGTGGCGCCCATGCCGACCTGCTGGTCGCGCTGCAGCGCCTTGCCCTCGGTCTGCAGCGCCGGCGCGACGACGACCTCGGCGCGGTTGAACTCGGCGAGGTCCTTATGACCGCACGTCGCCATCGACGTGCGCAGACCGCCGAACAGGTTGAACGTGCCGTCGTTCTCGCGCGCCGGGCCGACGAGGATCTCCTCGAGCGTGCCGTTCTGGTGCGTCGCCACGCGCGCGCCGCGCGGGAGGCTCGGGTGGAACGTCGCCATCCCCCAGTGAAAGCCGCGTCCCGGCGCCTCATATGCGCGCGCCAGCGGCGAGCCGATCATCACGGCGTCCGCGCCGAGCGCGATCGCCTTGGAGACGTCGCCGCCGTTGCGCATGCCGCCGTCGGCGATCACCTGCGCGTACTCGCCCGTCTCGAGCATGTGCGTCGAGCGTGCGTGCGCCACGTCGGCGATCGCCGTCGCCTGCGGCACGCCGATCCCGAGGACGCCGCGCGTCGTGCACGCCGCGCCCGGTCCGACGCCGACGAGCACGCCCGCCGCGCCGGTGCGCATCAGGTGCAGTCCCGTGTGGTAGGAAGCGCAGCCGCCGACGACGACAGGGACGTCGAGCGACGGGATGAACTCCTTCAGGTTGAGCGGCTCAGAGACAGTCGAGACGTGTTCGCCGGAGACGACCGTCCCCTGGATCACGAGCACGTCGAGGCCCGCCTCCATCGCGATCTCGTGGTACTTGAGCACGCGCTGCGGGGTCAGCGACGCCGCGACGACGACTTTCTGCTCCTTGATTTCGGAGATGCGCTGCGCGATCAGCTCCGGCTTGATCGGCTCCGCGTAGATCTCCTGCATCTCGCGCGTCGCGAGATCCTTCGGCAGCGTCGCGATGCGCTCGAGCTGCTCCTCGGCGTCCTCGTAGCGCGTGAAGATCCCCTCGAGGTTGAGCACCGCCAACCCGCCGAGGCCACCGATGATGCCGGCGGTACGCGGCGAGACGACGCCGTCCATCGCCGAGCCGAGCATCGGCAGCTCGAACTGGTAGGGGCCGAGCTTCCACGAGATGTCGATGTCGTCCGGGTCGCGCGTGCGCCGCGAGGGCACGATCGCGATGTCATCGAAGCCGTACGCACGACGGGCCTTCTTGCCACGTCCGATCTCTATCTCCATCGCTAAATCCTCGCAGTCGGTCCGGACGAGAAGACCCCGTTGGAGACGGGGCCAAACAGGTGTCGGTGGGGCGCCCTGAGGGTGATTTCGCGAGCGTCGGCCAACCGGGTTTGAGCATAGCAACGGCACCTGGCGTCTTGAGGCCTTGAGTATCCTCGCTTAGATGAGCGAGGGAGCCGACAGCAAGTACGACCCGCACGCGATCGAGGCCCGCAGGCAGGCGGCCTGGCGCGAGCGCGACGCCGCGCGAACGCCGCCGATCCTCGACGATCGGCCGCACCTGTACATCAAGCCCTCGGCACCGTTCACGTCGGGCAACGTTCACATCGGCCACGTGCGCAGCTACTCGCTCGGCGACGCCTACGCGCGCTTCCATCGCGCGCGCGGGAACCAGGTGTTGTTCAACTTCGGCTTCGACGCCTTCGGCCTGCCCGCTGAGCTCGGCGCGATCGCCGGCGGCGTGCCGCCGAGCGAGTGGGTCGCGCGCTGCGCCGAGCACATGAAGGGGCAGCTCGAGCGGCTCGGCTTCTCGTTCGACTGGGAGCGCACGTTCCTCAGCTCCGATCCGATCATGTACCGCTGGTCGCAGTGGCTCTTCCTCACGCTGCTCGAGGCAGGGCTCGTCTATCGCGGCACGGGCAACGTCGACTGGTGCGACACGTGCCAGACGACGCTCGCCTCGATCCAGGTCGAGGACGGCCTCTGCTGGCGCTGCCACAACCCCGTGCGGCTGATCGAGCGCCCGGCTTGGTACCTGCGGATCAGCGCTTACGTGCCCGAGAACGACGTCAGGCTCGGCGAGCTCGCCGACGGCGGACGCTGGGACGAGGTCGCGCTCGCGAGCCAGCGCTTCGTGCTCGGTCGCGCCGAGGGCGTCGAGGTCGACCTGACCGCTGCCGACGGCGCGGCGCTGACCGTCTTCACGCCACACGCCGACGCGCTCGCCGACGCGCGCTTCGTGCTGATCTCGCCGAAGCACCCGCAGATCGACGACTGGGCGCTCGACCCGGCGGTGCGCGCCGGATTGGAGGAGCTGCGATCCGGCGGCCTGCAGCGAAGCTCGCGCGACGCCGGCGCGATCGCGCTGATCGACACCGGCCGCACGCTGCCGGCTCCGACCGGCTCCGGCTCGCTGCCGGTGCTGATCTCGCCCGGAGTCGACGGGCGCTTCGGCGCCACGGCCGTGTTCGGCATCCCGGAGGCCGACAAGACCGATGCCGTGCTCGCCGAGCGCCTCGGCGACGGCGGCGAGCAGGCGAACGATGCGCCCGCGGGCCCTTCCGCGCCGGGGAGCGCCTCCTCGCCGCGCCCGGCAGTCCGCTACAAGGCCGACGACTTCTCGATCTCGCGCCAGCGCTCGTGGGGCACGCCGATCCCGATCGTCTACTGCGAGACGCACGGCGCTGTGCCGCTGCCGAAGGAGCAGCTGCCGGTGCTGCTGCCGCTCGACATCACGCCAACCGGAACCGGTAACCCGCTCGCGGAGCTGCGCGAGTTCGTCGAGACGACTTGCCCGCTGTGCGGCGGCCCGGCCGAGCGCGAGACGGACACGCTCGACTGCCACTTCGACGCGCTCTGGCTGTGGGTGCCGGCGTGCGTGCCGCCGGAGTCGCGCGAGGCGTCGCTCGAGGAGATCCTCGCGCTGCCGGACCTGCGGCACTGGCTGCCGTCCGAGCGCGTCGTCGCCGGCTCGGACAGCGGCAACTTCGTCTTCGACCAGCGGATCGTGACGAAGGCGCTGCGCGACATCGGCCCGCTCTCGTTCCTCGCCGACGGCGAGTGCTTCGCCGGCTGCCTGTTCCACGAGATGGTCATCAGCGACGGTCGCAAGATGAGCAAGCATCTCGGCAATGTCGTGGACCCCGACGCGCTCGTCGCACGCTTCGGCGCCGACACGGTGAGGCTCGCCGTGCTCTACGCCGCGCGCCCGCAGAAGACGCTCAACTGGAGCGAGTCGGCGGTCCTGCGCTCGCATCGCTTCCTCACGCAGGTCTGGGAGTTCACGCAATCGCGTCTGGCGACGGCCGAGCTCGCCGCCGGCGAGGACGCGGCCGGCCAGGAGGGCGACGCCGGCGAGCCCGTCAGAGACACGAGCGAGCACCTGCGGCTGAAACTCGCGCAGTGGACGGAGAAGGGCGTCGAGAAGATCACCGAGGACATGGAGAGCTTCGAGATGCACAGCGCCGTGCGCAACGTGATGCGCCTGTTCGATCGCATCAAGGACTTCGAGAAACGCGTGCTCGCGCGCCAGCCGGCGCTCGGCGCGGCCGACAACGAGGCGCTGCTGCAAGCGCTTTCGCTGCTCGCTCAGTTGCTCGGGCCGTTCGCCCCGCACATGGCCGAGGAGCTGTGGATCGGGCTCGGCAACGACGAGAGCGCTGTGCAAACGCCTTGGCCAGGCGTATCGTTGCAGGAGATAGCCGCATGAGCCCGCAGACAATCGAGACCCCAGCCGGGGCAAAGCAGAGGACGCGCTCGTGCGCAACGGGCCTCCTCTGCCATCGCTGCGAGAACAGCTATCCCCTCGAGTCGACTGTCTTCTCGTGCCCTGACTGCGGCAAGGGTCTCGACATCGTCTACGACTACGAGCTCGCGGCGAGCCACTTCCGCGAGTTCCCGACAGCCGAGCGCCCGCGCAACGTGTGGCACTTCGAGGAGCTGCTGCCGATCGTCGACGCACGCGCGCAGGCGCGCGTGGGACAGCACTCGGGCTACACGCCGCTGATCCGCGCCGACCGGCTCGGCGCCGAGCTCGGCATCGCGAACCTCTACCTGAAGGACGACTCGAGCAACCGGCCGAGCCTGTCCTACAAGGACCGCGTCGTCTCGATGTCCGTCGCGCGACTGCTCGAGCGCGGCAAGAGCGAGATCGGCTGCGTCTCGACGGGCAACGTCGGCACGGCCGTCGCCTCGCTCGCTGCGAAGGCCGGCGTGGCCGCGTACATCTGCTACCCGAACCGTCTCGAGGGCACGAAGGCGCGCTCGTGCATGGCACTCGGCGCGAAGGTCTTCCAGGTCGAGGGCAACTACGACGAAGCCAACCGTCGCTGCAAGGAGGTCGCTGCTGCGACGGGCATGGACTTCGCGAACATAACGCTGCGCCCGTTCTACGCCGAGGGCGCGAAGACGGCCGCATTCGAGATCGTCGAGCAGCTCGGCTGGGAGGCGCCCGACCACATCCTCAGCCCGGCCGCCGGCGGCACGCTCTCCTCGCGCATGCACAAGGGCTTGAACGAGCTCGAGCTGCTCGGCCTCGCCGAGACGTCGCGGACGGCGATCCACATCGCGCAGCCGAGCGGCTGCAACCCGATCGCGTCCGCGATCCTCGCCGAGGAGGCCGAGGTCGTGCCGGTGATGCCCGAGACGGCCGCGCACTCGCTCGCGATCGGCGCGCCCGGCGACGGCTACCTGGTGATCGACGCCGTGCACAAACGCGGCGGCACGGCGGCATTCGCCTCGGACCCGGAGATCTTCGCGGGCATCGACCTGCTCGCCGCGACCGAGGGCCTGTTGACGGAGCCGGCCGGCGGCACGACGATCGCGGTGCTCGAGAAGCTCGCCGCAGCAGGGCGCTTCGCCGCCGGCGACACCGTCGTCGCGCTGATCACGGGCAACGGGCTGAAGACGCTCGACGAGCACCCGCCGAAGCGCTGGCCCGACAAGATCGCGTGCGAGCTCGACGCGATGCGCACGGCGCTCGACGAGCTGAAGGCGACGCCGAGCCTGATGCAGACAGCACACGAAGCGCTGCAGCTCTAACCGCCGCTGCGGCTCAGCCACTCAGCCGCGTCGCAGCAGCCGCCCGACGGCGGCCATCATCTCCTCGGTGCGCTGCTCGCGCTCGCCCTCCTCGCCGCCGATCACGCAGACTCGCGCGTGGTCGTCCAGCAGCCCGAGCGCGACCTTGTCGAGCGCCGCCTCGATCGCCGCGATCTGCGTGAGCACGTCGATGCAGTAGCGATCGTCGGCGACCATCTTCGAGACGCCGCGCACCTGACCCTCGATTCGCGCGAGGCGCCGCTGCAGCTCGTCCTTGCTCGCCGTATAGCCGCGAGCCGGCTTCGCCGGGCTGGATTCCGCCATCGCTTGAGCATACCCCCACGGGGAATGAGCTCACGTCGCCCGGCGGCGTGCGAGACACGGTCGAGCGGGTAGAGTGGCCGTATGGCCGCAGAGTTCTCCTCCGACCCGCTCGTTGAGCTGAGCGAGCGTCGCCGCAAAGAGCGTGAGGCCGTCGACGAGGCCGGCGGCGGGCAGTCGGAGGGCTTCGAGCTCGCAGAGCAGGAACTGATCGAACGCACCTCGCACGGCGACGAGCACGCGCCCGCGAAGATCACGCAGGACGCCGCAGGCGAGAGCGAGCAGGACGACGCCTCCTACGGCGAGGCCGACGAAGAGCACCTGACCGACTAGCGTCAGCCTCCTGCGCCGCACTCGACGTGAGCACGCAGCGGCGCGTGGTCTGACAGCTCACACAGCTCGAGATCCCCCATGCATGGCGTGGCGATCGAGCAGCTCCGCCTCACCCGCACGCGCGAGCCCGCGCGCGAACAGATGATCGACTTCGTGCGCCGCGACATGCACGGCCTCGCCGCCGGGCGCTTGCGGCTCGCGCAGATTGAGATCGCCGCCGAAGATCAGCGGCGCCGTCCCGGCCCACGCGAGCGAGTGCTGCCACAGGCGCGCGAGCTCGTCTTCGGCGCGCGCACGGCGCGTGCTCGCATGGAAGTTCACGACGCACGTTCCGTCACGCAGCCGCGCGAGCTGCGCGACACGACGCTCCGGCCACAGCCGCAGGCGCAGCGTCGAGTGCTCCGAGAGCGGAACGCGCGAGAGGATCGCGTTGCAGCCGCCGCCGTTTGACTTGATCAGCTCCGGCCTGCGCTCGGCGACGGCGCGGCGCAGCGCGAGCAGCGCGTTGCGCGACGTCGGCACGCTGCGCTGCTCGGCGCCGCACGCGTGCGCGAGCTGCTGCGGCCACCACGGCGGAACCTCCTGAAGCAGCGCGACGTCCCACTCCCATCCGGCGAGCTTCGCGGCGAACTGCGCGAGCAGCGCGCCGCGCGCCGGCGGCAGCGAGCGCCCGTGGAAGAGGTTCCATGTCAGGACGCGCATCGGCAACCGCGTCGTGGCGCGGGCGCCGGTGGCCGCGCGCCGCGAAGCTCCGCGCTGCTCGCGCTCAGGAGACGCGCAGCGTGTAGAGCAGCCACGGCTCGCGCACGCCCCCGACGCGGTCGTAGACGGCCTGCGCGCGCACGTTCTCAGGAGCGGTCTGCCAGTCGAGGCGCACCGCGCCGCGCTGCCGGCAACGCGCGACGCACGCGTCGATCAGCTGCTCGGCGACACCTCCACCGCGCGCCTGCGGCGCGACGAAGAGGTCGTGCATGATCGCGACGCGCGCGCCCTCTGTCGTGTCCCAGCTCCACAACAGCGTCGCGAAGCCGATCGCGAGCGAGCGCTCGTCGCGCGCGATCAGCTGCACCCCCTCCGCGTCGGCGCCGGCGAGCAGCGCGCGCGAGAGATCGAGCAGCGCCTCGTCGGACGGCGCAGTCTCGTAGAAGTCGCAGTACGCGCGCATCAGCGCGAGCAGCTCGTCGAGGTCCCGCGCCACGACTGGCGCGACTGAGTAGGAGCCACGCGCCACAGCTCGCGATGCTAACGCCTCGCGAGCGTCGCCCGGCGCGGCACAGCGCGCTAGGGTTTCTCGCGCTTTGCGCAACGAGACGAGCCGCCGCCTGACTGCTGCAGCGCTGATCGCTTCGGTGCTCGTGCTCGCCTGTTGCGCGCTCAAGGGCTGGGGCGGCGGCGGGCTGCTCTGCCTGCTGCCGGCACTGCTGCTCGGGCTCGTGCTGCTCGCGCGTCGCTATCCCGGCGAGCGCCTGCTCGTCGCCGCGCGAGCTGTTCGGCGCGTGCGCTGGCCCCGCGCACGGTCGCAAGCGCGCCGGCGCGCGCAGCCTGCGGCGACGATCGCGCGTGGCGGCCTGTTGCTTGGACGCTCGCTCGCCGTGCGCCCGCCGCCGCTGCGCGCTGCGCTGCCGAGCTAGACCCGTCCTCGCCGCGCGCGTCGACGGCTGCTCGGCCTCGAGCCACCGTCCATGTTCGCCTTATCCGAGGAGACCGATGCAGACCCGCCTGACCATCGAGTGGCGCATTCGCGCGCAGATCGCAGCGACGCTGCTTGCCTGCGTAGCGCTGCTGAGCGCAGCGCCGGCCGCGTTCGCGCACGCGCAGCTGCTCAGCACCATGCCCGCATCCGGCGCGACGCTCGCCGTGCAACCGAAGCTCGTCGTCTTCGAGTTCGGCGAGAACGTCGGCGGCACGCTCGGCGCCGTGCGCGTCTACGACGCGGCCGGCGACGAGGTCGACGACGCGAGCGTCACGCACCCGGGCGGCGACGCGCACGCGATCGCCGTCGGCCTGCGGCCGCAGCTTCCCGATGGCACGTACACGGCGACGTACCGCGTCGTCTCGGCCGATACGCACATCGTCTACGGCGGGCTCGTCTTCAACATCGGCCACGCGAGCGCGGCCTCGAAGGTCACCGTCGCGGGCCTGATCAAGCGCAACGAGAGCGGCCATGCGACGAAGATCGCGTTCGGCGTCACGCGCGCGCTCGACTACGTCTCGATCGCACTGATGCTCGGCGCGCTCGCGTTCGTCCTGATCGCGTGGGCACCCGCGCTGCGCGCGCTCTCCGAGAGCGACGGCGAGGAGCAGTGGCGCGCCGCTTCGCTGACGTTCACGCGGCGGTTGCGGCGCCTGCTGTACGTCGCGATCGCGCTCGGCGCGATCGTCAGCGTGCTCGGCTTCCTGCTGCAGGGCGCGAGCGCCGCCGGCGTCAGTCTGTGGTCGTCGCTCAAAGGCAGCGTGCTGAGCGACACGCTCGGCACGCGCTTCGGGGTCGTCTGGGCCGTGCGCGCGCTCGACTGGCTCGCGCTCGGCGCGCTGCTGCTCGGCGCGCAGGCGCGCGGGCGCGGGCTCGTGGCGGCGCTTCGCTCGCGGGCGATCCTCGCGCCGCTGGCGCTCGGTGCCGCATACCTAGCGCTCACGCCGGCGCTCGCGGGGCACGCCAGCATCGAGCAGCCGACGTGGCTGTTCTTCCCGTCCGACGTGCTGCACGTGCTCGCGGCGAGCGTCTGGGTCGGCGGCATCGCGTGCCTGCTGCTCGCGCTGCCCGCGGCGACGCGCCGGCTCGCGGGGCCGGACCGCACGCGCCTGCTGCTCGCGACGCTCGCGCGCTTCTCGCCGCTCGCGCTCGCTGCCGTCGTGACGATCGCGATCACGGGCGTCGTGCAGGCGCTGATCGACGTGCGCACGCTCAATGGCCTGCTGCACACGACCTACGGCGCGCTCGTGATCGTCAAGGTCGCGCTGCTGCTCGTGCTGATCTCACTCGGCTGGGTCAACCGCGAGCGCGTGCTGCCGGCGCTGCGGCGGCTCGTCGAGGCGCGCAGCACGCCCGGCGCGGCCGGCGTGCTCGCGCGGCGCACGATGCGCGGCGAGCTCGCGCTGATGCTGTGCGTCTTCGGCGTGACAGCCGCGCTGATCTCCTACACGCCGCCGATCGACGCAGACGCGGGTCCGTTCTCGATCGACACGACACTCGGCGCTGCCGAGCTCGAGATGACGCTCGAACCGGCCGAGGTCGGGCTCAACACGGCGCACATCTACCTGATCGACGCGCGCAGCGGCACGCAGTTCACACAGACGAAGGAACTGACCGTTACGGCGAAGCTGCCCGCCAAGAACATCGGCCCGATCGCGCTGAAGACGATCCCGGCCGGCCCGGGCCATTACATCCTCAACTCGGCCGTGCTCAGCCCGGCCGGGACGTGGCAGCTCGAAGTCACCGACCGCGTTAGCGAATTCGACGAGCACAGCCGCACGATCGAGGTGCCGATTCGATGAGCCGCACACCCGCACTTTCACCCGTCCGTTTCACCGATCCGAGGAGATGCCCGAGCGATGAAGACAATTAATAAAATTATCCTTTTCGCGGCGTGCGTCACCATCGCGTCGTTCGCTTGCGCGGCGAGCGCGTTCGCGCACATCAGCATCCACCCGAACACCGTGCCTGCGGGTGCCTTCGCGACGCTCGACGTGCGCGTGCCGGGCGAGCAGCAGGGCGCGCACGTGACGAAGGTCGCTGTGCTCTTTCCTGCCGGCTTCAGCGATGTCGACTACGAAGCCGTCCCGGGCTGGAGCGTGAACGTGATCGAACGCAAGCTCGCGACGCCGCTGCAGAGCGACGGCGAAACGATCGACTCCGAGATCGCGCAGCTCGTGTGGACGTGGACGGGACCGCTCGGCGAGGTCGGCGACGGGCAGTTCGTCCAGCTCCCGTTGTCCGTCGCGATCCCGAGCGACGCCGCCGGCCGCGCGCTCGAATTCCGCACGGTGCAGAGCTACAGCGACGGGAGCGTCGTGCGCTGGATCGATCCGTCGCTGCAGGCCGAACATCCCTCGCCGCGGATCAACGTGACCTCGAAGGGTGGCGCGATCGAAGACGTCGCCGGCGACGAGGCCGGGCCGCTCGCCGGTCAGAGCGGGCATGGCGGCGGCACTGCAGCCGTGACGGCGGCGAGCGACAGCTCGGGCGGCGGCGCGAGCAAAGGCCTCGCGCTCGGCGCGCTGATCCTCGGCGCGCTCGCATTGCTCACTGCGCTTCTCGCGCTCGCGAGCGGACGGCGCCGGCGCGAGCCGCGCGCGTGAGCGACCGGCAGTGGCGAGCCGACCGCGCGAGCGACTAAGTTCAACCCCTGCTCGGCTCCGTCCAAAAGCGCGCCGCGATGCGCGGGAAGACCGCGACGCTGATCGCCGCTTCGCTGATCGCGCTCGCCTGCGCCGCTACGGCACAGGCGATGCCGACGCAGGTCAACGTCCGCATCGAGGGCGCCGAACGGACGCTGTTCGAGGGACCGATCCTGACCGAAGGCCACGAAGTCGAGGCGTCCTCCGACATGCAAGCGCGCTCGTGCGACGGCATCGACGTGAACGATCCCGAGAACGTCGTCCCCGGCCCGACGCCGACGGCCGCGTCCGCCGACGCGATGGGCTTGATCGGCGAGACGTTCGACGGCCAGTGGGACTCTCAGTACGACGACTACCTGCTCACGCGCTGGGGGCCTGATGCGCAGAATCCCGACGACGCGGCCTACTGGGGCGTGCTCGTCAACAACGTCTTCCCGAACGTCGGCGGCTGTCAGTACGAGCTCGGCGGCGGCGACGAAGTCACGTGGGTCTACGACGCCTTCGCCGCGCGCCCGGCGCTCGCGCTCTACGCGGCCGGCAGCACTTCCGGCGCGCGGCCGCTGACGGCGCTCGCGCAGCGCGGCGTGCCGTTCCAGGTCGAAGTCCGCGACTTCGGCGACGGCAGCGAAGGCGTGCCGCCGGCGCAGCCCGAACGCAGCGGCTCGGCGCCGTACGAAGGCGCCGAGGTCTCCCCCGTCGAAGTCGGTGAAAAGGGCTTCGAGCGACCCGAAACGGCGAACGCCGCGACGGTCACGACGGGCGCCGACGGCAACGCGAGCATCACGTTCACGACACCCGGCTGGCATCGCATCAAGGCGACGCACCTCGACGGCGAAGGCCACGAAGACGCGATCCGCTCGAACCGCCTCGACGTCTGCGTGCCGCCCGAAGGCGAGCTCGAGTGCGGCAGGCCGCCGTTCGACGACGAACCGCGCACGCCCGCTTACCTCGAAACCGGCGGCGAAGAACCTCCGCTCAAACACGAAGAACCGAGCCCTGCGCCCGCCGGCACGACACAGACGCCCGCGACGACCGGCGTCGCCGGCTTCACCGCGACGACAGCCGCCGGGACGGTGCGCATCGAGTCGGCGCGCTTCGACGGTCGCGGCGCCGCGCGCGGGCTGATCGGCGTGCGCTGGCGTCTGCTCGACACCGGAGCCGGCGTCGCGAGCTGGACGATCTCCTCGAAGACGCTCGCGCAGAAGGGAGCGAAGTACGTCGTTCGCGCGCGCGGCAGCCACTCGACGTCGGCGCTCGTCAAGCTCGCGCCCGGCGTCGCGTACGAGCTCGAGCTGACCGTCACCGATCGCCTCGGGCGCTCGACGACGAGCGCGATCGGCAAAGTGCTCGTGCCACAGGACGACCGCTCGAGCGGCGTGCTGCGCTACGCCGGGAGCTGGCGTCGCGTCACATCGGCAGCCGCGTGGTACGGCAGCGTCAGCGAGGCGAGCGCAGGCGCGGCCGTCACTGCGAACCTCGCCGCCGGCCGGCCCGTCTTCGAGCTGCGCGAGAGCTCACGCGAAGCGCAGGTCGAACTGCGCGCCGGGAGGCAGCGCGAAGTGCTCGACGTCGGCCGCGCGCGCGTCGGTGCGCTGTGGCTGCTCGCGGCGCCCGCGCGCCTGCGCGCCGGCGCCGTGACGCTTCGCGTGCTGAAGGGCACAGTCGATCTCGACGGCGTCGGCGTCGAGCCGTAGCAGGACCTGCCGGAGACGCATCACTGGGACGCGGCGCTCGCAAGCACCCGCACCGAGGCGATCCGTCCCTCGGCGATGCGCCAACTCCATGCGACTGACATCTGCTGCGAGGCGCCATCGCGCTCGGTGATCACCGACCCTTTGACCAGCACCTCACCCGGACGCGGGCTGTGGAACGTTTCCGGTCGCAGCTCGAGGCGGTCCCAGACACGCTCGACATCCGCCAGATACCGAGCCAAGGCACTACGGCCCTCATACCGCTGCTGTCCTACTGCGGATCCGGTCGGTGAGTGCGTGACCACCGAGCCGGCGCTCGAGAGCGCTTCGAGCGCCTCGAGGTCGCGCGCGGCGAAGGCCGCAAAGGCCCGCTTGACGATCGCGGTGTCGTCGTCCGCGCGCATGCGTATGCCGGTCAGCTCGCTTACTGCCGCTCACTGAGCGCGCGCGCCCGCCGCTCGGCCGCCTCTGCCCGCTTGAGCGCATCCTGGGCCCGGTGGCGCGCGCTGGCCGCGCGCAGCGTTGCCGCATGCGCCCGAGCCATCGCGTCCGCGCGCAGCTCCGCGTCGGTCCGCGCAACGGTTCTCGCCGGGGCCTCGAGCACGTCCCGCTGGTGATCGAGGAGCTCCTGGACGTCGTCTGCGCCCAGCTGCGTTCGATCGGTCTGTTCCTGCCTGGCATCGGAACGCGCCTGCCTGTTCTCGATGTCGGACTGTCGGTGTTCGATGCCCGGAGACGAGCGAGAGATCGCGGACTCCGCGGCGGCCAGCTCCTCGTCGAGCTCCGCCTGCTCGCGATCGATTCCAGCCTGCTCGCCGTCCACGATGGCCTGCTCTCGGTCGCTGATGCTCTGGTCGAGGTCGCCGATCGCCTGCTCCTGCTCCAAGCGGTGCTGATCGCTTCGGTGCTGCTTTGCGCTTTGCTCGGCGCTCATGGCTCGTTCCTCTTGTTCTCGATGGTTGCCCTGACGTCGGAAGGGGGATGCGACACGACCACCGCGGGCGTGTCGAGCGGAGCGGGTCTGGCGATGTAATAGCCCTGCGCGAAGTCCACCCCGAGCTCGCTGACGACCTGGAGTGCGTCGGCGTCCTCGACGCCCTCGGCGACCGTCCGCAATCCGAACGCGCGAGCGAGCGTGACGACAGCCTCGACGACGTGCCGGCTGGCGGCGTTCGTCGCCAGATCACGGACGAAGTCGACGTCGATCTTCAGGAGATCGACCGGGAGATGCTTCAGGTACGTGAAACCGCCGTAGCCCGTGCCGAAGTCGTCGAGTGCCAGCTTGCAGCCGATCGCGTGTACGCGATCGACGAACGCCATCGCCGCCGCCTCATCGGCGATCAGCGCGGTCTCGGTGATCTCGAAGACGAGCGTCGCCGGATCGGCACCGGTCTCGGCCAGGCAACGCTCGATTCGCTCGACGATCATCGGGTTGCCGATCGAGTGCGCCGAGAGGTTGAGCTGGACGGGCCCCAGCTCGGCCGCGATCTCGCTGGCACGACCGATCACCCAGTTGTCGATGTCGGCGATCAGACCGTACTGCTCGGCGACCGGCAGGTAGGCGATCGGCGCGATGATCTCGCCGTCCGGTTCGCGCATGCGCAGCAAGAGCTCTCGCTGGACGACGTCGCCTGTGGCGAGGTCGATGATCGGCTGGCCGAAGAGCTCGAAGCGATCCTCCGCGAGCGCGTCCTGGATGCGCCCGATCCACGAAAGCGTCTCCACGTCGCGCTCCATGCTCTCCTGGCGCTGCTTGCGCTCGGTGATGTCCTCGAAGACCACCGCGCAGCCGCCGATGCCGTCCTCGGTCACGAACGGCGCCGCGGTGAACGCAACCGGCAGCGGGTCTCCCTCGCGGCGACTGAACAGATCATCCTCGATTCGCACGGGGCCGGCCTCGCGGCTCGCGCGCATGATCGGACAGCTGTCGATCGCGCAGCGCTCTGCGCCGGGACGATGGGCGTGGACGAGGTCATGGAGTCGCTGCCCTCTCACATTCTCCGCCGACCAGCCCAGCAGCCTTTCGGCCGCGTTGTTCACGTAGGTGAGGCGACCCTGCCGATCGGTCGTGCAGAGACCCTCGCCCATACCGTCGGCGACGGCGCGCGCGTAGTTGTGGGCGGCTACCAGCGCGCGCTCGGATGCCAAGCGCTTGGACGCATCGACGATCACGGAGATCCTGCCGACCGCGAGCCCATCGTCGTCCACCATCTGCCGGACCCGCACCTCGCCCGGGAACTGCGAGCCGTCCTTGCGCTGGAAGTTGAGCAGGCCCTCCCAGCGACCGGCGTGCTCGGTGGCAACGATCGCCTCCCCGGCCCGGTCCAAGTCCTCTCCGGCGACCAGCGCCGCCGCAGGGCGACCGATGGCCTCGGAGTGAGAGTGGCCGAACATCTCTTCCGCGGCGGCATTCCATCGGGCGATCTGGCCGGCCCGACCGATCGCGACGACCGCGACATCGACCTCGTCGAGCAGCGCCGCCTGTGTCGAGATCTCCGCCTCGGCCCGGCGACGCGCCGTCGTCTCATCGTGCGCGACGACGACCCTGGCCGACCCCGGTCCGTCATAACGCGTGGCGCGTAGGGCGAACCAGCGCTCGGTCGCCCGTCCGTGGCACGGATATTCGGCCGTGAACTCCCGGGTCGCGCCGGCGATGATCTCGCGCAGGGCAGCAGCCGTGGAGACCCCCGTCCCGTCGGTCGCCGCGTCGCACGCGTCGAGGTAATTGGCGCCGATACCCGCCGGGGTTAGAGCGTGGTTCGCCATCGCGAACGCAGTCCATGCCCTGTTGCACATGATCACCTCACCCATCTCGTCGAGCACGACGATCTCCGCCGGCAGCGAGTCGAGCGTTGCCTGGAAGAAGTCGCGAGACTGCGCGAGCTCCTCGGCGGCGAGATGCGACTCGGTGACGTCCTGGGTCGTGCCTCGAATGCACACCAGCCGGCCGTCCAGGTCGCGTACCGCGCGAGAGCGCGTCTCGAGCCAAGCCTGTCCTGTCGGCAGGTCGTAGCGAGAGGCTCTGATCGACTGCTCGCGCTCACCACGCGCGATTGCGTCGAAATCATTTCGTGCGGCCTCGCGATCCTCTGACATAGCGACGAGCAGCTCGTTCAGATCGACCCGCGTGCCCGAGAGCTCGGCGACCTCGGAGAGCGCTTGAAACACGACGATCTCGTCTGTCTCCGGGCGCCATTCCCAGCTCGACAGCCCAGTAACTTCGTGGGCAACGCGCATGCGCGTCGCGACGAACTCGTGCTCGCGCTTGGGCATCGCCGACACCGAGCGCCTTCGACTCGGCGGCGCTATGTGCATTTCAGCGCCGGGGTGAGGCGCCGTGTGAACGTCTGCTTCTCGATGCCGCCTGACGGCGCAGCTCGAGAGATGACACAGACGGCACTCGGGCGCTCCCCGCTACCTCGACGTGCTCGCATGTCGCTCCCGGTCCGTCTTAGAGATCCCGCTCGGCCGAATGGTCGCTGCGGTCGATATTCATACCTCGACAGGTGCGAGCGGCTACTTGAGCGTGTGCAGGCCGCTCGGCCCGCTGGCCTAGTTTTCGACGTCGCAACGAATTCGCCGAGTCGACCGTAGGCGATCAGGCACCCTGGCGCCGCGCCAGCAGGTCGCGATCGGCGCGATTGATCAGATCCATCGCCGAGTCGCCCTCGGCCAGCTTCGCGAAACCGGCAGTGAAAGACCCATCCGCGGGATTACTGCGAAGCACAGCGCCGGCATCGTGAAATCGTCGTCGGATCTGGTCGAGGTCGGCGTTGGGCAGCACGCAAACGAACTCATCCCCGCCGTAGCGCATGACGAGATCATGAGGCCGCGTGACACGCTGCAGGCACGTGGCCACCGTGCAGAGGAGCATGTCGCCGGCGCCGTGGCCCCGCGTGTCGTTTGTCCGCTTCAGACCATCGACGTCGACGAACGCGACGACCAGCTCCACGGCAGAGTGCCGGGCGCGGACGATCTCGCGCTGAAGCTGCTCCAGGCCGCTCCCCCGGCGCCTGACACCGGTCAACTCATCGTTCTCAGCAGCGGCGAGCCTTGCCTTGTCGGCCGCCGCCAGCATCCGCTCGCCTTGCGCGTTCGAGCGTTCCAGTGCCGCTCCGACTCGATCACTCGCTGCCCTCTGGCGGTCTCGGGCGGCGTGGGCACGATCGCCCGCGGCGCGGTCGCGGTCGCGCGCTCTCCGCGCTCTCTGCGCCGGCGGGTAGGTCCCGTCCTGAGCCCCGGCGGCAACGTCCCGCTCGTCGGCTAGCCGATCGCGCTCGGATGCCATGCGATCGCGAGTTTCGGCTTGTTCTTCACGAGCCGCAGCCGATCGAAGGCGGGCTTGAACCTGTACCTCCCGCAAGCGCGTGGCATGAAGGCGATCCCTTTTCGACTTGTCGCGATCTGCCTGGTCCACGTCCTCCGAGGCATCCCGGTCGCTGGCGAGTTGATCCTCCTCCGATGCGGTCTGATCCATGTCGGATGCCTGTTGGTCGTCTTCGGATGCCGTCTGGTCGCTGTCCGACGAGGTCTGGTCGGTATCGGCCACGGTCTGCTCGTGCTCTGTCCTCGTGTGCTCGGCTTCCAAGGCGTAGTCGGCACTCGCTGCCGTGACAGCCGGAGGCGTGCGATTCGGCGCAGCGTCCGGCTCGTCCGCGCGTCCAGATCCGTTACGTGGCGAGCTCATGTGCTGTGACCCGCAAGCAGGCCGGTGATTTGCGAATTCGTTGCCGACCGGAAGACGAGCCCGTGCTCGTCGGCCGCGCCCGAATCGATGTCGCGTTCGACCGTCGACACCCCGACGATCGCACCGGAGACATCCCTTACGGGCGAGATCTGCACCCGGACCCGCTTCCGCTCGCCGCCCTTGGAGACGCGCTCGCTCTCATAGCTGTCGCTCAGGCCGGCGAGCAGAGACGCCCTCGCGGCTATCGCGTCCCACTCCCTACCCGAGCTCGGCACGATCGTGTCGAACGTCTTTCCGATCATCTCGGTCCGCGTGTAGCCATGGAGCCTGTTCGCGCCGTTGTTCCACGAGCTGATGACACCGTCGGGGTGTCGGCTCACTACCGCCACATCCAGGGACTCGAGGATCGCAGTCGCAACTAGCCCGCGCCCTGCACGGCGCGACCACGACAGCTTCAGGCGCAACTTGGCTGAATGCTCACGTGCGCTTCCGGGACGCTTCGACATGACCGTGACCTTCCGTGGACGAATCCACATCTAGGTGCGGCCAACGGGGCACAGTCACCGTGTGCCAAAGCCCACGTCCACCAGCTGCACGAAGGTGCGTCGACTACTCGGAGCTTGGTCGACGACCGTCTGGTACGCACTGTAGCAGTTCCAGATCCTAGAACTGATCGTTAGTCCGAGACTCTTCCGCTGCTCCTGTCGGCACAGGACCGGCCTGCCCTCCTTGAGCATCGCCCTACCGAGCCGCGCAGTCTGCGAGCCCGCTAATGCTTTGTCGCTGGACAGACGAGGTTCTAGTTATGGAAACTTTTCTGATAATCAGGCATCGCGCTTCTATATCGCGCCTCCGTCTCGGCGCAGCCACCGTCGCGTTCGCACTGGGACTGCTCGCAACGGCGCCCACAGGGCCGAGCGCGGCCGCGATGCCGCCCCCCGCCTGCAACAAGCCAGCGTTTACCGGGCGGGTCGACCCCGCACGGCCGGCCCGATGTGACAAGACACCGAGAACGAAGCCTCCCGCGAAGGGGCCGCCGGGTTCCACAGGACAGCGAGGCCGCAGAGGATTCGCGGGTCTCCCGGGACCAGCTGGACCTGCAGGCCTCCAGGGACTGCTCGGGCCTGCCGGCGTCGGCGGCGCTCCCGGCCTCTCCGGAGCGGCCGGAGCCGTCGGCACCCCGGGAGCAGAGGGACGCCCGGGAGCGCCAGGCACGAGTGGAGCGGAAGGCTTGGCGGGCACGCCTGGAGTCCAAGGCACGCCTGGAATGCAAGGCACGCCCGGCACGACGGGTGCAGAAGGTACGCCCGGCACGCCTGGAGCGGAAGGTACGGCGGGCACCCCGGGGGTGGAAGGCGCCGCGGGCGCGCCTGGCGCAGAAGGAACGCCGGGCGCGGAAGGCGCTCGAGGATTTGCCGGCCTGATGGGCCCCGAAGGGCCGAGGGGATTCGACGGCCTGCCCGGCCCGGAAGGTCCTGAAGGCTCTACCGGCTCTACCGGCTCGACCGGGGAAGCCGGACAGCAGGGCACCGAAGGTCCCCGAGGACCCGCCGGCGAACCAGGACAGGAAGGAGCTCAAGGCGCTCGCGGAGCGACCGGACCCGAAGGGCCGTCGACTCCGCCGGTATATGCCGAGTTCTACGCCCTCATGGCGCCTGACAACCCCGCGACAGTAGGCGCCGGGATACCTGTCGAATTTCCCCGGTCGGGCCCGAGTGCCGGCGGGATCACGAGAATAAACTCGACTGAATTCGGGATGCCGACGGCGGGCACTTACCGTGTGAGCTTCTCGATTTCGACTGATGAGCCGGGGCAACTGGTGCTCGCCCTCGATTCCGGTAGCGGAATGGTGGAACTGCCTTATACGGTCTTTGGAAGAGCTGTGGGCACCAGCCTGATCTCCGGCGAAGGGCTCGTTGCTACAACGTCAGCCAACTCGGTGCTCGAGGTCCGAAACCCGTCAGGGAACACGCCGGCTCTGACGATCACGCCCAAAGCAGGCGGAAGCCACGCCGCAGCCGCGTCGCTCGTCATCGAGCGGCTCGGATGATCGGCACCGCGCAAGCGCGGCATCGTCTCCGCGATGCGGCCCACAGGCGCAGCGCTCGACTTGCCGTGAGGTGGTAGCGAAGATGTCACATCGTTCGTCTATCGCACGTGTCGTAGCTCCGCCGTGGGCACAGGGCGACGATGGTCTACGTATTCCGGCACATTCACGTCACTCCAGGCTGCTCGCTCCATCGGTCGTCCTGCTGATCACGGCAGGCGCATGCCTCGCCGTGATGTTGCTCGTCCAACGAGTCGATTCGAGCCGTCGGTCCCAGCTCACGATCGCTTCGCTCACGCAAACGGTCAAGCATCTCGAAGGCGCGCCGTTCAGCGCCGACCCCGCATTCAATGCGAGCGATCCTTACATCGCTAGGCGCGAATTGGCGAGGACTGTCGCGCGCGAGATTCAATCCGATGAAGCAACTCTGTCTAGAGGGTTTTCACGCGCGTCGCAGCCTCGTGGCGACGCCAAGGTGCTCGGCTCAGGCCGATCGAGCCTGGCTGAGGCCAAGCCCGCGGTCAGGCGTGTGTACGAGCTGGCGACGCAGCCCGGAGGCCTCGCCGCCGCCGGCGTAACGAAGGCGGCGGGAGCCCAGAACGACCTGGCGGAGCGCCTGGGCCGAGTATCGAGCGTGCTCAGGCAGCTCGATCGAGCCGACGCGGCCAGCGCGCAGCAAGCACGTCGCCAAGCAGAGGCAGGGACCGCCATCGCGCTGCTCCTGCTGCTGGTCGTTTTCGGATACTTCTACTTCCGCTCCGAGCGGCTGGCCCGCGAGAACGAAGAGCTGCTCGGGCTCAGCCGAGAAGAGGCGAGCACGGACCCCCTGACAGGCCTCGGTAACCGCCGGGCGCTGACCAACGAGCTAGCGGAAGCGCTGTCGCGCCCTCACGCTTCGCAAGCACACGAACTGCTCGTAGCGATCTTCGATCTGGATGGCTTCAAGCAGTACAACGACACGTTTGGACACGCTGCGGGCGATGCGCTGTTGGCGCGTCTTGGCGCCCACTTCAGCGTCGCGGTCAAGCGCTCCGGCACGACCTACCGCATGGGCGGAGACGAGTTCTGCCTGCTCGCTTCGTGTGCCCCCGATTCTGCCGAGTCTTTGCTCGACCGAGCACTCGGCGCGCTGAGCGATCGTGGCGAGGGCTGGGAGATCACCTGCTCCCTCGGGGCGGTGTGGGTTCCCTCGGAAGCCGCCAGTTCGATCGAGGCGCTTCAGATCGCCGACGCGCGAATGTATGCCAACAAGGCGAGTCGCTCCTCGACTGGCCGGCAGATCACCGACGTCTTGCTCCAGGTTCTCAACGAGCAGGATCACAGCATGAACACCCATGGCGACCACGTCGCGGAGCTTTCGTGTGACCTCGCCAGGATGCTGGACCAGACCGATCAAGAGGTGCGGCGAATCCGACTCGCAGCGACGTTGCACGATGTCGGCAAGACGGCAATCCCTGAATCCGTCCTCAACAAGCCCGGTCCCCTGGACGAGCGCGACTGGGAGTTCATGCACCGTCATACTCTGATCGGCGAGCGAATCGTGCTCGCGGCGCCCGCCCTCGCGAGCACGGCTCCCCTGATCCGCTCGAAGTCACGAGCGCCTTGACGGCAAAGGGTATCCGGACGGCCTGGCGGGGAGTGAGATCCCGTTGGGCTCGCGAATCATTGCGGTCTGCGACGCTTTCGACGCGATCACCTCCGATCGTTCATACAGGCGCGCGGGCACCGCCAATGCTGCGATCGAGGAGCTCAAGCGTTGTAGCGGCGCTCAATTCGATCCAGAGGTCGTCGAGGCGTTGCGCAAGGTAGTCGCCTCCAAGCAACTCGCGGCAGCGACTGCGTAACACGTCGGCGGGTCGCCGAAAGCGAAGGCTGTAGAAACCAGCGACTCAACACATAGGAAAGCCCCGCCGAAGCGGGGCTTTCCCTTAGCCGATCGATAAGCCGGATCCTGTCGTTGAGCAGCCATCCATCTAAGCGGCCTACCTGGACCTTGGCGGGCTACCTGCAAGCGGTCCTGTTTGGCCTTGCATCGGGCGGGGTTTGCCCAGCCGCCGCGTCACCGCGGCGCTGGTGCGCTCTTACCGCACCATTTCACCCTTACCGGCCCGCCGTTCACGTGGGACGGCGGACGTAGGCGGTTTGTTTCTGTGGCACTTTCCCGCGGGTTTCCCCGGGTCGACAACTCGACCACCCTGCCCTGTGATGTCCGGACTTTCCTCGAAGGCTCGCGCCCCCGCGGCTGCCTGACCAGCTTGGCCACGGTAGCGCGTGCGAGGTGCGCGGTAAAGGCGTGGTGGCGCTCCGGCACCGACATCGAGGTTGCGGCCGCTCGCGGAGCCGTGCTCTCCGTGCGCCCTACGGCCCTGTCGCGCCGCCGCCGTCGGTCAGACCGAACGCAGCAGCCCGACGACGCGACCGAGCACCGTGACCTCTTTGCTTCGGATCGGCTCCATCGTGACGTTCTCCGGCTGCAGGCGGATGTGGTCGGACTCTTTGAAGAAGCGCTTGACCGTCGCCTCCTCGCCGAGCAGCGCCACGACGACGTCGCCGTCTCGCGCCGTGTCCTGCGGACGCACGACGACGAAGTCGCCCTCGATGATGCCCGCTTCCTTCATCGAGTCGCCACGGATGCGCAGCAGGTACTCGCCGTCCGCACCGCCCGCGATCTCCGGGACGGAGACGTAGTCCTCGACGTTCTCCTCCGCGAGCATCGGCTGGCCCGCGGCGACCGAGCCGAGCAGCGGCAGGCCGTCCGAGCGGACGATCCCGCGCACTGTCTCGACGGCACTGCCCATCGCACGGTCGAGCAGCTCGATCGCGCGCGGCTTCGACGGGTCGCGGCGCAGCAGGCCCAGTTTCTCGAGGTTCGCCAGATGTGCGTGCACGGTCGAGGACGACGCGAGGCCGACCGCTTTGCCGATGTCACGGACCGTAGGCGGGTAGCCGTACTTCGCCGAGTACTTTCGGATGAAGTCGAATATCTCTTGCTGGCGCTTGGTCAGATCCATGTCTGCTGGACTCCCAGTTTGGCTGGACGGTGGCGCTGAAACGAACACGTGTTCGCACTGTAGCGACGGCCGTGGACGGACGCAAGTTGCGGACTTCTGCGCTGCAAGCGCGATTGCGGTGCCACCCGTAGCAGCGGCCGGCCAGATCCTTCAGCAGAGCGTCGCTCCCGGCCGCAGTCCCGAGGCTATACTCGCGCACTCTGCGCTCGTGGCGGAATTGGTAGACGCGCAAGGTTGAGGGCCTTGTGGGCTTTACGGCCCGTGGTGGTTCGAGTCCACTCGAGCGCATGCGAAAGGTCCTGCGAAGCGGGGCCTTTTGCGTTCTTGGCGTCCTCGGCCAGCCGTCGCGGGGATGTTCGGATTTTTGTCATGGACAAATCCGAACATCTTTCCGAACGTCCCCGTGGCTGATGTTCGGACGGAGAAGACCTCATGAGCTGCAGCCTTGCAAAGGGCGCGTAGGAGGTCCGCTGGCGCCACGCGAGCGGATCTCAGGGACGCTGGTCGTTTGCCTGAACGCCGCGGTGGAGGACGAACTGATCGCTGCAAACCCGGCTCTGCGCGTCCCACGGCTCCCCGCAGCCCACATCGAGCGCGATTACCTGCGACTGCACGAGAATCTCGCTCTAACTCGACTCCTGCTCGGCGCTCTACCGGCCCCTGGCCGAGCTGCTGATCGGTAGCGGCCTGCGAATCTCAGAGGCCCTGGCGTTGCGCGACGGCGCAAACGTCGAACCAGCACGTCGCGGATCCCCAGGCGCTCGTGCGCGGCCTCGGCGTAGTCGGCGCCGTGGTCGAGGTCCTGGCGATGCCAGGAGGCGCCGAGCAGACAGGCGCCGTAGAGCGCCATGCGAGCAGGCGGTCGCCGAGGGCGAGATAGGCGAGCGGCAGGCCGAGCAGCGCCCAGCTCGAGCGCAGGCCCCGCGCTCGCAGGAGCGTGGCGAGCAAGTAGGCACCGGGGAGGGCGAGCGGCAGGCAAATGCCGAGCGTCTCGGCGACGTGGTCAGGACCCACGACGCACCCTCCCATCGATCGCCTCGGCGATGCCGTCGACATCGTCGAGCGCCAAGACCGCGACGCGATCCTTCGCACGCACCTCGGCGATCGCGCGCGACACCGCGCGCTGCACTGCAGGCGTCGCGAGGTAGTAGACGTGGGCGAGGTGGCGGGAGCGCGCGTAGGCGCGGCAGATCGCCTGCAGCCGGCGCGGGGCCTTGATCGAGAGCTCGAGCTCGACCGCGAGCACGCGGTTGTCGCGACCGATCAGCGCGAGGTCGGGGCGATGAAGCCCCGGCGCCCCCGGGCAGTTCGCCGAGCTGACCGAAGCGAGCAGTTTGCCCTCATCGCCCTCGGCGACCCGAAGCTCGCGCTCGCTCATCTGCTCCCACTCGGGCAGCGCTAAGTGCAGCTGGACGGCGATGCCCGCGAGCTCGGCGGCGTGGGCCGCCGCCGGCGCTCACGCGGTAGACGCCGAGGCGCTCCTGAAGCGTCCAGCGGAGGCCTTCGGCGGTAGCGATGTAAAGACCCGGCGGACGGTGAAGCAGCGTCTTCTGCTCGAGCAGGCCGTCGCGGACCAGACGACTCAGGCGGTCATAGGCCAACTTCGACCCATTGCAAAGCGAGCCATCACGTTCTCCGCGCTCCGCCCCGATCCGCCCCAGCCAACGCACGATCTCTGCATCTCTCTCGGTTTGCATCGCGCCGCCTTCAGGCGATCGACATGAACTGCTTCCGTAGAGATGTTGGTGGAAGGCGGGTTTAGACCCCCCGGGCAATTGCTTCTAGCTCGAGCAGGCTCGAGCTAGGGACGGGCTAGCGCAGGCGGTTCGGGTTTCGTCAGGCTCATGGAGCGCGCGGAGCCTTCCTTCGGGTGGGGTGGGAGTCCGATCTCAGCAGCGCCCCCTTTGGGCGTACTGCTCGCCTCTGCCGCCTCACTCCGGCGCAACCCAGCGAGCCACGAGGTCGTCCTGCTCGCGGTCGATGTCTGAGAAGCCGCGAGAGCGCAGCAGCGCGGTCACGGCCGGGTCAACTCCGCTCCGACGATCCGGATGAACGCAACTGGCGACTCTGGATCGGAGGCCAAGCCGTGGTGCAGCTCCACTTCGTCAAGAACCCAAGCTAGATCCGCCTCGGCGTCTTGCGCAGCGTTGAACAAGGTAATGTCGGCGCCCTGCGCCTCGTGGCGAGAAGATGCGCCAGCGCGCAGCTCCTCGGCCAATCGTTCTGTCTCGGGCGCTCTGGCAGCCCATATCGGCGACAGCCGCGCCAGCTCGGCAAGTCGTGTGCCGGGCTTGAGCGCGATAACCACCTGGAGAGGCAGGCGCCTATCCCATCTCTCGATAACGGCGCCGACTTCCCGGAGCAACTGCCGGGCGGCCTCACGAGACTCGCCGAGGCGGGCTTTGAACTCGAACTCGGCGATATCAACGCCGTTGGCTACCTCATTGAGGGCGTTGTTGACTAGACCTATCTCGGCCTTGCTGAGTCTTACGGTCGCGCCATCTGTATCGATCTTCAGTTCTTCCATTGCTGTGCCCTAGTGCAGAGAGTCAGTGAAGTAGGCTTCGCCACTGGTCGGCTTGAACACTGTCCCGCATGTCGTTGGACGTATACATGGTGACAGTCGCCACTTAAAGCAGGTCGGCCTCTAGCAGTGGCCGAGAGCATCGATCAGCCGCTCAAGCTCAAGTCCATATGAGTTGGGCTCATCGTTACTGTCACGGCCAGCACTAAGGAACTCGGACAACACGGCGCTCCTAAGTGCCTCTCGATCTGTTTCCGTTAGTGGCTGGCTCCCGACCGCATCGGTCAGCGGGAGAAGCTCCGGCACGTGGCGTTCGACTGCTCGGCGCAGAAGCACCATCATCTCGCTCGATAGACCCGCTCCGCTTGGCTCACTCACGGCGCACCTCGCGTGCCCGCCGCGTTCCTTGCATATGTCGTGATCACGTTGCCCTCGCCACTTACAACAACGACCGCGTTTTGACCCACGTACTTAGTCGCTCCATCTGCCTGTACCGTCTCTGACAAGGGCGACCGCACGGCTTGCAAGATCGCGCTCGGTGACACTCCCTTGCCGGCGTCGCGCTCTATGGCCTGTTCGAGACCATGTTTTGTATAGCCCCTAATGACGCCAGCAACACCCTCATCTGCGCCCGCGGCGGCCTCGCCCTCGCCCTCGCCGCCGGCAAACAGAGCGGTCCCAGCGACTGCTCCCTCGAGCCCGTGCGCCACCGACGCGAAGTACCCGCACCCGCTTTCGTAGGACTCGATCTCTTCTTCGTAGTAGGGGATGGGATTGAGCGGACTATTCGATATGAAGTTGCCTTCAGTCCAGAAGCTTTCAGTCCACGGTTCCCATTCGCCGAGGCCTGTTGGGTCGCTGTGATCGACCGGATCCTCGTCGGCGTAGTTGTAGGGTGCCCGCGTGACGACCTCCAGAGGATCGACGCTGAGGAATTGAGCGGTCGCCGGATCGTAAACCCGGGCCCGCAGGTAGATCAGTCCGGTGTCAGCGCTCGTGTACTGCCCGTCATACCCAAGCGCGGCTGTGGCTGACCCTGTGCTTCCGAGCTTGTTGCCGTACGCATCGAACGTCGTCGTTGCGACGACCGTGCCCGAGCTGCCGGTAAGCATGCGCGTCGAGCCCTGCTGGTCGTGGTGCAGGTACTGAACGGTTTCTCCTGATATCTGCTCGATTGGAAGGCCGCCGGGTCCATAGACGAAGGCGCTCGTCCCGTCGCTCAGCAGCAACGGCAGCGCTTCGGCGGCGTCCCAGCTCATGTAGGCCGTCGACCCGGAGATTGTCTGCGAGGCACGCAAGCCGTCGCCGTCGTAGCCGTAGGAGTCCGCGATCGCCGGCAGTTCGCCGAATTTTGGCCTGCTCACCGATGTCAGGTCGCCTGCTTGGTCATAGCCGTAGCTGAAAGACCCGATCCCAAGCGAAGCCGCGCCCGTGCGCTGGCCCAGTTCGTCGTAGGAGTAGGTGATCGAGCTGCTTTTTTCAAGCTGGCTGGCAGCGTCGTATGAGAGCGTGCTGCTGGCGATGCCCGTGACGTTGTTTGCCGCGTCATAGGCGTATTTGATCCCGGCGCCTTTGCTCAGACGGCTGTTTTCGTCGTAGGAGAAGGCCGGTTTTTCTTCGCCGGGCAGGCCTTTGGTGCTCGCTTTGGTGACTTGGCCGTCTTTGTTTCGCGTGTATTCGAGCGAGGCGAGCGTTTCGGCGCCTTTCTTCATCGTGACCGCTTCCATCGCGTCGCTGGCGTCGTAGGCGTACTGGTCGGCATCGCCGGTGCTCGTCGGGAATGTCGTTGACGTCTGATCGGAGTCGGCGTCGTAGGCGAATTTGCTCGTGTGTTCGAGCCAGTCGGTGACGCTTTCCAGACGTCCTGCTTTGTCGTAGGCGCGCGAAACCGATTTGCCGCTCGGATAGGTGATCTTCGTCTGCTCGCCCGCGAGGTCGTATTCGTAGCCGACGACGTCGCCGTGGCCGTCTTTGGCTTCGGTCAGGCGATCGAGCTGGTCGTAGCTGTATTTGCTCGTGCCGGTGCCATCGACCATCTTCGTGCGGTTCCCGTCGGAGTCGTATTCGTATTTGACATCCGGCGCGGCTTCGCTTGAGTAGTCGACTTCGGTCAGGCGGTTAGCGGGGTCATAGCTGTATTTCGTCGTGCGTTTGGCCGCGTCGGTGAGCTTCGTCAGGTTGCCCGTGGCGTCGTATTCCTTGAGCGTTTTGCGGGCGAGCGGGTCGATGACTTCGCTCACTTGGCCGAGGAGGTTGCGCACGTATTTGGTTGTGTGTTTGGTGCCGTCGATCTGCGCTACGACGCGCCCTTCGCTGTCGTATTCGGTTTCGCTCGTTGCGCCGTTTGGCTCTTTGACCTTTGTCGGCTCGTCGTCGAAGTCGTAGGTGTAGCTCGTGACGTTGCCTTCGGGGTCGGTCTGGGATTCGAGGTTTCCGTTGGCGTCGTAGGCGTATTTCGTTATGTGTTTGAGCGGGTCGGTGAGCTTGACCGCTCGGCCACGCGCGTCGCGTTCGATGCTCGTCGTGAAGCTCGATTCTTTGGCGCCCGCCACGTGCCCCCGCGGACTGACCGCCGAGACGACCTGAGAGTTTTCGTTGTAGGCCCAGGTGCGCTTGTCGCCTTCCGGGTCGATTTGCGCGGTGCGATCGCCGTTTGCGTCGTATTCGTATTTGGTCGTATGACCGAGCGGGTCGGTGGCGCTTTCGAGGTCGCCGCTCGCCGCGTATTTGTATTCGCTGACCTGCGTTTTGGCGCCCGGCGCCGGGCGCGAGACCTTGAGCGCGTTGCCGTGGGCATCGCGTTCGATCGTCGTCGTCTCGCCGTTGGGCGTGGTCTTTGAGACGACGTCGTGCATCGCGTCATAGCTCCACGTCGTGCTGTCACCCAGCGCGTCGACTTCGCCGGTGAGGTCGCCCGCCGCGTTATAGCCGTAGGTCGTTGCATGCCCGTCAGGGTCGGTGCGCCGCTGAAGGCGCCCGAAGCCGTCGTAGCTGCTCGTCGTGGTCGAGGCGACGGCAGTGCCCGAAGCACGCGTCACGCTGGTCGGCTGCTGCCACTGGTTGAACTGCTCGACCGTTTTCGAGCCGTTTGGCTCGGTGATCGTCGTTTGAGGGGCAAGCGCTGTGCCTTCGTAGCTCCATTTGTATTGGCGTTCGAGCGCGTCGCTCTGGAGGATGACCCGGTGCGCGGCGTCGTATTCGCTCGTGACCGCGTGCCCGCGGCCGTCGGTCTCTTTGGTCAGCTCGTGACTTGCGTCGTATTTGAATTGCCAGCGCGCGCTCGTTTCGCCGGGCTCGGTCACGCTTGCAAGCTGGGAGGCTTCGTAGGTGTATTTGACGACGTGGCCCATCGGATCTTTGACGCTTTCCACGCGCCCTTCTGCGTTGTAGGCAAAGACGAGTTCCGCCCGGAGCCATCGGCAACCGATTCCAGACGCCCGGTCCCGCCACGCGTCATCGTCAGGGTGTTGCCGTTGCGGTCGCTCTCGCTGGTCAGTTGCCCTGAGCTATTGAAATGGAGCACCATCTGGTTCGGCAGCGTGTAGAGGTAGCCGCTCCCTTCGGAGCTCAGCGTAGCCTCGGCGAGGGGGTTGACCGGCGTCCAGGCACTTCCTGTACTGGCGAAGCGCACTGCACTGCCGTTGTCGTTGTAGACAGTCGCCGAGCCCCGTTCGGCATTGACTTCGACGTGCGCGCTGTAGGTCGAGCTCCAGCCGTAACCGAAGGGCCCAGGTGAGCTTTCTTTGACTGCTGCCTGGGAGTTATAGGTCCGAGTCAACTGGAGCGCCGGGCCCCTGCCGCCGACTGCGAGATCTTGCTGGGACTCGGTCTGGTTGCCCGTAGCGCAGTTGACCGGGTGCGCCTGCATGCACGGTTCGGCGTTCGGCGTTGCGGCGTTCGCCGAGCCAAACGTTTCTTCCGGCAGAACGCCTGCGGGATTCGGTCCGTGTTTGCCTTCGAGGATCCATTCGAGATATTCCGCAAGCGCGGTGCCGTGGGCGAGAGCGGCTTTCGTCGCAGCGGTGACAGCGGTGATCCCGGGGTCTTCGCCGCCGAAGGTCTGGATGTTCCCGGTGCCTTCGCCTTCGAGATGCTGTCCTTTGAAGTCTTCCACCCGGGCGATACGGAGCGGGGCGTGATAGGCGAACGCGAAGACCTTGGCGAACACTCCGCCGCCTTCACCGCAGGTGTTCCACCACCATTCCTGGCGAACGAAGCCAAGGAACGTGGGAGGCCCGGCGGTCTCCCCGCAGACGCCAGTGGTCGGTTCCTTGATCTGCTGCGCCGCGATTTCCCCGATCGCGCCCGGGCAGGTCAGGTAGAGGTCTTCGCCGCCTGAGAAGGCGTGTTCGTGGAAGGTGCTGCCGATTTCATCTCCGAGGTCCTTGAGCGTTACGAAGTCCGTTTCGGTCCCGCAATTGGGGCTCACGGGGCCTACGAGTTCCACCCACTTCGCAGTCGCCGGCATTGACCCGTTCACGATCCACCAGCCGACCCGCTGCGGGGCGCTGCCTAGAAATTGCCGGCTTTCGTTGAACGCGTGCTTCAGTTCGGCCGCCGTGCCCCAGAGCGGCAGGCTTGACTCGAGATGATGAAGTTCTTCAAACGCCTTCGCGCTCGGCGGCGCGCTTGTCTCAGCACTCCACAGTTCGGCGCATGTCGCTTCGCAGGAGTGCGACGTTTCGACAGCCCCGTTTCGATAGACCCACTGGACGATTTCGGGCATGTGGGCTTCGATCGTCGCGGAGAGCGCCTGAGCGCCCACCGGGCTCCACGCCATCGCCAGGAGTGTCACCGCAACGATCGCGAGCGACAGGCGGCTGAACCGGGAGCGATGCCTTCGTGCCCCGAGACGAGCGAGCGTCGCCTGCGCGGGGGCAGTCCTTCTCCAGCAGCAAGCGGCGGTCGTCTTCAGCATGCGCGGCCTTCCCTCGTGATGAGCTGACGGCTTCGGCAAATCCGAGCTGCGAGGCCTGCGAGCGGGCGAGCGCGAAGCTTTATGCGCTGGTGATCTAGTCGAGCATCGCGACTAAGTCAAGATCTGCGTATGGGTTTCCGCCGCAGTTTGCAGAGATCGCCGCTTTCGCGGCGGTTGGGCTCTGCTCTTCCCCCGTCCCCATCTATGTCGTCCCTGAGCACAGCTCGGTGCCAGCCCGCGCAAAGAGCTCGCCAGGCGGAGTCCACGTCGGCGGCGAGTTTCACGAGCTGTCGACGGTGCGGTTGGCTCGCCGACGCGGGAGCGTCGGCGACGCGGCCTATAGCCCCGCCCGCGCGAAGAGCTCCCGGGCCGCGGTCGCGGCGGTAGGCGGAGACGCTTCGTCTTTGTACTCGGCGATGAACACGCGGCGCGGGTCGGCGTCGATCGCCTCGCGGCATTCGCGCAGCTGATCGGGAGTCGAGCCGCGCCTGTCCTCGGTGCTCTTGGCGGCGTAGACGGTGCAGGGGATCGCTGCTTGGGGCTAGATCTGATGAGACTATCTGTCTGAGCGTGCGCCGTCCGCACGCGCTTGCCTAGCCTGTTTGAGACACAGCTACCGCCGGTGTACCGGGTTGAGGGCCTTGTGGGCTTTACGGCCCGTGGTGGTTCGAGTCCACTCGAGCGCATAGGAAAAGCCCTGTCCAGCGGGGCTTTTTCGCTTTCTCGGCAGGCCGTCGAGCGAAGTGCCTATCCGCCCCGCTGCTTGCGCGCCCATTGAAGCGTCGATTCGCTCGGCGGGTGAACCCGGCGCCCCGACGGCACGAGCCACAGCACGACCGACCCGCCGATCATCGACACGACAGGCAGGTACGCGCCGGCGCCACGATCGAGCCAGATCGCTTCGCCGAGCAAGCCGATGCCGAGCAGAAAGCCAATCGCCGCGAGTGGGCGACGCAGGCGCTCCACGACTCGGTAGTAGTAGCTCACCGACACAGCGTAAGCGCCCGGCGAGCTATGTTCGCGCGATCGGTCAGCTCAGCGTCGAAAGGACGAGCGGGAAGACGCGCTCCGCGCCGGCGCGCCGGAGCTGACCCCCGACCATCGCGAGCGTCCATCCCGAGCCGCGACGGTCGTCGAGCAGCAGACCGGCGCCCGGCGGCGGCGTGTCGACGATCTCGAACGCTCCGCGAACGTTCTCGGCTTGCTGGACGGCGTTTGCCATCTCGCGCTGCGGCGGCCTCTCCTCGACACGCCGCACGAGATCCACGTGCGCGACCCCGAGCTCGGCAGCCAAACGGTCGGCCAACTGCTCGACCGCCTCTGCGAGGCGACTCGACGGAACGGCTGTAACCCACGCGACCGGTGCGCGGGCGCCGCGGACGATGTCCGCGAGGCCCACGATGACGTCGTCCCCGAACACGCCATCGCGCAATCCGCGCTCGACTGCCGGCCACCAGCCGCCGTCGCCGATCCGCGCGAGCGCCCAGCCCGGCTCCGGGCGGGCGTCCTCCGCGATCTTGCGCATCGCGCCCGTGGCGTCGGGTGCCATCTTCTTGACCTCGAGCTCGACCGGCTTCGAGCGAAGATGGCGCTCTGCCAGCTCGACCAGAGCCGTAGCCGGCGCCTCGGCGAAGCGCGGCGCCGTGCAGACCGAGCAGCGCCCGCAGTCCTGTGCCTCCGGATCGTCGAGCTGTTCCTGAAGGGTCCGCATCAGGCAGCGGCCGTCGGCGCCGAACGCCGCCATCGCCTGCTGCTCTTCGCGCCGCAGCGCCGTCACTCGCGCGTAGCGCTGCTCGTCGTAGGTCCACCCCGCGTCCGGAATCGACCGCCAGCGCGTGCCGTCGCGCCTGACGGCACCCTCGACGTCGAGGATCTTCAGCATCGCCTCGATCCGCCCCATGCCGAGGTTGACGACGGCCATCAGCTCGCGTGTCGTGCGGCCCTGCTCGCCGGCAGCTTCGAGCTCGCCGAGAACCGTCGCCACGCGCTCGCGCTCCGGAAACGCCTGCTCGATGAAGAAGTCTTGAATCCGGCGGTCCTCCCCACCGCGCAGCAGCACGACGTCAGCGTGCTCGACGCCGCGTCCCGCGCGGCCGACCTGCTGGTAGTAGGAGACCACCGAGCCCGGAGCCTGGTAGTGAACGACGAACGCCAGATCGGCCTTGTCGTAGCCCATCCCGAGCGCGCTCGTGGCGACGACCGCCTTGACCTCGTTGCGCAGCAGTCGCTCCTCCGTCGCGACGCGCCGATCGCTCGCCTGCTCTCCGCTGTAGGCGAGCGCCGAGATCCCGTTGTCCGTCAGAAAGCCCGCGACCTGCTCCGCGTCGCGCTTCGTCAGCGTGTAGACGATTCCCGAGCCCGGCAGCGACGGCAAGTGCTCCACGAGCCATGCGAGCCGTTCGGCTGGTCGCGGCAGCTCGAGCACCTCCAAGCGCAGGCTCGTCCGCGCCAGCGCGCCGCGGTAGGAGCGCATCGGCTCGCCGTCCGGCGCGGCCAGCTGCTCGAGCACGTCGCCGACGACGCGATCGTTCGCGGTGGCCGTCGTTCCCAGGACCGCGACCCCCGGAGCGAGCGCGTCGAGCATGTCCTTGACCCTGCGGTAGTCCGGCCGGAAGTCGTGCCCCCAATCGGAGATGCAATGCGCCTCGTCGATCACGAGCAGCCCGACCGACGCGGCGAACAGCGGCAGCATGCCCTCGCGGAACTTCGGGTTGTTCAGCCGCTCGGGGCTGATCAGCAGCAGGTCGATCGTGTCGCTCGCGAGCCGCTCGCGAACGTCGTCCCACTCCTCGCGGTTCGTGCTGTTGATCGTGTGCGCACGCAACCCGAGGCGCTCCGCAGCGGCGATCTGGTTGCGCATCAGCGCCAGCAGCGGGCTGACGATCAACGTCGGCCCCGCGCCGGCCTCTCGCAGCAATGCCGTCGCGATGAAGTACACCGCCGACTTCCCCCAGCCGGTGCGCTGCACGCACAGCACCCGCGCACGATCGACGACGACATCGCGAATCGCCTCGAGCTGCCCTTCGCGAAAGGCCGAGCCCGCCTCGCCCGTCAGCGAGCGCAGCCGCTCCAGCGCCAGCTCGTCCACCGTCGATGAAGCCGTCGGCAACATGCTCCCATCGTGGCACGCGCTCCGGGGCCTCTCGTCGACCGAGCCGTCGTTTGCGTTTCGCGCCGCGTGGGTAAACCGCGCGCTATCAACTGGTAGCGAGCCGGATTGCGCGACCGCCAACAGCGACGAGGGAGCGGGGCAAGGGATGACGGGAGCAAGGGTTGGGGAATCGCCGATTTCCGGTTCGACCGAGCGACGACGGCCTCGTCGCGGCACCCGCCTCCTCGGCGTTCTGCTGCTGCTCCTCTGCGCCGCTGTTGCCGTCCCCGCCGCCGCGCCCGCAGCCTTGACGCCCGAACAGGATCCGTTCTACAAGTACGAAGGCAAGCCGCGGCTGAACCGCATCGCGCCCGGAACGGTCCTGAAGACGCGGAGCGCGCCCTTCCACATCGCCGAGATCCCAACGCCGATCACGGCGGTCCAGCTCCTCTATCGCTCGACGTCGGCGCTCGGCAAGCCGACCGTCAACGTGACCTCGGTGCTGCTGCCACCCGTACCGCTCGGCACACCGACGGCGCTCTCCTATCAGTCCTTCTACGACAGCCTCAACACCGAAGACGACCCCTCCTACGCGATCTCCGGTGGCTTCAGCACGGGCGGCGACATCCCCCAGGCGGAGTCCGTGCTGATCGCACCGGCGCTGCTCGCCGGCGAGACCGTCGTCGTCCCCGACACCGAGGGCGAGGAAGCCGACTTCTCGGCCGGGCCCGTGTACGGCTACAACACGCTCGACTCGCTGCGGGCGGCGCTCAGCTCGCCCGCCACCGGGCTGTCGGCCGGCACGAAGATCGGCCTGGCCGGCTACTCGGGCGGCGCGATCGCGACGGAGTGGGCCGCGCAGCTGGCGCCCACATACGCGCCGGAAATCAACTCGAACATCGTCGGAGCCGCGATGGGCGGAGTGCTCGTCGAGCCCGCGCACAACCTGAAATACGTCGAAGGCTCAGGCAGCTGGGCATCGATCATCCCGATGTCGCTTGACGGCCTCTCGCGCGCCTATCACCTCGACCTGACTCCGTACCTCAACGAATACGG
Source organism: uncultured Solirubrobacteraceae bacterium (assembly GCA_963807275.1). Taxonomy (GTDB): domain Bacteria; phylum Actinomycetota; class Thermoleophilia; order Solirubrobacterales; family Solirubrobacteraceae; genus Palsa-744. The sequence goes on from CAWDZX010000001.1 coordinate 1,723,210, forward strand.
CCAGGAACTGCTCGCAAAGGACCAGCGCGACTCGATCACCAACGAGGAAAAAGTCCCCGGCCTGACGTGGTCCCAGATCGCCAAGCCCCAGTATCCGACGCCCGAAAGCATCCCGGTCTTCGTGCGCACCGCGAACAAGCTCATCGTCGGGCGCAAGGGGACGCCCACGGTCCCGTTCCTGATCGGACAGGGCAACGGCGGCGAAGAATTCGAAGAAACACCCGGTAACAAGCCGGGGATCGGACCCGGCGACGGAGTCATGATCGCCGGCGACGTGCGCAGCCTCGCCCGCCAGTGGTGCAGTCAGGGTGTCGCCGTGCACTACACCGAATACCAGCACCTCGGGCACATCGAGGGCGCGGCTCCGTGGCTGCCCGAAGCCGCGGCTTGGCTTGCGGGACGCTTCGCGGGTCTCGCCGCGCCGCAGAACTGCGCCGAAATCGCCCCTGGCAACTCACTGGCGCCGATCAAAAAAGCGAAGTAGCTCCGGCTCAGCGCACCTTCTTCGAGCGCGTCCGCGAGGTCGCGTAGGTCTGCGCCGTAGGCGCGCAAGAGCGCCAGCAACGTGTGCCAGCGCATGCCTCGCTCACCACGCTCGATCAGTGAGACGAACGTCGAGCGGATGCCGACGAGCTCGGCCGCTTCGACCTGGGTGAGTCTCGCCGCTCGACGCAGCTCCCGCATCGCGCGGCCGAGAGCGGCGTACTCGTCAGCCGATGGCAGGCTAGGGTTCGTCATCTAGAATTCCACAGCTAGTGCTAATTTGTTAGCATCGCCCCGCTTGTTGGAACGACGGAGGCCCGGTGTATGCCCGACGACATTGCGGTTCAAGCGACCGTCGTGCTCCAGCTCTTGGGGCGGGCCGGAGCTTATCCGCGCGACAAGCTATATGCCGCTCTACGGGACATTCCGGCCGACCACATGACGGCTGCGCTCGACAGCTTGGTCGACGCCGGCGTCCTACAGCTCGACGGCGGCGGCGTGCGCGCGACTGAGGCCGTGCAGCGACTCGACGAACTCGGGCTGATCGCGATCTGATGACCTCGCCAGACGTCGCGACGATCGCCGTCCGCTTCACATCCGAGGAGCACAAGCTGCTCGAAGACCTGGCCACGATGCGCGACATGACGATGAGCGACGTCGTGCGCGAGCTGATGGGCTTCGAGCGCGAGGACAAGCGGAGCCACCGCAAGCGACCAACGCTGCGAGTGGTTTCTGCCTAGCTCAGCCGACCGTCACACCGCCGGCGAGCCGCGCCGCCGACTCGGGGTCGTGCGAGGGAAGGTAGATCGTCGGATGCTGCGCGCAGTGAGCGACGATCGCTTCGAGCGTCGCGACGTGCACCTTCGGGTCCGGCGCGATCGCATCTGCGCGCAGCGCCTGCAGTTGCTCGAGGCTGTCCGTCGCGTCGCCCGCGAGCAGCACGTGGCGCCCTGAATCGTCGACGCAGATCACCGAGATGTGACCGGGCGTGTGCCCCGGTGTGCCGACCGCGACGATGCGCCCGTCGGCGCTCAGCCGGCGGCTGCGCGCGAAGGCGCCGAACGGCCCTGCGTCGAGCGCGAACGGCTGGGGCGCGAATCCGGGTGGAAGCGGCTGGCGCAGGACGCGGCGCATGACGCGCGGAAATGCAGCGGCGACGTAGCGCAGCTCCTCCTCGTGCGCGAGCACGCGTGCGCGCAGATGGACGAGGCCGTCGATGTGATCGCCGTGAGCATGCGTGAGCACGACCTCCGAGACGTCCTCGAGGCGCAGGCCGGCAGCAGCCATCGCCGCCGGGAGCTCCTGCTCGCGCGTCACTTCCATGCGCGCGAACGGCACGTTGGCGGCCGCCGCGGTCTCGCCGCTGTCGACGAGCCGCAGCACGTCTTCGTGCTCGATCGCCCAGCAGTAGACCGGCAGCGGCTCGGACCACTCGCCCGGCAGGAAAAGATCGAGCTGCCGGCGCGGTCCCATGCTCGGGAACAGAAAGCTGTGCTTGACGCGGACCGTCCCGGTCTGCAGCGCGTGGATCTTCACGACCGCTCTCCGCTCGAATGACGTGTGGCCGTCGCCGGGTCTTCTGCCAGGCGCGCGTAGGTGTCGGGCCGACGCGTCTGCAGGAACGGGAACAGCTCCAGCCAGTCGTGGCGCTGGTCGAGGTCGAGCTCGGCGACGAGCACGGCCGGCTCCTCGCGCGGCGCTTGCACGAGCTTGCGTCCGTACGGATCGCAGATGAACGACGATCCGTAGAAGCTGAGCGGCGGCTCCTCGCCGATGCGGTTGACGACGACCATGAAGACTCCGTTCGCGATCGCATTGCCGCGGATCACCTGCTCCCACAGCGGCTGCGTGTCGAACTGCGGATGCTCCGGCTCGGATCCGATCGCCGTCGGATAGACGAGCACGTCGGCGCCCTCCAAGCTGTACGCGCGCGCGACCTCGGGGAACCACTGATCCCAGCACGTCGGCAGGCCGAGCTGCGCCTCGGCGAGGCCGACGAGCGGGTATGCATCGCCGTCGCCCGGGCCCGGGCGGAAGTAGCGATCCTCGTGATAGCCGGCCGTAACTGGGATGTGCAGCTTGCGCGTGCGTCCGGCGAGAGCGCCGTCGGGAGCGACGACGATCGCCGTGTTGAAGCCGAGCCCGTCATCGGCCTCGGCGCGCTCGTACAGCGACGCGTGGACGTGCGCGCCCGTCTCGGCGGCCATCTGCGCGGCGAAGCTGTACGTCGGCCCGCCGGGCAGCTCCTCGGGCTCGACGCCGGCGCCCACCGGCCCGGCCGGATCAACGGCGAAGTACCGGCTGAGCGTCAGCTCCTGCAGGCAGACGAGCTGCGCACCGGCCTCGGCGGCGCGGCGGACCCCCGCAGCCAGCGCCTCGCGATGCTCGTGCGGATCGGGCCGCCAGCGCTCTTGAACGAGCCCGACGCAGAAGGGCCGGCGGCGAGATGCGCGGGTTCGAGCCGGCGATGCGAGTGGCTCCGAGGCAGCGATCAGCGGGATAGCCTCGCCCATCGCTGGAGGTTAGACGCTCGTGCTACCGCGCCGTTCCCATCGCGATCGCGACGAGCGCCAAGCGCCGATCCCCCTGCTTACCATCTGCTGATGCACTCGGCGACCTCCCGGCTCATGGACACGTCATGAGCGCGACGCTCAACTCGACTCCGGCAGCGGACGGCTACCGGATGCCGGGCGAGTTCGAGGCGCACTCGGGCTGCTGGATGGCCTGGCCGGAACGACCCGACAACTGGCGGCTCGGCGCGAAGCCGGCGCAGCAGGCCTATGCCGCCGTGGCCGAGGCGATCAGCCTCTCCGAGCCGGTCACGATGGCCGTATCCGACGAACAGTACGAGCACTGCCGCGCGGCGCTCTCCCCCGCGATCCGCGTCGTCGAGCTCAGCACCGACGATGCGTGGATCCGCGACACCGGACCGACCTTCCTCGTCGACGACCGCGGCGGCCGGCGCGGCGTCGACTGGCAGTTCAACGCCTGGGGCGGGCTGCGCGGCGGGCTCTACTTCCCGTGGGATCGCGACGAGCGCGTCGCGCGCAAGGTGCTCGAGATCGAAGGCGCCGAGCGCTATCGCGCGCCGGTCGTGCTCGAGGGCGGCTCGATCCACGTCGACGGACAGGGGACCGTGCTCACGACCGAGCAGTGCCTGCTGAACCCAAACCGAAACCCGGACCTGACGCGTGAGCAGATCGAGCAGGTGCTGCTGGACTACCTCGGCGCCGAGAAGGTGATCTGGCTCGGCGACGGGGTCTTCGACGACGAGACCGACGGGCACGTCGACAACCTTGCCTGCTTCGCGCGTCCCGGCGTCGTGCTGCTCAGCACTGCCGAGGACGAGCAAGACCCTCAATACGCGATCTCGCGCGATGCGCAGGCGCGACTTGAGGCGGCGACCGACGCACGCGGGCGCTCGCTCAAGGTGATCGCGCTCCCCGCGCCCGGGCCGGTGACGATCACCGAGCAGGAGGCCGAAGGCGTCGATGTAGTCGAAGGCAGCCGGCCGCGCCGCGCCGGCGACCGACTGGCGGCGTCGTACGCGAACTTCTATCTCGGCAGCTCGCGGATCGTCTTCCCGCTGCTCGACGAGCGCTACGACGAGCAGGCCGGCGAGATCCTGCGCGGCTGCTTCCCCGATCGCGACGTCGTCGGCGTTCCCGCGCGCGAGATCCTGCTCGGCGGCGGCAACATCCACTGCATCACCCAGCAGGTGCCACTCGCAGGCACGGCGGCATAGTCGCCGGCCGGCACGAGCGGCTGCGAAAACAAGCGTCGGACGGACAAGAGGCGGGGCCGCCTGAGCGGCCCCGCCCGGAGTTGCCCCGGAGTCGTCCCCGCCTCTCAGGTTAGGGTCAGACGGTGACGCCGCCTGGGGGCTTGCCTGCGGCGCCTCATGTCCGTGGCGGGCCCATCGGGACGTGCTTGCCGCGCCAGCCACGGATCCGTCCGTGCGATGCCGCAGGATGCCGGGCTCTTTGACGCGCACCACCTCGACATCGCTGCGCGCCTGGCAGCACCACGCCCTCGATCGCCTGGCCGACTGGCAGAGCGGTCCCTTCCTGATCTCGGCGGCGCCCGGCGCGGGCAAGACGCGCCCGGCGCTCGAGCTCGCCAGGCGACTGCTCGCCGAGCGCGTCGCGAAGCGCGTCGTCGTGCTCTGCCCGACGACGCCGCTCACGCGCCAGTGGGCCGCCGCGGCCGCGGCGCTCGGCGTGCAGCTTCAGCCCGACGCGCAGAGCGCGGAGCCGCCACGAGACTTCCACGGAGTCGCCGTGACCTACGCGCGCGTCGCAAGCGATCCGGCGGCGTGGGCCGCGAAGGTCCGCGCCGACACGCTCGTGATCGTCGACGAGGCGCACCACCTCGGCGATGATCTCGCTTGGGGCGTCGGCTTTCGCACGGCGTTCGCCCCGGCCGAGCGCTGGCTCTTGCTCTCGGGCACGCCCTTCCGCTCGGACGCGACGCCGATTCCGGGCGTGCGCTACGACAGCGACGGCGTCGTCGTGCCCGACGTCTCATACACGTACGCCGAGGCCGTCGCCGACGGCATCTGTCGCCCGGTCGCGTTCGTCACGTTCGACGGCAGCCTCTCCTGGCGCAGCGGCGACGACGTGATCGAGTCCTCGTTCGAGACCGTCCTGACGGGACGCGAGGCATCGCGGCGCTACCGCACGGCGATCTCGACGGAGCTGCCCGACGGGCTGCCGCGAATCCTCAAAGAGGCCGACGCGAAGCTGCGCGCGTTGCGCGCCGGCGGACATCGCGACGCCGGCGCGCTCGCGGTCGCGGCCGACGCCTCGCACGCGCGTCAGATCGCGAAGCTGCTGAGCGAGGCGACCGGCCGCACGCCGCTCGTCGTCTTGCACACCGAGGCGCGCGCCGCGCGCAAGCTCGCCGACTTCCGCGGCTCGCGCGAGCCGTGGATCGTCGCCGTCAACATGGTCTCCGAGGGCGTCGACATCCCGCGCCTGCGTGTCGGCGTCTACGCGACGGCCGCGAAGACGCCGCTGATCTTCCGCCAGATCGTCGGGCGCTTTGTGCGCACGAGGCCGGGAACGGCTGCCGAGCCGAGCTGGCTCTACCTGCCCGCCGACCAAACGCTTCGCAGCCACGCCGCCGACGTCGAAAGCGAGCTGCGCCACGTGCTGCGCCGCGAGGAGCCCGGCGACGAGCTCGACGAGCCGGCGCAGCGACGCGCGAGCGAGCCCTTGCCGAACGCCGAGTTCGTGCCGCTCAGCGCCGAATTCGCGGCGCAGATGACGCTGTTCGGCGCCCCGCAGGCAACGCGCGCGAGCGCTCAAAGCGCCGCGCCGGCGCCGGCGGGCCCCGAGCAGGCACCGCCGGCCGCGTTCGAGCAGCGCGCGGAGCTGCGCAAGGAGCGCAGCCGCCTAGTCGGCGAACTGGCGCGACGCGACAGGCGCAGCCACCGCGAGATCAATGCTTGGCTCAATCGCAAGGTCGGACTCGAGCGCGTCGACGACGCGACGATCGAGCAACTCGAGCGCTCGATCACGGCGCTCGTCAAAGAGCTCACGCGCGGCAAGCGCAGCGGCGCGCGGGTCGCCTAGCGCCAGCTAGGGCAGAGCGCCGCGCAGGCGCGCCCGCGCGGCCTCGATCTCGGCCTCGGCCTCCTCGACCGAGCGCCAGCCCTCGATCGTCACCGACTTGCCCTCGAGGTCCTTGTAGATCGAGAAGAACTGCTCGATCTCCTGGCGCAGCAGCAGCGGCAGGTCCTCGAGCACCTCGTTGCCGTTCCAGTACGGGTCGTGCAGCGGCACGCAGATGATCTTGTCGTCGATCCCCTTCTCGTCGCTCATCTTGAACATGCCGACGGGCTTGACCGGGATCAGGCAGCCCGGGAACGTCGGCTCGTACAGGCAGACGAGCGCGTCGAGCGGATCGCCGTCCTGGCCGAGCGTGCCGCGCAGGAAGCCGTAGTCGGCCGGATACGTGGCGGCGCTCATCAGCAGCCGGTCGAACTTGATCCCGCCGAGCTGCTCGTCGTACTCGTACTTGTTGCGGCTGCCCTTGGGGATCTCGACGACGCAGACGAGCGTGTTCTCGGGCTCGGACATCGCATGAGCATAGGCGCGATCTCACGTTTCGCCGGGCCGTCGCGTCTAATACGTGGAGATCGACGCAGAGACGATCGAAAGGACTACGAGATGACCGAGATGACGATCGACGCACCGGCGACGGCTCCGGGGAACGTCGCCTCGACGGCGTGGACGAGCTTCCCCAGCCCGCTCGGCACGTTCGTCCTCGCCGGCAAGAGCGGCAAGCTTCGGCGGCTCTACTTCCCGAGCGAAGCCACGATCGCCGCACGCGAGCTCGCCGAGCCCGATCGCGAGGAGGCGGCATTCGCCGAGGCGCGAGCACAGCTCGGGCAGTACTTCGCCGGCGAGCGGCGCACGTTCGAGCTCGAGCTCGAGCCGCACGGAAGCGAGCTGCAGCGCGAGGTGTGGCAGGCGCTGCAGCGGATCCCTTACGGCGAGACGACGACGTACGGAGCGATCGCGCGCGAGCTCGGCGTGCCCGCCGACGGGCACGACCCGCCGGCGCGGATCGTCGGCGCCGCGATCGGACGCACGCCGATCCCGATCGTGATCCCGTGCCATCGCGTGCTCGCGGCCGACGGAGCGCTCAGGGGCTATCGCGGCGGGCTCGAGGTCAAGCGCGCGCTGCTCGACTTCGAGGCGAGCGGCGGCGTGGCAGCCGCGCTCGCCGAGGGCTGGGAGCGCGATCAGCTATCGCTGTTGTGAGCGCCACCCTGGCCAAGCCACGAAAGGAAGCCGCATGCCGTTGACCCGCATCGACCTGCCGAAGGGCAAGCCCGCCGAGTACCGCTCCGAGCTTCGCGAGATCGTCTACGAGACGCTCGTGCAGACCGTCGGCGTACCGGAGAACGACCGCCACGAGGTCGTCTCAGAGCACGATCCCGAGAACCTCAACCTCGACCCGAGCTTCCTCGGTCTCGGGCGCTCGCCCGAGGCGATCCTGATCCAGATCACGTTCAACGAGGGCCGCAGCGTCGAGCAGAAGCAGGCCTTCTACGCCGCGCTCGTCGAGAGCCTGCACGAACGTCTCGGCATCCGCCCGCAGGACGTCACGATCAACCTCGTCGAGGTCAAGAAGGAGAACTGGTCCTTCGGCAACGGCGTCGCGCAGTACGTCGAGCAGGGCTGAGCGAAGCGCCGGTGGGCGTCCCCTGCGGCGATGCCTTAAGCCTCAAGCGCGTCCGTACGAATAAAGATCATAAAATTGATAATAATTATCTATAATGGCGTCCCGTAAACGGACGAAAGCCGAGGTTCAGACCCCATGAGCACGACCGACGAGCTCCTAGTCAACGCCGAGGCATACGCCGACTCGTTCAGCAACGGCGACCTGCCGCTCCCGCCCGCACGCAAGATCGCCGTGCTCGCGTGCATGGACGCGCGGCTGAACCCGTATGGCCTGCTCGGCCTCAAGGAGGGCGACGCGCACGTGATCCGCAATGCCGGCGGCGTCGTCACCGACGATGAGATCCGCTCGCTCGCGATCTCACAGCGACTGCTCGGCACGGAGGAGATCGTGCTGATCCACCACACCGACTGCGGCATGCTGACGTTCACCGACGACGAGTTCAAGCGCACCGTGCAGGACGACGTCGGGATCAAGCCCGAGTGGGCCGCCGAGGCGTTCGCGGACCTCGACGAGGACGTGCGCCAATCGATCGCGCGGATCGAGGCGAGCCCGTTCATCCCGCACAAGAACGTGCGCGGCTTCGTCTACGACGTGCACACCGGCGCGCTGCGCGAGGTCAGCTGAGCCGGCGCGAGCGCCCGCTTCGGCGCTCGGCGCGGCTGTAGGATCGGCGCACCGACGGCGCGCCTCCGGGGGAGGCGCGTGACGCCGGACGAGCGCCTTGCCGATCCCGTCACCCGAAATCCCGCCGCGTGTCTCAAGCGACTGCGCAGCCGGCTGACGCGTCGCCGCCGCGGCGCGCGCGCACGGCCGCGAGCATCGTGCTCGCGATCCTCGCCGCCGCCGCCGTGCTCGCCGGCGGCACGTGCGTCTATCTGCGCACGCAGATCCTCGACTCGAGCTCGTTCGCCGACCGCACCGTCTCCGCGCTGGAGCACGAGCCCGTGCGACGCGTCGTCGCACGCGAGATCACCGTGCAGGCGATCGATCAGGGCTCGAGCGACCTGATCGCCGCGCGACCGCTGATCACGTCCGTCGTCGAGACGCTCGTTTCGACGACGCAGTTCCGCGGGTTGATCCACACCGTCGCCGACCAGGCTCACCGTCTGCTGTTCGACCGCGGCGGTGGCAACGTCGCGTTCAGCCTCGCCGACGCCGGCACCGTCGTGATCTCTGCGCTCAACACGCTCGCGCCCGATGTCGCGAAGAAGGTCCCGCGCAACCTCGACGCGAAGCTGCTCAACCTGCGCAGTCAGAGCTTCGCCGTGAAGACGCTGCGTGCCGGCGAGACGATCCGCACGCTCGCGATCGTGTTGCCGTTGCTTGCGCTCTTGCTGCTTGCGCTCGCGATTGCCGTGGCGCCGCGGCGGCGCCTGGCTGTGACCCGCTGCGCCGTAGCGCTCGCCGTCGCCGGACTCGCGATGTTCGCCGACCTGCTGCTGCTGCGCCATGCGGCGCTCGCGAACCTCTACGGCGCCGAAGAGCTGAGCAACGCCGACGTGCGCGCCGCAGCCGGCGTGCTGTGGGACTCCTACCTCGGCGAGCTCTCCGAATGGTCGCTCGCGCTCACCGCGCTCGCGACCGTCGTCGCGGCCGCGTCGGCGAGCGTGCTGCGCCCGTACACGGCCGGCGTCAAAATCGGCCGCCTGCGTGCGCGCCTGCTCGCGCCGCGCTCGCAGCGCGGGCTCGTCCTGCGCGGGCTCGGCGCGCTCGCCGCCGGCCTCCTGCTGATCGCCGAGCCGACGTTCGTGATCGACCTGCTCGTCGTCGTCTGCGGCGTGCTGCTCGCCTACTTCGGCGCCGGCGAGCTGCTCTCAGCCGCCGGCGTCGCGCAAGATGACGAGCGCACGTCGCTGCGCCGCAGCCGCAGCGGGCTCGCGGCGGCTGTCGTCGCGCTCGGCGTGCTGATCGGCGGCGTCGCAATCGCGCTCGGCGGCAGCTCCGTCGACGGACCGCTCGCGCACGGGCCGCTGACGTGCAACGGCTACGCACAGCTCTGCGCGCGCCGGCTCGACCAGGTCGTCTTCGCCGGCACGCACAACGCGATGTCGGCCGCCGACACGCCCGGCTGGCTGATCGCCAACCAGAGCCGCTCGATCGCGCGCCAGCTCGACGACGGCATCCGCGCGTTCAAGATCTCGACGCACTACGGCGTCGGCAACTCACCAGGGCACGTGCGCACCGACATCGCCGCCGAGGGCGAGCGCGTCAACCGCGTCTCGGAGAAGCTCGACCCGCAGGGGCGCTCCGCGCTCGAGCGCTTCAGCGCGTCTGTCGGCTTCGGCTCGACCAAAGGCGCCGTCAAGGGCAAGCCCGAAGTCTGGCTGTGCCATTCGCTGTGCGAGCTCGGCGCGACGAAGATGGTCACGTTCCTCGAGACGATGCGCAAGTTCCTGCAGAAGAACCCCGGCAACGTGCTGATCCTGTTCGACGAGGACTACGTCGCCGAAGGCTCGCTCGAACGCGTCTTCAAGACGTCCGGGCTCTACTCGCACCTCGCCGTGCTCCGCCACGGCCAGCAGATGCCGACGCTCGGCGAGCTGATCCGCTCGCAGCACAACGTGCTCGTCTTCACGCAGGAGCCCGTCAGCGGCAAGCACCCGTGGAACATGAACGGCTTCGACTTCATCCAGGACACTCCGCTCGGCGCCGTGAAGCCGAAGCAGTTCAGCTGCGCGCCGTATCGCGGCGTGAAGAGCAACCCGCTGCTGACGATGAACGACTGGGCCGACGTCTTCCCGCCGAGGCGCAGCCCGAACGTCGCGCTCAACAAGCGCTCGTTCATCCTCAAACGCGCGCGCCAGTGCGAGGCCGAACGCCACCACATCCCGAACCTGATCCTGACCGACTACTACGACAGCGGCGACGTCGTCGGCGCTGCGCGCGTGCTCAACGGGCTCGGCGAGGAGCCGCCCGCACAGATCGTCGCGCTCGAACGCCGCGGCTGAGCGATCGGTCGTCGCGCCTGCCGCCTCGGCGCGGCCGTCGGCGGCCGCCGTGGCGGTGCTATAGGTGAGCGTGCAACTAAATCTCTGCCGAAGGAGCACAGCGCATGAGCGAGAAGCCGATCCTCCAGCCCGGCCCCGATCACCCGATCACGATCGAGCCGAACCCGAGACGTGTCATCGTCAAGGTCGCCGGGCAAGTGCTCGTCGACACGCAGAGCTCGCTCACGTTGCGCGAGGCCGACTACCCGCCCGTCGAGTACGTGCCGCTCGACGAGATCGACGCGTCGATGCTGCAGCCGACCGACAACGCGAGCTACTGCCCGTACAAGGGCGACGCGAGCTACTACAGCATCCCCGCCGGTGGCGAGCGCTCCGTCAACGCCGTCTGGGAGTACAAAGCGCCGTATCCGCCCGTCGCCGAGCTCGCCGGGCACGTCGCGTTCTACCCCGACCGCGTCGACTCGATCGAGCAGCAGTAGGCAGCTCTTCCCGGCGTAGCGCTCCAGGGCCGCGAGCGCCGGGCACCAGCCCGCTCCGGAACGCACGCGACGCCGCGTGCTATTCGACCGTCAGCGTCGCTTTCATCCCGCTCGCCTCGTGCGTCGGTAGCGAGCAGAACAGCGTGTAGCTCCCGGGTTTCATTTCCAGGTGCAGATCGCTGACGCCTTTCGACGGCGTGTCGCCGACCGATTCCGGCAACGGTCCTTCGTCGCCTTCGAGATGGAGGTTGTGTTCGTCCTGTCCGTCGTTGACGAACTCGAGCACGACTTTGCCCGCCGGCACGCTCGTGCGCGACAGCGAGAAGCTGAACTCGACGGCGCTGACCTGCACATGCGGGACCGACGGCGGTTCGACTTCGCTCGGAGCTTCCGCCGGTGGCGCTTCGCTCGGCGTCGTCGCCGGCGTCGAGGAGGAGACGATCGGCGAGGGCAGCGGCGCGGAGGGCGCGACTGCAGGCGCCACGCTCAGCAGCGCCGCGGGCGCGAGCGGAGCAGGCGCGGGCGTCTTTACGGGCTTCGCAGCCGTGTGGCGGCGGCGGCAACGCTTCGCGCGCTTTGAGCGCCGGTGCTTCTGCCGGGCACAGCTGCTCCGCTTCGTCGCATGGCTGTGCGGCTTCGCGGAGCCATGCGCCTGCGCGAGCGCCGCCGCGGTCGCCGTCGTGCCGCCGGCGGCCAGCGCGCACAGCAGGCAGAGCACCCTCGCAGCGGCATGACGCGGCGAGCTGCCCATCACGCGATCAGCTGCGGCACGGCGCCGTACGCGCTCGAGCCCGCCTCGCCCGTGCCCGCGCCCGGGATCACGAGGCCGGCTTCGGTCTGGAACCACTGGCCGAGCAGCCCTGCGTACATCGCGCGGAAGTCTGAGGTGTTGACGACGTTTTCGTTCGGGTCGAGCGTGCTGAGGCCGGGGAACTCGCCGACCATTTCGCCCTTCACGCGCGAGCCGATCAGGAACGCGAGGCCGGCCGCGCCGTGATCGGTGCCCGAGCCGTTTTCGCGCGGGCGCCGGCCGAACTCGGACCAGAGCTGGACGATCACGCGTTTGTCGAGCCCGCGCGCTTCCAGGTCGCGCTGGAACGCGACGACCGATTCGACCGTCTCGCCGAGGTTCGTGCTCAGCGTGTCGACCTCGTCCGAGTGCGTGTCGTAGGAGCCGACGGCGCTCAGCGAGACGCATTTGATCGGCAGCGCTTCGTCGTCGAGCATCGCCGCGAGCGCCGCAAGGCGCTTCGGGAACTCGCCGCCGCTCGCCGGGTAGCTGACGGGCGAGGTGAAGCCCGGTTTGCCTTCGTGTTCGCCGAACGGCGCGATCTGGTTGCGGATGATGTTCGTGTTCAGCGACGCCGTGCGGGCCTGCGCGAACGCCGGCGAGGGCGCACCGAGCGCACCGAGCGCGCCGAACGCGTCGAGCGTCGGCCCCGTCAGCGGTTCGCCGAGCCCGTATGCCCAGAAGTCGTAGTCCGACGGCGAGGAGACGGCCGCGACCGGAACGCGTGTCGTCGCGAGCGCCGGCGCGAGCGAGTAGTCGAGCGAGAGCCCTTGCAGCGGGTTGCCCGGTTCGCCGGCGATGTCGAGGTAGCGTCCCATCCAGCCCGAGCGTGTCTGCGCGTTCAGCTCGCCGACCTCCCAGTAGTGGCGGCTCGTGAAGTGGCTCTCGTCGGGCGGGTCGTAGCCGATCGCCGGGAACACCGTGACCTTGCCTTCGCCGTGCAGCTGCGCGAGGCCTGCGGCCTGCGGATGCCACATCAGCGCTTCGTCCTCGGAGAACTCGACGCCTTCGCCTTCGCTGCGCGCGAGCGTCGGGCGCAGTTCGTGGTACTTCGCTTCCCTGACCGGCGCGAGCACCGACAGCGCGTCCCAGCCGCCTTCCATGAAGATCGACACGAGCACCGGTTGATCGGGCGGCGCTTCGGCGGCCGCCTGCGCGATGCCCTCCTCGAAGTGGCGCGGCGAGAGCGCCGCGGCGCCGTAGACCGACAGCACCGCGCCGGCCGAGCGCAAGAGGAACGCGCGCCTGTCCATGCCGCTTCCGGCCGGGATCGGCTGTCCGGGCTCGATCGACGGCAGCCCGCGACCGGCCTGCGCGACGCCCGCGCGCAGCAGCTGCGAGCGGGTGAAGTCGTTGCACGAGCAGCTGCGGGCCAGCTCAGCTCACCTGCATGTCCGGAGACGTCGCGATCAGCATGCGCAGCGCGTTCTGGCGCATCGCCTTGTACGGGCTCTTCTGCCATTTGGCCGTGACGAGACCCTGCAGCGAGGACTGCGCGAAGGCCGCGATCGCGGCTTGCGTTTCACTGGAGAGGCCTGGGTTGCCCCAGTAGTCGAGCGCGCTCGCGAGCGCTTCGGCCGGTTCCTCGCTTTCGCTGTATTTCGCTTCGCCTGAGCCCGGCCACGGGTTCGGGTAGGTCTTCGCCGTGACGTAGCTCGCCAGTTCCCAGCGTGCCTTCGCCGTCGAGGTGTCGAGCCAGCGCGTGAAGTCCCAGCCGGAGACGTTCGGCGGGTAGAACAGCTGCTGGCCGGCTCCCGCGCAGAGCCACGCCCACGCGGTCGTGTCGATCGGGCGGCCGATCGCGCGCAGCAGGCCGGCGTTGTAGACGACCGGCGGCGTGACGAGCTCCGGGCCGTCGAGGAAGTCGGGGTGCTGCAGGATCGCCTCGACGACAGGACCGATCGAGTAGCCCGAGGAGATGTAGAGGCCCTGAAGCGACGCGAGCGTCGCTTCGGCCGGCGGCGTCGGCACGAAGTAGCTCCACAGCTTCGCGACGAAGAACGACGCGTGCAGCGGGTGCGTGACGCACAGCCGCACCGCGTCTTCCCAGTTCCACTTGCCCGTCTGGCCGAAGATCGTCTTGTTGCCCGCGTCGTGGCGCGAAGCGACGAAGCGGAAGTTCTGCAGGCCGCTGCTTTCGGTCCAGTCCGCCGTCCAGCCGCTCAGCGCGCGCGCCATTTCGCGCACGTCGTCCTCGCTGTAGGCGCCGCGATCGGCGCCGAGCGAGAACAGCTCCATCATCTCGCGCGCGTAGTTCTCGTTCGGTTCCCACTTGTCGTTGTAGATGCCGTCGAGGAACACGAGCATCGCCGGGTCCGTCGTCACGGCGAGGAACAGGTCGTGGAAGTTGCCGAGCGCGTTCGCGCGGAACAGGTTGTTCTGATCGAGCATCCGCTGCTGGCTGTTGACCTTTTCGTTCGAGTTCGCGAACCAGTCGTGCCAGATGAACGTCATCCGCTCGACGAGCTGCTGGTCTGAGCGGACCATCCGGTCGAGCCACCAGCAGTGATCCTGACCCCACGAGTCGGCCGGCGAGAGCGCGTCGCCTTCGTCGTCCGTCGGCGCCGCTCCGTGCAGCACCGCCGCGCCGCTCGGGCGCGTGAGGCTCTGCACGACCGCTTCGACGGGCTGCCCCGCGAGCGCCTCGGCTTGACCCGGCGTCGGCCCGAAGCCGGCGCGCCACAAAAGCCGTCGCGCCTGCGCAAGCGAGATCGTCGCGGCGACGGCCGGAGTCGCCGCCGCGGAGGGCGCCGGCGCTTCGACGGGGATCGCCGGCGGCGCCGGGGCACCGGGCAGGCCCGCGGCGCTCGACGCCGGTGCTTTGACGAGCGGTTTCGCCGCGGCGTGGTGCTTGTGGCGCTTGCGGTGCTTGCGCTTGTGGTGCTTGGCCGGCTTGTGTTGCGCGTGCTTGCCCGGCTTCGCCTTCGACCGGTGCGTCGCGGCCGCGCGACGATGCGTGTCTGCGGTGCCCCCCATTGGGTTCGACATTGGCACGGCCGCGCGCGCAGACGATCGAGCACGGGCGATGTTCGACATTTGTACGAACGCTCGGCGGTGCCTCGCGCCGCAGGCTCTTGCCTCGGGACGTTAGACAAATGTATGAAGCTCGTTTACTGTCGCGAAGCCATGGACGACACCCGCCCATGACCCCGAGATCGCACCCGGCGGCCGCCAAGCCCGCGCTGGCGCTGCTTGTCGTCTGTGCCTTCTTCGCCATGGCCGCGCCGGCCCTGGCGAGCGTAGAGCCTGTGGGCGAAGGCGTCTGCCTCGGCGGCTGGCGATGGGTCGCGCTCGGCCGCTCCGGCTGCCCCGCGTTTGCGCCAAGCGCCGGCGATCTCGGTCAGCCGGTCGCGGCCCTGTCGGCCCGCGACGAACATAACCTGTACGTCGTCGAGCAGTCGCATCCGTACTTCAGCGGCGGCGGCGAATACCACGAAGGCGCCGACGCTGTCGTCCAACTTCACACCGACGCGAAGGCGGTGCCCGAGTTCGTCTCGTGCACGAGCTCGCAAGCGACGGCCGACTGCACGCAGACCTCGAACGCCGCGGCGATCTCCGATGCCCAAAGCGCAGCGATCGCGCCAGACGGCAAGGACGTCTACGTCGCCTCCTTCTCGGGCATCGCGCGCTTTGCGATCAGCGCAGGCGGCACGCCCGTCTACGCCGAATGCATCGGCCTCGAAGGGGGCGCCTGCCAAGCTCCGGCCGGCCGCCCCGGCTCCTTGGAAACGGTGCAGATCACGCTCTCGCCGGATGGGCGTGACTTGTACTCCGTCACCGACGGGTTACTGCGCGACTTTCACGTCGCCGCAGACGGGACGCTCGGCCTCGCCGGCTGCTACTCCGCGCGCAACGGCTGCTCCTCTGGAGCACCGTTTGCCTACGAGACATACGGCACGGCATCCGTCTCCCCCGACGGGCAGACGGTCGTCACGGCGCTGGGCCAGGCACGTGTCGACGCCTACCGGCGCCTAGCCGATGGCTCGCTGCTGTTCGAGAGCTGCATCGGGGCCGGTGACACCGGCGGCGGCTGCACCCCTGTTGGCGCGGCCTGGATGGCCTTCACCGGGCTGCAATCGATCGTCTTCGCACCGAACGGGCGCGACGTCTACGTCCAGGGGGTCGGTCCTGCGGGCACGCCCCAGCCGGCGATCTTTCATCTCCGGCTGAGCGGCGAAGGCACGCTGCAGCTCGCCGACTGCCTCGGCTACGTGCTCCTCGGCTGCCGGCAAATGCCCGCGCAGGCACCGGAATTCACCAACATCGAACGCATCGCGCGGCGCTTGACGATCGCCCCGGACGGGCGCAAGCTGGTGCTCGGCGGGCAGGAAGTCGACGTCTTCTCGCTCGACCCCGCCAGCGGAGCCGTCGCCTACGAAGCGTGCGCCGGCGCGTCTGCCTTCTCCTGCAGCCCCGACCTCCAGCAGAAGATCGACTACCCCGGCGGCAGCGTCACGATGACGCCGAGCGGCGAAAGCTTCTGGTTGGCAGATGCCACAGCCGGGACCGCAACGCGGTTCGACCTCGCCGACACGAGTTCGCCGAGCCCGACGAAGGCGCCGGTCGCCGGAGCCGTGACGACGCACAGCAGCGACGACGCGAACATCCTCGAATTCAGTGCTACCGCCCAGACCTATGGCGCGACGAAGCTCGCCTTCGAAATCGAAACGGCCTCCGGCGAAGTCACTTCCATCTCCACGCGCGAAAGCCGCTCCGAAGCCGAATCGCGCAAGGTCGAAGCCTATGCCGGCGTGACACCCGCAACGAACTACCGCGTGCGGCTTACGGCGGTCAACCAAGTCGGCACGAGCCACGGGTCGTGGCTGCAGGTGAAAACACCCTCCTGCACGCCCGAACCGCCGACACTCCGCGAATTTCGCGGCCTGCGGTCGGCGCCGACGACGCTCAGCGCACTCGGGCAACTCAGCCCGAGCTGCGCGGCGACGTCGGTCACGATGCGGGTCGGAACGACACCCGCCTACGGAACGTCGTTCACCACACCCGTGCCGGTGCTCGGGGGCTATTACGTCCCTGACTTCGCCGTGCAGGCGACGGGGCTGCAGCCCGGCGCGGACTACTACTGGCAACTCGTCGCCGCCAACAGCGCGGGCAGCGTCGTGATCGAAAGCGGGCAGGTGACGACGCCACAGCAGGCGCCGGCCTCGCAGTTGAGCGCGCTGACCGCGTCAGAGCGCCCGGTAGAAGACGGCAGCGTCGCACTCGAAGGGCTCGTGCGGGCCGGGTCCACGCCCGTGTCCGTCGAAGCACTCCTGTTCGACTCTCCGTACGAGTCCCTGAGCGAACCGGCTGAGACGATCTCGCTCGGGCAGACGCCGGCCGGCAGCGGCGTCGCAACCGTCAGCACGACCGTTTCAGGACTGCAGTGCGCGCACGCCTACCTCTGGAGCCTGCGCGCAAGCGCCGCGTACGCCGAATCGGTCGGCGAGCGCAAGCCGTTCACAGTCCATTGCAGCTCGGAAGGCGCTGGAGGCGAAGAAGGCCACAGCGAAGGGACCGGCGGAGGCTCCGAAGCAACGCCGCCCGGAGAACCGGCAGGCGGCACGACCGTTCCCGGCGGGACGACGGAGGGCAACGGCACGGGCAGCGGGGCCGGCACTGGCAATATCTCTGCTTCGGTCGAAGGCGGCACCGGTGAGGCAAGCGTGTTGCTCACGCCACAGCCGCCATTCATGCCGGTGACCGACGTCCTGGCGGCCGGCCCAACAGAGCGACCCGTGCCCGCCGGCGCACGGATCGAGCGCGTGCTAAAGCGGCGGCTGCGCTCGGGCGTCGTGCGACTCGCCGTCGAGGTCGAGGGCAAGGCATCGCACGCGATCACGCTCGGGCTGGCATGGGAGCCACCGGGCGACGATCCCCATGGTGACCTGACGATCGCGCGCAAGAGCCTCTCGTCGACTCCCGGCGAGCGGACGGTCACTTTCGAGATCGACCGCGCGTCCCTACTTCGGGCCCGGCGCCAGCGCCGTCTGGCGTTGCGGCTGGTGCTGCTCGAAGGCTCGCGACGCGAAACGAAGACGGTGGCGCTGAGCAAAGGTTGAGCCGGACCGGATCGCGCCCGGCGGCGCACCGCACGTCCGGCTGCGCTGCTGCGATGCGCTTCGCAAAGCGGGCTTTCGCCGGGTCCCACCAGCTAGAGTCGATCGAGCTCGACCAGCGCGAGCTGCCTCATCCCGGCGGGATCCGCACCTTCGGCAAGACGGCACGACCGGGCGAGCGAGGACGTGCATGCAAGAGGGACGCGAGATCACACAGCGCGAACGCCTGCTGCAGGCAATGATCGCGGCTGTCAACCACGATGGCTACGCCGACGCGAGCGTGTCTGCCGTCGTTGCCGCCGCCGGCGTCTCGCGCGCGACGTTCGACGAGCACTTCGCCGACGGCGACGACTGCTTCAGGGCCGCGATCGAGGACGTCGCGCTGCAGATGACGGCGCTCGTTCGCGCGAGCATCGATGCGCGCCCCGCAGCCGAGGCCTCCCTCGCGGCGGTCGAGGCGCTCGTCGCCTTTGCGAGCGCCGAGCCCGCGCGGGCTCGCTTCGCAATGAGCGAAGCGCTAGCCGGCGGCGCGCAGGGTCGCGACGCGCGCGACGCCGGCATCGCGGCGATCGCCGAGGCGATCGAGCAGGCGCTCGCAACCGTGCCGCGGGACACTGTCGTGCCCGACATCGAGCACCGCGTCCTCGTCGGCGGCGTCTACCGCCTGATCGCGCCGCGGCTGCGTCGCGGCGAGCCGGCGATCTCGCGGCTGGCCGACGTGCTCGAACAATGGCTGTCGAGCTACGACCGCCCGCTCGGCGAGCACCGCTGGCGCACGCTGCGTCCGGCGCCGCGCCCGGACCCCTCGCCACACGTGCCCGACGCGCCGATCCAGCGGATGCCCAACGCGCTGCCGCCCGGACAGCCGCGCGTCTCCGAGGAGGAGGCGCTCGAGCAGGACCGCCTGCGAATCCTCTATGCGGCCGCGAGAATGGCCGAGCGCAAGGGCTACATCGCGACGAGCGTCGCCGACATCGCCGGCTTCGCCGGGGTCGAGGAGGACGTCTTCTACCGCCTCTTCGCCGACAAGCAGGACGCGTTCCTCGCCGTCCACGAGCTCGGCTACGCGCAGCTCATGGACCTGACCTCGAAAGCGTTCTTCTCGGGCGAGACGTGGCCGCTGCGCAGCTGGGAAGGCGGGCGCGCTCTGACGCAGGTGCTCGAAGACAACCCGCTCGTCGCGCACGTCGGCTTCGTCGAGGCCTATGCCGTCGGTCCGGCCGCGATCCAGCGCGTCGAGGACAGCCACATCGCGTTCACGTTCTTCCTCCACGAAGGCCTCGTCTACCGGCCGCTCGAGCACCCGCCGTCGGGGCTCGCGATGGAGGCGATCGTCACGTGCATCTTCGAGATCATCTACCTGCAGTCGCGCGACCTCGGCACGCCCGAAGTGGCCGCGATGCTGCCGCACATCGCGCATCTCTGGCTGACGCCGTTCCTCGGCAGCCGCGAGAGCGACGAGTTCATCGACGCGCGGGCGACCGACCGCCAGGCGCAGAGCGGCGCATCTGCCCGCGACGACTGAGCCGTCGCGGACAGATCGCCGGGCGACCCCGAAGGGCCGATCCTCCTACAGCACACCCTCCACGAGCGTCGTGAGCTCCGCCTGACCGGAGACATTCGGGTGGTAGCTTTCTTCGAGCGGCAGCGACTGGCCGTTGAGCCACTCCGAGGACGAGCAGACCTCGTGCGCTTCGAATGGCCCCGTCGGGTTGATGAACGTGTATTTCGACGCTTCCGCGCGTGACTTGATCGTCGCGTCGAGTTTTTCGGCCGTTTCGTTCAGTTTCTTCTCATTCGACGACGTGAGGAAGTTCGCGTTACACGTCGCGCCTTCTTTGGTGAACAGCTTCGGGTAGCCGATCACGACCACTTTCGCCGTGCTCGCTTTTTCACGGATTTTTTTGTACGTCGCTTCGAGCAGCGCCGGCAGTTTCGTCGCGATGAAGCTGTTCGCTTCGCTGATCGCCGAGCCGCACGTGAAGTAGTAGAGCGCGCAGTTGATGATCACGTTCGAGAAGCCCGCGTCGTTGCCGCCGATCGTGATCGTGACGAGCGCCGTCGAGCTGCTCAGCGTGCCGAGCTGGTTCGCGTTGACGTCCGTCGTCTTCGCGCCGCTGCACGCCTGGAAGCTCAGCGTGTAGCCCTTCGCCGCCGCGACCAGCGGGCCGTAGGCCTTCGGACTGCGCTTGCAGCTGCCCGATTCTTCATAGAACGTGCGCGTCCCTACTCCAGAGGAATAGGAGTCCCCCAGTGCGACGTACTGCGATGCTGCGGCTGATGCCGCTGGTATGAGCAGGCCAACGAGGACCGCGACGATGCCGATGATGCGACTTGGTTTGCGCATGCTTCTCCCTCTTGTCGATTGACTTGCGCCCAGGGGCAATCGCGCTTACGTCTCCCCCGCGCGGTACGAGCCAACGTATCCGCGGCGGCGAACAAGCGTCAAGAGCTCGCGCGCCGCCGGGCTCGCGAGTAGTTTAGGATTCGCCTATGCGGAACCGGGTCACCGCCGAAGGTGTGACGATCAACGCAATCGCAGGGACACACGTCGTCACCCTCGGGCTCGACCTCGAACCGGCCCGAAGGCAGGGCTGTCTCGGCTTTGCGATCCAGCGCGAAGACCACACCGACGATGAGCGCATCTGGATGCGCGGCATGAAGACGTTCGCCGAAACCGACCCCGGCGTTGGGCCCGGCGGGCAGGCTTCAAGTCGGGAACATCCATTCCAATCGTTCCAGTGGGCGGACTACACGGCGCAACCCGAGCACGAGTACACGTACACGGTGATTCCTCTCTACGGGACGCCGCAGGCGCTCACCGAAGGCCCGACGATCAGCGTCGACGTGACGGCCGAGTCGAACCACGCGAGTGCGGCCTCGCCGCATACGGTGTTCTTCAACCGCGGTGCGGTCGCATCGCAGGAGTACGCGCGCGAATTCAAAGACGTCAAGCCGAAGAAGCTCAAAGGCGAGCAGCAGGCAGCCGCATACAAATGGCTCTCACGCGGCCTGCTCGAGGCGCTGCTCGAATTCATCGCACGCGCCGATGGCGACGAATACGGCCTCTATGGGGCGATCTACGAATTCCAGTGGCCGCAGGTACTCGAAGCACTGAAGTCGGCTGCCGCCGGCGGAGCAGACGTTTCGATCCTCTACGACGACATCGCTGGATCGGACGGCCCGAAGGTCAAGAACGAAAAGGCGATCAAGGACGCCGAGATCGAGGCGCTGACGAGGAAGCGCACGCAGGGCAAGATCATGCACAACAAGTTCCTCGTGCTGACGCGCAAGGAAAACGGAGCAGACAAGCCGGTCGCGGTTTGGACAGGCTCGACGAACTTCACCGAAAACGGGATCTTCGGCCACCTCAACTGCGGGCACGCAGTCGAACGTGAGGATGTCGCCGCTGCCTACCTCGATTATTGGAACGAGTTGTGCGAAGACCGCGCGAGTGACGTGGAGCAGGGCTGGCTCGACGCGCACAACCCAAACCCGCCGGACCCGTGGACGGAGGACCGCGTGCTCGTCTTCTCGCCACACAGCGACCTGCGCGTGCTCGACTGGTACGCCGAGACGGTCGCGGGCGCCGCCGAGCGCGCGCTCTTCATGACGTTCGCTTTCGGCATGGACAAGCGCTTCCGCAGGGCCTACGAACGCGACGATGAAGTGCTGCGCTTCGCGCTGATGGACGAGGAGGCCGCCGGCAGCGGCGCCTCGCGCGAAAAAGCGATCGCCGAAATCGAGCAGATCCGCAAACGCGCGAACGTCGTCGTCGCGGTCGGCGGGCGCATCGAGCTGAACAGCTTCGACCGCTGGCTGGCCGAGAGCTCGGGCCTGACCCAGGGCGTGCAGTGGATCCACACGAAGTTCATGCTCGTCGATCCGCTTTCGAGCAGCCCTGTCGTCGTCACGGGATCGGCCAACTTCAGCGAGGCGAGCACGAACGCCAACAACGAGAACATGCTCGTCATCCGCGGCGACACGCGCGTGGCCGACATCTACCTGGGCGAGTACATGCGGCTCTACTCCCACTACGCCTTCCGCGAAGCGGTGGCGAAGAAATGGGGCGGCGAAGCGTGGAACCCGAGCCACCTCGACACGACAGACGGCTGGCAGCAGGACTACTTCACCGCCGGCAGCGAGCGTTTCCTCAGGCGCCGCTACTTCGCCGGGGCGCAGTAGGGCAAAGGAAAGGCCCCGGATTCACCGGGGCCTTTCCTCACGAACTGCAGTTGCCGTCGATCCGACTACGGCCCGGTGAAGCTCCCGGCGTAGCACGGGCCGTGGTTGCAGTTGTCCGATTTCTGGATCGCTCCGTTGAAGAAGTCGGAGACCAACTGCTGCTCGGCCGGCGCTGCGCGCGGTGCGCTGTGCGGGTCTTCGCCTGTCCGGTTCGGCAGGTTTTCATACGGCGGCGGTTCGGTGCCGACGTTTTTGCCCGAGCCCGGAGCGCTTTCGCGAATCGGGCCGATGTCCCAGTAGTACGCGGCCGAGCCGGTGTACGGGTAGGAGCGGATCGCCGGCACGTCCCACAGCACGTTCGTGTTCGGCCAGCGCCCTTTGTAGAGCACCGGCTTGTGCGCTGAGGCGCCGACCGTGCGCGCCTCGACGTCGGCCTGGTAGTCCGTGACCTGATGGTCGCCGAAGGCGATGTCCATCAGCACCTGGTGCGCCGGCGTGTCCGGCAGCGGGTTGCTCGTCATCCGCGCGGCATAGCCATCGGGCTCGCCGCGGTCCCACAGCATCTGCATCATGTCGAGCACGAGCGGTCGCGAGGTCTGGTTCGGGTAGTACGGGTAGAAGACCTGCGCGAATTCGTCGAAGTCGACCGAGCGCGGCAGCAGCACCGAGTAGTTCATCGCCGGCACGCCGAGCGATGCGCGGGTGAAGTCCGGCGAGACCGCCGTCAACGCGCCGCCCATGATCCCGCCCTGGCTGTTGCCGTTGTAGAACAGGTGTTTCGTGTCGAGCACCGAGCCCGAGCTCAGCGTGCCGTCCTGGTGGAACGCCGCGTTCGTCGTGAAGCCGCTCGAGCTGATCAGCGCCCGCCCGAGGTAGAGCTCGTCGAGCAGCCCCTGCTGCAGCCGGTCCGGCACCGCCGGGAAGTTCGACGCGTTCTCGAGCGATGCGACGACAACCGGCACGTCCGATTCGGCCATGCCAATCTCGTCGGTCGCGCACTGCACGATCTTGTGTTCCTGAGAGAGGCTCCGCTGCGGGCTCGAAGCGACCTCCGAAGCGCTGCCGAGCAGACCGTGGCCGTAGAGCGACGGCCGCGCCTGTTCGGCAGGTCCCGTCGTCGCCGACAGCGGGATGATGCAGTCGAAGTTCGCCGTCCACGTGCCGTTCTGCACCGGCACGCCTTCGGCGTTCAGGTTCAGGTGCCCGCCCGGCGCGCAGCTCGGCGTCAGGTAGCACGGCACGACGAACGTGCCTTTTACCCGGCGTGCGATCTGGCCCGGGTTCGGTTCGTTTTCGACTTTCGTCACGGTGAAGCTCGGCGATACGCCCTGCGGCACGCCGTCTTCGAGGTTCGTGTCGCCGAGCTGCGCGAACGCGTCGTTGCGCATCGCGAGCTCGCGGCTCGTGTTGTTCGCGTCGCTTGCGACCGTGAAGTCCCATGCGAGATACAGGTTGCTGCGCGCGATCCCGGCGCTTTCGAGCGTCGAGAAGATTTCTTCGAAGTGCGGGCGGCGCGCGTTGATCGCTTCCTGTTCGGAGGCGACGCCGTCGCGGTAGTACTGGAAGCCGGCCGGCGCTTCGAGCTTCTCGTTCGCCGCGTTCTTCAGGTTGCGCAGCGCGACGATGTAGCGGTGACCCGAAGCGAAGTTGACCGCCGGGTGGATCTCCAGCACTCGCTTGGACGGTTCTGTCGCCGTCGAGTCGATCTCGGCCCAGAGCGGCCAGCGCTGGCCCGTCTGCGCGTCAATCACGACGACCGGCGCGTTCGGCCGCTTGTACTGGTTGAGCTTGTTGATCGGCACGGCGCGCGTCGCGGCGACGTCAGCCGTCGTTTCGATGCCGGGAACCTTGACGAGGATCACCGAGCCCGGGCTGAACCCGTCCGCGGCGTTGTACGGCGCCGATTCGATGTGCTTGCCTTCGACGTTCGTCGGCGTCGATTCGGTGTTGAACGCGATCCGGCGACCGGTCGCGCTGCTCGGGTCGGCGACCGTGTAGTAGTCGTCCGGGAACGGCTCCATGCAAACCGGGTTGCCCGGGTTCGCGATGAACTCGCAGCCCCCGCCCGTTTCGATCGGCGGCAGCGGTTCTTTTACTTTGTGCGCAGCCGGTGCGGCGGCGGCAACGCCGCTCAAAAGCACAGCCGCGAGTGCGAAGACGGCCAGCGTGGCCGTCAACAACGAGCGAATCCTCATCCCTACCCCCTGTGGCTCTGCGTGGGCGGCCGGTCCCCACGATCTCGTCCTTAAGGTGCCCCGGTGCTCGAGCCGACCTCTCCGTATCTGACCATAACAAACGCTGTCAAGCCTCGTCAGACATGGCCAAACCTCCTCATCGCGCGACCGCAAAGGCCACGAGATCGGTCAGGTGCGACCCTCAGTTGCCCGTCGCGCTCGGCACGGCAGCGGCGGCGGCCTCGTGCTGCTTCGGGCGGCGCAGCAGGCCCGCCGCGACGAGCGCGCCGAGCAGGCTGACGATCCCGCCGACGAGGAACGCGAGCTGAAAGCCGCTCGTCAGCGCCGACAGGCTCGAAGTGCCGCCGCGCGCGGCCGAGTGCGTATCCGATGCGGCGATCGTGCTCAGCACCGCCAGCCCGAGCGCCCCGCCGATCAGCCGCGAGGAGTTCAGCAAGCCCGAGGCGAGCCCGCTCTCGTCCGCCGGCACGCCCGAGACGGCCGCGATCGTCGCCGGCACGAGCGAGAGGCCGAGGCCGAGTGCCGAGAGCACGCCGCCCGGCAGCACGTTCGCGAGGTAGCCCTCGCCCGGACGCACGCCCGTCAGCAGCAAGAGACCCGCGCCGGCGAGCAGCATCCCGAGCGCGAGCACGCGGCCCTCGCCGAGGCGCGCCGCCAGGCGCGGCGCGAACGTCGTGCCGAGCACCACCGAGAGCGTCATCGGCACGAAGCTGAGACCGGCCTTCAGCGCGTCGTAATGCAGCACCTGCTGCAGGTACAGCGAGAGGAAGAACCACATCGCGAAGACGCCCGAGTAGAGCAGGAACATCACGGCG
Source organism: uncultured Solirubrobacteraceae bacterium (assembly GCA_963807275.1). GTDB lineage: Bacteria > Actinomycetota > Thermoleophilia > Solirubrobacterales > Solirubrobacteraceae > Palsa-744. The sequence continues at coordinate 1,748,355 of CAWDZX010000001.1, forward strand.
TTTGCCGCGCGCAAGCGCTTGCGCCGGAAGATCGACAGCGGCACGAGCGGCGCGAGCGCGACCTTGCCCTCGACGTAGACGAACCCGGCGAGCATCGTCAGCCCCGCGGCGAGCGGAATCAACACTCCCGGCGAGCCCCAGCCGAGCGTGTCCGTGCGGACGATCCCGTAGACGAGCGCCGAGAGCGCGCCCGTGACGAGGCTCGCGCCGAGCACGTCGAAGTGTTTGTGATCGAGCGTGCTGCGCCCCTCCGGGATCAGCCGCGGGCCGAGCGCGAGCACGGCGAGGCCGATCGGCACGTTGACGATGAAGATCGCCGGCCAGCCGAGGCCCTGCGTGAGCACGCCGCCGAGCAGCGCGCCGAGCGAGCCGCCGACGCCGCCCATCGCGCCCCACACGCCGAGCGCCTTGTTGCGCTCGCGTCCCTCCGCGAACGACGTCGCGATGATCGCGAGGCTCGCCGGCGAGATCACGGCGCCGCCGATTCCCTGCAGGGCGCGCGCGGCGACGAGCAGCGTCGATGAGTCCGCGAGCGCGCACGCGAGCGAGGCGAGCGCGAACAGCCCCGTCCCGGCGAGGAACACGCGGCGGCGCCCGAGCAGGTCCGCCGCGCGGCCGCCGAGCAGCAGGAAGCCCGCAAAGGTGAGCGTGTATGCATTGACGACCCACTGCAGCCCTGTAGTCGAGAAGTGCAGGCCGCCCTTGATCGACGGCAGCGCGACGTTGACGATCGAGACGTCGAGGATCACCATCAGCTGCGCGAGGCAGACGAGCACGAGCAGCGTTTTGCGGTTGCCGCCCGCGCGCGCGTGGCCGCGCTGCTCGCCGTGCTCGCCGCGACGCGCCGCCCACCCGCGGTATGCGGGGAGCGTGCGCGCAGCGCGTCTCGGCAGTCCGGCCGTCACGCTCATCGCGTGCGCGCCTCGAGGATGTACGCCGCCTCGACGACCGCCGTCAGCCGCGCCTCGGCGCCGGCCTGCTGAGACTGTGCCGCGGCGGAAGCCGCCGGCTGCGTCTTCGTGCTCTGTGATGATCTCGCTCGCATCGCGCTACCCTTCTTTCGTAAGTACGACGACCATCGTAGCAGCAGTTCGATAAACGTCGTACAATAAAAATATGGCCCTCTACCACCCCGCGACCGAAGACCTCGAGCTGCCGACCGTGCTGCACGCGCTGAGCGATCCGCAGCGGCTTCGCATCGTCCGCAAGCTGAGCGCCGATCCCGAGCCGCGCGCGTGCGGATCCTTCGAGATGGACGTCAGCAAGTCGACGTGCACGCACCACTTCCGCGTACTGCGCGAAGCCGGCGTGATCGAGCAGGAGGTGCTCGGCACGTCGCGGTTGAACTCGCTGCGCCGCGACGATCTCGACGAGCGCTTCCCCGGGTTGCTCGATGCCGTGCTCGCATCAGCCGACGCGAAGAGCGCCGCGCCCGCCTGACGCCCGACAGCCGGAATCTCGCTGTAGCATCGAGGCATGGCCGAGCGCCCCGCAGGCGCGTCCGCCGAGCCCGGGAGGGCCCGCGCGCGACAGCTTCCCTATGTAGACCCGCACAAGCGCCGTAGCCGCTTCTACTTCGCGCTCGCTCGCCTCTCCGCGACGAAGTTCGGCGCCTGGTTCTCGATCAACGTCGCGTGGAAGCTCGACCCGTTCCTGCTGAAGCTGAGCGGCGGGCGGATCAGCACGGCGGGCCCGCTCGCCGTCGGGCTGCTCGAGTCGCGCGGCGCGCGCACCGGCCTGCCGCGCCGCAATGCGACGCTCTACTTCAACGACGGCGATCGCGTGACGATCATCGCCTCCAAGCGCGGGCTGCCGGAGCACCCTGCCTGGTACTACAACGTCCGCGCGAACCCCGACATCGTCTACGGCGGCGTCCCGTTTCGCGCCGAGCTCGTCGAGGACGAGGCCGAGCGGCAGCGGCTGTGGGCGCTTGGCGACCTCGTCTTTCCCGAGTACGCCGACTACCGCGAGCGCGCCGGCAGCGCCGGGCGCGTCATCCCGATCTTTCAGCTGCTGCCGCGCTAGCTCGCAATATTGGAGTGGCACTCGAAGGCGACATTTAGCCTCGGGAGTCCCGCTTTGTCATGGCTGACGCGCTAAGCCTCCGCATGCGCCCGCTGCATCATTCGCTCTCGTGCCACCCGCTGGTACTCAAGGATCTGCTCGTTGAGCCTGCTCTGCAGATCGCCAGCGAGAGCCGGATCAGAGCGGTGTAGATGATTGATCATCTCGACCATTGTCTCAGCCGCGTCGAAAAACCGGCTGACCACGTCGTCATCGGCATCGAACCACAGAGGGAGCCTTCCCCCAACCGCTCGTATCACCCTTGCAGCCTCGTGCTGTCGCGCCTGGAGTCGGTCGATCGTCTTGCGTGGGGCATCGGCTAACTTCGCTTTGACGAGGTTGAGCATGACTCGCGATAGCTCGCCCAGGGCCACTGATGCTTCAGAGAGAACCTCACGCACCATCTCAAGCTCGCGTGTGTCGCGATCGTGCTTGAGCTGTTTCGCTACCCGCTCTGCCTCGGCGTCGAGACGCTCCTTTAGCTGAGCTTTTTCGGCTCCGATCTTCGAGCGCTGTAGGAGCCAGGACGCACCAACCCCGACGATGACGCCCAAAAGCGCTCCGAGAGCGGTCCAAAGGGCAGTATCATCGCCCGTAACCTGAACCTTGATTATCCCAAGCATCCCAAGATCGTGTCATGCACCTCCGTGTCATGGTCTAAGCGCCTCCAAAGCCCCGAAAGGCCGGACTTATTGGCCGTCCGATCCTGGACGGGATGCGTGGGTTGAGCACCGGGCGGCGCCATCGCGACGACTAGGATTGGCGGCGTGCCCGATCGCCTCTACTTCACCGAGTCCGACGAAGCCAACGAGCTGATCGCGAGCAACCCGATGGCGCTGCTGATCGGCTTCGCGCTCGATCAGCAGGTGACCGTGCAGAAGGCCTTCTCCGGACCGCTCGCGATCGAGCAGCGCGTCGGGACGCTCGACCCGGCGCGGCTCGCGTCGACCGACCTCGCGCCCGTGTTCCGCGAGAAACCGGCCGTCCACCGCTTCCCCGCGAAAATGGCCGAACGCGTCCACGAGCTCGCGGCGCACGTGCGCGACGAGTACGACGGCGACGCCGCGCGCGTCTGGACCGATGCCAAGGACGGCGCCGCGCTGCGCGCCAACATCGAAGCGCTGCCTGGCTTCGGCGAGATGAAGGTCAAGTCGCTCGGCGCCGTGCTCTCAAAGCGCTTCAAGGTCAAGGCCGCCAAGCAGCTCGTGCCGCCGCACCCGACGCTCGGGGATGTTGACTCGGCACAGGCGCTGGTGGATTACCAGGCGGCCAAGCGCGTGCACAAGGCTGAGTGGAAGAAGATGCGCGCCTAGCCCGACGACCCTGTCGAGCAGTCGATCCTAGTCGGATGGCTGCGTCGGTACGGCGGCAGCATCCGACAGCTCATCGAGCGCTGCACGCGTCAGTGGAAACTCAACTCCGAGGTCCAGTTGCTCATCAGCGGGGGCGTTGGCGATCGCCAGATCAAGCGTCTCGTCACGCTCCCACGGCCAACGTGGACTTCCGTACTGACGGTAGAAAAGAAACGAACGATCTGCAAGGAAGAGTCGCCGACGGTCTCGGTTATATGTGAGCACCTGCGGGTGAACACCGATCTTCGACTGAAGTCGATCAACGCGGTCGAGGGCTTGGGTGAGGTCGCTCTGTCTGATCGTCGCCTCGGGATCAGCCTCCTGAATTCGACTCAGGAGATCCTTCGAGTCGATCCCCTCAAGCAGCTCCTCATTCTTGCTCGACGTGAACGACCTCAGCATGTGCTTGTAGACCTCAAGACCCTCCTTCATTCGCTTCATACCGCGAACAAAGTCATCGGCGAACGCGTCGTAACGCGCCCGCATCCGGTCTGAGACCGTTTCCCTCGCCTTACTTAGCTCGCCGCCCACGTCAAGCGTCACCTTGCTGTCGCGGGTGACGAGAATTTCAGCGGCAAGACAGACCTGCTCTGCAAGCCGCTGTACCAAACCGACATTTCCATAGGCGTCCTTCACGAGCTCTGCGCGAAGTTGCCCCGTGAACTCGACATTGAGAGCCTCGCACCCTTGAAGTACAACCCGATCGAGCTCCTCATCGTTCCAGGAGAGACGTACGTCCTCGACCCGACCATCGAGATCTCCGTTGTAGTAAGTAAGGAGGTGATCCTCAGGCCAGATACCGACGATTATCACGTTCACGCCGTAGTCACCGAGGGCCTTCAGGGCAAAAGCGAAGTCCTTCCGGTTCTCCTCGGCAACGTAGTGAAAGTCCTCAATAACCAAGCGTCGTCCGGAGGCTTTGAGAGTGCGCGCCACCCACGAGAGGTCGGCAGGAGTGGTGCCTATCGGTTTTGTCTGAAGCTCGTCTTCTCGACCACCTGATGCGCCGGCCGCTACATCAACCTTCGCTTTTCCAAGAACCAGGTTGCCGAGCTCCCCTCCCGCAGAGAAATCGAGCTCGCCCTGGTATGTCGCGACCCCTGTCCGTTTGATCTCCGCCCGAACGCCGAGGATGCCGAGTGCCTCCCGGAACACCCCCTCCGTCGTCGAGTCCACTTGACACTGAACAACAATCGTCTCGGCCACGTCGAGAAGCTTTCCGCGAAGCCATGACTTGCCCTGCTTGGAGTCGCCATGTATCGCAACGTGCCGTTGCGTCTGAAGGTAGTAGCCGAGTAGCTCATCGAGGCCACCGCGGTTTACATACGAGGCGGGACTTATCTCCGTGGCAATGCCGAAGACCTCATTAAGGGTGGGCACGGGCAGGAGCCTAAACCATCTGTCGGCATGTCTCGCAACGACGAGCCGAGACCACGTTCTATAAGCGCGGACGCAAAGCCGAGCGAGAAGCGGCGCCCCCGCTTAGGAAAGCGCGCCGAGCGCCGGCCGCTCGCCGGCGGCCCGCTCGCTAGCGCCACGCTGCTCCGGCGGCGCCTCAGCCCGCCGCGCCGCAGCCAGCCCGCGCCGCCGCGGCCGCCAAACCCGCACGTACTGCGCCGCGACATAGGACCCGAGCACGAGCAGCAGCGCGATGCCCTGCCCGATGAACGTCTCCCAGTTGTTGAACAGCGAGAACCACGTGCCCATCCAGTCGGGGATGTGCAGCCACGTGATTTCGCTCGTCCCGATCCAGCCGGCGAGCTGCATCTCGTTGACCTGCTCGCCGACGGAGACGACGAGCACGAACAGCAGCATCACGCCGGTGATCACGAGCAGCCGCTTGTACGGCAGGCGCTGGTGCAGGCCGAACGTCAGCACGCCCGCGGCGCCGGTGAACAGCAGCCCGATCGCGACGCCCTCGAGCACGACGCTCGAGCCGTACAGCTCGCGCAGGTTCTGCAGGAAGATGACGATCTCGAAGCCCTCGCGGTAGACCGAGGTGAAGCCGAGTAGTGCGAGGCCGAGCAGCAGGCGCCGCTGGTTCGTGCCGGGCTCGGCCGAGGCGAGCAGTCCGCGGCGGCGCTTGTGGTGGTTCGAGATCCAGCCCGTCCAGTAGACCTTGTGGAAGAACCAATTCATCACGATCAAGAGCACGATCAGCGCCGGCAGGCCCGTCGCAGCCTGGACGTCGAACTCGCCGCCGTGGAACTGCCCGATCAGCCAGATCACCGCGAACCACGTCGCGATCGAGGCCGCGATCGCGCCCGCACCCCCGGCGACGACCGGGCGGCGGTAGAGCTTGTTCGCGCCGAGGAAGCTCGCCGTCACGGCCGCGAGCACGAGGATCGTCTCGAGGCCCTCGCGGAAGACGAGGATCGCGCTGTTGACGACGACCGTCGTGTGGCTCAAGCTGCGGCCCGGCGGGAGGTCCGTCGGGTCCGTCGTGCCGCCGCTCGCGTGCCAGCCGAGGATCACGGCAGCGACAGCGATCGCGAGCACGACGACCGTCCAGACGTAGAAGCTGACGCGCTCGCTCGCGCGTTTCGCCGGGGGCTTGCGCGCGGTCGCGGACGTGGACGGCGCGGTCGCGGACGTGGGCGCGCCAGGCTGCGGCAAGGCCGACTCGATCGAGGCTCCGGGCGTCGAGGCGGGCGCGGGTCGTGCTGGCGCGGCGGTCTCGCTCATCGTCAGCTTGGACGCTAGCACGTTAGGGCGCCCTTAGTTAGGACCGCCTAAGCGACCGATGACAGGGCCTCGGCCGCGCTGATCAGCAGGCTTCGTACTTCTTCCCGTTGAGGCTCAGCGCGAAGCGCGCGCCCATGATCCCGGCGGCGTCGTCGGCCGGGCAGAACTTCGCGAGCTTGCCGCGATACTCGGCGTTCAGCACCGGCTTGCCGGCGGCGAGATATGGCTGGAAATCGCCACATTCCTTGTACTGGTTGCACTGCTCGCTGAGCGCGCCGTCGAAGTACGGCTGAAGCTCTGCCGACTGTTCGCCGTCGTTCTTCTGCAGCACCGCCATCCCGAGCGCGTGAACTTCGCTTGCGATCCACTCGTTGTACGTCAGCTGCTGCGCCGGCGAGATCTCGAAGCCGGACTTGTTCGCGAACGCTTCGATGTTGTCCGGCTCGACCGCGTCGAAGCCCTTTTCGCGGCACATGCGAAAGCGCGCCGCCATGATCGGCTCGATCGCGCCGAGCTGGCGGATGTCGAGCCAGCGCTCGCCCGGCCAGCCGTTCGAGCGCCCAAGCGTCGAGGCCGGGAACTCGCCGTAGTCCGGTCTGAACTTCTCCGCCGTGCCCGCGTCGATGTAGCAAATGACGTGCTTGCCCTGCGCGTGCAGCGCCGCGACCTCCGACGCTTCGTTTTCGAAGCCGTCGATGTCGTACGCGGCGACGGGCTTGTCGTTCCTGACGGTGCCCTGCAGTTGCCAGAACCACGTCAGCTGCTGCGGCGGCGTCCACCAGGCAGCAGCCGCGCGCGGACTCGACGCGGACGTCGCCGCGACCGCCCCCGCCCCGCTCCCGGCCGCGAGCACGAGCAGTAGCACGGCCGCGAACACGGCTGCCGGCGCCGCGAGCGCAGCACCGGCCGGCGACGCGGCGAGCGCGCCCTTCACGCGCCTAAGCAGCCGCATTACCGATCCGCGGTGAGGGTGGCGAGCGCCGCGCGAGGATCGCGCCCCAGTCGCCGTCGTCGATCGCGCCGGGCTGCGTCGTGCGCATGAAGTCGCGCAGCAGCGCCGAGAGCGCGTCGGGCTCTTCGAGATGCGGAAAGTGCGCCGCGCCGGCGATCGTCTCAAAGCGGCTGTGCGGGATCGCCTCGTGCGCTTCGCGCCCGTGCGCGAGCGGGATCGTGTTGTCGCGCTCGCCCCAGACGATCATCGTCGGCAGCGCCTCGAGCAGGTACAGGCGATCGGTCGCGCTGACGCGCTGGCCGTGCACGTCGATCACGGCGCGCAGCGTCTGCAAGAAGGCCTCGCGCGACTCCGCGCTTTGCAGCGGGCGCAGCGCGCGAGCGGCCGCCTGCAGATAAACACCGGCCCCCACCCCACGCTCGCGCATCAGCGCGCCGCCTCGTGCCAGCGCGCCGACGAGCCGCGGGCGGATCGTCATCGCGAGCAGCGGCGAGACGCCCGGCAGCGCGGCGCTGCGCAGCGACGCCGTCACCTCGTGCCCGAGGCCGCCGCTCGAGACGAGCACGAGGCGCTCGACGCGTTGCGGGAACTGGTAGAAGAACTGCATCGCGACGCCGCCGCCGAGCGAGTGCCCGACGATGCTCGCGCGGTCGATGCCGATCGCTGCGAGCAGGTCGCGGATGCTCGCCGCGTGCGCGCCGAGCGAGTAGTCGCCGCGCGGCGCGGCCGAGTCGCCGTGGCCGATCAGGTCGGGCGCGATCACGGTGTAGTCGCGCGCGAGCTCGAGCGCGACCGCGCGCCAGTGGCTCGAGGAGTTGAGCATCCCGTGGATCAGCACGATCGGCGGGCCCTCGCCGGCGACGCGGTAGATCACGCGCCGCCCGTGCAGCGCGATCTCCCACTCGTCGAACTGCGCCGGGAGCGTCCTCACGGCGGCGGGCTTGGCGGCGTCGCTCATACCGTCAACCAGCGCTTCGGGTTCTCGACGAAGACTGTCTCGAAGGCCGCGTCGTCCATCGCGCCGAGCTCGCGCAGCGCCGGCACGACCTCGTCGAAGACGAGCGTCATCGACCAGTTGCGGATCGCCTGCTGGCGTTCGAAGAACTCGGCCGCCTCGGGCGGGAACCAGTCGATCGTCGCGCAGAAGTCCTGCGAGATCATCAGCTGCTCGGCGTGCCCGCGGCGCAATAGCTCGGCGGCGGTCGCGTTGCGCTTCTCCATCGGCAGGTACATCTCCAGGCCGTAGCGGTCCAGGCCGACGTAGACGCCCTTGTCGATCAGCCCCTGGATGTACTCGACGTCCTCGCTGTCGCCGCAGTGCGCGATCTGCACCTTCGCCATGTCGACGCCCTCCTCGGCGAAGATCTCGACTTGGCGCGGGCCGGTGGCGACGGCCGGCATCGAGTGGGCCATGATCGGCGCGCCCGTCTGCACGCTCGCGCGCGCGACGGCGCGGTGGATCTTCTCGACGTTCTCCGTCACGCCGGCCGCGTCGGCGGCGCACTTCAGGAAGGCCGCGCGGATCTCGGTGCCCTGAACGCCGATTTCGATGTCCTCGACGAAGTGGTCGGCCATCACGTCGACGTCGCGGTTGGCGAAGTAGTGCGGCAGGTAGTCGTAGCTGTAGATGCCCGTGCAGGCGACGATCCGCACGCCCGTCTCGGACGCGACACGCTCCATGAAGCGCACGTCGCGACCGCCGAACATCGCCGTCGGGTCGACGATCGTGCGCACGCCGCGCTCCTTCGCCGCGTTGACTGAGAGCACGGCCGCGTCGAACTCGAGCTGCTCGTCATAGCGCCCGGGCCACTCCTCGGCGACGGCCTCGTCGCGGAAGCGCACGTGCTCGTGCACGAGCGTCACGCCGAGCTCGTCGGCCTCGACTGGTCCCTGCACGGTCTGCACTGCTGACATTCCCGGCCTCCCTCTCGTTGCGTCGCTAGCGGAGCGGCTCGCCCCAATCGGTCTCGTCGCGGAGCTGCGCCTTGAGCACCTTGCCGCCGGGGTTGCGCGGCAGCGGCTCGGCGAGCACGGCGACGTACTGCGGGCACTTGAAGTCGGCGAGGCGCTCGCGGCAGTGCGCGATCACGGCGGCGACGTCGAGCGTAGCGCCGGGCGCGGGCACGATCGCGGCGCCGACCTTCTCGCCCATCATCTCGTCGGGGACGCCGACGGCCGCGGCCTCGCCGACGCCCGGCGCGGAGGCGAGCGCGTTCTCGACCTCGATGCAGTAGACGTTCTCGCCACCGCGGTTGATCATGTCCTTCTTGCGGTCGACGATGTAGAGCAGCCCGTCGGCGTCGATCCGCGCGAGATCGCCCGTGTGCAGCCAGCCCTCGACGAACGTCTCGGCCGTGGCCTCGGGCTTGTTCCAGTAGCCGGCGACGACGTTCGCGCCGCGCACGAGCAGCTCGCCGACGCCCGTCTCGGGGTCGGGCTCGTCGATCGCGAGGTCCGCCACGGGCATCGCGAAGCCGACCGAGTCGGCGTGCTCGGCGGCCTCCTCGTGCGGCAGGTAGGACGTCAGCGATGAGGTCTCGCTGAGCCCGAAGCCGTTGCCGACGCGCGCGTCCGGGAAGGCGGCCTGGATCGCGTGCACGAGGCTCTCGGCGATCGGCGCGCCGCCGTAGGAGACCCAGCGCACGTCGCTGACGTCGAGCTCTGAGAACCGCGGGTGGCGGATCAGCGCGTGGTAGATAGCCGGCACGGAGACGAGCTGGTTGACGCGATGCTCGGCGATCGCCTCGAAGAAGCCGTCGAAGTCGAGCGGGCTGGAGAGGATCTCGACGCGCCCGCCCCACTCGAGCAGCGGCAAGAGCTGGCTGTTGCAGCCGGTCACGTGGAACAGCGGCACCGAGACGAGCGTCGAGAGGCTCGGGCCGTCGGCGCGATCGACCTGGCGCGCGCGCAGCGCGTTCTCGACGTTCGTGAGGAAGTTCTGGTGCGTCGTCATCGCGCCCTTCGGCACGCCCGTCGTGCCGCTCGTGTAGAAGATCGCCGCGAGGTCGTCAGGCTGCAGGTCCTCGACGGCGAGCGGCTCGCCGTCGGGCAGCGCCTCCCCGGGCGAGAAGCTGAACGTCGCGCCGGAGTCCTCGAGGACGTAGGCGACCTCCTCGTCGGTGAAGCGCGTGTTTACGGGGACGACGACGGCGCCGAGCAGCTGCGCGCCGAAGAACGCGAGCACCCAGTCGGCGCCGTTGAGCAGGCGCAACGCGACGCGATCGCCGCGTGTGACGCCCGCATCGCGCAGCCCGCCGGCGACGCGCGCGGCGCGATCCCACAGCTCGCCGTAGCTGAGCGTCGGCCCGCCGAGCTCGACGATCGCGACGGCGCCCGCGTCTCGATCGACGCTGTCGCGCAGCATCTGCACGAGCGAGGCGGGACGGCCGGTATAGAAGGCACGCCCGTCGGCGCCGCGCTGCACGCCGCTTGCGTCGAACGGGTTGCGCCCGCGCGGGGCCGGCTCGACCGGCTGCGTGACGCGTGAATCGCTCGCGGCGCTCATCCCGGCCTCAGCTTACGCAGATTCGCGCGAGCCGGAACGGGCCGAGCTCGAAGCAGTGCGATCAGGCCGCGCGCACGGGGTTGACGATCGCGCCGAGGCCGTCTATCTCGACTTCGACCGTGTCGCCGTCACGCAGGAAGCGGCCTTTGGAGGCGCCGACGCCGGCGGGCGTGCCGGTCGCGACGATGTCGCCGGGCAGTAGCGTCATCGTCCGCGAGAGCCACGCGATCACCTCGGCGACGGCGAAGATCTGATCGGCGGTCGTGCCCTCCTGCAGCGTCTCGCCGTTGACGCGCGTGCGCAGCGCAAGCGACTGCAGATCGCCAGCCTCCTCGAGCGTGACGAGCGCCGGCCCGCACGGCGCGAACGTGTCGATCGCCTTGCCGCTCGTCCACAGCGGGTTCTGGAACTGCAGGTCGCGCGCGCTGACGTCGTTGAACGGCATCGCGCCGGCGACATGCGAAAGCGCACGCTCGGCGCTGACGCGCGTCGCGGCGCGGCCGATGACGACGGCGAGCTCGGCCTCGTAGTCGACGTGCTCGGCGTGCGCGGGCGGCAGCAGGATCGGCTCGCCGGCGCCGATCAGCGAGTTGGCGAACTTCGCGAACCACATCGGCGCGGCGGGGATCTCCTGCCCGGCCTCGGCCGCGTGGTCGCGGTAGTTGAGCCCGAGGCAGACGATCTTCTCGGGGTCGGGGACCGGTGCGAGCAGGCGCACGTCGGCGAGCGCGAACCGCGCTTCGGACTGCTCCGCGTCTTCGGCGAGCTCGGCGAGCCCTTCGGCGTCGAAGGTTTGCAGCAGGCCGCGCACCGATCCCCCGCGCGTGAGCAGCGACCCACCGTGCCGGTTCAGCGATCCGGTGGGAACGATCTCCTCGCCGAACAGGAAGCCCGCCCGGGGAGCGGTGCCGTCGTCGAATGTGACCAGCCGCACGGGCGCTCGTCCCCTAGAGCTGGCGCGTGTCGGTCGGCAGCCCGAGCAGCAGCCGGCCGGCGAGCTCCCACGTGGCGGGCGCGACCATCATGTGCTGCGTCGCGACGTGCACGTCGCGAAAGCGGCGCTGCAGCGGGCTCGAGTCATAGATCGAGCTGCCGCCGCCGGCGTGGTACATCGCGGTGACGACCTCGGCCGCGACACCGGTCGCGTGAGTCGCGGCGAGCCGCAGTCCGAGGCGGCGCTCGTCGGGGATCGCGGCGCCGTCGGCAGCGGCGAGCCAAGCGGCGTCGGCTTCGGCGAGCACGAGCCCGCGCGCGGCGCGCAGCGACGCCTCGGCGCGCGCGAGCTCGGCCTGCACGGTCGCGCGTTCGGCGAGCGTCCTGCGCCCGGCGGCGGGCGTCTTCGTGCCGGCGAGCTCGGTCAGGTCTTCGATCGCGCCGCGCGCGATGCCGAGCGCGACGGAGGCGATGCCGAGCGCAAGCAGGCCGAACAGCGGGAACGAGTAGAGCGCGCCGGGATGGCGCGGGCGCTCGTGGAAGAGCGAGACGACGCGTGACGCCGGGACGAGCTGCGCAGTGGCGCTGATGTCGTGGCTGCCGGTGCCGCGCAGGCCGGAGACGCTCCACGTGTCGATCACCTCGACGGCGTCGATCGGCATCAGCGCGAGGCGAACGTCGGGACTGCCGTCGGCGAGCAGCACGGGCTCGTCGCCGTCGTGCACGACGCAGCCGCCGAGCACCCAGTCGCAGTGCTGCACGCCGCTGACGAACGACCAGCGCCCGGTGACGAGATACCCGCCCTCGCGCCGCTCGGCTCGCCCGCGCGGGGCGAACACGCCGCCCGTGACGGCGCTGCCGCCGGCGTAGATCAGCTCGGCCTCGTCGCTCGGCAGGTAGGCCCCGAGCAGGCTGCTCGTCGAGGCGATCATCGCGCACCACGCCGTCGCGCCGTCGGCGCTCGCGAGCTGCTCGAGCGCAAGCGCCATCTCGGCCGGGCGCACCTCGCCGCCGCCGAGCGATCGCGGCAGGCAGAGGCTCAGCAATCCAGCGTCGCGCAGCTCGCTCAGCAGCTCGCGCGGCAGCTCGCGCTCGCGCTCGGTGCGCTCGGCGAGCGCGGCAGCCTGCGCGGAGATCCGCAGCGCCGCGTTGAGCGGCGGCTCGGACGTGCCGATGGACTCGGTTTCGATCGCCATGTTCGCTGCCGGAGCTGCCGAAGCTGCGCGTTCGCGGCGAGCCTATCGCGTTGTGCGCGAGCCGTGTGAGAGGGCGCTCGCCGATCAATGCGACGCGCGAGCGCTGCCCCTTGGGATGATCCGCGGATGCTCTACGAAGACCGCTCGCGCGCGGAGTCGTTCGGCGCGATCGCGCAGCTGTACGACCGCGCACGTCCCTCGTACCCGCCTGAGCTGATCGACACGCTGCTCGCCGAGCAGCCGCGGCGCGTGCTCGACGTCGGCTGCGGCACGGGCATCGCGGCGGCGCTGCTCGCGGCGCGCGGCTGCGCGGTGCTCGGCGTCGAGATCGACGAGCGGATGGCCGAGGTCGCGCGCACGCGCGGGCTCGAGGTCGAGGTCGCGCAGTTCGAGCACTGGGACGCGCGCGGGCGGACGTTCGAGCTGTTGACCTCGGCGCAGGCGTGGCACTGGATCGATCCGCTCGCAGGTGCGCAGCGCGCCGCGAGCGTGCTGGAGCCGGGCGGGCGCATCGGGCTGTTCTGGAACTTCGGCTCGCCGCCGGCGAACGTCGCGGCGCTGCTCGACCCGATCTACACGCGGCTCGCGCCGGGTCTCGCGAGCCGCTCGGTGCTGCTCGGCGGCGCGGACGCGCGCGCGCAGGCCGCCGTCGCGGGGATCGCGAGCGCGGGCGAGTTCACGGCCGCCGGCGTGGACACGTTCGCGTGGAGCAGGACGCACGACACGGAAAGCTGGCTGCGACTGCTGCAGACGCACAGCGACCACCAGACGCTGCCGGCGGCGCAGCGCGAGCGACTGCTGCAGGCCGTCGGCGAGGCGATCGACTCGCTCGGCGGCTCGTTCGAGCTGCCGTATCAGGCGATCCTCGTCAGCGCGCGGCGTCTCTGAATAGGCGCGCTACGGCGCCAGGCGCGTCAGCGTCCAGCCGGCTTGCTCGCGCGTGTAGAGCAAGCGGTCGTGCATGCGATCGTCGCTCTGCAGCCAGAACTCGAAGGCGCTTGGGCTGACGCGAATCGCGCCCCAATCGGGCGGGCAGTCGGGCGGCGCCTCCATCGCCTCGAGCAGGTGCGCGTGGCGCGCGCGGAGCGGCGCGATGTCCTCGATCGGCTCGCCCTGGCGCGAGACGACCGTCTGCATCCGGTGCGCGGGGTCGCGCTCGGCGAACAGCTCCTCGCCGAGCGAGCGCTCGGCGAGGACGGCGTCGCCGACGACGTGCACCTGGCGCCCGAGCGAGGGCCAGTAGAACAGCAGCGCGACGTGCGGGTTCTCGGCGATCTCACGCGCCTTGCGCGTCCACAGCGCCGAGGTGAAGATCAGCGCGCCGTCCTGCAGGCGCTTCAGCGAGACGGTCCGCGCCGTCGGGCGCGCGTCCTCGCCGACGGTCACGAACGTGACGGCGCGCGGCTCGGCGATGCCGCTCTCGCCCGCTTCGGAGAGCCAGCGCTCGAGCAGCTCGAGCGGCTCGCTCGGGCTCGTCTCGATGTCGATTCGCGCGTCCACGCTCACTCGGTCAGGCAGGTGTCCTCGTCGGCGTAGGCCGGCGCGCAGGCACAGACGACGCGCAGCGGCTCCTCGCCGACGTTGAACAGCTTGTGCCGCGCGCCGGGCTCGATCAGCGCGCAATCGCCGACGCCGATCTGGCGCTCCTCGCCGTCGATCACGAGCCGCCCGCGCCCGGCGGTGACGAGGTACAGCTCCTCGGTCACGCGGTGGTAGTGCTCGGTCGTCGCGCCACCGACGGGGATCGTCGCCTCGGCGAGGCTCTGGTTGCATGCGGGCATCGAGACTTTGCCGGCCCACTCGCGGATCTCGGAGCCGTCGAGCGTGACGAAGGCGTCGATCTCTTCGTAGCCGCGCACGTGCATGTGAGAAGGATCGTATTGGTGGATCGATCGTCCTTGCGGCCAGCGCTCCATTTCTGTGTCGGGGGCCGCGGTTATGGTCAGGTCGAGATGGCCTCTACGACCACGACAGCGACGGTCGGCTCCGAGCAGCCGCTCGACCGCAAGACGGTCCTCGCGCTGATCGCGATGGGCGTGGCGGTGTTCATCATCGCGAACGACTTCACGGCGCTCGCGGTGGCGCTACCGGCGATCGAGAAGCAGTTCGACACGGACGTCGGCACGGTGCAGTGGGTGATCAACGCGTACGCGCTGACGTTCGGCGTGTTGATCGTCGTCGGCGGCCGGCTCGCGGACATCTTCGGGCGCAAGCGGATCTTCATCCTCGGCGCGGCGATCTTCGCGGCCTTCTCGGTTCTCGGCGGAGCGGCACAGGACACGACTTGGCTGATCGCGTGCCGCACGCTGATGGGGATCGGCGGGGCGATGATGTGGCCGGCGATCCTCGGGATGACGTTCGCGGCCTTGCCGGAAAGCCGCGCGGGGCTCGCGGGCGGGCTGATCCTCGGCGCGGCGGGGATCGGCAACGCGGTCGGGCCGATGTTCGGCGGCGTGCTGACGGACGCGCTCAGCTGGCGCTGGATCTTCTTCGTCAACGTGCCGATCGCGGCGTTCGGCGTGCTCGCGACGTGGCTTGCGATCCACCAGACCGAGCCGGAGCCGGCGGACCGGCGGATCGACTACGGCGGCGTCGCAACGCTCTCGCTCGGTCTCGTCTCGCTGCTCGTCGCGCTCGACCAGGTGACGGACTGGGGCTGGGGCGATCCGCGGATCGTCGTGCTGCTCGCGCTCTGCGCGGTGATGCTGATCGGCTTCGGCTTCGTCGAGCGGCGGATGGGCGAGGCGGCGCTGATTCCGCGCGACGTGATCGCGAACCGCAACTTCAGCACGGCGTGCGTGACGGTCCTGTTGATGTCGGCGGTGTTCTTCGCGTCGCTGCTCTACCTGCCGCAGTTCATGCAGAAGATCCTCGGCTACTCGCCGCTCGAGTCGGGCGTCGGGCTCGTGCCGATGATGGGGACGTTCGCGCTGACGTCGTTCGTCGCGGGACCGCTCTACTCGAAGCTCGGGGCGAAGCCGATCGTCTCGCTCGGCTGCGCGGCGATCGCGCTCGGCATCCTGCTGCTGTCGCTGGTCGCGCGCGACTCCGGCTACGGCGGGCTCGTCGCGGGCATGCTCGTGCTCGGCGTCGGCATCGGGCTGTTCTACTCGTCGATCACGACGGCGAGCGTGACGGCGCTCGACTCCTCGCGCGCGGGGCTCGCGGGCGGGATCGTCTACATGTTCCAGATCGCCGGCGGCTCGATCGGGCTCGGCCTGAACACGACGATCTTCACGTCGACGTCAAAGGGCAACCTGAACAGCCACCTCGATCGGGTCGGGGTGAAGGTCACGAGCGTGCAGTCGGATCTCGTCCACGGCATCCTCGCGGGGACGGCGTCGGGGCAGCACGTGCTCAGGCAGTTCCCGGCGACGGTCGCCGGGCGGCTCTCCTCGCTCGTGCGCGACGCGTTCGTTGCGGGCCTGCACACGGCGTTCCGGCTCGACACGGCGCTTGCCTTCTGCGCGCTGCTCGTCGCGGTCGTGTTCGTCGGCGGGACCGTTCGCGGCGATGCGAAGTCCGCCGGAGCGAGCGCATAGCGAACCAGGGCAAGGGATTTTTATGAGTTTTGGATCGTCTCGGATGGAGCACTAGACTCGGCAGGAAGTGAACGGCTTCGCGCATTCGCGCGGGCACGGCGAGCACAGCCGCCAAGCGCAAAACCGGCCAGGAGGATTCGATGGGATTCGACCAGTACCACGAGCCGCCCGACGAGCTCCCCGAGCAGACACGCACGTTCGCACGACTGTGCGCGTCGCTGACGGAGGAGGCCGAGGCGATCGGCTGGTACGAGCAGCGGCTCGCGATCGAGCAGGACGCGGAGGCGAAAGCGGTCATGTCGGACGCAGTCGGCGAGGAGTACAAGCACTTCTCGATGGACCTCGAGTTCCTCTTGCGCCGCACGCCGAAGTGGCGCCAGATCGCCAAAGGCGTGCTGTTTCAGGAGGGCGACATCGTCGAGCACGGCGAGGCCGCGGAGGCCGCAGCCGACGACGACGGCGACGAGCCGTCCGGCGGAGCGCCGCCGGCGGCGATCAGCGGCGGCTCGCTCGGGATCGGCAGCCTGCGGGGTGAGGGGCTGTGAGCAACCACCTGCTGCGCGGACACGCGCCGATCACGGACGCGGGCTGGAAGCTGATCGACGAGGAGGCGCGCGAGCGGCTGCTGCCGGGCCTTGCGACGCGCCGGCTCGTCGACTTCTCGGGCCCATACGGCTGGGAGCTCTCGGCGACGAACCTCGGGCGCGTCGAGAGCACGAACGTCAGCGAGCAGAAAGGCGTCGAGGCGAACCGCCGCGTCGTGCTGCCGCTGATCGAGCTGCGCTCGCGCTTCACTGTCTCGCGCGAGGAGCTGCGCGCGGGGGATCGCGGCGCGGACGATGTCGACTTCGCCTCGCTCGACGCGGCGGCGCAGCGAATCGTCGACGCGGAGAACACGGCCGTCTTCCACGCCTGGCCGAAGGCCGGCATCGAGGGGATCACGGCGGCCTCGCCGCACGAGCCGATCGTGCGCGGCGAGAGCTTCGACGACTACCCGGGCTGCATCGCGCGCGCGGTCGAGCTGCTGCTGCGCAACGGCATCGAAGGCCCGTACGGGCTCGCGCTCGGCCGCGAGGACTACACGAGCGTCGTCGAAACGGGCGAGCACGGCGGCTACCCGCTGCTCGAGCACCTGCGCAAGATCCTCAAAGGCCCGATCGTCTGGGCGCCGGGCGTCGCGGGTGCGGTCGTGCTGAGCATGCGCGGCGGCGACTTCGAGTTCAACTCAGGACAGGATCTCTCGGTCGGCTACGACTCGCACGACGCCGAGGCGGTCTCGCTGTACATCGAGGAGTCCTACAGCTTCCGCGTGCTCACGCCGGAGGCAGCCGTCGCGATCGCGACGCCGAAAGGCCGCTAAGCGGCGCTCGCCGTCGCGGGCGGCGCGTCGGGCCGTGCGAGCAGCACGGCGCCGGCGCTGACGGCGGCGAAGGCGAGGATCCGCACGGCGCCGAGCGCGCCGGAGGGCACGGGCTCACCGAGCACGACGGTGCCGGCGAGGATCGGCAGCGCGTTCGTCAAGAGCGTCGCGAGCCCGGCGACGGTCAGCGCGGCGCCGGCCTGATAGCCGAGCTGCAGGAGCGTCGTGCCGAGCGTGTAGCCGAGCACGAGCGTCAGCACGAAGGCCACGCGCGCGCCGCCCTGCGTCGCGAGCTTCGTCGAGATGTCGCCGATCGAGAAGCACAGCCCGCCGGCGAGCGCGTTCGCGACGGCGACGCCGAGCATGCGGCGCCCGAGCACGACGACGGCCGTCGCGAGCAGCGCGGTCGCGCCGAGCCAGACAAGTACTGCAGCAGTCGAGCCGCTGTGGCCTTCGCCGCCGCTGCCGTTCGCGAGCGAGACCGCGAGCGCGACGAGCCCGAGCACGGAGAGGCCCGCGCCGAGCAGATGCCGTCGGCTGAGCTGCCCGCCACCGAGCCGCGTCGAGAAGTACGCGAGCAGGCCGATGCCGCCGGCGACGATGCTCTGGACGAGCGCGAGCGGCGCGAGCGCGAGCGCAGCTGCGTAGAGCAGGAAGCCGCTGCTCTCCATCACGAAGCCGAGCAGCCAGCCGCGATCGGCGAGCAGCTGCGCGACGGAGTGCAGCGGGCGGCGCATCGAGAGCGCCGGCATCGAGGCGGCGGCGTCGTGCTCGCGCAGGTACGCGAGGCTCGTCAGCGTCGTCGAGGCGAGCGCGAGAACGAACGCGATTACGGTTCCGGTGCGCATCTGCAGGCGGAACCTATTCTGGGCGCCCGCTGGAGCGCCGCGGCGCTACTGCAGGTATTTCTCGACGGTTCCCTCGTCGCGCGCTTCGGCGTCGTCGGGGTTCTCCCCGGCGGCACGCCTCGCGCGACGCTGGCGCAGCAGGTCCCAGCAGCGGTCGAGCTCGACGGAAACCTGCTCGCGGCGCTCACGGTCGGCCGCGAGCGCGTCCTCGCTCGCAGCGTCGTGCTGCTCGCGCTCCTGCAGCGCGTGCTCCTCTTTGACCAGAGACTCGATGCGGCTGAGGATCGACTCGTCGCTCACTAGGTCAGCCTAGCTGAGCCGAGCGGACGTCTCGGTAGAGCGATCCCGGCGGCGATAGAGCGAGACGACGGAGGCCCGTCGGGACACAGGTGCGCGGTCGGCCCGCCCGAGAGGCTGCGTTCGGCAATCAGCGCAGTTCTAGTGATTGACATTACGAAATATTTGACTTAGGCTGCAGCGCAACGTCCGGGGATCAGACAAAGGGGTGCGCGTGCCGGGGGGCCGCCGAAAGTCGGCAAAGGCCGAGCAGGCCAAACGGCTGGCTGAGCCAGCTGGGTGCGATGTCGGCCTGCGCACGCGCGTGCCGGCATTGCAGCGCTGGAAGGCCTCGCCGCTGCGCGGCGGCGAAACCGAACGAGTGCGACTTCGCTTGCGCTACCTCCTCTCGGGCTACCGTCCCGAGCCGCTGCCGGCCTATCGCGGACCGGTCGAGGACCCGGACGGGGAGCGGATCGGAATCTGCTGTTCAGGGGGCGGCATTCGCTCGGCAGCCTTCAACCTCGGGGTCTTGCAAGAGCTCCAGCGAGCGGAGCTGCTGGAGAAGGCCGACTATCTGGCTGCCGTATCGGGTGGCTCCTACATCGCCGCTGCCTTCGCGATGGTTCGCGACGCCTCGCCCAAGGGCGAGCAAGGTGACTCGGACGAGGATCTGCTGAAGCATATGCCGGCATTCGACCATGGCTCGCCGGAGGAGCAGTACCTGCGCAACCGCGCCGACTACCTCGCCCCGGACGCCTCGGCGAAGCTCTACTTGATCTTTCGCGTCGTGCTCGGCTTCCTGTTCAACACGTTCTTCGTCGCGTTGCCGTTCTTCGCGGTGAGCATGTTGCTCGGCGTGCTGGCCTACCGGCACGCGTTCCCGGATCTCGTGCCCCCGCCGCATCGAGCCGTCACGCACTGCTGGGGCAAGCACGGTTACTTCCACTGCTCAACCGTGCCGCTGCCGTCGTGGGCTTGGCTCGCGCCGGCTGCACTCGCCGCTGCGGCGGTCATCTGCGGGCTCGGTGTGATGTTGTTCCGCCTCAGCAGCGACGGCGCTAGGCGGATCATGGAGACGTGGTCGACGCGCCTGCTCGTCGGGGCGCTGCTGCTGGCTCTGATCACGCTCGCGCTGCCCGAGCTGGTTGCACTTACGCTGCCGAGGCCGCCGGCGACCGGCATGCAGAATGCCAGCGCGACGGCAGCGAAACACGCGGCGACGACGGTCGCGCCTGTCGTCGGCGGCGGCATCGCGGCCCTGCTCGCTGCGCTGGCGGCGCAGGTCAGTCACATCCTCAGCGATGTCGAAGCGGGCGTCGGCAAACTCAAAAAACTGAGCGCCCGCCTGCAACTCGTGTTCGCATATGTCGTCGCCGCCGTCGTCGGGCCGCTGCTGCTCTACTCGGTGGTTGTCTTCGCGATGGGCCTGGCGCTCGCGAACTCCGGCCTCTTGGCCGAACGCGAAGCGGTGCTGTTCAGCGGCCTTGGCGCGCTCGCGCTGTTCGCCGTGCTGTATTCGGTGATCGACATCACCGCTCTGTCGCTGCATCCGTTCTACAAGCGCCGGCTGTGCTCGGCGTTCGCGCTCAGACGTGTGAGCCTGGAGAGACTTCGAGAAGCCGCGGCGCACGCAGGTCGCTCCGACGTGCGAGAGGCCGCCGACCCCCAGGAGACGAACGACGGCGTCGCGATGGAACGCGACTACAAGGATCTGGTCCTGCTCTCGCAGACGGCAAAGCCAGAAGACGAGTGGCCGACGCTGCTCGTGTGCGCGTCCGCGAACGTCTCAGATCCCGGAGCGACGCCCCCGGGTCGGCACGTCACGAGCTTTACGTTCAGTGCTCATTCGATCGGCGGCCCGCTGATCGGCGCGACGGACACGGCTCGCTACGAGCAGGTCTTCGGCGGCACACCCGCACAAACAGCTTCCGGCGACGAGAGCGAGCGCGACAGGCGCAAGCGCGAGCGTCGCGAGCGCGACCTCACCCTCCCTGCAGCCGTCGCGATGTCGGGCGCGGCAGTGGCCCCCTCGATGGGCAAGCTGACGCGAAAGCCGCTCACGTTCCTGCTCGCCTTGGGGAACATCCGGCTCGGCGTTTGGGTGCCGAATCCCCGATGGGTGGCAGGCGAAGGCTCATCTGGACGTTGGCGACGTCCGCGGCCGTCTTATCTGCTGCGCGAGCTGCTCGGGCGCAATCGAGCAGACGGGCGCTACTTGTTCGTGACCGACGGCGGCCACTACGAGAACCTCGGCCTGGTTGAGCTGCTCAGGCGTGGGTGCACGAAGATCTACTGCTTCGACGCAAGCGGCGGCGAGGCGTTCGGTCAGCTCGGCGATGCCGTCGCGCTCGCGCGCAGCGAGCTGTCGGTGAGCATTGCGATCGACCCCTCGAAGCTGACACCGAGCGGTGGCGCCTCCGCCGCCGCCGAAAGCGGCTCAGCGAAAGCGGCCGCGACCGCCAACGCGAGCACAGCGACGGCGAGCGGAACGGCGGGCGACCCGCCGAAGGCGAGCGATGTCGCCGCGGAGGACGCCGTCAAGGGCACCTTCAGATACGCCAACGGCGTCACCGGGGAGCTCGTATATGCGCGCAACGTGATGACGCGCGAGGCACCGTGGGATGTGCAGGCGCGACACCTCGAGAACCCGACGTTCCCGCACGATTCGACGACGGACCAGCTCTACACCGACCAAAAGTTCGAGAGCTACCGTGCGCTCGGCGCGCTGGCAGGCGCGAAGGCCCTCGAACTGATGCCCAGCAGTCAGTAGTTCACGAGCCACGCCTGCCGCCCGCCAGGCTCAGGCGGCCGACGCTCAGCCGGTGTACACGCGCGCGAGCGACTCGGCCACGCAGACGGGCTTCTCGCCGCCCTCGCGCTCGAACGTCAGCGTCGTCGTGATCTGCGCGCCGCCGGGGATCTCGTCGACGGACGCGAGCGTCGCGCGCATCCGCACCTTGCCGCCGACGGGCATCGGCGCGGGGAAGCGAACGCGGTTGAGCCCGTAGTTGACGCCGAACGCGAAGCCCTCGAAGTTGAACATGTCGTAGGAGAAGCGCGGCGCGAGCGAGAGCGTGTAGTAGCCGTGCGCGATCGTGCCGCCGAACGGGCTCTCCTTCGCGCGCTCTGGATCGACGTGGATCCACTGGTCGTCCCCGGTCACCTCGGCGAACCGGTCGATCTTCTCCTGCGTGACCTCGTGCCAGTCGCTGACGCCGAGCTCCTTGCCTACGTAAGCCTTGACCTCGTCGAGTCCACTGAGCGTGAGCATCGTGCTTCCCTCCGGTTTCTGTCGCAGATGTAGCGCCCGCGGCGGTGCGCCTGGCACGGGCGCGGCGGATCGTACGCGCTCTCGCGCTTCAGCGCGCGAGCTACGCGCCCGCCTCGACGGCCGACTCGCCTGGCGCGATCTGCCTGCTGCCGCTGAACAGCAGCCGATGCACGCCCGCGCCGAGCAATCCGCCGGCGAGCGGCGCGACGATGAACAGCCACAGCTGGCTGAGCGCCCAGCCGCCGACGAAGATCGCCGGGCCGATGCTGCGCGCAGGGTTCACCGACGTGTTCGTCACGGGGATGCTGACGAGGTGGATCAGCGTCAGCACGAGCCCGATCGGGATGCCCGCGAAGGCGACGTTCGCGAGCCGGTCTGTCGACGCGAGCACGGTGAAGACCAAGAACGCCGTGAGGATTATCTCTATAAAAAGAGCCGAGCCGACCGCGAAGCCCGCCGGGGAATGCGCTCCGTAACCGTTCGCGCCGAGCCCTTCCATGCGCACGTCGTAGCCGCCTTTGCGTCCGCCGACGATCGCCAGCAGGATTCCGGCGGCCGCGATCGCACCAAGCACCTGCGCGATCCAGTAGCGCACGGCCTCGCCGATCTCGACCTTGCCGCTGACGAGCAGGCCGAGCGTCACGGCCGGGTTGATGTGACAGCCCGAGATCGGGCCGATCGCATAGGCCATCGCGAGCAGCGACAGGCCAAACGCGAACGCGACGCCGAGATAGCCGACGTGATCGCCTGCGAGGACGGCCGTGCCGACGCCGCCGAAAACGAGCACGAACGTGCCCACCAGCTCCGCACAAGCCCGCTTCAGCGCCATCTCGGCCTCCTCGAAAGTCGATCCTTGCGAACTTCTCCTAGTTCGACTCGCGCTCTGCGATCCCTCTCCCAGCGGTCGCGCGCAGCGCTCCCGCGAGCTCGTCTGCGGGGCCTTCCGACGTGAGCATGTGATCGCCCGGCGCGAGCGCGTGCCATTGGGCGATCAGCCAGCAACCGAACGCGAGCGCCAGCGCTTGCGCCGATTGCGCCTGCGCAGAATCCTCTTGCCCGCCCTCGAGCGCGATCTCGAAGTCGGCCGAGCCGGCGACGGGCCGCTCGCCGGGGCACTTCACGGTTGCCTCGACGCGATCGCCGTCGCGCATCGCGAACGACCACCGGTCGTGGCTCCACGAGTTGCCCTGCAGCGCGAGCGTCAGCTCCCCCGCGCGCAACCGCCCGCCACGGCGCAGGCGAAACGGGCGGAACCCCCCGGTGCGCCGGCCGCTGTCGTCGAGCAGGTCAAAGCGCCAGCCCGGCGCTCCGGCCGGGGTGACGATTGCGGCCTCGACATCGTCCGCGACGAGCCTGCCGAGCGTATCCGTGCGCCGATCGGCCGCGACGAACGCGAGAACGCGGTCCTCGGCGCACAACCGGCCGTCCGCGCCGAACAGCAGGCGCCCCGCGGTCGCGGCAGATACGGGCTCGGTGCCGGGATGCTGGTTGTCGGGATTTATCCGCATCGTTGATTTACCGCGAGCTCCGGGCCGTCCGACTTGTTACGCCCATGTCTAATGACGGTTCTATCAACTCGAACGGCCAGAGTGCTGCGGTCATACGCGCATCGAGCGGCCAACCGCGACACTCGGAGCCACCTTTCCGGACCCGCCGCGCGGCCGCACGGCTAGCTTGACTGTCAACGTCCTTGACCAGTTCTCGGCGACGTGTTAGGTTCGCGCGATGGCGAGCGCCGAGACAGCCGACGAGGTCGTGATCCCCGCTCTGCTGCGCGCCGCGCGCGGCAGCTACGGACACGCGATCCGCATGCGGCTCGCCGCTGCGGGCTTCGACGACCTGCCGCGCAACGGCGCTTACGTGCTCGGCGGGATCGTCAACCACGGCGGCTCCGCGAGCGGGCTCGTGCGCGAGCTCGGCGTCAGCAAGCAGGCCGCAAGCCAGCTGATCGACACGCTCGTCGTTCGCGGCTACCTGCAGCGGCAGGCCAACGCCGACGATCGCCGGCGCGTGACGATCGAGGTGACCGAGCGCGGTCGCGCCGCCGCGCAAGCTGTCCGCGCGGGCGTGAAGTCGATCGACGCAGAGCTCGCCGAAGCGCTCTCGCCGGCGCAGCTCGCGGGCATGCGTGCCGGGCTCACGGCGCTGTGCGAGATCAGGGAGCGCCTCGAGGACGAAGCTCGCACGGACGCAGCACGCCCGACCGCCTGATGGCCGGCGCGCGCGCTGTTCGCGCGACCGTCGAGGGCTCCGTCCAAGGCGTCGGCTTTCGCGAGGGCGTCCGGCGGCGCGCCGGCGGGCTCGGCGTGCTCGGCTGGGTGCGCAACTGCGACGACGGAGCGGTCGCCGTGCACGCCGAGGGCCCCGCCGATGCGGTTGCGCAGCTGCTCGACTTCCTGCGCGACGGCCCGCGCGGCGCGCGCGTTGCCGGGCTGAAGAGCGAGGACGTCGCCGTCGAGGGACACGAGCAGTTCGCGATCCGCGGCGTGAGCGCGGGCGTGTTCGTCGTCCAGCAGCACGCAGCGACAGCGCGGCACTTCGACCTGCGCCTGGAGGTCGACGGCGCGATGCGCTCGTGGGCCGTGCCGAAGGGGCCGTCGCTCGATCCCGCGCAGAAGCGCCTCGCGGTGCAGGTCGAGGACCACGCGCTCGCGCACAACTCCTTCGAGGGTCCGGCCGGGCGCGGCGGCGTGATCGTCTGGGACCGCGGGCAGTACGAGCAGGGCGGCAGGGTCGCGTGGCCAGAGGCGCTCGAGCGCGGTCACGCCGTGTTCGTGCTGCACGGCGAGAAGCTGCGCGGCGGCTTCGCGCTGCAGCGCACGCGCCCCGGCGAGAAGCCGCAGTGGCTGCTGATCAAGCGCCGTGACGAGGACGCACGGCCGGGCTCGGACGTCGTCGCCGAGCACCCGCAGTCGGTGCTCAGCGGCAGGACGCTCGAGGACGTGCTCGGCGACTGACCGGCGATCGGCTCGATCGGCTCAGGCCGAGACGCCGAGCGGGGCGCCGGCGAGCGGGCCGGGCGCGAGCCTCGGCGAGAAGCGCGCGAGCTCGAGGACGACCCTCGCGCCGCCCTCCGGCGAGCGCTCGGCCGCGACCGTTCCGCCGTGCGCCTCGGCGATCGCGCGGACGATCGCGAGCCCGAGCCCGGTCCCTCCCGAGGCGCGGTCGCGTGCCGCATCGGTGCGGTGGAAGCGCTCGAAGACGCGGTCGCGCTGATCGGCCGCGATCCCCGGGCCATCGTCTTCGACGATGAAGCGCAACCGGCCACGCGCGGCCGGCTCGACGCGCATCCGCACGACTCCGCGCTCCGGCGCGGTGTGGTCGATCGCGTTGCGCACGAGGTTGCGAAGCGCCTGCGCGAGCCGGTCCGGATCGGCCAGCAGCGCGCCCGAGGGAAGCGCGCCGAGCTCGAAGCGGCGCCGCGCGAGCAGGCTCATGCCGTCCCACAGATCGCCGACGAACGGCGCGACGTCGACCGACTCGAGCTGCAAGAACTCCGTCTGCTCCATTCGCGCGAGCAGCAGCAGGTCGTCGACGAGCCGCCCGACGCGCGCGATCTCGGCCTGCACGAGAACCTCGACGCGGCGGACCTCCTCGAGCGGCGGGTTGGCCTGCGCCGCGAGCACCTCGAGCTGGCCCGCGATCACGGTCAGCGGCGTGCGCAGCTCGTGCGATGCGTCGGCGACGAACGCGCGCTGCGCCGCGAACGCCTCCGTCAGCCGGTCGAGCATGTGGTTGAACGCATCCGTCAGCACGCGCACCTCCGGCGACTGCCCGCCCGGATCGTGGATGCGCGGGTGCAGGTCGCCGCCGTCGACGCGCGCCGCGACGACGGCCATCCGGCGCAGCGGACGCGACAGGCGCGTGCCGATCAGATACGCGCCGAGCAGCGCGCCGGCGAGCGCGAGGATGCCGGCGAGGACAAACGCCCGCGCGACGCCCGACTGGGCGTGGGAGACCGGCGCGAGCGGCTCGCCGACGCCGATCGTCACGCGCCTGCCGTCCGGCAGCCGCACCGAGCGCTTGAGCAGTCGCAGCTCGCCGACGTCCGGCAGCATCAGCGTCGAGTAGCCGAGCCCCGTTCCGAGCAGGCGCCGCGAGAGGCGGTTCTCGGCATTCTGCTCAGCCGCGCTCTCGCCGTTGTCCGGCGCCTCGGCGGTGAACAGCTCCGGGCGGTTCGTGCTCGCCGGCGCATGCGGTGTCAGCGTGAAGAGCAGCGTCGACGTAGCCGCGAACGGCTGGCCGTCGATGTAGCGGTTAGAGGCCTCGTACGTGCGCCGCGGCGTCCTCGGCCTCGACAGCCGCAGGCTGCGCGCGAGCTCGCTCGCGTCGCCGCCGAGCTCTGTGTCGATCTGGCGGCGCAGCTGATCTCCGGTGCCGCGGTAGACCGCGAAGAACGTGACGCCCGTGCAGGCCAGCACGACGAGCGCGACCCACGCGGCCAAGCGCCAGCGCAGCCCAACGCGCGTGAACGCCGCGCGCATCACTGCTCCTGCCGGCTCGCCTGCGTGCCGAGCCGGTAGCCGACCGAGCGCACCGTGAAGATCGGCGCCGGGTCGCCGGGCGTGCCGAGCTTGCGCCGCAGATAGCCGACATAGACGTCGACGACGTTCGTCGCCGGGTCGTGCTCGTAGCCCCACACCGCGCCGAGTATCTCCTCGCGCGAGAGCACGCGCCCGCGATGGCGCACGAGGTAGGCGAGCAGCTCGAACTCGGTCGCCGAGAGCGTGACCGGACGGCCGTCGCGGTGCGCTCTTCGCGTCAGCAGGTTGAGCTCGATGCCCTCGGCCCGCAACGTGCTCGCGGAGGCCTGCGCGACGACGCGCAGCTGCGCCCGCAGCCGCGCGACGAGCTCGGCGAGCGAGAACGGCTTCACGAGGTAGTCGACGGCCCCCGTTTCGAGCCCGGCGATGCGATCCTCGATCTCGCCGCGCGCGCTCAGCACGATCACCGGGACGGTCGGCGACGCGCGCCGGACCGACGCGAGGATCTGAAGGCCCGAGCGACCGGGCAGCATCAGGTCGAGCACGATCGCGTCGAAGCTGCCGCCGAGCGCGAGCCGTTCGCCCTCGAGGCCGTCGAGGCTCGACTCGACGGCGAACCCCTCGGCCGTCAGGCCACGGCGGAGGAAGTCGGCGATCCCGGGCTCGTCCTCGATCACGAGCACGCGCCTCGGTGCGAGCGAGTCCTCGCCAGGCACGCTTCGCGCCGGCTCACCCTCCTCTGGGCGCGCGGCCATGCTCATTGCCCAAGCATAGGCGTGCTCGTGCGCGCGATTGCCCGGTTCAGGCTTTTGATGAGCTTTCTCATCAACGGGTTAGCGAGTCGTTAATGGTCGCTCGAACACTGCTTGCATGGCGGTCGAGCGACGAGCGGGCGAATCTGTCACGGAGCGCGTCCCGGCGCGAGCGAGAGCACGCGGCGCGAGCAGCGGCGGAACGGCCGGCAACGAGCGGCTGACCGCGGCGACGGGCGCCGTGCTGATCGCGCTGCTCGCGATCATCGGCGTGACGATCGTCTCGCTCTCGCGCCTGTTGTGGGTGCACCTGTTCGTCGGCATGCTGCTGCTCGGGCCGCTCGCGCTGAAGCTGAGCAGCACCGGCTATCGCTTCGTGCGCTACTACACGGCGAACCGCAGCTACCGCGAGAAGGGCCCGCCACCGGCGCCGCTGCGGCTGATCGCGCCGATCGTCCTCGCGAGCACGCTCGTCGTCTTCGCAAGCGGCGTCGCGCTGCTGCTCGTCGGGCCGAGCTCGCGCGGCACGCTGCTGCCGATCCACAAGATCGGCTTCTTCGTCTGGATCGCGTTCATGGCGGTTCACGTGCTCGCGCACCTGCCGGCGGTCGCGCGCGCGTTGCGCGCCGACTACGTCGACCCGGCCGTCAGCGGCCGTCAGGCGCCCGGCCGCAACGGCCGCACGCTCTCGCTGATCGGCGCGCTCGCGGGCGGCGCCGTGATCGCGGTCCTCGTGATCCCGCAGTTCGCCCCGTGGATCTCCTCGCAGCAGCTCCATCGCTGATCGACATGCGGCCACACCGTCCAAGCCATCGACACGACACACGCGCCCGCGAAAGCTCGCTGCGCAAGCTGACGCGGATCAACCGCTGGCTGATCGCGGCGAGTGTCGCGCTGACGGGGCTGTTCGCCGAGGCCGCCGCGCACGCGTTCCCGGGCAAGAGCGCCGCACCCTCCGCCGCGGCGGCGAAGCACCCACGCGCACACGCGGCTGAGCGCCGCCGCGCCCGCCACAGCTCGACGCCCCACACGCAGTCGCTCAACCCGCCGGCACAGCCGCCACAGGCGACGAGCGAATCGAGTGCGCCCGCCGAACGGGCGGCGCCGCGCGAAGAAGCGCCGCGCGAATCCGCGCCGGCACGCGAATCGGCGCCGGCCGAACCGGCACCCGAAGCCGAAGCGACGCGCGAAGCGGCGTCGGCGTCCGCAGCAGAAGCGCCGCCGGTCGTCTCGGGGGGCTCGTGATCGACGCCCGATCTCGCGAGCTCCAGATGCAGGGCCGAGCAAGCTGGGAAGCGCTCGGCACGAGCGTCGACTTGCGCGTCGGCGAGCCGCGCATGCTGCGCGTCGCGCGCGGCGAGGTCGAGGCGACGCTCGCCGAGGTCGATCGCGCTTGCAGCCGCTTCCGCGCGGACTCGGAGCTCTCGCAGCTGAATGCGCGCGCGGGACGTCCTGTCCACGTCAGCCGCGTGCTGCTCGAAGCGCTCGAGCTGGCGCTCGCGGCGGCGTCGCTGACCGAAGGCGACGTCGATCCGACGGTCGGGCGCGCGCTCGAGCTGAGCGGCTACGACCGCGACTGGCGCGGGCTCGCGCCGCCCCGCGGCGAGCCGAGCGCGAGCGGGGTCAGGCTGCACGCGCTGATCGGCTGGCGCGCGATCTCGCTCGACCGCGCGAGCGCGACGGTGCGCGTGCCGAGCGGCGTCAAGCTCGACCTCGGTGCGACGGCGAAGGCGTGGGCGGCCGACCGCGCCGCGGCAGCGGCCGCGAAGGTCGCCGGGTGTGGCGTGCTCGTCAGCCTCGGCGGCGACGTCGCGCTGGGCGGTCAGGCGCCGGCGGGCGGATGGAGGATCAGGGTCACCGACGATCACCGAAGCGATGCCGAAGCTCCAGGGCAGACGATCACGATCTCCTCGGGCGGTATCGCGACGTCGAGCACGGCCGTGCGCCAGTGGAGCCACGACGGGCACACGATGCACCACATCATCGACCCGCGGACCGGATCGCCGGCGCGCTCGCGCTGGCGAACGGTCAGCGTCGCCGCCGAAGACTGCGCGCAAGCGAACATCGCGACGACGGCCGCGCTCGTGCGAAGCGACAATGCGCTCGACTGGCTGACGCGGCAAGGACTTCCGGCGCGGCTCGTCGATCTACAGGGGCGCGTGCGGACGATCGGCAACTGGCCGGCGAAGCCAAGTGACCGCGGCGGCGCTTCGCACGAGAGGGCGGTGAGCCGATGAGCGTGCTCGCGGCATCCTCGGGCGGCAGCGCGTACTGGTACCTGACGCGATCGACTGGCGGCGTCGCGCTGCTGCTACTGACGTTCGCGATCGCGCTCGGCGTCGTCGACGTGCGCCGCTGGAGCACGCCGCGCTGGCCGCGCTTCCTGCTCGACACGCTGCACCGCAACGTCTCGCTGCTGGCGATGGCGTTCCTCGCGCTGCACATCCTCACGTCGGTCCTCGACAGCTTCGCGCCGATCGCCCTGCTCGACGCTTTCGTCCCGTTCGCGGGCTCCTACCGCCCGCTCTGGCTCGGGCTCGGCGCGGTGGCGTTCGACCTGCTGATCGCCGTCACGCTGACGAGCATGCTGCGCCAGCGGCTCGGCTACGCGAGCTGGCGCGCGATCCACTGGCTGACGTACGCGAGCTGGCCGGTCGCGCTGCTGCACGGCCTCGGCACGGGCAGCGACGCGGCGAGCGCGTGGCTGCTCGCGCTCTCGACGTTCTGCGCGGCCGTCGTGCTCACGGCCGTGCTCGTGCGCGTCGCGGCCGGCTGGCCGGAGCACCTCGCGCGGCGCGGCGCGGCGCTCGGCGGCGCGGGTGCCTTCTCGCTGTTCCTGCTCGTGTGGCTCCCGGCGGGCCCGCTCGGCAGCGAATGGGCGCGGCGCTCGGGCACGCCGAAGTCGCTGCTCGGCCACCGCCCCTCCGGCGCGAGCTCGCACGGGAGGAGGCGATGAGCGGCCTGCTGCGACTGCTCGCGGGGATTCCGGCGCGAGGCGCGCTCGACCTCGACGGCCACCTGCGCACCCATGGAGAGCTTCCACACGAGCGTCGCCACCGCCGCCGCGAGTCGTCGCTGATCGAGCTGATCGAGCACGCGGGCCTGCGCGGGCACGGCGGCGCAGGCTTCCCGACGGCGCGAAAGCTGCGCGCCGTCGCCGCATCGCGCCGGCGCCCGATCGTCGTCGTCAACGCGGCCGAGGGCGAGCCGGCGAGCCTCAAGGACAAGACGCTCTGCCGACTCGCGCCGCACCTCGTGCTCGACGGCGCGCAGCTCGTCGCCGAGGCGCTCGGCGCGGATGAGGCGATCTTCTGCGTCTGCGAGACCTCGCCGGACAGCGCCGGGAGCGTCGCGCTGGCGATCGAGCAACGCGGGTCCTCGCAAGGGCACGTGCCGGTGCGGCTCAGCTTCGTTCCGAGCGGCTACGTCTCGGGGCAGGAGTCGGCGCTCGTGAACTACCTCGGCGGTGGGCCGCCGCTACCGAAGTTCACGCCGCCGATGCCGTTCGAGCAAGGCGTCAAGCGCCGCCCGACGCTGATCAACAATGCCGAGACGCTCGCGCACGTCGCGCTGATCGCGCGTCACGGCTCGGCGTGGTTTCGCGAGCTCGGCACGCCGAGCCAGCCGGGCTCGGCGCTCGTGACGCTCGGCGGCCCGGTCCCGCATGCGGGCGTCTATGAGATCGAGCACGGCTCGTCGCTCAGCTCGCTGCTCGATGCCGCGGGCGGCGTCGACGGGCAGCCGCGCGCGGCGCTGCTCGGCGGCTACGCGGGCGCGTGGATCGACGGCCAGTTGCTGCGCGGCGTCGCGCTCGCCGACGAGCACCTCGCCGTGCACGGCGCGTCGCTCGGCGCCGGCGTCGTCGCGCTGCTCTCAGAGGACGCTTGCGCCGTCGCCGAGACGGCGCGCATCGCGCGCTGGCTCTCCGATCAGGGCGCGGGGCAGTGCGGCCCGTGCGTCAACGGCCTCGGCGCGCTCGCGAGCACGATCGAGGACGTCGCGGCAGGCGAAGCGCAGGGAAACGTCGGCAAGCGGATCGAGCGGCTCGCGACGCTGACGAGCCGGCGCGGCGCGTGCGGGCACCCAGACGGCGCCGTGCGCTTCATCCTCAGCGCGCTGCAGACGTTCTCGGAGGAGTTCGCCGACCACGCGCGCCACGGCCGCTGCGAGGCTTGCGAGCGCCCGGCCGAGTTGCCCTTGCCGCTGCCGCACGATGCGCCGGCCGGCGCGGATCGGCGCAGGGCAGTTCCGGCCTGATGAGCCAGCGCGTGCGCTTGAACCCGATCGCCTGTGAGGCGCACGGCATGTGCGCGGAGCTCCTGCCCGAGCGCATCGCGCTCGACGAGTGGGGCTACCCGCTGATCGACGACGAGCCGCTGCCGCACGCGCTCGTCAGCCACGCAAAGCGCGCCGCTGCGGCGTGTCCCACGTTCGCGCTGCTGATCGAGCGCGAACGCGAGCGCAAGTGAGTGTCGGCGCCGCTCGCGAGCTGCTCGACTGAGCGGGCTCGGGCTCGTGCGCGACGGCGCGACGCGCTCGGAGCTTACGTCAGGCGCGCTTGGCGCTGAAAGTGATCTTGCCGCTCGGGCACGACGTCGGCGTCTGCGCGCCTTCGCCGTAGTGCTGCTCGACGATTTCGAAGTAGCCCGTCGCGTGACCATGGTGGTCGACGGTCACGTGGAAGACGCCCGTCGTTCCGTCGCTGCTCGTCTCAGGCGTCGAGAGCTGGCCTTTGCTCGTCAGGAGCTCCTCGAACAGTGCATAGCTTTCGCCGCTGTATTCGGCGCCGTCGGGACACTTGAGGTCGATCGTCGGGTCGCTGACCGGCGCGAAGCAGAAGCCTTTTTTCTGGTGCTGGTTGCCGCCGCGGACGGGCGGCGCGCAAGTCGCTTTGATCACGCGGAAGCTGAAGGCGGTGCCGGCGCTCGTCGTGGCCTTGTAGAGGCCTGTTTGAGGGGTGCTTGCGGCAGTTGCCAAAGACGGCAGCACGAGCGCGGCGACGGCTGTGCCGAGGAGGACTGTCGGCTTGGCGTGACGGAGGATCATGCGACGAGCGTATGGGATACGTGCCCGGGCGGACGCCGGCATTCAGCGACAGTGCGTACGCGTACGCACTTGCCGCGACCGGGCTCTCGTGGCTCCGGCGACTCTTGCGCCTCGGCAGGGCGAGAGGCTATCGCTTGAATGAGGCGTGCACGCGCGCGTTATGTGAGTCGAGAATCCGGGAAGTCCGCTCATGTGGATCGTGACGAGACGGCCGAAGGCGCCGATTCAGGCGGCGCCGAGGGCGACGGGAGGAGCGATGTCCGCCCGCAACGCGGCTGGTGGGGATTCAAGGTCGGACCGTGGCCGGCGCCAACCGCGCGTTCGCGCGAATGGTCGGTGCGCTACGCGCTCGCTGCGCTCGTGCTCGCGCTGCTCGTCGGAGCGGCGCTCGGGCTCGCCTTCGATCAGAGCGGCGTTGCGATACCGCGCGGGGCCGGCGCGCTGATCATCGATGGAGCGTTCCTCGCGACGCTCGCGCCGCTGTATCGCTCCGGTGCGCTTCGCGCGACGGATCTCGGCCTGCGTCGAGTTCCGGCGGGGCGCTCGGTCGGCCTCGCCGTGCTCGCATTCGTCGCGTACGTGGTGGTGAGCAGGCTGTGGCATTCCTGGGTGAATCCGCCGCCGATCGAGTCGACGTTCGGCGCGCTCGCGAATCAGAGCACCGTTGTGATCGTGCTGGTCGGACTTGCGGCCGTAGTCACCGCGCCCGTCGTGGAGGAGATCTTCTTCCGCGGGTTTCTCTATCGCAGCCTGCGAAATCGCATGGGGATCGTTCCTGCGTGTGTGATCGTGGGTGTCATCTTCGGACTCGGCCACACGCAGTACCCGCTGCTCGTCCGCCCGGTGCTCGCGGCGTTCAGCGTCATCGCTTGCCTGCTCTACGAGCGCACAGGCTCGCTGCTGCCAGGCATCGCGATGCATTCCTACATCGACTCGAGTGGTTTCGAGTGGGCTCTCACCGGGCGCGTCAACGTCGTCCTCGACGCATTTGGGCTGCTCGCGCTGCTCCTGTTGGCGGTCGCGTTCGTCAAATCTGCACGCAGCTCGATGAGCTCGGCGGAACAGCCAAACGTGTCGACGCTGCAGCGGATGCGGACACGCAGGGCCGAGGGCTCATAACGATCGCGGCCGGATGGGTGAGTCGATCGCGATCGCGAAGCGGACGGACTGGGGCGCTGTGACGGGACGATGAGCCAGGAGCCGAGAAAAGCGAAAGCGAGCAGCCGGCTCGCTCACACGCGAAGGCGGTTGGTGATCGGGGCGCTCGCGCTACTCGTGCTCGCGGGGGCCGTCGCGGTCCTGGTACTGACCTTGCGCGGGCCAGGGCACATCCAGCGTGTCCGTGATTATGCGTTCGACAGTCACTATCAGCTCAGCGAAGCCGAATCGCGCCTGACCGAACGCGTGCTGGACACAGAAATGGCACGCCAAGAGCTGAACGGGGGCGGCGAAGTGCGGGTGCGAAAGACGCGCTGCGTGGTCGTACCTCCCCCGCCCGCGGCGCACCGGATGAGCTGCTCGGTCACCGTCGAGCTGAAGGAAGTCAGGAGCAAGATCACGGTTACCCGTTACATCGAGCATCGAGCGTCGATCGCGATCGACCCGAATACTGGGGCGCTGAAGCTCGATGTCGCCGCCCCGAGACGAGGGCCGAAGATCGTTACACCGCGAGGCGGCTGAGGGTGGGCGAGTAACCAGGTGTCCTGCCCGCGCGCTCTGAGCAGCTGAGGAACGCCGGCGCGTGGCTGCAATACCGGAAGCTGACTGCGTCGCACAGGCCAAGGCCCGGACAGCGTTCCCTTTAGCTTGGAAGCACCGTGCCGGCCGAAGAGTCCTACGCGCTCGGCCGGCGACGGGCTTCACGAGAGGCGCACCCATCTGCCAGCTGAGCTCGCACTCCCTGCCGGTGGCCACTTCGCGAGCGACGCCCCACGTCCTCAACCAAGCGAGTGCCGCTAGCAGCGAGGCACCAAGCATTGGCGGCCCCGTGCGCCTGCCCCGCCCCGCCGTTCCTGATCAAACCGAGCTCGCACAGCCGCGAGAGCAGCTTTGAGATCTGGCCTTGGTCCTTGATGCCGACGCGATCGCTGATCTGGCGATTGTTGAGGCCGGGACTCTCGGCGATCGTGCTGAGCGCGAGCAGCGTTCGGTAGGTCAGGCGCGTTGGCGGGTGGGTCACGACCTTGCGGCGCGCATTGGATGCCGGGCGCTCACCTTTAGGTGGCGACGCGCGCTCGAGCTCGCGCCGAGCCGCGGCAGGACCGAGGTATGGCAGCACGATTACCGCCATCAGCTGGCCAGAGAGCTCCGCGAGGTCAATCGTCTGATCGGCGAGCAGCCGCGCGTGCAGGATCTCGAGGACACCGCCGATGAGGGCTTGCGAGATGAGCTCCGGCAGCGCCCGCGATCGGCGCTCGGCGGCGTAATCGGCGTCGACGGCTGCGGCGAGCGCGCGGACGAGCCGCGCACGGCAAGCGAGCGTCTGCTCGCCGGCTGCGGGCGCCTGAAGGAAGCACAGCCGCGCGAACTCCGGTCGCTCATCGAAGAACTCGAGCGCCGCGCGCAGGCCGGCGCGCACGCGATCGACCCATCGCTTCTCGGCTTCGTATGCCGGTCGCGCGCGCGATACGGCGCGGTCGAGGATCTGCTCGTACGCTGCACAGAGACAGTCGCCACAATCGTCGAACAACTCGTAGAAGGTGCGCCGCGACATGCGGGCCTTCGTGAGGACGCGCGAGACCGTCACGCCGCCGACGCCGTGCTCGCTCGCAATCGCGATCGTCGCGGCGATGATCCGGGCCCGCTGGAACTCGGCAGCCAGCGAAGCATTTCTCGGCTCGGGCGTTGCCATCAGACCTTCAGCACACCGCTGACGAGTAGCCCGAGGAAGGCCCAGAAGAGCAGGCAGAGGCCGATGGCGAGGAGCCAGAGGGGGTTCATGGGGCCTGTTCGGCGTCGGCTACTTCTTGAACTTCGCACGGACGCTTTTGCTCTGCGACTTGCCCTTGCTCGGCACGAAGCGCAGCTCGAGCTTCGTCGAGAGCCTGCCGGTGCGCGTTCGGCTCAGCGAAAACGAGAGCGTTTCGCGGCCCTTGGAGGTCCTGGTTGCCTGTCTCAGCCCTTTGCCTGAGACCTTCAGCGTTCCGGGCGCGGGGACGTAGACCGACAGCGTCACGGCCTTGGCGTTCTGCCTGTGGGAGACGATCGACATCGCGCTTGGGCAACCGCCGATCGCGATCGGCGTCTTTTGTTCGATCACAGCCCCGTTCTGAGCGGTGATCCGGGTCGGCATTTGAAGGCTCTGCGTGCAGAGGTCGTATTTGGCGCTTTCGGGCAGGCTCGCGGTCAGAATCGAGAACTTGCCCGTTGGCAGCGAGAGCCTGAAGCTCGAGATCGGCGCATCCGGAACAGTCTGGAAGCGCGAGTAGGTGATCCCTTTGGTGATCTGCGTCTTGCCATCGAGGATCAGCGTGATCCCTTCGCCCTGCAGCACAATCTCGAGGTCAGGGAAGGCCGCGCCGCCATGGCTGACTAGATAGGCCGGGCCCTTCAGCGCGTTGGCGAGGATCGGCGTGCGCGCTTCGGCGCTGCCGACGTTCGATTCGTGCGGGCAGGCTGCCGGGTTCGCGTTGAACTGAGCTTCGCTACAGGCCTTCTGCAGCGTCGTCAGGCGCGAGGGCAACTGCTTTGGCAGCTGCACTTCGACCTTCTTGATGTTCGCTTCCCCGCCGCCCGGCTGCGGGCCGCCTTTGGCGGCGATCGCGACGGTCAGGGCAGCGCCTTCGGCTTTGCTTGCTTTGCCTTGCGTTGAGGCGGTCAGCTTCGGTTTGAAGGGGAGCGTCGCGCAGTTGGCTGCTTGGAAGTGCGAGGAGACAGCTGCGCTGCTCCCCTCGGCGCTCGAAGATCGTCGCGCCGACGCTCTGGGCTTCGCAGTTGGTCGGGTTGAAGGTGAAGCCTGAGCGGTCGATGGTGACGTCGATGGTCTTGATCTGCAGAGGGATGCCCTGCAGGATCGTCGGAAGCGAATCGCTGGTGATCGTCAGCGCGGCGGTCTGGGGGTTTACGGCAATCGCAGCGCGCACGACCACGGTCCCGAGATTGAACGGCCCGGCCTTCGCGGGGACGACGATCGATAGGCCGTAGGGGGCGCCCCCATAGCCGCTCGTCAGATAGACGGGATCTTGAGGTTCGCCGGCCTGAGGGATCGTGACCGGCGTCGAACCGGGGCCGGCCTGCACCGTGGTGTAGCCGATCTGGCTCGCTGAGGAGCAAGTACCGGTCGCAGCCTGCGTTCCCGTGCAGAGGGGGACGTCTTTGAGGACGCCGAGCAGGCCGGGCGGGGTGTGAACGCTGATCGTGCCGAAGCTCTGTTCTCCGTCGCTACGCGACAGAGCGAGCGTAAACGGACTGAAGGCGCCGGCGCTGTTGCTGTAAGTGCCAGCATTGAACCGCGGCGCGAACGACGCGCCAGACGAGCACCCTTCCGTAATCGCAAAAGAGCTGTCGGCGGTCACGAGCTTGCCGTTCCAGCCAGTGAGCTGCGCCACGCTCGAATAATCTCCACAGCTCGTCGGGTTTACGAGGGGCGCGTGGGGACCTCCAGCGAAAGTGAGCGCGAATTCACTAAATGGTAGCTGTGGATTGTTGTCAAAGGTCGCAGTGACCTGGCCCGTAACCGGATCCGTATCGATGCGCCCCGCGAGCTTGATGGTCACGCCGTCACCTTCAGCCTCGACGTAGATCGCCAGCAGATTCCCGAACGGGTTGCTCGTTTGCTGAGCTTGGTAAACCGAGCCTTTGAGCGGCGCTTCCAAGAGAGGTGTGTGGATTTCCACCGAACCAATTCGCGACGCTTCTGGACAACTGGCCGACGACGCATTACCAAGCCCGATTTCGGCCGATCCGCACGCTCCCAACCCACCTGCGGCTGATGACGAGATGGCCATGCCTCGTGGGAGGGTGACGACCGCCTTCTGCAAGTCCGCTTGCGCTAGACCGTCCGGATTCTCGTTCTGCGGGACCTTGAGGACCACAGCGACTTCAGTCGGAGCGCCAGCAGTATGCGACGCTGGCTGGACCGAGAAAGTGGGTTCGAACGGCACGTTTTCGCATCCTGTCGTTGTGAGTGCGACGCCGTTGCTGTCGTGATCGAAGCTCGCAGTGACGAGGTTTCCCGGTTCTTGCCAGGAGTCGGTGCTCAGGCTGGTGGCGTTGGGGGTGCCCGGGCAGCTCGTCGGGGCGGTCATCAAAGGGAGCCTGGGCGCGGTACTCGCGGCCGGCGGTTCTAGGTGAAACGCCGTCGTCGAGCCTTCTTCAAACACCCGTTCGTAGCGTTCTGCGTCGTGACTCGGATCGGCCGGAACTCCCCACAACGTCAGCGAGGTGGAGACTACCGCCTGAGATTGCGAGATGTTCGAGACGTTCGCTGTCACCCCATAATCCCCACCTGTGCGCACAGCCGTATTCAGGTTGACCACGATCGTTAGGACCTTTGCGCTGAACTGGGCCGGCTCCCCGGGTGGAGCAACCATGTTGTAGAGCGGCACAGTCTGCGGAAGGATGAAGCTGAAGGAGCCAAACGACTCAAGGACGCCAACCGACAATGTCCCGACCTGAGAGCTTACGGGACAAAGTTCTACGGCAACCTCAGCTCGGGTGCACTTTGGAGCCACGGTCGGATTGCCCACTAGCCCCGGGGGAAGCGCGACTTCTATGTCCTTCGGATTGCCCTGTAGCACGGGCGCTTCGGCTGTTCCATCGGACAGATCAATCGTCGTGGTGACGTCAGGGTGCGCGCCCGCCTGTGTCATCGGCTGGCCAGCGGAGTCAGTCAGCGACCCCGAGAACGCTTCGACCCCGTAAGCGTAGGCGGCCGCGCCGGTTGTCGCTCCGAGCGCCCCAAGAGCGAAAACTGCGACCAATAGCGGCTTTTGTATGCGCTTAGCTATCGATAGGAAGCGGTGCATAACGATGTTCATCCCCTCTGTCCCCTCACGGTTAGTGCGCGCGTCACTGAAGCGGTGACGCCATTCGAGTTCGTGTACACAACTCGGATCTTTAGCCGGATGTGCCGTCCGTGCCTTAGCGCCCCGCGCTGCTGCGAGTCGAGTCGACTTTTGAGCGTGTACGAGCCTGCCTTTGTGACGGCACGAGACGCCTCGCGCAGCCCACTGCCAGCGAGGCGTATGCGGCCCTTGCCGGGAACCCTCACCACGGCTGCTACCGCACCGTTGCGAGACCTCAGGGAAATGCTGATCCGCGGCGCACTCGACGGCGGCGCCGCGCCGAACGGCGCTTGGCTGGTCGGACCGAGGAAGATCGAGCTGCCCGCCATCGCGGTCGGCGGGGCCGTGGACGTCGGCCGACGGCAGCTTTCGCCTTGACACTGCGGTGAACCGAGCGAGGGACGCTGTCCCGCGATCCCCCCATCAACGCGCGCGTCATAAACGTCGACGTTCGAGTCCCTGTCTTGCGAGACGAGCTGTTCGCTGGTGCGGAAGAAGATGTCGTCGCCGCTGGAGCTGGCATCGAAAAATGTCGAAGGCTGATCGCTCTGCCCTGTCGAGATGAGGTCATCGATCCCGTCACGCCAGCGGTAGACGTCGCGTTGCCCGTTGCTGTCGCTCGAAACCAGCGGATCAGGCGTATCGAAGAAGACGCTGCCGTCGTCCAACACCCCTCGAGAGAAGGCTTCCCCGCCAGAAGGATCCCCTGCGCCGAGGTGTGCTTCGCCCAGCGGTATGACGCCGCTCAGATCGCATGACGCGCATTCAAGCGTTTCAGCTGCATCGTCATACACGTACACCTCGCGGCACACGCCGTTAACGACGCCCGTTCCAGAGTTGCGCGCTTGGCAAACTGGAGCAACGTTGTCGTAGGCGGACAATTTGGAGAGCACGTCGAACGCGAGGTAGCGTCCATTAGGGCTCACGGAGGAGGCTCCTACTGCTTCGGCTAGTTCACTGCCTGCGGCGAAGCCGAGTTTGGCCACGAGCTTGATTTGACCGTCGTGCCAGACGTAAATGTGTTCTTCGCCTAGCGCTGCCCCCGTCGTGAGTGTCCCGGCTGCCTCAAAATAGACATACGATCCGTCGTCGCTGTCTTGGATAACTCTAGTTATCTTTGGGCCACCGAGACCTCGATGTTGACCGTTGTCGGCGGGATTCTTATCGATCGTGAGATCCGTCAGCTGGTGGGTGACCAGGTCGTAGCGATACAAGGTATTGGACTCGGTATAGGGCTTGATTTCGAGTTCCCCTCCTAGGTGTTCGGCTTCTTCTGCTTCGCGTTCTTCCCGTACTTCTGCAGCGCGCTGACGAGAGGCAGCGGTGAGATTCGCCGACGCTAGGAAATAGACGACCGAACCGTCAGTACTTGCACCGGCGAAGGTGGCGGGCTGGGGACCAACCGGGCCTCCGGAACCTTGGGAGACGGAGATCGCTGTGGTCCGTTCGTCATTTTCACGGACATACAGCGCCCCGTCGCCACCGGCTTCCGGTTCGCTGGGAGATCCGGATTCGAAGAAGACCTTCGATCCGTCGCTGGATATCGCATGTATACGGTTCGCTCCCGATGAGGTTTCGATTTTGCTGCCGTTCGGGTCGACCGATTCGTCCGGCAGGCGACTCGCCAGAGCTAGTCCGCTTTCGCTCCATACGTAAACGTTCGGGTTGCCATTGGTGAGTGCATCCGGGGTAAGCGCGGCGGTGGTTACGAGTACGAGATGCGAGAAGGCAGGCGTCGCGGCTCGTACGAGATCCCCGCTACCTTCGCTGCCACTCTCGGCACTAGAGCGAAAGCTCGGGTCATTCGAGCTTGCGATCAACTTCAGCGTGTCATTGACGTTGTCGCGGAGATATAGGTTCATCTGTCCCTGCACCGCTCCCGACGCCAGGGCGCTCGTGGAACTAACGACAGACTTGTCAACTTCTTCGTCGCTCCCGAGGTATGCACCCAAGTAGATGCTGCCTTCGTTGGTGACCGGTGCTTCCAGCGGGTGGGTTAGCCATTCTCCGCCGAGACGTGACGAGAGATAGCGCGCGTCATTGAGACTGCTAGGGGCGCCAGCAAACGCCCCAGTCGACTCAAATACGATGCCGTCGCCAGAGGCCGCCGCCTGGCCCGCGGCGTAGAAGAGCGGCTGATCGGTTACGTCGCTGCCGTTCTTGCTTATAGGAGAGACCATCTCGTACGCCCGGCATTCGGGGAGGCGCGTGGCGGCGCCGTTACGCAGCGATTCGTTAGGGCACGTTCCGCCCAATGCCGTCGCTGGGAGGTAGACGAGACCAGACACGACCAGCACACAGGCGGTCCGAAGCGAGATCAGCGCTCGCCCCACCGCGCCCTGTCGAGGCCGTTGTTTGGGAGACACCGCGGTGCTCGCGATCCCGCTGAACGTCCCCGGCGTTATCGCGGCGCCACCGCACCTAAACCTTCCTTGCATTCCCCAGTCTCCCCTCTGCGTCGTGCCCACCAAACAGGCGAAGCCGACGGAACGTGATCTATCTAACTGTAATCAAACAGTATGAGAGCACAGTGGCGCGCTGCTGTCAACTCAGAGATGAGAGGGTCCGATAATGCAGTCTATAACAGACTCCAAACGTTCTCCTTATACTGTCTCAAAGTAGACAGGTCGGTACATACGTAATAAGACGGGATGCTTAGAAAAACGATCATGGTTCGATTTCGCACGAGAATGTATTCTGGGTCGGGTTCGCGCATGGCACCGCCATCCCGTCAAAAACGCTCCAAGGGCCCCCGCAGGGCCTCGGCGCTCGGAAACTCGCTGTCGGAGAAGCCGTCGAAGCCGAGCCAGCGCGAGCGCCTGATGCGCGCGATGATCGAGCTGGCCGCACGTGACGGCTACGGCGAGGTCAGCATCGCGCGGCTCGCCACGCAGGCGGGCGTCTCGCATGCGACCGTCTACGAGCAGTTCGAGGGCAAGGAGCAATGCTTCGCCGCCGCCTACGAGTTCGCCGCCGAACGACTGATCGGTGGCATGCAGGAAGCGGTCCGGACGGCGCCGTGGCAAGAGGCGATCGAGGCTGCGCTGCAGAGCCTGCTCGACGCCGTCGCCGAGGATCCGGCCGCCGGATGGCTGCTGTTCGTCGAGGCGCTCGCGAACCGGATGCGCGTGCTCGGCGAGCGCCCGCGACTGATGGACGTCTACGAACGCACCGTCGAAGAG
The DNA here is from genome assembly GCA_963807275.1 of uncultured Solirubrobacteraceae bacterium. Taxonomy (GTDB): domain Bacteria; phylum Actinomycetota; class Thermoleophilia; order Solirubrobacterales; family Solirubrobacteraceae; genus Palsa-744. The sequence goes on from CAWDZX010000001.1 coordinate 1,789,811, forward strand.
CTCCTGCGCGAAGGATCGAAGAACGAGCTGACGCTCGATGTCCCGGCGATCGCGCTGATCGGTGGAGTGCGCGCGGTCGTGTCCAGACGCCTGCGCGCCGGCGCGTCAGACCAGTTGCCGCTGTTGGCCGGCGATCTGAGCGCTTGGATGGCCTCCTATGCGACGCCGCTCGAGCGCGAGTTGTGGAGCACGGGACCGAGCGCGATGCTCTCGGAGGGCCCGCAGGCGATGCCGCGCGGCAGCCGGATGCCATCCGCCGACATGCCCGCGCCGCTGCCGCGCGGACGCCACGGCTTGCCGGCGGCGGCAGTCGCGCGCAACCAGCGCGAGCGAATCCTCCACGCGACGGCCGAGGTCGCCTGCGCGAAGGGGTACGCGGAGATGACCGTCGCTGAAATCGTCGCCGCGGCGGGGATCGCGCGCAACGTCTTCTACGAGCACTTCGCCGACAAGCACGACGCGTTCCTCGCGGCGCAGCAGCACAACCTCTACGAGAATCTGACGGCGGGCGCGATCGGCTTCTTCCAGGGCGAGTCGTGGCCCGAGCGGATGTGGAACGTGCTGCAGTCGCTGACGACGTTCGCTGCCGAGCAGCCGGCCGTCGCGCACCTTCGCTTCGTCGAGCCTTTTGCCGCCGGCCCGGAGGCGCTGCAGCGGATGGATGACGTGACGCTGAACTTCACGTTCTTCGTCTCGGAGGGCTTCGGCTATCGGCCACAGGCACGTGAGCTGCCGCATCTCAGCACCGAGGCGATCGCCGGCGCTACGTTCGAAGCGATCCGCCATCAGATCGCGCTCGGCAAGGCTGCCGAGCTGCCGCTGCACCTGCCGCAACTCACCTACGTCGCGATCGCGCCGTTCACGGGCCCGCGCAAGGCGGTCGAGCTGATCGAGCAGATGTCAGCCGCGCGCGCGGCTGCCGAATAGCGATGCTCGATTCCGATTCGACACCGAATCGCAAAGCGCAGCAGGCGGAACGGCAGCTCGACCGCGACCAACCGCGCGAGCGCTTGATCGAGGCGGCCGCTGAGCTGATCGGGCAAGGCACCTACGCGACGACGACGGTCGCGCAGATCTCCAGGCGAGCTCACGTTTCGAGCGCGACGTTCTACACGCTGTTCGGCGACAAGGAGCAGTGCCTCCTGGCGGCGCACCGCCGCGCGGCGGACGCCTTACTCGAGCGGATCGACGAGCAGAGCGCGGTCGATCAGGAGCACGGCGGCGCGCTGGCGGCGATCGTCGAGCTGGCGAGGAGCGAGCCCGACGTTCTGTCGCTGCTGTTCGACGAGGTCACGCTCGCGACGCGGAGCGGGCTTCGGGCACGCGATGCGTTGATCTCCGAGATCGAGACCTTGATCGAGCGCGAGCGAGCCGCCGTGCAACACGGCTCGGCGGCGGGGCTTCCGGCTCGGGTCGTGCTCGGCGCCGCACTGCGGCTGCTCGTGCGCCGGGCGCGCGATCCGGAGGCAAGCCTCGGCGAGCTGCGCGCCGGCCTCGATCGCTGGTTGCGCTGCTACGAGCGCTCGGGAGAGGCTCCTTGGCAGACGCTCACGCCGGTCCCCGATCTCAAAGCCGGTCCGGCGACGATCGTCACGCTGTCGCCGCCGCAGCGACCCGGGCGCGGCCGCAGCAGCCGCTCGCGCGAGCAGTCGGCCGCCAACCAGCGCGAGCGCATCCTGCACGCAACCGCAGCTGTCTGCGCCGAGCAGGGCTACGCCGCGACGAGCGTCGCCGACGTCGTCGCCGCCGCGGGCGTCGCCAGAGAGGTCTTCTACACGCATTTTCGCGACAAGCAGGACGCCTTCGTGACGGCATACGAGACTGGCTTCCAGGGCCTGATGTCGGCGACGGTCGCCGCCTTCTTCACTTCTGCCCCGTGGCCCGAGCGAGTCTGGTCGGCGCTTTGCGTGTATGCGGACTTCATGGCCAACTACCCGACGTTCGCCTACCTCGGGATGGTCGAATCGCACACGGTCAGCCAAGAGCTGATCGACCTCGTCGATGAGCGAGTGATGGCATTCACGCTGTTCCTCGAGGAAGGCCAGCGCCCGCCGTATCGCACGGAGCCGCTAGCCAATGTCGTGCCCGAAGCGATCGCGATGGCGATCTACGAGGTCACCTCGCACATGCTTCGTCACGGGCGAGGCGAGGAGATTCCGGGGCTCGTTCCGCTGATCGCCTACGTGGTGCTCTCCCCTTACCTCGGAGCTTCCGCAGCAGCGCTGTTTGTCGAAGAACAGCTACGCGCGCGGATCGCTTAGCCATTGCTCCTCGCCGTTCCCAGCTAGAGGCACAGAATGCGCGGGAATACTCGCCCACCTGAACCTCCTGCGGACGACGCTGAGAATTGGACCCAGGCACCAATCCAAGCACTCGTTGACGGAGCGGAAAGCACTGATTTCCAGGCACTTCGAAGGTGAGCGACGGGACTTGAACCCGCGACCGCCTGGACCACAACCAGGAGCTCTACCAACTGAGCTACGCCCACCACGGGAGACGGGAGTCTAGCGCCGCAGGCTCAGCCTTTACGGACGATCGCGACGGGGCTCGGCTCGCGCTCGGACCACGCGTCGATGCTGCCGAGCATCGCCTCGACCTGCTCGGCACCCGGCGCCTCGCCTCGGCCCTCCTCCCCGCCCGTGTCCCCACCGTCGCCGTCACCGCCACGCAGCACGGCAAGCCCGCGATGCAGCAGCGAGCGCACAGCCGCGTCGGCGAGCGCAAGCGCATCGGCGAGCGGCCGATCGGGCAAGCGCTCCTGCGCGAGTCGCCATACGCGCACGGGCGCGACGGGCCCGTCGTCGAGCAACGCCAAAAGCTCTAGCCCAAGCGAGTCGGCGAGCAGCGCGAAATCGGTTGCGGCAGCCGTCCTGCCGGAGTCGCCGGTCGCAGCCATGCCACCATCGGCACCACCCGAGCCTGGGTCACGACCAGAGCCAGCACTACGCGCCCGTCCCCCGTCGCCCTCGCGAAACGCGCCGAGCACGCGCTCGGTCACGTCGTCGCTGCGCCGCTGAGCATTGCGCCAGCCGCGCCCCATCGCGAGGTCGGCCATCGAGAGCTTCGGCCCCTCGAGGATCGTCAGCGTCGCTTCGTTCATGTTCCACTTGCGTTCGGCCTCTTCGATCCACTGTTCGCCGACCCACGGCTTGGCTAGGGCGAGCACTTGCTGCTCGCTCTGGTTGAAGCGGCGCGCGACGTGCGGGAACTGGCGCAGCTCGAGGTGGTAGAAGCTCACGCGCGGAAGGCTCGCACGAATCAGCGCGATTCGCGCGCCTGCCAGGCGCTGACCATCGCGACGCGCTGCACGATCGTCGGGTGATCGTCGTCGAGCACGTATGACCACGCCGGCGGGTTGGGGTTGGCGAGGCTCGTCTTCGCGAGCTTGACGAACAGCGAGCGCGCGGCGGCGGGGTCGCGTGTGGCGCGCAAGGCGGACCAGTCGGCCTCGGCCTCCTCGTGGCGCGAGACGATGTTCATCAGCGGCGTCGTGACGAGCTGCAAGAGGACGAAGACGAACAGCGCGAGCGGCACGGCCTCAGGCCGCGCGAGCCCGCCGCGGCGGCGCGTGAACAGCGCGACGAGCGCTGTCGCGGGCAGCAGGAAGAGCAGGATCCAGCCGACGCGCTTGAGCGTGTGGTGGTGCGCGAGGTGGCCGAGCTCGTGCCCGGCGACGACGTCGACTTCGCGGCGGTCGAAGCGCCCGTCGAGCAGCGTGTTCCAGAGGATCAGCCGGCGTGTCGAGCCGAAGCCGACGGACTCGGCGTTCGGCGCGGTCGTCTCGCGGTTGACGTCCTGCACGTCGGCCTTCGTTCCGGGGATGCCCTCCTTGCGCGCGAGCACGCGCACGTCGGCGGCGGTCGGTTCGGCGCGCAGCGGATGCGTGTTCGGGATCAGGTAGATGCTGAGGAACGTCGAGAGCAGCGCGAGCGCGGCGAAGATCGGCGCGGCGAGCGCCCACCACGACCGCCGCAGCACGCCGGCGATCGCCATCGTCACGGCGAGCGCGAGCGAGGCGAACAAGAACGTCGCGCCGAGCGAGACGAAGCTCGAGAGCAGCGCGGAGACATAGCCCTGATAGGAGATGCCGTGGCGGCGCTCCCACCAGACGGCGGCGAGCTCGAACGGGATCTCGGCGATCCACGCGAGCCCGAAGCCGAGCATGCCGAGCATCATGCCGGTGCCGATGCGCCCGGCGGCGGACTCGCGCATCAACCGGTGCCCGCGCCGCGCGTAGAGCGCGAGCACGGCGAGCAGCGTCAGCTCGCCGAGCAGGCCGTCGATGTCGAGGAAGCGTTCGAACGAGGCGCTGCGCTTCAGAAACGAAGCCGAGAAGAGATTGCGCGCGGCTACGTGTGGCAGCTGCAGCGAGCTCGGCACGGTCGAGCGCCACAGCTCGTGCGCGCCAAGCGCCCATGCGGCGGCGAGCACGAGCAGCGCGACGAGCGCCGCGAGCGAGCGCGCCGGGCGCGCGACGACGCCGCGCCAGATCGTTCGTACGCGGCGCACCGCTCAGCGGGCCCCGTCTGACGCGCCGGCAGCGGACACGTCGCCGGGCTCGTCGCCGGGCGAGGCGGTCAGCCGCCACGCGGGCGGCCCGGGCGGCTCGATCGCGGCAGGGGACGCGGCGCGATCCTGCTCTGCGCCGAGCAGCACGGGCCCGCTGTAGGGATAGACGTCGGTCAGGAGCAGCACATAGGCGAGCGTCTGCGACTGGTAGCGCAGCGCGAGCGCGCTGGCGTTGCGCAGCCCGAGCGGCATGCGCCCGCGTGCGAGCGCGCTGAACCAGCCGAGCACGGCGATCAGGTTCGCGACGGCGCCGTACGCGCCGGCGAGGACGAGCGCGGGAAGCACGAGCACGAGACGAAAGGCGGTCTTCCAGCGGTTCTGCGGCGCGCGCTCGGCGACGGCGATTTCAAGCGGATAGCTGCCGGCGGCGCCGACGAAGCCGGGGAACGGGTTGGCGACGAGGTAGAGGAACGCGTAGACGTGAAACTGGTAGCGGACGTACGCGGCGAGGAAGCGGTGCAAACGCTCGGGCGAGCGGCCGCGCGCGAGCGTCGCGAACCAGCTCGCGATCGCGGCGAGCAGCGCGAGCAGGCCCCACAGCTCGAGCCAGACGAGGTGCGGGAGCGAAAGCAGCCCGCGGAAGAAGACGGTCAGGCGGCTGCGGCGCAGGCCGTCGCGCTCGCCGATCTCGAGTCGGATCGGATGTTCGTTCGCAGGCAGACCGCCGAGCGCCTGCGGGTCGCTGTCGGGATAGCGGTCGGTCAGCAGCAGCGCGTAGGCCCAGAACTGCGCGCCGTAGGAGAGCGGGTAGAGGACCGCGTCGCGCAAGCCGCGCGGCGTCGCGCCGCGCACGAGGCTCGCGAACCATGCGAGCAGCGCGACGGCGGGGAGCAGGCCGAGGTTCGATGTGAAGAGGGTGACGCTCGAGCCGAGACCGCCGCTCGGGTCGCCGACGAGCACGCTGACGAGCAGCACGGCCGGGATCAGCAGCACGCCGCGGAACAGCACGCTCAGGCGCGACTGGCGCGCAGGCGCGGCGATTCTCAGATCGACGGCATAGCCATCCTGCCCGTCGAACGGCGGGTAGCGCTCGGCTGCGAGGTGCAGGTAGGCATAGAACTGCGTGACGTATTTGACGTACGCGGCGAGGAAGCGGTGCAGCGGCTGCGGCGAGCGTCCGAGCGCAAGCGCCGCGAGCCAGTTGCAGATCGCGGCGATCAGCGCGGCGATCGACCACAACAGCAGCCAGATGAAGTGCGGCACAGCAAGCAGCGCGCGGAAGAAGACGGTGATGCGCAGGCGCCCGAGGCCGTCGTCGCTTGCGACGAGCGTGACGGGGTGCTCGCGCACGCCTTGGCCTATACCCGCGAACGCGCGCCGGATACTTGCGCGCCGCGCGCGCCTGCGTCGCCGAGCCGCTCGCGCATCACGCGCACGGCCTCGGCGTTGCAGTCGATCATCACGTAGCGGCGGCCGAGCTTCGCGGCGACGGCGCCGAGCGTGCCGCTGCCGGCGAAGAAGTCGAGGCACCAGTCGCCGGGGCGGCTCGAGGCCTGCACGATGCGACGCACGATGCCCTCTGGCTTCTGCGTCGGATAGCCGGTCTTCTCGGCACCGTTCGTCGGCACGATCGTGTGCCACCAGACGTCGGTCGGCAGCTTGCCGCGCGCGGCCTTCTCGGCGCTGACGAGACCGGGCGCCATGTAGGGCTCGCGATCGACGCTCTCGGAGTCGAAGAAGTAACGCGCGGGGTCCTTGACGTAGACGAGGATCGTGTCGTGCTTGGCCGGCCAGCGCCGCTTCGCGCGCGCGCCATAGTCGTAAGCCCAGATCAGCTCGTTGAGAAAGCACTCGCGCCCGAAGATCTCATCGAGCAGCAGCTTGCAGTGGTGCGCCTCGCGATAGTCGATGTGGAAGTACAGCGTGCCCTCCTCGCAGAGCAGGCGGTGGGCCTGTTCGAGGCGCGGCGCGAGGAAGCCGAGGTAGTCGTCGAACGAGTCGCCGTAGGAGGACTCGGCGAGCAGCCGCGTGCGATAGCGCCGGCCTTGGAAGCCGACGCGCTCGCCACCCTCGTCGGGGACGACGGACAGCGTCTTTCGCACCTGCGCGCGGCCGGTGTTGAACGGCGGGTCGATGTAGACGAGCTGGAACGAGCCGTCGTCGAAGGCCGGCAGCAGCTCGAGGTTCTCACCGAGCAGGATCTGGTCGGTCGCGGGCGGTTCGCTCGGGCGCACAGCCAGCAGAGACTACGTCGGCGCCCCGATGGAGCCGCGTGCCGGCAAGTTCCGATTTTTTAGATGTTCGGTTGCGTGCGTCGTGCAACGACGCGGCGCTCAGCGACGGACGAGCTCGATCCAGCGATAGCGCTTCGCGCACAGTGCGGCACGGCTCGCGCGCTCGGGAAGCGTGCGCAACACGCGCGCGGGCGCGTGCGCGGGCGTGAGGAAGGCCGCGTCGAGCACGGCCGAGCCGCCGTTGCCCGGCGCGAGGCTGAAGCCGCTGCGCTCGACGCTCAGCCGGTGCTCGCCGGCGGCCAGGCGCACGGCGATCGGTGTCGCGGTGTCGGGCACGAGCGAGTTGCCGGCGAGCTGGCCTTCGAGCGTTGCGAGCGGCCGCCTGTCGAGACCGACGCGGATCAGTGGCATGAACTGACCTTGCAGCCACAGCTCCCAGCTCCCGACGCGGGGCACGCGGAAGCGCAGCGAGACGGTTCCGGGCTTGCGCATCGTCAGGCCGCCGTGCTGGCGGCCCCACCCGCGCGGGCGCTTGACGTGACGCAGGCGGACGCGCACGAGCTCGGGCTGCAGCGCAGCGACGGCGCGGGCATGGTGCGCTTCGCCGAGGCGCACGGTCTGAACGACGCGCGCGCAGGAGAGCGATGCGAACGCGGCGCCGGAGGACACGTGCGCGAGCGCCGGCGCGGCGCCGCGCCGGCGCGCCCAGACGTCGTAGTAGGTGCCCTGCCACGCGAGCGCGTATGCGGCGGGCGGCGGAGCGGCGGAGGGGTCGCGGCGCGTGACGATCAGCGAATACGACGCGAGCGCCTGAGGCGGGCTGCGGTCGAGTTCGACGGGCTCGCCGTAGCCGCGCGCGAGGCCGCGCGGCGGGTAGACGAAGTCGGGACCGCTGACGTCGAGGTTGCGAAGCGCGTACATCGAGTATTCGTCGAAGTCGGTGAACAGCGTCGGGCCGCGCCCGGCGAAGCGCGCGTTCAGCGAGCGGAGCTCTTCGTAGCGCGCGGTCGGCGCGAGGTTGGCGCTGTGGTACTGCGTCGCATCGGAGGCGAGCGCTCCGCCGGCGAGCGCAAGCGCGAGCGACGCGGCGGCGATCGTCGCGGCACGCGCCGGCCCCTTCGCCGCGCGTCCGGAGCGATCAGATCTGCTCTCGCGGAGATCGAGCAGCGTCGCGACTCCGGCCCAGGCGAGCAGCACGACGAGCGGCGAGCTGAGCACGAGCGCCTTCGCGTCGACCCACGTCGTCGCGGTGCGGTCGAGCACGAGCCAGGCGAGCAACGTCAGCGCGATCCAGCCGGCGAGCGCGAAGCGGCGGCGCCGCAGGAGCCCGAGCGCGCCGAGCAGGCACGCGGCGAAGGCGAGCCCGATGAGCACATTTGTCGCGGCGAGCGCGGCGCCGCCCGGCGACTCCTTGTAGCTGCCGTGCAGCCAGACGCCGAACGCCTGCGTCCATTTCAGCGGCGCGCGGAGGTTGCCGGGGTTGGCGGTAGAGGCGATGCTCTGCGCGACGTCGAGCGAGGCGGAGATGTGCCGCCATGTCGGCCAGGCGGCGAGGAGCAGCGCAAGCGCGCCTGCGAGCACGGTGAGCAGCGCGTCGCGCGGCCGGCAGCTCCCGTCGCGCAGCGCGCCGATCAGCGCCACGAGCAGCACGGCGGCGACGGCGAGCCCCCAAGCGCCGAAGCCGACGCCGAGCGCGGAGACGCCGGCGGCGAGCACGAGCGCGCTCGGCAGCGCGCGGCGCGGCCCACGCACGAGCCAGCGCGGGTGCACGGCGACGAGCGCGCCGAGCGCCAGCAGCATGACGGCGGCCGTCAGCTCCTTGATCGAGCCGATCAACTCGTAGCCGTAGACGAGCGCGGCGACGCTCGCGGCGAGCGCAGCGAGCGCGGCCCACGCACCGCGCAGCCCGGCGGCGCGCGCGAGCAGCCACGCCGGCCCGGCGGCGAGCGCGAGCACGAAGCCGTTGAACGGCTGGAAGGCCCAGATCAAAGGCAGGCGCAGCAGCAGCGCGCTGGCGCCGAGGAGCGTGTCGGCGCCGGACGGATAGCCGGTCGCGTAGTAGCTCTCGATGAACTGCCCGTAGGAGCTGCGCGGATCGAGGTGCGCGTAGTCCTGGCCGTGGTGAATCAGGTAGTCGGCGCCGATCATGTGCACGGCCGAATCGGACAGCGCCATGAACGAGGAGAAGCCGGCGCGGCCGGAGAGCAGCACGGGCGCGAGCGCGAGCAGGTAGACGAGCGGCGGCACGGCAAGCGCCCATCCACCGCGGCGCAGGCAGAGGAACAAATCGCGGCCGATCAAGGCGACACCTGCCGTGTCGGCCCGGGCTCGAGCGAGCGCGAGCGCGAAGCCGAGCAGGGCGAGCACGGCGATCAGGTACGGCGTCGCGGGCGCGAGCGGCGAGACGTACGTGCTCAGCTGCGAGAGCGCGATCAGTGCTGCGGCGCCGACGCTTGGCAGCAGCGCGGCGGGCAGGAAGCGACCGCTGCAGCGGTCGACGAGGAGGCCGGCGCCGAGGCACAGCAATGCGAGCGCCAGCGGGTAGGCGAACAGCGTGAGCGCGAACAATCTGGCGCCATCATTCCAGCCCGAGCGCGGCGCGAAGCTTGCAGCCTCACGGCGCGCTTGGCATGCGCCAAGCGCGCCGTGAGCGCGGATCAGGACCGCCCCGCCGCCCTCGACAGCCCCGCGCGGGGGATTGGGGCTGTATGGCGAGAGCGGTCGGGATCCGGTCCCGTCCCCAAGCGAGGCCCCATGCCGGGGTAAAAGCGGGGCCTCGCAGACCGTCCTACCCGCTCCGCCCGCGAAGAAACCGCTGGACGGCGGGCCGGCGGCTCGCTACGGTCCACTGACGGTGTCCGTTCCGGCCGAGGGCTATCAGTTGAAGGGCATCTCGCCGAAGGCGTACGAGCATCCGGCTGACCGCGCGGCAACGGCGGCGCTGAAGGCGATCCCGCACCTCGACAGCGTCGTTCGCAAGATCATCGAGTTCGGCTACGAGCGCGCGCTGCGCCGGGGCGTGCGCGGCTCCTCGGTGCGCCTCGGCGAGGACCAGCTCGTGCACGTCTGGACGGCGCACGAGCGCGCGTACGTGACGCTCGACCTCGAGCTTGTGCCGGATCTCTACCTGATGCAGCAGCCGATCGCGAACGCGCTGACGATCGGCGCGGGCAGGCCGATCGTCGTCGTCAACTCGGAGCTCGTCCAGCTACTCGACGCCGAGCAGCTTCGCGGCGTCTTCGCGCACGAGGCCGGGCACGTGCTCTCCGAGCACGTGCTCTACCGCACAGCGCTAGTGATCCTGCTGCGCCTGACATCGTTGCCGGGCGTGCCGGTGCCGCTGTTCCCGCTCCAGGCGGCGCTGATGGAGTGGTTCCGCGCGGCGGAGCTGAGCTGCGATCGCGCGGCGGCGCTCGTCACGCGCGACCCGATCGCGGTCTGCCGCACGCTGATGATCATCGCGGCCGGAGCGGAGGCGGCGAACCTCGACCTCGACGTGTTCATGCGCCAGGGTCAGGAGTACCGCGAGAAGGCGTCGCCGTTCGACCGCTTCTCGCGGCTGCTCGTCGACCTCAACCTGACGCACCCGATGTCGGTTCAGCGCGTGCACGAGCTGATGAGCTGGGTCGGCTCGGGCGACTACGACCGGATCGTCGGCGGCGAGTACGTCAAGCGCGACGAGCCGGTGCAGCCGCGCGCGGAGGCGGCCGACGCGGTCAGCCACTACGCGACGCGCTTTCGCGACACGTTCAAGGACCTCGGCGACTCGATCCAGGACGGCGGCAAGCAGTTGAGCGACTGGCTGAGCCGCTCGCGCGAGGACGTCGACTAGCGAGGTACCCCCGGCTGGACTCGAACCAGCAACCCCCGGCTTAGAAGGCCGGTGCTCTATCCAGTTGAGCTACGGGGGCTCAAGCGCGCTGCCTGCGCCGTCTCGGTGAAGCCGTTCGCACGCACGCGCGAGATGAATCGTGGCATGTACTTAGGCACGCTTGATCGGAAACCTGTAAAAGTTGCGGCATGAGCCCCGTGGAGGAGGACGAGCAAGACCTCACGCGCAAGCAGCGCCGCGAACAGGCGCGTGACCAGCGCAAAGCGATCGAGGAAGCCGAAGCGGCGAACGTAGAGCGCCGCAAACGCCTGATCCTGCTCGGGTCGGTGGCGGCAGCGGTCGTCGTGATCATCGCCGTGATCCTCGTCGCGACGAGCGGTGGCGGCGGCTCGAAGGGCCTCGAACCCACTCCGACGAATGGCAGCAAAACGCCGCCGAAAGTAGTGAGCGAAGTCACCGCGCTCGTCGGCGGCATTCCGCAAAACGGAAACACCCTCGGCGACCCGAAAGCGCCGGTGACGATGCAGTACTTCGGCGACCTCGAGTGCCCGATCTGCAAGGACTTCACGCTCGGCGCGCTGCCGAAGCTGATCCAGAAGTACGTCCGCACGGGCAAGATGAAGATCGAATACCGCAACCTCGAGACGGCGACGCGCGAACCGGAAACGTTCCGCACGCAGCAGGTGGCGGCGCTCGCGGCCGGCAAGCAGCAGAAGGCGTGGGACTACATCGAGCTCTTCTACCACCAGCAGGGCGAAGAGGACACGGGCTACGTGACCGAGAAATACCTGCAGACGCTGGCGCAGCAGACGCCGGGGCTGAACCTCGCGACGTGGACTTCGGACCGCAACTCGCCGGAATTCACGAACACGATCACAACCGACGCGCAGGCGGCGAACAACTCGGGCTTCAACGGCACGCCGTCGTTCTTGATCGGCAAGACGGGCGGGACGCTGGCGAAGTTCGAATACCAGTCGCTGACCGACCCGTCGTCGTTCGAATCGGCGATCGACAAGCTGCTCTAGCGGTACGGCGATGAGCGCGCGCACGCTGAGGATCACGATGATCGTCCTCACGGCGCTCGGCCTCGCGGTGGCGTCGTACCTGACGTACATCCACTATGCGGGGATCAAGCCGATCTGCGGCACGAACGGCGGCGGCTGCGAGATCGTGCAGACCTCGCAGTACTCGAAACTCGCGGGCGTGCCGGTCGCGCTGATCGGCCTGCTCGGCTACATCGCGATCATGGGGTCGCTGCTCGTGCCGGAGAGCGAGACGTCGCGCTTCGCGACGGTCGCGTTCACGGTGATCGGCTTCGGCTTCAGCGCGTATCTGACGTATCGCGAGCTCTACTCGATTCACCACATCTGCGAGTACTGCGTCTCGAGCGCGATCATCGTGACGATCCTGATGTGCCTTTCGGTATGGCGCTTCCTGCGCGGCGACCCGGCACTGCTCACGAGCCGGTCAGAGGCCGAAGTCGGCCACGGCGAGCCGGCGACGCCGCTCGGCACGACGGGCCCCTGAACGCCCTCATAGCCTGAAAACTCGGGCATTCGCGCTCGTCAATCCGTCCAGTCGGGCATCGACGCCGAGGTGTATTGAGTCACGCCGGCCGAAGTGATTCGCAGGCATGCGCTCTTCGACATCCAGTACCCGAGTCGAGCCGCTCGCACAGCTCGATCCGCTGACGAGCGGCGATCGGCCGCCGGTCGCGCTCACTTCTGCCGAGGCGCCGCCGCCGACGGCCCTGCCGGGGCCCACGCAGACCGCAGCGCTGGCGCCCGGCGACCCGCGCATCGCGCGGCTGTTCGAGATGACGAGCGACCTGCTCGCGACGGTCTCGCTCGACGGCCGCTTCACGCTGCTGAACCCGGCCTGGGAGCAGGTGCTCGGCTGGACGCGCGCGGAGCTGCAGGCCAAGCCGATGCACGAGTTCATCCATCCGGACGACGTCGAGCAGACGCTCGCGCTGATCCTCGCGGGAAACCACCGCCCGGCGCACCTGGAGAACTTCACGAACCGCTATCGCCACCGCGACGGGTCGTGGCGCTGGCTCTTGTGGAGCGCGCGCTGCGACGGCGACACGTGGTACGCGGCGGCGAAGGACGTGACGGACCGCATGTGGCTCGAGCACCAGGCGCTGCGCGACCCGCTGACGCAGCTGCCGAACCGCCTGCTGCTGATGGACCGCACGCGCCAGGCGCTGTCGCGGCTGGACCGCAGCGGCGGCGTCGTCGCGCTGCTGTTCATCGACCTCGACCGCTTCAAGGCGGTCAACGACACGTTTGGCCACGACGTCGGCGACCGCCTGCTGATCTCGGTCGCCGAGCGCCTCGCGGAGATGATGCGCGACAGCGACACGGTCGCGCGCCTCGGCGGCGATGAGTTCGTGATCCTCGGCGAGGAAATCGAGTCCGACGAGGAAGCGCTTGCGCTCGCCGATCGCGTCGTGCAGACGCTGAAGGAGCCATTCCAGGTCGGCGGCGTCGAGGTCTCGATGCCGGCGAGCGTCGGCGTCTCGATCACGCACGACGGCGAGACGGACCCGGAGAGCATGCTGCGCGAGGCAGACGTCGCGATGTACCGCGCGAAGGGCGCCGGCGGCCGACGGCCGGAAATGTTCGACGAGAGCCTGCGCCGCGAGCTGACGGCGCACCTGGAGATCGAGGAACGGCTGCTGAAGGCGCTGCCGCACGACGAGCTCGTGCTGACCTACCAGCCGATCATGCCGCTCGCCGGCGGTCGCGCGGTCGGCTGCGAGGCGCTCGTGCGCTGGAACCCCGACGAGGAGCAGGAATCGGAGATCGACGAGCTGCTGCCGTCGACGTTCCTGCCGCGCGCGGAGGAAAGCGAGCTGATCGTGCAGATCGGCGACTGGGTGCTGAACACGGCGTGCGCACAGGCAGCCGCGTGGCGCCGCCAGGGCCTGACGATGCCGATCTCGATCAACGTCTCGGCGCGCGAGCTCGGCGAGCTCGATCTGGCTGCGCGCGTCGGCAAAGAGCTTGCGCGCTTCCAGCTTCCGGGGCGGGCGCTGTGCCTCGAGGTGACCGAGGAGGCCGTGCTGCGCGATCCCGACCGCGCGCGCGCGACGCTCGGCGAAGTTCGCCGGCTCGGCGTGACGATCGCGCTCGACAGCTTCGGCGGGCGCGAGGCTTCGATCACGCTCCCGCGCAACCTCCCGCTCGACATGCTGAAGCTCGATCGCAGCCTGATCCAATCGTTCGAGCGCGACCGCGAGACACGCGCGATGGTCGCGGCGATGGTCGCGCTCGCGCACAAGGCCGGGCTCACCGCGGTCGCGGTTGGGATCGAAACGAACCGGCAGCTCGCGCTCGCGCGCGAGCTCGACTGCCGCGTCGGGCAAGGCTTCCTGCTGCATCGCCCGGACTCGCCCGAGCGTCTGCGTCTCACGGGCGACGACGGGTCGGTAACGTCCGCGCCATGGCGTCCGCGCGTGCGACTGGGCCAAGGCAACAGCCGCCGCTGAGCGCGAACGCGGCGCAGATCGCCGAGCACAAGCGAGCCGCCGCCATCGCCGCGGCGGAGCTCATCCAGGACGGCATGCGGATCGGCCTCGGCACGGGCTCGACGGTCGCATATCTGCTCGAGGCGCTCGCCGAGCGCGAGCTGACGGATGTTCGCTGCACGGCGACCTCACCGGCGACGGAGCAGGCGGCGCGTGCGCTTGGCCTGACGGTCCTCGACCTCGACGAGCTCGGCGAGCTCGACGTGGCGATCGACGGCGCCGATCAAGTCGATCCGCGGGGCTGGCTCGTCAAGGGCGGCGGCGCGGCGCACACGCGCGAGAAGATCGTCGCCGCGGCGGCGCGGCGCTTTGTCGTGATCGTCTCGGCTGAGAAGCTCGTCGCCGAGATCTCGGCGCCGGTGCCGCTCGAGCTCGTGCCGTTCGCCGTGCACACGACGCTCGCGGCAGTCGGCGAGGCGCGCCTGCGCGATGTGCCGAGGAGTCCGGACGGAGGCCTGATCGCGGACTACCTCGGCCCCGTCGAGGACCCGCGCGAGCTCGCGGCGCGGCTGAGCGCGACGCCGGGCGTCGTCGAGCACGGCCTGTTCGCGCCGGAGATGGTCAGCGAGATCCTGATCGCGGGCGCGAGCGGCGTCGAGCGCCGTGCCGGCGCGAAGCGCGAATCGGCCTAGGCGAGACTCGCGGCGCTGCCTCGCGCGGCGAGCACGTCGTGCTCGTCCTCGGGCGGGCGCAGCTCCTCGGATGAGCTCATCGGATGGCGCGCGAGCACGCCGTCGTCATCGATCTCGTATGCGCCCATCCGCGCGAGCGGCGGCGAGTAGACGTGCAGCGTGACGGCCGGGTCGCTGCCGCTGTGGCGCACACGATGGATGTCGGCGGGCGAGAAGTTGAACGCCTCGCCCGCGGCGAACGTCCGTTTGCGCGGCTCGCCGCCGATCGCGAGGCGCTCCTCGCAGACGCGCCCGCCGACGACGGCGACGGCACCGGCCGAGACGTCGTGGTCGTGATAGCCCGTGTCGTGATCGTCCATCCAGCAGATCAGCCACGCGGTCACGTGCTCGTCGCTGAGCAGCTCCTCGTAGACGCGCTGCGTCGCATCGTGCCTGACGGAGTCGATCCACAGCTCAGGGCGATCGGCGAGCTCGCGCACGAACTGCTCGAGCTCGGCCGCGCTGAGGTCACGCCCGCGCGGGCGCGGGACCGAGGACAGCGCGTCCGGCGGCGCCGTCAAGGGGAGCGCCGATGCGACGGGAGCGCTCATCGAACCGGCCCCTCCGCGGCGGCCAGAGAGGCGGCTTGGACTGCCGGCCGGCCGGCGCTCGCCGCTGCGGCTGCCTCTGCGCTCGCGCGAGGCTCACCGAGCGCACGACTCGTAGCCTGCTCGACGTCATCCCAGTCGAACGCGTCGAGGATCGCGTGCTCGCGCGGGTCGGCGACAGGGCGGTCGGAGCCGTAGAGCAGCTGCCGAGCGCCGACGACCTCGGCGATCTGCGCGGCGGCCGCGGGTCCGTATGAGGACGTCTCGTAGAAGATCAGCGGGTCGGCGTCGGCCGCGGCGGGGCCGCCGCGCGAGCAGAGTCGCTCGGCGTGCAGCGGCGCGAGGCCGGCGAGCATCGAGAAGATCACGCGCAGGCGCGGGTGCTCGGCGCGCCCGGCGCTGAGGAACGCTAGCCATGCGGCGTGCATGTCGGAGACGTAGCGCGTCAACGCAGCCCACCACAGCGGGTCGGCAAGCGAGGCCTCGCCGATCGAGGCGAGGCGGGCGCCAACGCTGCGCGGACCGGGCCCGGGATGCACGAACAGCGGCGCATCGGCGCGCTCGAGCCGCGCGAGCACCTCGTGCAGGCGCGCGAGCCCGTCGACGCTCGCGAGCGCTCCGGCCGGCAGCGAGACACCGACGCAGCCGCGCTCGAGCACGGCGTCGACGTCGTCGGGGTCGGCGGGGTCGAGCGCAATCGACCCCCACACGCCGAACGGCGCGCCAAGGCGCAGCGCGCCATCGTGGTAGGCGTCGAGCAGCGGCGCGGCCTGTACGCGCGGGAGCGACTCGATCCCAAGCGGGCTCGAGAGGCAGACGAGCGCGCGCTCGAGCCCGTCCTCGCGAACCTGCGCGGCGCGGCGCTGGGCGCGCTCGCTCGCGAGGTCGATCACGTATGGCCGCTCACCGGCGAGGTAGAGCACGCTGAGGCCGTGCTCGCGACGCACGAATGGAAGCTCGCGGCGCGCCTGCAGCGCCGCGACGAGCGGCTCGCTCCACAAGTGCTGGTGTACATCGGTCGTCGGTCGCATTCGAGGCTCGGTCATTTCCAAATAGGAGTTTGTTGATCTATTTTATGGAGATTATCAGATCGCGCGACTCTTCGCAAGACCTTGCGGTCGCTTCGATGCGAGCCCGTGTCGCTCAGAACGCCTGCAGAGTCTCGCGAGATGCCCGGCAGCGGTCCCCTCGCCCCGGCGCTCAGACGCGACGGCCAAGGCGCCGCGGCGACGAATGCGCCGCCTGAGCGGCCCTACGAAGCGTCATTCGCTCGGTAGGGCCGACTGCTCAGCGGGGGACCGAGGAGTCGAACCTCGCGTTGCGGTTTTGGAGACCACCGTGTTACCGATACACCAGTCCCCCGGGGAGCCGAGATTGTAGGTGCTCGCAGCCGCACGACGCCGGATCGCGCTCACTTCCTGGATGCAGAGCGGGCTTCGGCTGATCCAGCGAGGACACAATCGCGACCGTTCGCACGCCGAGACCCGCCGCGCCGGCTCAAGCCGGCGGTCCTGACTGCCGAAACGACCAGTAGCTCCCGGCTACACCCGTACCCATGCTCAAGCTCAACGCCATGCTCCGGACCTCGCGCCGCGTCCGCGGGCGCTTTGCCGAGCCTGCGCTCACGTGGCTGCGCGACCGCGCAGGCCGCATCCCGACCGAGAGGCGAAGCTGCGCGCCCAACGGCCGCACGGCGCTCCTACCCGCCGCCGGCTCGGACTCGGGCATCACGCTGATCGAAGTCGTCGTCAGCTCGCTGATCGTCGGGCTGATCGCGATCGGGACGCTGACGGGCTTCGCCGGCTCCAACCGCGCGAGCGCCGACGAGCGTGCCCGCAACCAGGCGACGCTGCTCGCGGCACAGGACGAGGAACGCCTGCGCGCCCTCAACATCGCCGAACTCGACCAGCTCGGCACCAAAGCACAGGCGCCGAAGACCGTGAACGGAACGACTTTCACGGTCACCTCCTCGGCTGAATTCGTCTCGGCCGCGCAGAACAAACTCACCTGCGAAGTCACGGGCGGCGCCGCGAACTACATCCAGACCACGTCGAAGGTCACCTGGCCGGCACTGCCCTCCGGCGTGACGCAATCGAGCATCGTCGACGTCCCGACGAGCTTGCAGCTGCTCGTCAAGACGTTCAACCAGGCCCACGAACCACTCGAAGGAGTCTCGGTCGCGGTCCGCAACCGCGCCGAAACGGTCACCGACGCGGAAGAGACGACGCCCGTGAGCGGATGCGTCGTCTTTGGCGCGCTGCCCGAAAAGGAAGTCAACGTAACGGCCGTCGCGGGCGCCGACGTCAACGAAGCCGAGGAACCGAGCGCCTCGGCGCCGGCGAAAGAAGTCACGCTGTCCCCCACCGCGCTGACGGGGCCGATCGAATTCACGCTCGCACCGCCGGGAACGATCGAACCGACGTTCGAAAGCAACGGCTCCACAGTCGGGGTAACCGGCGACACCTTCTTCGCGACCCACACGGGCGTCAGCAAAGCGCTGATCGGCGGCACCAAGAGCACTTACGCGCCGACGGCCAAACTCGGCGGCCTGTTCCCCTTCCAAACCACCTCCGGCGGCCCGAACCCGTACAAGGTCTACGCCGGCGACTGCGCGGCGAACAGCCCGAAGACGGTCGCGGGCATCGAAGAACCTTCCGCCCAGGTCGAACCGAACGGCACGGTGAAACCGAAAATCGAAGTTCCCGCGCTCAACGTGACGGTCTACAAGGGCGCGACCACCAGCGAAGGCGTGCTCACGTCGGCGAGCTCGGCGTCGATCATCAACAAAGCGTGCTCGTCGACCACGCATTCGGTGAAAATCACCAGCGCGGGCCTGCTCGAACAGAAGTACCAGCCCTACGCGAACGAACTGCAGCTGTGCGTCGCCGCGCAGATCGGGAGCACCTACTACAAGAACACGCAGAGCTTCACGAACACGGCCAAAGCCGGCACGAGCCAGTCCTTCTTCCTGAAAAAATCGGGCTACCAGTCGAGCACGGGCGTGCTGGCATGCTGAGGCCACTCCGCCGCGTGTTCTCGCGCCTGCTGCGGGAGGAGCGCGGCCTGACGCTGATCGAACTGCTCGTCTCGATGACGGCCGGCGCTGTCGTCGTCGCCGGCGCGACGCTCGTCCTCGTGGTTGCGCTGAGGCAGAACACGCGCGTAACCGACGCCGTCCAGGCCGACAGCATCGGGCGCACGGCGCTCAACCAGATCGTCGACGAGCTGCACTCGAGCTGCACCGGATTCGGCTCCTACTCGATCCAGGCGCCCTCGACGACGCCGACGAGCCCGCTCGTCTCCACGGGACCGCTGAGCCTCTGGTTCATGACGGCGTACGGGAGCAAAACGAGCGGCGAAGCGGCGGTCAAGCAGGTGACGCTGCACGACATCGTTTGGAGCTCGACCGGCCTCAGCAACACGAAAGAAGCCCTCGGCAAGCTGATCGACTACTCGTGGAACAGCACCGGCGGCGAACCGCCTAACTCGGCTTGGAGCTTCAACAACGTGCTGTCGCCGGCGACAGCGAACGTCACGCGCGTGGTCGCAACGAACGTGGTCCCCGCCGAACCGTCGCAGGTCTTCACCTACTGGCAATACGACACGACGCCGACAGACAAAACGTTCGGCGAACTCGTCCAGCTCGCCCCGGCCGAACTCCCGCCGACGACGATCACGGCAAAGCGAATCGCGAAGGTCACGATCGCCTACACACAGGCGCCCGAACGCGGCGACACCCGCAAGGGCCACACGGCCAGCTTCAGCGACTCCGTCGTCCTGCGCCTGACCCCAACTGAATCGAACTCGGAAGGATCAACGTGCGCCTAACAGACGCCGGAGCAAAGAGGCCCGTACGCAAGATCGCGGCCGGCGAGGACGGCTTCACGATGATCTTCGCGCTCGTTGCGCTGCTGATCAGCGGACTGCTCGTCGCGTCGGCCTTCACGGCGGCCAGCGGCGACATCAGCCTGAGCCGCAACTTCACGCTGCAGACGAAGGCCTACTACGCGGCGCAGGCCGGCATCCAGCGCTACCAGCACGAACTCTCGAGCAACCCGAACTACTGGATCCAGTGCGAAAGCATCGGCAAGGAAAAAGAAAGCGAACGGATCAAAGTTCCGGCGACGACGGACGAGACGTACTACGTCAAGACGCTCCCCTCCGCCGGACACAGCGTCTGCGAAAAGGAAAAACAGCTGACGACGCTTGAAACGACCGGCGCAGCCAAAGGGACGTTCCGCGTCCTCTCGATGGGCTGGGCTGGATCCGGAAGCTCCACGGTCAAGCGCATGATCGTCGCGACCTTCGCGCACCCTGGCTTCACCAAATACGTGTATGAGAGCAACTACGAGGTCGAGGATCCGAGCAACTTCGAACCGGAACCGACGGGCTGCGAACACTATTACAAATACCGCGTCGAACACAAACTCACGGGCGTCTGTCCACCGATCCAGTTCGCGCCGACGGACAAGGTCAACGGCCCGATGCACACGAACGACGCCGCCGCAGTCTGCTCGACCGGCAGCAGCGCGCCGACGTTCGGACGCAATGCGGAAGACCCGATCGAGATGAACGGGGGGCACTACGCCGCCTCCGGATGCAACAACTCGCCGAATATCGTCGGGAAATACTCCGAAACCGCGGGCTCGCTGCTGCCCCCCGAAACCGACGCAGAACTGCTCGAAACGGCCGGACTGAAGTTCAGCGGGCGCACCGAACTGACGCTGGCGGCGGGCTCGCCGAACACGATCACGGCGACCGTGATCAACAGCAAAAAAGAAAAAGAAACCCTGCCGACGAAAACGTTTCCCGCAAACGGCGTCATCTACGTCGAAAACTCGAGCAGCGGCTGCGGCGTGGCGAAGTACACGCCGTTCGGCAGCGACACCGAACACGACACCGGCTGCGGCAACGTCTACGTCCACGGCGAATACACCGAATCGCTGACGATCGCCTCAGCCGACGACGTGATCGTCAACGGCAATCTGACGACGACCTCCGAAGAAGGCGGAGCACCGACAGGGGGCGCGACGCTCGGGCTGATCGCGCAGAACTTCGTGCGTGTCTACCACCCAGTCAAGAAGGGGTACACGACGGCCCATGCAGCGCCCGCCACAGAAGAACCGATCAACGGCAAATGCGTCAGCATGAAAGAACTGAGCGCCAGGATTCACGGCACGACCGAACTCTCCGAAATCACGACTTCGGGGCTTTCGCCGGGCAACGAAGTCGAAGGGACAGTGGCCGGGCAGATCGAATCCGGCACCGTCATCTCGGCCGTCAAAGGGTCCGAAAGCAAGGTCACGCTGAGCAAATCGACGAATCCCAAAGCCAGAGAACTCAGCGCGTCGATCCTCAGATCGACCGAAGTGACGGGGATCACCACGACCACGCTGGCGGTGGGCGACGAAGTCGAAGGTACGGTGGCCGGTCAGACGGAAGCCGGGACCGTCATCACGGAAATCAAAACCGGGAACAAGATCAAGGTGAGCAAAGCGATGAAACCGATCGCGACCGAACTCACGGCGACGATCGTCAACGGGTCGACCGAAGTCACCGGGATCACGACGACCGGGCTCACGGTGGGCGAAGAAGTCGAACAGACCAAAACGGGCCAGCTCGAAACCGGCACGGTCATCACGGAAATCAAAACCGGGAACAAGATCAAGATCAGCAAAGCCGCCAAAAAATCTGAAACAACGAAATTGAAATTCTACGGCGAAACCACCAAACTCAAGTTCTACGGCGAAACGACCAAAATCAAGTTCTACATCCCGACTGGCTACGCGTACAACTCAAGCCTCGACAACTGCCACAAAGTCGAATCGGGTTACGACAAATTCATCGAAGCCGAAAACCTCTACATCAAAAACTGCGAATCGGAATCGACCTACACGAGCAACGCCTTCTGCGAATACGAAAACACCTCCCAAGGCTGCAGTGAAAAAGCGACCAATCTCAACGCAGCCGAAGACACGGCGAACCACTGGGGCGCGCTCGAAGAACCCGTGATCGACGCGGCGATCCTCAGTACGAAACATTCGTGGATCGTCGATAATTATAAGTGCGGGGGCCCGCTAGGAAAACTCACCGTGTGGGGGTCGATCGCGCAGTTCTGGCGAGGTCCCGTGGGGACGTCGGGCAACCCGAACACCGGCTACATCAAGAACTACAACTACGACGAACGGCTCGCCGCACAGCAGCCGCCGAGCTTCCTCAGTCCGAGCTCGACGTCGTGGAAGCTGAGCCGTGAGACGGCGCCACCGGCGAACTTCACCGGCTGAGCTAGCGCAAGCCGCTCGAGCGAGATGCGGGCGGAGGGACTCGAACCCACAAGGGCTTTCGCCCACCGGCTCCTAAGGCCGGCGTGTCTACCAATTCCACCACGCCCGCGCGCGCTGGGGGCCGAGATTGTATGGTGATGCAGCGATGTCTTCGAGAGCAGGCAGGCAGGCCGAGGGAGGCTCACCGGCGCCAGGCGTGACGATCACGCACCCGAACCGCGACAAGGCCGTCGTGCAGGCGACGCGTGCGACCGTGATCGTGCTGTTGCTCGTCAGCGCCGCGCTGGTCCTGATCGTCACGATCGGCGGCTGGAAAGTCCTTCAAGGCGCCGTCCCGGTGCAGATCGCCTACATCCTCGCGTATCTGACTCTCGCGTTCTTCGCGTGGCGCTGGAATCGCGGCGTGCTGCCGGTATCGGCCGTGCTCGCCGTGCTGCTGCTGATCTTCGCGGCCGTGGCCGGCCCCGGCTGGTTCGCGCGCGACAAATCGGGCTTTGCCGAACCGGCGCTCCCCGCAGGGCTGCTCGGAGTGCTGACGCTGCTGATCGTCCCCGTGCAGATGCTGCTCGTCGCGTTCGCGATGCGTGGCTTCTCGCAAGGCTGGAACGTCGAGCTCGAGCGTCGTGACGGAAACGCCGGTGTCGAGCGCTTCAGCGGCGCACCGCCGCACCCGGCCTGACCCTCCCGCCGCTCGCCTACACTTCAGGCGCTCCCGTGCGGCGGTGGCGGAACGGTAGACGCGGGGCCCTCAAAAGGCCCTGTCCGAAAGGGTGTGTGGGTTCGAATCCCACCCGCCGCACCATTTAGTTCTCGTCCGGAGCGCGTCCCGCGAGAGCCGGATCGCGGCTTCATCACGTCGGAGACCGCCGTGGCCGCGATCGACCTGCGAGCCGTGGCCAACTTACTTCTTCGTCATCGCGACGAAGCCGAGGACGAGTGCCGCCAGGCAAAACGCGCCGCCGAGCAGGACGAGCAACGCATAGCCCGCGCGTGCGACGCCCCCGCCGGTGCGACCGTCTCCCAGTCGCGAGCTGCCCAACAGGAGCAGGCCGAAAGCGATCACGACACCGGCACCACCGGCAAAGCCTGCCGCAATGATCTTCCACAGCGCGGTCGTGTCGACGAGCGAGGAGGCGAGCATCGCTATCTACGCGGATGCGCCGGCCGGCGCATCCGCCGGACGCCCCTCCACGCCTCGTTTCGCGGAGTCGGTGCGGTCGAGATCGGCGGCGCGTATGGGCGCGCGCTGGGTAACCAGGTAGAGCGCCCCGGCGAGGGCTGCGGCCAACACGGCGACGACTACCGGTCCGGCGTCGGCGGCGCCGATCAGATCGGCGCCCTTCCAAGCGCCCGCGCCGATCAAGGCGGCGCCGGGGATCGTCAGGACCCAGGCACCGGCCATCTGCCCGGCCTTGCCCCAGCGTACCGATGCCAGGCGCTTGCCGAGACCGGAGCCGATCACGGCGCCTGAGACGACGTGCGTCGTGGAGAGCGGATAGCCGAAGTAAGAGGAGGCGAGGATCACCGATGCCCCTGAGGACTCCGCGGCGAAGCCTTGCGGTGCCTCGATGTCGGTCAGCCGGTTGCCCATCGTGTTGATGATCCGCCAGCCGCCGATGTATGTGCCGAGGGCGATTGCCAGCCCGCAGCCGAGCTTGACCCACAGTGGGACCGAGAAGTGCTGCGAGCTCAAGTCGCCGTGCGCGATCAACGCGAGCGTGATCACGCCCATCGTCTTCTGCGCGTCATTCGTGCCGTGCGCCAGCGAGACGAGCGAAGCGGAGCCGATCTGCCCGAGCCTGTAGCCGCGCCGGGCCTGCCCGGAGCGCATCGCCGCGACGAGCTTGTAGGCGACGAACGTGCCCACGACCGCGACTAGCCCCGCGATCAGCGGCGAGAACAGCGCGGGCATGATCACCTTCGTGACGAGGCCGTGCCCCTTCACGGCGCCGCTGCCGAGCGCCGCCAGGGTGGCGCCGACGATGCCTCCGATCAGCGCGTGGCTCGAGCTCGACGGCAGCGACAGCGCCCAGGTGAGCAGGTTCCAGGCGATCGCGCCGATCAGCGCGGCGAACACGAGCGTCAGCGTGATCGCCTTGGTGTCGACGATGCCTGTCGCGATCGTCGCCGCGACCTTGATCGAGATGAACGCGCCCGCGAGGTTGCCCACGGCAGAGATCGCAACCGCGACGCGAGGTTTCAGCGCGCCCGTCGCGATCGACGTCGCCATCGCATTGGCCGTGTCGTGAAAGCCGTTCGTGAAATCGAATGCGAGCGCCACGACGACGACGATGATCAGCAGCAACTCGGATCCCATGCACGCTTACTGCCCGTCGCGCGGTCATGACCTGTGGCGATTCTGTGAAGGCGGACCGCAAGCAGTCTCCCGCACGCTCTGACTCCTGAGAGTCAGCGGCGGCGAGCGAATTTCACGCAAACGCCTCGCGGGCGGCCTTACCGCCGACCTTCACACGCTCCCAGAAGCCGTACGTTCCCTGCTCGCGCAGCTCGCGAGCAGCTTCGACGACGGCTCCAAGCGCGGCGAACGCGAACGCACCGCCGACCGAGACCCGGCGGACGCCGGCGGACGCGAGCTCGGCAACGCTCGGACCGCCCGGACGCGCGAGCACGTTGACCGGAAGCCCGACTGCTTCGACTACGCGCCGGATCTCCTGCAGGTCCGTGAGGCCGGGCGCGTAGAGCACGTCCGCCCCGGCCGCCTCATACGCCTGCAGCCGCGCGATCGTGTCATCGAGGTCGTCGCACCCGTGCAGGTGGTTCTCGGCGCGCGCCGTCAGCACGAGTCGACCTTCGCCGCCGTGCGCCGCCTCGGCCGCCGCCGCGACACGCTCGCTCGCCTCGGCGAGCTCGTAGATCGGCGCGTGCTCCTCGCCCGAGTGATCCTCGATCGAGCAGCCCGCGAGCCCGGCCTCTAGCGCGAGTTCAACCGTCTCCCCCACACCGGCCGCATCCGCCGCGAAGCAGTTCTCGAGGTCGGCCGAGACGGGCACGCCGACGGCCTGCACGATCGCCGCCGCGTTCGCGAGCGTCTGCTCGCGCGTCAGCGTGCCGTCGAGCTTGCCGAGCGTCCCCGCCGCGCCGCTGCTCGTCGTCGCGAGCGCCTCGAACCCAAGCGAGGCGAGCAGCTTCGCCGAGCCGCGATCCCACGGGTTCGGCAGCAGCAATACGCGCTCGCCGTGGTGCAACTCCATGAACAGCCGTGCTCGATCGGCCTGCTCGTTCATCGCGTCCTCCTCCGTTCGCTGACGTCCTTGAGAAGATCTCACAGACACGAACCGCGGGAGCGAGTCGCTCACCGGTCAACGACAGACAGATAGGAGCAGCGTTGAGTCCAGACGATCAGGCCCCGTCGCTTCCGAGCCTGCAGCGTGACGGAGACGTCTTCGTGCTGAATCTCGGCGACGGCGAGAACCGCTTCAACGCCGGCTCGCTCGACGCGCTCGAGGCGTGCCTCGACGAGGTGCAGGCAGCGCCGGCGCCGCGCGCGCTCGTGACGACGGCGAGCGGGAAGATCTTCTCGAACGGGCTCGACCTCGAGTGGATGGGCGCCAACCAGGAGCAGATCGCGGCGTTCGTGCCGCGCGTGCACGAGTTGCTCGCGCGCGTGCTCGAGCTCGACGTGCCGGCGATCGCGGCGCTGCAGGGCCACACGTTCGCCGCCGGCGCGATGCTCGCGCTCGCGCACGATCAGCGCGTGATGCGCGCCGATCGCGGGTTCTTCTGCCTGCCCGAGGTCGACATCGGGATCCCGTTCACGCACGGCATGAACGCGTTGATCGCCGCGCGG
Source organism: uncultured Solirubrobacteraceae bacterium (assembly GCA_963807275.1). Taxonomy (GTDB): domain Bacteria; phylum Actinomycetota; class Thermoleophilia; order Solirubrobacterales; family Solirubrobacteraceae; genus Palsa-744. The sequence continues at coordinate 1,815,229 of CAWDZX010000001.1, forward strand.
CTGAGCCCGCACGCGGCGCACGAGTCGATGACGACCGGACGGCGCTACGGCGGCACGGACGCGCTCGACGCCGGGATCGTCGATCAGGCCGTGGAGCTGGATCGAGTGCTGCCGCGCGCGATCGAGCTCGCGGCGGCGCTCGCCGGGAAGAACCCGCAGACGCTCGGCGCGATCAAGCGCCGCCTGTATGCACCGGCGCTCGCGGCGCTGCGCGACCGCGACGCAAACGCGCTGACGGGCGCCGGCTAAGCGCGGACGAGCTCGAGCAGCGCCGGCGCGAGCGCCGGCGGCGCCGCGAGGATGCCCCACGGCAGCTCGCCGTCGGCCGGCAGCTCGTGGATCTCGAGGCCGGCGCGTTCGCAGACGAGCGCGCCGGCGGCGATGTCCCACTGTTTGACCGAGCGCTCGTAGTACGCGTCGAACCGGCCTGCAGCCGTCCATGCGAGGTCGAGTGCGGCACTGCCGAAGCGGCGGATGTCGCGCACGCGCGGCGCGAGGCGCTCGAATACCTGCGCCTGCGCGCGGCGCACGTCTGCGTCGTAGGCAAAGCCCGTCGCGACCATCGCGCTCGCGAGCAGATCGCCGTGCTCGCCTTCCGGACCCGCCGCGTGCTCAGGATCGCCTCCGGCGCGCACGCTCAGCTCGGTGACGCCGCTCGAAGCGCCCAGCCGCGCCGGACCGCCGCGCGTCGCGCTGAACAGCTCGTCCCGGTTCGGGTCGAAGACGGCCGCGGCGAGCGTTCCGTCGCCGTCGCCCACAGCGACGCTGACGCACCACTGCGGGATGCCGAAGAGGAAGTTGACGGTGCCGTCGAGCGGGTCGACGACCCAGCGCAGCCCGCTCGTGCCCTGCTCGGACTCGCCCTCCTCCTCGCCGAGGAAGCCGTCGCCGGGGCGGCGCTCGCGCAGCAGCTCGCGGATCGCGCGCTGCGAAGCGACGTCGGCTTCGCTGACGAGGTCCGTCGGAGTGCTCTTGCTCGTCACCTCGCGCTCGGCGCCGTCGCGCACGCGCTCGAGCAGCAACGCCCCGGCCATCCGCGCCGCCTCGCACGCGAGCTCGAGCAACTCGGCCTCGTGCGCCGGCGTCGAGGAACCGCCGGCCGCCGCCGCGTCGCTCACGGCAGCTCGGGCGGGCGCTGCGCGTCCCACGGACGCTCGGCCTCGATCTGCGCCGCGAGCGACAGCAGCGTCGCCTCGTCGTTGAAGCGCCCGACGAGCTGCACGGCGCGCGGCAGGCCGTCGGCGCCGAGGCCGGCCGGGACGGATGCGGCCGGCTGTCCGGTGACGTTCCAGACGCCGTTGTACGGGACCATCGCGGCGACGGCGTTGAGCGTCCAGAGCGCGCCGCGCCCCTGCAGCTGCCCGATCCGCGGCGGCGCGCTCGCGGTCGCCGGCGTCAGCAGCACGTCGTGCTGCTCGAAGACGCCGTTCAGCCTCCGCGCGAACTCGGCCTCGGCCGCGATCGAGCGCTCGAGCAGCGGCGCGCCGACGAGCTCGCCCAGTCGCGCCATGCCGCGAGTGCGCCGTTCGAGGCGCTGCGGATGAGCGACGCCGCGTGCGTCGTCGCGAACGCCGCACAGGTAGCGCGGGACGAGCGCCATGAACGTGCCCATTCCGTAGTCCGGATCGCGCTCGGAGACCTCGTGGCCGAGCGAGCGCAACAGCTCGACGGTCTCGCTCAGCGCGCGCTCGCCGTCGCGGTCGAGCTTGCCGACCGTGCCCGGCGGAAAGCGCGTCGAGAAGGCGACGCGCAACTTCCCCGGAGGCGTCGCGGCGGCCAGCGCGAACGGCGTCGCGGGCACAGGCGCGCGATCGAGATCGACCTCGCTCGCGCCCGAGGCGACGTCGTGGAACAGCGCCGTGTCGGCGACGCGCCGGCTGAGCACGCCGTTGACCGACAGGCCGTGCCACGCGCGCGGTCGCGGCGCGAGCGGGATGCGCCCGCGCTGCGGCTTCAGGCCGAACAGCCCGCACCAGGCCGACGGGATGCGGATCGAGCCTGCGCCGTCGGAGCCGAGCGCCGCACCGACGAGGCCCGCGGCGACGGCCGCTGCGCTGCCGCCGCTCGAGCCGCCCGGCGCGCGCTGCAGGTTCCACGGGTTGCGCGTGACGCCGAACGTCGCCGTCTCGGTGAACGGCCAGATGCAGAGCTCCGGGACGTTCGTCTTACCGATGATCACCGCGCCTGCCGCGCGCAGGCGACGCACGACCTCGGCGTCGGCCGCGGCCGGCTGCTCGACAGCGTTCGTGCCGAGCATCGTCGGCTCGCCTGCGACGTCGATGTCGTCCTTGACCGCGATCGGCACGCCGAGCAGCGGGCGACCACCGCCGGCCCCACGCCGCGCGTCGGCTTGATCGGCTTCGAGCAGCGCACGCTCGGCGAACACGGCCCTGAACGCGTTCAGCGTCGGCTGCGTTCGCTCGATCCGCCGCAGGTAGAGCTCGACGAGCTCGTGGGAGGAGAGCTCGCCGGCGGCGATCGAATCGGCCTGGCGCGCAATCCCGGCGAAGGCGATCTCTGATTCGTCCATCAGCGGATGAATCTATTGAAAAGTCGCATGCGTGCGCCGATCCTCGGCTTAGGATGTCCGCCGAGCGGAATGCGGGGCCGTGGGGAATGGCCGATGGCCATCGGAGGCGCCGCACGACGTGGACAGTCCCATTCGGTAATCCGCAACAGGGAGCGTGTCGAGTGTCTTACCCAGTCACGTTCGAGGCCGACTACAAAGAGCAGCACAGCCGGCTGACGACGTTTTTTAGAATTATTTTGATTATTCCGGTCGCGATCGTCCTGTACGTGTTCGGAATCGTCGCAAGCGTCGCGATCCTGATCGCTTGGTTCGCGATCGTCATCACGGGGCGCTATCCGAAAGGCCTGTACGACTTCGTCGCGAACTTCAATCGCTTCGTCGCGCGCGTCACGGCCTACGGCGTGCTGCTGACCGACGCCTATCCGCCGTTCAGCGGCGAGGCCGACGTGAGCTACCCCGTGCGGATGGAGTTCGCCGGCCCGCTCAAGAAGTACAGCCGCCTGAAGACGTTCTTCCGCGGGCTGCTCGCGATCCCAATCATGATCATGCGCTACGTGATGGGCCTGCTGCTCGAGATCGGCGCCTTCGCGGCGTGGTTCGTGATCCTCGTCACCGGCAAGATGCCGCGCGGCCTGTTCGACCTGATGGTGCTCGCAAACTCCTACACGGCGCGCAGCGACGCGTACCTCTACCTGCTGACCGAGACCTACCCGCCGTTCCAGGACGAAACGACACGTACCGCAGGAACGCCGGGACCGACGATCCCGGAGACGCCCTCGCCCAGCTAGGCGGGCGTTATCGCGTTGTGCTTGGCGGGCCACGTCCGCCGCTTCGAGGCAGCTTGCGCGAAGCGGCGGATCAGCTCCTCGCGCAACTGCGCAGGCTCGATCACGGCGTCGATCACTAGCTCCGAGGCGAGGTGCAGGATGTCGATGTCCTCGGCGTACTCCGTGCGCAGCTCCTCCGTGCGCTTGGCGCGCTCCTCGGGGTCGTCGATCGCCTGCAGCTGGTTGAAGTAGACGGCGTTGATCGCCGCCTGCGGGCCCATCACGGCGATCGACGCGCTCGGCAGCGCGATGCAGCAGTCCGGCTCGAACGCCGGGCCGGCCATCGCGTAGAGGCCCGCGCCGTAGGCCTTGCGCACGACGACCGAGAGCTTCGGCACGGTCGCCTCGCTGACGGCGCTGATCATCTTCGCGCCGTGGCGGATGATGCCTTCGCGCTCGACCTGCGTGCCGATCATGAAGCCCGGCACGTCGGCGAGGAACAACAGCGGCACGTTGAACGCGTTGCACGTCCAGATAAAACGCGCCGCCTTGTCGGCCGAATCGCCGAACAGCACGCCGCCCTTGTGCTTCGGCTGGTTCGCGACGATCCCGACGGCCTCGCCGCCGAGTCGCGCGAAGCCGACGATCAGCTCCTTCGCCCAGCGCGGGTGGATCTCGAGCAGCGAGCCCTCGTCGACGAGCGCAGCGATCAGCGCCTTCATGTCGAACGGCTTGTTCTCATCGGCCGGGATCAGCTCGGCGATCGTCTGCCCGCCGGGCGTGGAGCCGGCCTGCGCCGCGGCGAGGACCGGCGGCTTCTGCTCCCAGTTGCTCGGCAGGTAGGAGAGGTAGCGCCGCGCCGTCGCGATCCCATCCTCGTCGGACTTGACGAGCTGGTGCCCGCAGCCGGAGACGCCCGTGTGCATCCGCGCGCCGCCCATCTCCTCGAGCGTGACCTTCTCGCCGATCACCATCTCGGCCATCCGCGGCGAGCCGAGGTACATCGAAGCGTTGCCCTCGCGCATGATCACGATGTCGCAGAACGCCGGGATGTAGGCGCCGCCGGCCGCGCTCGGGCCGAACAGCACGCAGACCTGCGGCACGACGCCCGAGAGCTTGACTTGGTTGTGGAAGATCCGCCCGGCGCCGCGGCGGCCCGGGAACATCTGCACCTGCTCGGTGATCCGCGCGCCGGCCGAGTCGACGAGGTAGACCATCGGCACGGCGAGGCTGAGCGCGCGCTCCTGGATGCGGAGGATCTTCTCGACCGTCTTCGGCCCCCATGAGCCGGCCTTGACCGTCGGGTCGTTCGCCATCAGCGCGACCGTGCGTCCGTCGGTCGCGCCGACGCCCGTGACGACGCCGTCGGCGCCGAGCCCTTCCTCGTTCCAATTCGCGAGCAGCGCCTCCTCGGAGAAGCTTCCCTCGTCGAGCAGCAGCGCGATCCGCTCGCGCACGCCCAGCTTGCCCTGCTCGCGCGACTTCTCGTGGTGGCGCTCAGGCCCCCCGGCGAGCGCCCGCTCGATCGCCTCCTGCAATGAGCTCATCTGGCCGCGCCGGCTACAGCGCCGCGTTCATCTGCGGCGCCTCGCCCGAGTAGTCGTAGAAGCCCTTGCCGGCCTTCTTGCCGAACCAGCCCGCGCTGAGCATCTTTCGCAGCGTCGGCGGCCGCGCGAAGCGGCGCTCGCGGAACTCGTCGAACAGCACGTCGCAGATCGAGCCGAGCGTGTCCAGCCCGACGAAGTCGGCGAGCGTCAGCGGGCCCATCGGGTGCCCGGCGCCGGCCTTCATCGCCTCGTCGATCTCCTCGATCGAGCCGACGCCCTCTTCGAGCGCGCGCATCGCGTCGAGCATGTACGGCACGAGCAGGCGATTGACGATGAACCCGGCCTTGTCCTTTGTCGGGATCGCGAGCTTGCCCTCCGAGCGCGCGAACTCGAGCGCCGTCTCGAACGCCTCGTCGCTCGTCGTCACGCAGCGCACGACCTCGACGAGCTTCATCACCTGCGCCGGGTTGAAGTAGTGCAGGCCGACGAAGCGCTCCGGGCGGCCCGTCGCGGCGGCCTGGTCGATCACCGACAGCGAAGAGGTGTTCGTCGCGAAGACCGCCTCGGCCTTGACGATCTCGTCGACCTCCTTCCACATCTCGAGCTTCAGCGCGAGGCTCTCCGTGATCGCCTCGATCACGAGATCGCAGTCGGCCAGCTCGCGGTAGTGCGTCGTCGCGGTGATCCGCGCGCGAACGGCGTCGGCGTCCTCCTGGCTCGACTTGCCCTTCTCGACGGCGCGCGCTAGCTGCTTCTCGATCTTGCCGACGCCCTTGGCGAGCGTCGCGTCGTCGACCTCGCGCAGCACGACCTGATAGCCCGACTGCGCGGCGACCTGAGCGATGCCGTGTCCCATCAACCCCGCTCCAAGAACTCCGACCTTCTCGATCTGCTGCGCCATTGGACCTCCGCTCGTGATCTCCCGTTGCCGGGAGCCTAGTACGATCGCGGCGATGAGCATCGTCCTCAGCGAAGACCGCGGCGCTGTCCGTCACATCGTGCTGAACCGCGCCGAGAAGCGCAACGCGATGAGCCAGGAGCTGCTGCGCGCCTTGGGCGCCGAGCTGCGCGCCGCGGCCGCCGAGGAGGCCGTCCATTGCGTCGTCCTGCGCGGCGAAGGCCCCGTCTTCTCGGCCGGCGTCGACCTCGCCGAGCTCGCCGAATCGGCCGGGCAGCCCGGTCACCTGCGCCCGTTTCGCAAAGTCTTCCTCGACTGCCCGAACATCTGCGAAGAGATGGCAAAGCCGGTCGTCTGCCAGATCCACCGCACGTGCGTCGGCGGCGCGCTCGAGGTCGCGCTCGGCTGCGATCTGCGGATCGCCGCCGACGACGCCCAGTTCAGCCTGCCCGAGGTCAAGTTCGGGATCATCCCCGACGTCGGCGGCTCGACGCGGCTGCCGGCCGTCGTAGGCCTCGGCCGCGCGAAGGAGCTGATCATGACCGCGCGCACGATCGACGCGAGCGAGGCCGAGCGCATCGGCCTCGTCAACCGCGTCGTCCCGGCCGAGGAGCTCGAGGGCGCCACGCAGGCGCTCGTCGACGAGCTGCTCGCCAACTCGCACATCGCCGTCGGCCGCGCCAAGCGCGTGATCGACGCCTCCGCGCGGCCGGCCCTCGCGCAGACGCTCGAGATGGAGATCGCCGTGCAGGAGTACTGCGTCGCGGCGGCGCGTGAGGGTGCGCGCGAGGCAGCCGACGCAGCGCTGACGAGCTAGGCCCTCAGGCCCACTCGACGGGACCCGCCACGATCGTGTGGCTGCCGAGCGGTCGGCCGAGGATCTCCTGCGCGCGACGAGCGCAGGCGAGCAGCGCCGCGAGATCGATGCCCGTCTCAACGCCCATCTCGTGCAGCATCGAGACGAGATCCTCTGTGGCGATGTTGCCCGTCGCGCCCGCCGGCACCGGGCAGCCGCCGAGCTCGCCGAAGCTCGACTCGAAGCTCTCGACGCCGGCCTGCAGCGCGGCGAGCACGTTCGCGAGGCCCTGCCCGCGCGTGTTGTGGAAGTGTGCCGTCAGCTCGACCCCCGCCCCGAGCGACGATTTCGCGAGATCGAAGAAATCGCCGACCTGACGCGGATTCGCCATGCCCGTCGTATCGCCGAAGCCGATCTCCTGCGCGCCTGCGTCACGCAAGCGCGCGGCGATCTCGAGCACGCGCTCGGGTGCGACGTGGCCCTCGTAGGGACAGCCGAACGACGTCGAGACGACGCCCTCGCAGCGCAGCCCGGCCTCTCGCGCGCGCCCGAGTACGCGCTCGAGCTCCGTCAGCGACTCGGCGACCGTGCGGTTGACGTTCTTGCGGTTGTGCGTCTCAGACGCCGAGAGAAAGACGTTGATCTCGTCGATCTTCGCGCGGTGCTCGAGCGCGGCGTCGAGCCCGCGTGCATTCGGCACGAGCGCGCTGACGGCGACCCCGTCAGGCACGTCGATCCGCTCGAGCACAAGCGCCGCGTCGGCGAGCTGCGGGATCACGTCCGCGCGAACGAAGCTCGTCGCCTCGATTCGACGCACGCCCGTTCGCGCGAGAGCGTCGATCAGCTCGACCTTCTCGTTCGTCGCGATCGTCTCCGGCTCGTTCTGGAAGCCGTCGCGAGGGCCGACCTCCCTGATCCTCACGGTCTTCGGCGTTGCCTGCATCGCTGCTCAACGATAGGGCGTCAGCGGGCGTTCGCGGCGAGCTCGCGCAGACCTTCGAGCGCGGCGACCTGCGCGGCGACACGCGGATCCTCCGCGGCCGTTTCCGCGACCCATTCCTCGAGCAGCGGCACGATCGCCTCGCACGCTTCGCCGATCGTCGCGCCGTGCCACGCCGGATCGAGCTCGAGCGCCGCCGGCGCGCCGGTCCAGCCGATCGCATCGAGCAACGCCCAGCACCGCTCCATCCGCGCGCGTGGCGTCGCGATCTCGTGCATCTGCCAGTCGGGCGTGACGAGCGTCCCGGCCATCGCCTCGGCGTCGGCTGCCAAGAGCGTGAGCAGACCCTGCCGCAGGCCGGGGATGAGCGCCGGATCGAGCCTCAAGGCGTAATCACAGCGTGAACTTAGACGCCCGCGACCCCCGTCGACGGCCGGGCGAGCTTCGTGATCGGTTCGCAACCGTGACAGTTGTCACAGTTGCATTGAATCGAGCGCGCCAGACGACCGCGATCGAGCGCGGTCAGACCTCGCTCACGGCTCGTCCGCTTCGACGGCTTGCGCCAGCTCCACGAGCGATATCTCGAGCGCCTTCGCGACCTTTCGGACCGTGTCCCAGCTCGGCGAGGATTGCCCGAGCTCGATGCGCGCGAGCGAGCCCGTCGTCACGCCCGCGTGGAACGCGAGAGCTTCACGCGTCTGGCCGCGATCCTCGCGCAGACGGCGCAAGGCCGACGCGAGCGCCGGGTCTGGTTTAGGAGCGCGCGGCACCGCCGACAACATGCCAGCCGCATGTATCCAGGTCCATGCATTTGACTAGATGGGATTGGCCACATACGATCCGCGATATGTCGGACCCGAATATTGGGACGCTGAGCGTTCGCTTCTCGGTCGAAGAGCGTCGACTGCTCAAGGACTTCGCGCGCATTTGCGGCACAACGGTCGAGGGGCTCATCCGTGAAGCCCTCTTCCTCGCGCCGCTCGAGCGGCGCGGCCGCCAACACCTGAGCATCGTCCACAGCGAGGCGCCAGACCACGCCGAGCAGGCACCCGAGGTGTCGGCTCGGGCCGGATGGCCCGCATCGGTCCTCGGCGCCGCGCCGACGACCGCCGCAAGGACGCCGGCGCGGACCCGACGCCGCCCGGCGAGCCCCGCCGCGGCCCGGCGCGACTGACGGCCGAACGGCACCGCTGCACCGCGCCTGCGAGCGCCGCATTCACGCGCAGCGCCCGATGCTCCCACCGCCGGGTGCTGATCGCTGCGCGCTGTCGTGATCTCGTTCCCATACGAACATATGTTCGCATAAGCGTCAAGCTCGACCCGGTCGTGCCCGTCGTGCTTGAGCCTATACTCGCCGCGATGCAATCCCCTGACGCCGACCCAGTCGCGATCATCGGAGCATCCGGCGCGCTCGGCTTCGGACTCGCCGTCCGGCTCGCTCGCACCGGCGTCCCGATCGCGATCGGCTCGCGCGACGCCGCCCGCGCCGAGGAAGCCGCCGAGCGAGCGCGCGAGACGGTGCCCGGCGCGGAGTGCTCGGCTCACGAGAACGCCGACGCCGCCCGCGCCGCGTCGATCGTGATCCTCAGCGTGCCGTTTCGCAACCACTCCGAGACGCTGACGAACCTCAAGGACGTGCTGACGCCCGGACAGCTGCTGATCGACGCGACGGTGCCGCTCGCAGCGGCCGTAGGCGGCAAGGCCACGCGGATGCTCGGCGTGTGGCAGGGGTCCGCCGCGCAGCAGGCCGCCGAGATGGTCCCCGACGGCGTGTGCGTCGTCTCGGCGCTGCACACGATCAGCGCCGCTTCGCTCAGCGACCTCGAGCACCCGCTCGAACAGGACGTGCTGCTGTGCGGCGACAAGCGCGCCGACAAGCAGCAGGCCGCGCGGCTGATCGAGCGGATCGACGGGCTCCGCTGTGTCGATACCGGGCGCCTGGAGATGGCGCGGATCACCGAGTCGCTGACTCCGCTGCTGATCGGCGTCAACTCGCGCTACAAGGTGCACGCCGGGATCCGCTTGACCGGGCTGCCCGACCCCGACTGGGAGTGAACGGCAGCGACGCGTCCGGCGGCGAGGTCGTCGTGCTCGCGGGCGGCACCGGCGGCGCCAAGCTCGCCCGCGGCATGCTCGACGTCGTCGGCGCAGAGCGGCTGAGCGTGCTCGTCAACACCGGCGACGACATCGAGATCTACGGCGCCCACGTCTCGCCCGATCCCGACCTGGTCTCCTTCTGGCTCGCCGATCTGATCGACGAGCGCGGCTGGGGCCTGCGCGATGACAGCTTCCTCGTGATGGACGCCCTGCGGGCGCTCGGCGCCGAGGTCTGGTTCAACCTCGGCGACCGCGACCTCGCGTGGTGCATCGAGCGCGCGCGGATGCTCGCCGAGGGCCTGTCGCCGACCGCAGCGCTCACGCGGCTGACCGCGAGCATCGGCCTCGGCGCGAGCGTGCTGCCGATGAGCGACGACCCCGTGCGCACGTGGGTGCGCACGAGCGAGGGCTGGCGCTCTTTTCAGGAGTTCATGATCCGCGACCGCGCCGCGGGGCCGGTCGAGGGGCTCGAGTTTCGCGGCGCCGAGCAGGCGCGGCCGAGCGAGCAGGCGCTCGCCGCGATCGCGCGCGCCGAGGCGATCGTGATCGGGCCGTCGAACCCGCTCGCGTCGATCGCTCCGATCCTCGCCGTGCCGGGCATCCGCGAGGCGCTCCTCGATGCGCGCGCGCCGGTCGTCGCCGTCAGCCCGATCGTCGGCGGCGAGGTCCTGAAGGGGCCGACGGCCGCGTTCATGGCCTTCGCCGCGCTCGACTGCAGCGCGCGTGGCGTAGCCGACTTCTACGGCGAGCTGCTCGACGGGATCGTCGCCGATGAGAGCGCCGGCCTGCGCGTCCCGGCGCTGCAAGCCGAGACGCGGATGAACGACGCGGCCTCGCGCGCGAGCGTGGCCGAGCAGGTGCTCGACTTCGCCCTCGCCTTGGCTTAGTCGGGCACTATCGTGGGCGCGATGCGCACCGCAGCGATCCTCCCCGTGAAGCGCTTCGCCTCGGCCAAGTCGAGGCTCGGCGCGAGCGTCGAGGACACCCTGCGCGAACGGCTCGCGCGCGCGATGGTCGCCGACGTGCTGCGCGCGCTCGCCGAAAGCGCGGCGATCGAGCGGACGATCGTCGTTACGTGCGAGCAGAGCATCGGCGATACCGCCGAGCAGCACGGAGCGCTGATGATCGAGGACACGGCCGAGCTCGGCCAGTCGGCCGCCGTCGCGCTCGGCGTCACCCGCGCACTCGCCGACGGGGCCGAGCGCGTGCTCTGCGTGCCCGGCGACTGCCCCGCGCTCGACCCGGACGAGCTCGACGCGCTGATCGCCGCGAGCGACGTACGGGCAGGGCACCCGCACGTCGTGATCGTGCCCGACCGCCACGGGACGGGCACGAACGGCTTGCTGATCGCGCCGCCCGAGGCGATCGCGCCGAGCTTCGGCGCCGGCAGCTGCGCGCGCCACGAAGCGCTCGCGCGCGATGCCGGGGTCTCGTGCGTCCTCGAGCGTCCTTCCTCGCTGCTGCTCGACATCGACACGGGCGCCGACCTCGCTGCCCTGCGCGAGCGCCTTGACGAAGCGGCCGGCGGCGCACCGCTGACGCGCGGCGTGCTCGCACAGACCGAACCGCAACAAATAAAAACGATCCTCACCGCCGGTTGAGCGGGCCGTCGCCGTGCCGAGCCTGAGCGCCCGTGCCGTCGACGGCCTGCCCGAGCTACGCGCCGGAGACGACCTCGCCGCGCTGATCGCCGCCGCGGTCGAGGGCGAAGGCAAGAGACTGCGCGACGGGCAGTTGCTCGTCATCGCACACAAGGTCGTATCGAAGTCCGAGGGCGCTGTCGTCTCGCTGGACGGCGTCGAGCCGAGCGAGCGCGCTCGCGAGCTTGCCGCCGGCCCGCTCGCACCGCCCGACGGGAGCGTCCGCGACGCGCGCGTCGTGCAGGTCGTGCTCGACGAGTCGGATGAGATCGTGCGCGCCGAGCGTGGCGTGCTGATCGCCCGCACGCGACACGGCTTCGTCTGCGCGAACGCTGGCGTCGACGCGTCGAACTCGGCCGACCCCGACACGCTGGTCGTGCTGCCTCGCGATCCCGACGGCTCCGCGCGGCGCATCCGCGCGCGGCTTCGCGAGCTCTGCGGAGCGCGCGTCGGCGTGTTGATCACCGACAGCTTCGGCCGCGCCTGGCGCCACGGTCAGGTCGACGTGACGATCGGCCTCGCCGGGATGCAGCCGCTCGACGACTGGCGCGGGCTGACCGACTCCAGCGGCCTGCAGTTGCGCGCGACGTGGCTCGCCGTCGCCGACGCCGCCGCCGCGCTCGGCGAGCTCGCCCGCGCGAAGGACTCGCGCGAGCCCGTCGTCGTCGTCGACGGGCTCGAGCGCTATCTCAGCGACGACGACGGTCCCGGCGCCGCCGCGCTGCTGCGCCCGCTCGAGGAGGACATGTTCCGCTGAGGCACGCGGCAGCGAGCGAGCGAGCGCGATGCGTTGCCGAGCGGCGCCGCACGCGGTACCGCTAGCGATCGCCCTTCGCGATCCGCGACCAGAAGCGGACGAACTCGCGCTCGTGGCCGAGGCCGCAGTCGAGCGCCAGGCGCTGGCCCTCCGGGAGCACGTCGACGGCCTTGTGCAGCTCTTCGTATTCGGCGAGACGGCGCTTGTGCGCCTCCAGCTGCTTGACCGCGAGCTTCGCCGGGTCGCCGCCGAAGAACAGCTTCAGCGTCGCCGCGTCGCGCATTTCGTACTGCTCGCTCGCCGGCTCGTTGCGCCACTGCTCGAGTAGCTCGCGCCCGCGCTTGGTCAGCCGGTAGATCCGTCTGCGCCTGCCCGTCTCCTCCTGGCGCTCGTCCAGCAGCCCCTCCGCCGCGAGCCGCGCGCACTCGGTGTAGAGCTGCGTGTGCGGGACCGTCCAGAAGTTGTTCGTGCTCACTTGCGCGATCCGCTTGAGGTCGTATGGCGTCGCCGGTTCGCCCTGCTCGAGCAGCCCGAGCACGATGTAGGACGTCTCCGTCAGACGCGGCGCCACCGCGGTGCTTGACATGTTCGGCAGCGTAGCGTACGTTATGTATGGTCCCATCCGAACCATTCAGGAGGAATTGTTATGGCTGCCCCCGCGAAGCCCGCCTCTCCCGCCCGAGCCGCCTCGGCGACAAAACCGCCCGTCGCGGACCATGCCGGGCCGCCGGCGCTCGGCTTCTCGACGCTCGAGCGCGAGACCACGATCGACGAGCTTCCGCTCAGCGGCGAGCTGCCCGTCTGGCTGAGCGGCTCGCTGCTGCGCACCGGCCCGGCGAAGTTCGAGGTCGGCGAGCAAGCTCTGCGCCACTGGTTCGACGGGCTCGCGATGCTGCATCGCTTCACGGTCGCCGACGGCAAGGTCTCCTACGGCAACCGCTACCTGCAGAGCCGCTCATACCGTGCCGCGACGGAGCAGGGCAAGCTCGTCTACGGCGAGTTCGCGACCGATCCGTGCCGCTCGCTGTTCAAGCGCGTGCAGAGCATGTTCCAGCCCGGCAAGACGCTGCCCGACAACGCCAACATCAACGTCACGCAGCTCGGCGAGCGCTTCATCGCGATGACCGAGACGCCGATGCCCGTGCAGTTCGACCCGCACACGCTCGAGACGGCCGGCGTTCAGCCATATGAGGTTCCCGGCGTGCTGACGACCGCGCACCCGCAGCTCGAGCGCGCCGACGGCGGCATACTCAACTACGCCGCGAAGCTCGGGCGCGTCAGCAGCTACCGCTTCTTTCACGTCGCGCCGCACCAGAGCACGCCTCGCGTGGTCTGCTCGCTGCCCGTCAAGGAGCCCGCCTACATGCACTCCTTCGGCCTCAGCGAGCGCTGGCTCGTGCTCGCCGAGTTCCCGCTCGTCGTCAACCCGCTCGCGCTCGCGCTGTCCGGACGCCCGTACATCGAGAACTACCGCTGGAAGCCCGAGCTCGGCACGCGCTTCACGCTCGTCGAGCGCTCGACCGGCGAGGCGATCGGCGGCTTTCGGAGCGATGCCTGCTTCGCCTTCCACCACGTCAACGCCTACGACGACGGCGAGGAGGTCGTCGTCGATCTCTGCGCCTACGAGGACGCCGGCGTGATCGAGGACCTCTACCTCGACCGGCTGCGCGCCGGCGAGAAGCCGCTCGCGAGCGCCGAGCTGACGCGCTTCCGGCTGCGGCCGGCCGATCGCTCGGTCAGCCGCGAGCGGCTCGCCGACGTCGACTTCGAGCTGCCGCGGATCAACTACGGGCGCTGCAACGAGCGTCCGTACCGCTACACCTGGGGCAACAGCAACGGCCCGAGCGGCTGGATCGAGCAGATCGTCAAGATCGACACGCGTGACGGCTCCGCGCGATCGTGGTCGCAGGACGGCTGCTTCCCCGGCGAGCCCGTGTTCGTCGCGAGGCCGGGCGCCGAGGACGAGGACGACGGCGTGCTGCTGTCAGTCGTGCTCGACGCCGCCGCCGAGACGTCGTTCCTGCTCGTGCTCAACGCCGCCGGCCTCGAGGAGCTCGCTCGAGCGCGCGTCCCGCACCACATCCCGTTCAGCTTCCACGGGCAGTTCGCGAAGGCTTGAGACAGCCGCGGGGACCCGATGCGCGATGCAGCCGTGCGCGCGCTCAGGCGGCGACGGCGAGCCCGTAGCGCCGTCGAATCTCATACAGCGTCGTGCGCTCGGCGGCCGGGCGCCCGGCGCGATGCGCGGCCGCGACGAGCTCGTCGGGGTCGAGCTTCGTGCCGTGGTAGCTGCCGGCGAGGCGGCTGATCGACTCCTCCATCAGCGTGCCGCCGAGGTCGTTGACGCCCCAGCGCAGCGACTCCGTCGCGGCGTCGAGGCCCATCTTCACCCACGAGGCCTGCAGGCTTGTGATCGTGCGACCGAGCGCGAGGCGGAAGACGGCCGTGTGCTTGAGGTTCTCCTCGCGCGAGATCTCCTCGACGCCGTGCGTTCGCCCGAGCAGCGTTTGGAAGGGGATGAACGAGAGCGGCACGAACTCGGTGATCCCCCCGGTGCGCTCCTGCAGCTCGCGCACGACGCGCATGTGCTCGGCAAGCTCCCACGGCTCCTCGATGTGGCCGAACATGACCGTCGAGGTCGAGCGCAGCCCGGCGCGGTGCGAGGCCTCGATGATCTCGACCCAGCGCGCGACGGGCAGCTTGTTCGGTGAGATCCGCTCGCGCACGCCGTCGTGCAGCACCTCCGCGGCCGTGCCCGGCGTCGAGCCGAGGCCGGCGTCGCGCAGCTGTGCGAAGACCTCGCTCGGTGGCAATCCGGAGATGTCGCACATGTGCGCGATCTCCATCGGGCTGTAAGCGTGCAGGTGCAGCTGCGGCGCGAGCTCCTTCGCGAAGCGCAGCCAGCCGAGGTAGTCCTCGAGCGACCAGTCGGGGTGGATGCCCGACTGGATGCACAGCTCGCTCGCGCCGTAGTCGACCGCTTCGGCTACGCGCCTGGAGAACTCGTCGCGGTCGTGCTCGTAGGCGTCCGGCGAGCGCTTGCCTTGGCCGAAGCCGCAGAACGCGCAGCCGACGGTGCAGACGTTCGAGACGTTGATGTTGCGGTTGACGACGAACGTGACCGTCTCCCCCGCGAGCTCCGCGCGCAGCTCGTCGGCGGCCTCGCGCATCTCCTCGATGACCTCCGGGCGCGTCTCGGCGAACATCGCCGTCAGCTCCTCGGCGCTCAGCGCGAGCCCTTCGCGGCCGCGCTCGATCGCCGCCGGCACGAGGTCGCGGCGGATCGGCGCCGGCGGATCGGTGCGCCCCGAGCCGCGCCGCGGGATGAAGCTCCAGTACTTCGCCTTGATCGTGTCGAGCACGCCCGGCGCGACCCATTCCTGGTCGATGTACTCCGGGTAGACGCATAGTCGCTCCGTGAGGGCGATGCCGTCACGCTGCAGCTCCTTGCGCACCTGGTGCGGCGAGGGGAACGGGTGCTCCGGGGAGATGTGGTCGCCGTTCGCGCTCAAGCCGCCGAGGTCCGTCGCGCCGGCGGCGACGAGCTCGCCCCACCAGTCGGCGAGGTTCGGCGGGATCTGGATGCCGACATCGGGCATCAGCCGTTTCGTCTCGGCGATCAGGCGCTTCATGTCCTCGATGCTGACCGGGCAGGCCCAGTCGGGCAGCGGCAGGCTCGGGCGCTCGAACGCGGCGCCGTCCTCGCCATCGTTCGCGACGCCCGTCTGCCAGTACGCACGGGCTGCAGCGTCGGCGATCTCGGCCGGCTCTTCGCCGTAGTAGCGCTGGTGCGGGACGAAGTTCTGCAGGATCACCTCTTGGACGTGGCCGTGCTCGGCGTGCACGTGCGCGATCGCTTCGAGCGAGGCCACGCGCTCGTCCTCCGACTCGCCGATCCCGACGAGGATTCCGCTCGTGAACGGGATCTTCAGCTCGCCGGCCGCGCGGATCGTCTCCAGGCGCCGCGCCGGGTGCTTCGTCGGCGAGCCGGCGTGCACCGTCTGCATCAAGCGCTCGGAGACCGACTCGAGCATCAAGCCCTGCGAGGCGGTCACCTCGCGCAACCGCGCGAGATCCTCGCGCGAGAGCACGCCGAGGTTCGTGTGCGGCAAGAGGCCCCACTCGAGCGCGCGCTCGCATGTCCAGACGACGTACGCCGTGAAGTCCTCGTGCCCGTGCTCTGCCAGCCGCGCGGCGACGCCCGCGTTGACCTCCGGCTTCTCGCCGGTCAGCACTAGCAGCTCCTTGACGTTGCGCTTCGCCGCGCCGTCGAGGATCCCGATCACCTCGTCCGGCGTGTACAGGTGCGCCTGGTGCGTCGCGAACGAGCAGTACTTGCAGAAGCAGCGGCACGTGCGCGACAGCGAGAGCGTCAGGTTGCGCGAGAAGGTGACCCTGCGACGCATGGCTGGAGTCTATGACGGGTCGGCTTGCCCACCGGGGAGCCCGCTGTGGTGGCGAGCGTGCAAGCCCTCGCGCGATCGGGTATGACCACGACATGCCCACCCGCCGCGTCATGCTCGACCACGTCACGATCGGCGTCAGCGATCTGCAGCGCAGCCGTGACTTCTACCTGCAGGCGCTCGCACCACTCGGCTTCGACGAAACGAACACGAGTGACGTGCTGCCGAGCGAGATCGAGTTCGGCAGCGCCGAGAAGATGGACTTCGCGATCTCGACCGACTACGGCGTCGGCGCTCCGATCCACGTCGCGTTCGCGGCCGACACGATCGAGCAGGTGCACGCCTTCCACGCCGCCGCGCTTGCCGCCGGCGGTCAAGAACACGGCCCGCCCGGCCCGCGCCCGCACTACGGCGAGGGCTACTACGGCGCGTTCGTGCTCGATCCCGACGGGCACAACATCGAGGCCGTGTTTCACGGCTGAGCAGTGCTCGGGGCTATAGGCGCATCATCCGTCCGCATTTCCGGATTCCGACTCAGACGCGCTTGCCTCGATACCCTCGTGCTCGGCCACCGTTGAGAAGCAGAAAGGGACACGAAGAGAATGACTGAGAGCGTCAGCGAGAGCGAGAACCCGGCAATCCCGAGCCCGACCTCGGAGGTGCCCCACCCGAGGACGAACCACGACTGGTGGCCGAACCAGCTCGACCTCACCGTGCTGCACCGCCACTCGCCGCTGTCGGACCCGATGGGCGAGGGCTTCGACTACGCGAAGGAGTTCGCGACGCTCGACCTCGAGGCGCTGAAGCGCGACCTGATCGAGCTGATGAGCACCTCGCAGGACTGGTGGCCCTCGGACTACGGCAACTACGGCCCGCTGTTCATCCGGATGAGCTGGCACGCGGCCGGCACCTATCGAATCGCCGACGGGCGCGGTGGCGGCGGCCAAGGCGCACAGCGCTTCGCGCCGCTGAACAGCTGGCCCGACAACGCGAGCCTCGACAAGGCGCGGCGCCTCTTGTGGCCGATCAAGCAGAAGTACGGGCGCAAGATCTCCTGGGCCGACCTGCTCGTCTACACGGGCAACGTCGCGATGGAGTCGATGGGCTTTCAGACGTTCGGCTTCGGCTTCGGCCGCGAGGACATCTGGGAGGCCGAGGAGATCTACTGGGGCAGCGAGGACACGTGGCTCGGAGACGAGCGCTACAGCGACGGGCGCAAGCTGAAGGGGCCGCTGGGCGCGGTGCAGATGGGCCTGATCTACGTCAACCCGGAGGGCCCGAACGGCGACCCCGACCCGCTCGCCTCAGCTCACGACATCCGCGAGACGTTCGCGCGCATGGCGATGAACGACGAGGAGACGGTCGCGCTGATCGTCGGCGGCCACACGTTCGGCAAGACGCACGGCGCCGTCGACCCGAGCAACCTCGGCCCCGAGCCAGAGGCCGCGCCGATCGAGCAGCAGGGCCTCGGATGGAAGAACAGCGCCGGAAACGGCAACGGCGCGCAGACGCTGACGAGCGGCCTCGAGGGCGCCTGGACGAAGCAGCCGGCGAAGTGGGACAACGGCTTCCTCGAGAACCTCTTCGAGTACGACTGGGAGCTGACCGAGAGCCCGGCCGGAGCGAAGCAGTGGACGCCGAAGAACGCCGAGGCGCAGGACACCGTGCCGGACGCGCACGATCCGTCCAAGCGCCACGCGCCGATGATGCTCACGACGGACCTCGCGCTGCGCTTCGACCCGATCTACGAGCCGATCTCGAGGCGCTTCTACGAGAACCCCGATCAGCTCGCGGACGCGTTCGCGAAGGCCTGGTACAAGCTGCTCCATCGCGACATGGGCCCCGTGTCGCGCTACCTCGGGCCGTGGATCCCGGAGACGCAGCTCTGGCAGGACCCCGTGCCGGCGCTCGGTCACGAGCCGATCGACGCGGACGACATCGCTTCGCTGAAGCAGCAGATCCTCGCTTCGGGACTTTCGATCTCGCGGCTCGTATCGACCGCGTGGGCGGCGGCGTCGTCGTTCCGCGGCACCGACAAGCGCGGCGGCGCGAACGGCGCGCGGATTCGCCTCGCGCCGCAGAAGGACTGGGAGATCAACGAACCGGGTGAGCTCGCGGGCGCGCTGCAGACGCTCGAGCAGATCCAGCGCGACTTCAACGGCGCGCAGTCGGCCGGCAAGCAGGTGTCGCGCGCCGACCTGATCGTGCTCGGCGGATGCGCCGGCGTCGAGCAGGCCGCGAAGGACGCCGGCTACGACGTCTCGGTCCCCTTCGCGCCGGGACGCACCGACGCCTCGCAGGAGCAGACCGACGCGGACTCGTTCGCCGTGCTCGAGCCGACCGTCGACGGCTTCCGCAACTACCTGCCTGCGGGAGAGCCACTCGTGCTGGAGCACGGGCTGCTCGAGCGTGCGTACATGCTGCGGCTGACCGCTCCCGAGATGACCGTCCTGATCGGCGGGCTGCGCGCGCTCGGCGCGAACTTCGGTCAGTCCCGGCACGGCGTCTTCACCGACCGCCCGCAGACGCTGAGCAACGACTTCTTCGTCAACCTGCTCGACATGGGCACCGAGTGGAAGCCGTCGGGCTCGGCCGAGAACGTCTACGAGGGCCACGACCGCAACAGCGGCGAGCTGAGGTGGACGGCGACGTCCGTCGACCTCGTGTTCGGCTCGAACTCGGAGCTCCGCGCGCTCGCGGAGGTATTCGCGGCCGACGATGCCGGCGAGAAGTTCGCGCGCGACTTCGTCGCGGCGTGGGACAAGGTCATGAACCTCGACCGCTTCGACCGGTCCTGACCGGCTCCGCGCGCACCGGCGGGCCAACTTCCACGGACGGCGACGTCTCCGGCGGCATCTACCTCGCGCGTCACGGCCAGACGGCGTACAACCGCGAGGGCCGCTTCCAGGGCCAGCAGGAAGTCCCGCTCGACGAGACCGGCCGCGCGCAGGCGCTCGAGCTCGCCGAGCGCGCGGCCTCGTACGGCTTCGCCGCGCTGTGGTGCAGCCCGCTGCTGCGCGCGCGCGAAACGGCCGATGCCGTCGCCGCGCGGATCGGCCTCGAGCCGCGCGAGGACCCGCGCCTGATGGAGACCGACGCCGGCGACTGGACGAACCGCTCGTTCGCCGACGTGATCGCCGAAGCGCCCGAGCAGTTCGCGAAGTTCGCCAACGCCGAGCCCGACTTCGCCTTCCCCGGCGGCGAGTCGTTCGTCGCTCAGGAGGAGCGCGTCAAGGCGGCGCTCGAGGAGATCGAGCAGGGCGCGCTGCCGGCGCTCGTCGTCTGCCACGGGATGGTCATCCGCGCCGCGCTCTCCGTGCGCATCGGCCGCTGGCTGCCGAACGGCCAACGCGTGCCGAACGGCGCGATCGTGCCGCTCGAACCGAGCGAGGCCGAACTCGCCGAGATCGGGCGCGCGCAGGCTACGCAGGCGAGCTGAAGCTGAGCGCGCTCGCCGCGTTGACCGACACGACCGCATTCAAGAAGACGGAAAGCGTCCGGTTGATTGGCTACCAATGCAAGGATGCTCGAGCCCGCCAGCACGGAGCCACAAGACTCGGGTGCGAACCGTGCCCAGCAAGTGCTTGGGATCGTCGTTGTGGTTGGCGCGGCGGCGCTCCTCGTCTTTGGGATCGCCGAAGCTTTTCCTCACCATGTCAGGAACTCGGCAAACCCAAACTTCGTCGACAACATCGTCGCGAATTCCGTCGTCATCTTCGCGATACGACTGGCCGTGCTATTCGCCGTCGTGTACGTGGGGGTCTCTGTCGTCGGCCTTATCGGAGGCCGTAGATGGCTCACTCAGCTGGGACCTTTCAAAGCGTCTGAGCCAATCGCTCAACTCGATAGCAATGCCAATCTCCTTCAAGACGAACTCCAGGATGCCGTCGGTACGATCGAGGACCTAAGTCAGCGCCTAGCCGAGAGCGATCAATCTCTCGAAAAATCTCAGTCCGATATCGAGTTTCTGCTTGACCAGATCGATACGATGGAAGCTGAGAAAGAGGGGAAGTAATGCCGCCAAAGGACCGAGAAAGACTTCAAAACGACCAAAAGAAGATCGAGCGTACCCTCGAGCGCAATCGAGCAGCTCTCGACACGGTTCGTACGAAGTCCGGGAAATACAGCAAGACGCTCGTTAGTTCAGGGGCCGCAGTTCAGAGCGCACGTAGCGACCTCCGCAAAGCGGGCTACCTCAAGTAGATCGCAGATACCGCGGGGGTCAGCCGCTTCAGCCGAAGATCACGCAGCCCGTAGTCCCGTGCGCGATCAGCTTCTCGTCGGACTCCACGAACACGCGCCCCTCGGCCGTCGCGGTGCGCTTGCCGCGGTGCACGACGCGCCCCTCGGCGAGCACGCGCCCGGTCGCCTCGCCCATCGCGCGGATGTAGCGGACCTGCAGGTCGGTCGTCGTGTAGCCGACTCCGGCGGGCAGCGTCGTGTGCACGGCGCAGCCCATGCACGAATCGAGGATCGTCGCGGCGATGCCGCCGTGGACCATGCCGATCGGGTTGTACATCCACTCGGCCGGCGTCAGCGCGAACACGGCCCTGCCCTCCTCGGCCTCGACGATCTCGAAGCCGTGCAGCTCGGCGATCGGCGGCGGCGGGAGCTCGCCCGAGGAGATCGCGCGGATGTAGTCGAGCCCGGCTAGCTTCAATCCCTCGGCGGCCGTCGCCGCGGGGTCCTGCCAGCTGAACGTGCGGCTGCGCGTGCTCGCGGGCGCTTGCTCGATCGTGCTCACGCTACCTCCTCCATCACGAGCGGCTCGACGATCAGCGGGTCGGCGATCGGCTCGGAGATCGTTG
Organism: uncultured Solirubrobacteraceae bacterium; assembly: GCA_963807275.1. Taxonomy (GTDB): domain Bacteria; phylum Actinomycetota; class Thermoleophilia; order Solirubrobacterales; family Solirubrobacteraceae; genus Palsa-744. The sequence goes on from CAWDZX010000001.1 coordinate 1,836,412, forward strand.
GCGCCTCGCCGGCCGGCGAGCCCACCGCGCGCTTGACGGGCGGACCGATCGCGGCGAGCAGCAGGCCCGCGGAGGCGCCGCCGATCACGGAGATCAGCCACGCCGAGTGGAAGTCGGCCGCGTCGCGCGTCGCCGTGCCGAGCACCGCGACGAGCACGGCGACGCCGAGCGCGGCGCCGATCTGCCGGCCCATCGTCAAGACGGCCGCGCCCGTCGCGAAGCGCTCGGGCGGCAGCGACGATGCGCCGGCGCCGGTCAGCGTCGGGATCATCAGACCGACGCCGGCGCCGCCGACGGCGATCCCGGGCAGGTACTCGGTCACGTAGTGAGCCGCGTCGCCGGTCTGCGTGATGTACCAGAGCTGTCCAATGCAGAACAGGATCGCGCCGGCGATGCCCGGCAGGCGATAGCCGAAGCGCGCGCCGAGGCGCGCCGAGGGGATGCTGAACGCGGTCGCCATCGCCGGGCCGGGGAACAGCATCAACCCGGCCGTCAGCACGTCCTCGTGCCAGACCGACGTGAGGAACAGGACGCCGGCGAGCAGCATCGCGCCGAAGCCGGCGAAGAACAGCACGGAGGCGCTGACGGCGAGGCCGAAGCTGCGCACGCGCAGCATCGAGGGCTCGACGATCGGCGCAGCGTGGCGTTCGGAGCGCCACCAGATCGCCGGCAGCAGCAGCACGGTGACGGCGAGCAGCGCGATCACCGAAGCCGAGCTCCAGCCCCATTCCTGGCCCTTGACGATCGCGACGACGAGCGCGCCGATCGCGACGATCAGCGCGAGCGCGCCGAGCACGTCCGGGCGCGCGGCGTTCTGCTCGCGACGCTCGGCGAGCGTGCGGATGCCGAAGCCGAGGCCGAGCAGCCCGACGGGGATGTTGACGAGGAAGACGAGCCGCCAGTCGGCTTGCACGAGCAAACCGCCGAGCGGCGGGCCGGCGGCGGCGGCGATGCCGCCCGTCGCGGCCCACGCGCCGATCGCGACGTGGCGCTCGTGCGCGCCGAACTCGGGCAGCATCAGCCCGAGCGATGTCGGCAGCATCAGCGCGCCGCCGGCCGCCTGGACGATCCGCGCGACGACGAGGAAGCCGACCGACGGCGCGAGCGCGCACGCGGCGCTCGCGGCGACGAAGATGCCGAGGCCGAGCAGGAACGCGCGCTTTCGCCCGAACGCGTCGGCCCAGCGACCGGCCGGGACGAGCAGCGCCGCGAAGACGATCGCGTACGCGCTGAGGATCCACGAGAGCGAGCCGAGCGAAGCGCCGCCAAAGTGCTTCGAGATCGACGGGAACGCGATGTTGACGATGAACAGGTCGAGGCTCGACATGAACACGCCGGTGCAGACGACGAGCGAGACGATCCACTTACGTTGCATGAGGAGACCCCTTCAGTTGCATGACGCAACGGACCCTAGCACATGGGTTGCGTGATGCAACTCACCCCGCTATGCTGAGCTGCGGATGCTCGGCAACGACTACAAATCACAGACGTGCTCGATCGCGGGAGCGCTCGAGGTCGTCGGCGAGCGCTGGTCGCTGTTGATCGTGCGCAACGTCTTCCTCGGGCTGCGCCGCTTCGACCAGATCCAGGAGAACCTCGGGATCGCGCGCAACGTGCTGCAGGCGCGGCTGAAGCGCCTCGTCGAGCAGGGCGTTATTGAGCGCGTGCGCTACCAGCAGCGTCCGGAGCGCTTCGAGTACCGCTTGACCGATAAGGGTCTCGACCTGTGGCCGACGATCGTCGCGCTGATGCAGTGGGGCGACGAGTACGCCGCGCCCGACGCCGGCCCGGCCGTCGTGCTCGAACATCGCGGCTGCGGCGGTCGCGTCGACAAGCACCGCACGTGCGAGAAGTGCGGCGAGCGCCTGACCGCGCGCCAGTCGCGCGCCGTTCCGGGTCCGGGCGCGTCGCCGGAGCACCCGCTCGTGCGCCGCGGCGTGCATCCCGTCGCCGCTTAGCGCGCGCACGGCCCACGACCGCCGCTAGGCGTAGCCGCTCTTTCCCGGCTCAGCCCTCGCCGGCGAGCCCGCCGACGAGCGCGGCCCCTTCGCGCGCCATCCGCGAGCGCGGCACGACAAGGTCGAAGCCGGCCTGCTGCGCTCGCTCGCGCACGGCCGCGTCGACGTGCGAGTAGAAAGCGAGCGTTTGGACGCCCGCGAGCGCGCCGTCGGCAGCGAGCGCTTCGAGGATCGCTGCACCGTCGAAGCGATCGTCGGTCAGGTCGACGACGAGCACCGCGCCGCCGCCATCGCCGTCGTCGGCCGCGCCGCCGGCCAAGCGCTCGCGCACCTTCGCCTCGTCGCCGGCGAGCGCGACGTCGTGCCCTGCGGCCTGCAGCGAGCCCTGCACCTGCGAACCGAACAGCAGGTCTGGCACGAGCGCGATGACGCGCGCCACGCCTACTGCGCTCGCAGCCTGCGGAACTCCTCGCGCGCCGACTGCGGCCGGCCCCAGCCGTGTGTGATCTCGGCGCGGCCGCTACGCGTCTCGCGCACGACGAGCTCGGCCTCGATCGCGGCGTCGTCGAGCAGCGCGAGCGCACCGTGCACGGTCGGCGCGGAGGCAGCGTGGCCGAAGCGATGCGCGACGAGCAGGCGCCAGTGCCAGTCGTGTTTCGAGTACGGCCGCGCGTTGCACGTCGTGAGGTAAAGCGACGCTTCGACGTAGCGCGACTCGTCGGCGAGACGCATGTCGAGCTCGAGGTCGGTCCAGTCGTCGGGCAGCGAATCGACGATCGCCTGGAACGTGTCTGCGAGGGCCATTCGCGCAAGCGTAGCGCGGCTATGCTCGATGCAGTGGCCGCGACAGACACAGACCTCTTCGGTGCCGAGCAGCGCACGCTCACGGAGGGCTGCGGGCTGCTCGACCGCTCAGAGCGCGGCAAGCTCGCGCTGAGCGGCTCGGGCGCGGTCGAGTTTCTCAACGGCCAAGTGACGAACGAGCTCGCGGACGTGCAGCCGGGCGAAGGCCGCTACGCGGCGTTCCTCACGCACAAGGGCAAGATGCTCGGCGACCTGCGCATCCTTGCGGTCGCCGGCACGTACGTGAACGCCGATGGCGGCACGGGCGCAAACGCCGATGGCGCCCAGTCCGTGGACGAGGCAGCACCCGGCGGCACGCCCGTCGAACTGCTGCTCGACACCGAGCGCGTCGCGCTGCAGGAGCTGTTCGACATGATCCGCCGCTTCAAGGTCGGCTACGACGTCGAGCTGCACAAGCGCACGCTCGAGCGCGGCCTGCTCTCGCTGATCGGGCCCGAGTCGGCGCGCGCCGCCGGCGCCGAGGGCCTGCCGGAGGCCGAGCACGCAAACGCGCCGCTGCAGCTCGACGGAATCACGGCGCTCGCGATCCGCACGGACGTCGGCATCGACTTGCTCTGCGACGCCGAGGACACGGAGCGCCTTGCCGCGGCGCTCAGAGCGCGCGGCGCGCAGCCGGTGTCGGAGCAGGCGGCCGAGTGCGTCCGCATCGAACGCGGCCGCCCGCGCTTCGGCGTCGACATCGATCAGACGACGATCCCGCAGGAGGCCGGGCTGAACGAGCGTGCGGTCAGCTTCACGAAGGGCTGCTACGTCGGCCAGGAGACGGTCGCGCGGCTGCACTGGAAGGGCAAGCCGAACCGTCATCTGCGCGGGCTGCACCTGTCGGCGCCCGCGAGCACCGGCGATCAGCTCTATCTCGGCGAGCGCGTCGTCGGTCAGGTCGGCAGCTTCGCGCTCTCGCCGCATCACGGCCCGATCGCGCTCGCGCTCGTGCGCCGCGAGGCCGAGCCGGGCGCGACGGTGCTCGTCGGCGACTCGGCCGCGACGGCCGAAGTCGTCGAGCTGCCGTTCTCGACGAGCGGCGCGTAGTCCAGCCCGGCAGCCGGCGTCCGACCGGGCGCCCAACTAACCGACGACTTCGTTGAAGGCGCCGCAGCCTTTGCAGTGGAAGACGATGTCGCGGACTCGATAAAGCGGCGTGAACTCGTCGTCGGTACCTGCGGCAGTTGCGTTGTGCGCGTAGACGACCCACCGGTCGGCCTCGACGTTCTTAACGAGCACATCTCTGCAACTGCCGCAGACGAACGACCTCGATCCATCGGTTCCCCCGATGACCATCGAACCTGCGTGTCGAGCGGCCAAGACCTTCCTCGCGCCCTCCGCAGGCTTTGCAATGACACGCATCGGAACCTTCGCCACGCCCAGATTCTCGCAAGCGCCGTCCGAAGAGAGTCCGGCCGAGTGTGATGCACGTCACACGTGGAAAGATTATTTATTAATAATATTTTCTCTAATGCAATCAATATCGACGCCTGCTGAGACGGACCGAGGGGAGCTCACGCGCGACATGTACGCGCTCGCGAGCTATCTGATGCGCAGCGCGAACGTCGGGATCTTCGAGAAGATCGGCGAGCTCGACGTGTCGTTCACGCAGCTGAAGGCGCTCAGCGTGCTCGAGTCCGACGGCGAGGAGCGCTCCGTCAAGGCGCTCGCCGAGGCGCTCGGCGTCTCGCTGCCGGCGATGAGCCGCGCCGTCGACGGGCTGTTCGAGCGCGGTTTCGTGCGGCGCGAGGAGGACCCTGCCGACCGGCGGATGAAGCGCATCGGCTTGACCGACGCCGGCCGCGCCGTCCCGCTCGCGCTCGGGCAGGCGCGCCTCTCGGCGCTGCAGGAGCTGATCGGCTCGCTGCTCGACGACGAGGCCGCCGCGCTCGGCGCCGCGCTCGAGCCGATCCTCGCGCGACGCGAGGAGATTGCCGCCTACCGACCCACAGACGAAAAGAGCCACGCATGACCGAGCGAATCAGAGCACTGCAGATGCACGACGGAAACCGCCGCTGGTGGGCGCTCGGCGCGATGTGCTTCGCGCTGTTCATGATCATGCTCGACAACACCGTCGTCAACGTCGCGCTGCCCTCGATCCAGCGCAGCCTCGACGCCTCGACGTCGTCGCTCGAGTGGACCGTCAACGCGTACACGCTCTCGTTCGCCGTGCTGCTCGTCACCGGCGGGCGCCTCGGCGACCTGTTCGGCCGGCGCAAAGTCTTCCTCGCCGGCGTCGTCATCTTCGCCTCCGCGAGCGCCGCGATCGGCTTCTCCCCCAGCGACACGTGGCTCGTCGCGTGGCGCGCAGTGCAGGGCGTCGGCTCCGCGCTGATGATGCCCGCGACGCTCTCGATCATCACGAACGCGTTCCCGCCGGAGGAGCGCGGCAAGGCGATCGGCACGTGGGCCGGCGTCTCCGCGATGGCGCTCGCGATCGGCCCCGTCGTCGGCGGCTTCCTCGTCGAGTCCGTCAGCTGGCAGTCGATCTTCTTCCTCAACGTCCCCGTCGCCGTCGGCGCCGTCGTGATCTCGCTGTTTGCCGTGCGCGAGTCGCGCGACGAGACAGTCGCGCGCTCGGTCGACATCCCTGGCGTCGCGACGCTGACGATCGGCCTCGCCGCGCTCGTGCTCGCGCTCGTCGAGGGCAACGAATGGGGCTGGGGCTCCGCGCGCGAGCTGTCGATGTTCGCCGTCGCCGCCGTCGGCCTGACCGCGTTCGCGCTCGTCGAGGGCCGTCGCTCCTCGCCGATGGTCGACTTCAGCTTCTTCCGCTCGCGCACGTTCCTCGGCGCGAACATCGTCGCCTTCATCGTCAGCTTCGCGATGCTCGCGATGTTCTTCTTCCTCGCGCTCTACATGCAGAACATCCGCGGCTACTCGCCGCTCGAAGCCGGCGTGCGCTTCCTCCCGTCGACCGTGATGATCATCGTCATCGCGCCGCTCGCCGGGCGCCTCGCCGACCGCGTCGGCTCGCGCCCGCTGATCACGTTCGGCCTGCTCTGCGTCTCGGGCGCGCTCTTCTGGCAGTCGCACCTGACCGTCTCGAGTGGCTACGGCGCGCTGCTGCCCGGCTTCATGCTGATGGGCGTCGGCATGGGCTTCGTCATGTCGCCGATGAGCCTCGCCGCGATGAACGCCGTCGACCGCACGAAGGCCGGCGTCGCGTCGGGCATCCTCTCGATGAATCGCATGGTCGGCGGCACGTTCGGCGTCGCGATCCTCGGCGCGCTCGTCGCGACGCTCGGGCGCTCGAAGATCGACGAACTGCTGCCGCAGCTGCCCGAATCGGCGCGCGCGAAGCTCGCCGGCGGGCTCGGCTCCGGCGGCGTCGCGCACGGCGTCCCCGCGCGCGTCGTCGACGGCGCGCAGCAGGCGTTCGTCTACGCGCTGCACTACGGCCTGCTGCTCGGCTCCGGCGTCGCGCTGCTCGGCGCGCTCACGGCCTTCCTGCTGATCCGCAAGCGCTCCGAGGAGCAAGTCGAAGCGCAGGCCGGCGACGTCGAGGCGCAGGCAGGCGCGAGCACGGCAGCCGGCGATGCCTCCGGCGCCGAGCCCGAGCCGCGGCGGCGCGAGCCCGAGACAGTCGGCGTCTGAGCGCACGCGCGCACCGGCGCCGCCGCGCCCGGGCACGCCTCGCGCGCGAGGCGTGGGTAGGATTGCTCTCGCATCCCGTCCCCGACTCGCGAGGTTCAACCGCACGTGGCACTCGACCTGCAGCAAGTATCCGACGTAAGCACCGAGCCCGGCGAGCTGCCGAAGACGATGGCCGCCTGGGTGATCCGCGAGGAGCGCCAAGGCGAACCGAAGGACGCCTTCCAGGTCGAGGAGATCGAGGTGCCCGAGCCGGGCGCCTTCGAGGTGATCGTCCGCGTGATGGCCGCGGGCGTCAACTACAACAACGTCTGGGCCGCGCTCGGCGAGCCCGTCGGCGTGTGGCGCTACGGCGACCACCCCGAGTTCGGCCACCACATCGGCGGCTCCGACGCGTCAGGCGTCGTCTGGAAGGTCGGCGCCGGCGTGACGCGCTGGAAGCCCGGCGACGAGGTCGTCGTGCACTGCAACCAGGCCTCCTACGAGGACCCCGAGGTGCACGGCCTCGACCCGATGGCCGCGCCGTCGCAGAAGATTTGGGGCTATGAGACGACGTGGGGCTCCTTCGCGCAGTTCACGAAGGTCCAGGCGCAGCAGCTGCTGCCGAAGCCGACCGCGCTGAACTGGGAGGAGGCGGCCTCCTACGGCCTCGTCTACTTCACCGCCTACCGCATGCTGATCACGCGCTGCAAGATGCAGGCCGGCGCGAACGTGCTGATCTGGGGCGCCGCCGGCGGCCTCGGCGTGTTCGCGACGCAGCTCTGCGCAGCCGCGGGCGCGAACTGCGTCGGCGTCGTCTCCTCGCCGGAGAAGGGCGAGCTCGTCAAGCGCCTCGGCGCCGTCGACTACATCGACCGCGCCGAGTTCGCCGGGATGATGCGCACCGGTAAGGAGACGCCCGAGGAGGACAAGGCACGCTTCGGCGTCTCGCGCGAATTCTCAAAGCGCGTCAAGGGCATCTTTGGCGACGCGCCCGACATCGTCTTCGAGCACGTCGGCAAGGCGACGTTCCCGACGTCCGTCTTCATGGTCAAGCCGTTCGGCAAGGTCGTCATCTGCGCCGGCACGACCGGCTACAACCTCGACTTCGACGTGCGCTACCTGTGGATGAAGCAGAAGGAGATCCTCGGCTCGCACTTCGCCAACGCGTACGAGTGCATGAAGGCCAACGAGCTGATCGAGAGCGGGCAGATCCGCCCCGTTCTGTGGCGCACGCTCGGCTTCGACGGCGTCGCCGAAGCGCACCAGCTGATGCTCGAAAACAAGCATCTCGGCAAGATCTCGATCCTCGTCGGCGCCGAGAAGGAGGGCGAAGGCAAGACCGCCGAGGGCCCAGGCGCGATCCACGCGGAGGTCGGCGCCTAGTGGCCGGCACCGTGATCGTCCCGTGGTACGCCACGGGCTTCCGCGCCGACTCCTTCGAGGAGGTGCTCGGCGAGGTCGCCGCGACGGCGCTGCGCTACGGCGCGACGTCCTACGGCGTCTACCGCGCGCGCGACGACCGCTACAAGTTCCAGCAGCTCGCCGCGTTCGAGCACCACCTGCAGTGGGACCGCTACTGGGCTGGCCCCGAGATGACGCGCTTTCGCACGATCTACTCGAGCTGGTACCAGGTGCCGGTGCTGTACGGCTGGTGGGACAAGACGGCCGGCGGCGAGCTCCTCGCGAACGGCAACGGCGGCGGCAACGGCCATCACGCCAACGGGCTCGGCAACGGCGTGCCCGGCGGCATCGTCGAGGGCGAGTCGGCTTAGCTCAGCCTTGCTCTAGCGGGGCCATCGTCAGCCCTGCTCCCTTCAGCTGCTCCCAGTAGTGCTCGGCGGGCTCCTGCATGCCGCTCCAGACGATCGCCTGTCCGGCCGAGTGGATCACGTTGGCGATCTCGTGACCGCGATCGAGCGAGATGCCGGGGATGAAGCGTGCGAGCGTGCGCGCCACGTGCTCGAACGTGTTGTGGTTGTCGTTGCGGACGATCACCCTCCACGAGTCTCCGAGGCCGCTTCCCGGCCCTCCGACTCGTGGCACCTCGATGGTCTCACTCACGCCCTGGAGGATAAACGGCACGGCGCAGCCGTACAATTAGCGTCATGAGCAGCGATCACCTGCCGCGGCTGCCCGAGCGCGATCGTCCGTGGATGATGCGCACGTACGCCGGGCACTCCACGGCGAAGGCCTCCAACGAGCTGTACCGGCGCAACCTCGAAAAGGGCCAGACGGGCCTGTCGGTCGCGTTCGACCTGCCGACGCAGACCGGCTACGACCCCGACGACGAGCTCGCGCGCGGCGAGGTCGGCAAGGTCGGCGTGCCCGTCTCGCATCGCGGCGACATGGCCGCGCTGATGGACGGCATCCCGCTCGGCGAGATGAACACGTCGATGACGATCAACGCGACGGCCGCGTGGCTGCTCGCGCTGTACATCGTCGCCGCCGAGGAGCAGGGCGTCGCCCAGGAGAAGCTGCAGGGCACGACGCAGAACGACATCATCAAGGAGTTCCTCGCGCGCGGGACCTACGCGTTCCCGCCGGCCGCCTCGATGCGGCTGATCGCCGACATGATCGCCTACACCGTCGAGCACGTGCCGAAGTGGAACCCGATCAACATCTGCTCCTACCACCTGCAGGAGGCCGGAGCGACGCCCGTCCAGGAGATCGCCTATGCGATGAGCAACGCGATCGCCGTGCTCGACGGCGCGCGCGAGCGCGTCGAGCTGGTCCACGCGGGCGACGAGCAGGCCACGCGCGAGCTGATGGAACAGGTCTTCGGGCGCATCTCGTTCTTCGTCAACGCCGGCGTGCGCTTCGTCGAGGAGCACGCGAAGCTGCGCGCGATGGGGATCCTCTGGGAGGAGCTCGGCCGCGAGCGCTACGGCGTGCAGAACGAACGCCACCTGCGCTTCCGCTACGGCGTGCAGGTCAACTCGCTAGGGCTGACCGAGGCGCAGCCGGAGAACAACGTGCAGCGAATCGTGCTCGAGGCGCTCGCCGTCACGCTCGGGCGCGACGCGCGCGCCCGCGCGATCCAGCTCCCCGCTTGGAACGAGGCGCTCGGCCTGCCGCGCCCGTGGGACCAGCAGTGGTCGCTGCGGATCCAGCAGGTGCTCGCGTACGAGACCGACATCCTCGAGTACCCCGACATCTTCGAGGGTTCGATCGTGATGGACGGGCTCGTCGACGAGCTGCTCGACGGCGCGCGCGCGGAGATGGCCGTCGTCGCCGAGCACGGCGGCGCCGTCGAGGCCGTCGCCTACATGAAGGGCGCGCTCGTCGACTCGCACCGCGAGCGGATCCGCCGGATCGAGGCAGGCGAGCAGATCGTCGTCGGGCAGAACCGCTACGCCGAGTCCGAGGAGTCGCCGCTGACGGCCGACGCCGAGGGCGGCATCCTCGTCGTCGACCCCGCCGTCGAAGCGCAGCAGGTCGAGGAGGTCCGCGCGTGGCGAGCAGCGCGCGACCAGGCCGCCGTCGACGCCGCGCTCGGCGAGCTCGCCGAGGCCGCCGCCGACACGAGCGCCTCGCAGAACCTGATGGTCGCGACGATCGCCGCCGCGCGCGCCGGCGCGACGACCGGCGAGTGGTCGCGGACGCTGCGCGAGGTGTTCGGCTCCTATCGTGCGCCCACGGGCGTCGGCGAGGCCTCGGCCGCGCTCGCCGACGGCGAGCTCTCGGAGCTTCGCGAGGAGGTCTCGCGCCTGCAGGAGCAGCTCGGACGCCGCCCGAAGATCCTCGTCGGCAAGCCCGGCCTCGACGGCCACTCAAACGGCGCCGAGCAGATCGCCGTGCGCGCGCGCGACTCGGGCATGGACGTCGTCTACGAGGGCATCCGCCTGACGCCCGCGCAGATCGCCGCCTCGGCGCTGCAGGAGGGCGTCCACGTGATCGGGCTCTCGATCCTCTCCGGCTCGCACCGCGAGCTGATCCCGGCCGTGATCGACGCGCTGCACGAGGCCGGCGTGACGGCGCCCGTCGTCGTCGGCGGGATCATCCCCGAGCAGGACGTCGCCGCGCTGCGGAAGGCCGGCGTCGCGGCCGTCTACACGCCGAAGGACTTCGACATCACGCAGATCATGCGCGACATCGTCAAGCTCGTCGGCGACGAGGACGCGGGCGCGAACGGCGCCGCGGGCGCGCCCGTGGCGGTGGCCGGCAACGGCGCCACCGCCAACGGCTCGGCGTGAGCGGGGCGCCCCGGGCACAGGACGGGGTCGGAGCCGCGCTCGGCGCACGCCTGCGCGCGGGAGACGTGAGCGCCGCGCCGGCGACGCTCAACCTGCTCGAGAGCACGACTGCGACTGACCGCCGCGAGGCCGCGGCGCTGCTCGCCGAGGTCTCGCCGGCTGCGCTCGGCGGCGAGGCGCCAGGGCACGTGATCGGCGTGACCGGCCCCCCGGGCGCGGGCAAGTCGACATTGCTCTCGGCGCTCCTGCGCGCGTGGCGCGATGGCGGGCGCAGCGTCGCGATGCTCGCCGTCGACCCGAGCTCGCGCCGCTCCGGCGGCTCGCTGCTCGGCGACCGCGCGCGTGTCGAGTTCGACCCGCTCGACCGCGACGTGTTCATCCGCTCGACCTCGGCCGGCGAGCGCCTCGGCGGCCTCGCCTGGGCGACGCGCGCGGCCGCGCACGCGCTCGCGGCGGCATTCGACGTCGTCGTGATCGAGACCGTCGGCGTCGGTCAGGCCGAGACGGAGGTCGCCGACGTCGCCGACACGGTCGCCGTCGTCGTGCAGCCCGGCAGCGGCGACGTGCTGCAGTTCCTCAAGTCCGGGATCATGGAGATACCGGATGTGCTCGTCGTGACGAAGGCCGACCTCGGACAAATCGCGATGCGCACGCGCCGCGACGTCAGCGCGTCGCTGCGCTCGCTCGGCTCGAGCGAGACGCGCGTCGTCGCCGTCTCCTCGCTGTCGCCACCGCAGGGCATCGACGAGCTCGTCGCGGCGCTCGACGAGCACCGCACGCGTGCCGACATCGGCGAGCGCCGCCTGCTCGCGCGGCGCGCGAACGCGCTCGCCGACTTCGCGCACGAGCACGGCGAGCGCGGGCTGCGCGCACTCGGGGGCCGCAGCGCGGCCGAGCGGCTGCTCGCCGGCCAGGCGCCGGAGCTCGACACGGCCGAGCTCGTCACGGCGCTCGAAGAGGCTTCGCGATGAGCCGCGGCCCACTGAAGCGCGGTCCGCTGATCGATCTCGCGCTGATCCTCGGCGCGTTCGTGCTCGCGAGCGCGCTCGCCGGCGCGCTCGGGGCGATCAACCTCGGCACGGCGCTGTCATTCGGGCAGATCGCGCTCGCGCTGACGGTCGTCTACGTGCTGCTGCGGCGCTGAGCCGGGCGCGCCGCGGCGCTCGCATATGCTCCGGCGCATGGCAACCGGCTGCTTCGTCTCCACCGGGCGCTCGCTGCAGAGCGCGACCGAGCGCGTCGAGCTCGCCGAGTCGCTCGGCTACGAGTCGGCCTACGTAACGCACATCGCCGGACGCGAGTCGCTGACGGTCGTCACCGCATACGCGCTTGCGACGAGCACGATCCGCGTCGGCACCGGAGTCGTGCCGATCTACACACGCACGCCGGCGACGATGGCGCAGACGGCCGCGACGATCGACGAGCTCTCCGGCGGCCGCTTGAACCTCGGCCTCGGCGTCTCGCACCGCCCCGTCGTCGAGGGCTGGCACGGGCAGACGATCGACAAGCCGATCGCCGAGATGCGCGAGTACGCCTCGATCGTCCGCGCGATCCTGCGCGGCGAGCCCTATGACAGCGGCGAGAAGTGGCAGACGGGCTTCCAGCTCGCCGGCATCGAGACGCGCCCGCGGCTGCCGATCTACCTAGCTGCGCTCTCCCCCGCGATGCTGCGCCTCGCGGGCGAGATCGGCGACGGCGTGATGCTCTGGCTGTGCAGCCCGGCCTACATCCGCGACGTCGTGATCCCCGAGGTCACGGTCGGGCGCGAACGCGCCGGCCTGACGCTCGAGGGCTTTGACGTCGTTCCCGCCGTGCCCTCGGCGCTGACCGACGATCGCGATGGCGCGTACGCGTCGATGCGCGGTGAGCTGATCCCCTACTTCGGCTTGCCGTTCTACCGCGCGATGATCGAGCGCTCGGGCTTCGGCGCGGACATCGAGCGCTACGACGCCGCGAGCGGCGACTTCGAGGCGATGAAGGCCGCGATCTCCGACGACTTCATCGAGCAGCTGACGGCCGTCGGCGGCGAGGCCGACGTACATGCGGGCGTCAGGCGCTATCGCGACGCGGGCGCGACCTCGCCGTGCATCGGGCCGATCTCGAAGACCGACTTCGAGGCCACGCTGCGCGCCGGAATCGGCGCTTAGCCGCACCCGCCCGCGTAGGCTTCCAGCACGATGGTCGTCCTCCTCGGCTTCGCCGTGCTCGCGGGCGCGGGCACCGCGCTGTCGCCGTGCGTGCTGCCAGTGCTGCCCGCGCTGCTGTCGGCCGGCGGCGTCGGCGGCAGGCGCCGCCCGCTCGGGATCGTGCTCGGGCTGTCGATCACGTTCACCGTGACGATCGTCGGCGTCGCGAAGGTCGTCGACGGCGTCGGGCTCGGCAGCGATCCGCTGCGGATCGTCGCGATCGTCGTGCTGTTCGCGTTCGGCGCGGCGCTGCTGCTCCCAGACGTGAGCGACCGGATCGAGGCGCCGCTCTCACGGCTGGCGCGCTTCGGCCCGCGCTCGCGCGGCGACGGCTTCCTCTCGGGCCTGCTCGTCGGCGGCGCGCTCGGCTTCGTCTACACGCCTTGCGCGAGCCCGATCCTCGCCGCCGTCATCTCCGTCAGCGCGGCGAGCGGCAAAACGGTCCTCATCGCGCTCGCGTACGCGCTCGGCTCGGCGGCCGTGCTGCTCGCGCTGACGCTCGGCGGGCGGCGGCTGTTCGAGCGCGTGCGCAAGGCCGGCCGCGGTCCGATCTTGCAGCGCGCGCTCGGCGTGATAATGATCGTCACGGCCGTCGCGATCGTCACGAACCTCGACGTCAACTTCGACCAGTTCGTCGCGCAGCACATCCCCGACGTCAACCTGACGGCCTCGCTCGAGTGCTCTGAAACGGTCACCAAGCACCTGCACGAAATCTCCGGGCACGAGCCGAAGTTCGCACCGGCCAACGGCGCCTCGGCGTGCGGCAGCTCGGGCTCGGGCTCGGGCGTGAAGGCCGCCCCGGCGAATGCGAGTCAAGCGACGCTGCTCGCAGCCGCCGGCGGACTGAAAAAGCTCGGCCCGGCGCCCGAATTCAACGAAACGCAGGACTGGTTCAACACGCCGGGGCAGAAGCCGCTGTCGCTCGCATCGCTGCGCGGACGCGTCGTGCTGATCGACTTCTGGACGTACACGTGCATCAACTGCATCCGCACGCTCCCCTACCTGAAGGCGTGGGATGCGACATACCGCCACGACGGCCTGACGATCGTCGGCGTCGAGACGCCCGAGTTCGCGTTCGAGCACGAGGCCGGCAACGTCTCGAACGCGATCAAGCAGTTCGGCTTGAAGTATCCCGTCGTCCAGGACAACAAGATGGGCACGTGGAACGCCTACGGCAACGAGTACTGGCCGGCCGACTACCTGATCGACGCCAAGGGCCAGGTCCGCTATGCGACGTTCGGCGAGGGCGATTACGACAAGACCGAAACGGCGATCCGCGCGCTGCTCGCCGAAAAGGGCAGCCAGATCGGCGGCAAGAGCCATCCGGCGGATGTCGTCGTGCCGAGCCAGCAGGCAACGCCGGAGACATATCTGGGCACGGCACGCGCCGACGGCTGGATCGACGAGCCGCGCAACGGCACGCACGACTACGGCGTCGCCCCGGCGGGCTCGCTGGGGCTCAACGACTTCGCCTTCAGCGGCACGTGGAACATCGCGGCGCAGCCGGCGACGGCCGTCGCGAACGCCGGCGTCGACGTCGAGTTCGAGGCGAAGAACGTCTACCTCGTGCTGAGCTCAGCCGGCGGAAGCCCGCGCCCCGTGCAGGTTCTGCTCGACGGCAAGCCGATCTCCGCGAGCGCCTCGGGATCGGATGTGCACGGCGGCGTCGTCACGGTGCGCGGTCAGCGCCTGTACACGCTCGTCTCGCTGCCGCGCGACGAGCGGCACCGGCTCGGCCTGCGCTTCGCGCCTGGCGTGAGCGGGTACGCCTTCACGTTCGGGTAGCGCTCGAGCGTTCGGACTGGTTGGACGCGTCTGGCGAGTGGAACGGTGGCAAGGGCCGGCGCTTGCCAACCTGTCCAAGGGCGACTTTGCGACTCCGGGGCAGGCGATAGTCTCCAGCGCTCCAGAACAGCGCAACTCGTGCCGCAGCCCGTGGGGGGCTCCGGGCACAAGGAGGTCCACGCATGACCAGCATCAGTAGCGGCGAGCGACGCTCGCCGACCGTCCGAGCGGGCCTGCTTCGTGGCCGCGGCGTCCTCGCGGCTTGCCTAGCGGCGATCGGGCTGCTCTGCGCGAGCGCCGCGAGCGCAAGCGCCGACGGAACCGTGACGCTTCCGGGCAGCCCGCTGATCGTCTCCGTCGGCTCGCTCGGCGAGTGCCAGTCGAGCTACGCCAACGTCACCGGCGCCAACTTCTACCCGTCCACCGACACGCTCGGCGACTGCGGGTTCTTCCTCGCCTTCCCCGCCGGAGTCGGCAACCCGGCAGCGCTCGAGCAGAGTGAAAAAACCGGCTCGGTGTTCGGCTTCACCGGCTCGGCCGGCCCCTTCATCACCGACGCTCCAGGAGGAGTGCTCTACACGGCGATCAGCCAGGGCGCCCCGAGCGGCAGTGGCACAGCCGCGGATCCCTTCAAGGAGGTCACGACGTACAAGGCCTCGATCGAAGGCAAAGACTACGCGCTGATCACAGCAACGACGACGTATGTGAACGGCGCCGCCGACTTCACGACGAGCTATGACGTGCAGAACGTGACGGGCCAGACGATCAGCGGGCTGACGCCTGCGCCGGCCGCCACGCTGCACTTCCACGCACTCGAGGCAGGCGATCTGTACGTCGCCAACAGCGACGCCGGCACAGGCGTCTTCCTCGGCGGCCCGCCACGCTTCATCGGCGGACAGAACACGCTGACGGGAACGCTCGGCGGGTTCATCGAAGCCACCCCCGCGTGGACGAACTGGCAAGAGGGCGCCTACTTCGACTCGATCTGGGAAGCGGTCCGCAAATCGGCCGCCGCGACCCCCGTGTTCAACGACTCGATCGACCCGAGCCTGATCGACAACGGAGCCGGCGCGAGCTGGGACCAGTACCTGAGCGGCGGACTGCCCGCGGGTCAGCACGCGGTCTTCTCGATCCTCAACCGCTCGCAGATCCCGACGACGCTCGGCGTGCAGCCGGTGCAGCAGACGCACACGGTCGGCCAGACGGCATCGATCACGGTGACGGCAACCGACAACATCGGCACCCCGTACGCCTCGCGCTCGCTCGTCTACTCGATCGGCGGGGCCAACCCGAAAACCGGCAGCGTTACGACGAACGCGGCCGGCCAGGCCGTGATCAGCTATGTCGGCACGGCGCCGGGTCTCGACACGATCCAGATGTTCCTGGACCTGAACGGCAACGGCGCGCCCGACAACGGCGAGCCGCTCTCGACAGCACAGGCAGTGTGGACGCCGGCCCCGCCGACGCCGACCGGCAGCTACACGGTCCAGAGCATCAAGGCCAACTCCGACGGCACGGTCACGATCGTCTTCGTGCCAACGCAGGAAGGCACGGGCACGGTCGAAGTGACGGTGCCGACGGCGACGATCTCGCGTAACGCGTCGATCGCCAAGGCGAAGAAGTGCAAGAAGAACCAGATCAAGATCCACGGCAAGTGCCGCCCGAAGACGAGCGTCTCGGGCAAGGTGACCGCCAAAGGCAAAGCGGGCGTGCCGCTGAAGATCACGGTCAAGCCCTCGAGCAAGGTCAAGAAGGCGCTGGCGAAGGGCAAGAAGGTTCAGCTGACGGCGAAGCTGACCTACAAGTCCGTGCTCGGCGGAACGCCGGTCGTGAAGACGTACCACTTCACCGTCAAGGCGAAGAAAAAGAAGAAGAAGGGCCACCACTAGTCCACGACGACAGTGGCCGACGGAGCGGGGCGCCGATCGGGCGCCCCGCTCTCGTTAAGGCGTAAGGCGCTCTGCAGCCATTCGCGCGGTGTGGCCTGCTGGTGCGAATCGTCGAGATCGCGCGGCGCACCCGTGCGTCCTATGTACGTAGCAATACGTATCGCGTGGCGCGTTTGGGCACGGCGCCGTAACCCCTTCCCCTAGGGTCGCCAGCGAGCAGGCCGGACAACTACTTTCAATCCCGGGGGATTAATGAATGCGTATGCAAGGACGCATGCTCGCAAGCGGCTCGCCGCGGCGCATGTGCACTCTTATCGCGGCAGGCGCCGCCATCGCCGTCGCCGGCTTCGGGCCGGCGTCGGGCACAGCCTCGGCGGACACGCCGGCGCACACGGACGTGATGTTCCTGTTCGACACGAGCGGGTCGATGGGCTCCGTGCTCGACGAAGCCAAGGCCGAAATCGTCGAAGTGATCGGCCACATCAACGCGACGCTGCCGGACGTCCACTACGGCGTGGCCGAAGTCCGCGACTATCCGGCCAGCGAAGCCGAAGCGACGGGAACGGAAAAACCGTGGAAGCTCGACCAGCCACTCACGGCCGACGCCAACGCGGTGAAGAGCGCGATCGAACCGCTCTTTGCAAGCGGCGGGGGCGACTTCCCGGAATCCTATGGCCGGGCGCTTTGGGAGACCGACACGAACCCGACTGTCGGCTGGCGCGACGAAGCGCGCCACGTGATCATCTTGATCGCCGACAACGTGCCGCATGACCACGAACTCGACGAAGGAATCCCGGAAGCCAGCTGGGCCGTGCCGGCACCTTGGGACACCGGTGAAGAACTCGGCGGCCCGTGGGCGATCGCCGGCACGCAGTGGACAGCTGGAACGAACCTCGACTTCCAGTCGATCATGACCGAGCTCGGTCTCGACGGCAAGCCGCTCGAGGACGTCGACTTCTCCGGTTCCGTCGGCTACCTGCCCTACTGGGAACACTGGGCAGGCCTGTCGGGCGGGCACGCGCTCGGGGGGACCAGCGGCGCGCTCTCGAACAGCCTCACGACGCTGATCGAAACGGGCGCGACGAGCGCGCTCTCCCCTTGCCCCAGCGGACAGGAACGTAGCGCCACCGGCGTCTGCGTGCTCGCCGCGAAACCCGCCTCGCACCCGACCGTCAGCCAGGTGATCTGCAACCTCGTGATCGCGACCGCCGCGGACACGTGCACGGCCACGGTCGGCGACGCGGCGCCGAGCGGATCGACGAACCCGACCGGCATCGTCACGTTCGCCAGCTCCAACGGTGGCGTGTTCAGCAGCGGCAACACCTGCAATCTCGTCCGGACGCCCCTGTCGGGCAACGTCTCGAGCTGCGCAGTGCAGTTCTTGCCACCCGCCAAAGCGAGCGCGCTGCCGGCGATCACGGTGACCTACTCCGGTGACGCTACGCACAATTCGAGCAACGCCCAGACCCACTACGGCGCCGCGAGCGAACTCGCCGAGCACGTCGATCTCTCCGAAGCCGGGACCGTCAAACCGAACGGAGAAGTCGAAATTCCGATCGAATGCGGCTTCCCCTGCGAATCGCTCGGCGAACTGATCAGCGGGCCGGACCTCGGCACGATCGCGTCCGTCTCGCCGCTCGTGAGCTCGGAAGCGCTCGCCGTCAGCTCCGCGACGCATGGCAAGAAGAAGAAAAAGAAGAAGAAGTCGCCGGTCCTGCTCGGCAAAGGCAAGGTGAAGCTGAGCAAAGCCGGCAAGGGCAAGCTGATCCTCAAGCCGACGACGAAGGGCAGGCACGCGCTGAGCAAGCTCAAAGGCAAGGCCGCCGTGCACCTGACGCTGCAGGTGGCGATCCGCACGCTCAACGGCACGACGGTCGTCGCGAAGAAGCAGCACGTCACGCTGCACGCGGCGAAAGCGAAGAAGAAGCACCACGGCGGCAGGTAACGCCGTCCGTCCGGGCGACTCCCCGCGGTGCGCACAGCGCGCCGCGGGGGGCGCGTCCTACACTCTGCGCATGGAAGGATCGACGCCAGAGACCGGAGCGCGCAGCTGGCTGCGCTGCTATCGCTGCTGGTCGCAGGACCTCGAGGTGCAGGTGCACTACGAGGGGATCCACAAGATCGATCCCGAATCCGGTGAGCGCGCCGAAGTGATCGACGAGCTGCAGGAGGCCGTCGTGCAGTGTCTCGACTGCATGCACGACCAGCCGCACCTCGGCTTCAACAACAGCCGCGTCGAGCCGATCGAGGATCGCTGGGAACGGATGATCGCCGGCACGCCGTGGGTCGCCTCGTGCACCGTCGCCGTCGACGCCGATGAGGTCGAGAGCTGCTCGGGACCAGAGGCGGGCGATGCGCTCTCCTACGCGGCGTTCGGCGACCACGGCGTCCGCGAGTTCTTCACCCACGTCCGCTTCCACAAGCACGAGGACGACTCGCGGATCATCGTGCACCTGCTCGTAGAGCTCTATGCGCGCTCGCTCGAAGAGGCCACCGAGGTGCTCGAGTCCTCCGCGCGCGGCTCGTTGACGATCACCTCGCTGGCCGAGGAGTCACGCCCGCCGGCGGCAGCCGGCGAGACACACGGCCACGAGTAGGCCAAGCGCCGGGCAGCAGTCCCGGAGCGTCCGCTTCGCACAGCCTCCGCTTGAGTCCCGGGCCGCGCGAGCCGATGCTGACCGTGGCGGATCCACCACCACGGGAGCATGCATGGAACAAGTCTTGAAGGTGCTCGTCGCCGACGACCACCCGCTGATTCTGCAGGGACTGCGCAGAACGCTCGAAGCGTGCGACGACATCGACGTCGTCGGCGAGGCGCGCACGGGCACGGAGGTGCTGCCGCTCGTCGAGCGCCGGCGCCCGGACGTCGTCGTGCTCGACCTGCACATGCCCGGCATGGACGGCGCCGAATGCATCGCCGAGATCAAGCGCACCTCACCGGATGTCAAGGCGATCGTGCTGTCGGCCTCCGAGGAGCGCGCCTCGATCGAGTCCGCGACGAAGGCCGGGGCGAGCGCGTACGTGATCAAGAGCGTCAGCTCCGTCGACATCCCGGCGCTGATCCGCCAGGTCGCGGCCGGCTACACGGTCTTTCAGGCGCCGAGCGACGCCGCCGCCGTGGATGCGCCGAGCGGCGCCGGCGAGCCGGGCCTGACCGAGCGCGAGCTGACGATCCTCGCGGCGGTCGCGGGCGGCCTGACGACAAAGGCGATCAGCAGCGAGCTGTGGGTCAGCGAGCACACCGTCAAGTTCCATCTCACGAACATCTATCGCAAGCTCGGCGTGCGCAATCGCAGCGGCGCAGTCCGCTACGCCTACGAGCACGGGCTCGTAGCGCTCGCCGGCTGACAGCCGCTCAAGGCTTCTGAGCCGGGTCTACTCGGCCGCCTCAGGACACCTCCCGGCCGAGCCGGCGCTCAGACGCTGCCGACGGCGAGGCTCGGCGTGCCAGGCTGCTCCCAGCGGGGCAGCTTCAGCGAGACCGTCGTCGGGCCGCCGGGCTTGCTCTCGACGACGCACTCGCCATCGAGCAGCCGTACGCGCTCATAGATCCCCGCGAGTCCGATCCGCCCGCGCTGCGCCGCGTCGAGCAGCGCCGCCTCGACGTCGAAGCCGCGGCCATCGTCGCGAACGCGTGCGCCGACGCCGTCGGCGCCGAGCCGGATCGCGATCTCGACCTGGCTGACCGTGCGTCCGTGCTCGCGAATGTTGTTGAGCGCCTCGCCGACGACGCTCAAGAGCGCGATCCGCTGCGATGCGGACATGCCTCCCGGCGCGCCCTCGAGGCTCACGTCGGGAACGATTCCGGTGCGTGCCGCGAACGCCTCGGCCAGCTCACGCACCGCCTCGGCGAACGGCCGGTCGGTCGGAGCACTCGCGCCGGTCGCCGCCGAGATCTGCCGCAAACCGCGCTCGAGCGCCACCGAGCGCGCCTCGAGGTCTTCGAGCCGGCCGCGCAGCAGTCGCGCCTGCTCGCGGACGCCGAGCACCGACGCGAGCTGGTCGCGAAACATCCGCATGTCCTCGCCGAGCAGCAGCAGCTCCTGCAGCGGTCCGTCGTGAAGGTCGAAGCCGAGGCGCGCCAGACGCCGGTCGGCCGCTTCGAGCAGCGCGAGCAGCGCGTCTGCCGCGAAGTCCTCCCGCGGCGAATCCTGCTCGTCGCGAGCGAGCAGCAGCGCCCGTGCCACGCCCGCGCGCGTCATGCCGAGGTCCGCCGCGAGGCGATCGACCAAGCGTGCGATCCGCCCCGCTTCGAGCGCCGGCTCCGACGGTGCGCGCGCCAGCAGCGCGCGGGCGAGCAGCAGCGCGCCGTGCTCGGCGCCCGCGTCCGCCGCCTCGAGCACCGGCAACGCCGCAGCGGCCTCTTCGTGCGCCTCTCGGCGGGCGACGTCGTCCGCCAGCAAGCCCGCCTCGGCGAACGCGCGCTCGACACGATCGAGCTCGTGCGGGGTCGCGGCTTTCGCCGTGCTCTGTCGTTGCGTAGTCATCTCGATGCACGCGACCCGAAGGGACGCCTAGCCCCTGTATCGGCACGCATTCGCCGAAGCTCAACGTTCGCGACGCCGTGGTCCCGCGAGCAGCTGCTGGGCGGTGAGCTGCGGGGCGGTGACTAGTCGAGCGCGCGCGAACGCGCCCCGGCCGGCCAGCGCCCGTCGGCGGCAGACTCGCGCATGCGCGCCCTGTCGGCGCGCTCGATCGCCTCGAACAGCTCGTCGAAGCGCGTCCACCGCGCTAGCAGCGGGCCGCCGGGCAGGCCGACGTCCTCGGCGTCGCCGACCGAGACGACCCCGACCGGCGGCACGGCCCGCGCCAGCTCGCCGGCGATCGCACGCAGCGGCTCGGCGCCGTCGACGACGGCGACGTCGAGCCGCTCGCGCGCGATCAGCTCTGCCGCTCCAAAGGCGTCGGGAAGGCTGAACACGGTGCAGTCGCGCCTGCCGATCAGCATCGTGCTCGCCGCGCGAAACGGCTCCTCGGCGGAGACGACGAGCACGCGCAGCGGGCGCAGGCGAATCACCTGCGCGCCCTCGCTGCGCGCGTCACCTCGCCACGGCACTTCCCCCTGTGGCGCCTCCCCCTGGAGCGCCCCCCCGTGCGGCGCCTCCCCCGGCGCCGTCTCGTGCCGTTCCCCGCCGAATGTCTCCTCCCGCTCCATGGCGACAGCTTCGCGCGTGGGCGTGCGCGGGCCTACTCCACCTTGGTCTAGACCGCCCGGCCGATCGCGGCGCGGCGTCCAGCCGAGCCGAACGACCTGCCGGAAGGTGCAGGTCGGACTAGCCGAACCTCCGGCGAGAACGAAGCGCCCGCAGTCCAGCATTACGGCCACATGGAGCACATGGCTCCACCCAAACCGACACAAGGAGGAGTCTGTGCTCCGTAATCTGCTCACCAAGAAGCGCACCATGCTGGTGCTCGGCGCCGTGGCGGTTCTGGCGGTCGCCGGCGTCGCAGTCGCATACTGGACCACGAGTGGCTCTGGCAGCGGCTCGGGTGCCGTCGCCAGCAGCAACGGCTCGGTCGTGCTGCACGGCACGATCACGAACGCACTTTCGCCCGGCAGCAGCTCGCCGGTCGCGTTGACCGCCGACAACGCCAACAGCTCGAGCGAGCAGGTCGGCACGGTTCACGCGGTCGTCTCGATCGACAAAACCCACGCCGAAGCCGGCTGTGAAGCATCTGACTTCACGATCGCCGACATCGTCGAGAACCAGGTGATCGCGGCCAACAGCAACGGCGTCGCGCTCACGAACGGCGGTTCGATCTCGATGGCCGACACGGCCGCGAACCAGGATGCCTGCCAGGGCGCCACGATCTCGCTGGCTCTGACGAGCTAGCGCGCGGGGACAGCGGAGGGGAAGCACGGACGCTTCCCCTCCGCGATCTCCTGCCGGCCCCAGGCCGGCTTCAACTTCCACCTTCACGAGGAGAACGAGCGGGTAATCGACATGCGTCTGACCGGGTCAAACAGCACTAGCAGCGACGCAGCGCAGGCAGACGGCGGCACCGGCCGACAGGGCCCTCGCCACCGGTTCGCGAGCCGCCGCTCGCTGGCGCTGCTCGCCTCGCTGACGCTGCTGCTCCTCGCGGGCGTCTCGCTCGCCGCGGCAGGCGCGTTCGCGCCGCTCGTCCACCCGAGCCCGCCCGCTCCGCCGAGCCCACCACAGCCGCCGGCGCCGGCGATCACCGCGCGCCCGGCCGACCCGACGGCCCAGACCAGCGCACACTTCACTTACGCAGACGCGCAGTCGGGCGTCAGCTACCAGTGCCAGCTCGACGGCGGAGCGTTCAGCTCCTGCGCCGCGTCCGGCGTGACGTATGGATCGCTCGGCGAGCGCTCGCACAACTTCAAGGTCAGAGCCGTCGCCGGCTCGAAGACCGGGCCGGCCGCGTCCTACTCGTGGACGGTCGACAAGACTCCGCCCGGCGCGTGGGTCGACTACCCGCGCAACGGCGACACGCTCGGCGCCGCCGACTGGGGCGCACGCTGCCCGAGCCGCGCGACGCTCTGCGGCGAGGCCAGGGACGCCAGCGGCGTGAGCGCCGTGACGATCTCGATTCAGCGCGACGGCGGACGGTGGTGGGGCGGCAGCTCGTCCGACCAGAGCGGAGAGTCCTTCAGGACGGTCACGCTCGACGCTCGCGGCCGCGACTCGATCCGCTGGAGCTACGCGCTGGCGCTGCCCGCCGACGGCAGCTACACGATCCACGTCCGCGCAACGGACGGGGCCGGCAACACGACGAGCCCCGCCGCGCAGACGATCTCCCACTTCGCGATCGACACGACGCCGCCGCCGGTGCCGACGATCTCCACGCATCCGCCCGCGACGACGACCGCCAAGAGCGCCGTCTTCGGCTTCGGCGACAGCGAGCACGGCGTCACGCTGCTGTGCCGCCGCGACGGCGGACGGTTCGAGCGCTGCACGAGCCCGCCCTCCTACGGAAGCCTCTCGCTCGGCGCGCACACCTTCCAGGTGCAGGCGCGCGACGCGGTCGGCAACACGAGCGCCGCCGCGACGTACTCGTGGACGATCGTCAAGGAAGTCACCGAAGCCGCGGGCAAACCGTTCACCGTCACGGGCAACGCCTCCGGGCCGCTCGCGCCGGGCCTGACGCGAACGCTTTCGATCACGCTGACGAACCCGAACAGCGTCGCGATCACGGTCACGGCGCTCAGCGCGAGCGTCGCAACGGGCTCGAGCAAAGCCGGCTGTGACGGGCCGGCGAACTTGCAGCTGACGCAGTCGAGCATCTCCGAAGCCAACCCGCTGACGATTCCGGCGAACGGGCACGTGGCACTGCCCTCGGGCGCCGTCAGCGCACCGCAGGTGCTGATGAAGGATCTGCCGGTCAACCAGGACGCCTGCAAGGGCGCCTCGTTCACGTTCACCTACAGCGGGAGCGCACACTCATGAGAACTGCCCTGACGAACCTCGTGACGCGGCGACGCACGCTCGTCTTCGTGCTGATCGCGGCGCTCGCCGCGAGCACCGCCGCCTGGGCTTACTGGGCAGCGAGGAGCAGTGGCAGCGCAACCGGCAAAGTCGGCGCACTGTCCGCTCCTACGCTCGCGAGCGCCACGGGCGGGGCGGAATCGGCAACGCTCAGCTGGTCGAGCGTGAGCGCCCCCGGCTCGGGTCCGGTCAAGTACTACGTCAGCCGCGACGGGTCCACCCCCGGCGGCAACTGCCCGGACTCCTCGGCCCCCACCACCGTGACGAGTTGCACCGACACCGGCGTCTCGCCCGGCAGCCACGAATACACGGTCACCGCCGTGTGGCGCTCCTGGAGCGCGACCAGCGGCGTTCGCTCCGCGGGCGTGAGCTCCAAGCCGACCGTCACCTCGACGAGCCCGAGCTCGCGCGGTCAGGGCGCGAGCGGCCAGACGATCACGGTCACCGGATCGCACTTCCTCAGCGGCGCCACGGTCGCGTTCTCCGGCACAGGCGTCACCGTGAACTCGACGACGTTCAAGTCCGCGAACGAACTGACGCTCAACATCAGCCTCTTGAGCAGCGCGACCACGGGCGCTCGCAGCGTCACGGTCACCAACCCCGACTCCGGCGCGGGCACGGGCACGAACGTCTTCACGGTCGACGCCGTCCCAAGCGTCGAATCGACGAGCCCGAGCTCGCGCGGTCAGGGCGCGAGCAGCCAGAACATCACGGTCAAAGGCAAAAACTTCGCCAGCGGCGCCACCGCGTCGTTCGGCTCGGGCGTCACCGTCAACTCGACGACGGTGAAATCCTCAACCGAACTGTCGGTGAACGTCAGCGTCGAACCGGGCGCGAGCACCGGTGCGCGCACGGTGACCGTGACGAACCCCGACGCCGGCGTCGGCTCGCTCGCGAGCGCCTTCACCGTCAACGCGGGACCGACCGTCACGAGCACGAGCCCGAGCTCGCGTCCGCAGGGTGCCTCCTTCCAGACGGTCGCCGTCAAAGGCACGGGCTTCGTCAGCGGTGCGAGCGTGTCATTCGGCTCGGGCGTCACCGTCAACTCGACGACGTTCAAATCCTCGACCGAACTCTCGGTGAAAGTCTCAGTTGAATCGGGAGCAAGCACGGGCGCGCGCACCGTGACCGTCACCAACCCCGACGCCGGCGTCGGCTCGCTAGCGAGCGCATTCACCGTCACCGCTGCTCCGAACCTCGAATCGGTCAGCCCGAGCTCGCGCGCTCAGGGCGCGAGCGGGCAGACGATCACGATCAAAGGGACCGGCTTCGCAAGCGGCGCGAGCGCGTCCTTCTCCGGCTCGAGCATCACGGTCGAATCGACGACGGTGCTCAGCTCGACCGAACTGACGGCGAAGATCTCGATCAGCTCGTTCGCCAGCACCGGCGCGCGCACCGTGACCGTGACGAACTCCGACGGCGGCTCCGACTCGCTGTCAGGCGCGTTCACGGTCGACGCCGCGCCGAACGTGACATCGATCAGCCCGAGCTCGGGCGACCGCGGCGGCAGCGAGTCCGTCGCGATCAAAGGCAGCGGCTTCGCCAGCGGCGCGAGCTCCTCGTTCGGCTCGGGCATCACGGTCAACTCGACCACCTTCAAATCCTCGACCGAACTGATCGCCAGCATCACGATCGAACCGGGCGCGAGCCTCGGCAGCCGTACCGTCACCGAGACGAACCCCGACGGCGGCTCCGACGAAGGCAGCTTCACGGTCAACGGCGTCCCGACGGTCGCCTCGGCGAGCCCGAGCTCACGCGCTCAGGGCGCGAGCAGCCAGACGGTCGCGATCAAAGGCACGAACTTCGAGAGCGGCACGGGCCTCGCAGCCTCGTTCTCGGGCACCGGCATCACGGTCAACTCGACGAGCTTCGTCAGCTCGACCGAAGTAACGGCCAACGTCACGATCGCCTCGAACGCGACGACGGGCGCGCGTAACGTGACCGTGACAAACCCCGACACGACGAGCGCGACGGGGACGGGCATCTTCACCGTCACCGCGGCGCCGACGGTGACCTCGACCTCGCCCAACTCGCGTGCTCAAGGCGCGAGCAAACAGACCGTCGTGGTCAAAGGCAGCGGCTTCGCCACCGGAGCGAGCGTCTCGTTCGGCGCCGGCATCACGGTCGAATCGACGAGCTTCGTCAGCTCGACCGAACTCTCGACAAAAATCTCGGTCGAATCGGGGGCGAGCACGGGTGCGCGCACGGTGAGCGTGACGAACTCCGACGGCGGTGTCGGCTCGCTCGCGAGCGGCTTTACGGTCATCTCCGCGCCGAACGTCACATCGATCAGCCCGAGCTCCGGCGACCGCGGCGGCAGCGAGTCCGTCACGATCAAAGGCAGCGGCTTCGCCAGCGGCGCGAGCTCCTCGTTCGGCTCGGGCATCACGGTCAACTCGACGAGCTTCAAATCCTCGACCGAACTGATCGCCAGCATCACGATCGAACCGGGCGCGAGCCTCGGCAGCCGCACCGTCACCGAGACGAACCCCGACGGCGGCTCCGACGAAGGCAGCTTCACGGTCAACGGCGTCCCGACGGTCGCCTCGGCGAGCCCGAGCTCACGCGCTCAGGGCGCGAGCAGCCAGACGGTCGCGATCAAAGGCACGAACTTCGAGAGCGGCACGGGCCTCGCAGCCTCCTTCTCGGGCACCGGCATCACGGTCAACTCGACGAGCTTCGTCAGCTCGACCGAAGTAACGGCCAACGTCACGATCGCCTCGAACGCGACGACGGGCGCGCGTAACGTGACGGTGACGAACCCCGACACGACGAGCGCGACGGGGACGGGCATCTTCACCGTCACCGCGGCGCCGACGGTGACCTCGACGAGCCCGAGCTCACGCGGTCAGGGCGCGAGCAAACAGACCGTCGCGATCAAAGGCACGGGCTTTGCCGTCGGAGCGACCGCCTCGTTCGGAGCCGGCATCCTGGTCGAATCCACGAGCTTCGTCAGCTCGACCGAACTGACGAGCAAAATCTCGGTCGAATCGACGGCGAGCACGGGGACGCGATCAGTGACCGTGACGAACTCCGACGGTGGAGTCGGCTCGCTCGCTAGCGGCTTCACGGTCAACGCCGGGCCGAGCATCGGCACGCCGAACTCCTCGTTCTCGGGTCGAGCCAAGATCTCGCGCGGCAACTCCGGCGAAGTCAAGGTGACCGGGTCGAACTTCGTCAATGGCGCGGTGGTATCGATCTCTGGAGGCTTCACGATCACCTTGACGACGTTCGTCAACACGGGCGAATTGAGGTTGAAAGTCACCGCCCCCAATCAGAAGACCAAAGCCGACCTGACCATCACGAACCCCGACGGCGGCTCAGACACTTCCGAAGAATCGGTCGAAAGCACCTGATGCGTCGCGCGTGCCCGAGACGTAAGTCCTCAATACCCAAGCGACGCAAGCGCTCCTGCCACTACTGGCTGCCCACCGCGTGCGAGCCGCACCGCACGCGTAGCCGCTACTCGCCATGGCCCGCTCAGCCCAGTCCCGACCCATGCCTCGGCGAGCGCCGGCTCAGCGGCCGCGCCGACCGCCGCTAGCTGGACGGGACTCGTCGAGCTCCTGCTGCAACCGGAGCCCGGCTGCCCGGACTCCGGTGTGGCGCAGACCCTGCTCTAGCCGAGGCGCTCTTCGAGCGCCTGGAGCTGCACGTTCAGCGCGTCGGGCAGACGGTTGAACTGCGCGAGGTGGGCCTTGAACTGCGGCAGCTGAGACTTCCACTCCTCGACGTCGACGCGCAGCAGCTCGGCCATGTCCGCATCGGAGACGTCGAGCCCGCGCGTGTCGATGCCCTCGGGCCCGACCGGCGGGATCAGCCCGATCGGCGTCTCCGTCGCGGCGCCGTTTCCGGCGCAGCGCGCGAAGACCCACGAGAGCACGCGCGAGTTCTCGCCGAAGCCGGGCCAGAGAAAGCGCCCGCCCTCGTCCTTGCGGAACCAGTTGACGTAGAAGATCTTCGGCAGCTTCGCGCCGTTCTGACGGCCCATCTCGAGCCAGTGCGCGAAGTAGTCGGCCATGTTGTAGCCGCAGAACGGCAGCATCGCGAACGGGTCGAAGCGCAGCTCGCCGACCGTGCCAGCGGCCGCGGCCGTCTTCTCGGAGCTCATCACCGAACCGAGGAACACGCCGTGCTCCCAGTCGAACGCCTCCGTGACGAGCGGCACGACCGTCGAGCGGCGGCCACCGAACAGCATCGCGTCGATCGGCACGCCTTTCGGGTCCTCCCACTCGGGCGCGATCGCCGGGTCCTGCGAGGCCGGCGTCGTGAAGCGCGCGTTCGGGTGCGCCGCGGGCGTGCCCGACTCCGGCGTCCAGTCGTTGCCGTGCCAGTCGGTCAGGTGCGCGGGCGGCTCCTTCGTCATGCCCTCCCACCAGACGTCGCCGTCGTCGGTCTTCGCGCAGTTCGTGAAGATCGAGTTGCGCCCGATCGTGTGGATCGCGTTCGGGTTCGTGTCCTCGCCGGTGCCCGGCGCGACGCCGAAGAAGCCGTACTCGGGGTTGATCGCGTACAGCCGCCCGTCCTCGCCGAACTTCATCCACGCGATGTCGTCGCCGATCGTCTCGACGCTCCAGCCCTCGAGCGTCGGGATCAGCATCGCCAGGTTCGTCTTGCCGCACGCGCTCGGGAAGGCGCCGGTGATGTACTTCACCTCGCCCTCGGGCGAGGTCAGCTTGAGGATCAGCATGTGCTCGGCCATCCAGCCCTCGTCGCGGGCCATCACCGAGGCGATCCGCAGCGCGAAGCACTTCTTGCCGAGCAGCGCGTTACCGCCGTAGCCCGAGCCGAACGACCAGATCTCGCGCGTGTCGGGGAAGTGCACGATGTACTTGTTCTCGGCGTTGCACGGCCACGGCACATCCTCGGCGCCGTCGGTCAGCGGCATCCCGACCGAGTGCACGCACGGCACGAACTCGCCTTCGGAGCCGAGCGCGTCGAGCGCGCCCTGTCCCATGCGCGTCATGATCCGCATGCTCACCGCGACGTAGATCGAGTCCGTCAGCTGCACGCCGACGTGGCTCTTGTCCGAGCCGAGCGGGCCCATCGAGAAGGGGACGACGTACATCGTTCGGCCGCGCATCGAGCCCGCGAACAGCTCGCTGAGCGTGCCGCGCATCTCCTCCGGGTCGCGCCAGTTGTTCGTCGGCCCGGCCTGGTCCTCGGTCTGCGAGCAGATGAACGTGCGGTCCTCGACGCGCGCCACGTCGCCCGGATCCGACAGCGCGAGGTAGGAGTTCGGGCGCTTCGCGTCAGAGAGACGCTCGAAAGTGCCGGCGTCGATCAGCGCCTGGCAGAGGCTGTCGTACTCCTCCGCGGAGCCGTCGCACCAGTGGATGTCGTCCGGTTCGACGAGCGAGGCGACCTCCCCCACCCAGGTAAGCAGGCGCTCGTTCGTGGTCGGGGCGGAGGCGGTCGTGTTCATTGGTGATGCAGCTCCTCGATCGCGGTCATGATCGGCACGCCGCGATCGGTGATCGCGCGGCGCCATCCAGGGACTCTGCCCCGGGAAACGTAAAAACGCCCGTCGGGCGTGGTTTCCAAGGGTACCGTACGCCTACCCGGCGGGCCACCTGACTAGTCGTGTCTCTGTCTCTCGTCGTCGCGTGGCACGCCGCACGGGCGCGCAGGGCGCTACTCGACGTTGCCCTCGGCCTCGCCGGTGCCGGGGTTCTTGCGCGGCACGAGCACGAGTCGCTTGAACTCGGCGACGAGCACGCCGTCCTGGTTGAGCACGCGCGTGTGGACCTTGACCGTTCCTCTGTCGGGCTTCGAGCGCGACTCCTTCTTCTCGAGCACCTCCGACTCGCAGAACAGCGTGTCTCCGTGGAAAACCGGCGCCGGGTGCTTGAGCTCTTCCGTCGCCAGGTTCGCGATCGCCTTGCCGCTGACGTCCGAGACGGACATCCCGAGCGCCAACGAATAGACGAGCGGACCGACGACGACGTTGCGGCCCTGCTGCGATTTCGCGGCGTAGACGTCATTCAGGTGCAGCGGGTGGTGGTTCATCGTGATCAGGCAGAAGAGGTGGTCGTCGGACTCCGTGACCGTCTTCGCCGGCCAGTGCTTGTAGACGGCACCGACCTCGAACTCCTCGAGGTAGCGGCCATACGGGTGGGCGCCGCTCGCCTCGCGCGCGGCCTGCTCGGTCTCGACGGTCTGCGTCTCGCTCATGGGGTGCTGGAGTCTCCTCGAATGGCTTGTGTTGGGCGTGGGACTCTAGTGGGCGCGCCCGAGCCGATAGCGTTTGGGCAGCAGCGATCCGACATCGCAGCCCAACCGCAGATCCATCCGCAGACCCAGGAGAGCCGACTTGCGCAACCCCCGCGACTTCTTCAAGCCACTCGCCATCGACGCGCCCGAGCCGGCGCGCGAGATCCCGTTCAAGCCGTCTCGGATGATCCACTTCATGGACTTCTCGAACCCGAAAATGGTCGAGAAGACTCCAGATCTCGCGCCGAAGGTCGACATCCTGCTCGGCAACCTCGAGGACGCGGTGCCGCTGGAAAAGAAGGAGGCCGCGCGCGCGGGGCTGATCAAGGTCGGCAAGGAGATGGAGCTCGGCGACACGGCGCTGTGGACGCGCGTCAACGAGCTCGCCTCGCCGTACGTGCTCGACGACCTGACGCAGCTCGTCACCGAGATCGGCGACAAGCTCGAGGTGATCATGATCCCGAAGGTCGAGGGGCCGTGGGACATCCACTACGCCGACCGGCTGCTCGCGCAGCTAGAGGCGAAGGCCGGCATCGAGCGCCCGATCCTGATCCACTGCGTGCTCGAGACGGCACAGGGCGTCGCGAACCTCGAGGAGATCGCCAGCGCGAGCCCGCGGATCCAGGGAATGAGCTTCGGCCCGGCCGACCTCGCCGCCTCACGACGGATGAAGACGACGCGCGTCGGCGGCGGGCACCCCGGCTATCGCACGATCGCCGACCCCGACCCGGAGAACCCCGACGCACCGCGCGCGAGCTACCAGCAGGACCCCTGGCACTACTCGATCGCACGCATGGTCGACGCGTGCACGGCGGTCGGCGCGCTGCCCTTCTACGGCCCCTACGGCGACATCTCCGACGCGGAGGGCTGCGAGACGCAGTTCCGCGCCTCGTTCCTGCTCGGCTGCGTCGGCGCGTGGTCGCTGCACCCCGGCCAGATCGCGATCGCGAAGAAGGTCTACTCGCCGGACCCCGACGAGGTCGCCTTCGCGAAGAAGGTGATCGAGGCGATCCCGGACGGGCGCGGCGTGCACATGATCGACGGCAAGATGCAGGACGACGCGACGTGGAAGCAGTGCAAGGTGATGGTCAACCTCGCCGAAATGCTCGCGAAGAAGGATCCGGAGCTGGCCGAGGCCTACGGGTTCACACCGCAGGCCGCTGCCGTATAGGCTTCCGCGCCGCATGAGGTTCTTCGAGTTCGAGGCGCGCGAGATCGTCAAGCGCGCCGGCATCCCAGTCACCGACTACGGCTTCACGACCGATCCTGCCGAGGCGGCGCAAATCGCCGAGCGGATCGGTGGCCCGACGGTGATCAAGTCGCAGGTGCTCTCCGGCGGGCGGATGAAGGCGGGCGGCGTCAAGTTCGCCGACACGCCGGCCGAAGCGGAGGCCTACGCGAAGGACATCCTCAAGCTCGAGATCGGTGGCCACATGCCGCGCGGCGTGCTCGTCGACCCGAAGGCGGAGGTCGCGCAGGAGTACTACGCCGGCGTCGTCTGGGATGGGACCGCGAAGAAGCCGCTGATGCTGTTCAGCGACATGGGCGGGATCGACATCGAGCAGGTCGCCGAGGAGCACCCCGACCACGTCGGTCGCGGCCACTTCTCGACGCTCGATCCGTTCTCGGACTTCCAGGCCAAGCAGGTCATCGCCGCGGCAGGCGTCACCGGCAAGGCGCTGCAGCGCGCCACGCCGGTGCTCGCGCGCCTTGCGCGGCTGTTCCTCGACAACGACATGACGCTCGCCGAGATCAACCCGCTGGCGGAGCTGAAGGACGGCTCGTTCGTCGCGCTCGACGCGCACATGGAGATGGAGAACGAGGGCATGCCGCGCCAGAAGGGCCTGATCAAGGCACTCGGCATCGGCGAGGAGGAGGGCACGCGCGAGGGTCACACTCCGACCCCCTTCGAAGAGGCCGTCTTGGCGATCGACGCAGCCGACCACCGCGGCGTGATCCAGGGCAAGGACACCGGCTTCAACGGCAACATCGGCCTGGTCATCGGAGCGGGCGGCGGCTCGCTGACGCTGACCGACGCCGTGCGCCAGCAGGGCGGCGAGCCCGCCAACTACGCCGAGATCGGCGGCAACCCGTCCGTCGCGAAGGCCTGCGGACTGGCCAAGCAGGTCCTGCAGAAAGACGGCGTCGAGAAGATCGCCGTGATGATGTCGATCGTCTCCAACACGCGCGTCGACATCGTCGCGCGCGGCGTGATCAAGGCCTGCCTCGAGCTCGACAAGGACCCCGGCGAGACGATCGCGATCTTCCGCATCCCGGGCGCCTGGGAGGAGGAGGGCTTCAAGATCCTCGACCGCTACGGGATCGAGTACTGCGACCGCTCCATCTCGTTGTGGGAGGCCGCCGGACGCGCGGTCGCGAAGATCCAGGGAGCCGCAGCCTAGCCATGTCGATCCTCATCAACCAGGACACGACGTTCATCATCCAGGGCATCACCGGCCGCGAGGCGGTCAACCTCACGCGCGAGTGCCTCGACTACGGCTCGAAGATCGTCGGCGGCGTGACACCCGGTCGCAAGGGTCGCGAGGTCCACGGCGTTCCCGTGTTCGACACGGTCGAGCAGGTCGTCGAGCACAACGGCGGCGTCGCGCCGGACGGCTCGGTCGTGACCGTCCCGCCGGCGGGCACGCGAGACGCCGTGTTCGAGGCGCTGCACGCCGGGATCAAGACGATCGTGATCGTCACCGAGCGGATCCCGCGCCGCGACGTCGCGATGATGGTCGAGCTCGCCGACCGCAAGGGCGCGCGGATCATCGGCCCGAACTGCCTCGGCCTGATCGTCCCGGGCGTCGCGAAGATGGGCGGAATCGGCGGCCCGGCCAAAAACGCCGCCGTGGCCTACCAGCCGGGCTCCGTCGGCGTGATGAGCCGCTCCGGCGGGATGACGACGGAGATCTCCTCGACGCTGACGGCCGCCGGCCTCGGCGTCTCGACGGCGGTCTCGATCGGCGGCGACGCGATCATCGGCTCGACATACGCCGAGCTGATGCCGTACTTCGAGGCCGACGAGCAGACTCAGGCGATCGTTATCTACACCGAGCCCGGAGGCCGGATGGAGGCGCAGCTCGCGCAATGGGTCAAGGACAACAACTCGCGCCTGCCGATCATCGCGTTCATGGCGGGCAAGTTCATGGACGACGAGGAGATGCAGGGCATGTCCTTCGGCCACGCCGGCACGATCGTCGAGGGCAAGGAGGACTCCGCGACGGAGAAGATCGCGCGTTTGGAGGCGGCCGGAATCCCGGTCGTGCAGCGGATCGACGAGATCCCGGACCTGGTCAAGGCGAAGATCGCCGAGCGGAGCGGATCGTGAGGAAGGACGCGCTGTTCATCGCCGTCGAAGTCGACGACCAAGCCGCCGCCGACACGGCGCTTGCGAAAAAGCTGACCGAGGCTTGCCCGGTGGACATCTACGCGCAGGCCGCCGACGGCACGCTCGAGATCGTCGAGCAGAACCTCGACGAGTGCGTGCTCTGCCGCCTATGCCTCGACGCCTCGCCCGAGGGCGCCGTGAAGATCATCAAGCTCTACGACGACGGCGCGACGCTCTAGAGAAGCGCGCGGCGGCCGCGGCGGCGGGCGCAGAAGCCGGCACCGGAGCGAGTACCGCGCTGAGCCCTACTGAGTCTCGACGGGCCGGTAGCCGGAGCAGAGCACGCGCATCCACGCGATCTTGCCCTCGCCCTCACCCGTGCCCTCGGACAGATACGCCTGCTGCTCGAGCAGGAAGCGGCCTTCGGGATTGTCGACGGACAGCCGGTAGCCGACCCGCGCGCGGTCGGCGAAGCTGTCTGTCTCCAGCCGCTCAAGCGACTGGATCCGGTCGTCGTCTTCGAACCAGTGGCCGAAGACGATCCCGAGCACGCCGTCGGCGTCCTGCGCCTCCCACGTCTTGCGCGGCGTCATCGCCCGGAAGTCGAGCTCTGGAGCGAACAACGCGCTCAGGCGCGCTGCGTCCTTCTCGGCAACCGCACGCGCGAAATCGGAGCCAAGCGTGCTCGTGTCGGACATCGACCGATTATCTCAACACCGGCGCGGGGCGCAACCCCGGGCTAAAGCGCTTGGCAGGCCGCGCACCGGGGCTGTATCGTGGACGCAGAGCCATGAACGAAAACTTCTCACTCGTCGTGATGTGCATCTTCCTGCTGCTGTCGCTCGCGTTCCTCGCCCAGCAGCTCACGTCGTACCACTGAGCTTCGCCTTCAGGCGAACGGTCAGCCGACGAACCCGCCGGCGCCTCAGCCGCTAAGCCGTTTTGCGCGCCTTGCGCAGGCGCTGGCGCTCCTCGTGGCGCTCGACGACGTTGACGATCAGCTTGAGGATCTGCTCGGGCCCGGTCGCCTTCGCCTGCCCGTAGGTGAACGCCTCGATCCAGTCGGGCACCTTGCCTTCGCGCGCCATCACGTTGAAGAACTCGCGGCGCATTTCGGTGCGCACGCGCGCGTCGGCGGCGGGGCCCTTCGTCACCTTGATCTCGGGCAGCTCGAGACGAAAGTGCTGCACGTCGCCGCGCCCGCGCAGTTCGACGCCGACGACGAGCTTCATCGGCGCGAGCGCCGGCACCTCCTCGAGGAAACGGCGCGTGGCCAGCTCGATCAGTGCCTTGGCGTCCTCTGACATCGGATCAGATCTTGTGCCGTTGCAGGAGCTTGCGCCCGATGACCATCCGCTGGATCTCGGACGTGCCCTCGCCGATCAGCAGCAGCGGCGCGTCGCGATAGATGCGCTCGATCTCGTACTCCTTCGAGTAGCCGTAGCCGCCGTGGATCCGCAGGCTCTCCTCGGCGCAGAAGCGGCCGGCCTCGGAGGCGAATAGCTTCGCCATGCCGGCCTCCACGTCGGAGCGCTCGCCGAGGTCCTTCATCGCGGCGGCGCGGCGGACGAGCAGGCGCGCGGCGTCGATCTGCGTCGCCATGTCGGCGAGCTTGAACTGGATCGCCTGGTGCTCGGCGATCGCCTTGCCGAACGTCTTGCGCTCCTGGGCGTATTTGATCGCCAGCTCGAACGCGCGCTGGGCGAGGCCGACGCCGCGCGCGGCGACGTTCACTCGGCCGAGGTCGAGCGCGTCCATCATCTGCACGAAGCCCTTGTTCAGCCCCGCCTCTTCGCCGCCGAGGATGTTCTCCGCGGGACAGCGGTAGCCGTCGAACACGAGCTCGGTCGACTCGACGCCCTTGTAGCCCATCTTCTTGATCTGCGGCGGCACGTCGAAGCCCTTCAGCGCTCCCGTGTTCTCCGCGACGCCCGGCTCTTTCTCGCAGATGAAGCACGTCATGCCCTTGTAGCGCGGGTCCGCGGCCGGGTCGGTCTTGACGAGCGTGAAGACGAGCGAAGAGCGCAGGCCGTTGGTCACCCACATCTTCGTGCCGTTGATCTCCCACGTGCCGTCGTCCTGCTTCTTTGCCGCAGTCTTGATCGCCTGCACGTCGGAGCCGAGCTCGGGCTCGGACAGCGAGAAGGCCGCGCGGATCTCGCCGGTCGCCATCTTCGGCAGGTACTTCTGCTTCTGCTCCTCGGTGCCGAAGTGCATCAGCAGGTAGGAGCCGATGAAGTGCGTGTTGACGACGCCCGAGATCGAGATCCAGCCGCGCGAGAGCTCTTCGACGATCATCGCGTACGTCGCGAGGTCGAGCTCCATGCCGCCGTACTCCTCGGGGATCGTCACGCCGAACAGCCCGAGCTCCTTCATCTGCTCGACGATCGGCTCCGGGAAGGTGTCCTCGTGGTCGTAGTGCTCGGCGTTCGGCAGGATCTGCTCGTCGACGAACTGACGCACCATCTCGGTGATCGCCTTCTGCTCGTCGGTCTTCTCGGTGTACTGCGGGGCGGCTACGGCCATGCGGTTTCACGGCTCCAAAGTCGTTTTTGGCTGGTCAAGGGAGAATACCGCCATGAACTTCGCCGGTGACGTAATCGCGCGCCTGCCGCCGGACCGGCTCGCGCTGCTCGAGCTGGCGCGCGACGGCGCGCGGCGCGAGTGGAGCTTCGGCGCGTGCGACGAGCGCAGCGCGCGGATGGCCGGCGCGTTCCAGAGCTTCGGCGTCGGCCGCGGCGACGTCGTGATGACGCTGATCGGCAACCGCCCGGAGTGGGTCTTCGCGATGGTCGCGTGCTTTCGCATCGGCGCCGTCGTGCTGCCGTGCACCGAGCAGCTCAGGGCAAAAGACCTGCGGATGCGGATCGACGCCGTGCGCCCGAGCCTGATCGTCGCCGACGAGCGCAACCGCGCCGAGCTCGAGGCGGCCGCGCCGGAGTGCCGCGTCGTGCTCATTCCCGACGAGCGGCTCTACGCGCACGAGCCGGCGCCGATCGCCGCGCTGACCCCGGACGATCCGTGTCTGATCACGTTCACGAGCGGCACCTCGGGCGAGCCGAAGGCCGTCGTCCACGGCCAGCGCTACCTCGACGGGCAGCGACTGCAGGCAAAGCACTGGCTCGGCCCGCGCGCGGGCGAGCTCGTCTGGTGCACGGCCGCGAGCGGCTGGTCGAAGTCGGCGCGAAACGTGTTCATCGCGCCGTGGCTGCAAGGCGCCACGGCGCTCCTGCACGACGAGCGCTTCGACCCGCAGGAACGTCTCGAGCTGCTCGCGCGCGAGCGCGTCAACCTGCTCTGCATGGCGCCGACGGAGTACCGCGTGATCGCCAAGCGCGCGACGCTCGGCGGGCTCGCGGACCTGCGCGGGATGGTCGCCGCCGGCGAGGCGCTCAACCCGGAGGTGCTGAACATCTGGCGCGAAGCGACGGGCATGGACATCCGCGACGGCTACGGGCAGACGGAGACCGGGCAGTTGACGGGCACGCCGCGCGGCACGCCGGCGCAGCCGGGTTCGATGGGCAAGGCGCTGCCCGGCGTCGGGCTGCTGATCAAAGACGGCGAGCTGACGGCGAACCCGCAGACCGTGCCGACGTTCTTCCTCGGCTACCTCGGCGAGGACGTGCGACGCGGCGAGGACGGCTCGTGGAGGATCGAAGATCGCCGCGCCGGCCCGCTGTGGCGCACGGGCGACCTCGTCGAGCAGGACGGCGACGGGTGGCTTCGCTTCCAGGGCCGCGACGACGACGTGATCATCTCCTCGGGCTATCGGATCGGCCCGTTCGAGGTCGAGTCGGCGCTCGTCGCGCACCCGGCCGTCGCCGAGGCTGCGGCCGTCGCGGCGCCGGATGACGAACGCGGCTCGGTCGTGCGCGCGATCGTCGTGCTGCGCGAAGGCGACTACTCGCCCTCGCCCGAGCTCGTGCGCGAGCTGCAGGAGCACGTCAAGCGCGAGACGGCGCCGTACAAGTATCCGCGGATCGTCGACTTCGCGACGGAGCTGCCGAAGACGACGAGCGGCAAGGTCAAGCGCGCCGAGCTGCGCGCCGAGCGCTGAGGCCTGCCGCCGCCCCTGGGGAAGGGCGGCGGCAGGCGCGTCCTCGTCCGGCCTAGACGAGCTGCTCGGCGGCCTGGGCGCTCGATCCGGCGCGCCCGAAGCCGCGCTCGAGCTCGGCCTCGAGGTCCTCGACCTCCTGCATCACCGAGCTGCCTGGCGTGCGCAGGAAGAGGAACGCCGCGAGGATGCCGAACGCGACGCAGATCGCGCCGACGAGGTAGGCGAGGTGGTAGCCGCCCGTCAGCGCTTGCGCGAGCGAGTGCCCGCTCGAGCTGAGCGCTTTCGTGTGGTCCGTCGCGACGGTCCCGAGCGCGGCGAGCCCGATCGCGCCGAACAGCTGCACGGAGACGTTGATGATCCCCGACGCGAGCCCGGCGTCGCGCTTCGGCGCGTCGGCCATGCCGATCGTCAGAAGCGGCAGGAACGAGGCGCCCGCGCCGGCGCCGAGCAGCAGGAAGGCGAAGAACAGGCCCGGGAAGTAGCCGGCGTTCACGCCTTGCGTCGCGAGCAGCAACAGGCCCGCGGCGATCCCGGCGAGGCCGCCGGCGAGCGTCGTGACCGAGCCGACTCGCTCGACGAGCCGCGCGGCGACTCCGGTCGACATGATCGCGATCAGCGCCGTCAGCGGCAGGAACGCGAGGCCCGTGTCGATCGCGTTGTAGCCGAGCACGCGCTCGAGGTACAGCGAGCCGAGGAAGAACGCCGAGAACATGCCCGTGATCAACAGCCCGCGGACGAGGCTCGAGCCCATCAGCGAGCGCAGCCGCAGGATCCGCAGCGGCATGATCGGGTTCTTCACGCGCGCCTCGTAGGCGAGGAACGCCGCGAGCAGCACGAGCGATGCGCCGCCGACGCCGAGCGTGCGTGCCGAGGTCAGCCCGTATTCGCTCGACTTGACGATCGCGAACGCGCCGGCCATCGTCGCAAGCGTGATCAGCACGGAGCCGAGCCAGTCGACGCCGCCGGAGAGCCCGAGGCCCTCGTTCTCGACGATCAGCCGCGACCCGAGCACGAACGCGACGATCCCGATCGGGACGTTGACGAAGAAGATCCAGTGCCAGTCGAGCGACTGCGTCAGCGCGCCGCCCGCAAGCAGGCCGATCGAACCGCCACCGGCGGAGACGAACGCGTAGAGCCCCATCGCCTTCGCCTGCTCCTTCGCCTCGGGGAACTCGGTGACGATGATCGCGAGGATCACGCTCGAGGCGACCGCTCCGCCGACGCCCTGCAGCAGGCGTGCGCCGATCAAGAGTCCCTGGCTGTCGGCGATGCCGCAGAGGATCGAAGCGGCCGTGAACAGCACTAGCCCGCTCAAGAACACGCGCTTTCGCCCGACGAGGTCGCCGAGGCGGCCGGCGAGCAGCAGGAAGCCGCCGAATGTGATCAGGTAGCCGTCGAGCACCCACGTCAGGTTGCCCTGGGAGAAGTTGAGGTCGTGCTGGATCGACGGCAGCGCGACGTTGACGATCGTCGAGTCGAGCACCATCATCAGCTGCCCGAGGCAAAGCACCGCGAGCGCGATCCAGCGGCGGCGCTCGCTCTTGCTCGCGATCTCTGCCGCCGAAGCGGTGATCTGCGCGTCGGCCGCGAGCGCCTCGACGGCCCTCGCCGAACCGCGCGCCTGCGGCGCCTGCGATTCCTCGACCCGGTCTGCATCTTCGTTGTGAAGCTGTTCCATCGTCGTACTCATGCGGTGCCTCCTTCAGTTGCGATGGGGGCACTCTAGCAAGGATCATCCCTATAACAAGGAAGATCAATATTAAATTTATAGTTGTTGCTATATTGATAACCAATGCCAAATGCTGTAAGATCACACGCGATGGGTGCTGAGAGGGCATGCGCTCCTGGATCGATGGCCCTGCTGACGCGACTGGCGAAGCAGGTCTACCGGCGCAGCACCGAGGAGCTCCTGGGGATGCACATGCGCCACCTGATGGCGCTCAGCTACGTGCGCGACCACGACGGCGGGCCGCAGCAGGAGATCGCCGAGGCGCTCTGCATGGACGCGAACAACGTCGTGCTGCTGCTCAACGAGCTCGAGCAGCTCGGCTATGTCGACCGCCGGCGCGACCCGAGCGACCGCCGCCGCCACCTCGTCGACCTGACGCCCGTAGGCAACAAGGCGCTCGACGACGCCGAGCACAAACAGGAATCGATCGAGGACGAAGTGCTGCAGGCGCTCGACGCCGACGAGCGCGCGACGCTTTGGCAGCTGCTCGGACGCGCGCTGCGCGGCGCCGAGCCCGAGCTCTCGGCTGCGTGCGAGGACAGCGAGTCCCTCAGCACGCCCGTCTCAGCCGCTTCGGCGTAAACACCCATCGACCCCCTAGGCGTTCGATGGTCAAGTGGGGCTAGGACGCAGGGAGCGTGGCGCGCGCTAGCGCGCGAGCGACCGAGGACAACGCCCCGCGCCGGCCAGCGGCCGCCTAGAGAGCGACGACCGCGGCTATCTCGACGAGCGCGCCCTTCGGGAGCGCAGCGACGCCGACGGCCGCGCGCGCCGGCGGCGCATCGCCGAAGAACGAGCCGTAGACGTCGTTGATCTCGGCGAACGCGCCGAGCTCGGTCGTGTAGATCGTCAGCCGCACGGCCCGCTGCAGCGAGGTTCCGGCGGCCTTGCAGACCTCGGCGAGGTTCTCCATGCAGCGCCGCGCCTGCTCGCCGGGTGTCTCGCCGACGAGCTCGCCGCTCGCCGGGTCGAGCGGGATCTGCCCGGAGCAGAACAGCAGGCCGTCGACGCGCACCGCGTGGCTGTACGGGCCGATCGCGGGGGGCGCCCCCGCGGCGTCGACTGCTTGGCGCTCGCTCGGCATCGCCCGGAGCCTAGCCGAGGCCGCCGGTTGGCCGGAGAGCGAGCAGGGTACGTTCTCTCGATGGCGCCCGCCGAGCACCGCCGAAACGGCGTCTCTCGACCACTCTTGGCGGTAACGTGTCGGCGAATGCCGCTGCGGACGCTGACCACCACGTTCGCGGCCGCGCTCGCGCTCGCGGCGTTCGCCGGCTTCGGCACCACTCCGGCCGGCGCGGTGCTTGCTTACACACCGTGCGCGAACGCGACCGGCTTCTCGTGCTCGTCGCTGACGGTGCCGCTCGATCGCACAGGCAAGGCGCCCGGCACGATCTCGCTCGCGCTCGAGCGCAAATCGGCCGGCACGACGCCTTCGCAGAGCGCCGTCATCGCGCTCGCCGGCGGTCCGGGGCAGGCGGCGAACCCGCTCGCGGAAGAGCTCGCGACGGCGATCGCGCCGGCGCTCACGACGCGCGACCTGCTCGTCTTCGATCAGCGCGGCACGGGCAAATCGAGCCCGCTGAACTGCCCCGTCTTCGGCGATGTCGCGGCGCTCGAAAAGGCGACCGAAAGCACGATCGGGCCGCTGATCGAACTTTGCGCGCTGCAGATCGGGCAGCCGCGCGGCTCGTTCACGACGCTCGAATCGGTCGAAGACATCGAGGCGATCCGTCACGCGGCCGGCTACAAGAAGCTCGTCCTCTACGGCACTTCCTACGGGACGAAGGTCGCGCTCGAGTATGCCGAACGCTACCCGCAGCACGTCGAATCGCTCGTGCTCGACTCGGTCGTCCCGAGCAACGGGCCCGAAGCGTTCGAGCTCGACCGCTTCCAGGCGATCTCGCCAGCGCTCACCGAGCTGTGCTCGAACCACGCCTGCGCCGGCGTCACGACGAGCCCGCTCGCCGATATGGCGAAGCTGATCGCGAAACTGCACAAGCGCACGTTGACGGGCTCGGCGTTCGACGGCGCGGGCAAGCGCCACTCGGTCTCCTTCGGCGAGCTCGACCTGCTCGACATCCTCGAGGCCGGCGACCTCAACCCGGCGCTGCGCGCGCTGCTCCCGGCCGCGGTGCAGTCGGCGCTCAAAGGCGACCCCGACCCGCTGCTGCGGCTGAACCTGATCGCCGAGGGACTCGTCCCGAGCGTGCCGATCCGCCCCGAATCCGAACGGACGAGCAACGAAGAAGAAAACAACGCGCTGTTCCTCGCGACGTCGTGCGAAGAGACGCTGTTCCCGTGGCAGCGCGCGGCGCCGGCGGCGACGCGCTTCGCCGAAGCGACGGCCGCGTTGCACGCCGTACCGGCGACAGCGTTCTACCCGTTCGACTCGAACGCGGCGCTCGCGGGCAGCCTCGTGCCCGTCTGCGACGCATGGCCCGCCGCGGCGGCGGCGCCACCGGCGCAGAGCGCGCTGCCGAACGTGCCGACGCTGATCCTCTCTGGCGAGCAGGACCTGCGCACGCCGACATCCGGCGCGCGGGCCGTCGCGGCGCTGATCCCCGACGCGCAGCTGCTCACCGTCCCCTACACGGGCCACTCGGTGCTCGGCAGCGACTTCAGCGGCTGCGCGCAGGCGGCCGTCGGCGCGTTCTTCGCCGGTACGCCGGTGCAGCCGTGCAGCGCCTCGACCGTCGACGCGTTCGCGCCGACGCCGATCGCGCCGCGCAAGCTCGCTTACGTGCGCGCGCCGGCGGGGCTGCGCGGCAAGCCCGGGCGCACGCTGACGGCCGTGCTCGACGCCGTCGTCGACCTCGACCGGCAGGTCGTCGCGGCGACGCTGCAGGCCGAGCAGGAACTGCCGAGCGGCTCGAGCTTCGGCGGCCTGCGCGGCGGCTACGCGAAGCTGACCTCGAGCGCGGCGGTGCTGAAGAACTTCTCGTTCGTCACCGGCGTCGGCCTCAGCGGCACGTTCCCCGTCAAGGACCACGAACTGCAGCCGGCGACGATCCGCATCTCGGGCGCGAGCGCGGCGAGCGGCTTCGTGCGCCTGTCGGCCGACAAGCGCGTGACCGGCACGCTCGGCGGCAAGCGCTTCAGCGTGAGCCTCGCCAAGGTCAAGCTCTCGAGTGTCGGCGGGGCGGGCGAATGGCCGTCGAGGACCGTAAGGCTGCCGTTGCCCGGGCTCGTCGCTGAAGCATCACACACGCTGCCCTGAACCTCGCACGCTGCTCCGGCGCCGGCTTGCCGCGAAGACTGCCGCGGCGTTCAGTACGCGCGGCTGCGTGGTACTAGGCTCACCTAGCATGCCCAACGCGCTCGCCTCAGAGACCTCGCCCTACCTGCGCCAGCACGCCGAGAACCCCGTCGACTGGTTGCCGTGGGGCGAGCAGGCATTGCAGCGCGCGGTCGCCGAGAACAAGCCGCTGCTCGTCTCGATCGGCTACTCCTCGTGCCACTGGTGCCACGTGATGGAGCGCGAGTCCTTCGAGGACGAGCGCACGGCCGCGCTGATGAACGAGGAGTTCGTCTGCGTCAAGGTCGACCGCGAGGAGCGCCCCGACGTCGACGCGCTCTACATGGAGGCCGTGCAGAACATGACCGGCCGCGGCGGCTGGCCGCTGAACGTCTTCCTCACGCCCGAGCAGCTGCCGTTCTACGGCGGCACGTACTTCCCGCCGGAGCCACGCCACGGGATGCCGGCGTGGACGCAGGTGCTGCAGGCGATCGCCGAGTCCTGGGCCGAGCAGAGCGAGCAGATCCGCGCCGGCGGCGAGCAGCTGCGCGAGCGGCTCTCGGGCGGCGCGCAGCTGACGCCGCGCGAGGAGCCGATTACGGTCGCGACGCTCGATGCAGCCGTCGAGCGGCTGCGCGAGAACTTCGACGTGCAGGAGGGCGGCTTCGGCGGCGCGCCGAAGTTCCCGCAGGCGTCCGTGCTCGAGTTCCTGCTGTTGCGCGGCGAGCGCGAGATGACGCTCGCGACGCTGCGCGCGATGGCCGGCGGCGGCATCCACGATCAGCTCGGCGGCGGCTTCTCGCGCTACAGCGTCGACCGCTTCTGGACGGTGCCGCACTTCGAGAAGATGCTCTACGACAACGCGCTGCTCGCGCGCGCGTATCTGCACGGCTGGCAGGCGTTCGGCGAGCGCCGGCTGCTCGACGTCTGCCTCGACACGCTCGCTTGGGCGCTGCGCGAGATGCGCGGGCCCGAGGGCGGCTTCTACTCGGCGCTCGACGCCGACTCGGAGGGCGTCGAGGGGCGCTTCTACGTATGGACGACGAGCGAGCTGCGCGAGCTGCTCGGCGAGGATGCAGGGGCGGCGATCGACTGGTTCGGCGCGAGCGAGCAGGGCAACTTCGAGGACCCGCACGACCCGCAGCCGGGGCTCAACGTGCTGCAGGACCGCGAGCACGACCGCTTCGCGCGCGAGCTAGACGAGGCCACGCGCGAGCGCATTCGCTCGACGCTGCTCGCCGCGCGCGAGCGGCGCGTGCGCCCGGGGCTCGACGACAAGCGCCTGACGTCGTGGAACGCGCTGATGATCTGCGCGCTCGCCGAGGCCGGCGCGGCGCTGCGCGACGCGCCCGTCGACGGAATCGATCCAGGACTGAGCGAGGAGCTGCTCGGCGCCGCGCGCACGTGTGCCGAGTTCGTGCTGCGCGACCTGCGCGACGAGCGCGGGCGGCTGCTGCGCACCTACAACGACGGCCACGCGAAGATCGACGCGTACCTCGAGGATCACGCGTTCCTGCTCGAAGCGCTGCTCGTGCTGTTCGAGACGACCTGCGAGGAGCGCTGGTTCGATCAGGCGATCGAGCTCGCCGACGAGCTGATCGCGCGCTTCGCCGACCCCGAGCTCGGTGGGTTCTTCTCGACGGCGATCGACCAGGAAGCGCTGATCGCGCGGCGCAAGGACCTCGAGGACACGCCGATCCCGGCCGGCGCCTCGAGCGCCGCCGCGGGCCTGCTGCGCCTCTCACAGCTCACCGGCGAGGAGTCATACGAGCGCCACGCCGTGTCAGTGCTGCGGCTGCTGCAGGAGATCGCGCCGCGCCACCCTGCGGCGTTCGGGCACCTGCTGCAGGCGATGCACTCCTACCTCTCCCCCGCGCGGCCGATCGCCTGCGCGGTTCCGGCGCGCTAGCCGGGCGCGCCGCCCGGCGGCCGGCCGGCGTTCAGATGATCGACAGGTAGCGGTCGAGCTCCCACTGCGTGACCTGCACGCGGTAGTCGTCCCA
This sequence comes from uncultured Solirubrobacteraceae bacterium, assembly GCA_963807275.1. Taxonomy (GTDB): domain Bacteria; phylum Actinomycetota; class Thermoleophilia; order Solirubrobacterales; family Solirubrobacteraceae; genus Palsa-744. The sequence continues at coordinate 1,880,864 of CAWDZX010000001.1, forward strand.
CTCCTGGCGCTTGATCTCGACGTAGCGGTTGAACATGTGCTCGCCGAGCGTGCGCAGCACGAGCTCCGACTGCGCCGTCAGCTCGATCGCCTCGCCGAGGCTCTCGGGCAGCTGCTCGACGCCGAGGCGCCGGCGCTCCTCGCCGGAGAGGTGGTAGAGGTTCTTCTCCATCGGCTCCGGCAGCTCGTAGCCCTTCTCGATTCCCTCCAGGCCGGCCTGCAGCAGCACGGCGAACGTCAGGTATGGATTGCACGCCGGGTCCGGGCAGCGAAGCTCCATCCGCGTCGCCTTCTCCGAGCCTGGGTGGTAGAGCGGCACGCGCACGAGCGCCGAGCGGTTGCGCCGCGACCAGGCGACGTAGACGGGCGCCTCGAAGCCGGGCACGAGGCGCTTGTAGGAGTTGACCCACTGCGCGAAGATCGAGCAGATCTCGCGCGCGTGCTTGAGCTGGCCCGCGATGAACGCCTTGCCGACGTCGGAGAGGAAGTACTGGTCCTCGGCGTCGTAGAACGCGTTCTTGCCGTCTGAGAACAGCGACTGGTGCGTGTGCATGCCCGAGCCGTTCTCGCCGTACAGCGGCTTCGGCATGAACGTCGCGTGCCAGCCGTACTTCATCGCGTACTCCTTGACCGTGATGCGGTAGCTCATGCAGTCGTCGGCCATCTTCATCGCGTCCGCGTAGCGCATGTCGATCTCGTGCTGGGACGGGCCGACCTCGTGGTGGGTGTACTCGACGTGGATGCCGAGCTGCTCGAGCGCGAGCACCGTCTCGCGGCGCACGTCCGAGCCGGCGTCGAGCGTCGTCAGGTCGAAGTAGCCGCCTTCGTCGAGCACCTCCGTGCCGCGCGAGTCCTTGAACAGGAAGTACTCGAGCTCGGGGCCGACGTTGAACACGTCGAAGCCCATCGAGTGAGCGCGCTCGAGCGCGCGGCGCAGCACGTGGCGCGGGTCGCCCTCGTACGGCGTCCGCTCGGGCGTGACGATGTTGCAGAACATCCGCCCGACGCCCTGCTCCTCCGGGCGCCACGGCAGCACCGCGAACGTCGCCGGGTCGGGCATCGCGATCATGTCCGACTCCTCGATCGCGTTGAAGCCCGTGATCGACGAGCCGTCGAAGCCCATCCCCGACTCGAACGCGTCGTCGAGCTCTTCGACGTTGATCGAGAACGACTTCAGCTGCCCGAGGATGTCCGTGAACCAGAAGCGGATGAAGCGGATCTTCTGCTCCGCGACGATCGCCTTGACGTCCTCGGCGGTTTTCGGCGACTCCGTCATGCGTGTCTGACCTTAGCGATGGCTTCGGCTCGCCGGTATCGACGGATGGCTAAACCGGTGCGCGCTAGTGACCGGCTACGGCTGCGACGAATGCGGCGACGTCTTCGGCTTCCTTGCCCTGGTAGAGCAGGGCCGGCATCTGCCCGAGGCCGCGCGCGCGGCCTTCGCCGATCGCGCTCAGCACGAGCGCCTTGCGCCCGGCCGGCGTCGAGATGTCGGCGCCGACGCGGACGTCGAGGTTCGGGCCGATCTGCCCGACGGACTTCGTCGCCGCGAGCGTGTGGCAGACGGCGCACGACTTCGAGAAGAGTTCGCGCCCCTCCTGCTCGTTGGCGGTCAGGTGCACGCCGCCCGCGCCGACGCTCGCCTTGTCGTTGCCGTTGAACGCGAGCACGAGCGCCGGGACCGCGAGACCGGCCGCGAACAGCACGACGACGCCGAGCGCGACGAGCCTGCGGCTGGCCTTCGATTCGGTGTGCAGCGACTGGCGCACGCCACGCGGGCCTCCGCGCATCGCAGCAAGGAAGACACCGAGCCCGAGCAGCGCCCAGGCGAGTACGAAGATGATGACCATGCGCGCGAGAACATATCGCCTGGCGAGGGCGGACGGTCGATCGAGCCGCACGCTCGTGCGGAATGGCGCAAGCGCTCCGCGTTCCGCTGCGCATCCTTTAGGGCGCGCGAAGGTACGGCGCTAACCTGGATGGTGGTCTGAATCGAGGACTCCGAAGCGCATCGAATGGACGCAACCTCGTGAACATCCTCCGCCGTCTGCCGCTTTCGCGCCTGTTGCTGCTCTGCGCGCTCGTCGTCGCGCTCGGCGCTTCCGCCACGGCGATCGCATTCGCGCTCGGCTCCGGGCCTACGCCGCCGCCGAAGCCGCTCGCGCAGGCCGTCCACGACGCGCTCGGCGCCGCGCCGGTCGAAGGCGTCAGCGCGAGCGTCAAGCTCACCGACCACCTGCTCGAAGGCTCCGAACTCGCCAGCGGCGGTGGCGAAGCGGGCCAGCTCTCGCAGAGCCCGCTGCTCTCAGGCGCCTCGGGCCGGCTTTGGATCGCCAAGGACGGTCGCGTGCGCCTCGAGCTGCAAGCCGAAAAGGGCGACACGCAAGTGCTCTACGACGGGCGCACCGTGAAGGTCTACGACGCCGCGTCGAACACGCTCTACGAGTACACGCCGACAGCCCAACAGGCAAGCGACTGCACCGAAAGCACGTCCGGACAAGGCACGCCGACGACCACGACCGTGCGCTATTGCCCGGAGCACAAGGCCGGGTCCGGCGAAATCCCGAGCGTGGCGAAGATCGAAGAAGCGATCGCGAAGCTTGGCGAGCACACGAATGTCTCCGGCGCGACCCCGACGGACATCGCCGGCCAGGCCGCCTACACGGCGCGCATCTCGCCGAAGGAAAGCGGCAGCCTGATCGGCGGCGCGGAGCTGTCGTGGGACGCGGTCCACGGCGTGCCGCTGCGCGCGGCGCTGTACTCCTCGACGAGCTCCTCGCCCGTGATCGAACTGGCCGCGAGCGAAGTCTCCTACGGCCCCGTCGACGGCTCCGTGTTCGAGTTCACGCCGCCGGCCGACGCGAAGGTCGAAGTCGTCAAGCTGCCGAACAAGCACGACGCGAAGCGCGCCGAAGACGAATCGAGCGGCTCGGCGGACAAGCCGAAGGTCACGACGCACGGCCACGGGATCGCGGGCGTCGCCGTGCTCGAAAGCAAAGCGAAGCCCGGCGAGAAGGCTCTGCAGCTGCCCGAATCGCTGCCGAAGGTCAAAGTCAACGGCACGACGGCGGCGGAGCTGCCGACGGCGCTCGGCACGCTGCTCGGCTTCGAGCGCTCCGGCGTGCGCTACCTGCTCGTCGGCGCTGTTACGCCCGCGGATATCGAGGCAGTCGCGAAGGGCCTCTAGCTTGGTCGCCGACGACGCGCCGCCCGTCAAGGCGCGTGGCCTCGTCAAGCGCTACGACGACGTTCTCGCCGTCGACCACATCGACCTGAACGTCCAGGCCGGCGACGTCTACGGCTTCCTCGGCCCGAACGGCGCGGGCAAGACGACGACGCTGCGCATGGCGCTCGGGCTGATCACGCCGAGCGAGGGAACGGTCGAGCTGTTCGGGCGCGACCCGCTGCGCCACGGCGCACGCGCATTGCAGGGCGTCGCGGGCTTCGTCGAGGCGCCGCGCTTCTACCCGTACCTGAGCGCGCGCAAGAACCTCGAGCTGCTCGCGGCGCTCGACGGCGACGGCGCGCGCGAGCGCATCGCGGAGGTCTTCGAGATCGTCGAGCTGACGGCGCGCGCGAAGCACCGCGTCGGCGGCTTCTCACACGGCATGCGCCAGCGGCTCGGGATCGCCGCGGCGCTGCTGCGCCGTCCGCGGCTGTTGATCCTCGACGAGCCCGCGACCGGGCTCGACCCGGGCGGGATGCGCGACATGCGCCTGTTGATCCGCCGTCTCGCCGGCGACGGGATCACGGTGCTGCTGTCGAGCCACCAGCTCCCGGAGGTGCAGGAACTGTGCGATCGCGTCGCGATCGTCGACTCAGGGCGCGTCGTCTACGAGGGCGCGCTCGCCGACCTGCGCCGCCAGGGCGGCGCCGGCTACCGGCTGCGCACGAGCGACGACGCGCGCGCGCTGGAGGTCGTGCGCCGTGCGCCCGGTATCGAGCACGCAAGCATCGGCGAGCACGGCCTCGGCTTCCAGGCCGACGAGCGCGCCGTCGGCGAGCTGTCGCTTGCGCTCGCGCGCGACGGCGTCGCGATCCTCGCGCTGACGCCCGAGCTCGCGACGCTCGAGGATCTCTTCTTCCGTCTCACCGAGGGGGGCGAAAGCGCGGACGCCTCGGGCAACGCCACCGCGGAGCGCGGCAACGGCGCGACGCCGGGCGCGAGCGCCGTCGGCGCGGGGCAGATCCGATGAGCGCGGCCGGCGCGGCGCCGCCGCTCCTCGCCGCGCCCGCGTCGTCGTCCGGCGCACGCCGGCCGAGCACACTGACGGTCTGGCGCTGGGAGCTGCGCAGGCTGATCTCGCAGAAGCGCACGTACCTCGGCTTCGGGCTCGCCGTCGTGCTGCCGCTGATCTTCGTCATCGTCCAGAGCCTGCGCGAACCGCACGACCACGGGCGCGGCAGCGACAGCATCTTCACCTCGCAGATCACGCAGTCGGGGCTCGCGACGCCGGTGCTGATGCTGCTGTTCCTGTCGGTCTTCATGCTGCCGCTGATCGCGTCGCTCGTCGCGGGCGACATCGTCGCCAACGAGGACGGCAACGGCACGCTGAAGACGATCCTCACGCGCTCTGTCGACCGCGGGCAGGTGTTCGCCGCGAAGGCGCTCGCGGCGATGCTCTACGCGACGCTCGCAGTGTTCCTCTCGGCCGCCGTCGCCACCGCGGCAGGCGTCGCCGCGTGGGGCTTCAACAGCATCACGACGTTCTCCGGCACGGTCGTCTCGGCGCCGAAGGGGCTACTGCTCGTGTTCGCGTCGAACGCCGTCTACCTGATCCCGCTGCTCACCGTCGCGAGCATCGCCGTACTGCTCTCGACAGCGACGCGCAACAGCGCCGCGTCGGTCGTCGGCAGCATCGGCGTCGTGATCCTGCTGTTCATCGTCGCGCAGATCCCGGGGCTCGAAAGCGTCCGCCCGTACCTGCTCACCGAACAGTTCGAGGCCTGGCACGGCCTCTTGCGCACGCCGACCGACTGGGGACCGATCCTGCACTCGCTATGGGTCTGCGCACTGTATGCCGTGCCGTCGCTCGCGGCCGGGTACCTCGTGTTCCTCAGACGCGATGTCGCCGGCGGTTGAGTTGGTGCGCGCCAGTAATTACACTTCGAGCATGACCGTTGCCGAAGTCCTCAAGCGTGCGGGATCGCGTCCAGGTGGTGTCAGCGTCGCAGTGATCGTCGCAGCTGTCCGCGCCGGACGGGACAGGCCCTAGCCGACCTGAGCCGGCAGCTCGACGGCTGAGAGCTCGACGTCGCCCATCAGCCGCCTTGCCTCGCGCGGGTCGATCAATCCGGCTTCGAGGCGCCCGGTCGACTCGGCGCCGCAGGCGACACCGAGGCGCAGGCAGTTGTCAGACGGGCGGCCCTCGTAGCGGGCGGCGATGTAGCCGGCGAGGAACGCGTCGCCGGAGCCGCGGCGCGCGATCGGCTCGCGCTGCTCGATCCGCGCGCGTTTGGTGTGCGGCTGGCCGTCGAGGAGCAACTGCGCGAAGCAGCCGTCGGGCAGCGTCATGATCACCTCGCGCGGGCCCATCGCGGCGATCTCGCGCACTACCTGCAGGCGCTCGTCCTCGCCGGCGAACTCGTGCCCGACGAGTTCCTCGGCCTCGAAGACGTTCGGCGAGACGAGGTCCGGCTCGGCGCGTGCGGCCTGGCGCAGCGGCTCTCCGTCGGTGTCGATCACGGTCATCACGTCGAGGCGCTGCAGGTCGCCGATCAGGCTTGCGTAGAGGTCCGGCTCGACGCCGCGCGGCAGCGATCCGGCGAACACGACGATCGCGGCGCCGCGCGCGAGGTACAGCAGCTTGTCGCGAAACAGCTCGACCTCTCGCTCGGAGATCGCCGGGCCGCGTTCGTTGATCTCCGTCTGCTGTCCGGTCGTCGGGTCGAGCACGGACGTGTTCGTACGCGACTCCTCGCGAATCCGCACGAAGTCGTTGAGGATCGACTCCTCGGTCAGCTGCTCGACGATGTGCGTGCCCGTCGCGCCGCCGGCGAAGCCCGTCGCGATCACCGGCTGGCCGAGCGTCTTCAGCGTGCGCGCGATGTTGACGCCCTTGCCGCCCGCCATCGTGCGCTGCTCGACCGTTCGATGGCGCCGGCCGAGGCGGAAGTTCGGCACCGAGAGCGACTTGTCAATCGCCGCGTTGAGCGTGACCGTGATGATCATCTTGGCTCCTCACCCACCTTCTTCGCACCCGCCGGCGGCAAGATTGCCGCCGAACGCCCACCAAGGCTAGCGGACCGAAGGAGATGCGCTGACACTCGGCGGTGCCTGCGCGGACAGCGCCCACGCAGCATCGCGCAGGCGCTCGGCCTCGGCGAGCGCAGCCGCTCCCGGCTGTGCCCCCGCAGCCGCGCTGTCGGCTTTCAGATAAGCGCCGACGATGCTGCGCGAAGCAGTGATCAGCCCGCCGGCCCGTCCCGGCGCGAAGGCCGGTGCGAGGTCCTCGACGCGCCCGCCCTGCGCACCGATGCCGGGTAGCAGGAAGACGGCGCCGCCCATCAGCTCGCGAGCGCGTGCGAGGTGCGCGGGCTCGGTCGCGCCGACGACCGCGCCGACGTCGCTCAGGCCCGACTCGCCGACGCGGTCGGCGCCGAGCCGCGCGACGATCGCGGCGATCTGCTCCCACACGGCACCGCCGCCGTCGACGCGCAGGTCCTCGAGGTCGGCTGCGCCGGGGTTCGACGTGCGTACGAGCACGAGCACTCCCGCGCCCGCCTCGCGCGCGGCCGCGACGAACGGCTCGAGCGCATCGACGCCCATCAGCGGGTTGACCGTGACGAGGTCCGCGCCGAGGCCCTCGATCCTGCCGAACGGCGTGTCGGCGCCCGCGAACAGTCCGCTCGCGTAAGCGCGCGCGCTGACGTCGATGTCGCCGCGCTTGCCGTCGGCGATCACCAGCAGGCCACGCTCGCGCGCGTGCGCGGCGACCGCGTGCAGCGCTTCCCATCCGGGCGCGCCGAGCAGCTCGAAGCGCGCGAGCTGCAGCTTGACGGCTACGCATGCCGTCGCCGTCGCGTCGATCACGGTCGTGCAGTGCCGCACGACGGCGCGCCCGGCGCGCTCCGCTGAGCTCCCCTGCCGGTCGGCTTCGATCGCCGCGTCGGGCCAGAGTGCGCCCGGGTCGGGGTCGAGGCCGAGCACGATCTGCGACTCGCGCTCGGCCACCCGCGCGGTCAGTGCGTCTGCGAAATGCGACGTCTGGCTCAGCGGCCCTTCACCGCGCTCTTCAGGCCGCTGCCGGCCGTGAAGCGCGGGACGCGGCTGGCCGCGATCTGGATGCGCTCCCCCGTGCGTGGGTTGACCCCCATGCGAGCGCCGCGATCGCTTACGTGGAACTTGCCGAATCCCGCAACTGTGACCTCGCTGCCACGGCGCAAAGCGTCCTCGACGGTGGCAAGCACGGCGTCTACTGCACGTCCAGCATCCTGCTTGGTCAGATCGGCGCGATCTGCGACCTGGTCGACCAGCTCGGCCTTCGTCACTTGCTTCCTCCTCGTTCGTGCAACCGAATAATCGACGCTAACACCATGCGCGGACGGGCGCAAAGGCCTGCGCCGGCTGCGTTTGGTGCGCGTCGATCGACTGTTTTGCGCCCTGTAGCCGGGGCATCAGCCACAATGCCCCGATGAGCGTGACTCGAATCGCCTGGCTCGTGACGGTGCTCGTCGCGATGCTGACCGGTCTGCTCTTGCTGCTCGGCGGATATCACGGCTACGCGGCGCTCGGGCTCGCCGTCGCGATCGCCGCCGCGATCAACCTGCTGTAGCGCCGGCCGGGTCCGTCAACCACGCGAGCAGCGCGCGCGCTGCGCGGCCGCGATGGCTGATCGCGTCCTTCTGCGCGTCGCTCAGCTCGGCCATCGTCTGCTCGCCGGGCTCGTCGTCGGGGACGAACGCCGGGTCATAGCCGAACCCGTGCTCGCCGCGCGGCTGAGGCGCCATCCGACCGGCGCAGCGTCCTTCGAACAGCCGCTCGGCGCCGACGACCGGATCGACGTATGCGATCGCGCAGATGTACTCGAGCGCGCTTCCCGCAGGCGCCTCGCGCAGCAGCTTGTCCAGATTTTCTTTATCTGATGATTTTTCACCGGCGTAGCGCGCCGACCGCACGCCAGGAGCGCCGCCGAGCGCGGCGGCTGCAATGCCCGAGTCGTCCGCAATGCTCGTCCGTCCGGTTGCCGCCGCCGCGGCGCGCGCCTTGCCGAGCGCGTTCTCGGCGAACGTCTCGCCGTCCTCCGGCGGCAGCGTGACGTCGTCGGGCAGCGTCTCGAGCTGCCACTGCGATCCGCCGCCGGGCTCTGCGATCAGCCGCGCGAACTCGCGCCGCTTGTGCTCGTTGTGCGTCGCGAGGATCAGCTTCACGTCACGCGACCTTGCTTCAAGCCGCGGCAGTCCCGCTCGCGCCGGCGCTCGCCATCGCGATCGCGGCCTCCTGCGCGCCACGCAGCTGCTCGATGCCCGCCTCCGCGAGCGCCAGCAGCTCGTCGAGGTGCGCGCGCGAGAGCGGCGTGCGCTCGGCCGTCGCCTGGACCTCGACTAGGCCTCCGTCGCCGGTCATCACGACGTTCGCGTCGACCTCCGCGGTCGAGTCCTCCGAGTAGTCGAGGTCGAGCAATGCGCGCCCGGCGACCATCCCGCACGAGACCGCCGCGACCGAGCCCGTCAGCGGCGAGCGCTCGAGCTTGCCCTTGCCCTGCAGCGCCGCGCACGCCAGCGCGAGCGCGACGTACGCGCCCGTGATCGACGCGCAGCGCGTGCCGCCGTCGGCCTGCAATACGTCGCAGTCGAGGTAGATCGTGCGTTCGCCGAGCGCCTTGAAGTCGACGACGCCGCGCAGCGAGCGGCCGATCAGCCGCTGGATCTCGACCGTGCGCCCGTCCTGGCGCCCGCGCGTCGCATCGCGCTGCTTGCGCTGGCCCGTCGAGGCCGGCAGCATGCCGTACTCCGACGTGACCCAGCCCGTGCCGCGGCCCGACATCCAGCGCGGCACGCTCTCCTCGGCGGAGGCCGTGCAGATCACGCGCGTCTCGCCGGCCGAGATCAGCGCCGAGCCGGTCGCCGTGCGCATGAAGTTCGGCTCGATCTCGATCGGGCGAAGCTCGCCCGCGGAGCGCCCGTAGCTGCGCGGTGCCGCCGCCTGCTCGCTCATGCCGCGACCTCGACAGCCGCGAGCTGCACGTGCTCGACCGCGCCGAGCGGCATCTGCAAGAAGCGCGTGCCGATCTCCTCGAACGCCTCGACGTCGCCCGTGCAGAGGAAGCGGTAGTCGCCCTCGCCGTCGCGCGGGTTGCCGAGCTTGCGCGTGCTGAGCGCGTGCTCGACCTGGCGCGCGAGCGCCGCGCCGGAGCTGACGAGCGTCACCTGCGGGCCGAGCATCCGCTGCAGCATCGGGCGGATCAGCGGGTAGTGCGTGCAGCCGAGGATCACCGTGTCGACGTTGGCGTCGCGCAACGGCTCGCACGCCTCGCGCACCGTCTGCACGGCGTGCTCGTCGAACTGCCGTCCGGCCTGGATGATCGCCGCGAGCCCAGGACACGGGACGGCGTACAGCGTCACGTGCGGATCGATCGCCGCGACGGCCTCGTCGTAGGCGCGGCTCGCGACGGTCGTCGGCGTCGCGAGCAGCCCGATCCGCCCCGTGCGCGTCGCCGCGACGGCCTGCGTCGCCTCCGGTCGCACGACCCCGAGCACGTCGACGCCGAGCGTCGTCTCGAGCATCCGCCGGCGCAGGCTCGGCAGCGCCGCGGCGGTCGCCGAGTTACACGCGACGACGAGCAGCTTCGTGCGGCGGCGCAAGAGCTCCTCGGCGATCTCCGCCGAGAACTGCGCGAGCTCCTGTGGCGTGCGCTCGCCGTAGGGGAAGCGCGCCGTGTCGCCGAGATAGAGGAAGTCCTCGTGCGGCAGCTGCACGAGCAGCTCGTGCAGCACCGTCAGGCCGCCGACGCCCGAGTCGAACACGGCGATCGGCCGTGCGCGCGGGTCCGACGAGCTCGCTGAGCGGCCTTCCACGCGGACCATCATTCCAAACGCTACCGTCGGGTCCCGTGCGTGCGCTCGTGGTCTCCAACATGCGCCCCGACGCTGCCCACCCCGAGCGCGGGAGCTTCGTCCGCGACCAGGTCGCCGCGCTGCGCGCGCTCGAGGAGCTCGACGTCGAGCTCTACGAGTTCGCGCCCGGCGGCCTGGCGCTCGTGCGCGCGTCGCGCGAGCTGCGCCGTCGCTACGGCGGCGATCGCTTCGACGTCGTGCACGCGCACTTCGGCCTGACCGCGTGGCCCGCGCTCGCCGTCGCTGCCGGCGCGCGCGCGCTGACGCTGCACGGAACCGACCTTCGCCACCCGCGCACGCGCCTCTTGACGCTCGCCGCGCTGCCGCGGATCGACCTGCTCGCGACCGTCTCGGCGGCACTCGCGGACGAGCTGCCGCGCCGCGCAGCCGCACGCGCGCAGGTGCTGCCGTGCGGCGTCGATCTCGAGCGCTTCGCGCCGCTCCCGCGCGCCCAGGTCCGCGCGGAGCTCGGGCTCGATGCGCAACGGCCATACCTGCTGTTCCCATCCGATCCGAGCCGCCCCGAGAAGCGCTACGAGCTCGCGCGCGAGCTCGCCGACGACGCCGGCGTCGAGCTGCTCTCGCTCGGCGGCGTCGAGCCCGTCCGCGTGCCGCTGCTCGTCAACGCCGCCAACGCCGTGCTCGTGCCCTCCGCGCGCGAGGGCTTCGGGCTCGCCGTGCTCGAGGCGCTCGCCTGTGACGTGCCCGTGCTCGCGACGCCTGTCGGCATCCACGAGGACGCGCTCGCCGGGATCGACGGAACGCTGTGCGCCCCGTTCGAGCTCGCGCGCTGGCGCGCCGCGCTCGCGCCGCACCTGTTCGACCCCGACCCGCATGTCGCCGGGCGCAGCCGCGCCGAGGAGTATTCCGCGATCCGCATGGCCGAACGCGTCGCCGGCGCATGGCGCACGGCCCGGGGACGCGCTGGGTAGCATGAGGTAGCCGTGGATCAGCCATCTGCCACGACTCCCGCAGCAGCGCCCGCGCAGCCGCAGGACGACAGCCGCCCGCTCGACCCCGCCACCTCGCCGACGCCGCCCGGCTTCGGCTCGCGAGGACGCGTGCGCCGCCGTGCGCGCTTCCTGCGCAAGGCGCGCGAGCTCGCCTACCGCGACCTCGGCGGGCTCGTCTTCAGCCTGCACCGCTTCGGTCAGCGCAACGACGAGCTCGTGCTCGCGAAGCTCAGCACGCTGAGTCGGATCGACGCCGAGCTGCGCGCGCTCGAATCGAGCCTCGCCGAGCGCCAGCCCGTCACGGTGCTGCGCGAGGCAGGCATCACCGCGTGCCCTCGCTGCGCCGCGATCCACAGCGGCGAAGACCGCTTCTGCCCGAGCTGCGGCCTGCCGCTGAGCCGCAACGTCGACCTGCCGATCGGCGCCGTGCCGGCCGCCGCTCCAGCCGGCGAGCCCGTCACGACCGCGATGCCTGCCGCTGCGCCCGCGCCGGGAGCGCCGGCGCAGCCCACGCCGCCGAGCCCGCAGGCGACGCCCGCCGCACCGGGCTCACAGACCTCGCCTGCCCCCTTAGGCGCACCCGCGCCCGCGAGCACCGCCGCGCCGGCGTCCGCGCCCGTCCCCGCGCCGCCCATGCAGCAACCGCCGCCCGCGAGCACCCCGCCGCGAACCGAGCAGCCGACGCAGACGCACGCGACGGTCGCGCCCGGCGGCAACGGCGGGCGGGCGTCCGTGCCGCCTTCGCCCGGCGGCGCGAAAGCGGACGAAGACGACCAGCCGACCGAGATCATCCGCCCACCGGCGGCCGGCTCGTGACGGTGGCGGCCGCGCCGCCGAACAGCACGACCGGCGGCGCACAGACGGAAACCGGGTCGTTCGCGCCCGTGCGCGTGCCCGGCCCCGAAGCGTGCCCGCTATGCGGCGCACCGCTGAACCCCGACCAGGACTGGTGCCTGCGCTGCGGCGCAGCCGCGCGCACGCGGCTCGCCGCGACGCCCAACTGGAAGGGTCCGATCGCCGCGATCGCAGTCGTCGCCGTGCTCGCGCTCGGCGTGCTCGCCGCGGCGCTCGTGAAGCTCGCCGGCAGCTCCGGGACGAGCACGACGACCACGACGACGACCGTCGCGGCACCCACTGTGAGCGCGCCCGCAACGGCGGCGACGCCGACCGTCGCGACGACGCCCGCGACGAGCGTTCCGGGCGCGACGACGCCGACGACGAGTGGTCCCGCGACGACGCCCAGCGGCGGCGTGATCGTCCCGACGACGACAGCCGGCGGCGTCGCGCCTAACGGCGCCGCGACGACGACGCCCGGCGACACGCGCACCGGCACGAGCACGTCCGGACTCAGCGCGAAACAGCGCACGACGCTCGAAAAACTGCTCAAACCCGGCGCGAAGAAAACGGCGACGCCGTAACGGCGCCCGCGCGCCCCGGTCAGGCTCGAGCCAGATAGCGTTCTCGCGGATGCACGCGCCTCCCTTGGCCGTCTCGCACGAGGCCGACGTCGCAGTCGTCGGCGCCGGCGCAGCCGGGCTCTACGCGGCGCTATGCGCCGCGCGCGACGGCGCGTCGGTCGTGCTGATCTCCGCGACGCCGCTCGCGCAGACGGCGAGCTACTGGGCGCAGGGCGGGCTCGCCGCGGCGCTCGCCGACGACGACAGCGCCGAGCTTCACCTGCACGACACGGAGCTCGCCGGGCGCGGGCTCGTGCGCCGCTCCGCCGCCGAGATCCTCGCCCGCGAGGCGCCCGGCTGCGTGCAGGACCTGCAAGCGCTCGGCGTGCGCTTCGACGCCGACTCGCACGGGCACCTCGCGCTCGGGCTCGAGGGCGGGCACTCGGTCAGGCGCGTCGTCCACGCCGGCGGCAGCGCGACCGGCCGGCGCGTCGTGCGACAGCTCTCGGCGCTCGTCGCCGAGCAGCAGCGCATCGTCGTGCTCGAGGGCGCCCGCGCCCGCGCGCTGTGGCTGCGTGACGGGCGCTGCGGCGGGCTCGTCTGCGACGACGGACAGGTCGTCTCCGCTCGCGCCGTCGTGATCGGCACTGGCGGGATCGCCGCGATGTGGGCGCGCACGACGAACCCGCCCGGCTCGCAAGGCGTCGGGCTGCTGCTCGCGCATCGCGCCGGCGCCGCGCTCGCCGACCTCGAGCTGCTGCAGTTCCACCCGACCGCCGTGATCGGCGTGCCCGGGCGCGAGGGCTTCCTCGTCACCGAGGCGATCCGCGGCGAGGGCGCGACGCTGCACGACGCAAGCGGCGAGCGCTTCGTCGACGAGCTGCTCCCGCGCGACGAGGTCTCGCGCGCGATCGAGGCGCGCCTGCGCGAGTCCGGCGAGCGCTCCGTCGGCCTCGACATGCGCAGCGTCGATCCGGCGCACTTCCCGAACGTCGTCGGCGCGCTGCGCTCGGCCGGGCTCGACCCGGCGAGCGAGCTGATCCCCGTCGCGCCGGCCGCGCACTACACGATGGGCGGCATCGTCGCCGACGTCCACGCACACTCGACGCTGCCCGGCCTGTACGCCGTCGGCGAGTCCTCGTGCACCGGCCTGCACGGCGCCAACCGGCTCGCGTCGAACTCGCTCAGCGAGTGCTTCGTCTTCTCGCGCCGCGCCGTCGCGCACGCACTCGCCGAGCCGCAGCCGGCGAAGCGCAGCGCGCCGAGCGACGCCGAGCTGCAGGCACTGCGCGACCTGCCGGCGCCGCCCGTCAGCGACGCCGCCACGCGCGAGGCGCTGTGGCAGGACGCCGGCATCGTGCGCACCGCCGAAGGCCTCTCGCGGCTGCTCGAGAGCTCGCACCCGCTCGTGCGGCTGATCGCCCGCTGCGCGCTCACGCGCACCGAGAGCCGTGGAGCGCACCAGCGCGTCGACTACCCCGAGCGCGACCCCGCGCTCGACCTGCGTCACGTCGTCGCGCGCGGCGGCGGTGGCGCCGCCGATGGCGCCGAGCTCGAGATCGACTGGCAGAGCTGGGACTGAGGCTGAAGCCGCGGGCGGCTCGCCCCGCGCGCCGCCGAGCCGCGCGCGACCCGAAAGACCCGAAAGGGTCTACATAAAAAAATCGCCTTTACGTCTTTATCTCGGTCCTTTGTGATCGGAGACGTGTTCTAGGGACGTAGAAGGAACCGGAGGCATCGGAGTCTTCGGATACGGGGGGTGTGCTCCAAACCCAAAGGAGGATCGGAGTAGCCATGTACCAGTTCAGTCGAGCCATATACCGCGAGCTCGCCCCGCAGATCGTCCCCGATCCGCCCGGCGCCCCCACCGCGAGCAATCACGCAGCCGTGCTGAGCGCGTGCGAGGCAGTCGTGACGCGCCTCGCGACCGACCGGCACTACTTCGCGCGTCCCGAGCGCACGCTGTTCGCCGACATCCGCAACTACTTCCCGATGTCCGCGCAGTCGCACGTGCATCACGTCGTCTGCCGCTACGTGCAGCTCGCGCAGGACTACCTCACGCTGCACCCGCACGAGGGCTATGCCGCCGTCAGCGGCGCCCCGCCGCAGTGCCGCGCGACGACGCGCAAGGGCGCCGCGTGCCAGCGCGTGCCGCTGCCGCACAACGGCTACTGCCCGTCGCACCAGCACCTCGCCGACACCGAGGATCGCGAGCTGGCCGCCGCATAGCCGTCTCGCAGCCGTCGCGTAGGCTCCGAGCGTGCTCCTCGGAGTCGATGTCGGCGGCACCTTCACCGACGCAGTGCTCGTCGGCGGCGACGCGCGTGTGCACACCGCGAAGGTCGCGACGACTCCCGAGCGCCAGGAGCACGGCGTCGTCGAAGCGGTCCGCCTCGTGCTCGAGCGTGCCCGCGCCCGCTCCTGCGACGTAGAGCGCTTCGCGCACGGCATGACCGTCACGACGAACGCGCTGCTCGAGGGCCGCACCGCGCGGACGGCGCTGATCGCGACCGAGGGCTTCACCGACGTGCTCGAGCTCGGCCGCCAAGCGCGCCCGCACCTCTACCGGCTCTGCGACTCACAGCCGGCGCCGCTCGTTCCGGCCGAGCTGCGCTTCGCCGCGCCCGAGCGCGTGACGCCGAGCGAGACGTTGCGCGAGCTCGAGCCGGCCGCCGCGCGCGCGCTCGTCGAGGAGCTCGCCGCCGCAGCGCCCGAGGCCGTCGCCGTCGCGCTGCTTCACTCCTACGCCGACCCGCGCCACGAGCGGCTGCTCGGCGAGCTGATCGCGGAGCTGCTGCCCGGCGCGCGGCTGTCGCTCTCGAGCGATCTCGTCGGCACGTTTCGCGAGTACGAACGCACCGCGACGACCGCGCTCGACGCGGCGCTCTCGCCGCTGCTGTCGAGCTACCTGCAGCGGCTCGCCGCCGACGCGCGCGCGAACGAGCTGCCCGAGCCGCAGATCATGCAGTCCTCAGGCGGGCTCACCGGCATCGCGCGCGCCTCCGCGCACGCCGCGCTGACCGTCCTCTCGGGGCCCGCCGGCGGCGTCGGCGGCGCGCTGCTGCTCGCCGAGCTCGCCGGCGCGCGCGACGTGCTCTGCTTCGACATGGGCGGCACCTCCTGCGACGTCTGCCTGATCGAGTCCGGCGAGGTAGCCGAGACCGCCGAACGGACGATCGCCGGCCGGCCGCTCGCGCTGCCGGCGCTCGACATCCACACCGTCGGCGCCGGCGGCGGTTCGATCGCCTGGCGCGACTCCGGCGGCGCGCTGCGCGTCGGGCCGGCCTCGGCCGGCGCCGAGCCCGGGCCCGCCTGCTATGGGCGCGGCGGCTCCTCGCCGACCGTCACCGACGCGAACCTGCTGCTTGGCCGGCTGCCCGAGGACTCGCCGCTCGCCGGCGGCCTGCGGCTCGACCGCGTCGCCGCCGAGCGCGCCGTCGGCGAGCTCGCGCGAGCGCTCGGGATCGACGTGCGCGCGTGCGCCGAGGGAATCGTCCGCGTCGCCGAGTCCGAGATGCTCGGCGCGCTGCGCCTGATCACGGTCGAGCGAGGCATCGACCCGCGCGGCTTCGCGCTGATGCCGTTCGGCGGCGCCGGTCCGCTGCACGCGTGCGCGATGGCGCGCGAGCTCGGCATCTCGCGCGTGCTCTGCCCGCGCGCCTCCGGCGTGCTCTGCGCGCTCGGGCTCGCCGCCGCCGCACCGCGCCACGACCTCTCGCGCACCGTCCTCTTGCGCGGTGAGGAGCTCAGCGCCGAGCGCCTGCGCACGGCTCGCGACGGGCTCGTCGCCGAAGCCGACGCCGCGCTCGCCGGCACGCGCGAGCGGCTGCGGGTCGCTTATGAGCTTCGTTACCGCGGCCAGTCCTTCGAGCTCGCCGTCGAGCAGAGCGAGTCCGTCGATCCCGCCGCGCTGCGCAGCAGCTTCGCGGCGGCGCACGAGCAGCGCTACGGCTACCGCGAAGACGACGCCAACGTCGAGCTCGTCAACGTACGCGTGTCCGTCTGGGGCGCCGCGCCCGAGCTCGCCGTCGGCGCCGAGCAGGACGATGCCTACGCTCCCGGCACGCAGCTCGCCGGTCCGTCCGTCTGCGCGCTGCCCGACTCGACGCTGTTCCTGCCCGGCGGCTGGTCCGGCGAAGTCGACGCGCACGGGACGTTCGTGCTCGAGGACGGCGTGTGAGCGCGCTCGACCCGATCGAGCTGCAGGTCATCGCCGGCGCGCTGCGCGCCGCCTGCGAAGAGATGGGCGTCGCGCTGATCCGCTCCGCGCACTCGTCGAACATCAAGGAGCGCCACGACGCCTCGACGGGGCTGTTCGACGCCGACGGGCAGATGATCATGCAGGCCGAGCACATCCCCGTGCACCTCGGCTCGATGCCCGCGTCCGTCGCCGCCGTGCTCGGCGAGCGCCACGCGCCGGGCATCTCGTGGATCCTCAACGACCCGTTCCGCGGCGGCACGCACCTGCCCGACATCACCGTCGTGACGCCCGTCTTCGCCGGCGGCTCGCCGATCGGCTTCGCCGCGAGCCGCGCGCACCACGCCGACGTCGGCGGGCGCGTGCCCGGCTCGATGCCGGCCGACAGCCACACGCTCGCGGAGGAGGGCGTCGTGATCTCACCGCGCGTGCTCGACGACGCCGCGATCGACGAGCTCGTCGCGCAGATGCGCCAGCCGGCCGAGCGGCGCGCGGACCTGCGCGCGCAGCTCGCCGCCAATCGCGTCGGCGGCGTGCGTCTCGCGGCGCTCGCCGAGCGCCTCGGCCGTGAGCGCCTGCGCGAAGCGACCGACGCAGTGCTCGACTACGCCGAGCGGCGCACGCGCGCGTGCATCGCCGCGCTGGACGAGCGCGAGCTGCACGCCGAAGACGTGCTCGAGGGCCGCGACGGCGACCTCGCGCTGCGGCTGCGCGTGCACGTCGAGGGCGATCGCCTCGTGCTCGACTTCGACGGCAGCGCTCCGCAGCACGACGGCAACCTCAACTGCCCGCTCGCCGTGACGCGCTCGGCGTGCTACTTCGCCGTGCGCGTGCTGACCGACCCCGACATCCCGCCGTCCGCCGGCGCGTACCGCCCCATCGACGTGCGCGCGCCGCTCGGCTCGCTGCTCAACGCGCGCCCCGGCGCGGCCGTCGCGGCCGGCAACGTCGAGACGTCCTCGCGCGTCGCCGACCTCGTGCTCGCCGCGTTCGGCCGCGCGCTCGGTCAGGGCACGATGAACAACCTCACGCTCGGCGCCGACGCGGGCGAGCGCGAAGGTTCGTTCTCCTACTACGAGACGCTCGGCGGCGGACAGGGGGCGTGCGCCGACGCCGACGGGCCGAGCGGCGTGCACGTCGCGATGAGCAACACGCTGAACACGCCGATCGAGGCGCTCGAGCGCGAATTCCCGCTGCGCGTCGTGCAGTACGCGCTGCGCCGCGGCTCCGGCGGCGATGGGCGCACGCGCGGCGGCGACGGCGTCGTGCGCGAGCTCGAAGCACTGCGCGAGATGACCTTCTCGCTGATCGCCGAGCGCCGCCGCCACGTGCCGCCGGGTGCGAACGGCGGCGAGCCCGGTGCGCGCGGGCGCGACTTGCTCGACGGCGAGCCGCTGCCGGGCAAGGCCACCGGCACGCTGCGCGCCGGGCAGCGGCTGCGCATCGAAACGCCCGGCGGCGGCGGGTTCGGAGAGCCCTCCGAGCGCTCGCCGAGTGCCTAATCGACTAACGCCGCCGCTGTCAAGTGGGCAGCGCGCCCAAGGGCCCGGAGCAGCGAGACGGAAACACGCGCAAAGAGCGGTGTTTGGCTGTGCGTCCAGTCGCCGCGGGCCTGATTAGCGCTGAATAAGTGCTCGATTTGCAGGCGATTTGGGATTTCTGCCAGGGTTTCGTATCTTTAACGAGCCGGTGCCCCGCAGACGTTGTCGGGACGCGGGTCAGACAGAGACGTTTCCTAGCCTCACTTTTTTATGCCAATTGCTTTCAAAGAATGGGCTGTCACCGTCCGCGCGCTAGCCGAAGGTGAGCAGCTCCTCACGCTCCGCAAGGGCGGCATCCGCGAACCCGGCAAGTCCCTGAGGCTCGCCCACGAGCGGTTCTTCCTCTACCCGACGTTCGACCACCAGCCGGGCGACCTCGTGCGCGAGTCCCACCAGCCCGAGCTGCGCCGCGCGCTCGAGGAGGGCGTGTGGAGCGACGGCGAGCCGCTGTTCCAGGCGTTCGCCTCCGGCGCTCCCGTCCAGCAGCCCGACCGCGTGCGGATCAGGGCCTGGGCCGAGGTCGCAGACCACTTCACGATCGCCGACCCACGCTGCGTCGACGCGCTCTCGCCGTTCTACGTGTGGACGCCCGACTACGCCGAAAAGCGCCTCGGCTGGCGTCGCCACCAGCCGCTGCACGTGCTGCTGCTGCGCACTTACCGCATCCCGCGCCCGGTCACGGTCAAGGTCAAGGACGAGTACACCGCGACGCAGTCGTGGATCGAGCTGCAGCGCGAGCTTCCGTTCGAGGGCACGCCCGTGCTCTCCGACGCCGAGTTCGAGCGCGCCTCCGAAGAGATCCGCGCGATCACGAGCGAAGCCGGCGCCTCGGTCGGCCAGCCCGTTCTCGCCTAGCTACTCGGCTTCCAGCTGCGGCGCGAGCGCTTCGCGCGCCGCTTCGGCGCCCGACTGCGGGACGAGCACGTCGCGCGGGCCTGCCGCGAGCATGTCCGGGACGTCGAATCCGCCTGAGCGGCGCGACATGCTCGGGATGCCCTCCTCAAGCAACAGCACCTCGATCAACTCGCACTCGGGCTGGCTGTTCGCGCGCGCGACCTTGACGAGCGGTCCTTCGGCGTACTGCGGCTTGATCTTGCGCGCCTTGCGCTGGCGCTCGGATGCTTCGCGCTCGCTGCCGGGCACGTGCACGAGCGGCATCTCGCACTCCGGGCAGAACCGCTCGCTGCGCGGGTGCGTCGAGCCGCAGGACGGGCAGATCAGCGGCTTCTCGCTCAGCTCGGCGAGTCCTCGAGCTCGACTTCGCTGACCGCGGCGCCGTCGATCAGGTAGGAGCGCACGTCCGGCTGCTCGCCGCTTGCGAGGCCGACGATGATCCACTCGACGCCGGGCCAGCTCGCGGCGAAGCCGATGTCGGTCTGCGACGGGTACGGCGCGCTGCGCACGTGCGAGTGGTAGATCGCGCCGATCTCCCAGCCCTCGTCCTCGATGGCGTTGTTGAGCCTCAGCAGCTCGATCGGGTCGATCTCGAACTTCAGCGCGCTCGCGTGGATGTTCTCCGCGCGGTACACGCGCGTCGCCGTGTTCGAGCCCGGCTCGCCCCCGCCGTCGCTCGCCTCTACGGCGACGACGCCGCAGCACTCGACCTTCGGTATCTCCTGCGCGTGCGCGACGATCTCGGCGAGCAGCTCCGCGGCAATCCTCATGCTCGCCCCCGCCCCGCGCGAGCGCTCGCCCGGCGAGCTACCACCAGACGGTCGAGTCCAGGTTCTCGATCTCCTCGACCGGCAGCGTGTAGATGCCGCTCGAGAGGTACTTCCAGCCGTCGTCGGCGACGACGAAGACGACGTTGCCCTCGTCGAGCTCGCCCGCGATGCGCACCGCGATGTTCGCGATCGCGCCCGTCGAGACGCCGGCGAAGACACCCTCGTCGTCGAGCAGCTTGCGCGTCCAGACGATCGCGTCCGAGTTCGTCACGAAGATCTTGCGGTCGAGCAGCGAGAGGTCGATGATCGGCGGGATGAAGCCGTCGTCGAGCGAGCGCAGGCCCTGCACCGGCTCGCCCTGCATCGGCTCGGCCGCGACTATCTTGCAGGCGTCGCCGAATGTCTCCTTCAGACGCTTGCCGTTGCCCATCAGCGTGCCGCCCGTGCCGAGGCCGGCGACGAACGCCGAGATCTCGTCGAGCTCTTCGAGGATCTCCAGCGCCGTCCCGTTGTAGTGCGCGTTCGGGTTCGCCTGGTTGCCGTACTGGTAGGGCATGTACAGCGACGAGTCTTCGGAGGCGAGCTGCAGCGACATCGCGACGGCGCCGTTGGAGCCCTGGTCGCCGGGCGAGTAGACGATCTCGGCGCCGTACATCTGCAGCAGCTGCGTACGCTCGGGCGTGACGTTCTCCGGCATCACGACGCGCAGCTTGTAGCCCTTGCGCCTGGCGATCATCGCCAGCGAGATGCCCGTGTTTCCAGAGGTGGGTTCGAGGATCGTCTGCCCGGGCGAGATCGCGCCCTTCTCCTCGGCGTCCTCGATCAGCGCACGCGCGACGCGATCCTTGACCGATCCCGTCGGGTTGTGCGACTCGAGCTTTGCCCAGATGTGCACGCCCGGCTTCGGCGACAGGCTCGGCAGCTCGATCAGCGGCGTATTGCCGATCGCCTGCACGATGTCGCCATAGCGACCGCCGCACGGCCGGTTTCTCAGCCTCTCAACCGCCATTACTTCACGGAATATAGCGGGGGATCGAAGTACCGCGGAAAGCACGGTTGGCCGCACAGCCAAAGACGCTCTAAGATGGCTCTCGCCGTGCGCGCCCCGGCAACTCAAGGACGATGAACCCGACGACTGCCTCCTACGACTTCGACTGGCTCGTGATCGGCTCGGGCTTCGGCGGCAGCGTCTCGGCGCTGCGCCTCGCGGAAAAGGGCCATTCGGTCGGCGTGCTCGAGTGCGGACGGCGCTTCGCCGATCACGAGTTCCCGAAGAACACCGCCGATCTGAAGCGCTACTTCTGGAACCCGCGCCTGGGGATGAAGGGGATCTTCCGCCTAACCAACTTCAAGGACGTCGCCGTCGTCTCCGGCTGCGGCGTCGGCGGCGGCAGCCTCGGCTACGCCTGCACGCTGTACGTCCCGCCGAAGCAGTTCTTCGAGGATCGCCAGTGGGCCGGGATGGAGGACTGGGAGCCCGAGCTCGCCCCGCACTACGCCGAGGCACAGCGGATGCTCGGCGTCGTCGAGAACCCGCACGAGGACCCCGCCGACCAGCTGCTGCGCGAGCTCGGCGAGGAGCTCGGCGTCGGCGACACCTACAAACGCACGCCCGTCGGGATCTACTTCGGCGAGCGCGGCAAGACGGCAGCCGACCCGTTCTTCGACGGCGACGGGCCCGAGCGGACCGGCTGCAGGCTGTGTGCGCGCTGCATGGTCGGCTGCGTGCACGGAGCGAAGAACACGCTCGTCAAGAACTACCTCTACCTCGCCGAGAAGCGCGGCGCGCTGGTGATGCCCGAACGCACCGTGATCGACATCCGCCCGATCGGCCCGGCCGACGGCTCCGAGGGCTACGAAGTCGAAAGCGTCCGTTCCGGCGCGTGGCTGCGCAAGGAACGGCGCGTGCAGCGCGCGCGCGGCGTCGTCGTCGCGGCCGGCCCGCTCGGCACGAACCGGCTGCTGCAGAAATGCCGCCTCGAGGGCTCGCTGCCGCGCGTCTCGGAGCGCCTCGGCGAGCTCGTGCGGACGAACTCCGAGTCGATCCTGACGGTGACGGTCCCCGAGGACTACCCCGACGACCTGATCGAGCGCGTCGCGATCACCTCCTCCATCTATCCCGACCCGAACACACACATCGAGACCGTCACCTACGGCGACGACGGCGACTCGATGCGTCTGCTCTACACGTTGCTGACGGGCGACGGCACACGCGTCACGCGCCCGCTGAAGCTGCTCGCGCAGCTGATCCGCCACCCCGACCGCCTCGTGAAGGTGCTGTTCGCCAAGCACTGGTCGCGGCGCACGATCATCATCCTCGTGATGCAGACGCTCGACAACGCGATCGCGCTGCGCCCCCGCAAAGGGCCGTTCGGATCGTTCTGGCTGCAGACCGAACAGGACCCCGAGCGGCCGAACCCGACGTTCATCCCGATCGCCAACAAGGCCGCCGAATGGTTCGCCAAGCGCACCGGCGGGATCGCGCAGAGCTCGGTCACGGAGGCCCTGTTCAACATCCCCTCGACCGCGCACATCCTCGGCGGAGCCGTGATCGCGCCGGACCCCTCGCAGGGCGTCGTCGATTCGCGCCAGCGCGTCTTTGGCTACGAGAACCTGCTCGTCTGCGACGGCTCGGCGATCCCCGCGAACGTCGGCGTCAACCCGTCGCTGACGATCACGGCCCTGGCCGAGCACGCGATGAGCCACGTCCCCGCAGCCGGCGGCCTGGACGACGCGCTCTCCGGCGAGCGGGTTCCACTCGCTAGCTGAGCGCGCGATGCGCCCGCTTGTGAGCAGCCGATGAGCGCCGTCTCGCCCCAGCAGCCCGGCGCCGAGGCGATCCTGCGCGAATCGGGAGCGCTGCTCGAAGGCGATCACTTCGTCTACATCTCCGGCCAGCACGGCTCGGGCTGGATCGACAAGGACGCCGTCTACCCGCACACCGAGCGCACCTCGGCGCTCGGCGGGCTGATCGCACAGGCGGTCGCCGGCGAGGACATCGAGGTCGTCTGCGGGCCCGCGACGGGCGGCTTGATCCTCGCGCAGTGGGTCGCGCACCACCTCGGCGCGCTCGCTGTGTTCGGCGAGCACGGCGAGATCCCGAAGGACGAGCACCACGCCGAGGGCAAGCGGCCGTTCGTGATCAAGCGCGGCTACGACCGGCTCGTCTCCGGCCGCCGCGTGCTCGTCGTCGACGACGTCGTCAACACGGGCTTCTCGATCCGCGGCACGATCGAGGCCGTGCGCTCGCACGGCGGCCGCGTCGAGGTCGCGGCGTCGGTCTGCAACCGCGGCGCGCTGGCTCCCGAGCGGATCGGCGTCGAGCGGCTGATCGACCTGACCGACATCGAGCTCGACTCGTGGCCGCGCGAGCAGTGCCCGCTATGCCGCGACGGAGTGCCCGTCAACACCGCGTACGCGCACGGCGCAGACTTCGTCGCGGCCAACGGCAACTGGCCCTAGCTGGAGCGCGAATCGCGCGCCGAAGCGGCCTTGCGCTGCTAGGCCCTGTACGGGTCGATCGCGATGTGGTTGCAGCCGACGAGCTTGTAATGGCGGTTCGCCGGCAGGTAGCGCATGACGAGCGTCTTCAGCCCGGGCCCGTCGCAGTGCACCGTGCCGAATCCGTAGACGAGCGCGACGTGGTCGTTGCCGGCCCCCGTCCAGATCTCGTTGTAGCCGTGGCTCGCGTAGAGCCAGTCTTCGCCGGCGCCGCCGTGGAGGAAGTCGCGCTGGCTTTCGGGCTGACCCTCGGGGTGCGAGTCGCCCCAGATCACGTCGCCTTCGTCGCCGGCCCAGATCGTGTCGTCGCCGTTGCCGCCGAGCAGCATGTTGTGCCGGCCGTCGAGCCCGCGCATCGTTCCGCTTTCGTTGTTCGGGTGCCCCTCGTGATAGGTCGTGTGCGGCCAGCCCTCGTGGCTGGCCATGCCGAGGGCGGCGGCCGCGAGCAGCAGCGCGGCGGCGCACGCCGCGAGCGTCGTGAGCGTCAGTGGCAGGAATCGAGTCGAGCGGCGCATCGGGCCGATGACGTTATTTGCAGCCGCCGCGAGAGCGGCCCGACTTAGACACATGTACCAGCGATCGCCTCAATCAATCGCACTAGTACATTCGTCGCATCCACGGCGGTACAGCTCTGTCAAGCCAGATATATCGCGCCGACGTTCGATCCATGCTGATTCCAGAGGCGGGTACGAAGGCAGGCAGTGAACGGCAGCAAACCGGGGGTCCAGGCTCGCGTGAGGTGCCGGAGGAGCACTCGGCGGGCCTGGCGCGTCTCGCTCGCGTGCTGAACGAGCGAACAGGCGCCGTCGTCGAAGGGATGATCGCGCGGACCAACTCTTCCGGCGTCGTGCTCGACGAGGCGATCGAGGACAGCTTTGCGCAGGTCGGCGTGCTCTCCACGATCGCGGTCGCGAAGTGGATGGCCGGTGACGGCGTCGAGGTCGCGCGCGACGTCGGCCAGGAGTCGTGGTGCATCTTCGGCCAGCTCGCGGCACAGCGCCGCGCGCCGCTCAACGAGGTCACAAAGCGCTGCTTGCGCTGGTTCGACGCGGCAGCCGACGTAGCGCGCGATGCCGCCGGCGAGCTCGACCTTTCGCCGGCGATGCTCGCGCAGGCGATCGCGATGCTGCAGCGCAGCCTCAACGTGACGCTCGTGCGCATGTGCGAGTCCTTCGAGGCCGAGCGCAAGCGCTCCGACGACGAGCTGACGTTCCTTGCGACGCACGACGTGCTGACGGGACTACCGAACCGCAAGCTGATCCTCGACCGCACCGAGCAGCTGCTCGCGCGCTCGCGCCGGCACGGGACGCTCCCGGCCGCGGTCTTCATCGACCTCGACAACTTCAAGCTGATCAACGACACGCTCGGCCATCGCGCGGGCGATGAGCTCTTGCGCGCTGTCACGGCGAGGCTCCAGAGCGCAGTGCGCGAGCCGGACACGCTCGGGCGACTCGGCGGCGACGAGTTCGTCGTGATCGCCGAGGACATCTCGCTCGAAGCCGGCCCGGAGCTGATCGCCGAGCGCCTGCTCGAAGCGCTCAGCGAGCCATTCACGCTCGTCGAGAGCGAGGCTCGCCTGAAGGTCACGGCGAGCATCGGCGTGGCCGCGGGCGCGCGGGCCCTCGCGGACGAGCTGCTGCGCGACGCCGACATCGCGATGTACCGGGCGAAGTGCAACGGCAAGAACCGCTACGTCGCATTCGAGTCGGAGATGCAAGGTGCGATCAAAAGCCGCGTCGAACTGGAGATGGACCTGCGCGAGGCGTTGCAGAACAACGAGTTCTTCCTCGTCTACCAGCCGATCTTCAACCTCAGCGACATGAGTCCGAGCGCTGTCGAGGCGCTGATCCGCTGGGAGCACCCGACGCGCGGCGTCGTGCAGCCCGAAGAGTTCATCCCGCTGCTCGAGGAGACCGGCCTGATCACGGAGATCGGTAGCTGGGTTCTGCGCGAGGCCTGCGTCCAGGGCGCCAGATGGCGCGACGCCGGGAGCGCGATCGAGATCGCCGTCAACGTCTCCGCACGCCAGCTGGACAGTGACGACTTCGTCACAGAGGTGAAGGAGGCGCTCGACCGGTCCGAGCTCGATCCGAGCGCGCTGACGATCGAGATCACCGAGACGACGCTGATGCGCGACACCGATCAGACCGTTCGCCGGCTCAGCGCCGTCAAGGCGCTCGGCGTGCGGATCGCAATCGACGATTTCGGCACGGGCTACTCGTCACTCACCCATGTGCAGAAGTTTCCCGTCGACTCGCTGAAGATCGATCGCTCCTTCATCACCGGCATGAAAGACAACAAAGAGGGCGAGGCGCTGATCCACACGCTCGTGCAGCTCGGCAAGGCCCTGTCGATCGAGACCGTCGCCGAGGGCATCGAGCTGCAGCACGAGCTATCGCTGCTGCAAGGCGAGCGCTGTGACAGCGGGCAGGGCTTCCTCTTTGCAAAGCCGCTCGATCTGCCCGCAATCGACGCGTTCCTGATGAGCTGGGCCGACGACGGGGCAGGCGCGCCGGCGTGCTCGGGCCGTAGGTCGCCAGCCGACCTTGGCCGCACGGTCCCTTCAGCGCCCAGCGGCCAAGCGCCTACGACACTCGAGCGCTAACGCTCGCCGCCGGCCATCGCCGGCAGGATCACGAGCGTGTCGGACTCGCCGACAGCCGTCGCGAGCCCGTCGAGCACGCGTACGTCCTCGTCGTTGAGGTAGACGTTGACGTAGCGGTTCAGCTCGCCGTCGGCCGAGAACAGCTGGTCCTGCGTCGCCGGGTGGTTCGCAGCGAGGTCCTTCAGCACGTCGCCGACGTTCTCGCCGGTCGCGCTGACCTGCTTCTCGCCGCCGACCGACGCACGCAGCACCGGTGGGATCTTGATCGTCGCCATCTAGCGGCAGATTAGCTGGTCGCACGCCATCGTTAGCGGTTCGCCGGTCGAGCCAGGCAAGGACGCAGGGAGCGAAGCGTGCGCTAGCACGTGAGCGACCGAGGACGCAGCATGGCGAAGCGCCGGCGGTCCGCTAACCGGCGGCGGCGCAAAAGGCCTCGTAATCAGGGAACACGCCGAGCTCCTCGTCGGTGATCTCCTCGGGCTCACGCGAGCAGATCGGGCACTCGGGGTCGCGGTGGACCTTGACCTCCGTGAGCGTCGCGCCAAGGGCGTCGTACAGCAGCAGGCGCCCGATCGCGGGCTCGCCGATGCCGACGATCAGCTTGACGACCTCGGTCGCCTGCAGCAGGCCCATCGTGCCCGGCAGCACGCCGAGCACGCCGTTGGCGCCGCACGACGGCGCGAGCTCAGCCGGCGGCGGCTCGCGGAACAGGCAGCGGTAGCACGGGCCCTCGTAAGGCTTGAACACCGAGAGCTGCCCGTCGAAGCCGAGGATCGAAGCCGAGACGACCGGGATCTTCAGGCGCACGGTCGCGTCGTTGAGCAGGTAGCGCGTCGGAAAGTTGTCGACGCCGTCGACGATCACGTGGTAGTCCTTGATGATCTCGACGATGTTCGTCGCGTCGATCCGCGTCTGGTACTTGACGACGTTGACGTCCGGGTTGATCGCGTGGATCGACTGCTCGGCCGAATCGACCTTCGGCGTGCCGATGCGGTCGGTCGTGTGGATCACCTGGCGCTGCAGGTTCGAGAGATCGACGACGTCGTCGTCGACGATGCCGAGCGTGCCGACGCCGGCCGCCGCGAGGTAGAGCGCCGTCGGCGAGCCGAGCCCGCCGGCGCCGAGCAGCAGGACCTTCGCGTCGAGCAGCTTCTGCTGACCCTCGATGCCGATCTCCGGGACGAGCATGTGGCGCGAGTAGCGCTCGCGCTGGTCGGCCGTGAGCGTGCGCGGGACGTCGACCTCGTAGCCGCGGTCCTTCCACAGCGTGATCCCGCCCGTCATCGAGCGTACGTGCTCATAGCCGAGCTCCTCGGCGAGCGTGCGCGCCGCATATGCAGAGCGGTTGCCCGAGGCGCAGTAGAGGATCACCTGCGTCGAGCGGTCCGGCACGGCGCCCTCGATGCGCGACTCGAGATAGCCGCGCGGCACGTGTTTGGCGCCGGGAAGGTGCCCGGCCGCGTACTCCTCGGTCTCGCGCACGTCGATGACCGTGGCGCCCTCGTGGATCAGCTCGTTGACCTCAGAGGGGTCGACCTCCTCGATCTGGCTCTTGACTTGGCGGAGAAGCTCAGCTCCAGACGGACTCATCTCGAAACTCCTAAACCACGGTCGGGATTCATTGACTTCAGAAAGTATAGCGGGATCCGGTCCGCGTTCAGGTGCGTCGCGACGGTCGCTCCCGTCGTTATGCGAGAGCCGCCGGGCGACCGCACTATGGCCGCCCGGCGGGTGTTTCTCGCGAGCCTAGGAGACGAGCAGGTAGGAGAAGCCAACGGCGCTCGGGCTGAACGTGCGCGAGCCGCCGTATGTCGCCTTCGCGCGCCAGCGACCGACCGCGGGCGGCGCGAACGCGACGCTCGCCGAGCCGCCACTCGCGGTGGCGTGCGACTCGCGGTAGAACTGCCAGCCGAAGACCGGGTCGAAGCGCTCGATGTCGACCGTCACCGGTCCAGATGCGCCCGGCGAGACCTTCACGGCGATGTTCAGCGCCTGCCCGGCGTGCGCCGTCGCGACGCCGAACGACAACCGCGTCGTGGTGATCGTGCGCGACTCGCGCACGAGCGTGAAGTTCCCGGAGCTGTTGTCACGCACCGAGACGACGGCGTAGTAGCGCCCTGGCTTGAGCTCGTGCTGCAGCGTCTGCGAGCCGCTGTCGCCGCATGCGCATTCGACGACGTTGCCGTTGACGTTGCGCAACTGCACGTTGAAGTCCGCTGACGACGGCGCTTTCAGCTTCAGCGTCAGGTTCGAGTGGCTCGTGACGTCCATCCGGTAGAGGCGCAGCACGTGCACGCTCTTGCCATCGAGGTGGCCGTGTCCATGCGCGTAGTTGCCGAGCGCCAGGCCAGGCGCCGTCTCGGAGGAGTCCGCCCGCGCGACCTGCAGGCGAAAGCGTTTGACGCCGCGGCCTTGCGGGGTGACCTCGAAGCTGTAGCGGCCTCCCTGCCCGGCCGCGGGCGTGAACAGCCGGTAGCCGCGACAGTTGATGTGCACCACCGCGGGCGAGCCTTCTTCGAACGAACGCGTGCCGGGCGGGTAGAGCCGGCCGTCGACGCAACCGCCGCTGCTGCCGTTGGCGAGGTTGATCAGGTAGCTGACGCCGGCGTGGAGCGTCACCGCATATGCGGCGTTGACGTTCTGGATCGGGTCGACCTGGCCGCCGACGCCGCCTGCCGGCAGCGGCACGCCCGGCGGAGTGACCGCCGGCGTCGGCAGGTACACCTCGAGCGCAAACGGCGCGAGCTGCGATTTTTCCTGCGCCGCGACGCGGATCAGGTAGAGACCGTTCTTCGAGGCCTTGAACGAAAGCGATGCCTTGCCGTGCGAGTCCGTTCGATCGCATTCGATTGGCGTGAGCTGCGAGCGCACCGCGTGGTAGACGTCGACGGTCGCGTCGAGCGCACCCGAGGCCGCCAGCTTTACCGCGACCCGCTGAGCGGCCGAGGAGCGCACGCTGTACCAGACGGAGCTGTTCGTGCCGCCGCCGCACTCCGAGGGCGGTTCGCTGAAGTCACTCGTCGCGCCCACCGTCGTACCGGTCAGCGACGCCGGCAGGCTGTGGATGACCTGCGCGTTCGCCTGCGTGTCGTTGGCCGGCGCCGTGACGACCGTCGCGGCGTCGGCCGTGCCGAAGATCGCCGCCAGCGCGATCAGCGCGGTCGCGATCGCAACTCGGAAAGCGCCCGTCGAGAAGCTGTGTTTGCTGGTGAAGGTCAAGGCATGTCCTCGTTTCTTCATCGGGACGATTCTGAACACGGAAAAGAACCGGTTGTTTCGCTGTTCGGGCCGGCCACGGACGAGCCTGAACCTTGAAATACGCTGGCGCGCGTGGACATCCGCCGACTCACGCGCCCGCCGGCGGCGCTCGGCCTCACGCTCGTGCTCGTCTGTCTGGCTGGTGGCTGCGGGTCGGGCGGCTCGAGCAGCTCAAGCGGGGCGGCCACGCCTTCGAGCGCTACGCCGGACGGCGCACAAGCACCGAGCGCATCGGGCTTCGACGGCGCGGCGCTCCCCGCGAGCGTGCCTGCCCCGGCGAACTTCGAGCTGCGCGACCTGACCGGCGGCACGCCGGTCTCGCTCTCGAGCTATCGGGGGCGCGTCGCGATCGTCGCGTTCCCGTACTCGACGTGCGGCGCGACGTGTGCCGTCATCGCCCAGCAGATTCGCGGGGCGCTCGACGAACTCGGCCGGCCCGTGCCGGTGCTGCTGATCAGCGCCGACCCGCGCACAGACACGCCGGCACGCGCCCGCGGCTTCCTCGCGGACGCCTCGCTGAGCGGCCGGGCGAGCTATCTGAGCGGCACGCGCGCGCAGCTGCGCGCGGTCTGGCGCTCATTTCACGTCGTGCCGGCGAGCGCCGGACGCGCCGCGTTCGACCGCTCCGCGTCCGTCTTCCTGCTCGACCGCGCCGGGCGCGAGGGGGTGGTCTTCCAGCTCGAACAGCTCACGCCCGAAGCCCTATCGCACGACGTCCGCAAGCTGCTCGATTGAGCCGAGGCGCCGCTTGGCGGTTGATACCCTAGCGCACAGGTAGGTATTTGACGATGATGTTCTCAACCAAGGCCGAGTACGGCGTGCGCGTAATGGTCGAGCTCGCTCGGCGAGCCGGCGAGCGCGATGGCGACAACCCGGTCTCGCTGGCCGAGATCGCCGCGAACGACGGCTTGCCGCTCGCCTACCTCGAGCACCTCGTCGCCCGTCTTCGCAAGGCCGGCCTGGTCGACTCGCGACGCGGCTCGCGCGGGGGCTACATGCTCGCGCGCCCGCCCAGGGAGATCTCGATGGCCGAGGTCGTCGAGGCGCTCGAGGGGTCGATCGCGCCGATCGAGTGCATCACCGAGAGCTCGGACGGGTCTATCGTCTGCTCGCGCGAGAGCGAGCCCGGTCACACCTGCCCGACGAAGTTCCTGTGGACGAAGGTGCGCTACTCGATCGTGCGCACGCTGCAGGAGATGACGCTCGCGGACCTCGTGCTCGGCCCGGCGCTGCCGGCGAGCGCACCGATCGCGAGCGGCCCGATCCTGCCGTCGCTGAACACTGCAGCTCAAACCCTCACGACTGGAGCTTGAACAACAGACATGGCTGACCTAGAGATCAGAGACCTGCACGTGCGCATCGAGGAGCGCGAGATCCTCAGAGGCGTCGACCTGGACATCTCGCGCGGCGAGATCCACGCGCTGATGGGGCCGAACGGCTCAGGCAAGTCGACGCTCGCGAGCACGCTGCTCGGCCACCCCTCGTACGAGATCACCGAGGGCACGATCACGTTCAAGGGCGAGGACATCACCGAGGCCGAGCCGCACGAGCGCGCCAAGGCCGGCCTGTTCCTGGCCTTCCAGTACCCCGTCTCGATTCCGGGCGTGTCGGTCGCGAACTTCCTGCGCATGGCGATCAACGCCAAGCGCGAGGAGCCGATCCAGGTGAAGGAGTTCCGTGGCGAGCTGCAGCACGCGATCGAGCTGCTCGACGTCGACAAAAGGTTCACCTCGCGCCACCTCAACGACGGCTTCTCCGGCGGCGAGAAGAAGCGCGCGGAGATCCTGCAGATGGCGATGCTGCAGCCCGACGTCGCGATCCTCGACGAGACCGACTCGGGCCTCGACATCGACGCGCTGCGCACGGTCGCCGAGGGCGTCCAGCGCCTGCACGACGAGCAGGGGCTCGGCGCGCTGATCATCACGCACTACCAGCGCATCCTGCACTACGTGAAGCCCGAGTTCGTGCACATCCTGATGGACGGGAGGATCGTGCTCGAGGGCGGCGTCGAGCTCGTCGAGCGCCTCGAGCGCGAAGGCTATGACGAAATCCGCCGCGAGTTCGGCGGCGGCGAGGCAAGCGCCGTGGCCGCCGGTGACAGCGGTGTCTGACGCTCAGACGACGACCCCCGTGAGCAACGGCCCCACTCCCGCGCCGATGAAGCCGGGGCGCCACCGCGAGGCGACGCTCTACCACGCGCTCGCCGGAGCGGGTGCGGGCAACGGCCGCACGCTCGAGCAGCTGCGCGAGGCCGCGCTGAAGTCGTTCGAGACCTCCGAGCTGCCGGTCTGGCGACGCTCGGGGTTCTGGACGACGAGCCTGCAGAGCCTCGACCTGCAGGCGCTCTCGACGCAGCCGGCATCCATCGGCGACGGCATCCCCGACGTCGTCACGCGCACCCTCCCGGACGGCCCGCGCGCCGGGCGGATCGTGCAGAGCGCAGGAACGGTCGTGCACGTCGAGCTCGACGCGGCACTTGCAGAGCAGGGCGTGATCCTCTGCTCGCTGCAGGACGCGTTCCGCGATCACCCGGAGCTCGTCACGCCGTGGTACTCCAAGCGCTTGACGATCGACCGTCAGAAGCTCGAGGCGGCGAATGCGGCGTTCTGGACGGGCGGCGTATTCCTCTACGTCCCGCAGGGCGTCGTCGTCGAGGCGCCGTTTCAGATCGTCTACGCGATCGACTCGGCGGGGGTTGCGCAGTACGGGCGCACGCTCGTGGTCGGCGCACCGACGAGCGACTTCCGCGTGCACGAGTACGACCTGGCCGAGAACTTCGACGGGCAGGCGCTGCACGCGGGCGCGTTCGAGCTCTACCTGCAGGACGGCGCGCGCGCCCGCGTAGCGCAGGTCCAGGACTGGGGCTCGGGCGAGGTCTACGACGTCTCGACGCGCTTCGTCGGCGTCGGGCGCGACGCTTACTGCCACTGGCTGCCGGCGCTGCTC
The DNA here is from genome assembly GCA_963807275.1 of uncultured Solirubrobacteraceae bacterium. Taxonomy (GTDB): domain Bacteria; phylum Actinomycetota; class Thermoleophilia; order Solirubrobacterales; family Solirubrobacteraceae; genus Palsa-744. The sequence goes on from CAWDZX010000001.1 coordinate 1,912,982, forward strand.
GGCGGGCACCTCGTGCGCCAGCACCTCGAGCTCGCGATCTCCGAGGCCGGCGGCGACATGGCCTTCCGCGGACTGTTCTTCACCGAGGAGCACGAGCATCTGGACGTGTTCGCCGTCGATCTGCACGAAACGGGCCCGTCGGGCGGCGACGTGCACTGGCGCGGGGCGGCGACGGGCGAGAGCCGCGCGAGCTTCGAGGGGTTGATCCAGATCAACCCTGGCGCGCAGCAGACGCACACCTACCTGCAGATCCACTCGATGATGCTCTCGCCGAAAGCGCGCGTCGACGCGATCCCGTCGGTGCTCGTCTCCTCAGACGATGTCTCGGCCTCGCACGGCGGCACCGTCGGCGAGCTCGACGAGACGGTGATCTTCTACATGCAGACGCGCGGGCTCGACCGCGCGGCCGCCGTGCGCGTGATCGTCGAGGGCTTCTTCGAGCCGCTGATCGCCGAACTGGGCGACGAGCCGCTGGAAGAGGTCGTGCGCGCGAAGGTCGCCGGCAAGCTCGCCGCCGCGCGCGAGGACATCGAGGCGTATGCCACCAGTCGCTGAGCAGACGCTCGCGGTCAAGGCCGACTTCCCGATCTTCGCGCGCCGCTTCGGCGGGCGCGAGCTGATCTACCTCGACTCGGGCGCGACCGCGCAGAAGCCGCACGTCGTGATCGACGCGCAGGCCGAGCACCTGCGCAGCCACAACGCGAACGTCCATCGCGGCGTCTACGCGCTGGCGCAGGAGGCCGACGCGGCCTACGACGATGCGCGCAAGAAGGTCGCTGCGTTCGTCGGCGGCGACTCGCGCACGACGATCTTCACCAAGAACGTCACGGAGGCGATCAACCTCGTCGCGTACTCGTGGGGCCGTGCGAACGTCGGCCCCGGCGACGCGGTGCTGATCACGCAGATGGAGCACCACGCGAACCTCGTGCCGTGGCAGGTGCTCTGCCGCAAGCGCGGTGCTGAGCTTCGCTACCTCGAGGTCGACGAGCACGGTGAGCTCTCGCTGCAGCAGCTCGACGCCGAGCTTGCGCGCGGCGACGTCAAGCTCGTGGCCTTCGCGCACGTCTCGAACGTGCTCGGCACGATCAACCCCGTCGCCGAGATCGCCTCGCGGGCGCGAGCGGCAGGCGCGGTCTCGCTCGTCGACGGGGCGCAGGCGGTGCCGCAGATGCCCGTCGACATCGCGGCGCTCGGCGCGGACTTCTACGCGTGGACGGGCCACAAGGCCGTCGGGCCGACCGGGATCGGCGTGCTGCACGGACGCGCCGAGATCCTCGATCCGATGGAGCCCTTTCTGACGGGCGGCGACATGATCGCCTCGGTCGACTTTCAGACCGTCACCTGGAACGAGCTGCCGTACAAGTTCGAGGCCGGCACGCCGCCGATCGCCGAGGCGGTCGGGCTCGGCGCCGCCGTCGAGTACCTCGACGGGCTCGGAATAGAGCAGGTGCGCGCACACGAGCGCTCGCTGACGGAGTACATGCTCGAGCGTCTCGCCGAGGTTCCGGGGCTGCGAGTCGTCGGGCCGCCGGAGGCGGAGAAGCGCGGCGGCCTCGCGTCGTTCACGATCGAGGGCATCCACCCGCACGACATCGCCGAGCTGGCCGATCGCGGCGGCGTGTGCATTCGCGCGGGGCATCACTGCGCACAGCCGCTGATGCGCTGCCTTGGCGTCGGCGCGACCGCACGCGCCTCGGTCGGCGTCTACAACGAGCGCTCGGACATCGACGCGCTGGTCGAGGCGCTCCAAGCCGGGCGAGAGGTCTTCGGTCTGTAAGCGATGGACGATCTGTACCGCGACTACATCCTCGACCACTACAAGCGCCCGCGAAACTTCGGCGAGCTCGAGCCGCACGATCTCGAGGCGCTCGAGCACAACCCGCTGTGCGGCGACGAGCTCGGCGTGCACATCCTCGTCAAGGACGGACGGATCGAGGACCTGCGCTTCCACGGCCACGGCTGTGCGATCTCCCAAGCGTCGGCGTCGATCGCCTCGGAGGAGCTCAAAGGCATGGAGCTGAGCGAGGTCGGCAAGCTCGACGCGGACTGGATGATCGAGCTGCTCGGCATTCCCGTCTCGGCGACGCGACGCAAGTGCGCGCTGCTCAACCTGAAGGTCGTCCGCGGCGCCGTCACGGGCGACAACGCGTGGCCGGAGTGACTTTTCGCACTAGGCGCGACGCTCGGGCAGCTTCGGGGAGCCCCGCCGCCCGCGATACAATTCCTACTCCAGCGCACAGAATTTCAACTCAGCCCACTGAGACGGTGCGCAGAGGACTTGAAAGCCCCAGGTAAGGAGCCTCATGGCCACGATTGACCGCACGAAGATCACCAAGCCAAGCCCGATCGTCGAGGACGAGCAGGGACAGCTGAAGGCCCGCCAGGGCATCTCGCGCGAGGTCGTCAGCGAGCTCTCGAAGATCAAGGGCGAGCCCGACTGGATGGCCGAGAAACGGCTGAAAGCGCTCGAGATCTTCGAACGTAAGCCCGTGCCTACGTGGGGCCCGGACCTGAGCGGCTTGAACCTCGACGACCTCGTGCTCTACTCGCCGCCGACGGCCGGACGCTTCAACAGCTGGGACGACGTGCCGGCCGAGATGAAGCAGACCTACGAGGACCTCGGCATCCCGCAGGCCGAGCGCGAGCACCTCGCGGGCGTCGTCGGCGTGTGGCGCCAAGAGCCCGTCTACGAGGGCCTGAAGGAGGAGTACGCCAAGCAGGGGATCCTGTTCTGCTCGATGGACACGGCGATCAACGAGTACCCGGAGCTCGTGCAGAAATACTTCATGACCAAATGCGTGCCGGCGCAGGACAACAAGTTCTCGGCCCTGCACGGAGCCGTTTGGTCGGGCGGAGCCTTCTGCTACATCCCGAAGGGCGTCAAGTGCGACCTACCGCTGCAGTCCTACTTCCGCATGGAGGGCGCCGGCGAGGGCACCTTCGAGCACACGCTGATCGTCGCCGACGAGGGCTCCGAGGTGAACTACATCGAGGGCTGCACGGCGCAGACGTACAGCGTCAACTCGATGCACTCGGCCGTCGTCGAGATCTTCGTCCACGAGGGTGCGAAGGCGCGCTACACGACCGTGCAGAACTGGTCGAAGGACGTCTACAACCTGAACACGAAGCGCGCGATCGTCGACGCGAACGGCACCGTCGAGTGGGTCGGCGGGTCGATGGGCGCGAAGTACGTGATGCTCTACCCGGGCTCCTACCTGATGGGCGAGGGCGCGCGTGCGGACCACCTGAACGTCGGCGTCGCCGGCAAAGGCGTGCACAAGGACACGGGCGCGAAGGTCGTGCACCTCGCTCCGAACACGACGTCGAACATCCTCGCGAAGTCGATCTCGAAGGACGGCGGGATCATGGGCTATCGCGGCCTGGTCAAGATGGGCAACAACTCGGCCGGCTCGAAATCGCGCGTGCAGTGCGACGGGCTGATGATGGACGGCGAATCGAAATCGGACACGTGGCCTGACATCCAGATCCAGAACCCGCACGTGACCGTCGCGCACGAGGCGACCGTCGGGCGCATCTCCGACGACCAGCTCTTTTACATGGGCTCGCGCGGCTTCACCGAGGACGAGGCGGCGGCGATGATCGTCAACGGCTTCATCGAGCCCGTGACGAAGGAGCTGCCGATGGAGTACGCCGTCGAGCTCAACAGGCTGATCCAGTTGGAGATGGTCGGCTCGATTGGCTAGGCGCCCCGGTTGAGGGCGCCCGTAAATACGATCGCCGCACCGCTGTTTCCGACGAAGCTGCCGTGGGTGAACACGCCGGGCGGCGCGGCGGTCAGCATCATCCAGCGCGACCGGCCGCTGCTGGTCGAGTTCTGGGACTTCTGCAGGCCGCACTCGATGCGCACGCTGCCGTACGTGAAGGCGTGGCACGAGCGCTATGCCGAGGATGGGCTGCGCATCGTCGGCGTGCACTCCCCCGGCTTTGACATCTCGCGCCAAGAGGACGCCGTCCGCGCGGCGGTCGCGCGGCTCGGCATCGACTACCCGGTGCTGATCGACAGCGAGCTCGAGCTGTGGCAGGAGTACGAGAACGAGGGCTGGCCGGCGCGCTACCTGTTCGACGGCAGCGCGCGTCTGTTCGAGTACCACTTCGGCGAGGGCGGCTACGAGGAGACCGAGCGCGCGATCCAGGAGCTGCTCGGGGTGGAGCGCGAGCCGCTCGATCCGGTGCGCCCGGAGGATGCGTCCGGCGCTGTCCTCGCAGCACCGACAGGGGAGCAGCCGGGCGCGTACAGCGGCGCCTATGAGGCCGGCGGCGTGTGGGCCGTGCTCGACGGCTCGGGGAGCGTGCGAGCGAGCGACGCCGCGAGCGGCGCGAGCGGCAAGCTCGAGATCGCGGCACCGGGCGCGTATGCGCTGCTCGAGCACCCGCGGAGCACGGCCGGGCAGCTGGCGCTCGAGCTGTACGGCGATCTCCGCTGCGTCGCGACTTGCTTCACGCCCGGCCTCGCTTGAGGCTCGCCCGCGTGCCTAGGCGAGCGTCGCGGCCGGCCGGCGGGCCAGCTCGTCGTGTGTGCGGTCCAGCAGCAGCCGGCGCAGCACAGGCGGACCGTCGTCATCGACGAGCACGACCGTTCCGGGCCAGTAAGGGCTCTCTCCAGGAGTATCGGTGAGGAAGATCGAGTCATACGTCCAGCAGCCGACGTTGACTAGCCGCGCACCGGGCGCGGCGCCGGGCGCCGCCGGCGGGCGGTGCCATTCGCGTACGTCGTCGTGCGCGAGCGCTCCAGCGCGGTGCGTGTGGCCGAACAGCACGTAGGCGTCCCCGAGGCCGAGGCGCGCGGCGACCTCGCCCATCGCTCGCAGACCGGCGCCGCGCAGCTCGGCAGAGGAGATCTCGGCCTTCAGCGGCCCGATGCCGGCGCGGTTCAGCGCGGCGACGGCCAGCGGGAAGCCGTGGACGATCGCGCGCCGGCGCGCATCCGCGACGAGCTCGGCCCGGCGCGCGCGCACGCGGCGCCTCGCGCCGTTTGGCGAGGCAGCTTCGGCCCCGGCGGAGGCGCCCTCGCCACCGCCGCCGAGCGCGCGCCAGGCATGCACCGTCGCGATCCCGTTCAGGCCGTCGCCCGTGCGCGCGTCGCGCGCGACGGCGTGCCGCCACGCGTACACGGGCGCCGTCACGGCCTCGTAGTCGGCCGCGCTCGAGAACGAGTCCGCACGGCGGCCGAGCAGGCGGCCCATCACGCCCACGCTCAGGCGCTCGATCGTCGGGATCGTCAGATGGCAGTCGAGGTAGTGCCCGTGCATCGCGTAAACGTCCGGGCGGATCCACAGTCCGGGGTAGGCGAAACGGACGCTCGCGGGCTCGGCCCATTCGGCGAGGCGCTCGACCATCGGCGACGCCTGCGCCGGCTCGAGCAGCTGCTCGAGGCCGAGCGGCGCCGGCTCGGGCAGCTCGGCGCGCCGCGAAAGCCACGGCTCGATCAGCGAGTGGTCGTGGTTGCCGGCGACGAGCACGAGCTCCTTGCCCGCGAGCACGCGCCCGAGCGCCTGGAAGAACTCTCGTGCCGCCGCAAGCGCCTCGCGCGGCGGGCCGTGGCGCAGCTCGAGCACGTCGCCGAGCAGCACGACGCGATCGGCCTCGGCGGCCGCTTCCAGCAGCGGCTCGCGCAGCTCGGGCCGGCGCAGCAGGTCCGAGCGCGAGACGCCGCCGAGATGCAGGTCGGAGAGGACCAGCGTGCGCATGCTCAGCGCCTGCTCCGAGGCGCGAGCGGCTCGTGCGAGCGCGCCGGTCGTCCTGCGCGCGTTGAGCTCAGCGCGCCTCGCCGGCGGTGGCGGCTTCGCGGATCTTCTTCGGCAGCATGAAGCGAACGTCCTCGCGAATCACGTGGAACTCCGAGATGTCCGTGACGCCACGGTCGCGAAATAACTGGACGAGGTCCTGCACGAGGTTCTCCGGCGCGCTCGCGCCCGAGGAGATGCCGACGACACGCGCGCCGTCGAGCCACTCCTCGCGGATCTCGGCTGCCGTGTCGATCAGGTGCGATTCGGTTCCGCAGTCGCGTGCGACCTCGACGAGGCGAACGGAGTTCGACGAGTTGCGCGAGCCGATCACGAGCAGCAGGTCACAGCTCTCGGCCATCTGCTTGACGGCCGCCTGGCGGTTGGTCGTGGCGTAGCAGATGTCGTCCGTGCGCGGCCCGACTATCTTCGGGAAGCGCGCGCGAAGCCGAGTGAGGATCGCGGTCGTTTCGTCGACGGCGAGCGTCGTCTGCGTGATGTACGCGACGCGCTCGGGGTTCTCGATCTCGAGCTTCTCGACGTCGTGCTCGTCCTGCACGAGCACGATGCGCTCGGGCGCCTCGCCCATCGTGCCTTCGACCTCCTCGTGGCCGTCGTGCCCGACGAGCACGATCGTGTAGCCCTGCTCGGCGAAGCGCACGGCCTCGCGGTGCACCTTGGTCACGAGCGGGCAGGTCGCATCGATCGTCTGCAGGCTGCGCGCGATCGCTCCTTCGCGGACGCTCGGGGCGACGCCGTGGGCCGAGAAGACGCAGACGGCGCCCTCGGGCACCTCGGTCTCCTCGTCGACGAAGATCGCACCGCGTTCGCGCAGCGTCTCGACGACGTGCTTGTTGTGGACGATCTCCTTGCGCACGTAGACCGGCGCGCCGTGGATGTCGAGCGCGCGTTCGACTGTCTGCACGGCGCGATCGACGCCTGCGCAATAACCACGTGGCGCCGCGAGCAGCAGCTTCTCGATTGTGTTCGACACGATTGCCATTGTAGGGCCCACCCAGGTACGCTAAGGCGCTCGTGCCACAGCGCCACCTAGACAGGCTCACGCCGGTAGACGCCTCGTTCCTGCACCAGGAGGGGCAACACTCGCACATGCACATCGGCGGGCTGACGGTCGTCGAAGGTCCGCCGCCGTCGATGAGCGAGTTCCTCGAGCAGATTCGCCGTCGGCTGCACCTCGTGCCGCGCTACCGGCACAAGCTCGCATCGACAGCGCTTGACAGCGGGAGACCGGTGTGGATCGACGATCCGAGCTTCAACCTCGAGTACCACATCAGACACACCGCGCTGCCGAGCCCCGGCGGCTGGGAGCAGCTCTGTGGGCTCACCGCGCGGATCTTCTCGCAGCAGCTCGACCGCTCCAAGCCGCTGTGGGAGATGTGGCTGATCGAAGGGCTCGAGGACGACCGCTTCGCGTTGATCACGAAGACGCACCACTCGCTGATCGACGGGATCGCCGGCGTCGATCTGGCGACGGTGCTGTTCGACCTCTCGCCCGACCCGCCGCCGCTGCGCCATTCGGGCAAGCCGTGGAAACCTCACCGCGAACCGCACGCCGCCGAGCTCGTCGCGGCCGGGCTGCGCGGCGCCGTGCGCGCCGGGGTCGAGCTGGCCGAGGGCGCGATCGACGCGCTCGCGCACCCCGAGCACGCGCTGACGCGCGCACGCGAGGCCGCCGAGGGCATCGGCGAGATCGTCTGGGCCGGGTTGAACCCCGCGCCGGAAACGCCGCTGAACGTGCCGATCGGCCCGCACCGCCGCTTCTTCGGGATTGGCTGCGCACTCGAGGACTTCAAGACCGTCAAGAACGCCTTTGGCGGAACCGTCAACGACGTCGTCCTCGCCGTCGTCACGGGAGCGCTGCGCAAGTTCCTGATCTCGCGCGGGCGGCCGACGGCGGGGGTCGAGATGCGCGCGCTCGTGCCCGTCTCGGTCCGTGTCGAGGACGAGCACGGCCAGGGCGGCAACAGGATCGTCGTGATGCGCGGCCCGCTGCCCGTCTACATCGCCGATCCGGTGCAGCGCCTGCGCTTTGTCTCGCACGCGATGGACGGGCTGAAGGAGTCCAAGCAGGCGCTCGGCGCCGAGGTGATCGCCGGCGCGCAGAACTTCGCGCCGCCGACGATCCTCGCGCAGGCGTCGCGGCTGAACTTCTCGACGCGGCTGTTCAACTTGCTCGTGACGAACGTGCCCGGCCCGCAGTTCCCGTTGTACGTCCTCGGGCGCGAGATGCTCGAAGCCTACCCAGTCGCCTTCCTGCCCGAAAACCATGCGCTCGCGATCGGGATCATGTCCTACAACGGCCAGATGAACTTCGGCCTGCTCGGCGACTTCGACGCGCTGCCGGACATCGACACGATCAGCGACAACATCGCCGAAGAACTCGCGACGCTCGTGGAGCTCGCGTGCGAGTCAGTCGCCTCGCCGGCCTAGCCGGTTTCCGGCCTGGCCAAGCGCGGGTAGGTACGACGTATGAAGAAAATCCTCGAGCTGCTGCTGTGCATCCTGCACCCCGTTGCCGTCGTGCTGATCTGGATCGACCTGCTCGGCCGCGACGACCTCGGCTTCGTCGGGAAGCTCGCCTGGGGCATCGCTTCGATCGTCCCCTTCGTGCCGTTCCTCTACGTGCTGAGCGGCAACGACTTCATCTAGCGGCTGCTGGCCGCAACCTCTGCCCGCAGCGTCGTGGACGGCGATGCTCGGGTGTCGCGCCGGGCGTGCCGGAACGACTCAGTAGCCGAGCGCGAACTTGGCGTCCTCGCTCATCTTCTCCGGCGACCACGGCGGCGTGAAGACCATCTGCGACTCGATCGACTTGACGCCGTCGAGTTCGCCGACGAACTCCTCGATCTGTTCGGTGACCTGCGGCCCGATCGGGCACCCGGGCGTCGTCAGCGTGAACGTCACGTTGACGTTGCCGTCGTTGACCTCGACGCCGTAGATCAGCCCGAGCTCGACGAAGTCGAGGCCGAGCTCGGGGTCGATCACGTTCGAGAGCGCGTCCATTACGTCCTCGGGCGTCGGCGCGGCACCTGGCCCGCCGGGCACTCCAGGCGCGGCCGTCTCGCTCGTCGCGTCGCTGGTCGTCTCCTCGGACATGCTTCGAGTCTAGCTGGCGTCCGCGTTCACGAAGATCCAGCGGGCGGCACGGTGAACTCGACGACCTCGAGTCCGAGGATGTGATGGAAGCCGCTGTCTCGTGTCGCGAGAGCGAACCCATGCTGTTTGCACAGCGCCGCGATCCAAATGTCGTTCTGCTGTATCGCGATGCCTGCTTGGCGGAGCAGGGTCGCGATCTCGCCAAAGCCGCGACTCGTCTGTCGATCGAGCTCGAGCACGCGGACGCGAGGGGTGGCGAGGAAGCGTTCGAGCGTGGCGGCGTTCTGTCGCAGCTTCGTTCCGTTCATGAAGCCGAACCAAAGCTCCCCGAGCACGATCATCGGTAGACCGACGAGCTCGGCTGTGCGCGCTTCCTCGGCTAGTTGCCGGTTGCCCTCCCCGAGAGCCTTGTAGGCGTTCGTATCAAGCGCAAGCTTCACGCGGCGGGCTCGACCGGAAGCGCGTCGAGCCACGCTTGGGCGCCGGCTTCATCGTCGCCGGCGGCCGCCGGGGCGCACCCGATGAACCAGTCGAGATCATCGTGCTCGCTGACTGTGGAGCGCAGCTTCGCGTGCTCGAGCGTTTGCACGACGACGGCGTTGAGGGTCCTGCCCGTCTCATTCGCCTCGCGCCGTAGCTCGGCATCGAGAGCAGGTGATACGCGGCGTATCGTGTACTGGATTCTCGACATGCCTGCATTATAGGCAGTATCTGCCTACACTCGGCCGATAGACAGGATCAGTTGTCGCAGCCGAGGCGGTCCCACATGTACAGCTGGATGCACTCATTGGCCAGCTCGATCGCGCGATCGCGCGAGAGCCGCGGCAGCACCGTGTCGAGCGCCTGCTCCTCCGACACGCCCGCCTGGAACGCTTCCTCGCCGCGAAAGCCCGCGGCGATCTTCAGCGCCTCGCGGCGGTTGTCGCCGAGGCTCGGGAACACTCCGACGAGGAAGTCCGTGTTCGGGATCGGCTGGCCGACCTCGAGCGAGGCGTGCCAGGCCGCGAGCAGGTGCAGGTCGTCCTCGTCGAGGTCCGCGATCGCCTTGGCGTAGTGGACGGAGAGCTCTGGCTCGGGGATGTCGTCAACCCAAGCGCGCACGACCTCGCCGACGAGCTGGCGGCGCGCCTCGCGCCCGACAGACTCGGCGATCACTCGAATGGCGTCCTGAGGCTCGATGAAGCAAAGGGGCATCGTGACTCCCGCGGCGGTGGGGAAACAGCTGACACGGTGGACTGTAGGTGGCCGTGTGGACGGCTTTTTCGCTCAAAGCCCGAGGGCGTCTTGCGCGCGGCAGCGCGTCTCCTCGTCTGCAAGCTCCGCCGAGAATCCGCGCGTCGCGCGCGTGCCCAGGCCCCAGTCGGCGAGCGCCGGCTCGAGTGCTCCGATCGGCGTCGAGCATGCTTCTGCGAGCGCCTTCGCGCGCCGCTCGAGCAGCAGTGGATCGCCGATCGCGAAGACGCGCTTCGCGGCGAGCGTCGCCGGGTCCTCCGACGCGGCGCCGCGCGCACCGGAGAGCTGCAGCGATCCGGCGCGCAACTCGTACAGGCCGAGCGATCCGAGCAGCAAGAGCAGCTCGTAGCGGGCCGCGCGCGTGAAGCCCGGCAGCGCGAGACGCTCGAAGACGCGCTCGAAGCGACGCTCCGGCGTCCAGCTCTGATCGCCTGTGAACGCAGCCGCCTGCGAGCCGGCCTGCCCGTACCAGGCGCGATAAGCGCGCAGCGTCTCGGAGCCGCGCGTTGGATCGTGCGACGCGCGCGGCCCGAGCTCGCTCGCCGAGAGGTCCTCGAGCGTGTCGCGCTCGACGCGCAATGCCGCCTCGATGCCCGCAAACGGCTCGGGGCTCTCGAGCGGACAGAGGTAGGCGCTGAGGAAGCAGATCCACGTGGCCCGCTCGAGATCGCTCGAGGCCAGCTCCCGCGCGGTCGCATAGAGCGACGGCAGCGGCTCCGGGCGCGCCCCTGCGAGCACGAGCAGCCTGCCGTTGGTGAACGCGAGCTCATCGGCCACGCGAACGGCGTCGGCCGAAGCGCGCACGCCCGGCAGCAAGGGAGAGCTGTAGCCATCCTCCGCCGCGCGCTGCTGGCGCTTGACGCGCATCGTCTCGCCCCGCGTGCGCCGCGCGCCGCCGGCCGTGCCGGACGCCGTGCGGCGCTTGGCGCTGCCACCCGCAGGACCCCGTTCGGGCGCGTTGCCCGGCAGCGTCTTACTGCAGATCGGGCAGCGCTCTAGGAAACGGCCGTGGCGGCAGAAGGTAGGCAATTGACCGGTGGCTGAAAGCCGTTCGCACGAGCCCGCGCGACGCCCTCGGCGCGCTCCTTCTCGAGCTTGTACAGGTAGTCCTCGAAGTCGACCTGGATCGTGTGTCGCTTCGACGTCACGTAGCGCTTGCGCATCGCCGCCTGGTCGGCCGCGAGGTCGGCGAGCATCGCCGAGCGCGGCGGCAGCGCGTAGTCGCCGCGCAGGTAGTCGCCGACCCACGCCCCCTGCGCCTCGGCCAGCGGCATGATCGCCCCGAGCGGCTGCAGCAGCCCGACGAAGAAGACGTTCGGGATCTGCGGATCGAACACGCGCCGGAACAGCTCGATGTGGTTGTCGGGCGCCGAGATGAAGTCCTCGTCGAAGAACGGGAAGGCGATCTGGTAGCCGGTGCAATAGACGACGACGTCGGCGTCGACGACGCTGCCGTCGACGAAGCGCACCTGCGTGCCCTCGAGCGCTTCGACGTTCGGCTTCGGCGTGATCGTGCCGTGCTGGATACGGTCGAGGATCCTCCCCGAGACCGTCGGGTGCGCCTCGCCGAAGCGGTGTGTCGGCTTCGGCAGGCCGTAGCGCTCCGGCGGCCCGGCGTAGCTGCGCACGAGCCGCTGGATCACTCGCTGGCGCACCTTGAACGGCACGCGCGGGTCGTTGCGCAGCTGGTCGAGCGGTTTGCCGAAGATGTACTTGGGGATGATCCAGACGCCGCTGCGCGCCGCCAGGTACGTGCGCTCGGCGACGTAGGAGGACTCGACGGCGATGTCCATCGCCGAGTTGCCCATGCCGAGGATCACCGCGCGCTTGCCCGCGAAGATCGAGTTGTCGAGGTAGGAGTGCGCGTGCAGCTGCTCACCCGCGAACGTGTCGGCGCCCGGGAAGGCCGGTTCCGGCCAGCGCGGCTTCCAGTGGTGGCCGTTGGCGACGATCAGCGCGTCGTACTCGCGCGTCTGGCCGTTGTCGAGGCGCACCTCCCAGACACCGTCCTCGTGTCGCGAAGCGTGCTCGACGCCCGTCTCGAAGATGATCCTCTCGCGAAAGCCGAAGTGGTCGACGTAGTCGTCGAAGTACGTCGCGATGTGCGTGTGGTGCGGGAAGTCCGGATAGGACTCGGGCATCGGGAAGTCCGAGTAGGCCATCCGCTGGCGCGAGGTGTTGATGAACAGGTCGCGGTAGGCCGCCGACATCCCGTTCTTGTTGCCGAAGACCCAGTTGCCGCCGACGCGGTCGGACTTCTCGATGCAGTCGAACGGCAGCCCGCGCTCGTGCAGCGCCTTGGCCGCCGCGATCCCTGACGAGCCCGCGCCGATGATGCACGTGCGCGGCTGGAGCGCGCCACTGGCCCCATTCGGTCGCATGTTGTCGGACATCTCCCTCACGCTTCCAGCCTAGAGAAAACCTGCGGTCAACCCGGCTGCGGCGAGATCGGCGCCGCCGCTAGTCCTCTGCCGGGATACCTGGACCGACGTGCTGCGGCGGGCCCTCGGGGCCCGTGTCCGCGTCGCCGTGCCCGGCGAGGCCCTGATCGTGCGAGGCCTGCCCCACGCCGGCCTCGGATGAGCCGTTGCGGCGGGCGGCGAGATAGCGGTCGACCATACGCGCGCACTGGCGTCCCTCGTTGATCGCCCAGACGATCAAGGACTGCCCGCGGCGAGCGTCGCCGGCCGCGAAGACGCCCTCGACGGAGCTCGTGTACGGCGTAACGGCCTTGACATTGCCGCGCGGGTCCTTCTCCACGCCGAGCTGGTCGAGCAAGTCCTGCTCCGGGTGCAGGAAGCCCATCGCGAGCAGCACGAGCTGCGCCTTCAGCTCGCGCTCGGTGCCGGGCACCGGCGCAAACGGCGGCGCAGGCTCGGCTTGGGCGATGTGCAGCGCCGCGACGCGGCCGCTGTCGTCGCCGGAGAAGCGCGTCGTCACGACCGAGTAGTCCTGCTCGCCGGCCTGCGCCTCCTTGGCCTCCTCCATCGCGTAGCTGAGGCGGTACTTCTGCGGCCACTCCGGCCACGGAGTGCGCTCGTCGGGGCGCTTCGGCGGCGGCTCGGGCAGAAGCTCGAGCTGCGTGATCGAGCGCGCGCCCTCGCGCAGCGAGTTGCCGACGCAGTCGGCCCCCGTGTCGCCACCGCCGATCACGACGACGTCGAGGTCCTTCGCGCTGATCGCGCGGTCGATCGACGGCTGCGGCGCGGTCGGCTCGGGGCCGACCTCGCGCGCCACCCAGCGGTTGCGCTGGTAGAGGTAGTCCATCGCGAAGTGCACGCCGTCGAGCTCGCGTCCGTCGGCCGGCAGATCGCGCGGCACGCGCGAGCCGGTCGCGAGGACGACGGCGTCGTAGCCGCCGCGCAGCTCCTCGGCGCTCACATCGCGGCCGACCTCGACGCCGCAGCGAAGCTCGACGCCCTCGGCGACGAGCTGCTCGACGCGACGCTGGACGACGGACTTTTCGATCTTGAAGTCGGGCACGCCGAAGCGCACGAGCCCGCCGATCGACTCGTCGCGCTCGAACAGCGTCACGCGATGACCGGCGCGGCGCAGCTGCTGCGCCGCGGCCATCCCGGCCGGACCCGAGCCGACGACCGCAACGGACTGTCCCGTCTCGCGGCGCGGAGGCATCGGCTTGACCCAGCCCTCCTCCCACGCGCGGTTGATGATCGAGTTCTCGATCTGTTTGATCGTGACCGCGTCGCCCTCGCGGATCTCCAGCACGCAGGCCGCCTCGCACGGCGCCGGGCACAGGCGCCCGGTGAACTCGGGGAAGTTGTTCGTCGCGTGCAGCTGTGCGATCGCGTCCTTCCAGCGGTCGCGGTAGACGAGGTCGTTCCAGTCGGGAATCAGGTTGCCGAGCGGACAGCCGTTGTGGCAGAACGGCACGCCGCAGTCCATGCAGCGCGCGCCCTGGTCGCGCAGCTCCGGAAGCGGGCGCGTGAGCAGGAACTCCTTGTAGTCGTGCGCGCGCTCGCGCGGATCCCTTTGCGGGATGCCCCGACGCTCGATCTGCAGGAAGCCGCCGAGCTTGCCCATCAGGCGGCCTGCTTGTCTGTCTCGGCCTGCGCGGCGCGTTCGGCGAGCACGCGCTTGTAGTCGTGCGGCATCACCTTGACGAACGCGCCCTGCGCGAGCAGCTCGTCGAAGCCCGAAAGCACGCGCTCGGCGACGGGCGAGCCGGTACGCCGGGCGTGCTCCTCGATCAGCGCGCGCAGCTCGCCGGCGTCCTGCGCAGAGGGTGCCTCGAAGCCGACCATGCCCATGTTGCAGCGCTCGGCGAACTCGCGTCGCTCGTGGAGCACGTAGGCGACGCCGCCGCTCATGCCGGCCGCGAAGTTGCGTCCGGTCGCCCCGAGCACGACGACGGTGCCGCCGGTCATGTACTCGCAGCAGTGGTCGCCGACGCCCTCGACGACCGTCGCGGCGCCCGAGTTGCGCACGGCGAAGCGCTCGCCCGCGAGGCCGCGGAAGAAGGCGCGCCCGCGCGTGGCTCCATACAGCACCGTGTTGCCGACGATCACGTTCTGCTCGGCGACGAAGCTCTCGTCCATCCCCTCGCGCGGGCGCACCGCGAGCACTCCGCCGGAGAGCCCCTTGCCGGCGTAGTCGTTCGCGTCGCCGCGCAGCGTGAACTCGACGCCCGGAGCGAGCCAGCCGCCGAAGCTCTGCCCCGCCGAGCCCTCGAAGTCGACCGTTATCGAGCCCTCGGGCAGGCCGTCGGCGCCGCGCGCCCGCGCGATGTGGCTCGAGAGGATGCCGCCGACGCAGCGGTTGCGGTTGCGGATCGGCAGCTCGATCTCCACGCGCGGCTCGACGATCGAGTCGGCGAGGCGCTCGCGCAGCACCGGCTCGGCGCGCTCGACGAGCTCCCAGTCGAGCGCGTCCTCGAGCACCGCCGGCGGCGGTTCGACACGGCAGCGCGGAGTGCCCTCGGGCAGCTCGATGTGCTTGAGGATGTGCGTCAGGTCGACGCCGCTCGCCTTCCAGTGGTCGATCGCCTCGCGCACCGAGAGCAGGTCGACGCGGCCGATCGCCTCCTCCAGCGTGCGCAGGCCGAGCGAGGCGAGGATCTCCCGCACTTCCTCGGCGACGAAGAAGAAGAAGTTGACGACGTGCTCGGGCGTGCCCTTGAAGCGCTTGCGCAGCTCGGGGTCCTGCGTCGCGATCCCGACCGGGCAAGTGTTCAGGTGGCAGGCGCGCATCATGATGCAGCCCGTCGCGATCAGCGGCGCCGTCGAGAAGCCCATCTCGTCGGCGCCGAGCATCGCCGCGATCACGACGTCGCGGCCGGTCTTCAGCTGGCCGTCGGTCTGCACCTTGATCCGCGAGCGCAGGTCGTTGAGCAGCAGCGTCTGCTGCGTCTCGGCGAGCCCGATCTCCCACGGGATGCCGGCCGACTGGATCGAGGACAGCGGCGAGGCGCCGGTGCCGCCGTCGTGCCCGGCGATCAGCACGCGGTCGGCGTTCGCCTTCGAGACGCCCGCGGCGACCGTGCCGACGCCGACCTCCGAGACGAGCTTGACCGAGACCTCCGCCTGCGGGTTGCCGCAGCGCAGGTCGTAGATCAGCTGCTTGAGGTCCTCGATCGAGTAGATGTCGTGGTGCGGCGGCGGCGAGATCAAGCCGACGCCCGGCGTCGTGTGGCGGATCGAGCCGATGTAGGCGTCGACCTTGTGGCCCGGCAGCTGCCCACCCTCACCGGGCTTTGCGCCCTGCGCCATCTTGATCTGCAGCTCGTCGGCGTTGACGAGGTAGTGGATCGTCACGCCGAAACGACCCGAGGCGACCTGCTTGATCGCCGAGCGGCGGCGGTCGCCGTTGGGGTCGGGCGTGAAGCGCGACGGGTCCTCGCCGCCCTCGCCCGTGTTCGAGCGCCCGCCGAGGCGGTTCATCGCGATCGCGAGCGTCTCGTGGGACTCGCGCGAGATCGAGCCGAGGCTCATCGCACCGGTGCAGAAGCGCTTGACGATCTCGCTCGCCGGCTCGACCTGCTCGAGCGCGATCGGCTCGCGCGACTCCCCGCCCGGACCGATCTTCAAGAGCCCGCGCAGCGTCGCCTGGCGCGAGGCGTCCTCGTTGATCTTCTCCGCGTACTCGCGGTACTTCTCGAAAGCCGCGCTCGTGCGCACGGCCTCATGCGCCGCCGCGTCGCCTTGCAGCGCAGCGCCGACGTCGCCGTTGGCCGCGCGAACGGCGTGCTGGACGAGCGCGATCGTCTCCGGGTTCCACTGGTGGTGCTCGCCGTCACGCCGCCATGCGTACACGCCGCCGACCGGCAGCAGCTCGTCCTGGGGCACCGGATAGGCGCGTGCGTGGCGCTCGAGCGCCTCCGTCGCGAGCACCTCGATGCCGACGCCGCCGATCCGCGAGGCGGTGCCCGTGAAGTGCTTGTCGACGAGCCCGCGCTCGAGCCCGACCGCCTCGAAGATCTGCGCGCCGCAATAGGACTGGATCGTCGAGATGCCCATCTTCGAGATCGTCTTCAGCAGCGCTTTGCCGAGCGCTTTGACGACGTTCTCGGCGGCCTCGACCGCGCCGACGGCGACCTCGCTGCCGTCGCCCTGCACGCGCTTGATCGCGCCCTGGTTGAAGACCATGTCGTCGAGCGTCTCGAGCAGCAGGTACGGATTGATCGCGACGGCGCCGTAGCCGATCAACGTCGCGAAGTGGTGCACCTCGCGCGGCTCGCCCGACTCGAGGATGATCCCCGCGCGCAGGCGCGTGCCCTCGCGAACGAGGTGGTGGTGCACGGCCGCGACGGCCAGCAGCGAGGGAATCGGGACGCGGCGCGGGCCGACGAGCCGGTCGGAGAGGACGATGATGTTGACGCGTTCCTCGATCGCCTCCGAGGCTTCGCGACAGATCCGCTCGAGCGCCTCGGCCATGCCCTCGGCGCCGGTCTCCTTCGACCACGTCGTGTTGATCGTGCGTGCCGCGAAGACGTCGTGCGAGACGTGCCTGAGCGTCTCGAGCTCGCGGTTGAGCAGGATCGGCTGTTCGAGCACGAGCTTGTGCGCGTGCTCGGGCGTCTCCTCGAACAGGTTGCGCTCCGAGCCGAGGCTCGTCGCGAGGCTCATCACGATCTCCTCGCGGATCGGGTCGATCGGCGGGTTCGTGACCTGCGCGAAGAGCTGCTTGAAGTAGGAGAACAGCGGCGGCGCCTGCTCGGAGAGCACCGCCAGCGACTGGTCGTTGCCCATCGAGCCGATCGGCTCGGCGCCGTCGCGCGCCATCGGCGTGAGCAGCACGCGCAGATCCTCCTGCGTGAAGCCGAACGCCCGCTGGCGCGTGCGCAGCGGCTGGTCTGAGATCGTCACCTGGTCGGAGGGCTCGAGCTCGGCGAACGGGACGGCGCTCTGCTCGTACCACTCGCGGTAGGGCTTGCGCGTCGAGACGTCGCGCTTGACCTCCTCGTCCTCGACGATCCGCCCGCGCTCGAGGTCGACGAGGAACAGCTTGCCCGGCTGCAGCCGCCCGAGCCTGCGGATCTGCTCCGGCGGGAAGTCGAGCAGCCCGATCTCCGAGCCGAGCACGACGTGGCCGTCGGTCGTCTCGACCCAGCGCCCCGGGCGCAGGCCGTTGCGGTCGAGCGTCGCGCCGACGACGCGCCCGTCGGTGAACGCGACCGAGGCCGGCCCGTCCCACGGCTCCATCAGGCACGAGTGAAACGCGTAGAAGCCCTTCAGGTCCTCCGGCAGGTCCTCGCGCTTGCGATAGGCCTCCGGGATCATCATCATCGCCGCGTGCGGCAGCGAGCGCCCGCCGAGCAGCAGCAGCTCGATCACGTTGTCGAACGTCGCCGAGTCGGAGTTGCCGGCGCTGACGACGGGGAGGATCTTCGGCAGGTCCTCGCCGAACAGCTCGCTGCGCAGCTCGCTCTCGCGCGCGCGCATCCAGTTGACGTTGCCCCTGACGGTGTTGATCTCGCCGTTGTGGCAGATCACCCGATACGGATGCGCGAGCTCCCAGCTCGGGAACGTGTTCGTCGAGAAGCGCGAGTGCACGAGCGCGAGCGCGCTCTTCGCGCGTTCGTCGCGCAGGTCCGGATAGAACGCCGCCAGCTGGTAGCTGATCAGCATCCCCTTGTAGTTGATCGTGCGCGAGGAGCTCGAGCAGACGTACAGGCCCGGGTGCTCGGCGGTCAGCTCGCAGACGCGGCGGATCACGTACAGCTTGCGCTCGAAGGAGTCCTGGTCGGCGGCCTGGGCCCCCTCGGCGCCGACGAACAGCTGGCGGACGACGGGACGACAGGCGCCCGCGACCTCGCCGGCCTGCGCCGGGTCGACCGGCACGTCGCGCCAGCCGAGCAGGCGCTGGCCCTCGGCCTGCACCGTGCGCTCGAGCAGCTGCTCGATGCTCGCGCGTGCCTCGTCGTCGGTCGGCAGGAAGCACATCAGCACGCCGTACTGCCCCGGCGGCGGCAGCTCGAAGCCGGCGAGCGCGCGCAGCAGCTCGTCGGGCATCTGCATCAGGATCCCGGCGCCGTCGCCCGTGCGCGGGTCCGCGCCCGAGGCACCGCGGTGCTCGAGGTTCTCCAAGGCGGTGATCGCCCGCGTGATCACCTCGTGGGTCGGCTCGTTGTCGAGCCGCGCGACCATGCCGACGCCGCACGCGTCGTGCTCGTAGCCGGGGTCGTACAGTCCGACCGCCTGTGGAGGCTGCTTGTTGTGCGAAGTCATGGAAGTGCTCCCTTGGGGCGGTGCGTACCCCGTAGCGCGGGCAGGCGGGCACCTGAGGCTGAGCCCGAAAGCGTAGCAGCGGACGACCGTCGGAATCCAGCCGCTCGGCGAGGAAAATCGGCCCCGCCCAGCGCCGCCTTGCGGCACGGAGACGTCGTTCAGGGGAGCTCGCGCAGCGTCTCGGCCTCGCCCCACGAGCACAGCCCCGCACGGCCGGGGCACGTCAGGCAGAGGCCTCGATGCGGCAACGGGCTGACGGCGAACGGCTCGACGCGCGCTCGCGCGATCCGCTCGGCCAGCTGCTGCTCGAGCACGAGCCGCTCGCCGGCCGTGTAGCGGGCCGTCACCGACTCGTCGCGCTCGAGGAACCAGTGCACGATTTCCACTGCCGGCGCGCCATCGCGCAGGATCACGAGCGCGTAGAGCAGCCGCTGGATCGCGTACTCGCGCTCGACGAGCGCCTCGAGGTCGACGCCGTCCGCGACGCGATCGCTCTTGTAGTCGAGCACGAGGCGCGCCCCGTCGGCCTCGACCGCGAGCAGGTCGATCACGCCCGTGACGAGTGGCTCCTCGGGAGCGAGCGAGAACGCGAACGGGTGCTCGCGCCGCACGTGAGCAGCACTCCCGACACGCTCGGCGAGGCGCGCACGGCAGGCCGTCGCGATCAACCGCGCGAGCTCCTCGCGCTCCTGCACGCCGACGCGCAGGTCGAGCTCGCGCGCGCATGCCTCGACGTCCTGCGCCGTCGGCGGCTGCGGACGGGCGAAGTCGAGCAGCTCGAGCAGGCGGTGCACGAGCGTCCCGCGGGCGCGCGCCTCGAGGCCTTCCGCGGGGGCCTCGGCGCGGGCCGCAGCACGATCCTCGCCGATGCCGAGCACGCGTTCGAGGTAGTAGCGATAGCCGCAGCGCTCGAGCTCGGTCAGCGAGCTGTAGCTGAGCGTCGCGATGCGCTCCTGCTCCGGAGCTGGCGACGGCGGCGGCGCCGCTCGTACGATCGAGCGGCGGGCGCTCGCTCCCGCCCCGGCCAGCCCGCCTGCCTCGCCCGCCTCGCCCGCCTCGCCCGCCGCGAGAGCCTTCGCGTCCGCCCGGGCTGCGCCCGCAGCGTCGCCCTGCGCGGTCTCGCTCGACCCCGCGCCACGCCGCCCGCCGCCCGGCTCCCCGAGCGATCCCAACAGCGGCGCATCCGGCGAGCTCAGCCGGTAGCGCACGAGCGCCCCGCGATCGCCTACGGCGAGGTCGCCGAGCGATGTCTCGCGCGAGGCGAGCAGCTCGGGCAGCGTCGCGGAGAGCGCCGGGCCGAGCCACGAGATCGGCGTCCCCGAAGGGCCCTGCCTGGGCCAGCGGTCGAAGTCGACGCTGCCGCTCAGCAGCAGGAGATCGCGCGCGCGGGTCATCGCTACGTAGAGGACCCTGTCCTCCTCCTCGGCTTCTCGCGCGCGACGCTCGGCGCACAGCTCGTCGTAGTCGAGCGCCGGCGTCGAGCGCTCGCCGTCGAGGCGCATCAGCCGCACGCCGAGGCGCTCGCCGTCGAGCAGCAGGTCGGGCGTCCGCGCGTTCGGCTGGCGACCGAGATCGGCGAGGCAGACGACGGGGAACTCGAGACCCTTCGCGGCGTGCGCGGTCATCAAGCGCACGGCGTCCGGCTCGACGCCCTCGACGGGCGCGTCCGGCTCGACGCGGGCCGCGCGCTCGAGGTACTCGACGTGGTCGAGGAAGGCGCGCAGGTCGCGGCCTTCGCTCGCCTCGAAGGCCCGCGCGAGGCGCAGCAGCTTGTGCACGTTCGCGAGGCGGCGCTCGCCCCAGTCGAGCGCGAGCACGTGCTCGCGGTAGCGCGTCGCGTCGATCGCGCGCTCGATCAGCCCCGCGACGCCTCGCCGCGACGCGGCGGCGCGCTCTCGCGCGATCAGGCCGCAGGCTGCGGCAAGCGCGTCGAGGTCGGGCGGCGAGAGCCGCTGCGCGAGCTCGCTCTCGCCGGCGGCGGCCGACTGCGCCGTGTCCCACGCCGGGCGGCGGCTCGCCTGGGCGGCCTGCGCGAGCAGCGCGAGGCAGTCGCGCGAGCAGCCGCCGAGCGGCGACGCGAGCACGCCGTAGAGCGCTTCCTCGTCGAGCGGGTTCGCGAGCGCTCGCAGGTAGGCGAGCAGATCGCCGACCTGCTGATGGCCCCAGAACGTGCCGACGGCGGCGAGCGTACGCAGGCCGCACAGCTGCAGCGCGCGCTCGAAGACCTCCAGATCTCCGGATGCGCGCAGCAGCACGACGACGTCGCCGGCGCGCGCGCGGCCGCTCTGCACGAGCTCGCTGACCCGCTGCGCGAGCATTCGCGCCTCGGCCTGGCGCCACAGCGGCGCGGGCGGAAGCCCGCCGGCGACAGCCGCGGCGAGCTCCTCGCGCATCTCCCAGCCGCTTGCGTCGCTCAGCAGCAGCTCGACCGCCGGCTCGGCCTCGCGCTCGCTCTCCCCGGCAGTCGGCTCGCGCCCGGCGACGAGCGCGGGGAACTCGGCGAAGCGCTCCGCGAAGACAGCGTTGACGACGGCGAGGAGTGCCGTGCGGCTGCGGAAGTTGCGCGTCAGCGACAGGCTGCCGCCGCGCTCGGCCAGCTCGGCTCGCCGAGCGCGGAACAGTCCGACGTCGGCGTGGCGGAAGCCGTAGATCGACTGGAACTCGTCGCCGACCGTGAACAGGTTGCCGCGGTCGAGCGCGCGCAGGATCGCGAGCTGGCGCGGGTTCGTGTCCTGGAACTCGTCGACCATCATCAGCTCGAAGCGCTCCGACCAGCTCGAGCGCACCGGCTCGTGGCGCTCGAGCAGTTGCTGCGCGAGCAGCTCGAGATCGTCGAAGTCGACCGCCGCACGCGCGCGCTTGCGCCGCTCATACGCGAGCCCGAACAGCTCGAGCAGCTCCCCGAGCACGACGCACACGGCGGCCGCGTCGGCATCGTCCGCGCCCGCGTCAGCATCCGCATCGGCGTCGGCGTCGGATGCGAGAGCCGGTGCGGGCAGCCGTGGGAAGCGCTGCCCGGTGCTGCGCAGTTCCAGATAGACGTGCTCGACCATCGCTCGCACGCGATCGATGCCATACGCCGCGAGCACGTCCAGCGGAGCGCCCTGACGCCCCTCGCGCTCGCTCGAGAGCAGCTCGCGCACGGCCTCCTGGAACGCCCGCTCGCGCAGCCGTCCGGCCAGGCCCTCGTCGAGCACGGCGAAGTCCGGATCGAGCTCGCCCGCGAGCGGGTGCGCGCGCAGCAGCCGCGCACAGAAGCCGTGGAACGTGCCGACGAAGGCCGCCTCGGTGTCGCGCGCGGCCTGACGCTCGCCGAGGTCGAGCAGGCGCGCGCGCACCCGCTCGCGCAGCTCGCCCGCGGCGCGCTCGGTGAACGTGATCGCGAGGATCCGCCCCGGCGCGATCTCGTCGTCGCAGACGGCCCTGACGAAGCGCTCGACGAGCACGGAGGTCTTGCCGCTGCCGGCCGCCGCCGAGACGAGCAGCGGCTCGGTTCGGCGCGCGACGGCTTGCTGCTGCTCGTCCGTGAACGCCGGGCCGCTCTCGCGCGGCGGCTCGGCGTCGAGCTCCATCCCCGGCAGCGTCTCCAGCTGCGGCGCCCGGCGCGCGCTCATCGCTCGCAACGGCAGATCGTCGGATACATGCAACCGCCCTTCCACGCGCACGTGGCAGGGCGCGGATCGAGCGCGCCGCTGACGGCGTGCTCTGCCGCCTCGCGCGCCGTGGCGAGCGCTTCGGCGAGCAGCTCGCGCAGCTCGGCGTGCTCGCGCACGTCCTTCGCGACGCAGTCGAGCTCGACTCCGGCATCGCCGTCGAGCACGCCGCGGGCGCGCAGGTCGCTGCCCGTCAGCGGCTGGTAGAAGCCGCCGGCGACGGGCCGCCCGAGCAGCTCCTCGACGGCGCGCATGTACAGCGCCACCTGCACCTTGCCGTCCTTGATCCAGCGCGCCGCCGCCGGCGGGTCTTTGCCCTTGTAGTCGTAGACGACGGCCTCGCCGCCGGGAGCGACGTCGACCCGGTCGATCCGCCCGCGCAACGTGACCCCGCCGCCGAGCTCGAGCGCCGGCAGGCTGCTCGCCTCGCCGCGGTCGTCGTCGCCGGCGAAGCCGAAGCCGAGCTCGAGCTCGGCCGGCTCGAGCGGGCTCTCGCTCTCGGCCGCGAGCGCGAGATAGCGCTCGAGGTCGGCGACGAGGCGCCGGCGCACGGCCGCGCGCCGCTCCGGCGCGACCGACAGCGGGTGCTCGGCTTCGTTGGCGCTCAGCGCCTCGCCGAGCAGCTCGCGGGCGCGCTCGAGCGATGAGCGCGCGAGGCGCGCGCTGCCGGTCTGGAGCCGCAGCCCCTCGAGCGTGTCCTTCAGCGCCGCGTGCGCCAGCGCGCCGCGCGCCAGGGGCTCGGGGTCGGGCTCGAGCGCCTCCGGGCGCAGCATGCGCTCGACGAACCACGCGACAGGGCAGTCGATCCGTTTCTCGAGCGAGGAAGCCGACCACGGGCGCGCCGCCAGCTCGGCGAGCAGCCGCTCGTCGTGCAGCGGCTGCGCCGCGCCTGCCGATCCGGGCAGCGCGTCCGCAGCGGGCGGAAGATCGTCGACCGCGCCGAGCGCCCGCCGCGCGCGCTCACCGAGCAGGTCCTCCTCGAACAGGTCGCAGACGTCGTCGACGAACAGCGAGCGCGACGTCGGCTGGCCTTCGTCGTCGGACGCGTGCCAGCTGAGGATCAGCTGCTCCTGCGGGCGCGAGAGCGCGGCGTAGAGCAGATAGCGCTCGGCCGCGAGCAGATCGTCCTGCTCGCCGAGCCGCAGCCCGGAGGCTTCGGCGAGCCGGCGCCGGTCCTCCTCGGCGAGCAGCGGCTGCGGGCGGGCGCGGGCGGGAAAGACGCCTTCTTGCAGGCCGCAGACGAACAGCGCCCGCACGCGCCGCGCGCGAAGCGCGAGCGGGTCGAGCACGGCGACAGCGCCCGGCTGCGGCCCGTGACCGCTCAGGAAGACGACGCGCTCGAGCACCTCGGCGAGCTCACCGGCGCTGTCCGGCGCGAGCTCGGGCGCGCCGCGCGCGAGCTCGCGCAGCTCGGCCAGCGCCCGGCGCCCGGCGGCGAGTGCGCGCGCTTCGTCGCGCTCGCTGGAGCCGAGCACCTCCGCGGCAGAGCGCCGTGGCGCGCAGAACAGCCAGTAGAGCTCGCGCGCGACGCGGTCGAGCAGCGCCGCCGGACCGCGCTGCTGTGCCTGCTCGAGCTGGTCGATCACATCCAGTCGCCAGTGCCGCGTCTGCCATACCTCGCGCGCCCGCGCCGCATCCTGTACCCCGGAGCGCCGGCAAGTGAGCTCGAGCCAGTCGGCGAGCGACTGGTGCTCGAGCAGGCCGGGCGCGCGCAGCCATGCGAGCAGGTCGCCGAGCTCGCCGATCGCCGCCTCGCCGTCGCGGCCGGGCACACAGCGCAGCAGCCCGAGCAGCGCGCGCCCGGTCGGCGCATCGCGCAACGGCCGGTCTCGCTGCGCCGTGAACGGGATGGCTGTGGCCGAGAAGACCTCCTCGAGCAGCTCGAGCGAGGTGCCGGCCGGGCGCACGAGCACGCCGATCTCCTCGGCCGCCACGCCGCGCTGCAGCAACCCCGCGATCTCGCCGGCGACGAGCTCGAGCTCGGCGCGTTCGCCACCGCCCTCGAGCAGCCGCACCGCTGCTCCGGCGGGCACTCGCGCGGCACGCGGCTCGAACAGCGAGCGCTCGAGCTGGCCGAGCGCCCGGCGGGCGTGCGGCGCGTAGTGCTCCTCGCGCGGCTGCAGGCGCCGCTCGCGCTCGGCGAGCGGCAAGAGCGTCTGAAAGGTGCTCGCACGCCCGGCGAAGGCCGCGCGGCCCGGCTCGTACGGCAGCGACACGGTGACGGGCGCATCGACGACGCGCCCAAGCGTTTCGATCGCGTCCAGCTGCAGCGTCGTGAAGTCGTCGAAGCCGTAGAACAGGACCGGCGTCCGGCCCCACAGCGCCGGGCGCTCGCGCAGCGCGTCGAGCGCGAGCACGGAGCGCTGCTCGGCGTCGTGGCGCCCGAGCCGCCGCAGCGCATCCTGATAGTCGGCGTACAGGCGCCCGAGGCCGCTCTGAACGCCGGCGGCGTCGCCGTCGGCCGCGCCCCAGCTCTCGAGCGCGCGCAGCAACCTTCCGGCCGACACGCGCCGGACCTGCAGCTCGCCGACGAGCTCGGCGAGCGCGCGCGTGAACCCGCGGCGCGAGAGGCCTCGCAGCAGCGGGTCCTCGCCCGCGGCCAGCGCTTCGAGCAGGCGCTCGCGCGCGAGCCCGCCGAGCACGGGGCGGGCGATCCGGGCGCGCAGGACCGCCTCGCCGATCAATCCCGCGAAGCGCTCGACGCGCACGCCGATCGCCGCGCGATCGCCGGCGAGCTCGCGCAGGTAGTGCTCGACGTCGGCGCGCGTCGGCACGATCAGCAGCGGTTCCTCGCCGCGCGCCAGGTGCCCGCGCACGGCCTCGATCACGAGCTCGGCCTTGCCCGCGTTCGCGGGCCCTGTGATCAGCGTGATCGCCATTCACGTCCATCCTCGCGCAACCGGCCGACATCGCCGGAGGCGGCCGCGAGGCGCGCAGGCCGCGCTTGGCGGCGAGCCCCGGGCTGGACGCGGACGGCCTCGGCGAGCGCTAAGCGGCGCTGCGCTGGCTGACCGACGCGGCTTTTTTCTTCTTGGCTTTGGCTTTCGACTTGGCGACCGTCAACTCGTCGGCCTCAGCCTCGGCCTCGGGCGCTTTGGCACCCTCCTTCGCCCACTCCTCGTCGAACTCGACGCGCCATTTGCCCTCGTCGGTCTGCTGCATCGCCAGGTGCGCGCGGAAGGAGCGCCCGCTGCGCCCGCGGAAGCCCGTCACGGGCTTCTCCGTGTAGCCAGTCTTGATCAGTTCGCGCGCGATCGGCACGGTCAGCGTCTTGCCCGCTTTGGCCTTCCAGATGACGAAGCCGCAGCCGGGATCCTCGCGCGCCCAGCACGAGTAGCCCTTGCGGTTCTCGCTGATCTCGTGCCCGCAGACCGGGCAAGGCCCGAGCTTCGCGCGCGGGATCTTGACGTCTTTGAGCGTCTCGTCGAGCTTGTGCACGGTCTGCTCGGCAAAGCCCGCGATGTCGCTCATGAACTTCTCGCGCGAGTCCTCGCCGCGCTCGATCTTGCCGAGGCGGTGCTCCCAGTTGCCGGTCAGTTCGGGCGAGGTCAGCATGTGCGCGTCGAGCAGTCGGATCACGTTGAGGCCCTTCTCGGTGGCGACGAGCGCACGCGCGTCGCGCTCGACATAGCCGACGGTGATCAGCCGCTCGATGATCGCGGCGCGCGTGGCCGGCGTGCCGATGCCGGACTCCTTCATCGCCTCGCGCAGCTCTTCGTCGTCGACGAGCTTGCCGGCCGTCTCCATCGCGCCGAGCAGGGATGCGTCGGAGTAGCGACGCGGCGGTTTCGTTTCCTTGCGATCGCTTGCGATCTTGAGCGTCTCGACGGTCTCGCCGTCCTCGAGTTTCGGCAGCTGCTGATCGACGCCCTCGTCCTCCTCGCCTTTCGGCGGGCGCGCGTCGGCCGCGGCGACCTCGTCGTAGACGCCGCGCCAGCCGGGCACGACGAGCAGCTTGCCGCGCGTGCGGAAGATGTGCCCGTCGCCGTCGCCGACGGTCGTCTCGACGCGCGTGTTCTCGAACACCGCCTCCGGGTGGAAGACCGCGAGGAAGCGACGCGTGACCATGTCGTAGATGCGCCGGTCGTCGGAGCTCATTTTCTCGAGGTTGTGCTCGGAGCGCGTCGGGATGATCGCGTGGTGGTCTGTGACCTTCTCGTCGTTGACGACGCGCGCGAGCGGCAGCAGGTCGAGGCCGATCACGTATTCGGCGCCCTTCGTGTAAGCGCTGTCGTGGCCGACGAGCTCGGCGATCGGCTTGATTTCGGCGACCATGTCGCTCGTCAGGTAGCGCGAGTTCGTCCTCGGGTAGGTCAGCGCCTTGTGCTCCTCATAGCAGCGCTGCGCGGCGCCGAGCGTGCGTTTGGCGGAGAAGCCGTAGCGGTTGTTCGCCTCGCGCTGAAGCGTCGTCAGGTCGTAGAGCATCGGCGCTTTCTCGCGCTGCTCTTTCTTCTCGAGCTTCGTGATCTTGCCCGGCTTGCCGATGCACGCGGCGACGATCGCCTCGGCCTCCTCGGCGGTCTCGATCCGCGGCTTGGAGCCGGCGTGGAAGCGACCCTCGTAGTTGCGTTTGCCGTCCGCCTCGAAGCTCGCGTCGACGAGCCAGTAGGGCTCCGGCACGAACGCTTTGATCTCCTCCTCGCGGCGCGCGATGATCGCGAGCGTCGGCGTCTGCACGCGTCCGAGCGAGACTGCGCCGTCGAAGGAGCTGCGCAGGCGGATCGTCGCGGCGCGCGTTGCGTTCATCCCGACGATCCAGTCGGCCTCCGAGCGTGAGCGCGCGGCCTGCTCGAGCAGCGCGAACTCGTCGGACGGGCGCAGCGAGCCGAACGCCTCCTTCATCGCGGCGCTCGTCATCGATTTCAGCCACAGCCGGTTGACGGGCTTCTTGCCGTTCGCCTTCTCGTAGAGGTACGCGAAGATCAGCTCGCCCTCGCGGCCGGCGTCGCAGGCGTTGACGATCTCGCCGATGTCCTCGCGCCCGATCTGTTTGGTCACGACCGACATCTGCTTGCGCGAGCGCTCGTCGCGCACGACGAGCTTGAAGCGGTCGGGGACGATCGGCAGGTCTTCCATCCGCCAGCGCTTGAATTTCGCGTCGTACTCGTCCGGTTCGGCGAGTTGCACGAGGTGTCCGACGGCCCACGTGATGACGTGCTCGGGGCCCTCGAGCACGCCCTCGCCTTTCTTGAACGGCCCCTTCAGGATGCGCGCGAGGTCCGTCCCGACGGAGGGCTTCTCGGCGATCACGAGCGTCTTGGACATGGCGGCAGCGTAGCGGGTGTGCGAAATGCCGCAACATGCGCGGCTCGGCTGGCGGCGACGCCCATGGGCCGGACGCGAGCGCCTATCCGCCGATCGGCGCACGCGGGTTGGCGCCCCAGAACACCTGCGTCCCGAGCATCCCGATCAGCGTCACGAAGACGAGGTTGAGGACCATCGACTTCGCCGTCGCCGTGCCGACGCCGACCGGCCCGCCGCTCGCGTTGTAGCCGTAGTAACAGGCGACGAGCACGATCACGGTCGCCATCGACATGCCCTTGATCAGGCTGAACAGCAGATCGGGCGCGTTCTGGAACTGCCAGAAGATCAGCAGGAAGCCGCCGGAGGAGACGAAGCCGAGCTGCTCGACGACGCCGAGGTAGGAGCCGAAGAACGCCACGCCGACGGCCGCGATGTACATGAACGGCAGCACGAGCCACGACGCGAGCAGCCGGCTCGCGCAGAGGAAGACCATCGAGTCGATCCCCATCACCTCGAGCGCGTCGATCTCCTCGGAGATCCGCATCGCGCCGAGCTCGGCGACGATCCCGGTGCCGACCTTCGCGGCCATCATGTAGCCGAACGCGTACGGCACGGCCTCGCGCAGGTCGCACCACGCCGAGAACACGCCGGCATAGGACGGCGCGCCGGTCGACAGCGTGAAGTACGCGCCGCCGATCCCGCAGATGCCGAGCCCCATCAGGAACACGAGCGACCAGATGACGACGGTCGAGCCGACGATCAGGATGCCCGCCTGGCGCAGCGACTCGCCGAAGAAGCGCAGCACGCGCAGGCTCCACACGTCGCGCACGATCGCGCTGCTGAACCGCGCGATCTCGCCCGTGCTCTGCAGCCATTCGCGCGGTGTGGCCTGCTGCTCGCTCACCTGATCACCAGGATCTGCGGGTGCGTCGCCAATAGCGTCTGCGTGAAGACGTAGTTGAACGCTCCGATCCCCAGGAACGACGTCACGACGGCCTCGTTGACGGCGCGCCCGACGCCCTCGGCGCCGCCGGAGGCGGTCATGCCCTTGTAACAGCAGACGATCGCGATGATCGCGCCGAAGAACGTCGACTTCAGCACCGAGCCCCACAGGTCGGTCGTCGAGGCGTTCGCGAAGAACGTCCCCCAGAACGGGCCGAGCGGCTGGCCGTTGACGAGCTCGGCCCCGATTCCGCCGAAGATCCCGAACAGCAGCGCGTAGATGTCGAACAGGCCCGTGACGACCATCAGCGCGAGGAAGCGCGGCACGACGAGGTTCTTCACGGGGTCGACGCCGAGCACCTGCAGCGCGTCGAGCTCCTCGCGCACCTTGCGCGCGCCGAGGTCGGCGGTGATCGACGTCCCGGCGATGCCGGCGACGACGACCGACGTGATCAGCGGCCCGACTTCGCGCACGGCGGCGAGCACGAAGATGCCGCCGACGCGATCGAGCGCGCCGAACAGCGTGAGGAAGTTCGCCGCCTGCAGTCCCGGCGCGCCGTAGCTGATCGCGACGGTCGTGATCAGCAGCGGGAACCAGCACAGACGCAGTGCGAAGAGGAACTGCGAGACGAGCTCGCCGCCGTATGGATACGGCGGGCGGATCGCCGACGCGAGCGTCTTGCCGGTCAGCAGCACGACGTCTCCGAATTCCTCGAGCACGGCCCGCCCCGGAGCGAGCGCGCGCCCCGCAGGCCCTCCGCGACCGGCGGGCTTCGACCGCGCCGCGCTCGCGGGCAGCTCGACGGGCGCAGCTGCGCTGCGGACCTGTTGCGACGAGCTCTGCTTCGCCTCGCTCATTCTGCCAGTGTACTAGTTCACTAGTACACTATGTTTATCGCCTGTCACAGCGCTAACGTTCATCGCATGACCCGAGCGGACCGACCCGCCGCTGCACCGGCCGCGCCGAGCTTTGCCGGGCTTGCGATCGATCGCGATGCCGACGTGCCGATCGGGGTGCAGCTCGCGTGGGCGCTGCGCACGCGGATCGGCGATGGGGACTTCGCGCCCGGACAGCGCCTGCCGGGCATGCGCGACCTCGCCGAAGCGATCGGCGTGAACCTCAACACCGTTCGCGCCGTCTATCAGCGCCTCGA
Source organism: uncultured Solirubrobacteraceae bacterium (assembly GCA_963807275.1). GTDB lineage: Bacteria > Actinomycetota > Thermoleophilia > Solirubrobacterales > Solirubrobacteraceae > Palsa-744. Next base: position 1,942,753 of record CAWDZX010000001.1, read on the forward strand.
GCAGGAAGGCCTGATCGAAAGCCGGCAGGGCAGCGGCACGTTCGTCGCGCCGAGCGGCCGGCTCGGCACCGCGGCAAGCACGATCGCGGCCACGGCGGCACGCACGGCGCGCGAGACGGGCGTCGATCCGCGCGAGGTCGCGGCCGCGCTGTACGTCGTGCCCGAGGCCGCTCCTGTCGATGTCGAGCAGGCGGCCGAGCCCTCGGCGCTCGAGCAGCGCCGCCGCCTGCGCGAGCAGATCGCGGCCTTCGAGTCGGCGCTCGGGCAGATCGAAGCCGCGCACCCCGGCGTCGCGCCGCCGGCGAGCGCGATGGGGCTCGGCGCCGGACCGGCGCTCCTCGGTACCGAGGAGCTCGAACGCGTGCGCACGATGCTCGTGCGCCGGCTCGCGCTCGTCCAGGCGACGATCGACGAGCTGACCGAAGCAGACCTCGAGCAGGCGGGCGGCAAGCGCGCGCAGGAGGCTGCGGCGGTCACCGAGCCCGCCACGGGCGAGACGGCGGCGCCGGCCTCCCCGGCGAAGCGCACGCGCCGCCCACGAACGAGCGCACGGGCGCTCCCGAGCACGTAGGCAAGCGATGCGCGCTTGCTCGCCCGCGATCGGCCGGCCGCAAGCGCAGCAGCAGCAGCCTCACCTCGTCACGCTGAAGCGCGTCGGCATGGCCGCGGCGACGGCGTTCGTCACGGCGAACATCTGGACGGGCTGTCCGCTGCTCGCCGTCTGGGTCGGCTCGCAGGCGGTCGGCACGAAGGAGCTCAGCATGGGCGCGGTGTTCGTCGTCGTGATCGTGCTCGCCGTGCTCGTCTTCGCGATGGCGCTGCTGCTGACGTGGCTGAACAACGTCTACGACGAGCTGATCGGGCGCGAGCGCGTCGAACGGCGCTCGGCGTGGCTGCGCAGCATGCGCGCCGAGTCCGAACGTCACGTCAGCCGGCGCGTCGGGATCACGGCGCTCGAGCGGATCGTGATGCTCAACGTCTACGTCGCAGTGATCTCGCTCGTCGTTTGGTACGTGCTCTACGCGGCGCCGCCGGCGCCGACGCTCTGCACGATGCACTGCTGAGAGGCACGGACTCTCGCCAGGCAAGCGAGCGAGCGCGCCCACGCTCCCCCGCGGAGCGTCGGCTGCTTCCCGCCCGTCCCTCAGCCGGCGGCGCAGCCTTCGGTGCTGACGGCTCGGCCGGTCGACGCACCTGCCAGCACGCGCGCGACGGTCGCGTTGGCGACGCCGTAGCCGCCGTGCGGTCCGCCGCCGACGGTGCCGGCGAAGACGGTCGTCAGCACGCCGCCGGCAGAGTCGATCAGCGGGCCGCCGGAGTTGCCCGGCCGCACGAGCCCGCGCAGCGGGGTGAGCAGCCGGTGCACCGGGCCACGCCCGTACGCGTCGTCGGTCAGCACGCTCTGCGTGCGCCCGATGCGTGCCGAGCGAGCGTCGAACGCGCCGTTCTGCGGATAGCCGAGGATCGCGCCGGCCTCGCCCGAGGGCGGATCGGAGACGAGCGGCAACGCCGGCAGCGCGAGGCCGGGCACGCTCAGCACGGCGACGTCGTCGCGCGGGTCGAACGCGATCGGGCGGGCGGGAAGGCTCGGCGAGCTGCCGCCGATCTGCACGGTCGTGTCCTGCTCGCCGGCGACGACGTGGGCGTTCGTGACGATCTCGCCGGGCGCCGCTACCCAACCGGAGCCCTCGATCGCGAGGCCGCAGGCGGTGCCGAGCACGCGCACGACGCTGCGCGAAGCCGCGCGCACGGCGGGGGTGCGCGCGATCCGCGACGGCGGCGCGGTGACATCGGGCGCGGGCCCGGAGATCGACGGCAGCGGATCGAGCCGCGCGAGCGCGTTGAGGATCGGACCCGACGGAGGCAGCAGCACGTTGAGCTCGCGCAGGATCGCCGAGCGCTGGATGTCCATTCGCAGCGTTTCCTGGTTGGGCGCCTGCGCGAGCACGGCGGCGAGGATCCAGACGATCCCGAGCCCGAGCGCCGCACCGAGCGCGGCGCCGAGCAGCCCGTCGAGCAGGCCGAGACCAGGCAACGCGAGCGCACGCCTGACGGCGAAGCCGAGACCCTCGAGGCCGCTCGCGAGGATCGCTCCGGCGAGCAGCGCGCCGAACAGGCCGAACGCCGGCGCGTAAGGCGAGGCGGAGCCCTTCGCGAGCAGTAGAGGAGCCAGCCGAGTTCCGAGGAATGCTCCTAGTGCGAACCCGCCGAAGGACAGCACGCCGACGATGAAGCCCCCCCGGAAACCGAAAGCAGCGAGGATTGCCGCAAACGCGACGATGATCCAGTCGAGCCCCGTCACCCGCCATGTTCTACCGCGCCCTGACTGAGGAGCAGACGTTGAGGGTCAGGCGCGCGCGACCGGTGATCGCGCTCGCGGCCGTCGCGTTCGCGATCGGCGCGATCGTCGGTGCCGGCCATGGGCGCTCGGCCGCCGACGTGCTCGCGGACAAGTTCGTCGGCGAGTGGGCGCAGCTCGACTACACGGCGATGTACGCGGACGTCGACGCAGCTTCGCGACGCTCGCTGACAGCCGACGAATTCGTCTCGGCCTACCACGCGGCGATGGACACGGCGACGGCGACGAGCCTGCGCGTGAGGGGCAAGGCGCGCGCCGCGCAAGACGGGCTCGTGGCGGTCCCCGTCGAAGTCCGCACGCGACTGTTCGGCACGCTGCGCCTGAACGTCGAGATGCGGATCTCAAGCGGCGCCGAAGGAGGGCACGCGATCGCCTGGTCGCGCTCGCTCACCTTCCCGGGGATGCTCGCCGGCGAGACGCTGACGCGGCAGACGACGCTTCCGGCTCGCGCGAAGCTGCTCGCGCGCGACGGGTCGGTGCTCGCCGAAGGCTCGCCTGTCGATGCCGGGCCGCGAGCGTCGCCCGCCGGCGAATCGGCCGCGGCGGTGATCGGCGAAGTCGGCCCGATCCCGAGCTCGCGCCGCGTCTCGCTCGAAGCGCTCGGGATCCCGTCCGACGCGATCGTCGGCACGAGCGGCTTGGAGGAGGCGCTCGACGCGCGGCTGCGCGGCACGCCCGGCGGCGAGCTGCTCGCCGGGCATCGAGTGCTCGCCAGCGCGACGCCGCACGTCGGCCACGCGGTGCGCACGAGCGTCTCGCCGGAGGTCCAGCAGGCGGCCGTCAGCGCGCTCGGCTCGCGACTCGGCGGCGTCGTCGCATTGCAACCGTCGACGGGCCAGATCCTCGCGGTCGCCGGCATCGCGCTGAACAGCGTCCAGCCGCCGGGATCGACGTTCAAGATGATCACGCTGACGGGCGCGCTCGACGCGCACATCGCGACGCCGCACACGGTCTATCCGTATGCGACCTCGGCGACGCTCGACGGCGTCAAGCTGAGCAACGCTAACGGCGAGGAATGCGGCGGCTCGCTCGAACTCGCGTTCGCCGTCTCGTGCAACTCGGTGTTCGCGCCGCTCGGCGTCAAGCTCGGAGCGCCGCGGCTCGTCGCGATGGCCGAACGCTTCGGCTTCAACCACCCGCCGGGGATCGCGGGCGCAGCCGAAAGCACGCTGCCGGCGGCGTCGGGCATCCAGGGCGAACTCGACGTCGGCTCGACGGCGATCGGCCAGGGTCAGGTCCAGGCGAGCGCGCTCGAGATGGCGATCGTCGCGGCGACGATCGCCGACGGCGGGCACCGTCCGACGCCGACGTTCGCGCTCGCGCACCCGGCGCCGGGGCCGAGCGTGACGAGCGCCGCCGTGGCGCGCACGGTGCGCCACCTGATGATCGGCGTCGTACGCAACGGCACAGGTACCTCGGCGGCGATCCCGGGCGTGACGGTCGCCGGCAAGACGGGCACCGCCGAACTGAAGTCCGAGTGCAGCCCCTCCGAAGCCGAATCGAGCGAAAGCGCCGAACAGAAAGGCGAAGAATCGAGCTCGTCGGGCTGCGTCGGCGCGGCCAGCGAAGCGAGCAACACCGACGCCTGGTTCGCCTCCTTCGCGCCGGCGCTGCGCCCGCGGATCGTCGTCGGCGTGCTGCTCGTCAAAGACGGCGCCGGTGGCGACACGGCCGCGCCGGTCGCGCGCGAAGTGCTCGAAGTCGGCCTGCGGGCGAGCCGCTAGACGTCGAGCTCGGCCGTCGCCGACTCGGCCGGGTTGTCCGGGTCGACGATCTTGATCGTCAGCGGGCGGTTGTCGAGCGAGACGACCTGGATCTTGAACAGCAGCAGCGCACCCTGCGTCGGGCCCTCGAAGGCGATCGAGTCGGCGATCGGCAGGTGTTCCTTGGCGGGCACCGTGCCGGCTTTGTAGATGTATGGGTTGCTCCCCGCCGGGAACAGCGGGATGTAGGTGTTTTCCTGCGTGTCGGTGATCGAGACGTCGCTCGCGGCGGTCTGCGGCTGCGATCCGTTGTTGTAGACCTGCAGGAACACGCCGAACCACTCCTGGCCCGGCGCGAGCTTGCGCTGTTCGGCGCTCAGCCCCTGCAGGTACTGGGCGTCTTCCTCGTCGTTCGGGTTCAGCTCGCGCGAGAGCTGCACCTCGTAGACGAGCGGCCCGACGTCGAGGTACGGCGCGTTCTGGCCCGACTCGCCGGCGTAGGTGCCCGTCGAGACCTTCGTGTGCGAGTCGCCGCACGCGCCGAGCGTCACGGCGGCGAGCAGGACGAGCCCGAGGAGCGGGAGCTTGCGCAGGCGGCTGAACATGCGACGCGGCAGTCTATCCGGCGGCGACCGTCACGCGTGCTCCGCGCTGCTCGCCGTCCTCGAGGATCGCGCGCAGACGACGCATCGAGCGAGCGTTCTTGCGCTTCAGCCAGCGACGCGCGCCGAGCGACTCGAGCAGCCGGTCGGAGATCGTCGCGGGCGCCGTCTCGAGCGTGAAGCGCACGCGCGTCGTGCCCGATGCGCCCGGTGCGAGCTCGTACGTGCCGATCGTGCGGATGCGGTTGTTCTTGCCGGTGCGCCCTGCCTCGACGATCCGGTGCGGGCGGTCGACCTCGACGAACGTCGCGTCGCCCCAGCTGAAGCGGTTGCCGGGAGCCTTCACGCGAAAGCGCGCGCCGGCCCCACGGCCGATCGAGTCGATCCGCGTCAGGTGCCAGTCGACGATGTAGTGGTCGGTGAACTCGCTGTGGTTCGCGATGTCCTGCAGGTAGTCGAACACCTGCTCGCGCGGAGCGGAGATCACGGTCGAGACGGTCACGGGGTCCATCTGTCCGCCAGTCTAAAGCGAGTCAGGACGCGACGCGGCTAGGCGGCGCGCGCGGTGAGGCGAACTGCGTGCCCGTGCTCGCAGTGGCGCACGATCTCGCTGGCGACGGGCGGTTCGCGCCGCAGCGTGCGGCACAGCTCGCAGACGAGCCCGCCGCCGCGACCGTCGTAGATGTGCACGTGCTCGCCGGTGAGCGGCGTGCGCCCGCAGTCGGCGCAGCGATCGCGGTTGGCCTCGAGCGCGCCGACGCCGCGCCTCAGCAGGAAGCGCTCGAACTGCTCTACGTGGGTCACGGGCGAGGCCATCGTCGCCTCGGATTTCGCCGCGCGCGGCACTCCTCCTGCCCGCGAGGGCGCCGTGGTTTGCGCGCGGATCGCGCCGGGTACGTAGTAGTCGCCGCGGGATAGCGGGGTTGACGCCGGGTCGACCGACAGAGCGTTGACCTTCCCGGAAAATGCGGGAATCCGGAATTCGCCGTGCTGGCCAACTCGTTATGATTGTCACGAGCTATCCCTCGACTAGGAGCACCAGGCAGTTCACCGCGGAGCGCCAAGCAGGAAGGGAGCAGCAGGATGGATCTACTCAGCAGGGGAACCTTTGTCGGCGCCGGCTCGTTTTGCTGTCGCAATTGCGGCTACGTGCTGACGCTGAACGGCCTCGACACGTTGACCGACTGCCCCGGGTGCGGCGGCAGCGACTTCGAGCGCGCGTCGCTGTTCAGCGCCGAGGCCGACTCGGCGGTCGAGCAGACGGCACGTCACGGCATGCTCGCCGAGCCCGCGCCAGAGGACCGCGAGGCGCTGCTCGCGGACGCGAGAGCGGGCATCGAGCAGGCCGGCGAGTACCTGTGCGTCGAGGACGGCGATGAGCTGCGCGTCGTGCCGCTCGCGCGCGAGTGGACGCGGATCGGGCGCAGCCTTGCGGCCGACGTGCGCTTCGACGACCCGACCGTCTCGCGCCGGCACGCGCTGATCGTGCGCCAACCGGACGGCGTGCGCGTGCTCGACGACCGCAGCCTCAACGGCGTGTTCGTCAACGACGAGCGAATCGAGGGCCGGCTGCTGCAGGACGGCGACGAGATCATCGTCGGGCGCTACCGGCTCGGGTTCATCGTCGTCGAGCACGCGCGCAGCGGCGCCGGCAGCGAGACGCCCGGGCGCGTCGGCACGAGCGCCTGAGCCTGCTTTACGGATCCCGCGCCGCCGGCCGTGCGCGGCGGCGCCGGGACACGTAGTATCGCCACGACAATGGCCGACACAATCGCCGTCCTCTCGCAGAAGGGGGGCACGGGCAAGACGACGACCGTGCGCACCCTGACCGACGCGCTGCGCCGCAGCGGTGTGCGGACGCTCGCGATCGACCTCGATCCGCAGGGCAACCTGTCCGATTACTTCGACGTCCCGCCCGACGCCGAGCCGACGATCGCCGACGTCCTCTCGGGTCGCGCGAAGGCCGCGGAGGCGATCCACGACGACTTGATCCCGGCGAACCTGACGCTCGCCGAGGCGGAGCTGATGCTCGGCGGCAAGATGGGGCGCGAGCTGACGCTGCGGCGCGCGCTCGCGAAGCTGCCGGACGACTACGAGGTGATCCTGATCGACTGCCCGCCGTCGCTCGGGCTGCTGACGGTCAACGCGCTCGTCGCGGCCGATCGCGCGCTCGTCACGGCCGAGGCGCAGTACTTCGCGCTGCAGGGCGTCGAGCAGGCGATGGAGCTCGTCGAGCTCGCGCGCGACGGGCTGAACCCGGAGCTGTCGGTCATCGGCGTGCTGCTGAACCTCGCCGACATGCGCACGGTCCACTCGCGCGAGGCGCTCGCGTCGCTGAAGGAGCGCTTCGGCGAGCTCGTCTTCGACACGGTGATCCGCTCGTCGATCGCCTACGCCGAGTCGGCCGAGCGCGCGCGCTCGATCCTCGATCACCGCCCGGACCTTGGCGAGGACTACCTCGACGTCGCCGGCGAAGTGCTCGAGCGTCTGCCTGGGCTGAGCGCCGCGTCAGAGCGCCTCGCGAAGCTGCGCTAGCAGCGACGCGAAAGCTCCACGCGGGTCTGCGCTACAGCGCGACGACGTAAGCGCCCTGCGGCTCGAACGGCGCGCGCATCAGCGTCGCCCAGCCGTCGACCTCGCGCGCGAGCGTCTCGGCGACGGCTCCGGTCTGCTCGTAGAAGCACCACACGAGCACGGTCGGCCCGGCGCCTGAGATCGTCGCGCCGAGTGCGCCGAGCTCGCGTGCACGCTCGGCGAGCTCGAAGGAGCGCGGGAACAGCGAGGAGCGCTGCTGCTGGTGCAGGCGATCGGCGAGCCCGCGGCCGAGCAGATCCCAGTCTCCCCTGGCCAGCCCTAGCGTCAAGAGCGCACCGTGCGCGACGTTGAAGACGGCGTCCTGCAGCGGCACCTCGTCGGCAAGCGCGGCACGCGCGTCGCTCGTGCGCACCGACTCCTCAGGGACGACAGCGAGCGCCTCGAGGCCGGTCGGCGGCTCAAAGCGCGTCGCCTGCCCGTCGGCGCAGATCACGAATCCGCCGAGCAACGAAGCGGCGACGTTGTCGGGATGGCCCTCGAGCTCGGATGCGAGCGCGAGCAGGTCGGCGTCCATCTCGAACAGGTGGTCCGCGGCCATCAGGCCGGCGACGATCGCGGCGGCGCTCGAGCCGAGCCCGCCCGACAGGGGCACGTCGGAGTGGATCCTGAACGTGAAGCCGTCGGCCGGGCGCAGCCGCTCGAACGCCCGCACGCAGAGGTTGTCGCGGCCCTTCGACAGCGGCAGGTCGGTGTCGACGGCGAACTCGCCCGTCTCGATCACCTCGAGCTCGACGTGCAGCGCTAGCGCGGCGGCCATGCAGTCGAACCCCGGGCCGAGGTTCGCCGAGGACGCCGGCACGCGAACGAGCCTCCTACGGATCACCCAGAACTGCTTCCTCGATCGCGGCCGTCTCGGCGACGCACTGGATGATCAGCCCGTCGTTGTTCGCGATCGCCGTCTCGGGGTCCTTCAGCCCGCGGCCGGTCAGCACGCAGACGATCTGCTCGGCGCCTTCGGCGCCGTACTTCAGCAGCCCGGCGACGGACGCGGCGGAGGCGGGCTCGCAGAACATCCCTTCGCGCGAGGCGAGCAGCCGGTAGGCGTGCAGGATCTCCTTGTCGCTGACCATCCGGATCGCGCCGCGCGAGTCGGTCGCGGCCGACATCGCGTCCTCCCAGCGCACGGGATTGCCGATCCTGATCGCGCTCGCGACCGTTTCGGGGTGCTCGATCGGGTGGCCCTCGACGAGCGGCGCGGCGCCTTCGGCCTGGTAACCGAGCATTCGCGGACGCGCGTCCATCTCGCGAAAGCCGCGCCAGTAGGAGGTGATGTTGCCGGCGTTGCCGACGGGGATGCAGAGCGCGTCGAGCTCGCCGGCGAGCGCCTCGTGGATCTCGAAGGCGGCCGTCTTCTGCCCTTCGATGCGGAACTCGTTGACCGAGTTGACGAGCACGATCGGGTGCGAGGCGGTCAGCTCGCGAACGAGCGTCAGCGCCTGGTCGAAGTTGCCCGCGAGCGAGATCACACGCGCGCCGTGCACGAGCGTCTGCGCCATCTTGCCCTGCGCGATCTTGCCGTCGGGCACGATCACGGCGCACGTCAGGCCCGCGCGCGCGGCGTATGCGGCAGCGCTCGCGGCGGTGTTGCCGGTCGAGGCGCAGACGACGGCCTTCGCGCCGTCGCGCACGGCGGCCGAGACGGCGCACGTCATCCCGCGGTCCTTGAACGAGCCGGTCGGGTTGGCGCCCTCGAGCTTCAGGCGCACCGTCGCGCCGACCATCTCGGAGATGACAGGAGCGCGCAGCAAGGGCGTCGATCCCTCCTGCAGGCTGACGAGCTTGTCGCCGGGCTCGAACGGCAGCCGCTCGTGGTAGCGCTCGATCAACGGCACGTGCGTGCCGCTGAAGGCGGCGCCTTCGACGCGCGGCAGCGGCACGCGCGGGAACTCGCTGACTGGGGGCGTCTCGCTCACGTGAACTCCTCTTCGATAACTCTGATCATCCGTGGCGCGGCGCGCATGAAGCTGAACTCGCCGATCTGCTCGAGCGCGGCGCGCAGGCTCGACTCAAGCACAGGATGCGTGACCATCACGAGCCGCGCGTGCTCGGAGATGCCGCGCTGCACGACGGACTTGATCGAGACGTTGTGCTCGCCGAGCGCCTTCGTCACGGATGCGAGCACGCCGGGCTCGTCGGTCATGTCGAGGTGCAGGTAGTACGCGCTCTCGACGTCCTCGATGAGCTCGAGGCGCAGTGGAGGCGCGGGCGGGCGCGCGCCGCCGGTCATCACGCTGACGACGTCGCCGAGCACGGCGCTCGCCGTCTGCAGGCCACCGGCGCCCGGCCCTGACATCGTCAGCTCGGTGATCGTCTCGGATTCGACCGTGACGGCGTTGAACGGGCCGGAGATCGACGCGAGCGGGTGCCCGGAGTAGAGGAACGTCGGGTGCACGTGCACCGCGAGGCCGCCCTGGCGGCGCTCGGCCGTGCCGACGAGCTTCAGCCCGAGCCCGAGTTCGCGGGCGTACTCGAGGTCGTCGCCGTGCAGGTTCTCGATGCCTTCGTAGCGGACCTCGTCGAGGTGCACGGGCGAGCCGAACGCGAGCCGCGCGAGGATCGCCATCTTCGCGGCCGCGTCGCGCCCGGAGACGTCGTCTGAGGGGTCGGCCTCGGCGTAGCCGACGCGCTGCGCCTCGGCGAGCGCGTCGGCGTAGGAGAGCCCGCGCGCCATCTCCGAGAGGATGAAGTTCGTCGTGCCGTTGACGATTCCGTGGATCCGCTCGATCGGCGTCGCCGAGAGCGACTCCTCGAGCACGCGCACCACCGGGACGGCGCCGGCGACGGCGGCCTCGAAGCGCAGCCGCACGTCGCGCTCGCGTGCGCTCTCGAACAGCTCCTCGCCATGCTGGGAGAGCAGCTGCTTGTTCGCCGTGACGACGTGCTTGCCGGCGGTGATCGCGCGCATCAGGTAGTCGCGCGCCGGTTCGAGCCCGCCCATCACCTCGACGATCAGGTCGGAGTCGGCGAGGATCTGCTCGAAGTCGCCGCGCGAGCGCGTCAGCACGCCGCAGATCACCGGCCGGCGGCCGTTGAAGCGCTCGATCTCGTCGGCGCGCTCGTCGAGCAGCGACGCGAACGCCGCGCCGACGGTGCCGTGGCCGAGCAGGCCGACCTGAAACGGCGGCTCGGCGCCGCCTGCGCCCTGCGCGTCAGCGGACATCGCGTGCCGTCAGATCGTCGAAGGTGTCGCGTCGCACGACGACGCGTGCGTCGCCGTCGCGGCAGAAGATCACGGGCGCGCGCGGTACGCCGTTGTAGTTGTTCGCCATCGCATAACCGTACGCACCGGTCGCCGGCGTGACGATCACGTCGCCGGCGCGCGGGTCGTCGAGCAGCGCCTCGCGGACGATGACGTCGCCCGACTCGCAGTGCTTGCCGGCGAGCTCGCACGGCGTCTCGCCGCCGAGCCGGTCGGCGACGTGCGCTTCGTAGACGGCGCCGTAGAGCATCGGCCGCAGGTTGTCGGACATGCCGCCGTCGACCGCGACCCAGCGCGAGACGTTCTGCTTGACGCTCTCGACGCCGTACAGCGTCACGCCTGCGTTCGCGCACAGCGAGCGGCCGGGCTCGATGAACAGCCGCTTGCCGGGCGCGTCCATCCCGTGCTCGGCGGCGGCTCGTGCGATCGTCTGCACGTACTCCTCGACGGGCGGCGGCGAGGGCTGCTCGGCGGTGTAGCGGACGCCGAGGCCGCCGCCGAGGTCCCACACGGGAAAGTCGCCGAGCTTCGCGAGCTCGGCGATCTCGGCGCGGAACGGGTCGAGCTCGAGCAGCTGCGAGCCGATGTGCGCGTGCAGCCCCTGAAGCGAGAGCCCGTCGGCCTGCCGCACGCGCGCGATCGCCTCGGCGGCGCGCGCGATCGAGAAGCCGAACTTCGAGTCGGCCTGACCGGTCGAGATCTTCTCGTGCGTCTCGCCGCGGACGTCCGGCGTCACGCGAATCAGCACCTGCGCGCCAGCCCCGCCCGCGACGTCTTGCGCGACCAGCGAGGCAAGACGATCGATCTCATCAAAATTGTCGAGCACGATCAGCCCTACCCCGCACTCGAGCGCCGTCCGCAGCTCAGCCTCTGACTTGGCGTTGCCGTGCAGCACGAGGCGCTCGGCGGGGAAGCCTGCGTTCAGCGCCAGGTGCAGCTCGCCGCCGGAGGCGACGTCGCACCACAGGCCCTCCTGCGCGAACAGCGCGAGCACGGCCGTGCAGGGAAAGGCCTTCGACGCGAAGACGACGTTGAAGGCACTGTGACCCGTCGCGGCGCCGGCCTGCACGAACGCGCGTGCCCGCGCGCGCAGGTCGTCCTCGGCGACGACGTATGCCGGCGTGCCGAACTCGCGCGCGAGCTCGATCGTGTCGCAGCCGCCGATCTCCAGGCGTCCGCGCTCGTTCACGCGGCTGCCCAGCGGAAACACGTCGGAAAGGGTCGTCTCGGTCGCCATCGCCGCGGGATTATCGCGTGCCTGCGATGCAGTCGCCAATGCGCCTGCTCAGGCCGGCGCGGCGCGCAGCGAAGCGGCGCCTCCGCGACGGACCATCAGCGCGAGCCAAACGGCGCCGATCGCCATCAGCGCGATGCTCTCGAGCTGCGGCGAGGTCAGCCCGGCGAAGACCTCCGTGTTGCGGCGCACGAACTCGACGAGGAAGCGCTCGAAGCCGCTCAGCAGCAGGTACAGCGCGAACACGACCCCCGGCCTGACGCGGTCGCGCAGCTGCCACAGCGCCCACGCGACGAGACACATCGCGACGGTCTCGTAGATCGGCGTCGGCTGCACCTTGACGCCGGGCGGCGTCGGCAGCGTGCCGTGCGGGTAGCCCATCGCCCACGGCAGCGTCGAGTGGATTCCGTAGTCGCCGTCGCCGGAGACCTGACAGCCGATCCGCCCGATCGCATAGCCGAGCGCGAGCGCCGTCGCGCACATGTCGAGCATCCGCAGTTCGAGGACTCCTCGCCAGCGCATCCAGCCGATCACGCCGATCGCGCCGCCGATCGCGCCGCCGTACCAGACGAGCCCGGAGCCAGAGAAGATCGAGCCGAGCAAGTCGTTCTTCGTCGTCGACCAGTTCTGGATCACGTAATAGGCGCGCGCGCCGACGACGCCGCCGATCAGCGCGGCGAAGGTGATCTCATACGCCCAGTCGACGGGCCTGCCGAGCTCTCTCAGCCTGCGCGCGACGACCATCCCGCAAGCGACGAAGCCGAGGGCGAACGTCACGCCGAACGTCTTTATCGATATTCCGAGCAGATGAACTTCGGGCTTCATCGCGCGTGGGTCCCAACGTTCGAGCGTGGCTGTGTCAGCGGGTACACCATCAGCGCGCAACTTTAGGGCACGCGTATCTCTGTCTGCGACAATCCTGAGCATGGCTGGGCGACGTCAGAACTTCGGCAAAGACACGGGCCTGCAGGCGCGCATGCTGCTGACGCTGTTCCTGCTCGGCCTGCTCTACGTCGTGTTCGTCGGCGTGCTGTTCGCCGCCGGCGCAGGGGCCGGGCTGATCGTCGTCGTCGCCGTCGTGCTGCTCTTGGTGCAGCTGTTCGGCTCGGACAAACTCGCGATGGCCTCGCTCGGGCTCAAAGAGGTCACGCCCGAGCAGGAGCCGGAGCTGCACGGGATCATCGACCGCCTCTGCGTCCAGGCCGACTTGCCGAAACCGCGCGTCTGCGTGATGGAGACCTCGATGCCGAACGCGCTCGCGATGGGGCGCTCGCAGAAGACCGCGACGGTCTGCGCGACGCGCGGGATCCTCAAGATGCTCTCGCCGGCCGAGCTCGAAGGCGTGATGGCGCACGAGCTGACGCACGTGATCAACCGCGACGTGATGGTGATGACGCTCGCGAGCTTCTTCGCGACGCTCGCATCGATGATCGCGCAGTTCGCGCTGTTCTTCGGCGGCGGCTACGGCAACGACGAAGAGGAGCAGGACATCATGGTCGTGATCCTCGTCTCCGTCGTCGTCTACGCGGTCTCGTTCGTCTTGCTGCGCACGCTCTCGCGCTACCGCGAGTTCGCCGCCGATCGCGGCTCGGCCGTGCTCACGGGGCGCCCGAGCGCGCTCGCCTCGGCGCTGCTGAAGATCAGCGGCACGATCGAACGCGAGCCGGCGCAGGACCTGCGCAAGGCCGAAAGCATGAGCGCGTTCTTCATCATCCCGGCGCGCGCGAAGAAGTCGTTGATGAACCTGTTCGCCGACCACCCGCCGCTCGAGCAGCGCCTCGCCGCGCTCGAGCGCCTCGAGTCGCAGCTGCAGGGCGGCCTCAGCGCCGCCAACGCCTGAGCCTCTCTGAGCCTTGGGCCTTCGCGACATCCTCACCGGGCGTCACCAGGTCAAGGGACCGGCGCCTGACCGCCTGTTCGCGATCACGACTGCGTATGTCGACCTGCAAGCCGAGCACCAGATCGACCCGTCGGGCAGCGCCGCGATCGTCTTCCAGGCGCTCGCGACGAGCGAATTCGAATCGACGATCAAGGACATGGAAGAAGTCGTCACGGCGACAGGCGGCGACAACGGCACGAGCGTCAAGACCGAAGACGACAGCTACGGCTACCGCTGGATGATCCTGCGCAGCCCCGCCGGCGCGCCGAGCGTCGAAGACCTCGCCGTCGGGATCAACGCCGTCTCGAGCTCGATCGAGACGGCCGGCTTCGGCGAACGGCTGCTCTGCGCCGTGTTCGGCTTCACCGACGGCAAAGGCCAGCGGATCTACTTCATCTACAACTACAAGCGCGGCGCGTGGTACCCGTTCGTGCCCGCCCCGGGCGACGGCAAAGAGCGCTCGACCGAGCGCGAGCTGCAGCTCAAGGCGCAGGTCGGCTCAGAGCTGCCGATGGAGGCCGAGATCGAGCGCTGGTTCCCGCTTTGGGGGATCCCGATCTAGTCGTCGCCCTCACCCGGCGGCGGCTCGACCCCTCCGGGTTCGATGCGCTCGCCGTCCGCTTCGCCACGCGCCCGTTCGGTCGCCTTCTCGCCCGCCTGCTCGCTCAGCCTCGCAAGTTCCTGCTCGTCATAGCTTCCCCGATCCTCTTGCAACACCGCCAGCGCCCGGCCGAGCTCGCCTTCGAAGACATAGATCGCGCGTTGGGCCCATGCGGACCAGCCGAGCGCGTTCAGCGGTGGGCGCAAGACGCAGTGGACCCCAGCGTCCCGCAGACGGCCCGCGAGGATCGCGGCGTCGGGCTCGTTGTCGACCGTCGTCAGGCGCCTCAGCTCGTCGGCCATATCGGGCCCTGCCGGCCGCGCGCTCTCAGTCGGGGATCAAGCCCTCGCCCGTGAACTGCTCGCCCGCCTCGGCGAAGCTCAGGTCGGGCGGCGGCAGGATCAGATCCGAACCGGCAAGCTCATCGTCGGCGATGCGCTCGCCGTTCTTGCGCACGTAGTCGAGCAGCGCGGCGAAACTGTCGGCGTAGCCCTGCTCGTCGCCACCCTCACAGGCCGATACGACGGCGTTGTCGAGCTCGTTGAGCTCTGCGGTCTGCTCGTCGGCGAGCCGGTACTGATCCTCGCCGGAGATGCGGACGATCATGACTGGCCACCCTCGCTCGGCGGGGCGGGCGCGCTCGCGCCGGTGTCGCCGCCGGAGGCGATCTGCGGCGTCTCGCCGCCTCCCTGACCCAGCCCTCCGGGCTGTGTGCCCAGTTCGCTCTTCAGCTTCGCCAAGTCGTCGTCCACTGCGGGCTGGCTCGAGAGCTGCTTGAGCTGGCGGTCGATGTCGTCTTCGCCGCCACCGAGCTGCGTGATGTCGTCGAACGTCCCGGCCTGTTCGAGCTCAGAGACCGCGTCGGCGCGCGCTTTCATGTTTTCGGTCTTGTCGACGGCGCGCTGCATCGCGAGGCCGACGTCGGCCATCTGCTCGCCGACGCCCGTCGCGGCCTCGGAGATGCGCACCTGCGCCTCGGCGGCGGAGTACTGCGCCTTGATGACCTCCTTCTTCGTACGGAAGGCCTCGATCTTCGCGCGCAGTTTCTGCTCGGAGTCGGTCAGCTTCTGCTGCTGCTCTTCGAGTTCTGTGACCTGCGTGTCGAGCCCCTGCAGCTCCGTCTGCGCGACGTTCTTGCGTTCGAGCGCCGTGCGCGCGAGATCTTCGTTGCCCGCCGAGAGCGCCTGGCGAGCCTGCGTGTCGAGCTTGACGACGCTCTGCTGCAAGGTCTTTTCCTGCATCTGCAGGCGCTTCTTCGCGGTCACGACGTCCGCGATGCCCTTCTTCACGTTCTGCAGCTGTTCGACCTGCTTCTGGTAGCTGTAGTCCAGCGTCTCGGCCGGGTCTTCGGCGCGATCCAGCAGTTTCGAGACCTTCGCCTTCACGACGGTTGACATGCGCCCGGTCAGCCCGGCCATCTGATCCTCCTATTGCGTTCTTCGGGGCGACCGATCCCGGATCGGCCAGCTCGTCCAAGCGTAGCCGACCGGGGGTCGTCGAGACTCAGAGTCCGAGCGGGTGACGCACGACGAAGCCGGCGTTTGCCGGGCGCAGCGGGCGCCAGCGCGGCCCCTGCTGGTCGCTCGGGTCGTCGGCCGCGCTCGTGTCGAGGCGCAGCCCGGCGACGTCCATGTAGGCGTGTCCGGCATTGCCGAAGACCGCGATCCAGCGACCCGCGCCGTGCGAGCCCCAGGACTCGAATTCGGAGGAGTCCATCGGCGTCGAGAGCAGGTTGCCGCCGTGCAGCGCGAAGGAGACCGTGCCCGAGCAGTCATAGCCGGCAGCGTTGAACGACGCGTGTCCGCCGCCGAAGATGTACGGCAGGCCGATGATCTCATTCGCCGTCCAGATCACCTGCTGGACGTTCGCCGGCGCGTTCATCGGCGCGGCCGCGTAGCCGTTGACGTAGCGCGCGATCGAGCCCGGCACGAGCAGCTCCGGCTGCGGCGTCGCCGCCGTCTCGGTCACTTCGGTGAGGCCGTTCGTGCTCACCGCGGCGGTCGTCGCGGCACCGGTTGGGCTGCCGCCGGTCGTGCTCGTCAACTGCGTCGCAGGAGCAGGCGCGACATACGGAACGACTTCGCCGGCCGTCGTCTTCTCGTAGACCGGGCCTTTGTAGCTGAGCTTTCGCGACTTCGCCGTGATCGGCGAGAGATGGATCGCGGGAGCCGTCGTCGGAGCCGCCGCGGCCGGGGCCGTCGTCGGGGCTCCGGCGGCTGCGCCGCCCGTCGTGACGGCCGATGAAGGCGCCGCCATGGCCAATAGGAACGTCAAACTGCCTAGGAGCGTACTGAGGGTTCGCACCCGCAAAACAACGACCTCTTTCGTCGGCCTCCGGGGTTAGCTGACGGGCTAGCGCTGAAAGAGCCTGCGCTTCTCACGGTCCAACATGAGATTCGCCCCAACAACCTGGGTCCCCCGGTCTCTGACATCGGATCAGTGACTCGGCGTTCTTGCCGCGGCAGGCTAACAGAGTGCAAGGACGCTTGCAGCAGATGGGCGTCGGTGTGCATTGTTTGCCTGCAAACGGCCGGAATAGTGCCTCTGGATACCCGGCCGCCCCGATCTCAAACCTACGCAAACCGCACTACGGGAGGATCGCGTGGCAGAACGGCGCACGCGCGCTCGGTGGCACCTCGCCGCACTCCGGTGCGCGCGCTAGTGTCCGCGCCCATGCGCGCCTCCTCGCTCCGGCAGATCGCCGCGCTCGCAGTCGGCGGAGCCTTGCTGGGCAGTGTGCTGAGCGGATGCGGCAAGGGCCACGCCTCAACCGGATCCAGCTCGGTCGCGGGCGCGCTCGCGCCGCCGGCCGCGCACGGCGTCGTCGGCGTCTCGACGAAGAACACGACGCGGCTCGGCGGCGGGGATCCGGTGAGCGACGCCGCAGCGGTCGCCGAGGCCGTCTACCCCGGGCTCACGCCCGCCACGCGACCACAGGTCGTCGTGCTCGTCAACGAGCACAACTGGTTCGCCGCGCTCGCCGCCTCGACGCTCGCAAGCGCCCCGCTCGGCGCGCCGTTGCTCTATGCCGACGGCGACAAGCTGCCCGAAGCGAGCGCGCAGGCGCTGCGCGCGATGCGCCCGCTCGGCGCGAGCTCGCTCGGAGGCGCGCAGGTGATCCGTCTCGACACGTCGGCTGCCGTTCCAGACGGGTATAGAGTCGAAGATCCGCTCACCCCTACACGACTCCTGGCTGCCGAGTCGAACACAAGCGCCGGCCCGAAGGAATCCACGGACAGCCTTGCCACGGGCGCAATGGCGCCCGGCGTCGGCCTCGTGCTCCAGAAGCTCGCCGAAAGCGCCGGCGGCAAAGCGCCGCACAGCGTGCTCGTCGTCGCTACAGACGCCCCACGCGCGCTGCAGATGCCCGCCGCGGCGCTCGCCGCCGAGAGCGGCGCGCCGATCCTGTTCGTGACGAGTCGCGAGGTGCCGAAGTACACGGCCCTCGCGCTGCGCCTGCTGCACAAGCCGACGATCTACGTCGTCGCGCCGACGACGCTGCACGCGTCTGCGTACGCGGCGCTCGCGCGCCTCGGCACGGTCGTGCACGTGTCCGGCGCGAGCGGCACAGCCGAACCGGATGAAGCGCGCGCGAGCTCGAACCCGATCGAGAACGCGATCTCGGTCTCGCGCTTCTCGCGCGGCGCCTTCGGCTGGGGCATCCACGAAGCCGGCCACGGACTCGTCTTCGCGAACGTCGCGCGGCCGCTCGACGCCCCGGCGGCGGCGCCGCTCTCGGCGCATGGCGACTACGGACCGCTGCTGCTGCTCGAACACAGCGCATCGGTTCCCGCGGCGCTGACGAAATACCTCAGCGACATCGAGCCGGGGTACACGGCAGCGGTCTCGCCCGTGCGCGAGGTCTACAATCACGGCTGGCTGATCGGCGACGAAAGCGCCATCTCGGCGCTCGCGCAAGCGGAACTCGACACGGTGCTCGAGATCGCGCCACGCCAGTCCTCGACCGGCGAACAGTCGGTCGCCGAAGCCGAATGACGACCACCGCGAGCAGACGAGGATCACCGTGAGCCAGGCCGAGAACCCGCAGACGCTGCGCAAGGAGCGCGAAGGAGCGGTGAGCGTCGAGGACGTGCGCAAGCTGATGGGCGCCTCGACGCCGCACTTCGCGATGCAGCTGCGCGCTCGCATCGTCAAGCTGATTGCCGGCCTGCCCGCCGATCATCCTGCTCGAATCGAAGGCGAGCGCGAGATCGAGCGCCTGCGCCGTCTCGGCTTCGCCGGCGAGGTCCGCGGCGAGGCGGGCCCTCCGGGCGAGCGCACGCTGCCGTCGCTCGACGACGCAGCCGCCGGCACCTTCTGAGCCGCGCCGCGCCGCGCCCGGCCGCGTCCGCGCGGCTGCCGTCGCGATCTGCCTGGCGCGCGCTTAGCGGCGTCCGGCGAAGACGCGCTCGCGGCGCGCGTCCTGGAAGCGCGCACGCAGCAGTTTGAACAGGAACGCGAAGATCGCAGCGTCGAGGAACAGCAGCGCGACGTTGAGCGCGCGCGGTGTCGTCGTGAAGGCGGCGACGATCAGCACGACGGCCGAGTGGAACACGATCGTCGGCAGCAGCGCGAGGATCAGCGTGTGCGAGCGATAGCCGCTGAGGTGCTCGCGCAGCGTCACCTCGGCCGTGCCGATGACGACCGCCGCGAGCCCGGCGATCAGCGGCGGACCGCCGTGCGAGATGCCGCGGTTCAGCCCGACGACGGTTCCGATCGCACCGGCGAGGATCAGCAGCTCCGACAGCGGGACCGGGTGCCACGGCGGCTCGGGACGCTCGCCGAGCGATTGCGGGTCTCTGAAGCCACGTGAGCTCTGAGCGTCGCCGCGCTGCGCTGCGCGCGAGGCGGCTCGCGCGGGTCGCTTGCCGGACGCCTGCCGCTTAGCGACCCGATCGCCGCGCTCGTCGAGCTCGGCCGTAGCCGTGCCTGTGCCCTCCTCGCCCGGCGAATGCGCGGATGCTGGGCTACTGGACGCACCGGCGCTGCGACGGCGCTTGCGCGAGCGCGCTCGACCGCCCTTGTTGCGGTTCGCCACGGCGGCCGCTGCTAGGCGCCGAAGGGCACGAGTCGACAGCTGCGCATTGCCGTCGATCGTACCGCCTATGCTGGCCCTCATGGCCCGGACGGACCCCTCCATCGCGCCTTTGTTCGTGGGCGAAGCCGAGGCCGGCTCGAGCGCTGCGCCCGGCGCCGCGGCAGCTCTCGGCGCGTCCGCCTCGGCCGACGATCTCGGGACGTCAGGAATCCCCGAGAGCGCCCTCGCGGGGCCGTTCCCGGTCGGCGAGTACGCGGCCGCGCTGCGCGGCAAGCTGCGCTCGTTCGCGCGCGTGCAGGTCGTCGGCGAGCTCGTCAACGTGCGTATCTCGCGGGCGCGTGTGTACTTCGAGCTGCGCGACGCCGGCGGAGCGCTGCCGTGCGCCGTCTGGCGGGAGGACTGGGAGAAGATCGCGGCGCGTGCCGGCGCGGCGCCGGCGGATGGGATGCAGGTCGTAATCGCCGGCGGCTGCGACTACTACACGGGCAGCGCGACGTCCTCGCCGGGCTTCTCGTTCTCGGTCACGGACCTGCGCGTCGCCGGCGAGGGCGATCTGCTCGCTCGCATCGACCGGCTGCGCAAGCAGCTCGACGCGGAGGGCCTGCTCGATCCGCAGAAGCAGTTGCAGCGCGCGCTCGTCCCGCGCACGATCGGGATCGTCACGGGCGAGCAGGGCAAGGCGCGCGACGACGTGCTCGCGGCGCTGGCGCGGCGCGGCTGGGCCGGGCGAGTCGTCTGGGGCTTTGCACCCGTGCAGGACCGCCACGCGGCGCCGGCGATCGTGCGCGTGCTCGGCGACCTCGCCGCGCTCGCCGACGTCGACGTCGTGATCGTCGCGCGCGGCGGCGGCTCGCTGGCCGACCTGCTGTGCTTCTGCGACGAGACGCTGTGCCGGACGGTCGCGCTGCTGAAGGTGCCCGTGATCGCGTCGGTCGGTCACCACACCGATCGCACGCTGCTCGACGACGTCGCGGCCGTCAGCTGCTCGACGCCGACGCACGCGGCCGAGGCGGCGGTCGGCGTCGACTGCGCCGCTGCGCGCGCCGAACAGGCCAGGGCCGCGGCGCGACTGCGCGATCACGCGCGCCGCACGATGCTGGCCCGCGCGGAGCTCGCACCGAGCGCCGCGCGCATGCGCGAGCAAGGCCGCCGCGCGGTGCTCACGCGAGCGCGGCTGCTCACGCAGCTATCGCGCGCGCCGGGGGCGCACATCGATCGCCAGCGCACGCGCCTGCACCAGCAACTGCGCGAGATTCGCGCGGGCTCGCGCAGACGCCTCGACGCCGAGCGCGCGGTGATCGAGCGCCGCGCGCTCGTGACTCACCGAAAGGCCGATGCGGCACTGCTCGACTGCCGCCAGCGCCAGCCGCGCGAGCTCGAGCGCTTGGCGCTGGCGCTTGCGGCACACGACCCGGCGCGGACTCTCGAGCGCGGCTATGCGCTCGTCGAGTCGCCGAGCGGCGAGCCGCTCGCCAGCGCCGCGCGAGCGCGCGAGGCACAGGCGCTGCGACTGCGCTTCGCCGACGGCGCCGTGGCGGCGCGCGTGGAGGAGCGATGAGCGACGGCGAGCGGCCGCCCGCATCCACGGCGCCATCCTACGAGGCCGCTTCGGCGCGCGTCGAGGAGATCATCCGCCGCCTCGACTCGGGCGAGGCGAGCCTCAACGAGACGCTCGAGCTCGTCAAGGAGGGCAAGTCGCTGATCGAGCTGTGCGCGAGCGAGCTGAGCGCGGTCGGCAACGCCCTGGAGGAGCTGCGCCTGGACGAGCTCGTCGAGCGCCTCGAGAGCGAGGCCGGCGGATGAGCACGTGGGAGTCGCTCGCGGGGCTGCCGGTAGAGATCGAGCGCTACTCGCTCGAGCCGCTGCAGGCCGACGTGTCGAGCGATTTCGTTCGCAAGAGCACCGTGATCCACCTGCACGGCGACGGACACGAGGGCGTCGGCGAGGACGTCACGTATGACGC
This sequence comes from uncultured Solirubrobacteraceae bacterium, assembly GCA_963807275.1. Taxonomy (GTDB): domain Bacteria; phylum Actinomycetota; class Thermoleophilia; order Solirubrobacterales; family Solirubrobacteraceae; genus Palsa-744. The sequence goes on from CAWDZX010000001.1 coordinate 1,963,926, forward strand.
CGTCGATCAGGAGATCCTGCAGGCAGCCGGACCGGCGCTCGAGCTGAGCGGCAGCTTCACGCTGGCGAGCTTCGCCGAGCGGCTCGCCGAGCTCTCGCTCTTCCCCGAGCCGCCCCAGCGCAAGGTCTCCGCGAACTACCGCGCGTGGGCGTATCAGTCGGCGGCGCTCGATCTCGCGCTGCGCCAGGCCGGCACGACGCTGCACGCGGCGCTCGGGCGCGAGTGCGAGCCGGTGCGCTTCGTCGTCTCGCTGCGCCTTGGCGAGCCGCCGTCGATCGAGCCCGTCAGCAGCCGTCTCGCGCTGTATCCGGGCATGCGCTTCAAGCTCGATCCGACGAGCTCTTGGGATCAGCGGCTGATCGCCGAGCTGCGAGCGACGGGCGCGGTCGATTCCGTCGACTTCAAGGGCCTCTACGTCGGTTCGATCGTCGACCAGCCCGCCGACCCGGTGCTCTACGCACGCGTCGTCGAGGCATTCCCGGACGCTTGGATCGAGGATCCGAAGCTGACGCCTGAGACAGATGCGCTGCTCGCCGAGCACCGCGGGCGCTTCTCCTGGGATGCGCCGATCCACTCGATCGAGGACATCGAGGCGCTGCCCTACCCGCCGCGGATGGTCAACATCAAGCCGTCGCGGCTCGGCGGCCTGCGCACGCTGCTCGACGCCTACGACTACTGCGCCGCGCGCGGGATCGGCAACTACGGCGGTGGGCAGTTCGAGCTCGGCGTCGGACGCGAGCAGATCCAGTACCTCGCGTCGCTGTTCCACGCGGACGCCCCGAACGACGTCGCACCGACGGGCTTCAACCTGCCCGAGACGGCGCCCGATCTGCCGTCGAGCCCGCTGCCGGCACGCCCCTCGGCGGCAGGCTTTCGCTGGGGGTGACGCAACTTCCGTGGCGCTGCTCGGTTCCTCCAGGCATAGCGGCTAACCTCTGACGCCGCCTATCGGGCAGACGAATTCGCCCGCCGTAGAAGGGATTGTCTTGGCGATCACCGCCGCTCACAAGCGATCCAGGCTTCGTTTCAGCCGTCTCGCCGCCGCAGCGCTCGCGGCGCTGTCGTGCTCTCTCGTGGGCCTGACGACCGGCACATCGACAAGCGCCGCCGCCTCGAGCGCCGGCGGCGTCACCTCGACGGGCGGCGCGGGAGCGACGACGACGTCGGTGCCCGGCACGACGCCGGCGCCGAGCAGCTCGGCGCCGGCCGCCCCGAAGACGAAGACCGCGACGAGCCCGCACGTCATGACGGTCCGGATCACGAGCGTCAGCTGCGTGCCACAGGCGAAGTGCAGCGGCAACCCGCACCAGGTTTCGACGCACGGAATGCTGCTGATCGCCGGCAAAGGGCTGATCTCGGGCATGACCGTCGCGTTTCCGCGTGCGCCGGGCGCGCGGATCGGGCGCACCTCACCGGGCTCGCATCTGCGAAAGACGAATGCCGGGCTCGTGCTGACGGTCCCGAGCGCAGCGCACTCGGGTCACATCATGGTTCTGCTGAGCGGCGCGCGGCATTCGAGCTCATACGGGCCGATCTACGTCTACAAACACGCGCTGCACCCGCCGCCGAAAGCGAAACCCACCCCCGCACCAGCGGCCGTCGGCGCCGTCAGCGGCTCGCCGTTCGACGGGGCGGGGATGTGGATCTGGTACGTGAACAAATCGAACAGCGGCAACGTAACGTCGATCGTCGCGCAGGCGCGCACGGCCGACCTGAGCACGGTGTTCATCAAGAGCTCTGACGGATCGAGCAACTACTGGAGTCAGTTCTCGCCGCAGCTGGTGCAAGAACTGCACGCGAACGGGCTGCGGGTGTGCGCTTGGCAGTACGTCTACGGGACGAACCCGGCCGGCGAGGCGAACCTCGGCGCAGAGGCCGTCGCGAACGGCGCCGACTGCCTCGTGATCGACGCCGAGTCGGAGTACGAGGGCCACTACGCCGCGGCGCAGACGTACATCGACGACCTGCGCGCGAAGATCGGCGCGGCCTTCCCGCTCGCGCTCGCGTCGTTCCCGTACGTCTCCTACCACCCGTCGCTGCCGTACTCGGTCTTCCTCGGCCCGAACGGCGCGCAGTACAACGCGCCGCAGATGTATTGGAAGGACATCGGCACGTCGGTCGACACCGTCTACGCGAACACGTACATCGGCAACCGCATCTACGGGCGGCCGATCTTCCCGCTCGGGCAGACCTACGGCGGCGTCAACGCGGCCGAAGTGCTGCGCTTCCGCGAGGAGGCGATCGACTACGGCGCGACCGGCTACTCCTTCTGGGACTGGCAGGAGACGCCGGCGAGCGACTGGGCGGCGCTGAGCGCTGCGCTCACGCCACTGACGAGCGTGACCCCGAACGGCTCCTACCCGGAACTCGCAAAAGGCGCGAAAGGCGATCAGGTCCTCTGGCTGCAGGAGCACCTTGCGACAGCGATCCCGGCGCAGGAAGTCACGGGGACGTTCGCGACGCAGACGACCGCGAACCTGCGCTCCTTCCAGGCGTCGCACTCGCTGCCCGTCACCGGCGTCGCCGAAGCGGCCACGTGGCAGGCGCTGCTCGCGCTCGCGCCGGTGCCGGTCGATTGGACCGGCGGCGGGCCGGCGGCGTAGCTCCCGAGCAAGCCACCCCTTAACGCAAACAGCCGACCCCGAAGGGCCGGCCGTTTGCAAAAGCCAGACCGGCTCAGACGCGCTGAATCAGCGTGCCCGTGCCGAGCCCGCCACCGCAGCACATCGTGACGAAGCCGATCTCCTTGTCGGAGCGCTCGAGCTCGTGCAGCAGCGTCGTGATCAGCCGCGCGCCGGTGGAGCCGAGCGGGTGCCCGAGCGCCATCGCGCCGCCGTTGACGTTGACTCGGTCCATGTCGGGGTTGTGCTCACGCCGCCACGCCGCGACGACCGGCGCGAACGCCTCGTTGATCTCGAACAGGTCGATGTCGTCGATGCTCATCCCGTTGCGGTCGAGGATCTTCCGCGTCGCCGGAATCGGGCCCTCGAGCATTTTCACGGGGTCGCAGCCGACCGTCGTCTGATCGACGATCCGCGCGCGCGGCGTCAAGCCGAGCGCCTTGGCCTTCTCAGCCGACATCAGCAGGACCGCTGCCGCGCCGTCGGAGATCTGCGAGGCGTTGCCGGCCGTGATCTTGCCGTCGGGCTTGAACGCCGGCTTCAGCTGCGAGAGCGACTCGAGGTTCGTGTCGGGACGAATGCCCTGATCGGTGACGATCTGCTGGCCGTCGATCGTCATCGGCACGATCTCGCGCTCGAAGCGCCCCTCCTCGGTGGCCTGGTGCGCGAGCTTGTGCGAGCGCACGGCGAGCTCGTCGAGCTCTGAACGGGAGATCTCCCACTGGTCGGCGATCATCTCGGCGCCGAGACCCTGCCCGACGATGTTGTGCTTCGCCATCAGCTCGGGCGTGAACGCGTAGCCGAAGTCCTCCTGCGTCTTCATGCCCGCGGCGAACGGGAGATGGCCCATGTGCTCGACGCCCGAGCCGATCATCGCGTCGTGCACCCCGGCGGCGATCAGCGCCGCGGAGAAGTTGACGGCCTGCTGCGCGGAGCCGCACTGGCGGTCGATCGTCGTGCCGGGCGTCTCGATCGGCAGGCCCTCCTGCAGCCATGCGTTGCGGGCGATGTTGAAGCCCTGCTCGCCGAACTGCTGCACGCAGCCGGCGACGACGTCCTCGACCTCGGACGCGTCGACGCCCGAGCGCGCGATGACCTCGGAGTAGACCTTGCCGAGCAGCGCGTTCGGGTGGGTGTCCTTGTAGTAGCCCTTCTCCTTGTGCCCGCGCCCGATCGGCGTGCGCACAGCCTCGACGATTACGACCTCGCGGCCCTCTGCTTGCCTCATTTTGTCTGCCTCCTACGGCGTTGTTGCGCGGCGGTTGTGCGCAAAGACACGGAGCGATCTCGTTCGGTTGGATCGCGTCGGGAAGCTACCCGGCCCCTGCAACACATACTGTATCGCGGTCCAGCCAGCACTAGATTGACTGGTCAGTCAACTTTCGCGAGACCGAGGAGCAGCCGACTTGAGCGAGCAATCACAGGCCCCGAGCAAGCACCTCGCGATCGTCGGCAGCGGCGCGATCGCGTGCGGCCTGGCAGCGACCGCCGCTCACCACGGGCCGGTGCAGTTGCTCGCCCGCTCGTCCAGCTCGGCCGTGCGAGCACGCGCGACCGTCGATAAGACGATCGATCGGCTCGGTGGCGACGTCGATCCCACGAACGTGCAGATCGTCACCGACCCGAACGAGCTCGCGCAGGAGGAATTCGTCGTGGAGGCCGTCGTCGAGGATCACGACGTCAAGGCCGCGCTGCTCGGCGAGCTGAACGCATTGCTCAACGACAAGGCGATCCTCGGCAGCACGACGTCGTCGCTCTCGATCGAGGGTCTCGCCGAGGCCAGCGGACGACCCGACCGCTTCCTCGGTCTGCACGTGTTCAACCCGGTCACGAGGATGAAGCTCGTCGAGCTGGTCTTCCCCGCCGCCGCGAGCGCCGAGACGCGCGAGCGCGCGTTGTCGCTGTGCGCCGACTTCGACAAGACGCCAGTCGAGGTGCCCGACGTGCCCGGCTTCGTCGTCAACCGCCTGCTGTTCCCGTATCTGTTCAGCGCCGTGCGGCTGCAGGAAGAGACCGGCATGAAGGCCGAGGACATCGACACGTGCATGAAGCTCGGAGCAGGGCACCCGATGGGCCCGCTCGCGCTGCTCGACCTCGTCGGGCTCGACGTCAGCAAGGCGATCGGCGAGACGATCGGCGCACCGATCCCGGCGCGTCTGGAGCAGCTGATCGGCGAAGACGCGCTCGGGCGCAAGAGCGGGCGCGGCTTTCACAGCTACTGACGTGCTTTCGAGCGCACGGCCCAGCTTTGTGAGGAGTCGCACAGCTGGGTTTGTGAGGATCCGCTCAGACTACTTTTAGCTGGCGTTCATCGACGTGGGGATACTGCATATCAGCGACATCACGTCGCGATGCACACCCGCCTCCTCCCAGTGCACACGATCCGGTCCGCTCCCCCCGCGGGCCGGACGTGTTTAACGCCAGAGGGCCGAGGGCCTGCGCGAGCCGGCGTCCTCAGTCGCTCACGTGCGTCCGCACGCTTCGCTCCCTGCGTCCTTGGCTCGCTTGACCCTCGGCCCTCTGGCGGGCGCGGATCGGCGCCACTCACTCACTCCTCGCGGCCGTCGCCTCGCGACTCGCCGCCCTGCACGGGACGGCGCTCGCGGATTCGGACTGCCTCGATGCGATTGTCGCGCACGGACTCGACGCGAATCGAGAAGCCGTTGGCGGCAACCGTGTCGCCGCGCCGTGGCAGCCGGCCGAGCTCGGCGAAGACTAGGCCGCCGATCGAGTTGTAGGAGTCGCTGTCGGCCGGCAGTTGCAGTCCGTAGTCCTCGAGGTCCGTGACGGCGACGTGCCCGCGCACGAACCAGTCGCCGTTGGCGAGCTTTCGCACCTCGCCACCGGCCGGGTCGGTCTCGTCGGTGATCTCGCCGACGACCTCCTCGATGATGTCCTCGACTGTGACGATGCCGACTACGCGGCCATACTCGTCGACGATCACGGCCATCGACGTGCGCTGGCGCTGCAGATCGGCGAGCAGGTCATCGAGCGGCTTCGTCTCGGGGACGATCGGCGCGTCGTGCACGAGCGGTTCGATCGGCGAGTGCGGGCCGTCCTCCATCAGCTGCTGCACGAGCGTGTTCGAGTGCACGATGCCACGCACGCGGTCGCGGTCGTCGGCCTCGGTCACGACGAGGCGCGTGTGGCCGCTGGAAACGCACAGCTGAAGCGCCGTCTCGACGTCCTGCGAGGCGTCGACCGTGATCACGGCCGGGATCGGCGTCATCACCTGGCGCGCCTGTTGCTCGTGGAGATGGAAGACGCCCGTGAGCATCCCGGCCTCGCCGAGGTCGATGTGCCCGCCGGCATGCGACTCGGCGATCAGGCGCTTGAGCTCATCCGGCGAGCCGCCGCGGCGTTCCTCGCTCATGTCGACGCCGAGCATCCGCAGGATCCGGTCGGCGACGGCCGTCAGCGCGACGATCAGCGGGTGGAACAGAATGCTGAAGGCGTGCAGCGGACGTGCGACGCGGCGCGCGACGGCCTCGGCGCGATCGATCGCGTAGAACTTCGGCACCATCTCGCCGGCGACGAGCTGCGCGGAGGAGATGATCGCGAACGCGACGATCGCCGCGATCGCGACGGCAGCGCCGTGGGCGAGCGCGCTGCCGAGCGCTTTCTCGAAGACGTGCGCGAGCGCGGGCTCGCCGAGCGCGCCGATGCCGATCGAGGTCAGCGTCACGCCGATCTGCACGGCCGAGATGTACTCGTTGATGTTCGCGAGCTGCGCAAGCGCGAGCCGCGCGCCCTTGAGCCCTTCGTCGCGCATCTGCTCGAGCACGGTGCGCCGCGAGCGCACGAGCGCGTACTCGGCGATCACGAAGAACGCGTTGATCGCGACGAGCAGCGCCGCGAGGATGATCTTCAGCGCGTTCACGCGGCGAGCAAGACCTGTCGGGCGCAGACGCACCCGCTATGAAGCGATCGCCACACGCGCCGAGAACTCACGAGGCCCGTCGGGGCCCTTCTACTTCGCGGAAGTTCTTCGTCGTCGTTCATCAATGGCCGACCTGCCAAAGGTAGCAAGGCGCAGCGTCGGAAACGAGATCTGCTCGCCCGTTCGGGCATCGAGTCCTCGCGCACGCGTGCCGCTCGCGCTAGGCGAGCGCGTCGATCTGCGCGGCGAGCGCGAAGTCGGCCTCCGTCAGGCCGCCGTCGGAGTGCGTGGAGAGCGTCAGGCGCACGTTGTTCCAACCGTGCACGAAGATGTCGGGGTGGTGGTTGGCAGCCTCCGCGGCCGCCGCGACGGCATCGACGAACGCGATCGCGGCGGCGAAATCGGCGAGCTTGCGCTCGCGCACGATCTCGGCGCCGTCGCGTCGCCAGTCGGAGCCGTGCAGGCGCTGCTCGATCTGTGCGTCGCTGAGCAAAGCCATCAGGGTGCGGCGAGCATAGCGTCCCCTCGCGCCCGCGCCGGCGATCGGTCGTAGAGTCATGACGATGCGCATCGTCAGCCTCGTCCCGCACGCGACCGAGCTGCTGTTCGCGCTCGGCCTCGGCGAGCAGGTCGTGGCCGTTACGCACGAGTGCGACTACCCGCTGGCCGCTCTGGAGTGCGAGCGGGTCACGCGCGACGTGCTGCCGCCGGGGCTGAGCGCCGGCGAGATCGACGCGGCCGTGCGCGAGCGCACGCTCGCCGGGGAGGCGATCTACGAGCTCGACCGCGACGCGCTCGAGCGGCTCGCGCCGGAGCTGATCGTCACGCAGGAGCTCTGCCCGGTCTGCGCCGTCTCCTACGAGGAGGTCGAGCAGATCGCCAAGCAGCTGCCCTCGAAGCCGCGTGTGATCGCGCTCGATCCGAAGACGCTCGGTGAGACGCTCGGCGATATCCGCACCGTCGCCGAGGCGACAGGCGCTCGCGAGCGCGGGATCGAGCTCGTCGGCGAGACGGCCGCGCGGATCGACCGCGTCAAGCTGTCGGTGCGAAGTCAGGCGCCGGTGCGCGTCGCGGCGATCGAGTGGCTCGACCCCGTCTACGTCGCCGGACACTGGACGCCGCAGCTGATCGAGCTCGCGGGCGGCGAAGACGTGCTCGCGCTGCCCGGCGAACACTCGCGCGTTGTCGCTTGGGAGGAGCTCGCGGCGAGCCGGCCCGAGGTCGTCGTCGTGATGCCGTGCGGCTACGACGCGCCGCGCGCGCACGAGGAGGCGATGCTGTTCGCCGATCGGCTCGCGACGCTCGGCGCGCGGCGGACGGTCGCCGTCGACGCTTCGGCGTACTTCTCGCGTCCCGGCCCGCGCCTGATCGACGGCCTCGAACTGCTCGGGCACATCCTGCACCCGGAGCAACTGCCGACGGCGCCAGGCGAGGTGCTCGAGGTCGAGCTCGCCGGCGCGAGCGCAGCCGGCGCTCGCTGACCTCGGCGGTATGTGGGCTCAGGCGGGAGCGGTGCGCCTAAGCGAAGCCCGAGCCCGTGACGCCTGAGACGGCGATCGCACCGGCGACCGCGACAGCCGACAGCGCGACGCAGGCGAGCACCCCGAATGCCTTGTAGCGCTCGCCCGCTGAGCGCAGCGCCAGTCCGGCAAGCGCGCCGCCGATCAACCCGCCGACGTGCGCGCCGACGGAGATGTTCGCGAAGGCGAAGCTGAAGATCAGGTTGATCACGATCAAGCCGCCGATGCCCGACTCCATCACGCTCAGGCGCCGCGCGCGCAGCTCGACGACCATCGCGCCCATCAAGCCGAAGACCGCGCCCGACGCGCCGAGGCTCGGGGCGGCCGTGGCGATCAGCGCGCCGCAGGAGCCCGCGAGCAGCGCCGTGAAGTAGACGGCGGCGAAGCGGACCGAGCCGATCGCCGGCTCGAGCATCAGCCCGAGCAGGTAGAGCAGATACATGTTGAAGCCGATGTGCAGGAGGTTCTCGTGCAGGAAGCCCGAGCTGACGAGCCGCCAGTACTGGTGAGCGACGTGGATCGTTTCGCGGTCGAGGAAGCCTTCGTTGATGACCTTCCCATAGATGCCGGTGCCGCTGATCGAGAACTGCCCCTTCTCCGTGAGGAACACGACGATGTTGATCGCGATCAGCGCGTAGGTGACGCGCGGTCGCGCCGCGATCTCGCGCAGGCGCATCACCTTCGTCCCCTGCTTCGTGCACTCCGGGCAGCGCATGCCGACGGGCGTCGTCGTCATGCAGTCGGGGCAGATCGGCCTGCCGCAGTTCGAGCAGGAGACCCCCGTCTCGCGCGAGGGGTGGCGATAACAGGTGGCCATTCGCTCGGCAGAGCCTAGCTTGGCCTCACCCGGCCGAGCGTCGCACGGGCTGCTTCGGTCTCGCTCGCGCCGGCTCGCGCTCAGCGCTCGCCGAAGAGCTTGCGAGCCTCGCGGCCGAAATCGCGGAGCGTGCGCTCGGCGGCGGCGCGATCGATCGCCGGCAAGCGCGCTCCGAGCGGGCCGGTCGAATCTTGCGCGCGGCGGCGTGCGCGCAGCACGACGAGCGCGGCACCGGCGGCGCTGCCGGCGACGACGGCCGCGGCCGGGCGAACCCAGTTGCGCGGATCGCGCATCGCCGAGAGCTCCCACGCCTCGAGCTCGTCGGCGGCGAGCGCCGTGATCGTCGTGAGCGTCGACTCGAGGCGCTCGACGAGATCGTCGGGCGGCTCGACAGGAGCCAGCGCTTCGCGCAGCAGGCCCTCGAAGTTCGGTAGCGCCTCACTCATCGGCCGGCTCCTTGCGTGGATCGCCGACGAGCTCCTCGAGCTGTTTGATCGCGCGGTGGATCAGCACCTTCGTCGCGCCGTCGGAGCGATCCATCGCCCGCGCGATCTCGCGGTTGTCCATGCCCAGCGCAAAGCGCATGATCAGTGCCTCGCGGCGGTCGTCGGGCAGTTGCTGCACGCCGTCGAGCACGCGCTTTAGCTCGTCGCGACCCTCGACGAGCTGCTCTGTCGTGTGCAGCGCCGTCAGATTCGAGTTCTCGTCGATGTGCGTCGCGGGCTTTCGCGAGCGGTCGCGGTAGAGGTTCGCGGCGAGGTTGTGCGCGATCCGGATCAGCCACGGCCGCAGCGGGCGGCCGTTCGACTCCTGCTGCGCGCGCTCGAAGTGCCGGTAGGCCTGCAGGAACGTCTGCTCCGTCAGATCCTCGGCATCGTGATGGTCGCCGACGCGGTAGTACGCGTAGCTGTAGACGTCGCGCAGATGTGCTCGATACAGCTCCGAGAACTCCGCGTCCAGTTGCGCCTTGGGCTTCTTGGCGGCTGTGTCGCTCACTCATCGCACACCCTATCCCGCGGCCGCAGCCGTCCGGCCCACCGAGCCTGCCGGAGGGCAGAACGGCTCAGGCCGCGCGGGCCTCGTCTTGGCCGGCCTGCTCCTGGCTCGCTTCCGCCGCGACCGGTTTCTGCCGGCGCTCGTGCTCGCGCTCGGCGTGGCCCGCGGACACGCCCTCGGCTTGCGAGCGGCGTACGAACGTCGTCGGCTCGCGCCGCTCGTCTCGCTCTGCGGCTGGCTCGCCGCCGAGCCAATCCCACTGCAGGCTCACGCACGCCCAGATCCGCTCGGTCACCCCGGCCGCGAGCGCCGGCGAGGAGCTGCCCGTCGTCGGGAAGCTCAGCGGGCGACCGACGCGCAGGCGCACCTTGCGCGGGCGGATGCGCCAGCCCCTGCGTACGTTTTCAGAGCCGATCACGGCGACCGGAGCGACGGGCACGCCTGCTTCGAGCGCGAGGCGGCCGATGCCGCGACGCGGCGTACCGAGCGGGCCGCGGCGCACGCGCGTGCCCTCGGGGAAGACGACGACGACGTCCCCGCGCGCGAGGATCGCGCGGGCAGTCTCGAGCGCCGCTCCGTCCCCCGCGCCACGGTCGACCGGGAACGCACCGAGGCCGTTGAGGATCCACGCCTGCCAGCGCTTTTCGAACAGCTCGCGCTTGGCCATGTAGTAGACCGGCCGTCGCACGAGCGTGCCGATCACGAACGGGTCGAGGAAGCTGCGGTGATTCGACGCGAGCAGCAGCGGTCCGCTCTTCGGCAGGTGCTCGCGGCCGATCCGCTGCATCCGCAGGTAGATCAGGAACGCCGGCACGAGCAGCGAGCGCAGGCCCCAGTACAGAAACGGGTTGACGCCCTTGTGCAGCGAGCGGTTGCGGAAGTCGTCGAGGTTCGCGCGCTGCTCCCGCGCAGGCGCTGCGCCTGCGGATGCCTGCGGCGCCGTGCTCTGCTCGGATCGGGCCTCTTGCTCCATAACTGCAGTACACCGGCCGCGAGCGCGCCGTTACAGTTGGCGCGAAGCGATTGTTCACCTCGCGCCGGAGTAGCTCAGCTGGTAGAGCACCTGTCTTGTAAACAGGAGGTCAGGGGTTCGAGACCCCTCTCCGGCTTGGTGCCTTCAAGACATGTGTTCGCGTGCCGCCGCATGGCCTTGCGTCCAGTACACGGTGCTGTTGGCCAGCGCCAGCGAGCGCGGGTCGATGTCCGTACCGGACGCAACGAGCCGACTTCCGGCCTTGTCGGCGACATGGACCTCGTATTCGGCTGCGCGAGTGGGACTGGCGAGCGCCGTTTCGACTATCCAGGCGACCGAGCCGTCGTCCTTCAGCACGATGTCCGTCGCGGGCCCATTGCCCGTGAAGCCCTGCGTCGGAGGGTTCGCGATCGCGGTCGGAAGCGAGCGAAGCGTGCGTCCGTTACGGAGATCTCGCACGACGATGATCCATTGCTCGAAGCCGTTTTCCCCCGCGCCGCCCGGGGTGCTGCTCTCGTCTTCGTAGGCGACGACCGATCCGGCCAGCGTGATCATGCGAGTGGCGGCGCCACCACTCGAGCTGCCGACTGCTGGAGCGCCGAGCACGTACGAGCGGCGCGCGCCGAGCACGCAACCCAGAAACGCAGGCGGATGGAACTTGCCTCCCGCCCGGCCGAGGTAAACCTGAGCCTTCCCGTTAGCGGCGATCGGTCGCGGCTGCTCTCGACAGGCCGAGACGCTACGCGGTTGTGCGATCGCCGCTGCAGCAAAGAGCAAGCTCGCCGCGAGCACAGAAAAGCCGACCTTCCGCATAGCTATCGCAACTACCGCGCACCAGCGAAGTTGCGCCGCCACACCGGCGACACCTCGCCGCTACTCATCTGCACAGACGACCGAGTGGGTCGGAAGCCAGCCGGTGCTCACCGTGCCCGCCGCGTTGCTCGCGACGTAGTCCTCGGCCTTGTCGAGCACTCCAGCTCGAGTCGAAAAGCACTGCGGCTCGACTGTGCCCACCCGTTCGAGCGAGGCGCTCCCGTCGAGCATCGTTTCCCACGACGGATGGATCCCGCGTCCCGTCACTTCCGATTCACGGAATTCTTCTAGGTATGTCGTCGATCCGTTGGCGCTAACCTCGACGATCGTGTCTGGAGCGCCTTCGAACGTGGCGCCTTCCGGCACGGTAGACGGCACCAACGTGAACGTCGGCGGTTCGCCGGTCGTGCATTCGGTTTTGAGCGTTTTGTCTTCGCCGTAACTGGGCGCGCCGTCATTGGCTTCGTTTTCGCTCACGGCACGGTAGTGATAGGTCGTACACGCGCGCAGCCCGCTCAGACCGACAACCGCGTTTTGGGCGCCTTCTGTCTCGCTGACAGACGCCGGCGGCGCGCTCGCCCCGTATTCAGACGTTCTCCCCCATTCCAGCCAGTAGCTCGTCGGCAGCCCATTTGGTTCGATCGTCGCGAGCGCCGCGCCCGTCGTTTGCGTGATCTGGTCGGCGACCGGCCCGCCCGTAGTAGAGCCCGAGCCGCATCCATGGTGATTGAGCACCAGGTAGCAATACGCGGGTCGCTCATCGGCCGGCGCCGTCTTTTTGCCGTCGCGAAGCGCGCTGTCAAATAGGTGTTTCTGGTGGGTCGATTCTTGTTCGGGAAGCGTCGGACCCTCGTAAAGGTAGTAGTCGACCAAGTCCACGTTCCGCGAGACGTCCGCGAGTTTCAGGAAGTCTTCCGCGGCGAGCAGCTGCCTGTGTTTGTATCGCTTGGGCGCCTTTTCTCTGTCGAGACGGCTGGCCCCTGCTTCGCCCTCTTGAAGCTCAACCCCCTGCTCGCTGAAAAGAATGTGCGCGTGCGCGCCAATCCTGTGCTTCACGAGCGCGGCGAAAGTACGCGCAGAGGAGTTCACGTAACCGTGAAGCGATTCAGGCACATGCACCAAGTCATGGTAGTCGTGGAGACCCAGGTTACGCGGCTTCGGCGCGTGCCGATAGTGATCGCGCGCGATGCGTGTCAGGTATTCGCGAATGTATTTGATGTGATCTTTTTCTGACGCTTCTGCGAATTCGCCTCCCACCACGCGACAGAGGCGGCAGTGAATGACGAGTTGTGCGATCTCCCAGTAGCGCGCCGCGAGCGACGGATCGTTATAGAGCGGGTCGCGGTGCGTCAGCTTGTTCAAGTTCAGATCGGGCTCATTCCAGGCGCCCCACAGCTGAACGCCTGGAACTTCCGCTGTTTTGGGCGGCACTCCTTTATGCGCTGTTTCTTCAGCTTCCCTGGTGCCTTTTGCTTCCGCGCGCGCCGTGTTGAGCTTATTCAGAAGCGCTACGAGCAAGCGCTTATAGCGCGCCGCCGTCGGACCTTGGCATTTCGGTTCTTTGGCGTTGCAGAAGGCGTGCGCAGAGGAGCCGAGGGTTCCGATCGTCACGTACGGTTTGAGTTTCGCCTCGCCGACCGCCTGCAGCCATTTTACGAATGTGGCCAGTTTGTCGGCGTGTTCTGCCGTGTTGAAGGCCACCACATAGCGCGCCGTGCCTGGATGGAAATGCCCTGGGCCGGTCGTCAACTTGGGATCGAAGTTTTCGAACACCGAAGCCTTCGGATCGCTCAGCCCGTAGCGCACGTTGTGCGCCTTGGCTGCCGTCGCCTGGTCACTTGGAGCGACGAATGCCTGCGACGCGGTGACCGGATACGCGGCTTCCGGTTCGGGAGTGACATGCAGGCTGACGGTGTCGCCATCGTCGATCGACAGGTACGCGGGGACTTCGTCGCCGTGCGCGTCGAGCACCGTCGGCTTCGGGATCACCATTAGCACCGTGCCCCCGGCATTCTCTTCCGCGTAGGCGAGCGCGCTCGTCGCTCCTCCGTACTTGGTCGCCGTGTCTTGCGGATGCAGTTCGTCCGGCCCTGGAGTGACGGGCGGGGTGCTGACCCGGGGGGCCGGCGCCAGTGCTTCGAGCGGTCCTTCTTCGGCCACTGAGCCTTCGAGCTGTTCGTCCGCGGCGCTTTCGCTTGCGCCTTCTTCTTCGCCAGTTTCTTCGGGCAGTTCGAGTTCGGACGCCACTTCCGGTTCGACGGGCAGCGGGCCTTCCAGCGACGCCGTCTGCGCTTCTAGCACCGCGATGCTCCCATCGGGAAGCTGTTCGAGTTCCTGATCGACCCCGAGGCCGATTTCCCACGAGAAGGATTCCGGCGCCCCCGATGAACGCAATTGCAGCAATGCCGTTGCGCCCAGCGCATCAGGGCGAATGATCGTGTCGGTGTCGGGGAAAGTGTCGGCGAACACCGCGGCGGCGCCGTTTGCGATCACCGGCATGGCGCTTGCGTCCTGCGAGGTATCGAGGGGCGCGACGCTCAGTTCACCACCGGCCGTGTCGAGCGCCATTTCGCCGGGCGTGTCCTTGGCAATCGCCGAGCTCGTTAGCGTCGCCGCGCCTTCGAGTTCTTCTCCCGGATCTGACAGCGCCGGTTCCACCGGGCGTTCTTCCAGCGTCGCCGGCTCCGATGGCGCGAGGACGGAGGGATCTACTTCTTCAGCAAGTTCAAGCGCGTTCATCGCGCTCGCGCTTTCACTCCCGAGAACCGCTTTGGTCGGGGACGAAGCGACGGAGCTCGACGCGAGCGCGTTGCTCGCTGTCACATTGACGCGCAACGTCGAGCCGATGTCGGCGCTTTCCGGTGTGTAGCTCGGATGGATCGCCCCGTCGATCTCGGCGCACGCTTCGCCAGCTTCGTCGCAACGCTCCCAGCGATAGAAGTAGTGGATCGGGCGCGAGCCCGACCACTGCCCGTTTTCGATAGCCAACTGCACGCCCTCTCTCGGCTGACCAACGATCGCGGGCGCTTCGGTATTGGCCGGCGGGCCGGATATCTGCACGAGGTCTGTGACGTCAGACGTGCTGGTCGCGACCCCGAGCGCGTTGCTGGCGGTGACGGCGACGCGCACTGTCGCTTCCACATCGTCTTCACCCAGCGTGTAGCTGCTTTCGGTCGCCGCTTCGATGTCGACGCAGCCTTCGCCTTCCTGATCGCAGCGTTGCCACTGGTAGGAGTAGCTGATCGGTTCTGTGCTCAGCCACGTGCCGTTTTCGGCCGTCAAGACGTCGCCCTCGTACGCATTGCCTTCGAACGAAGGCGCCTGCTGGTCTTCCGGAGCGATCGCAGTGCTAGAAATGATCGCCGTCGGCGCCGAGCTGGCGCTTTCGTCGGCGGGCCCATCGCTCGCGGTGACGAGAACTCGCAACTCATGGCCAGCATCGGCTTCGCTCGGCTCGTATGAGTCATCGTCCGCGCCGCTGATCGCCGAGCAACTTTCACCCGTTTCCGAGCAGCGTTGCCATTGATAGGCAAAGCCGATCGAGCCCGAGCCACCCCAGATCCCGGGGTTCGCGACGAGCGAACGGGCCACTTGCGCCGCCCCCGCGATCGAGGGTAGTGACGCATCGTGCAGCGCGCTGGCACTGACGAGGTTCGGCGCGCCCGCCGCCACCGTCGAATGGCCGTGCGCATCGGTCGCGGTCACGACCGGCCGCACAGTAGAGCCGGCGTCGCCTTCCGCCGGTGAGTAGCCGCTGGATGTCGCTTCTGAGATGGGACCGCATTCATCGCCGTAGCCGTCACAGCGCTCCCACCCATACGCGTACGTCAACGTCCCCCCTTCGAGCCATTCTCCTTCGGTCGAGACGAGCGTGTCTCCCGCGAGCGGAGGTCCGGCAGTCGTCGGTGCCGCCGTGTCGATCGGCGCGTCGGTCGCCGCGATGGGCGCGCTCGCGACCGATTCCACGGCACTCGCTCCGTGCTCTTCGCTCGCGCTGACGAGCACGCGGAGGGTGTCGCCGAGATCGGCGCTCACAGCCCTGTAGCTGGATTCGGTGGCCCCCGAGATGTCTTCGCAACCTAGCCCCTCGATGCTGCAGCGTTGCCACTGGTAGCCATACCCGACGGGTTCGGCGCCAAGCCAGCCGCCGGCATCCACCGTGAGCGTCTGATGGACCCGCGGGATGCCGCTCAAGCTGGGAGACCAGGTGCTGAGCAGGCTCGATTCCGGCCCGATCTCTGACGTCGGAGCAGAAACGGCTACGACAGAGCCAAGCGCGTTGCTAGCGCCGACCTCGAGTCGCAAGGAGCGGCCCAGATCTTCGGTCGTCAATTCGTATTCACTAGTCGCGGCGCCCGTGATGTCCGAGCATTCGCGACCTTCGCCGTCGCATGCCTGCCACTGGTAGCTGAACTGTGCTTCCGTGCCTCCCCATTCGCCTGCTTCAGCCTGCAGCACCTGATGGACCTGCGGGATTCCTTCGATCTCTGGAGACGTCAGCTCGCTCGGCGGCCCCGATTCGATCTCGGCGGTCGGGGCGGAGGTCGACGAGGCGTCGCCGGCGATGTTGCTGGCCGTGACGACGACTCGCAGCGTGCGTTCGAGTTCGCCGGTCTGCGGCGTGTAGATCCCAGACACCGCGCCTTCGATGCTTTCGCACTTTTCGCCACTCGCATCGCACAGTTGCCACTGGTAGGCGTATTTCGGCGCCGGCGCGCCTTCCCAACTTCCGACGCTCGCGCGCAAGGTCTGTCCGTCGCGCGCGTCGCCCACGATCTCGGGCGGGGCCGAGTTGATCGGCGGCGTGGCTTTCGTGACGACATCTGTCGCCAAAGAGCTCGCCATTGCCGTCCCTGCCCTGTTCGTGGCCGTCACGAGGACTCGAATTGTCGCGCCAATGTCTTCCGTCTGAAGCACGTAAGACGCTTCTTCCGCGCCAGCGATGGCAGAGCATTCGCCGCCGCTGACATCGCAACGCTGCCATTGATAGGTGAAGGAGAAAGGCGCGCGACCGCTCCAGGCGCCTTCGCTCGCGGTGAGCGTTTCCCCCGACGAGGCGGCGCCGCTGATCACGGGAGAGTCTTCGCTCGACGGCGCAGGACCTCCTACCAACGGGCTCGCCGCCGATTCCACCGACGCCGCTCCCGCCGCGTTGATCGCGCTTACGAGCACGCGCAGGGTCATTCCGCCGTCTTCGTCACCGAGTTCGTATATGGCTTCGTCCGCGCCCGGGATTTCGACGCATTCGTCGCCGCTCGCGTCACAGCGCTGCCACTGATAGATGTATTCGAAGGGTGGCGTCCCGTCCCAAACGCCCGGGCTGGCCGCCATCGTAGTTTCGCCTTCTGTCACTTCCGGCGCTGTGCTGTTCGTCGGCGCGATCACCGGGCCGAACGTCCACTGCACGACCCGGCTGTTGCCGGAGTCGGTGATCCATAGCGCGCCCGCGCCGTCAACGGTTAGACCCATCGGGGCGGAGAGGCTCAGCCGACCGCGTTCGGAGCCGGCTAGACCGAAGCTCGTGACAAAGGTGCCGGTGTCGTCGAACTCGTCGATGCTGGTATTCGCAAGGTCGGCGACCCATACGTGGCCGTCGCTGTCGACGGCGACACCAAAGGGCGCGCCGAGTTCGCCTTGGCCCGATCCGCTCTCGCCCAATTCACCGATGTAGTTGCCTTCTTCATCAAACTCGGTGACTCTCTGCCCAGCCCAATCGGCCACCCACACCTTGCCGTTCGAGTCGATCGCGAGACCCTCCGGTTCGGTCAAGTGGCCGGCGCTAGGACCTTCCGAGCCGACAGTTTTCAAGAGTTCGCCGCTCGCATTGAACTCCACGAGTCGGCCGTCGCGGGTGTCGGAGACCCACACATCATCGTTCCGGTCAATCGCGATGCCTTCGGGCGAGACGAAGTCCCCTTCACCGACGTTTTGGAGGAAATCTCCTTCTTCGTTGAACTCCTGAACACGGCTGTTCCCGCTGTCGAGGACCCAGATGTCGCCGTGTGAGTCGATCGCCAAGCCGTCCGCGGCGCTGAGCTGACCGTCGCCCGAGCCTGCCGATCCAAACTGCCTCAAATATTCGCCGGCTCGGTTGAACTCCTCTACGCGATTGTTCCCCGTGTCGAGGATCCAAAGGTCGCCGTTCGACGCAACCACCACGGCCCCAGGATTCGTCATCTCACCGTCTGCGGTCCCTTCAGCGCCGAATTCGGATGTGTAGTGCCAGGCTTCGGTCGCCGAGGTCGAGACGACCGCCGACGCGCTCGAGCCAGCTGACACGGAGCCCCCCGGACCAGTCGCCGTGACAACCACCCGGAGCGCCGTCCCGACGTCGAGCGATCCGATCGCGTAGGTCGATTCGGTCGCGCCGAAGATGTCGAGACAGCCTTCGCCGAGGCCGTCGCAACTCTGCCACTGATACGCGTAGGTGATCGTCGGCGTGCCGCTCCACGTTCCGGCGCTGGCCGTCAACGTCTGACCGTCCTGCGCGACGCCGGAGATCGTCGGCGCGGCTGTGTTCGTCGGAGGCGCCGCCGCGACGAGCGCGGTTGCGGTCGAGCTTTCGCTCGCCGAGCCGCCGGCGTTCGTCGCCGTGACGGACACGCGCAGCTCGCCCGCCACATCGCCAGGCGCAAGCGCGTAGCTCGTCCCAGTCGCGCCGGAGACGTTCACGCACGCTTCCCCGGAGCTGTCGCAGCGCTTCCACTGATACGCGTAGGTGATCGTTGGCGTGCCGCTCCACGTTCCGGCGCTGGCCGTCAACGTCTGACCGTCCTGCGCGACGCCGGAGATCGTCGGCGCGGCTGTGTTCGTCGGAGGCGCCGCCGCGACGAGCGCGGTTGCGGTCGAGCTTTCGCTCGCCGAGCCGCCGGCGTTCGTCGCCGTGACGGACACGCGCAGCTCGCCCGCCACATCGCCAGGCGCAAGCGCGTAGCTCGTCCCAGTCGCGCCGGAGACGTTCACGCACGCTTCCCCGGAGCTGTCGCAGCGCTTCCACTGATACGCGTAGGTGATCGTTGGCGTGCCGCTCCACGTTCCGGCGCTGGCCGTCAACGTCTGACCGTCCTGCGCGACGCCGGAGATCGTCGGCGCGGCTGTGTTCGTCGGAGGCGCCGCCGCGACGAGCGCGGTTGCGGTCGAGCTTTCGCTCGCCGAGCCAAACGCGTTCGTCGCTTTGACGACGGCACGCGAGGTTGTCCCGACATCGCCAGAACTCAATTTGTACGTCGAGCTAGTCGCCCCAGAGATGTTCGAGCAAGCCGCCCCCGAGCTGTCGCATCGCTGCCATTGATAGGCGTAGGAGAAGGTCCCCGACCCAGCCCATCCGCCACTGCTGCTCGTCAGCGTCTGACCATCCGTTGGCGTCCCCGAGACAGTCGGCCTCGTTTCGTTGACGGGTTCGCCGAAGTTCACCGACGCGGTCGCGGCGCTTGTCGCCGTAGCGCTTCCAGCCGAGTTTTTGGCTTCTACCGTGACCCGGATCGTGCTGACTATCTGCGCCGGTTCCACGCGGAAAGTCGGCGCCGTCGCCCCTACGATATTCGTGCAAGCTTCGCCCGAGCTGTTGCATTTTTTCCACTGATAGGCATAGGACGTCACGGGAGATCCTTCCCACGCGCCTTCGCTCGCCGTGAGGACTTTCCCGACATTTGGTGGCGTGCCAGTGATCGCTGGCGCTGTCACGTTCGACGGTTTGATCGCCGCGATCGTCGCGGTTTGAGCAGACGTCTTGGCGCCTTCCCCCGCGCTGTTTTTCGCTACCACTTCGACGCGAAGAGTTGAGCCGACGTCGGCGTGGACAGCTTCGTATTTCGTAGATTTCGCTGAGGATATGTTGCTGCAGCTAAGACCCGACGCGTCACAGCGCGTCCACTGATATTCGAATGTGATCGGCGTCAGCCCTGACCAGCTGTTGGCGTGCGCGGTCAGCGTCGAGCCGTCCTTTGCGGTCCCCGTGATCGTCGGCGCGATCGTGTTGACCGGGAACTCGGCTTCGCTGTAGTGGGTTTTGATCCGGCTCGCCGAAAGCGCGGCGCCGTAGAAGGCGACATTGCTGAGTTTGCCGTTGAACAGCGGATCTTCGGAGACCTGCGACTTGCCTAGATAGTCGTTGGCGACCGTGCCCAGCGAGGCCGGCGTGATCGTCGCGCCGGTTGTGTGGGCCACTTCTTCGCCGTCCAGATAGAGCGTCAGCAGCCCTCCGCTCGTCTCTGTGACAGCGACGTATTCCCAGCTGCTCGCTTTCAATTTGGTTGCGCTGACTTCGGCGGAGGCGCCTGCGGTGGTGTGAAGTTCGAACAGCATCTTGTGCCCTGACAAGGCCGAAGCTGGGGTCAGGTACATGTAGTTGGTTGTGCTCGAGCCGAAGTCGAAGATCGGCTGCTTGTAGGACGCGCCGCCGGTCCAGTTGACCCAAGCCTCAGCCGTGAATTCGGTCTTGCCGGCCAATGGATTGGAGAGCGATGCATAGGCAGAGCCACCGAAGGCGCCGCTCTTGCTGCCTTCGAACGGCCCTTCCCCGCCCAACACGATCCCGTGATTCGTGGCGCTGAACGAGCCCGCCGAGTCGGCGATCGTTGGTTCGCCCGACGAGTCGCTCAAACGCAGTTGCGCGATCGGGCTGTCGGACGCGACCGCAGCCTCGTAGCTGTCAAATGGCTGGGTTCCACCAGCCAACGTCACCCATATGAGTCCGGCGGCGATAACTGCCAGCGCCGCGAGCCCAACTCGGCCTATCGAGCCCCGGTAACGCGGTACGTCGTCTCTCTTACGTCGCGGTCTCATCGGCGCTCGTCTCCCTCGCTTGCCGCACCCAGCAGCGGTCCAATTTGGACCGGCTGCCACCCCCCAAGGCGCAAGAGCACCGTGGTCGAGGAGACTCTAGCCCCGAAGACGCGTCAGCTTCAATAGCCGGAAACGAGCGATAACACGCAGTTTGCGGCTTCTCGGATTCGACGCTCCCTAACGCTTGAGGACAAACCCGCGCTGCGCGCGGATCGGCGTAGCTCCGTTCGGCGCGAACATCGCCTTCGCGCTCAGCGACACGTGCTTGGAGTGCTTCAGCAACCGCTCGCCCGCACGCGTCAGCCTGACGACGATCGCGGCCGTGCCGGCCTTGCGGAAGGCGACCTTCCCGCCCGCGATGAGCAGCGGTGCGCTCACCTTGCTCGAGTGCGACGAGCGCTGCGCCGGCAGGTACCAGTAGATCACGGCCTTCCCTGGCGCGAACGAGCGCAGCGGAGCGACGAACGCTCCGCGCCTCAGCAGCGCGCCGATCCGCGCGGCCGAGCCCGACGGCGCGAGCGCGTGCGCGAACAGCGACGCGAGCCGCGTCGAGCTCGCGCTCGCCGTGCTCAGACCGCCACGCGCATGCGGCCGCGCCGCGCCGGTTTCCAGCGTGCCACCCGACACGCCGCCGCTGCTCGCGCGCGGTTTGCCGCCGCCGTTCGCGTCCGTTTCGCTGCCGAGCGGAAGTTCTTCGCCGGCGCCGGCGGCGAATGCCCAGACGGCGCCCGCGCCGAGACCGTCCTGCGGTCCTCCGACGAGCGCCGTGTGCGCGCCGTCCGACAGCGCGACGCTCGAGCCGAATGCGCCCGCGCCGGCCTCGCCGCCGCCCGTGAGCTTCGCGCCCTGGCGAACCCAGCCGGCGCCTTCGCTCGAGAAGGTCCATGCCGCGCCAGCTTCGAGCACATCGCCGCTCGAGCCGACGAGCGCCTTCGTGCCGTTCGCCGACAGCGCGACAGCGCTGCCGAACGCCGCCGGCGCCGCTTCGCCGCCCGTCAGCTTTTCGCCCTGCTGCTGCCAACTCGAGCCTTCGTGCGTAAACGCCCACGCCGCGCCTGTGCCGCCTTCGTTTGCGACGCCGCCGATCAGCGCCGTTTCGCCGTCGTCCGAGAGCGTCACGCTGCTCGCGAATTCGCCGCCCGCCGTCTCGCCCGCGCCCGTCAGCTTTTCGCCCTGCTGCGCCCACGTCGAGCCGGTTCGCGAGAACGCCCATGCGGCGCCCGTGTTCGTGACCGAGTGATCCGCGCGAGCGCCGATCAGCGCCGTGTCCCCGTCGCCCGACAGCGCGACGCTGCCGCCGAACTGCCCGTGCCCGGACTCGTGCCCGCCAAGCAGCTTCGCGCCTTGCTGTGCCCACGTCGCGCCTTCGCGCGCGAACACCCAAGCCGCTCCCAAGCTTTTCGCGTCACGCGGTCCGCCCGCGAGCGCCGTCGCGCCGTCGCCTGAGACCGCGACGCTGCGGCCGAGTTCGGCCGCGCCTTCCTCTTCGCCGCCCGTCAGCTTTTCGCCCTGCTGCGCCCACGTCGAGCCTTCGCGCGTGAACACCCACACAGCGCCCACGCCCGCCGCGTCGCCCGGTCCGCCGACGACTGCCGTCGTGCCGTCCGCCGAGATCGCCACGCTCGCGCCGAACGCCGTCGGTTCGGGCAGGCTGCCACCCGTCACTTCGCCGTCTGTCAGCTTTTCGCTCTGCTGCGTCCACGCCGAGCCTTCGCGCGTGAACACCCAAGCTGCTCCGCGCCCGCCCGCGTCACCCGGCGCGCCGACGATCGCCGTCGTCCCGTCGCCCGAGATCGCGACCGCCGAGCCGAAGCCGCCGAGACCGCTCTCGCCCGCGATCGTGACCGTGAGCTTGTCGCCGAGCTGGACGAACGGGTCCGCGCGCAGCGCGATGCTCACCTGCGGCGCCGCCGCTGCACCGGCCTGTGCGCGCACCGGCCCTGCGCCGGCGAGCGCCAGAACCGCCAGCGCGATCAGGAAGACCGGCGCTAGGAGCAAACGGGCCCGAGGCGCGTCGCTCTGCGCGCGCGAGCGCGAGCGTGAGCAAGCGTGGGACGCACTCGCTCGACCCCCCTGCGCTGCTGCCTTCGTGAACGCCATTCAGGCCCTCCCCGATGAGCCCGGCAGGCGCGGCGCGCCTCCGTAACCCCAGCGTTGTCGCTCTGCGGTCCCCTTCGGCAGCTCGGCGCCATACCTGCAGTCCTGGCATGCCACGATCATCCGTGTGGCCAACATCGTCTTCTCGCTGTGCGCCGCCGTCGGCGCGTTGCTGATCGCGATTCCGTCCGCCGTCAAAGGGCGCTGGGCCGTCGCCGTCGTCTTCGGGCTGCTCGCCATCGGCTTCCTGCTGCGTGCCCGCGCCGGTTACCGTCGCGGCGAGTGGCGTTAACCGAACGGGCAGATCCGCGCGTTCGGAGGCGAGTTCGCGCGCCGTTCGCTGACCGCGAGCGCAAGTAGCATCTGCTGCTTGCCCGGCCCCCGCCGGATCACGGACCTCGAACAGGAGCACGACGATGATCCTCGCCACGAACTATCCGCTGTCGGAAATCTTCTGGACGATCCTGTTCTTCTTCGTCTTCGTCGTCTGGCTGATGATCCTCTTCAACGTGCTCGGCGACCTCTTCCGCCGCCACGACACGACCGGCGCGGCGAAGGTCGCGTGGATCCTCTTCATCGTCGTGCTGCCGTACATCGGCACGTTCGCGTACCTGCTGACGCAGCACGACGGGATGGTCGAGCGCGCGCAGAAAGCGCAGCAGGAAGCGAAGCAGAGCTTCGACCACTACGTCCAGTCCGTCGCCGCCAAGCCCGACCCGACCGAGAAGATCGCAAAAGCGCACGAGCTGCTCAGCCGCGGCGCGATCAACGAGGCCGAGTTCGAGCAGATCAAGCGCCAGGCGCTCGCCGAGAGCTGACGGCTCATGCGGCGCGCGCGTGGCGCGTCGCCGACGCCGATCGAGAGCGCCCGCCGAGCAGGCCCGCGAGCACGACCAGCGCGCCGACGCAGATCGTCGCGACCGACAGCTCGACGAGCAGGCTCGTGAGGATCGACCATGCCGCGCTCGCGGCCGGGCGCACCGCTTCGGTGCGCGCGAGCTCGTCGACCACGCGCGTGCCCGCGAGCGAGCGCACGATCAGCGTTGCCAGGCCGGCGCCGACGCCGACGAGGCCCGCCGCCGTGAGCGCGCGGCTGCGCCGCCCGCGCGAGAGACCGACCGCAAGCGCGAGCGCAAGCAGCGCGAGCGCCGGCAGGACGACCGCGAGATCGCGCAGGCCCCGCGCCGCGCCCTGCATCGTTTCGAGCGTCTTCGAGCGCAGGATCGTGACCTCCCCCACCGCCGTGCGCAGCTTCTCGACGACAGCCGCGGGCGCGCCGAAGCGTCGCCCTAGGTTGGCAACGATCGGACGCAGGTCGAGCACTACCGCGCCGCCGCCCGGCGTGCGCACGAGCTTCCGCTTGTTCTCGATCAGCGCGACGAGCTGCCGGTGCGTGAGTTCGCTCGCCGCGCGCCACAGCGTCTGCAGCTGCGACGTGCCGAGCGCCACGACGATGCCTTCTTCGAGAACCGTCCGCAGGCCGCCCACAGCCGACGCCGCGAGCGGCTGGAGCTCCTTCGGCAGTCCCGATTGCAGCGCACCCGCGAGGTCGGCGTTCGCGTAGAGCTGTTCTGTCAGGTAAGCCGACAGCTCGCGCTTGATCGCGCGGTTTTCGAGCAGCTTCGTGTTCGTCCGCGTCCAGTTGCCTGTGTCGAGCAGCTGCCGGTTCGCCCAAACCGCGAAGATCGACGCGACGCACAGCACCGCCGCCAGCGCGAGGATCGCGCGCACGGCCCACGACAGCGAGCCGCTTGCTTGTGCAGGCTGCCGTCCCACAGCCGAAGCCTAAGCGAGCAGCCACACGCCACGAGCGGGACAGGCGCCGGGAAGCATGTGCGCGCTTCGGCGTCTTCACTGTCGAGAGACGTCGATCGATTCGATTCAGCCGACGCAGTCGCAACCCAGATTCGGAGGCACCAGATGAACCGCACATATCGCCCGCCGGCCCACATCGCCCGCAACCTGACCGCGATGCTCGCGGGAGCGCTCGCCGCCACCGCCGCGATCGCCTCGCTCCTCGCCCCAGCAGGCGCGGGCGCGACGCCCGGCGCACACGCCGCTCGAGCGCAGAAGATCCAGCTGCGCCACACGAGCCTCGGCTCGATCCTCGTCGACTCCTCCGGCTTCACGCTGTACCGCTTCTCGAAGGACAGCGGAAAGCAGAACACGTGCCTGAAGACGAGCGAATGCTCGACGACGTGGCCTGCGCTGGAGACGAGCGGACAGCCGAGCGTCGGTCCCGGCCTGAAGGCGTCGCTCGTCTCGACGATCGCGCTGCCCGGCGGCAAGCGCCAGGTGACGTACGCCGGGCATCCGCTGTATCGCTACGCCGCCGCAAGCGAACGCGGCGAAACGAGCTACGCAGGCGTCAGGCAATTCGGTGGCACGTGGTACGCCGTCAGCGCCTCCGGCGCCAACATCAAGTAGCGCGTGCGCGGGGCGCCCATCCCGCGCACGGCTCGACCGGCTCGAAGCCATCGCTCGGCGGCAGGCGGAGGAGTATCGTTGGCCGCCGAGGAAGGGGGTCGCGAAAAATGTACGACTACGTGATCGTCGGAGCAGGATCGGCGGGTTGTGTGCTCGCCAACCGTCTCAGCGAGGACCCGGACGTGCAGGTGCTGCTGCTCGAGGCCGGGCCGCCCGACACGCTCGAGAACATCCACGTCCCGCTCGGCTACCTGCAGCTCGGCGGCACCGAGGTCGACTGGGACTACCACTCCGCGCCCGAGCGCGAGTGCAACGGCCGTCGCATCACGCTGCCACGCGGGCGCGTGCTCGGCGGCTCCTCGTCGGTCAACGCGATGGTCTACATCCGCGGCAACCGCCGCGACTACGACGAGTGGAACGTCCCCGGCTGGGGCGCCGCCGACCTGCTGCCGTACTTCATCAAGGCCGAGGACAACGAGCGCGGCGCATCCCAGTGGCACGGCGCCGGCGGGCCGCTGCCGGTCAGCGACGAGCGCTCGCACAACAAGATCTCACACGCCTTCGTCGACGCCGGCGAGCAGGCCGGCCTGCAGCGCAACGACGACTTCAACGGTGACGAGCAGGACGGCGTCGGCATGTACCAGGTGACGCAGCGCGGCGGCATGCGCGCAAGCGCCGCCGTCGCCTACCTGCACCCCGCCGCCGAGCGAGAGAACCTCACCGTGATGCCGTACATGCACGTGCGCCGCGTCCTGTTCGAGGGCACGCAGGCCGTCGGCGTCGAAGCGAGCCAGCTCGGTCAGGCGCAGGAGCTTCGCGCGCAGCGCGAGGTGATCCTCTGCGGCGGCGCGTACAACTCGCCGCAGCTCTTGATGCTATCCGGCGTAGGCCCCGCCGAGCACCTCGCGATGCGCGAAATCGAGCTGCTGCTCGAGCAGCCTGCCGTCGGCGAGAACCTCTCAGACCACGCCGCCGCGCAGCTCGTCTGGACGACGCCCGAGCCCGAGAGCCTGCTGCTCGCGCTCGAGCCCGCAGCGCTCGAGGAGTACGAAGCGACGCAGACTGGCCCGTTCGCGTCGAACCTCGCCGAGGCCGGCGGCTTCGCGCGCGTCGATGGGCGCGCGCCGGCGCCAGACACGCAGTTCCACATCGCGCCCGTGCACATCGTCGAGGAGGGCATGCGCGATCCCGAGGCGCACGGCGTCTGGGCTTCGCCGTGCCTGCTGACGCCGCGCAGCCGCGGCTCGGTGCGGCTCGCTTCGAGCGACCCGACGGCGAAGCCGATCGTGCACAACAACTTCTACGCCGACGGCGAGGACATGGCGCGGATGATCGCCGGCGTGCGACTGCTGCTCGAGGTCTGCGCGCAGCCCGCGATGGCGCCGTACGCAGAGACGCCCTTCAACGTCCCCGCTGGCGCCAGCGACGAGGCGCTGCGCGAGCACGTCGCGCGCACGACGTTCGCGATCTACCACCCGTGCGGCACGTGCCGGATGGGCGATGACGCAGCCGCCGTCGTCGACACCGAGCTGCGCGTCAACGGCCTGCAGGGGTTGCGCGTCGTCGATGCGTCCGTGATGCCGACCGTCCCGCGCGGGAACACGAACGCGCCGACGATCGCGCTCGCCGAGCGCGCCGCCGACCTGATCCGCCACGGCCGCGCGCTCGCCGAGCCGATGGCCGCCGCGAGCACGCGCGACCGCGACGCTTCGCAGCCCGTCACGGCCTGAGCCCGAGCGAGGCGTGCGCCCGGCACGAGCGCGCGCCGCTCACGCGTGGCTGAGCGGCGGCTCGGGCAGCACGCGCTCGAGCCATACCCACGCCGGGCGCGCTTCGATCTGCGCGCGCAAGTCGAGCCGGTAGGCGATCAGCGCGAGGCTCGGCGCGATCATCAGGTCGGCGACGTTCAGCTGGGGGCCGCCCAGCACGCCAGCCTCGATCCATCCGTCGATCCGGTCGAGCAACGACGAAAGCTCGGCAAGCAGCTCCGTTTCGCTTTGCGGGTTGGCGCGAAAGATCATCCGGGCCGCGATCTCGCTGTTGATTGTTCGCGAGCGCTCGCTCTTCGCGAGCAGCGGCCCGAGCCGACCGTCATTGGCACGATCGCGAAGCGCGTCGAGACCGTGGCGCGCGCCGGCGAGCACGATCCGTCGCGCCGCCATCTGGAACGGCCCGTCGCCCCACCCCTGCGCCTCCTCGACGGCACGCCGCTGCCCTGCATCGGGCGGAAACAGCGGCGGCTCAGGCTCGACGCGCTCGAGGAAGTCCGCGATTGCGACGTTCGTCTGCACGCGCTCCGATCCGTAGCGCAGCGCCGGCACCGTGCCGAGCCGGTCGAGCAGCGCGAGCGAGCCGTGCGTCGCGCCGTCGACGCTGCGGATCGGCTCGCGATGCCCAGGGAAGCCGAGCGCGCGCACGAGCAGCGGGTGCGCGCCCGTCGGCAGCACGACGCGCCGGTACGCGATGCGCTTGTGCTCGAGCATCAGCGAACCCGAACGGCACGCGTGCGAACCGAGGATCACGTAGAGGATGACGTCCTCTCGGACGTTCTCTGTTCGCGCCGTGCTCGTGCTCATGTCTCGAGCATCACCGTGACCGGTCCGTCGTTGACGAGGCTCACGGCCATGTGCGCGCCGAACTCGCCGCGCCGCGCGCCGCTGCGCTCGCAGAAGCGCTCGTACAGCGGCTGCGCCAGCTCGCCCGGCGCCGCCGCGACGAAGCTCGGTCGGTTGCCCTTGCGCGCGTCGCCATACAGCGTGAACTGGCTCACGCAGAGGATCTCGCGCTCGCCGAGCGCCTCGTTCATCCGCCCGTCGGCGTCGTTGAAGATGCGCAGCGCGCGGACCTTCTCCGCGAGCCGGTCCGCGGCGCCGGCGTCGTCCTCGCGCGAGACGCCGAGCAGCACGAGCAGGCCCGGGCCGATCTCCGCGACCGTGCGCTCGCCGACGGCGACGCTCGCGCGCGTGACCCGCTGCACGAGCGCGCGCACGAACTCAGCCTGCAACCGATCGGGCCATCGCGGGCGAAGACTACGCCCCGCGCGCGTGAATTCGCGCGCTCAGAACAGCGCCGAGAGCGCCTCGACGAGGCCCGGCAGCTTGTCCGGGCCGCGCGCGAGGTCGAGCTGGCGCACCGGGCGCGGCGTCGCGGCGAGGTTGCGCGTGAGCTGAAGCTCCTCGACGCAGCCGAGGTCTTCGGCGTGCGGCATGCAGCGCTCGAGGATCGCCTCGAGCACCTCCGCGACCGGCGAGCGGCGCCCGAGCTGCGCGTCGATCAGGCTCGCCTCGGCTCCGTCGCGCGCCGCGAGGAAGCGGTTCTCGGCGAGCACCTCGGGCAGGTCGAGCAGCGGGTCGGCGCCCGACCCCTCGTCGCTCGCCTCGAGGCGCACGAGGCACTGCACGAGCGCCGTCAGCGCGGCCGAGTCGGCGACGGTCGTCTGCGCGTCCATGATCCGCACCTCGATCGTGCCGAAGCGCGGCTGCAGGCGCGCGTCCCACCAGAGGAACGTCGGCTCCGGAAATGCCTCCAGGCGCAGCAGCAGGTCGATCGTCGAGACGTAGTCTTCGTAATCGAGGAACGCGCGCGGGATGCCCACGCGCGGGAACGCCTGGAACAGCGGCGTGCGCGCCGAGGCGAGGCCCGTCTCGCGGCCCTGCCAGAACGGCGAGTTGGCTGACAACGCGAGCAGCAGCGGCAAGTGCGTGCGCAGCCGGTTGATCGCGCGCACGGCGCTTTCGGGGTCGGGCAGCGCGACGTGCACGTGCAGCGCGAACGTCGGCTCGCGCCGAGCGAGCTCGCGCATCGACCCGTAGAGGAAGCGATAGCGGTCGCCTTCGGAGATCTGCGTGTCCTGCCACAGCGTGAACGGGTGCAGCCCCGCGACGGCCGCGCGCATGTCGAGCAGCTCGAGCTCGCGCGCGAGGTCGCCGCGCAGGTCCTCGAGCTGTGCGATGCCTGCCGCGACGGTCGCGTGCGGGTCCGTGCGCAGCTCGAGCGCCGAGCCGTGCGTCTCCGTGCTCGTGTGCGACGCGAGCTCTCCCGTGAGCTGCGACATCACCGCATCCCCGCGCGAGGCGAGCGCCCAGTTTGACGGGTCGAGCAGCATCACCTCCTCCTCGACGCCGATCGTCCACGACGCGCCGGCGTTGTTCGGCGCCCAGCGCGACCACTCGCCTGGGCTGTGCACGGGCTCGGGCGCGTCGGTCTCGATCGTGGCAGGCGGCGGCGCGAGCTCAGACTGCGTGGGCACCGAAGTCCTCCTGTTCGTCACGGTCGATCCCGGCGCGTTCGCGCGGCGCTGCCATGCCGGGGTGCCTCGTCGCCTCGACGAGCCGTTCGAACAGCGAGAGCTGCTCGGCGTCGGCGACGAGCGTCTCCGCGTGCCACTGCACGCCGAGGATGAAGCGCCCTTCGACCTCCTCGATCGCCTCGATGACGCCGTCTTCAGACCACGCGACGGCGCGCAAGCCGAAGCCGAGCCGGTCGATCGCCTGGTGGTGAAACGAGTTGACCTTGACCGGCCCGCCGCCGGTCGTCTGCGCGAGGCTCGAGTCGGGCGCGACGCGGACCTCATGGCTCGTGTGCGTGCCAATTTCCTTCTGGCGGTGCTCGATCGTGCCGTTCGTGAACTCCGGAACGTGCTGGTGCAGCGTCCCCTGACGCGCGACGTTGAGCAGCTGCGCGCCGCGGCAGATGCCGAGGATCGGCATGCGACGGCGGTAGGCGTGGCGGCAGAGCGCGAGCTCGAATGCGTCGACGACGGGGTCTATCGGGCCGAGCTCCGGGTGCGGCGTCGCGCCGTAGGTCGAGGGGTCGAGGTCGGGGCCGCCCGTCAGCAGCAGGCCCGAGAGGTGGTCGAGCAGCGCGTCGACGTTCTCCGTCGTCAGCGGCGGCAGCGCGACGGGCAGCCCGCCGGCCATCTCGACGGCGCGCATGTAGGAGAGCCCGAGCGTCATCTCCGTCTGCGTCGGCTCGCCGTGACGCACGCGCTGAACGTCTTCCTTGTGGCGGATCTCGGAGACCGTCACGCCGATCACGGGTCTGCTCATCTGAGCACCCACGTGTCCTTGCTGCCGCCGTTCTGCGAGGAGTTGACGACGAGCGCGTCGGCGTCGAACGCGACGCGCGTGAGGCCGCCCGGCAGCACGTGCACCTGCTCGCCGCTCGAGATCGCGAACGGGCGCAGATCGACGTGGCGCGGCTCCAAGCGGCCGTCGGTAACGGTCGGGTGGCGCGAGAGCATGACCGTCTCCTGCACGACGAACCGCTCCGGCGCCGCAGCGAGTTCCTCGGCGGCTTTGCGCACGTCCGCCGCACGCGCGTGCGGCGCGATCACAACGCCGTAGCCCCCGTGTCCGCTGCGTGGCTTGATCACGAGCTCGTCGATCCGGTCGAGGATCATCTCGAGCATCTCCGGCCGGCCGGGATCGTATGTCGGTACGGAGCCGATCAGCGGCTCTTCGGCGAGGTAGTAGCGGACGATCTCCTCGACGTACGCGTGCAGCAGCTTGTCGTCGGCGACGCCCGTGCCGAACGCGTTGACGCACGCGAGCGTGCCGGCGAGGACGGGCTCGAGCAGCAGCGCAGCGACGTGCGTCGGCTCGCCGTCGTCGTCGCACAGGCGATCCTCGTCGGTGCGCCGATAGACGACGTCGACCGCGCGCTCGCCCTCGGGCAGGCGCGCGAACAGGCGCGCGCCCCGCACCGAGAGCTGCTCGGCGAGCACGAGCGGCAACTCGAGGATCCGCGCGATCGTCTGGTGCTCGTAGAACGCCGAGTTGCGCTCGCCGTCGCTGAGCAGCACGACGCATGGCTCCTCGCCGGCCTCTTCGGGCGCCGCGGCGCGCAGCGCCTCGCCGAGCGTCGCGAAGGCGTCGTCGAGCGGGTGCACGTCGAGCCCATCCGGCATCGTGAGGTGCTCGCCGAGCACTTCGCGCGTCGCGACCGCGTAGGCGATTCCCGACGGCGTGCGCAAGTTGTCCTCGAGCACCTTGAACGTCCCGTCGCTGTCGCGCACGACGTCGAGCCCGGCGAGCGTGATCCACGAGCGGATCTGCCCGCCCATGCCGGCAAGCAGCGGCTCGTAGTGCGCGGCGCCCGAGATCGCGCGCTCGGGCACGACGCCGTCGGCAAGAATCCGCTGTGCGCCATAGATGTCACGTACGAACAGCTCGAGCGCGCGGACGCGCTGCGCGATGCCGGCCGACAGCTCGCGCCACTGCGCAGCGTCGATCAGCCGCGGGATCGGGTCGATCCGAAACGGCTGCGTGCCCTCGGCCGTGCCGAAGCAGATCCCGCGCTCGCTCGCGTCGCGCGCGACGGCGGCGCTCAGCTCGCGTAGATCGAGCCCGTCGAGCGACTCGCGCAGGCGGCGATCGTGCTCGGTCGCACGCGCGCCCGTCGGCTCGCCCTCGTCGAACGGCTGCTCGGCGGCGCCTGCGGCGCCCCAGCCCAGCGGCGCCGTGCCGGGACTGAACGACGGCGGCATCGGCAGCGCTCGCGGCGGCGCGTGCAGCTCGGCTGAGGCACTCTGGGACATGCTGCGATTGTGTCCGGCAGCGGTCGTTAAGTCGTTCGACCCACGTCCAAAATGGCGCTTGAAGCCTTGGACTGCCCGCGAACGCTCGAGTTCTGCGGCTCGGCGAATAGCATCGCCCCGGAGGGTTCGGGATGACATCGTCAGACATTTAGATGCCCGGCTGCCTGCCGTTCTATTCGAGGAGGCCAGATGTCCTACGAGACGTTGCTGTACGGCGTTGACGGCGCGATCGCGACGATCACGCTGAACCGCCCGGAGCGGTTGAACACGATCGTCCCGCCGATGCCTGAGGAGATCGAGGCGGCCGTGCGCGCGGCGAACGGCGATGCACGGGTGAAGGTGATCGTGCTGCGCGGCGCCGGGCGCTCGTTCTGCGCCGGCTTCGACTTCGGCGGCGGCTTTCACCACTGGGACGAGGGGATGACGACCGACGGTGAGTGGGACCCCGGCAAGGACTTCGCGATGGCGACCTCGCAGGCATTCGGCCCGGTGCCGAAGTTCATGTCGCTGTGGCACTCCTCGAAGCCCGTCATCGCTCAGGTCCACGGCTGGTGCGTCGGCGGCGGCAGCGACATGGCGCTCTGCGCCGACCTCGTCATCGCCAGCGAGGACGCGCGCATCGGCACGTCCTACTCGCGCATGTGGGGCTGCTACCTGACGGGCATGTGGCTGTACCGGCTCGGCTTGACGAAGGCGAAGGAAATGGCGCTGACGGGCAAGCCGCTGTCGGGCGTGCAGGCGGTCGAGCACGGCCTGATCAACGCGGCCGTCCCGTTCGCGAGGCTCGAGGCGGAGGTCCGCGAGCGCGCCGAGCAGCTCGCCGAGATCCCGCTCTCGCAGCTCTCGGCGATGAAGCTGATCGTCAACCAGGCTTACGAGAACATGGGCCTCGCCTCGACGCAGGCGCTCGGCCCGATCCTCGATGGCCTGATGCGCAACACGCCCGAGGCGAAGCGCTTCATCGAGCTCGCCGAGCGCGACGGCGTCGGCAGCGTCGTCGCGCTGCGCGATGGACCGTTCGGCGATTACAGCCAGGCGCCGCCGGAGGAGCAGCCGGACCCGGCGAACGTGATCGTGCCGTAACGGCCGACGCTTACAGGAGTCGACGACTCACAAGAGCCCGGCGATCGTGCCCGTCACGGGTGAGATCGCAGCCGTTTTGCCGGCCACGTTCGTCGCCGTGACGACGACGCGTACCGTGTTGGCCACGTCGAGCGCTCCGAGCAGGAACGTCGGGCTCGTCGCTTTCGCGATGTCCGTGCACGTGCCGAGGACGCAGAGCTGCCACTGGTACGCGTAGGAGATCGGTTCGGTGCCCGTCCACGATCCCGGCGTGGCCGTCAGCAGCTGGTTGAGCTTCAGCGTCCCGCCGATGCTCGGCAGCGCCGTGTTTTTCGGCAAAACCCCTTCGATCAAGCCCGTCACGGAGCTCGTCGCCGAAGTCGACCCTGCGGCGTTCGTCGCCGTGACCGTGAGCGCCAGCGTCTTGCCGATCTCGCCCGGGTCGAGCTTCAGGCTCGGGGCGGTGGCACCCGAGATGTCTTCGCAGGCTTTGCCGAGCGCGTTGCACAGCTGCCACTGGTAGGCATAGGAGATCGGTTCGCTACCCGTCCACGATCCGTTCGTCGCACTCAGCAGCGATCCATCCTGCAGCACGCCCGAAATACCAGGCAGCAGGGTGTTGGTCGGCACGATGCCCGCGATCAGGCTCGTCAGCGGGCTCGTGACCGACGTCGAGCCCGCCGCGTTCGTGGCCGTTACGACGACGTCGAGCGTCTTGCCGATCTCGCTCGGGTCGAGCTCGAGGCTCGTACCGGTGGCGCCCGCGAGGGTTTCGCAAGCTTGACCAAGCGCGTTGCACAGCTGCCACTGATAGGCGTAGGAGATCGGTTCGGTGCCGGTCCAGCTGCCGGTCGCGACGCTGAGCAGCCCACCGTCCTGCAGTAGCCCCGAGATCGAAGGCAGGACCGTGTTCGTCGGCAGGATGGCGAGGATCGGCTGCGTTTCAGCCGATGTCGCAGCGGCGGCTCCCTGCGCGTTCGTCGCCGTCACGAGGACGGCGAGGTTGCTCGCCAGGTCGAGCCCGCTCGCCGTGTACGACGCTTCGGTGGCGCCCGAGATTTCCTCACATCCACCGCCCGCGACCGAGCAGCGCAGCCATTGGTAGGCGAAGGAGATCGGTCCCGTCCCGGCCCACGTCCCGGGGTCAGCCGTCAGCGTCGCCCCTTCCTGCAGGCTGCCACTCACCGACGGCGCAAGCGTGTTCACAGGGATTCCGGGGAGGATCTTCGCCGTACGTCCGGAGAGCACGCTCAGCGAGCCGGCTGCGTTCTTGGCTGTGACGAGCACTCGCAGCTTGCTGCCGATCTGCGAGCTCGCGACGCGGTAGCTCGATGAATCCGCGCCCGCAATCGCTGTGCAGGTCCCGGACCGAGGGCATGCCTGCCACTCGTAGGTGAACGATTCAGGCGGCGTGCCCTTCCAGCTGCCCGCACCAACCTTCAGCAGTTGCCCGTCATGCGCGAGCCCTGTGATTCTCGGCGCCTTGCCCTTACGTGGGGCGGCTTGTTCGACAGGTTCGCTCGGTTGCGAGGTGGCGCTTGTCGTACCGGCGGCGTCGGTCGCCGTGACGGTGACGCGCAGCGTGTGGCCGACATCTTCGTGGACCGCTCGCCGCGTGGCGTGGGGCGAGGATGAGATCTCCGTGCAGGCGGCGCCCGATCCGTCGCACCGCGACCAGCTGTAGCTGTAGGCGATCGGCTTCTGCCCCGACCACGAGCCCTTGCTCGCTTTCAGACGCTGCCCGTCGCGCGCGAGGCCGGAGATGCTCGGCGCGGCGAGGCTCTGCGGCCCTTCGGCCGCCTCGACGACAGCCGCGGAGGAGCCGAGCCCGATCAGCGCACAGACGAGCCCCCAACAAAGCGCGCGCCGTGTCGACGGTCCATGCAACCGCCACGTCCTCGGCCGCGAAGCCATCGTTCCCCGCATTTCTGCCCCTCCCCCGTGTCCCCGGACTGTGCTTTCGACGCCGGCTATGCGCCAGCGCGTCTCTATCTATCAAACGGCAGAGAACTACCCCACTTGACGAAGCTCAAACAGAACTTCTCAAGCGACTCGCAAGCCCGTCGAGAGACCGCATCGACGCACCGAACGGCGGGTTAGTTCAGCAGTCGCGCGGTTGCAGCAGCCCGCGCCGAACCGAACCGCACCGAGAGCCACAAGGAGGCGCACAGATGCGTTCAACCAAGCTTCTCGCCGCGCTGGCGGCGATCGCCACCACAGCGCTCGCGCTCGCGCCGGCAGGCGCGCTGGCGGCGCGACGGCACCCCCGCGTCAAGCGCAGCGGCACGCCGAGCAGCGGCTGCCGGATCGACGTCAACGTCGCGCCGCGCTTCATCGAAGCCGGCGAAAAGACGCTCGTCTACGGCACGCTGACGTGCCCGGCGGCCACGAGCGTCGAAAACCAGACCGTGACGGTCTTCGGCCGCTCGGTCGCCTCGCCGACGCCCGCTGCGCTCGGCAGCGCGACGACCGACAAAACGGGCACCTACCAGTTCCAGACAGCCCCGCTCACCGCGAACACGCAGTTCTACGCGACGGCCGACGGCGCGCAGAGCGGCCGCAAAGGCGTCAAGGTCTCGCCGAAGATCAGCCTCGTCGGTCCGCCTGACGGCTCGCAGCTGTTCACCGGCGGCGGGCCCCCGTTCCGCGCTCACACGCGCCGACTCGGGCTGAGCAACAAGGTCGTCTTCTCGGGCACGGTCAGCCCCGAAGACGAAAACGCCGTCGTCGCGCTGCAGCGCGAGAGCTCGGCCGGCGGCGAAGAATGGCGCCGAATCGACACGGGCACGGTCGGCACCGGCGGCAAATACACAATCGTGCACACGTTCGCCGTGCCCGGCGACGCGAACATCCGCGTGATCGTGCACGCCGGCAAGCGCAACGCGCCGGCCGCCTCGGAATCGTTCTCGTATGAGATCTCTCAAGCCGAGAACCCGGCGCTGACGGTCGAAAGCTCGGCCGACCCGATCTCCTTCGGACAGTCGGCGACGATCAGCGGCAAGATCGCCGCACCGAGCGCGCCCGTGACGCTGCTCGAGCGCAACCGCCTGCAGCGCGGCTTCACGGCGATCGCGACGGTCACGGCCGATGCCGACGGTTCCTACGCGTTCCCCGCGCAGACGCCG
This sequence comes from uncultured Solirubrobacteraceae bacterium, assembly GCA_963807275.1. Taxonomy (GTDB): domain Bacteria; phylum Actinomycetota; class Thermoleophilia; order Solirubrobacterales; family Solirubrobacteraceae; genus Palsa-744. The sequence goes on from CAWDZX010000001.1 coordinate 1,999,579, forward strand.
CAGCAGAGCACCTTCTACAAGGTGACGGGCGCCGGCAAAACGTCCTCGCGGCTGTTCGAGGGCGTGCGCTACGGGGTGAGCGCATCCGCATCGGCGAGCAGCGTCCAGGCCGGCCAGGCGCTCGCGTTCTCCGGCACTGTCACGCCGGGGCACGTCGGACACCCGGTGTACCTGCAGGTGCAGAACGGCACCGGCGTCGGCTTCCACACGGTCGAGGTCGCGAAAGTCTCAAGCGGCGGCACCTACGTGCTCGAACACACGCTGTATGCGACCGGCACGCGGCAATTGCGCGTGAAGGTTCCGGGCGATCCCGAAAATCAGGGCGTCGCGAGCGCGCTGTTCGCGGTCGAAGTGACACCGGCGCCGAGCTCCGCGCTCACGCCGGAGCCGCCGAGCAACTCCTCGCAGCCCGCCGAAGGCCAGCTCTAGCGGCCGGCCGCGGCAGACGGGCCTGGGTCGGCGGGGTGCTGCTCCCGCCGACCCGGCTCAGGCGGCGACGGCGCGCGCCTGCAGGTGCGCGCCGACCTTCCGCTTGACCCGCTGCAGCGCGTTGTCGACCGTCTTCGTGTCGCACTCCAGGCGCTCGCCGACCTGCTCGTAGGAATAGCCGTCGAGGTACAGCGAGAGCACACGGCTCTCGAGCTCTGAGAGCGCGCTCGAGAGGCAGCCGACGAGCGAGCGCAGCTCCTCGGAGGAGATCACCTGGTTGACGGGGTCGTTGACCGTCGGTCCCGGCAGGATCTGATCGAGCGTCGGCACGTCGTCACCGGCGCCGGCAGGCGTCGAGGAGAACGAGACGTACTGGTTCAGCGGCGTGTGCTTGTTGCGCGTCGCCGTCTTCACGGCCGTGATGATCTGGCGCGTGATGCAGAGCTCGGCGAAGTTGCGGAAGCTCGACTCGCGATCGGTACGGAAGTCGCGGATTGCCTTGTACAGGCCGACGAGCCCCTCTTGGATCAGGTCGTCGGAGTCGCCTCCGGCGAGGAAGTACGACGAGGCCTTCAGCCGCACGAAACCGTGGTAGCGACGGACCAAACGGTCGTACGCGTTGCGATCGCCGAGCTTCGCGAGGGCGATCAGATACCCATCATCAACCTTAGGTTCAGAGTTAGGGTTATGGGAGATTCTTGCCACGAGCAGATCCTTTCTGGCGACCCGCACGAGGGCAGGCTCCAATTTGCTCAGTGGCGCACTCCTCCCCTGGCGCCAAAGCTATGTATTTCTAAGGTTGCTTCAACCTTAGGTACAGCGTTATGTCGGCGCGAGCGTCGCACAGTTATGGAGAGTTGTCAAGGCCCGCGCTGCGGCGCTGCAAGATCTCGTACAAAAGCGCCGCGGCGGCGGCGCTGACGTTGAGCGACTCGATCCGCCCGAGCAGCGGCAACGCGATCAGCTCATCGCAAGCCTTGGCGACGCGCGGGCGCAGCCCCTCGCCCTCGCTGCCGAGCACGAGCACGACGCCCGAGCCGGCGTAGTCGGGACGGTCGTACGGGACCGGCCCGCGCCCGCCGACCCGCTCGCCGGCGCTCGCGCCGTAGCACCAGCAGTCGGCCTCGCGCGCCTCGGCGAGGAAGTCCGCGACGTTGCGCACGCGCGCGATCGGCAGGTGCTCGACGGCCCCTGCGGAGGCCTTGCAGACGGCCGGCGTGACCTCCGCGGCGCGTCGCTCCGGAATCACGACGCCGGCGACGCCTGCGCACTCGGCCGTGCGGCAGATCGAGCCGAGGTTCTGGGGGTCCTGGATCTGGTCGAGCGCGACGATCAGCGGCGAGTCGAGCGCGAGCAGGCGCGCGGCCGAGTCATACGGATAGGCCCCCGCTTCGGCACAGACGCCCTGATGCGCGCCCGAGCCGCAGCGGCGCTCGATCTCCTCGCCGCTGACGATCCGCGGCTTCGCGGCGGCCAGCCAGGGCTCGCGCGCGGCGCCGGCTGTCGCCCAGACTTCCATGACTGCGTGCTTGCGCCGCCCGCGCAGCGCCTCGAAGACGGGATTGCGCCCGTAGACGATCACCGCGGCAGCAACTCGAAGCCGTCCGCACCGTCGCGCACGTCCCAGCCCTGCGCAGCGATCTCGTCGCGCAGCTCGTCAGATCGCGCGAAGTCACGCTCGGCGCGCGCCTGCTCGCGCTGCTCGGCAAGTGCGCGGACGGCCTCGGGAGCCGCTGCAGGCGGAGCAAGCAGGCTCTCGAGGCCGAGCACGGTGAGCATCTCGCGCAGATGCTCGTCGCCGCGCACGTCGAATCCCGCGGCGGTCGAGTCGGCTAGCCATTCGTTCAGCAGCCCGAGCGCCGTCGGCGTGTTGAAGTCGTTCGCGAGCGCATCGAAGAAGCGGTCGCGCAGCGGTTCGAGATCGGCGCGCGACGGGCCCGGCTGCAACCGCCTGCCCGCCTCGCGAATGCGGTTCACGTTCGCCCGCGCCTGCTGCAGGGCCGCCTCGGAGAAGGCGAGCGGCTGGCGGTAGTGCCCAGAGATCAGGTACATCACGACCGCCTCGGCGCCGTACCCGCCGATCACCTCGTGAAGCAGCGCGATGTTGCCGACGGACTTGGCCATCTTCTCGCCGGTGAACTGGATCATGCCGTTGTGCATCCACAGCTTCGTCAGCTCCTGCCCGCGCGCGGCGCGCGTCTGCGCGGCCTCGTTCTCGTGGTGCGGGAAGACGAGGTCCGAGCCGCCGCCGTGGATGTCGAAGCCGACGCCGAGCAGCTGCTCGGCCATCGCCGAGCACTCGATGTGCCAGCCTGGGCGCCCAGCGCCCCACGGCGAGTCCCAGACGGTGTCCTCGCCGTCCTTGTGCCCCTTCCACAGCGCGAAGTCGAGCGGGTCCTCCTTGCGCTCGGAGCCCTCGACGCCCTCGCCCTGGTCCATGTCGTCGATCTGACGGTGCGAGAGCGTGCCGTAGCCATCGTCCGAGCGCACGCGGAAGTAGACGTCGCCTCCGGCCGCGTAGGCATGGCCGCGCTCGACGAGCGCCGCGATGTGCTCGACGATCGGACCGATCGTCTCCGATGCGAGCGGCTCGTCGTCGGGGCGGCCGATGCCAAGCGCATCCGTGTCGGCGCGATACAGGCCGGTCATCTCGGCCGCGAGCTCTGCGCTGGGACGGCCCTGCGCGCGCGCGGCGTCGTAGATCTTGTCGTTGACGTCGGTCACGTTGACGACGAGCCGCACGCCGTAGCCCTCGTGCTCGAGGAAGCGCTTGAGCAGGCTGAAGACGACGAACGGGCGCGCGTTGCCGATGTGGATCCGGCTATAGACGGTCGGCCCGCACGCGTAGATGCCGACGCGCGCCGGGTCAGCCGGCTGCATCGCCAGCACTTCGCCGCTGCGCGTGTCGTGTATCCGTACGGCTCGACTCATTGCGCGGCAACCTTAACGGTCGCGGTGCGTCGTGCGCTCAGGAAGTGGCCTGCAGGCCGGCGACGGCAAGCGCCGCGACGCCCTCGCCGCGACCGACGAAGCCGATGCCCTCGCCGGTGCTCGCCTTGACGTTGACGCGCCGTGCATCGAGCCCGAGCGCCGCGGCGAGCGAGTCGCGGATCGCGACCTTGTGCCCTCCGAGCTTCGGGCGCTCCATCACGAGCGTGCAGTCGACGTTGACGATCTCCTGGCCCGTGTCGCGGATCAGCGAGACGACGTGCGCGAGCAGCGCGATCGAGTCGGCGTCGCGCCAGCGCTCGTCCGTGTCGGGGAAGTGCTCGCCGATGTCGCCGAGCCCGGCTGCGCCGAGTAGCGCGTCGATCACGGCGTGGGTGAGCACGTCGGCGTCGGAGTGCCCCTCGAGGCCTTGCTCGTGCTCGATCTCGACGCCGCCGATCACGAGCTTGCGCCCGGCGGCGAGCCGGTGCGAGTCGTAGCCGATGCCGACGAGCGTGCTCACGCGGCGCGCTCGCTCGCGCCGAGCGGCTCGAGACGGCGCCGGCGATGGTCGAACACGCTCAGCTCGGTGATGCCGAACTGCCCGAGCAGCTCGATCGCGCTGTCGTAGTCGGCGCCGATGTCCTCGGGGCGGTGCGCGTCGCTCGAGAGCGCGATCGGCGCGCCGGCTTCGAGGCACATCTCGAGGAACGCAGGCGCCGGGTAGAGCTCCTTGGCGCGCTTTCGCAAGCCGGCCGTCGAGACCTCGATCGCGATCCCCGACTCGGCGATGCCGTCCATCGCGAGGTCGTAGTAGAAGCGCAGGTCGCCGTCGGGCCGCGGGCGCTCGGTGCCCCAAACCTTGACGAGGTCCGGGTGCGCGAGCACGTCGAACATGCCGCTGCGCGCGGCCTCGCCGAGCGTCTCGAAGTAGCGCTTCCAGACCTCCTCGACGCTGCGCCCGGAGTCCCACACGCTGTAGTCGTCCATGTCGACGGCGACGTCGCCGATGAAGTGCACCGAGCCGATCACGTAGTCGAAGTCGCGCGCCTGCAGCAGGTTGACCATGCGGTCCTCTGCACCGGGCACGAAGTCCGCCTCGATGCCGAGGCGCAAGTCGGTCTGCTCGCGGATGAACGCGCAGTAGGCGTCGATGTCGTCGAGCGCATACGTAACCCAGAAGGGGTGGCGCCAGACATCGAGCGCCTGCTCGAAGCGGTAGACGTGCTCGGAGACGCCGAGCTCCGCGATCCCGCGCTCGTCCGCGGCCGCGCGATAGCGCTCGACGTTCGCCTCGGCGAAGTAGCGCTCGGGGCGCGCGTCGAGCTCGTCGGGGCGCAGGTGCAGGTGGTAGTCGGTCAGCATCGGCGGTCAGCGATTCAAGCAGGATTCAGCCGCGCGTCGCGGCGGCGCGGCGCTCGAGCAGCCTCGCCGCAAGCTCCAGGTCGAGCGGCGTCGTGACCTTGAGGTTCTCGGCCGCGATCGCGACGACGAGCACGCGTCCGCCGGCGCGCTCGATCAGCCACGCGTCGTCGGTCGCTTCGGCGAGCACGTCCTCGGCGACGTCGAGCGCACGCTGCAACGCGCCGCGACGAAAGACCTGCGGCGTCTGCACGGCCCAGAGGCTCGAGCGATCGAGCGTCTCGAGCACGCCGCGCGTACCGTCGGCGCGCTTGATCGTGTCCGTGACGGGAGCTGCGGCGATCGCGCCGTCGGCCGACTCGTCACGCTCGAGCGCACCGATAACCTCGCGCACGATCGCCGCTGTCAGCAGCGGGCGCGCCGCGTCGTGCACGAGCACCGGCTCCTCCGCCGGGCCAGGCGCCGCGGCGGCGAGCGCTCGGCGCACGGATTCCGAGCGCGTCGTACCACCCTCGACACCCTCGACGCCGGCGGGCGCCGCGAAGCCGGAGGGCATCGCGACGATGACCTGCGAGACCTCGCCGACGTCCGCGAGCGCGTCGAGCGACCACTGCAGCATCGGGCGGCCGGCCAGCTCGACGAGCGCCTTCGGGCGGTCGGCGCCGAGTCGCTGCCCAGAGCCGGCCGCGACGATCAGGGCGATGGCCATGTGCGGAGACTGCCGCGCACGCTCCAGGCAGGCCGTCCCCGCCGCTGGAGCGTGCGCGAAAGCCCGTTACTCGGCCGCCGCTCCGGCCATCTGGCTGGTCGCCGAGTCGGCGAGCAGCTCGTCGAGGTAATTCTCGGCCTCTTCCTCGTCCTTGTCGAGCGCGTACATCAGCTCGGAGGCGAGGATCTTCTTCGTCCGCGTGAACATCTGCTTCTCACCCGTCGAGAGACCCTTCTCGCTCTCGCGCAGCGAGAGGTTGCGCACGACCTCGGCAAGCTCGTAGATGTCGCCCGTCTTGATCTTGTCGCGGTTGTGCTTGAAGCGCCTGTTCCAGTTCTTCGGCATCTCCGAGACGTTGTCGCGGAGCACATCGAGGACCTTTTTGACCGTTTCCTCGTCGATCACCCTGCGCAACCCGGCGATCGCCGCGTTCTCGGTGGGCACTCGAACGGTCATGTCGTTGTGGAGGATCTTGATCGTGAGGTACTCGCGCTTTTCGCCGAGCATCTCCATCTCCTCCTTCTTCAGCACCTTGCCGGCGCCGTGATGGGGGTAGACGACGTGGTCGCCGAGCTCGAACTCGATGAACTCGACTTCGCGTGTGACCTCGAGCTCAACGTCCAGCGCTTCATCCTCTTGCGTTGCTTGTGGCGGAATGGTGTTCTCCTTTGTCTCGGCCAGCCGATGCCGGCCTTTCTTCAAGTCTGTAGGTAGCGATCGACGAGGTTGATCTCCTGCAGGCGGCGCAGGCCCTCGCGGATGTCCTTGGCACGGATCTCCCCGACCCCCTCGACGGCCTCGAGCTCGGCGTCGGTTGCCGCGAGCAGCTCGTCGAGGCCGCCGAACTCTTTGACGATCTCGGCGACGACGATCTTCGGCAGGCGCGGGATGCGCCCGAGCACGCGATAGCCACGCGGCGAGACGGGATAGTCGAGCGTGTTCAGCTTGCGGTCGTAGCCGAGCAGCTCGGCGAGGCGGCCGAAGTCGAGCAGGTCCTGGTGGGCGAGGCGGCCGATCTCCTCGAGGCCCGCGGCGAACGCCTCGTCGGAGTAGGCGAACAGGTAGTCGCGCACGAGCGCGGCCTTTTCGGCGGCCGTGCCGACGGTCGTCTCCTCGAGCTGCATCTCGATCAGGCGCCCCTCGCTGCCGAGCTCGACGATGTAGCGCTCGATCTCGACCGACATCCGCGTGACGAGCTCCGAGCGTTGCAGCACCGTGAGGACGTCGTGCAGCGTCGCGCCGCCCTCGAACTCGAGCGCCGTCAGGCGCGTGGAGACCTGATCGAGGCGCGTGCGGTACTTGTCGAGCGTCGCGAGCGCCTGGTTGGCCTTCGCGAGCACGACAGGGATGTCCTCGAGGATGTACTTCGCGCCGTCGACGTAGACCGAGACGACCTCGCGGCGCTGCGAGACGGCGATCACGAGCGCGTCGGTCTGCTTCGAGACGCGCTCGGCCGTGCGGTGCCTCGTGCCGGTCTCGTGCGAGAGGATCGTCGGATCGGGCATCAGCTGCACGTTGGCCATCGTGATCTTCGTCGCGTTCGCGTTGAGCACGATCGCGCCGTCCATCTTCGCCACCTGGTAGAGGAACGCAGGCGTGTAGTCGATCTCCAGCTTGATCCCGCCGGAGTTCAAGAAGCTGAGGTCTTCAGGCTCGCCGATGACGATCAGGCCACCGGTGCGAGCGTGGAGGATGTTCTCGATCCCCTCGCGCAGCGCCGTGCCTGGAGCAATCATCTCCAGTGCCTTCATCAACCCCGGCTCCGGCCTTACTTCAGTGTGAAAATCTTCGCCGGATCGTAGAGCCACTTCCCTGCATTCTAGGGCATTTAGCCTTTTCTTAGCGTCTCGTACACGTCTGTACGACGCGTCAAGCGACAGCCTGCGCCAAGCGCGCCGAATTGGCCGGCAGCGCGAGCGCGAGCGCCTCGCGCAGAGTCGCCGCCTCGCGCGCTCCGGCGCCGCTGTCGGGCGGCGCGATCACGTTCGCGCAGCCGTGCTTGGCGGCCTCTTCCAGGCGCCGCTCGGGGTGCCCGACCCAGCGCAGCTCTCCCGTCAGCCCAAGCTCGCCGAAACATGCCCGCGGGGTCCCGTTGAGCGGCACGCCGCGGCTCGCGCTGGCGACGGCCAGCGCGACGGCGAGGTCACAGCCGGGCTCGTCGACGCGCACGCCGCCGACGACGTTGACGAACACGTCCGCGCCACCGGTGCCGATGCGTCCGTGGCGCCCGAGGATCGCGAGCACGAGCGCGAGGCGGTTGCGATCGAGCCCCGAGACGACGCGACGCGGCTGCTCGAGCTCCGACGGCGCGACGAGCGCCTGGACCTCGACGAGCAGCGGTCGCGAGCCCTCCATCGCGGCGAGCACGACGCTGCCCGGCGCGCGCGTGGCCTCGGCGACGAAGCGCGCCGAGGCGTCGAGCACCTCGACGAGTCCGCCTTGGCGCATCTCGAACAGGCCCGCCTCGTTGGTCGAGCCGAAGCGGTTCTTCAGCGCGCGCAGCTCGCGGTAGGGACGCTCGCGCTCGCCCTCGAACTGCAGCACGCAGTCGACGAGGTGCTCGAGCACGCGCGGCCCCGCGAGCGCGCCCTCCTTCGTCACGTGGCCGACGAGGATCACGGCCGTGCCGCGCGCCTTCGCCAGTTCCATGATCCGCCCGGCGACCTCGCGAACCTGACCGACCGAGCCCGGCGCGCCCGACAGCTCGCCCGAGTTGAGCGTCTGCACGGAGTCGATCACGCAGGCCGCAGGCCCTTCGGCGGCGATCGCGTCGAGCACCGTGTCGAGATCGGTCTCGGCGAGGATCGGCACCTTCAGCGCGCCCGGCCCGAGCCGCTCGGCGCGCAGCCTGACCTGCTCGGCAGACTCCTCGCCGCTGACGTAGAGCGTGCGCAGGCCGGCGTCCTGCAGGTGCCCGAGCGCCATGTTCGTCAGCGTCGACTTGCCGATCCCCGGCGAGCCGCCGAGCAGCACGAGCGAGCCCGGTACGAGACCGCCGCCGAGCACGCGGTCGAGCTCGCCGATGCCCGTCGACATGCGCTCGATCGGCGCCGCGCCGACCTCGCGCAGCGGCCGCGCGGCGAGCGTCGGGCGGCGCTCCCTCGGGCCTCTGGCGCCGCCTGCTCCAGCCCCCGCGACACGCTTGCCGCCGCGACCGCCGCCGCCGCGCGTCGTGGCCGGGAGCCGTTCCTCGACGAGCGTGTTCCATGCCTCACAGCCTGGGCACTGGCCGTGCCACTGCGCCGATTGCAGGCCGCACTCGGTGCACGTATAAGCGGTCTCGCGGGCCATCGCGTGAGCCTACGCGGCGGCGGGGACGCTGCTGCGCGTCAGTCGAGCCCGACGACGCTGCTGCGCCGCTCGTAGAAGGCGACGTCGCGCCATGGCCCTCCACCTGGCATCTGCCCGACGCGCTTGCGCAGGCCGGCAGGCTCGAAGCCGCACGCCAAGTGCAGCGCGATCGAGGCCGTGTTCTCGGGGAAGATGCCCGCGACGAGCGTCCAGAACCCGGCTTGCTCGGAGCGCTCGACGAGCGCGCTCAGCAGCGCGCGCCCGACGCCGTTGCGCGCATGGCCGGGGTCGACGTAGATGCTGACCTCCGCCACGCCGCGGTAGACCGGGCGCGGCGAGATCGGGCCGAGCGCCGCCCATCCGAGCACGTCGCCTCCCTCGCCCGAGCCCTCGCGCGCGACGAGGCACGGCTCCTCGAAATGCGCCTCACGCCAGGTCTGAAACGACGGCGCACTCGGCTCGAACGTCGCGTTGCCGCCGGCGATCCCGGCTTCGTAGATGCGCGCGACCGCCGGCCAGTCGGCCGAAGTCATCTGCGAGATCGTCAGCTGCGCGGGAACGAGCGCGACCCGCTGCTACTCGCCGTCGGGCTCGATCTCCGGTGCGTCGTCTGCCGGCGCCTCCGCACCCTCGGGCAGCTCCTCGGCCGCGCCGCCTTCGGCACCGACGCCGACTGGCGTCTTCTGCTTCTTCGGCTTGACGATCGTCAGGCGCACCTCGCCCTCCTCGCCCTCCGGCGTCGGGTCGACCACGATCGTCGCCCCGGGAGTCAGCTCCTCGCGCAAGACGAAGTCGGCGAGCGGGTCCTCGATGTAGCGCTGGATCGCGCGCCGCAGCGGCCGCGCGCCCATCGACGGGTCCCAACCCTTCTCGACGAGCAGGTCCTTCGCCTCGCCGGTCAGCTCGAGCTGCAGCTCGCGTTCTGCCATCGACTCGCGGATCCGCAGCAGCAGCAACTCGACGATCTGCTTGATCTCGTCCTTCTGCAGCTTGTGGAAGACGATCACGTCGTCGATGCGGTTGAGGAACTCAGGGCGGAAGACCTTCTTCAGCTCGCCCATGATGCGGCCCTTCATGTCGTCGTAGGTGATCCCCGTCTCGTCCTCCGAGACGGCGAAGCCGAGCGGCGTGTTGCGCGCGATCTCCGAAGCGCCGATGTTCGACGTCATGATCACGATCGCGTGGCGGAAGTCGACCGTGCGTCCCTGGGCGTCCGTCAGGCGGCCGTCCTCGAGGATCTGCAGCAGGATGTTGAAGACGTCAGGGTGTGCCTTCTCGATCTCGTCGAGCAGCAGCACGCTGTAGGGCTTGCGCCGGATCGCCTCGGTCAGCTGACCGCCCTCGTCGTAGCCGATGTAGCCCGGAGGCGAGCCGACCAGTCGCGAGACGGCGTGCTTCTCCATGTACTCCGACATGTCGATCCGGATCATCGCGTCGTCGTCGCCGAACAGGAACTCGGCGAGCGTGCGCGCGAGCTCGGTCTTGCCGACGCCCGAAGGGCCGAGGAAGATGAACGAGCCGGTCGGGCGCTTCGGGTCCTTCAGGCCGGCGCGCGAGCGCCTGATCGCCTTCGAGATGACCTCAATCGCCGGGTGCTGGCCGATCACGCGCTTGTGCAGTTCGTCCTCCATCCGCATCAGCTTCTGCGTCTCGGCCTCGGTCAGCTTGAACACCGGGATGCCGGTCCACATCGAGACGATGTCCGCGATCTCCTCTTCGCCGATCGACGGGCGCTCGCCGGCCTCGCCCGATTCCCACTCCTGCTCGAGCTCGCGTTTCTTATTTGTCAACTTTCGCTCGGTGTCGCGCAGCGCGGCGGCCTTCTTCGAACTCCTGCGCCTCGATCGCGGCCTCCTTCTCGCGGCGGGTCGTCTCGACCTCGCCCTCGAGCTCACGGTTCGCCGGCGGCGAGGTCATCGACTTGATCCGCATCCGCGACGCTGCCTCATCGATCAAGTCGATCGCCTTGTCGGGGAGGAAGCGGTCTGAGATGTAGCGGCTCGCCAGTTCGCCGGCGGCGCGCAGCGCCTCGTCGGTGATCTGCACTTTGTGGTGCTGCTCGTAGCGGTCGCGCAGGCCCTTGAGGATTTCTACGGTCTGGTCGACGGTCGGCTCGTCCACGCGGATCTGCTGGAAGCGCCGCTCGAGCGCCGAGTCGCGCTCGAGGTACTTGCGGTACTCCTCGAGCGTCGTCGCACCGATCGTCTGCAGCTCGCCTCGCGCCAATGCCGGCTTGAGGATCGAGGCCGCGTCGATCGCGCCCTCGGCCGCGCCCGCTCCGACGAGGTTGTGGAGCTCGTCGATGAACAGGATGATGTCGCCGCGCTGGGTGATCTCCTTCATCACCTTCTTCAGGCGCTCCTCGAACTCGCCGCGGTACTTCGAGCCGGCGACGAGCGCGGCCAGGTCGAGTGTGTAGATCTGCTTGTTGCGCAGCAGCTCGGGCACGTCGGAGCTCGTGATCCGCTGGGCCAGCCCCTCGACGACGGCCGTCTTGCCGACGCCCGGCTCGCCAACGAGCACGGGGTTGTTCTTCGTGCGCCGCGAGAGGATCTGCATGATCCGCTCGATCTCCGTCTCGCGCCCGACGCACGGGTCGAGCTTGCCTTCGGCGGCGAGCTTCGTCAGGTTGCGCCCGAACTGGTCGAGCAGCTTCGAGGACTTCTTGCCCTCGCCCGGGCCGGAAGCCGAGCCGGAGCCGCTGGACTGACCCTGGCGGCGCCCGCCGGGACCGGAGAGCATGCGGATGACCTCGTTGCGGATCTTCTCCGAGTCGGCGTCGAAGTCGAGCAGGATGCGGGCTGCGACGCCCTCGTTCTCGCGCACGAGCCCGAGCAGGATGTGCTCGGTGCCGATGTAGTTGTGGCCGAGGCTCAGCGCCTCGCGCAGCGCGAGCTCGAGCACCTTCTTGGCGCGTGGAGTGAAGGGAATCTGGCCGGAGGTGACCTCCTCGCCGGAGCCGACGATCCGCACGACCTGCGCGCGCACCCGCTCGACGGTGATGTCAAGGCTCTCCAGCACCCGGGCCGCCAGCCCCTCCTCCTCGCGCAGCAGTCCGAGAAGGATGTGCTCGGTCCCGATGTAGTTGTGCTTGAGCGTCCGCGCCTCCTCCTGCGCGAGAACGACGACCTGGCGGGCCCGTTCTGTGAATCGCTCGAACATGCTTGATTCCTTCCTGCGAGGACGGCGCCTCAAAAGAGATATGTGGTCCGCTGAGGCCTCAACGGCAGTCTACCAACCGACCACACGGCCCCGTGGGGGTCAATCGTCATCGAGCGGCCTCAGCTTGAGGCGTGAGCGGCGCGCTGGCCGCTCGCGGCTCAGTCGCGCATCGCCGGGAACAGGACGACCTCGCGAATCGAGTCGCGGCCGGTCAGCAGCATCACGAGCCGGTCGATTCCGAGGCCGACACCGCCGGTCGGCGGCATGCCCTGCTCGAGTGCCTGGACGTACGCCTCGTCGTAGGGCATCGTCTCCGCCTCGCCGTCCGTCAGCGTGTCGATCCGGTCTTGTGCCTGAAAGCGCTCGCGCTGCTCGTCGGGGTCGATCAGCTCGCTGAAGCCATTCGCGATCTCCATCCCTGCCGCGAACGCCTCGAAGCGCTCGACGATCTCCGGGCTGTCGGCACGCTCGCGCGCCAGCGGCGAGAGCTCCTTCGGATAGTCGACGACGAACGACGGCCGCGTCAACGTCGGCTCGACGTACTTGGCGAGCAGGTCGTCGGCGAGCTGGAACCACGCGACGTCCTTGCCCTTCGTCTCGATCGCGAGCTCGCGCCGCTCGATCTCGGCAGCGAGCGCCTCGGCCGTGGGAAAGTCGGTCAGCTCGATCCCGGTCTTCGCCTGGATCGCCTCGACGAAGCCGATGCGTGGCCACGGCGCGGCGAAGTCCAGCTCCCCGGTGTAGCCGATCGCCGCCGCGGCTGCGCGCACGATCGCTTCGGTGCGCTCCATCGCGGCCTCGTAGCCGGCATACGCCTCGTACCACTCGACCATCGTGAACTCGGGATTGTGCTTGTGCGAGACGCCCTCGTTGCGGAAGTCCTTGCCGAGCTCGTAGACGCGCTCCAAGCCACCGACGATCAGTCGCTTGAGGTATAGCTCCGTCGCGATCCGCAGGTACAGGTTGCGGTCGAGCGCGTTGTGGTGCGTCGTGAACGGGCGTGCCATCGCTCCGCCGTAGAGCGGCTGGAGGACGGGTGTCTCGACCTCGACGAACCCGTCGCCGTCGAGCGCCGCGCGAACCGCCGAGACGATCCGCGCGCGGTCGATGAACAGCCGCCGGCTCTCTTCGCTCGAGATCAGATCGAGCTCGCGGTGGCGGTAGCGCGTCTCGACGTCTGAGAGGCCGTGATGCTTGTCCGGCGGCGGGCGCAGCGCCTTGCCGAGGATCTCGAAGGCCTCGACGCGCAGCGACACCTCGCCGTGGCGGCTGCGCATCGCGCTGCCGTCGACCCCGAGCAGGTCGCCGAGGTCGAGCGAGGTCAGCAGCGCGTAGCGCTCCTCGCCAAGCACGTCCTGGCGTGCGTGGAGCTGGATCTTGCCTGTGCGGTCGACGAGGTCGAGGAAGGCCGCCTTACCCGAGCCGCGCCGCGCAGCGATCCGCCCCGCGACGCGGTGGCGCTCGTCGGTTTCCTCGCCGGCCTGCAGGTGCTCGTAGGCGCTCAGCACCGTCTCGACCGGCTCGACGCCCGGGAAGGCGTGCGGGAAGGCTTGCGGGTCCGCCGTGCGCACCCGCTCGCGCTTGGCGCGGCGCTCGGCGATCAGCTCGGGCAGGCCGTGTTTCGGCGACTCGCCGGCTTGTGGGTCTTTAGAGGTTTCGCTCATCGCCTTTGTGACCGGCATCCAGCCCTCTAGGCCGTGTCGGGCTCCACTCTAAGAGTGCCGGAGAACGTTCCGCCCGCCGCGGCACGTCACCACAGCGGGCCATCCAGGCCCGCTATTGCAAGCCGACGTCGATCTTCGTGATCTTCAGCTTGCGCGCGGGGCCGCGCGGGACCTTCACGGCGACGGTCTCGTTGCGCTTGTGGCCGATTAGCGCGCGGCCGACGGGCGACTCGTTGGAGAGCTTCTGCTCCTCCGGCTTGGCCTCGGCAGACCCGACGATCGTGTACTTGACCGACTTGCCCGTCTTTTCGTCTTTGACGTGCACGACCGAGCCGATCTGCACGACGTCCGTCGAGAGGTCCTTCGTCTCGATCACGGTCGCCATGCGCAGCTTCTCGCCGAGCTGCGCGATGCGGCTCTCGAGCATCGCCTGCTCGTTCTTCGCGTCGTCGTACTCCGAGTTCTCGGAGATGTCTCCGAACTCCCTCGCCTCCTTGATCCGCTCGGCGACCTCGCGGCGCTTCTCTGTGGAGAGCAGGTCGAGCTCGTCTTGAAGCTTCTTCAGACCCTCAGGAGTGAGGATGACGTCCTTCGGCATGTGACCCTCGATCGCGAATTGCAGGTTGGAGCCGACTGAGCGCAAACCCCGCCGGCAAGCGGGGTAATCGCGGCGGACGACCCCCAGAGAGCGCAGCAGTATAGCGGGGCCCGAATCCCTCTTGGCAAGCGATTAAACGGCCAGCGCGAGGGGCGTTGCGTGCGCTTGCAGCAGCGCCCGCACGGCCGTCAGCGTCTCCGATTCCTGCAACGCCGCCTGCAGGCGCTTCGCGTCGTGTGCGTCGAGCTCCAGACGCGCGATGTACCACGGATAGAACTTGCGCAGGTAGCGCGTCGCGCGCGCCTCGCCGAGGTGCTCGACGGCGCGATCGATCGTCCAATCGAGCTCCTCGACGACCTCCGCGCGCGACGGCGACGCCGCGCGTCCGTGCACGAGCTCGGCGAACAGCCACGGGTTGCCGAGCGCGCCGCGCGCGAGCATCACCGCCGCCGCGCCCGTCTGCTCGAACGCCTCGCCGACGTGCGCCGCATCGCTAAGGCCGCCCGTCAAGATCACCGGCGCGCCGAGCGACTCGACCAGCCGCGCAGCGAGCGCGTAGTCCGGAACGCCCTTGTGTTGAACCGCAGCCGAGCGCGGGTGAAAGGCGATCGCGGCGACGCCCGCCTCCGCGATGAGCCGGTGCGCGAGATCGAACCCGCTCGTCTCGCCCGTGCGCAGCCCCGAGCGCAGCTTGACCGTCACCGGCAGCCTTCGCTCGCCTGCGCTCGCGCCCTCGACGGCCGCGCGTGCGAGCTCGACCGCACGTTGCGGATTGGCGATCAGCGCCGCACCGGCGCCCGTCTTGCAGACCTTCGGCACCGGGCAGCCCATGTTGATGTCGATCGCGTCTGCGCCGATCGCCGCGACGCGTTCGGCAGCCTCGCGCATGAACGCAGGGTCTTCGCCGAACAGCTGGATCGAGACCGGCCCGCCGTCGTGCTCGCGCGGATCGATCCGCAGCATCTCGACGCACGTCTTCTCGTTGCCGTAATGGATCGCGTGCGTCGAGACCATCTCCGAAACAGCCATCCCCGCCCCAAACCGCTTCGCCTGCAACCGCACGAACCAGTTCCCGATCCCAGCCAAAGGCGCGAGCAGCACGCGATTAGGCACGCGAAGCTCGCCAAGCATCCACGGTTCCTTCAGGCGCTCCGAAACGGACATCCGCCAATTATGGCCGTGGCGGGGCGAAGCCCCCGAACAACGCCTGTCGCATCCACAGCCGGCCCACGACGTGCGAAGCCCAACGGCGCCCTGTCCATCCACAGCCGGCCCGGATGGCCGGCCATGTAACTGTCGTGGCGGCCGGAGCGTTCTCAAGTTCACTCAAAGAGCGGAGGCCGGCTCGACCTAAAAGGCCGGATGCCGTCAAAAACGCTCCGTTCTGAACAGCGCTCAGCCCGGGCCTCTAACACGCCCCGTTCTCAACGACAGCAGGCTAGATGCTCATCACAACCGCGAGGACCAGACCCCGCGAATCTCCCCACCCACGCAACCCAACAAGCGGCCGAAAGGCCGCCCTTAAAAAAACCTGGCCCCTAGCTATTCCGCTCGTGCAACAGCCTGAGCCCCGTCAAAGTCAAGAACTCATCGACCTCGTCGAGCTCCTCCGCGTAAGGCACGACAAGCCCCGCAAGCCCCCCCGTGGCGATCACGGCCGTGCGTTCGCCAAGCTCGTCGTACAGCCGTCGCAGGATCGCGTCGATCGCGCCTGCGTAGCCGAACACGACGCCAGAGCGGATCGCGTCGATCGTGTTCTTGCCGATCACACTCTTCGGCGGCGCGAGTTCGATCTTCGGCAGCCGCGCGCCGCGCTCTGAGAGCGCCTCGAGCGAGATCTCGATGCCCGTCATCAACGCCCCGCCGAGGTACTCGCCGCTGCTGGAGACAACGTCGAACGTCGTCGCCGTGCCGAAATCGACGCACACAGCCGCGCCGTCGAAGCGCTCGCGGATCGCTACCGCGTTGACGAGCCGATCCGCGCCGATCTCGCGCGGGTTGTCGTAGCGGATCGCCATGCCCGTCTTTGTGCCCGGCCCGACGACGAGCATCTCGTGGCGCAGGTAGCGTCGCGCCATCGCCGTCCATTCGGGCTCGAGCTGCGGCACCGTCGAGGAGACGATCGACGCCTCGATCTCGCCGAAGCCGTAGCCGCGCAGCTCCATCAGGTTGCGCAGCGCCGCGCCGATCTGATCCGCCGTCGACTGGCGCACTGTCGCAAAGCGCCAATGCTCGACGAGTTCCTCTCCCCGGAACGCGCCGAAATGAGTCTGTGTGTTCCCGACGTCGACGACGAGCAGCATCGGCGACCATTATGCTCGGCTGCGCGATGTCGACGAGTGCCGCCAAGCTCTACGTGCTCCCCGGCTCGCACCCGTGCGCCGCCGTCGAAGTCGCGCTGCGGATGAAGTCGATGCCGTTCGATCGCGTCGATCTGCTGCCGATGAGCCAGATGCTGATCGGCCCGCTGCGCTACGGCGGCGGCACCGTGCCCGGCCTGCGGCTCGATGGCGAGCGGCTCGTCGGCTCCCGCCAGATCCTGCGCCGGCTCGACGAGCTCGTGCCCGAGCCCGCATTGCTGCCGGCGCCCGGCACGCCCTCCTACGCGCAGGTGCTCGAGGCCGAGCGCTGGGGCGACGAGGTCCTGCAGGCCGTCCCGCGGCGCGTGCTCGACCTCGCCTTCCTCAGCCGCCCCGAGGCAATGCTGACGTACGTCGGCGACGCCAAGCTGCCGCTGCCGATCGGCTTGATGCGCCCCGCGCTGCCACTCACGGCACGGCTGATGGCGACGAAGAACAAGGCGCGCGAGGAGGCCGTGCGCGCCGACCTCGCCGCGCTGCCGGCACAGCTCGACCGGATCGACGCTTGGATCGCCGACGGCCTGCTCGGCGGCGAGCAGCCAAATGCGGCAGACCTGCAGATCGGCAGCACGATTCGCCTGCTGCTGACGATCGCCGACGTTCGCCCGCTGATCGCCGCGCGCCCGGCGGCCGAGCTGACCCGCTACTTCCCGCCGATGGTCGGCGAAGTCCCGGCCGGCGTGCTCCCGGCCTCGTGGGTTCCTTCCGCCACAGTCGCCTAGCCACGGCGCTACAGTCGCGGAAGGGTCGATCGCGCCGCTCGCCGGACGCAGGCCCGCTGCCATGCGAGTTCTCGACCCACAGTCACTGAGCCAGCACGTCGACCGCCTCTACCGCGCCGCGTGGGGGCTGTGCGGCTCGCGCGAGGACGCCGAGGATCTCGTGCAGGAGACCTTCGCGAAGGTCCTCTCGCGCCCGCGCGTGATCCATGGCGAGGACGATCTCTTCTACCTGATGCGCGTGCTTCGCAACACGTTCCTGACGAACCGCCGTACCGCGAGCCGCCGCCCGCAGACCGTCGCGACGCTCGAGGACGTCGTCACGGCCGATCCGAAGCCGATCGGCAGGCCCGAGCAGGCGATCGAGATCCAGGAGGTCTACGCGACGATCGCCGAGCTCCCCGAGGACTTCCGCATGGCGCTCGTCGCGATCGACGTACTCGGACTCTCCTACCGCGAAGCCGCACGAGCGCTGCGCGTGCGCGAGGCGACGATCACGACGCGGCTGTTCCGCGCGCGCAAGCAGGTCGCCGCACGCCTGGCCGACGAGCCCGACGCGCCGTCGCGCAAGCAAGACGCCGCGCGAGGCGAGCCCCGCGACGAGCCTGCGCAGACGCCCCGGGAACGATTGCGCCCCGGCGGAGTCCTTCCTAGCAGGGACACGCCATGACCGAAAGACGCCCGCCAACCGAATCGGAGCTCGTCGAGCTCGTGCGATCGAGCGACGTGCGCGCGCCCGAGTCGCTGCACCGCAAGGTCGACGCGATGATCGCACAGCGCTCGTCGCGCTCGGCGCCCGCGCGCGGAGAGCGCCCAGACGCGAACGCGCGCGGCTACAGCCTGCGGCCGCGGCTCGCCGCCGTCGGCGCGATCGCCACCGCGCTGATCGCGCTCGCCGTCGCCGTCAGCCTGAGCGGAGGATCCTCGACGCTCAGCGTGCGCGACGCGGCCGCCTTGACGACACGTGCCGCGACGCACGCCGCGCCGGCCGAGAACTCGACCGATCGCGCCGAGCTCGCCGTATCCGTCGATGGGGTGTCGTTCCCGTACTGGGGCGGGCACTTCGGCTGGCGCTCGACAGGCACGCGCACCGACACCGTCGACGGGCGCTCCGTGACGACGACGTTCTACGAGAGCGGCCACCGGCGTGTCGGCTACGCGATCGTTGCCGGCAACGCTCCATCGCAGGGCAGCGGCGGCGTCGTCTCGAGTCACGACGGCACGGAGTATCGGTTGCTCACGTACAACGGCGCGCCCGTAGTCACATGGCTGCGCGAAGGCCATCTGTGCGTCGTCTCCGGTCGCGGCGTCGATGGCGCGACGCTGCTGCGCCTCGCCAGCTGGGACGACCGCCGCTCGATCAGCTCGTGAGCGCCCGGCGCTCCTGAGCGGTCGGCCGAGCCGCTGCGGCGGAAACCTCAGCGCGCCGGGCCCGTCTCCGTCAGCTCCAGCGGCGGCCCCGCCCAGCGCACGCCTTCCTCGAGCCCCAGCGCCGCGAGCGCGTCCGACAGCCGCCCGCCGTCGGGCACCGTCGCGTCGAAGTCGAGCTCGAGCGCCGGGATCAGCACGAAGCGGCGGCCGAGCAGTTGCGCGTGCGGCAACGTCATGCGCTCGTGCTCGAGCTCGATCTCGCCAAGCGTCAGCACGTCGATGTCGATCGCGCGCGGCCCGTGGCGCACGCCTCCGCTGCGGCGTCCGAGCTCGCGCTCGAGGCGCTTGATCGTGTCGAGCAGCTCGAGCGGCTCGAGCTCCGTCTCGACGCGCACGCACGCGTTGAGGAAGCTCGGCTGGTCGAGCACCTCGCCGACCGGGTCCGTGTCGTACACCGACGAGCTCGCGAGCGGCCGCACGCCGGCGCCCGCGAGCGCATCGACGGCAGCTTGCAGCTCGGCGCGGCGATCGCCGACGTTCGAGCCGAGCCCGAGCAGCCCGATCAAGCGCGCGTCGTCTGCAGCCCGGCGGCCTGCGCGCGCTCGCCCATCGCCTGCGCGAACGGGACGAGCGCCGAGAGCGGGCGCAGCATGACCGTGAAGTCAGCGATCAATCCGTCCGCGTCGAAGCGCAGCAGGTCGATGCCCTCGATCTCGCGGTCCGTCCCGGCGACGCCCGCGCGGAAGATCAGCGCGTGCGCGCCGTCCATCTCGAGCTCGTCGGTGTAGCGGAAGTCCGTGAACACCTGCGCGACCTCTCCGAGCAGCGCTGAGACCGTCTCGCGCCCGAGGAACGGGTGGAAGGTCACAGGGCTATGGAAGACGACGTCCGTCGCGAGCAGCTCGCCCGCAGCCGCGAGGTCTTTGGACTCGACCGCCGCGCGAAAGCTCTCGGCCGTGCTCATGCCTGTTCCAGTCGTGCTCATGTCTGCCCCCATCTGCCGCGAAGACCCATGCGTTGCTAAGCCTACGCCTCGCCCTCGCGCCACACCTCGACCGAGACCTCGTCGACGCTCAGCGGGATCGGCGGCTCGGGCTTCGTCGCCTTTACCCACACGCCTTCGAGGTCGTAGTCGGCGAGCAGGCGGTTCGCGATCGTGCTGCACAGACGCTCGAGCGTCTTGTGCGAGCGCTGCTGCGCGATCAGCGCGACGAGCTGGCAGACCTCCGCGTAGTCGACCGTGTCTTCGATCGAGTCCGTGATCGTCGCGTCCGTCTCGCCGACGTCGAGGCGCAAGTCGAGCACGAGCCGCTGGCCGACCTCGCGCTCGGCCTCGCTGACACCGTGGTGCGTGTACAGCGAAAGACCCGAGATTTCGACCGTGACCGCCTCCGCGGCGCGCTCGTCGTCCTCCCCCGGCTCGCGTGCGTCCTCGTCGTCTAGGTCGTCCGCGTCGTCGCCTGGCCGCTCGCCGTCCATCGCTCGCCCAACGTAGCAGCAGCCACCGCGAGCGCCTCGCGCACCGGCGCGACGTCGTGGACGCGGAACACGCTCGCGCCACGCTCCAGCGCGAGCACGTTCGTCGCGAGCGTTCCCGCGAGGCGCCGCGAGTCCTCCGGCGCCCCCGCGAGACGACCGAGGAAGCTCTTGCGCGAGGTGCCGATCGCGACCGGACGGCCCAGCTCGGCGAGCTCGCCAAGACGGCGCAGCAGCTCGAGGTTGTGCGCGAGCGTCTTGCCGAAGCCGATGCCCGGGTCGAGCATGATGCGCTCCTCGGCGATGCCCTCGCCGACCGCGAACTCCAGCCGCGTGAGCAGGAACGCCTTGACGTCGTCGACGACGTCGACGTAGCGCGGCTCGTTCTGCATCGTGCGCGGCTCGCCGAGCATGTGCATCAGGCAGCACTCCGCACCGCTCTCCGCGACGACGCTCGCCATCCGCGGATCGCCGCGCAGCGCCGTCACGTCGTTGACGAGCGTCGCGCCCGCGGCCAGCGCTGCTGTGGCGACGGACGCCTTGCTCGTGTCGATCGATATCTGCGCGCGGGTCGCGGTGGCAGCGGTAGCCGCAGTGGCAGTGGTAGTGGTCGTAGCGGCGACCGGCCGGTCAGTCGCCGAGGCGATCGCCTCGATCACGGGCTGCACGCGGCGAAGCTCCTCATCCGCGCCGACCGGCTCGGCCCCCGGCCGCGTCGATTCGCCGCCGACGTCGACGATCTGCGCGCCCTCGTCGATCAGCCGCAGGCCGTGCTCGATTGCCGCCTCGGCCTCGAGGAAGCGCCCGCCGTCGGAGAACGAGTCCGGCGTGACGTTGACGATCCCCATCAGGCGGAAGCCCGCCGCGGGAGGCGTCATCTACGTGAGGTTCGGGCGCTCCGGGTCTGTGCCGCGCATCTCGGCGGTTCCCCCGGCGAGACCAGGACGCGGCAGCGTGCGCGGCGCTTCGCGCTCAGCCGTGCCGCGATCGGCGGACACCGGCGGCGAGGGCAGCTCGGGCTTCGACGCCTCTTCGATGCCGAACACCTCCTCCTCGCTCTTGCCGGCGAGCAGCGCGAGGAACTCCTCCTTCTCGATCGTCTCGCGTTTGACGAGGATCTCGGAGATCTTCTTCAGCTCGCTCTCGTGCTCGGTGAGGATGTCGCGCGCGCGCTGGTGGGCCATCTCGATGATCCGCCGCACCTCGTCGTCGATCTCGCGCGCGATCTCGTCGGAGTAGTCCGGCTCGGAGGAGAACTCGCGGCCGAGGAACGGCTGGCCGTGATCGTGTCCGAACACGCGCGGGCCGAGCTTCTCGCTCATGCCGAAGCGCATCACCATCTGCTTCGCCGTCGCCGTGACCTTCTCGATGTCGTTCGACGCGCCGGTCGTGATCTCGCCGAAGACGAGTTCCTCCGCGGCGCGACCGCCGAGCGTCATCGCCATCGTGTCCTTCAGCTCGGCGCGTGTCGTCAGGAAGCGGTCCTCCTGCGGCATCGAGATCGTGTAGCCGAGCGCCTGGCCGCGCGAGATCACCGAGATCTTGTGGACCGGGTCGGAGTGCTCGAGGAAGTGGCCGACGAGCGCGTGGCCCATCTCGTGGTAGGCCGTGATCAGGCGCTCTTTCTCGCTCATCACGCGCGTCTTCTTCTCGGGGCCGGCGATCACTCGCATGATCCCCTCCTCGAGCTCTTCCTGGCCGATCTCGCGCTTGCCCGTGCGCGCCGCGAGCAGCGCCGCCTCGTTGATCAGGTTCGACAGGTCCGCGCCCGTGAAGCCCGGCGTCTGGCCCGACAGCGCGTCGATGTCGATCACCTTCGCGAGCGGCTTGCCGCGCGTGTGGACCTCGAGGATCTTCGCGCGGCCCTTGCGGTCCGGACGGTCGACGGCGATCTGGCGGTCGAAGCGGCCCGGGCGCAGCAGCGCCGGGTCGAGGATGTCCGGGCGGTTCGTCGCGGCGATCATGATGATGTTGTCCTTCGCCTCGAAGCCGTCCATCTCGACGAGCAGCTGGTTGAGCGTCTGCTCGCGCTCGTCGTGGCCGCCGCCGAGACCCGCGCCGCGGTGGCGCCCGACGGCGTCGATCTCGTCCATGAAGATGATGCACGGGCTGTTCTGCTTGGCCTGCTCGAACAGGTCGCGAACGCGCGAGGCGCCGACGCCGACGAACATCTCGACGAAGTCCGAGCCGGAGATCGAGAAGAACGGCACGCCCGCCTCGCCGGCGACCGCGCGTGCGAGCAGCGTCTTGCCGGTTCCAGGAGGCCCGTAGAGCAGCACGCCCGTCGGGATGCGAGCGCCAAGCGCCTGGAACTTCTTCGGGTTCTCGAGGAATTCCTTGATCTCGTGCAACTCCTCGACGGCCTCGTCGACCCCCGCGACGTCGCGGAAGGTGATCTTCGGCGAGTCGGCCGAGAGCCGCTTCGCGCGCGACTTGCCGAACGACATCACTTTCGAGCCGCCGCCCTGGACCTGGTTCATCAGGAAGATCCAGAAGCCGAAGAAGAGGACGAACGGGATGATGTACGTCAGCAGGCTCAACAGCGCGCTGCTCTTTTCCGATTCGACGTTGTACTTGACGCCGGCCGTGCGCAGTTCCTTGATCAGTTCCGGCGCGGCCTGGTCGATGAAGCCCGTTTCGTACTTTTCTTTGTTCTTCAGTTCGACTTCGAGCGACTTGCCCTTGTTCTTCAGCTCGACCGACTTGACTTCACCCTTGGGCAGCTCTTCGGCGACGAGCGTCTGGTAGCTGTGCGGCCGGTGCGTGCTCGAACCCGGGTTGACGAGTTTGACGGCAAGGAACGCCAGCACGACGACGATCAGGATCGGGAAGGCGGCGCTCTTGAAGAAACGGCTCATGAGGTGATTTCAGGTCCTTTGGCGCCGCGAGAAGTCGTGCTCACCAGTACCCAAGCGTACCATGGGGCAGCCCGGCATCCGGCGGTTGAGACTCGGCGTGCGCGCGTGTCAGATCGAGGTATCTAGCGCTCCAGCACGGCGACGAACGGCAGGTTGCGATGCCGCTCGGCGTAGTCGAGTCCGTAGCCCACGACGAAGCGATTCGGGATCTCGAAGCCGACGTAGCGCGTCGGCAGATCGACCTTGCGGCGCTCGGGCTTCGTCAGCAGCGCGCAGACCTCGAGCGTGCGCGGGTTGCGCGAGCCGAGGTTGCGCATCAGGTACTGCAGCGTCAGGCCCGAGTCGACGATGTCCTCGACGATCAGCACGTCGCGGTCTTCGATCGCCGCGTCGAGGTCCTTGAGGATTCGCACGACCCCCGAGGAGTCCGTCGCCGAGCCGTAGGAGGCGACCGCCATGAAGTCGACCTCGACAGGGATGTCGATGAAGCGCATCAGGTCGCTCAGGAAGAACACCGCTCCCTTGAGCACGCCGATCAGCAGCAGCGAGCGCCCGGCGTAGTCGCGTGAGATCTGCTCGCCGAGCTCGGCGACGCGGCGCTGGACTTCCTCAGCGGTGACCAGCACCTCGCCGATTGCCGCTTGCTCTGGGGCTCGCACGGGACTCGCCACCGACGGGAGTCTAGTCCTCGCCCGGCGGCCGCCCGCGCGCCTGCCGCGGCGTCAGCCGATGCATGCTCAGTGCACCGCCCTCGACGACGGCGCCGGCCTGTCCGCCGACGTGCAGTTCCATACGCCCCCCGTGCTCGCCAAGCGCGAGCAGCTCTCGAACGCGCTCGCCGGCCTGCGGAACGTAGGAGCCGACGGCGTTCTCGGCGAGGCGGATCACGACCATCCGCGCGAGCGCCGCCGGCATCGCGCGCAAGCGTGCGAGCGCGATCGAGTCGGCGCCGGCCAGCTCCGCCTCGACGAGCGCGTCGAGCAGCTCGGTCTCCTCGCGCAGCAATCGCGCCGTGCGCAGCACGTTCGCCTCGGCCGCCGGATGCACGGCGCGCAGCGCCGGCACGAGTCGCTCGCGCACACGCACGCGCGCGTAGCGCTCGTCGGCGTTGCTCTCGTCATCGCACCAGCGCAAGCCGCGCGCTTCGCAGTAGGCCGCCGTCTGCGCGCGCGTCAGCCCGAGCAGCGGACGCACGAGACGACCCTCGGCGGCTCCCATGCCGAGCAGCGCGCGCCGGCCCGGCGAGGCCGCGAGGCGGTAGAGGATCGTCTCGATCTGATCGCTCGCCGTGTGCCCTGCCGCGATCAGCGCATCGTCCCGCGCCGCGAGCGTCTGCGCCGCGTCGTAGCGAACGTCGCGCGCCCACGCCTGCAGGTTGCCCTGGACTTCGCCGGACTCCTCGCCGGGCTCTCCACCGGCCGCCTCGCGGCGCTCGGCGCGCACGACCTCGAGCGCGACGCCGAGCTCTTCGCACAGCTCGGCGCAGCGGCGCTCGTCTTCGAGCGCGGCCGCGCGCAGCCCGTAGTTGACGTGCAGCGCGCGCACGCTGTCGCGGCCGCACAGCGCGACGGCGACGTCGAGCAGGCAGACCGAATCGCGACCGCCGGAGAGCATCGCGACGACCGCGCGCCCGCCCGGAAGCAGACCCCCGGCGCGGACCGCATCGCGGACTTGCTCGACGCTCACGGCGCCGCCTACGCGCCCCTGACCGACGCGATGAACAGCTCCGTCGGCTCGGAGAAGCCCTTCAGGCCGACCTCGCCGATCCGCTCGAACTTGACGCGGTCAGAGCCCGCCGCGACATCGGCGACGGGCCGCGTGACGAGCACCTCGCCGCCGCCCGCGCGCGCGACGACGCGCGCGGCCTGGTTGATCTCGCGCCCGTAGTAGTCGCCGTCGCGATACAGCGCCTCGCCGTAGTGCATGCCGATCCGCGGCGGCGGGTCGCCCGGCGCGATCGCCGCGCGCAGGCCGACGGCCCAGCGCACGAGCGCGCCGGCGTCGGGGCCGACGACCATCACCTCGTCGCCGAGCGTCTTGATCACGCGCGCGTCGGCCGGCAGCGTGCGCTCGACGGCTTCGACGAAGCGCTCGACCGCGGCGAGCGCTTCCTCGTCGCCGCGCTCGACCGTCAGGCGCGCGTAGCCGGCCAGATCGGCGAACACGATCGCGACGCGCACGCGGCCTTCCTCGGAGGAGCTCTCAGCGAGGTCCGTCTCCATGTGGCCGATCACGTCCTGCTCGACGAAGTGGCCGAGCAGGCGGTTGTGCGAGTAGCGCAACAGCGGCACGACGAACGGCATCAGCTCGCGCGCGAGGCCCTCCATCTCCTCGGCGATCTCGACGTTCGGCATGCCTTCGCGCATCAGCGGCTCGTGCACGTAGAGGTGGATCAGGCGCACCTCGGCTTCGGCGATCTGCGCGATCGACTGCCCGTACACGCGCGCGAGCTGGACGAACGCGACGGCCGGCAGGCCGGCCTCGAGCACGGCGGCGACGTACTTCATCATTTCGAGGTCCTCCTCGGAGAGCAGCTCCGAGCTCGACGTGCCGAAGCCCATCGCGCCGAGGATGCGCTCGATGAAGGCCTCCTCGAGGCCGCTCTCGCGCGCGACCTGACGCAGCGTGTAGCGACCCTCCGAGCCGCCGAGCAGATCCTCGAGCGGGCCGACGGCGAGCTGGCCGTTGTCGCTCGCGCGCTTGATCTGCTCGAGCGTGTGCCCGCGCGCGCGCAGCCGCGCGACGACGCGCACGTACGCGACGGCCGCCGGCGTCCAGCGCCCGGCGTAGCCGGGGACGAGGCCCTTCTTGATCCAGCGCGCGACGGTTGCCGGCGAGACGCCCGCGCGCGCGGCGACCTGCGCGAGCGTCGGCTCGATCGCCTCAGGCGCTCGGTCGTCGGTGGGCTCAGCCACGCTGGCGCGACGCGAAGGGCTTTCCCATGCGGCTCAGTCTAAAGTCGCGGCCGGTGCCCGACAGCGCGACCACCCGAGACGAGCCCGCTGTGCCGCCGAAAGCGATCCACCTGCACCCGACGGCGCCGCTGGCCGAGCGCGTGCTGCTGCCCGGCGATCCGGGACGCGCGCTCGCGCTCGCCCAATCGCTGCTCGAGCGGCCGCTGATGTTCAACCACCACCGCGGCTTGTGGGGCTACACGGGCACGGCCGCCGACGGCGAGCCGCTGACGATCCAGGCGACCGGCATGGGCGGCCCCTCGGCGGCGATCGTGCTCTACGAGCTGATCGCGCTCGGCGCGCGGCGCGCGATCCGCGTCGGAACGTGCGGCGCACTCGCGCCGGCGCTCGAGCTCGGCGAGCTCGTGATCGCGCGCGAGTCGGTTTGCGCCGACGGGACCTCGCGGGCGATCGGTGGCGGCGCCGAGCGGGCGAGCGCCGACGAGACGCTGACTCGCGCGCTCGCGCGCGCCGCGCCGGCTGCGCACGTCGGCACGATCGTCAGCGTCGACCTGTTCTACGAGACGGACGGCGCGCCGCGCGCCGCAGACCACGACAGCGCGCTCGCGGTCGAGATGGAGGCCGCGACGCTGTTCGCGCTCGGCGTCGCCGAGCGCGTCCCGGTCGCGTGCCTGCTCGCCGTCACGGACACGTTCGGCGCCGACGGCGCGCGCACGCGGATCGACGCCGATGCGCTGCGAGACGCCGCCGAGCGGATGGGCGCCGTGGCGCTCGCCGCGCTCGGCGGCTGACTGTCCCCGCAACTGCTGTTCCCCGCAACTGCTCGTTCCCCGCTACTGATCAAACCGCGGTGGACAGGAGCCCGCCGCTTCGTGTGTCTCGGCTCAGCTTTTGCGTGCTTTCGGTTTGCGCGCTTTGCTCGAAGCCGTGCTGCGTTTCGCCGCGGCTTTCGCTTTGCCGGCGGCTTTGGCCGCGGCTTTTGCTTTCGCTTTGACCGGTTTCGCTTTGCCTGTGCTGCTCGCAGCTTTGCTTTTCGACGCCGCCGCTTTGGCTTTGCCCGCGGCTTTGCCGGCTGCTTTCGCTTTTGCTTTGCCTGAAGCAGCGGCTTTGCCCGCAGCTTTGCCGGCGGCTTTCACGGCCGGTTTTGCTTTTGCCCGCGTCGATTTCGCGGCAGCTTTCGCTTTTGCTTTCACTTTCGCCGGAGCTTTCGCTTTCACTGCGGCTTTCGCTTTCGCTTTGGCCGGAGCTTTCGCTTTCGTTCTGCTCGCGGCTTTCGCTTTGCTTGCTTTCGTTTTGCTTGCCGCTTTGGTCGCTTTCGCTTTGCTTGCTGCTTTCGCTTTCGCTGCTTTTGCTTTCACAGGTTTCGCTTTCGTCGATTTGCTGCGCGTCGGTTTTGCCGCCGCAACGGCACGCGCGGGCCGTACGGCTTCGGTTCTGAGCTTGTCCGTGAGCTTCCCCAACTGCTCCTCGATCGCCGATAGACGCGACTCGACGGCGCTCGGGGCGAGTGCTCGGTCGAGCCGGTGCACTCCGTCCTCGATCCCCTCGAGTCGATGCGATACAGCGCGCAACCTCCGCGTCAGCCGTTCGATGTCGGCCGCCGACGGAATGTTCAGCGCTCCCATTGCCACCTCCTGTGCTTGAGAAGCCTTCTCGCGGGCATCGAAGGCCCGGCCGATCGCTCCGGTTATCAGCGGATTTTCCAGCAGGTCGGAAAGCGCTTTTCCAAGCCGCTCCTCCGTGTTCCCGCCCAACCGCTCGCGCAGGCTCCTGGCGACGTTGCTCGCATCTGACATCCGTGCGCTCCTGGGTCGTGGTCGAACGGGCTTGCACCCGCGGCGGTCACTCGGTCACCGCCAACGCGCAAGGATACGGTGCAGCGATGCCCGACCGTTTGTTCCTGTTCATACAGTTCGAGTTTCCGTGGGAGCTCGGCCCACCGGACGGTCGCTATCTGATGCGCCCGCACGAGGGCGCGGAGCCGGAGCGCGTCGTCGTGCTCGGCACGCTCGGCGCGAGCCGCCGCGCGCCTACACGCGCGCAGCGCCTGAGCGAAGCGACGCGCGCGTCGCGCAAGCGATCGGTCGACGCGGAGCCCGCGCCGGAGCCGGTCGCGACGACGCGCGCGACGCTCGTCGATCCCGTCTCGCTGGCGGCCGAGCGCCAGGCGCAGGCGTGGCTCTCGGAGCTCGACGGCGAGCAGGAGATCGGCGCGGCGCTCGGCGTGCTCAACCGCGTGCTCCACTTCCACCGCATCGCGGCGGCGGATCCGCACGTCCACGAGGTCGCGCCCGAGCAGGCGCTCGTGATCCGCGCGGGCTGGGGCGAGGGCGAGCAGGTCGCCGACGGCGTGTGGGCGCACGCGCAAGAGCTGCGCTGGCGCGGGCCGAGCGGCGTGCGCAAGAAACGGATCGGCGACCGCGCGGCGGCACTGCGCCCGCAGGAGCGTCTCGCGGTGCTGCTCGCGGCGCGCGGCGTCGCGCTGCTGTGCGAGGACCTCGTGCTGCGCGCGCGCGTCGACCTCGACCACGGGCGCACGGCGCACGCGGCGATCGAGTTGCGCGGCGCCTACGCCGCCGCGCTCGCCGAGCTGCCGGGCGAGCGGCGCGAGGACCTGACGATCCGGCTCGCCGAGCTCGAGCAGCTGCGCGACGGCGTCGAGGCGCAGGCGCAAGCGGCGCTCGCGCGCGGCGAGCTCGACGAGGACGTCGTGCGCCACGCGCTCGGGCGCCTCGAAGCGACGCTGCGAGCGCGCACGGCCACGGGCTTTAGGCTGAAGTGAGCATGGACCCGACGACGAGCGCAATCGGCACGTGGAGCGGCGGGCGCTTCATGCACTTCGGCGAGCCGCTCGCCGAGAATCGCCTGCTGGCGCTGCTGCGCCCCGGCGACGGCATCGACACGGTGATCAGCGCCGACGCGTACGGCGCCGGCGCGGCCGACGAGCTGCTCGGGCGCGCGCTCGCCGGGGTCGCGCGCGAGGACTACTGCCTGATCGGCGCGATCGGGCACGACTTCTACGAAGGTGAGCGCGAGGGCGCGAAGGGCTTCCCGCGCTTCACCGACGCGCGGCTGCGCGGCGAGCGCGACTACGCGGGCTACATCCGGATGGCGACCGAGCAGAGCCTCGCGCGGCTCGGCGTCGAGCAGCTCGACGTGCTGCTGCTGCACAACCCCGACCGCACCGGCTACACGAGCGCGGCCGTCTGGGAGGGCCTGCAGGCCGTGCGTGAGGAAGGGCTGACGCGCCGCCTCGGCGTCGCGCCGGGGCCCGCGAACGGCTTCACGCTCGACCTGATCGACTGCCTCGAGCGCTTCGGCGAGCTGATCGACTGGGCGATGATCATCCTCAACCCGCTCGAGCCGTGGCCGGGTGAGCTCGCGCTAGGCGCGGCGCGCGCACACGACGTCGAGCTGATCACGCGCGTCGTCGACTACGGCGGCCTGTTCCACGACGACGTGCTGCCGGGCCACGCCTTCGCCGAGTACGACCATCGCAAGTTTCGCCCGCAGGGATGGGTCGAGCAGGGCCGCGAGAGGCTCGAGGCGATGCGCCCGTACGCTCAGCGCCACGGGCTGACGATGCTGCAGCTCGCGTGCGCGTGGAACCTCGCGCAGGCACCCGTCGCGTGCGTCGCGCCGACGCTGATCCAGGAGTCCGGCGCGGATGCGCGCGCGATCGAGGACAAGCGCGCCGAGCTCGCGGCCGTGCATCTGCCTTCGCCGCTCAGCGCCGAGGAGGTACGCGAGCTGCGCGAGCTCGGCGACAACAGCGGCTGCATGACGCTGAAGGGCGCAAGCCCCGAATACGAAGGACCGGCGGTCGCCGATCGCTGGGAGCTCGACGATCGGCTTGCGGCACTCGCCGCGCGCTGGGAGATCGCGCCCGAGCGCGCGCTCGTCAAGCAGCACTAGCCGGCCAACCGACAGGGGGATGAAGCGGTGAGCATCGACGTCAGCGGGATCAAGCAGGGGCAGCGGATGATGTGGACAGCAGGCGACTATCCCGACCTCGCGCGCACGATCGCGAGCGTCGGCGAGCTCGTCGCCGAGCGTGCGCAAGCGCAGGCCGGCGAACGCCTGCTCGACGTCGCGACGGGCAGCGGCAACGTCGCGATCCCGGCAGCGCTCGCGGGAGCGAACGTGACCGGGCTGGACCTCACGCCAAAGCTGCTCGACGTCGCACGCAAGCGCGCCGTCGAGGCCGGAGTCGAGATCGAGTTCGTCGAGGGCGACGCCGAGGATCTTCCTTTCGACGATCGATCGTTCGATCGCGTGACGTCCTGCTTCGGCGTGATGTTCGCCCCGCGCCACGACGTCGCCGCGGGCGAGCTCGTCAGGGTCGCCAAGCCGGGCGCACGGATCGTCATCGCCGCGTGGACGCCCGAGGGCCTCAACGGGCGCATGTTCCAGACGGTCGGCTCCTACATGCCCCCGCCACCGCCCGAGCTGAAGCCGCCTGTCATGTGGGGCACCGAAGCGCATCTGCAATCGCTGTTCGCGGCGAGCGGCGCAGAGCTCGCGTTCGAGCGCCACATGGTCACGTACGAGCACGAATCGCCGGAGGCCTGGTTCGACTACAACGAGCGCGTGCTCGGCCCAACGATCATGGCGAAGGCCGCGCTCGAGCCGCAGGGCAAGTGGGAGGCGTTGCGCGCCGAGCTGATCGGCCTCTACGAGGACGCCAACGAAGCCGACGACGGCACGTTGCGCGTGCGCGCCGAGTACCTGCTGACGGTCGTGCAGCTGCCGGCCTGAGCGGCTGGCGTCGAATCAGCCGCTTGGCGACGGCTACGCGGCGTCGAGCGCCGCGAGCAGCCCCTGCAGCTCCGCGACGACATCGCCGCGCAGCCGGACGTCGGCGATCGCGTCGAGCGGCGTCGGCCCTTGCGTGAGGATCGCGACGGCGCCGCCGGCCTCGCGCGTCAGCAGCGGCAGCGTCGCGACGGGATGGACCTCGAGCGAGGAGCCGACGCACAGCAGCACGTCGGCGCGCTCGCACAGCTCGCGCGCACGGTCGAGCGCGACCGGCGAGAGCAGCTCGCCGAACAGCACGACGTTCGGCTTCAGCGGACCGTCGCAGGCGCTGCAGCGCGGGACGCCGTCGGCGTCGGCCGCGAGCCGTTCGCGCACGTCCCTCAGGCCGATCTCGCCGCCGCAGCGCGGGCACGAGCAGCTCGCGATGCTGCCGTGCACCTCGACGAGCTCGCGCGTGCCGGCCGTGCGGTGCAGCATGTCGATGTTCTGCGTGATCACGCCGTCGAGCAGGCCGCGTGCTTCGAGCTCGACGAGCGCGCGGTGCGCGCCGTTCGGCTGCTTCTCGCCGAGCGTCGCGAAGCGTTCGCCGTAGAAGCTCCAGAAGCGCACCGGGTCCTCGCGGAACGCGTCGATGTGCGCGACCTCCATCGGATTCACCTTCTCCCACAGCCCCGTGCGCGGCGTGCGGAAGTCCGGAATGCCCGACGGCACCGAGATGCCGGCGCCCGTCAGCGCGACGACCGAGCGTGCGCCGCGCACGAGCTCGGCCAGACGCGCGAGCTCGGGGGAAGCGGCGAGCCTCGCCGCGTCCTCCGAACCGCCGCTCGGCGCCGGCCGCGTGCTCGCGCCGGCGCTCACTTGCCCTGGAAGTGCGCTGCGCGTTTGCCGAGGAAAGCGGCGATGCCCTCCTTGGCGTCCTCGCTCGCGAAGACCTCCGCGAAGGCGCGCTTCTCGTCCTCGATGCCCTTGTCGAGCTCGCCGGCCGCCGAGACGCGCTTGATCTGCTCGAGCGCGAGCGGCGCGGCCTGCGCGAGCTTGCGCGCCCACGACAGCGCCGTGTCGAGCAGTTCGTGGTCCTCGACGACGCGGTTGACGAGGCCGAACTCGAACGCTTCCTCGGCGCCCATCGGGTCTCCGACGAGGTTCATCTCGAGCGCCTTGTTCGCACCGACGAGGCGCGGCAGGCGCTGCGTGCCGCCGAAGCCCGGGATGATCCCGAGCTTGATCTCGGGCTGTCCGAACAGCGCCGAGCGCGCGGCGATCCGCACGTCGCAGGCCATCGAGAGCTCGCAGCCGCCGCCAAACGCGAGCCCGTTGACGGCAGCGATCGTCGCGATCCCGTCCGTACCGAGCTCTTTGAACAGCGCGTGTGTCTCGTGGATCAACGTCTCTCCCGCAGCAGCGTCCATCGTCGTGAACGCCTTGATGTCGGCGCCCGCCGAGTAGAGCATCGGGTTCGACGAGGCGATCACGAGCGCGCGCACGCCGGACTGCTTCGCCTGCGCCCAGACCTTCGCGAGGTCGCCGGCGACCTGCGGCGAGATCGAGTTCATCTGACCGTTCGCGAGCCACGCGATCGCGACGCCGTCCTCGCGCGTCTCGAGCTTGATCACCTCGGCCGGCTGCTCGGCGTCCGGCTGCGGATACGCGTAGAAGCCCTGGCCGCTCTTCTGCCCGAGCCTGCCCTGCGCGACGAGGCGTCTGAGGATCGTCGGCGGCGTGAAGCGCTCGCCGTACTTCTCTTGCGCGTTCTCCATCCGCTCGAGCACCGTGTCGAGCCCGTCGACGTCGGCGCGCATGAACGGCGGCAAGAGGCCGCGGCGCGGGTCGAGGCCGGCGCCGGCCATCATCCCGAAGTCGATGTCGCGGTGGCTCGCGACGCCCTCCTCGAGCACGAGGCACGCCTCGAGGAACGTCTTCAGCGAGAGCAGCTCGACGAGCTCGTCGATGTCCGGGTCGTTCTCCCCCGGCATGTTCGGCTCGCCGCTTGGCGAGTAGAAGCCATCGCCGCCCGTCTTCGCGCCGAGCTTGCCTTCGGCGACGAGCTTCTGCATTCCCTTCGGTACGAAGAAGCGTTCTTCGCCGTAGGACTCGATCAGGTGCTCGGCGACGTGCAGCACCGTGTCGAGGCCGAGCAGGTTGATCAGCGTGTACGGGCCGAGCGGCAGGATGCCGGCCGAGCCGAGCCCCTCGTCGATCTTCTTGATCGAGAGCCCCTTCTCCTCCTGCTCGCGCCAGACCTCGGCGCTCGAGGAGTTGAGGATCCGGTTGACGACGAAGCCCGGCACCTCGGCGCACGTGATCGGCTGCTTGCGGATCGCCTGCGCGAACGTCACCGCGGCGCTGACGGTCTCCTGCGAGGTCTCCTCGCCTTCGACGATCTCGATCAGCGGCATGATCGAGGCCGGGTAGAAGTAGTGGAAGCCGACGACCTTGTCCGGGCGCAGCGTCGCTTCGCCGATCTCCGTGATCGACAGCGAGGACGTGTTCGAGGCGAGCACCGCGTGGCCGGGCGTCGCAGCGTCGAGCTCGGCGAAGACGGCCTGCTTGATCTCCATCCGCTCCGGCACGGCCTCGACGACGAAGTCGACGTCGCCAAACGACGCGTAGGAGGTCGTCCCCTCGATCCGGCCGAGGATCTGCGCGATCTGCTCCTCGGCCTGCTCGGCCGTGATCTTGCCCTTCTCGGCGAGTTTGCCGATCTGCCCGGTCGTGACGTTCCGAGCCTCGTCGAGCCCCGCCTGCACGAGCGCGTCGTCGATGTCCTTCAGCACGACAGGAATTCCGGCGGCGGCGATCGTCTGGGCGATCTGCCCGCCCATCGTCCCGGCGCCGACGACGGCGGCTTTGAACACGAACATTCTCTTAGGTCTCCTCTGCTGGCTAGGGTTGCCGGAGCGTAGCGTCCGGCGGCTTGCGAGCGCACCTCTCGGCTTCCGCTCGGGTTGATGTCAATGAAAGTGCAACCGCGATGCGGGGTAGGGAGGCGTCATGAACAGATTCACGAAGCTTGCAAATCGGCATCGAGGGGGTGGGCGCCGTCAGGCGCACGCCGCGCGGCGGTACAGGCTGGCGGCCGGAGTGGCGAGCATCGCCGTGCTGGCGCTGCCGGCCGCCGCGCAGGCGGCCGCCGTCCCGAAGGCCA
The DNA here is from genome assembly GCA_963807275.1 of uncultured Solirubrobacteraceae bacterium. GTDB lineage: Bacteria > Actinomycetota > Thermoleophilia > Solirubrobacterales > Solirubrobacteraceae > Palsa-744. The sequence goes on from CAWDZX010000001.1 coordinate 2,033,324, forward strand.
CGACCGGCGGCGCTCGCGAAGTCAGCTACGCCTCGGCCGTGCTCACCGGCTCGGTCAACCCGAACGGCGCGAACACGTCCTACTACTTCCAGTACGGCCCGACGAAGGCATACGGCTCGCAGACGGCGATCTCCGACGCGGGCAGCGGCACGAGCGCGAGCGCCGTGCGACTCAAGATCGAAGGGCTGCAGCCGATCACCGTCTACCACTACAGGCTCGTCGCGGTCAACGCGAGCGGCGTCAGCACGGGCGCCGACAATGCCTTTAAAACAACGGTCGTGCCGCTCTCGCTGGCGATCCTCTCCTCGCCGAACCCCGTGCCGTTCGGCGGCGCGGTGACCGTGCAGGGCACGCTCTCGGGCACGAACAACGCGAACCGCGCCGTCGTGCTGCAGGCGAACACGTTCCCGTTCACCGCCGGCTTCCAGAGCATCCTCAATCCGGAGCTGACGACGGCGACGGGCAGCTTCAGCTTCGTCGTGCCGAGCCTCGAACAGATCACGCAGTTCCGCGTCTTCACGACGACGAACGCGCCCGTGGTCAGCCCGGTCGCGACGGAGAACGTCGCCGTGCGCGTCTCGAGCCACGTCGCACGCACGAAGCGCGCCGGCTTCGCGCGGATCTACGGAACCGTCACGCCGGCCGTCGTCGGCGCGCAGGTCGGCGTCCTGCGGATCGCGCAGGGTCACGGGATCCTCGCCGGAGGCACGATCGTCAAGGCCCGCAACTCGATCAGCGGCCAGTTCAGCCGCGTCGTGCGCGTCAAAAAAGGCGCGTACCGCGTGCTCGTCAAGGTCGTGCCCGGCGGCGTCGTCTCCGCCTACGGCACGCCGCTGCTGATCCATTGAGCCGTGTGAGTGCCGCCGCGCTTGGGCGACGGCACTCACCGACCAATCAATCGATTGATAAAAACGGTCAGGCCGCGAGCGGCGGCTAGACCGCGACCGTTTCGACGCCGCCGACCTCGGCCGGCTCTTCGACGCGGCGCGGAAGCAGCGTTTCGCGCGCGATCACGAGGCGCTGGATCTGCGACGTGCCCTCGTACAGCTGCATGATCTTCGCGTCGCGGAACAGCTTCTCGACGGGATACTCCTTGATGAAGCCGTAGCCGCCGTAGACCTGGACGGCTTCCGTCGCCGTCTTCATCGCCGTGTCCGCCGCGAAGCGCTTCGCGTGCGAGGAGACGAGCGTGTTGCGTTCGCCGCGGTCGAGCATCGTCGCCGACTTCCACGTCAGCAGGCGCGCCGCTTCGATCTCGGTCGCCATGTCGGCGATGATGAACTGGATCCCCTGGTGCATCGCGATCGGCACGCCGAACTGCACGCGTTCGCGCGAGTAGTCCGTCGCGAACTCGAACGCCGCGCGCGCGATGCCCGTCGCCATCGCGGCGACGCCAGGGCGCGTGCGGTCGAGCGTCATCATCGCGAGCTTGAAGCCCTTGTTCTCCTCGCCGAGCAGGTTCTCGGCCGGGACCTCGACGTCGTTGAACGAGATCGTCGCCGTGTTCGACGCGCGCTGGCCGAGCTTGTCCTCCTTCTTGTCGACGACGACGCCCCAGTCGCGCTCGACGACGAACGCCGAGATGCCGCGGTGGCCGGCGTCTTTGTCGGTCTTCGCGTAGACCGTGTAGTAGTCCGCGTAGCCGCCGTTAGTGATGAAGCACTTCGAGCCGTTGATGACGTACTTGTCGCCCTTCTTCACGGCCGTCGTGCGCATGCCCGAGACGTCCGAGCCGGCGTCCGGCTCCGTCAGGCAGAACGAAGCGAGCTTCGGCGATTCGGTCAGCGCGCCGAGGTACTTCTTCTTGATCTCCTCAGAGCCGCCGAGCGCGATCGGCGCCGTCGCGAGGCCGTTGCAGCCGAGCGACGTCTGGATCCCCGAGCAGCCCCACGAGAGCTCTTCCTCGATCAGGCAGCCGTCGAGGTAGCCAGCGCCGGCGCCGCCGTACTGCTCCTCGATGTGCGAGTTCATCAAGCCGACCTCCCAGGCCTTCTCGATGATGTCCTGCGGCCACGTGCCCTCCTTGTCGTACTCCCATGCGACCGGACGGATCTCCTTGACCGCGAAGTCGTGCGCCATTTCGCGCAGGTTCTTCTGCTCGTCGGTGAGCGTGAAATCGACCATTCTTGGAACTCCCCCTGTGGGTGGACGGATGCGCGTGGCGCGGACTCTGGTGATTGACTGGTCAGTCAATCTCGCCTCGCCAGGGTAGCGAAGGGCGCCTCGATCGGCAACAATCAAGGCGTGCTGCAGAGCGCCTTTCCGGTCGTCGTGTTCGGCGCGGTCGCCGTGTCGATCGTGATGTCGCTGATCTTCCTGTTCAGCCGCGGCAGCATGTTCGACCACATCGGCGACGGCGGCCTGACCGGCGAGAGCGACCCGTACGGCTCGCCACCGCCCGAGATGTACGCCTCCGTCGCCTCGCTAGCCGAGCAGGAGACCGAAATCCGCCAGATGCTCAGCGCACGCAGCGCGCGCCTCGTCGGCCGCGGCGAGCCCGCGCTCGACATCGACGCCGAGGTCGCGAAGCTGCTCGCGCCCGCGCAGGCGCCCGCGAATGACCCCGGCCTCGAGCGCGAGGTTCGCCAGCTCGTCGTCGCGCGCAACGAACGGCGCGGGCGCCAGGGTCTCGAGCCGCTCGACGTCGACGCCGAGGTGCAGCGCACGCTCGCCGAACTCGCTCCGTAGGCGCGAGGCGGTATAAACCGGCGCGATGAAGGACGCGCGCCGCTTCCAGCTCGACGAGCTCACGATCCGCCCCGGGACGTACTTCAACCCGCAGACCGAGGTGTTGATCGTCGTCGACGACTCGCCTGACGTCGATCACGAGATCTTCGAGACGGACACCTTCGAGAGCACCGACTGGGTGCTCATCTCCGACGAGGTCCCCGTCGACGAGGACAAGCGCGACGATTTGATCGAGGACTTCCGCGCGACCTACCAGCCCGGCGCCGAACTGCCCGCCGGCGACGGCGACGACCTCGGTGAGGAAGAGGACGAGCTCGAACCCGACGAGCTCGATCCCGAAGACGAGTAGCGCCACGCCGCGCAACGCGGCGCGCCGAGCCGCAACTCACCCGGTGGCACGCGTGTTCTCAGCAACGTGCCCTCCCCCGTCCGAGCGCCTGCAACGAGCGCTGCATCCTCGCGCCGCGCCGCTCGTAGCATGCGGGCCGTGCGCGCAAAGCATCTCGCGGCGCCCGCCCTCTGCGCGCTGACCGTTGCCATCACGAGCGCGCCCGCGGCGGCCTCGCCCTCGACCTCGGCAAAGCTCGCGAAGGCGCCGCTCGGCCCGGCGCACTTGGCCCATGCCGCGAGCGCGCCGCGCGCCCACGCAGCCTCGGGCCCAACGGTCACGGCGGCGCTGCAGAGCCTGCAGCGCAGCGGCCAGATCACTCCGGTGCTGTACGCGAAATACACGGGCGCTTACGCCGCGGCGAAACGCTCGCTCGGCAAGCTGAGCGGCACGCGCCGCTCAGAACTCGGCGCGGTGATGAGCAACGTGCAGGCGATGGCCGCGAGCGGCTACTTCATCGCCTCGCGCCTGCCGGTGATCTTCCTGACGCTCGAAAACAACCGTAAATGGTGGACGACCGAACCGCTGCTCGCGAGCGGCACGCGCGTGAGCTTCCCCGGGAGCAAGATCGTCTGGGAGTACTACGGCGGGCAGGGCATCGAGATCCAGTGGCTCGGCACGTTCGGCGAGGGCAACGGCTACTACCTCTCGGGTCACGAAAACGCGAACCTGCACCAGCTGCTCGGCGAAGTGCTGCCGCTCGCGACGAAACGCGCAGGCGGGATCGCGTGGGAGTACATGTTCCAGTTCGACGGCGGCAAGCCGCCGTGGACGAGCGGGCTTTCGCAGGGCACGGCGCTGCAGGTGCTCGCGCGCTCGTGGTCGCGCTTCAAGGAACCGGCGCTGCTGACGGCGGCGCAGCAGGCGCTCGGCATCTTCCAGACGCCGACGTCGAACGGCGTGCAGGTCAAGACGCAGGCCGGCTCGGAGTACGCCGAGTACACGTACGCGCCGAGCGACCGCATCCTCAACGGCTTCATCCAGGCGATCATCGGCATCTACGACTACACGCAGATCACGCAGGACCCGCTCGGGCAGAAGCTGTTCGAAGCCGGCGACGCGGAGGCGCGCGCGGAGACGCCGCACTACGACACGGGCGCGTGGTCGATGTACGACCAGTTCTCCGAATCGAACCTCAACTACCACGAACTGCTCACCGAATTCCTCGTGCACCTCTGCGAACGCACCCGCGAGGGGCCGCCGATCCGCGTCACGCCCACCCCGGCGCCGACGCCGACGACTCCGACAACGACGACTCCTACGACGCCGACGACGACCACGCCGACGACGCCTTCGGGCGGCACGGCGCCGGAAGGAACAGGCACGACGGCGAAAGCGAGCGCTGCGGGCGCGAAGAGCGCCGCGGCGGCGAAACCCGTCGCGACGCCGATCGCGGGCGATCAGATCTACTGCACGACGGCGCAGAAATTCACGAACTACGAGAAAACGCCGCCGGTCATCTCGCTGCTGACGACGAAGCTGAAGGGAGGCACGCGCGCGGGCGTGCAGGTCTCGCTGTCGAAGATCTCGACGGTGCGCCTGACGATCCGCCAGGGCTCGCGCACGGTCTGGACGAACAGCGCATATGTCGGGCGCGGCAAGCCGAAGCTCCTGTGGACGACGCCGAAGGGCGGCGGCACGTTCAACGTGACCGTCAGCGCGACCGATCCGGCGGGCAACTTCGCGACGAGCGCGGGCACGATCGTCGTCTCGCGCGGCTGACGCGGCCCTCCCGCCGGGCCGCGCCTAGACTGGCTCGGTGAGGCAAGTGCAGGCGAAACGGCGGGCACGGTGACCCAGGGGCGAGCGCTGATCGGCAGGCTCGCGGACGCTTGGCGGGCGCTCGGACGCGACCAGCGCCTGGCCGCGCTGACGTCGCTCGGGCTGTTCGTCACGATGCTGCTGCCGTGGTACAGCAAGACGGACACCGTCGTCGTGCGCAACGCCGCGCACGCGACCGAGCAGAGCCTCAGCGCGTTCCAGGCCTTCTCGTTCGTCGAGGCTGCCGTGCTACTCGTCAGCGCCGGCGTGCTCGCGCTGCTGTTCGCACGCGCGGAGGAGCGCGAGTTCCACCTGCCCGGCGGCGACGGCACGATCGTGATGATCGCCGGCGCGTGGGCGGCGATCCTGATCTTCTACAGGCTGCTCGACAAGCCCGGCCTGCAAGGCAACGAAAAGGTCACCTCGGCTGTCGGCGTGCAGTGGGGCATCTTCCTCGCGCTGCTCGTTGCGCTCGGTCTCGCCTACGTCGGCAGACGGATCCGCGCCGACGAGCGCGCGCAGCCGCCGATGACGCGTTCGCCCGAGGATCGACCCCCGGACGCTACGCGTGCCGTTCCGGCGCGTAGGCCGGGCGAGCAGCCTCCGGCGGCCGATCGCGCGGAGACCGAGCAGTTGCCGTCGCGGCGCGCTCGCCCGCGCTTCCCGCCGGCGCCGGGATCGGGGTCGGGGTCAGCGCAGGGGTCGGAACAGATGTCTTTCGAGGACACGCCGCCGCGCGAGGAGTGAGGCCGGTGCATGCGGCCGCGCGAGGTGAGCGCTCAGACCGCGCGGAAATCGTGGCGTGAGGCGACGCGCCCGATCCGCTCTGAGGTGAGCGGGCCATCTTGCGCGGCTGCGCTCAGCTCGCGCATGTAGCTCTCCCAGCCGGACGGAGTGTTGAAGTTGAGGAAGCGCACCGGCTCGTCGGTCTCGTTGGCGAACGTGTGCGCGACGCCGGGCGGCACGCAGACGAACGTCCCCGCACCGAGGCGCCGCGTCTCCTCGCCGAGGCGGACGGTCAACTCGCCGCCGAGCACGTAGAACATGTCGTGCAGGCGCTCGTGAACGTGCAGCGGCGGACCGGGAAAGCCCGGCTCGATTTCTGTCTCGGAGAGGAAGAACGATCCGGCTGTGTCCTCGCCGGTCGCCTTGATCACGATCTCGGCGCTGCCTGCCGAGTGGCGCTCACCCTCTCCGAGTCCGTGCACGACTGCGCCCATCGCCCAAGTCTCGGCAATCGCGCGGCGGAGCGCAAGCCCGCCCCGGCAACCGAAGGCGGTCGCTCGGCGAGCACGGCCACCGGGCGCCTGCCACCTATCATTGCGCGGGCGATGTCCGCGACACAGCCTGACGCCTCCAGTCCAGCGACGCCTGTCCCGACCTCGGTGCAGGACGTCTCGGCAGGCCTGCGCGAGGTCGGCTACCTGCCGGGCGAGTCGACGGCGCTCGTCTCCTATCTGGCGACGAAGCTCGGCAAGCCGGTGCTCGTCGAGGGGCCTGCAGGCGTCGGCAAGACGGAGCTCGCGAAGGCGCTGTCGAAGTACCTCGGGCGCGAGCTCGTGCGCCTGCAGTGCTACGAGGGGCTCGACGAGGCGAAGGCCCTGTACGAGTGGAACTACCGCAAGCAGCTCCTGCGCATCCAGGCGGAGGCGTCGGGAACGGGATGGGACGCCGTGCAGGAGGACATCTTCGGCGAGGAGTTCCTGCTCGCGCGCCCGCTGATGACGGCGATCGCCTCCGAGCAGCCCGTCGTGCTGCTAATCGACGAGATCGACAAGACCGACCAGGAGTTCGAGGCGATGCTGCTCGAGGTTCTCTCCGACTTCCAGATCTCGATCCCGGAGCTCGGCCGCGTCGAGTCGCGCACGCACCCGATCGTGCTGCTGACGTCGAACAACTCGCGCGAGCTGACGGAGGCGCTGAAGCGGCGCTGCCTGTACCTGTGGCTCGACTACCCCGAGCTCGAGCACGAGCTCGAGATCGTTCGCCTGCACGCGCCGGACCTGAGCGAGACGATCGCGCGGCGGCTCGTCGAGGTGATCGGCATGGTGCGCGCGCTCGACCTGAAGAAGCCGCCGTCGATCGCGGAGTCGATCGACTGGGCGCGCGCGCTGCTCTTGCTCGGCGTCGAGGACATCGACCGGGACACGTTCAACGAGACGATGTCGGTGATCGTCAAGCACCGCACCGACATGGACGTCGTCGCCGAGCGGGTCGGACTGAAGCTCGGAACGCCGGCCGATGTCGCCTGAGCGCGAGCCGGCACTCGGCAGGCTGCCGGCCCCCGCGGGACTGCCCGCGCGGATCCTCGAGTTCGGCGAGGAACTGCGCGGCGAGGGCGTGGCGGTGGGGACCTCGGAGTTGCTCGACGCGTTCGAGGTGCTGCGCGAGATCAGCTGGACTACGCAGGAGGACTTCCGCGAGGCGCTCGCGGCGACGCTCGCGAAGAGCCAGGAGGACAGGCGCGTCTTCGAGCTCGTCTTCGATCGCTTCTTCTTCCGCGCCGTCGAGCTCGCGGCGACGCGCGAGGGCGTGCGCGAGGGTGACGAGTCGATGCTCGCGGAGCTGAGCGAGGACGAGCTCGACGCGCTGCGCGCCGAGATCGCAGCGGCGCTGCGCGACGGCTCGGAGGGCGCGATGCGCGACCTCGCGCGGATGGCGATCGCCGCGTTCGCGCGCCGCCAGGAGGGCTCGGGCGTGATCGGCGTCGACGTGCAGCGGATCCGCCGCGCGCTCGGCCTGCGCGCCGAGCCGCAACCCGACCTGCCGCCCGAGGACCCGCGCCACGACGGGCTGCCGCGCGAGGCGCTGCGCCGCTTCGAGGCGCTCCTGCGTCGCGAGCTCGAGCGCTCGCAGATCGAGCGCACGGGCAACCTGCCGCCGGCGCGCGCGCTCGGCGAGCTGGACCGCGCGCTGCCGTCGGGCCCGCTCGCGGACCTCGCGGCGGTGCACCGCGTCGTCACGCAGCTACGCCGGCGCCTGGCGACACAGGGCATGCAGAACCGTGGCCACCGCCGCCATGCGCACATCGATGTCAGGCGCACGATGCGCGCGTCGCTGCAGACAGGTGGCGTGCCGGTCGAGCTGAAGTTCCGCCCGCGCCGCCCGAAACGGCCGGAGATCTACGTGCTCTGCGACGTCTCGACTAGCGTCACCTCGGCGTCGGTCTTCTTCCTCTCGGTGCTGCACGCGCTGCACGACACCTTCCGCAAGATGCGCTCGTTCGTGTTCATCGAGCGGATCTCGGAGGTCACGGACATCTTCGAGCACGAGCGCAACTTCAAGACGGTCAGCGAACGGATCTCGGGCGACGCCGGCGTCGCGGACATCTCCGGCTACACCGACTATGGCCGCGTCTGGTCGGAGTTCCTCGTCCAGGTCGAGGACGACCTGCACCCGCGCGCGACCGTGATCGTGCTCGGCGACGCGCGCACGAACGGCCGCGACCCGCGCGCGGACATCTTCGCGCAGATCGCCGCGCGCGCCGGGCGCACGTTCTGGCTGAACCCCGAGCCGCGCCTGTACTGGAACTACGGCGACTCCGTGATCGCGGCCTACGAGGAGTTCTGCACGGCCTTCGAGTGCTGGACGACGGCGCAGCTCGAGGACTTCGTGCGCGCGCTGACGCGGCCTGTCGTCGGCGTCTGAGCCGGCACGGAGTAGCATCAGCCCGAACGAGCAGACACCAGGGGGGCTGGCGGGAAGGCCGGCTGAGATGGCGCCCAGGAAGCGATTCCCGGCGCCGACCCTTAGAACCTGTGGGGTAATGCCCGCGAAGGGAGCTGAGTGGCAACGGAGCTGGGATCACGCGCACAGCCTTCGGCGGCAGCCGAGGCGCGGCGCGAGCGCGGCGGGGACGGTCATACGCTCGCGCTCGCGATCGACGTGCACGACGTCTCGCGCACGTTCTCCGATCGCCGCGGCGCTCAGGTTCAGGCGCTCGCCGGCGTCTCGCTGCGCGCCGCACGCGGCGAGATGCTCGCAGTCGTCGGCCCGAGTGGCTGCGGCAAGACGACGCTGCTCGAGCTGATCTGCGGGCTGCAGGAACCGCAGTCTGGCGCTCTTGCATGTGACGCGGCCGTGCTGATGCCGCAACACGACCTGCTGCTGCCGTGGCTTGACGCGCTCGACAACGCATCGCTCGCGCTGCGCATCGCGCACGTCCCGCGCGCCGGCGCTCGCGCACGCGCCGTGGAGCTGTTCGCCGAGCTCGGCCTGGCGGGCTTCGAGCACGCGCAACCGCACGAGCTCTCCGGCGGCATGCGCCAGCGCGTCGCGTTCGTGCGCACGCTGCTCTCGGGCAAGCCGCTGCTGTGCCTCGACGAGCCGTTCGGCGCGCTCGACGCGCTGACGCGCGCGGAGATGCAGGACTGGCTCGCGCGCGCAATCGCTCACGAGCCGCGCACGGTCGTGCTCGTCACGCACGACGTCGAGGAGGCGGTCCTGCTCGCCGACCGCGTAGTCGTGCTCTCGCCGCGCCCTGGCCGCGTCGTCGCGCAGCTCGAGGTCGGGCTCGCGCGGCCGCGCGGACGAACGGACGCCGCGGTCGTCGCGCTTCGCGAGCAAGCGCTCGACGCGCTCGCGCTCGGCAGATCGACGGCGACGTGAGGCGGTTGCGCGCCGCACTGGCGCCGCTGCTGCTCGTGCTCGCGCTGCTCGGCGCGTGGGAGCTCTACGCGGACCTGCACGGCGCATCGTCGTTCGTGCTGCCGGCCCCGCACGCGGTCGCCTCGGCGCTGTGGGACAACGCGGGCTTCCTCGCGGCGAACCTCGCGAAGACGGCCGAGGAGGTCGCGCTCGGCCTGCTGCTCGCGCTGGCGCTCGGCTTCGCGCTCGCGGTGCTCGTGCATCTCTCGAGCCCGCTGCGCCGCGCCGTCTACCCGCTCGCCGTCGGCTCGCAAGCGATCCCGATCGCCGTGATCGCGCCGCTGCTCGTGTTCTGGTGGGGCTTCGGCGTGCTGCCGAAGCTCGCCGTGATCGTGCTGATCTGCTTCTTCCCGGTGCTCGTGACGACGGTCGACGCGCTCGGCGCGATCGACCGCGACCAGCTGAAGCTGTTGCGCACGCTCGACGCCTCGCGCTGGCAGGCGTTCCGCTTCGCCGAGCTTCCGGCGGCGCTTCCGGCGGCGCTCTCGGGCGCGCGCATCGCGCTGGCGATCGGCGTGATCGGCGCGTACATCGCCGAGTCGCAGACGGCGACGAGCGGTATCCACGCGGGGCTCGGTCACGAGATCAACGCCGACCTCACGGCGCTGCAGACGCCGCGCGCGTACGCCGCCGCCGTCGTGCTGTTCGCCCTGGCGATCGTCTGCTTCTATGCACTTGCCTTGGCCGAGCGAACGCTCGCGCCGTGGGCCACCCGATCACGAGGAGAGACGCCTTGAGAGCCAAGCCCGCCGCGCGCCGCACCCGTTCCCGTTCCCGCCACAGGCAGCCCCGGCACGACGCGCTCGGCATGAGCGTGCCTCGGCGCCGGGCGCTCGGCGCGCTGCTCGCGGTGGGCTGCGTGCTCGCACTCGCGGCGTGCGGCTCCAAGCAGGACACCGTCTCGGCGGCCGGCGACAAGCCGTTCACGGTCGTGCTCGACTTCTTCCCGAACGCAGACCACGCGGCGCTCTACTCGGCGCTCGCGCACGGCGACTTCAGCGCGGGCGGCCTCGCGGTCAAGCCGGAGGCGCCGGCGGATCCTTCGGAACCGCTCAAGCTGCTCGCGGCGGGTAAGGCCGACATGGCGATCTCCTACGAGCCGGAGCTGCTGCTCGCGCGCGACGAAGGGCTGAAACTGGTCTCGATCGGGGCGCTCGTTCAGCGTCCGCTGACGTCGATCATCGCGCTGGGAAGCGGACACGTGAAGAAGGTCGCCGACCTCGCCGGCAAGACGGTCGGCACGGCCGGGATCCCCTACCAGGCGGCCGAGCTGAAGACGGCCGTGCAGGCGGCCGGCGTGAACCCGGCGAGCGTCAAGGAAGTCAATGTCGGCTTCAACCTCGTGCAGGCGATGCTCGCGGGCAAGGTCGCGGCGACGCTCGGCGGCTTCTGGAACTACGAGGCGATCCAGCTGCAGCAGATGCACAAGCGCCCGGTCGTGATCCCGGTCGATCGCGCGGGCGTGCCGACGTATGACGAGCTCGTGCTCGTCGTGCGCGAAGACGAGGCACACAAGCGCGGCGAAGAACTGCGCGCGTTCCTGCAAGCGCTGACGCGCGGCGAGCGCGAGGTGCGGGCGAACCCGGCGGCCGCGGCCGAACTCGTCGTCAAAGCGAACCCGTCGCTCGATCGGAAGCTCCAGCTCGCATCGATCGAGCAAACGCTGCCGGCCGCGCTGCCAAGCGAAAAAGGCAAGCCGTACGGCTGGCAAAGCTCCTCGGCGTGGGCATCATTCGGTAACTGGATGTTTTCGCACGCACTGCTCAAGCACGACCCGAACACGACGCTGCCGCCGTTCAGCAACGAGTTCCTGCCCGGGCAGGGGATCTAGATGCGCGTCGGGCTGCTGACGGGCGGCGGCGACTGCCCTGGGCTGAACGCGGTGATCCGCGCCGTCGTGCGCCGCGGGCTCGCGCAGGACGGCAACAGCTTCGTCGGCTTTCGCCACGGCTGGGCAGGCGTAGTCGAGAACGAGGCCGACGAGCTGACGCTCGCGAGCACGTCGGGGATCCTGCCGCGCGGCGGCACGATCCTCGGCACGTCGCGGACGAACCCGTACGCGGACGGGCGCGACGGCACGGCGGCCGTGCTCGAGTCGATGCGCGCGCGTGAGATCGACGCGCTGATCCCGATCGGCGGCGAGGACACGCTCGGCGTAGCGCTGCGCCTGCACGGCGATGGCGTGCCGGTCGTCGGAGTGCCGAAGACGATCGACAACGACCTCGGCGGCACGGACGTCACGTTCGGCTTCCAGACGGCCGTGCAGATCGTCACGGACGCGATCGACCGCCTGCACACGACGGCGGAGTCGCACAACCGCGTGATGGTGCTCGAGGTGATGGGCCGCCACTCCGGCTGGATCGCGACGCACGCCGGGATCGCCGGCGGCGCCGATGCGATCCTCGTGCCCGAGCGCCCGTTCGACGTCGAGGACGTCGCCGAGCACGTACGCGCACGGCACGCGCGCGGCCCGAACTTCTCGATCGTCGTCGTCGCCGAGGGCGCGATCCCGCGCGAGGGCACGCTGCACACGCGCGAGGGCACGGCGACGGACGCGTTCGGCCACGCGCGCCTCGGCGGCATCGGCGTCGCGCTCGAGGGCGAGCTCGAGCGGATCACCGGCTATGAGAGCCGCGTGACGATCCTCGGTCACGTCCAGCGCGGCGGCACGCCGATCGCGTTCGACCGCGTGCTCGCTACGCGCTTCGGCGTCGCCGCGATGGACGCCGCGCTCGGCGGTCGCTTCGGCGCGATGGTCGGTCTGCGCGGCACGGAGATCGTCGAGACGCCGCTCGCGGAGGCACTGCGCGAGCCGAAGCTGCTCGATCCGGCGCTGTACGAGACCGCCGAGCTGTTCTTCGGCTGACGCGATGCGCGCGATGGTCTTCGAGCGTGTCGGCGAGCCACTGCGCGCGGTCGAGCTCGAGACGCCCTCCCCCGGCCCGGGCGAGCTGCTGTTGCGCGTGCACGCGTGCGGCGTCTGCCGCACAGACCTGCATCTGCTCGACGGCGAGGTCGAGATCGAGCAGCCGCCGCGCGTGCTTGGGCACCAGATCATCGGCACCGTCGAGGCGCTCGGCGCGGAGGCTCCGATACGGGCCGCCGATCAGCCGGGCGACGGAGCGGGCCGAGGCCAGAAGCCGGGCGAGCCTGCGGCGCTCGCGAAAGCCGGCGATCGCGTCGGCGTGCCATGGCTCGGCTGGAGCTGTGGCGAATGCAAGTGGTGCCTCAGCGGCCGCGAGAACCTCTGCCCACGGGCGCGCTTCACCGGCTGCGACATCGACGGCGGGATGGCCGAGTACGCGGTCGCCGACGCGCGCTTCTGCTTTCCGATCCCGGCGGGCTACCCGGACGATCAAGCGGCGCCGCTGATGTGCGCCGGGCTGATCGGCTACCGCGCGCTGCGGATGTGCGGCGAGGCGCAGCGCATCGGCCTGTACGGCTTCGGCGCCTCGGCGCACATCCTCGCGCAGGTCTGCGTCTCGCAGGGCCGCGAGGTCTACGCGTTCACGCGTGCCGGCGACGACGCGGCTCAGGCGTTCGCTCGTGAGCTCGGCGCGATCTGGGCGGGGGGCTCGGAGGAGCAGCCGCCGCAGCCGCTCGACGCCGCGATCGTGTTCGCGCCGGACGGCGCGCTCGTGCCGCTCGCGCTGGGCGCCGTCGCCCCGGCAGGCGTCGTCGTCTGCGGCGGCATCCACATGTCCGACATCCCTTCGTTCCCCTACAGCGCACTGTGGCAAGAGCGAGTCGTGCGCTCGGTCGCGAACCTCACGCGTACCGACGGACACGAGTTCCTCGAGCTCGCGCCGGAAGTGCCGGTGAAGACGCGCGTCAGCAAGTACGCGCTCGAGGACGCCAACGAAGCGCTCGCGGATCTGCGCGCGGGGCGCTTCACGGGCGCCGCCGTGATCGTCCCGTAGTTTTTTAGAACCCGTACATGTGCGTCGCCGCGAGCCCGGCCCACTCCTCGTACGGGGCGAAGAACTCGCGCACCTCGTGCTCCTCCGCACGCGCGTGCGGGTTGCCGCCGCTGAGCATCCGGCCGACGAGCTTGAGCAGTCCGACGTCGCCGGCGGGGACCTGGTCGTGGCGGCCCTGGCCCTGCAGCGCGAGGATCTCGATCGTCCAGCTGCCGATGCCGGGGATCGCGCGCAGCCGCCGCCAGCCGCGCTCGTGGTCTGAGCTGTACAGATCGACGCGCCCGCGGGCGACCTCGCGTGCGGCGCGCACAAGCGTCAGCGCACGACAGCCGGCGAGGTCGAACGACTCGAGTAGCGCCGGCGCGGTGCCGGCCAGCGTGTCGGGCGCCGGCAGGTCGCGCAGCGGGCTCGCGGCGCCGTCCCAGCCGACCCAGCGCCGCCCGAGCGCCGCGAGCAGCCGCCGCTCGATCGTCGCGGCGCGCTCGTACTCGATCAGCTGCTCGCAGACGGCCCACGCGAGCGCCTCGAACGGCTCGGGACGGCGCGTCACGCGCAGCCATGGCCGCCGCGCGATCGAGCGACCAATCAGCGGATCGTGCGCGAAGCGCCGGCGGAAGGCGCTCAAGTCCTCGTCGACGCCGAGCGCGAAGCGCATCCGCTCGATGCCATGGGCAGCCGCCGCGTTCGTTCGTGCACGCGCGCCGAACAGCACGCGGTCGGGCGCCGTCTGCGCTACGCGCAAGAGCACCGGCTCCCCGTCCTGGTGCAGCAAGCGTTCGAGCACGCCGCCGCGCCGTCGCAACGTTCCGTCCATCCCGCCGCGGGGCAGGCGGAAGGGCCCCGCCGGACGAACCTCGAGGCGTCGCTCGACGGCGCCAGACGTGCTCGACCTCGCTCCGGGCACGCCGCCCGGCGCTAGTCGCGGCCGCCGAGCAAGTGCACGTCGAGCAGCAGCGAGCGACTGCCGACGATCTGCACGAGCTCCCCCGCACCGCCACGGCCTCCTCGCGTGCCACGCGCGAGCCCGCGCCCGGCCCGCCGGCCACGGGCGAGGGCACTCGAGCGGCGCCGGCGGCGCGTCACGAGGCCGACGACCGCGACGCCGGCGACGAAGCCGCCGGCAGCTGCCGCCGCGGCCTGCACGGCCGGAAGCGTCGTACCCTGATGGGTGGGCAGCACCTCGCCGGAGACCATCTCCACATGAACGACACGCGCCTCCTCGGCGAGCACCGGCAACGCGTCTTCCGGCGTCTCGGAGGCCTCAGGGCCGCTCGAGGCGTGATCGTGTCTGCTGGCCGGGGCGCCCATCGGCCAAGTGTAGTGCCGAGGGCGGACTCCGTGGGCGCCTCGCCAGACGACTGGATCCCAATCGCCGGCCCGACCGGGCGAGAGTCGAGCCGCCTGCGCGGAGCACGCACACGCGAACGGCGCTACGACGGTGAGGAGCGTCGCGCGCGGGCGCTGACGCCCGCGCGCGATCCCTCCGGTTATGACGTACAGCGAGCGTTAGGCGGCGCTCACTCCCTTGTTGCCGTTTTCGACGACGACCGAGAGCGTCGCTTCAGCTTCGCCCGGTTCGGTGAACAGCGTGAACGGACCGAATGCTTCTTCTTCGGATTCTTCTGCGTAGAAGAACTGCTTCTGCTGTTTGCCACCGCTCGTGGCGAACGTCAGCTTCGGGCCCTTCTTGGTATTTTCGAAAGTGCCGACGAGACGGCCTTCGACCGCGATCGTCGTCGCGCCGCAGGTGTATTCGAGGAACGGCTGAGCGGGAATCACGAACACGCCCATTTCGGTTTCGGCTGCGTTGAGGTAGACCAGCTTGGTTTTCGTCGCGCTGCTCTGGATCACCCCGGCGGCGGCCGACGGGCTTTGACACGCTTCTTTTTTGCCGCTGGAGCACCCGGAGAACGTGAATTCCTCCGCCGCGACTTTTTCAGCGACGTATTCGCCGGTCTCGGTGCCCTTCTTGCAGGTCACGGTCTTGCCCCCGGCCGTGATGACGGCGGTTTTGTCCTTGCCCGTGAACGGGACGCCTTCGCCAACCGGCTGCGCTTCGTATTTGCCTTCACTTTTGGCGTTTACTTCTTTGCATTCCTTATCGCTGTATTTACCTGTGTACGTTTTGCCGACTTTCGCCGCCTTCACGCACGTCCTGTATTCCAGCTGATGCGCCGAAGCGGTCGTCGCTGCCAGCGCGCCAAGGGCGAGCACCGCGGCGACGATCAAGCCAAGCTTCTTTCCTTGTCCGACCATTTACCACTCCTCCTGTTGTTTGATCGACACGACCGGCGAGTCGCTCGACCGAGCGCTCCGGTCCCTCCTGAAGCGCACCGGGTGCGCCCGTCGCCGGGGTGCGAACACGTCATCCCGGCACACGTCTGAACAGCCGCCGCGGCGCGAGGTGCGCGGCGGGACGGCTGTGATGGAAACGTCCTCGACCGGGTGCGGACAAGACAGGGAGGAGCGCGACTTGCTCGACGCGAGCGCGTCAGGCGCCCGCCGCAGATCCCTCGCAGTCATCTCCATCCTCCCCGCTCGTCCCCTGCCGCGCTTCCCTGCCGAGCGCAGCCCCCATGGTGCGCGAACTATCGGCAGCGACGCTCTGGCACGTCTCTGTGGTTTCCGTAAAGATCGGTTTCCAGAGGATCTAACACAGGAAGGTCACCGGCAGTCAAGATGACTATTAGGAAACGCTCTTGCATGACAAGTCAATCCGATTTGTCAAACGTAGTCCAATAAACAGGCACGTCCGACCATGCGCCGCGGCGCAGGCGTCCACAAGGCATCGCCAAATGCACATTCGCGCAACAAATGCGGCGATCTGTCTGCTCCGCGAGCCATCGGGCCTCCCGACAGAGCATCCAGATATTAAGAAACAGAGCGGTGTAGAACGGGTCCTGCGGCGCTACAGAAACTTCTCGTACATCCGGTAGCGCTTGACGATCTTGCCGCCCATCGCTTCCATGCCGCGGTTCATCGGCTTGTTCGTCTCGAGGATCCAGCCCATCTCGCCGCCGTCTTGCGGGCGCTGTTCGGCGGCGTCGTAGTGCAGTTGGTAGAGCCGCGCCGCGACGCCCGTGTGCTGGTACTCGGGCTTGACGCCGAGGAAGCCGACGCGCAGCTTCTTGATCAGCCGGCCTTTGTTGAGCAGGTACCACCAGCCGAACGGCAGCAGGCGGCCGTTCATTTTCGCGAGCAGCTCGTTGACGTCGACGATCGTGATCGCCATCGCGACGACCTCGCCCGTATCGATTTTCTCGGCGATCATGAACCAGTGCTTGTCGAAGACGATCTGCAGCTCCTGCGCGAAGGCGTCGAGGTCCTTCTTCGAGTACGGGACGAAGTCCCAGTTCTTCGACCAGGCCGAGTTGTAGACCTCGGCGAATGCGTCCATGTCTTTGCGTAGCTGCAGGCGGCGCATCGGGCGCACGCGAATCCCGTGCTCTGACTCGACCTTCTCGGCGAGATCCCAGAGGACCGGCATGACCTTGTCGCGATCCTTGACGTCGAGGCTCCACATCAACAGGTCGATCGCCTTCGTCAGCCCGGCCTGCTCGAGGCGCTCGCGGTAGTACGGCGGGTTCCACGGCTGCGCGATCATCGGCCTCAGCTCGTAGCCCTCGATCAGCACGCCGCTCTCGTCGTTCATCGTGAAGCTCGCCGGCCCGACGATGCGCTCCTTGCCGCGTGCCTTCAGCCACCGCGAAGCGGCGTCGAGCAGCGCGTCGAGCACCTCCTGGTCGTCCTCGAACTCGAGGAAGCCGAACCAGCCCCAGTTCTTCTCCTGGTAGTCGTTGAACGCGTCGTTGACGTGCGCCGTGACGCGACCGACGACGCGGCCGTCGCGCAGGGCGAGGAAGTATTCGGCCTCGCCGTGCGTGAAGAACGCGTTCAGCTTGCGGTTGAGGAACACACGCCGCTCGAGCCTGAGCGGGGGAACCCACTGCGGCGAGTTAGCATGCAAGCGGAACGGCAAGTCGATGAACCGCTTCAGATCTCGTCCGCCGGATACAGATCTGATTTCGACGCCCACGGCCGAGGCAGATTACATGCAGACCTCAACCGACGTCTTCGCAAAGGTGCGCGACCACGATCGCGCCGAGTTGCTCGCGGCCGCGCGCGAGGCCGACATCCTGCCGTACTTCCACGTGCTCACCTCGCCGGCGATGCCCGTCGTCGAGATGGAGGGCGCCGAGCGGGTCATGCTCGGCTCGAACAATTACCTCGGGCTGACCGGCGACGAGCGCGTGATGGCGGGCGCCGAGGACGCGCTGCACCGCTACGGCACGGGCCTGACGGGCTCGCGCCTGCTCAACGGGACGATCCCGCTGCACCTCGAGCTCGAGCGCGAGATCGCCGAGTGGATGGGCACGGACGACGCGATCGTCTTCACGACGGGCCATCAGGCGAACCTCGGCGCGCTCGGCACGCTGCTCGGGCCGCAGGACACGGTGATCGCGGACTCGGGCGACCACGCGTCGATCCTCGACGGCTGCCTGCTCTCGCGCGCGAAGCTGCGCCCGTTTCGCCACAACCGCCTCGACAAGCTCGAGAAGATGCTGCAGCGCGCGCAGGACGACGGCGGCGGGGTGCTCGTCGTCGTCGACGGCGTCTTCTCGATGGAGGGCGACATCGCTCCGCTCGGTGAGATCTGCGATCTGTGCGAGCGCTACGGCGCGCGGCTGATGGTCGACGAGGCGCACGGCGCCGGCGTGCTCGGCGCGCGCGGCGCGGGCACGGCCGAACTGCTTGGCGTCGCCGACCGCATCGATCTGCGGATGGGCACGTTCTCGAAGTCGCTCGCCTCCTGCGGCGGCTTCGTCGCGGGCTCGCACGAGGTGATCGAGTACCTGCGGATCTACTCGCGCGCATTCCTGTTCACGGCCTCGGCCGTCCCGGCCGCCGTCGGCGCCGCGCTGGCGGCGCTGCGCGTGCTGCGATCCGAGGACGGTCCGCCGCTGCTCGGCAGCGTGCTCGAGAACGCGCGGCGCCTGCGCGACGGGCTCGAATCGCTCGGCTTCGCCGTCGTCAAGCCGCAGGCGTTGCCAAGCGCCGCCGGCGTGCAGGCGCACGCCCCCGGCCTGAGCGCCGGCGCGCTCGGCGCGGCGGCGGACGCGACGACGATCGTCACGCCGATCGTCCCCGTGCTCGTCGGCGACGACTGGAAGGCGGCGCTGCTGTGGCGCGCGCTCTACGACGAGGGAGTCTTCGTCAACACGGCGCTGCACCCCGCTGTGCCGCCGGGCGGCGCGCTGCTGCGCACGAGCGTGATGGCGACCCACGACGCGCCCACGCTCGACCGGGCGCTGGCCGTGTTCGACCGCGTCAAGCGCGCCTTCGAGGCGGATCACGGTCCGCTTCCGGGACCGCACGATCACTAGCGCCCGAGTCGGCGTCGCCGGCCGTGCCCATGTAAATCCTCACGAGTACGGTGCTGAAATAAAAAGGTCGCTTCTAGCGTACGAAGCGCGAGATGGGTGTTGACCGAACGCACCGCCCTGCCATAGCTTGCGGGAGCGCTCTGCATGACGTTCGGGTTCGCCCCCACATTGTCATCTCCAGGACAGCTTCGACGAGCCGAAAGCTTCCGGCTCGGGGCTGATCGCGGACGTCTTCGTGAGCGCGCACTCGTCCAAAAATCAAGCACGGATGTTGCGGCTCGGCAGCCCGGGGCCGCAACGGGGAGAGTCCCAAATGAACGCGACAGCGACAGCAGCCCCTGCTCCGCAGTACATGCGCGCCCTGGAGCGCGCCAACAAGGTTCGCCTCGCCAGAGCGGAGCTGAAGCGCAGGGTCTCGATGGACGAAGCGGATGCGGCCGAGGTGATCCTCGCCTGCCCTTGGGAGGCGAACAGCATGGCCGTCGCCGACCTGCTGATGAGCCAACGGCGCTGGGGTCAGACGCGTTGCCGCAAGTTCCTCGCGCAGATCCCGATGTCGGAGAAGAAGACGATCGGCTCGATGACCGATCGCCAGCGCCGCACGCTCGCGGCGATGCTCCGTTCCTCCTCTGAGCGGAGCCGCGCCTGGAGCGCGACCCCCTGGGTAACGGACAGCCTGACGAGAGCGTGAGCTCCCACCAGCCCGCGAGCATCCCGATCAAGCCGAGTCGCGGGCGCACCTCCCAGACGCCGCAGCCACCTTCGCCGAGATCGCGCACGGGCAGACGGACGAACTTGTAGCGGCCCGGCTCGAGCTTCATCCGCTCGAGCTGCTCTCGCGCGCGCAGCTCGTAGGCGGCTCGCTCGCGAGCGAGCCGCCGGACGTCCTGCACACGACCGGCGAGGCGGTCGCGCTGGCGCTCGAGCTGCTCGAGCGAGAGCAGGCGAGGGCCGCCGAACGCATGAGGCTCCTCGACGCGCGCCGCGTCGGCCGGGATGTGCGGGAACGCGCCGGCGACGATCTGCGAGAGCTCGCGCTCGAGCCGCGTGACCTGCTCGCGCAGCGAGCGCCGCGCGGCGGTCTCGTCGAGCGGCCGCTTCGGCGCAAGGGCCGAGCCACCGCGATCGAACGTCAACTGCTCAACAGGGGGGCTCACGCCGCCTCCTCCTCGTAGCGTCGGACGCGCCAATTCTACCAGTGCGCGAGGCCTGGATGGAGCACTTCTGCAGGCTCCCGGCGGCGCTGTCGCTGCGCCGGCCGGGACTCATTCGAGCGCTGCGCTGGCGCTCCACAGCGCCTCTTCGGCATACAGCTCCGGCACGCCGGCGACCTGCACGGCGAACAGCGTGAGCGAGCGCGTACGCTCGCTCGGCGCGTGACCGGCGGCGAGCTCGCCGAACAGCACCGCGAGCGGCGCGGAGGCGTCGGCGACGACGAGCCGCCCGCTCGGCAGCTCAGGCGCCTGCGGGCCGCGGCCGAGGCGCTCGCCGGGCTCGCTCGCGCGAATGCCGAGCGGCCCGTCGACGGTCTCGGCGTCGAGCGCCCAGACGGGCACGTTCGTGTCGAGCAGCGCGATCAGCAGGACGTCGTCGATCAGGTTGCGCGAGAGGAAGCCGCCTTTCATCATCCGCTCGAGCACGGCCGCCTCGATCGGGGTTCTGGCGAGCTCGGGGTCGAGGCCGATGTGGCGGAAGAAGACGCGATAGGCGGAGGGCACGGGCTCGCGCCGCACGGCGACCGCTGTCGCACCGCGAAAGCGGTTGGACTTCTCGCGCAAGCGCTCGAGCACGTCCGCTGGCGAGCGTCCGGTGAGCGGGCCCTCGCGCGCGACCTCGACACTGGCGCTGAGCAGCCGCAGCCCTGGCAGCTCCTGCTCGACCTCGCGCGCGCACCAGCCGAGCGCCGGCTGCGTTGGCGGGCTCACTTGCCGGGCGGCCGCCAGCCGCGGGCGCGAGAGGCGCTGACGAGCGCGGCGAGCCTGCCGCGCAGCACCGCGAGCGACGGGCGCTTGATCAGCGCGTCGCTCTGGACTTCGCCGCCGGGGTAGGCGAACGTGACCTGCGGGCACGTCCCGACCTTGTAGAGCGCCGCGAGCGCACCGTCGCTGTCGAGCCCGACGGGCATCTGCAGGCCGCGGCTGTGGATCAGCCGGCGCACCTGCGAGCGCCCGCCTTTGATCGCAACCGCAGCGAAGCGCACGCCTGGGAACGACGAGGAGAGCTGCTGCTCGTCGCCGAGCACATCGGGGCAGGAGCCGCCGTCGACGAACAGCGTCAGCACGACGGGCGCGCCTTCGTAGAGCTCGCAGATGTTGAGGATCTGCGACCCGCGCTCCTGGCAGGCGGCGACGCGCCCGGCCGCGCCGTCGTCGGCGTGCGTCGCCGTGTCGGCGTCGCCGTTCAGCGAGCCGAGCGCGAGCGGCACGGCGAACGGCGGCAGCTTTTCTCCGGGCGCGAGTCCCTTCACGCCGTTCGGCTTCGTCACGATCGTGTTGATCGTGATCAGCACGAGGATCAGGATCACGAGCAGCCCGACATAGCCGCCGTAGCGCGGCGTCGCGCGCTTCGGCGCGCCCTGCTCAGACGGGCTCATGGATGCGCCCGCCCGAGCGCCGGTCGACGATCGCCGGCGACTCGCCGCCATCGCGAGCATCCTCCCCGGCGCCGCCGTACAGCACGAGCGCCGCCGGCAGCGCGACGAGCACGCCGAGCAGCGAGACGGTCAGGTCGATCAGCGTGACGATGCCGAAGTCGCGCAACATCCTGATGTCCGACAGCGCGAGCACGCCGAAGCCGGCGATCGCGGTGACGCCCGATGCGGCGACGGCGGCGCCGGTGCGCCGGTAGGCGCGGCGCAGCGCCTCGACCGTGTCATGGCCGACAATACGCTCCTGGCGATGGCGCTCTGAGAGCAGCACGCTGAACTCGGTCGAGATCGCGATCACGAGCGCGCCGAGCGTGACCGACATCGGGTTCAACGGCACGCGCGTGGCGAACAGGATCAGCGCCGACCAGCCGCTTGCGAGCGCGATCGGCACGAGCGGGACGAGCGCGCGGCGCCGGTCGCCGCGGAAGGCAAGCAGCAGGATCAGCGCGACGACGGCGAGGCTCGCGAGCAGCGTCTCGACGCGACGCAGCGGCGAGGCGACGGCCGTGCCCGATTGCGCGGCGAGCACCGGCAGCCCGACGAGCTGCGCGCTGACGCCGGCAGGCGGATGCAGGCTCGCGCGCATCCCTTCGATCAGCTGCTGCTGTCGCTGGAGGCTCAGCAGGCGGATGCCGAAGGCGAGCGTCGCGACGCGGCGGTCGGGCGTGATCACGTCCTGGGAGAAGTACGGCGGGATCGCGGCGAGCAGGCCGCTGACCTCGGCCTGGGTGAGCTTCGCGGGCTGCGCGGCTTTGGTCGATTTGCCCGATTTGGACGATTTGGCTTTCGCTTCGGGCGCGATCTGCCCGGCGCTCGCGCCTTGAGTCGAGAACAGGTCGGGCAGCGAGAAGGCGGGGCACAGCTGCGCCTTGCCGCAGCCGCGCGAGGCGCTGTAGCCGAAGCGCTTCAGCACGCGCTGCTCGTAGGAGCTCATCCATTCGATCGTCGCCGGCTTCGTCAGCGCGTCGGAGCTGACCATCAGGTCGATCTCGCCGCCGACTCCGGTCGTGCGCTCGAGCGCGTCGAGCGCTTCGAGCGAGCCGAGGCTCTGCGGGACGAGCTTCGTGATGTCGGTCTCGACGTGCGTCTGCGTGTCGAGGCCCCAGCCGAGCGCGGCGAGCGCAAGCCCGGCGGCGAGCACGCGGCCGGGGCGGCGGATCGCGGCGACGAGCGCGACCCGCGAGACGAAGCGCGTCAGCGGGTTCTCGCGTAGCAGTTCGCCGGCCTCGCGCCAGGCCTGCGTCACGCGTCCGCCGAGCAACTCGCGCGCGCGGCCGGCGCGTGCCTGCCCGCCCTTGCCGGCGAGCGTAAGCGCCGCGGCGCCGGCGGTCAGCGCGCAGAGGAACGCGACGATCACGCCGCACACGAGCAGCAGGCCGAAGCCACGCACCATCGGCACGGGCGAGAGCACGAGCACGAGCATCGCCGCCGCGCTCGCGGCGCCGGCCGTGGCGATCGTCGGCGCGCCGAGCGCTGCGGCGCGGCGCACTGCCGTCTCGGCGCGCTCGCCGCGCAGCTCGTACTCCTCCTGCACGCGCGACTGAAATTGGATCGCGTAGTCGACAGCGAGGCCGACGAGGACCGGCAGCACGGCGATCGAGGCGACCGTCAGCGACGCACCGGCGAGCGACAGCGCGCCAAACGTGAGCGCCGCGGCGAGCAGCGCGATCGCCAGCGGCAAGAGGCGCGGGCGGCCGGTGAAGATCAGCCCGAGCGTCGCGGCCATCACGAGCAGCACAGCGATCAGCAGCAGCTCGATCGAGCTCGTGATCGAGTGCGTCAGATCGGAGACGATCACGGGCACGCCTGTGACGGCGTAGCTCTCGCCATGCCGGAGCCTCCACTGCGGCATCGCGACGGCTTTGCGGATCAGGCCGATCGTGCGCGTGCGCTGCGCTTCGCTCAGCCCGGCCTTCATCCGCACGGAGACGAGCGCCGCGTTGCGGCTCGGGAACAGGTACGCGAAGCGCTGCTTCGGCGTGCCGGCGGGCTTGCTCGAGTCGAACACGAGCGACGTGACGAAATTGTGGTCGTCGAGGCTCGGACGCGAGGTCAGCCCGTATTGCAGCGCGATCGCGACGAGGCTCTCTTGAAAGCGTGCCGTCGTGATCTTCGCGGCCTGCTGTCCGAGCGAGCGCGCTTCGACGGCGGAGAGCCCGCGGCGCAGCGCGGCCTGCGTGACGGAGCGCTGCGCCTGCTTGGCCTGAGCCTGGGCCTGCTTGGTCTGGCTCGCGAGCTGTTCGTCGATCTGATCGACGGCCTCGTTGATGAACGTGCCGGGGCCGAAGACGACCTTGACGGTGCGCTCTTTCGCGAGCTGTCCGCACGGTCCGCGCGTGCCGCCCTCGGTGGCGAGCGCAGCCGCCGGGACGTTGCCCGACAGGCAGCCCTCGAGCCCGATCAGGCGGTCGATGTCTTCGCTCAGCACGAGCTGCTGCAGGCTGCCCTTGACGAGCACCTCGACGGGCTCTTCGCCGAAGTTCTCGTAGAAGCGCTGCGTGCCCTTGTATTCCGAGCTGGAGCTCGAGACGAACGTGCTCGTCGCGGCGGTCGGCTTCAACCGCAGCGCGAGAGCGGCACCGGCGAGGCCGAGCACGATCGCGATCGCGACGACGAGCCGCGGCCGCCGGGCAGCGCCGCCGGCGAGCGCCGAGAGGAATCGAGAGGCGTTCACAGCTGAAGGCTAGTCGCGCTTGCGAACGCGATGCGCCGAGCGGTGCGGGACTACTCCATCCCCAGCGGCCCGGCGGATTCCCCGGAGAGGAACTGCCGCACGAAGGGGTTTTCCGAAGCGAACAGATCCTCGGCGGGCCCGGACTCGACGATGCGGCCCTTCCACAGCACGGAGATGTGCTCGGCGACGCGGCGCGCGCTCATGATGTCGTGCGTGATGACGACGTAGCAGCCGCCGTTCTCGGCGTGGATTTCCTTGATCAGCTCGCAGAGCAGCGCGGTGCGCACCGGATCGAGGCCCGAGTCGGGCTCGTCGAACAGGACGATCTCGGGATCGAGCACGAGCGCGCGCGCGAAGCCGGCGCGCTTGCGCATCCCGCCGGAGAGCTGGTTGGGCATCTTCGCGCCCTCGCCGCCGAGACCGACCTCGTTCATCCGCCGGTTGACGATCTCGGCGATCTCCTCGTCGCCCTTCTCGGTGTGCTGGCGCAGCGGGAAGGCGACGTTGTCCCACAGGTTGAGCGAGCCGAACAGCGCGCCGTCCTGGAACAGCACGCCGAACTTCTTGCGCGTCTCGAACAGCTCGGCGTCGCCGAGGCTCGGGATCGAGGTGCCGTGCACGAGCACGTCGCCCTCGTCGGGGTAGAGCAGGCCGACGATGTGCTTGATGCAAACCGACTTGCCCGTGCCGGACGGTCCGAGGATCATCGAGATCTTGTCCTCGGGCAGTCCCATGTTGAGGCCGCGCAGCACGTGGTTGCGCCCGAAGGACTTGTGCACGTCGATGAACTCGATCGCGTCGGGCGCCTCGGACGGGCGCACGGTGCCGGTGTGGTACTCGAACTCCTCCTCGCCCTCGCGTTCGCGCTTGCGCTCGCGTTCACGCATCGCAAAGGCGGTACCGCTCGGAGCCGGCTCGCCGGCCTCGCGCTCGTCGGATTCGACAGCGCCGAAGTCGGCTTCGCCGCCGGGCTCGATCGGCGCGGCGTGGTGGCCGATCTCCTCGTAGCTCTCCTCGGCGCCCTCGGCGTCGCCGTGCGGTCCGGGCAGCTCGTCGGCCGTCACGTCAACCACCGATCGGCGCGCGCGGATTCGCGCCCCAGAAGATCTGGGTCCCAAGCATTCCGATCACGTGCACGAGCACGAGGTTGAGCACCATCGACTTGGCCGTGGCTCTCCCCACCCCCACTGGTCCGCCGCTCGCGTTGTAGCCGTAGTAGCACGCAACGAGCACGATAGCGGTGGCCATGAACATGGCCTTGATCACGGAATACAGGAAATCGGGTGGATTCTGGAACTGCCAGAAGATCAGGAAATAGCCGCCGGAGGAGACATAGCCGATCTGCTGCACAACGGCGATGTAGGAGGCGAGGAACGCCGCGCCGATGCCGGCGAGGTACATGAACGGCAACACGAGCCAGGCGGCGAGCAGGCGCGTCGCGCAGAGGAACGTCATCGAGTTGATCCCCATCACCTCGAGCGCGTCGATCTCCTCGGAGATCCGCATCGCGCCGAGCTCGGCGACGATCCCGGTGCCGACCTTCGCGGCCATCATGTAGCCGAACGCGTATGGGGTGATCTCGCGCAGGTCGCACCACGCCGTGAACACGCCCGAGTACGCGGGCGCTCCCTGCGCGGCGGTGAAGTACGCGCCCTCGATCCCGCACTGCAGGCCGAGGATGAACATCAGTGTCCAGATGATCGTCGTCGAGCCGACGATCAAGATCCCGGACTGGCGCAGCGCCTCGCCGAAGAAGCGGAACACGCGCAGGCCCCACACGTCGCGCACGATCGCGCCCGTGAACTTGCCGATTTCGCCGGTCGCCGCGAGCCATTCGCGCGGCATCGCCAGAAGCTCGCCCATTACTTGATCACCAGGATCTGCGGGTGCGTGGCGAGCAAGGTCTGCGTGAAGACGTAGTCGAAGGAGAAGATCGCGGTGAAGGCGAGCACGACGGCCTCGTTGACGGCGCGCCCGACGCCCTCGGCGCCGCCGGAGGCGGTCATGCCCTTGTAACAGCAGACGATCGCGATGATCGCGCCGTAGATCGTCGTCTTCAGCACCGAGCCCCACAGGTCGGTCGTCGAGGCGTTGGCGAACAGCGTCCCCCAGAACGGGCCGAGCGGCTGGCCGTTGACGAGCTCGGCGATGATCCCGCCGAAGATCCCGAACAGCAGCGCGTAGATGTCGAACAGGCCCGTGACGACCATCAGCGCGAGGAAGCGCGGCACGACGAGGTTCTTGACGGGGTCGACGCCGAGCACCTGCAGCGCGTCGAGCTCCTCGCGCACCTTGCGCGCGCCGAGGTCGGCGGTGATCGCTGTGCCGGCCACCCCGGCGACGACGATCGCGGTCACGCTCGGGCCGATCTCGCGCACGGCGCCGAGCACGAAGAACCCGCCGAGGCGGTCGAGCGCGCCGAAGATCGTCAGGAAGTTCGCGGCCTGCAGCCCAGGCGCGGCGTAGCAGATGCAGACGGTCGAGACGAGCAGCGGGAACCAACAGAGGCGCAGCGCGAAGAGGAACTGCGAGACGAGCTCGCCGCCGTAGGGGTACGGCGGGCGCAGGGCGGACCAGATGGTCCTCCCGGTGAGGATCATCATGTCCCCAAATTCCTCTAGCACGTGCCGTGCCGGGACGAACGCCCGCTCGGCGACGCTGCGAACCATCTCTTCCTGCCCCTCCTCGGGTCGGGTCCGGGTGCTCCCTGAGAACTGTACGCGATGCGCCCCGCGTGCGCCACCGGCGACCCGCGCGGAATGGGCGCTCGCGCCCGTGACAGACCGCAACGGCCGTTGATAGGGTCCTTCGACGGTGAGCGGGAGAGGCGCGATCTCGGTGGGGCTACTCGGCGCATGCGCCGCGCTGCTCGCGAGCGGTTGTGGCGGGGGCGCCGAACAGAACCACGGCGAAGTCAAGCGCAGCTACGACATGCGGATCGTCTCGGCGAGCTTTCCGGCGAAGCAGTCGATCGCGCGGCAGACGTCGATGAGCGTGAACGTGCGCAACGACAGCAACCACGTCGTCCCGGACGTGGCGATCACCGTCGACTCGTTCTCCTACGTCGAAAAATTCGCCGAACTCGCCTCGAACAAGCGTCCTATCTGGGTCGTCGAAGAAGGCCCGGGAACGCCGGCGAAGCTGCCGACGCAGAGCCAGGCGATCAGCCCCCCGGGCGGCGGGCAGACGGCGTACGTCAACACGTGGGCGCTCGGCGCGCTGAAGCCGAAAGCGACGCGCACGTTCACGTGGAAGGTCGTGCCGGTGAAGGCGGGCTCGCACACGGTCCATATCGCCGTCTCGGCCGGCCTCGCGGGCAACGCGAAAGCAACGCTCGCGAGCGGCGGCGCGGTGACGAGATCGTTCACGGCGCAGATCGCCAGCTCGCCGCCGCCGACGCACGTCGACCCGGGCACGGGCAAGGTCGCGCCGGGGCAGTTCTCGGCGCAGCCTTAGCGGCCGGCGTTTCCAGCAATCGCCGCGGCGTCGCGCCGGCCACGAGCACATACGACCGCGTGTTCTCGGCAGGCGTCGGCATCGATCGCGCCGGCTTTGGCCCACTGTCGAAAACGGCTCCTGGCGATTTCGCCAAGCGCCGATGTCGCGAGGCGCGCTGAGCACTACGATTGCGTTCGGCTTTACGGCCCTTCGCCGACCCATTTCAGGAGGAATCGATTCCACCCATGCCCAGGACTCGTCAGCACAACGTCACCGCCGCACAGTGGAGCCCCAACGGAGGGGCGCTCGGCACCCAGGATCTCACGCTCCAGGGCAACCAGATCTTCGGATCGAACGTCTTCTCGGCGTCGGTCCAGCGCCATCGCCTGCCGAAGCACGTCTACCGTGCGCTGCAAGCGACGTTCGAGCGCGGCGAGGTGCTCGACGCGACGATCGCCGACCAGGTCGCGCAGGCGATGAAGGAGTGGGCGATGGAGAAGGGCGCGACCCACTACACGCACTGGTTCCAGCCGCTGACGGGCTCGACGGCGGAGAAGCACGACTCCTTCTACGGCCCCGACGGCGAGGGCAACGCGATCGCCGAATTCTCGGGCAAGGAGCTGATCCAGGGCGAGCCCGATGCGTCTTCGTTCCCAAGCGGCGGCACGCGCACGACGTTCGAGGCGCGCGGCTACACCGCGTGGGACCCGACGTCGCCGGCGTTCGTGCTGGAGAACCCGAACGGCACGCTGCTGTGCATCCCGACGGCGTTCACGTCGTGGACGGGCGAGGCGCTCGACAACAAGATCCCGCTGCTGCGCTCGATGGACGCACTGTCGCGCGCGGCGGTCGGCGCGCTCGAGCTGCTCGGCATCGAGGACGCGAAACACGTGTTCACGACGACGGGCTGCGAGCAGGAGTACTTCCTGATCGACGAGCAGTACTTCTTCGAACGGCCGGACCTGGTGACGACGGGGCGCACGCTGTTCGGCGCGAAACCGCCGAAGGGCCACGAGCTCGACGACCACTACTTCGGCTCGATCCCGGAGCGTGTGCTCGCGTACATGCTCGAGGTCGAGCTCGAACTGGCGAAGCTCGGCGTGCCGATCAAGACGCGCCACAACGAGGTCGCGCCGAACCAGTTCGAGGTCGCGCCGATCTTCGAGAACTCGAACGTCGGCTCGGACCACCAGATGCTGACGATGCAGATCATGCAGAACACGGCGCGCCGCTACGGCCTGATCTGCCTGCTGCACGAGAAGCCGTTCGCGGGCGTCAACGGCTCGGGCAAGCACAACAACTGGTCGATGGGCACGGACACGGGGATGAACCTGCTCGATCCGGGCGACACGCCGTCGGAGAACCTCTCGTTCCTGTTCTTCTGCGCGGCCGTGATCCAGGCGGTCAACGAGCACCAGGAGCTGCTGCGTGCGTCGATCGCGAGCGCGGGCCAGGATCACCGCCTCGGCGCCAACGAGGCGCCGCCGGCGATCATCTCGATCTTCCTCGGGACGGATCTCAAGAAGGTCTTCACGGCGATCGAGAAGGGCAAAGTGCAGCCGTCGAAGCCGGGCTCGTTCCTCGGCTTCGGCACGCCGGTGCTGCCGCCGCTGCCGCTGCACGGCGCGGACCGCAACCGCACGAGCCCGTTCGCGTTCACGGGCAACAAGTTCGAGTTCCGCGCGCTCGGCTCGAACTCCTCTCCGGCGTTCCCGAACACGGTGCTGAACACGATCGTCGCCGAAGCGGTCGACGACCTCGCGGGGAAGCTGAAGGCGGCGCTGAAAGGCTCGACGCTCGAAGAAGGCCGTAACGACGGTCGTCAAGGACGCGTGGAACGCGAACAAGCGCGTCGTCTTCGACGGCGATGGCTACTCGGAGGCGTGGCACAAGGAAGCCGAGAAGCGCGGCCTCGCGAACCTCAAAACGACGCCCGACGCGCTGCCGTGGATCGTCGACAAAACGACGGTCGCCGCGTTCAAGAAATACAAAGTGCTGAACAAGCGCGAGCTCGAGGCACGCTACGACGTGTACACGGAGCA
This sequence comes from uncultured Solirubrobacteraceae bacterium, assembly GCA_963807275.1. Lineage (GTDB taxonomy): Bacteria > Actinomycetota > Thermoleophilia > Solirubrobacterales > Solirubrobacteraceae > Palsa-744. The sequence goes on from CAWDZX010000001.1 coordinate 2,062,913, forward strand.
GTACGTGATGAACCTCAACATCGAGGCCGAGACGGCCGCGATGGTCGCGCGCACGATGCTCCTGCCGGCAGCCGTTCGGTACCTCAACGAACTGCGCGCGACTGGCCTCGAGGAGCTGGTCGAGGAGATCGAGCCGGTCGTCAAGGAGTTCCACTACGCGATCGTCAAGCTCGAGGACGCGAACCTCGACGAGAACCACCCGGACAGCTCGGCGCAGAAGGAGGCCGTCTACATGCGCGACACGGTGATCGCCGCGATGGACGACACGCGCGAGGTCGCGGACCGGCTCGAGAAGCTAGTCGCGGACGACCTCTGGCCTCTCCCCAAGTACTCGGAGATGCTTTTTATTAAGTAATCGTTGGTCGCGCGTTGCTAGCGCGACGCGATTTGCGAGGAGGACCAGACGCGCTGGTCCTCCTCGCCGAGCCGCCAGAGCCCGGTCGCGAGGCCGTGCGCGTGGGCGATACGCAGCAGCGCGGCGACGGCGGTCGCGTCCATCGACCAGACTTCGTGCGGCGTGCCTTCGGCGTCGGTGTAGTCGAAGGTGAGCTCGGCCGAGGCCGCGTCGCGGCGCACGACGGCGTGCTCGGAGTGGGCGAGCGCGACGATGCCGTCGTACTGATAGGCGACGCCGGGGTGCGCAGGTCCGCCGCCCTCGGCCCAGTCGAGCCCGTACATCGGCGCGCCGAGCACGAAGCGCGATGCGTTGGGCAGCGAGGCGAGATAGGCGGCCGTTGCGGAGGCGGCGCCGAGCGGAGCGATCGGTCCGGGCGCGGAGCCTTCCCAGTGCGCGCCCCACGCGAGCACGAAGACGGTGTCGGCGAGCGCGGCGAGCGTGCGGTCGTCATAGAAGCCGGTCGAGCGCCGCGGGTCGTCTTCGCTGACGCCGTCGACGACGACGGCGAGCTTCTTCTGCATCGCGTGCAGCCGGCTGGCGAGCGCGGCGACGAAGCTCGTCAGTGCTCCGCGGTCGGTCGACCTGTCGTTCTCGAAATCGAGGTTCAGCCCTGCGTAGTTGCTCCCGCGACCGAGCGCGAGCAGGCGCGAAAGCGTGGCGGCGCGCAGCGCCGGCTCGGTCAGGATCGCGTGGACGGTCGCGCCGTCCTGGCAGTTGAAGCGCGGCATCACGGCGATGTGCTGTTCGTGCGCGTAGTCGGCGACGGCCGGCACGCCCGCTCCGAGCACGCGGCCGCCGGGCACGGCGCAATCGAAGAAAGTCGGGTAGACGACGCCGATCGAGCGCGCATGCGCGCGCAGGTCGCGCAGCGAGTCGGGCGCGCTCGAGAGCAGGTAGGCCTGCTCGCGCCGCGCGGAGCCGCGCGCGAGTGCGCTCGGCGCAAGCAGGAAGAGCGCGCCGGCGAGCAGCGCCGCCGCGGCGGCGAGCAGAGCGCGTGCGCGCATCAACCGGCGGCGAGCTGCGGCAGTTCCCAGACGCTCTGGTCCTCGCTGCCGAGGTGCCAGAGGCCGATTTTCAGCCCGAGCGACTGCGCGAGCGCGGTGCGCTCGCCGATCGACTGCTTGTTCGTGTACCAGACGTCGTGGTGCACGCCGGAGCCGTCGGTGTAGGAGAAATGCGGATCGAGCGCCGTCGAATCCCATTCGGGCAACGCCCCGAAAGCGCTCTGCAGCGCGATGACGTTTTCGTACTCGAGCGCGGTGCCGGGGTTGCCGGAGCCGCCGCCGTTGGCCCAGTCGATCCCGTACATCGGCATGCCGAGCACGAACTTGCTCAGGTTCGGCATCGTCGCGGTGTATTCGGCGACGCGCTTGAACCACGCGTATTCGTCGAGCGGGCCGGGCGAGGAGGTCGTCCAGTGGATGCCCCAGTCGAGCACGAAGACGTAGTCGGAGACTGCCGAGAGCGCGGCATCGTCGTACATCGCGGCCCTGCCGGTCGGCACGTTGTAGTACTTGGCCGTGACGATCGTCGAGACCTTCTGACCCTGCGAGTGGAGCTTCGCGGCGAGCGCCGTGACGAACGCGGTGAACGGATTGCGCTCGCTCGGTTCGGCGCCCTCGAAGTCGACCTGGATGCCCTGGTAGCCGTACGTGCGACACAGGCTCGCGAGGTTTTCGACGAGGGTTTCGCGCGTCGCGGTGTTGTTCAGCAGCTGCGCCTCGCGCGCGGAGTTCTGGCAGTTCAGCCGCGGCATCACTTCGATCCGCCGCGCCTCGGCCCAGCCGGTCACGAGCGGGTCGTCATTGCCGGTTACTTCGCCGCCGGCGCCGCATTCGTAGTAAGTCGGGTAGACGACGCCGACCTGCTGGTAGTGGGCCTCGAGGTCGTGGAAGGACTGGTCGGTGCTGGCGAGCAGGAACGCCTGCGCGGTGCCGCTCGTCGGGACGGGTTCGGCCGTGTGCACGCTGACGGCGGGCGTCGCTTCGCTGATCGCGCCGAGCGAGTCGACGGCGACGACTGTGAACGCGTAATCGCTCGACGGAGCGAGGTTCGAGACGGTCAGTTCGGGCGCGGCCGTCTGGCCGAGCGGCGCGCCGTCGCGAAACACGCGATAGCCGGCGATCGTGCCGCTGACGGCGCTGCTGGGCGTCCAGCTGAGATGCACGGACTGGCTCGTCACGCCGCTCGCGCTGAGCGCACTCGGCGGCGGCGGCGGAGTGTGCGTCGTCAGCACGGCGACGTCCGGCGCGGGGGCGCTGAGATAGCCGTATGAGTCCTCGGCGCGCACGGTGAACGTGTAGCGCTGCTGGGAGGCGAGCGAGACGGTCGCGCTCTGCCCGTGCACGAGCCCGACGGGCGCGCCGTCCTTCAACAGCAGGTAGCCGGCGATCGTTCCGCCGTTGGCGCTGCCGGCCTGCCAGGAGAGCGTCGCCGAGTCGTCGGTCACGTGTTCGGCGGCGATCAGCGACGGGCCGTTCGGCGGCATGTGCGCCGTGCTGAGGCTGATCGGCGCGCTGCGCGGGCTTTCGTGTTTGCTCGCGTCGACCGCGCTGACGGTGATCGCGTACGTGTGCGGAAAGCTGAGGTGGCCGAGGCGCATCGAGTTGCCGGCCGTCTGCCCGACGGCGCTGCCGTCCTTGTACACGCGGTAGCCGACGATGCGCGCGCTGCCGGGCGTGCTCGCGAGCCAGGCGATCGTCGCGCCCTGTTCTGAGACTTCGGCCGCGCCCACGCCGCTCGGCGCGCTCGGCGCGCCCGCGGCTACGGCCAGCACCTGTCCGCTGGGGCCGATCGTCAGCGCGCTGCTCGCCGGCCCGAGGTGACCGCGCGTGTCGACGGCGGCGACCGTCACGCGATGCGCACGCGCGCCGCTGAGCTTCAGGACGAAGCTGCGCGAGTGCGTCTGTCCGACGACGGCGGCGTCGCGCACGACGCGATAGCCGGCCACGGGCGCATCGCCGCGACTGGCGGCTTTCCATGCAAGCGTGACCTTGCCGCTGCTGTGCGTGAGGACCTTCAGCCCGGAGACGCGACCGGGAGCTTGGAAGGGCACCTTCGAGTGGAGCTTCGACCAGCAGCCGTCGCCGTGAGCGACTCCACCGCGAGCCTCGACGGAGAACGTCATCGCGCGCCCAGGAGTGACGCGCAGGACGATCGAGCCGCGCGCGGTCTGCCCGACGGTGCGCCCGGAGCGCTGCACGCGGTAGCTGACGCCGGCGCTCGCCGCGGCGGGCGGCTTCCAGCTCAACCGCGCACGCTGGGCCGACAGCCGCGTCAGGTGCAGCGCGCGCGGCGCGCAGGACTGCGTCGCGGCGCTTGCGCCGGCGCTCGCGGGCAGCGCGGCGAGCGCGAGCAGCAGGGCGATCGCGCTACCGAGGCGCCTCATTGCACGGGCCCCGGGCGGACGAGCCCTTCGCGACCGATCTGCGGGAAGGCGTGCCAGTTGCCGTAGAGCTTGCCGAGGCTCACGCGGGCCGCGGCGGGCACGGGCGGGCGCGGGTGCGGGCGGCCGGGCTCGAGGCGGCGCTCGAAGCGCACCGCGGCGGCCCAAGCCTGGCGAGCGAGATGCCGCGGCGCGTTGAGCTCACCGGGCCCGAGCAGCAGGACCGGCAACAGGGAGGCGGGCAGCACGAGCATCGCGAGAACGCGCTTGAGCGTCAGCGCGGGCGCCGGCGCAGAGGTCGCCGCCGGCGCCGGCGCCGGCGCGTGCAATTGCGCCTGCGTCACAGCTCACCCCCGCCGCCTGCGAGCGCGGGCGCGACCGCACCGCGCGTGCCCCATTTGGAGGTACGGCAGGTCGCGATCGCGTAGTAGGTCTGCCACAGCATGATCGCGAGGTAGAAGAAGACGAACAGCACGCCGTAGAGCCAGACGAGGCTGTACTCGTCCTGGAAGAGCACGTAGTAGAGCGAGTAGACCATCGCGAGCGAGTAGATCCCGGCGAGGTAGACGAGCGGCAGCGTGCCACCGTGGATGACGGGGCCCCAAACGAGCGCGTGCAGCGCGGCGATCGGCGCGATCAGCGGCAGCACGATCGACAGGTACGTGAAGAAGGCCGCGACGGGATGCTTACGCCAGATGAACTTCGCGACGAGCAGCGACTCGCGCGTCCACGAGCGCTTCCAGCGCGTCTGCTGCTTGAGGAAGCCGCGGAAGGTGTCGGGCACGATCGTGTGCGAGACGGCGCGCTTCTCGTATACGACGCGCCAGTCGCGCAGCACGCAGTTGGTCAGCGAGCGGTCGTCGCCGAAGGTCGAGGAGACGCCGAGGAAGGTCTGGTTCTCCCACCACTCCATCCGCGCGAGGATCGCCTCACGGCGGTAGGCGGAGAAGCAGCCGGAGCAGCACGTCACGCAGTGGAAGACCGATTCGGCGGCCTTGACGACGCGGAAGGCGACGAAGTAGCGCACGCCCTGCATCCGCGTGAGCCAGTTGTCGCGAAGGTTGAGCACGTCGGCGTGCCCGCAGACGGCGCCGACGCGCGGATCGGCGAACGGCTGCACGAGCTTGCGCAGCGCGTCTGGGGCGACGACGGAGTCGGAGTCGACGAAGACGATCGTCTCGGCGTCGCTGTCGCGGATGCCGGCGGCCATCGCGGCGCGCTTGCCGCGGTTCTCGGGGAAGTCGATCACCTTGACGCGGCCGGGAGCGCTGTCGGCGACGCGCTGCATCTCCGCGAGCGTCCCGTCGGAGGAGCCGTCGTTGACGGCGATCAGCTGCAGCTTCTCGACGGGGTAGTCGAGCTCGAGCAGCGAGGTGAGCGACTGCGCGATCGCGTCCTCCTCGTTGTAGCCGGGCATCACGATCGCGATCCGCGGCTCGAGCCCGGCGTCGGGGCTCGAGCGGTAGAACAGGCTGAAGAGGAAGCGGCTGAGGATGTAGCCGGCGACGCAGACGCTGTAGACGCCGAACAGCACGTTGTGGAACATCAGCCCGAGGAAGGCGGCCTTGTACGCCATCACGGAGACGATCAGCGCGACGAGGTAGAGCGCCGCGACGGCCTTCAGCACGCGCGAGAGCAGCATCGCTACGGCACCATCGTGCGCCGCCCGCTGGGCGTGCGGTAAGTGCAGTCGAGCACGGCCGGGCAGCGATTCAGCCAGGCGTAGTCGTGGCCGGGATGCACGGTCACGACGATCGCGAGCTCGTAGTCTTCGGGCCCGAAGCCGGAGGCGTCGACGCGCGGGTCGGGGTTGACGCCGTGCAGCAGCTCGCCGTCGATCTCGAGGCTCGGCACGAGCGGATCGTGGAAGTCGACGTGAGCGCCTTCGCGACGAAGGCGCTCGAGGATCTCGCGCGCGGGCGCTTCGCGCGCGTCGGCGACGCCTGGCTTGTAGGAGGCGCCGACGACGAGCACGCGCGCGCCGGCGAGCGACTGGCCGGCTTCGACGAGCATCTCGTGCGCGCGCCAGACGATGTGGCGCGGTCGCCCGGCGAGCTTGCGCAGTCCCTCCTCGGCGACCTTCGCGGGGCGCCCGGACTCGCGCAGCGGGTGCAGCAGGTAGTGCGGGTCGACGCCGATGCAGTGGCCGCCGACGCCGGCGGAGGGGTAGTGCGCCATGAAGCCGTACGGCTTCGTCGCGGCGCCGTCGGTCACCTCGATCGGGTCGAGGCCGTAGCCGTGGCAGGCTTCGGCGACCTCGAAGGCGAGCGCGATGTTGACGGCGCGGAAGGTGTTCTCGTACAGCTTGACCATCTCGGCGGCCTCGGGCGAGGAGACGCGGTGCAGCCGCGCGCAGGTATGACGCAGCACGGCGGCGGCGCGGTGGAAGCACGTCTCGCTGACGCCGCCGAGCACGCGCGGGGTCATCGTCTGCGAGTGCGCCTCGACGCCGGGGTCGATCCGCTCGGGCGCGAACGCGACGAACACGTCCTCTCCGGCGATCAGCCCGCGCTCGGCGAGCGGCTCGACGAGCAGCTCCCGGGTGGAGCCGACGTAGCTCGTCGAGGTGAGCACGATCGTCTGGCCGGGGCGCGCGTGGCGCACGACCGCGGCGCAGGCCTCGATCAGCACGGCCGGTTCGGGCCGTCGCTGCTCGCCGACAGGGGTCGGCACGCAGATCAGCACGAGGTCGGCGGCGTTGAGCGCGGCGGCGGAGTCGGTCAGCACGAAGCCCTCGCCGGCGAGGTGCTCGTCGAGCGCGAGCAGTTCCGCGTCGAGCAGCTCGACCTCGCCGGCGCGGATCGCCTCGAGCCGCTGCGCGGCAGTGTCGATGCCGACGATCTTGTGCCCGGCGCTGCGCAGCGCGAGCGCCGTCGGCAGGCCGACGTAGCCGAGCCCGACGACGGCGACGATCGCGTGCTCGGTCTCCGGCGGTGCCGCGAGTCCCTCGTTGAGTGCTCGGCCCGCTGTGCCTTGCACCGCGACCTGCTCGACGGTCGCCTCGACTGCCACGTCGCGCAACATCATTTCCCCTTTTTTAGATCTGTCTTGTCAGGTTCCGGCCGAGAACTCGCGCCCCGGCGCGAATCTGGCTCTTGGCGGATCGACGTGAGACCTCGAACGAGCGGAGTTGTCATCCACATTCGCGTCCTCGTCGCGGCGCAGTCTGCACACCGCCGAGGCGATCGCCAACGGCTCTGGACGGCCGTATTACGAATGCGCACGGAAGGGCATACGCGTGTCGTCCGAGCCGCCGGAACGCTGCCCGAATCGGGCAGACGGTGCAGCTAGCTAGCATTGGTCGATGCCTCGCGACTACCTGAAAGCAATCTCTGAGCACGTCGTCGTCTACGACGGCGGCATGGGCGCGACGCTCGAGATGTTCGAGCTGACGGCCGAGGACTACGGCGGCCTGGAGGGCAAGTGCCACGAGGCGCTGATCCTCAACCGCCCGGACGTGATCGAAGGCGTGCACGAGTCGATGCTCGAGGCGGGCGCGGAAGTGCTCGAGACGGATACCTTCCAGGCGTCGCGGATCAAGCTCGGCGAGTGGGGACTGGCGGACTACACGGTCGAGGTCAACACGAAAGCGGCCGAAATCGCGCGCAAGGCGGCGGGCGAGGATCGCTATGTGGCGGGCTCGATCGGCCCGACGGGCTTTCTGCCGGCGTCTGAGGATCCTTCGCTCGGCCAGATCCGCTTCTCCGAGCTCGTCGAGGTCTTCTCAGAGCAGGCCGCGGGGCTGATCGACGGGGGCGCGGACCTGCTGATCATCGAGACGGCGCAGGACATCCTCGAGGTCAAGGCGGCGATCTTCGGCGCGCGCGAGGCGTTCAAGAGCACGGGGCGCACGCTGCCGATCCACACGTCGGTCTCGCTGCTGCCGAACGGCGGCAAGATGCTGCTCGGCACGGACATCTCCTCGGTGCTGACGACGCTCGAGGCGCTGAAGGTCGACGTGATCGGGCTGAACTGCTCGACGGGCCCGGAGGACATGCGCGACGCGATCCGTTTTCTCGGCGAGTTCTGCCCCGTGCCGGTCGCGTGCATCCCCAACGCGGGACTGCCGCTGCAAGGCCCGGACGGCGAGACGATCTTCCCGGAGCAGCCGGAACCGCTGGCGGAGGCACTGAAGGAGTTCGTCGAGCGCTACGGCGTCGGCGTCGTCGGCGGCTGCTGCGGCACGACGCCGGAGCACATCAAGGCGATCGCCGAGCGCGTCGCGAAACGCCCGGTCGGCGAGCGCCCGGCGCCGCGCCCGCCGCAGCTCTCCTCGATGATCGCCTCGACGCCGCTGCAGCAGGAGCCGGCGCCGACGATGGTCGGCGAGCGCGTCAACTCGCAGGGCTCGCGTAAGGCGAAGGAGCTGCTGCTGGCCGACGACTACGACGGGCTCGTGCAGATCGCCGAGGACCAGGTGACGGGCGGCGCGCACGTGCTCGACCTGTGCGTCGCGCTGACGGAGCGCACGGACGAGGACGAACAGATGCGCCTCGTCGCGAAGAAGGTCTCGCTGACGCAGCCGGCGCCGATCCAGATCGACTCGACCGAGCCGGAGGTGATCGAACGCGCGCTCGAGCAGATCCCGGGGCGCGCGATCGTCAACTCGGTCAACCTCGAGGCGGGGCGCGACAAGCTCGACCGCGTCGTGCCGCTGGCGATGGCGCACGGCGCGGCGCTGATCGCGCTGACGATCGACGAGGTCGGCATGGCGAAGACGGCCGAGCGCAAGGTCGAGATCGCCAAGCGGATCCGCGACCTGTGCTGCGAGGAGCACGGCCTCGATCCGCAGCTTTTGATCTTCGACTGCCTGACGTTCACGCTGACGACGGGCGATGAGGAGTGGCGCCCGTCGGCGGTCGAGACGATTGCCGGGATCAAAGCGATCAAGGAGCAGATCCCGCACGTGAAGACGTCGCTCGGCGTCTCGAACGTCTCCTTCGGCGTCTCGCCGGGCGCCCGCGCGGTGCTCAACTCGGTCTTCCTGCACCACTGCGTCGACGCGGGCCTCGACCTGGCGATGGTCAACCCGAACCACATCACGCCGTACTCGGAGATCCCGGACGCGGAGCGCGAGCTGGCGAACGACCTCGTCTTCAACCGCCGCGAGGACGCGCTCGAGAAGTTCATCGAGCACTTCGAGTCGAAGGGCGAGGAGGAGCAGGCGCAGGGCGCCGCGGACCCGACGGAGGGGATGGAGCCGGAGGAGGCGCTGCACTTCCACATCCTGCGACGCCGCCGCGACGGCGTCGAGCAGCAGATCGACAAAGCCGTCGAGAAGATCGGCGCGGTGCCGACGCTCAACGAGGTGCTGCTGCCGGCGATGAAGGAGGTCGGCGACAAGTTCGGCGCGGGCGAACTGATCCTGCCGTTCGTGCTGCAGTCGGCCGAGGTGATGAAGCGCGCCGTCGCGCAGCTCGAGAAATACCTCGACAAGATCGAGGGCTACACGAAGGGCACAGTCGTGCTCGCGACGGTCTTCGGCGACGTCCACGACATCGGCAAGTCGCTCGTCAACACGATCCTCACGAACAACGGCTACACGGTCGTCGACCTCGGCAAGCAGGTGCCGATCCAGACGATCGTCGACGCGGCGCAGGAGCACGACGCGACGGCGATCGGCCTTTCGGCGCTGCTCGTCTCGACCTCGAAGCAGATGCCGGCGTGCATCCAGGAGCTGCACGCGAAGGGCCTCTCCTACCCGGTGCTGATCGGCGGAGCGGCGATCAACCGCGCGTTCAGCTACCGCACGCTCTACCCGGGCGGCAAAGACTCAGACGTCGTCTACGAGCCGGGCGTGTTCTACTGCAAGGACGCGTTCGAGGGCCTCTCGGTGATGGACCAGCTCGTCGACGAGGACGCGCGTGGCGCGCTCGTGGAGAAGCTGCTCGCGGGCGCGACGGAGTTCCGCGCGAAGGGCGAGGCGCCCGAAGAGGAGCTGAACTTCGCCGACGATTCGGTGCGCTCATCGGCGCGCACGGACGTCCCGATCCCGACGCCGCCGTTCTGGGGCGTGCAGGAGATCGACGTCGATCTGGACGAGGTCTACCGCCACCTCGACACGCACGTGCTGTTCAAGCTGCACTGGGGCGGTCGCGGCGTCAAAGGCGAGGCGTGGCAGAAGCTGCTCGAGGAGGACTTCCGCCCGCGCCTGGAGCGCATGTGGAAAGAGCAGACGTACCTGCACCCGCGCGCGCTGCTCGGCTTCTTCCCGTGCTACTCGCTCGGCAACGACATCATCGTGCTCGACCCGGAGGACCGCGCGACGGAGCTGACGCGCTTCGTCTGCCCGCGCCAGCCAAAGGGCGACCGGATCTGCCTCGCGGACTTCTACCGCCCGGCGGTCAACGGCAAGCCGCCAGAGGAGCTCGACGTGATCGCCGTGCAGGCCGTCACGGTGGGGTCAGAGGTGACGGAGCTGATGGCGAAGCTCGAGGCCGAAGGCGAGTTCGCGGAGCAGCTGTTCGTGCACGGCCTCGGCGTGCAGACGGCCGAGGGCCTGGCCGAGTGGCTGCACTGGCGCGCGCGCGAGATGCTCGGCATCCCGGACACACAGGGCCGGCGCTACTCGTGGGGCTACCCGGCCGTGCCCGAGCAGTCAGAGCACCTGAAGGTCGAGAAGCTGCTGAACCTCGGTCAGATCGGCATGACGATCACGGACGGCTACGCGCCGGAGCCGGAGCAGTCGACGCTCGCGCTGATCGCGCACCACCCGCAGGCAATCTACTTCGGCACGCGCCAGGGGCGCCTGCTGCCGGACGGCTCGCCGGATGACCTGATCCGCGGCTCCAACCGCGACCCGTCGCTGTTCGGCGAGATCGCCGACGAGGACCCGCCCGACGGCGCCGTAGAAGCCGAGGACGAGCCGGCCCTTACCTAGCGAACCGTGGACGCGGCGCGGGACTGCGTCCTCGCTCGCTCGCGTGCCGGAAGCACGCCACGCTCGCTGCGTCCTTGTCCCGCTTGGTCCACGGCCCGCTAGGGGCGTTGCACCGGGACGATTAGTCGTCTTCGCGCGGCGGAGGTCTGAAAAATATCCGCTTGACCTCGCCGGCGGTTCCGCCGCCGAGCCGCAGCGCCGTCTGAAAGCCCTCCTCGCCGAGCTCGCCGGCGTCGAGCGCGCGGCGCAGCGCGTTGAGCGTCAGCAGATCCTCCTCGGCGACCTGGTCGCGCGTCGTCTCGAGCAGGATCAGGTGGCGCGGGCGCTTCAGCGCGGCGGCGATGCGCACGAACGGCTCGCGCTCGCTCGCCTCGATGCTCTCGGCGCTGAGCACGACGGTGTCCTTGTTCTGCAGGCGCTTGGCGACCGCCGCCGCCAAGAGCTCCTGCGCGCGGGCCTCGAGCTCCTCGGCGCCTACCTTGCCCTCGAGCAGGCCGCGCACCTTGCCGAGCGAGAGACGGCTCGCGCGATCCTCGATCAGCCGCTCGACGAAGCCGTCGCGCTCGGCGCTCGACGCGGAGACGATGACGACGAGGCTGCCGGGCGAGTAGCGCAGGCGGTCGGCGGGCCTGAGCACCTTGCAGTGCGTCGCGATGTTCGGCGGGCGCTCGGGCGCGCCGTCGCGGCGCGGGCGGTCCGAAGACCAGCCGGTGCGCTCGTCGACGCCGATTTTGACGCTGCGCGCTGCGGGTCTGCTCGCTGAGGGCTGATCTGCCATGCCCCCATCATGCCCTAACGGCGACGCCGACCCGGCCTTCGTCGATCAGCTCGAGCTTCGCACGGCGGTCGAGCGCCTTGATCCGCGCCTCCTCGCGCCTGGCCGCGGAGCGGTCGTCCATCGCCGCTTCGTAGACGAGCTCGACCGGCAGGCGGCTTGCCGTGTAGCGGCTCGCCTTGCCTGCCCGGTGGCGTTCGAGACGTTTCGCCACGTCGACGCTCCACCCCGTGTAGAGCGAGTCGTCGGCGCAGCGCAGGATGTAGACCCAGGCATCGTTCATCGCACCTGGATACGCCACGACGGCGCGGATGCCTGCCAGCGACTATCGCTCGGCGGCGCCTGCGCCCACCGCTGCACCGGCAGCAGGCAGCGGCCCGAGCTTGACGGGCGTAGCGTGCATCGTGCGCAGGCGCACGTCACGCCAGGAGAGCCCCTCGTTGAGCAGCGCCGGCAGGCCCATCAGCAGCGCCGCGGCGACCTCGATCGCCTGCAGCACGATGCCGTAGGCGATCGCGTCGGCGGTCGAGACGTGGTACGCGCCGGCGAGCACAGCGACGCATGCGGCCTGGAAGACGCCGACGTTGGCGGGCGTCGCGGGCATCACGGCGGTCACGTTGACGGCGAACAGCACGCCGGCGGCTGCCGCGGGCGGGTCGGGGACGCTGATACCAAGCGCCGTCAGCAGCAGCCAGCACGACAGCCACTGAAGCGCCCAGGCGCCGAGCTGGATCGCGGTCGCGCGCGCCGCCTCGCGCGGCCGGCGAAACACGCGCAGCCCGTCGCGCAGGCGCCGCAGCGAGCGCCGCATCGCGGCGAGCAGCGCTTGCAGCCGGCGCGAGCGAGAGACGGCCGCGGGCGGAACGAGCACGGGCGCGAGCAGCACGAGCAGCAGCGCAGCAAGCGGCGCGAGCGCGATCAGCAGCAGCGCGCGGTCGTGGCCGTCGAGCACGCTCACGCTCGACAGCGTCGCGGCGCCGAGCAGCGTCAGCGCAAGCAGGTTGATCAGCGTTTGCGAGACCATCGTGCCGAGCACGACAGGCAGCGTCTCGCGCGCGCGGCCGAGCCGGCGCGAGACGATCAGCGCACGCGAGGGCTCGCCGAGTCGCGCGGGAAGCGTCGAGGACATCAGCACGCCGATGAACGTTCCCTGCATCGCGTCGCGCCGTTTCGCGCGGCGCCACGTCGGCGCGGCGGCGAGGATCGCGTGCCAGGCGATCGCGCGAGCAAACATTGCGGCGCACATCAGCGCGAGGCCGGCGAGGATCAGGCCGGGCTTCGAGGCGACGAGCGACGCTGCGACACGCGTGACGCCGACACGCTGCAGCGCCAATGCACCGAGCGCGGCGCCCGCGAGGGAGGTGCCCGTCAGCGCGACGCGGCGCAGCGTGCGCACGCGGCGCGCGCGCCCGACGAGCGGCGCCGCGGCGGGTTCGAGCGACGCGAGCCGCTGGGCAGGCACGCGCGGCTGCAGGTCGGCCGGCGCAATGCCGGCGCGAAATGCTGCACGCGTCAGTGGCGCGCGTGGCTGGCGCGCGGCTCGCGCGGCGAGCGCGATCGCGTCCTCGTAGGTGTCGAGCACTTCCGCGGCGACGTGCGGCCACGCGAAGCGCTCGGCGCGCTCGCGCGCGGCGCGCGCCATGCGCTCACGTTGGGCTTCGTCGAGCGCGAAGCGGCGCAGCGCCTCGGCGAGCGCGAGCGGGTCGCCGGGCGCGACGAGCCGGCCGTCGACGCCGTCGCGCACGACGTCGCGGTAGCCGGGGATGTCGGAAGCGAGCACCGGCGTCGCTGCGGCGAAGGCCTCGGTCAGGATCATCCCGAAGCTCTCGCCGTGCAGCGAGGGTGCGCAGAGCACGTCGGCGCGCGCGAGCTCGGCGAGCTTCTGCTCGTCAGAGACCTTGCCGAGCGCGCGGATGCCACGATCCTCGAGCGTCATGTGCGCAACCTCCTCGGGCGAGGCGCCGACGAGCGTGAGCGTCGCCGGCACGTGCTCGCGCAGCGCCTCGAACGCGCGCAGCAGGATCGGCAGCCCCTTGCGCTCGACGGCCTGCCCGATGAACAGGATTCGCAGCTCGCCGACGGTCGGCGTGCCGTGCCGGGGATCTTCGCCGGCGGTCGCGCTGCCGGCGGCGCTCGCGAGCTCGGATTCGGTCGGGATGCGCACGCCGTTCGGCACGATGCGGTAGCGGCCGCCGAAGAAGCGGCGGGCCGTCCACGCGGCCGTCTCGGACACGGCGATGCGCGCGTGCAGGCGGTTCATCCGCCTGCTTCCACCGAAGCCGACGCCGATCAGGCCGTTCGTGATCTGGTTCTCGGAGTACGTGTGGAACGTGCCGACGAGCGGCAGCTCGCCGGCCGAGCAGAGCGCGTCCCAACCGACGGTCGGCACGATCGGCTCGTGGATGTGCGCGACGTCGTAGCCGCCGCTGCGCAGCTCGTGCCGAAGCGCCGAGACGGCGGCGGGCGTGAGCGCCATGTTCGACACGGCGCCGTTCGCAGGGATGCCGACGGTGCGACCGAGCGAGACGAACCCGTCCGGGGTCGGATGGCGCTGGGGACGGGCGCCGCGGTGCAGGCGGCGCGAGAGCGCGTCGTCGGGATCGAACGGCGCGAGGATGCGTGCGTCGTGCCCGGCGTCGCCGAGCTCACGCGCGAGCGCCTCGATGTGGCGAGTGACTCCACCCGGGTACGTCCACGAGTACGGCGAGAGCAGTGCGATCCGCACGCCCCAACTCTATCCACCGAGCGGGTCGCCCTGCGCCCGGTGAGAACGCGGCGGCTGCGATAATCGAGCGATGAGCGCGCGTCACTTCGTCAAGTACACGTTCCTCAAGCTCGACCCGGCCTGGCGCAGACGAGACGACGAGCTGCGCGAGCAGGACAAGCGCGAGTTCCTCGCGGCTTGCGAGGACTTCTCCGACGGGCACCTGCTGCAGAGCTTCTCGCTCGTCGGCACGCGCGGCGACGCCGAGCTGATGCTGCTCTCGGAGGCCGAGAACCTCGACCGGATCCACGAGTTCCACGTCGTGCTCGCGCAGAGCGGGCTGATGAAGTGGGCCGAGATCCCGCACTCGTTCCTCGGCATGCGCAAGAGCTCGGAGTACTCCGAGGACGAGCGCACCGTGCCGCGCGGCTTCCGCGGCAAGTACGTGTTCGTCTACCCGTTCGTCAAGTCGCGCGAGTGGTACGCGCTGCCGGCAGACGAGCGCTGGCGGATCATGCAGGGACACATCGAGATCGGGCGCGAATACGCGGGCGTCGACAACCACACGACTTACTCGTTCGGCCTCGACGACCAGGAGTTCGTCGTCGCATTCGACACCGACGACGTCGGCACGTTCCTCGACCTCGTACAGCGGCTGCGCACGACCGAGGCGTCGCGCTTCACGGTGCGCGACACGCCGAGCTTCACGTGCCTGGCGATGTCACTCGAGCGCGCGCTGAACGCGCTCGACGGCGAGCCGATCGCGCTCGCGCTACCGAGCTCCTAGCCGGTGGCTCCCCGCAAAGTCTCGATCCGCAAGGCGACAGAGCACCTGCGCGCGAGCGACCCCGTACTCGCGGGCGTGATCGATCGCGTCGGCGCGCTGCCGACGGCGCGCCGGGGACGTCCGGAGCTCGACGATCACTACGGCGCGCTCGTGCGCACGATCGTCGGGCAGCAGCTCTCGGTACTCGCCGCGCGCGCGATCTACGGACGCCTGACGGAGCGCTTCGGCGGGCGCCCGCCGACGCCGCAGGAGATCCTTGCGGACAAGCCCGAAGAGCTGCGTGCGGCGGCGGGGCTCTCGCGAGCGAAGGTCGGCTTCCTGCGCTCGCTTGCCGAGCACGCGCTCTCGGGCGAGCTCGAGCTCGCCCGGCTGAACGAGCTCGAAGACGAGGCGGTGATCGCCGAGCTCGTCGCCGTCAAGGGCATCGGCGAGTGGTCGGCGCACATGTTCTTGATGTTCCACCTCGAGCGCCCGGACGTGCTCGCGGTCGGCGACCTCGGCATCCGTCGTGCGATGGAAATCGCCTATGACCTAGGCGAGCTGCCGAAGCCGGCGCAGATGGAGCAGATCGCCGAGCCGTGGCGACCGCACCGCACGCTCGCCTGCCGCTACCTGTGGCGCTCGCTCGACAACGAGCCGACCTGAGCCCAACCTGAACGACGACGGGGCGCCCGTGGGCGCCCCGTGTCGTGCCGTTGCGCGCGCTGGACCAGCGCACGGTGAAGCGCTACGACCTACTTCGTTTTGATCTCCAGCGGTTCCTGGTTTGCTTCGCTTTCGACCGATTCGCCGAGGCCGGACAGCGTTTCGAGCGGTGTGGTCAACCCGGTCTGTTCGGCCGCTTTCGTTTCGAGCCCCGTAGCGGCAGTGGTCAGCGTGTCGTTGGGCTGACCTTCGAACGCTTCCGGCAGCTGCTTGCCGTTCGTCGCCTTGTACTTGACGGCCCCGTGAATGCTCATTTTGTTGATGTCGCTGCTGAAGAAGCCGGCCTTGACTTCGCCGATCACGGAACCTTCGACGGTGTGGATCACTTCCGGCAGTTTCCCGCAGTAGTACGTGAAGAGAGTTTTCGAGCTGCCTTCCGGTTTAAGATCCCAGCCGGCGCGGTGCTTCGCCGCGTTGATGTATGCCAGCGTGCCTTCGAGCGAGCCCAGACCGGTTATTTCTCCTGCTTTCGCCGGCGAGGTCTGACACGGACGTTTCGCCGCGTCTTCGCAGATTTCCAAGGAGGCCGTGACCTTCTCCGTTTTCGGCCCGGTGTATTCGCCTTTCTCGATCAGCGCGCCGCACGACACGGTTTCGCCTGAGACGGTCTGCAACACCGGGTCTTCGCCCTCGCCGAAGAACTTGTTGTTCGTTCCCGGCCCCGGCAGCCATTCGTACTTCCCGTTGTGCGCCGGGCGCGTGCGGGTGCAGTGCGGCGACGCATACATCCCGTGGTAGATCGTTTTTTTGCCTTCTTGCGTGCTTTCGGCCGGAACGCACCGGCCGAGTTCCGGCGGTTCAGCCGCCGCCGTAGCTGTCGCGACCGAGCCGATCGCGGCGCTCGCGATCAAACAGGCCCCGATGATCCTAAGTCTCTTCATCTCCACTCGCTTCCCCTCGCTTGGCTTCGATTTCCCCTTGTGCAGTCCACCCCGGCCAACGCAAACCGCCGGTGCCCCGTCAACCGGCAGACGAGGGGCTCGGCACGAGCTCGGTGCGACCGACTTCTGCCGCTTCGGCCACGTGCCAGACAACACTTGACGCAGAGATACCCGTGTGTACCAGTCTCAAACCACGCGCGACCTCCCTGACGCGCGACGCACCGCGAGAGCGACTACTTCTTCTTCGCCTTCTTGCTCGACTTCTTCTTCACTGCGAACTTCTTGTGTGCCTTCTTTTCGCAGGCCACGCGCTTTGCCTTGTTGTGCTTGAACTGCTTGCGGCACGCCTTCAGCGCTTTGGCGAGCTGCGCCGAGCGCGACGCTTTGAAGCCCTTGACAGCACCGCAGCCGGCGATCGCGACTTTGTTGGTCTGTTTGATCACGACGCCGTTCTGACCCGTGAGGACGGTCGGCAGCGTGACCGTCTTCGAGCAGATGTCGTAGTTCTTGCCTTCTTCGGTGTTGATCGTCAGCGCCGAGTGCGGGCCCGGCGGCAGGCTGGTTTCGAAGGACGTGAACGGAGCGTCGGGTGAGGATTCGAAGCGCGAGTACGTCACGCCTTTTTTGATGTCGGTCTTGCCGTCGAGGATGATCGTCACGCCTTCGCCCTGCAGCACGAACTCGACGTCCGGGAACGCGGCGTTGCCGTGCGAGACGAGGTAGGCGGGCCCCGTGAGCGGGTTCTTGAAGACCGGCGTGTGGATCGTCGCTTTGCCGATCAGCGAGCCTTCGTCACACGCCGCGGGGTTGGCTTCGAAGACTTTGTCGACGCACGCTTTCTGGATCGTCGTCAGACGCGAGGGCAGGATTTTTGGAATCGTCAGGAAGACTTTTTCGATTCCGGCCTGTCCGAGGCCGGCCGAGGTGAGCGTGACGTTGAAGCCCGTTCCGTTGACTTTGCTGCCGTGGCCGCCGGCCGAGGCGGTCAGCTTCGGCGTAAACGGCAGGCTCGCGCAGTTGGCTACGGCGTAGGCGCTCGAGACCGGGGCCGCCGCGCCTTGATAGCCGCCGAGCGTGCCGCTGACGGTCTTCGGCGTGCAGTTGGTCGGGTTGAACTCGAAGCCCGGTCGGTCGATCGTGACGTTGAGCACCTTGATCTGCGACGGGACGCCTTTGACGAACTGAGGCAGCGGGTCGCTCGCCACAGTGACGGCGGCCGTGAACGGGTTGATGTTGATCGTCGAGCGAACCGGCACGTCACCGAGGTTGAACGGGCCGGCGATCGCGTGCGTCACCGCAAGAAGCCCGAACGGCGCGCCCTTGTAGGGGCCCGTCAGGTAGACGTCGCCGCCGAGCGTGACCGGATCGCTGCCGAGGCCCGAGCTCGCGGTCGAGTGGCCGATCAGGCTGTTCGGTCCGCACTGGTCGTTCGCCGCCTGCGGTTCCGGGCACGGCGTGACCGAAGCGAGGATCGCGGCGAGACCGGGAGGCATCGTCACGCCGACCGTCTTCAGCGGCTGATCTCCGTCGGGCTTGCGCACCGTCAGCGAGAACGCCGTGAAGCCGCCGGCCTGAGTGTTGCTGCTCGTCGTTTCCATGCCCGGCGCGAACGGCAGCGCCTGTCCCGGCGAAGGACAGGGCTGGCCGTCTGAGTTTGGCGTCAACGCAAAGCTCGAGGAGCCTTCCTTCGGCGCTTCGCCGGTGCTTGGCGTGAACGTCGCGGTCGTCGTGTAAGCGCGGTTGCAATATGCAGGCGTCGACTGGGTCGCGCGCGGGCCGTTTGTCAGGTGCAGCTTGAGCGTTTCGAACGGGACCGGAGGCGTGTTCTTGAAGCGTGAGGTGAGCTGGCCTGTCACCTGGTCGATCGAGACTTCGCCGGCGAGCTTCACGCGCACACCCGATTCCGGGTCTTCGGCGATCAGGTAGAGGACGAGCGGCGACGCGAACGGATTCGTGTTCTGCAGGCCGAAGTAGACGTAGCCGGTGAGTTCGTTGTCGAGCAGCGGCGTCTTGATGTTGACCGTGCCGACCTTCGCCGCATCCGGGCAAGCCACCGCGGCAGGGGTGAACAACTGCGCCTGCGTCTCCGCGGCGAGCGTTTCGCCCGTGTCGCTGTCGAGCGCGGGCGCCCCGCCGGCGGACTCGAAGCCGGCGCCGACGACGTCGCACGGGATCAGCCCGTCGGCAGCTCCGGCGTTCGACATCATTTCTTCGGGCAGCTGAACGGTCGTCGAGGCGATGTCCGCCTCGGCGAGCCCCGTCGTCGCGAGCGTCGTCGTCTGCGGCACTTTGACTTCGACGTTCAATCCTGTCGGCGTGCTCGCTTCTCTCTGGTCGGGCTGCGCGCTGATCGTCGGTTCGAACGGCAGCCGTTCGCAGCCCTGCTGCGTCAGCGGGTCGCTGAGGCCCACCTCCGGGCTGAACGAGCTTTCGCTCCACGACTGCGCCGACACGGAGCCTTCGAGGTGCTGCGTGCAGGAAGTCGCGGGCAGGATCAGGTACGGCGAGAGGTTCGGCGTACCGGCCGCGCATTTCGGGCGAGGTTCGAGCCCTTCGACGTAGTAGCCGTTGCCGAGGCATTCCCAGCCGCGCGCGTTGCCATGCCGCGGGTCGCCCGGAACCCCCCAGATCGTCACGAGGCTGCTCAGCAGTTCTGCCGCCTGCGAGCTGTTCTGCACCTTGACCTGGACGGCGTATCCGGCGCCGGTCTTCAACGAGGTGTCGAGGATCACCGGGACCTTTTCGAAGACGAAGCCGAAGCGAGCCGGCTCGCCTTTTTCGGGGACGAGGTTGAAGACGGGCACCGTGCTCGTGTACTGCCTGAAGTGAGCCTCTTCTTTGAACGTCACCGCGGCTGCGCCGATCGCCGTGTTGGCCGGGCACGTGTTGCTGTTGCCGAGGCGAAGGGTCGCAAAGGCGACAGCCGAGCACTGGGGAACGACGCTCGAGCGCGCGTCGGCGACGAGCCCCGTCGGAAGCGTCGTGTTCAGGTTGCGAAGCAGCGCCGGCGCGGATGGATAGGTCAGCGTTTTGTGCGTTTCGGCTTCTTCGATTTTGAAGTAGTCCGGATCCTTCGCCATCGTCTGGTTCAGCTCGATCGTCGTCGTCAGCTGGAACGGGTGCGAGCCGGCTTGGCTCGCGAGCGAGCCGTCCTCTTCTTCTGGTGTCAATTCGAAGCGCTCGACGCCGAACGTCGTCGCGCTCGAATCGATCTCGACCGGCCGGGCGATGCTCTTGGCGGGCGCGTTGGCCCCTTCGACCTTCAGTTCAGTCGTCTCCTCGCCGGGAGCGCCTTCGGCTTCCACGCGCACGTGAACTTCGATCGCGATGAACGGATCGAGCCTGCCGACGTACTTGCAGCTGAGCACCGGTGCCGCCGTGCATTCTTTGAGCGCGTCTTCGGGGTGGCTTTCCTCGTTGTCGCCCCTCGTCGCATAGCCCGCGAGCGGCCCCGTCGCTTTCAGCCCGGCCGGAAGCGCGGCCGTGATCGTCACGGGGTTGGCTTGAGTCGCGATCACCGGTGCGTCGCCGAGGTTGACCAGCACGCCGACGACCTCCCCCTGGGCGCCCGGGGCCAGGTGCGTCGGGGCCAGACGCGTGATCAAGCCCCAGTGCGGCGCTTCGGCCGCAGCAGCCGTGCCCGCGCCGCCGGCAGCGCTCAGCGCGCCGGCCGCCAGCAGGCCGAGCAGGAACACGCGTGTCGATGAGAGCCGTCCGATCATCGCCAACCCCTAACGCTTGACCTTGGAAGAGGGCTTGGCGGCGCTCTTGGATTTCGCCGACTTCTTCGTGCCGTACTTCTTGCGCGCCTGCTTTTCGCAAGCCGCGCGCTTCTTCTTCGACTTGCTGTATTTCTTCTTACAGGACTTCAGTGCGGCTGCCAGCTTCTGCGCACGCGTCTGGACTTTCGCTTTCTGCACCTGTTTCGTCCCGAGCACGGAGCTTTGCGGGGCGACGTTGCCTGAGCTGGAGGCACCCGATCCCGCAGGCGGTCCGTAGCTCGGCTGGGGTGCGGGCGCGGCGCGGCATTCTTCGCCGCTGCACGGTTGAGTCGGCGCCAAGGCCGTCGCCGGGCAGGCTTCTTCGGCCCCGGCCCCGCTGCAGACGCGAGCGTCGTAGATGTCGAACGCCGTGTCGCCGTCGAGCGACGGAACGAGCTTTGCGCTCGTCAGGAAGAACGCGTCGTTGCCGGTTTCGCTGGCGTCGAGGAAAGCGCTTTCGTTGACCGACTTGCCCGAGGAGATCAGCGCGACGCAGCCGCCCGCGGTGTTGTCGGTCGAGCAGTTGCCCGTGCCCGTCGGCTCGTACTCGTAGACGTCCTCCTTGCCGTTGACGTCCTGTCCGACCAGCGAATCGGCCGCGTTGAAGAACAGCCGGCCTTCGTTGGAGAGGTAGCGCGACTGGTAGAAGCTCTCGCGGTCGTCGAGGTTCGTCCAGCCGGGCACGCTTGCCGCGAGCCAGTGCGCGTTCGAGGTTTCTTCCGTTTCGGTCGACCAGATCCCGATGCGGTCGACGAGCAGCCCGCGGCCTTCGCCCGATTCCTGGACGTCGTGCACGCCGACGGGCTGCGCGCCGGTCGGGTTGCACGATGCGCAGACGAGGTCGCCTGCGCCCGAGTCGGCGTTCGCATCGTAGAGGAAGACCTCCTCGTCCGGTTCGCCGCTGTTGGCGTCGAGGTTGTTGTAGCCGGTCAGCCGCTGGTCGGACATGAACGCCAGGAACTGGCCGTTCGGAGATACGCGCGAGGTCATTTCGACGATCCGGTAGTTCAGGCGACCCTGTTCCGCCGTCCAGTCGGGAGCGTCTTCGTTGGAGAGCCGCGCGATGAACTTCGGCTTTTCCCATTCGGTGCCGTTGTTGTGCGCCACGTACAGGTTGCACTTCGCCGAGCGCACGCCGCCGAACGCGCAGCTGCCCTGTGTAACGCCTTCGGCCAGCACGCCGTTTGCGACGAAGTAGACGTAGGAGCCGTCTTCGCTGGCGCCGATCACGCCGCTCTGCACGGTCGCGCTGCCGCCGGCGCTCAGCGGCGGCGTCAGGTCCGTCAAGCGCTCCCCGGCCGGCTTGGCCGGTTCGTAGACGTACAGGTCACCGCTCGATTCCTTTTCCGTGGACGCGGACGCGGTCAGCCGCTGATCGTCGGTGAAGAACACGCGATCGCCGGTCACGCTCGAGACGCCGTAGACAGCCCCGGGCCCCAAGGTCGGAGCGGCGAGACCAGCTTCTTCGTTCGGTTCGTCGATCTGCGTCGATTTGACCGCACCTGCAGCGAATTCGGTCTGGTACAGCCGCTGCACTTCTCCCTGTGTTTTGCTCGATTCCCGCTGGGCCCAGACAACCCGCGAGCCGTCCTGGGAGATCGCCCGCCTAGCGCCTTCGAAGGCCGTCACGCGCGGTGCGCCGATGCCGATGCCCGTCGTCGCCGTTTCCCCGTTGGGGAGCACGCTGATCAAGCGACGGTGCCCTTCGCCCGGTTCGCTTTCTTCGGCGTTCCACTCGAACAGCCCGTTGGGCGAGGAGGTGCCGATGTGCTTGAGGTCGGGCGTCGCGGCCAGCAGGACGTCTTCGCCCGGGTGCGTCGGCGAGTTGTTTTCCAGCGGCTGGTAGCAGTGTTCGGAGAAGCAGCTCGTGTTGCGCAGGTACAGCGGCAGGCCGCTGACTTCTTCGGTCGTCTCGCTGGAGGCGAGCGGTTCGACCGGGTAGACGGCGCCGAGCTGGAGGTCGGAGGAGAAGAACTGGTACTCACGCCGGGTGTTGGCCGAGATCCCTTGCGCAGCCAGGTTCGGCGTCGTGATGTTGTGCGTCTGCCACGCTCCAGCGGACGTGCGGCTCGCGATCAGCTGCGACGGTTCGGGCGCGCGATTGCCGGCAGGTTCTTCTTCGCCGACCGGCGCCGAGGCGATGAACGCCAGTCCGCGGCCGTTGGCCGCCGCCTGGATCAGGCCGCCTTCGTGCGCGAGCGGTTCGACCGCTACGCCACGCTTGTCCACCGGTGAGGTCAGTTCCCAAGCGCGACCGTCGGGCAGCGCCGCTTCGAGCGTGTTCGCGGCGACCGTCGTGAACTGGCCTTCTTCCTGGCCTTCGACTTTCCCGAACGCATTTTCAGCGACGACGACGAAGTGATAGGTCGTGCTCGGCGAGAGGCTCCGGAGTTCGACCGACGCCGCTTGGTCGCCGTATCCCGCGCCGATGTCGGTGCCGGGAGGTGTCGGCGCAAGGACGGCACAGGCTTCGGGCGCGCTCGAGCAAGGCGCCGTGCCGAGGCGGAAGAAGTAGTGCGTGTCGCTTCCGGTCGGGTCGATCGCCGCGTTGAGCTTCGCCGATTCCGTGGCGACGCTCGTGGCCGAGGTGCTCCCCGAGCGGATCGCCGGCGGACCCGGCGGGACGGGCCCGAAGACGTCGACCCGTCCGTGCGTCGCGTCCGCCGCGAAGACTTCGTTCTTGGCCGCGTTGACCGCGAGGCCACTGCCGCCGCCTTCGCCGAGCTGTGCTTGGCCGAAGGTCTGGATCAGCGTGCCCGTCGAGGTGAACGCCGAGATCGACGTGACGTTGTCGAGATAGACATCGCCGCTCGACTGCGCGCCGACGGAGGAGTCGGCCGCGACGCCGGTCGTGTTCTGTTCGGGCGCGAGCTGCGGGTTGCTGACTTCGGCTTCGATCCGTTCTTCCGCGCCGACGGAGACCTTTAGCTGGGCGACCAGGCAGTCATGTGCCTGGCACGGCGGTTCGACGCTTTCTTCCACCGGCGGTTCTTTTTTCGCGTGGCGTTCTTCGGCGCGTTCTTCGAAGAGTTCTTCTTCTTCTTCGATCGTCCGCCCTTCCGGTTCGTATGTCACGTAGGCGTGACCGAACGCGTCGAGCGAGAAGCCGGGGCGCACCGGTCGCGACGGGGCGATTTCGGGAAGTTCGACTTCTTCCGGTTCGCCGAGCAGCTTGTTCTTTTTTTCGTTGTTGAACCGCTCGAGGACGACTTCTTCGGTTTCGCCTTCGCGATCGACCCAGACGACACCGCTCCTGTCGACGGCGACGCCGTCGACGGGCCACGGTTCTTCTTTTTCTTCGGCGCGGCCGAGGAGCTTGTCGAGGGGTTTGCCTTCGAAGTCGAACTTGTAGATCGCCGCCCGCTTCCACGTCCGGTTGGCGACGACGTAGACGTCACCTGACGACGGAGAGCCTTTGCCCCCGGCCGGCGCATTGTCGACGGCGATCGAGACCGGTTCGTCGAACTGCGGGCTCGTCGCCGAGCCGATACCGGCCACGCCGGGTTTGCATACCGCTGCTTCTTTGCACCGTTCGTAACCGGCTCCGCCGCCTACCCCCACTCCCCATGCTTCGAGGAATTCGTGGTTTGGCCCGAAGCGCACGACGCGGTTGTTGCCTTTGTCGAGCACGTAGATGTCGCCCGCGCCTTCTCCTTCGGTGCGTTCGTCGACGGCAACCGCGCTGGGACCGGAAAGCTTGTTTTCCCCGGAAGTTTCAAGCGACGCGAGGAACGAGTGGCCGCGATGCACGAACGCGCCGGCGGGAGCGCTGAGCACGAGCAGGGTCGCCAGCCCTGCCGCGACTGCGGCGAGCGCGACTCGCAACGCCCGGCCCAGGGAGACGCGCCGCGCGGAGCGCTGCGTTACCCCTGAAAGTGTCCGAGACCCTGCCTCCATGCCGCCCTCTCCCATACCTCTAGATCGTCCCCTGTATCGGAGGCTACCAGCCTGCACACAACTGTCAAGCGGGTACCGTCACGCTTCTGCGGCATGACTTCCAGGGCGTCGTCGGTCGCGTCCGGCCGCCCGACTGGGGGCTTCTGAAAGCTCTGCAGAAAGCGCGTGTGGGGCCCGAGGGCCCCACACGCGTACTGCTTTCTTGCTGGACTACGAACTGCTTGCTCAGACGCTATCTACGCCTGGATCTCCTCGTTTTCACCCTTCAGCGTGGAGACCGTCTTCTGACCCGAGGGCAGCTGCACGCCGGGAGGCGTGATTTTGCTCAGGAGGAAGTGTGCTTCGCCCGTGACGGGGCTCGGCGGGAATTCACCGAACACGACTTCCTGGCCGCCTTTGGCGTTCACTTCGAACGTCTGCGTGCCTTCCTTGCTGAATTTGTTGACGTTGCCGCTGTTGACCCCGATGACCGAACCGATGGTCACGATTTCAAGGCCTTCGCAGCTGAATTCAGCCGACGGACCGCCGCTGACCGATTCGACGTCGCTGCCCACTGCTTTGCTCGAGGTGTAGCCGAGCGTCGCCTTCAGCAGGGCCGTCTTGATCGTTCCGGCTTTCTGGCCGGGCGACGTGCACTTTTTGCCTTCCGAGGTGCAGGTCTTGAATTCAACGGTCACCGTGCTCGTTTTCGGACCGGTGATTTCGCCTGCCGACTTGCCCGACTTGCAGGACACGACGCCGACGACCGTTCCACCCTTCCACGGTTCCGATTCACTTTCCGGAATGTAGCTGTCGAGCGTGCTGACGCCGTTCTTGCCCTTGAAGCCGAGCTTTTTGGCTTCGCTGTAGCTGCCGAGCTGGTATTTGCCGCCGGCCGCTTTCACCGAGCAGTTCTTGTCGGAGAATTCACCCGTGGGCGTTTCTTTGCCGACTTTCGCCGACTTGACGCAGGTCCTGTATTCAGGCAGCGCTGCAGATGCGCTCGACACGGCCACAGCGGCCAGTGCCAGCACTGCGACGAGGCACAGCCCCATCATCTTGAAACGTCGCATTCAATGCTCCTTTTCCCTCTTGATCAGTAGCCGGCACCCGAATCCCTCCATGCTGCGACAGAATCCCCGATACCAGTCCTGCCCCTGTGCCGTACTCAGCCAGCGGGCCCTCCAACCCCGACCTTGGCAGAAAAAAACATTGCCGTCAAGATCGAGTCAAGCGGTGTTCAGATCGTGCGTTGCTGCCGCCGCGCAGCCGGCTCCGTGCCGAGCGCGTGCGAGTTCGTCCTCCCTCGGACATCGTCCTGGCGTCCAGTGCGGGCGCCCGGAATCGCTCCCGCTGTCAAGCCTTCGACAGCCAAGTCCCTCCATTGAGACGTCGCAAAACGACTGCGGCGCGGGCTCCCAATCCCCATGACGATGCTTGACATCATGTCGCCGCGAACGTACCACAGGGTTTGACGTAATGTCAAGTGTTTAGCAGTCTCGACCCGTTTCGATCAGTCAAGCGTCGAGATGACGCGCGACTCAAGCGAGACGACGCACGGCGACCGTGCGGTCGGCCTCCTCGACGATCTCCCACGCTGGATCGCCGGTTGCGCGCAGGCGTCGCGCGACGACTGCCGTGGGTCCGGGCAGGCCGCGGCCGCCCGGACGATCCGCGCGCGCGTCGTGGAAGACGAGATGGCCGCCGACGGCCACGAACGGGTGCCAGCAATCCCAGTCCAGCTCGCATCCGGCCTCGGAGTGATCGCCGTCGACGAACACGAGGTCGACCGGCTGCACCCACCGTGCCGCGACCTCGTGCGAGAGCGCGGCGTGCCACCGCAGCGAAGGGCATTGGTCGCCGAGACGGCGCTCGGCACGCGCGAGCACCCGCCGCGTCGCCCACTCCGTCGCGCCCCAACCGCTCGGCAGCGCGTCCGGGCGCCTGCCGAACGGATCGATCAGGTGCAGCTCCGCGCCTGCGCCGAGCGCGTCGAGCAGCGTCAGCGCCGAGGCTCCCTCGTAGACGCCGATCTCGACGACCCGCCGGGCGCCACGCGCGGCGCCGAGCAGCACGCGCGCATCCTCGGCCGAGTGCATCGTTCGCGGCGGGATCAGGCCGAGCCCGACACCGAGCGCCCGGAGGCGAACGTCGTCGCGCAGGCGCTCTGGAGCAAGACTGCGAAGCGTCTGGGGAACGGCCGCCACAGCGGCAGCCTATGTGCAGAGCGCCGTCGGCGAGCCGAGCGAGAGCGGGCTTCCTACGCGCGCGCGTGCGCGCGCGTATGAGCGCCACAGATCGTAGGTCGGATAGAGGTGCGAAAGGTCCGCGCTGAGCAGGCCGACGGGGAAGTCCGTGTCCTCGCGGAAGGAGTACTGGAAGACCGCGCCGACGCGCGCGTCGTGCGACCACGCGACGACCTGCCGCGCGAGCGCGAGGCAGCCGTCGAGCTGCTCGCCTGCGTCCTCGCCGCGGCGTCGCCCCGGGTCGGGAGCGCCGGCGCCCGTCTCCGTGACCCACACGCTCGCCGCCCTGCCGCACGCTCCGCGAGCGTCGATCGCGCGTTCGAGCGCGGCGACCGCGTCCATGCGGGTAGCGTGCGAGCCGAAGCTCGCGTAGGTGTGGATCGACCAGACGTCGCTCGAGCAGACGACGCTCGCCGGGAGCGCCGCGACGAACGACGCGATGCTCGTGCGATGGACCGAGTCCGTCGCGTACGCCGCGAGCTCGCCGAGCAGCACGTGATGGATGCCCCCGGCCGCGGCGAGCTCGTCTGCCATCACCTGCGCGAGCTGCGCGTAGACGCCCGCTGCAAGCGATGGCGAGCTCGTCGTGCACGAGGCCCGTTGCGGGCTGAGGAACTGCGGGTTGTTCGGCTCGTTCCAAGGGCTCCACCAGCTCAGCTGCACGCCCTCGCGCGCGCCGAGCGCGAGTAGCGCGCGGATCAGCTGCCGGTAGCCCGCAAGACCGGCCGCGCTGATCGGGCGCGAGAACGGCTGCGTCGCCGGAGCCTCGCAGCCGGACGGTGCGACGGCGGCCCAGCTCGGCGTGCCGAATACGTCGAGCACGACCTGGAAGTCGGCGCGTCCTTCGGCCTGCGCTGCGCGTTGCTGCGAAGCGATCGCCGCGAGCTCTTCGGCGATACCCCGATACGGCCCGCACGGCGCCACCGTGCGGGCACATCCGTCGATCGGCCCTTCGAGCGCCGGTGCGCTCGCCGCGCTCGGCTGCAGCGCCGCCCAGTCGACGAGCAGGCGCACGTAGGTCGGGTGCAGCGCCGTCAGCCGCTGTCGCGCTGCCGCGAAGGCCGTCCCACCCGACGGCCCCGGTTGCGACGGGGCCCACAGCAGATCGGCGTTGTCCTCGGTCAGGCCGAACGCCGGGCCGCTTGGCGCAGGCTTCGGCGGTGGCAGGACAGGAGCGCCAGCGCCCGGCGATCCGGCGCTACGAGAGCGCGAACCACCACACCCTCCAAGCAGAAGCGCCGCCCCCAGCACGATCGCTGCGAGCAGCCACGACGGGCGCCTCAGACTGCCGAGACCTGCTCTTCCTCTGCGACGCGGAACGACGAGCCGCAACCGCACGCGGCGACGACGTTCGGGTTCGAGACCTTGAAGCCCGCGCCCTGCAGGCTCTCCTCGTAGTCGATCACGGAGCCGCGCACGAACGGCAGGCTCTCATTGTCGACGAGCAGCTTCAGCCCGTGGCTCTCGAAGACGATGTCGTCGTCGCGCTGCTCGTCGAAGGCGAGCTGGTACTGGAAGCCGGAGCAGCCACCGCCGCGAACGCCCACGCGCAACCCGGCCATGCTCACGTCTGCCTCTTGTGCAGAGAGGAACTCATGCACCTTCTCCGCACCCTTGTCGCTGATCGTGATCATCGTTCTGCTCCCGTTGGAGACTTCAAGACTTTCCAAAGTATAGCGACCGCCGGGAGGTCGCCTGCGATCCTCTACGCTAGGAAATCATGCCCTCCGCAGAGGACATCTCGCAGCGTATCGAGGCATCGATTCCGGGGGCCACGGCTGACGTCGAGGACTACACCGGAACCGGCGACCACTTCCGCGCGACCGTCACCGCCGCGGCGTTCGCCGGGCGCAGCCGGATCGAGCAGCACCGACTCGTCTACGAGATCTTCGGTGCCGAGATCGGCGGGCCGATCCACGCGCTGTCGCTGAAGACTCAGGTGCCGCAGGACGAGAACGCGGCAACGCCGCAGCCGACCACCACCCAATGAGCCAGGAGCCCACCATGTCGAGCACGACCCCCTCCACAGAGCTACCGATGTCCCCAGGCCAGCCGCCCGCGAGCGCGCCCGCGTCCTCGCCCGCCGGCGAGGCCAACCCGATCCGTGAGGCGATCGCCGAGGCGATCGCCGAGCACAAGGTGATCCTGTTTATGAAGGGCACGCCCGAGGCGCCCGCGTGCGGCTTCTCCGCGCGTACCGTCGCGGCGCTGCAGGAGCTCGACACGCCGTTCGCGGCAGTCGACATCCTGCCCGACCCGCGCATCCGCCAGGAGCTCTCGGCGATCTCCAACTGGCCGACGATCCCGCAGCTGTTCGTCAACGGCGAGCTGCTCGGAGGATGCGACATCGTCGTCGAGATGTACGAGTCCGGAGAGCTCGCCGAGGCATTGGTGTAGCGTCCGGGCGCGCATGCCCGGAGTCGCGGTAGCCACCGACAGCACGCATTACCTGCCGCGCGAGCTCGCGGCGCGTGAAGACGTGCACCAGATCAGCCTGTACGTCGGCTGGGAGGGCGAACCCCAGCGCGAGCTCGAGATGCCGAGCTTCGACGCCTTCTACGAGCGCCTGCGCACGGACCCCGCGCTGCCGAGCACCTCGCAGCCGTCGATCGGCGACTTCCTCACGGTCTGGGAGCCGCTGCTGGAGAACGGCGACGACGTCGTCTCGATCCATCTCGCCGGCGGCATCTCGGGCACGGTCGAGGCAGCGCGCCAGGCACACGCGCTGCTCGCCGAGCGAGGTCTCGGCGAGCGCGTCGAGGTGCTCGACTCCGAAAGCGGCTGCGGCGGCACCGGGATGCTCGTGCTCGCGGCCTGCGCCGCGGCGCGCGCGGGCGCGGACAAGGACGCGGTCGTCGCGCACGTGCGCGAGGCGCGCAAGGCGCTGAAGATCTGGTTCTGCCTCGACACGCTCGAGTATCTGCGTCGCGGTGGGCGAATCGGCAAGGCGCAGGCCTGGCTCGGCGGCACGCTGAAGATCAAGCCGATCCTCTCGCTCGAGTACGAGATCATGCCCGTCGAGCGCGTTCGCACGGCGGGCCGCGCATTCGAGCGGATGGTCGACTACGCGCGCGAGCTGCACGACAGCGGCGCCGACGGCTGGGTCGTGCAGCACATCCAGGCGCCCGACCAGGCGCAGCGGCTGAGCGATCGCTGCCGTGAGATCTTCGGCTCCGAGCCGATCTTCTCTTCTGAGGTCGGCCCGGTGATCGGCACGTACACCGGGCCGGGACTGATCGGCGTCGGCGGTCTGCCGCGCGCGCTGCTCAGCTGAGCGGGACTAGCGCTCGCGCCGCTTGCGACGGCGACCGCGCAGGATTTTCACGCCGATCGCGAGCCCGACGAACGCGGCCCCCGCTTGCAGCTCGCTGCGGTGACGCTCGACATGGCCGCGCCAATCGGTCAGGTGCGTGACCTCACCGCGCAGCTTCTCGAGCGAGACGGCGAGCTCCATGCGGTTGCTCTCGATCGAGCTGCGGATCTCGGCGGGCGAACGACTGGCCATCAGGCACTCACCCCGGCGCTCGGCGGCGAAGTGTCGCTGCCGGAGGAGCTGACGGTCTCGCGGATCTTCTTCGCCTCGTCGATCGCCATGCTCGGCACCGGCGGCGTGCCTTTTTTGACTGCCTTCGCCGCGAGCAGACCGGCGAGCGCGCCGAGCAGCAGCAGGATCACGGCCATCGCGAAGAAGCCCCAGAAGTAGGTGTAGTTATTGCCCGGAAGGTAGAAGTAGAGCAACCACGCGAAGCCGAACAGCGCGAAGATCACTGCCATCAGCACGAACACGCCGGCGGCGATCCCGACGACGGCGCCCTTGATCAGCTTCGTCGCCTTCTCGGTCACCTCCGCCTTCGCCAGCTCGATCTCCTCACGGACGAGCACGGTCGCGCGCTCGGAAACTTCCGTGATCGCCGCGGCGATATTGTGCGGCGGCTCTTTGCCGGGCTCGCCGACGGGCGGCGCCGGGGCGCTCACTCGGGTGGCTCCTCGTCGAAGACGCGGCGCCAGATGAACGTCGCCGCGCGTTGCGCGGCAATCGTCGACAGTGCGCCGACGCCGGCGAGCAGGCCCGACCAGACCAAGCGCTTGACCATCTCGTTCTCCATCAGCGTGTGAGTCTATTGCCCGCGGTGGTCTCATCGGAAACGGCGTCGACCTCGAGGCCGCCGCAGACCGTCTCGACGACGACGCGCTTCGCGCGCGCGAACTCGGCCTCGCCCTGCGGCAGCAGGTCGAAGATCCAGCCTGTCAGCAGCTGCTCGATCACGCCGTAGAACGCCATCGCGGCGAAGCGCGCTTCGATCTCGGGCTTGAAGACGCCCTCGTCCTGCGCCTGCTGCACGATCTTGCCGATCAGCTCGTAGGCCTCGCGGATCGTGCCGATGTGCGTGTCGCCGAAGGAGTTCGCGGCGCGTGTCACCTCGACGATGATGACCTTCATCAGGTCCGGGTCGTGGCGGTAGCTGTCGATGATGAACGACGCGATCGCCTCGAGCTTCTCGCGCACCGGCAGCGGCTCGGCATCGACCTCGCGAATCAGCGCGAGCATCACGTCCCAGCGCTCGAGGAACAGCGTGTCGAGCACCTCGTCCTTCGAGCCGAAGTAGTGGTAGACGAGGCCGTAAGCGACGCCGGCCTCGTCGGCGATGTCGGAGACCCGGCAGGCGTGAAAGCCCTGGCGCGCGAACACGCGCACGGCCGCGTCGAGGATCAGCCGGCGCTTGTCGGGTCCCGCCTTCGCGCCGCCGCTGGCCGGCTTCGTCGCGCTCATGCGCGCACCTGCTCGGGCCACTCGTAGACCTCCGGGCGGCGGTTCGCGAGCGCCGGCAGTTGCGCGCGAATCCGCTCGAGCTGCTCGAGGTCGAGCTCGGCGGCGATGTGCCCCTCGCCGTCAGGCGCTTGCGCGAGCACGACGCCCCACGGGTCGACGATCATCGAGCGCCCGCCCGAGCGGTTGCCGCCGGGGTGCTCGCCGATCTGGTTCGCCGCGATCACAAACGCCTGGTTCTCGAT
Organism: uncultured Solirubrobacteraceae bacterium; assembly: GCA_963807275.1. Classification (GTDB taxonomy): domain Bacteria; phylum Actinomycetota; class Thermoleophilia; order Solirubrobacterales; family Solirubrobacteraceae; genus Palsa-744. The sequence goes on from CAWDZX010000001.1 coordinate 2,094,323, forward strand.
CGCCCTGGCGCGCAGCAGCGTCTCCCAATGGTCGCGCGTCGTCGCGAGCGTGAACGCGGCCGGCAGCGGGAACGCGCGCGCGCCACGCACGGCAAGGATCCGGTAGAGCTCAGGGAAGCGGACGTCGTAGCAAATCGACAGCCCGAGCTGCAGGCCGTCGGCGGTCTCCGAGAGGACGATCTCCTCTCCGGCGTCCTCGAGGTCCGACTCGCGATAGGAGCGCCCGGCGACTTCGACGTCGAACATGTGCAGCTTGCGATAGACGGCCTTGATCTCGCCGCTGCGATCGACGTGCACGCACGTGTTCGCGAGCTTCTCCTGGCCTTCGACGCGCTCGACGATCGAGCCGGCGACGAGCTCGACGGCGAGCTCCCGCGCTGTCGCGCGCGCCCAGCCGACGGCCGGGCCGTCGAGCGTCTCCGCGGCTGCGCGCAGCTGTTCGTCGGAGCCCATCGCAGTCCACTTCTCCGGGAGTACGATCACGCTTGCGCCGTCGGCCGCAGCCGCCCGCGTGAGGCGATCCGCGACAGCGAGGTTTGCCGCCGGGTCGGCGGTGGAGTTGAGCTGAACTGCGGCAACCCTCAAGATCGCATCCCCTCCCGCGAGCCGGCACCGGCGAGCCGGCCGGGCGTAACGGGCAAATAGATTGACTGGTCAGTCAACACCTCGAAGCATAACGCCCGCCGCTCCGCGGGATGCCGCAGACCCGCTTTCGGCGCGATCGCGCATGAGCTTGTCGCGGTCCGGGCGCCCGCTGAAGCGCTGGCGCTACGTCGGCGTCTTCGGCGAGGAGCTGATGGCGTGCGCCGCGATCGTCCAAGTCGGTCCGGCGCGGCAGTCGTTTTGGGCGCTGTACCGGCGCGGCGCGGACGAGCTGCGCGAGCGCACGCGGATGCTGCCGCGCGAGAGCGCACTGTTGCTGCAGCGTGGATCGGCGTTCGAGCAAGGCATGGCCGACCGCGAGCCGGAGCCTGGACGTTTGCGCATCCGCGACGGAGGCGTCGACCTCGACCTCTCGCTGGTCGAAGAAACCGGCTTCCGCGCGCACTGCCCGCACGGGCGCGGCGAGGTGTGGACGCGCAAGCAGGCCGGCATCGCCGCGCGCGGCACGCTCGCGCTCGACGGCGGCCCGCCGGCGCACGTCGGAGCACGAGCGGTGATCGACGACACGGCCGGCTACCACGCGCGCCACACCGAGTGGTGGTGGTCGGCCGGCGTCGGGCAGGACCCCGACGGCCGAGCGCTCGCGTGGAACCTCGTCAGCGGCGTCAACGACCCGCCTGCCGGTTCCGAGCGCGCCGTGTGGATCGACGGCGAGCCGCACGAGGTGCCGCCGGTCAGCTTCCGTGAGGACCTGCGCAGGATCTCGGCCGAGGGCGGGAGCGAGCTGCGCTTCCACGCCGAGGCCGAGCGCAGCCAGAGCTCGAACCTGCTGATCGTCAAGAGCGACTACCGCGCCCCGTTCGGGGCCTTCTCCGGGAGCTTGCCGGGAGGCGTCGCCGTAGCTCATGGGCTTGGGGTCGTCGAGCACCATCGGGCGCTCTGGTGAGGCTCCGCGGTCGCAGCGCGCGAACGCGCGCCACGACCGCTCCGCCCCTGGCAGCTATGCGTCGATCTCGAGCGCCGAGCCTTTCTGTTTGTTGACGACCGTCATCTTCAATCCTTCGAAGAACGTCACGCTCGGCGGCGCCTGGAAGCTCGTCAGGTAGAACGGGCCTCCTCCGGCCGGAAATCCGCCGAACACCACTTCCTGACCGCCTTTGGCGTTTTGGTTGTACGTCAGCGTCGCTTCTTTGCTGGCTTTGTTCACGTTCGCGGTATTGACGCCGATCACGGAGCCGCCCATCACGACTTCGGTGCCTTCGCAGGTGTAAGCCGCGATCGTCGTGCCCACGGCCGGCGACACGCGCGTCCCGACGACGCCTTCTTCGACGTAACCGAGTTCGCCAACGAGCGGATTCGTGAGGATCACACCCGCTTTCTGCCCTGTAGAGGTGCATTTTTTGCCTTCGACCGAACAGGTGCTGAATTCGATCGTCTCGGTGCTCGTCTTCGCGCCGGTGACTTCTCCTTCGGTACTTCCAGATTTACAGGTCATCGTGCTGACGATGGTCCCGCCGCGCCAAGTTTCGGCTTCGTTTTCGGGAATGAAGACCGCGTGCTCGCTGGCTCCGATTTTGCCGGCGAACGTCCGTGTCACCCCGTTTTCCCACGACTCCAGTTCCCAGGCGCCGGTACCGGGGGTCCCTGCGTGAGTCGCGCAGAGGTTTTCTGTGTATTCCCCCGTTTTCGCCGGTTTCGTTTTGACGCAGAACCTGTATTCCGGCAACGATGCAGACGCGCTCGCCGAAGCGATCGCCCCTGCTCCAACCGTCGCCACGATGCACAGCACAAGCAGCTTCGCGCGCTTCATCACAGTGCTCCTCTCGCTTGCCCTCGAGCCGCCCGGACGATCACATCCCCACAACCGGGCCGGCGGCCACGCCGCGCCGTAGATCGGCCCCACGACGTCACCGAAGCCGACCCTCCCAAAAAACACCCTCGTTCGTCAAGGTCAAATCCATCGAATATTCGGCTAGGGACGCAGCCAGCCGGGCGCATTCGCGACTGGTAATGCGACAACTGCTAATCCCCGCGAGCCCGCTGCCTGCGCAGCTCCGCGAGCAACAGCTTCGAGTGCATCGCGCCGAGCAGCTCGCGCAGCGGCTCGACGCCGGCGGCGACGATCTCCATCGCGCGGCTGACCTCGACCTCGCCGGCGAGCCGGTCGAGCAGCGCGCGGACCTCGGCCTGGACGAGCGGCTCGAGCGCCTCGCGGTAGCGCAGCGTGTCGTACACGGTGAAGCCGAGCGCCTCCTCGTAGCCGCCCGCGCGGAAGCTCGCGATCGCCTCGATGATCTTCACGTCGTCCTGGTCATAGCCGTTGCGGTTCGGCGTCAGCACGCCGATCTCAGCGAGCCGCTCGAGCACGTTGCGGGGGATCTCGTAGCGCTCGCGCACGGCCTTTACGGAGACGCGTTTGGAGCTCTCCGCGCTCGCGAGCGCGCGCTCGAGGATGCGGTCCTCGAGCTCGATCAGCGCGTGCACGCGCCCGGGGTCCTCGGCGAGCGTGCTCTTGATCACGCGCAGCGGCATGAAGCGCTTCTCCTGCAGGCGCTTGATCAGCTCGATCCGCTCGACGTACTCGGGCGGGTAGTAGGCCATGTTGCGCGACGTGCGGACGATGTCCTCGCCTTCGCCGAGCAGCCCCTCGCGCAGGTAGTAGCGGATCGTCCCGGCGCTCACGCCCGAGCGCTCGGCGAGCTCGCTCATCTTCAACAGCGGTCGCTCGCCGGCAGCGCCGCCGGCCGCTGTGAGCGTCGCGCTCATCCCCGAGACCTCATGCTCAAACCTGGAAGGTCATGTCCTGCTGCTCGCCCGCCGGGCCCGCGACGGCGCCGTCGGCGATCAGCTCGGCGATGTCGGCCTCGGAGTAGCCGGCCGCGAGCAGCACTTGCTCGGTGTGCTCGCCGAGCGCCGGCCCCGGCAGCCGCGCGTGATCGCCCGGCGTGCGCGCCAGCTTCACGGGCAGCCCGAGCTGGCGCACGGGACGCTCGGCGCCGGGCTGGTCGAGCTCGACGACCATCTCGCGCGCCTGCACGAGCTCGGAGGAGAGCGCCTCGTCGAGCTCGAGCACCGGCTCCAGGCAGCAGTCGTTCTTGCGCGCGAACGCCTCCCACTCCTCGCGCGTGCGTTCCTTGAAGATCTCCTGCACCTGTGCGTGCGCGGCCGAGCCGGGGCGCTCGAACTGCGACACGATGAGATCCTCGCGCCCGACGCCGCGGCAAAAGCCCTGCCAGAACTTCGGCTCGAGCGCGCCGAGCGAGACCCAGCCGTCGGAGCACTCGTACGGGCGGTAGCAGATCAATGAGCCCGCGAGCGGCAGCTCGCCGCGCCGCGGCACCTCCTCGCCGGCGAAGTAGCTCGCGGCGACCATCGCGAGCCACGAGAGCGCACCGTCGGCCATCGAGACGTCGACGAGCTGGCCCTCGCCGGAGCCCGACCGCCCGCCGCCGCCGTCGCGCTCCCGCAGCGCCGCGAGGATGCCGAAGGCGGCCATCAGCGCGCCGCCGCCGAGATCGGCGATCTGCCCGGCCGCCTGCACCGGCTCGCCGCCGAGCTCGCCCGTCAGCCCGAGCAGCCCGATCAGCCCTAGATAGTTCATGTCGTGACCTGAGGCGTCGCGTTTCGGGCCGTCCTGGCCGTAGCCGGAGATCGCGCAGTAGACGATCGCCGGATTCTCCTCGCGCATCCGCTCGTAGCCGACGCCGAGGCGGTCGAGCACGCCCGGGCGAAACGACTCGAGCACGACGTCGTATTCGCGCACGAGCGTGAGCAGCGCCTCGCGGCCGCGCTCGTTCTTCAGGTCGATCCGGATCGAGCGCTTGTTGCGGTTGAGCGAGAGGAACAGCGCCGACTTCGCGCTGTCGTGCGCGCCCTCGTAGTACGGCGGCGACCAGCGGATGTAGTCGCCCATGCCCGTGTCCTCGACCTTCAGAACGTCAGCGCCGAAGTCGGCGAGCAGCAGCGAGCAGAAGCCTCCGGGCAAGAGGCGCGAGAGGTCGAGCACGCGGATGCCCTCGAGCGGCAGGCTCATGCGGAAGCGCCCGTCCGCTGCGGCACGTTCAGCATCGTGCGCGCCTCCTCGACGGTCGCCGGGCGGCGGCCGAGGTCTTCGGTCAGCTGCCGCGCCTTCGCGATCAGCTCGCCGTTGGAGCGCGCCATCTCGCCGCGCGGCAGGTACAGGTTGTCCTCGAGCCCGACGCGGATCGAGCCGCCGAGCGTGAGCGCCGCGGCGACGAGCATCCACTGATCGCGCGAGATGCCGATCACGCCCCAGTGCGAGCCGTCGGGGATGTTCTCGACCATCGCCGCGAGGTTGCGCGCGGTCGGCGGGATGCCGCCGACGACGCCCATCACGCAGTCGACGTGTAGCGGCGTCTTCAGCACGCCCATGTCGATCAGCGGCTCGAGGCTGCCGACGTGGCCGATGTCGAAGCACTCGTGCTCCGGTTTGATCTGAAGCTCGTTCATCGCTTCGAGCAGCTCAATGATCTCGTCGAACGGATTCGGGAAGACCATCTTGAAGACGAACTCCTTGCGCGAGCGCGAGTACTTCGCGTAGTTCATCGAGCCCATGTTCAGCGCGGCGACCTCCGGGCGGCAGGCGCGCAGGTACTCGATCCGCTTCGACACGGGCACGCCGATCGTGCCGGTCGAGTAGTTGACGATCACCGCATCGCCGACCTCCGCGCGAATCGCGTCGGTGATCGCCTGGAAGTCCTCGATCTCATAGCTCGGCGTGCCGTCCGGTTTGCGCGCGTGGATGTGGATCATCACGCCGCCCTCGTCAACGATCCGCCGCGCCTCGGCGGCGTACTCGGCCGGCGTGTACGGGATCGCCGGGCACTGCTCGCGGTTTGCGATCGCGCCCGAGATCGAGCACGTGATCACGACTGGATGGTCAAGGCTCATACGGGCACTACTCCTGACTTCTTGTAGGGACGCTCGATCTTCTTGCCTTCGGCCATCTCAAGCGCGCGGCAGATCGTCGCGCGCGTCTCGCGCGGGTCGATCACGTCGTCGATCATGTCGTTGCCGGCCGCGATGTAGACGTCGATGATCTTGCGGTACGCGGCGATCAGCTCGGCCTTCTTCGCCTCCGGATCGTCGGCTTCCTCGACCTGTTTGCGCATCACGATCTCGACGGCGCCCTCGGCGCCCATCACGCTGATCTCGGCGCTCGGCCACGCGACGATCAGATCGGGCTCGTACGCGCGGCCGTTCATCACGTAGTAGCCGGCGCCATAGGCCTTACGCGTGATCACGGTGATCTTCGGCACTGTCGCGTTCGCGACGGCGTAGAGCATCTTCGCGCCGTGGCGGATGATCCCGGCCTCCTCGACCTTCGAGCCGACCATGAAGCCGGGCACGTCCATCAGGAACAGCAGCGGGATGCCGAATGCGTTACACAGGTTGACGAAGCGCGCGGCCTTGTCGGCGGAGTCGTTGTCGAGGATCCCGCCGAGCTGCTTCGGCTGGTTCGCGACGATCCCGCACGGGCGCCCGCCGAAGCGCGCGAAGCAAGTGATCAGCGTCTTCGCCCACTGCGGCTTCATGTCGAAGTAGAAGCCGTCGTCGGCGATCCGGCGGATCACCTCGTACATGTCGTACGGCTTGCGGTTCGACTCCGGCAGCACGTCGAGCAGCTCCTCGTCGCCGCGCTCGATCGGGTCCGCGCTCGCGAGTACCGGCGGCTTCGATTCGCAGTTCTGCGGCATGAACGAGAGGTACTGCTTGATCCGCTCGATGCACTCCTGATCGTCGGCGACCTCGAGATCGCCGACGCCCGACTTGCGGCAGTGCACGCGCGAGCCGCCGAGCTCCTCCTGCGTGACGTCCTCGCCGACGGCCGCGCGCACGAGATGCGGTCCGGCGAGCGCCATCGAACCGCGGCCCTTGACCATCGGCACGAAGTCGGCGAGGCCCGGGATGTAGGCGGTCCCTGCGGCACACGGACCCATCAGCGCCGCGATCTGCGGGATCACGCCGCTCATCACGACCTCCTCGCGGAACAGGTGGCCCGAGCCGGCGAACAGCGAGCCGACGGCCTCCTGGATCCGCGCGCCGGCCGAGTCGAGCAGCCAGATGAACGGGATCCGCTTCGTCAGCGCGAGCTCGCGCAGGCGCGTTACCTTCAGCTCGCCCGTCATCCCCATCGAGCCGGCCATCACCGTGAAGTCGTACGCGCAGACGGCGACGAGCCGCCCGTCGACCTTGCCATAGCCCGTGATCACGCCGTCGGCCGGCGCGACCTTGCCGTCCATCGCGCGCTGCGCGAAGTGCGGGCGACCGTGGATGCCGAGCTCGACGAACGTGCCGTCGATCAGCAGCGCGAGGCGCTCGCGCGCGGTCAGCTTCTCGGCGGCGTGCTGCTTGGCGATCTTCTCCTCGCCGCCGCCGAGCTCGATCTGCGCGCGGCGCGCGTGCAGATCCTCGACGAGCGGGCGAAGCAAAGAGTTCTGGGTGGTGTCGGGTGCGGCCATCAACGTCCTTTCCACTGCGGCTCGCGCTTCTCGAAGAATGCGGTGACGCCCTCGACGATGTCCTCGGTCGACATCGCGAGCGTCAGCTGCGCGCGCAGGTAATCGAGCGCGTCATCGAGCGGCATGTCGAGCTGGCGGCGCATCGCCTCCTTGCCGAGGCGCATGATCACGGGCGACTTGCCGGCGAGCCTGACGGCCCACTCGCGCACCGCCGTGTCGAGCTCAGCGGCAGGGACGACCCTGTTTACGATGCTCGCCGCGAGCGCCTCCTGCGCGCTCCAGCGTTCCCCGAGCAGCAACAGCTCGCTGGCCTTCTTGCGCGGCACGTTGCGGTAGATCAGCGCCATGATCATGAACGGGAACGTGCCGATGTTGATCTCGGGCGTGCCGAACGTCGCGTCCTCGGAAGCGACGATCAGATCGCAGGCGAGCGCGATCCCGAGCGCACCGGCGAGCACGTGCCCACCGGCGGCGACGACGGTCGGCTTGCCGAGCTCGCCGATCAGCTTGAACAGGCCGACGAAGCGCTCCGAGCCGAAGTGCCGTTCGACAAGCGGCGCGTCGGCGGCAAAGCCGCCGAGGTTCGCGCCGGAGGAGAACGTCTTCTCGTGCGATGACGCGAGCACGACGCAGCGCGCGCCGTCTTCCTCGCGAGCGCGCTCGAACGCCGCGATCAAGCCGCTCAGCATCTCCGCCGACAGCGCGTTGCGCGTGTCGGGATCATTCATCGTGATCGTCGCGACACCCTGCTCGTCGCAGGCGTAGAGAACCTTCTCGGTGGCCATCACCCGGCATCCTAGCCCGCTAAGACGTTCTGTGGGAAGTGATCAGCGCTACTACTCACTTTCGCGTCCTGGCGTTTTCTGCAAGCATCGCTGCCAACGTGGCGTTGACGGCTCGTGACATGCGGCGCGCGCTGGACTTCGTCGGCGAAGCGCACGGCGCCGCCGACGTGGCCGAGCTACGCGCGTTCCTGCCCTTAGCGCTGCACGCACTGGTCCGCAGCGACTTCACCTCCTACAACGAGATCGACGACGGCGGCGGCGTAAGGGCAGCGCTCGTCGTGCCGGAGATTGCGGAGGAGCGCCGGGAGCATTGGGGACGCTACGCGCATCAGAATCCGCTCGTCGTGCGCTTCGCGCGCACGCGCGACGGACGCGCATACAGGTTCTCCGACGTGATCGCGCGCGAGGAGCTCACGCGCCTCGAGCTGTTCGCGCACCTCTATGGGCCGCTCGGGGTGCGCCATCAGATCGCGTTCGCGCTGCCCTCGCCGGCGGAGCTGACGATCGGCCTCGCCCTGATGCGCGGTGGGCGCGATTACTCAGACCGCGACCGCGACCTGCTGAACCTCGTGCGCCCGCACCTGATCCAGGTCTACCGCAACGTCCAGGAGCGCGAGCGCGCGGCGCGGTTGATCGAGGGGCTGCAAACCGGCGTCGAGGCCGAGCGCACGGCGTTGGCGGTCCTCGACCGCGGCAAAGTCGCGTTCGCCTCGCAGAAGGCCGACCGCTGGCTGCGAGCGCTCGGCTGGCGCCCAGGGCAGCCGGCGCCCGGCGAACTGCTCGCTCCGGCTCCGGGCGGACGGCCCTGGGAGCCGCTGCTGCTTGCGCCGGGTGGCCGTGCGGTGCTGGTGCGGCGGCTGCCCAGCGCGAGCTCCCGTGACGGTTCTCGTGTGATCGTGTTCGAGCCTCGCCGCTCGGGCCTCGCCGCCTCGACGCTGCGCGGCCTGGGGCTGACGACACGGGAGGCCGAAGTGCTCGACGCGCTCGCGGCCGGCGCGGACACGGGAGCAGTCGCCACGAAGCTCGGCATCAGCCGGCGCACGATCTACAAGCACACCCAGCGCATTCACGCCAAGCTCGGCAGCCACGACCGGGCCCAGGCGATCGCGACGGCGCTCGCTGCCGAGCGCGCCGTCGAGAGCTGAGCGCCGCCAGCGCGTACTCACTGGTGAGTACGCCTGGTTTGACCCGCAAAACGGGGGCCTCTATGTTGCCCCGCCATGCGACGTCTGCTCGTGACGATCCTGGCCGCGATTTGCGCGCTCGCGCTGGGCGCGACGCTTGCGCCGGCCGCGCTCGCGGCGCCGTCGGCCGACGTCACGGGCACCTGGGAAGTGTTCTCGGGCGGCTGTGGGTGCACCTTCACCGAGGTCTACAAAATGGACTCCTCGGGCAACGTCACGGGAACCGGCCCGCAGCGGACTGGACCGTGACGGGCAATGTCTCAGGCTCGACGTTCACCTACACCGACCACTACGACGGCAACTACGAATCGCATGTGACGGTCACGCTTTCGGGCGATGGCAACTCCTACGAAGGAGCCTTCAAAGACCACGGCGGCTCGACCGGCGAAATAAAAGGCAAACGCGTCTCGGGCGGCGGCAAAGGCGAAGAAAAAGAAAAAGAAAGAGGGCCCGCCGGCAAGCTCCGCTCGGGAACCGGCGTGTCGTGCAACTTCGAGGTCGCCTCGGGGAACTTCACGTGCACCGCGCAAGTCGGCGATGCCAGCGGCGAGAGCCCGCAGAAGACGCCGACCGGGACGGTCGCCTTCGCGCTGAAGCCCGGCGCCGAAGGCGTCTTCACGGCCGGCAGCGCCTGCTCGCTGGCGGCTTCGAGCTCCGGGCCGACGACGTATTGCTCGGTGATCTACCGCCCTGGCCTGATCGCGATCCCGCCGGGCGAGCAGCCGCAGATCGTCGCGTCCTACGGCGGCGACGGAACGTTCGAACCCTCCTCGAGCGAGCCGGCGAACCAGTACGCGGTCAATATCGAAGGGCTCGAAAGTGCGCGCGCGCTGGACTGCGAGCTGTTCTGGGAAGCCCCCGGATGCGAAACGCTGCTCGGCTCCCCCGGCAAAACGACGAGTTGCGTGGCGATCGCGACGCGCTGCAAAGAAGCGATCGAACGGCTCGTGCGCGAACACGCGATCAGCCTCTCGGGCGAAGTCCCCGCCTCGCTGCTCGGCTCGGTCGACTGCGAACAGAAGTCCGGCGCGAGCGCCTCCCGCGTGCGCGCCCACGCGGCGCGCCTTAGAACGGTCAAGGAAATACTCGAACGCGGCGGCAACTGGTGCGAGGTCGAAGCGGTGCTGAAGTCCGAAGACCCGGACACGATCAAAGAAGCGACCGACGCGCTCGAATGGGACCTGAACAAGAAGCGCTGGCAGACCGAAGTCGACATCGCGAAGTCGCGCATCGCCGCGGAAATCATCGGCAACTGCCAAGGCAAAGAAGTCTGCCCGACGATGAAAGGGCTCGGCTTGGCGACAGTCGAAGCGTTCGAAAGCTACATGGAGTCGCTCAAGGGCACGGCGGGCAAAGAATTGAGCAAATCGCCGGATCGCTATTTCCAGCTTCCCGCCTCCTACTGCGGCGACAACGCGGCAGCGGCCGCCAATGCGACCGGCTACAACGAATGCCTGGACGCCGTCGCGACGATCAACCACAGGCTCGAACACTCCCTCGGAAACCTCGAAGAAACGAAGGACAAGCTCGGGCTGAACCGGCCGAAGCCGAACGTCGCGAAAGGCTCCTCGGTGGGAGCTCCGCTCGCCCTCGCAGCGGCCAAGCGCCACCAGCCGAAGGGCGGCCGCCGGCCGAAGACGATCTACATCGGAGCCGGTGGCGTCCGCCTGCACCTCGGCGCGAAAGGCAAGCTCAAGCTTGTCCTGGCGCCGCAGGCGCGCGCGCTGCTGCGCAAGCTCAAACATCGCGGCGTCAAGCAGGTCAAGGCGACGCTGACGATCCGCACGACGGTGATCGGCGGCCGCGAGGTCACCCACACGCTGCCGCTGCATCTACAGCTGAAAGCACGCTGAGCTCGGCGCGGGACAGGCTCCGTCTAGCCCGCGCAAGTCGCGGCTGCTGAATCCAGAGTTCCACTTTCAGAGGTCTGCTCTGCCCTCGCCGCGCGAACTGCGCGCCGCTGCGCGGACGATCGAGCGCCGAGCTGGCGCGAGCTTGACAAGATCTCCCGCATGAGCCTGTCCGCGAACGACGTGCGCCGGGTCCTCGACTTCGTCGGCGAGGCGCACGGCGCCGGCGACCTGGACGAGCTGCGCAAGTTCTTGCCAGTCGGGCTGAGTGAGCTGATCCGCACCGACTACGCCTCCTACAACGAGGTCGGCAGCGACGGCGTCGTGTACGCGACCGTGATCCACCCGGACGTCGGCGAAGCGTTCTTCGAAGAGTGGGCGCGCTACGCACATCAAAACCCGCTCGTGAGCTTCTATGCGCGCACGCGCGACGGGCGCGCGTATCGTTTCTCGGACATTGCCGACCAGCGCGAGCTCGACCGCCTCGAGCTGTTCAGCGAGGTCTATCGCTCGCTCGGCGTGCGCCACCAGATCGCGTTCACGTTGCCCTCGCCGCCGCATCTGACGTTCGGGCTCGCGCTCTCGCGCGGCGGGCGCGACTACTCAGACCGCGACCGCGACGTGCTCAACCTGACGCGCCCGCACCTGATCCAGGCGTATCGCAACGTGCAGACGCGCGAGCGCGCGGCGGCCCTGCTCGAGGCGCTACGCCGCGGCGTCGACGCGGGCGGCGAGGCGATCGCGATCCTCGACGCGGGCCAGTTCTCGTTCATTTCGCAGTCGGCGCGCGGCTTCCTGGTCGCGCTCGGCTGGGACGACGGCGGCGAGGCGCCGCAGGCGCTGCTCGAGCCAGGGCCGACGGGCCGGCTGTGGGACCCGCTGCTGATCCGCAGCGGCGAGGAGAACACGATCGTCCGGCGCCTGCCGAGCGGCAGCCGCGACAGCTTCGTCGTCGTCTTCGAGCGCCCGCGCACGGAGCTGACGGAGGTCGCGCTGCGCAGCCTCGGCCTGAGCCCGCGCGAGTCGGAGGTGCTGCGCCTGCTTGCGCGCGGGCAGAGCACGAGCTCGATCGCTACGCGCATGCAGATCAGCCCGCGCACGGTGCACAAGCACACCGAGCGCATCCACGCGAAGCTCGGCACGCACGATCGCGCGCAAGCGATCGCGACGGCGCTCGCGGCCGAGCAAGAAGCCGGCGAGCCGCGTCGCGCGCTCGTTGGCTGACGCGCCGCGCACGCGCCGCCTGCCGTTGACCGACCGGCCGGGCAACGCACGCGCCAAGCCGTGCGTCGCCTACTTGTGCTTCTTCTTCAGCTTCTTCAAGACCTTCTTGAGCCGCGCCTTTTCGATCTTCTTCGAGCTCGGCGGCACTGATCGTTTCGGGGGCAGCCGGCGGCGGGGGAACGGTCACGGGGAAGTCGATCGCGAGCACGTCTGCGCTCGTCGAGAAGCGCAGCTTGCCGATGCTCAGCAGGACGGTCGTGTGCACGGGCACGCCGTTTGCGGCGATGAACGTTTCGAAGCTGCCTTTGAGCTTGAGGTGCTCGTGCTTCAGCTTCGCGAGCTGCTTCTTCGAGAGCTCGCCTTCGGCGAGCCGCTGCGCGGTCAACGTCCCGGCGAAGCCGACCGTCGCCTGGCCGTCGACGGTGCTCGCGCCGAGAGCGCGGATGCTGCTGCCCTCTTTGAGCAGTTCTGCCTCGCTCTTGAACGGCGTCGGGCTGGGAGCGCCGGAGCCGCGCGAGCCGCCGCCGCCGAGGCTCGGGCTCGAGCCGAACAGGCCGTTCTTGCTCGAGAGCTTTTCGGCGACCCACGGGCGCCCGCCGTCGCGCTTGGCGATCGACTCGTCGTGCGTGTACAGCGTTTCGCCGAGCTGCAGGAGCGTCAGCGTTCGCCCGGCGATCGTCAGCGTCGCGTTGACGAACTCCGGCGAGATGCTCTGTTCGCCTGAGTAGCTCGTGCTCACGGCTTTTGGCGATCCGAGCGAGTGCGGCAGCTTCCCGCTGACCGTGTCCTTGCCGGCGACGCGCTCGCTCGTCACGGTCAGTTCGCTCATGTGCTGCTCGAGCGCTTGCAGTTCGGCCGGCTGCGCGGGTGGCGTCGCGGCCGGCGCGTTCGCTGCGGAAAACGTCAGACCGGCGGTGAGCAAGGCGGGGCCGAGCAGGCGACGAACGGAACCGCGGGAGTTTGCTGCGCGAGTTGAGTGCATTGACGTGCGGTTCCCGTTCTTCTCATTGTCGAAACTCTGCGGGAGGCACGTATTTGTCGAGACGCGGAAAGTAGCAAGCTCTACTATTTACTTTTGCGAGCGCCTGCGTTAGCGTCCTCGTGCCCTGTCGCTGCTGTCGGCGACCGTGGGCAAGCCACGCCGCCGAGCAACTGGAACGACAAGGAGATTGCACCATGGCCGCGACCGCCGAGAGCGTGCTCAAGCCGGACTTCGGAGCCGCACGCAAGCACTTCATCTTCACCGACGAGCACGAACAGCTGCGCGAGTCGATCCGCAACTTCGCGATCAAAGAGCTCGCGCCGCACGCCGAGGAGTGGGAGGAGACGACGTTCCCCGACTCGGTCTTCGCGCGGATGGGCGAGCTCGGCTTCCTCGGTCTCGACAAGCCCGAGCAGTACGGCGGGCAGGGCGGCGACTACTACTCGGCGTTCGTGCTCGCCGAGGAGATCACGAACGCCAACTCGGGCGGCTTGGCGATGGGCGTCGCGGTGCACACTGACATGGCGATGCCGCCGATCCTCGCGTTCGGCTCAGAGGAGCAGAAGCAGCAATGGGTCGTGCCGGCGATCAAGGGCGAGAAGATCCTCTGCCTCGGCATCACCGAGCCGGACGCCGGCTCGGACGTCTCCGGGATCAAGACGCGCGCGGTCAAGGACGGCGACGACTACATCATCAACGGCTCGAAGACGTACATCACGAACGGCCACCGCGCCGACGTGATCGTGCTCGTGACGAAGACCGACCCGGACGCCGGGCACGACGGCTTCACGCTGTTCCTCGTGCCGATGGACGCGCCCGGCGTGATCCGCGAGAAGCGCCTCGAGAAGCTCGGCATGCATGCGTCGGACACGGCGCTGCTCGCGTTCCAGGACGTGCGCGTGCCCTCGACGGCGGTGCTCGGGCAGGTCGGCAAGGGCTTCTACCACATCATGTGGGAGCTCCAAGGCGAGCGCCTGATCGGCGCGGCCGGGATGGTCGCGGGCGCGCAGAAATGCTTCGAGAAGACGCTGCAGTACGCGCACGAGCGCAAGGCGTTCGGCCGCGAAATTGGCAAGTTCCAGGTGATCCGTCACAAGTTCGCCGAGATGGCGACGAAAATCGAGTCGGCGCGGCAGATGACGTACATGACCGCGTGGCGCTTCGCCAACGGCGAGTACCCGGTGCGTGAGATCTCGATGTCCAAGCTCGTCGCGTCGCGCGTGCTCTGCGAAGTCGCCGACGAGTGCATCCAGATCCACGGCGGCGCGGGCTACATGAAGGAGTACGGCGTCGAGCGCGTCTGGCGCGACGCGCGCCTGAACCGGATCGGCGCGGGCACCGACGAGATCATGCTCGACGTGATCGGCCGCTCCTACGGGCTGTAGGTGAATCTACTCGAGATAGGACACGTCGACACCGATCGCCTCGTAGGCCTCGCGCGCGCGGCGGTCGGCGCTGAGCAACGTCGCGCCGTGCTCGCGCGCGGTCGCGGCGATCAGCGCGTCGTACAGCGCGCCGCCGCGCAGGCCGGCATCGACCGCGCGGCGCAGGCAGGCACGTTGCCCATTCGCGTCGAGTGCGAGCCACGAATCCGGGAAGTCGAGGTCGAGGGCGTCGCGCACGGAGACGGGCGTCATGCGAAGCCCTTCGGGCATCCGGCTGAGCACGGAGGTCGTCTCGAATGCGACATGGGAGATCAGCCGCGGCGAGCGGCCCGCCAGCGCCGCGACACAGCGTTCGTGCCCAGCGAAGGAACTCGCAAGCGCTGGGATCAGCACGCTGGAGTCGGGTGCGATCAACGGCGCGAGCGTTCGATTTCTTCGCGCACCCTCTCGGTCGTGAGTGTCGGCACGGGCTCGTCGGGAACGATCACCGTGAAGCCATCGCGCTCCTCGAGGTGGGCTTTGATGTACGGCACGGTCAGCTCGAGAGCCCCATCCCGCTCGGTCAACTCCAGCTCCGTTGGCCCGTCGATCCCCAAAACGTCTCGCATCGCCTTCGGGATCACGATTCGACCAACCCCATCGATGGCAACTCGCATACCATCAGATTACCAATCGATCTCATGAGCACTCTCACCCCACCTTTCTCCGACGAGCACGAGCAACTGAGACAGTCGATCCGCGGCTTCATCGCGCGCGAGCTCGCGCCGCATGCGCCGCAATGGGAGGACGAGCGCTGGTTCCCGGACGATGTCTTTCCAAAGCTCGCCGCGCAAGGGCTGCTTGGGCTGAAGTACCCGACCGAGTTCGGCGGGCAAGGCGGCGACTACTTGCACGAGTCGGTGCTCTGCGAGGAGATGGCGCGGATCGGCTCCGGCGGGACCGCGGCGGGCATCGGCGCGCACACGAACATCGCGACGCCGCCGATCTGGAAGTTCGGCACGGCCGAGCAGAAGCAGCGCTACCTCGTGCCATCGATCGCCGGCGAGCTGATCGGCGCGCTCGGGATCACCGAGCCCGGCGCCGGCTCGGACGTCGCTTCGATCACTTCGCGCGCGGAGCGCGTCGACGGCGGCTGGGTGCTCAACGGCGAGAAGACGTACATCACGAACGGCGTGCGTGCGCACTTCATCGTCACGGCCGTGAAGACGAGCGCCGAGGGCGGCCACCACGGCATCTCGTTCCTGATCGTCGACCGTGGCGAGGGCGTCACCTCGTCGAAGCTCGAGAAGCTCGGCTGGCACGCCTCCGACACGGCGACGATCGCCTTCGAGGACGTCTTCGTCCCGGAGGAGAACCTGCTCGGCGAGCTCAACGAGGGTTTCAAGCTGATCATGGCCAACTTTCAGTGGGAGCGCCTCGCGATGGCGCTCGGCGCAGTCGGCGCGATGACGATCGCGTGGGAGCGCACGGCCGAGTTCGCGCGCGAGCGAAACGCCTTCGGGCGCCCGCTCTCGGGCCATCAGGTGCTGCGCCACAAGCTCGCCGACATGGCGACCTCCGTGCACACGTGCCGCTGCGTCACCTACGACGCATTGCGTCGCTTCGTCGCCGGCGAGGAGCCGCTGAAGGAGGTCTCGATGGCGAAGCTGCTGACGCAGCGCGCGTGCTTCGAGCTGATGGACGACTGCCTGCAGATCCACGGTGGCGCGGGCTACATGAAGGAGTACTGGGTCGAGCGCGCCGCGCGCGACGCGCGCCTCGGCCCGATCGGCGGCGGCTCAGACGAGATCATGCGCGAGATTCTCGGCCGCGTGCTCGCGCTCTAGCGCTCGCATCCGTACGCGCCGCCTGACCGGCGTCCAGCGGCGTCCAGCGCGCGCTCGCCCGTGAACTACGGCGTCTGGGCGCGTCCGGACGTGAAGTCGTCCAAACGACGCAAACCCTCCTCATGCCGCCAGCGGGCCGCTCCGATATCGGCTACGTGGCCCCTGGACGCCGTGCTTTCACTGCCTTCCGCCGCCATCTGCTGCACGCAGCGATCGGCGTATCGCTGCTCGCGCTGTGCGTGTGCTGCTGCGTCGCCGCCTCGACGGCGCCTGCCGCAACGACGCACGGCGTCCGGGCGCGCACGGCCGCGAGCCACGCGAGCGCACCGGCGCACGAGCGCGCGTGCGCGAAGCGCGCGAGCTTTCATTCGAGCGGCGGCAGCACGCACCGCAAGCGCCATGCGAGATGCACGTTCAAGCACAAGGCGCATGCGCACCGCAAGACGCCGGCCGCGCCGGTGCCGCACGACGGAGCGTGCCCCAACGCGGCGCTGCGGCCGAACAGCGCCGACCTAGCGGCGATCCGCACGGCGACGCTGTGCCTCGTCAACCGCGAACGGCTCAGCCACGGCGAGGGCGCGCTGAAAGCCGACGGCCAGCTGCAGGCCGCGGCGCAGGGCCACTCCGAAGACATGGCCGCGGGCGACTACTTCGAACACGACGGCCGCGGCGGCTCGACGCCCGTCTCGCGGATGCGCCGGGCCGGCTACATCTTCAGCTCGCGCATCGGCTACGCCGTCGGCGAGAACATCGCCTGGGCGACGCTCGGGCTCTCGACGCCGCAGGCGATCGTCGCCGGATGGATGTCGGACGTCGGTCACCGCGCGAACATCCTCGAGGCGAAGTTCAGAGACACGGGCATCGGCGTCTCGCCGCACCCGCTCAGCTCGCTCGCGCACGGCCAGGCCGGCGCGATCTACACGCAGGACTTCGGCCGCATCATCGTGCCCTGAAGCCCCGCTCGGCGCGGCAGTCATCCGCTCACGGCTACACTCCTCGCGTAGCTCACTAAGTTAGTGCGGATAGCCTCTCGAGCTCGCACGGTGATGCCTTCGCTGCTGACATTCCCAAATCCGGTCAACGAGGTCACGGCGCGCACGACCGCCGCGGGCGTCGTCGTCCTCGCGGCGCTCGCGCTCGTGCTACAGCAGCCGTGGCTGTCGGTCGT
Organism: uncultured Solirubrobacteraceae bacterium; assembly: GCA_963807275.1. Classification (GTDB taxonomy): domain Bacteria; phylum Actinomycetota; class Thermoleophilia; order Solirubrobacterales; family Solirubrobacteraceae; genus Palsa-744. Next base: position 2,111,812 of record CAWDZX010000001.1, read on the forward strand.
GCTCGCGGTCGGCTTCCTGCTGCGCGTCGCCTCGGGCCCGAAGCTGAGTCCGTTGGCGCTGATCGCGAGCCGCGTGATCGTCCCGCGGCTGCCGTGGGAACCACGCCTCGTCGCCGGGCCTCCGAAGCGCTTCGCACAGGCGATCGGCCTCGTCTTCTCGCTCGCCTCCGCGTTGCTGTTCTACGCCTTCGGCGCCGATCTCGCCGGCTATGCCGTGCTGGGCGCGCTGCTCGTCGCGGCGACGCTCGAGTCGGCGTTCGGGCTGTGCCTCGGCTGTCGTGCGTTCGCGCTGCTGATCGGAGCCGGCGTGATCCCGCCGGAGGTCTGCGAGCGCTGCAACGACATCTGGAGCGTCCGGACGCCGCCGCCCGCGCGCGTCTCGCCGTCCTAGCGCGAGCCCGTCGCCCCACCCGTGCCGGCATCGCGGCTACGGTTTCCCGCGTACCCCACATTCCCGGGCGCGGCGCTCGGATAACCTGCGGCGCAATTCAACGACAAGGAGAAGCGAACGACATGGGAGTACTCGACGGCAAGTCTGCGATCGTCACCGGCTCGGCTCGCGGCATCGGCCGCGCGACGGCGGAGCTGCTCGTCTCGCAGGGAGCGCAATGCCTGATCAACGACCTCGACGGCGACGTCGCCGAGCAGGCCTCCTCGGAGATCTCCGGCGAAACGGCCGTCTACGCCGGCGACCTGACGAAGCCCGGCGCGGCCGACGAGCTCGTGCAGAAGGCAGTCGACTCGTTCGGCAAGATCGACATCATCGTCAACAACGCCGGCTACACGCTCGACGCACCGATCCACAAGATGTCCGACGAGCACTTCCAGGCGATGCTCGACATCCACACGGTCGTCCCGTTCCGCGTGATCCGCGCCGCCGCGCCGCACCTGCGCGAGCCGGCCAAGAAAGAGCGCGAGGAAGGCAAGGAGGTGTTCCGCAAGATCGTCAACATCTCCTCGACCTCGGGGACGTTCGGCAACGCCGGGCAGGCCAACTACTCGGCCGGCAAGGCAGGCGTCGTCGGCTTGACGAAAACGGTCGCGAAGGAGTGGGGCCAGTTCAAAGTCAACGTCAACGCAGTCGCGTTCGGGTTCATCGACACGCGGCTGACGCAGGCGAAGGTCGACGAGAACACGATGGAGAAGGACGGCGAGAAGATCCAGCTCGGCATCCCCGAGCAGATGCGCCAGATGGCCTCGATGCTGATTCCGCTCGGGCGCCCGGCATCGCCGGAGGAGGCCGCCGGCGGCGTGTTCTTCCTCTGCTCGCCGTGGAGCAACTACGTGCACGGGCAGACGCTGCACGTGACCGGCGGGCTGTTCGGCGGGATGAGCGGCTAGCAGCGTCCACCGCGCTCGCGACGTCGCGTCCCAACGCGCGACGTCGCGCCGGCGCGGGTCTCAGCCGCGTTTGCGCCGCCGGCTCGCGGCGAAGCCGACGCCGAGCACGATGCCGGCCGCCGCGACGAGGCCGATCTCGCCGAGGTAGCTCGCGTGCACGATCGCGCCGAGCGTCAACCCGATGATGGCCGCTGCGGCCCACAGCCAGAGCTGCTGCGCGCGCGATGGCTGCTCCACGGCGCGCTCCCTACCGCGCCGGCGCAGCGTCGCCGCCGCTGCCGGGCCCGCGAAGGTCGAGCAGGCAGCCTGAGAAGTAGTCGCCCGCCGGCGAGCCGAGATATCCGACGAGTGCCGCGATCTCGGCCGGCGACGTCGCCACGCCGGGCGCGATCGCAAGCGGCGAGATGCCGTAGCGCGCCCACTCGATCGACAGCGTGCGCGCGAGGTTCTCAAGACCCGCGCGTGCCGCCTCGGCCTGCGCGCCGGCATCGGGCCGCGGTGCGATGTACACGATTCGCCCCGCTGCGCCGCGCTCGATGAACGCCGCGGTCGCGACAGCCTGCGTGATCCGCCAGCTCGCCTCGAGCGCGCGCACGAGAGCGCCGGTGCCCGCGCTCGCGCTCGGGCTCGGGCTCGGGCTCGCAGCCTCCTCCCCGTCCGCGCCGCCCGTCGCGTCGCGACCGTGCGCCGCCGAGAACGAGCTCGCCGCGTCGACGACGAGCAGGCCGATCTCGCCGAGGTCCGCGAGCGCCTGTTCGACTGACTCGCGCGTCGCCGCGTCGTCGGACTCGAGATCGCCGCTCGCCGCGAGAGCGCACTCGTAGACGCCCGCTCCGAGCCCGCTGCAGGCGCCGGCGAGGGTCTCGGTCAGCCCGGGGCTCGAACTCGGCGCGTCCGCGCCGGCACGCGCGACCACGACCCCGACGCCGGCGAGCAAGCCCGGGCGCAGCAGCTCCATTGGGTCGATCTTCGCGGCCACCTCGCGGGGACCATATTCGGCTCGCGTCAGGGTTGGATCGGCGGCTCGCCGCCGCTCGTGCCTGGGTCGTCGACCCCACCGGCGAGTCCCGTCGCGCCTGTCGAGCCCGCGCCGGCTGCCGCGCGCAGGTCGAAGTACAGCACCGCCGCGGCGAGCGCCGAGAACGGGCCGGTCAGCACGCCGACGACGACGCGCGCGACGAGTCCGGCCGCCGTGCCTGCCGCGTCGGCCGCGATCTCGATCCCTGAGCTGACGAACAGCACGAGGAAGAACAGCACGAAGATCACGCCGAACACCTGCCAGCCGTTGCCGCGGACGAGCTCGCGGCTGCGCCCGAGCGCGGCGAACACGCCAGGGCGCTCGAGCACGACGACCGGCGCGGCGACGGACCAGATCGTCAGCAGGATCAAGCCGGGCACGATGATCAGGATGAAGCCGATCACGATCCCGATCGCCGCGACGATGCCGACGAGGATCAGCTGCCCGATCACGGGCGTCGCCGAGCGCAGCAGCTCACCGGGGCTGTGATCGCGCCGTCCGTCCTGGATGTCGGCGACGAGCTCGACGACCATGCCCGTGAACAGCGTGCCCGCGATCAAGCTGAGCAGCAGCGCGATCACCGCGAGACCCGGCGCCGCGGCGACGAGCAGCGCCGAGACGATCCCGCTGATCACGAACACGACCGCGGAGGCCGGCAGCAGGACCGAGGCCTGCTCCACGTAGATGTCGAACACGCGGCGGATCACGCCGCCGACGTCAAGCCGCTGCGCCATCACGTATCTCCTCTGCTCGCTTACCCCGCATCGCGGCGAACCCTAGGCGACCGCGACGACGCTCCGCGCGCCCGGCGGCGCGCTCGGCTCAGACGACGGCCGCGTCGCGCGAGGCCGCGCCCTCGCGCTGCTGCTCGCGCAAGCGCCGCAGAATGCCCTTGCGGCCATGCGCTTCGAGGCCCGCGTAGAGCTTGCGGATCTCGACGAGCACTTCGTCGGCGACCGCCTGCTGCTGCTCCCGTGTCGCGTTCTCGACGCGCTCCCAGCGCATCGCCTCGCCGTACTGCACCGTCACGCGCGGGAACTGCAAGCGCTTCCAGTTGCGCACCCGCGAGGAGCCGTAGATCGCGATCGGCACGACCGGCACGCCGGTCTCGAGCGCCAGGCGACCGATCCCGCGCTTGGCCTGCTCGGCGACTTTGCCCGTGCGCGAGCGCCCGCCCTCGCAGTACATCGTGATCGCACCGCCGCGCGCGAGGATCGCCTCGGCCGTCGTGAAGACCTCTTCGTCGCGCGCGCCGCGGCGCACCGGAAAGACGCCGCCGTGCGTGTAGACGAACTGCATCGGTTTTTTGAACAGCTGCGACTTCGCCATGAAGCGCACCTTGCGCCGGATGAAGCAGCCCATCAGGAAGTGGTCCATGAACGAGAAGTGGTTCGGCGCGAGGATCACCGCACCGCTGCCCGGCGCGTTCTCCGAGGAGATCGAGCGCGCGCGCAGGAACGTGTACGCGTAAAGCGAGGTGATCACGCGCACGAGGTCGTAAACCCAGTCCGGCTCGCGCGTGCGTGCGCGCTCGTGGAAGCGGTCGAAGTACTCCTTCGGACGCGGGTCCGTATAGACCTGCTCGCGCATCGGTGCGAGATCGCTCATCTGTGCGCTTTACCTCCTCTGGCCCGCAAAGTTACTCCGGCGCTCATGGGGACAGTCTCGCGCATCGCTGCGATGCAACCTTCGGCCGTGCTCACGGCCGGCTGCGCGCACGCGCGAGCGCGTCGCTCCAGCCGGCCAGCAGCGAGGCGCGCTCGTCCTCGCCGATCCGCGGCTCGTAGCGGCGCAGCGTGCGCCCGCCGAGGCCGCCGCCGTCACCGCGCAGGTCGCTCACCGTCCACAGGTTCGCGCCGACGCCCGCGAGGTACGCCGCGCCGAGCGCCGTCGTCTCTGGCAGCTCGCCGAGCGCGACCGGGACGCCGAGCACGTCGGCCTGGAACTGCATCAGCCATCCGTTCGTGCTCGCGCCGCCGTCGGCGCGAAGCTCGGCGAGCGGCTGCGGGCAGGCGACCTCCATCGCGCGCACCGCATCGACGGTCTGGTAGGCGATCGCCTCGAGCGTCGCGCGTACGATGTGCGCGCGACTCGTGCCGCGCGTGAGCCCGACGATCGTCCCGCGCGCATCCGCGTCCCAGTGCGGCGAGCCGAGCCCCGTCAACGCCGGCACGAAGTAGACGCCGTCGTTGCCGTCGAGGCCGCGCGCGAGCTGCTCCGTCTGCTCGGCGCGCTCGATGATGCCGAGACCGTCGCGCAGCCACTGCACGGCCGCGCCCGTGACGAAGATCGAAGCCTCGAGCGCATACGCGCGCGAGTGCCCGACCCCGCAGGCAACCGTCGCGAGCACCCCCGGCGGCGGCTGTGGCGGCAGATGGCCCGCATTGAGCAGCACGAAGGAGCCCGTGCCGTACGTGTTCTTGCCCGTCCCCGGATCGACGCAGGCGTGCCCGAACAGCGCCGCCTGCTGGTCGCCGGCAACGCCCGAGACGGGGATCGCGTGACCGTGCAGCGCCTGGGGGCGCGTCCGTCCGAACTCGCCCGCGCTCGCGAGCACGCGCGGCAGCGCCCGCTCGGGGACGCCGAACAGCTCGAGCAGCTCCGCGTCCCAGCGCGCGTTCGCGATGTCGTAGAGCAGCGTCCGCGACGCGTTCGTCGCGTCCGTGACGTGCTCGCCCGTGAGCTTGAAGATCAGCCACGAGTCGATCGTGCCGAACACCGCGCGCCCCGCCTCGGCGCGCTCGCGCAGACCGTCGACGTGCTCGAGCAGCCACTGCATCTTCGTCGCCGAGAAGTACGGGTCGAGCACGAGCCCCGTGCGCTCGCGCACGAGCGCCTCGTGCCCCTGCTCGCGCAGCTGCGCGCAGCGCGCCGCCGTGCGACGGTCCTGCCAGACGATCGCGTTGTGCAGCGGCTCGCCGCTGTGCGGGTCCCAGACGCAGACCGTCTCGCGCTGGTTCGTGATGCCGAGCGCCGCGGGGTCGCCCGCGCGCGCGCCCGCATCGGCGAGCGCCTCGCCGGCGACGGCCGCTGTCACGTCCCAGATCTCGCGCGGGTCGTGCTCGACCCATCCAGGCTGCGGGAAGTGCTGCGAGAACTCGCGGTAGGCGCGACCGATCGGCTCGGCCCGCTCGTCGAAGACGAGGCACGTCGTCCCCGTCGTGCCCTGGTCGATCGCGAGGATCACGGGCGCATCAGAGGATCGCCTACGCCACCCGAGCGTGGCCCCCCGCCGCTGCCGTGGCGCCTGCCGAGACGGCCGAGACGCCCGCGCGCCACATACACGCGCGCGAAGTCGATCAGCTGCCGCCCGCGATGGACGAAGCCCGCGAGCGTGCGCCCGCTCGCGCGATGCGCGAGGTCGAGCTCGATCTCGGCGACACGATGACCGGCGCGCACGGCGTCGATCGTCATGCCGACCTCCATGCCGAACCCGTGCGCGAACGGCAGCACGTCGATCAGCGCCTGCTCGCTGAGCGCGCGCTGGCCCGAGATCGGCGCGCGCGTCCGCAGGCCACAGCGCTTACGGATCGCCCAGCGCGCGAAGCCGAGCGCGAAGCCGAAGCCACCGCCGACGCGCCTGCTGAACGACGCGACGGCGAGATCGGCTTCGCCGCGAGCGACGGCGCCGGCGAGCGTCGCGAGCTCACCGGCCGATCCGCCGAGGTCGCCGTCACAGAAGACGAAGACCGGCCTGCGATCCGCGTCTCCGCGAGCCTTCGCCTCGCTCAGCGCCTCGCGCGCGGCGAGCGTCGCCGCCTCGCCCTTGCCGAGCATCCGCCCCGCGCTGACGGCATGCGCGCCACGCTCTGTCGCGACGCTCACCGTCGCGTCGGTCGAGCCGTCGTCGGCGAGCAGCACGCGCGCAGCCGGAAACGCGCGCGCGAGCGCATCGAGCGTCGCCCCGATCAGGTCGGCCTCGTTGTAGGCGGTGACGATTACGAAGGTGTCCTGATCCATGGCCTCGCGCCGCGGCGATCGGTGACCGGCCGTCGTCGGCGGAGGCTATTGTCCCGCCCGTCAGCGACGTTCGGCGATCTCGACGGTCTGGGAGGTTCACATGTCAGCAGTAGAGGCCCACATCACCGGCACCGTGTGGAAGATCGAGTGTGCCGTCGGCGACCAGATCGAGGAGGGCGACACGGTCGCGATCCTCGAGTCGATGAAGATGGAGATGCCCGTCGAGGCCGAGGACTCCGGCAAGGTCACGGAGATTCGCTGCGAGGAGGGCCAGGCGGTCAACGAGGGCGACACGCTCGTCGTGCTCGAGTAGCGAGCGCCCTCCGCGCGAGCGCTGCACTAGCCTCCACGCGATGCCGGACACAGCCCTTCCCCGCGAGCTCGCCGACGGCAAGCTGCTGATCGACCGCCCCGCCGACGGCGTCGTACGGCTGACGATCTCCAACCCGGCCAAGCGCAACGCGCTCGACCATCCGATCCTCGACGCGATCACGGCGACGCTCGCCGAGCTCTCCGATGCCGCCGGCGCCGCTTCGCCGCCTGCGCGCTGCCTCGTGATCACCGGCGCGAACGGCATGTTCTCGGCCGGCTACGACATCGGCGAGATCCCGGCAGAGGAGTTCGAGGAGCGCGCCGAGAAGCTCGTCGCGCATCCGTTCACCGAAGCGATCGACGCGCTCGAGCGCTTCCCCTACCCGACGCTCGCGATGCTGCCCGGCCACACGATCGGCGGCGGCTTGGAGCTGGCGCTGTCCTGCGATCTGCGCGTCGCGCTCGACGGGATCAAGCTCGGGATGCCGCCGGCGAAGCTCGGGCTCGTCTACTCGCACACCGGCCTGCGCCGCTTCATCGACGCGATCGGCTCCGCACGCACGCGCGAGCTGTTCCTGCTCGGGCGCTACATCGACGCCGCGACGGCGCTTCAGTGGGGGCTCGTCACGCGCGTCGCCGCGGCGGAGCAGCTCGAGGCGCTCGCGCTCGAGCTGGCCGCCGAGCTGGCCGGCAACGCGCCGCTCTCGCAGGTCGGCAACAAGCGCGTGATCGGCGCGCTGCTCGCCGCCGAGGGAACGCTCGAGGCAGACGTCGAAGCGGAGCTGATCGAGCTGCGCCGCGCCTCGTTCGCATCGCAGGACATGCGCGAGGGGATGCGCGCGTTCGCGGAGAGACGTCCGCCGCGCTGGCGGAACGAATAGCCGTCCGCAAGGCTCCATAACCTCACGGCCATGCCGCCGCTGATCACTCGCGAGGAGGCCTCGAGGCTCGGCGAGATCGAGGATCACGCGCAGATCGAAGCGCTCGTCGAGCGCGCCTGGGAGGCCCGCGTGGAGCGCTTCGGCGACTCCACCGACATGTGCTCGCTCGTCAACGCGAAGTCGGGCGGCTGCGCCGAGGACTGCGGCTTCTGCGCGCAGTCGCGGTTCGCCGACGCCGAGACGCCGATGCACGCGATGATGGAGCCCGAGCAGATCCTCGAGCACGCACGCGCGGCCGAGGCTGCGGGCGCGCACCGCTTCTGCATGGTCACGCAGGGACAGGGCCTGTCCAAGCGCGACTTCCAGAAGTACCTCGACGGCGTGCGGCTCGTCTCCGAGCACACCAACCTGAAGCGCTGCGCGTCGGTCGGGCACATCTCGGCCGCTCGCGCGACGGCGCTGCGCGAGGCCGGCATCCAGCGCGTACACCACAACGTCGAGACGTCGAAGAGCTACTACGACGAGGTCACGAGCACGGTGCGCTACGAGGGACGCCTGCGCACGATCGACGCCGTCAAGCAGGCCGGCCTGGAGACGTGCGTCGGCGGCATCCTCAACCTCGGCGAGACGCGCGAGCAGCGCGTCGAGATGGCCTTCGAGCTCGCCGCGATCGATCCGACGAGCGTGCCGATCAACATGCTCAACCCGCGCCCTGGCACGAAGTTCGGCGACCGCGAGTACATGGACCCGTGGGAGGCCGTCAAGTGGATCGCGATCTTCCGCCTGATCCTGCCGGAGGCGCTGTTCCGCCTGTGCGGCGGGCGCGTCGAGAACCTCGGCGACCTGCAGCAGATGGCGGTCGAAGCGGGCATCAACGGCGTGATGATGGGCAACTTCCTGACGACGCTCGGCAACACGCCCGAGACCGATCGCGAGATGTTCGAGGAGCTCGGCCTGAACGTCGCGCGCCAGCCCGACAACGCGACGAACCCGCGCCCGGACAACCGCTCGGGATGGCTGGCGGGCGAGACACCGGATGTCGTCGAGCGGTTGCTCGACGAAGAAGCGAGCGAGACGATCGGCGCGCGTCGCGGCGATGTCCCGGCCGGCGCGCGAGCTGACGACGAACTTGCACTCGCCGACGCGCCCGTCGGCGAGTTCGAGATCCGGTTGTGGGATCCCTCGACGCAGCTGCGCTACCGCGCCAAGCGCTCGGTTCCGCCGCGGCCGGATGGAGCGCCCAATCGCGGTCAAGCCCCGATGCGAGCGCGGATGCACGGCGCGGGCGAGGAACCCGCCGAGAGCCCGCCGAGCCCGGTCGCAGCGGGCTGAGCCGGGCCGGCCCACCAACGCGAGCAGGGGAGGCAGGGATGCACGGGGAGATGGAGATGGGTGAGATCGAGGGGCGCCTGGCCGAGCTCGAGCGCCTCGGCCTGAGCCGCCGCCTGCGCCTCGTCTCCGGCCCGCAGGGACCGACCGTCCTGCTGGACGGCCAGCCGGTCCTGCTGCTGTGCTCGAACAACTACCTCGGCCTGGCCGACCATCCGCAGGTGCGCGAAGCGGCCGCCGATGCGGCGATGCGCTGGGGCGTCGGCGCGGGCGCCTCGCGGCTGATCTCGGGCACGATGACGATCCACCGTCGCCTCGAGGAGCGCCTCGCGGAGTTCGCCGGGCGCCAGTCGTGCCTGCTGTTTGGCTCCGGATACCTGGCGAACCTCGGCGTGATCGGAGCGCTCGCGGGACTCGGCGACACGGTCTTCTCCGACGAGCTCAACCACGCGTCGATCATCGACGGCTGCCGCCTCTCGCGTGCCGAGGTCGTCGTCTACAAGCACTGCGATCCCGAACACCTGCTGTGGAGCATGCGCCGCCACAGCGGCCGGCGCGACGGTCAGGGCCGGCGCCTGATCGTGACCGACTCGATCTTCTCGATGGATGGAGACATCGCGCCGCTGCCGGAGCTCGTCGAGCTGGCGCAGGCCGCCGGCGCGCGAATCGCCGTTGACGAGGCGCACGCCCTCGGAACGCACGGCCCGGGCGGGCACGGAGCGCTTGCCGACGCCGGGCTCGAGGGCGAGGTCGACGCGATCGTCGGCACGCTCGGCAAGTCGCTCGGCTCCTACGGCGCGTACGTGTGCGGCGATGAGGAGATGATTCGCTACATGCTCAACACCGCGCGTTCGTTCATCTTCTCGACGGCGCCGCCGCCGCCGGCGGTCGCCGGCGCGCTCGCCGCGCTCGAGCTGATCGAGCAGAAGCCGCACCGCGTCGAGCGCCTCGGCGCGAACGCTCGCGCGCTGCGCCGCTCGCTCGCGACGGAGGGCTTCGAGGTCGCCGAAAGCGACATGCACATCGTCCCGCTCGTCGTCGGCGACGAGCGCGACGCGATGCGCCTGTGCCAGGCGGCGATCGAGCAGGGTGTCTTCGCCCAGGCGATTCGCCCGCCGACGGTCGCGCCGGGAAGCTCGCGACTGCGCCTCGCGGCGATGGCCTCGCACACGGCGAGCGACATGCGGATGGCCGCGAGCGTGCTCGCCAAGGCGGCGCGCAAGCTCGGGCTCGACCCGAGTGAGCTGGGTACGCCCGAGCCGGAGCCGCAGGCCGAGCCGGTCGAGGCCCAGGCGGGCGAGCTCGTGCGCGACAGCGCCGAACGGCGCCGTCTCACGCCAGACAGCGCAGCGATCCCGGCGGCGCCGTTCGACGCCGAGCAGCCTCGCCCGCGGCGCCCGCCGGCGCCGCTTCCGGCGAGCTCCGGCAACGCGAACGCACCGTTCGACGGCGAGCGCGAAGGCGCCGTCGCGCACGCGGCCTGACGGCTGGCAAGCGGGCCGACATGCAGGGTCTGTTCGTCACGGGCACCGACACCGACGTCGGCAAGACGGTGCTCAGCGCGGCGCTACTCGCCGCGATGGCCGCGGCCGGCGAGCTCGTCGCCGCGCACAAGCCGGCTGTGACGGGGCTCGACGAGCAGCCCGGCGATGCTCCGACCGACCCGGCACACGCGCCGGCGCCGTGGCCACCCGACCACGAGCTGCTCGGCGCAGCCCCGGGCATGGCGGCCGAGGCCGTCGCGCCACGACGCTACGGGCCTGCCGTCTCGCCGCAGCTCGCCGCCGAGCTCGCCGGCGAGCCGCTCGACCGCCGCGAGCTGCTGGCGACGGGCGCGGAGGTCGCCGCAAACGCGGTGCGCGAAGAGCGCACGCTGATCGTCGAGGGCGCCGGCGGGCTGCTCTCGCCGCTCGCCGCCGAGCTGACCGTGTGCGACCTCGCCGTCGCGCTGAAGCTGCCGCTGCTGATCGCCGCGCGCCCGGGACTCGGCACGGTCAACCACACGCTGCTGACGCTTCAGGCCGCGCGCGCCGCCGGGCTCAGCGTGCGCGCGGTCGTGCTGACGCCGTGGCCCGAGCGCCCGTCGAGGCTCGAGCGCTACAACCGCGAGGCGATCACGCGCTTCGGCTTCGTCGAGGTCGAGACGCTCGCGCTCGCGCAGGGCCCCGAGATCTCAGAGCTGGCGCGAGTCGGCGCGGCGCTGCCGTGGCGGCGATGGCTCGGCAGGCGCCCGGCAGCGGTAGCCCAGCCCGCCTGAAGCTCGCTTGGCGGAGAGACGCGCCTTGCGCGGAGCTGCGCCTCGGGTCTATCCTCGAGCTATGGCCGTGAGCACAGGCTCACCGCACGTGCCGCTCGACGTCGGTGAGTTCACAGCACGCTACAAAGCCGCATGGAACGCGTGTGACACGAGCGCGATGGCGGAGCTGATCACCGACGACATCGTCTGGGCCGATCCCGCACTTGCGCAGCCGGCTTGCGGCGTCGCGGAGGTGCAGGAGTTCATGCGCGTCAGCTTCCGCGCCTTCCCGGACCTGCGCTTCGGCGAGCCCGACCCGCCGATCGTCGCGGTCGCGGACGAGACGATCCTCTGGGCATGGAACATGCAGGGAACGCACCGCGGCCCGCTCGAGCCGCCCGGCTTCGCCCCGACGGGCCGGCAGATGCGCGTCGACGGCATCGATCATTGGACGATGCGCGGCGGGCGGATCGCGCAGTACCGCGCGTACTACGACCTGAACGATCTCGCCCGCCAGCTCGGCATCGTGCCGGCGCCGGGGAGCACCGCAGAGCGCGGGATGGTCGCGCTGCAGCGCCTGCAGGCGCGGCTCGCTCGCAGATGAGCGCAGGCGCGCGCCGAGCACTACGACGTCGCGATCGTCGGCGCCTGAGCGCGACTAGGTCGCGGCCCTTGCCTCCGCTCCGCCTGCGCTCGATCAGGGCGAGTAGCGGATCAAGTAGGCGCCGCCGCCGGCCGGAGTTTCGCAGGAGACCTCAAAGGCCGCGTTGCCGTTCGGGCTGATCGAGAGCGGCGGCCGGTAGAACACGCCTTCGTTTTCGACCGTGCATCCGTCTCCGCCAGGAACGAGCGGCCGCGCTGCGCCGAAGCGATCGCCGCGTTCGGCCGTCGCCGCGACAGGTTCGTGTTCGCTGTACCCACGCGCGACGGGAACCTCGTAGACGAACACCGTGCGACCATGAGCGTCGACGAAGCCGGTCGGGTCTTCACCGAGGCCGAGCGACCGCGGTGCGCCGGGAGCCGCCGCGGTGCCGTTGCGCCACGCGTAGAGATGTCCTCTTTCGCGGACGCCGAAGGACCTTTCCCAAACCGCTGCAAACGTCTGGAAGCCATCGGCGAGACGAGCCTCGACGGCGTCGCTGAAGGCGGCGATCCGACGCACCGGGCCGAATCCATGCCCCGGCCCGCGGGAGATCGTCTTGAGCACCGAGTCGTGGCGCTTGCGCGAGTCCGAGAAGTACGCGAAGACGGTCTTCTGCGAACGTCCCGACTCCGTCGCGAACCCCTCCGCCGCGCTCATCTCAGCGACGCGCACGATCCGCAGAGGCCCGGTCAACGCGCCGTCGGAGCGGCCGTCGAGGCCGAGGAGTTTGTCGCGGTCCTCGAGCCACGCGGCGAACGGAGACCCGTCAGCAGCGAGGCCTAGCTGGCGAACCTGCACGCCGCGCGGCGCGCTTGTCACGCGCCGGACGTGGAGCGCTTCGGAGAAGTGCCCGTAAGCTTGGATCAATTCCGACCTGCCTTCCGGACCGTATTCGTCGGAGCCGAGTTCGTCGAGCGATTCGCGAGTCCAGAGCACGGAGATCGCCGCGGCCCCGACGACGAGCGAAGGCGCGGCCAGCACCTGCAGCGGTTCCCCGACGCGTACCGGCAGCTGCGCGGGCGAGAGGACCTGAACCGGAGGTGGCTGCTGTCCGAGCTGCCAGCTCGTCAGCGCGACGCGACCGCAACAGCCGATGCCTCCATGCTCGACTTCCGACGGCTTTTCGGTGTTGTCTTTGTACAAGAGCGCCACCGCCACCCTCCCCTGCGTGTTGATCGCAATCGACTGCGAAGTCGAGGCGAAGCCTCCGGGTACGGTCAACGCGATCGGGTCGCCGAGGCCGCCGCTCGGCTCGAGCGGATAGAAGCTCGCCCCCGTCATCGTCCCCACCACGGCGCCGCCTTCGCCGCGATCATTGACGGCGAAGCGCCATCTGTCGGAGTAGCTGCTCGGCAGCGGGATCGGCGCCGAGAAGCCGGCCGCTCCGGCGGGCGCCGGGGCCACGGCCATCGCGAAAAAGGCGCCGATCGCCGCGGGGAGCGTCGCGATGCAACAGAAAGCTGTGGAGCAGGGTCGTCGTCTCATCGCACGACAGTGAACACGAGGGCGCTCGTCGCGATTCGCTCGCCCCAGCCGGGCGAAAACTCAGGCCGCCTTCGGACGCCGACCATGACCGTGATAACGTACAGATGTATGCCAAGCGCCTACCGCGACGGAGCGACATATGACCGCATCTCGGCCCCGCTCGAGCGGATCGGCCGCGAGGTACTCGAGCGCTTGGAGCTGCGCGGCGATGAGACCGTGCTCGACGCCGGCTGCGGCTCGGGCAGGGTCACCGCGGCGCTGCTCGAGCGCCTGCCGCAGGGCCACGTGATCGCCGTCGACGGCTCGGCCGCGATGATCGACGCCGCCGCGCAGCGACTCGGCGACGACGTCGAGCTGCTCGTGCAGGACCTCGACACGCTGTACCTCGGCGGCCGGCGCGTCGACGCGGTGCTCTCGACGGCGACGTTTCACTGGATCCCAGATCACGCGCGCCTGTTCGCGAACCTGCGCGGCGTGCTGCGCAACGGCGGCCGGCTCGTCGCGCAGTGCGGCGGCACGGGCAACACGGCCGAGCTGCTCGCCGCGACGCAGGCCGTCGGCGAGCGGGCACCGTTCGCCGAGCAACTCGGCGGATGGGCCGGGCCGTGGAACTTCGTCGGACCAGAGGAGACAGCTGCACGCCTGCAAGCAGCCGGCTTCAGCGACGTCAGCACATGGCTCGTCTCGCGCCCCGCGCCCTACGAAGACCTGCGCGAGTGGCTGCGCACGAACGCGCTGACAGCGCACACCGAGCGCCTGCCCGACGACCTGCGCGAGCCCTATATCGACGCGGTCGCGGCCGAGCTCGGTCCGGACCCGTCGATCTCCTACATCCGCCTCAACATCGACGCGACGGCCGCTTAGCTCGTCCCGGCGCGCGCCGCGGCGACGACGGCCGCGGCGATGCGCGCGACGTCCTCCTCGCCGGTTGCATACGGCGGCATCGCATAGATCAGGTCGCGAAACGGCCGAAGCCAGACGCCGTGCGAGACGGCGGCCGCTGTCGCCGCCATATCGACGTCGCGGTCGAGCTGCACGACGCCGATCGCGCCGAGCACGCGCACGTCGGCGACGCCCGGCAGCTCGCGGGCCGGTGCGAGGCCTCCGTTCAGACCGTGCTCGATCGCGCGCACGCGCTCACGCCAGCCACCGGCGTAGTGATCGCCGGTCAAGAGCTCGAGCGACGCGAGCGCGACCGAGCACGCGAGCGGGTTGGCCATGAACGTCGGGCCATGCATCAAGCCGCCGCCCTCGCCGCGCGAGACGGCATCGGCGACCTCGCGCGTGCAGAGCGTCGCGGCGAGCGTCATGTAGCCGCCCGTCAACGCCTTGCCTACGCACATCACATCGGGCGTGACGCCGGCGTGCTCGGCGGCGAACAGCGCGCCGCTGCGTCCGAAGCCGGTCGCGATCTCGTCGAGCACGAGCAGCAGGCCGTGCTCGTCGCATAGCTCGCGCAGCAGCCTCACACAGGCCGGCGAGTGAAAGCGCATCCCGCCGGCGCCCTGCACGACCGGCTCGACGATCACCGCCGCGAGCTCGTGCGCGTGGCGCTCCACGAGCTCGCGCACGCCGGCGGCCCACGTCTCCTCGAGACCGGCCTCGAAGCCGTCCGGCGGGCGGTCGGCGAAGACGTGCTCGGTGAGCACGCCCGTGAACATGCTGTGCATCCCGCCGACGGGGTCGCACACGGCCATCGCCCCGAACGTGTCGCCGTGGTAGCCGCCGCGGACCGTCAACAGGCGCGTGCGCTCAGAACGCCCGCGCGCGCGCTGGAACTGCAGGCTCAGCTTGATCGCGACCTCGACCGAGACCGAGCCGGAGTCGGCGAAGAAGACGGCGTCGAGGCCTTCGGGCGCAAGCTCGAGCAGCCGCTCGGCCAGCCGCACGCCGGGCTCGTGCGTGAGGCCGCCGAACATCACGTGCGCCATGCGCCCGAGCTGCGCGGCGATCGCCGCGTCGAGCTGCGGCACGCGGTAGCCGTGGATCGCGCACCACCACGATGCCATCCCGTCGATAAGCTCGCGCCCGTCCGCAAGCGTCAGCCGCACTCCCTCGGCCGAGACGACCGGCAGCGGCGCGAGCGCGCCCGGCAGCGCGCCATACGGATGCCAGACGTGCTCGCGATCGAACGCGAGCAGCCGAGTCCAGTCGGTCGCTTCGTTCAAGGCGCTACCCGAGGACGTTCGCTGGTCAAGCGAGGCAAGGACGCAGGGAGCGTGGCGTGCTTCCTGCACGCGAGCGACCGAGGACGCCGCCTCGCGCCGGCCAGCGGGCGTCCTCAGTCCTCGTACGGGACGAAGTCGCGCTTACGAGCGCCACAGACGGGACAGAACCACGTGTCGGGGATGTCCTCGAAGGCCGTGCCGGCCGGAATGCCGCCGTCCGGATCGCCTTCGTCGGGGTCGTAGATGAACCCGCACGACTCGCAGATCCAGCGCTGGAGGGTCTTCGTATCGGTGCTCATGCGCTGAAGACTAGCGGCAGGTAGGGTCAGCGGATGAGCACGCGCGGGGAGAGCTCACAGCAGCGGCAGATCGACGCGACGAGCGGCGAGGAGTACAACCCGGGCGCCGCGACGCCGCCACGCCAGGCCGCCACCGTGATCCTGATGCGCGGCGGCGAGCAACGGCTCGAGGTGCTGCTCGTCAAGCGTACGCCGAAGGCGCGCTTCATGGGCGGCGTCTGGGTGTTTCCCGGCGGCGCCGTCGACGCCCACGAGGGCGAGGGCGACGAGGCGCACCGCGCGGCGGCGATCCGCGAGCTGCGTGAGGAGGCGGCGATAACGCTCGACGATCCGAGCGCGCTCGTCAAGTTCTCGCGCTGGATCACGCCGAAGCAGGTCAAGACGCGCTTCGACACGCACTTCTTCCTCGCCCCGCTGCCGCCGGGCCAGGAGCCGATCGTCGACGGCGACGAGGTCGTCGAGCTCGGCTGGTTCACGCCGCAGGAGGCGCTCGATGCGCACCGCGAGCAGCGAATCGTGCTCGTCTTCCCGACGATCAAGCACCTCGAACAGCTCAGCGGCTTCGCGTCCGTCGCCGAGCTGCTCGCGCACGCGCGCGGGCGCGACGTGCAGCCGGTCGAGCCGAAGGTCTTCCTCGAAGGCGAGGTCGCGCGCGTGCTGCTGCCGGGCGATCCCGGCTACTGACAGGCGCGGCACGGGCGCCCACGCCGGCCGGCACGCCGCCTCCGACTGCGGCGCGGCTACTGCGCCTGCTGCGCGTCGATCACGTGCGTGACGGCATTGATCAGCGCGAGGTGCGTGAACGCCTGCGGATAGTTGCCGAGATGGCGCCCGCTCGAGGCCTCGAGCTCCTCGCCGTACAGCTCGAGCGGCGACGAATATCCGAGCAGCCGCTCGCAGAGGCGCTCGGCTTTGTCGTCCTCGCCGATCTCCGACAGCGCCGAGACGAGCCAGAACGAGCAGATCAGGAACGTGCCCTCTTTGCCGTGCAGGCCATCGTCGGTGTCGTCCGTGCGATAGCGCATGACGAGCCCGTTTTCGGTCAGCTCCTCGCCGATCGCGAGTACGGTGTTGCGCACGCGTTCGTCATCGGGCGGCAGGAAGCGCACGAGCGGCACGAGCAGCGTCGAGGCGTCGAGCGCGTCCGTGTCGTAGTGCTGGCGGAAGACGCCTCGCTTGTCGACGCCATGCGTGAGGATGTCCTCGCGGATTTCGTCGGCGATCGCCTGGAACTGCTCGGCGTGGTCCTGGTTGCCGCGCCGTTCGGCCAGCCGCGCGCCGCGGTCGAGCGCAACCCAGCACATCAGCTTCGAGGAGACGTAGTGCTGCGGCTCCCCGCGCGCCTCCCAGATGCCCTGGTCGGGCGCCTGCCACGCCGCAATCGCGCAATGGACCTGGTCGATCAGTACCGGCCAGAGCCGCTCGGGGATGTGGTCGCGCTGCTTGGAGTGCAGGTAGACGGAGTCGAGCACCGCGCCGAACACGTCGTTCTGACGCTGGTTGTAGGCGCCGTTGCCGACGCGCACCGGCGTCGCGCCCTCGTAGCCCTTCAGATGGTCGAGCGTCGACTCGGCGAGGTCTTTCTCGCCCCTGACGCCGTACATGATCTGCAGCGAGCCGTCCTCGTTGCGCGGGATTTCGGCGACGTACTCGATGAAGTCGTCGGCCTCCCAGTCGAGGCCGAGCGCGTGCAGCGCCCACAGCGTGAACGACGCGTCGCGCATCCAGCAGTAGCGGTAGTCCCAGTTGCGCTCGCCGCCGGGCGTCTCCGGCAGCGACGTCGTCGGCGCGGCGACGAGCGCGCCCGTCGGCATGAACGTGAGCCCCTTGAGCACGAGCGCCGAGCGCTGCAGGTGGCGGCGCCACGGATGATCCGGATACGTTCCTTCGGCGAGCCAGCCGCGCCAGAAGTGGCCCGTTTTCTCGATGATCTCTTCGGCTTCGTCTGCCGTGTGCGGCCCGCCGCGGCTCTCCGTCCAGGAGATCGCGCAGAAGCGTTTCTCGCCCTCCTGCATCGTGTGACGGCCGTGCGTGCGGTTGCCCTCGATGCCCATCCGGATGTCGCTGAACAGCCGGAACATCGTCCTCCCGTCAGAGGCATCCATCGCAATCGCGTCGTGCGCGTCGGGCGGCTCGTCGACGTCGGTCTCGAGCTCGACCTTCTTCCACTCTGCCGGCGTCGCGCCGTAGTCGAGCATCGGCTCGCAGACGATCTCGACCTGGACCTGGCCCTGGACGCATTCGATCATCCGCACGAGCAGGTGGTCGGCGTCGAAGTCCGTCGGCGGGCGCGTGTGGCTCGAGCCGTGCTCGTTGTCGTGCCATTCGCCGATCGCGAGCGTGTCGACGACGCGGATCCACCCCTGCGGCGTCATCCACGTCGTCTCGATCATGTTCGTGCCCGGGATGTAGCGGCGCCCAGCCGGCACGTACAAGCCGTATGGCCCGACGCGCCAGCTGCCGGCGCCGCGGTCGAGCAGCGCGCCGAAGACCGACGGCGAGTCGAAGTACGGCACGCACATCCACTCGATCGAGCCGTCCGCCGCGACGAGCGCGCCCGTGTGGCAGTCCGAGAGGAAGCCGTAGTCGGCGATCGGCGGGAACGGCGAGCTTTTGCCGAAGCTCCTCGCGGCCGGAGTGCTCGCCGGCTGCGCCCCCGCCCCGCCGGAGCCGCTGCGGCCGCCCGCCGCCTTGCCGGAGCCCCCTGCGCCTCGCGGGCGCCGGGTGGAGGAGGAAGCGCGCGGAGACATCTGCGAGAACGGTAGCGGGGTAGGCTGCTGAAAGACGAACGTGAGCGAGCAGACCTTCACCATGCATCCCCCAGACGCGCGCCTGCTCGACGGGCGGCGCGCGCTCGTGACCGGCGGCGACTCCGGGATCGGCCAGGGCGTCTGCTTCGAGCTCGCCGCGCATGGTGCGCACGTCGCGATCAACTACGTCGGCGCGCCCGAGGAGGCGCAGCGGATGGCGAGCGAGATCGAAGCCGGCGGCGGCGCGAAGGCGATCGCCGTGCAGATGGACGTCGCGAGCGAGCCCGACGTGCAGCGCGCTTTCGCGACGACGAAGGAAGCTTTCGGCGGCGTCGACCTGCTCGTCAACAACGCCGGCGTCGAGCACCCGTACAAGCTGCTCGACATGCCGCTGGAGGCTTGGCAGAAAGTGCTCGACGTGAACCTGACCGGCACGTTCCTGTGCGCGCGCGAGGCCGCGCGGGCGATGCGCGACGAGGGCACGAAGGGCGTTATCGTGAACATCTCGAGCGTGCACGAGCAGATCGCGTGGGAGCGCTTCTCGCACTACTGCGCATCGAAGGGCGGCGTGAAGCTGTTCGCGCAGTCGATCGCGAAGGAGCTCGCCCCGCTCGGCATCCGCGTCGTCAACGTCGCGCCGGGAGCCGTCGACACGCCGATCAACAAGTCCGTGCTCGAAAACGCCGAGGAAAGCGCCGTCGTGCTCTCAGAGGTACCGCTCGGGCGCTGGGGACACGTACCCGACGTCGCGCGCGCCGTCGCCTGGCTCGCGAGCGATCAGGCCGGCTACGTCACAGGCGCGACGCTGTTCGTCGACGGCGGCATGACGCTGTACCCGCGCTTCACCTGAGGCTTCCGCGATGGGCTACCGGCAATCGCCGGCCGGCTCGCCGCGGTCAGCGGCGACGAGCGCCGGCTCAGGAGGACTCTTCGGCGCGCCTCGCCGCCCAAGCGTCGAGCTCGAAGTTCGGGCGCTGCACGCCGCGCGGCAGGATCTGCTCGTCGTCGAGCTTGTCGAGGTGCGCAGCGAGCGTCGCCGTCGCCGCTTCGCGCAGCTCCTCGGGTACCTCCGGCCAGACCGCCGCGAGCAGGTCCGGGACGGTCCGCAGCCCTTCGTTCAGGGCCAGGATCAGAGCGTTTTCGCGATCGATGCGATGGTTGATGTACTCCTCGAGCTTGTCCTGCGCGTCCCAGACGATCTCGCCGTGGCCCGGGCAGAGCACGTTGAAGTCTTCGCGCAGGCGCAGGCGCGTGAGCGCGAGCAGGTAGCCCGACATCGCGCCCGGGTGCGGCGTGATCAAGACGCTGCCGTTGCCGAGCACGGCATCGCCCGTGAAGCAGGCGCCGTCGGCGATCACCGCGAAGTGATCCGGCGCGTGGCCGGGCGTGTGAACGGCCTGGAACGGGCCGAAGCGCACGTCCTCGGCGAGCTTCACGTCGGCGCCCGCGCCGCCCGAGGCAAGCGGCGCCGGGTGGACTTCGAGCAGCGTCTCGACCGCTTCGGAGTGATCGGGGTGGTCGTGCGTCAGCACGACGCCGCCGAGGCCGCCGCGCGCCTCGATCGCCGACATCAGGCGCTTCAGGTGCGAATCGAGCAGCGGGCCCGGGTCGACGACCCACGTAGGCCGTCGCCCCACTACCCATGTATTCGTGCCTGAGAGGGTCAGCGGACCCGGATTCGGCGCTCGCAGACGCAGGATGTCGTAGTCGCGAAGTAACCCTGCGTCCGAGCGGGCCTCATCCTCGTCCCGCACATCTCCCCGCTCGGAATCCGGCGGAATCGAACCGTTCACCAGCGCGACGTTAGCTGAGAGGCCATGAGCTTGAAGTCCCAAATACCCGGAAAGTGCGCGTCTCTATCCGGGTTATAAACCTGTCACAAAGCTACGCAAGGCTCCTGCTCAGCCCTGCGCACGCCTACTCCAAGCTGGCCATGACGTGCTTCACGACCGTGTAGTCCTCCAGCGAGTACACGCTCAGGTCCTTGCCGTAGCCGCTGTCCTTGAAGCCGCCGTGCGGCATCTCGGAGACGAGCGGGATGTGGTCGTTGATCCAGACGCAGCCGAAGCGCAGCGCGCGCGAGACGCGCAGCGCGCGGCCGACGTCGCGCGTCCATACCGACGACGCGAGCCCGTAGCGCGTGCTGTTCGCCCAGGCGATCGCCTGCGCCTCGTCGGAGAACTGCTGAACGGTGATCACGGGCCCGAAGATCTCGCGCTGGATCATCTCGTCGTCCTGCTGCAGCCCCGCGACGACGGTCGGCTCGAGGAAGAACCCCGGCAGCTCGGCCTGCTTGCCGCCGGTGACGATCTCGGCGCCGGCGGGCTTGCGCGCGAGGAAGCCCTCGACGCGCTCGCGCTGGCGTGCGGAGTTGACCGGGCCGAGCGTCGTCTCGGCAGCGAGCGTGTCGCCGAGCACGAGGCCTTTGGCCTGCTCGGCGAGCCCTGCGACGACGTCGTCGTAGACCTTCGGCGCGGCGAGCACGCGCGTCGCCGCGGTGCAGTCCTGCCCGGCGTTGTAGTAGCCCGTCCCGGCGATCGTCTCGAGCGCCGACTCCAGCGAGACGTCGTCGAAGACGACGACGGGCGCCTTGCCGCCGAGCTCGAGGTGCACGCGCTTGAGCGTGTCCGCGGCCGTGCGCGCGAGGTGCTTGCCCGTCTCGACGGAGCCCGTCAGCGCGAGCATGTCGACGTCGGGATGCGTGATCAGCGCCTCGCCGGTCGGATCGCCAGGCCCGCAGACGACGTTGAGCACGCCCTTCGGCAACACGTCGGCGACGAGCTCGGCGAGGCGCAGCGTCGTCAGCGGCGTCGTCTCGGCCGGCTTCAGCACGACCGTGTTGCCGGCCGCGATCGCCGGCGCGAATTTCCAGATCGCCATCATCAGCGGGTAGTTCCACGGCGTCACCTGGCCGATCACGCCGACTGCCTCGCGGCGCGTGAACGACGTGTAGCCCTCCATGTACTCGCCCGCGGCGCGGCCCTCGAGCACGCGCGCGGCGCCGGCGAAGAAGCGCAAGTTGTCGACCATCACTGGAATCTCGTCGTCTTTGACGGCTTCGATCGGCTTGCCCGCGTTGAGCGCCTCCAGCCGCGCGATCTCATCGCCGTGTGCCTCGAGCACGGCCGCGACCGCGAGCAGCGCTTCGGAGCGCTCTGCCGGCGTCGTCTGCGACCAGCCCTCGAACGCGCGGCGCGCGGCCTGCACGGCGCGGTCGACGTCGGCCGCGCTCGAGCGTGGCGCATGCGCGAGCTCCTTACCCGTCGCCGGGTTGAGCACCGGTTCGGTCTCGTCCCCCTCCGCGGCGATCAGCTCGCCGTCGATGAAGTTCTTCAGCGTCTCTGCGGTGCTCGCCATCTGATGCTCCCCTCCTCTGAGGTCTGTCGGGACAAGGGATTGCCTGCGGCCGATCGTGACATCCGCCGCTAAGCGGCGCCGACCTCCTCGCCGAGCGCCTGCGCGACGGCCGGGTGGGTGATCTCGCCGCCCTTCACGTTGAGCCCTCCGCGCAGCGCCTCGTTCTGCTGGAGCGCGGCGTCGGTGCCGAGCTCGGCGAGCTCGATCGCGTACGGCAGCGTCGCGTTCGTCAGCGCGTACGTCGAGGTGATCGGCACGGCGCCGGGCATGTTCGTCACGCAGTAGTGCGTGATGCCGTCGACCTCGTACGTCGGCTCGGAGTGCGTCGTCGGGCGCGAGGTCTCAAAGCAGCCGCCCTGGTCGATCGAGACGTCGACGAGCACCGCGTTGCG
Organism: uncultured Solirubrobacteraceae bacterium; assembly: GCA_963807275.1. Classification (GTDB taxonomy): domain Bacteria; phylum Actinomycetota; class Thermoleophilia; order Solirubrobacterales; family Solirubrobacteraceae; genus Palsa-744. Next base: position 2,133,983 of record CAWDZX010000001.1, read on the forward strand.
CTTCATCAGCTTCAGCTGCTCGCGCGTGATCACGTGCGGCGCGCGCCCGCCGTGCACGAGCACGGCGCCGATCACGAGGTCCGCGAGCGGCAGCATCTGCTCGATCGCGAGCGTCGAGGAGTAGACCGTCGACGCGCGCCCGCCGAAAGCGACTTCGAGCTCGCGCAGGCGGTCGATCGAGCGGTCGAAGACGAACACGTCGGCCTCCATCCCGATCGCGATGAACGCCGCGTTCATGCCGACGACGCCGCCGCCGATCACGAGCACCGTCGCGGCCGCGACGCCGGGCACGCCGCCGAGCAGGATGCCGCGCCCGCCGAGCGGCTTCTCGAGCATGAACGCGCCGGCCTGCGTCGCGATCTTGCCGGCGACCTCGCTCATCGGCGCGAGCAGCGGCAGGCGCCCGGCGCCATCTTCGACGGTCTCATACGCGATGCACGTCGCGCCGGAGGCCTGCAGTCCGCGCGCGAGCTCCGGCTCGGCCGCGAGGTGCAGGTAGGTGAACAGCGTCTGGCCCGGGCGCAGCATCGAGACCTCGCTCGCCTGCGGCTCCTTGACCTTCAGCACGAGCTCGGCCTCGGCGAAGACCGTCTGCGCATCGGCGACGATCTGCGCGCCCTGCGCGCGGAACTGCTCGTCGCCCATCGCGCTGCCCTCGCCGGCGCCGGCCTGCACGAGCGCTTCGTGCCCGCGCGAGGTCAGCTCCCTGACGCCTGCCGGCGTGATCGCGACGCGGTACTCGTCCGGCTTGATCTCGCTCGGAACTCCGATTCTCATGGCTTGGCCGCTCCGTTCGATGGCTGCTTTTCACCAATGGGAAAAATCAATTTATTAATAAAGATCCTCACCGCGCCAGCTCGCGTCCACGCAGCGCGAGCCAGAACTCGATCCTGTCGCGGGCATTGGAGAAATCGCGCCCTGTCAGCTGCTCGACGCGGCGCACGCGATAGCGCAGCGTGTGGCGATGGCAGTACAGCGCGCCCGCGGCCTTCTCCCAGTGCCCGTTGTTCTCGATGAACACGTCGAGCGAGCGCAGCAGCTCCTCGCCGTACTCGCCCTCGTCCTGCTCGACCGGGCCGAGCACGCCGCGGCAGTAGGACAAGAGCGCGTCGTCGTCCTGCAGCGAAAGCAGCAGCTGGAACGCGCCGAGGTCGCGGTAGGACGCGACGTCCGGCGCGCTGCCGTTCTGCAGCCGCACGGCCTCCAGCGCGCAGCGCGCCTCGTGAAAGCTCAGCCGCAGCGTCTGCGCCGGGCCGACGCGGCTCGCCGACGCGCGCACGTTGCCGAAGCGCGCGCCGAGCTCGTCGCGCAGCTTGCGCGCGAGCTTCAGCGGATCGACGCCGTCGCCGTCGAGCACCGCGCACAACAGGCCCGCGCGAATCGCGACGAGGCTGTGCACGCGCTCGCGGTCCAGCGCGCGTTCGAGCGGCGCCGCGGCCGCGCTCGGATCGTCGAGCGCGAACGCGAGCACCGCGATCTGCTCGCCGATCCCGAACGGCCGCAGGCGCGCCTGCAGGTCCTCCGGGTAGAGATGACCCGTCAGTGCCTCCGCGAGCACGTCGCCGGCCATGTTGCGCTGCAGCATCTCGTAGCGCTCGTTGACGAGTTGCGCGAACGCGCGCTCGGTGATCGCGATGAACGGCAGCTCGTACGGAACCTCGAACAGCGGGAACGAGCGCTTGCGCGCCGCCGTGACGAGCGCCGCCGGCATCCGCTTGTGCTTGAAGCCCGTGCCGAAGCCGAGCCCCGCGATGCGGTGATCCGCGAGCCGCTCGATCAGCTCGCGCTGGCTCTTCGGCCCGTCGAGCTGGATGCCCGTCGTCAGCAACAGCTCGCCGCCGCGCAGCCACGGCGTCGGGTCCGACAGCTCCGTGCTGTGGACCCAGCGGACGTGCGCCTGCGCCGCGTCGTGACCGCTCGCGAGCTCGAGCCCGAGCTCGTCGATCAGGCTCGCGACCGTGAGCTCCATCTACGGCGCGCGCAGCGGCCGCGGGCCCTGTCCGGCCATCTGCCCGATCCGCTCCGAGGCCTCCGTCAAGACCGGGCGCAGGATCGACTCGATTTCGGCGAACTGCTCCGGCCCGGCGATCAGCGGCGGCGATAGCTGGATGATCGGGTCGCCGCGGTCGTCCGTGCGGCAGATCAACCCGCGCTTGTAAAGCTCGCCCGAGAGGAACCCGCGCAGGAGATCCTCCGACTCGTCCGCGTCGAACGTCTCCTTTGTCTCCTGATTCTTGACGAGCTCGATCGCTTGGAAGTAGCCCGCGCCGCGCACGTCGCCGACGATCGGCAGGTCGCGCAGGCCCTCGAGCGTCGCGCGCAGCTCGCCTTCGTGCTCGCGCACGTGCCCGCACAGATCCTCGCGCTCGATCACGTCGATGTTCGCGAGCGCGATCGCGCACGCCATCGGGTGCCCCGCGAACGTGAAGCCGTGGTTGAAGATCTCCTTGCCCTGCAGGAACGGCTCGGCGATGTGGTCGCCCGCGATCACCGCGCCGAGCGCTGCATAGGCCGAGGTGATCCCCTTCGCCGTCGTGATCATGTCCGGCTGGTAGCCGAAGCGCTCGCAGCCGAAGACGTGCCCGATCCGACCCCACGAGCAGATCACCTCGTCGGAGATCAACAGCACGCCGTGGCGGTCGCAGATCTCGCGCACGCGCTCGAAGTAGCCGTCCTGCGGCACGAAGCAGCCGCCGCCGTTCTGCACCGGCTCGAGGATCACCGCCGCGACCGTCTCCGGCCCAGCGAATTCGATCGCCTGCTCGATCGAGTCCGCCGCCCACAGCGGATCGCGGTCTTCGGCCCAACGGTAGGAGTTCGTGTTCTCGACGTGGATGCCGCCCGGCGTCAGCGGTTCGAACGGCGTGCGCAGCGGCGTCAGGCCCGTTGCCGTCAGCGCGCCCATCGACGTGCCGTGGTAGGCGAGCTTGCGCGAGACGAGCTTGTGCCTCTGCGATTCGCCGCGAGCGTTGTGGTACGCCTTCGCGAGCTTCCACGCCGACTCGACCGACTCCGAGCCGCCCGAGGTGAAGAAGACGCGGTTGAGGTTGCCCGGCGCGAGCCCCGCGATGCGCGTCGCGAGCTCGATCGAGCGCGGGTGCGCGTAGCTCCAGTTCGTGTAGAAGCCGAGCTCGCGCGACTGGCGCGCGGCCGCCTCGCCGAGCTCCGAGCGACCATGGCCGATGTTCACGCAGTACAGCGCCGAGAGGCCGTCGAGGTAGCGCTTGCCGTGCTCGTCGTAGACGTAGCAGCCGTCGCCGCGCACGATCACGGGCACCTCCGCGTCGGCGTAGGAGCCCATCCGCGTGAAGTGCATCCACAGATGGCGCTTCGCGTTTCGCTGCCACTCGCCCGGACTCGGCTCGGCCGCGAGCAGCGGGCCGTCCGGGCCTGGCGCGTCCGGCGCCGAAGCCGATCCCGAGACGACCTCGCCGGCCGCTCGCGCTTCGTTGACGTTCGTAGGGCTCGCCATCACTTTCCTCTCCCTGGAGGTTGCTGGGCTGCGCGCTCAGATAGACACTCAGGACAACGGTACTGCTCCGCGAGGCCCCGCTCAACCCGACGTAAGGTCAAGAAGCTTTGCGCCCTTTGTGCCAAATGGATAAACGGAGGCGCGCCTTTTGGGAATCGCGCCCCTTGCGGGTGCAGGCGGCGGACACGTAGGTTGCTTGCAGTCAGGCGATAGCTTGCGCGACAACCACAGAGAGGATCACCGATGGCCAGCGAGAGCGGTGCCGTACACGGAGCGCCCCCGTCGTCTTCCGGCGTGCTCGACAAGGGCCTGAAGAAGGGCGCCATCGGCTACATCTCGAACATCGTCATCGGCGTCGCCTCGACAGCGCCCGCCTACTCGCTTGCCGCGACGCTCGGGTTCATCGTCGCCGTCAAGGGCGTCGGCGTGCATGCCCCTGCGGTGATGCTCGTCGCGTTCATCCCGATGCTGCTCGTCGCCTCGGCCTACAAATACTTCAACCGCGCCGACCCCGACGCGGGGACGACCTTCGCCTGGACCACACGCGCATTCGGGCCGGCGACGGGCTGGCTGAACGGCTGGGCGATCTTCCTCGCGGACGTGATCGTGATGGCTTCGCTCGCCGACATCGCAGCGATCTACACGTTCAAGCTGTTCGGCTTCACCGAACTCGGGGAATCGAAAGCAGCGATCATCATCGCGGCGGTCCTGTGGATCGCGATCATGACCTGGATCTGCTACCGCGGCATCGAGCTCTCGGCGCGCATCCAGCAGGTGCTGCTGAGCGCCGAGGTGCTGATCCTCGGCGCGTTCGCGACGGTCGCCCTGGTCAAGGTGTACGGCAGTCATCCGCCGAGCGGCTCGATCAAGCCCTCGGCCGACTGGTTCAACCCGTTGGCGATGAACTTCTCGGATCTCGTCGTCGCGCTGCTGCTCGCGGTGTTCATCTATTGGGGCTGGGATTCGGGCGTCGCCGTCAACGAGGAGTCCGAGGATCCGGCCGAGGGGCCGGGCAAGGCCGCGGTCATCTCGACGATTCTGCTGGTGCTGATCTACGTCATCGTCACGGCCGGCGCCCAGTCCTTCCACGGCGTCGGCTTCCTGACCAACGAAGCCAACCAGGAAGATGTGCTCAACGCGCTCGGCACGGGCGTGCTCGGCAGCACATTGAACAAGCTGCTCGTGATCGCCGTGCTGACATCGGCGTCAGCCTCGACGCAGACGACGATCCTGCCGACAGCGCGCACAACATTGTCGATGGCGCATTGGAAAGCCGTCACGAGCCTGCTCTCGCGCGTGCACAAACGCTTCCTCACGCCGACCGTCTCGACGCTTGGCTTTGGCGGACTGTCGATCCTCGTCACGATCGTCCTGCTGCTGCTCTCCGAAAGCGTGCTGGCGGACTCGTTGACCGCGATCGGCTTCCCGATCTGCTTCTACTACGGCTTTACGGGCGTCGGCTGCGCGATCTACTACCGCCACGAGCTCGGCAAGAGCCTGCGCAACTTCCTGCTGCTCGGCCTCGGCCCAGTGCTCGGCGGGCTGATGCTTTTCGGCATCGGCATCAAGGCGATGTTCTTCTACGGCCACGGCGAAAACGTCGAATCGAAGCCGATCCTCGGCATCACGCTGCCGTTGTGGATGGGGATCGGCGGGATGATCCTCGGGTTCGTGCTGATGCTGATCTCGCGCCCCTACTTCAAAGCGTTCTTCTCACGCAAGCCCGAAACGGCGCCGCCGGGAATCCTCGACCAGCCGGCCGCGGAGGCGCTGCCGGCGCAGGTCGACTTCTAGACGGCCCGAGCCGCCGCGCGCTACGCCGCCGCGCGCTACGCCGCCGGCGCGTCGACGGCCAGCTCCTGCTGGCCGTGTGGCGAGCCGAGCTCGGCGAGGCGCTCGAGGAACGGCTGCGGCGAAAACGCCTCGGGTCCGAGCACGCCGTTGCCCTTCCACGTCCCGTCGTCCAGCAGCTCGAGCGCGACGACCGGGTTGACGGCCGTCTGCCAGACGACCGCCTGGCTGCCGTATTCGCGCATCGTGTGCTCGTTGTCGACGACGTGGTAGAGGTACGTCGAGCGCGGCTGCCCGTCGGCGCCGGTGCCCTTGATCCACGTGCCCGCGCACGTGCGGCCCGTCATCCGCTCGCCGAGCGTCGCCGGGTCGGGTAGCGCCGCGGCGACGACGTCTCGCGGCGCGACGCTCGCGCCACGTACCGAGACGGGCTCGGTCGAGTCGAGGCCGAGCTTGTGCAGCGTGCGCAGCACGTCGATGAACTCGTCGCCGAGGCCGTACTTGAACGTGACGCGCTCGCAGTCGACCCAGCGCGGAATCAGCACGACCTCCTCGTGCTCGACGTTGACGCACTCGACCTTGCCGATCCCCTCCGGGAACTCGAACGTCTCCGGCTCGGAGAACGGCGCCGTCGTGTAGAAGCCGCGCTCGCGCTCCCAGATCAGCGGCGGGTTCAGGCACTCCTCGATCGTCGTCCAGATCGAGAACGTCGGCGCGAAGTCATAGCCCTCGACGACGAGGTCGGCGCCGTCGCGGACGCCGACTTCCTCGATGCTCGAGAACAGCTCGTCGGCCGCGTAGCGGGCGAACACGTCGGACAGCCCCGGCTCGACGCCGATCCCGACGAGCGCGAGCAGGCCGGCCTGCTCCCACGCCTCGTGACGCGCCAGCTGGCGGTCGCCGAGCATCTCGCCGGTCAGCTCGTACGGGCGCTGCGGATGCGGGCGCGAGAGCGTCATCGCCATGTCGAGGTACGTCACGCGCGACTCGAAGGCTGCCGCGAAGATCGGCTCGTTGAAGCGCGGATCGCACGCGTTCAGCACCGCATCGGGCCGCACGCGCCCGATCAGCTTGACGAGGTCCTCCTTGCTCGATGCGTCGACGCGCTCGGCCGAGAAGCGGCTCGGCTCGCCGAGCCCGGCGACGACCGCCTTGACGCGCTCCGGCGAGACGTCCGCGAGCACTACGTGCTCGAACGCCCGCCGCCGCTGGGCGATTGCCGCGAACGCCGCGCCGACGCCGCCGGCCCCCACCACGAGAATCCTCATCGAGCGCAGTGTGACGCAATTCGGCGCCACTCACCGGAGCATCTGCACCGAGGCCATACGCCGTTGTGTCACAGGCCGCTCACGTATGCTGCGCCGATCCCTGCTGTCGCGAACACGAGCCGACGCTGAGCACCGGGGTCCCCAGTCCCTCGCGCATGCCGCCCGAATCGCCCGCCGCCGCGGGCGAGCGGCAGCCGCCTGCCGCCGCACGTGACGGGGTGACCTCGCCGGGGCGCGACGGGAGCGAGCAGACGATCGCGGCCTCGCGCTCTCGCTGGGCGCCGTCGCCACAGCTCGCGCGCTCGGAGATCCTCTGGGTGATCCTCGCCGGCATCGCGCTCGCGGTGCTCGTCACGTGGCCGCTCGTGCTGCACATGTCGAGCCGCATCTCGCCCGACCTCGGCGACCCCGTGCGGACCGCCTGGCAGGTCGCCTACGTCGGCCACGCGCTGCTGCACGACCCGCTGCACCTGTTCAACTCGAACGCCTTCTATCCGCACCCGCTGAGCCTCGCCTTCTCGGACTCGCTGCTCGGCTATGGCCCGGCCGCGTTCTTCGGCTCCGGAACTGTCGCGGCGCTCGTTCGCTACAACCTGATCTTCCTGTTCATCTGGTCGCTCTGCTTCGTCGGCGCCTACTTCCTCGCCCGCGAGCTCGGCCTGCGCAAGCTCGCAGCCGCCGCTGCCGGCGTCGCGTTCGCCTACGCGCCGTATCGCGTCACCGAGGCCGGCCACTTCCAGGTGATCTCCTCCGGAGGCATCGCGCTCGCGCTGTTCCTGCTGCTGCGCGGCTACCGGCGCTCCTCGCGCGGCCTCGTGATCGCCGGCTGGGTCGTCTCCGCGTGGCAGATCTCGCTCGGCTTCACGCTCGGGCTGCAGTTCGCCTACCTGATGGCCGTGCTCGCCGTGCTCGCGGCGATCTACTGGCTGCGCGCCGGACGTCCCGCGCTGCCGCGCGCGCTCGTCGCGATCACGTGCGTCGGCATGCTTGTCGTCGGCGCCGTGACGATCTACCAGGCGCGCCCGTACCTGAAGATCTCCCACGACTACCCGACCGCGAAGCGGACGATCCGAGAAGTCAAGAACTACTCCTCAGGGCCGGCCGCGTGGCTCTCGGCCTCCTCCGAGAACCGCGTCTGGGGCAGCCTCACCTCGGGCGCGCGCGAACACGTGCACTCGAAGAACGAGGACGTCTTCTTCCCCGGCGGGCTGATCCTGCTACTCGCGCTGATCGGCCTCGCCGCGCCGCTCTACACGCGACGATTGCGCCTCGGCCTGGCGATCGGCGTCGTCGTCTGCGCCGTCTTCGCGCTCGGCCTCGGGTTGACCGGCGCAGGCTATCCGTACCGATTGCTCTACGACTATGCCCCCGGCTGGAACGGCGTGCGCGTGCCCGGCCGGATCTTCACGCTCGCGACGCTGTTCCTCGCGCTGCTCGCCGGCGCCGGCGCGCAACTGCTCGCGGGCAAGCTCGGTGAGCTGTTCGGCCGCGCGCGCGCGCGCATCTCGCTCACCGCGGCAAGCGCCGCCGTCGGCGTCGTGCTCGTGATCGGCATCGTCGGCGAAGGCGCCGGGCACATGGCGCATCCGCTCGTGCCGCAGCCGGCGCGCGCCGAGGTCGGCCTGCCCGGCCCGCTGCTCGACCTGCCGACCGACGGCGCGCTCGACCGTGTCTGGCAGTACTTCTCGACGAACGGCTTCTACAAGATCCCGATCGGTAACAGCACGTTCGACATGCCGTCCGTCGACGACCTGCGCGGCGGGATGAAGAACTTCCCCGATAAGGCGAGCGTCGAGAAGCTGCGCTACTACGGCATCCGCACGGTCGTCTTGCACACGGTGACCTACAAGGAACTGCCGCCCGAGCACGGGCTCGTGATTCCCGAGCCGCCGAACCCGGTCGCGGCCGCGGCGAAACCGGTCGCGGGCCTCGGCATCACACGCCGCCGCGCCGGCTCGATCGTGATCTACGAGATCGGCCCCGGCCCGAAGTCGCTGCACGGACACAGCTGATGGGTCGCAAGCGCATCGCGCTCGTCGCGATCCTGCTCGTCGGCGTCGCCTACGCGACGGTGATCCAGAGCTTCTCGTGGAACCAGACCTCGCACTTCGACCTGATCCGCTCGTTGAATGTCGAAAAAACGAATATTGATCAATACAAGGACAACACGGGCGACGAGGTCGAATACAAAGGCCACATCTACTCGGCGCGCGCGCCCGGGCTCGCGCTCTTCGCGCTGCCCTTCTACGACACGCTGAAAGCGTTCGACGCCGAAAAAGTCGCGCGCAGCTCGCAGGCGCAGCACGGCGAAGACGAGATGATCTACTTCATCGGGCTGTGGGGCAACGTGCTGCCGGGGCTCTTGCTGCTGCTGCTCGTGTGGCGCGTCGCCGAGCGCTTCGAGCCCGGCTACGGCGCCGCGGCAGCCGTCGCGCTCGGCCTAGGCACGATGGTCCTGCCGCTCTCGACGCTGCTCTTCTCGCACGTCTTCACGGCGTTCCTCGGCTTCGCCGCGTTCGCGCTGATGCTGCGCGAGCGCGACGGGCCGCCGACGCCTTCGCTGCTCGCGCTCGCCGGGCTCGCCGCGGGCTACGCCGTCGGCGCGGAGTACCCCGTGTTCTTCGTCGCGGCCGTGCTCGGGCTCTACCTGCTCTCACGCCGCGACACGCTGAACGTGCGTGGCGTGCTGACACGCGCCGGCGCCTACATCGGCGGCGGCATCGTCGGGATCGTGCCGCTGCTGCTCTACAACCACTACGCGTTCCACTCCTGGACGCACCTCGCCTACTCCGACGTGCAGCGCCAGAAACACGGCTTCTTCGGGATCGACCTGCCGAGCCTGAAGGTGCTGATCACGCTGCTGTTCGACTCGCGCGGGCTGCTGACGATCTCGCCGGTGTTGATCATGGGCGGCGTCGGCACGGCGATCCTCTATCGGCGCGGCAAGCGCGCCGAGGCGCTTACGGTGCTGGGCGTCTGCATCTGTTACGTCGGCTACAACTCCGGCTACTACCTGCCGTTCGGCGGCGGCTTCATGGGGCCGCGCTTCCTCACGACGATGCTGCCGTTCCTCGCGTTCCCGCTCGCGATCGCGTTCAAGCGCTTTCCGGGACCGACGATCGCGCTGGCTGCCGTTTCGATCGCGACGACGGCGATCGCGACGATCACGCATCCGCTCGTCGGCTACGAGAACGAGACGGCCGTGTGGACGCGCTTCCTCAGTCAGGGCTTCTTCCAGCCGACGATCGCCAGCGCCTTCGGCGCCGGGCGCGGATGGGGCGCGATCTGGCCGTTCCTGCTCGCGGCCGGGCTCGGCGTGCTGCTCGCCGGGCTCGCAACCGCGCGCATGCGTCTGAGCGCGGCGGCGCTCGCGGCAGGTGCGGCGGCGCTGCTCGCCTGGGGGCTGTTCGCCGCGCTCGCGCCGACGCTGCTCGGGATCGACCATCAGGGGCTGCTCAGCATCGTCGGCGCCGGCGACCACACGGCGCTGAACCTGAAGCTGCACGACGGAATCCGCTACCCCCTGACGAGGCTCGTGCTGATCGCCGGCGTAGCGGGCCTGCTCGCGCTGCTCGCCGCGCGGCTGTTTCGCAACGAGCGTGGCGAGCCCGAGCCGAGCGCCGCGAGCGAGTCGCGCCCGGCGCGCCCCGCGGCGCCCTCGCTCAGTGGTTACTGACCTTGACGTTGCATTTCGCGCCGTGCAGCTTCTTGCAGACCGTCACGTAGCCCGGGCGCGGCACGTGGTGGGAGTCGGTCAGCCCCGCGTCGAAGCGCGTGCTTGCCGTGCCGCCGGTCCAGTCGTAGATGTACAGGCGCTTGATCTTCGCGTGTGACGCAGCGACGTTGAACATGTAGCCGAGCACCTTCGACGCGCGGCGCAGGCCCGAGCCGTTCCTGTTCGGGAAGGCGCCGCCGAATTTGACGATCCCGCCGGTCTCGGTGAGCCACGTCTGCCCGCCGAGCGCCTGCACGAGCTGGGCCGTGCGGAAGCTCTGCAGCCGGTTGATGTCCGAGTAGTTGTGCAGACCCCAGATCTTCGGCATGACCGTGCGCAGTTTGCCGATCTCTCTCTTGAATTCGGCGATGTAGCGCAGCGTCGGTGAGATGTTTTCGGCGTCGAGCACGTCGAGCCCGAGCACGGTGCAGCCCTTGCAGACGCGCAGCAGCGCCTGGTAGTACTGCGCCGCCGCCGAAGCCGACGGGCTCGCGAGCACGCCGCGGATGTTGCCGCGGTTCGCCTCGTCCCACGACTGGTACTGCTTGACGTGCGGGAAGTCCTTGATGAATTTCTGCACGTCGTGCTGGTAGGTGGCGATGCTTGGCATCTTCGTCGGCGTGTACTCGGAGTGGTAGAAGGCAACGAGCACCTGGATGTGCTGCGCTTCGGCGGCCTTGATCCACATGCGCGCTTGAGTGAGCGAGTAAGGGCGCACAGCCGCGTCGTACGGAGCGATGTAGCGGGCGATTTTCGTGTGCAGCTGCTTCCAGTTCGGGTCACCGAACATCTCCGTCTGCTCGTCGCCGATCCCCGTCAGGAAGGTCGAGGCGGCGTGCGCGCGCGGCGCGCTCGCCGCCGGCTTCGCCGAAGCCTTCGCAGTCGTCGCCGCGGCTGGTCCCACGGCGAGCGCCGTTACCACCGCGCAGAGCAGGACGAGCATGGCGCAAAGCGGCACGCGGCGGACGGGCAGGTTGGTTCGGTGAAGGGTTCTCATACGCTCCGGGAACAGATCGGGGTTGCCAGGGTTTCGGGGGCCTACCCACTCTTACGCGGCCTTTACCGCGCGACCTTCCGGGGCGAGCGGACTCTTACGCGCTGTTTACCGCCAAGCGCCCGCAAACGCGGGCGCTGCGCTCAATCCGCCTCGCGCTCGCCCGGCGGCGCAAGATCTGCTGCACGCCCGGCGCGCAGCGTCGGGTCGGCGACGATCCGCACGTCGACGCCCGGCAGCTCGCGCAGCAGCCGGTCGAGCAGCGAGCGGCCCTCGCCGCTGCCGCGCCGCAGCCGAGCGATGCCGCGCTCGGCGCTCGGCGTACCGATCAGCACGTACGTGCTGCCGAGCTCGCGCGCCGCCGCGATCGTCGCAGCGGCCACGTCGTCGCTCTCCTCCAGGCGCAGCCGCGCGCCGAGCATCGCGACGAGCCGGCGCAGCGCCTCCAGGCGCTCGCGATCCTCCGGGCTCGCCGGGCGCCCGGGCTGGCGCACGACGAGCACGTCGAGCGCCGCATCGAGGCGCTGCGCCGAGCGCCACGCGCGGCGCACGACCCGCTCGGACTCCGGCGCGAGCGTCGCCAGCGCGAGCAGCCGCTCGGCGATCGCCTGCGGCGGCGCGTCTGCAGGCGCCGGCGAGCCCTCGGCGTCGCGCCGCACGATCGCCTTCGGCTCGCGCACGAGCCGCTTGACCTCGACGTCGTCTGCGACCTGGCGCAGCGCCGTCTCGCGCAGCGCCGCGAGGTTCTCGATCTTGAAGAAGTTGCTCAGCGCCGCCGGCACGCGCTCGGGACGGTAGACCTTGCCGGCGCGCAGTCGCGCGATCAGCGCCTCCGGCGTGAGGTCGATCAGCACGACCTCGTCGGCCGCCGCCAGCACGGCGTCGGGGATCGTCTCGCGCACGTGCGCGCCGGTCAGCTGCGCGACCTGATCGTTGAGGCTCTCGAGGTGCTGCACGTTGACCGTCGAGAAGACGTCGATCCCGGCAGCGAGCACGTCGCGCACGTCCTCGTAGCGCTTCTCGTGCTCGGCGCCGGGCGCGTTGGAGTGCGCCAGCTCGTCGATCAAGCAGAGCTCCGGCGCGCGCGCGAGCACCGCCGGCAGGTCCATCTCCTCGAGCAGCCTGCCGCGGTACTCGAGCATGCGCCGCGGCACGAGCTCGAGCCCCTCCGCCTGCGCGAGCGTCTCCGCGCGCCCGTGCGGCTCGAGGTAGCCGATCGCGACGTCGCGGCCGCTGTCGGCTTCGGCCGCCCCCTCCTGCAGCATCCGGTAGGTCTTCCCCACGCCGGGAGCCATCCCGATGAAGACCTTCAGTTGCCCGCGTTCACGCACCAAGCAGATTGTGGACGATCAGGTCGATCAGCTTGATCCCGATGAACGGCGCGATCATCCCGCCGAGGCCGTAGATCAGCAGGTTGCGTCGCAGCAGCGCGCTCGCTCCGATCGGGCGGTAGCGCACGCCGCGCAGCGAGAGCGGGATCAGCAGCGGGATCACGATCGCGTTGAAGATGATCGCCGAGATGATCGCCGACTGGGGAGTCCCGAGCCCCATCACGTTGAGCACGTGCAGCGGTCCCTTGCCGCCCGGACTCGTCGCGTACGTGGCGACGAACACGGCCGGCAGGATCGCGAAGTACTTCGCCACGTCGTTGGCGATCGAGAACGTCGTCAGCGCGCCGCGCGTGATCAGCAGCTGCTTGCCGACCTCGACGATCTCGATCAGCTTCGTCGGGTTCGAGTCGAGATCGACCATGTTGCCGGCCTCGCGCGCGGCCTGCGTGCCGGTGTTCATCGCCACGCCGACGTCGGCCTGCGCGAGCGCCGGCGCGTCGTTGGTCCCGTCGCCGGTCATCGCGACGAGGCGGCCCTCCGACTGCTGCTCGCGGATCAGCGCGAGCTTGCGCTCCGGCGTCGCTTCGGCGAGGAAGTCGTCGACGCCCGACTCCTCGGCGATCTTGCCCGCGGTCAGGCGGTTGTCGCCGGTCACCATCACCGTGCGGATGCCCATCGCGCGCAGCTGGTCGAAGCGCACCTTCATGCCCTCCTTGACGGTGTCCTTCAGGTAGACGACGCCGAGCACCTGGCTGTCGCGCGAGACGGCCAGCGGCGTGCCGCCCTCGTTGCCGATGCGATCGAGCGTCGTCTGCAGCTCCGGCGGCGGCGTGCCTCCTTCGCGCGTGACGAGCTCGATGATCGCGTCGCCGGCGCCCTTGCGCAGCTGCTGGCCGTCGTAGTCGACGCCGCTCATCCGCGTCTGCGCCGTGAACGGCACGAACTCGGCGCTCATCTGGTTCATGTCGTGCTCGCGGATGCCGTACTGCTTGGCCAGCACGACGATCGAGCGGCCCTCCGGCGTCTCGTCGGCCAGCGAGGAGAGCTGCGCCGCTTCGGCCAGCTCCGCCTCCGATACTCCCGGCATCGGCACGAACTCCGAGGCGAGCCGGTTGCCGATCGTGATCGTCCCGGTCTTGTCGAGCAGCAGCACGTCGATGTCGCCCGAGGCCTCGACCGCGCGCCCGGAGAGCGCGAGCACGTTGCGACGAACGAGGCGGTCCATCCCGGCGATCCCGATCGCGCTGAGCAGCGCGCCGATCGTCGTCGGGATCAGCGCGACGAGCAGCGCGATCAAAGTCGTCTCGGAGATCGAGGTGCCGGAGAAGAGGCCGAACGGTCGCAGCGTCGCGACGACGATCATGAAGATCAGCGTCAGCGCCGCGAGCAGGATGTTCAGCGCGATCTCGTTCGGCGTCTTGCGCCGCGAGGCGCCCTCGACGAGCGCGATCATCCGGTCGAGGAAGGACTGTCCCGGCTCTTGCGTGATTTCGACGACGATCCGATCCGAGGTCACACGCGTGCCGCCCGTGACGGCGCTGCGGTCGCCGCCGGACTCGCGGATCACCGGCGCCGACTCGCCCGTGATCGCCGACTCGTCGACCGTCGCGATGCCCTCGATCACCGTGCCGTCGCCCGGGATCAGCTCGCCGGCCGGCACGACGACGACGTCGCCGCGCGTCAGCTCCGCCGCGGCCTTCGTGCTGCCGTCGCGCAGCGTCGCGACGGTCTCCTTGCGCATCGAGCGCAGCGTGTCGGCCTGCGCGCGGCCGCGGCCCTCGGCGAACGCCTCGGCCATGTTCGCGAAGATCACCGTCAGCCACAGCCAGATCGCGATCGTGAACGTGTACCAGGCCGGCTCGTGCCCGCCGCCGAGCGGCTTGCCGCCGAAGGCCTGGATCAGCCACGTGACGGTCGTGATCAGCGAGCCGATCTCGACGACGAACATCACCGGGTTGCGCACCTGCACGCGCGGGTCGAGCTTCTTCAAGCTGTCGATCAGCGCGCGCTTGACGATCTCTGGCTGGAACAGCGAGATCGCCTCGCGTTCGTGCGCGGCGGGGATCTGCGCGTGTGCGGACATCAGCTCGCTCCTTCGGTCAAGCGGTCGAGCGCGAGGTTCAGCTCGAGCACGTTCACACCCGGTTCGCCGGAGAAGCCAAGGCCACGCGAGTCGGTGTGCTTCGCGACGAGCCCGTCGACGACGCGCAGCGAGAGCCCGCGCTTGGCCGCCACCCGGTGCGCCTGGATCCGCGCGTTCGCCGGTGAGATTTCAGGGTCGAGGTTCGACGCCGAGGTGTTGACGGCGTCGACCGGGATCCGCGCCGTCGTCAGAGCCGAGTCGTAGGGCTCGTTCAGCTCGAGGTATTCCTTGATGTTCGCTTCGTCTTCTTCCTTGGTCAGCTCGTCGTTGGGGCCGCGGTTGGAGAACGTGCTCGCCGCCGCGTTGTAGGCGCCGCCTTCGGTCGCGGACGGGCGGCTCTGGAAGTACTTCGGGTCGGCTTCGGTGACGAGTTCGCCTTCTTCTTCCTTGGGCTTGCCGTTCTTGTCGAGCACCGCCACCTTGAAGCTCTGGCCGATGATCTTCGAGCCGACGAGCTTGCCGTTCACGTAGACCTTCTGGCCGTTCGCGTCGCCTGGGAAGGCGACCTGGCTCACGCCCGTGATCACGAGCGGGTAGACGAGGCCGAGCAGGATCGTCAGGACTACCATCGCGAGGATCGAGGTGAGGATGTCGCGGCGCATCTCAGTAGAGGTGTCCCGTCAGGCCCTGCACGACCGGTCCGAGCAGCAGGGCGGGGAAGAACGTGAGCGCGCCGACGAGGATGATCACGCCGATCAAGAGCACGACGAACGTCGTGTTGTCGGTGCGCATCGTGCCGAGGCCGGCGGGCGTGACGCGCTTGCCGACGAGCGCACCGGCGACCGCCAGCGCGAAGACGATCGGGCCGAAGCGCGCGAACAGCATCACGAGGCCCCCGAGCACGTCCGCGAACGTGACGCCGTGGGCGCCGAGATTTCCAGCGTTCGGCTGGACGAAGCCCGTGTAGCCGGCGAACGCCGAGCCGTTGTTGTTCGACTGCGAGAGGTAGGCGTAGAAGGTCTCCGAGAAGCCCTGCGGCCCTTTGCCGAGTTCGGAGATCGACGCGCGCCCGCCATGGCTGGCCACGGCGAGCGCTGTGGCAAACAGCGCCGCCAGCGGCGTGATCAAGATGCCGAGGCCGGCGAGCTTGATCTCCTTTGCCTCGAGCTTCTTGCCGAGCCACTCCGGCGTGCGCCCGACCATCAGCCCGCCAATGAAGACCGCGAGCAGCACGTACAGCAAGATCGAGTAGAGCCCGGTCCCGACGCCGCCGAAGATCGTCTCGCTCGCGGACATGTTCGCGAACGGCACAGCGCCACCGATCCCGGTGAACGACTCGATCGCGCTGTTCACCGCACCGCACGAGGTGACGGTCGTGACGACGTCGAACAGCGCCGAGCCGGCGATCCCGAAGCGCTGCTCCTTGCCTTCCATGTTGCCGCCGGCCGAGCCCGCGATCGCGTGCGTGTGAAGCCCGGCCGCGTGCTGTGCCGGCGAGCCGTGCGCCTCGGCGATGTAGGCGACGACGACGGCGCCGAGGAACATCACCATCATCGTGCCGTAGATCGCATAGCCCTGACGGCGGTTGCCGGTCATCCGCCCATAGGTGAAGACGAGCGCAGCGGGGATCAGCAGCACGAGCAGCATCTCGAAGAAGTTCGTGAAGCCGGTCGGGTTTTCGAACGGGTGCGCCGAGTTGACGTTGAAGAAGCCGCCGCCGTTCGTGCCGAGCATCTTGATCGACAGCTGCGAGGCGGCCGGGCCCATCGCGATCGACTGCGTCAGACCCGTCAGCGTGTGCGCCGTCAGGTACGTCGAGAGGTTCTGGATCACGCCTTGGGAGACGAGCACGAGGGCGCCGATCACCGAGATCGGCGCGAGCACGTAGAGGATCGTGCGCACGAGGTCCTGCCAGAAGTTCCCGAGGCTCTTGCCGCTGCGCGAGACGACGCCACGGATCAGCGCGACCGCGACGACGATCCCGACGCCCGCCGAAAGCCAGTTCTGCACCGTCAGCCCGATCATCTGGCTGAGGTAGCTCATCGTCGTCTCGCCGCTGTAGAACTGCCAGTTCGTGTTCGTCACGAACGAGGAGACCGTGTTGAACGTGACGTTCCACGGCGCCGAGCGGTAGCCGAGCGGGTTCAGCGCGTGCGGCACGAAGAACGCGTTCTGCGTGCGCAAGATCGCGTAGAGCAACAGCCAACCTGCGAGCGAGAAGATCAACAGGCTCTTCGCGTATGACTTCCAGTCCTGCCCACGGCCGGGGTCGACGCGCAGGACTTTGTAGAGAAGCCGCTCCGGCCCGCCGAGCAGCGGTGAGAGAAAGACGCGCTCGCCGCTGTACACCTTCGCCATGTAGCCGCCGAGCGGCATCGCGAGCGCGCTGAGGACGACGACGAACAGGAAGATCGTCAGCCAGCCCGAGAACGTCACAGGTTCTCTCCTCTGATCAGCGCGTAGAAGAGGTAGCCGATCACGAGGACCGCCACGACGAGGCCGAACGCGTCGGCGGCGCTCATATCCGATCGACTCCCTCGATCAGCAGGAGCAGGATCGCGAAGGCGGCGATTCCGATTGCGATGGCGGCGATGTCCATGAACCGACTATGGACCCGCGAACGTCACAGCCGCATGACGATCGCGGCGGCGCACATAACGATTTCGTGACGGCCCGCTCGCGGGCCCGCAGACCGCCGGGTGGCGGCTCAGGTCTGCTCGACGATGGCGCTGTGGTCGAGCGTCATGAACGCCGCGACGACCGTCGGGTCGAACTGCGCGCCGCTGCAGCGCTGCAGCTCGGCAAGCGCCTGCTCGATCGGGCGCGCCGATCGGTACGGCCGGTCGTGCGTCATCGCGTCGAACGCGTCGACTACCGCGACGATCCGTCCGACGAGCGGAATCGCCTGCTGCCCGATCGCGGCCGGGTAGCCCGCCCCGTCCCAGCGCTCGTGATGGGTGAAGGCGATCGCCGTCGCCATCCGCAGGACCGGCGCGCTGCTGTGACAGAGGATCTGCCCGCCGATCGTCGTGTGCGTCTTCATCACGGCGAGCTCTTCCGGCGTGAGCGCGGCCGGCTTCAACAGGATCTTGTCGGGGATGCCGATCTTGCCGACGTCGTGCAGCGGCGCCGCATGGCGAATCGTCCACGCGAACTCCTCGTCTTGGTCGAGCGCGCGCGCCGTCAGTTCGGCGGCCCTGCCGACGCGTTCGGTGTGACGGTTCGTGTCGTCGTCGCGGTACTCGCTGACGAGCGCGAGGCGCATCAGATCGTCCGAGCGCGCCTCCTGCAGCTCCTCGATCGTCGCGCGCAACTCGGTGATGTCGCTGAACGACGCGACTGCCGCGGAGGGCGCGCTTCCATCGCCGGAGAGCAGCGGGCTGCTGTTGACCGAGAGCCAGCGCCTCGCGAGCTTCGGGCCTTCGACCCCGACGACGACGCCGCTCTGCGGCTCGCCCGTGCGCAGCGCGACGATCGTCGGGTAGTCCTCGAGCAGCAGCGGCGAGCCGTCCTCGCGGATCAGCGACCACTCGGAGTCCTCCGGCGAGCCGCTCGCGATCTCCTGCGCCGAGAGCCCGAGGATCCGCTCGACGCTCTTGTTGAACGCGACGATCTTCCCGCCGGGCTCCTGCATGATCACGCCCTCGTTGAGCGCTTCGACGACCGAGTGATAGCGCTGCTCGCTCTCGAGCAGCGCCCGTTCGGCGCGGCGCTGCTCGGTCAGGTCGCGATAGACCGCGACCGCCCCCGCCGGCCTGCCCGTCTCGTCGCGAATCGCCGTCAGCGAGATCAGCACCTGACGCTTGCCGCCGTCCTTGCACACACGCTCGGTCTCGACCTGTTCGACCCGCTCACCGTCAAGCGCTCGTCGCAGATGGTCCTGTGGCTGACTCGCCAGCTCGCCCGGCGCGATCAGAGTGATGCTCCTGCCTGTCGCCTCCTCGGCGGCGTAGCCGAACAGTCGCTCGGCCCCGCTCGACCAGCTAGTGATCGTGCCGTTCGGGGAGACGCCGATCACGGCATCGCTCGCGGTCTCGATCAGGCTCGCGAGCTCCAGCGCCCGGTCGAAGTCGCTCGGCGCTTTTGGCTCCCCCACGCGTGTCGTGTCGTGCACGCGAGGCGTCGAGCGCTCGGCCCGCTCGCGCGCGGCTTGAACACTGGAGCGGCCAATGCCATGGAGAGAGAATCGGGCGTGAGATCCCTGAACTTGAGGGTTTCGGCACCATCGGAGCCACTTTTCATCGACGTGCGTAGAAAATCCGTAGCGTGTCTACGGGACGCCGGTCTAGGTCCCGACGCCTCGGCCCAGGCGCAACCGATCCGCACTTTCACTAGAGCGAGAAGCGATACCCGACGCCGGGGTCGGTGACGATGTAGCGAGGCGCCGCGACCCCCTCGGGCTCGATCTTCGCGCGCAGCCGCGCGATGTGGGTCCGCAGCGGCTGAACGTCATCGACGTACTCGGCGCCCCAGACCTCGGCGATCAGCTTGCGGTGCGTCATCAGCCGTCCGCGATTGCGCAGCAGCACGCGCAGCAGGTCGAACTCGATCGGCGTGAGATGCACCGGCACGCCGTCGCGCAGCACGACGCGACCGGCCAGGTCGACGTCGAGACCCTCGACGGTGACGATCGGCTGCTCGTCGGCCGGCGCCGCGCGGCGCAGCGCCGCCTGCAGGCGAGCGACGAGCTCGCGTGTTCCGAACGGCTTCGTGATGTAGTCGTCGGCGCCGGCCTCGAGCGCGCGCACCTTCTGCTCCTCCTCGCCGACCGCCGAGAGCACGAGGATCGGCATCTCGCTCCATTCCCGCAGCCGGCGCGTTACCTCGACGCCGTCGCCGTCGGGCAGCACGAGGTCGACGATCGCCGCATCCGGCGGACGCACCGCTGCGAGGTCGAGCGCCTGCGCGGCGGTCTCGGCCGGCACGGCCTCGAAGCCGGCCTCGCGCAGCACGACCTTCAGCGCGCGCACGATCTGCGACTCGTCGTCGACGACGAGCACTCGCCTGGCGGGTGCGCCCGCTGCCGGGGCCTTTCCGCCGGGAGCGCTCACGCGCCAGACGCCCGCTCGCGGCGACCCTTGTCCGGCGCGCTCGTAGCGCTGTCGCTCGCGGGCGTGCTACCACCCGGCGGCTCGGCGCCCGCGCCGCCCGCCTCGGCCTCCTGAGCGGAGCTCGCCGGGTCGCGCAGCGGCAGCTCGAAGACGAACGAAGCGCCCTGACCGGGCAGCGACTCGACATACAGCGATCCGGAGCTCGCCTGCGTGAAGCCGCGTGCGATCGCCAAGCCCAGACCCGAGCCGCGGTGACCGCTCGAGCTCGTCCCGGCGCGGTAGAACGGCTCGAACACGCGCTCGAGCTGAGCCGGTGGGATGCCCGGGCCGCGATCGACGATGCGGACGATCACCCGCCCGCCGGCGGGGCGCGCCCGCGTCGCGCCCGCGAGGCCCGTCCCGTCGTCGCCTTCGCTCTCGCCCGGTGCCGGCTCAGGGACGCGCACCAAGCCTCTGACGGCCCGTGCACGAACCGACACCGGATGCCCGCCCGAGTGCCGGCGCGCGTTCTCGAGCACGTTCACGAATGCCCGCTCCATCTGCACCGGGTCGACGCTGACGAGCGGCAGGTCCTCGTCGATCGACAGGCTGAAGTCCTCCGGGCCCGCGCCGAGCTCGGAGAGCGCCGCGCGGATCAGCTCCTCGACCGAGGTCCAGTCGCGCCGCGGCTCGGCCGCGCCCGCTTCCAAGCGCGAGAGGTCGAGCAGGTTGTCGACCAGCCGCGAGAGCCGTTCGGCCTCCTCGCCGATCACCGCGACGAGCTCGTCGCGCTCGGGCTTCGACAGCGACGGCGAGCCGAGCGCCTCGCCGGCCGCCGAGATCGCCGTGAGCGGCGATCTGAGGTCGTGCGAGACGGCACGCAGCAGCGCCGTCTTGACCGTGTCTGCGCGGCGCAGCGCCGCCGTCTCGACGACGCCGCCGAGCAGGCTCTCGCGCTCGAGCGCCGCGCTGAGCAGCGCCTCGAGCGCCGGCACGACGCGCTCCTGCAGGCGTCTGAGGCTCGCCTCTGTCGTGTCCGCGCCGACGAGCAGCGTGCCGAGCCGGGTTGTGCCGTCGCGCAGCGGGAAGGCGATGTCGCGCTCGCCTCCCTCGACCGCGTCCATCTCGATTGCCGCCGAGCTCAGCTCGAGCGCTTGCGCGAGCCGCGAGGCGGCCGTCGGCAGCGCGCCCGCGAGGTCGTCGCCGCGCAGCAGCAGACGCGCCATCTCGGCGGCCAGGTCCGCCTCGCGCCGGCGCGCGTCGGCCTCCTGCGCGCGGGCGCGCGTGACCTCGGCGACAGAGCTCGCCAGCCCGGCGACGACGAGGAACGCGACGAGCGCGACCCAGTTGCTCGACTGTCTGATCGCGAAGTGCCCGACGGGCTCGAGGTGGAAGAAGTTGAGCGCCGCCGCGCTGAGGACGGCCGTCGCGACACCGAGCCAGCCGCCCCAGATGGTCGAGACGATCAGCACCGCCGGCAGGTACACGACCGACAACGAGACGACCGGCGCGACGTGCTTCAGCGGATAGACGATCAGCGTGCACAGCGCCACGGACACCGCCGCGACGAGCAGCCCCGCGCGTCGGGACGGCGGCGAGGGGGCCAGCAGGAAGCCGAACGGCGACGACATCGCCTGCTCAGCCTAATGCCGCATGGCCCGACCGGCGCGCCGCCGCACCGCACAACATCCGTCTGTGCGGTGCTCTGCCGGTCAAGACAGCGGGTATATGCACCGAGCCCGAACGCAGACGCCAAACGATGAATGCACAACCCCACCACCGCTTCCCCCCGGCGACGGTCGCTCGCGCGCTGCTTGGCGCGCTCGTCGCCTTCGCCGCGCTGCTCGCGCTTGCGAACGTACTGACGGGGACGGCAGCGGCGCGCGCCCTGCCGATCAGCCCGTCCGAATATGGCGTCAGCGCGCTCTGCTCGACACCGGAGCCCGGGCACTCGGGCTGCCTCGGGCTGCGGCTCGTCGCCGGCGATCCGGCGAACGTCCCGAACGCACGCATCGGGCCCGACACGACCGTCGGCCCCGAAGCACAAGAGCAATCCGTCTCGCCGGCCCCAGGCGCAGCCGCGCCCGGCTCGGACCCCGAAGCGAGCAACGCCATCGAAGGCGTCGACGGACAGTCCCTGCCGACGGTCGAATTCACCGAACCGATCAGGGGCAGCCTGAGCCCGAGCAACATCCTCAGCGCATACGGGCTGACGGGGGCAGCGCCGCCGACGCCGCAGACGATCGCGCTCGTAGACGCATATGACGACGCCACGATCGAACACGACCTCGACGTCTTCGACAAACAGTTCGGCCTGCCGATCTGCAACGCGGCGAACGGCTGCCTGCGCAAGGTGAACCAGAGCGGCAAAGCCACGCCGCTACCGGCATCGAGCGGCGAAAAAGAACGCGGTTGGGCGCAGGAGATCGCGACTGATGTCGAGGTCTCCCACGGCGTCTGCCCCAGTTGCCAGATCGTGCTCGTCGAGACGAACTCGAACTCGAACGCGAGCCTCTACGCCGGCGAGCAGACGGCCGCCGCGCTCGGCGCGACGGAGATCTCGAACTCGTGGGGCGGGCAGGAGCCGAACGCCGACAACGCGGCCTTCAACCACCCCGGCATCGTGATCACGGCGTCCTCCGGCGACTACGGCTACCTCGACTGGTTCTCCGAAGAACCGGCCCAGGCGGCCAACTACCCGGCCAGCTCCCCGCACGTCGTCGCCGTCGGCGGGACGCGGCTGACGCTGAGCGCCGCGAAGACCTGGGAAAGCGAGACCGTCTGGAACGACGGCGGCTCGAACGCCGGAAAACTCGAAGGCTCGGGCGCCGGCGGCGGCGGCTGCAGCTCCCGCTTCGGCGCGGCCGTATGGCAGCTCGCGCTGCCGAACTGGGCGGCGGTCGGCTGCGGCTCGATGCGCGCCGTCGCCGACATCTCAGCCGACGGCGATCCGTACAGCGGCGTCGCCGTGTACGACTCGACCGAAAGCCCGCGAGGAGAAAAGGGCTGGGCGGCGATCGGCGGGACGAGCGTCGCCTCGCCGATCATCGCTGCCGCGTTCGCGCTCGCAGGCGGCAGTCAAGGCGTCGCCTACCCGGCGCGCCTGCTCTACGAAAACCTGCAGCAGGACCCGGCGTCGCTGCACGACGTCGTCTCCGGATCCAACGGCGAATGCCTGAAGAAGTTCAAAAAAAACTCGGGCACGTCGGGCTGCACCGTCGAAGAAGAGGCGCGCACCTGCACCGCGCAGGCGATCTGCCTCGCCGGCAGCGGCTATGACGGGCCAAGCGGCGTGGGCACGCCGAACGGCCTCGCCGCCTTCCAGCCGCCGGTCGCCGGCGGCGGGTCGGGCGGCGGCGCCGAACCGGCGATCGCACCCGCGCCGAGCGTCGTCTCGCCGCCGGCAACCGGCACGAGCTCGCCCGGTACCGCCGCGGCAGCGCCCGCTCCGACGCCGATCGTCTCGGCGCTGAAGCTCACGCGCAGCGCGCTGGCTGCGCTGACACGCCCGCGGGCGAAAGTCTCGAGGGTCGGCTACTCGTTCACGATCAACGCCGCCGCACGCGTGCGTGTGACGATCGCCAAGCGCATCCGCGTGCGCGGGCATCTGCGCTGGAGAACGATCTCGGCACCGATCACCTTCACGACCGCGCGCGGCTCGCACACCGGCCGCCTGACCGGCCGCACCGCGCTGCCGCGGGGGCAGTACCGACTGACGCTGACGCCCGAACGCGGCACGGCGCGTTCGATCGCCTTCCAGATCCGCTGAGCGCGACGCTGCTCGCTGAGGGCCCAACCCTCACGCGACGACGGAGGCCCCATGCACGAGCGCGCCCGTCGCTTGAGATCGCGAGATCGCCGGGCTAGCTTGGCCGGTTCATGCCCAGCTCGGGACATCGTCCGCCACAGCCGCTCAGCGTGCGCAAACGCCCGCGCCGGCGCGCACGGCCGACCAGCGCGATCGTCGTCGCGATCGCGCTCGCGCTCGCCTTCGCGATCGGCTCGGTCGCCGACGGCTCGACGCCCGGCGCGCTCGAAAGCAAGATCGGCGCATCGCGCTCGAAGGAAGGCCAGGTCCGCGCCGGGATCCACTCCGACAGCGCGCGGATCGCGGGGTTCCAAGGCAACATCGACGATCTGCAGTCGAGGCTCTCGGCGCTCGAATCGAGCCTGTCCGTCGAGCGCAACCTGCTCGACAGCATCCGTTCGCAGCTGAGCGTCGCGCGGACGCAGCTCGCCGCGCTGCAGGTCCAGCTCGCGCACGACCGGCGCGTGCTCGTCGCGCAAGTCGTCTCCTCCTACGAGTCGCCGCCACCGGACATCGCGACCGTAATCCTCCAAGCGCACGGCTTCGCCGACCTGATCGAGCGCGTCGACGACCTGCGCGCGATCTCGCGCGAGAACGCCTCGGCGACGACCAACGTGATCGAAACGCAGAGGTCCGTGACGGCGCAGGCCAAGCATCTGGCGGCGCTCGAGAGCACGCACGCGCAGGAGACGCGAGCCGTCCAGGTGCAGCGCGACGAGGTCGCCGAACTGCACCTCGCGGTCGTCAAGCGCCAGCTCGAGTTCATCCACGCGCGCGATGAAAAGAGCTCCGAGCTCGAATCGCTCGAATCGCACAAGCACTCGCTCGAACACGAGCTCGCGCGCGTGCAGGCAAGCGAACTCGCCGCGTCCGGCACCTTCTCCGGGCCGATCGGCGAATACACGGGCACGCCCGAAGGCGACTACGGCTTCTTCCCGGCCGCCGGCACGAACTACAGCGTCGGCGAGGAGCCGACGCTAGCCGAACACCTCAACACGCTCGGCAAGGCGCTGCACCTGCACCTGATCGGCATCTCCGGCTACCGCTCGCCGCAGCACTCCGTCGAGGTCGGCGGCTTCGCCAACGACCCGCACACGCGCGGCGAAGCCTCGGACACGCCCGGCGTCGAGGGCGTCTCCGAGGGCACGCTCGCGCAGTTCGGGCTGATCCGCCCGTTCCCGGGCGCCGCCGAGGCCGATCACATTCAGCTGCTCGGCAGCAACTACTAGCCCCCAGGCTCCGGCCTAGGGCCAGGGCCGCCGGGCCGCGCTACGCGGCCGGCGCGAGCCGCGCAGGCGCGCCGTAGGGCACGAGCACCTCGGGCAGCTCGACGCCGCCATCCTCCTGCTGCCCGTTCTCCAGCAGCGCGACGATCGTGCGTCCGACGGCGACGGCCGTGCCGTTGAGCGTGTGCGGCGTCTGCGTACCCTTGCCGCCGCCGCTCCCACCGTCGCCGCGCATCCGAGTGCCGAGGCGCCGCGCCTGGTAGTCGGTCGTGTTCGAGCACGACGTCAGCTCGCGATAGCGCTTCTGGCTCGGCAGCCACGCCTCGCAGTCGTACTTCTTCGCGGCCGAGTTGCCGAGATCGGTGACGGCGATGTTGACGACGCGATACGGCAGCGCGAGCTCGCCGAGGATCTCCTCCTCGATCGCGAGGATCCGCTCGTGCTCGGCCTGTGACTCCTCGGGCGCGACGAAGCTGAACATCTCGACCTTCTCGAATTGGTGCACGCGGAAGATCCCGCGCGTGTCCTTGCCCGCCGCGCCGGCCTCACGGCGAAAGCACGGCGAGAAGCCGGCGTAGCGGCGCGGCAGCTCTGCAGCGTCGAGGATCTCGCCGTCGTGCAGCGAGGCGAGCGCGACCTCGGAGGTGCCGACGAGGAACAGCTCGTCCTCGGGCAGCGCGTAGATCTGCTGCTCGGTGTCCGGCAGGAAGCCGGTTCCGTACAGCGCGCGCTCGCGCACGAGCACCGGCGGGATCACCGGCTCGAAGCCCTTGCCGCGCAGCTTCTGCAGCACCCATCCGACGAGCGCGAGCTCGAGCATCACGAGGTCGCCGCGCAGGTAGGCGAAGCGCGCCCCGGACAGGTTCGCGCCGTGCTCCATGTCGATCATCCGCCCTGCGAGCTCGAGGTGGTCGCGCGGCTCGAAGGAGAGCCGCGGCGGCTCGCCGACCGTGCGCAGCTGCTCGTCCTCGGGGCCGTCGGCCGCGCTCGGGTCGGGGAGGTTCGGCAAGCGCGCGACGAGCCCGTCGAGGCGCTCCTTCGCGGCCGTCGCCTGCTCGGCGAACTGCTTGACCTGCCCGCTCAGCTCCTGCATCGCGGCACGCAGCTCGGGCGCGTCCTCGCCACGCGACTTGGCCGCGCCGAACTCCTCCGAGCGCGCCTTCTGCTCGGCGCGCAGGTTCTCTGCCGAGGTCGTCGCCGCGCGCCACTGCTCGTCGGCGCTCAGCAGCTCGTCGATCGCCTCGCTTAGGCCCTCGCCACGGCGCCCGAGCGCGGCGCGGACCCCGTCGGGGTCCTCCCTGATGCGCTTGAGATCGAGCACGCCGCGCCGCCCCGCGCGCGTCTTATTTCGTCGAGAGTTTGATCGGGGTCGCGGGCGCGATCTGCTTCTGGCTGCCCGAGTACTTGCCGAGGAAGTTGGCGACGGCCTTCGCGTCGTCGCCGAGCAAGATGTTCTCCGGCATGATCGCCCCGGAGAAACCGCCGTTCTCGATCGCGTAGAGAACCTGTTCGGGCTTCTCTTCGCGGATGTTGAAGTTGGGCCCGTTGACGCGTATGCGGTTCTTGATGCTCGTCGCCGACCCTTGCGCGCCGACGATCGACAACGTGTGGCAGCCCGAGCAGTGTTCGCGGAAGAGGACGGCGCCGCGGTAGTACGGGCTCGTCTTTGAGATGCCGACGCCCTGAGACCCGCACGCGCTCAGCGCCAGCGCGGAGACGAGCAGGATCGAAGCTATGGCGGCGATCTTCACGCGAACCCTCATGCAGGGGCGGAATATATAGGCCTGCGGCTCAGAACCCGTGGGCGGTGCCGGCCGCGCGCAGCGCGAGGAACACGACGACGAAGGCCGAGAGCGCCATCACGCCGATCTCGCGGCGCACGATCTCGATCACGACGCCGCGCTGCTCGTGCTCGGGCAGCGCGCCGACCGCCTGCGCGTCGTCGAGGTCGCGCTGGTCGAGGATCGTCTGCGCCGAAGCGACGCGCAACTGCTCGGCGACGAGGCCGATCGCGAGCGGCAGCAGCGCATACAGGTAGAAGAGGTGGTCGCTCGAGTAGTGACCCGCCGCCGCGAGCGAGCCGACGGCGAGCGCGAGCGCGAGCGCCGAGCCCTGAGCGACGCGCAGGATCAGCCAGAAGGCACCTGCCGGGCGCTCCCCGGGCGCGCCGTCGTACCACAGCCAGGCGCCGAGCAGGCCGGCGAGGAGGTTGAGCGCAGCGACGGCGATCGCGCCCGCGACGACGGCCTGCGTCATCCGCCGGCACGCGGCGCGACGGTGGCCGCGTTCGGGCGCGTTTCTAGCCTTGATATCGAGCCGTTTGTCACTATGTAACAGATTGCCACAAGCGGTGATATAACAGCGTCCGGTGCTGCGCAGCTATCTACCGGCGATCGTTTTTCTGGTGCTCGGCGGCGCCGTGGGCGGCGCCTTCGCGGCGCTCAATTCTTACATCGGCCCCCGGCGCGAGACGCCGCACAAGCAGGACCCGTACGAGTGTGGTTTGCCGTCCGAGGTCAAACGCGGGATGCGTTTCGGCATCAGCTTCTACCTGATCGCGATGCTGTTCATCCTGTTCGACATCGAGGTCGCGTTCCTCTACCCGATCGCCGTCGAGCTGCGCGCGTTCGGTGGCTTCGCGCTCGCCGAGACGATCGTCTTCGTCGTGCTGCTGTTCGTCGCGTTTGTCTACGTCTGGCGTCGCGGAGCGCTCGAGTGGAAGTAAAACGCGAGCCGGCGCCGCTTCGGGTACGCGAGCTGAACGCGCACCAGCTGCTGCGCGGCGGGGAGCTCGAGGGCCCCAGCCGGCCGGCGCGCCTGGAGGGCGAGGAGCTCGAACAGTACGTAGAGGAGCGCGTCCTGTTCACGACGCTCGACAAGACGGTCGCGTGGGCGCGGTCGAACTCGTTCTTCCCGCTCGGCTTCGGGCTGGCGTGCTGCGCGATGGAGCAGTTCCACGCCGCCGGCCCGCGCATGGACATCGCGCGCTTCGGCTTCGAGGCGTTTCGCGCCTCGCCGCGGCAGGCCGACCTGATCATCCTCGCGGGCCGCGTCTCGATCAAGATGGCGCCGATCATCCGCAAGCTGTACGACCAGATGCTCGAGCCCAAGTGGGCGATCTCGATGGGCGCCTGCTGCAGCTCGATGGGCGTGTTCAACAACTACGCGCTCGTCCCGGCCGACAAGTTCATGCCGGTCGACCTGCACGTGCCTGGATGCCCGCCACGCCCGGAGGCGCTGATGCACGGAATCCTCAAGTTGCGCAAGCTCGTGCAGGACGACCCGGAGATGGGCTGGCGCGAGCGCTACGACGCAGTCGGCACCGAGGAGGCTCCGGCCGATGCCGGCTAGCCGCCCGTCGGCGAGGCGAAGGCGCCTGGATGCCTGACGCGACCGGGCTGGAGTTGCTTGCCCAGGAGCTCGGCGAGGCGTCGCTGGAAACGGTCTACTTCCGTGAACGGGCGACGCTGATCGTCGATCCGGCGCGGATCCGCAGCGTCCTGAGCACGCTGCGGACGAAGGGATATGCGTTCCTCGCAAGCGTTCACGGCGTCGACCACTACCCCGAGGAGCCGCGCCTCGGCGTCGTCTACGAGCTGCTCGACATGAGCCGCGTCGACCGCGTGACGGTCAAGCTGCGCGTACCCTCCGACACGCCGAACGTCGAGTCGGTCACGGCGGACTGGCCGACGGCCGATCACCAGGAGCGCGAGGTCTACGACATGTTCGGCGTCGTCTTCGATGGGCACCCGGACCTGCGCCGGATCCTGATGCCGGAGGACTACGAGGGCCACCCGCAGCGGCGCGACTTCCCGGTCGGCGGCGAACCGGTGATCTTCACGCGCAACGAGGCCAAATGGCTGGAGGCGCGCGAGTGAGCCCGTCGGAGCCGACGATCTCGGAGTACCGCAGGCGCGAGCAGAGCATCACGCTCTCGCCACTGGAGCAGCCGGTGATCGAGCCCGAGGAGGGTGGCCCGGACACGACACAGGAGCTGTTGACGCTCAACTTCGGCCCGCACCACCCGGCGACGCACGGCGTGCTGCGCCTGCTCGTGACGCTGCAGGGTGAGATCGTGCGCGACATCAAACCGGTGATCGGCTACGTGCACACGGGGATCGAGAAGACGGCCGAGGACAAGGCCTACTGGAAGGTCATCCCGATCGTCGAGCGGATGGACTACCTGTCCTACTACTTCAACGCGATGGCCTACTGCGGCGCCGTCGAGACGCTGCTCGAGGCCGAGGTGCCCAAGCGCGGGCAGTACCTGCGCGTGATCCACCTCGAGCTGAACCGGATCGCCTCGCACCTGATCTGGCTCGGCACGAGCGCGCTCGACCTCGGCGCGGTCTCGATCTTCCTCTACTGCCTGCGCGAGCGCGAACTGATCCTCGACCTGTTCGAGATGTCCTCGGGGGCGCGAATGCACACGCGCTACTTCCAGGTGGGCGGCGTGATCGAGGACATTCCGCAGGGGTTCGAGCGCAAGCTGCGCGAGTTCCTCAAGGCGATGCCCGAGCGAGCTGACGAGTACGGAGCGATCCTCAACTCCAATCAGATCGTGCTCGAGCGCCTGCGGGGCACGTGCCCGCTCGACGCCGAGACGCTGCTCTCGCTCGGCGTGACGGGTCCGCTGCTGCGCGCGGCCGGCAACCCGTGGGACCTGCGCAAGGCCGCCCCGTACAGCTCCTACGACGACTTCGACTTCAAGATCCCCGTCGGCACGGTCGGCGACAACTACGACCGCTTCGCCGTGCGGCTCGCCGAGATCTACGAGTCGGTGAAGATCATCGAGCAGGCGATCGACGGGCTGCCCGAAGGGCCGCACATCACCGAGGACCGCAAGATCGCGCTGCCGCCGCGCCACGAGCTCGCGACCTCGATGGAGGCGCTGATCCACCACTTCAAGCTCGTCACCGAGGGCTTCCGCGTGCCGCCCGGCGAGATCTACAACCCGATCGAGTCTCCTCGCGGCGAGCTCGCCTGCTTCGTGCGCTCCGACGGCAGCTCGAAGCCCGCGCGCGTGCACATGCGCGACCCGAGCTTCGTCAACCTGCAAGCGCTTTCGCACATGGCCGAGGGCGCCTACATCGCCGACATGATCGCCACCGTCGCGATGCTCGACCCGATCCTCGGCGGGATCGACCGATGACGGCCGTCCCGCGTCTGGGCGGTAGCTCGCGCGCGTCCGGGTGGGACCGGGCGACCGATCCCGAGAAGGACCCGGCGCTGATCCCGGACCCGGCGACGACTGAGGTCCCGGCGGAGCTGCGCGAGCAGATCGAGGCAGCGATGGCGCGCTACCCCGAGCGACACTCGGCGGCGATCCCGGCGCTGCACGCCGCGCAGGACTTGCACGGCTGGTGCTCGCCGCAGGCGATCGAGCAGGTCGCGTGCGTGATGAGGGTGACGCCGGCTTACCTCGACTCGGTCGCGAGCTTCTACGACATGCTCGAGACCTCGCCGGTCGGCAGGCACAGCGTCTACGTCTGCACGAACATCTCGTGCTCGCTGCGCGGCGCCGACGCACTGCTCGCGGCGGTCAGCGAGGCGGCCGGCGAGGACCCCGAGTTCAACGTGCGCGCGTTCGAGTGCCTCGGCGCGTGCGACATCGCGCCGATGGCCTCCGTCGACGGCGTCTACGTCGGCCCGCTCGAGCTGAGCGACGTGCCGCAGCTGCTCGAGGACACGCGTGCCGGTCGCCCGGTGCTGCCCGAGAAGCAGCTCGCGACGCGCCTCGTCGCCGACCCTGACGCCAACTCGCAGGAGTTCCCCGCGCACGCCGTCGAGGAGGGCAAGCGATGACGGACACGCTGCTGTTCAAGGACATCGACGAGCCCGGGCTGAACACGCTCGGCGTCTACGAAGCGCGCGGCGGCTACTCGGCGCTGCGCAAAGCGCTCGAGCTGACCCCGGCGGAAGTGCTCGAGCAGCTCGAAGCCTCCGGCCTGCGCGGTCGTGGCGGCGCCGGCTTCCAGATGGGCAAGAAGGTCTCGTTCCTGCCGAAGGGCTCGATGAACAAGTACCTCGTCTGCAACGCCGACGAGTCCGAGCCGGGCACGTTCAAGGACCGCGAACTGATGCAGAAGAACCCGCACCTGCTGATCGAGGGGATCGTCATCGCCGCGCACGCGGCCGGCGCCGATCGCTCGTTCATCTACATCCGCGGCGAGTACGTGCTGCAGGCCGACATCCTCGACGCGGCGATCGCCGAAGCACGCGAGGCCGGCTACCTCGGCGAGCGCATCCTCGGCTCGGACACGACGCTCTCGCTCGTCTTGCACCGCGGCGCCGGCGCGTACATCTGCGGCGAGGAGACGGGGCTGCTCGACTCGCTCGAGGGCAAGCGCGGCAACCCGCGCCTGAAGCCGCCGTTCCCGGCGAACCAGGGCCTCTACCAGGGACCGACGCTGATCAACAACGTCGAGACGCTCTCGACGGTCCCGGCGATCATGCAGATGGGCGGCGAGCAGTACGCGAAGCTCGGCGTGCAGAGCTCGACGGGGACGAAGCTCGTCAGCATCTCGGGCCACGTCCAGCGCCCGGGCAACTACGAGATCGAACTCGGCGTGCCGTCTCGGGAGATCATCTACGGCTTGGCCGGGGGTCCTCCTGAGGGAAGCGAGATCAAGTGCTGGTTCCCGGGCGGCTCCTCCTCGCCGGTGCTGACGCCGGCCGAGCTCGACATCCCGTACGACTTCGACTCGCTCGCGAAAGCCGGCTCGATGCTCGGCTCGGGCGCGATCATCGTCGTCGACGAGCACACGCCGATCGTCGATCTCGCGCTGAAGGTCGCGAAGTTCTACCGGCACGAGTCCTGCGGCAAGTGCACGCCGTGCCGCGAGGGCACGAACTGGACCGTGAAGATGCTCGAGCGGATCGACAGCGGCGAGGCGACGCCGATGGACCTCGACATCATGGCCTCCGTCCAGGACCACATCATCGGCAACTGCCTGTGCGTGCTCGGCGACGCGATGGCGATGCCGATCGGCTCGATGATCGCGAAGTTCCGCGACGAGTTCGAGCAGCACATCGAGACCGCGCGAATGCGCGCGAACATGACGCTCGCGCCGGTGCCGGCCGACGAGGAGATGCTGCTCGCCGGGGGCTCTGCCTGATGCCGCGCGCAAGACCGGAGGGTTCCGCGCGTGCCTAGGCCCGAACCGAGCACGATCACGTTCACGATCGACGGCCGCGAGGTGCAGGCGCCCGAGAACGCGATGCTCGTCGACGCGGCGAAGCACGGCGACGTCGAGATCCCGGTCTTCTGCTACGAGCCGAAGCTCGGCAACCCGGTCGGCGCGTGCCGCATGTGCCTGGTCGAGATCGAGGGCATCGGCAAGCTGCAGACCGGCTGCTCGACGCCGGTCAAGGACGGGATGGTCGTGCACACGCAGACCGAGCGCGTCAGGGAGGCGCAGCGCTCGGTCGTCGAGTTCCTGCTCGTCAACCACCCGCTCGACTGCCCCGTCTGCGACAAGGGCGGCGAGTGCCCGCTGCAGGACATCAGCTTCGGATGGGGCGGCGGCATCTCGCGCTTCATCGAGCCCAAGCGCCACTTCGTCAAGCCGCTCGAGCTCTCGCCGAAGATCGCGATCGACCGCGAGCGCTGCATCCTCTGCTACCGCTGCGTGCGCTTCTCGCAGGAGGTCTCCGAGGACTACCAGCTCGTGCTGCTCGAGCGCGGAGCGCACTCGTTCGTCTCGACGTTCGACGGGCACCCCTACGTGGCGCCGTTCAGCGGCAACATCATCGAGCTGTGCCCCGTCGGCGCGCTGACCTCGCGCTCCTACCGCTTCCGCGCGCGCCCGTGGGACATCGAGGACGCCGGCACCGTCTGCACGCTCTGCCCGGCGCAGTGCAACGTCAGCCTGACCGTGCGCGACGAGCGCGTGCTGCGTGTGCTCTCGCGCCAGAACGACGAGGTCGACGACGGCTGGCTGTGCGACCACGGCCGCTTTGCCTACCCGGCGCTCGCGCGCGGCGAGGGCCCCGGCGAGAACGGAAGCTCGCCGAGCAACGCGCACGGCGTGCATCTCGGCATGCGCGTCTCAGAGCCACTGCTGCGCGACGGCGGCGAGCTGCGCCCGGTCACGTGGGAGCGGGCGATCGAGGAGGCGGCGGTGATGCTCAAACGCGCCGGCGCCAAGACGGCGGCGCTGGCCGGCGGCGGCGCGACGAACGAGGAGGGCTTCCTGCTCTCGCGCCTCTTCTCGGAGACGCTCGGCTCGCCGCACGTCGACTCGCGCCCGAGCGGCACGCTCGCGCCCGAGCTGCAGCGCGAGCTGGCCGACCCGCGCCTGCAGGCGAAGGTGTCCGACCTCGAGTTCGCGCATGGCGTGCTCGTGCTCGACTGCGAGCCGCTGCTCGACGCGCCGATCCTCGACCTGCGCCTGCGCAAGGGCATCCGCCGCCACGGGATGAAGCTCGAGCGGGCTTCCGGCGAGGACTTCGGCGCCGTGCGCGAGGCGGCCAAGCGTCTCGCGGAGGTCGGCGAGGAGGTCGTGATCCTGTGGGGCGAGCGCTTCGCCGCCGGCCCCGGCGGCGAGGAGCGCGTCCGCGCGCTGCTCGACCTCGCGGCAGAGCTGTCGCTCGGCGAGACCGACGGCGCCGGGCTGCTCGAAGTCCCGGCGACGAGCAACGGGCGCGGACTGCGCGAGTCGGGCGTGCTGCCAAACGGCGGTCCTGGGCTGAGCGAGCGCGAGCATGAGGGCCTCGACGCGCGCGCGATCGCCGAGGCGCTCGGCAGCGGCGAGCTGAGCGCGCTGTACCTGCTCGAGGTCGACCCGCTGAGCGCGAGCGATCCGTTCGCCGCGAGCGCCGGCCAGGACGCCGCTTCATGGGCGCGCGGCCTCGAGCGTGCAAGCGCGGTCGTGGCGCACGCGACGCTGCTCTCGCCGGGCCTGGCAGAGCACGCGAACGTGATCTTCCCGGCCGGCTCCTACGCGGAGAAGGAAGGCACGGTGACGCATCCGGATGGGCGCCTGCAGCGCGTGCGCCAAGCCGTCGCCGAGGCCGGCGCCACGCGTCCGGGCTGGCGAGTGATCGCCGAACTGTCGCTGCGCCTCGGGACCGACCTGGACGTCTACGACGCGAAGGAGGCCTCGCAGCAGCTGTTCGACGCAGTGCCGTTCTACGCCGACGTGACGCTCGAGGAGATCGGCGGGCGCGGCGTGCGCTGGCAGGAGCGCGAGGCCGTCGCGGCCGGCACGGTCAGTGGCTCGACACCGCAGCCGATGACGCCGGACGCGGAGGCACACAGCGGTCCCGATCGCGACACACACGCGGCCGACACGGAGACCGAAGGCGAGGGCTCGCGCACGGGCGAGCCGCCGAGGACGGACGGGAACGGTCGATGAGCGCGGCGCCCGTGGCGATCGTCGGCTACTACGAGCCGTGGTGGATCCAGATCATCAAGGCGATCGTGATCTTCGCGGTAGGCCTGCAACTGGTGCCGGTCGTGCTGCTCGCCGAGCGCAAGCTGCTCGGGCGCTTCCAGAGCCGCTACGGCCCGAACCGCGTGGGGCCGTACGGAGCGCTGCAGCCGCTCGCGGACATCGTCAAGCTGCTGACGAAGGAGCAGTTCCGCCCGACGACGTCGATCGGCTTCCTGTTCGCGCTCGCGCCGACGATCTCGATCCTCACTGCGGTCGCGGCGTTCGCGCTGATCCCGTTCGGCAACACGCAGGACATCTTCGGCACGAAAGTCGGCCTGTACGGGCTCGATCTCTCGATCGGGCCGCTGTACCTGTTCGCGTTCGGCGCGGTCGCCTTCTACGGGATCATGCTCGGCGGCTGGTCCTCGGGCTCGAAGTACTCGTTCCTCGGCGCGATGCGCGGCGCGGCGCAGCTGATCTCCTATGAGGTCTCCCAAGGTCTCGCGCTCGTCGGCGTGATCATCACGGCGCAGACGCTTTCGCTGACCGGCATCGTCACAGCGCAGAAAGGCATGTGGTACATCGTGCCGCAGTTCTTCGGCTTCCTGATCTTCCTCACGGCGAGCTTCGCCGAGACGAACCGCGCGCCGTTCGACCTGACCGAGGCCGACGCGGAGCTCGTCGGCGGCTACAACACCGAGTACGGCGGCGGGCGCTTCGCCTCGTACTACTTCGCCGAGTACCTCAACGTGCTCGTCGTCTCGGGGATCGTCACGACGGTCTTCCTCGGCGGCTGGCTGCTGCCGTTCGGCATCCACCCCCCCGGCTGGCTCGACCCGTTCATCGTGCTCGGGAAGATGAGCCTGTTCACGTTCCTGTTCATCTGGGTGCGCGCGACGCTGCCGCGCCTGCGCTACGACCAGCTGATGAGCTTCGGCTGGAAGATCCTGCTGCCGCTGGCGACGCTCAACGCGCTCGTCACGGCCGTCCTCGTGGTGGTGACGCACTGATGGCCGAGCCGACGACGACCGATACGACGAGCCTGAACGTGACGGCCTGGAGCCCGGGCGAGGACGTGATCGTGGTTCAGCGGACACCCCCGCCGGGTGCCGCGCGCAGCATCTGGCGCACGTTCGGCGAGACGGCGCGCGGGCTGATGACGACGTTCGGGCGCTTCCGCGAAACGCCCGTCACGGTGCAGTACCCGGAGGAGAAGACGCCCGTCTTCCCGCGCTTCCGCGGCCGCCACAAGCTGCACCGGTTCGAGGACACGGGCCTTGAGAAGTGCGTCGGCTGCTCGCTCTGCGCGGCCGCGTGCCCGTCGGACTGCATCCGCGTCGTCGCCGCCGAGAACACGCCCGAGCATCGCGTCTCGGCGGGCGAGCGCTACGCGGAGGTGTACGAGATCAACCTGTCGCGCTGCATCTTCTGCGGCTACTGCGAGATCGCGTGCCCGTTCGACGCGATCACGATGGGCCACGACTACGAGCTCTCCGACTACGACCGCACGGACTTGATCTTCACGAAGGAGATGCTGCTCGCCGAGCCGCTCGAGCGCACGCCGCTGAGGAACGAGGACGAGTGAGCCAGAGGTCCTGTTCTTCATCGCGGCGATCGGCGTGATCGCCGGTGCCGTCGGCGTGGTCGTGTTGCGCAACCCGTTCTACGCGGTGCTCGCGCTCGTCGGGCATCTCCTGTCGCTGGCGGTGCTGTTCCTGCTGCTGCGCGCGGAGTTCGTCGCGGCGATCCAGGTCGTGATCTACGCGGGCGCCGTGATGGTCCTGTACGTGTTCGTCGTCGCGTACGTCGGCGATCAGAGCGAGTCGCTCGGCGATCGCCTGCGCAACCCGGGCGCGGTCGGCTCGCAGCTGCGCCTCGGCGGCGCGATCGTCGCGGGCGCGCTGCTCGTCGAGCTCTTGATCGCGCTGCTCGGCACGGGCCTCGAGGCGATCAACGGCAAAGGCGCCGGCTACAGCCCGGGCCCTGAAGCGTTCGGCACGCCGGCGTACATCGGCAAGCTGCTGCTGACGCGCTTCCTGCTCGCGTTCGAGGTCGCCTCGTTCCTGCTGCTGATCGCCGCCGTCGGCGGCGTCGTGCTGGCGCGCCGCCGCCAGGGCCTCGAGGAGGACGACGAGCAGGACGTGCTGACGCCGATGAACCTGCTGCGGCCACGCTCGACGGGGACGATGGCCGAGGGGGTCGGCAAACGATGAGCATCGCCTGGTATCTCGCCGTCTCGGCGATCGTCTTCTCGCTCGGCGCGATCGGCGTGATCACGCGGCGCAACCCGCTCGTCGTGCTGCTGTGCCTCGAGCTGATGCTCAACGGCGGCAACCTTGCGCTGATCGCGTTCTCGCGGATGTGGGGCAACGGCGACGGGCAGATCCTCGCGATCGTCGTGATGACGGTCGCCGCGTGCGAGGTCTGCATCGGCCTCGGCATGATCGTCGCGCTGTACCGCCGCCACCTGCCGATCGACGTAGACGAGCTCAGAGAGCTTCAGGGCTAGGGGGTTCGGTGCGATGAGCCAAACGACGTACGGCTGGCTGGTGCTGGCGTTCCCGCTGCTCGGGACGCTGACGATCGGCCTCGGCTACCGCAAGCTGCCGGGACGGGCGGCGGGCTGGATCGGCACGGCGGCGATCTTCCTCGCGTTCCTCGCGGCGCTCGGCGCGCTGCTCGAGATGCAGGGCCACGCGGCGGATCACCGCCAGGCGGTCTCGTCGCTGTGGAACTACGCCTCGACGGTCGGCATCGACGCGCAGATGTCGATCCTCGTCGACCCGCTGTCGGTCTTCATGATCCTGATCGTCAGCGGCGTCTCGACGCTGATCCACCTGTACTCGATCTCGTACATGACCGAAGACCGCGGCTTCGCGCGCTACTTCGCGTACCTGAACTTCTTCGTCTTCTCGATGCTGCTGCTCGTGCTCGCGGGCAACTTCGTGCTGCTGATCGTCGGCTGGGCATTCGTCGGCGCGGCGTCGTACCTGCTGATCTCGTTCTGGTACCGGCGCAAAACGGCGACGGCGGCCGGCATCAAGGCGTTCGTGATCAACGTCGTCGGCGACGTCGGCCTCGTGCTCGGGACGTACTTCATCTTCAAGCACACGGGCACGCTCGACTTCCTGCGCGCGTTCCATGCAACGCAGGCGGGCGCATTCGGCCACGCGACGAACAACGGCGACCTCGTGGCGGGCTGCGTGCTGCTGCTCGTCGGCGCGTTCGCGAAGTCGGCGCAGATCCCGCTGCACACGTGGCTGCCGGACGCGATGGAAGGCCCGACGCCGGTCA
Source organism: uncultured Solirubrobacteraceae bacterium (assembly GCA_963807275.1). GTDB lineage: Bacteria > Actinomycetota > Thermoleophilia > Solirubrobacterales > Solirubrobacteraceae > Palsa-744. The sequence continues at coordinate 2,171,372 of CAWDZX010000001.1, forward strand.
GCGCGCTGATCCACGCGGCGACGATGGTGACGGCGGGCGTTTACCTGATCGCGCGGATGCACCCGCTGTTCGAACTCGCGCCGGCGGCGCAGGACGTCGGGGCGATCGTCGGCGCGGCGACGCTGCTGATCGCGGGCACGATCGCGCTGACGCAGACGGACATCAAGCGCGTGATCGCGTACTCGACGATGTCACAGATCGGCTACATGATCATGGGCGTCTCAGTCGGCGCGTACGCGGCGGGGCTGTTCCACCTGATGACGCACGCGTTCTTCAAGGCGCTCTTGTTCATGGGCGCGGGCTCGATCATCGGCGCGATGGGCGGCGGGCAGTCGCTCGAGCGGATGGGCGGCTTTCGCAAAGCGCTGCCGTTCACGTACGGCTGCTTCATCGTCGGCGGCCTCGCGCTGTCGGGCATCCCGCCGTTCTCGGGCTTCTTCTCGAAGGACGACATCCTGCTCGTCACGGCCGAACGCGGCGGCTGGCACTGGGCGCTCTACGCGATCGGCTACATCGGTGCGTTCCTGACGGCGATCTACACGTTCAGGATGATCTTCCGCGCGTTCCACGGCGAGCCGGTGCCGGAGGCAGTCGAGCTCGAGGACGGCCACTTGCACCACGCCGAGCAGGCGACGAACCCCGCCGACGGCGAGGTCGAGGACACGGACGTCGGCTTCCCGGGGCCGTTCCACACGATCGCCGAGCGCGCGCTGCCGATGCGCGTGGCGATGGGGATCCTCGCGCTCGGCGCGTTCGGCTCGGGGCTCGTGCAGATCCCGAAAGTCGACTTCGTGATCGACGACTTCCTGCGACCGAGCTTCGCGAACTCGCCGCTGTACGCATCGGAATCGCACACGAAAAGCAGCCTGCTCGTGTTCGGCATCGTGCTCGGCACGCTGCTTGGGCTGGCGGGCATCGCGATCGCGTATCGCATCTGGGTGAGCAAGCCGGGGACGGCCGCGCGAATCCAGGCGCGCCTGCAGCCGCTGTACGAGCTGTCGTTCAACAAGTGGTACTTCGACGAGCTGATCGGCGCCGTCGTGCTCACGCCGGCTGCGGCGATCGGCGGATTCGCGAAGGGCACGTTCGAGCGGGTGTTCGTCGACGAGACGCTCGTCGGCGGCACGTCGGGGCTAGTGCGGATCGGCTCGGCTGCGGTGCGCGCTGCGCAGAGCGGCTTCGTGCGCTACTACGCGGCGCTGCTCGTGCTCGGCCTGGCCGGCGTCGGCTTCTACTTCCTGCTGCAGACATGAGGCGCTGGAGCTGATCTGAGATGCCTGCACTTTCGATAATTCTCTGGCTGCCGGTTGCTTGCGCATTGGTCGGCGCGGCCGCGTCGCTGCTCGGCCGGCGCACGGGCGTCGTCGAGGCGGTCACGCTGCCGGCGGGCGAGACGAGCCTGCCGGGCAATCCGTTGAAGCGCCTGAGCACCTCGGGCGGCTTCGCGCTGCTCGGCTCGCTTGGCGCGCTGGGGCTCGCGATCGGCTACATCGCCGACTACTCGCCGGGCTCGCATGGCCTGAAGCACGTGACCGACGTCGTCTGGATCTCGGAGCTCGGGATCCACTACAAGCTCGGCATCGACGGCCTGAACGTGTTCATGATCGGCCTGACGACGCTGCTGTTCGCGGCGGCCGTGCTCGCGGCGAACCTGCGCGAGTGGGAGCGCCCGCGCTTCTTCTACTTCAACTTCATGCTCGCCGAGACGGCCGTGCTCGGCGCGCTGCTCGCGCAGGACCTCGCGCTGTTCGTCGCGTTCTTCGACCTGATGCTGATCCCGTTCTACTTCCTGACGGGCATCTGGGGCAGGGAGCCGGGCCGCGTGCGCGCGACGATCAAGCTCGTCATCTACACGCTCGTCGGCTCGCTGTTGATGCTCGCGGCGGCGGTCGCGACGGGCGTGCTCGCGGCGCAGCAGGGCGGCGGGCACATCACGTTCGTGCTGTCCTCGCTCGAACACCTGCCGCTGAGCCGTGGCTCGCAGGAGTGGATCTTCCTGTTCTTCGCGGCGGCGTTCCTCGTGAAGATGCCGGCGTTCCCGCTGCACGGCTGGATGCCAGACGGCTACAAGGCGATGCCGATCGAGGTGCTGATGGTCTTCTCGGGCGTGCTTTCGAAGATCGGCGCGTACGGCTTCCTGCGGATCGTCCTGCCGCTCTACCCGCAGGCGGCGGCGCACTTCCAGACGCTGATGCTGCTGATCGCGCTCGCGTCGATCCTGTACGGGTCGGTCGTCGCGTTCACGCAGACGGACGCGCGGCTGATCGCGGGGTACTCGTCGGTCGCGCAGCTCGGATTCATCACGCTCGGGATCTTCTCGCTGAACCCGCAGGGCGCACAGGGGGCGCTGCTGCAGATGGTCAACCACGGGCTCGTCGTCGCGCCGCTCTTGTTCATCGTCGGGCTGCTCGCGCGCCGCGCCGGCGGCTCGGAGGACGTGCGCGACATGGGCGGCCTCGCGTTCCGCGCGCCGGTGCTCGCGACGGTCTTCCTCGTCGTCGCGCTGGCGACGCTCGCGATCCCGGGCTCGGGCAACTTCGTCGGCGAGTTCCTGATCCTGCTCGGCGTGTTCAAAGCGAAGCTCGCGATCGCGATCATCGCCTTTATGGGCGTCGTGATGGCGAGCGTCTACGCGCTGCGCCTGTTCATCCGCGCGATGCACAACCGCCTCGGCAAGAGCGACGAATCGCGTGAGCTGTCGTTCAGCGACGGCATCGTGCTCGTACCGTTGATCGTCGTGATCTTGTTCATGGCCGTTTATCCGCAGCTGGCGCTGCACCGCAGCGAAGGCTCGGTCAAGGCTTCTGTCGCGAGTGCGCACACCGACGCGACGCAGCCAAGCGGCGAGAAAGTCGCGGGCACCTCCGCGTCACTGCCGACCGCGGCGGAAACGGGCGGCAAATGAGCGCGATCCTCGCCACGGCCCACCTCAAAGGCCCGCACGTCGACTTCGCGGGCCTCTCCCCTCTGATCGCGTTGCTCGGCGGCGCGACGCTCGCGCTGCTCGTCGGCTTGATCCGCGCTCGCTGGGTGCGCGCGCAGCTCGTCCCGGCGCTCAGCCTGATCGCGCTCGGGGCGGCGGCGGGCCTGTCGATCTGGCAATGGAACGAAGGCAAGTCGATCGTCTCGGGGGCGCTGCGGATCGACGACCTGTCGCTCGTGCTCAACCTGATCCTCGTCGCGGGCGGCGCGCTGGCGGTGCTGCTGGCGTGGCGCTCGCTGGCGGCACGCGAAGCGGCGCACGGCGAGTTCCACGCGCTGCTGCTGACGTCGATCGCGGGCATGTCACTGCTCGCGGCGGCGCAGAACACGGTCGCGCTGTTCGTCGGCCTGGAGCTGCTCTCGATCCCGCTGTACGTGCTGTGCGCGACGGAACTGCGCCGCGAGCAGTCGCTCGAGTCGGGGCTGAAGTACCTGATCGTCGGAGCGGTCGGCTCGGCGACGCTCCTGTACGGCCTCGCGATGATCTACGGCGCGACGGGCGCGACGGACTTCGGCGCGATCGCAAAGGCGCTCTCGAACGGCAACCTGACGACGGACCCGCTGATGCTGACGGGCATCGCGCTGTGCGTCGTCGGCCTCTGCTTCAAGGCCTCGGTGGCGCCTTTCCACCAGTGGACGCCGGATGTCTACGAGGGCGCGCCGACGCCGGTGACGGCGTTCATGGCGGTCGCGACGAAGGCGGCTGCGCTCGGCGTGTTCCTGCGCTTCTTCGACGTCGCGCTCGTCAGCACGCAGAGCACCTGGGGTCCGGCGCTGGCGGTGCTCGCGACGATCACGATCCTCGTCGGCAACGTCGGCGCGCTCGGGCAGTCCTCGCTGAAGCGGATGCTCGCGTACTCGTCGGTGGCGCAGGCGGGCTACATGCTCGCGGGCGTCGTCGTCTCGACACAGCTCGGCATCCGCGCGACGGTCTTCTACCTCGCGGTCTACGTGTTCATGAACATGGCCTCGTTCGCGGTGATCGTCGCGCGCGAGCGCGAAACGGAGTTCGGCGACTCGATCTCGGCAGTCACGGGTCTCGGTCGCGAGCGTCCGTGGCTTGCGTGGCCGATGACGATCTCGATGCTCGCACTCGCGGGCATCCCGGCGACGGCGGGCTTCACGGGGAAGTTCTACTTGATCGACGCGGCCGTCTCGGGCGGCTACACGTGGCTCGGCGTGGCGATCGTGATCGGCTCGATGATCTCGCTCGGCTACTACCTGCCGGTGATCGCGGCGATGTGGATGCGCCCGGCTCCGGCCGGCGAAAGCGCATCTCTCGAGCCAAGCTCGCCGCTGGGCGTGCCGCCGGCCCCGGTCGAGGGCCTGCCGGTGCTTGCGGGTGGCTCGCCGGAGCTCGACACGCAGCAGCGCTTGAACAAGGCGCAGCCGGAGGTGCTGATCGTCGCCTTCCTCGCGGGCGCGGCGACGCTGTTCTTCGGGATCGTCCCGCAGCCGCTGTTCGACCTCGTGCACCACGCCGGCAGCGCGCTCGGCGGCCTGTTCTAGGCGCCGCGCACCGGCGCGACTGCTCACGCGCGCCCCGCGGGATCAGGGCGATCGGCGCGGGACGGCGACGGGCGCCGTGCGCGACTAAGGTTGATGCATGAGCTCTCCCGGCAACGGCCCGTTCGGCATCTTGCTCGACATCGACGGCGTGCTGTACGTCGGCGACGATCCGATCGACGGCGCACACGACGCGCTAGGGGAGCTGCGCAAGCTCGGCGCGGGTCTGCGCCTGGTCACGAACACGACTTCACGCTCACGCAGGCAGGTCTGCGAGCACCTCGCCGAGCTCGGCTTCGAGGTCAGCGCCGAGGAAGTGCTCACGCCGGCGGCGATGGCCGTCAGCCATTGCGAGGAGCACGGCCACGAGTCGGTCGAGCTGCTCGTCAGCGACGGTCTGCGCGAGGACCTCGAGCAGTTTGCGGACTCGGCCAAGGGCGAGCACGTCGACGCGGTGATCCTCGGCGACGTCGGCGCGAAGTTCGACGCTGAGCTGCTCAACCACGCGTTCCGCCTGATCATGGACGGCGCGGAGCTGATCGCGCTGCAGCACAACCGCTACTGGCGCCGCGCAGACGGGCTCGCGCTCGACGTCGGTGCGTACGCGGCGGCACTCGAGTACGCGACACGACGCGAGGCGGTCGTCGTCGGCAAGCCGGCCGAGGACTTCTTCGGCGCGGCCGTCGCCGACATGGGCCTCGAGAACGCCGTGATGATCGGCGACGACGCCGAGGCCGACGTCGGCGGGGCGATGGCTGCGGGGCTGCCGGGGATCCTCGTGCGGACGGGGAAGTACCGGCAGGACGCGATTCCGCCGGAAGTGACTCCTACGGCGATCGTCGACTCGATCGTGGATGTGCCGGGGATGCTCGCTCGGATTTTGCCGGGCTGAGCAACCGCGCAGCCTCCTCCGCGAGCTCAAACAGCCCGCGCCTGAAACAGCTCCTGATCGGGAATCCGCCGGATCTTCGTGCGCTTCGGCGCGCCGAACCCGGCCTCGGCGAAGAACCCGGCGAGCTCGTCGGGGCTGTACAGGTCGGCGCCGGACGTCAGATGGAAGAACAGCCCGAGCGCGGCGGCGGAGGCTCGCTGGCGCTTGGCGTCGGAGCGGAACATGTCGAGCACGGCGACGGTCGCGCCGGGCTTCATCGCGGCGCGAATCCGCTGCAGAACGAGCACGATCTGCTCGGGGGAGAGGTGATGAACGATGTCGAACAGCAGCGCGCCGTCGTAGGGCCCGCCAAGCTCTGACTCGAACATGTCGCCGTCGCGGTGCTCGACGCGGTCGCTCATGCCGGCCTTGGCGATGATCTCGCGCCCGACGCGCGCGCTGCCGGGCAGGTCGAGCACGGTCGCGTGTAGCGTCTCGTGGCGTTTGCAGAGCTCGGCGGAGAACCAGCCGTGCGCGCCGGCGACATCGAGCAGCGCCGTCGGCTGCTCGCCGAGCCTGATCGCCTTGGCGACTTCGCCCGCGGAGAGCCGTGCGAGCTCGTATTGCCCGGTGATGTAGAGCCGCCAGTACTCCTCGTCCTCGGCGCTCTCGCGATGGATCTCGAAGCTGCCGCCGTCGCGGACGACCCGCTCGAGGTCGCCGTACCACTCCCAGTACGTCGTCGTGTGCTCGATCCAGCTGCCGACGTAGGTCGCGGAGGCGGGGTCGAGCCACTTGCGCGAGCGCTTCGGCAGCGAGAACGTGTGCCCGTCCTGCTCGAGGATGCCGAGGCCGGCGAGGTTCTCGCAGAGCAGCCGCGTCCCGGCGACCTGCAGCTCGAGCTCCTCGGCCACACGACCGGCCGTCGCGGGGCCCTTCAGTAGCTGCTCGAACACGCCGAGGCGCTGCGCGACGCCGACGACGCGCCCGGCGACCATCCCGTACATCGCATACGCGCCCGGCAGCGGCGCGAGGTTGAGCGAGATTGCGACCCGCTCGAGCAGGTCATCAGGGCCGGGCTTGAGGCGCATCTGGCGAGCACCCTACAGCGCTCGCGCTGCTCGTTACAAGCGCCCGGAGGCCTCGGCGGCCGCTTCGGCCTCCTGCAGCTGGCGCTCGACGAGGTCGAGCCCGGACTCCCAGAAGCCTGGGTCGGCGAGGTCGATGCCGACGAGCCTGCCGAGCTCCTCGGGGCTTTTCGAGCCGCCGGCGGCGAGCAGTTCGAGGTACTTCGGCACGAGCTCTGCGCCGGTCTGCTCGTAGCGCTCGTAGACCGACAGCGCTAGTAGCTGGCCGTAGGCGTAGGCATAGACGTAGCCGGGCGAGCCGATGAAGTGCGGGATGTAGGACCACCACGAGCGGTAGCCGTCGGTCAGCTCGACGGAGTCGCCGAGCAGCTCCTCCTGGCTTTCGGCCCACAGCTCGCCGAAGCGATCGACGGACAGCTCGCCCTCCTCACGGCGCGCCGTGTGGACGAGGTCCTCGAAGCGGTTCATCGCGACTTGGCGAAAGACGGTCGCGATCGTGTCCTCGAGGTTCTCGGCGAGCAGCGCGAGGCGCGAGGCCGGCGAGGAGTCCTCGCCGAGCAGGCGCTCGAAGACGATCGTCTCGCCGAACACGGAGGCCGTCTCGGCAAGCGTCAGCGGCGTCGACTGGTGGAAGATGCCCTGCCGCGCGGCAAGCGAGAAGTGCACGCCGTGGCCGAGCTCGTGCGCGAGCGTCAGCACGTCGCGGCGGCGCGAGGTGTAGTTGAGCAGCACGTACGGCTCGACTGACGGTACGGCCGACGCGCAGAACGCACCGCCGCGCTTGGCCGGACGCACGGGCGCGTCGATCCGCCGCTGCTCGAAGAACGCGCGCGCGACGTCGCCGAGCTCGGGTGAGAAGGACGAGTAGCAGTCGAGCACGATCTCGCGCGCCTGCGAGAACGGGAAGCTGACTTCGTCTTCGGTGACTGACGCCATCCGGTCGTAGTCGGCGAGCCGCTCGACCCCGAGCAGACGCGCCTTCAGCCGGTACCACCGGCGCGGGATCTCATAGCGCCCGCGCACGGCCTCGATCAGCGCGCGGACGGACTCGTCGCTGGCCTCATTGGCGAGGTTGCGCGCGGCGAGCCAGTGCGGGTAGTGGCGCAGCCGGTCGTCGATCCCCTTGTCGGCGAGCAGCGTGTTGAACAGGAACGCGCGCGTGCGCAAGCCGGGCGCGAGCGCGGCGGTGACGGCCTCGGCGCTCGTGCGCCGCAGCTCGCGGTCGCCCTGCTGCAGGTTGCTGAGCGCGACGTCGAGCGCGACCGGCTCGGCGCCGTCGCCGCCGAGCTCGACCTTGATCGCAGAGGTCAGCTCCTCGAACAGCCGTGTCCAGGCGCCGGCGCCGGTGAGCGACTTCTCGGAGAGGATCTTCTCCTCGGGTTCTGAGAGCAGGTGCTCGCGATAGCGGCGCACGTTGCGCAGGTAGTGCGCGCAGAAATCGAGGCCGTCACCGGAGAGCAGCTGCTCGGCGCGCGCGTCGTCGAGCTCGGCCCACTCGAGCTCGAAGAACAGCAGCGTCGTCTCGATCGCGGTCCCGCGCTCCTGCGCGAGCTGCAGCAGCGCGCCGATCGCGGGGTCGGCGGTGTCGGTCGAGAAGCGCAGCGACGCGTAAGCCCCTGCACGCCCGACGAGGTCGTAGATCGCGGCGAGCTCCTCCATCGCCTCGCGCAGTCCGGCGGAGTCGAGCTCGCCGAGCTTTCCGGCATAGCGTCCGGCAAACGCCTGCGCGCGCTCGAGCGCGGCGGCGAGACGCCGCTCGACCCCGCCGGTCCCGTCGCCTTCGACGAGCGGTTCGAGATCCCAGGCGGTCGCCTGGAGCTCGGGGTCGGTCGACTCTGGGGCGGTGGCTGCCATTGCCCGCAGCTTAGCCGCGCCGGGCGCGAGCGTGGCTACTCGGAAGTGACCGCGCTGAGGAAGTCCAGGCGCGCGGCGCGGCGCGCCGGAAGCTGTGCCGCGATCACGCCGGCGATCGCGGCGATCACGAGCAACACGATCAACGTGCCGACGGGGATCGCGATCACATAGCCCGATCCGGAGAGCGCGAGCACGGCGACGAGCAGTGCGGCGACGACGCCGATTACGAGGCCGAGCACGCCGCCGATCAGCGACGTGATGATCGACTCGTAGCGGATCATCTGGCGCACCTGCTTGCGCGAGGTGCCGATCGCGCGCATCATCCCGAGCTCTCGCGTGCGCTCGAAGATCGAGAGGATCAACGTGTTGACGATGCCGAACAACGAGACGATCACCGACAGCGCAAGCAGCACGTAGATCAACGTCAGCAGCGTGTTGACCTGCTTGGCCTGTTCTTCCTTGAACTGCTGACCGGTGCGCGAGCGGGCCTGCGGGAACTGCGCGGCGAGCAGCCTGTCGATCGCGGGCTGCACGGTCGCGTTGTCGGCGCCGGGCGAGTACGCGACGAAGTCGAAGGCGTCTTCGCGCAGGCCGAACGCCGAGCGCGCGAGCGGGAGCGCGATCGTGAGGTCCTGCAGGACGCCGAATTCTTCCTTGACGATGCCAAGCACCTTCAGCGTCACGTGCTGATTCGACGGCGTCAGCACGGAGATCGCCTGCCCGACCCGCAGATGGTGCGCTTTGGCGTATTTCTTGCTCGCGATCGTGCCGCCGGACTGCAGGCCGGCGAGCGTCGCGTCCGAGCCCTGGCGCCATTCGATCCGGTAGACACGGGCGAACGTGCTCGGGTCGATCGCCGTGAGCGTCGCGTTGCTGGCGCTGCCGCGCTGACGACCGACGGTGAACGCGACAGGCGTGACGCGAGCCACGCCGGGCACGCCTTCGACGGCCGGCGCGAGCGCCGCGGGAATCCCCTGCTGTTCGCCTCCGCCCTGCGAGTTCTCGACGATCAGGTTGCCCGCGAAGGAGCGGCTGATCGTTTGGTTGATCGTCGCCTTCAGGCCGTCTGCGAACACGGCGACGAACGCGACGAGCGCGATCCCGACGGTCAGCGCCGCGGCGGTGACCATCGTGCGCCCGGGCTGACGGATCGAGTTCTCCTTGGCGAGCCTGCCCGTGATTCCGCGCCACGCGACGAGCGTGCCGATCGCGCGGGCGAGCGCCGGGACGACGCGGTAATGAGACGGGCGACCGGCGCGGATCAGCTTCACGAGCAAGTAAGTGACGTAGATCGCGAGGATGACGAATCCGATCACGAACAGCACGGGCGAGAGCAGCACACCGGCCAGGATCACGATCACCGCAAGGGTGCCCGCACGAGCCACGCAGCCCCACGCCGGTGATGATCCGCGGCGGGATCTCGAGTCCCTCGCGCATCGCCGCCAGTGGGGAGACGCGCGTGGCGCGCAGCGCGGGCGCGAGGCCGGCGAGCACGGTGATGACGATGCCGACGAGCAGCGAGACGACGATCGTTCGCGTCTCGAGCACGGTGCCGCTGTCGGGCAGGTCGGCGCCGAACGCCTTGAACAGCTGATCGAGCGCCGGCGCGAGCCCGATCCCGGCGAACAGCCCGAGCACGGCTCCGACGACGCCGAGCAGCAGGCCTTCGGCGACGACCTCGCGCATGATCTGCGCGCGCGAGGCGCCGAGTGTCCGCAGCAGGCCGAACTCGCGGGCCCGCTGCGCGACGGTGATCGAGAACGTGTTGAAGATGATGAACGCGCCGACGACGAGAGAGACGTAGGCGAAGACGAGCAGGAACGTGCGCAGGAAGCTGAGGTTTTCTTCCAGGTCGGAGGTGTTCTTGGCGGCCTGCTGCGCGCCGGTGCGCACGTCGACGGTGCGCGGCAGCACGGCGCGGATGCTCGCTCGTAGTTGGGAAGGAGTGACGCCCGGAGCGGCGGCGACGTCGATCTGATCGAAGCGGCCGGTTTCACCGACGACGCGCTGGGCCTCGGTCGAGGTAAGCACGGCGGCCCCGGCGCCGCCGAACGATTCGCCGCCGCCGAACTTGACGATGCCGACGATCGCGTAGCGCTTGGCGGGCGCGCGGCCGGCGACGAGCATCGCACCGCCGACCTTCAGGTTCGAGCGTTCGGAGGTCGCCTGGTCGATCGCGACTTCGTTCGGACCCTGCGGGAAGCGACCTTCGATCGGCTTGAAGGACTCGAACGGCGGCGGCACGAGCCCGGCGACGAACGCCGGCGCGCCGCCGTTGGTCAGCCGTTTGTGCTTCACGTCGAGGAACGTCGCGGTCGTGAAGATCCCGCCGGCGGCCTTGGCGACGCCGGGCACGCCGCGCACTCGCGCGAGCATCTGCTCGGTGATCGGCGAAGTTTCCGAGCGCGTCTGGTTGCCGAGCGTCTCGGTTGGCGTGACGACGACCGAGTCGCCCTTCGCGGCGGTCTTGAAGATTCCCGCGAAGGACTGGTTGATCGTGTCGGTGAGGATGTACGTGCCGGCCATCAGCGCCACGCCGAGCGCGATCGCGATGCCGGTCAGCGCGACACGCAGCTTGCGCTGGAGGAAGCCGCGCAGTACGAGCCGCGCCATCTCAGCCGATCGACTTCATCAAGTCGAGCGCCTCGTCGCTCGAGACCGACGGCGTGTCGTGAACGATCTGGCCGTCGGCGAGCACGAGCAGGCGATCGGCGAACGAAGCCGCGTGCGCGTCGTGCGTGACCATCACGACGGTCTGGTCGAAGTCGTCGACAGCGTGTCGCAAGAGGTCGAGCACGTCGTTCGATGCCTTCGAGTCGAGGTTGCCGGTCGGCTCGTCGGCGAACACCACGGCCGGGCGCGAGATCAGCGCGCGCGCGACGGCGACGCGCTGCTGCTGGCCGCCGGAGAGCTCGGCCGGGCGATGGGTGAGCCGATCGGAGATGCCGACGGTCTCGATCAGCTGGTCGAACCACTCGCGGTCGGGCTTGCGCCCGGCGATCGAGAGCGGCAGCAGGATGTTCTCTTCGGCGTTGAGCACCGGCAGCAGGTTGAACGTCTGGAAGATGAAGCCGATCTTGTCGCGGCGCAGGTTCGTCAGCCGCTTGTCGTCGAGCTCGGTGAGGTCGACGTCGCCGAGCAGGACGGTGCCGGACGTGGGCCGATCGAGCCCGGCGAGGATGTGCATCAGCGTCGACTTGCCCGAGCCTGAGGGCCCCATGATCGCGGCAAAGCGCGATGCGGGGAAGCTGACGGAGACCTCGGAGAGCGCGTTGACGGCGGCCTCGCCCTCGCCGTAGCGGCGGCTCAGATTTTGCGCCTCGACGATCGTCTGCGAGCCGTTTTGCACTGCGGAAAAATCCACTTTTCGGGAGTCTAGGACAACCTGCGGCCGCACTGCACGAACGTCGTAGCGGCACCCATCGGACGCCCGCGGTCGGGTGCGAGCTACGTCCGGGGCGCTCCTTAGAGTCGTCCGCCCGATGCACGAGACGACACCGCAGGTATTCCTCATCGCACGCCCCTCGATCGATGTCGAGGGCATGCGCGGCTACCTGCGGGACGTCGGCGGCGAGTCGTGGCTCGAGCGCCGCCTCGGCGAGGCGGACGGGGAGCCGAACGGCGGCGAGCTGATCGTCGAGTTCGGCGGGCGCGCGTGTTACCGCAGCTGGGAGCCGGGGCTGAACCCGAACGTGACGAAGGTGCGCACGAACCAGCGCGAGTACTTCGCGAACATCCTGCGCTCGGCGCACGGCAGCGTGATGGAGCACGCGAACTACTCCTTCGCGCTGCGCAACGTGAGTCGCGTGTTCACGCACGAGCTCGTGCGCCATCGCGCGGGCTCGGCCTTCAGCCAGGAGAGCCTGCGCTACGTGCGCCTCGCGGACATCGGCTTTCGCGTCCCGCCGGCGCTCGAGCCGGTTCGCGAGCAGGTGCTGGCGATCGTCGAGCAGCTCGAGGAGTTCCAGGTGAGCGCCGCGGCTGAGCTCGGGATCGACGAGGAGGGCATCCCGTTCCACGTCAAGAAGGAGGTCACCTCGGCGCTGCGCCGGCTCGCGCCGATCGGCCTCAGCACGGACATCGTCTGGACGGCGAACGTGCGCACGCTGCGCCACGTGATCGAGATGCGCACTGCGCCGGGCGCGGAGGAGGAGCTGCGCAGCGTCTTCGACGTGATCGCGCAGGTGATGCAGGCCGAGGCGCCGGGCCTGTTCCAGGACTTCGCGAAGGACGGCGAAGGCTCGTGGGTGCCCGAGTTCCGCAAGGTCTAGGGACTTTTTTTATTAAATCGTCGGGTCGCGTCGTGGCGCGGCCACGCGCCCGCTCAGGCCGATAGCGCGACGTGCTCGAAGATGATCGCCCCGCGCTCGGCGCGGGCGAGGCCCATCGTGTGTCGTGGCTGGCGCCGGCGCTCGGTTGGACTGCCCGGATTGAAGATCTGAAGTCCTTGGTCGGCTTCGGCGAGCGGGATGTGAGAGTGGCCGAAGACGACGGCATCGGCGCGAGGAAAGCGCCTGCGCAGGCGCGCGACGCGCCCCTCGGCCGCTCCGGCGTCGTGCGTCATCGCCAAGCGGACGCCGTCGAGCTCGACTTCGAGCTCGGCCGGCAGCGACTCGACGAGCGCCCGCTCGTCGACGTTGCCGTGGACGGCGAGCACAGGAGGTCCAAGCGCGCGCAGCTCGGCGAGCACAGCCGCGGTCGAGATGTCGCCGGCGTGCAGGATCAGCTCGGCGGTGCGCAAGCGCTCGACGCATGCCTCGGGGAGCTCTCTGGAGCCGCGCGGCATGTGCGTGTCGGCGATGATCGCGATCAGCACGCCGGCGGGCGCATCAATCCTCCTGCGCCTGCATCTCCTTGACGCGCTCCTCGAGCTGCTCGGTGACGGCGGGATCGCGCAGCGTCGTGACGTCGCCGAGCGCGCGTCCCTCGGCGATGTCGCGGAGCAGCCGGCGCATGATCTTGCCCGAGCGCGTCTTCGGCAGATCGTCGGCCCAGATGATCCGCTTCGGCCGTGCGAACTTGCCGATCCGCTCGGCGACGGTCGAGCGGATTCCCTCGACCGTCTGCTCGTCGCCGGCGAGATCGCCCTGCAGCGTCACGAAAGCGACGATCGCCTGTCCCGAGTCCTCGTCGTGCTGGCCGATCACAGCCGCCTCGGCGACGTCGGCGTGCGCGACGATCGCCGACTCGACCTCGGCCGTCGAAAGCCGGTGCCCGGAGACGTTGACCACGTCGTCGATCCGCCCGATCACCCAGAGGTAGCCGTCGCTGTCGCGTCTGGCGGCGTCGCCGACGAGATAGGTCTCCTTGCCGAAGCGATCGAAGTACGTCTCGACGAAGCGCTCGGGCTCCTTGTAGAGCGTGCGCAGCATCGACGGCCACGGCTGCGTCAGCACGAGCAGGCCTTGGCCCTCCTCGATCGGCTCGCCGGTCGACTCGTCGCGCACCTCCGCGAACACGCCGGGGAACGGATGCGTCGCGGAACCGGGCTTCGTCGCGGTGATGCCGGGCAGCGGCGTGATCATCATCGCGCCGGTCTCGGTCTGCCACCAGGTGTCGACGATCGGGCAGCGTTCTGCGCCGATGACCTTGTGGTACCAGAGCCACGCCTTCGGGTTGATCGGCTCGCCGACTGAGCCGAGCAGCCGCAGGCTGCTCAGATCGTGTTTGCTCGGCCAGTCGGCGCCCCACTTGATGCACGCGCGGATCGCGGTCGGCGCGCAGTAGAGGATCGTCACGCCGTAGCGCTCGACGATCTCCCACCAGATCCCCTTGTCGGGGTAGTCCGGGGCGCCCTCCCACATCACCGAGGTCGCGCCGTTCGCGAGCGGGCCGTAGACGATGTAGGAGTGGCCCGTGACCCAGCCGACGTCGGCGGCGCACCAGTACACGTCGGACTCGGGCTTGAGGTCGAACACGTAGCGATGCGTCGCGGAGACTCCCGTGAGATAACCGCCGGTCGTGTGCAGGATGCCCTTCGGCTTCGCGGTCGAGCCGGAGGTGTAGAGGATGTACAGCGGGTGCTCGGCGTCGAGCGGCTCGGGCGGGCAGGCCGGATCGGCGGCGGCGCAGATCTCGTCGTGGAAGACGTCGCGGCCGTCCTGCATCTGGCAATCCGTGCCGGAGCTGCGCACGACGACGATCTTTTCGAGCGTCGGCAGGTCGCCCATCACCTCGTCGACGCGATCCTTGACGGGCGCGGTCTTGCCCTTGCGCGCAGCGCCGTCGACGGTGATCAGAAGCTTTGCCTCGGAGAACTCCATGCGCTCGCGCACGGCCTCGGCGGAGAAGCCGCCGAAGACGAGGTTGTGCGGCGCGCCGATCCGCGCGCAGGCGAGCATCGCGATGACGACCTCGGGGATCATCGGCAGGTAGATGCCGACGACATCGCCCTTCTGCACGCCTTGGTCCTTCAGCGCGCTGGCGAAGCGTTCGACGTCGGCGAGCAGCTCGGCATAGGTGATGTCGCGCTCCTGGCCCTCCTCGCCACGCCAGTGAAAGGCGACGCGGTCGCCCTTGCCGGCGATCACGTGACGGTCGAGGCAGTTGTAGGAGACGTTCAGCGTGCCGCCGGTGAACCACTTGTAGAACGGCGGGTCGTCGTCGTCGAGCACGCGTGTCCACTTCTGAAACCAGTCGAGCCGCTCGGCCTGCTCGACCCACCACGCCTGCGGGTCCGCGGCGGCCTGATCGTAGACGGCGGGATCGTTCAGCAGCGCGTGCTCGCGAAACTCTGCGGGAGGCTCGAAGGTCTCGACGTCGAGCAGCGTCGCGAGCTCGCCGTCGAGCACCTCGGTCGTGCTTGCAGTATCGGGTTCGGTCGACATCGCTCTCGCTCCTCTCGCTCGAAGTCAGGGACTTCCGGCGGCTGATTCTCCCACCCGGCGCGCCGTCTGGCGACGCGCCGGTGCTTGTCGTTGTCGTTGACCGCGCTCGGCGCGGTCAGGCTTTCGCCAGCGGGAGGACCGGCAACACGGTTCGCCCGAAGGTCGAGTTGGTGACGGCGGCAAACGACGCGTACCAAGCGGCCGCGGCGGTCGCCAAGCCGAGGTAGCCGCCCCAGTGCGTGACCGTTTCGTGCGCGCCTGAAGCGCCGATCGCGAGCAGCACGAACGTGACGGTCAGCAGCGCGAACACGAGCAGCACGGCGCCGCTCGTGCGCATCGCGGCGACGGTCATGTACGCCGTGAAGATCGCCCAAGCCCACAGGTAGACCCCGACGGCGTGCCCTGCGTTGCCGCCGATGTCCTTCGCATAGAAGACGTTGAGCGCCCAGAAGGAGATCCAAAAGCCGCCGAACGAGCAGAAGGCGACGGCTCCGAACGTGTTACCCGTGCGGAACTCCCACATCCCGGCGAGCAGCTGCACTATGCCGCCGTAGGCGAGCGCCAGCCCGAGCACGACGGGCAGGCCCTTTACGTCGACCAGATTCGAGTTGAACATCGACAACACGAACGTCGTCATCGCGAACGCGCCCAACCCGAGTGGACCGGGATCGGCCGGTTTCCACCCGGGTGTCGCGGCCGGCGCAGAGCGCGTCGGATCCTCGCGTCGTTGGATCGTCGCAGCCTCCATCAGACCCTCCTTCCCCGTCGCCTGAAAGGCGAGGTGATGCGTTGTACCCAAGTGAGCGCAGAGGGAGCCGCAGTTGCGCGTGCCCCGGAGTCGCTCTTCAGCAGAGGTATTCCCGCTCTGTCGGGCGCCTAATCATCGAACTGCCCCGTCACGCGCGCGAGCGCGCGCTTGAGGCGCGGAGGTCTAGGCGTCTGGGCCGGCCTTGCGCCGGCGCTTGCGTGAGGTGCCTGCCTGGACCGGCTTGGCGGCTGCCGGGGCGATGTCGCCGACCCCTGTGGCCATCGCCGGCGCCGGACCGCTCGCGGCTTCGCGCAACTGCGCGCGCGAAGGCCAGGGGCGAGCCTCGCCTTCCTCCCAGGCCGGCGGCTGGCCGTTCGGCCATTTGCCGACGTAGAGGATCCCCATCGCGACGAGCCAGAAGGCCGGCACGACCTCGAGCGTCGCGCCGCCGATCGGCAGGAAGATGAGGATGCCCGTGAGGATCCCGAGCACGCCCATCCAGCGCGTGATCAGCCCGACGCGCATCGCGTTGACCATCGCGATGATCATCCCGACGGCGACGGAGAGCCCGGCGAGCAGATCGACGTAGTCGATCGCGACGTTCGCGGTGCCCTTCGTCAGCGCGTGGTCGACGGCGTGGTTGGAGAAGTCGTGCCCGACGGCGAAGTTGTGCGTCTCGATCGCGGTGACGACTTGGTGGCCGACACTGACGACGGCCAGCGTGACACCGCCGAACAGGACGAGCGGGCGCAGCGGCTTCCACGTCTGCGGGCGGCGGAAGCGCGTGGCGTCGACGAGCAGCAGCAGGACGAGGGTCAGCGCGGCGATCGCGACGGCGGCGATCACGCTGCCGATCAGCAGCGAGGAGGCGTGGTGGCTGATGAATTTGACCTCGGCCGCACGCGGGCTCGTCGCCGGGTCGGCGACTCCTTCGAGCGCCGGCGAGAGGCCCTGCAGGATGCCGACGGTCGGCGCGCCGTTGAGCGTCGAGCTCGTGATGATTCCGCTGAGCAGGTAGAGCACGCCGCCGGCGAATGCGGGCACGCCGAGGCGGTTGCGACGCTCGGTCTCCTGCTCGACTTGCTCGTTGATCTCGCTCTTGCTGGGCATCGGGAGATCGCAGTCTATGATCTGAGCATGGAGGGCGGCGGTCTCGGAGACTTGTTCGGCGATCCGGAGGAGCTACAGCGGCGCCTCGCGGAGTTCGCCGACCAGATGCAGGGACAGCAGCGCCTGGCCTGGGCCGACAACGCGATCAAGCTCGCGGTCGACATGACGGTAGCCGCTGTCGAGCGGATCAACCTGCAGGGCAGCGCCGAGGCGCAGGCCGAACAGATCCGCACCGTGATGGCACTCGTCTTCCCCGAGGCCGTCACGCTCGTGCGCGAGGCGCGCGCGGGACTTCAGTAGTCCAGCGGCGTCACGCCCTTAGTAGCGGACGCGACGACGCCGCTTCGCGGCTTCGGGCTCGGTCGGCGCGTCATCGGCCGAATCGCCCCGCGACCTGCCCGGTGCACGGCCTTCTCCTTCACGCTCAGCCTCGCGCGAGGCGCGCCCGGCCCTGATCACTTCCTTGAACGAGCGGAAGCGGAAGATGAAGAAGACAGCGCCGAGGCCGACGGAGGCCGTGAACGCGGCGATCGCGATCTGCTGCCCGACCGAGTAGGCGGCGACGACGGCGGTCGAGGCGTTTTTCGCGAAGACCTTCACGAGCAGAGCCTGCTGCACGCCGGCGCCGCCGGGCGTGAACGGAACGGCGCCGGCAACCTGGTTGACGCCGAACACGAGCAGCACGTTCTTGACCGAGCCGCCGACGCCGAAGGCGTCGAGCAGGAACCAGAAGGCGGCGAAGCGAGAGAGCCAGGCGAGCACCTGCAGCGAGGCGACTTCGCGCAGGTAGCGGGGACGGTCGCTGAGGATCGTGACGCCTTGGCGTACACGCGCCCAGAAAGCCTTGACGCGCACGGAGAGCACCGCGAAGGCGAGGAGACCGAGCACGCCGAGCGCGGTAATCAAGAACAGCGTCAGCCGGAAGTGCTCGGCGAGATAGGAGATTTCGAACGCGTCGAGCTTGGAGAAGTCGGGCGGCTTGGGAAAGACGCCCTGCGTGAAGGCGAAGATCAGCACGAAGATGCCGACGGCAGCGTCGAAGATCGACTCGACGAAGAACGCCGCGGCGACGGTCGGGTAGCTCGAGTCGGGGATCGACGAGCGCGTGAGGAACAGCTTGATCACGTCGCCGCCACGCGCCGGGACGACGTTGTTGAAGCCGACGGCGGCGAAGTACGCGCCCCAGATCCGCCGCCACTGAAAGACGGCCGCCGGGTATGCGGCGCGCAGGCTGTGGAAGAAGCCGCGCGAGCGTAGCGTCAGGTTCAGACCGAAGAACAGCAGCCCAAGCAGCAAGAGGCCCCAGTTGACGGCGGCGAGATCGGAGAAGAACTGCCCGGCGGCGTTGAAGAACGAGGTGATGCTGTCGCCGATCGAGGCCGACGCGAGCGGGGCTGGCATCACCCAAGCGTACGCACCGCAAGGCACGCCTCGGACCACGGCGCGGCGAGGCTCGCGTCAGCGGCGCGTGCGGTACAAAGGACAGATGACATCGCGCAAAGAGCCCTCGCGAGGGCTCACGGTCGCCGTCACCGGGCCGACGGGCGAGATCGGCCAGGCGTTCGTCGCCGCGCTCGAGCGCTCGCGCGAGGTCGGACAGGTACTCGGCATGGCGCGCAAGCCGTTCGACCCGGCGGCGCGAGGCTGGAAGAAGGTCTCATACCGGCGCGGCGACGTGCTCGATCGCACGGCGGTCGAGCAGCTCGTGCAGGGCGCCGACGTCGTCGTGCACCTCGCCTTCATCATCATGGGCGGGCCAAAGGAAAGCCGTGCGGTGAACCTCGAGGGCTCGCGCAACGTCTTCGCAGCGACGGCCGCGGCGGGCGCGAAGCGGCTCGTCTATGCATCGTCGGTCGCGGCATACGGCTTTCACAGCGAGAACCCGCAGCCGCTTGGCGAGGACGTTCCGGCGCGCGGCACCGACAGCCATTACTACTCGGCGCAGAAGGCCGAGGTCGAGGCACTGCTGGCAACAACGCTCGCCGGCAGCGCGACGGAGTCGTACGTCTTTCGCCCGTGCATCGTCGCGGGGCGCGGAGCGCCGCTGCTGATCGACAGCCTGCCGTACACGCAGATCTCCGAGCGCCTGCCGGGGCCGGTCCTGCGACTGCTCGACGGCGTGCCGATCCTCAGGCCGGTGCTGCCCGACCCGGGCGTCCCGTTTCAGCTCGTACATCACGACGACGTCGCGAGCGCGCTGCGCGCGGGCGTGCTCGGGCGCGGCTCGGGCGGCGTGTACAACCTCGCAGGGCCCGGTCAGATGACGGTTCGCGAGCTCGCGCAGGAGCTCGGCTGGTACTCGATCCCGGTGCCGGAGCTCGCCGTCGACGCGGTTGCGGAGCTGATCTCGCGGCTCGGCTTCCTGCCGGCTCAGGCACAGTGGATCAGCGCGTTTCGCGAGCCGGTGATCATGGACACGGCGAAGGCTCGGCGTGAGCTTCGCTGGCGCCCGCAACACGACGCGATCTCGACGCTGCGCGAGACGATCGCCTCGGCGCGGGCCGAGGCGCTGATCCGGTGAGAAGGGGCTTGTGATCAATACCGCGACCCCTCTCTACGCGTCAAGCCTCGTACGTCCGTAGCCTTAGGCACTCGATGAGCGACGCGACAAACGCGAGTGCCGGCCTTGCTCATCGGTTGGCGATCGTCACCGACAGCACGCCGTACCTCCCACGTGCGCTGCTCGAGCGCTCGCAGATTCACGAGGTGAGCCTGTATGTCGGCTGGGGGGGCGAGCTCGCTCGCGAGAGCTCGTATGTGAACCTCGACGCCTTCTACGAGCGGTTGCGCGACTCGGAGCAGCTGCCGACGACTTCGCAGCCTTCGGCGGGAGACTTCATCGCTTGCTACGAGCCGCTCGTCAAAGCGGGCAGCGACGTGCTCTCGATCCACATCGCGGGCGGCCTGTCGGGCACGTGCGAGAGCGCGCGCGAAGCGGCGCGGCTGCTCGCCGAGGCCGGCCATCCGGGCCGCGTCGAGGTGCTCGACGCGCAGACGGGCGCAGGCGGGCTCGGCTGCCTCGTGCTCGTCGCTGCGGACGTCGCCGAGCGGGGCGGGGACCTCACTGAAGCGCTCGCGGCGGTCGCAAGCGCGCGCGAGAGCCTAGACATCTGGTTCTGCCTCGACACGCTCGAGTACCTCAGGCGCGGCGGGCGAATCGGCGCGGCGCAGGCATTCGTGGGCACGGCGCTGAAGCTCAAGCCGATCCTCACGTTCGGCACGGAGATCGCGCCGGTCGGTCGCGTGCGCACACGAGCACGCGCGTTCGAGCGGATGGTCGCCTACCTGCGCGAGCTGCACGAGCGTGGTGCGACGGACTGGATCGTCCAGCATGCACAAGCGCCGGATGACGCCGAGCGGCTCGTCGGCGAAGGCCGAGCGATCTTCGGCTCAGACCCGCTGTTCTGCACTCAGGTCGGACCCGTTCTCGGCGCGCACCTCGGCGCGGGACTGCTCGTCGGCGGGATGGCGCGACCCGCGGTCACGGCGTCGAGCGACAGCTGAGGAGACACCTACGAGCTGGCGCCGCGCAGTGCCCGCCCCGCTCTGGCGCGGGACGGGCACCTGACGGGCGCTCGCTACTTGGTGATCTTGATCACACGCTCCATGCCAAGCAGCGTGTGTGGCCTGCCGTCCTGCGTGGGCATGAAGCAGACCTGCACGTACCAGCCTGGCTTGGCCGTGATGACCTCCTGCTGGAACGCTTCGCCGGAGAGCGGGCCGGCGAAGCTCGCCGGAGGACCGGAAGCGAGCTTTTCAAGGCCCTTTTCGTGGCCGGTCAAGAGACCCTTGACGACCTTCAGTGCGGCATTCTTGCTCTTGACGCCGAGCGCGAGGTCCATGTGCACGAGGTAGCCTTCGTTTTCGAAGCGCACGACCTCGCCGACGTGAAGCACCGACGGTCCGCGGAACCCGTACTCGATCGTCTTCTCGGTCGCCTGAGCGGCCGGCAGTGCGGCCGGCGCCGGCGATGCGGCGACGGCGAAGCTCGCACGCGCCCACTTCGCGGACTGTTCGCCTTCGGCGTTCAGCGCGATGTACTGACCGGCCGCGAGGATCGTCTGCGCTTCCGTCGGCTTGCCTCTGCCTGCTTCGGTGTCGAACACGATCGAGCCAAACTTGGTGATGGTGTTCGGATCCTTCGAGGCCTTGTTCGTCGCGAGGAAGGCAAAGACGTCGTTGACGCTCACACCCGGGTTCAAGCGGATGAAGACGACATCGGGTTCCTTGCCGCCGGTCGCGGTGCTGGCGATGTTCACGGCGCCGGACTGCAGCGCGCCGGATACGGCGATCGTCGTCGGGCTAACGGTCGCCGAGATCGTCGGCAGCGTCGCGGCCTGCGCGCTGGCGCCGCCGATCGTGCCGGCCACTACGGCGATCGACGCGCCGGCGAGCAGGACAGTGCGGCGCGCCGTGCGCCGAGTCCGCCCGAGGGCGCTGATGTGCTGATGCATTCGTTCGGTTCCTTTCGGTTGACAAGTGAAACGGGTCAACATCCGTTCCCCCCGGGACTGCGATGCGCGCGGCTCGGACCGACCCCCGAGAGTGACGCCAGGACGCTGCCCCATCCGTAGGGCTCCCGGTCCTGCAGAGCGACATCGGCCGCTCCGAGCGCGAGAGTATAGGCAGCTTGGCCGGATTGGCACAAGTGTGGGTGAGCCCTGCTGCGCAGCGGACTGCGGACCGCGCGGAGAGCCCACTACAGCGTGTCTCCTCGGCGCGGCACGCGCATCGCCGCAGGAGCCGGCTCGTGAGCGGCTCAGTAAAGGTTCACTCGCGGCACGGGCTGCCCGCGCCGCGCAGCCTCGGCCTTCAGCCTTGGCGCGAGACGGCGGCCGTTGCGCATGAAGTCGACGGCGATCTTCGCGCGGCTTCCGGTGATGCTCCAGTTGGCGAGCGCGCGCTCGACGTGCAGCTTCACCGCGCCGGAGTCGCTGCTCAGCGAGCCGACGAGCGTGTGGTTCTCCTGCGAGGTGAAGCTCTCGTCGTGACCGTGCACGGTCAGACAGGCCGGCCCGTCGCGCAGCGATGGAGCTCCGGCGCCGAGCTGCAGCGCGACCTCGTCGCCGGCGAGCGCGCCCGCGGAAACGGGAACGCAAACCGGATAGCCGTCGCCGTCGACCGCTGTCAGGTCGGCGAGCGGCAGCTCGCGCAGCGCCCGAGCGGACTGCTCGCGCCAGTCGGGCGAGACGTCTTTCCACGGCGGTGGCTGGCGGCCGGGCGGCTCGGGGTCAGAGCTCGGCAGCGCCGGTGTCGGTTCGAGTCGCCATTCGTATGGCTGCGTGGCGAGCTCGCGGTCGGCCCAGCGGCGAATCCGCAGCGGCGTGATCTCGATCCAGATGCGCGCGTAGTAGAAGGCAAATCGTCTGAGCAGGAACTTCGGCTGCCCCTTCGTCGCCTCCGGGAGCTTCTCCACGGCGACGCGTGCGTAGCGATCGGTGTTCGCTTGCAGGTCTGCGTCGCGGACGGACGCGTGCCCCTGCACGAGGACGACCGGCGTGGCGCCGGGCCCGGTGCCGATCGGGTCGGCGAACAGCAGCGCGACCTTGCCGTTGCGCCGCGCGCGCTCGGCCTTCGCCGGATACGTCAGCCCTGTCGAGACGTCGAGCGTCCCATCGCCGACGTACGGAGTCGTCGGGATCGTGATCGGCGTGCCGCTGCGTGTCAGGCTCGCGTACTCGCAAGTGATCGAGCGCTCGAAGATCTCGAGCAGACCGTCGGGCCAACCCGGTGAAAGGGCGGCGGCTGGGTCCGGCTGGCTCATCGGGCGAAGATTATCCGAGCGGTTCGGGGCAGACCGACGTGCGCTTGGACTCGTCAGTCGAAGGCGTGCGCCGGCAGCACGAAGCGGCGTGCCGGGCCGGCATTCGTGCGAATGGCCTCACGCGTCCCGTGAAGGCCGGTGCTGCGCGCCGGCGCAGCAGTCGAGTCAGCGACGCCCTCGTGATCGGATATCCAACGCAGGATCGCGGCCGAGTCATCGCCCTCGGCGAGAATCACCGAACGCTCGATCACGGTGCCTCCGGAGGAGTGCGGACGGGCCAAGCGCTTGACCCGAACGCTGATTGCATCTATCGCCACATCGTCCACCCTATCCGGCGAAGCGAGCTAAGCGTCAGCGAGCGCTGCCAGCACCCGCTCGTCGTGCTCGGCCGGCTTGACCTTGCGCAGCACCTCGGCGACGCGACCCTCGGAGTCGATCACGAACGTCGTTCGCTCGTTGCCGAAGTATTTGCGCCCGTACATCGACTTCTCGACCCACACGCCGTACGTCTCGGCGACGGCGTGATCCTCATCGGCGAGCAGCGCGAAGTCGAGCGAGAACTTTTCATGGAATTTCTTGACCTTCGCGACAGGATCGGGGGAGATACCGAGAACGACGGCGCCGGCCTCGGTGTACTCGGGCAGGTGATCGCGTACGCCACACGCCTGCGTCGTGCAGCCGGGCGTATCGGCCTTCGGGTAGAAGTAGACGACTACGCGCTGTCCGCGGAAGTCGGACAGCTTCAGCGGCCGCCCGTCCTGGTCTGGCAGCTCGAAATCGGGAGCCTTCTCGCCTTGCTCGATCACGCCACGATCGTAGCCGCTTGGCGCGCGCAAGCGCATCGGCCGACCCAGGGCGCTTGACCTGCGCCCGGACGGGTACGTTTACGGAGATGAAGCTTCTGTTCGCACCGGTCAGCATCGTCTCGGGCCTGATCGCGGGCCTGCTCGGGCGCAAGGCATTCGCACGCCTGTGGGCGATCGTCGACAAGGAGGAGCCGCCGAAGCCGGAGCATCGCCTCATCTCGTGGCCGAAGCTCGTCGGGGCGCTCGCGCTCGAGGGAGCCGTCTTCCGGCTCGTCAAGGGGGCTGTCGATCACGGCTCGCGCGAGGGCTTTGCGAAACTCACCGGCAAGTGGCCGGGCGAGGAAGCGCCAGAGCCCGAGAAGTAGCCGCGTCGAAGCAGCGGCGTCGGGCTTCTCCACGAGCCGGCGAACCTCGCTGAGACCTCAGCGCAGCAAGCGCGACAGCCGGCGGTCCTTCAGCACGCGCCCGTCAGTCTGGCAGGCGGGGCAGTAAGCGATGACGTAGTCCTCGAAGTGCACCGACTTGAGCGTCTCGCCGCAGCGCGGGCAAGGCTCGCCCTCGTGGCGGTGGATCTCGAGCGGCATCGGCAGCTTGTCGGGGACCGGCAGCGCGACGTTCTGCTCGTAGTACGCGAGCGCGTCGGTCAGCGTCGCGACGATCGCCTCGCGCAGCCGCGCGCGCTCGTCCGCGTCGAGGTCGCTGCCGCGCTTGAACGGCGAGAGCTTCGCGCGCCAGAGGATCTCGTCGACCCACGAGCGCCCGATCCCGGCGATCGTGCGCTGGTCGCGCAGCAGCGTGTGCAGCGGCCGCGGCGCGCCGAGCACGTCCTCGAGCGGCGGCGGATCGGGCCACGCTTCGGGCCCGAGCGTCGCGAGCGCGTCGTCCTGCTCGAGCTCGTTGCTCGGCAGCAGCTTGACCCACGCGGCCTGCTTCGAGCCGAACTCGCGCAGGCGCAGCTCGCGCCCGTCGGCGAGGCGCACGAGCAGCCGCGAGGTGCGGTCGCGCGGCCCGGCGCGCTTCTCGTAGAGCTGCAGCCGTCCGGCCGACATCAGGTGGATCAACAGCGACAGCCCACCGCTCGCGTCCACGATCACGTGCTTGCCGCGCCGGCGCACGGCTTCGATCCGCTCGCCGGCGAGCCGCGAGAGCGGCGGGTCGAACGTCTTCAGCGCATTGATCCCGGGCGCCGTGACGGACTCGATCTCGGCGCCTGCGAGCGCGCGGTCGAGCAACCGCGCGGTGATCTCGACCTCAGGCAGCTCGGGCATCGCCCTCCCACTCTAGGAGGGCGATGCATGCTGCTCAGCTCAGTGAGCGCCGATTGGCGGGCCTTCGTACTTGACGCCGGTCGGGCTGACCCAGCGCACGCGCCAGTGCGCGCCCTTCGTCGAGGAGTGCAGCGTCCAGTAGCCGCTGCCGTTCGTCGTGACGGTCTTGAGCGTCTTGTACTTGTGCGAGCCCTTCGTCTGCACGAGCACGGTTACCTTCGTCGCGCCGGTCGCCGGGCGCACGAGGCCCCACAGCGAGAAGCCGTGGCCCGACTTCGTGACGGTCAGCGGCACGGGCCAGCCGAAGAAGAGCGGCTTCGGCTTGCCGTTGACGTACTCGAGGCCCGTCTGGAAGCCGATCGTGCCGCCGTTGACGCTCGAGCCGGGCTTGCCGCCAAGCGGGTCGTCGATCAGCAGGTACTGCGAGAACGCCGATACGCGTCCGTTGCTCCAGGCGATCTTCTCGGCGATCGCGTCATATTCGGCCTGCTGGCCGACGGGCACGCCGAGATAGCGGTTCGGCTTGCTCTGCACGCCGAACTCGGTCAGGTAGATCGGCAGGTTGGACGTCGTGCCATGCGCCGCGAACGCTTTGCTCAGCGCGCTCGAAAGGCGCGAGAGCACGCCGATCGTGACGTCGTCCTTTTC
This sequence comes from uncultured Solirubrobacteraceae bacterium, assembly GCA_963807275.1. Taxonomy (GTDB): domain Bacteria; phylum Actinomycetota; class Thermoleophilia; order Solirubrobacterales; family Solirubrobacteraceae; genus Palsa-744. Next base: position 2,196,844 of record CAWDZX010000001.1, read on the forward strand.
CTTCGGCTTGTACAGCGGACCGGCCGCGGTCGAGTACGCGTGATGCGCGTAGCCGCTCGCCGTCAGCGGCGTGCAAGAGCCCGATTTCTTGTACTTGCTGTTGAGGCACAGCGTTTCGCGCAGGAACAGCAGCGGCGCGACGTCGTGCAGCAGCGCTTTCGATTTTTCGCGCTTGTAGTTGACGCGCTCGTAGCCGGTCGGCGCGGTCTCGCCGATCAGCACGTTCGGCTTGGCGATCCCGCCGGCCTGCAACCCGGCGTAGCCCGCCTGGTAGAGCGCGCGGTAGATCCGCGGCGAAGCGGCAGTGCCGTTCGTGTTCCACTGCGGCTGCAGAAAGGCCGGGTGGTTCGGCTCGTTCCAGATCGAGAACAGCGAGACGGTCGAGCCGAACGGTCCGCTAGGCCCGTAGTGGCGTGCCACGGCGGTCATGAATTCCTGGAAGTCTTTGGGGTCCGGTTTCGTCACGTACGGCGCTTTTTTGTTCGACGTCGCCCAGCGCGGCACGGGCGAGGTGAGCGTCAGCAGCACTTTCCAGTGCAGGCGCTGCGCTTCGGCGATCAGCGCGTCGTATTCGCCCCAGGCGTAGTTGCCGGGGTTCGTCGTGTCGAGGGGGGGCTTCGTCGTGCTCGTCTGGCCGGGGGCGACGTTGAACCAGTTGAGCTCGATGCGCAGCGCCTTGACGCCGAGCGACTGCATCTGCGCGAGCGCGTGGGGGCGCGTGCGCGCGTTCAGCAGGTCGCTCGAGCCCTCGAAGTAGGTGCTCTGGCTGTGCGAGGCGAGCGCCGGGGCGGCGCCGATCGCGGCGGCCGCGAGGACGCAGGCGAAGGCTGTGGGGAGAAGCTTCTGGATTCGGGGCATAGTCGCTAGAGACACTCCGGGCGGGGCAAGGTTGCGGTCTCGCCGAGCGATTGACGTGTAGTTTTGAGCCTGTGAGTACAGCCATCGCACCGGACGACATCGTCCAGACGGCAGAGGAGGCGCAGGGCAACGAGCGCGCGCCGCTGCTCGTGCTGGAGCCGCTCACGGCGTTTCTCGACGAGCACGGCCTCGGCGAGGGCGAGATCGAAGCGAGCCCGATCGGCGAGGGCCACTCGAACGTCACGTACCTGATCCGCAGAGGCGCGACGGAGCTCGTCCTGCGGCGCCCGCCGCGCCCGCCGCTGCCGCCGAGCGCGCACGACGTGCTGCGCGAGGCACGGCTGCTGCGCGCGCTGCAGGACACGCCCGCGCGCGTCCCGCTCGTGCTCGCGGTCGGCGAGGACGAGCAGATCATCGGCAGCCCGTTCTACGTGATGGAGCGGATCGCGGGCGAGGTGATCGTCGCGAGCATCCCGGACCCGATCGACGTCCCCGCCGAACGGCGCCGGATCGCCGACGAGCTGATCGACGCGCTCGTCGAGATCCACGGCGTCGACTGGCGCGCGGCGGGCCTCGAGGGCTTCGGCAAGCCGACGGGCTACCTCGAGCGCCAGCTGCGGCGCTTCGGCGGTCTGTGGGAGCTGAACAAGACGCGCGAGATCGCGGCGGTCGAGCGGGTCGGCGGCTGGCTCGCCGAAAACATGCCCGAGTCCGGCCCGGCGACGATCGTGCACGGCGACTTCCGCCTCGGCAACACGATCTATGCGGCGGATGCGCCGGCGCGGCTGATGGGCGTGCTCGACTGGGAGATGGCGACGATCGGCGACCCGCTCGCGGACCTCGGCTACCTCTGCATGATGTGGGCCGAGTCGGATGACCCGGCGGGCGGGATGCGCGACCACCTCGGCGTGATCACGCGCCGCGAGGGCTTCCCGAAGCGCGCGGAGCTGATCGCGCGCTATGAGGAGCGCACGGGCCGCTCGATGCGCGACCTGCGCTGGTACACGACGCTCGCGCTGTGGAAGTCGGTCGTCTTCATGGAGGGCAACTACAAGCGCGCGATCGCCGGCACGACGGACGATCCGTACCTGAAGACGTTCGGCGACGGCGTGCTCGAGCTCGCGCGCCAGGCCGAAACTGTGGCGTATGGCGACTGACGGCGCGAGCGACGATGCTGCGCGCGCACAGGCGGACGGCACAGGTAGCGGCGACGGCAGGCGCGCAGGGTTGCTGATCGACTGGGGCGGCGTGCTGACGACAAACCTGTTCACCTCGTTTCGCGACTTCTGCGTGAAGGTCGGGATCGACCCGCAGACGCTGCGCGATCGCTTCAGCAAAGATCCGAGCTTCCGCGAGCTTTTGATCGCGCTCGAGAAGGGACAGCTCGAGGAGGGTGAGTTCGAGCAGCAGCTCGCGCCGCTGCTCGGCGCCGAGCCGGACGGGCTGATCGATGGGCTGTTCGCGGGCGTGCACCCGGACGCGCCGATGGTCGAGGCGGTGCGCCGCGCACGCGCGGGCGGGATTCGCACGGCGCTCGTGTCGAACTCGTGGGGCGTTCACCGCTACCCGCACGACCTCTTCGAGGAGCTGTTCGACGGCGTCGTGATCTCGGGCGAGGAGGGCACGCGCAAGCCGGCGCGGCGGATGTACGAGCTCGGCGCCGAGCGCGCAGGGCTCGCCGCGGAGCAGTGCGTCTTCGTCGACGACCTCCCGTTCAACCTGACGCCGGCCGAAGAGCTCGGCATGGCGACGGTGCACCACACGAGCGCCGACGAGTCGATCCCGCAGCTCGAACGGATCCTCGGGCTCGCGCTGCGCGACGGCTGAGCGCTCGGAGCGCCCGTTTCAGAGCGCCAACGCCTGTCTGAGATTTGCCCGTCCGCGCTCATGACGCGCGTGGGTTGATCCGAGTAGACGTGAATGACGTGGAGACTGGCGGATTCGAGCCCGGCGGAGGCCGATGCGCGGGAGATCGACGCGCGCACGGACTTCGGCACGAGCCTGACCGCGCGCATCCTCGCGACGCTGTTCGCCGCGGGCGCGACGCTCGCGCTGCTGACGGCTGCGCTGCCGCATTCGGCGCATGCAGAAGTCACAGCAGTGCTAGTGATCGCGGGGATCGCATACGCGGTCGCGGCGCTGTTGCACTGGCGCGCGGACTGGCTCGACCCTCGGATACTCCCGCCGGCGCTCGCCTCGGGGACGACGCTGATCACGGGCGTCGCTTACTTCTCGGCACAGAGCCCGAGCCCGCTGATCTTCCTCTACTTGTGGGTCTTCCTCTACTCGGCGTACTTCTTCACGGCGAAAGCGATGGCCTTGCAGATCGCATACGTCGCGGTCGCCTACGGCGCGCTGTTGATGACGCGCGCGCCGGCGGAGCGCGCAGCTGGATGGTGGCTCGTCGGAATGGGCACGCTCGCCGTCGCGGCGCTTGTGATCCGCGTGATGCGCGCGCGCGTCGAGCTACTGATCGCGCGCCTGTTCGAGGCGACGCGCACGGATTCGCTCACGCGCCTGGCGAACCGCCACGGCTTTCGCGAGCTGCTCGATCTCGAGCTAGCACGCGCGCGCCGGCGCGAGGGGCGGCTGACGGTCGTCGTCGGCGATCTCGACCACTTCAAGGAAGTCAACGACCGCTCGGGCCACCAGGTCGGCGACATCGCGCTGCAGCGCGCTGCGCGCCTGCTCGAGCGTGGCAAGCGCGATGTCGACGCGATCGCGCGTGTCGGCGGCGGCGAGTTCGCGCTCGTGCTGCCGGACACCGATCAGCACGGCGCGCTCGTGATCTGCGAGCGGCTGCGCAGCGAGCTGCACAGCGAGTTCGCCGGCGATGCGGTGCCGATCACGATCAGCTTCGGCGTCGCGAGCTACCCGCGCCAGGGCGAGACCGCGGCGGCGCTGCTGCGAGCGGCCGACGAGGCGCTGAAGACGGCGAAGGCAAACGGTCGCGACAGGACGGTGCTGCACAACGCGGCGATGCGCGGTGCGCCGGAGCGCGACGGCGAGGACCGCGACGTCGCCTCGGAACGCTTCCTCGCGGTGATGCTCGACCTCGCGGAGGCGATCGACCTGCGCTTCAGCGGCAGCGCGCGCCACTCCGAGACGGTCGGACGCTATGCGGAGATGATGGCGCGCGAGCTCGGGCTCTCGGCGCAGCGCACGACGCGCGTGCGGCTGGCCGGCATGCTGCACGACATCGGCAAGGTCGGCGTCCCGGACGGCATCCTGCACAAGCCCGGCAGGCTGACAGACGCGGAGTTCGACGTGATCAAGCGCCACCCGGAACTCGGCGCGCAGATGCTCGACCACCCGAGCCTGACAGACGTGCGCGAATGGGTCGGACAGCACCACGAGCAGCCCGACGGCCGTGGCTATCCGCGGGGGCTCGCAGACGACGAGATACCGCTCGAGGCGCGGATCATCGCGGTCGCGGACGCATACGAGGCGATGACGAGCGACCGCTCGTACCGCTCCTCGCTCGACCACGAGGCCGCGCGAGCCGAGCTCGAACGCTGTGCCGGCGCGCAGTTCGACGCGCGCGTCGTGCGCGCGCTCGTCGCGCTGCTCGAGCGCGAGCCCGAACGCGCAGAGCTCGCGCTCGGCCGCAGCTAGCGCTACGCGCACCACGCCCGAGAGGGCCGTGGACCAGCGGGGCAAGGACGCAGGGAGCGTGGCGCGCTCTGCGCGCGAGCGACCGAGGACGCCGCCCCGCGCCGCGTCCACGGTTCTCTCGCTTAGTCGCGCTTGCCGCGGCCGTACAGGAACTTGAACATCCCGGCGAGCAGCTTCGAGTTGCGCGCCTTGTACGGGTACATGTGCGGTTCGCGCTTGAGCGCGAGCTTCGGCGTGATCACGATCGCCTGCTGCGCGGTGTACTTGCGGATGCCGTTGGCACCGTGTCGCGATCCGAGCCCGGACGCCTTCGCGCCGCCCATCGGCAGCTCGAGCGCGGTGTAGTTGATCATCGCGTCGTTGACGTTCGCGGCGCCCGTTTCGAGGCGCTTGGCGATCTGCTCGCCGCGCTCGGTGTCACGCGTGAAGACGGACGCGCCGAGGCCGTAAGGCGAGTCGTTGGCGAGGCGCACGGCCTCGTCGGCGTCTGCGACCTTCATGATCGGCAACGTCGGGCCGAACGTCTCCTCGGTCATGCACTTCATCGTGTGGTCGACGTCGACCAGCACGGTCGGCTCGTAGAAGCGCCCGCCGCCCTTGTTCGAGGCGTGCCCGCCGGCGAGCACGCGCGCGCCCTTGTCGACGGCGTCGGTGACGTGGTCTTCGATCGTCTGCAGCTGTGGCGGGAACGTGATCGCGCCGACCTCGACCGAGCCTGGGCCCTCGGGCTTGCCGAAGCGCAGCGCGCGGACTTTGTCGGAGACTTTCTCGACGAACTCGTCGAACACGGGCTCCTCGACGTAGGCGCGCTCGATCGAGATGCACGTCTGTCCGGCGTTCTGCATCGAGTAGTACGTCGCGAAGTTCGCCGCACGCTCGAGATCTGCGTCGGAGAGGACGATCATCGGGTCCTTGCCGCCGAGCTCGAGCGACGCCGGGATCAAGCGGCTCGCGGCCGTTTCGGCGACCTTGCGCCCGGTCTTCGTCGAGCCGGTGAACATGATCATGTCGACGTGCTCGATCAGCGCGGCGCCGGTCGCGCCGCGCCCGGTCGCGACCTGGAAGACGCCCTCGGGCAGGCCGCACTCGCGCAGGCCTTCGGCCATCAGCATCGAGGTCAGCGGCGTCACCTCGGACGGCTTGAGAATCACGGCGTTGCCGGCCATCAGCGCCGGGATGCAGTCGCCGAAGGAGTTCGTCAGCGGGTAGTTCCACGGGCCGATCACGCCGATCAGGCCGAGCGGCTGGTAGCGCACGATCAGCTTCTTGCCCTTGACGAGCAGCTGCCCGGACTTGACGCGCTCGTCGTCGAGGTACTCAGCGGCGTTCTTCGCCCAGAAGCCGAACGCGTTGCCGGCGTAGGAGATCTCCGCGAGCGAAGCGTCCTCGAAGGTCTTGCCCGTCTCGGAGACGATCGTGTCGATGACCTGCTGCGAGTTGTCCATCAACCACTTCTGCGCGCGCAGCATCACGCGTGCGCGGCCGTCGAAGCCGTAGGACTCCCACGTCGGCTGCGCAGCGCGAGCGCGCTTGGCCATCGCCGCGACGGCCTCCGGGCCGAGGTCGGGGACGGTCGCGACGATCGCGCCCGTCGCGGGGTTCTCGACTGGGATCTCGCCGGCGTGCGGCGCGCTGCCGTTGCCGTTCTCCACCGGAGCCGGTTGCTCGACGGTCTGGGTCTGCTCGACGCTCGCCATTCGGTCTCTCCCCTTCGCTCGCTCGCTCGCTTAGTGCTCGCTCTCTATGAACAAGGTTACTCCGACGGAGCGGCCGTCGGGGAGCGTGCCGAGCGGCTAGTCGGAGAGCTCGATCGAGGCGATCCCGATCGGCTCGACCGGCCGGTCGCCGCCGTCGGTCTGCACGCCCTCGAGCTTGTCGACGACGTCGAGCCCGTCGGTCACCTGGCCGAAGACGGTGTGCTTGCCGTCGAGCCACGGCGCGGCGGCGGTCGTGACGATGAAGAACTGCGAGCCGTTCGTGTTCGGGCCGGCATTCGCCATCGCGAGCGCGCCGCGGACGACCTTGTGCTCGTTGAACTCGTCCTCGAACGTGTAGCCGGGGCCGCCGGTGCCGGTGCCCTGCGGGCAGCCGCCCTGGATCATGAAGTCTTTGATCACGCGGTGGAACGTGAGCCCGTCGTAGAAGCCGTCGGCGGCGAGCTTGCGGAAGTTCTCGACGGTCTTCGGCGCGTCGGCGTCGAACAGCTCGAAGACAATCGGCCCTTCGGTGGTCTGCATCGTGGCGGTTGACATGAAGAGTCTCCTCTCCTTCGGCGAGACGCTCGTCCCGCGATTAGATTTTTATGGGCGCCCTTTCGGGCGCTCTGTTCAGCTAGTTGCTCGCGACCTGCTCGAGGCTCAGCTTGCGCCCGCGCACCTCTTGGCCGTCGAGCGAGTCGATCACGCGCTCGGCCTCGCCGGCGGGTACGGAAAGAAACGAAAAGCGGTCGAGCACGAGCACGTCGCGCACGGCCTCGCCGTCGAGGCCGGCCGAGGACGTGACGGCGTTGACGATGTCGGAGACCTTCAGGCCGCTCGCGCGCCCGCCGCCGAGCACGAGCTTGACGTAGGTCTCCTGCTCGTCGCGCCTTGAGATGCGGGGCTTTGAGTGCCGGCGCGGACGCTCCTTGACGGGCGTCGGCGGCGCCTCGGCGCCCTGCTCCCATTTGGCGACCTGCGTGCCGATGTGCTTTTCGATCGCCTCGAGCTCGCGCTTCTGGCGATCCTCGACGAACGTGATCGCGCGGCCCGAGCGCCCGACGCGCCCGGTGCGCCCGATGCGGTGGACGTATGTGTCCGGAGAAGTCGGCACGTCGTAGTTGATCACGTGCGTGACCGTCGAGATGTCGAGGCCGCGAGCGGCGACGTCGGTCGCGACGAGGATCGGCACGCGCCCGCCCTTGAACGCGAGCATCACGCCGTCGCGCGAGCCTTGCGACATGTCGCCGTGCAGCGCGCGGACATTCATGCCGCGGTCCTTCAGCGTGCGGAACAGCTGGTCGGCGCGGATCTTCGTGCGCACGAAGACGATCGCCTGCTCGGGTTTCTCGGCCTGCAGCACTTCGACGAGCTTGTCGGGCTTGCCCTTCGTCTCGACCGGGAGCTGGAACTGCGCGACGGTGTCGATCGTCAGCGTCTCGGCCTCGACCTTGATGATCTCCGGGTCGTACATGTAGCGGTCGGCGAGTTTGCGGATCGGCGGCGGCATCGTTGCTGAGAACAGCGCCGTCTGGCGGCTCGACGGCGTCAGCGAGAGGATCTTCTCGACGTCCTCGAGGAAGCCGAGGTCGAGCATCTCGTCGGCCTCGTCGAGCACGAGGAAGCGCGTCGAGTGCAGCACGAGCGAATGACGTGAGATCAGGTCGAGCACGCGCCCGACGGTGCCGACGACGACATGGCCGCCGGCGCGCAGCTGCGCCTGCTGCGTGCGGATCGGCGCGCCGCCGAAGACCGCGACGACGTCGATGCCGCTGTGCGCCCCATATGTGCGCAGCGCTTGCGTGACCTGGATGCAGAGCTCGCGCGTCGGCGTCAGCACGAGCGCCTGGACGTCGGGGTCCGACGGATCGATGTACTCCATGATCGGCAGCCCGAAGGCAGCCGTCTTGCCCGTGCCCGTCTGCGCCTGGCCGATCACGTCGCGGCCCTGCAGCAGCGACGGGATCGCCGCTTCCTGGATCGGGCTCGGCGACTCGTAGCCGACGTCGGCGAGAGCTTTGAGTGTGGACTCGGACAGACCGAGATCGGCAAAGGTCTTGGGCATTGCTAGGAAAGGTGCAGCTTACGCATCATGCGGCTGGGTCGAGTAGAAGCTTGCCGGTCGTGCGTCGCTCGCGCAGGTCGATGTGCGCCTGGGCGGCCTGCTCGAGCGGGTAAGTACCGCCGATCACGCTGCGCAGCTGTCCGCGCGCGGCGCGAGCGAACAGGTCCGACAGTGCCTCGGCGAACATCCTAGGACGCTCGAGGCAGTGAAACAGGTAGAAGCCGACCACGGTGCGCGAATGACGCAGCAGCGAACCCGTGCGAACGTCGTTCGGTTCCTGCGTCGCGATCCCGCAGACGACGATCCGCCCGAAGTGCGCGAGCGCCGCGTATGACGCGTCGAACGCGGCGCCACCGGCCATGTCGAAGACGACATCGACCGGCTTGCCGTCGTTCGCCTCGCGCAGGCGCTCGGTAAGGCCGTCGGGGTCCGAGTCGATCGCCACGTCGGCGCCGAGCTCGAGCGCGAGCGAGCGCTTCTCGGCGCTCGACGCGGTCGCGATCACGCGCGCGGCGCCGAGCGGGCGGCCGAGCTGCACCGCGAGCGAGCCGACGCCGCCGGCGGCCGAGTGCACGACGACGCTCTCGCCCTCCCCGACGCGCGCGGCCGTGCGGTAGAGGTGCCATGCGGTCGTGCCCTGGATCACGAGCGCGAGCGCAGTGCCGTCGTCGAGCCCGTCCGGGATCGGGAACGCGAGCTCGCGCGGCGCGATCGCGTACTCGGCATAGCCTCCGTCGCCGACGAGCGCGACGACGCGCTCGCCGGTGTCATCGCTCACGCCGGCGACCTCGCCGCCGGGGACGAGCGGCAGCGTCGCCTTGCGCACGTAGGAGTTCGTCCGCGTGTGCGTGTCGGCGAAGTTAAGCCCGGCGCGGCTGACGCGGATCAGCACCTCCTCCGGCCCCGGCTCGGGCTTTGGCAGCTCGACGAGCTCGAGCACCTCCGGGCCGCCGAACTCGCTCATCTGGATCGCACGCATCGGTCGGTGAGGCTAGCGAAGGCCCTGGGACACGTTGTTACGGCGAAGCGCTCGAGCGCCCGCCCCTGCGCCGGCGGCGAGCGTGCTCTAAGGTGCGCGCCGATGTCAATCACAGTTGTCGGCTCAATTGCATATGACACCGTCAAGACGCCGTTCGGCGAGCGCGAGCGGATGCTCGGCGGCGCGGCCGTGCACTTTGCGCTGTCGGCGGCGTTCTTCGACGATGTCCGCGTCGTCGGCCCGGTCGGCGAGGACTTCGGCGAGCCGCAGCTCGAGGTAATGCGCAGCAAGGGCATCGACATCGCCGACGTCGAGCGCGTCGCCGGCGGCAAGACGTTCTTCTGGCAAGGCGAGTACGGCTGGGACCTGAACTCGCGCGAGACGCTCGACACGCAGCTCGGCGTGTTCGAGGGCTTTCAGCCGAAGCTCTCGGAGGGCTCGCGCTCCAGCGACGTGCTGTTCCTCGCGAACATCCAGCCCGATCTGCAGCTGGAGGTGCGCAAGCAGCTACCCGACGCGAGCTTCGTCGCGCTCGACTCGATGAACCTGTGGATCGACATCGCGCGCGACTCGCTCGTCGCGGCGATCGAGAGCGTCGACTGCCTGATCCTCAACGACGCCGAGCTGCGCCAGCTCACAGGCAAGCCGAACCTCGTCTCGGCCGCGCGCGAGATCTTGTCTTGGGGCCCGCCCGCCCCGCGCGTGATCGTCGCGAAGCAGGGCGAGTACGGCGCGGCGCTCGTCACACGCGAGAGCTTCTTCGCGCTGCCGGCGTATCCGCTCGAGACGGTCGTCGACCCGACCGGCGCCGGCGACACGTTCGCGGGCGGCTTCGTCGGCTACATCGCGGCGAACCTCGAGCAGGGCCTCTCCGAGGAGCTGCTGCGCCGCGCGATGGCGCACGCGACCGTGCTCGCGTCGTTCAACGTCGAGGAGTTCGGCACGGAGCGAGTCGAACGCCTGCAGCGCAGCGAGATCGACGCGCGCTTGCGCGAGCTGCACGCGATAACGCAGTTCAGCGGCGTCTGACGCGCTTCGGCCGCGTCTGAAGCGGGTAACATCGACTGATGGACGCGTGGACGTTCGTCTGGCTGATGGTCTTTCTCAAGATCCCGATCGTCGGGCTCTTCCTGATCGTCCGCTGGGCGGTGCGCCAGACCCCGGAGACGGCGCCAGGCGCAGACGGCGGCATCGGCCCGCGCACGAGCCCGCGGCATCCGCACCACCCGCGCGCTCCGCGCCCGCGCCGGCCGCGGCGAGGCCCGCACGGGAACGCGCCGATCCCCTCATCGCCGCCGCGCGTGCGCTCCTCGCTCGTCGCGCGCAAGCGCCTGCCGCACCGCTGAAGCACGCTGCGGGCAGCCACAAGCACGATTCCCACCTCCTTCCCAGACCGCCCGACGACCGGCCTTGACGGCCGCGCTCGAGAGCCCCTCGCACACTCGGCGGCGGATCGCGAGCGGACTTCGCGCATAATCGGTCTGAGAGATCGCGCAACCGTCGATAGGAGAAGCAGATGAGCACGGAGACCGAAGCGGACACGAAGGGCGATGTCGCCGACTCGACGGACGGCGGCGGGCGCGCGGACACGCTGACGGTCACCGACAATCGCACGGGCAAGAGCTACGAGCTGCCGATCGCCGACAGCACCGTGCGCGCGAGCGACCTGCGCCAGATCAAGGTCAACGAGGGCGAATTCGGGATGATGTCCTACGACCCGGCGTTCATGAACACGGCGTCGTGCCGCAGCTCGATCACGTACATCGACGGCGACGCGGGGATCCTGCAGCACCGCGGCTATCCGATCGAGCAGCTCTGCGAGCACTCGACGTACCTCGAGGTCGCCTACCTGCTGATCAACGGCCGGCTGCCGAACAAAGTCGAGCTCGAGGGCTGGATCGACGAGATCACGATCCACACGTTCGTGCACGAGAACGTCAAGGACTTCATGCAGGGCTTCCGCTACGACGCTAACCCGATGGGCATGCTCGTCGCCTCCGTCGGCGCGCTCTCGACTTTCTACCCCGACGCGAACAAGATCCACGACGAGCGGACCAGAGCGATCCAGATCATCCGCCTGTTGGCGAAGATGCCGACGCTCGCCGCCTTCTCGTTCCGCCACGGGATGGGCCAGCCCTACGTCTATCCCGACAACGATCTCAACTACGCCGGCAACTTCCTCGGGATGATGTACAAAATGACGGAGCTGAAGTACGAGCCCGATCCACGCTTGGAACGGGCGTTGGACGTGCTCTTCATCCTCCACGCCGACCACGAACAGAACGCCTCGACGAGCGCCGTGCGCTCGGTCGGCTCGACCCAGGTCGATCCCTACTCCGCGGTCGCCGCGGGCGTCGCCGCGCTTTACGGGCCGCTGCACGGAGGCGCCAACGAGCAGGCGCTGAGGATGCTCAAACGGATCGAGACCGTCGAGAACATCCCGGACTTCCTCGAGGGCGTCAAGCAGGGCAACGAGCGGCTGATGGGCTTCGGCCACCGCGTCTACAAGAACTACGACCCACGCGCGCGGATCATCAAGAAATACCTCGATGACGTCTTCGAGGTGCGCGGCAAGAGCCCGTTGCTAGAGGTCGCGACCGAGCTCGAGAAGCGCGCGCTGGACGACGACTACTTCACCTCGCGCAAGCTCTACCCGAACGTCGACTTCTACTCGGGCCTGATCTACGAGGCGCTCGGCCTGCCCGTCGCGATGTTCCCCGTGATGTTCGCGATCGGCCGCACGAGCGGCTGGATCGCCCAGTGGAAGGAGATGGTCGAGGACTCCGAGCAGAAGATCGCCCGCCCCCGCCAGATCTACACGGGCGACCGCGATGTCGACTACGTGCCGATGGACCAGCGCGGCTAGAGCACCAGCGTCGCGCCGTTGACGCGCAGCCACTCGCGATCCTCGCGCCACCCCGGCCAGTAGCGCTCGAGCAGCCTCCAGAAGCGCGGCGAGTGGTCGAGGATCTCGAGGTGGCAGACCTCGTGCCAGACGACGTATTCGAGCACGCGCTCGGGTGCGAGCAAGAGGCGCCAGTTGAAGCTCATCGCGCCCTCGGCCGAGCACGACGCCCAGCGCGTCTTCTGCGCGCGGATCGAGAGGTTCGTGTACCTGCTGCCCGCGAGCGCCGTCGCGCGGTCGAGGCGCGGTGCGATCTCCTCGCGCGCCGCTCGGCGGTAGTAGCGCTCGATCGCCGGGCGCGCGTCGCCGCCGGGCACGAGCAGTTGCGTCCCCTTGCGGTGCACGCGTGTGCGCCCCTGCTGCGGGACGAGCTGGAGCGAGTCGCCGAGATACGGCAGCGTGCCGGCGCGTGCCGCGACGCGCGCGAGCGCCTCGCGCGCCTCGTCGAGGCGGCGCTCGATCCACGGGCGCAGCTCGCTCACGGCCGCCGCCGCGGCGCGCTCCGGAGCGCGTGCCGGCAGCACGACTTCGACGCCCGCATGCGCGTGCACGTTGACGCGAACGTTGCGCGCACGCGAGGAGCGGCGCACCGTGTAGGAGATCTCGCTCACGCGCTGGAGAGTACGCGGCGCGCCGGGTGCATAATCCTCACGCGATGGCCAAATCGATGGTGAAGCTGCCGAGCGACGTGCGCGAGCCGTATCAGGTGTATCTCAACGGCGTTGCGCAGCAGCTCGGCAGCGACTTCTCCGTGCGCAGCGGCGCGCTCGTGTTCGAGCGCGAGCTGCGCAAGGACAAGATCAGCGGCTGGCGCTGGCTGCTCGGCGCCTGGGGCGTCGGCACGTACCGGCAGAACGACTCCGTCGATGTGCGCTATGAGGCGCCCGACGGCTCGCCGCGCGTCGCCGAGGGGCTCGAGATCGAAGCCGGGTAGATCGCGCGCTCCCACGGCCGCGCGAGCTTCAGTGCGCTGAGGATCGCGCGCGTCGCCGGCGAGCGGTTGAGCGTGTAGAAGTGGATCCCCGGCGCGCCCGCCGCGAGCAGCTCCGCGCACTGAAGCGTCGCGTACGCCACGCCGAAGTCGAGCACCGCCTCCGCGTCGTCCTCGCGCGCGTGCAGCTCCTTGCGCAATCCCTCAGGGATCTCCGAGCCGCACATCTTCGCCATCCGCTCGACCTGGCCGACCTTCGTGATCGGCATCACGCCCGGGATGATCGGCACCGCGATGCCCGCGCCGCGCGCACGCCGAACAAAATCAAAATAGAAGTCGTTGTCGAAGAACATCTGCGTGATCAGGAAGTCGACGCCCGCGTCGACCTTCTCCGCGAGGTAGCGCAGGTCCGACTCGGCGCTGTCGGCGTGGATGTGCGTCTCCGGGAAGCACGCCGCGCCGATCGCGAACTCGTAGTCCGCGCCGATCAGCTCGACGAGCTCGCGCGAGTACTCGAGGCCGCCCTCCGTCTTCGTCCACGCCTCTTCGCCCTCCGGCGGATCGCCGCGCAGCGCGAGCACGTTTTCGATCCCCGCGCTGCGCATCTCGTCGAGCGTCGCGCGCAGCTCCGGCTCCGTCGCCGCCACGCACGTGAAGTGCGCCATCGCCTCCAGCCCGAACTCGTCCTTGATCCGCTTGACGATCTCGATCGTCTTCTCGCGGCTCGAGCCGCCCGCGCCATACGTCACCGAGACGAATGCCGGGTCGAGCGCTTGCAGGTCGGCGAGCGCCGCGTACAGGTTCTGCTCGCCCTGCTCCGTCTTCGGCGGGAAGAACTCGAACGAGAAGACCGGCTCCTCGGCCGTGATGATCTCGTTGATCCGCATCCTCAGATTATGCAGCCCAGCGCTGCGGCTCTCCGGGGATCTCGTGTGCGCGGCCGAGCGCTTGCAGGTGCGTCAGGTAGCACAGCACCTTCGACAGCAGCCAGTGCGCGTTCTGCTGCGAGAGCGTGTCGCCGTAGACGTGCGGCACGACCTCGAAAGCCGTCATCGGGCCCTGCTCGAGCGCCCGCGCGACCGCGTCGAGCCGTTCGTGCACGAGCTTGCGGTTGCCTTCGATGTGCGCGTGCACGTCCGCGAACGTGCGCCCGTGCCCCGGCAGCGCCAGGCGCGCACCGAGCTTCTCGACGACGTCGAGCGAGTGCAGGAACTCGCCGACCGGGTCCGGCGAGTGGCCGTACTCGAAGTACAGCGAGATCCGCCCCAGCAGATGGTCGCCCGAGATCAGCAAGCGCCGCTCCGGCTGGAACAGGCAGACGTGCGACGGCGCGTGACCCGGCGTCTCATACGCCGTCCACGGCCCGAGGTCCGTTTCGACCGTGACGCCTGTCAGCAGATCGCGCGCCGGCTCGATCACGCCCGCGAAGCCCGTCTCGCGCGTCCTGCCCTCGGCCTCCGCCTCCTGCGCGTAGCGCTGCAGCGGCTCGAGCGGCACGCCGCTCTGGCGCGCGACCTCCAGGCGCCGCGCGAACACCGCAGCCGGGTCCTCGATCATGTTGTTCAGCAGCTCGTGGCTCGGGTGCATCCAGATGTCGCAGCCCGCGCGCTCCGCGATCACCGGCGCGAGGCCGCAGTGGTCCGAGTGCGTGTGCGTGCAGACGATCAGCTGCGCGTCTTCGAGGCGCAGCCCGCACATCTCGAGCGCCCGTTCGAGGTTCGCCAGCGAATCCGGCTGCTGCATGCCCGTGTCGAACAGCACGAAGCCCTCGCCCGCGCGCACCGCCCAGGCGTTGCAGTGCGGCACTCCCGGCCACGGCAGCGGCAGCCGCAAGCGGAAGACACCCGGATGGACGCGTTCGCCACGACCGAGCTCGCGCTTGCGTTCAACCCGCGCCGGAGCCTGCGCTGAGCTGCGATTACTCGCCTCGGCCACGTCGCGGAGACTAGACTACGACGCTGCAGCGTCCCGGGGCTAGCGAGGAGAAGGCATGGCTGAGCAGGACGACGAGACCGCAAGCAAGGCCGCGAGCAAGGTCCAAGAGGCCGCCGCGAACGTGCACCAAGCGCGTTCCGGGCGCAAACGCATCACCAAGAGCAGCGCCGAGTCCGTCGCGCTTCGCTACTTCGCCGCGATCGGCGCGCGCGACCTCGACGGCGCCGTCGCGCTGTGGGCCGAGGGCGGGCGCGACAACATCCGCGGGCAGATGGACGTCATCGCGCCCGAGGGCGTGCGCGCGTTCCTCGGCGAAATCCTCGACGCCACGCCCGATCTGAACTTCGAGGTTCTCTCGACGACGACGCAAGACGAGCGCTGCGCCGTGCAGTACCGCATCAGCGGCACCTTCGCCGGACCCGGCACGCTCAACGGCATCCAGCCGACCGGCGATCGCTTCGTCATCGAGGGAGTCGACCTGCTCACCGTCCGCGACGGCCTGATCCAAGGCAACGACGCGTTCCCCGACTCGATCGCGCTGCCGCGCCAGCTCGGCATGATGCCGCCGCAGGGCTCGCGCGCCGAGCAGCGGCTGACCGGCGCGTTCAACGCCAAGACGCGCCTCGGCGCGCGGCTCTCCGGCGGCGAGGCGAAGATGATCGCCGACGGCGTCTGGGTCGTGCAGGGCCAGCCTGCGCGCTGCAACGTCTACCTGATCGAGGATGACGGCGGCGTGACGATGTTCGACGCCGGCGCGCGCACGATGGCTCGCTCGCTCGCACAGGCCACCGCGAAGCTCGGCGGGCTGAAGCGAATCGTGCTCGGGCACGGCCACACCGACCACCGCGGCGCCGCGCCGAGCTTCGACGCGCCCGTCTACTGCCACGCCGCCGAGGTCCAGGACGCCGAAGGCTCAGGCGGCTTTCGCTACTGGCCCGACGGCCTCGACGGGCTCGCCTTCCCGCACCGCCAGCTGCACAAGCTGCTGCACCGCTACGCCTGGGACGGCGGCCCCGTGAAGATCGCCGGCACGCTCGCCGAGGGCGACGACGTCGCCGGCTTCAAGGTCCTCGAGATCCCCGGCCACGCACCCGGCCAGATCGCGCTGTGGCGCGAGTCCGACCGGCTCGCGCTCAGCACCGACTGCTTCTACACGCTCGAAATCTGGGGCCGCGACTGCGAGCCGCAGCTACCGATGGAGACGTACAACTACGACACCGAGCAGGCGCGCGCGAGCATTCGCAAGCTCGCCGCGCTCGAGCCCGCGATCGTCTGGCCCGGGCACGCCAAGCCCGTCAGCGGCGACGTTCGCGTGAAGCTCGAACGCGCCGCCGACGCCTGAGCGCTCGCGCGCGGCCCCTACGCTGCCTGCGATGGGCAAGCGCAACCGCAAGAAGCAGCGCAGCAGCGACAGCCACGATGCCCTGCGCGCGCCCTCGAGCGACTACACCGACGCCGACGGCAACGTGCTGACGCTGCGCGGCTCGCTCACGCCCGCCGCCAGGCGCGAGTACGCCGAGACGCTCAGCGGCGCCGGCGCACGTGCAGCAGCCACGCAAGACGACGCCTGGCAGCGCGCCGTCGAGCTGCTGTTCGAGCGCCTTGCCGTGCGCTGGAGCATCGCCGGCGCGCCGATCGAGCGCCAGCGCGAGCTGCTCGCGCGCTTCCGCGTCGCGAGCCCCGCCGAGCGCGCCTCCGTGCGCGATGCGCTGCGCGAGCACTGCGCCGCGCACTTCCCCGAGCTACAGGCGCCCTAGCCGAGCAGCTCCAAGCGCGGCCCGTGCGCGCTCGCGGCCGAGACGAACCGCGCCGTCGCCGGGCTGAGCACGAACTCGAGCGTCTCGCCGCTCTCGCCGAGGACCTCGACGCGCCTGCCGTCGTCGAGCACGGCCGTCACCCTGCAGCGCTCGTGGCTGCCGCCGAAGTGGACGATGCGCGCGCTCGTGCCGACGCTCGGCACGGGCCTCGAAGGACCGAGCATGACTTCGATGCTAGGCGAGACGTTTACAGCGGGTCGTGCTCGCGCCCGCTAACTTGCGGTGAATGCGCCGCACGAAGATCGTCGCCACCATCGGCCCCGCCTCGCGCGACATCGACACGATGATGCGGATGATCGAGGCCGGCATGGACGTCGCGCGGCTGAACTACTCGCACGGCACGCTCGACGAGCACGCCGAGACCGTCAGCCGCCTGCGCGACGCCGCCGGGCGCGTCGGGCGCCCTGTCGCGATCCTGCAGGACCTGCCCGGCCCGAAGCTGCGCATCGGGCCGCTGAGCGACGACGTCGTCGAGCTGAAGCCCGGCGAGCACCTGACGTTCTCCGTCGACGGCGAAGAGCGACCCGGCGACGCCGAGCGCATGAGCGTCTCCTGGGAAGGGATGGCCGACGCGCTCGAGCCCGACGCCGTGCTGTACCTCGCCGACGGCTCCGTGCGCCTGCGGATCACCGAGGTGCGCCCGGCAAGCCACGAAGTCGAGGTCGTGATCGAGATCGGCGGCGCCGTCGCCTCGCGGCAGGGACTCAACATCCCCGGCCCCGTCGAGTCGCTGCCGGCCGTGCCCGAGGAGGACTTCGCGCTGCTGCGCCACGGCGAGTCGATCGGCGTCGACATGGTCGCGCTGTCGTTCGTGCAGCGCCCCGAGGACGTCGAAGCCGTGCGCGAGCACACGCGCCTGCCGCTCGTCGCGAAGATGGAGAAGCCGCAGGCCGTGCAGCGCGCCGCCGAGATCCTCAAAGCGGCCGACTGCCTGATGGTCGCGCGCGGCGACCTCGGCATCGAGCTGCCGATCGAGCGCGTGCCGATCGTGCAGAAGCAGCTGCTCGAGCTCGCCGGCTGGATGGCGCGGCCGTCGATCACCGCGACGCAGATGCTCGACTCGATGGTCGCCTCCTCGCGCCCGACGCGTGCCGAGGTCGCCGACGTCGCCAACGCGATCCTCGACGGCACCGACGCGGTGATGCTCTCGCAGGAGACCGCCGTCGGCGCCTACCCCGTCGGCGCCGTCGAAATGATGGCCGCCGTCGCCGTGCAGGCCGAGGCGATCGCGCCGTACGAGCGCTGGAACGACACGCGCGTGCGCCGCACCGAGTCGGACCCTGCGTACACGATCGCGCACAACCTCAGCCTCGCCGCGCGCGAGCTGCGCCTCGACGCGCTGATCGTGCCGACCCTGTCAGGTCGCTCCGCGCGGCTCGTCTCCGCGCACCGCCCGACCGTTCCGATCTACGCGCTCTCGCCCGGCAAAGAGACCGTGCGGCGCTGCGCGCTGATGTGGGGCGTGCAGGCCGCCTCGATGCCGCGCCACGAGACGACCGAGGCGCTGATCGCCGACGCCGCACGTCGCGTCGTCGAGCTCGGCTGGTGCAAGAGCGGCCAGCGCGTCGGGATCACCGCCGGGCTGCCGTCGGGCCGCCCCGGGACGACGAGCCTCGTGCAGATCCAGGTGCTGTGAGGCTGCCTGCTGCAGCGCCCCGGCCTCGCGCCGGCTCGCGCGCGCCGCGCTAAGCCTCGCGCGGCAGCTCGAACCAGACTTTCGTGTCGCCGCGCGATTCGACACCCCAGCGCGTCGCGACTTTCTCGAGTAGGTAGAGGCCGTAGCCATCGTCCGTGCGCGCCGGGTCGCGTGGGCGCGGCGTGAAGCCGACGCCCGCGTCGGTCACCATCACGCGGATCGTCCGCTCGCCGAATGTCGCTACGAGCTGCACGCGCGCGTCAGCGTCGCCGGCCGAGTGGCGCACGGCATTGCTGACGACCTCCGAGACGAGCAGGATCAGCGACTGGCAGAGCGGCGCGCCGAGGTCGAGCTCGCGGCAGCGCGCAGCGATCTCGGCCCTCGCGATCGCCGGCGCGTCGACGCTGCGCTCGAGCTCGAGCTCGACCCGCAACGAGCGCCTGCTGTTGCCTGCCGAGGTCATTTCGGAGGAGTGCGCCGTCACGTCACGCTCGCGTCCTCGACGAACGGCAGGTTCTCCTCGACGCCGCTGACGCGGAAGACCGTCAGCACCTGCGCGTCGGGACGCAAGAGGCGCAGCTCCCAGCCCTGCTCGGCGGCTCGCTGGTCGAGCACGATGAACAGCCGCAAGCCCGAGGAGTCGACGAAGCCGAGGCCGCTGAGATCGACCGTCAGCTGCTGCACCTCGCCCGTCAGCGTCGCCTCGATCGCTTCTTCGACGCGCGGCACCGTGGCGATGTCGAGCTCGCCCGCGAGCGTCACCGTCGCGCTCTCCCGGTCGCGTACGACGTTTATCTCAAAAGGCGTACTCGGCACGTTTCCCCCCTTACCCGCTTTGCGCGACTCCGACGCCCGCGTATCGCGCGTCCTCGCGCTCGTCGCGAGACGCCCCCGTGAGTCGCATGATGACCACTGCAGTGTCGTCGACCTGTGCGCCGACCTCGAAACCCTCGAGCTCCGCGACGAGACGCTCGCGGACCGCAGCCGCCGTCTGGCCGTGCGCCTGCGCGAGCGCCGCGCTGAGGCGCGTCGCGCCCCATCGCTCGCCTCCGGCGCCGACCGTGTCCGTGACGCCGTCGGTGAAAGCGACGAGCGTCTCGTCCGGGCGCAGCTCGAGCTTCGTTTCGGGCCAGCGCGTGCGCGCGAGCGCGCCGAGCAGCGTGCCGTGCTCGCCGACCTCCGCGGCGCCGTGCTCGCCGATGCGGACGGGCAGCGGGTGTCCGCCGACGGCGAGCGTCGCCGCGCCGTCGGGCGAGATCCGCAGGCACAGCGCCGTGCACAGCGAGATCGACGGGCGGCGGCGCAGCGCCGCGTCGATCCGCGCGAGCACCTGCGCCGGGCGCGCGTCGTATTCCGATGCCGCGCGTGCCGTGTAGCGTACGAGCGAGGTCAACGCCGCGGCCGCGACGCCCTTGCCCGTGACGTCGCCGATCATCATCAGCCAGTCGCCGTCGACCTCCCAGAAGTCGTAGAAGTCGCCGCCGACGCGGTTCTCCTCGCCGGCCGGGCGATACAGCGCGGCCACGTCCCAGCCGGCGATCGACGGGATCGCGTCCGGCATCAGGCTGCTCTGCAGCGTGCGCGCGATCTCCGAGCGCTCGCTGTACAGGCGCGCGCTCTCGACCGCGAGCGCCGCGCGCGAGGCCACCTGCTCGGCGAAGTCGAGATCGCCGCGATCGAAGCGGCGGCCCGACTCGGAGCTGACCATCGTCAGCGCGCCGATCGTGCGCTCGCGGATGACGAGCGGCACGACGAGCACCGAGCGCATGCCGACCTCGCGCAGCAGCCGCAGGTGCTCCTCGTCGGCGGCTGCCGCGACGAGCAGCTCGTCGGGGATCTCCGTGTAGAGCTGCGCTTCGCCGGTGCGCTGCACCAGGCCGAGGCCGCGCTCGGGGTCGAGCCGCTCGGGCTCGTACGCGCGCAGCCGCGCGGCCGTGCGAAGTTTGTCGGCGTCCGCGTGCGCGATCGCGACCGGTTCGCGCCCGCCCTCCTCGGTGAACAGGTCGACGGCGCACCAGTCCGCGAGCAGCGGCACGGCGAGCCCCGCGACGTTGCGCAGCGTCTGCGCGTAGTCCATCGAGGAGGCCAGCACGTCGCCGACGCGCGCGAGGAATTCCATCCGCAGCGACGCGCGCCGGCGCTGCGTGACGTCCTCGATGATCGTCACGGCCAGCTCGATCGTGCCGTTCGCGTCGCGCACGGCGGTCGCCTTCAGCAGCGACCACTGCTCCTCGCCGGTCTCGCGATGCACGGCGCGCAGCAGCAGCGGCTGCGGCTGCTCGCCGCGCAAGAGCTGCACCGAGGGCAGGTCGTCCATCGCGATCTCCTGCCCGTGCTCGTCGGTCGTTTCCCACGGCCCCATCAGCTCGCGCGGGTCGGCTTCGCGCAATTCCTTGCTCGAGGAGAAGCCGAGGCGCTCGAGCGCGGCCGGGTTCGCGTAGACGAGGTGGTTGTTCGGCGCGCGGATCGTCACGGCCTCGGCGAGCGCGTCAAGGATCACCGACAGCCGCTGATCGCGAATCGCCCGCTCCGTCTCGCCCCTCATCGGCGGATTATCCAGGGCGACGAGTCAGATTGCCAGTGGCGCGTGCCGGCAGTGCGCTCAGCGCGCGCCGACGCCCGTGCGCCCGTAGAACTCGGCCTCCTGGCGGCCGAGCTCGGTGACGGGCGGATCGCCGTACATCCACTCGCGCGCGATCCGGTGCCAGTTCGCCTTCGCGCGCAGCTGCGAGAGCACGGCGAGCGTCAGCATCTCCATGCGCCGGCCGAACAGGTGCTCCGGGCGCATGTCCTGGTGGCGCATCTCGCGGAAGTGGCTCGAGCGCGGATCGGAGCTCTCGATCATCACCTCCGTGGCGATCTCCGGCGTCAGCTGCACGACCTCGTCGCTCGTGTACCACCAGATCGCGGACTGGATGAAGTCGAGCAGGTGCTCGGCGTCGACGCGGTCCGGGTCCGGGAGAAACCCCGACTTCGCGAGCAGGCTGTGCAGCGCCGTCGCGTTGCCCTCCGAGACGGCGCGCTGCGCGGCGAGCTCGAGGTCGACCGGGCCCGACTCGAGCCGCTTGAACAGGCCGAAGTCGAGGAACGCGATGCGGCCGTCGCCGAGCAGCAGGAAGTTGCCCGGGTGCGGGTCGCCCGAGAACTGGCGGTGGCGGTAGAGGCAGCCGAGGAAGAAGCGGAAGACGATCTCGCCGATCCGGTCGCGCTCGGCCTGCGGTCGGCCCTTCAGCTCCTCGAAGCCGACGCCGGCGACGAACTCCGAGACGAGCACGCGCTCGCGCGAGAGCGAGCTGACCACCTCCGGCACGACGATGAACGGGTGTCCCGCGAAGATCCGCGCGAGCGAGCGCTGGTTCTGCGCCTCGAGCTCGTAGTCGAGCTCCTCGACGATCCGCTCGCGAACCTCTTTCGTGATCGCCTTGACATCGAGACCAGGCGTCATCCGCTTGAGCAGGCGCATGATCATGTCGAGGTTCTGCATGTCCGCGCGGACGGCCGTTGCGACGCCGGGGTACTGCACCTTGACGGCGACGTCGCGCCCGTCGTGCAGCGTCGCGCGGTAGACCTGCCCGATCGACGCCGCCGCGATCGGCTCCTCCTCGAACGACGCGAAGACCTCCTTGATCGGTTCTTCGAGGTCGTCTTCGATGACCTTGCGCATCTGCTTGAACGAGACCGTCGGCGCCGCGTCGCGCAGCTTCGCGAGCTCGCGCTGGAACTCCTCGCGGTGCTGCTCCGGGACGAGGCCCATGTCGAGGAACGACATCACCTGACCGAGCTTCATCGCGGCGCCCTTCATCGTCCCGAGCGCGGCGACGATCTGCTTCGCCGTCTCGAGCTGGCGCTTGGCCATCGCCTCCTCGGCAGCCTCCTCGCCGCGCGTCACGTTCGCCGCGCGCGTGCCGAACTGCTTGACGGCCTCCCCCGCGGCAAGCGAGGCGACGGTCGCCGTGCGGCGCACGCGCGAGGTCGGGATCTTCTCGCTCTCGCGTGCCATCCACTGCATCCTAGGCGCCCGCCGCATCGCGGCCACTGCACGGCCGGCCATCGGCAGGCGTTTATGCCGGGCGCTGCTAGGTGTTTCGCTCGACGCGCGAGCCAGGGACGATGTCGTCCTTGCCGTCAGCCCAGCGCACCCAGGCCTTCGTCCCGCCATCGTAGTCCTGGCCGAGCAGCACGAGCGTCGCCGGCTCGCCGAGCGCCGTGCACGGCTCTGAGCCCTCCGGGTCGAGGCCGCGCCAGACGCGGATGAAGCTGTTCGAGTCCCACTCCTGCGCGACGCTCGTCGCCTCGGAGTGGCCCGGATAGATGATCGTCTCCGGCGCGAGCTCCATCAGCGTGCCCATGATCGAATCGCGCAGGTCCGTGTACGTGGTGTGGCCCGGCGCTTTGACGCCGCCGACGGAGTTCTTGAACAGCGTGTCGCCGGTGAAGACGACCGCCTGACCGCCGCTGAAGCCGCCCGGCGAAGCCGTCGAGGAGCCGCGACGCGGGCGCACTTCGGCCGAGACGCCGGCGGCGAGATCGGAGCGATCGCCGACGAGGAACGAGAGCATTCCGGCCGTGTGCCCGGGCGTGCTCAGCGGGCAGACCTCGAGCGTGCCGAAGCGCAGCGTCTGCCCGGCCTCGATCGCGCCCATCGACTCGATGCCCTGCGCCTCGCCGCCGTTCTCCTCGGCGGCTGCCTTGACGAGGTCGGCCTCGACGGGGTTGATCACGACCTCGATCTCGGGCCAGCGCTTGCGCAGCTCCTCGACGTCGCAGACGTGGTCGTAGTGGTGGTGCGTCAGCAGGACATGCGTCGGCGTCAGCTCGAGGCGGTCGGCGGCCGCGATCAGCGGCTTGACCGGACCGCCGGCGTCGATGAAGAACGCCGGGCCGCCGTCGCCGTCGGCGACGAGGTACGTGTTCGAGAGGAACTGCGGATTGCTGGCCGTCTCGACGATCACAGCGCCATCCTTGCACGAAGGCGGCTAGGCCGAGCGGACGAGCTCGCGCAGGCCGTCGAGGTAGCGTTCGTCGCCGACGTCGCGACGCCACTGCAGCACGCCGACGGAGCTCGCGCGCTCGACGATCCGCTCGTGCGCGGCGCCGAGCGTCGGCGCCGTCGTCGCGAGCGCGACGGCGCGCGAGGTGCCGACGGTGCGGTACGTGTCGCCCGCGACGTGCTCGGCGGAGGAGAAGAACACCTCGCAGCGGGCCGCTTCGCTCGCCTGCACGTCGAGCTCGAACTCATACGGCGTCGGCGCCCCGTCGCGCGGCAGCGCGTAGTCGGGCGAGACGAGGTAGAGCACGAGCGAGGCATCGTCGCTGAGCGGCACGTCGGCTGCGGTCAGCGTGCCCGCGCAGATGCGCTCCATCGCATGCGGCCAGCTGCCCTCGAGCAGGCTCATGATGTTCATGCACTCGGGGTCGCCGAAGCGCGCGTTGAACTCGATCACCTGCACGCCGTCGGCCGTCGCGAAGAAGCCGCTGTTCATCACGCCCGTGAAGCGCCGCCCTTCGGCGCCGAGGCGCTCGATCACGCGCTCGACGATCGAGCACGCCTGCGTGTAGTGCTCGTTCGTCATGAACGGCAGGATCGGCGCGGCGCTCGTCAGCGAGCCCATCCCGCCCGTTCCCGGGCCCTCGTCGCCGTCGAAGCGAAACGGGTAGTCGTACGTCGAGGCCGGGAAGACGACCGTCTTGCCGTCGCTGATCGCCTGGATCGTGAACTCGGCGCCGAGGATCTTCTGCTCGATCAGCACCGAGCTGCCCTGCTTGGCGTGCGTCAAGAGGCTGCGTGCGTAGTCGGCCGCCTCGGCGTGACTCGCGAGGTGCGGGCCCATCACCTTGACGCCCTTGCCGCCGGTCAGCCCCGACGGCTTGACGACGACAGGCGTCTGACCAAACGACGCGATCGCCTCCTCGACCTCGCCGGCGCTGCGGATCACGCGCAGCTGCGGCGTCGCCTCTGGCGCGACTTCGGCGAGCAGCTCGCGCGCGAACGCCTTGTTCCACTCGATCTCGGCGCCGGCGCGAGTCGGCCCGACGGCAGCGGTCCCCTGCGCGAGCAACTCGTCGACGACGCCCGCCTCGAGCGGTTCGTCGGCGCTGATCATCGCGATGTCGATCTCGTGCTCGCGCGCGAACTCGGCGACTGCTTGCGCATCGCAGACGTCACCGAGCTGAAGCTTGCCGCCGGAGGAGTCCGTGTGGCGCACGAGCGACGGGTTGAGATGGCCCGCGAACGCGTACAGCTCGCTGTGCTCCGCCATGCGGGAGGCGAGGGCGCTCTCTCGCCCGCCGTGACCGACGATCAGGGTACGCACGCGCGGCGAGTATATGTCGCTACGTCGCGGGCATCGCACGCAGCGGACGGCGGCACCTCGCGGCGCCTCGCGTCAAACGCGCGCGCTGCCGTCGCCCTCGCCGCTCGCGGCACCATCGCCGCCGCCGCGAAACGGCAACAGCCGGTCGAGTCCGGTCATCTCGAACACGGCCTGCACGGCCTGCGGCCCGCAGACTACGTCGAGCGGACAGCCGCGCTGCTCGCAGACGCGGCTCGCGTAGACGATCGCGGCGAGACCGGTCGAGTCGATGAACGTGAGGCCACTCATGTCGAGCGTGAGGGCGCGCGTGCTCGCCAGCGCGCAGAGGCGCGCGATCGTCCGCTGCAGGCCGGGCGCCGATGCGATGTCGAGCTCGCCGCCGAGCAGCAGCGTTATGTGCCCGTCGCTGTCGCGGGGCTCGACGTCGAGCCGCGCGGGAGGGCGCCCGCCTCGGCTCACCGCCCGCTCTCCAACGGGACTCCGTTTTGCGACGCCCGGGGAACGGCGGTAGCGCGCTCGCGCCCGCGTGGCTGCGCGGAGACGAACAGGTCGACGACGCGCTTGCGCTGGGCGAGGCAGCGCGGGCAGTGCTCGACCATCTCGGCGGGTTTGCTCACCTCGATGACGAGCCCGCACTGAGGGCAGTTGAGATACGGCATGACGACCTCCGCACATAGAGCGTGAAGTGCGGAGCTCGCGAGATGCGCACGCGCCGCACAAGGATTCATGTGCGACAGTCCGGACCCGCCTCACGTGAGGTTGTCGGTGCGTCCCACCGCTGCAGCTCGCTCGGCGACCCCGTTCGGAGGCCGCCGGCCGGCTCGATCCTACCGCACGTCCTGCGCCGCGCCGACCGTCTCAGACAGGCCTTGCGGCTCGAGCACGAACAGCTCGCAGGCGACGTCCGTGTTCGTGTCGATGCCGCTGATGAAGCTGCGCACACGCCGTCCTGTCGTGCCCGCGACGGCGGCGATGAAGTCGCCGGCCGAGGCGTACTGGAAGAACATCCGCATCTCGCGAAGACGCTGGTGCTCGCCCATCCCCTGCAGGCTCTTCTCGGCGGGAGTGAACGTGTTCTCGAGCAGGCAGACGATCGTGTCGGGGCCGGCGTAGTTCGAGCGGACCTTCGTCGGACCGCGTCCGAACTGGTCCTTGTAGATGCGCACGAGCTCGTTCGAGAGCGCCGCGAGCGATTGGTTGCCGGCGCCCTCGCCGGCCTGTCGCGGCACTGCGCCGTCGGTTGAGGCGTCTGAGCTGTCCATCGAGTGCTCCTTCGGCTTGCGGTGGCACCACGCGCGATGCGCCGAAGCGGCATCGACGAGCGTGGCTGTGTGCCTCAGCCAAAGTCACCCGGACCCCAACGGCCCTGCGGCAGCAGCTCGAGTAGAGACGTCGTCGCGCACTGCTGATGCGAAACGACACATTCGACTCTAGCGCGCTCGGGCCGGTGGACATAGACTGCGCGCATGGCCCTGATCCACACGTGCTACCGAATCACCGACGTCGACCGCTCGGTCGCCTTCTACGAAGCGCTCGGCTTCGAGGAGATCGGCCGCCTGCCGATCAAAGACGAGGCCGTCAACGTCTTCATGAACCAGCCCGGCGACGGCGACATGCCGCGCCTCGAGCTGACGTACAACTTCGGCGTCGACACTTATGAGATCGGCACCGGCTACGGGCACATCGCGATCACCGCCGACGATCTCGACGGGACGCTCGCAAAGCTCGCCGAGCAGGGGATCGAGCCCGAGAAGCCGCCCTACTCCGTGCGCGAGGGCGGTTCGCGGCTTTGCTTCGTGCGCGATCCGGACGGGTATCGAATTGAGATAATTGAGCAGGCGTCGCTCTAGGCATCCGCGGCTAAAGCGCCTTCTCCCACTCACGATCGTCGCCCTGATCACGGGTTGCGGCGGAGGCTCGACGCAAGCGCCAGCAGCATCGCGCGTAAAGACAGTTTGCGCCGAGACGACCAAGGAACTCCTGACGATCGACAGGCACGACCTGCGCGCAGCAGGGCCGAGACTCGAGGGTGTGCTCATCGAGCACGCGGGAGCGGACAGCCTGAAGGTCGACGCCTCGACATCGAGGAGGCTACGCGCCCTGCCGCCGGACCAGCAGCGGTCCACCGCGCTCGCAAATATCACCCGCAGCGAAACTGAGCTACGCGACGTTGTGCACACGGTGAGGAGCAGTCCGGGCATAGCACTCGGCGACCTCCCGAGCGGGATCCTGCTGAGGTTCCTCAGGTCCAACGGCGGCTGCGGCGTTGTGAGGCTACGGGCGCCGATTGCCGGATGAGCCCATCCGCGGCGATCTCGGCCCGCGATCCGGATCAATATCGCGACAAGATCATTGAGAGCGGCTGAACTGCCCCACGCGCCGGCCGTTTAGCCGGAGGTCCTATACCCTCGGCGAGGTGGGCTCACGCGTGATCCTCCTGCCCGGTGGAGTCATCCCGGCCACCATCGCTTACGGTGAGCTTGTCGAGGCGCTCGATGATGACGTTGCGACCCTGACGAAGGACCTCGAGCTGTACGCGGGCCCTCGCCCGCCAGCGGATTACACGCTCGAACACGAGGTTGAAAGTGTCCTGAGCGCAGCGCAGGAGGCGGGTTGGGACCGGTTCCACCTCGTTGGGTTCTCGGCTGGCGGCGCGGCAAGCTTGGCCTTCGCGGAGGCACGTCCCGAGCGCCTGTTGAGTCTCGCCCTAATCGAGCCGGCGTGGATGGGGAACGATGGTCTGAGCCCACAAGAGCGCTCGGTGAGGCGGGAGTTCGAGCGGATCGCCGAGTTGCCTCCGCAAGAGCGCATGCCGGCATTCGTAGCCAACCAACTCGCTCCAGGAGTGAAACCACCTTCACGAGTCGGTCCGCCGCCTCCCTGGCTGGCTACTCGCCCCGCCGGGCTCGCGGCTCTTACGAGGACGTTCGGCGCGTCGAGGCTGTGCGTCGACAGCCTGCGGAGCTTCACGCGCCCTGTCTATTTTGCGCTGGGCGGCAAGAGCAACCCGAACAACTACAAACACATGGCTGGGCGAGCGTCGGGCATCTTTCCCGACTTCACTCTCGACATCTTCGAGGAGCGCTCCCATCTCGATCCGCCGCACCAAGGGGAGCCCGAGCGGCTGGCGCGCGCGCTTAGAGCTCACTGGGCGCGAGCGAGCGCCTAGCTACTAGCTACTAGCTACTACTAGCTAGGCGCTTAGCCTCTATCGGGCTCGGGCGAGGACCTACTGCCGCTCGAGGAGCGCTCTGAAGTTGTGGAGAGCTTCTTCGAGACTCTTGGCATTCATGCGCTTGACGAGGAGCCCGTCGGCGATCTTCCCCAGCACTCCGCCCGGCAGCGCGTAGTCGAACGTCGTCGTCAGGCGCGCTCCGTCGCCGTCCGGGGTGACCTCCCAGCGAGCGCGTCCCGACAGCATGCCTTCCATCTGAAGAAGCTGGAGCCCGTCCGGCCGGTACTCGAGAACCGTCTCGGCGATCGGCATGGAGACGCCCGCCGACTTCACCTTGAACTTGACCTTGCCGCCCACATCGGGAAAGGGGTCGACGATCTCGAGCTCCGTCATGCCCGGATACCACTCCGGCCAGCGGCCGGCATCGCTCAACAGCGCCATCGTCTGCTGAGGCGAGGCCTTGACCTGGACATTGCGTTGCACGACCGCCATCGCTGATCTCCTCCCGTGTCGCCGCACGACGTTCCGCGACGGCTGGAAGTCTACGTAGCTTCGTCGTCACCTCTGGCGCATCGTCCGGCGAGGCGGTATCTTCGCGTCATGGCGAGCAGAGCGGTGCCGGTCGGGGGGCCATCAGCGGCGAGCGCAGGCGCGGCGCCGGTCGCGATCGAGCGTCCGGACTTCGAAGTCGTTCCGCGCAAGGGACTGATCGGCGTGGCGATCGTCTTCGCGCTGCTGATCGCGGCGATTGCGGCAAACAAACTCTGGCCGCTGGCGTTCTTCCACTTCGTCGGCGGCGCGTCGTGGACGGTGATCGACCTGTTCCTCGGTTTCGTGCTCGGTCCGATCATGGGCAAGCTGTCGATCCCGGCGCGCGTCGAGTTCACGACGAAGCTGATGCCGAAGATGGTGCTGTTGATGCCGACGATCGTGACGGCGACGCTCGCGGCGGGCTGGCAACTCGGCGTGCATCTCGGCACGGTGCAGTCGAACTACTACAACCACGGCTGGACGGTCGCGAGCTTCATCGTCGTCGGGATCATGGCGGTGATCGCGCTCGGGCTGCTCGAGCCGGCGAACATCGCGGTGCTCGTCGAGCTGAAGAAGCCGAAGCCTAACCCGCAGGTGATCGAGCGGCTGATGAAGCGGTTCATCTACACGGCCGGCGCGACCGGGCTGATGCAGGTCGCGACGCTCGTGATCATGGCGAAGCTGACCGTCGGATGAGCGAGCGCCGCCTACCTCCGGTGACGGAGATCGGGATGACCTCGCTGGCGCTGATCGTCGCCGGCGGGATCTACCTATCCGCGCACCTGCCCAAACACGTGCCGCTGGCGCCGGCGATCGCGCTGCTGTGCGCCTCGGCGCTGCTGCTCGCAATCAACCTCGCGCTGCTCGCGCGCGTTCGCGGCTTCGCCTGGGGACGGTTCTTCCAGGTTGCGAAGTGGGCGCTGCTCGCTTACGCGATCACGGCCGGGATGATCGAGTTCGCATTCGTGCGCGACCATCTCGCCGGCGGCCCGCTGATCGTGCTGACGCTGTCGCTCGTCGTCTACGCCGTGCACGTGCCGGTGCTGATCGCGTTCACGGTCGCGCGCTACGCGGACTCCGAAGCAGAGCCGCAGGGCGACGCGCACGCGCACGCCTGACCGCCGACGCGACTTACTAGGGCTGCTCGGAGCGCAGCGGCATGAGCGCGGCCGCGACGCGGACGAGCTCGTCGAGCATCGCCTTAGCGGCGTTCTCCATCGTCTCGTTCGCCTGCAACTCGCCCTCGTCGTCGATGAACTGCGCGACGAACGGAATCGAGACGGCCTCGAAGACGGGTGTCATCTTCAGCGTGGTGACGACTTGCTTGAGCATCTGCACTGCGCGCGTGCCGGCGGCGACGCCGCCGTAGGAGACGAAGCCGACGGGCTTGTGCTGCCACTCGACGTGCAGGTAGTCGATCGCGTTCTTCAGCGGCGCGTTGAAGCCGTAGTTGTACTCGGGCGTGACGAAGACGAAGGCGTCGGCGGCTTGCACCTGCGAGCTCCAGTCCTTCGTGTGCTGGTGGGTGTACTTGTGAAAGCGCGGGTGGTTGGGCTCGTCCATGAACGGCAGGTCGAGCTCGGCGAGATCGACGACCTCGAGCTCGAAGCCGGCGTGCGCTCGCGCGCGGTCGGCGAACCATTCGCCGACAGGCAGCCCGACGCGGCCGGGCCGCGTGCTCGCGATGACGAGCATCAGCCTCACGAGAGCACCCGCGAAGCGAACTTGCGCAGCCCGAGCGCGAGGAACGTCGCGCAGAAGCCGATCAGCACGGGATAGATGATGTAGAGGTGCATGTGCTCGGCGTGCGTGAGCCCGGCGCGCATGCCCTCGGTGACGTAGATCAGCGGGTTGATCAACACGAGGATCTGCAGCCAGTGCACGCCGCCGACCTGCACTGGCGCGAGCTTAGTCCACTGGTAGTAGGTGCCGCCGAGGAACGTCAGCGGCAGCACGACGAAGCCGAACATCAGCCCGAGGTTGCGCGCCTCGAACAGCGTGCGAGCAGCAGGCCGAGCGAGGTCATCGTCACGCACGCGAGCGGAATCAGCGTGAGCACGACGGCCCAGTGCACGGAGAGGTGCGCTTCGACGCCTTTGGCATGGATCACGGCGGCGATCGGAAAAACGATCAGCGCGGCGATCAGGCCCTGCGTCGCGCCGGAGAGGACCTTCGCGACGGCGACGAGCCAGATCGGGCACGGCGCCTGCACGCGATCCTCGATCTCGCGCGTGAAGCCGAACTCCTGCGCCATGACCATCGCGACGGCCTGGATGCCCTGGAACATGATCGAGATGCCGACGACGCCGGCGACGAGCACGGTCGCGAACTCGGACTCGGCTGCCTTGCCGCCACCGCCGCCGACTCCTTGGCCGATCGTCGGGAAGACATAGAGGAAGACGAAGACGAGCAGGAACGGCTGCACGAGCGTGCGGATCACGAACTCGCCGAAGTTCTTCTTCAGCACGACGAGGTCGCGCAGGACGAGCGCGAGCAGCGCGGAGCGGCTCGCGGCGAACGTCGAGCGCGTCGGCGTCAGCGTGATCGGGCTCTCACCGGCGGGCGTCGCGGCGGTCGGCTGTGCTGCGGCGCTCGCCATCAGTCGCGCAGCTCCTTGCCGGTGAGGCTGATGAAGACGTCCTCGAGGCTCGGCTCGGCGACGGACAGGTCGGCGAGCTCGAAGCCGGCCGCGTCGGCGGCCTCGACGACACGCGGCACGAGCCGTGGCGCTTCTCTGACGTGCAGCTCGACGCCGCCGTCGATCGAGCGCGTCTGGGTGACCTCGGCGATCGCGTCGGAGAGCTGCTTGGCGAGCGCGTCGAGCTCGCCGGCGGCCTTGATCGTGACGATCGTGTCGGCGCCGACGGAGCGCTTCAGCTCGGCGGGCGTGCCGAGCGCGAGGATCTTGCCGTGGTCCATGATCGCGAGGCGATCGCAGAGCTCGTCGGCCTCCTCCATGTAGTGCGTCGTCAGCAGGATCGTCTGCCCTTCGCGGTTGAGCTCGCCGAGGATCTCCCACAGCGCGAGGCGGCTCTGCGGGTCGAGGCCGGCGGTCGGCTCGTCGAGGAACAGCACGGCCGGTCGGTGGAAGATCGCTCGCGCCATCATCAGCCGCTGCGCCATCCCGCCGGAGAGCGCGTAGACGGACGCCTTGGCCCATTTCGTCAGGTGCATCTTCGCGAGCAGCTCGTCGGCGATCCGCCGCGAGTCGGCGGCGCCGATACCGAACAGTCGTCCATGGAAATAGAGGTTCTCCCAGACGTTCAGCTGGCGGTCGAGCGTGTTCGTCTGCGAGACGATGCCGATCAGCTGCTTGGCGAGCGCCGGCTGTGCGACGACGTCGATCGCGCCGACGTGCGCGCTGCCGGAGGTCGGGACGACGCGCGTCGTGAGCATGCCGGCGGTCGTCGTCTTGCCGGCGCCGTTGGGGCCGAGCAGGCCGAAGATCTCGCCGGCGCGCACGCTCAGATCGAGGCCGTCGACGGCGGCGAAGTCGGCGCCTGCGTAGACCTTGCGCAGGCCGGCGGTGCGGATCACCTCGCCGTCTGCGCTGTCGCGCGAAGCCCCGTCGCGAGGGGCGCCTGCGGCGGGCGCGTCGCGTGGTTGGGTGCCGGCCATTGCCCGTATCTATAGCGCTCGCGACGGCCCTCTCGCGCTACTCTGGCGGGACGATGTCGAACACGGGCAAAGTCGCGAAGAACCTCGAGCGCTTCGCCCAGGCGGTGGCTGCGCACGACCGCGAGAACCCGACGCACACGGCGCACGGAATCGGCCTGGCGCACTTCGACATGGAGCGCCTCGGCTTCGACGAGGGCGAGGAGATCCTGCCGGGCATCACGATCCACGCCGACAGCGGCGTGACGGGCAACTTCCGCGTGCTGTGCGACGGCGAGCACGACGAGCAGCTCGAGGAGGCCGAGCAGGAGGTCGTAGAGGCGGTCTCCTCACAGCCGATGGAAACGGTCGCGCCTAGCGCGGCGCCGTTCCCGTTCGAGCGCTGAGCTGCTGTCGTTTTTTTGAGGGGCCCGCTTTCGCGGGCTCGTTGACAGCGAGTCTCAATCGACGCGGGCGATTTTGGACGTCCGGCCAACGGCAAGACGCCGCCGCGAGCGCGAGACTGCGGCCTCGTGGCTGCAGGCACGACCGTCCCGCCTGACCCCGCAGAGTGCCGCGACTGGTCGGGGCACGTGATCGTCTGCGGGCTGAACGACGTCGCGCTGCGAACGGTCGAGCAGCTGCACCTCGCGGGCGCGCGCGTGGCGGTGCTGAGCGACGAGGCGGACGAGCGCCTGGTCAGGATCGTGCTCGGCTGGGGCATACCGCACTTGCCGCGCGGTGGGCACCTCTCAGAGCCCCTGTTCGATGCGGGCATCGCGGGGGCGTCGGCGGTCGTCTGCGCGGAGAACACGGATCTGCGCACGCTCGAGACGGTGCTGCAGATCCGCGACTTGCGCCCGGACGTGCACGTCGTCGCGGACCTCGACAACCCGTCGGTCGCTCATGCGCTCGAGGGCGTGCTGAGCTCTGTCGGCGTGCTCGACGTCGCGGCGCTGTTCGCGCCGGCCGTCGTCGAAACGTGCGTCGGGCGCCGCGCGCGTGAGATCGAGCTCGGCGACACGTCGTTCGTCGCGGCGGAGGTGCTCGCGCCCCGCGACGGGACGCTGCGCGAGCTGTACGGCAGCCTCGCGCCGATCGGCGTCGTCACGGACTCGACAGACGAGGTGATCGAGTGCCCTGGCCGCGACCAGCGTGTCTCGGCACGCGACCGCGTAACGCTGCTCGGTACGCGCGCGGAGCTCGACGCGGCAGGGCTGATCTACCACGAGGTCAGCACGAGCGGGACTGCGGCACTCGCCGCACGCGCACGCAGCTTCCTCAAGCGGCAGCGCAGCGCGGTCGCGGGGATCGTCGATCGCCCACTGCGGATCGCGCTGCTGCTCGGCCTCGTGCTGCTCGTGATCTCGACGGTCGTACTGCACTTCGCATATCACGAGCCGCTCGGGCGCTCGCACCTCAGCCTGCTCGACTCGGTCTACTTCACGGTCGAGACGGTCGCGACGGTCGGCTTCGGCGACTACTCGTTCGCGTCGCAGCCGACGGGCATGATCGCGTTCGGGATCTTCCTGATCGTCGCAGGCGTGACGCTGACGACGACGATGTTCGCGCTGCTGACGAACGCGCTCGTCTCGCGGCGCCTCGCGCAGTCGCTCGGGCACGGGCGGATCCCGGGCATGCGCGGACACGTCGTGCTCGTCGGTCTCGGCAGCGTTGGGATGAAGGTGCTCGAAGGGCTGCTCGCGGCGGGTGCGGAGGTCGTCGTGATCGAGCGGATGGAGAACAATCCGTACCTGACGGAGGCGCGCGCGCTACAGGCGCCGATCGTGCTCGGCGACGCGACGCTCGCGCGGACGCTCGAGTCGGTCAACCTCTCGGAGGCGGCCGCGGTCGCGATTCTGACGTCGGACGACTTGACGAACATCGAGACGGGCCTCGCGATCCGCGACCACCTCGGCGAGCGCTGGGTCGACGTGCCGGTCGTGCTGCGCGTGTTCGACCGCCAGCTCGGCCATCGCCTGGAGTCGAGCTTCGGCTTCCGCCACGTCTGGTCGACATCGGCGATCGCGGCGCCGTGGTTCGTCGGCGGCGCGCTCGGCCTCGACGTGCTGTTCACGTTCTACGTCGGCAACCACCCGTTCCTGCTCGCGCGCCTGCGAGTCAGCGCCGGCGGCGGGCTCGACGGCCTGGCGATGCGCGAGCTGCCGGGCACGGTGCGCGTCGTCGCGATCCGCCGCGCGGGAGGTTCAGCCGAGCTCGAGCACCCGCCGCGGCGCGACACGCGCCTCGCGCCGGACGATGACGCGTATCTCGTCGGCCCTTACGCGGAGCTGCTCGAGATCCTGCGCCACGACCGCGAGGGCGGTGCGTCCTGAGCCGGGCGATCGGCAAAGCGAAGGCATCTCTTGCTAGCGAGCGTGCCAGGTCGCTAGGCCGGGGGAATGCAGCAAACCTCGGCCATACCCGCAGAAATGAACGGCAGCGTCACGCCTAACGCGCCTCTCGCTACTGGATCGATCCTTTCGGCGCAACCCATACAGCCTGCACCCCGAAAGCCGGCGCGAGGCGATCAAAGTCGCGATCGTAATAGAGAACGCCGATCCTGTTTGCGGCCGCTGTCGAGGCTATTAGCGCATCGGCAATCGGGACTTTCCGAAAGCCAGGCGAGCCGCTGGCGATCATGTCGGCCAGCCCATCGATGGCCGAATCGATGATCGCCGGTGTCAGCGGCAACTCCTCTACGGCTGCCAACCCTTTTTCCTTCGCGTCGAGCTCAGCGGCATTGCGAGCGCCGACCGTCATCTCAAGGCGAACAATCGGAGAAGTCCGAAGCTGTCCGTTCTCAGCGGCTTCGAGAAATTCCTCGAGACAGGCAGCTGGTGCCGATTTCTTGCGAATGCTCGCCCACGCGGACGTATCCGCTAGGAGGGTCGCGCCTCCGTATGGCATGAGCAGCCCTTCGGGCGCTTAGCGCCAACCCTCGTCGCGCGCCTGCTCCACCACGTCCCAATCGAGGGAATCCGAAAGGAGCCACTCGCGTAGCTGAGTGACCTCTACCTTTTCCGCGGGCGACGATAGAGGCCGACGCGGGCGCGCGGTCGCCGAATCCTGGCGTGTGGCCATCGCCCGGTCCCAAATCGCGCGATTCTCCCCCTGCAGAGGACGCTCTGGGGGACCGAATGCCGACCCATACATCACTTCCTTAGGCCAGAGGAGCTTGGATTTCCGGACTTCGCGGTCTAGGCCGAGAGCCAGCCTCCATGCCACGATTGAGGGGCCAGAAGCCGCCGCTGACGGCGTCCAGCCAAGTGGCGCTCTTATTGCCTCGGGCATCGCTATTTCCTTTTACGCCGTTGCGGTGGTCGGGTGACTGGAGCTTTCTGCGCCTTTGCCGGAGTGATCGACGATCCGAAGTCACGGATAGGCCCGACGTTCTCCGTGTACTGCTCAACGGCATTACTTAGAAGCGAGAGCAGATCTTTGGCGTGCTCCCAAGTCATGACGAGGTGGACAGGGAAATCCTTGGGCGGCTCGTCGGTCGTCCGATAGCCAAAATCCATCGATACGTCATACGGGGTGGCGTCCAGTCGGACCCAATTCGCATAGACGAGTTTGTCTCCGGCATCATTCTGATCAGGCTTCATTGCGATAGCTATACCCGATCCGGATGATCGAAGAGTCGAAGTAAGCCCAGGC
Organism: uncultured Solirubrobacteraceae bacterium; assembly: GCA_963807275.1. Taxonomy (GTDB): domain Bacteria; phylum Actinomycetota; class Thermoleophilia; order Solirubrobacterales; family Solirubrobacteraceae; genus Palsa-744. Next base: position 2,232,553 of record CAWDZX010000001.1, read on the forward strand.
GACTCGGGTCGGCCTTTGTGTTCCTACCTTGGCGCCTCGCTGTATAGGCGAGACGATCAACACATCGCCTGAGACTCAGTCCTCCAGCGGCTCATGGTGTCTCCACCTCCACGCGCGCGCGGATCATCGCGACGAGCCGCTCGATCGTCGGACACTGCAAGCCATGACGCGCAGCGGCGCGCAGCACGGAGCCGGGGATCGCGTCGACCTCGGGCGCGCGCCCGGCGGCGATGTCGCGCTGCATCGAGCTGCCGAGCGTCTCGTGCGCGCGCTCGAGCTCGTCGATCGCCTTCTGCGGGTTGACGTTGTCGGCGCCCTCTGCCTGCCCGGCCGCGCACGACTCCTCGATCGCGCCGACGAGGTCCGCGCGCAGCTCGGGCGTCGAGCGGATCTCGCCGAGCAGCTTGTCGTATGCGCTCGTCGTGCACGCGAGCGCGTTCAGCCGCACGAGCTTCGACCACATCACCTGCGGTTCGGAGCGCTCCGAGATCGGCCATTCGCCGCGCGCCTTCACTTCTGCGCTCGTCAGCGCTCGCGCGAGCTCGGCCATCCGCTCGCGCGCGGACTCGTAGCGGCTCGCCATTTCGACGAGCAGGAACGGGCTCGTGTGCACGACGACGCCCGGCTCTGGGTTGTCGGCCTCGACGCGGATCGTCCCCGCGACGACGCTCTCCGGAGCGAAGCGCTCGCGCAGCAGCGCGATGTGGTCGAGACCGTTGAGCAGCGGCAGCACGAGCGGCGGCTCGCAGTCGATCCGCTCGAGCGCGTCGCGCAGCCCTGCGGCCTTCGTCGCGACGATCAGCGCGTCGACGTCGCGCTCGAGCTTCGTCGTCGTGCGCGGGCGCTCGATGAACTCGCCGAGCGTGACGCTGCCGATCCGCAGGCCGTCCTCGGCGATCGCCGCAGCCGTCGACTCGCGCGCGACGACGGTGACGTCCTCGCCCGAGCGCTCGAGCGCTCCTGCGAGCAGTCCGCCGACGCCGCCCGGCCCGAGCACGGCGATCTTCATCGCGTGCCCGCCTTGGCCGCGCCGGCACCCTCCGGCCGCGCCCCGTCGCCCGGCACGGGCACGTCGATCAGCACGCCTGGGTTCATGATCGCGTGCGGGTCGACAGCCGCTTTCGCGCCTGCGAGCGCCGCCGCGAAGGGGTCCGGGCGCTGCTCGTCATACCAAGGCCGATGGTCGCGCCCGACGGCGTGGTGGTGCGTGATCGTGCCGCCCTCGGCGAGGATCGCGTCGGAGACGGCGCGCTTGACGGCTGCCCACTGCTCGACCTCCTCGCCGCGGCGCGCCGGCGCGATCGCGGTGAAGTACACAGCCGGCCCATCCGCATAGACGTGCGTGAAGCGCGCCGTCACGCGCGCGCCCTCGCCGCATACCTCGCGCAGCGCCCGCTCGCCGCTCGCTTTGACCTGCTCGTGGAAGCGCTCGAAGCGATCCCATGTGATCGCCGTCTCGAACGTCTCCGCGAGCACGCCCATCGCGACGAGCACGTCGCGCGTGTACGGAGCACCGAGGAACGCCTCTCGCCATGAGCCGACGGCATCCCCTCCGCCTTCGCCCGTGCCCGACCCTGCCCCGCCCACTCGCTCCGGCACGACGCCGCCGTGCTCGGCGCAGATCTCCAAGCCGCGCGCGAGCGCGTCCTCGACGGGATGGTCTGTCGACTCGAAGCCGAGCACGAGCAGCGCGTGGCTACCGTCGCCGGCCATCGTCATCGCCGCCTCGCGCGCGTCGATCAGGCGGCAGTTGGCCGGGCTCAGCCCCGACTGAGCCAGCGCGCGAACAGAGTCCGCGCCAGCGGACCAATCAGAAAAAAGAACGCCTGCGGAGCTTCTGTGCCGCGGACGCTGCTGCACGCGAAGCCAAGCCTCCGTGATCACCCCGAGCGTGCCCTCCGAGCCGGCGAGCAGCCGGTCCGGGCTGACGCCCGCGCCCGAGCCGGGCAGCCTGCGCGACTCCCACGCGCCAATCGGTGTGATCGCCCGCGTCGACTCGACGAAGTCCTCGATGTGCGTGCGCCCCGTCGCGAAGTGCCCCGCCGCGCGCGTCGCGATCCAGCCGCCGAGCGTCGCGTACTCGAACGACTGCGGGAAATGGCGCAGCGTCAGCCCGCGCTCGGCGAGCTGCTGCTCGAGCAGCGGGCCGCGCGCGCCGGCCTGGATTCGCGCCGCGAGCGAGACGTCGTCGACCTCGAGCACGCGGTCGATCGCGCGCAGGTCGAGTGAGATCGCGCCGTCGTAGGAAGAAGGGACATCCGGTGTGACGCCGCCGACGACCGACGTGCCGCCACCGAACGGGATCGCCGCGACGTGCTCGCGCTCGCACCACTCGAGCACGCGCTCGATCTCGGACTCCTCGCGCGGGCTCGCGACGAAGTCCGGCGGATGCGCGAAGCGGCCGCGAAAGCCGTTGACGACGTCCGTGTAGGACTTTCCGAGCGCGTGCGATGCACGCGCGTGATCGTCGCTCGCGCAGATCTCCGCGAGCGCCGCCGGCGGCTGCACGCGCGGGCTCGCGAGCTCGACGTCCTGCAGCGCGACAGGCTGCTCGAGCTCGCCGAGCGCGAGGCCGAGGTGCTCGGCGACGAGCGCCGCCGTGGCCCGCAGCGCATCCGGCGCGAGCGCTTGGTCCTCGTAGCCCCAGCCCCAATGCTTCAGACGACGTTCGTTCACGCGCGCGAGTCTATGCTCACTAGCCTTGTCCTCGCGCGCGTGAGCGCTCGCACCCCGCATGTCGACGCAATCCGACACGACAACCACCGACCCGCCCGAGATCCTCGCTCGCGGACCGTGGCCGCTGGAGCAGGTCAAGGCGCATTGGCGCTCTGACGAGTTCGAGCCTTCAGCGACGCACACCGAGGCGGCCGACGCCGCGATCCGGGGTCTGCGCGAGCGCGGCTCGCCGAGCCACGACGGCGTCGCGGCGCGGCTCGTCGACTTCTACGCCGACGCCGACGGGATCGCGATCGAGCTGCAGCCGCTGCGCTGGGCGCTGCGGCTCGTCGCCGGCGACGCCTCGCGCAGCATCGCCGCGCTGTGCGTCACGCGCTCGGCCGACGGTCGCTGGCTCGCCGGACGGCGCGCGCCGTGGGTCGCCTCGTGGGCCGGGCGCTGGGCGCTCGGCGCCGGCGGCGCCGTCGACCTCGGCGAGAGCCCCGCCGACACGCTGCTGCGCGAGCTCGACGAGGAGTGGTCCGTCGCGCCCGAGCGCGTCGTCGCCGAGGCGCTGATCTCGCTGCCGCACAGGCTCGTCATGTTCGTCGGACAGGCGTGGCTCGCCGAGGGCCAGGACGAGGCCGTGACGCCCGACGACGAGCACGACGCATTCGCCTGGTGGCCGCGCGAGATCGACGATTGGCCGCCCGAGGCCGGCGACGCGCTGCCCCGCATGGCTCGCTGGCTCTCGCAGTGAACGGCCTCGCGCGCGAGAAGCTCGACGACCGCCGAGCGACCGCCGCGAGCGTCTCCGGCGAGCCACCGCGACCGCGCGCGTCGGCCGGTCCGCTGACGTTCTCGCGGCTGAAGTGGACGTCGTTCGCGCACTCATGTGTCTACCTCGCGCTGCTGATCTGCGCCTTCGCCGCGGGCAATCCGCAGCCGCTGACGTTCGTCCTCGGGCTGACGCACGGGCTGCTGTGGATCTTCATGTCGCTTGCCTGCCTGACGGCCGCGCGACTGCGAATCGTCACGCTTCGGCTCGCCGTCGCCGTCGCCGTGCTCGGGGGGATCGCGCCGTTCTTCGGCAGCTTCGAGTTCATCCGCGAACAACGCAAGCGCGCCGCGCTAGAGTAGAGAATCAATGGCCACAGGCACCACGGCTGCGCAGATAATCGACGTCGTGACCCCTGCCGCTGGCGAGTCGGTCACCGAGGGAACAATCCTCGAATGGCATGTCAAGGTAGGCGACACGATCAAGCTCGACGCGACGATCGTCGAGATCTCGACCGACAAGGTCGACGTCGAGCTGCCTTCGCCCGCGGCGGGCACCGTCACTGAGCTGCTCGTCGAGGAGGGCGACACCGTCACCGTCGGGCAGGTCATCGCGCGGATCGCCGTCGGCGACGACGGCGGCGCGCCGGCGAAGAGCGATGGCAACGGCTCGAGCCGGAGCAACGGCTCCAGTGCGGCGCCTGGAGACAGCGACGCAGCGGCGAGCCCCGAGGAGCCCGCTGGACAAGCTGTCTCCGAGTCGCAAGCCCCCAGCGCGCCGGCCGGCTCGGCAACGCAAGGCGATGGAGCGGGCAGCGCGCAGATCGTCGACGTGCTCACGCCGGCCGCCGGCGAGTCCGTCGCCGAGGGCACGATCCTCGAATGGCACGCGAAGGTCGGCGACTTCATCAAGGAGAGCGACACGATCGTCGAGATCTCGACCGACAAGGTCGACGTCGAGCTGCCGGCCCCCGCGAGCGGCACCGTCACGGAGCTGCTCGCCGAGGAGGGCGAGACGGTCACGGTCGGGCAGGTCATCGCGCGGATCGCCGTCGGCGCGGCCGATGGCGCGAGCGCCGCGCCGGCTGCGGACAGCGGCTCGGGCAACGGCGCCGGGTCCGCGACGGCCGACGCTCCGACACAGCCGGCGAGCGGAGCGATCCCCGAGGGCACGAAGGTCTCGCCCGTAGCCGCGCGAGCGGCGGCGGCCGAGGGCGTCGACCTCGCGAGCGTCTCCGGCAGCGGCCCGGCCGGGCGGATCGTCAAGTCCGACGTGCTCGACGCCGCTTCGGGCAATGGCGCGACGGAGGCATCGAGCGCGGCGAGCGCCAACGGCGCCTCGGCGCCGAGCGAGGCCGAGACGAAGGTGATGAAGGGCAGCGCCGCGGCACTCGCGCGCTACATGGACCAGTCGCGCTCGATCCCGACGGCGACTAGCTTCCGCACGCTGACCGTGACGATGCTCGACGCGCGGCGTAAGGAGCTGAAGGCCGGCGAGCGCAAGGTCTCGTTCACGCACCTGATCGCCTACGCGATCGCGCGCGCGGCCGACGACATGCCGGTGATGGCCGACCACTTCGCCGAGATCGACGGCAAGCCGAACCGCGTGCACGACGGGCAGGTCAACCTCGGTCTCGCCGTCGACGTAGAGAAGAAGGACGGCACGCGCACGCTGATGGTCCCCGTGATCCGCGACGCCGGGCGGATGCCGTTCGAGCGCTTCGTCGCGGCCTACGACGCGCTCGTCGAGAAGGCGCGCACGAACACGCTGACGGCCGACGATCTGCAGGGCGGCAACGTCACGCTGACGAACCCCGGCGGGATCGGCACGATCGCTTCCGTGCCGCGGCTAATGACGGGTCAGGGCACGATCGTCGCGACGGGCTCGATCGCCTACCCGCCGGGCCTGCAGAACATCGGCGCGATGATCGGCGCGGAGAAGGTCATGACGATGACCTCGACGTACGACCACCGGATCATCCAGGGTGCCGAGTCGGGTCGCTTCCTCGCGCGGATCGACGAATACCTCAGCGGCGAGCGCGGCTTCTACGACGGCGTCTTCGCTTCGCTCGGCGTCGAGCTCGGCCCGGCTCCGCCGCCGCCGGCGCCGGCCGCCGCGGCTTCGGCCGCAGCCGCCTCGGCGGCCTCGAGCACCGGCGCAGGGGCGATCGCCGTAAACGAGGAGCTGCTGCGCGGCGTTCAGGCCGCGACGACGCTCGTCAGCCGCTTCCGCAGCCACGGCCACCTCGCGGCGCGCCTGGACCCGCTCGGCTCTGAGCCCGAGGGCGACCCGGGCCTCGACCCGGAGCCGCTCGGCCTGTCGCCCGAGATCCAGGCGCGGATCCCGGCGAAGGTGCTGCAGATGTACGTGCCCGGCGCGACGCTCGCCGACGCGCTGCCGCACCTGCGCGAGACCTACTGCGGCACGATCGCCTACGAGATCGAGCACATCGCCTCGCACCGCCAGCGCGTCTGGCTGCGCGAGCACATCGAGGCCGGCTCGTTCCGCGAGCCGCTAACGAACGACGAGAGCCGCTGGCTGCTGCGCCGCCTCGTCAAGGTCGACGCGCTCGAGCGCTTCATGCACAAGGCCTACCTCGGCCAGCACCAGTTCTCGATCGAGGGCCTCGACATGGCCGTGCCGATGGTCGACGAACTGATCAAGCTCTCCGCGGCGCACGGCGGCAAGGAGGTCGTCGTCGGGATGGCCCACCGCGGGCGCCTGAACGTGCTCGCGCACAACCTCGGGCGTCCGTACGACACGATCTTCGCCGAGTTCGAGGGCGCCTCGACGCTCGAGGCCGTCACGACGATCCCGCAGGGCGGCACCGGCGACGTCAAGTACCACCACGGCACGCAGGGCACTTACGACCTCGGCAACGGCGAGACGATCCGCGTCAACCTCGAGTCGAACCCGAGCCACCTCGAGTACGTCTATCCGGTCGTCGAGGGCGCGACACGCGCGGCGCAGACGACGCGCCAGGGCCCTCACGCCCACCAGGACACCGACGCGGCCGTGCCGATCGTGATCCACGGCGACGCGTCGTTCCCCGGCCAGGGCGTCGTCTCGGAGACGCTCAACCTGCAGGCGCTCGACGGCTACAAGGTCGGCGGCACGGTGCACATCATCACGAACAACCAAGTCGGCTTCACGACGGACCCCGACGACGCACGCTCGACGCGCTGGGCGTCTGACCTCGCGAAGGGATTCGACGTGCCGATCGTGCACGTCAACGCCGATGACGTACAGGCCTGCATGAGCGCCGTGCGGCTCGCCTTCGCATTCCGCCAGGAGTTCGGCCACGACGTGCTGATCGACCTGATCGGCTACCGCCGCTTCGGCCATAACGAGTCCGACGAGCCCGCCTACACGCAGCCTGAGATGTACGCGAAGATCAAGGGCAAGAAGCGCGTCTCGGAGCTGTGGGCCGACCGCCTCGTCGCCGAAGGCATCGTCTCCCAGGAGGAGGTCGACAGCCAGGCGCAGGAGGTCTGGGACAAACTGACGCTGCTGCACCAGCGGCTGAAGGCGAAGATCGCGGCGGCGGCCGAGCACGACGGCGAACACGCGACGGGCGAGTACGAGCTCGACCGCTCGCCGAGCCCCGAAGTCGAGACGGCCGTGCCGGCCGCGCGCCTGCGCGAGATCGGCGAGGAGCTGCTCAGCGTGCCCGAGGGCTTCACGGTCCACCCGAAGCTCGTCAAACAGCTCGAGCGCCGCCGCGAGGCGCTCGGTGACGCCGGCGGAATCGACTGGGCGCACGCCGAGGCGCTCGCGTTCGCATCGCTGTTGACCGAGGGCACGCCGATCCGCCTGACCGGACAAGACACCGAGCGCGGCACGTTCAGCCAGCGCCACATGGTCCTGCACGACGCGAAGACGGGCCAGACGGTCTGCCCGATCCAGAGCCTGCCCGAGGCGCTCGCGCCGCTCGAGCTGCACAACAGCCCGCTCTCGGAGCTCGCGTGCATGGGCTTCGAGTACGGCTACAGCCAGGAGGCGCCCGAGACGTTCGTGCTATGGGAGGCGCAGTTCGGCGACTTCGTCAACTCCGCGCAGGTGATCGTCGACCAGTTCATCGTCTCGGGCCTGGCCAAGTGGGGGCAGACCTCGCGCCTGACGCTGCTCTTGCCGCACGGCTACGAGGGCTCGGGCCCGGAGCACTCCTCGGCGCGCCTCGAGCGCTTCCTCGCGCTCGCGGCCGAGGGCAACATCCGCGTCGCGAGCCCGACGACGCCGGCGCAGTACTTCCACCTGCTGCGCCGCCAGGCGCGGATCGCCAAGCAGCGCCCGCTGATCGTGATGACGCCGAAGTCGCTGCTGCGCCTGCCGCAGGCGACGAACTCGATCGCGGACCTCGCCGAGGACACGAGCTTCCAGCCGGTGCTCGCCGAGCCGGGCGTCGACGACGCAGAGGTCACGCGCCTGCTGCTGTGCACGGGCAAGGTCTACTACGACCTCGTCGGGCACCCCGATCGCCCCTCCCACCCCGGCCTCGCCGTCGGCCGCGTCGAGCTGCTCTACCCGTTCCCCGAGGGTCAGATCCTCGCGCTGATGCGCCGCTACCCGAAGCTGCGCGAGGTCGTCTGGGTCCAAGAGGAGCCGCGCAACGTCGGCGCACGCGCGCACATGTTCCCGCGCCTGATGCAGATCATGCCCGACGACATCCGCTTCGGCTTCATCGGCCGTCCCGAGCGCGCGAGCCCGGGCGAGGGCTATCCCGCCGCGCACATCGCCGAACAGAACCGCATCGTCACGACCGCGATCGACCTCGACCAGTCGATCTCGCAGTACCCGCGCAAGACGCCGGGGCAGCGCTGATGTGGGCGCTGTGGAAGCGGTTCCTCGCGATCCGCAAGCAGCGCAAGCGCAAGAAGCTCGGACGTTAGAACGTGGCGCAGAAGCTGCGCTGCTTGGAGTAGTAGATGTAGATCCAGCGGTCGGGTGCGTGCGCCAAGCGTGAGGCGATCGTTGCGATCTCGGCCGGAGTCGTCTTCAGTCCGTACTCGAAGCCGTACTCGGGATAGCCGATGTCGCACGCGTGGATGCCCGCCGAGATTCGACTGAATTCCTTTTGTTGCGAGTAGTTTTCGACGCGGTTGTTCAAGATCGGGATAGCTTCGGCGACGTCGAGGACGCCCGAGGCGCGGAGCGCGCCGTCGACGCGGCGCATCTCGGCCAGCGTCGTGACGCCGTACTGCTGATAGCCGCCGACACTCGGCCAGGCGAAGTCGTTTTCTCCGATCGCGTTCGGCGCGACACGGTACGCGGCATAACGCTCGGCCGTACCCGAGCGCAGTCGATAACGCAGCCGCTTCGCGGTGGCGCGGCTGTCGAGAACGCCGTCGACCGCATCCTCGCGTGCGTGAGCAGCCGCACCGGGCGCGATCACCGCGGTGATCCGATCGCGGCCGTCGTAGTCGTAGGTGCGGGTGACGCCCGCTGGCCCCGCGACCGTCGTGGACCCCAGCCTGTAGGTGATCGTCGTAAGCAGCGGTTCGTGCCGTGTCGTTTCGGCGTGCACCGCGATCACCCGCCCGCGAGAGTCGCTCTCCAGCGTCACTCGCCTGCCGTCGGCGAGGACGACAGCGACCGGCCGGCTGCCTCGTGTCACGAGGCGCGGCGGCACCCATTCGGGGAGCTTGCCCGGCGCCGGCGCCGGCGCCGCGCCGAACTTCGTCCGCCACGCTTCCTGCCCCGGGATCGCGTTGCGGCGATAGGTGAAGATCTGATCGTGGAGCTGCGGATCGACTAGTCCGATCACGCCTTCCTGACCTTCCGGCAGGCGGTAGCGCGCCGGCAGGAGGCTGACTTCGCTCGCCATGTATACGCGTCCGCTGATCAGATCGACGCCGATTTCCGTTTCTGGCATCAGATACGCCACCGGCACCGTCTGGCGCAGTGGATCGTGGGCTGGGACCGCGGAGACATGCTCGCCTGGCCCGAGCAAGAGCTTCGGCACCGTGCCGCCGCCGCTCACCCCGCCGCAGCCCGCGAGCACGGCTGCTGCCGAACAACAAGCTGCAAACCACGCCTGGGGCTTCATTAGAGCGGGCTACCCGTACCGCTCACAACGAAGCTAGCGAAGCTGGATCTCTAGCGGCCTTTCCAGACGGGCTCGCGCTTCTCCTTAAACGCGTTCGCGCCCTCCTTGGAGTCCTCCGAGGCAAACACCGGCCCGGAGATCGCGCCCTGCTTCTCCCACATCTCGGCGCTGCTCCAGTCGTACTGCTCCTGCAGGATGCGCTTGGAGGCGATCACGGCGAGCGGCCCGCTCTTTGCGAGCTTCTCGGCGAGCTCGAGCGCGACGTCGACGGCGCTGCCGGGCTCTGCGAGGCGGTTGACGACGCCGAACTCGTGGAAGCGCTCGGCGGGCATCGGGTCGCCGGTCAGGGCGAGCTCCATGACGACGTGGTAGGGCATCCGCTGCGGTAGGCGCAAGAGCGCGCCGCCGGCGGCGACGAGCGAGCGCTTGGCCTCGGGGATGCCCATCTTCGCGCCGTTCGCGGCGACGATCAGATCGCACGCGAGCGCGATCTCCATGCCGCCGGCGACGGCGAAGCCCTCGATCGCGGCGATCAGCGGCTTCTTCGCGGCACGCTGCGCGATGCCGGCGAAGCCACGGTCGCCGAACCACGGCGATTCGCCTTTGACGAACGCGCCGAGGTCCATCCCGGCGCAGAAGAAGCCGCCGGCTCCGGTCAGCACGCCGACCGACAGCCCGTCGTCTCCGTCGAGCTGATCGAGCGCGCCGGCGATGCCCTCGGCGACGGCGCCATTGACCGCGTTGCGGACCTCTGGGCGGTTGATCGTGATCAGCAGCACGTTGCCGCGCCGCTCGGCGAGGACGGGCTCGGAGGACACTGCGGGCTCTGCGCTCATCTGCGATCTGCTCCTTGCGGTCGGGAAGAGCAGCAGCCTACCCGGCGAGCAGCGCCCCGGCGGGAGGCGAGCAGCCGCGGGTCTAGCTCGGCGGCGCGGCCGGCTCTTGCGCGCCGGCGTCGGCCTGCGGCGCGGATGCCTGCTCGGACGAGGACGGAGCGCTCGCCGGCGGTGGTGGCGGCGGCGCGGGAGCGTCGGGCGGCGGCGGCGGCGCGGGAGCGTCGGGCGGCGGCGGCGGCGCGGGAGCGTCGGGCGGCGGCGGCGGCGCGGGAGCGTCGGGCGGCGGCGGCGGCGCGGGAGCGTCGGGCGGCGGCGGCGGCGCGGGAGCGTCGGGCGGCGGCGGCGGCGCGGGCGGCGTCGAGGCAGCCGGCGGTGGCGGCACCTGCGACGGCGGGTCTTGCGCACCGAGGTCGAGCGACTGGCGGAACTCGCGGATGCCGTTGCCGAGCGAGCGGGCGAGATCGGGCAGGCGTTTGGGACCGAGCACGACGAGCGCGACGATCGCGATGAAGATCAGGTGAGTTGGACTCTCGATGCCCATGCGAGTGAGCGAGTGCGCCATGTGGCGAACGGCTCGCCACGAAGGCTAGCGCGACGGCCGCGCGTGGCCGTAGGCTCTGCAGCCGTGGCCGAAGAACCCGACGCGAAGGCCGCTACTGCTTCGACGCGGCCGCCTTACCCGCCGCCGCCCGACAGCGAGCCGTTCTGGCCGGCACAGCTGACCGTGCTCGCGGCGATCGGCATCCAGTTGCTGCTGCCCGAGCGACTGACGGCCGGCCCGATGTGGCTCGTGCCGTCGCTCGAGGGCGTGCTGCTGATCGGGCTGGTCGTCGTGACGCCGAACGACATCGAGGACGAGCACCCGCGGCGCCGGCGCACGGCGCTGTCGCTGACGGCGTTCGTCAGCGCCGCGAATATCTTCTCGCTCGGCGCGCTGACGCACTTCCTGCTGCATCACAACGTCCAAGACGGCCGCGGCCTGGTCGTCTCGGGCGTGCTGATCTGGCTGACGAACCTGCTGATCTTCGCGCTGTGGTACTGGGAGATGGACCGCGGCGGACCGGGCCTGCGCTCGGCCGCACGCGACCGCCCGCCGGACTTCCTCTTCCCGCAGATGAGCGACGACACGATCGAGCCGCGCGACTGGCGGCCGAAGTACATCGACTACCTCTATGTGTCGCTGACGAACAACACCGCGTTCTCGCCGACCGACACGATGCCACTGACGCCGATGGCGAAGTGCGTGATGGGCGTGCAGTCGGTCGTCTCGCTACTGACGATCGGGCTGATCGTCTCGCGCGCCGTCAACATCCTCTGAGCGGCGCTCAGACCGCCGAGACTGCGCTCGGCGGCTCGAGCGCGAGCGCCTGCTCGATCAGCGCGCGCAACTCGGCGCTCGTGCCCCCAAGCTGCGAAGCCTCGCGCAGCGCCGCGAGCGCACCCTCGCGGTCGAGCAGCTGCAGCCGCAGGCGCCCGAGGCGCTCCCACGCGGCGGCGTCGCTCGGCCCGCGGTCGACCGCGCGCGCGGCGGCCTCCTCGGCGAGGTCGATCGCGCCGATGTCCTCGTAGATGCGCGAGGCGAAACGGTGCGGCGCCGGGCGTTGTCCGTCGACGCGCGCCCAGTCGCGCACGGCGCGCGCGGCCGGCTCGAGCTTGCCGCCCTGCCAGAAGGCAAGCGTCATCAGGCGCAGCACGGCGACGTTCTCCGGCTCGGCGTCGCGCGCGTAGATCAGCCGCTGCGCGGCGAGCTCGTACTCGCCTTCGGCCATCGCGCGCTGAGCCGCGAGCATGAACCGTTCGCCGCGCTCCTCGGCCGGATCGGGCTTGGAGAAGTCGACGAAGCGCATGCTGCCGGCCGGCACCGTGCGCACGCCGTGGCTGAACTTGACGCGCGCCCACTGCTGCACTTCCTCACCGCCGTCGGGGTCCTCGGTGAAGTAGATCCCGGCGACCGTGCCGACGCCCCACTCCGGATAGGTCAGGCAGCGCGCATAGCGGTGCACGACGGAGTGGTCCGGCACGCGGCTCGCGAACGGGTCGTGCTTGGCTTTGTCGGCGGCGCTCGCTCGCGCGCGCTGCTCGGCCTCGTAGGCGCGCCTGCCCGCCTCTTCGCGCTCGCGACGGGCAGCCGCGGCGCTTGCGCGCACGGCCGTGCGCGAGACCTTGCCCCCACGCGAGCCCTCGGCGAGGCGCTCGAGCTGGTCGGCGGCCTCGTTGATCGCCTTCAGGTGGCGCTCGTGCTCGTACTGGCGCCCGGCCGGCGCGATGTCGGGGTGCCAGCGCTTGGCCATCCGCCGGCGTGCAAGCTGCACGTCGCGCTTGTCGAACGGGGCCTCGAGCTCCAGCAGGAGCAGGTGCTGCTCGACGTCGAGGACGGTCGTAGGCATGACCCGACAACGTTAGCGAGACGGGCGAGGGCCTATCCTGCCTGCCAATGTCTTCTCAATACATCTTCACGATGCACCAGCTCTCGAAGCTGCACCCGCCGGACAAGACGGTGCTCGACAATGTCTCGCTCGCGTTCTACCCCGGCGCGAAGATCGGCGTGCTCGGCTACAACGGCGCCGGCAAGTCGACGCTCTTGCGGATCATGGCCGGCGTCGATCAGGAGTATCGCGGCGAGGCCGCACTTGCTCCCGGCGCGAGCGTCGGCATGCTCGAGCAGGAGCCGCACCTCGACGAGAGCAAGGACGTCAAGGGCAACGTCGAGGACGGCGTCGCCGAGACGAAGGCGCTGCTCGACCGCTTCAACGAGCTCGCCGCGAACTACTCCGACGAGACCGCCGACGAGTTCGGGCGGATCCAGGCGAAGATCGAAGCCGCCGACGCGTGGAACCTCGACACGCAGCTGGAATACGCGATGGACGCGCTGCGCCTGCCGCCGCCGGACGCCGACGTGAGCAGCCTCTCCGGCGGCGAGCGCCGCCGCGTCGCGCTCTGCCGGCTGCTGCTGCGCGCGCCGGACCTGCTGCTGCTCGACGAGCCGACGAACCACCTCGACGCGGAGTCGGTCGCGTGGCTCGAGCAGCACCTCTCCGAGTACAAGGGCGCGATCGTCGCGGTGACGCACGATCGCTACTTCCTCGACAACGTCGCCGGCTGGATCCTCGAGCTCGATCGCGGCAAGGGGATCCCCTACGAGGGCAACTACTCGAGCTGGCTCGAGCAGAAGCAGGCGCGCATGGCCCAGGAAGCGCGCGCCGACAAGGGCCGCGAGCGGACGATCGCGGCCGAGCTCGAATGGGTGCGCACGAACCCGAAGGGCAAACGGACGAAGTCGAAGGCGCGCCTCGCGCGCTACGAGGAGCTGATCGCGGAGGAGCGCAACGTCAAGCTCGACGACGTGCAGATCCACATCCCGCCGGGGCCGCGCCTCGGCGACAAGGTGCTGAGGGCGACCGATCTGACGAAGGGGTTCGGCGAGCGACTGCTGATCGAGTCGCTCTCGTTCGACCTCCCGCGCGCGGGCATCGTCGGCGTGATCGGCGCCAACGGCGCCGGCAAGACGACGCTGTTCCGGATGATCACCGGCGAGGAGGCTCCGGATACGGGCAAGATCGAGCTCGGCGACACCGTGCAGCTCGCCTACGTCGACCAGTCGCGCGACGCCCTGGACCCGGCGAAGACGGTCTGGGAGGAGATCTCCGAAGGCTACGAGCACCTCAAAGTCGGCGACCGCGAGGTCAACTCGCGCCAGTACACGGCCGGCTTCAACTTCAAGGGCTCAGACCAGCAGGCGCGGATCGGCAACCTCTCCGGCGGCGAGCGCAACCGCGTCCACCTCGCGAAGCTCCTGCGCAGCGGCGGCAACCTGCTGCTGCTCGACGAGCCTACGAACGATCTCGACGTCGACACGCTGCGCGCGCTCGAGAACGCGCTGCTCGCGTTTCCCGGCTGCGCCGTCGTGATCTCGCACGATCGCTGGTTCCTCGACCGCATCGCGACGCACGTGCTCGCGTTCGAGGGCGACTCGCAGGTGACGTGGTTCGAGGGCAACTTCGAGGCCTACGAGGAGCACCGCCACGCGCTGCTCGGCGACGCCGCGGATCGCCCGCACCGGATCACCTACAAGCGCCTCGTCCGTGGCTGAGGCGAGCGTCGCGGGCGCGACGCTCGGAGCGTTCGACCGCGACACGGCCGTGCGCGAGCTGTCGCGCTCGGCCGACGAGCATGTCATCCGCGCCGAGTTCGCGGCGGACGTCTCGGCGGACTGGCGCGCGGGGCGCGGCCCGCACGGCGGCTACCTCGCGGCGATGCTGCTGCGCGCGCTCGTCGAGACGGTCGCCGACGGCGCGCGCTCGCCGCGCTCGCTGACGATCCACTACGCGCGCGCGCCGGCGCCCGGACCGGTCACGATCGCGGCGAGGATCGAGCGCGCGGGGCGCTCGCTGAGCACGCTCACAGCGCGGATGGAGCAGGACGGCAAGCCGATCGCGCTAGCGCTCGCGGCCTTCTCGGTTTCGTGGAGCGCGCCGGAGATCGCCGAGCTGCCGATGCCTGACGTCGCGCCGCAGGACCCGGAGCGCACGAGCGGCAGTCCGTTCTTCAAGGGCGCGCCTCCTTTCACGGAGCACATCGTGATCCAGCCGCGGATCGGCGCGGTCCCGTTCTCGGGCGCCGACGCGCCGATGGAGATCGGCTCCTGGCTCGGCCTGTCCGAGCCGCGGCCGATCGACGCGCTGTCGCTGGCGTTCTTCAGCGATGCGCTGTTCTCGCCGCCGTTCATCCGCCTGACGCAGCCCTCGACGACGCCGACGGTCGACCTGACGATCCACTTCCGCCAGGCGCTGCCGGCGGCGACGGAGACAGAGCCCGGCGAGGGCCCGCGCCACGAGCTGTGCTTCGCGCGCTTTCGCTCGGGCCTCGTGCACGAAGGCTTCTTCGAGGAGGACGGCGTGATCTGGGCGGCCGACGGCTCGGTGCTCGCGCAGTCGCGCCAACTCGGCATCGTCATGCCTCTTGCGATCGGTTAGTGTCGACTAATGAGCGATTACACAGCGAAGCGCATCAAGGACATGCAGGCAGGCTTCGGCGGCGGGTTCGTGAAGGCCCGCGCGGAGCTTGGAGTGACGGCGTTCGGCATGCAGGTGATCCAGCTGCCGCCGGACTACGCCGACTACCCGGAGCACGATCACGCCGAGAGCGCGCAGGAGGAGGTCTTCGTCGCGCTCTCAGGCTCCGGCTGGATCGAGATCGACGGCGAGCGCGTCGACCTCGACAACGAAACGATCGTGCGCGTAGGACCGGGCGCACGGCGCAAGGTCTATGCCGGCCCGCAGGGCCTGCGCATGCTGGCGCTCGGCGGATGCCCGGGCGAGCCGTACAAGATCGTCGAGAGCACGGAGCTCACAGCCGCCTAGCGGGACTGCGCCGGGGTCAGGCCGGCAGCGCGCGGGCTCAGCCGGAGAAGGAGCTCTCGCGCTGCAGGCGCAGCGCGGCGGCGGCGACAAGGCGTGCGCACGCCTCAACGTCGTCGAGCTGGACGAGCTCGACGGGCGAGTGCATGTAGCGGATCGGGATCGAGACGAGACCAGTCGGGACGCCGCTTCGGCTGAGGTGCACAGCGTCGGCGTCGGTGCCCGTTGCGCGACCGGTCGCCTCGAGCGTGAACGGGATCTTCTCCTCCTCGCCGGCCGCGAAGATCAGCTCGAACAGCTTGTCGTTGAGCGTCGAGCCGCGGCTCAAGACGGGTCCTGAGCCGAGCTCGTGCTTGCCGCTCTCCTTGACGTCGATGCCGGGCGCGTCGGTCGCGTGCGTCACGTCGATCACGATCGCCGCGTCGGGCTCGAGCGAGAAAGCGCTGGTGCGCGAGCCGCCGAACGTCGTCTCCTCCTGCGCGACGGCGACGGCCGCGAGCTCCCACTCGCCGCCGCCCGCCTCGGCGACGATCCGCGCGGCCTGCAGCGCGACGTAGGAGCCGAGCCGGTTGTCGAGCGCGCGCGAGGTGAGCCGTCCGTTCGGCAGCTCGGCCGGCTGCGCGTCGATCACGGCGACGTCGCCGATCCGCACGATCGCGCGCGCCTCCTTGCCGTCGCGCGCGCCGATGTCGATGTGCATGTCGCGGATGTCGGCGACCTTCTTCGCCTCCTCCTCGCGCAGCAGGTGGATTGGCTTCTTGCCGACGACGCCCGTGACGGGACCCTCGCGCGTATCGATCGCGAGGCGCTGGCCGACGAGGATCTGCGCGTCCCAGCCGCCGACGGGCCGGAACCACAGGTAGCCCTCGTCGTCGACGTGCGTGACGATCAGGCCGATCTCGTCGATGTGCCCCATCACGAGCAGCCGCCGCGGCGAGGACTCGAAGCCGTGCTTCGGCGCGACGAGCGCGAGCGGCGTGCCGACGACGTCTGTGCTGACCTCGGCGAACTCCGCCGCGGCGCCGCTCCAGACTGCCGCCGGTGCCTGCTCATAGCCGGACGGCCCGCGCGCGGCGAGCAGGTCGAGCAGCAGGGGTGAGGCGCCCGGCGAGCTCTTCGCCGGCGGCATCGGCGTCGAATCGCTCATCGTGCGAGCAGCGTTCGCAGGACGTACTGGAGGATGCCGCCGTGGCGGAAGTACTCGGCCTCGCGCGGCGTGTCGATCCGCACGCGCGCGTCGAAGGAGATCGGCTCGCGATCCTCGCGTTCGGCCGTCACGCGCACGGTCTGCGCGCTCCCCTGCGCGCCGCCGACGGCGCCAGCCGCATCGGCGATGCCGTCGATCGAGAAGACCTCCTCGCCGCTCAGCCCGAGCGAGGCGGCGCTCTCACCGTCGGGATACTGCAGCGGCAGCACGCCCATGCCGACGAGGTTCGAGCGGTGGATGCGCTCGAAGCTCTCCGCGATCACGGCGCGCACGCCGAGCAGCTTCGTTCCCTTCGCGGCCCAGTCGCGCGAGGAGCCCGAGCCGTACTCCTTGCCGGCGAGCACGACGAGCGGGACGCCTTCCTCGGCGTAGCGCATCGCGGCCTCGTAGATCGACGTCTGCTCGCCGTCGGGCAAATGGCGCGTGACGCCGCCCTCGGTGCCGGGCGCGAGCTGGTTGCGCAGGCGGATGTTCGCGAACGTGCCGCGCATCATCACCTCGTGGTTGCCGCGTCGCGAGCCGTAGGAGTTGAAGTCGCGTGGCGAGACGCCCTGCTCCTGCAGGTACGCGCCGGCGGGCCCATCGCGCTTGATCGCGCCGGCCGGTGAGATGTGATCGGTCGTGACGCTGTCGCCGAGCAGCGCGAGCACGCGCGCGCCGTCGAGCTCGGCGATCGGCGGCGGATCGACAGGCATGTCCTGGAAGTACGGCGGCAGGCGCACGTACGTCGACTGCTCGTCCCACTGGAAGCGCTCGCCCTCGGGCACGTTGAGCCCGTTCCAGCGCTCGTCGCCGGCGAAGACCTCGTCGTAGCTCTTGCGGAACATGTCGGCGCGTACGGCCTCGCCGATCGTCTGCGCGATCTCCTGCTCAGACGGCCAGATGTCGCGCAGGTAGACGTCCTTGCCGCTCTCGTCCTGGCCGAGCGGATCGCCGACGATGTCGACGTCCATCGTGCCGACGAGCGCGTAGGCGACGCACAGCGGCGGCGAGGCGAGGTAGTTCATCTTCACGTCCGGGTTGATCCGCCCCTCGAAGTTGCGGTTGCCCGAGAGCACCGAGACGACCGCGAGGTCGGCCTCGTTGACCGCCGCCGAGATCTCCTCGCTGAGCGGGCCCGAGTTGCCGATGCACGTCGTGCAGCCGTAGCCGACGAGGTTGAAGCCGAGCTGCTCGAGCGGCTCCGTGAGCCCGGCGCGGTCGAGGTATTCGGTGACGACCTTCGAGCCGGGCGCGAGCGAGGTCTTGACCCACGGCTTGCGCGTCAGCCCGCGCGCGAGCGCGTTGCGCGCGAGGATCCCGGCGCCGATCATCACGGACGGGTTCGACGTGTTCGTGCAGCTCGTGATCGCCGCGATCACGACGTGCCCGTGGTCGAGCTCGAACGTCTCGCCGTCGCTCGTGACGCTCGTCGCGGTGCCATTGTGCGGCAGCGTCGCGGTGCCGCCCTCGGGCAGCTGCGGTACCTCGACGGTCGCCGCGACTTCGACGTGCCCGGGCTCGTTCGCGGGCGGGTCCGATGCGGGATAGGACTCGGCGACGGCCTCGTCCTGCGCGTCGACCTGGTCGCCGTCGCTCGGCACGTAGTCGCGCAGCGCCTCGCGGAAGACGAGCTGCGCCTCGCTGAGCGAGACGCGATCCTGCGGGCGCTTCGGCCCGGCGAGGCTCGGCACGACGTCGCCCAGGTCGAGCTCGATCTCGTCGGAGAACGTCGGCTGCTCGGAGTGCTCGTCGTGCCACAGGCCCTGCTCCTTGGCGTAGGCCTCGACGAGCGCGATCTGCTCGGGCGGGCGCCCGGAGAGCTCGAGATAGGCGATCGTCTCGGCGTCGATCGGGAAGATCGCGCAGGTCGAGCCGAACTCGGGCGACATGTTGCCGATCGTCGCGCGGTCGGCGAGCGGCAGGCCGACGAGGCCGGCGCCGTAGAACTCGACGAACTTGCCGACGACGCCGCGCTCGCGCAGCATCTCGGTGACGGTCAGCACGAGGTCGGTCGCCGTCGCGCCCTCGGGCAGCTCGCCGTGCAGGCGGAAGCCGAGCACCTGCGGGATCAGCATCGACATCGGCTGGCCGAGCATCGCCGCCTCGGCCTCGATCCCGCCGACGCCCCAGCCAAGCACGCCGAGGCCGTTGACCATCGTCGTGTGCGAGTCCGTGCCGACGAGCGTGTCGGGGTAGGCCTGACCGGTCTTCTCGTTGGGAAAGACGACGCGCGCGAGGTACTCGAGGTTGACCTGGTGGACGATGCCCGTGTCCGGCGGCACGACTGAGAAGTCGTCGAACGCGCCTTGCCCCCAGCGCAGGAACGAGTAGCGCTCCTCGTTGCGCTCGAACTCGCGCTCGGCGTTGAAGCGGAACGAGTCGCGCGTGCCGAACGCGTCGACCTGAACGGAGTGGTCGATCACGAGCTCGGCCGGCGCGAGCGGGTTGATCTGCGCCGCGTCGCCGCCCATCTGCGCGATCGCGTCGCGCATCGCGGCGAGGTCGACGACGGCCGGGACGCCGGTGAAGTCCTGCATCAGCACGCGCGCCGGCGTGAAGGCGATCTCCTTGCTCGGCTGCGCCTTCGCGTCCCAGCTCGCGAGCGCCTCGATGTCTGCCGCCTGCACCGAGCCGTTGCCCTCGGTGCGCAGCAGGTTCTCGAGCAGGACCTTCAGCGAGAAGGGCAATCGCGCGACGTCGTAGCGCTGCTGCAGGGCGTCGAGGCGGAAGATCTCAAAGCTCTGCTCGCCGACTTCGAGCTTGCTCTTCGCGCCAAAGCTGTTCTGCGTCATTCACATCTCCCGGGCGTGCTGGCTGGACCGTGCGACATGCCAGCAGTCTCGCAGAGTCTTGGCCGACGCTCGGCCCACGCGGCGCTTGGCGAACGGCCACGCGCGTACCTGTCACGAGCGCCGGAAGAGGCTCCGCGCTTCAGCCGGCGCGGCTGCGAGCACGGCTCTGGCGATCAGCTCAGGCGAGCTGCTCGGGCGCGCGCGTGACGCGACCCTTGCCCTCGCGCTTGGAGCGCAGCAGCGCTTGATCGCAGGCTTCGAGCAGTTCGTCGACGCCCATCGGCGCGTGCCACTGCGCGACGCCGATCGACGCCGAGATGCCTGCGTTCGTGCCGAGCGAGGGCACCGCGCGCATCCGGTCGAGCGCTCGCGCGGCGGCAGCCGCGGCGCTGCGCAGGTCGGCGTTGGGCAGGATCACGACGAACTCGTCGCCGCCGTAGCGCGCGACACGGTCGAACGCCCGAAACTCGCCGACGAGCGCCTGGACGACCTCGCGCAACACGGTGTCGCCGGCCTGGTGGCCGTAGTCGTCGTTGACGCGCTTGAAGTCGTCGAGGTCGATCAGGATGCACGAGAGCGGGCTGCCGGTGCGCGTCGCGCGGACGATCTCCTCGGCCAGGCGCCTACGCATCGCGCGGTGGTTCATGCACCCCGCGACGGCGTCCGTGCCCGCCTCGGCGCGCGCCTGCACGAGCGCGAGCGCGGTGGCGGCCTGGTCGACGAGCGTCCGCGCGAGCTCGACCGAGCCCTCGTCGAAGGGCGGCGAATGCCGGCGTACGAGCATCACGACGGCCGTGACCTCGCCACGCTCGCTGAGCGGCATCAACAGCGCCGAGCTGGTCTCGCCGGTCTCGACGAGCCGCGGCACGCTCTCGAGCAGCTCCTCGGCGTCGGCGATCAGCACGCTGCGCGCGGTGCTCGCCACCCAGCTGACGCCCGGCGGGCGCTCGGCGCGCGGCAGCAGATAGCTGAGCCGCCCGTCGCCCTCGAACATGTACACGGAGACGAACTCGCGCGGGTCCTCGCTGAGGTAGTGCACGTGGACCTCTTCGGCACCCGGCGAGAGCAGCAGCTCGCGCGCGAGCGCACGGAAGACGGCGTCGCCATCGCGCGCGCCGTCGGCGAGCGAGGTGAGGCGGCGAACGCCCGCGAGAACCGAGGCCGGCGCGGGCGATCCTGAGGTATCCGTACCTTTCACGACGCTCATGCCCGCAATCTAGGGCATCGCGCGGCAGCGAACAACAAGACGAACGTGCAGTATTTCGCTCCGCAAACGCCGGGGGCGGCCAAGCGGCCGCCCCCGAACAGCTAACCGATCAGGGTTGCGCTAGCGGAACGTCACCGTGACGAACGAGACCGAGGAGGGCGCGCCCTTCGCCTTCGGCACGAAGCCGAGGCGGAGCTTGACCTTGAACGGTCCGCGCCTGCGGCTGCCGGCGCGCGTCAGCGGGACCTTGATCGTCACCTTTTTCTGCGCTTTGGCGAGCTTGCGGAAGCGCGTCGCCACGGATGCGCCTTTGCCGCTGACGCGCCCGGGCGCAAAGGTCTGCACGGTGATGTACGCCGTGTTGCCGACGACCTTGTGGCCGACGACGCGGACGCCGCACGTGTTGACTTTGATCGTCGTGTTCTGTTTGACGACGACGCCGTTCTGGCCGGTCATCGTCGTCGGCATGACGAGCGGGTTCGCGCACAGGTTGCCGTTCGCCGCGAGCGCGCTGTGCGCCCCGAGCGGCAGGTTCACCGTGATGCTCGACACCGGCACATCCGGGGTCGAGGCGAACGTCGTCGTCGTGATGCCGTTTTTGATGTCCGTGTTTCCGATGAGGACCGAGCGGACGCCGTTGGCTTCCATCACCAGGTCGAGGTCCGGGAAGGCCTCGTTGGCGTGCGAGACGAGGATCGCCGGGCCGCTCAGTTTGCCTGGCAGCGTCGGCGTGTTCGCCCTCGCGCCGCCGACGAACGAGCCGGCCGGGCACTTGTGGTAGTCGGCTTCGAACGTCGCCGCCACGCAGGCTTTCTGCAGCGTCGTCAGGCGCGACGGAAGCGCCTTTGGCAGCTGCACCTTGACCGA
This sequence comes from uncultured Solirubrobacteraceae bacterium, assembly GCA_963807275.1. Classification (GTDB taxonomy): domain Bacteria; phylum Actinomycetota; class Thermoleophilia; order Solirubrobacterales; family Solirubrobacteraceae; genus Palsa-744. Next base: position 2,254,280 of record CAWDZX010000001.1, read on the forward strand.
CTTGACGTTCGCCTGACCTGGGACCTCGTTCAGCGTCGTTTCAAGGCTCGCGCCATTCGCTTTCGAGGTCTTCGAGCTGGTCGTCGCCTTGAACGTCGGCTTGAATTTGAGCAGGTTGCAGTTGCCGACCTGGAACGGGCTCGCCAGGCTCTGGCTCGCCCCGTCCGTCGAGGTGACGATCGAGTCGGTCGAGAGCGCGCTGCAGTTGGTCGGGTTCAGCAGGAAGCCCTGCTTGTTGATCGAGATCGTCACACCGCGCAAGCGGGTCGGGATCCCCCTCTGGATCGTGGGGATGCTCGCCGTCGTGGTCACGCGAGCGGTCAACGGATCGATGTCGATCTTGGCTCGCGTTTTCACCTCGCCGAGGTTGAACGGACCCGCCACGGCAGGCACGGTTACGAGCAGGCCGAACGGAGCGCCCTGGTAAGGGCCGGTCAGGTAGACCTTGCCGCCGCCGAACGAGAACGGCGTCGGACCGGCACCGGCGATCGCCGAAGCAACCCCGATCTGGCTCGAGTCCGGGCACTGGCTCGGTTCGGCACTCGCCTGCGCCTCGGTGCACTGGGTCGCCTTCGGGATCTGGCCGACTAGACCCGCCGGGAGCGTCGTCTTGACCGCGCCGAGGTACTGGTTGCCCGCAGGACGCGTCAGGTTGAACGTGTAGCTCGTGTTGCCGCCTGCGTTCGCCGTCTGGTTCGACGTCGACTGGGTCGGGGCGAACGGGATCGTCGCCGGGCAACCCGTTGACGAGAAGGGCGTCGCGATAGTTTTCGAGCCGATTTCGGTGTAGGGCAGGAAGCTGCCTTCAGCCGTACCCGCGGCACAGCTGAGCGGGTTCGCGATCGGGGCGAGCGCGCCGCCCTTGAAGCTCAACACGATGTTCGTGAACGGCTGTTCGGGGTTTTCCGAGAAGACCGTCGTCAGCTGACCCGTCGTCGTGTTCGGGAACGTTTCGCCTTTCAGACGCACCGACACGCCGTAGCGCGCCGACTCGGCGTCGACGTAGACGATGTACGGCGGGTTCGTGATCGGCCCCGTTTCCGGTCCGCCGAGGTAGAGCGTGCCCGTCAGCGAGCCGTTGGGCAGCGTCGGGACGTCGAGGCTGACGGTGCCGATCGCCGACGTCGCCGGGCAGTCGGTGCCGGGGGCTTCGCTGTGGATTCGCGCCTGTGCGGGCGTGCACGCTGTCAGCCCGGCCGCGGCCGAGGGGTTCAGCGTCATTCCCGCGGGCAGCTTCACCGCGGCTACCTTCAGCTGGGCAGAGTCGATTTCGGTCGCACCGGGGTGACGCGTGAGACCGACCGACGTGCTGATGCCGTCCGGCTGGTCGAAGCCGCTTTCGTTCGTGCCGGCCGTGAGTCCAAACGTCGGGTCGAACGGCACGAGGCCGCAGCCATTGAGGCCGACCGGCGTCGTGAACGAGCGGTCGACCGTTGCGCCTTCCTCGCCCGTCACTGCGAGGCGCGTGGTGTTGTCACCGGGGCAGCTCGTCGCGTTCGTGATGAACGAGCCGTTGCCGCTGCGGCCGAAGAAGACGAGCCGCGAGCGGATCAGCGGCAGCGCCGGCGAGACGTCGATCTCGAAGTAGTCGTGGTAGTCGCCCGCGTTCGTGCCGCGCGCTTGTTTGCCCCATTCGACGTTGCCTTCGATCAAGGTGTGGGCGTAATACTGTTTTTCCTCGAGCGTTTTTTCGGTCGGTTCGCCGAGCGGGTGACCTTTTTCGGCGAACGCTTTTTCGAGGATGCCTTTGGTGATCGGGGTCGGGAGTTTCAGCGCGACGCCGTACTCGGCGGCGAGCCCCTGAGACTGTTCCAGGTTGTAGACAGAGCCTGAAAGGGCGAGGTCGCCGACGCCTTCGGCGAATACGGTCGCGTTCTGTTCGCCGATCAGCGTTTCGCCGGAGCACGTCGGGGCGTTGTAGAAGCCTGTGCCGGGAACGGCTTCTGCAGCTCCAAACTGTTCGTCGGTGCACATCGGCACGGCGGAAGGACTCGTCGCCAGCCCTGCGGCTACGTCGGTCCTGATGTGAGTCGTCACACCTTCCGGTTCCTGGGCCGGGGGTTCGCCTTTGGTGGTCAGCTTGAAGTCGGTGATCCCGAAGGGCACGTGGCCACCGGCCTGCGTGTAGCCTTCGGCTTCGGATTCGGCTTTGCTCGGTTCCTTTGGCACGAACACGGGCGTGCCGAGCACGTCGGTTTTGCCAGTCGCTTCCTGACCGCAGCCTTCGTGACCCACGCCACAGTTGACGGCGACGAGCTTTTCGATGCCGACAGCGGCCTGCGCCGCTGCGGGCGCGAGGACGGCAATGAGCGCGCCGACCAGCAACGCGAAGAACGAACGGCGGACAGACGACCTCATACCGACCTCCCTAGTAAGTCCAGGCACCAATTGCCCATTAAGACTCATCGAATCCCCAAAAGTTTCGATCCAAGCCCTGATATTGGACGCATCGGCCGAGAGTCCTGCCTGCTCAAGCGCGGGCGGTGATCCTGGCCGTTCGACTCCCCAGGCTAGACCTCTGCCGGGGCCACGGGCCTGATAGGGGGACACGCGACAGGCTTAGCGCTCAACCGGTCACAGGAAGAACGCTTCAGGCATTGGCCAGGGCGTCGGCGCGACCCTGAGCCTCCGCGCGGCGGCTCAATCGATCAGCCGCGTGCCGAGCCGCCAGATCGCCAGTCGCCACATCAGCAGCGCGAAAGCCAGCAGCACTCCGGCGTGCCCGAGATCGCCGGCGTGCAGCGCGCCGAGCGAGGCGTCGCGAACGAGCTGAACGCAGTGGTAGAGCGGGTTGACCTGGGCGACCTGGCGCACGCCATCGGGCAACGTCGAGACCGGGAAGAACGTTCCGGCGACGAGGAACATCGGCGTCAGCACGGCGCTCGTGATGTAGTTGAAGTTGTCGATCGTCTTCGCGATCGCCGCGACGAGCACGCCGAAGGCGGCGAAGCCGAAGCCCGTCAGAAAGCCAACCGCGGGCACGAGCAGCATTCCCCATTCGGGCTGCAACCCGAATGCGAACCCGACGAGCAGTGGCGCCAGCCCATAGACGCCCGCACGCAACGAGATCCACAGGATCTCGGCCGTGATCAGCTCCTCGACGTCGAGCGGCGTCGCGAGCATCGCGTCGTACGTGCGCTGGAACTGCCAGCGGATAAACGTGTTGAACATGCCCGGGAACGCCGAGGAGAACAGCACCGCCGTGGCGACGGTTCCCGTCGCGACGTACTCGATCGTCTTGACGTGCCCGATCGTTTTCACGAGCGTGCCGATACCCAGCCCGAACGCCAGCAGATAGATCGTCGGCTGCACGACCGAGGAGAACGTCGTCGCCTTCCAATAGCGACCGAAGATCACGATGTCGCGGCTCATCACCGCCGCGAGCGCCGCCGGTTCAAGGCGCCCTACGCGCCGCACGCGCGAGCGGGTGCCGTCGGCTTCCGCCTGCACGCTCATCCGAGCCGTCCACCGATCATCGATCTCATCATTCGATCTCCTCACCCGTCAGCGCGACGAACGCGTCCTCGAGGCTCGCCGGTCGGCGCACGCCATCAGGCGCCTCGCCGTCGAGCCGCTCGGCGTGCATGATCGCGAGCGCCGGGCCGCTGCGCCGGCTCTGCCAGCTCCTGCTAACCGCGAGCTCGCTCAGCTCGGCGAGCTGCTCGGGCGGCCCGTAGACCTCGATCACGTGCTCGCCTGCGTGCTCGCGCACGAGCTCCGCCGGCGTGCCCTGCGCGACGATCTTGCCGTGCGACATCACCGCGACGACGTCGGCAAGCCGCTCGGCCTCCTCGATGTAGTGCGTCGACATCAGCACCGTGACGCCCTGCGTGCGCAGGCCGTCGATCAGCGACCACAGCTCCTGGCGCACCTGCGGGTCGAGCCCGACGGTCGGCTCGTCGAGCAACACCAGGCGCGGGCGGTGGATCAGCCCGCGCGCGACGAGCAGCCGCCGGCGCATCCCGCCGGAGAGCTCGCGCACGATCGTCTCGGCGCGCGGCACGAGGTTGGCGAGCTCGAGCGCGCGCTGAACCGCGTCGGCACGAGCGGCGCTCGGCACGCGATAGAGCCGCGCGAAGACCGTGAGGATCTGCCGGCACGTCAACTCGACGTCGAGGTTGTCGAGCTGCGGCACGACGCCCATCTCCATACGCGCCTGCTTGGACTCGCGCGGCAGTCCATAGCCGAGCACCTCGATCTCGCCCGAATCGGCGAGCGCCTGCGCGGTGAGCATCCGCATCGTCGTCGACTTGCCCGCGCCGTTCGGCCCGAGCAGGCCGAAGCACACTCCGGTCGGCACCTCGAGGTTCAGCCCGTCGACGGCGGCGATCGAGCCGAAGCGCTTGACGACGTCGCGCAGCGCTATCGCGGGCGAGCGCGTCCCTGCGCTGTAGCTCTGTTGGCCGCTTGCGAGCATCGCGCGACACTCTATGGAGACGCCCCCGCCGGATGTCCAGTCCCGGGTGGTTGAATCTCCTACGACGGTCCATATTGAGCCTGCGCCGCCTGGGGCAATCTGGCTGAAGCTGTTCGAGAGACGTCCCGACCCTGTTCGAGCCCCGCCAGCGACCAAAGCGAGCGAGACGAGCACATGCGACCAAGAACCCCCCAGATCGTCGCCCTCGGTGGCGGCGGCTTCTCGATGGAGCGCGACAGTTCGCTGCTCGACGACTACGTGCTGTCCTTGACCGACAGCGAACGTCCGCGCGTCTGCTTCCTGCCGACCGCGTCGGGCGACGCCGACCACTACGTCGTGCGCTTCTACAGGCGCTTCGCGGCGAGCTGCGATACGAGCCACGTCTCGCTGTTCCGCCGCGACCAGGGCACGGGCGGGGTCGAGGACGACCTCGCGAGCCACCTGCTCTCGCAGGACCTGATCTACGTCGGCGGCGGCAACGTCGTCAGCATGCTCGGCGCCTGGCGCGCGCACGGCCTCGACGACGTGCTGCGCAAGGCGTGGCGCAAGGGCATCGTGCTGTGCGGCCCGTCGGCCGGTTCGCTGTGCTGGTTCGACGAGGCGCTCAGCGCGTTCCACGGCGCGCCGCGCGGCGTGCGCGGCCTCGGGCTGCTGCCGTACTCCAACTGCGTGCACTACGACGCGGAGCCGGCGCGGCGCGCCGAGTACCACCGCTTCGTCGGCGACGGCATGAGCCCCGGCTTCGCCGCCGAGGACGGCGTCGCGCTGCACTTTCGCCGCACGCGCCTGAAGCGGGCCGTCAGCTCACGCCCGGACGGGTGCGCGTATCGCGTCGAGCACGCCGGCGACGGCGTCGTCGAGACGCCGCTCGAGGTCACCTACCTCGGCGAGGATCAGCCGAGCCGCGAGCGGGTGGAGCCGGCCGTCGCGGAAGCAAGCGCCGAGGCGCCCATGCGACGGCCGCGCCGCCGCTCGGCGCGGCGTCCGGCGGCGGTCGCGGCGAAGGCGAGCGAGCGGCTCCCGGCTGTGGCCCCGGGCTCACCCGCAGCGGTTCCGGCGTGAGCACACGCCCGGACGTTCCCGTCGAGGAGCGCCAGATCTTCGCGATGGGCGGCGGTGGCTTCACGATGGAGCCGACGAACCCGCTGCTCGACGACTTCGTGCTCTCGCTGACGGCCGCGAAGGAGCCGCACGTGCTGTTCCTGCCGACGGCGTCGGGTGACACGACGGCGCAGATCAACGCCTTCCAGGCGCGCTTCGCCGACCGCTGGTGTGTGCACGAGCACCTCTCGCTGTTCCGCATGCACGACGCCAAGCGAACGCTCGAAGAGGTCGTGCTCGAGCAGGACATCATCTACGTCGGCGGCGGCTCGATGCGCAACCTGCTGGCGATCTGGCAGGCGCACGGGCTCGACGAGCTGCTCGTTCGGGCATGGCGCTCGGGGACGGTGCTCGCGGGCCTCAGCGCCGGTGCGATGTGCTGGTTCCAGGGCGGCGTGACGCGCTCGAGCGGCGCGCCGGAGCCGCTGGCAGGGCTCGGGGTGCTCGACGGCTCGCTGACGGTGCACACCGACGGCGAGCCCGAGCGCCTGCCGGTGTGGCTCGCGAGCGTGCGCGACGGCACGCTGCCGGGCGGCTGGGCTCTCGACGATGGCGTCGGACTGCTGTTCGAGGGCCCGCGGATGGCGCGCGTCGTCAGCTCGCGACCGGGTGCAGGCGCCGAGCGCGTCGATCAGGTCGCGGGCGAGCTCGTCCGCCATCGCCTGCGGCCGGAGCTGCTCGGCGACGGCGAGCGCGGCGAGCTCGGCGGCGTCGACGAGGCCGTGCAGGAGCTCCGGCGCGTGCACCGCATGCGCCGCGAGATGCGCCGCTGAGCGCCCGGCGCGCCCGGCGCGGAGCAACGCGATCCGCAATGCCGGGCGGCCGCGCGGGGCTCGCAATGCCGGGGCGGCCGCGGAGCTAGGAGTCTGCGCCTGCGCGCGACGGCGCGCTCGTCAGGTAAGTCGCGCTGAGGTCCTTCTCGCCGTGCTCGGGCACGCCTTCCTGCATCCGCCGGCTGACGGCAGCGAGCATCGGCAGGTCGAGCCCGAGCCGCTCGGCGGACTCCTCGGCGAGCATCGCGTCCTTCGTCGCGAGGCGCAGCGCGAACGTCGGCTCGAAGTCGCGCTCGATCATCGCATCGCCCTTCAGTCGCAGGTAGGGCATGTCGAGCGGGCCTCCGTCGATCGCCTCGAAGAACTGCTCGCCGCCGAGCCCGAGCCCCTCGGCCAGCGCGATCGTCTCGGCGGCGCCCTCGACGACGGCGACGATCCAGGCGTTGGTGACGAGCTTCAGGCGCGAGCCGGCACCGGCGTCGCCGACCCACATCGTCCGTTGCCCGACCGCGTCGAAGACGGGCTGCACGCGCTCGCGCTCGGATTCGGGCCCTGACGCGAGCACGACGAGCTTGCCGTCGGCTGCGGGCTGCTTCGTCCCGAGCACGGGCGCGTCGACGAACACGAGCCCGTGCTCGGACGCGAGCTCGATGCAACGCGCCGTTCCCTGCTCGCCGATCGTCGACATCTGCGCCCAGACGCTGCCGGCGCGGGCTCCGGCGAGCGCGCCGTCCTCGCCCTGCATCGTCGCGAGCACGACGTCGGCGTCGGTCAGCATCGTGACGATCAGATCCGCCGCGGCGGCGGCCTCGGCCGCTGTGTCGTGGATCTGCGCTCCGTCGGCGATCAGCGGCTCGGCGCGCTCGCGCGAGCGGTTCCACGCGTGCAGCTGCAGGCCGGCATGCGCGATGTTGCGCGCCATGCCGAGGCCCATCGTGCCACCCGCGCCGAGCACGGCGACCGCGTCAATGCCGGCCATCGCGGAGCTCCTCGCGAGCGAGCGGCATCGGGTTCAGGGCCGGACGAAGGTTTCTGGATCTGGGCCGATCCGCGTACCTGCGTCGAGTGCCGCGATCGCGTCGATCTGCTCGCCGCTCAGCTCGAAGTCGAAGACCTCGAAGTTCTCGCGGATGCGCTCGGGCGTGACGGACTTCGGAATCACGACGTTGCCGATCTGCAGGTGCCAGCGGATGATCGCCTGCGCCGGGGTCTTGCCGTGCGCCTGCGCGATCTCGACGATCGCGGGGTCGTCCAGCTCGAGACCCTGCCCAAGCGGGCTCCACGCCTCGGTCAGGATGCCGAGCCGCTCGTGCTCGCGGCGCAGGCCGACCTGCTGGAAGTGCGGGTGCAGCTCGACCTGGTTGATCGCCGGCGCGACGCCCGTCTCGGCGATCACCCGCTCGAGGTGCTCCGGCTGGAAGTTCGAGACGCCGATCGAGCGCACGAGCCCTTCGGACTGCAGCTCGACAAACGCCTTCCACGTCTCCACGTAGAGGTCGTGCGCGGGCACGGGCCAGTGGATCAGGTAGAGGTCGAGGTGGCTCAGCTCGAGGCGCTCGAGGCTCGCACGGCAGGCGCGCTTGGCCTTGTCGTAGCCCTGGTCGTCGTTCCAGCACTTCGTCGTGACGAACAGCTCGTCGCGGTCGACGCCGGACGCGTGCAGCGCCTGTCCGACGCCGCCCTCGTTGCGGTAGGCCGCGGCCGTGTCGATGTGGCGATAGCCGGCCGACAGCGCCTCGGCGACGGCGACCTCGGTCTCCTTCGGCGGCACCTGGAAGACGCCGAAGCCGAGCTGCGGGATCTGCTCGCTCGGCGCGATCGGCAGGTCGGGGACTGGATCGCTCACGCTCATTGCAATGCCCGACTATGGCGCATGCGAAACCCCGCTGCCGGCTCGGCGCGGCTCTCGCTCCTCGCCCCAGCTACGTGCGGCTGCGCGGGAGCGCGGGCACGGTGCACGCACGTATAGTCGCTGCCGTGTCCGATGAACGCCTGCAAGGGAAGGTCGCGCTGATCACCGGCGCAGCCGGCGGCATCGGCGCAGCGACAGCACGGCGCTTCGCGCAGGAGGGCGCGTCGCTGCTGCTGAGCGATGCCGACGGCGACGGCGCGCGGAAGATCGCCGGCGAGCTCGGCGATCCGGCGCTCGCGCGCGGCCACGACGTCACGAGCGAGCAGGACTGGGACGCGACGGTCGCGTGGGGGCTGCAGGCGCACGGGCGCATCGACGTGCTCGTCAACAACGCCGGCGTGTTCCTCGCGGCGCCGCTTGCCGAGACGACGCTCGAGGACTTCCGTCGCGTGCTCGACGTGAACGTGACGGGAGTGTTCCTCGGGATGCGCGCCGTCGCGCCGGCGATGAGCGAGCGCGGCGCCGGCTCGATCGTCAACCTCTCCTCGCTCGCCGGGCTCACGGGCGGCCCGTACCTGACGGCGTATTCGGCGAGCAAGTGGGCCGTGCGCGGGATGACGAAGGTCGTCGCGAAGGAGCTCGCGCGTGCCCACGTGCGCGTCAACTCGCTGCACCCGGGCCAGATCGACACCGAGATGAACACGCGCCAGCGCGAACGCACGCCGGAGCTGATCGACAAGCTGATCAAGGGGATCCCGCTGGGGCGCATCGGCGATCCACTCGAGGTCGCCGACGCGGCCGTGTATCTCGCGTCCGACGAGAGCGCCTACGTGACCGGCTCGGAGCTGGTCATCGACGGCGGCGTCTCGGCATGAGCAGCAGCATCCAAACCGAATCCGTGGAGGGAGAGCGATGAGCCAGATGAACCACAGGGTGTGCCTCGCGGCGCGCCCCTCAGGGCTGCCAAAGCCATCGGACTGGGACTTCGTCGAGGAGCCCGTCGCGGAGCCGGGCGAGGGCGAGTTCGTCGTGGAGATCTCGCACGTCTCGCTCGACCCGGCGATGCGCGGCTGGATGAACGCCGGCGCGTCCTACATCGAACCGGTCGAGCTCGGCGACACGATGCGCGCCGGCGCGGTCGGTCGAGTCAGCGCCTCGAAGCACTCGGGCTTTGACGTCGGCGACGACGTCTACGGTGTCTTTGGCGTCCAGGAGCACGCACGCTCGGACGGCAAGGGCGTGAGCAAGATCGACCTGTCGCTCGCGCCGGCGCCGACGTATCTCGGCACGCTCGGAGCGACCGGGCTGACGGCGTACTTCGGCCTGCTCGACGTGGCGAAGGTCAAGGAGGGCGAGACGGTCGTCGTCTCCGGCGCGGCCGGCGCTGTCGGCAGCGTCGCGGGGCAGATCGCAAAGCTCAAGGGCGCGCGAGCTGTCGGCATCGCCGGCGGCGAGCAGAAGTGCGGCTGGCTGGTCGAGGAGCTCGGCTTCGACGCGGCGATCGACTACAAGAGCGAGGACGTGCGCCGTGCGCTGCGCGAGCACGCGCCGTCGGGCATCGACGTCTACTTCGACAACGTCGGCGGCGAGATTCTCGACGCGGCGCTGACACGCTTGGCGCGCCACGCGCGCATTGTCATCTGCGGGGCCGTCTCGCAGTACAACGCGACCGAAGCGGTGCGCGGGCCGTCGAACTACCTCGCGCTGCTCGTCTCGCGCGCGACGATGACGGGCATGGTCGTATTCGACTACGCGGCGCGCTACGGCGAGGCGATGGGCGAGCTCGCGCAGTGGCTGCGCGAAGGCAAGATCGTCTCGCGCGAGCACGTCGTCGAGGGCGGCATCGGCGCGTTCCCGGACTCGCTGCTGAAGCTCTTCGCGGGCGAGAACATCGGCAAGCTCGTGTTGCGCGTCGGCGGCTGAGCGAGCGGCTGCGGCGGCCGCGGGCGGCGGTCAGGCGGAGCCGAGCAGCGAGACGATCAGCCCGCCCCAGCCGGCCCTCAGCCGATCGGGCGGGATCGCCATCTCGCGGCGCTGGAACAGCACCAGTTCGGCGGTGAGCGCACCGAGCAGCACGTCGGCGAGGTAGCCGATGTCCCCGGCGTAGCCGCTCTGCTCGAGCAGCACCGTGACGTGTGCGCGGTAGGCCGCGTAGACGCTGTGGCGCAAGCGCTCGCCCGGCGCTCCCTCGGCGGCCGCGAGCAGATCGCCCTGGATCTCGATGTGCTCGAGCATCCGCTCGCCGAATGCGATCAGGCGCTCGCGCGGCGGCGCGCCGGGGCCGAGCGGTGCAGCGCCGCGGATGAAGCCCTCCTGAAAGCTGCGCTCGCGCTCGTCGAGCAGCGCGCGCATCAGCCCGCAACGGTCGCCGAAGTGGCGAAACAGCGTGCCCTTGCCGACGCCGGCCGCGCGCGCGACCTGGTCCATCGTCACGCACTGGGCTCCGTGCTCGGCGACGAGCGCTTCGGCGGCGGTGAGGATCGTCGCGCGGTTGCGCGCAGCATCGGCCCGCTCGTGCCGGACAGGCTCGAGCATCGGCAACCCCCGCTGCGCGACATTGCCCTCCACTTCGGAGAGCTTACCTGGAGCGATTAGCGGACTGCGGTCCATTTCTGTTAGTATAGCCGTATGCGGACTACGGTCCGGATCATTTGATCGACACAGACTGCCGCACAGAGAACCGCGAGAACATCCACCACACCACTTCAAGGAGCCCCGATGTCAGCCACTGCAACAGAGACCCAGACGAAGCTTCCAGCCGGTACGTGGAAGCTCGACCCGACGCACTCGTCGGCGAGCTTCGCCGTCAAGCACATGGTCGTCGCGACGTTTCGCGGCCGCTTCGAGCAGATCGACGCGACGCTGACGGTCGGCGAGGACGGCAAGGCACGCCTCGACGGGACGGTCGACGCCGGCTCGATCGTCGTCAAAGACGAGAACCTCCAGGCCCACCTCGGCTCGCCGGACTTCTTCGACACCGAGCGCTACCCGCAGCTGCGCTTCAGCTCGGAGTCGATCCGCCGTAACGGCGAGGAGCTGGTGCTCGACGGCGAGCTGACGATCAAGGACCACACGCACGCCGTCGAGGCGCGCGGAACGATCACGGACCCGCACGAGACGCTCGGCGGCGCGATCAAGATCGGCGTGACGCTCGAGACGGTCATCGACCGTACGCAGTTCGGCCTGGAGTGGAACGCGCCGCTGCCGAAGGGCGGCTTCGCGCTGGCGAACGACGTCAAGCTGACGGTCGAGCTCGAGCTCGCCCAGGACAGCGAGTAGGAGCGACGATGCGAGTACTCGGCATCTCCGGCTCGCTGCGCCGCGACTCGCACAACAGGCGCCTGCTTCGGGCGGCGGCAGCACTGCTGCCGCCCGAGGCGGAGCTCGTCGAGTTCGACGCGCTGAAGGCGATCCCGCCGTTCGACGAGGACGACGAGCAGGCGCCGGCGGACGCCGTGATCGAGTGGCGCAAGCAACTCGAAGCGGCCGATGCGCTGCTGTTCGCGACGCCGGAGTACAACCACTCGATCCCGGGCGCGCTGAAGAACGCCGTCGACTGGGCCTCGCGACCGTTCGCGAGGGCTGCGCTGCGCAACAAACCGGCGGCCGTGATCGGCACGAGCACGGGCATGTTCGGGGCCGTGTGGGCGCAGGCGGAGCTGCGCAAGTCGCTCGCCGCGGCGGGCGCGCGCGTGATCGACAGCGAACTTCCCGTGGCGGATGCGGAGAACGCGTTCGCCGCCGACGGCGCGCTCGTCGAGCACGACCAGACGCTCGCGCTCGGCGAGATCCTCGCAGAGCTGCTCGCCGAAGCGCGCCGGCGAGAGCCGGTCAGCGCTTAGCGCCGAGATCATCGCGCCGGCGCACTGCGCGCGATGAAGCACAGCCGCAGAAGCACGTAGGACGGCAGGGCGCGGCGCCCACTGCCGAAGCGGCGAGAATGCGTGGATGGCGAGCCCGAAGCGCCCCGCGCCGGAGAAGGTCAGCGACGAGCTCGAGCGCTGGCTCGGCGACGAGGAGCCGAAGACGCTCGGCGGCCTGATCGAGGTGTTCGGCGAGCGCAGCTTCGCGATCATCTTCGTGCTGCTGATGGCCGTGCCCGCGCTGCCGCTGCCGACAGGCGGCGTGACGCACGTGTTCGAGATCGTCACGATGCTGCTCGCGCTCGAGCTGATCGTCGGGCGGCGCGAGGTGTGGCTGCCACAGCGCTTCAGAGGCCTCGAGCTCGGCGGCGAGAGCCGCGTCAAGTTCGTCAATACGCTGTTGCGCAGGATCCGCGGCCTCGAGCGGATCTCACGGCCACGCGGGCGCTGGCTGTTCGGCCATCGCCTGTCGGGCGGCGTTTTCGGGCTCGTCGTCCTCGGACTGACGCTCGCGGCGTTTCTCGCTCCACCCTTCTCGGGGCTGGACACGCTGCCGTCGATCGGCGTCGTCGTCCTCGCGCTCGGCTATCTGCTGACGGATGTCGTGCTGTCAGCAGCCGGAGCGGCGATCGGCGCGCTCGGCGTCTTCTCGGTGATCTTCCTCGGCTCGATCGCCGTGAAGTTCTTCAAGGGGCTGTTCTAGCAAGCGAGACGATCCCGTGCGTGCGAGGGCTCGCACGGCGCCGAGCGCGGCTGCGATCGGCCTTATTCGTTCGCTTCTGCCTCGGCTGCTTCGACCTCTGCGGCAACGTCTGCGACGCTCACTTCGAGCGCGTCGGCGATCCGCCGGACGGTCATCCAGCCAGGGCTGTTCAGGCCGCGCTCGATGCGCGAAAGGGCCGAGGCGGTGAGCCCGGCATCGAACGCGAGCTCTTCTTGCGTGATCTCGCGATCTTCGCGAAGCTGTTTGAGATGCGCCGCCAGCGCTAGGTCGGGTTCGTCGTGCACGCAGGAAACATGTCGTAGTCCTAGCGTCAATGTCCAGGGGCTCTGGTCCTAGGAATTAAAGACAGTACTCTCATAGCTGCACAATCATCCCCACAGATGGTCAAGTGCACCGGCCCGGTGGCTGCTCTGCGCAAGCAGGGCGCGACACGGGCCCCGCCAAGGGGTCCTCGGGAGCTTGCCCCCGGGGACCCCGAGGTGGCGGGCTCTCCGCGATGGCGGAGTCCCGCGCTCGGGGCTCGGCGAGCACGCCGCGGCGGCGCGCGGCAGGCGTCGGCGTCCGCGCAGCGCTGCTACGGAGGGGGAGGGATTCGAACCCTCGTCAGACCAATCAGGCCTGAAACGGTTTTCGAGACCGCCGCATTCAACCGCTCTGCCACCCCTCCACGACCTCGACAGGGAGGACGCGTGATCTTAGTCGAGTCGCGCTGCGGCGCTGAGCGGCGCGCGCCGGCTCAGCGCCGCCGAGCGGCGAAGAACGAGCGCAGCAGCTCGCCGCACTCCTCGCGCAGCGGCCCGGCGAGCACGTCGGGCCGATGGTTGAGGCGCGTCTCGGCGAGCACGTCGAGCACGCTGCCGCACGCGCCGGCCTTCGGGTCCTCGGTGCCGAACACGACGCGCTCGACGCGGGCGAGAACGATCGCGCCGGCGCACATCGCGCACGGCTCGAGCGTCACGTAGAGCGTAGCGTCGAGCACACGCCAGCTTCCAAGCGCCTGCGCGGCCTCGCGCAAGGCGAGGATCTCGGCGTGCGCAGTCGGGTCCTGGCGCAGCTCGCGCTCGTTGTGCGCGGCGGCGATCAGCTCGCCGTCGTGCACGACGACGGCGCCGATCGGCACATCGCCGTGGGCGCCGGCGAGCTCGGCCTCGCGCAGCGCGAGACGCATGAAGTAGTCCTCGTTTGACAACAAGCGCTCGCTCATCGATCTACGCCGCGGGCTCTGCGACAGTGCGTGCCGCCCGCAGCACGCCTGAGCATCATCATTACCGAAGCGCCATGACTCTCTCGATCAGCGGCCGTCGCCGCCACGCTCCGATCCGCCGTACGTTGCTGCTCGCCGCGGCCTGCGCTGCCTGCGCGGCCTCGCCGGGCGGCGCGAGCGCCGCTGCGGCAACGGCTCGAGCGACGGCGTACACGCCCGGGCGGATCCTCGTCAAGTACGCGACGGCGACGCCCTCGCGCACGCGAGCGGCGATCGCGAGCACCGCCGGAGCGGGCGCGCCCGAGGTCACCGCGCCGCACACCCGCGTGCTGCGCCTCGCGCGCGGCGTGAGCATCGCCGCCGCGCTGCAGCGGCTGCGCGGCGAGCGGGACGTCGTCTGGGCCGTGCCGGACTACCGCGCACATCTCACGGGCACGCCGGGCGCGCCGCTGATCCCGAACGACCGCGGCGAGGGCAGCGCGGCGGGCGACTGGCAGCAGCTGCAGTGGAACTTCTCGGGCCCGTTCGGCGTGAACGCGCCGCAGGCGTGGGCGAACGTCGCGGCCGACGGCGCGCCGGGCGGCAAAGGCGTGATCGTCGCGGTGCTCGACACGGGCGTCGCGTACGCGAAGCACGGACGCTTCCTGCGCTCGCCGGACTTCTCGCGCTACGACTTCGTCGGCGGCTACGACTTCATCGCGCACAACCGCTTCCCGAACGACCGCAACGGCCACGGCACGTTCGTCGCGGGAACGATCGCGGAGGCGACGAACAACCGCCTGTCGGTCACGGGACTGGCGTTCGCCTCGCGGATCATGCCCGTGCGCGTGCTCGACAGCCAAGGCGAAGGCGAAGCTTCGACGATCGCCGAAGGCGTGCGCTACGCGGTCAAGCACGGCGCGCAGGTGATCAACCTGAGCCTCGAGTTCTCGAGCAGCGTCACGGCGTCGGACATCCCGGAGCTGATCGAAGCGCTGCGCTTCGCGCGCCGGCGCGGCGTGCTCGTCGTCGCGGCGGCGGGCAACGAGGCGCACTCGGCGATCGCCTACCCGGCGCGCGCGCCGGACGTCGTCGCGGTCGGCGCGACGACCGAACACGGCTGCCTCGCGGACTACTCGAACGACGGCAGCGGGCTGACGCTCGTCGCGCCCGGCGGCGGCGCGGACGCGAGCCTGCCGGGCGATCCGAACTGCCACGCCGAAAGCCCGGCCGGGCGCGACGTCTTCCAGGAGACGTTCACGGGCTCCTCGCCGCGTCGCTTCGGCCTGCCGACGGGCTATGAAGGAACGTCGATGGCGGCGCCGCACGTCGCCGCGACGGCGGCGTTGATCATCGCGAGCGGCGTGCTCGGAAAGCATCCGACGCCGGCGCAGCTGATCGCACGGCTGCGCTCGACGGCGCGCAAGCTCGGCGGTGGCGGCGACGAAGCGCTGTACGGCGCGGGGCTCGTCGACGCAGCGGCCGCGACGGCTCCGATCGTCGCGAGCGCGCCTGCGGCCGCGTCGCCGTCGGGCTAGCGCTCAGGCGCTCGCACCTCGGCCCTCGCGCCTCAGCCCTGCTTCATCAGCGTTTCGACGGCTTCGGTGTAGCCGACCTTGCGCTGATCTTCGTGCTCGAGCGCGCCGAAGTAGGCCTCGCGCGATTTCGAGGCGCCGGGCTTCTGCTGGTCGCGCACCTGGTAGAGGATGAAGTCGCGCAGGCGCCCATTGCACTGCGCGCGGTATTTGGCGACCCATTCGCTCAACAGGCTGCCGGCCTTCGCGTAGGTCAGGTTGACGGGGAAGCCGTAGTTTTCGCTGAGCGAGCGGCCGTTGTCGCTGGCGATGCCCCACTCGGTGATGTCGATTGGCAGCGTCGTGTCGCCGTGCTGCGCGAGGTCGGAGATCATCCGCGACATCTCCGCGGTGCCGCTCGTCCCGTAGGGATGGATCGTCCAGCCGCTGACGTAGGAGAGCAGCTGCGGCTCGGCGGCGAACATTTCGTTGACCCACACGGGGCTGCCGGAGCCGCCGTCGCTGGCCTGCGCGAGCAAGCCGATGTGGTAGGGCATCAGCGCTTTGGCGGCTTCGACGAAACGGTGCGCGTACGTGCGCGCGCGTTCCTTGTAGGAGGACGAGCTGGAGCCGTCGCCGTACTGATAGCCGTAGGAGGTCTCGTTGCCGAACTCGACCGTCTTCACTCCGGGGATCCGCGCGAGCGCGGCGATCCCCTGGACCTGCGTGGCCGTCGGCATCGTCCCGTGGAAGTCGTAGAGGATCAGCGGCGTGATGCCTTTCGCGACGTACTGGGCGGCCTCCTGCGCGACCGCGCTTTCGTTGACGCGCTGAAAGCCGACGTCGAGGCGCACGAGCTTCGCGCCGAGCGAAGCGACGCCGGGCACGTCGTAGGTCCCGTCGGCGCCGCCGTTGATGCCGGGTGAGAACTGGATCGGGCCGCGTTCGGCTTCTCCTTCGCCTTCCGCCGGGACTTCGGCTTCTTCTTCTTCTCGCTGTTCTTTTTTTGATTTTTTTTCGTTTTTGGACTTTTCCGATTGGGCGACCCTGATCGTGATGCGGTTCGACCACGAGCCGGCTTCGGGCGTGTACTCGCGCACGCGGTACTTCGTCGTGACCGTCAGCGGGCCGGGGATCGCGTAGCTGCGGCCGGTCACATACGTGAAGTTTTTCTCGCCGGCCGCGACGGCCTGCACCTGGTAGCTGGAGGCGCCCTGCACGGCGGTCCAGCTCAGCGACGAGCCCCTCAGCGTCAGCGTCGGTGAGGAAGCGGTCGCCGTCGCGGACGCGGCGAAGACCGCAGACGCGATCAGCGCCAAGAGCAGATGCTTCCTCAAGGCCTCCCCTTTCCAACCCGCACCCACGCGAGCGACTCGACTTGACTTGACGCGACCAACGCCGCCTAGAGCGCGCCAGCCAATCACAAAGCTGTCTATACCCGCTCAAAAGAAACCAAACCTTTACATCATTCAGCACCGTCGAGACGGAGCTTCGGGGCCGGCGCGCGAGCGGCATTCACATCGCTTCCACGGGCGGCAAGCCCGTGCCGCGTCTGGCAGGCGGCGACCGGTCCGCGCCCGATCCTGCGACTACAGTGCTGACGCATGTCAACCGCTGTGCCAACGGCCGAACGCGCGCCCGAGCGCTCGGACATCGCGATCGTCGGCGGCGGCATCGTGGGCCTCGCCGTCGCGCGCGAGCTGATCGCACGCAACCCGAGCGCCTCGCTGTGCGTGCTCGAGCGCGAAGCGGACGTCGGCGAGCACCAGACGGGACACAACTCGGGCGTGATCCACGCGGGCGTCTACTACACGCCGGGCTCGCTGAAGGCGCAGCTGTGCGTCGAGGGAGCGAGCGAGATGTACGAGTACTGCGAAGAGCGCGGCATCGCGCACGAGCGCTGCGGCAAGCTGATCCTCGCGACGGACCGCTCCGAGCTCGATCGGCTGGCGGAGATCGAACGGCGCGGCCACGCCAACGGCGTCGAGGGCCTGCGCCGGCTCGACGCGGGCGAGATCGAGCAGATCGAGCCGCACGCGCGAGGGATCGCCGGGCTGCACTCGCCGAACACGGGCATCGTCGACTTCGCGGCGGTCGCGCGCTCCTACGCCGGCGACGTGCGCGAGGGCGGCGGCACGGTCTCGACGAGCTGCGGCGTACAGGGCATCGAGGTCACGGGGCGCTCGCTGCGGATCGCGCACGCGCAAGGGGTGACGGAGGCGCGCCACGCGGTCTTCTGCGCCGGCGCGTGGGCAGACCGGCTCGCGGTGATGGCCGGCGCGAGCCCCGACCCGCGGATCGTCCCGTTCCGCGGCGCATACCTGCGGCTCGTCCCGCAGCGCCGCTCGCTCGTGCGCTCGCTGATCTACCCCGTCCCGGACCCGGCGCTGCCGTTCCTCGGCGTGCATCTGACGAAGCACATCGGCGGTGACGTCTTGATCGGTCCGACGGCGCTGATGGCGGGTGCGCGCGATGCCTACCGCCTGTCGAAGGTGCGCCGCGACGATCTGCTCGACACGCTCGCGTGGCCGGGCACGTGGAAGATGCTCAGGCGCTTCTGGGGCACGGGCGTGACCGAGCTGCGCCACGCGGCACAGCGCTCGGCGTTCGTGCACGCCGCGGCGCGCTTCCTGCCGGAGCTGCGCGTCGGCGACGTCGAGCCGGCGTTCGCCGGCGTTCGCGCGCAGGCGCTCGGCAAGGACGGCAAGCTCGTCGACGACTTCGTCTTCTCGCAGACCGAGCACGCGCTGCACGTGCGCAACGCGCCGTCGCCGGCCGCGACGTCGTCGCTGGCGATCGGGCGCTACATCGCCGATGAGGCGCAGCGCGCCTTCGGCCTGCAAGCCTGATCGGCCGCGCCGGTCAGGTCGCGCTCGGGCGCGCGCGGGCGATCACGCCGGCCATCTCCGCGCGAAAGCGCTCACGCCCGAAGCGCCGCGCGTTCTCGCGGATCTCGCCGTCGTCGAGCCGGATGCCCTCGAACTGCTCGATCGCGGCCGCGAGCGCCGCTGCGCTCTGCTCGGCGAACAGCACGCCGGTGCTGCCGTCGAGCACCGACTCCGAGGCGCCGCCGACGCCGTAGGCGATCACCGGGACGCCTGCCGCCTGGGCCTCGACGGGCACGATCCCGAAGTCCTCCTCGCCGGGGAACAGCAGTGCGCGCGCGCCGCCGAGCAGGCGATCGCGCTCGGCGTCGGAGACCTTGCCGAGCAGCTCGGTGTCGGGGCCGACGCTCGCACTGACCGCGTCGAGCGCGCGGCCGCCGCCGGCGACCTTCAGCGGTCGCGCGAGCAGCTCGCAGGCGGCAACGGCGAGATCGACGCGCTTGTACGGCACGACGCGGCCGAAGACGAGGTAGAAGTCCTCGGCGTCGTGCGCAAGCGAGAGGTAGTGATCGACGTCGACGGGCGGATGGACGACCTCGGCGCTGCGCCCGTAGAAGCGGTCGATGCGAGCGGCGACGTGCCGCGAGTTGGCGACGAACACGTCCGGGCCGCGCGAGCCTTTCAGGTCGACGCGGCGCAGCCAGCGCAGCAGTGCCGGCAAGGCGAGCCGCGTCAGCTTGCCGACCTCCTCGCCGTCGAGGAAGCCCTCCTCCCAGGCGTAGCGCATCGGCGTGTGGCAGTAGCAGACGTGCAGCGCGCCGGGCGGCGTGCGCACGTTCTTCGCGCAGGCGTGGCTGCTCGAGAGCACGAGGTCGAAGCCCGACAGGTCAAACGAGCGGAACGCGCGGTTCATCAGCGGCAGGAGCTTCGGGTAGTGGCGCGTCGCGCCCGGGATGCGGTTGAGGAACGAGCTGTGCACGGGCCGCTCGGTGATCAGCGGCGACCACGGCGCGGGGTCGTAGACGGATGTGAACAGCTCGGCCTGCGGGAACATCTCGAGCAGCTCCATGACGACCTGCTCGGAGCCGCCCGGAACGGTCAGCCAGTCGTGGACGACGGCGACGCGCGGGAAGCGCTCGCGCAGCTCCGCGAGCAGCGGCGCGCTCGCCGTTGAATCTGCGCTCTGCACCGGCGCGAGACTACACGCCACCCCGCCTGAAATCATGGCGCCAATGGCCGAATCGGCACCCCAGGTCAAGCTTGCACCCGCATCCGCGGCGACGCGCCTGCGCGGTCGCGACATCGTCTGCGTCGGCTTCGCCGACTGGGACAGCGAGCTGTGGACGAACCAGCACCATCTGATGTCACGGCTCGCCGCCGAGAACCGCGTGCTGTTCGTCGAGTCGCTCGGCCTGCGCCGCCCGCAGCTTGCGGGGCGCGACCTCGCGCGGATCTGGCGGCGGCTGCGGCGCGGCCTGTCGGGACCGCGCGCCGTCGACGGGCTGCACGTGCTCTCGCCGCTCGTCCTGCCGCTGCATCGCTCGCGGATCGCGCGCGCGATCAACGCCCGCCTGCTGCCGGCGCTCGTGCGTCGCGGCATGCGCAGCGCCGGGGTGGAGCGGCCGATCCTGTGGGCGTACGTGCCACAGGCCGAGGTGCTCGTCGATCCGCTCGATCCGCGGCTCGTCGTCTATCACTGCGTCGACGACATGGCGGCCCAGGCGGGGATCGACGCGGCGAGCTTCCGCGCGGCCGAGGCGCGCTTCGCGGCTCGCGCGGACCTCGTGCTAGCCAGTGCGCCGGCGCTCGCGGAGCGCTTGCGCGGACTCTTCGAACAATGTGCTCGAAGTCCCGAACGTCGCCGACACGGAGCTGTTCGCGACGGCGCTGCAGGACGGACCGCTCGACGCCGCCGTCGCGGCGCTGCCCTCGCCGCGGATCGTCTTCACGGGCGCGATCGTCGCGACGAAGCTCGACTTCGAGCTACTGATCGAGCTCGCGCGGGCGCGGCGCGAGTGGTCGTTCGCGCTCGTCGGACCGGTCGGGCCGGGCGATCCGCGAACGGACCCGTCGGGGCTTGCGGCGGAGCCGAACATCCACCTGCTCGGCCCGCGCGCATACGCAGAGCTGCCGGCCGTGCTGCGCGGCGCCGACGCGGGGCTGATCCCGTACTCGATCAACGAGCTGACGGGGAGCATCTTCCCGATGAAGGTCTACGAGTACCTGGCCGCGGGCCTGCCCGTCGTCGCGACGCCGCTGCCTGCGCTCGCAGGCGTCGCGGAGGTCGCGCGCGCACCCGACGCGCAGGGCATCGCAGGCTTGCTCGATACGGCGCTCGCAGCCGACAGCCCGGCGCAGCGCGCCGAGCGCTCGCGCACGGCGGCGTCGCACTCGTGGGATCGGCGCCTGGAGGAGATCGCCGAAGCGATCGACGCGCTGTGAAGGACCTGCTCGTGACGACGCACACGCCGGTGCTGCGCTCGGGACAGGCGATGCGCACGTACGGCGTCGCGCGCGCGCTCGCGGCCGGCAGCGGGCGCGACGGCCTGACGCTGCTGTACGTCCGCTTCGGTGCCGACGAGCCCGATGCGAGCTTTTCGGCGATCGACGGGGTCGAGCTGCGCGCGGTCGTGCCCTCGCGCGGCGCCGGCCGGCTGCTCGCCTACGCCGGCGCCCGCGCGCGCGGGCTGCCGGACGGGTTCGCGCGCGGCGTCTCGCGCGAGCTCGCGGCGGCGGCGGCGAAGCTCGGCGCCGAGCCCGGCTGTGGCCGCGTGATCGCCGACGGGCCGATCGCCGCTGCCGCGCTCGCGGGACTCGCGCGCAAGCGCGCGGTCGTCTACAACGCGCACAACCTCGAGTCGGGCTTTCGCCACGAGATCGAACCGCGCGGCGGCCGCGCTCAGCGCCAGCTGCGCTCGTTCGAGCGCGGCCTGCTCGCGCACGCGGCCGAGTCGTGGATGGTCAGCGCCGCCGACATCGCCGCAGCGGCCGAGCTGTGCCCGGGCGCGCGGCTGCGCTACGTGCCGAACGTCGTCGACGTGACGAGCATCGAGCCGGTCCTCGCGCCGGTCGAGCAGCAGCGCGCGACGTTCGTCGCGAACTTCGCCTATGAGCCGAACCGCAACGGCTTGGACTTCCTGCTCGAGCAAGTCTTCCCGCGCGTCTGGGAAGCGCTGCCGGACGCGCGCCTGCAGCTCGTCGGCGGCGGCTTGGAGCAGCAGCCGCCGATGGACGCGCGCGTCGAGACGCTCGGCTTCGTCGCCGATCTGCGCGACGCCTACGCGCGGGCTTCGTGCGCGGTCGTGCCGCTGCTGCAGGGCGGCGGCTCGCCGCTGAAGTTCGTCGAGGCGCTCGCCTACGGCCTGCCGGTCGTCGCGACGCCGCGCGCCGCGAACGGGCTCGAGGTGATCGGCGGCGAGCACTGCCTGATCGCCGACGGCGCGCCGGCCTTCGCGCAGGCGCTCGTCCGCGCACTGCGCGGCGAAGCGGTCGAGCTCGGCCGCAGCGGGCGAGCGCTCGCGCAGGAGCGCTACTCGATCGAGGCGCTCAGCCGCTTGCTCGACGACGACGCTCCGCCGGCGCCCGCACGCGCGCCGGGCGCCACGGCCTGAGCTCAGACAGGCGCCGGCGCGGCGTCGATCATGTCTTCGGGCTGCGCGCGTGCGGTGCGTGCGATCTGCGCGAGCAGGCCGATCTGCGCGGCGAAGATCACCGTGAAGCGAGGGTCTACCCCGGTGAAGCTCGCCGTCGTGTCGATCACGATCAGACCCGCGACGCCGCACATCGAAGCGAGCGCGAACGCGCGCAGCAGCGGCTCGCGGCTCAGCCGCCAGGCACGCCAGGCGAGCACCATGCTCGCGGTGATCACGCCGATGTACGCGAGCAGGCCGAGGATCCCTAGCTTCAGCCAGAAGTAGAGCGCCGCGAAGTGCACGTACTGGCGCCCTTCTTCGTGCTCGGTCGAGAGCGTGCGCACGGTCGCTTTCCACGGCACCGCCACACCGAGCCCGCTGATCGGGTGGCGTTTGATTTCGGCGAGCACGTTGGCGCGCTCGTCGAGCCGGTAGCGGTCTTCGATGTTGCTCTGCAGGTCGGTCGGGCTCAACGACGTCGCGCGCTTGACGATCGGCAGCTGCGACTGGAAGTTGATCGACCCGAGCAGCAGGATCGCGCCGGCGACGAGCAGCGCCGTCGGCACGAGCATCCGCCGGCCGATCGGCGACGTGCCCAGCAGGAACACGAGCATCAGCCCGAGCACGGCCGCGATCCAGAACGAGCGGCGGTAGGAGAGCAGCAGCGAGGCGACGAGCAGCGGCGAGCCGAGCAGCATCCACAGCGGCGGGCGCACGCGCGCGACGATCGCCGCGAAGATCACGAGCACGCCGACCATGATCACCCAGTTGGCGGCCGGTTCGTAGTAGGTCAGCGTCGCGCTGCCCTCGATCGAGACGCCGTGACCGCTGGTCACCTCGGCGATCCCGAGCACGGCCTTGACGATCGCCAGCACGAAGGCGCCGCCGAGCAGCAGCTTGATCTGACGGCGGTCGATCTCGAGGTTCGCGACGGCGAGCGGCAGCACGAGCAGGTACAGCAGCTGGTTCTCCGAGAGCAGCACGAACTTGATGCTCTCGCCCGAGCCCGAGCCGGACACGGCCCCGGCGATCATGCCGAGCCCGAGGAAGATCGCGGGCAGCACGAGCACGCGCGGCAGCCGCGGCTCGCGGCGGCTGCGGCTGACGTCCCAGCCGATCGAGATGATCGTCAACACGACGAGCCCGTCGAGCGGCGTGAGGTTCTTGTAGACGCTCGTGTAGAGCGTCGAGGTGAACGTGAACAGCCCGAACGACGCTCCCTCGCAGAGGATCGCCAGGCCGACGACGAGCGCCGTCATCGCGACCGGCCTGCGCAGCAGGATGTAGACGAGCACGGCACCGAGCGGCGCCAGCACGCAATCGACGCCGAGCTTGCTCGAAGCGAGCACGCAGATCAGCAGCGTCCCCCCCGAAGCGACTGCGGCCAGTGCCGGCTCGCTCGTCGAAAGCGCTTGAGCGCGGCGCGCGAACATCGGCCTCGCCGCGATCAGTTGCGAAGCTCGCGCAGCTTCAGGCTCGAAGGACTCAGAGCGGGCGTCGATCACCCTCGCCGTCCTCGGGTCGCCGTCGGCTGTCGCCGGGTCGACGTCGTAGCCGTAGCGGTTCAGCTCGCGCAGCCCCGTCACGACGAGCCCGATCGGCTCGACCATGTGCCGGTTGAGGATCATCCGCGCGCGGCGGACCTCGTCGCGGGTCGTCTTGCCCGCGCGCGCGACGACGACCGTTCCGTGGACGATCGATTTGTTCAAGAGCTCCTGCGTGTCGGCGACGGGGAGCAGCGGCGGCGCGTCGAGGATCACGATCCCGTCGGGGGTCATCAGCTCCTGCAGCAGATCCGCGAGGCTCGGCGAGCCGAGCAGCTCGGACGGGTTCGGCGGGCGCAGCCCCGAGGGCAGCACTTGGAAGTTCGGCAGCTCCGGGAACGGCTCGACGAGCAGCTCCGCGAGCGAGTCGGGGCGCATCAGCGCCTTCGTCAGGCCGTCGCCGGCGGGGAGGCCGAGGTGCCGACCGACGGTCGGGCGGCGCAAGTCGATCTCGACGAGCACGACGCGACGCCCGGTCAGCGCGATCGCGTGCGCGAGGTCGACCGCGACGCCGGTCTTTCCCTCGCCCGAGACGGCGCTCGTGATCAGCAGCGATTCGAGCTGGCGCGTGACGGCGGCCAGGTCGAGCGCGCTGCGCAAGATCCGGTGGGGCTCGAGGAATTCGGTGCGTTCGGAGGCGAGCGGGTTGCGGAAGCTCGACTGCGGCACGCCCGTGAGCGCCGGCAGGCGGTATTCCTCTTCGAATTCCTCGATCGTCTTGATTCGTTTGTCGAGCGTCTCCATCACGAACAGCAGCGAGAAGGCGAGCGCCAGGCCGACGACGATTCCGAGCAGAGCCGCCGTACGGGTGGACGTCCCCGAAGGCGACGCCGGCGGGCGTGCGCGGCCGATGATCTGCGACGTGCCGCCGGCGAGCGCGCGAAGTTCGTTCAGCCGCTGCAGCGATTTCTGCAGCGTCGAGCGTTCCGGCGATTCCGGCGAGAGCGCGGCGAGCTGCTGCTTGAAGCGCGTTTCGGCCGCTGTGATGCTCGACAGCTGCGAGCTCGTCTCGAAGGCGATGTACTGATCGGCGAAGGCGTTCGCGAGCAGCGCCGAGCCACGCGGGCTGGACGTGCTCGCGGTGATGCTCAGCACGTTGGCGTTCGGCTGCGCTTCGACGGTGACCTCGTCGAGCAGCGAGTTGACTTCTTCGCTCGAAGTGGAGCTCTTTGCGCACTTCCGCGGCAACCTCGGGCGAATGCGCGATGAGGACGTTCGTCGCCGCTTCGCGCTGCGGTTCGCCGACGCCTCCGCCGCTCACGCCGAGCACCGAGCTGGCGAGCGATGAGCTCTGGAAGGTCACGCTCGCGGACGCCTTGTAGGTCTTCGCCGCGCGCTTGTGCTGGATCAGCGAGACGGCGAGGCAGACGATCACGACGCCGAGCACCGTCAGCCAGCGCCGGCGCAGCACGCGCAGGCCGCTGAGCAGGCTGCTTCCCACCTCGGGGCGACCCGATTGGGCGGCGAAGTTCACGCGATCTCCATCGGGGGACAGGCCCGCGCCGGCTGCGGGCGTCGAAAGCAGCTGCTCGTCATGCCGTCCCTATCGTCGTATCGCCTGTCTGACTTGAACGCGGCGCGCCCGGGTAGCAATGGTCGATCGGTGTGCGCGCCACTGCCTCATCGTACCCCGCTTCCCGCGTGAAGTACCCGCTTTGACCGAGGGCATTCACTCGCGCGCGAGGCTGCGACATCCGTCCAAGCATCGCGCTGCGCGTCGGGCTTCGACGTGAGCTGTCGATGCATAGGCCACGGCGCACCGCGTCGGTCTCCACATCACACGACAAAGGCACACCCGTCGCGAGGCGGGTTCGCAAAGCCAGGGATCTCTTCGAGACCGCCCAGCTACCGAAGGAGCACCCATGTACGTACGCCCAAGCACGCCGCGCCTGTTGCTGATCGCCGTACTTCTGCTGGGAGCGCTCGTCTGCACCGCGACGGCGAACGCCGGCCAGTCCCGCGTGCTCGCCACGGCGGCCGCGGTCCAGCACGCGCAGGTCGAGGCGAAGACGGCCGAGCGTACGGTCCGCAAGCAGCAGAGCGCAGTCGCCCGCGCTTGTGCGAGGCACAACAAGAAGCTCTGCCGCGCCAGCCGCACGCGCCTGAAGAAGAGCAGCGCCCGGCTGCTGCACCTGCGCAAAGTGCTCACGGGCCTGACCGGCTCGGGCTCGACGCCCAGCACACCCGGCGCGCCCAGTGGCACGAGCGGCTCCAAGAGCGGCTCGGGCAGCGGTTCCCCGAGCTCCGGCAGCGGCACGAGCGGCACGCCCGCCACGCCGCCGCCGGCCGGCGAATCCTCCTTCGGCTCGGTCGCGGGCTCCGGCACGTTCCAGCCGGGCCTGAACTCGGGCACGACGATGTCGACCGACGTTCCCGGCGCGAGCACGCTCGGAGCGAAGCTCGTACGGATCGAGTTCGGCATCGAAACTCCTGCTTCGGTGCTGCAGACGGCGATCGCCGGCTACGCCGCCAAGGGCATCCGCGTAGCCCCGCTCGCCGGCTTCTACGGGTCGATCCCGACGGCGGCACAGGCGAAGAACGTCGCGAGCTGGGCGAAGGCCTACGGCCCCGGCGGCACCTTCTGGGCCGGTCGCTCCGACGGCGCGCTCGCGATCCGCACGATCGAGTTCGGCAACGAGACCTCCTACGGCTACCAGTACGGCGACGGCGCCGGCGCAGCCTCCTACACGGCCCGCGCACAGACGTACGCCGTGCGCGTCAAGGAAGCCGCCGAAGCGATCTCGGCCACCGGCGTCGACGTCGGCGTGCTCGCGCAGGCCGACGACTGGACCGGCGACTGGGTCAACGCGATGTACTCGGCAGTCCCGAACCTCGACGACTACGTCGCAGGCTGGACGATCCACCCGTACGGGACCAACTGGCAGAGCCGTGTGCAGGACCTGATCAGCCAGACCGCCGCGCACGGCGCGCCGTCGTCGATCCCGATCGACATCACCGAGTGGGGCGTCGCGACGGACAACGGCAACTGCCTGAGCGACAACTACGGCATGAACAAGTGCATGAGCTACGCCGAAGCGGGCGCAACGGTGACGAGCACCGTCGCCGCGATGCGCCTGAAGCTCGGCAGCCGCCTGAACATGTTCATGCTCTATCAGGTGCGCGACCAGGCAAGCTCCGGTGCGTCGACCGACCGCGAGGCCTACTTCGGAGCGCTGCAGCAGAACCTGCAGCCGAAGGGCGCGTACACGACGGCAGTGCAGAGCCTGCTCGCGAGCTCCTGATCCGTAGGCTCGGATTGCTGCTCGAGTGCCCGCGGCCCCTGACATAATCGCCGACGTGCTCGACAGCGCAACGCCGCGCGCGCAGCCACGACAGCCCGCCGCGACCGGTCCGTCGAGGCCGCGGTGGGCCGAGCGGCTTGCCGCGCCGGGACCGATGACGGCGCTGCTCGCGCTGACGGTCATCGGCGCGGCGCTGCGCTTCGCGACGCTCGACGTGCAGAGCATCTGGCTCGACGAGTCGGCGACGCTGCATCTGGTCGACCGTGGCTTCGGCGGCATGCTCTCGCACCTCAGCTCGGGCGAGTCGACGCCGCCGCTCTACTACGTGCTCGTGTGGGCATGGACGAAGGTGTTCGGCACCGGGCCGATCGCCTTCCGCGCCTTCTCGGCACTCGCCGGCACGGCGCTGATCCCGGTCGTCTACGCGGCCGGCAGGCGGATCTCGCCGCGCGTCGGGCTGTGGGCGGCCGCGCTCGCAACGGTCAACCCGGGGATGTACTACTACTCGCAGGAGGCGCGCTCGTACGCGCTGTTGATCCTGTTGAGCGCCGTCGCGTTCGTCTGCTGGCAGCGAGCGCTGGAGCGTCCCGACGGGCGCCGGCTCGCGTACTGGGCGCTCGCGTCGAGCCTCGCGCTGCTGACGCACTACTTCGCGGTCTTCCTGTTCGTCCCCGAGGCGGCGCTGCTGATCAAGCGCCTCGGCTGGCGCCGGACGCGCGTCGCGATCGGCGCCGTCGTGCTCGTCGGCGCGGCGCTCGCACCGCTCGCGCTCGCACAGACGGCGACGAAAAACGCCGAATGGATCCAGACGACGTCGATCGTCTCGCGCTTCGCGCAGGCGCCGAAGCAGTTCCTCGTCGGCCTGTTCAGCCCGCAGGAGATCCTCACGGCGGCCGTCTCTGGGCTGCTCGCGCTCGGCGCCGTCGCGCTGCTCGTGCGCCGCGGCTCGCAGCGGGAGCGGCGTCTGGCGTGGGATGTCGCGATCGTCGCGTTCGGCGCGCTCGCGCTGCCTGCGCTGCTCGCGCTCACGCACATCGAGGACGTCTTCAACGGGCGCAACGTGATCGCCGCGTGGACACCGTTCGCGGTCCTCGTCGCCGCCGGGCTCGGAGTCGCGCGAGCGCCGCGTCTCGGCGCGCTGCTCGGCGCTGGGCTGTGCCTCGTCTCGGTGCTCGTCGTCGTCGGCGTCAACACCGAGCCCGGCTACCAGCGCGATGACTGGCGCGGGCTCGCGCAGGCGTTGAAGAGCTCCGTGCCGGGGAGCATCTCGGTCACCCCGCAGTACGGCGTCACGCCGCTGTCGATCTACCTACCCGCGCTGCGCGACGCGCGCGGCGCGACCGTGACGACGAGCGAAATCGACTTCCTCGACCTGCGCGGGCAGCGCACGGGCCGCTCGCCGCTGCCCCCGTCGGTGCCGAGCGCCGCGCCGAGCGGCTTCCACGCGGCCGGCGTGCGCAAAACGGACACGCTCGCGGTCGCGCGCTTCGTCTCGGCGACGCCTCGCGCCGTCTCGGTCTCCGCGCTGCGCAAGCTCGCCGAGAACCCGTCGGCCGAAATCGTCCTGGAGCCCTGAGCGCGGCGCGGTCAGGTCGCGGGCATCGCCAGGCGCCGGCGCGGTTCAGCGCTGCGCCGCGTGCGCATCGAGCACGAACTGCTCCTGCGCCTGCAGATACGGCTCGTAGCCGAACGTGCGCGCGCGCTGCAGCGCGCGCTCGACGCGCGCGGCGGTCTGCTCCGGTTCGCTGAGCACGCGCGCGAGCGCCCGCGTCGCGTCGGCCGCGTTGAGGCGCCCGAACAGCAGCGCGTGCTCCTCGTCGTGCATGCCCTCGCCGATGCCGCCGACGTCGGCGGCCACGAGCGGCACGCGCGCGAGCGCGCCCTCGATCGTCACGAGCGGGAACGGCTCGTCCCAGACCGACGGGACGATCAGCGCGTGCGCGCGCGAGAGGGCGGTGGCGACCTGCTCGGGCGACTGCTGCCCGTGCCAGCGCACCGCATCGGCGACTCCGTGCTGCTCGGCGATCCGCCGCAGTTCGGCGCCGTGCTGCTCATCCTCGGGGCCGACGATCTCCAGGCGCGCCGCGATCCCGTGCTCGGAGCGCAGCGCCGCGAGCGCTTCGATCGCGAGCCAGACGCCCTTGTAGGACATCACGCGCCCGACGTAGAGGATCTCCGGCTCCGGCGCCGGATCGCGCACGATCGCCGCGTAGCGGTCGCCGTAGCGCGGAACGGAATGGACGACGCGCTCGAGCACGGGCTCGACGAACGCAGGCGTCTCGACGAGACGCTTGATCGCCTCGGAGTTCCAGCAGATCGCCGTGCGCACGGGCGCCGTCGGGTCGAGGCGCAGCGAGCGGCGGGCGTTCAGCAGCCGGCACGCCGTCGCCCAGGCGCGCCGCGGAGCGCTGCGATCGGCGGGCAGCAGCTCGCGCAGGAACTGGTCCTCGACGAACAGGCCGCCGAACCAGTGCTCGCAGATGCGAAACGCGAGCGGCACGTCGCTGTCGGCGATCACGCGCAACGCCGCCTGCGGGATCGACGAGCCGTTCCAGACGTAGACCAGATCCGGCTCCCATGCGAGCGCCTTGCGCGCGGCGGCGACCGCGCGCACGGTCGCGCCCGGCGCGCGGCGCGCCCCGCGTGCGTCGGGTGTGAGCAGGTCGAGCTCGCGCCAGATCTCAGGATCCTCGGGCAGATCGGCACCGTCAGCGCGGCTCGTCAGCACGCGCACGTCGTGGTGCTCGCGCAGGCGTTCGACGACGCCGGCGCACTCGACCTCGTAGCCGCCGAACGCGATCGGCGGATATAGATTCGAGACGGTCAGGATCTTCACGGCAGGGTCATCCGCTCAGGCCGGGCTTCCACGCTTGATCAGCACGCGGATGTCATCGGCACCGAGCACGCGCATGCTGAACAGCAGTGCCGGATAGGCCACGCAGGCGAACGCGATCAGCGCCGCCAGCGGCGCGCTCGCAAGCCGCAGCAGCGCGAGGCCGACGCCCATCACGACGGCCGCGAGCGCCGTGCGGGCCAAGCGCCCGACGCGCGGGCGCCCGAGCTCGAGCTTGCGCGAGATCAGCACGGAGGTGCAGCCGAACACGACGGCCTCGGTGACGACCGTCATCGCGGCCGCGCCCATGAAGCCGACGAGCGGGACGAGGATCGCGTTGCCGATCAGGTTGACGACGAGCGCGATCAGGCTGACGCGCAAGAGCTTCTTCTGCATCCCGAGCACGAGCAGCAGGTTGCCGTTGAGATAGCCGAAGCAGATCAGCACGAAGGCCGCGCCGAGCACCGGCAGGGCTGGCGCCGCGGAGGAGAACGCGGCGCCGAAGATCAGCCGCACGACCGGGCCCGAGGCGACGATCGCGAACGCGAGCCCGCCGAACGAGGCGACCGACAGCAGCTCGCCGGTCAGCCGCGCCGTGCGCAGCAGCCGCGCGCGGTCGCCGGGCCACGCCGCGGCGAGCACCGGCGAGAGCGTCGTCAAGATCGAGATCGGCACGAAGTGCGACTGGTCGAGGATGTTGTAGACCGAGCCGTACAGGCCCGCTTCGCGGCTGCCGCAGATCGCGAAGACGAAGACCTGGTCGATCCGCGCGTAGGACATGATCAGGGCGCCCGAGAGGCCGAGCGGCACGGCGATCCGCGCGAGCTCGCGCAGACGCGCGCGCGAAGGGCGCGGCCAGCGCCCGAACACCTTCAGCGCCGCGAGCGCCTGGACGCTCGATCCGACCATGTTCGTCGTGACGAGCGCGATCGCGAACGCGACGAGGCCGCCGTGCTTGGCGTGGATCACGACGACCGCAGCCCCCCAGAGCACGCTGCGCAGCGTCAGCACGAGCATCGGCACGCGGTTGTCGACGCGCAGCTGGAACAACAGCCCGAGCGTCCCGACGCCGCCGAACGGCATCACGACGACGAGGATCACGCCAGCGATCAGCATCGCGTTGCTTTCGGCCAGCAGCACGATCGCCGCGAGGCACGCGACCATCACGGGGCCGATCAGCAGCAGCCGCATCATGATCGCGGCGCCGAGCCATTCGAACTCTTTCTCGGGCTCGCGCGCGGCTTCGCGCAGCGCGACTTCCTCCATCCCGAAGCTCGAGAAGTAGGAGATCACCGAGAGCACGACGGCGATCGTCGACCACTGCCCGTAGCCCGCTCTGCCGAGCGTGCGCACGACGAGCGCCGTGACGAACACGCCGAGCGCGAGGTTGCCGATCCGCACGACGACCTGCATGACGATGTCCGAGGCAGCGCGTTGCCGCGTGGCGTGGCGAGCTATCGTCGGCATTGCAGTTCGTTTCGGAGCGCTTCCACAGTATCCCTTCCCGGCGGGCGTTCAGTGGACGTCTTGGCGCCCTGCGCGGCGCGCATCGCACCCGCCCCTCAAGAGGCACGGCAGGCGTGCCGATAGCGGCTATACCATGGCGAGCAGGTAGCCGGCGGCCTCGAAAAGCCGCGCTGCAGCCGCCGTTTTGCACGACCGGCGAACGACTAGAGAGGAAGCACGACGTGGGCAACACGACCTTGATCACAGGCGGCAGCGGATACATCGGAGCGCTGCTCGCTCGCGAGCTGCGCGAGGCCGGACGCGACGTGCGCGTGCTGGACTCGCTGCTGCACGGCCAGCAGGACATCGCTGAGGAGCAGGAGCAGGCCGGCATCGAGGTGATCCGCGCCGACATCCGCGACGCGGACGCCCGCAAGCGCGCGCTCGACGGCGCCGAGGCCGTCGTGCACCTGGCCGCAATCGTCGGCGACCCTGCCTGCGCTCGCGACCCGGAGGTCTCCGACGAGGTCAACGTGCAGGCGACGAAGGCACTCGTCGCCGACGCCGGCGAGGCCGGGGTCGAGCGACTCGTGTTCGCCTCGACGTGCTCGAACTACGGTCGCATGACCGACCCGAACGTGCCGATCACCGAGGAGGGCGAACTGCGCCCGGTCTCGCTGTATGCCGAGCAGAAGGTCGGCATGGAGCAGCTGATCCTGGCCGGCACGAACGGCGTCAAGCCGACGTGCCTGCGCTTTGCGACCGTCTACGGCGTCGGGCGGCGCATGCGCTTCGACCTGACCGTCAACGAGTTCACGCGCGAACTGTGGGCCGACCGCGAGCTGGAAGTCTTCGGCGAGCAGTTCTGGCGCCCCTACATCCACGTGCGCGACGCCGGGCGCGCGGTACGCACGGTGCTCGAGGCGCCCGAGGAGAAGGTCGCGAAACGCGTCTTCAACGCGGGGCGCTCCGGCGAGAACTACCGCAAGCTTGACCTCGTCGAAGAGATTCGCAAGCAGACCGACCGCGGCAACGTCTCGTACGTCAAAAAGGACGAGGACCCACGCGACTACAAGGTCAGCTTCGACAAAATCAAGGCCGAGCTCGGCTTCGAGACGCTGATGACGGTCCCCGACGGCATCGCCGAGATCATGGCGGGGCTCGACGAGGGCAAGTTCGGCGATCCGTTCGACCCCCGCTACAAGAACGTTCCCTGAGTCGAGCGACGCTCGACTCGCGACGCCGATGGCATCCACCGAGACCTTCCCGGAGCTTCCGCTGTTCGACCTGCGGCTTCAGCCGCAGGACCTCGAGGCAGTCGCCGAGACGCTGCGCTCGGGCTGGCTCACGCTGGGCCCGCGCACGGCGGAGTTCGAGGAGCTGTTCGCGGACCATCTCGGCGCGCGCCACGCGATCGCCGTCTCGAGCTGCACGGCGGCACTGCACCTCGCCTACCTGGCCGCGAAAGTCGGCCCGGGCGACGAGGTGATCGTGCCGTCGTTCACGTTCGCGGCGACCGCCGCGGCGGTGCTCTACTGCGGCGCGAAGCCGGTCTTCGCCGAGATCGTCTCGCGCGAGAACCCGAGCATCGACCCGGACGACGTCGAGCGGCTGATCACGCCGCGCACGAAGGCCGTCTGCGCGGTGCACTTCGCCGGCTACGCGGCGGCGGTCGACCGGCTGAAGGCGCTCTGCGACGAGCACGGCATCGCGCTGATCGAGGACGTCGCACACGCACCGAGCGCGTCGCTGCAGGGGCGCAAACTCGGCACGTGGGGCCTCTCCGGGGCGTTCAGCTTCTTCTCCAACAAGGTGCTCTCCGTCGGCGAGGGCGGGCTGCTGTGCACCGACGACGACGACGTCGCCGCGCTCGTGCGCTCGACGCGTTCGCACGCGATGACGAGCGGCACGTGGGACCGCCACAGCGGGCGCACGGACACCTACGACGTGACCGGACTCGGCTTCAACTACCGCCTCGACGAGCCGCGCTCGGCGCTGCTGCTGTCGCGGATGGGCCGGCTCGAGGCCGAAATCGAACGCCGGCGAGAGCTCACACTGCGCTACCGCTCGCTGCTCGCGCAGGTCGACGGGATCAAGGTTCCGTTCGAGGACGCCGACGTGCCGACGTCCTCGGCCTATGTGATGCCGATCATGCTCGACGAGGACGGCCGCCAGGCCGAAGTCAGCGCCGAGCTGCGCGCACGCGGCATCCAGACGAGCATCTTCTACCCCTCGATCCATCGCTTCACGGCCTATCGCGAGCGCTTCCCCGACGTCTCGCTGCCGATCACCGAGCTGGCCTCGCGCACCGAGCTGACGCTGCCGCTCTACCCGCACCTCAGCCACGACGACCAGGACCGCGTCGTCACGGCGCTCGCCGAGGCGGTCGCGCGATGACCGAGTGGCGCGTACCGCTGACCGACATCGCCGTTCCCGAGCAGGACGTCGAAGCCGTGCTCGAGGTTCTCGAGTCGGGCTGGCTGACGATGGGACCGCGCACGAAGGCCTTCGAGCAGGCCCTCGCGGGATTCGTCGGCACGCCGCACGCCGTGACCGTCTCCAGCGGCACGGCCGCGCTGCACCTCTCCTGCCTCGCGGCGGGCATCGGCGAGGGCGATGAGGTGATCGTGCCGGCGTTCAGCTTCGTCGCGAGCGCCAGCGCTGCGCGCTACGTCGGCGCCAAGCCGGTGGGGTGCGACGTGATCAGCCCATACGAGTTCAACATCGACCCGGACGACGTCGCGCGCCGCATCACCTCACGC
This sequence comes from uncultured Solirubrobacteraceae bacterium, assembly GCA_963807275.1. Classification (GTDB taxonomy): domain Bacteria; phylum Actinomycetota; class Thermoleophilia; order Solirubrobacterales; family Solirubrobacteraceae; genus Palsa-744. The sequence continues at coordinate 2,287,991 of CAWDZX010000001.1, forward strand.
ACGCGCGCGGTCGTCGCCGTGCACTTCTGCGGCTACCCGGCGGCGATCGCGACGCTGCGGGCGCTGTGCGACGACCACGGCCTCGTGCTGATCGAGGACTGCGCGCAGGCGATCGGCGCGACGATCGACGACAACGGCCGTCAGGTCGGTACCGTCGGCGAGCTCGGCGCGTTCAGCTTCTTCTCGAAGAAGCAGCTGTGCGTCGGCGAGGGCGGCATGGTCACGACCGCGAGCGAGCAGTTCGCTGACCGCGTGCGCCTGCTGCGCTCACACGCGATGACGAGCTCGACGTGGGATCGCCACCGCGGCCACGACCCGGCCTACGACGTCGTCGACGTCGGCTTCAACTTCCGCCTCGACGAGCCGCGCGCGGCGCTCGGGCTGAGCCGCCTGCCGCGCCTGGCCGACTCGATCGAGGCGCGCCGCGCGACGGTGCGCCTGTATCGCGAGCGACTCGCCGACGTCGACGGGATCGAGCTGGCATTCGACGACCGGGCCGTCGGGCACTCCTCGCACTTCGCCTTTCCCGTGCTGCTGCGCGACCGCGCCACGCGCGATCGCTTCCGCGACGAGCTCAAAGCCGGCGGCATTCAGACGACCTGGTATCCGGCGCTGCACAAGTTCAGCGGCTACCACGAGTTCGCGCCGCCCGAGGGCCTGCCACGCACGAGCGAGGTGGCCGATCGTCACTGCGCGCTGCCGCTCAGCGCGCAGACGACCGAGGCGGAAGTCGACCTCGTCGTCGAGGTCGTCCGCGGCGCCTTGGCTCACGCCACCGCCTGAACCGCGCTCAGCCGGGCGGAATCAGCCGCGCGCGGACCGACTCGAACTCTTCCTGGGCCTGCTCGTAGTCGTCGTGGCGGCCGATGTCGAGCCAGTAGTCCTCGCTCGGCCAAGCGCGAACCGTCTCGCCGGCGGCGATCAGCCGCAGGATCAGATCGGGGAAGTCGAGCCGCTTGCCCGGCTCGATGTGCGCGAGCGCGCGCGGCGCGAAGCAGTAGACGCCCATGCTCGCCGTGTACTCAATCGACGGCTTCTCGTCATAGCCGGTCAGCTTCGTCGGGTCGCCCTCCTCGCCGAAGCGCAGCACGCCGAGCGAGATCTGCACGTCGCGCGTCTTCGTCGCGATCGTCGCGGCGGCGTCGCTCGCCTGGTGGCGCTCGAGCAGCGCTCCGTAGTCGATGTCGGTCAGCACGTCGCCGTTCATCACGAGGATGTCGTCGTCGGCGAGACCGTCGATCAGCGCGAGCGCGCCGACCGTGCCGAGCGGCTCGCTCTCGCGGTAGTAGTCGATCGGAATCTCATACGCCTCGCCGTCGCGGAAGAACGCCTCGATCAGCTCGGCCAGGTACCCCGTCGCGATCGTGATCCGATCGAACGCGTGCGCCTTCAGCTGACGCACGACGATGTCGAGCACCGGGCGATCGCCGATCGGCATCAGCGGCTTCGGCAGGACCGTCGTGTAAGGGCGCAGGCGCGTGCCTTCGCCGCCGGCGAGGATCACGGCGCGCCTCATCTGCGCGCCGCCGGGCTGGGTTGGTCGAGCACGCGGCAAGAATAGGGGCGCGCGGGGACGGTCATCGCGCGAGCACCTCTTCGTAGAGCGCGATCGTCTTGCGCGCGATCGCCGGCCACGCGAAGCGCTCGTCGGCAAGCCGCTCGCCGGCCGCGCCGCGGCGCAGGCACTCCTCCGGCCCGGCCACAACGCTCGCGGCAAGCGCGGCGGCGAGCGCTGCGATGTCCGCGCGCTCGCAGATCCAGCCCGTCTCACCGTCGAGCACGGCCTCGACCATGCCGCCGGACGGGTAGACGACGACCGGGCGCTTGAATCCGTAGGAGAGCAGCAGCACGCCGCTCTGGCTCGACTCCTTGTACGGCAGCGAGACCGTGTCCGTCGCCGCGAACAGCTGCGCCGTCTCGCCCATGTCGAGGAAGCCCTCGCGGATCGTGACGCGTCCGTCGAGCACCGCGAGGCGCTCACGCACGGCTGTCAGCCCGCCGATGTCCTGACCGCCGATCAGCAGGTGCAGGCTTGGCACGAGCGCGACGGCCTCGATCAGGTCGTCGAGCCCCTTGTCGGTGCGCAGCTGGCCGAACATGAGCGTCGCGGGACTGTCCTGCGCGAGCCCGAGCGCCGCGCGCGCCGTGCCGCGCTCGGCGGCGCCGCCGCTGCGCGCGAGGCTGCCGTACTCGCCGTGCGGGATCACGACCGCGCGCGCGCCGAGCTCCGGCTCGACGCGCTCGAGGTCCGCTTGCGTGTGCACGATCGTCCGCGCCGCGAGCCGCCCCGTCAGGCGGCGCGCCGCGCCGGAGGTGCCGAGCAGCTCGTCGGAATCGCGCGTGAACGTCCCGTGCTCGGTCTGCACGACCGGAGTGCGCGCCAGGCGCAGGCTCGCCTGCGCGATCGGGCCGAGCTGCGGCACCTCCCAGCCCTGCGAGTGCACGATGTCGGCGCGGCGCGCGAGCGAGACCAGGCGCGGCAGCGCGGCGAGGAAGCGCAGGCCGTTGATCGCTTTGCCGAGGCCGTGCTCGCGAGCGATGCGCGCCAGTCTCGAGTCGCCGCGCGTGTAATGGAAGACCGGCACGACCGTGACGCCGTCCACCGGCGGATAGCGATGGTCGGCGGCCGTCGCCAGCGTCACGCTCCACCCCTCGGCGGCGATCGCCGCGACGAGGTCGGCCGTGTAGTCGGTCACGCCGCCGCGCCCGCCCTGCTCGATCATCAGCAGGCGCCGGCCCCTCGCGGCGCTCATGCGGTGGAGCGCGCTACGCCCATCGCGTCCTCGAGCAGCTGCTCGATCCGCTTCGCGACGACAGGTGCGGCGTACGTCTGCTCGGCATATGCGCGGGCCGCTGCGCCCTCGCGCGCGACGCGCGCGGGATCGTCGAGGTACGACGCGATCATCGCCCGCAGCGCCTCGGGATCGTTCTCCGGCGAGGAGATTCCGCCGAGCTCCGGACCGATCATGTCGGCGACGCCCTCGGCGCCCGTCGAGAGACACGGCCGCGAGGCGAGCATGCCGAGGATCACCGCGCGCGGGGCGCCCTCGGTCGGGCTCGGGCAGAACACCGACACGTCGAAGGCCGAGAGCACGTCCGGCACCTCGGCGCCGGGCGTGTCGATGAAGTGCGCGCGATCGCCGAGCGGCTCTGCGAGCGCGCGCAGTTCGGCTTCGGTCTCGCCGCTGCCCGCGAGGATCAGGTGCACGTTCGGGTTCTCGAGCGCGCGCACCGCGTTGACGACGACGTCGTTTCGCTTCTTCGGGTGAAAGCGCGAGATGCAGCCGACGACGAACGCCTCCGGCGGAATCCCGAGCTCTTCGCGGACGCGCGCGCGGCCCTGCTCGGTGAAGCGGATCTCATCGGCGCGCAGCACGTTCGGGACGACGACGATCTTCTCGCGCGGCACGCCGACTTCGGCGACCGAGCTTCGCGTGCCCTCGGAGATCGCGAGCACCAGCGCCGCACGCTCGGCGGCGCGCAGATAGGCGCGCCGCGGCAGCCCCTTGCGCAGCGGGAACGGCACCGGCCCCCACTCCTCCCAGACGATCGTGCGACGCAGCTCCGCCGGCAGCATCGCGGCGAGCAGCTGCTCCTTCTTGTAGTGGACCATCAGCACGTCGTAGGGCTCCTGCGCGCGCAGCGCCGTACGCAGGCTCTTGCGCAGCGACGGCCAGCGCAGCATCAGGCCGATCCAGCTTCGCGTCGAGAGCTTCGGGCCGAGCTCGATCGGGCTGACCGTCACGTCCGTGTCGCGCGCCATCCCGGGCATGTCGGTGAGCATCACCGTGTCGTGCCCGCGCTGGCGCAGGGCCTCGAGCATCTCGACGGCCGCGAACTCCGCGCCGCCGCTCGAATCGGTGGTCATCACGCTGACGATCTTCACGCGGCGATTATCTCGGCAGCCGTGGACGACGCCTGAAGCGTTGAGAGCGCACTCTCAACGTTCGGGGCGCGGCGGGCGGGTGGACCGTCGCGCTTTGTAAGAGCGCGTTAAAGCAACCCTAAAGTCGTCCGTCCAATTGAACGATACTAGGGCTCCGTGCGCGCACTCATCGTCGATCAATCACGCGACCGCTCGGCGCTGGCGGCAGCGCGAATGCTGCGCGCCGACGGCTGGGAGGTCGGCACCGGCTCGTGGCGGCCGAGCATCGCGTCGATCTCCGCGGCGACCGGCGCGCACCACCGCATCGAGGAGGCCGAGACCGACGAGGACCGCTTCATCGCCGACATCGCCGCGGCCGTGCGCGCCGAGGGCTACGAGGTCGTCTTCTGCATCTACGACGTCGGCCTGCTCGTGCTCTCGCGCAGGCGGGCCGAGGTCGCGCCGGCCATCGTCCCCTACGCGGCGCACGAGATCGTCGAGCGCTCGTTCGACAAGCTCGCGTTCACGCGCGCGGCGGAATCGGCGGGGCTGGCCGTCCCGCGCACCGAGGAGGCAAGCGACGCGGCGCTGGCCGCCTGGCAGGGACCGGTCGTCGTCAAGGCGCGCCTGCACGCGCCGACTCGCTTCGAGACGCGCCCGTTCGATAGCGCCGCGCAGGCGGCGCCGTTCGCCGCCGAGCTGCGGCGCGACGGCGCGCAGCCGCTGCTGCAGGAGCGCATCTCCGGCCGGCTCGGGGCGGTCGTCGTCGTCGTCGACCGTCACGGTGAGGTGATCGCCGAGGTACAGCAGCGCTGCGAGCGCTCGTGGCCCGACGGCGCCGGCGTCACAGCGCGCGCGAGCACGATCGCCCCCGACGCGGAGCTCTCCGAGCGGATCCGCGTGCTCGTCCGGGAGCTCGAATGGTTTGGATTGGCCGAGATCGAGTATCTACTCGACGATGACGGCGTTCCGCGGTTCACGGACTTCAACGGCCGCTTCTACGGCGGCATCGCCCTCTCCGGGCACGCCGGCGTCAACGTCGCCGCGGCATGGGCGCGCCTGGCGACGGGACGGCCCGTCGCGCCGCTTCCGCCGCAGCGCGTCGGCGCGCGCTTTCAGTGGCTCAACCGCGATCTCGCGGCCTCGCGCCACGCGGACGGGTTGAAGGGCATGGCCGAAGCGCTCGCGCTCGCGCCGCGCAGCGCGCACAGCATGCTCGCGCGTGGCGACTTGAATCCCGTCTTGCGCTTCTACCTGCCTGAGATGGCACAGCGCGTCGCGGCTCGCGTCGGCATCGGGCGGCACGGTGATGATTGAGCACCTCGACCTCGCGCGCAACGTAAGCCTGCACCTCGGCAACATCGCCGTGGCCGAGCTCCCGCGCCAAGTCAGGCGAGTGTTCGAGCCGCGGCGCGTACCGGCGGCACCGATGCGCGCGGCACAGCGGATCTCGATGAAGCTCGGGCGGCTCGACTGGAGGAGCGCGTGGCTGCAACGGCTGATCGACGCCCGCCGCAAGATGCTCGGCGAGGCGGCATCCGGGCCGCCGCGCTTCCTCGTGCGCGTCGACGAGTTCCCCTATTACACGTCGTTCGACCGCCCGCAGGACTTCGACATGTCGCGGCGCTTCCACGACGTGATGGCCGAGGCGGGGCTGGCGCACCTGATCGCCGCGCTGCCGCACCCGGTGCACGAGCCGCTGCGCACGGACGCCCACGGCGGCCGCGCGCTCGACGAGCGCGAGATCGCGCTGTTCGAGCGGATGCGCGGCGACGGCGTCACGTTCGCCCAGCACGGCACGACGCACCGCACGCGCTTCGAGGACCCGCGCCGGCGCTCGGAGCTGTGCGGGCTGCAATCGGCCGAGCTGCACGCGCTGCTCGACGACGGTCGCGACCGTCTGCTCGACGCGGGCGTAGGCGAGACGCGTGTCTTCGTGCCGCCGTTCAACCGCTTCGATGCCGACCAGTACCCGCTGCTCGCCGAGCGCTTCGACGTCATCTGCGGCGGGCCGGAGAGCGTCGCGCTGCTCGGCTTCCACGGCGGTCCGCTGTGGCGCGACGGAGCGGTCTACCTGCCGTGTTACGCGCCGCTCTACGCCGACTCGAAGACGGTCTTCGCCGAAGCCGAGCGGATGATCGCGCTGGCACCCGGCACGTGGATCCCGATCGTCCTGCACACCTCGTGGGAGCAGGAGGACGACTTCGCTTCGCTGAGGCGGCTCGCCGAGCTGATCGCACCGTACACGGCGAGCTGGGAGGAGCTGCTCGCCGAAGTGACGCGCAGCGCCGCGGCCGCACCCGCCGGCGCGGTCGCGGCGTGAGCGCAGACGCCGCATGAGCACCGCCGGGTCGGCTCTCGAGGTCGAGCTGCTCGACACGCTCGAGTCGGCGCGCGCGATCGCGCCGGCGTGGGACGAGCTCGCCGTCGGCCAGGCGTTGCCGCTGTGCGCTCCCGGCTGGATGCTCGCGTGGTGGGAGCACATGGCGCCGGCCGGCGCCGAGCTGCGCGTCCTCGCGATCCGCGAGCGCGGAGCGCTCCTCGCGATCGCGCCCTGGTTCGTGGGGCGCGGCGAACACGGACGGACCGACTTGCGCTTCCTCGGCGCCGAGAACTCCGATCGCGTCGACATCCTCTGTGTGCCCGGTCGCGAGCCCGAGGTCCGCGACGCGCTGCTGCGAGCGATCCGCGAGCTGCGCCCGCGCCCGGACCTGATCGCGTTCGAGGCCGTCCCTGCACGCTCGCAGTGGACGAAGCGGCTAGCCAGTGGGAACCTGCTGCTGTCGCGCTATCGCAACTCGGTGCTGCCGGCGCCGTCGGTTGCGCTCCCGGCCGGGCCGCCCGAGGCGTGGCTCGCGGGGCGCTCGAGCAACTTCCGCAGCCAGATGCGGCGCATGCGCCGGCGCCTGGAGCAGCGCGGCGGACAGGTGCGCCAGATCGTCGAGCCCGGCGAGGTCGAGGGCACGCTCGAGGCGCTCCTGCGGCTGCATCTCGCCCGCTGGGAGGGGCGCGCGCCCTCGGGGCTCGCGCGGCCCGGGATGAGCGGGCTGCTGCTCGCGGCCGCAGACGCGCTCGGCCCCGACCGCCTGCGCCTGTGGATCGCCGAGATCGACGGCGAGCCGATCTCGGTGCAGCTGTTCCACGCCGCCGGCGGTCAGATCAAGTACTGGAACGGCGGCTGGATGGAGCAGCACGCCGACCTGAAGCCGACGATGCTGACGATCCTCGCGGCGCTCGAGGACGGGATCGCGCGCGGCGAGCACAGCCTCGACCTCGGCGCCGGCATGCACCCGTACAAGCGGCGCTTCGCCGACGGGGACGACCCGCTCGCGTGGGGCGGCCTCGTCGTGCGCAACCGCCGCTGGCCGCGCACGCGCGCAGAGCTCTTGCCGCGCGTGCTGCGCTACCGCTCCAAGCAAGCCGCCGAAGCGCTGCCCGCACCGCTCACCGAGCGCATCGCCGCGCTGGTCAGGGCGCGCCGCGGCGTCGAGCCCGCAGATTGAACGTCCGCGCCTAGGGCTAAAGGTTCCGCCACACCGGACGAAGAGGATGGTGTAGTCATGAGCGCCGCAGCCCCCACTTCCATGCTGAAGAAACTTCGTCCCGCGAAGGTGCGCAGCGGCGTGCGGCGTCGCTGGTTCGAGTACCGCGTGCCGCGCACGCCGATCCGCGAGATCCCCGGCATCGTCCACATGGGCAGCGACTACGGCGGCTGGATGATCCCGGCGAACTTGATCGAACCCGGCTGGACGTGCTACCTCGTCGGCGCCGGCGGTGACGTCACGTTCGACCTCGAGCTGATCCGCGACTACGGCGCGACCGTTCGCTCGATCGACGCCGTCGAGGGCTACGTCGAGCGCGCGCGGGCCGAGGCCAACGGCCAGCCCGGCTTCACGGCCGTGCACGCCGCCGTCGCGCTGAAGGACGGGCCGATCCGCATGCAGGTGACGCACGATCCGAGCAGCCTGTCCGTCTCGGCCGCGCAGCTGTACGACTCCGACGACTTCATCGAGCTGCCCGGCCGCACGCTGCCGTCGCTGATGGCCGAGCTCGGCGACGAGAAGATCGACCTGTTCAAGCTCGACATCGAGGGCAGCGAGTACGAGGTGCTCCCGACGCTCGACCTGCAAGCGCTCGGCGTGAAGGTCTTCGCGACGCAGCTGCACCACACCGACTCGGTCAAAGCCGCGCTCGGGCTGATCGCGAACCTGCGCGAGCAGGGCTATGACGCGGTCGCCTGCCGCTCCGCCGTGAAGCTGACGTTCGCGCGTCGCGACCTGATCTAGCGAGCCCGCGCTCGCAGCGCGCTCAGACGGTGCGGATGATCAGCACCGAGCACGGCGCGTGATGGGAGACCTTGTTCGGCACCGAGCCGAGCAGGAAGCGCTTCGCGCCGGTCATCCCCTTGTTGCCGACGATGATCAGGTCCGCGTCGCGCTCCTCGGCGACGTCGAGGATCGCGTCGGCTGGATCGCCCTGGCGCGGGAAGACCTCGACGGCGACCCCCGCCTGCTGCGCGATCTCCGCGGCCGCTGCGAGCGTCGCGTCGACGTCCTCGCGCGGCGTGATCGCCCACTGCAGGTCCTCCGGCGCTTGGCGCCGTTCCTCGCTGAGACGCTGCGCCGGCACCGGCGCGTAGGCGCTGACGAGGTCGATCGACGCGCCGACCGCAAGGGCCAGCTCGACCGCTTGGCGCACCGCCTGGTTGGCCGTGTCCGATCCGTCCGTCCCCACCACGATCGATTTGAACATGATCCTCCTTCTCGCCGGGGCTGAGCCGTCACGGTCCAGCGGGGTGTGAATCATAACCGCGCCCGGCGCGCGCAGACGGGCCGCGGACGGCGCGACGCGCGGGCGCCGATTTGCGACCGGATGCGAACGATCTAAAGCGGCGTAGTGTTCGCGACGTGATCGATCTGCACTGCCACGTGCTCCCCGGCATCGACGACGGACCGGCGTCGATCGACGGCTCGCTGGCGCTCGCTCGCGCCGCGAGCGCGGCCGGCATCGAGACGCTCGTGGCGACCCCGCACGTGAGCACGCGATACCCGAACGACGCCGCGACGATCGCGAGCCTCGTCGAGGATCTGAACGCCCGTCTCGGCGCCGAGTCGATCGCGGTCGAGGTTCGTGCCGGAGCAGAGCTCGCGGCGACGCACATCGGCGAGCTCGAGCCGGACGAGCTCGACCGCCTCGGCCTCGGCGGCGGGCGCTGGCTGCTGCTCGAGCCGCCCTTCGCGGCGGTCGTCGCCGGACTCGAGGAGATCGCCGCCGAGCTGCAGGATCGCGGGCACCGGCTGCTGCTGGCCCACCCCGAGCGCTGCGAGGCGTTCCAGCGCGACCCGCGGACGCTGCACGCGCTGATTCGCGCGGGCGTCTGCACCTCGGTCACCGCGAGCTCGCTCGTCGGGCGCTTCGGCACCAGGCCTCGGCGCTTCGCGCTCGGCATGCTGAAGGAAGGGCTCGTCCACAACGTGACCTCCGATGCGCACGACGACGTGCGGCGCCCGCCCGGCATGGCCGCCGAGATCGCCGACGCCGGCTTCGCGGCACTGAGCGAGTGGCTGACGCACGACGTTCCCGCGGCGATCCTCGCCGACCGGGAGCTTCCGCCGCGGCCTGCGCGCGCCGGTGGCGGCTTCGCCGCTCGCGCGAGCCGCTTGTGGCGCAAACGCGACTGAGCTTCGCTCAGGCGAGCTTCGTGATCGCGATGATCATCCCGATCACGACGAAGATCACGATCGCCACCTGCATCCAGATCCACGTCGGCGACATCTCCGCGACAGCGTAGCGGCGGGTCGCCCGCGTCGCTACCGGCGAGGGTCCGGGGTGTGTCCGACTATCTTGTGGGAATGACCACGCGCAAGCGCAGGACGCCCTTGGCGCGGATGGTCGCGCTCCTCGCCACGACGACGGCCGCATCGCTCGCGCTGCTCGCCGGGCCGGCGGACGTCACGGCCGCCGGCAGCGCGCACACCTCCGCGAACCCGCCGCTCGGCGGGGTGAACATCGTCGACCTCGGCCGCGGCTCGACTTCGGAGGAAGCCGACAGGGCGATCTCCTTCGCGCGCCAGCTGCACGTGAAGGTCGTCCGCACCGAGCTGCCCTGGGCAGTGCTCGAGCCCAACGGGCCGAACCGGATCGACGCCGGCGCGCAGGCCTTCACCGACCGGCTGATGAACGACGCCGCCGCGGCCGGGATCCACGTGATCGCGAACGTCGACTCATCGCCCTGCTGGGCATCCTCGGCCCCCGCCGCGCTGCTGTCGAAATGCTCGCCGAACAGCCACAGCGTCGCCAACACGTACCCGCCGAGCGATCCTTCCGACTACGGGCGCTTCGTCGCGTTCCTCGCGCAACGCTACGCCGCGCAGCTCGCCGCGATCGAAGTCTGGAACGAGCCCGACCAGGCCAACGAATTCTATTTCGGCGGTCCGAACAAGGCCCAGCACTACGCCGCGCTGCTGCGCGGCGCCTACCCGGCGGTCAAGCTCGCCAACCCGCAGATGCCCGTGCTCGGCGGCTCGATCGTCGGCGCCAACGGGATCTTCCTCAAAGCGCTCTACGCGGCCGGGATCAAGGGCTTCTACGACGGGCTCTCGGTGCACTTCTACACGCTCACGCTCGCGGCCCTGCGCGCGACGCACGAAGTCCAGCTCGCCAACGGCGACCACACGCCGCTGTGGCTCAACGAGTTCGGCTGGACGAGCTGCTGGCCGAAACACAAGATCCAGCAGGAGCAGGGCTGCGTGACTCAGGCCGTGCAGGCGAAGAACCTGACGAACACGTTCCGCGCGCTCGCGCGCACTCCGTACGTCGCCTCGGAGGTCGTCTACAAGCTGCAGGACTCACCGCTCGAAGAATTCGGCTCGATCACGGCGCGCGGGGCGCACAAGCCGGCCTTCTCGGCGCTCTCGCACGTGCTCGTCTCGCCGTTCGGCAGCGCGAGCCCGGTCAAGCTGTCGCTGCGCAGCAGCGGCGGACGGGTGATCGCCTCAGGCGAAGCTCCCGTCGGCGACTTCATGCGCCTCGAAGCGTTCCAGGGCAAGCTCCTGCGCTACCGCGCGACGTTCGAACTCGACCGCTTCAACCGCTACTCGATCGCGCTGCCGCGCGCGCTCGGCAGCCGTGGGCTGAGGGTGCGCGTGTCGCAGTTCTGGACCGGCCTCGCGAAGGCCGCGCAGAAGACGATCTGAGCGCCGCTGCGCCTATTCGGCGTGGCGGAACAGCGCGACGACCGTCAGCATCAGGATCTTCGCGTCGAGGCCGAGCGACCAGTGGGCGATGTAGTAGTTGTCCCACTCGACGCGCTCCGCCAGCGAGGTCTGCCCACGCAGGCCGTGCACCTGCGCCCAGCCGGTGATGCCCGACTTCACGCGGTGGCGGTCGCCATAGCGGACGATGTCCTGGCGGAACAGTTTGACGAACTCGGGGCGCTCCGGGCGCGGGCCGATCATGCTCATCTCGCCGAACAGCACGTTCAACAGCTGCGGTAGCTCGTCGAGCGAGGTGCGTCGCAGGAACGCGCCCACCGGAGTACGGCGGTCTGCGCCCTCGACGCCGCCCGGCGCCGTGTCGCCGCCGAGCAGGAACTCGAGCGCTTTCTCGTCCGCCTCCTCACTCGCCGGAGCGTCGGACTGCATCGTCATCGAGCGAAATTTGAAGACGTTGAAGGGCTTGCCGTCGCGGCCGACGCGGCGCTGGCTGAACAGGATCGGACCCGGCGAGCTGAGCCGCACCGCGAGCGCAATCGACAGCAAGAGCGGCGAGAGCAGCACGATCAGGATGAACGCGAAGACGCGATCGAACGCGTATTTAATCGCGAACTGGAACCCGCGCGGGTCGATGCTCGTGAACGACATCAGCGGCAGCCCGCCGACCGTGTCGTAGCCGACGCGCTGGTTGATCGTGTCGAACATGCGCGGCACGACCGAGACCTCCATGCCGAGTTCCTGGCACTGCTGGATCAGGCGGCTGATGCGCGCGTCCGTCATCGAGGAGAACGCGACGATCAGGTTGCGCACGCCCGTGTTGAGGACCGTCTCGTCGAGATCGTCGACGGTGCCGAGCACCGGCACGTCGCGGCCGCCGACCTCGGCGATCGAGCGTGGCTCCTCATCGACGAAGCCGATCGGGATCAGCCCGTACTCGGGGTGGTTCTCCAGGCGTCGCGCGATCTGCGCGCCGACGACGCCGGCGCCCATGATCAACACCGGCTTGCCGACGAGCCGGCGCGAGCGCGCCCAGCGCTGCGCGACCGAGAGCCCGACGCGTCCGGCGCCGACCGCGACGAGTCCGAACAGCCATGCGCGCACCCACGTGCCCTGCGGCATCTTCCCGTTCGCGAACAGACCGAGCATCGCGACGGCCATCGCCGCGACCGAGACGGCGCTGATCACGGGCACGAGCCCGTCGAGGATCAGTACGCGCAGCCTCGAGCGGTACAGGCCGCGCAGGTACAGCAGCAGCATCACGAGAAACGGAAGCGCGAGGATCGGAGCGCGCAGCGCCGATGGATGCAGTGTCTCGCCCACGCCGCCGAGCGCGAACACGACGGCCAGCACGAGCAGCAGGAAGTCGACCGTCGGGCGCAAGAGGCCCCAACCGGGACCCTCGAGCATCCACTGCAGCGTGCCGCTGAAGTTCCCGTCCCGCAGCGCCCTCGGCGCCGGGGCGTCGCGCGACAGCTCGCCCTGAAGCGGGAGCGTCGTCGTGGTCTGCTGGCTGATGTGCGTGGGGTCCATTGTGCCGGTGGCGTCCTTGTCCTTACCTGCTTACTCGGAACCTGCGCCGCATCCCTTTAGCTGCGCGTCCCGTCCGGCCCACGCGTCGTCGCGGTCCGTCCGAGGCGAATCGTCAGAAAGCCCGTCAGGGCGAGTACCCCGAGCCCCAAGATTATGTACACGAGATCGGTGCCCGAAAGCCCGAGCGCGCGCGAGCCGCCCGCCGCTTCTTCGCGCGAGGCAGCCGGATAGATCACCGAGTCGCCCCGCGCGGCCTGCGACGTCGCAACGCGTGTCGTCGTCTTCGTCGCTCGCGTGCCCTTGCCCGGGTGTCCTGTGGAGCTTCTCTGCCCGGAGCCCGCGCCTTGCGCGCTCTGCGACCGCGCCGCTTCGCCGGACTGCGTGCTCGAAGCCTGGCTGAGGCCGCCGCTGCTGCTCGTCGCGCCCCCACCGCCCTTCGGCGTGTTGAGCAGCGCCGAGCCGAGGATCGCCTGGTTGCCCTCGCCCGGACCGCCGTACCCGCTCAGCAGCGAGTTCGCCGCCGCCGTGCCGGGCATCGCAGCCGCCACGAGCGCTGCGAACACGAGTATCGAGGTGATCCGCTGGTGCCTTGTCATGCCTTCCCTGCCTTGGGTTTCGTTCGGCTCGAGCAACACCCTCGTCCACTCTCCATGCCTGACCTGAGATTCCCTCCCGGCGCGCTCGAGTTCGCGGGCGAAACGAGCACTGAGTCGAATCTGCGCGGTCTTCCAGACACGCTACAGCAGGCAAGACGCGGTGTCGAGCGCTCGCGTGACGCTCTTGTGAAGATCACGTCGCTAGCCACCAAGTTGCTGACCTTTGACGAGAATCGCGCGGTTCAGCTCGTCGACGCCGACCTGCTTGCCGTCGCGTACGGCCGCCAGTGCCGCGCGCGCGAGCTGATCGCGCGGGTCGAGGCGCACCGTGCGCTCGAAGAACCGCAGCGCCGCCGCACGATCGCCTTTGCTCGAGGCGATCGCTCCGAGCTCGAGCGTCGCGTAGGCGTCATCCGGGACGCGCCCGAGCGCGAGCGAGAACTGGCGCTCTGCGCGCGTCAGATCCTCGAAGCGCAGCGCGATCGACCCCGCGTCCAGATACGCCTCGTCGCTCAGCGGGTTCAGGCTCGCGGAGTCGTCGAGCGCCGCGTATGCCTGCCGCGGCGCCTTCGGCCAGATCTGCGCCGCGTGCTCGAGCTGCAGCTGGCTGAGCCAAGGCATCGCGAACGACGCCGCGGCCGCGAGCAGCGCGACGGCGGACGCACCGAGCGCGACGCGACGCGCGATCGGCGCGCGAGCGCGAGACGGCGCTTCGCCACGCCGAGCGCTCGCGGCGCTCGCGTCACCGCCTTCGAGCGCGGCACCGCCTGCATCGTGCTCGCCACCGTGACCCCCCTCGCGACCGCGGCCGCCCGGTGACGCCTGTGCCCGCGCCGGCGCGAGCGCGCACGCGAGGCCGAGCAGCGCGAAGGCCGGCGCACCGAGCCCCGCGAACTCCCAGAACCAGTCGAACGAGCCGTGCACGAGCCAGTACCCGAAGCCGCCGAGCGCCGCGACCGCGACGCCGGCGCCGAGCGGATCGGCTCGACGCGCGCTTCGCAGCACTCCCGCGCGCGCGGCCGCGACGAGCGCCGCGCCGAGGCCGAGCAGCGCCAGCAGCGCGCCGAGCACGCCTGTCTGCGTCAGCGCGCGCAGCTCGACGCTGTGCGGATAGCGTGGCGTCTCTTCGCTGTGGCCTTTCGCGAGGTACGCCTGCTGGAAGTTGTCCGCGCCGATCCCGGCGAGCGGGTGCGCCTTGAATTCGTCGAGCGCGACGCGGTAGAAGTCATAGCGGTTGCTGCCGAGCCCGCTCGTCAGCCGGTCGCCGCCGGAGCTGTTCGCCGCGTAGCCGCCCTTGAACGTGTTCCAGCCGTGTTCGACTCGCTTGATCGGGTCGCCCGCCGCCGCCCATCCGCCGGCGAGCACCGCGACGAGCGCGACGATCGCGATCGCGCCGACGGCGCGGCGCGTGCGCACTTCCGCTGCCGGCGAGAGCCTCGCGCGGCTCTCGATCGCCGCCGCGACGGCGACGAGCACGGCGACCGCGACGCTTGCGAGCAGCGTCGCCGTGACGGCGCTGTGCAGCGTCGAGCGCACGACTTCTTCGTGCTTGTTCAGATCGTTGCCGACGTGCAGTACCGGCCGCGCCGCCGCGGCGATGCCGGCCGCGATCGGAATCAGCACCGCGAACGTCCGCGTGCGCTGCGGCAGCAGCACGAAGACGAGCACGAGCACGACCGGCGTCGCGTACAGCGAGCCGCGGCTCTGGCTGAGCAGCGCGACCTCCGCGAGCAGCACCGCGCCGCCCGCGAAGAGGCCGCGCAGGCTCCAGTGCAGCTCGCGCGTGCGCACGAGCAAGAGCGCCGGCCAGAACGCCATCAGCCACTGCGCCGCGTTCGCGTTCGCGTAGCCGCTCGGATACGTCAGCCGCGCGCCCGGGAACAGCGACTGCAGTTTTGCGCCGCTCGCGCCGTCGACGTGCAGCAGCACGAACAGCGCGAGCCCGGCGAGCGAGAGCGTCCAGACGCAGAGCAGCAGCGCCGCGCTCGTGCCGTGCTGACGCCACGTCGCGAACAGCGCGAACACGAGCAGGTAGAGCAGCGTCCGGTTCGCGCCTTCCCACGCATCCCCCGGCACGCCCGCCCAAAGGATCGAGAGGTAGCTGAGCGCCGTGTACGCCGCCAGGCAGGCCAGCGCGATCTTGACCGCGAGCGGCAGCTCCGCGACGCGTACGCGCAGCGCGAGCGCCGTCAGCGCGAGCAGCGCGAGGACGACGAGACCTCCCGGCGCCCAGTGCGTAAGCGGATAGCCGCCCTGGCTCGTCGCCCAGACGACGAACAGAGCGATCGCGACGAGCGCCGGGAGCGTCGCTGGAGCCCTGCGCAGCGACTCCATCAGTCGATTGCTCACCGAGCCCACGATAATCCTCGCCGTGTCGGAACAAGCCGAGCTGGTCCGCTTCTACGAGCAGGCATATTCACAGAGCCCCGAGCAGGCGCTGCTCTACGCACGCTGGCGTGCGCTCGGCGCCGTCGGCAAGGCCGACCACGTGCTCGCGCTGTGTGCTCGCGCGCAGATCAGCCCCGCGAGCACGCTCGAGGTCGGCTGCGGCGACGGCGCGCTCTTGTGCGAGCTCCATGACAGAGGCTTCGGCGGGCGGCTCTCCGGGCTTGAGATCAGCGACGCCGCCGTCGCGATCGCGCGCGAGCGCCCGCAGATCGACTCCGTCGAGCGCTACGACGGGCTCCACCTGCCTGGGGCCGACGGCAGCGAGCAGCTCGGCGTGCTCTCGCACGTGCTCGAGCACGTGCCCGATCCGGCTGCGCTGCTGCGCGAGGTCGCGCGCGTCTGCGACGCCGTCGTCGTCGAGGTGCCGCTCGAGGCGAACGTGTCGGCGCGCCGCTCAGCCAAGCGCGAGCACGCCGCCGAGGTCGGGCACCTGCAGCGCCTCGACCGCGACGGCGCGCGCGCGTTCGTCGCGCGTGCCGGGCTGCGCGTCGCCTGCGAGCTCGAGGACCCGCTGCCGCTGGCCGTGCACCGCTTCTTCGCGACGAGCGCCGCGGCACGAGCGCTCGGAACGGTCAAGTGGGCCGTCAGGAGCGGACTTCACCGGCTCGCGCCGAGCCTCGCGCGGCGGCTGTTCACGGTTCACTACGCGTGCCTGTGCCTGCCGGGCGAGTAGCCGCCGAGAACAGCAGCGCGAGCACCGTCCCCATCAGCTCGTCCGGCACCGCCTCCGGATCGGCCAAGCGCTGCCGTGCGATGCCGTCCGCGAGCGCGTCGACCGCGATCGCGAGCTGATCCGCCGGAAGCGCCAGCTCGAGCTCGAACTCGCGCGCGCCCTGCTCGATCAGCTTCGTCAGCAGCCTGCGAACCTGCGCGAAGCGCTCTGCGACCTTCGGGCGCACCGCCGCATCGCGCACTCCGTAAGCCCAGAACTCCATGAACAGCAGCAGCAGTTCCGGCTCGCGGTCGATCATCGTCATCCAGCGCTGCGCGCCGCCCGTAGCGCGCTCGGCGATCGACTCGCGCATGTTGACCGCCTCCGCGATCTCGCGTGCGTGCTCCTCGATCTCGCGCTCCATCAGCACGAGGAACAGGTCCTCCTTGCCGTCGAAGTTCGAGTACAGCGCGCCCGTCGAGAAGCCCGCGAGCGACGCGATCTCCTCGACCGACGCGCCGTGGAAGCCGCTCGAGGCGAACGCAGTGCGCGCAGCCGCGAGCAGGCGCTCGCGCGTGTTCGCCTTGCTCTGCTCGCGCGTCATCCGCGCCGGCGTCGCGTGCGAGACATCAGCCGACTCGACTGCTCTCATCCCGACATCCTACTTGACGGAGCGATCGCTATTGCGATAACGTTCACTATCGGCGATGTCGGACAGGCCGAACGTGCGCCCTGTCGGGCCACCCGCGACCCGACAGACCAAAAAAATTAATACGTGTCCTCGTGGCGCGATTTCGATTGGAGCAGCTGATGGCAAGCACTACGACGGCTTCGAGCGTGAGCGACGCGAACCTCGGGAGCCTGCCGACGGACGCGATCTCCTACGAGGACCTCTACGCGCGCTGGGAGCGCGGCAACTGGAAGGCGACCGAGCTCGACTTCACCGAGGACGCGCGCCAGTGGCGCGAGGACTTCACCGAGTTCGAGCGCACTGCCGCGATGTGGAACTACTGCCTGTTCTTCTGGGGCGAGGACGCAGTCGCCGACAACCTCTCGCCGTACATCGACGCCGCGCCGCTGGAGGAGCAGAAGTACTTCCTCACGACGCAGCAGGTCGACGAGGCGCGCCACGCCGTCTTCTTCAAGCGCTTCATGCAGGAGGTCTGCGGCGTCGGCGACGGCACGATGGCCGGCGGCCTGCAGGCGATCAAGCCGCAGCTGACCGTTGGGTTCCGCAAGATCTTCGACCGTCTCGACCGGATGGCCGACGAATTGCGCGCCGACCGCTCCCCCGCGCAGCTCGCCGCCGCGATCACGCTCTACCACGTCGTCATCGAGGCCTCGCTCGCGCAGCCCGGCCAGCACTTCATCTGCAGCTACCTCGAGGAACGCGACCAGTTGCCGGCATTCCGCGAGGGCATGGAGAACATCGCCGCCGACGAGCAGCGCCACATCGGCTTCGGCGTGAAGATCCTCTCCGACCTCAACCGCGAAGACCCCGTGCGCGTGCCGAAGGCCGTCGCGAAGATCCTCCGCGAAGTCACGCGCTACACCCAGCAGGTGCTGATGCCGCCGAACTGGGACGAGCGCTACGTGACCGTCTTCAACTCGACCTTCGACAAGGTCGGCGTCGAGGGGCTGATGTCGATGACGACGAAGCTGCGCTCCGCTGGCCTGCCGCTCGACAGCCTCCCCGGTCCGCTGCTGCTGCCCGCCGGCCTGACGCCGCTCGAGATCTCAGAACGCGGGCGTGCGCTCTCCAAAGCCGGCGTCATCGGCGTGCGCGAAGCCCCCTCGCCAAAGGACGCGCAGACGCAAGAGCTGCTGTTCGACACGATCCGCCGTCAGGTCAGCCCGAAGCACGGCCTCTCGCGCCCGACGACGTTCCAGTGGGAGTTCACCGACCCCGACGTACCGACGTGGCACCTGACCGTCAACAACGGCTCGAGCACCGTCGCCCAAGGCGAGGCGCCGAAGCCCGACTTGCGCCTGCAGCTCTCCTACCAGGACTGGATCGACGTCGTCGGCGAGCGCCTCGACCCGATCCAACTGCTCGCGCGCGGGCGGCTGAAGCCGAAGGGCAATCCGCTTGCGCTGAGGAAGCTGATGAAGGTGTTTCCACGGGGGTGAGCCCTCCGGGGAATCGCTCGGCGACGCGGGCGGCAAGGGCGCGCTGTCGCGATTCGGCATTGAACGTCTCTCACTACGGGTCGGTCCTTTTCCCCTGTAAATACTCCGTTTCCTGAAGTCTGACCACGCTCGGGCGGGGTGCCTCGTCGAGCATTCGCGGGGGCGCTGATAGACCGGACGCCGGGGGCGATCCGGCTCCCACTCACCTAGGTAAAGGGAGGATCGGCCCCATGCGCAAGCGACTTCTGACACTCGCGATCGTCGCCGGCCTGGCGACGCTCGCGCTCGCGTCTCCGGCGATGGCCTCGACGGCGTACGTGCAGTCCGCATCCGGCTCGACCTCGGGCGCAAGCCTCGGCGTCAGCTACTCAGCCAACGTCGCGTCCGGTGACCTGCTCGTCGGCCAGTTTCGCGCGAACGGCACGACGAAAGTCTCGGACTCGGTCAACGGGTCGTGGACGCAGGCCGTCTCGACGAGCAGCGAAGGTGTGACCCATTCGATCTGGTACCGCCAGAACGCGGCCGCCGGCAAAACGACGGTCACCGTCTCGGGCGCCACGAGCGGCTCGCTGCGCGCCGTGGTCGGCGAGTACTCAGGCGTCGCGACGAGCGGCGCGCTCGATCAGACATCGTGCAACCAGGGCACGGCGACGAGCGTCACGACGGGCGCCACGGCTTCGGTCAGCACCGGCGATCTGCTCTACGCCGGCGTCGGGCTGTTCGAGCACCCGCGGACGATCACAGCCGGCTCGAGCAACGGCGTCAGCGCGACGCTGCGCACGCAGTTCAGCGGCGAATTCGGGACGAGCGGCGAGCAGGACGTGACCTCGACCGCCTCTGGCGCGCAGAACGCGAGCTTCAAACTGAGCGAAACCGCGGGAGGCGGCTGGGCCGCGTGCGCCGCGGCCTTCCACGCGCAGAGCGAAGAAGCGCCGGCGCCCGGCTGCAACCTGTACGCGAACGCCTCGACCGGCAGCGACAGCAACTCGGGAACCAAAGAAAAACCGTACAAGACGCTGAAAAAGCTGGTCACTTCTGTCCCGGCCGGCCAAGTCGGCTGCCTGCAGTCGGGACAGACCTTCGCCAACGAATCGGACGCATCCGGCAACGGTGAACTCTCCCTCTCGACGACCAAAGGCGAAGCGGGCAAACCGGTCACGATCACATCGACGAGCGCGACCGAACCGGCGACGATCGCCCACCCCCTCTCGTTCAAGAACGGTGCGAACTACTACACGTTCACGCACCTCAAGTTCAAATGGACAGACCCCACCCCGCACGGGTGCTGGAACGCGGAAGGCAACGGCGTGCCCGGGAAAATCATCCACGAACCGCTGAACGGGACCTGCGAAGCAGGCGAAGCGAACTCCGAAGACCACGTGCAGCTGGCGATCTCCGGGAAAAACGACAGCTTCACCTATGACGACATCAACGCCGAACACTCGCAGATCTGCATCAACATCGTGGCATTCCCGACAGAACCCGCCGACGGCACGCACATCGAAAACGACCGCATCCACGGCTGCGGGCCGCCCGTGATCAAAGTCTCCGAAGGCGGCTTCGCCAGCGTCAACGAAGAACCGGGCTGGCACGACCACGGGATCTACGACTACGGCAAGAACGGCGTGTTCAAGAACAACTACATCTACGAAAGCTCCCGCAACGGCGTCGTGTTCTACCCGAGCGGCAAAGGCTCCGTCGCCGAACACAACGTGATCGACGGCAACGGCAACGGGATCACGTTCGGCTCAAACACCAACGAGATCGCCAAGTGGAACCTGATCACGAACTCCAAGAGCCCGCGCAAAGACGACTCGTTCGGGATCACTTCGTTCGCCTCGGGCGAAGGCAACGCGGCCGAACACAACGACGTCTTCGGCAACGAAGGGTTCTCCGGGTCGGGGCCCAACATCGAAACCGAAAAAGTGACGCTCGTCGAAAACATCGAAGAAGACCCGAAATACGCGAACGCGGCGGCGCACGAATACGACTCGCCGCTGAACACGCTCGGCTACGGGCCGACCTCGCCGCCGACGAAATACTGAGAGAGCACGGCTGGAGCGAGCCGGCGCGCCCTGGCGCGCCGGTCGCTCAGGCGGACGTCAGAGGCCAAACAGCAGCGCGAGCGCCTGGTCGACCGCCTTGCGCCTAACCCGGCGCAAACTCGCGCGCAGCCGCCGGCACAGACGCCCCCGTCGGCGCGCCTGAACTCCCCCTCGAAGCACTCGACGGGGCAACCGCCGCACTCGCGCCGACACTTCCCCCAGAGCCGGCCGAAGCAGCGCGCGCAACCGCCGCCGGCGCTCGAGGAGCAGCCGGCGCAGCCGAGGACGCTTCACCGCTCGAGGCCTGCTCAGGACCGAACTCGCGCGCGGCGCGAGCAGAGTCGCTTACGGCCGCTGGATGCTGCGCGCTGTGCGCCGGCGCCTGCGCTGCCGCAGCGGCAGCCGGCGTGACAGCGGTGAGCGCGACGTGCTGCTGCGCGACAGCCTCGCTCGCCGCGCCGCCGCGCCGCTTCGCGCTTGCCGAGCGGCGACCGTGCAACGCAGCGCGCCCGCCGTGCGAGCGGCCTTCGAGCGCGACGCACCCCGCACCGACGCCGAGCGCGAGCACGCAGCCGACGGCGAGCTTCGCGCCGAGCGGCCCGCCGGCGAGCCACCACCCGCTGCCCGCCGCCCCGGCGCCCGCCGCACCGGACGCCGAGAGCGCCGCTCCGCCGGCACCCGACCCGGCCTGCACGCCGGCCCCAGCGCCTGCCCCACCCGCAGCGCCCGACCCGGAGCCTGCGCTCACCCCTGCGGCGGCGCCCGAGCCGGCAGCCGCGCCCGCGCCGGCGCCGAGCACCAAGTGCAGCATCGCCGGCACAGGCGGCAGCACGGCGGCGAGGCCGCGCAGCGAGAGCACGTACGCACGGCACGACGGGCATGCCGTGTGATGCGCACGCGCGAGCCCGTAGCGCTCGCCACCTGGATCGAGGAGGCCGTAGGCGAAGCCGCGCATCAGCGAGCCCTGCTCCTCGCACCACCTGCCGGCCGCGATCGTCTCGACGAGCGCGCCGAGCTTTGCGCTGACGCCCGGGCGAGCGCGCCCGTGACCGTCCATCAGCTTGCGCATGCGCGACTCGCTGATGCCCATCTGCGCGGCCGCGTCTGTGCGCGAGAGGCCATGCAGGTAGCACAGCGCCGCGGCTTCGCGCTCGCGCGAGCTGAGCCGCGCACGCAGCGCCTCGAGCAACTGACCGATCCGCAGACGGTCGTCGAGATCCGACGCGAGATCGCGCCGCTGCGCGGCCGTCAGCGCCGCTGCCGCGAACGCGTGCGACACCGCATCCGATCCGGCGCCCGAAGCGTCGTCGCGATCCTCGAGCGCTGCGCACTCGATCCGCCTGCGCGCGCGGTGCTCGTCGATCGCGCGGCGATGCATGACGAGCGTGAGCCACGCCGCCGGGCTGTCGATCTGCTGCCCGTCGAGCATCGCCGCGTACAGGCCATGCCAGGCTGCCGAATAGCAAGCGTCGAGGTCGTCCGCATCGAGATGCACGCCCGCGACGCGCAGTCGCGACGCGACCCTTCGCGTCACGCCGCTCCGAAGTGACTCGAACTGCTCCTGCAACAGGCGCTCGGCGCGAAAGCGATGCAGGAGCACTGAGCCCATTGATCGAAGATTACGGATGTATGGAATATCCGCTGGAACGAATCCGTCGGACAAATCGTTTACGCTTTGTCACACGCCACCTTGCCAAGATCGACTGGAGGGAACGATCCATGCAGAAGCTGCGCCACTGGCTGCCGTTTGCGCTTGTCTTGCTCGGAGTCTTGGCCGGATCGGCCGCGGCGCAGGCAGCAGCGTTGGTCGAACACAACGCGATCCCTCAGGCGGTGCAGCAGTGGAACGACGACACGTTCTCGAGCTCGCTCGAACCGAGCGGTGCGCCCGAATTCGGGACGTGCGTGAAAACGGTCGGAGGCGCGTATTCGGACTCGGGCTGCACAGGCACCGGCGCCGGTAAAAACTACGAATGGTATGCGGCCTTCGGCAGCGCCCATCCGCTTGAAAAAACGAGCTTCTCGGCGACGCTCAAAGAAGGCACGACGGCGCTGCTCGAAACGGTCGGCAAAACGCAGATCGTCTGCGAAGGCGAGGGCAGCACAGGCGAATACACGGGCAACAAAACGGTCGGCAAAGTCGTCTCGACGTTCACGAAATGCAGCGCTTTTGGCCACGCCTGCACGACCGCCGGATCAGCCGCGGGCACGATCGTCACAGGGCCGCTCGAAGGCGTGATCGGCGTCGAAGAAGCGGGCGCCGAACCGATCTCGAACAAGATCGGCCAGGATCTCTTTCCGATCGGCCACACGGGCGCGATCGCCGAATTCGTCTGCAGCGGCGTGCCGCTCTCGATCACCGGCTCGATCATCTCGCCGGTGACGCCGAACGCGATGAAACTGACGACGCAGGTCAAAACGAAAGAGATCAAAGGCAAACAGAAGCCGGAAGCGTTCGTCGGCGAAACGCCGGACCCGCTGATGGCGAACTTCAGCGAAGGCCCGCCCGAACAGGCCGGCGAGACGCTCACGACGGTCCAGACGAACGAAGAAAAGGTCGAGGTCAACTCGGTTCTGTAGCCGGTCGAGGGCGAGCGCGCAGAGCAGCCGCGCACTCGCCCTGCAGGCTTCCCCGCCCAGGCATCGAGCAGCTACGACGCGGCCGCGGATCCCTCTGCCCCGCCGGCGCCTGATGTGTCCGACTCGGGCCGCGGCGGGGCAGCTATCTTCACGCCATCGCAGCTCTGCCAGCCCCATCCGCCCCTCCTGCGCCGCCGACCGCCGAGATCCTCGGCATCCCGCTGGCGATATCCGACTACGAGCACGTGCTCGACTGGATGCAGCAGATGATCGCCGCCGACGCGCGCGGCTACATCACCGCTGCGGCCGTCAACCTCGTGATGTCCGCGCGCGAGCAGCCGCAGACGCTCGCGGCGGTGCTCGGCGCGACGCTCGCCGTGCCCGACGGCATGCCGCTCGTCTGGGCGCTGCACGCGCTCGGTCACCCGAGCGCGACGCGGATCTACGGCCCTGACCTGATGGCGAAGTTCTGCGCGCGCGCGGCAAGCGACGGAACGCCGATCTACCTGTACGGCGGCCGCCACGACGACGACGCGCGCGAGCTGCTCGCGCGGCGACTGCGCGAGCGCTTCCGTGGCCTGCAGATCGCCGGCAGCTCCTCACCGCCGTTTCGCCCGCTCACGGCGGCCGAGGACGAGCACGAGGTCGAGCTGATCAACGCTTCCGGCGCGGCTGTCGTGTGGGTCGGCACGGGGCAGCCGAAGCAGGAGCAGTGGATGCGCGAGATGCGCCCGCGACTGGAGCCGCCACTGCTCGTCGGCGTCGGCGCGGCGTTCGACTTCCATGCCGGGCTCGTGCCGCAGGCGCCGCCGTGGATGCAGCGAAGCGGGCTCGAGTGGTCCTACCGCCTCTATCGCGAGCCGCGCAGGCTGTGGAAGCGCTACGCGCGCTACAACCCGCTGTTCGTCGCCGGCTTCGCGCGCCAGTACGCGCGCCACGTGCGCGGCGGGCGCGGCTGAGCCGCTCGGCCGAGCGACGGCCTCAAGTCCCCGAGCGGCGCGAGAGCGAGCGCAGCCGTGCGACCTTCTCGGCCGGCAGCACGCGCGTCGCGAAGTCACGCAAATACGAGCGTGCGAAGAGCGGCAGCAGCCGTGCGTATGCATAAGGCAGCCGCGGCGAGGACGGCAGCAGCAACGTCCACGCGACAGGGTCGTTGCCGTTGCTGAGGCGCAGCTTGTTCTCCTGTTCGCCGGAGCCGAGGTGCACGCGCCGGGCACCGAGCTCATAGGCGCTCTCGACGACACGCGCGACGGCGAGTTTCGCCGGCGAGAGCTTCGCGTAGGACTCATCCCAGGCCGAGTTGATCGCCGCGAGCTCGCCGCCTGCGAGCAAGCCGAAGTCGACGCAGATCGGCGTGCCGCCGACTTCGAGCACGCACATGCGAAAGCGCCCTTCGGCGAGCAGCTCGCGTGCGAGCTCCTCGAACCACGGCGAGAGCTGCTCGCCGAGGTCGACGAGGCGCGACCATCCGCGGCCCTCCCAGCGAGCTCTGTGCAGACGCGCGAACGTCTCGATGTCGGCATGCAGCGTCTCGGCCGTCGTCCAGCGCGTCGTACCGCCGGCCTGCGCGAAGTCTCGCTCGCCGAGGCGCATCGAGCGTCTCAATTTCGAGCTGAGCGATCCGAGCCACGCCTCATACGAAGGCTCGCGGAGGATCACGACGGGGGCGCGTTCGACTCGGTAGCGGCGCACGACCGCCGGCACGTGGCCGGGCCACTGCTCCTGCAGCGCGCTCGGCCAGCGCGAGGCGATCGTCATCGGCCCGAACGCGACGACATCGATTCGCGGCCGCGACGCCGCGAGCGCGCGAGCGACCTCGCCCGCGACGAGCCACTCGCTCCCGGGCAGCGCGAGCGGCTCCATGCACACGCCGAACTCGCTCGCCATCAGGCGGCACTCGCAGAGGCCCTCGCGGCTCGGCCCGACGCAGAACGGCGCAAGGCCGATCAGCTTGCCGCGCTCGCGCACGGCGACGACGCGCGGCTCGAGCCCGGAGGGGGCGGCGTGCTTCCACCACGCGAGCACCCACGAGGGCGCCGCGACGGGGTTGCTCGAAGCGATCGCGAGCGCGTCCCACTCGGGTGCGAGCGCTTCGATCGCGGCGAGCTCGCTGACGAGCTCGACGTCGCTCATCTCGCGGACCTTATTGATCGATCGATTGTCCTCATCGGCCTAGTCGTCCTCATCGGCGCCCTCACGGGATCTCCTGAGGGGCGGGCTCGGCAAGCGCGTGGCTATGCTGCGAACCGATGCTCGCCGCACAGGCCGCGAACGGATGAGCCGCGTGCTCGTCACCGGCGGCGCAGGGACGATCGGCACGGCGATCGTCCGGCGGCTGCTGGCAGACCCTGCCTACGACGTCCGCGTCGCAGACGCGCGTGCGGCGCCGCTGTGGATGCGCGAGGGCTGCGAGCTGCACACCGGCGACCTGCGGCTGCCCGTGCAGGCCCGCGCCGCGGTGAAGGGCTGCTCGCACGTGATCCACCTCGCGATGGCGCCCGGCGGGAGCAGTGGCGCGCAGGCGCAGCCGTACTCGGCGATCGAGTACGAAGCGGCGCTGCACGGCGCCGTCCTGCGGGCGGCGCTCGAACGCGAGGTCGAGCGCTTCGTCTACGTCTCCTCCGCGCTCGTCTTCGAGCACGCCGGACTGTTCCCGACGCCCGAGGAGCACCTCGACGAGTGTCCCGCGCCGCGCTCGGCGGCGGGCTTCTCGAGACTCGTTGGCGAGCGGCAGTGCGAAGCGGCCAATCGCGAGCACGGGCTGCCGTTCACGATCTGCCGCCCGTTCGGCAGCTACGGGACGCCGGCGACGGACGAGCGCGAATCCGGCACCGAAGCGCTCGTCACGGGGCTGATCGAGGCGGCGCTGGCGGGCACGCGCGCGGAGCTCGCGCTCGGCGAGACGCAGACGCAGACGCCGACACACGCCGACGACATCGCCGCCGGCATCGTCCTCGCGCTCGGCTCGGCCGGCGCGCTGCAGGAGGACTTCAACCTCGGCGCCGCGCGCGAGCTCTCCTCGCGCGAGCTCGCGCGGCTCGTCTGGGAGACCTGTGGCGCAGACCCGACGAGGCTCGTGCTCGAACGCCTGGCGCCACACGCCGAGGAGCTCGAGCGCGACGACGTCCACGGGCGCAGCTTCCCGGCGGTCGAGAAGGCGCGCGAGCTGCTCGGCTGGGAGGCGCAGACGGACCTCGAGGAAGGCCTCGCCGCGACCGTGCAGGCACTGCGCGAGCGCCGGATCGCAACGGCGGCGGCGCCGACCGCGCCTTGAGTCGCGCGACCGTCGAGCGGCGAGCGCATCATCGGGGATCTATAGGCTGCGGCGCGTGACGAGGAGCCGCTCAGCGCTGATCACCGGAATCACGGGCCAGGACGGCTCATACCTGGCCGAACTGCTGCTCGAGAAGGGCTACGAGGTCCACGGCATGGTCCGTCGCGCCTCGACGGAGAAGTTCGAGCGGATCGAGCAGATCCGCGATCGGATCACGCTGCACCAGGGCGACCTGCTCGACCAGCGCTCGCTCGTCGATGCGATGCGCGCCGCGAAACCGGATGAGATCTACAACCTCGCGGCGATGTCGTTCGTCGCCGTCTCCTGGATCCAGCCGACGCTGACGGCCGAGTTCACCGGCACGGGCGTCACGCGGATGCTCGAGGCGATGCGCGAAGTCTGCCCCGAGGCGCGCTTCTACCAGGCCTCCTCGAGCGAGATGTTCGGCAAGGTGCTCGAGGTGCCGCAGACCGAGACGACGCCGTTCTATCCGCGCTCGCCGTACGGCGTCGCGAAGGTCTACGGGCACTTCATCACGGTCAACTACCGCGAGTCCTACGACCTGCACGCGACGTCGGGGATCCTGTTCAACCACGAGAGCCCGCGCCGTGGCCTGGAGTTCGTCACGCGCAAGATCACCTGGCACGCGGCCGCGATCAAGCACGGGCTGCTCAAAGAGCTTCGGCTCGGCAACCTCGACGCCGAACGCGACTGGGGCTACGCGAAGGACTACGTCGAAGCGATGTGGCTGATGCTCCAGCAAGAGCAACCCGAAGACTTCGTGATCGCGACAGGTACGGCCAACTCGGTGCGCGAATGCTGCGAGATCGCCTTCGAGGAGGCCGGGCTCGGCGACTTCGAGCAGTACGTGACGATCGACCCCGCATTCGTGCGCCCGGCTGAGGTCGACCACCTGATCGGCGATCCGGCGAAGGCCGGCAAGCAGCTCGGCTGGACACCGCAGACGTCGTTCGAGCAACTGATCAGGCTGATGACGCGCGCCGACCTCGAGCTGCTCAAAGCCGGCTGAGAACATGGCCGTCGAGCTGTTCGACACCTCGTCGGCGCTCGTCCCGCTTCGCGCGGAGCTGCGCGCGGCGGTCGAGCGTGTGCTCGACTCCGAGCGCTACATCCTCGGACCCGAGGTGAGCGCGTTCGAGCAGGAGTTCGCTGCGTACTGCGGGACGGACTTCGCGATCGGCGTGGCCAACGGCACGGAGGCGATCACGATCGCGCTGCGCGCGCTCGGGGTCGGGCCCGGCGACGAGGTCGTCGTGCCGTCGTTCAGCTTCTGGGCCTCGGCCGAGGCGATACCGGCGACGGGCGCGACGCCGGTCTTCTGCGACA
This sequence comes from uncultured Solirubrobacteraceae bacterium, assembly GCA_963807275.1. GTDB lineage: Bacteria > Actinomycetota > Thermoleophilia > Solirubrobacterales > Solirubrobacteraceae > Palsa-744. Next base: position 2,315,672 of record CAWDZX010000001.1, read on the forward strand.
TCGACCCGGAGACCTATTGCGTCACAGCCGAAACCGTCAAGGCCGCGCTCACGCCACGTACGAAGGCCGTGATCGCGGTGCACCTGTTCGGCAACGTCGCGCCGGTGAGCGAGATCGAGGCGCTCGGTGTGCCCGTGCTCGAGGACGCCGCGCAGGCCGCCGGGTCGCTCGGCCTGGACGGGCGTCCGGGCTCGCTCGGGACGATCGCGACATTCTCGTTCTTCCCCTCGAAGAACCTCGGCTGCTTTGGCGACGGCGGCGCGATCACGACCGGCGACGCCGCGCTCGACGAGGCCGTGCGCACGCTTCGCTTCCACGGCTCCAAGGACAAGGTCAGCTACCAGCGCGTCGGCTACAACTCACGCCTCGACGAGCTCCAGGCGGCGATCCTGCGTGTCCAGCTGCCGCACCTCGACGGCTGGGCCGACGCGCGCCGTCGAGCGGGCGCGGCGTACGAGCAGGCCGGGCTCGGCGAGCTCGTCAAACTGCCGCAGGCGACGCGGGGGGCGGCGCCTGCCTGGCACCTTTACGTGATCGCCCACGCTCAGGTCGAGCGCCTGGAAGCGGCGCTGGCGCAGGCCGGGATCGGGCACAAGCCCTACTACCGCACGCCGATTCACCGCCAGCAGCCGATGCTCGAGTGGGGCGATGGTGTGGAGCTGCCCGCCACCGAGGAGGCGGCGCGCACGCACCTGGCGATCCCGATGAGCCCTGGGCTCACGCGCGAGCAGGTCGACGAGGTCGTCGCCGCGGCGCGTGCGCCCCAGTAGCTCAGAGCAAATCCATCTGGACATAAGGACGAGCGGCAGCTACGCTTCTCGATCGTTCCAGCTTGTCGAATTGACTCGATGGCTGGCGTTCTCACGACGACACCGGGGGCACGGATGCGAGATGACCAGGTTTCGAGGAGCCGCCTACTGGCGGTCGGCGTAGCTGTCTGCATGGCGGCCTGCTGCTTCGCGTCACCCGCTCTGGCCTCGGCGCCGACGGTGACAATCGAAGGCTCGGGCCGCGACGGCTACTCGCCCAGCAGCACCCACAACCAGGCGTCGGTCGACGCGACGCTCAGCGCCGGCGTCGCGACGGGCACGCTCACGACCTCGGGCGGGTCGGGCGGGCTGTGGCACGAATTCAAAGGCACCGTCACGTGCATGGTGCTCGAAGGAGCACACGTCACGATCGGCGCGCTGGGCAAAGACCGGGAAGTGCCCAACGAAGGCCCGCCGAAAGCCGTCTCCGGAGAATTCGCCCAGCTCCTGACCGTCGAATTCGGCGAATTCACGGACTTCACCCGCGAGGAACTGCCGACCTACACGGATCGCTTCGGTCAGATGCTCGGGACCCACGACGAAGGCGTCGAAGCCAGCGTCGCGCCGAACTGCGGCGAAGCGGGTGCGCTTTCCTCCTCGGCGTATCTGCCGACGTTCGGCGGCGTGTTCCACCTCTCCCCGTCGATCGCCTCGCCCGAAGACGGGAGCGTTAGCGAAAGCGGCACGATCACCCTCTCCGGCACGGCCGAGCCGAGCTCCTCGATCTGGGTCTACGAAGTGGGCGACGAACCTGAAGAAGGAACGCCCGTCACCGCCGACGCCGAAGGCGCTTGGTCGCTGACGGTCGAAGAACTCGCGGTAGGCGTGCACGTCTTCTCGGCCCTCGCCCAGTCCGGCTCGAAAGTCCCGGCCAACACGGTCGAAGTGGAAGTCGTCCCGCCGCGGCCGCACGCGCCGGACGGCGGCGCGCCTCCGGACGAGCCGTCGGGAACGCCGGCATCCGGCAGCGGCACCCCGCAAGCCGGTAGCGCTCCGCAGAGCGGCCAGGTCGTCTCGGGGCTCGGCCTTCAGGCGGTCCTCGGCGGCAAAGAAGCCAAAGCCGGTCCGCCGGTTCCCGACGCCGAGCCGGCGAGCACGACGCTCCATGTCGGTCCCTCCGGCACGTTCGAGCTTCCGGTGAGCTGCCCGGCGACGGAGAGCCACTGCATCGGCACGATCGCGCTGCGGACGCTGGACGCCGTGACCGCAGGCGAGAAGGGTCACGGCACGGGTCGGCAACACGCCGCCACGCCGCTCGGCCTGGCCAGCGGCTCGTTCGACGTCGCAGGCGGGCAGACGAAGCAGCTCACGCTGCATCTGTCCAAGCGCGTGCGCACGCTGCTCGCGCGCAAGCGCCTGTGGCAGGCGCGAGCGACGCTGCTCGCCCACGACCCCGCGGGCGCGAGCCACATCACGCGGGCGACGATCGAGCTGCTGCTGGCGGCGGCGCCTTCGCCGAGCCGCCGCTAGCGCCAGTTCTCGAGCAGATCCTCGTCTGGCACCTCGCGCACGACACGTGCCGGGGCGCCCATCACCACGGCGCGCGGCGGGACGTTGCTCGTGACGACGGCGCCGGCGGCCACGAAGGCCTCTTCGCCGACCTCGACGCCCGGCGTCAGCACGGCGCCACCGCCGATCCGGCAGGCGCGTCGCAGCAGCGCGCCGCTCAGCGGCGCTTTCGGCGGGTGGCGCGTCATCGCGTTGTCGTTCGTCGTCAGCACGCCTGGGCCGAGGAACACGTCGTCCTCGACTGTTGTGTACGCCGTCAGGTAGACGTTCGTCTGCACGCGCACGCGTGCGCCGACGGTGACGTCGTTGTCGACGACGCTGCCGCGCCCGACGACCGAGCCGGCGCCGATCCGCGAGCGCTCGCGCACGAACGACTGGTCGCCGAGGATCGTCCCCTCGCCGACCGAGGCCCCGGCGAAGACGATCGCGCCGGCGCAGACGGTGACGTGCTCGGCGAGCTTCAGCGGCCCGACGTCGCCGTGCGCGCCCGAGCTCTTGGCGAGCCGCGGGCGCTTGCCGAGGATCGTCCCGTCTTCGAGCACGCAGCCGTCGCCGACGATCGTGCCGGCATGGATCACGACATACGCCCCGAGCGACACCCCCGCACCGAGCTCGACGCCTTCGCCGACGAGCAGCCCCGGCCCGCGCGGGTCCGCCCGCAAGCCTGCCGCGCTCGTCCCGGACGCGTCACCCGATCCGCCTGGAGCGCTCACAGACGCACGACGTCCTGCACGCCGGAGCCGCGCGTCACGCCGCGCAGGTCGAGCACGAGCCGAGCGCGCTTGGCTACGACGTCGTGGTCGACGCTCGGGTGCGCGGTGACGATCAGGACGAGGTCCGCGTCGCCGAGCGCCTCCTCGAGCGGGCGGCTGCGCAGGCCGAGCTCGGGCAGCGACGCGACGTGCGGGTCGTGGTAGCCGACGTCGGCGCCGAGCTCGCCGAGCAGCGCGAGGATCTTCAGCGCCGGCGACATGCGCGTGTCGCCGACGCCCGGCTTGTAGCTCACGCCGAGCACCGTCACTCGCGCGCCTTTGACCGACATCCCGGCATCGTTAAGGACCCGCTGCGCCTTGTCGACGCAGTGGTAGGGCATCTGCTGGTTGACCTTGCCCGCGAGCTCGATGAACTCCGTCGTCATGTCGAACTCGCGTGCGCGCCAGCTCAGGTAGAAGGGATCGACGGGCAGGCAGTGCCCGCCCATGCCCGGTCCGGGCGAGAACGGCATGAAGCCGTACGGCTTCGTCGAGGCCGCCTCGACGACCTCCCAGATGTCGATGCCCATGCGGTCGGTGAGCATCGCGAGCTCGTTGACGAGCGCAATGTTGACCGAGCGGAAGATGTTCTCGAGCAGCTTCGTCAGCTCGGCGGCCTCGGGACTGGAGACGGGCACGAGGCGATCGCAGACGAGCCCGTAGACCTCTTCGGCGCGCTTGACGCAGGCCTCACTCAGCCCACCGAGCACCTTCGGGGTGTTGCGCAGGGTGAAGTCCGTGCGCCCCGGGTCGACGCGCTCCGGCGAGAAGGCGAGGTGGAAGTCGCGGCCCGCCGCAAGGCCCGACTCCTCGAGCAGCGGCGCGACGCGTTCGCGCGTCGTGCCTGGGTACGTCGTCGACTCGAGCACGACGAGCTGGTCGGACTGCAGCACCTCCGCGAGCGCGCGCGAAGCGTCGATCAGCGGGCCGAGGTCGGGCTCGCGATTGCGCGTCAGCGGCGTCGGCACGCAGATCAGGATCGCGTCGGCCTTCGCGAGCCGCGCGTAGCGCGTCGTCGCGTGAATCCGCTGCGCGAGGCTCGCGAGCTGCGCCGAGGGCACGTCCTCGATGTAGGACTCGCCCGCCTCGATCGCGTCGATCTTGCGCTGGTCGACGTCGACGGCGATCACGTCGCAGCCCTGCTCCGCGAACGCGACCGCAAGCGGCAGCCCGACGTAGCCGAGCCCGATGATGCCGACGGTGATCACTCGCGCGCCAGTCTAGGGCCTCAGCCCGTCGCTTCGAGCGCGCGCAGGTCGGCCCGCACCATGCGCTCGACGAGCTGCTCGAAGCTCAAGCTCGGCTGCCAGCCGAGCCGCTCGCGCGCCTTGCGCGGGTCGCCGACGCTGGGCGTCGCCTCGGGCGGGCGCACGAGCGACTGATCGACGCGCAGATAGCGCTCGGCGTCGAGATCGACGCACGCGAACGCGGCGTGCGCAAACTGCGCGACCGTGCGCCCGACGCCGCTCGCGAGCACGTAGTCGTCTGCCTGCTCCTGCTGGAGCATCAGCCATGCCGCGTGCATCACGTCGCCGGCGAACGACCAGTCGCGCACGGCGTCGAGCGCGCCGAGCCGCAGCTCGTCCTGCCGGCCGAGCGCGATCGCGGCCGCGCCATGCGTGATCCGCCGGGTGACGAACTGCGTCGGGCGTCGCTCGGACTCGTGGTTGAAGGTGATCGCGGAGCTCGCGTGCAGGCCGTCGTGCTCGCGCAGGCGTCCGACGAGCTCGTGCCCGGCCAGCTTCGCGATCGCATACGGAGAGCCGGGACGGCACGGCGTGTCCTCGCGCTGCGGCGACTGCGGCGCCTCGCCGAAGATCGCGCCGGACGCGGGGACGAACAAGCGCGCCGGCCGTTCGAGCTCGCGCACGGCCGTCAGGATCGCGGCGGTCGAGCCGGCGATCGCGGCAAGCGTCTCCGCCGGTTGTTCCCACGAGGCCGGTACGAACGACGGCGCGGCGAGGTGGTAGATCTCGCCTGCGGCCGTACCCGCGATCGCCGCGCGCAGCGTGTCCGCCTCGAGCACGTCTCCGCGCACGAGCTCGACGCGGCCTCGCAGGTGCTCGGAGCAGCCGAGCGAGCGCTCCGGCCCGCCACGAACCAGCCCGCTCACGCGATAGCCGCGCCCGAGCAGCTCCTCGGCGAGGAACGAGCCGTCCTGGCCGGTCAGCCCGGTGATCAGCGCGCTCTGCTCGTGCGACACGGCCCGCAGCTTATGCGCTGCCGTCGTAGATCTTCGCGAGCGCGCCCGCGACGCGCTCGGGGGCGCAGACGGCGCGCACGCGCCCGCGCGCCCGCGCGCCCGCGTCGGCGTCGGCTGCGAGCCGCGTGGCCACGGCGGCGAGCGCAACTGCGTCGCCCGGCGCGACGAGCGCCGACTCCTCGACGAGCTCCGCGAGCGCACCGACACGGCTCGCTGCGACGGGCAGGCCGGCGGCCATCGCCTCTGCCGCCGCGAGGCCGAACGTCTCGGCCGAACGTGACGGGACGAGCGCGACCGCCGCGCCCGCGCGCAGCCGCGCGAGCTCGCCGTCGCCGACGTGCCCGGCGAAGCGCACCGCAGCCGCCGCGTCGCCGCCGCGCGCCCGCGCCACGAGCGCCTCGCGCTCGGGCCCGTCGCCTGCGATCACGAGCGGGATGCCGGCCAGACGGCACGCGTCGATCGCCACGTCGACGCCCTTCTCCGGCGCCAAGCGCGAGACGACGAGCGCGTAGCGCTCGCGCGAGCCGGCGGCCGTGGCGCAGGCGAGTGTGCCAGCGTGGGGCGTCGGCTCGCCCTCGCCGAGCGCGCGAACCGGAGGCGCGAGCACGCTGACGCGCTCCCACGGCAGCGGCGCGCCAAGCGCGCGCAGGCGCTCACGCGCGAACACGCTCGGCACGACGATCGCATCGGCTTGCTCGACCATCCGCCGCTGCCACAGCGCGAGCGATGCCGCGTATGCGGCTGCCTCGGGCCGGCTGCCGCGGCAGTTCAGGCGCACGCCCGGCAGCGTGTCGCGGCCGTGACAGCGCGTGCATTCGGCGCCGCGCGTGAAGCAGACGCCGATCGCGCAGACGAGCCTGTACTGGTGCAGGTGCAGAACCACGCGCGCGCCGGCCTCGCGCGCGGCTGCGAGCGCGCGCCAGCCGAGTGCCGGCTGCAGGTTGTGCGCGTGCACGACGCGCGCGCCGCTCGCGCGCACGGCCGCGCCGACGTCGTCCGGCTCGAGCCCGCCGCGCAGCAGCGCGAGCGCCGCACGGCTGCGCCGAAGCTCGGCCGAGTCGCGCGTCAGCAGCTCGACGGGCTCGTGCAGATGCTCGCGCACGAGCCAGATCAGATCCGCGACCGCGCGCTCCTCGCCCCCGGTCGTGCGATAGCGGTTGTGCAGAAACAGGACCATCGGCTGCCGGGAGCCTATTGCCGCCCGAAACCGCTGCAAACCTAGACTGTCCCACGATGATCCCCGCCTCGATCGTGATCCCGACGCGTGCGCGCCTCTCCTACCTCGAGGTCGCGCTCGCCTCGATTGCGCCACAGGCAGCTGAGGCCGGCGCGGAGGTGCTCGTGATCGACGACGCCGGAGCCTCGCCGGCCGCGCGCGAGCTGGCCGAGCGATACGCGGCGCGCTACGAGCCGCACGCGGCGCCGCTCGGCCTGAACGTCGCGCGCAACACGGGCGTCAGCCGTTCGCTCGGCGAGCTCGTCGTGTTCGTCGACGACGACATCCGCGCGAGCGCCGGATGGCTGCAGGCGCTGCTCGCGGCAGCGCGCGAGCACCCCGACGTGGACGTGCTCGCGGGACGCATCGTGCCGCGCCTGGAAGGCCGCGCGCCGCGCTCGTGCGGGCGCGAGGGCGCGCCGATCACCTCGCTCGAGCTCGGCGAGCAGGACGCTTTCACGAGCTACGCGTGGGGCGCGAACATGGCGATCCGCCGCAGCGCGCTCGAACGCATCGGGCCGTTCGACGTGTCGCTCGCGCACGGCGGCGACGAGCAAGAGTGGCAGGATCGCCTGATCGCAGCCTCCGGCGGGTCGGCGCGCGTGCTGTACGTAGCCGCGGCGTCCGTCGAGCATCGCCGTGCGGGCGCCGATGCGCGCCTCGGCGCGCTCGCGCGCACGGCCTACGTACGCGGCGCGGCGGCACGGCGCTTCGATGCGTGGCGCGGCACGGCGCCATCGCTCGCCCGCGAGGCGCTGACGCTCGCCGGATGCGTCGGGCACGTCGTGCGCCGCCGCTGCCCGGCCGCGCTGACGATGGTCGCGCATAGCGCGGGGCGCCTGCGCGAAGGCCTGCGCGAGCGCGGCCGGGGTGCCGCCGGCTCGCGTGGCGCGAGCAACGGCCGAAGCGCGCCCGGCGAGGACTTCCTGTCGGGCACGAGCGGCACCGTCGGCGGGATCGACGCGCTGCTGCGCGGCGTTCGCGACGAGGCCGTCGACGCGCGTGAGCTGCTCGGCGGCGGGCGCCTGCGCCTGGCGCGCGCGGCCCGGACCGAGCCACCGCGGCGCAGCGTGCTCGTGCTCGGCGTCGAGCGCCCGCGGCATCGACAGCTGGCCGAGCGCGCGCACGGCGAGCTCGAGCGCTCGCGCCACGCCGTCGAGCTGCACTTCTCCGCGCCGGGCGAGCGGGGCAAGTTCGAGAACCTCAACGGCCTGCTCGCGGCGCACCCGCCCGACGGCCACGACTGGCTGCTGCTGCTCGACGACGACGTCGAGCTGCCGCGCGGCTTCCTCGACCGCTTCCTGTTCCTCTGCGAGCGCTTCTCGCTGCAGCTCGCGCAACCGGCGCACCGCTTGAACTCGCACGCCGCCTGGCCGCAGACGCGCCGCCGAGCCGGAAGCGTCGTGCGCGAGACACGGTTCGTCGAGATCGGACCGGTGACGGCGTTCGCGAGCGCGACGTTCGCCACGCTGCTCCCGTTCCCGCCCCTGCGCATGGGCTGGGGCCTGGATGCCCACTGGGCCGCGCTCGCAGGCGAGCACGGCTGGCGCTGCGGCGTGACCGACGCCGTCGCGATCCGCCACCGCGTCGCGCCCGCCGCCGAGGCGTACTCGCGCGCGGCCGCGATCGCCGAGGCACGCGAGTTCCTCGCCGAGCGCCCGTACGTCAGCGCTCCGGAGGCCAAGCGCACCGTGATGACGCACCGGCGCTGGTGAGCGCGTCGTGAAGGTCCTCGTCGTCGCCGAGTTCTACCCGAGCCGCAGCGATCCGGTGATGGGCATCTGGGCGCACCGCCAAGCGCTCGCCGCACGCGATGCCGGCGCCGAGGTGCGCGTGCTCGTGCTGCACCGCCTCGTGCCACCGCGCTCGGCGCTCGCCGCGGGTCCCGCCGCCGCCGCGGGCGCGCTTGCCGGGCTCGCGCGCGAGCCTCGCTCGCAGGTGCGCGACGGGCTGCGGATCGGCTACGTCCCATATGTCTCGCCCGACCGGCGGCGCAGCTACGCGACATGGGGCAAGTGGGCAGCGCCGTCGCTCGCGCTCGCGATGGCCCGCGTGCACCGGGCGTTCCCGTTCGAGCTCGTCCACGCGCACAACGCCGTCCCGGCCGGCGACGCGGTCAGGCGCGTGCGTGCGCTGCGCGGCACGCGCGCACCGCTCGTCGTCTCCGTTCACGGTGGCGACGTCCTCTACACCGCGGCGCAGATCCGCGCAGGCGCCGACACGGTGCGCGACACGCTCGGAGCGGCGCGTCTCGTGCTCGCCAACAGCGAGGGCATCGCCGAGCTCTCGCGCGCGCACGGTGCGCACGAGACGCGCGTCGTGCACCTCGGCACCGATCAGCCGGCCGTCGCGCGCGCGGGACGGCGCGGGGCGGCGCCGCCGGCGCTCGTGACCGTCGCGCACCTCGTCGCGCGCAAGCGCCACGCCGACGTGCTGCGCGCGCTCGCCGTGCTGACGCCGCGGCATCCTGCGCTTCGCTACGCGATCGTCGGCGACGGGCCCGAGCGTCCCGCGCTCGAAGCGCTCGCCGCGCGCCTGGAGGTCGCCGAGCGCGTCGACTTCCACGGGCAGCTCCCGCCGCAGGAAGCGATCGAGCTCGCGCGTCGCTGCACGCTGTTCGTGATGCCCTCTACCGAGGAGGCCTTCGGCGTGGCCTACGTCGAGGCGATGGCCGGCGGCGTCCCGGCGATCGGCTGTCGCGGCGAGCCGGGGCCGGAGGAGATCGCGGCCGCCGGCGACGGGCTCGTGCTCGTGCCACCGGGCGACATCGAGCGCCTGACGCAGCGAATCGACGAGCTGCTCTCGGATCCGCACCGGCTGCACGAGGCGCGCCAGCGCGCGCGCCAGACGGTCGCCGCGAACTTCACCTGGGAGCACTGCGGACGGCAGACGATCGAAGCCTACGAGCGCGCGCTGCGGTGAGCGGCGCGACCGCCAAGCCGGTCCTCCTCGTCACCGGGCACGCACCCGCGTACCGCGTCGGCGCCTTCGCACGCCTGCACGAGCGCGAGGGCATCGAGCTCGCGCTGTTCGGCGGGCGCTCCAAACACGGCGGTGAGGGGTTCACAGAGCAGATGCCCTTTCCACACCGCCACGTGCGCCCGCGCGAGCTCGCCGGGCTGTCGGCATCGGGCGACTACCGCGCCGTCGTCTGCCCGACGGGCGGCCGCCTCGCCCCGCTCGCGACGTGGCGCGGCACGCGCCGCGCGCGGGTGCCGCTGCTCTTGTGGGCCTCGTTGTGGGCGCACCCGCGCAGCGCCGCGCACGCACTCTCCTACCTGCCGCTGCGACGGCTGTATCGCTCGGCCGACGCGGTCGTCACGTACGGCCCGCACGTCAGCGCCTACGTCCGCGCACGCGGCGCCACGAACGTGTTCGTCGCGCCGCAGGCCGTCGACAACGACTTCTGGCGCGCCGCCGGGACAGCACCGCCGAGCGACCCGGCGTGGCCCTCCTCCGCGGCCGTCGGCTTCCTGTTCGCCGGGCGCGCCGCACCGGAGAAGGGCCTCGACGTGCTCGCCGCGGCCTGGCGCGCGGCCGAGCTGCGCCCACCGGCCGCCGCGCTCGTGCTCGCCGGCGTCGAGCCGAGCCTCGCGGCGATCGCTCCGGCCGGCCCACGGCGCCAGGGCGACGCCGGGATGCTCGGCCTCGGGACGCTCTCGGCGACGGCGATGCGCGATGTCTACGCGGCGTGCGACGTGCTCGTGCTGCCATCCGTCGCGACGCGGACGTTTCGCGAGCCGTGGGGCCTGGTAGTCAACGAGGCGATGAACCGCGGATTGCCCGTGATCGCGAGCGACGCAGTCGGCGCCGCGGCAGGTGGCCTCGTGCGCGACGGCGTCAACGGCCTCGTCGTCCCGGCCGGGGACAGCGCCGCGCTGGCGCTCGCGCTCGCGCGCCTCGCCGGCGATCCGGCGCTGCGCGCGCGGCTCGGCGAGCAGGCCGCCGAGGACGTTCGCGCGTATACGTACGAGGCCTGGGCCGACGGCTTCTCGCAGGCGCTCGCGAGCGTCGGCGTCTCCCGGGGGCGTTGGTAGCGTTGCATCGCTCTCGTATGAGACTCGCTCTCTCCCAGAGCCGCGCTCACGGCGAATCGCCGGGCCGGCCGCAGGGCGGCCGGCTGGTGGGCCTCCGCACGCCGCGCTTCGCGCCGGCGCTCGTCGCTGCGCTGCTCGCGCTCGCCTGCCTTGCGACGAGCACGAGCGTGGCCGTCGCCGACACCGGCACGGAGATCATCGAACGGTGCACCCACGGGAAGAGCCTCAGCGGCTTCAGCCAGAAGGACTACCGCCGTGCGCTGGCCGAGCTGCCGACCGAAGTCGAAGAGTATTCGGACTGCGCCAACCTGATTCGCCACGCCCAGCTCGCCGCGGCCGGTGGCGGGGGCGGCGGCGGTTCGGGCGGCGGTGGCTCCTCGTCGCTGCCGACGCCGCTCTCTCCCGCGGAGCAAAGCTCGCTGGCGGGCGCGTCGAAGGCAAGCTCCGGGCCGCTGCGAATCGGCGGCGAGAGCGTGCAGCCGGGCGTGATCCACGCGAACGTGTCCTCGGCGTTCAGCTCGCTGCCGGCGCCGCTGCTCGCGCTGCTCGCCTTCCTGCTCGCGTGCGCCGCGACGCTCGGCGGCAGATCGATCCAGAAAGCGATTCGTGAGCACCGCATCGGCTGAGCCGCAGGCCCCGTCGGGGGCGACGACGACGGACCCTTCCGCGGCGCGCAGCGACGGCGGTACCGGCGCGGGCGCACGGACGCCTCCCGCTCGCCCGGCGGGCTCGCGCACGCGCCGCTCGGCGCCGAGCGATCGAGGCTGGCAGACGCGCACTGCCGCGCGAGCCGCTGCATGGTGGCCGGCGCTGCTGATCGCCGGCGCGCTCTGCTTCGTCACGTTCGTCGCCGGCGGTGGGCTGAACCTCGCCGACATGACGACCGTCGAGCTCGTCTTGACGATCGGATGCGGCTTGATCGTCGCGGTGGCCGTGCTGCTCGGCCCAACCCGGGGCCGCGCTTACGGGCTCTGGCCGGTCGCGCTGCTGATTGCCTTCACCGCGTTGACGGCGCTGTCGGTCGTCTGGTCGGTGCAGCCCGACGACAGCTTCAAGGACGCCGGGCGGATGCTGTCCTACTGCGCCGTCTTCGGCGCGGCTGTGATGCTCGCGCGCACGGTCCCCGTGCGCTGGCCCGCGCTGCTCGGCGGCGTCGTGCTGGCGGCTGTGATCGTCTGCGTCTACGCGCTGCTGACGAAGGTCTTCCCGGCGAGCTTCGACGCGGGTGACGTCTACGCACGGCTGCGCGCGCCGTACAGCTACTGGAACGCAATCGGGCTGACGGCCGCGATGGGCGCGATCGGCTGCATGTGGCTCGGCGCGCGACGGGCCGGGCACGCACTGCTCAGCGCGCTCGCTTACCCGGCGATGGGGTTGATGATCTTGACGTTGATGCTCGCGTACTCGCGCGGCGCGCTCGTGGCACTCGTGCTCGGCCTCGCGTTGTGGTTCGCGATCGTCCCGCTGCGCCTGCGTGGCGCGGCGATCCTGATCTGCGGCGTCGTCTGCGCGGGCGGCGTCGTGGCATGGGACTTCTCGACGTATGCGCTGAAGACGGACAACCTGGCGCTCGACTTGCGCACGAGCGCAGGTCACCAGCTCGGCGTGCTGATCGTCGCGATGCTCGTGCTGCTGACGTTGCTCGGACTCGCGTTCGGCTTCTGGACCTCGCGCAGCGCGCCGACGATCATCAGCCGCCGTCGCGCCGGTGCGCTGCTGCTCGGGCTGCTCGCGGCCGTGATCCTCGCCGGTGCGGGCGCGCTCGCGGTCAGCCATCGCGGTTTCACGGGGACGATCTCGCACGCGGCGCACTCGCTGACTGACCCGCACGCGCCCGTTCCGTCGAACGGTCCAGGCCGGTTGACAGCGGTCGGCAGCGTGCGGGCGCGCTACTGGAACGAGGCGCTGAAGGTGTTCAAGGCCCATCCGGTGCTCGGCGCCGGTGCCGAAGGCTATGCGACGGCGCGCCTGCGCTACCGCACCGAGACGCTCGACGTGCGCCACGCACACGGTTACATCGTGCAGACGCTCGCCGACCTCGGCGTCGTCGGGCTCGCGCTGACGCTCGCGCTGCTGCTCGCGTGGATGACCGCAGCCGGGCGCGCGACGCATCCGTTCAACCGCCGCTGGACGAGCTGGAAGACGCTGCGCGGCTGGGTCGACCGAAAAGACAGCGGCGGCGCTCCGGGCTGGGTCAGGCTGACCGTCGACGGGCGCGCGGCGCCGTACACGCCCGAGCGAATCGGCATGCTGAGCATGCTCTGCATCGTCACCGTCTTCGGCATCCACTCGATCGCCGACTGGACGTGGTACATCCCCGGCAACGCTTGCGTCGCGCTGCTCTGTGCCGGCTGGCTGGCCGGGCGCGGTCCGCTCGACAGAGCGGTGGCGGGAGCGCCGGCGGGCTCGCCACGCACGCTCGGCGCGGCCGCGCCGAGCACGCCACCGGCAGCGAGCGGGGCGCCGCCCGCACAGCAGAGCGCGACCGACAGGCTCAAGCAACGGCTCGCTCCGCGGACGCTCGGACCGCTGCGCATCGCCGTGGCGAGCGCGGTGGTGATCGGCGCGCTGCTCGCGGCCTGGACGGAGTGGCAGCCGCAGCGCTCGACAGAGGCCTCCCAGCAGGCGCTGACGCTGCTCGCGAGCGATCCGCGCGGCGCGCTCTCATCGGCGCAGGGCGGCGTCTCGCGCGACCCGCTCTCCGCACAGGCGCTGTTCACGCTCTCGGCCGTCCAGCAGGCGACGCACGAGCCGGCGCTCGCACGCGCGACGCTGCAGCGCGCCGTGCGCCTGCAGCCCTCGAACCCGCAGACGTGGCTCACGCTCGGGCAGTACGACCTCGCGAAAGATCCGGCCACGGCCGTGCACGAGCTCGCCGCCGCGATCTACCTCGACCCGGAGTCGGTCTCGCCCGAAGCGCTCGCGACGGGGAACCCCGAATCGATCGCGCTGCAGAACGACTACGTGCAGGCGCTGCGCGCCTCGAGCGCACAGGCGGCGGCCGCGAAGGCGGCGGCGCAGCTCAAAGCGAGACGCGCGCGCGCCGCTCGGCGGCCCAGCGCCGCGCGCAGAGCGGCGCGCAAACCGGCGAAGAAAACGCCGGGCACGCCCTAGAAGCGCGAGCGCACGGCGGCGGCGAGCAGCGTGTCGCGCGCGCCCGGCAGGCCACCGGCGGCGCGCAGCTCGATCTGCTCGAAGCCGAAGTCGGCGAGTAGTCGAGTGAGCGTACGGCGCGAGTAGAAGCGCACGTGATCGCTGCGCGGGTCGAAGTGGCGATCGAAGCGCGCACCGCTCAGCGCGAGGCCCAGCACCGTCAGGCGCGAGTGCGCGGGCGTGCTCAGCAACAGGCTTCCGCCCGAGCGCAGGACGCGGCGCAGCTCCGAGAGCCAAGCGGTCGTGTCGGTCACGTGCTCGATCGTCTCTCCGGCCCAGACGACGTCGAAGCTCGCGTCCTGCAGCGGCCATTCGCGATCGACGGGGACGAGTCGCACGTCGACGTCCGCGTGCAGCCTGCGCGCGCGCCGCAGCGGCTCCTCGGCGACGTCGATCCCGACGGCCGTGTAACCGGCGCGCGCGATCGCGGCCGTCAGCTGCGCTTCGCCGCAGCCGACGTCGAGCACGCGCAGCGGGTCCCGATCGTCTTGCCGCGAGTTCGACCGAGAGCGTGCCGCCGCGGCGCGCAGACCCTCGAGCAGGAACGCGCGGCGCAGCTCCAGGCCGGCCGGCGTCGAGCCCTCGCGGACGGCCAGCCAGAGCTGTTCGTGGTAGTCGCTCGAGCTCATCGTCTCAGCGGTCGAGATCGCGCAAGTTAGCCGTCATCGCTGCACAAACCTACGCGAACTGAATATGTTGGCCGGCGTGCTTGGGAGGCGCGATACGAGGGCATCGGCGAGCCGGCGATGAACGTCGCCTTCGACAGCCGCCCGAGCAAAGACGCGCACGGAGTAGGCCGCTACACACGCTGTCTGCTCGGCGCGCTGCGCGAGACCGCGGCTGCCGACGGCGCGATCTTCGAGACGCCGCGCCCGCACCGCGCAGACGTCTTCCACGCGCCGTGGATGGACGGCGCGCTGCTGCACAGCCCGTGCCCGATGGTCGTCACGCTGCACGATCTCGCCGCGCTGAAGCGCCGCAGCGAGCGGCTGCGCACCGGCGTGCAGCCGCGCTTGCGCCAGCTCGCGGTGCAGCGGGCCGTGCGCGTGATCGTTCCGACACGCGCGCTTGCCGAAGACGCGCAGACGCAGCTCGGAGTCGAGTCTGAGCAGATCGACGTGATCCACGAGGCGCCGGCCGCGTGCATGTACGAGCGCTCGCAGCGCGAGATCGCCGAGGCGCGCACCCGCTTCGCACTGCCCGAGCGGTACCTGCTGTGGGTCGGCGGCCTGCAACACCCCGATCCGGCGAAGCACGTCGCGAAGCTCGCTGCGACGCCGCGTGAGCTGCCGCTCGTGCTCGTCGGCTCGACGAGCCCGTGGGCGCACGAGCTGCCCGACGTGATCCTCACAGGGCAGGTCTCCGACGATCACCTCGCGGCGCTCTACTCCGGCGCGCACGCGCTCGTCGTCGCCTCCCAGGACGAGGGCTTCGGGTTGCCGGCCGTCGAGGCACTCGCCTGTGGCACGCCGGTCGTCGCCTGCGAGGTGCCGGCGCTGCGCGAGGTGCTCGACGGCCGCGCGACGTTCGTGCGAGCAGGTGACCTGCAAGGGCTGATCGCCGCCGCCGAAGCGGCCTCGCGCCCGGCACCGGCCGCTCCCGGCTGGACTTGGCACGACGCCGCGCGCGCGACGTGGCAGGTCTACGAGCGCGCGCTCAGTCAGGCCGGGCAGCCGCGCACCGTCGGGCGGCTGCTGCGGCGGCGACCCGTGCCGGCGAGCGGCGCGCCGCTTCAGTAAGCGCCGCGGCGCGTGACGACCGCCGGGATCGTCTTCAGCAGAATCGTCAGATCGAGCGCGAGCGACCAGTGCTCGAGGTAGATGAAGTCGAGGTGGACGAGGTCGTCGAAGTCGAGCTCCGAGCGCCCCGAGACCTGCCACAGGCCGGTGATCCCCGGCAGCACGAGGTAGCGCTTGCGATGCCAGTCCTCGAGCATCTCGTAGTCGCGCTGCGGTAGCGGGCGCGGGCCGACAAGCGACATCTCGCCGCGCAGCACGTTGATCAGCTGCGGCAGCTCGTCGAGCGAGAAGCGGCGCAGGAAGCTGCCGACGCGCGTCAGGCGCGGATCCTCGCGGATCTTGAACAGTGCACCGGTCGCCTCGTTGAGCTCTTCGAGGTCGGCCTGCTGCTCCTCGGCGTCGGTGTGCATCGTGCGGAACTTCAGGCACGGGAACGGTCGCTGACCGATGCCGCGGCGCGTCGAGCGGTAGAGGATCGGCCCGCGCGAAGACAAGCGCACAGCGAGCGCGAGCGCGAGCAGCAGCGGGCTGAGCAGCGCCAGCAGCAGGAGCGCGCCGATCACGTCGAAGGTTCGCTTCATCGCGAAGTCGACCCCCTCGAAGACGGGCGGTCCGAGCTCGAACAGCGGCACCGACTGGCCCGGGATGAACTCCGCGCGGTGGATCAGGATCTCCATCGTCGACGGCGCGAGGCGCACGCGCACACCGCGCTGGCTGCACTGGTCGACGAGTTCGAGCGCATCGACCTGCGGGAAGTCCGGGTCGGCGATGATCACCTCGTCGACGTGCTCGCTGTTGAGCACCCGCTCGAGATCCTCCAAGCCGCCGAGCGGGCGCAGCCCGTTGGCCGGCAGCGCGCTCGGCGCGAGGAAGCCGACGACCTCGATCGCCGAGTGCGGCGCGTCGCTGAGCGCATGCGCGACGTCGCCGATCAGTTTGCCCGTGCCGACGAGCACGGCGCGGCGGCGATAGCCGGCGGCACGCAGGATCACGCCGGTGAGCCACTCATAGCCGGCGCGCAGCGAGGAGACGTACAGCAGCGCGAACGCGAGCGAGCCGTAGAACAGGTAGAAGCTCGAGAAGTGTTCGCCCGAGACGACCGCGAACAGCAGCGCGACGAACGCGACCTGGAACAGCGAGCCGACGATCCGCGACAGTCCGGGACGCAGCGAGCGCGCCGCATAGAGGCCCGAGCGCGCAAACAGGAGCGCCGTGAGCAGGTAGCCGAACGGCAGGATCCGTTCCGTTTCGTGCAGCGCAGCGTGGAACTGCACTTCGCCACGCACGACGAGCGACTTCAGGATCAACGAGGTGAAGACGGCCAGCGCGACGCCGGCGAAGTCGAGCGCGAGCAGCGAGAGCACGCGCGCGAGGCGGCGCGCAGTCGACATCCGCAGCAGGAACGAGAGCACCGGCGGACGCTTGCGCCGCATGTCCCGATCGCCCGTCTCCTTGCGTGAGACGACCTCCGAGAGCCCCGCGCGCGTAGCCGGCGATCCGCTGCCGGTGGAGGCGACGTGGCCGTGCGCCAGCGACCGCGCGGGCGCCGGCGCCGACGGCTTGCGCGAAGTGGGCGGAGCGGACGTTCGGGTCGAACGTGGTCCCATCTCACTGCTCACAACGCTTCAGGCTCGCAGATGTAGCGGTCAAATGACGACTCGGCAACAGCTCGCCCAGCGACTGCAATGCGCCGTTCCGCCGCACGATCGGCATCCCAGAGCCGATCCGGCGCCCCGCAGTGGGCCCGATCGGCAGGGCGAAGTGTGCTCAGCTCGCGCCGCTGCCGATCAGCGCGGCGGCGCCGGACTGCTCGATCGTCCGCTGCAGGCCCTCGCGCAGCGCGACCTCCGGCGACCAGCCGAGCAGCTCTTTCGCGAGCGTGATGTCGGGCTTGCGCTGCTTCGGGTCGTCGGTCGGCAGCGCCTCGTAGACGATCTCCGAGCTCGAGCCGGTCAGCTCCTTGACGGTCTCGGCCAGCTCGAGCAGCGTGAACTCGTCGGGGTTGCCGATGTTGACGGGGTCGTGATGGCCGGACTCGGCGAGCGCGATCATCCCGCGGATCAGGTCCGAGACGTAGCAGAACGAGCGCGTCTGGCTGCCGTCGCCGAACACCGTGATCGGTCGGTTCGCGAGCGCCTGACGCAGGAACGTCGGAATCGCGCGGCCGTCGTGCGGGCGCATCCGCGAGCCGTACGTGTTGAAGATCCGCATGATCGCCGTGTCGACGCCCTGCTGGCGGTGGTAGGCCATCGTCAGCGCCTCGGCGTAGCGCTTGGCCTCGTCGTAGACGCCGCGCGGGCCGACCGGGTTGACGTGGCCCCAGTAGGTCTCGGCCTGCGGATGCTCGAGAGGATCGCCGTAGACCTCGCTCGTCGAGGAGATCAAGAAGCGGGCGCGCTTCGCCTTGGCCAGGCCGAGCGTGTGGTGCGTGCCGTAGGAGCCGACCTTCAGCGTGTGCAGCGGCAAGCGCAGGTAGTCGATCGGCGAGGCCGGCGAGGCGAGGTGGTAGACGAAGTCGACGGGCTCCTCGACGAAGTACGGCTCGATGATGTCCGTCTGCACGTAGAGGAAGCGCTCGGGGTCGCGGATGTGCTCGATGTTCGCGAGCGATCCCGTCTCGAAGTTGTCGACGCAGATCACGCGGTGGCCGCGCGCGAGCAGCTCGTCGCAGAGGTGCGAGCCGAGGAATCCGGCGCCGCCGGTGACTAGGCACGTGGGCATCGGCCGGGAGGATACCCGGGTCGATCCGCCACGGTGAAACGTCGCTGTCGCGTTCCCTCGACCCGCCGTCTCCCCGTCGGTCCTTATCATCTGCGCCATGGCCTCGACAGACTCGACAGAGGAGCACCTGACGGTCGCGCCGATCGTCGGCCCTGACGACCCGCGCCGCTTCACCGACTCGGGCATCGAGATCGGCGAGCTCTACACCGAGGAGGACTTGCCGCGCGAGCTCGACCTCGGCGAGCCGGGCGACTTCCCGTACACGCGCGGCGTGCACCGCGAGATGTACCGCAAGCAGACGTGGACGATGCGCCAGTACGCCGGCTACGCCTCGGCGAAGGAGTCGAACGAGCGCTACCGCTACCTGCTCTCGAAGGGCTCGACGGGCCTCTCGATGGCATTCGACCTGCCGACGCAGCTCGGCCTGGACTCGGACAACCCGCGCTGCCTCGGCGAGGTCGGGCGCACGGGCGTGGCGATCGACACGCTCGACGACATGCGCACGGCCTTTGACGGGATCCCGCTCGATCAGGTCTCGACGTCGATGACGATCAACGCGCCGGCGGCGTGCCTGCTGCTGCTCTACGAGCTCGTCGGGGAGGAGCAGGGCGTCCCGTCGGAGCAGCTGCGCGGGACGACGCAGAACGACGTGCTGAAGGAGTACATCGCTCGCGGCAACTACATCTACCCGCCGCAGCCGACGATGCGCCTGACGACGGACCTGTTCCAGTACTGCCACGAAAACGTTCCGAAATGGAACACGATCTCGATCTCCGGCTATCACTTCCGCGAGAAGGGCTGCTCGGCGGTGCAGGAGGTCGCGTTCACGCTCTCCTCGGGCATCGCATACGTGCAGGCGGCAATCGACGCGGGCCTGTCAGTCGACGAGTTCGCGCCGCGGCTGGCGTTCTTCTTCAACGGCCACAACAACGTCTTCCAGGAGGTCGCGAAGTTCCGCGCGGCGCGGCGGATGTGGGCGCACATCATGAAAGACCGCTTCGGCGCGGCGAACCCGAAGGCGACGATGCTGCGCTTCCACACGCAGACGGGCGGCGTGACGCTGACGGCGCAGCAGCCGGAGAACAACATCGTGCGCGTCGCGCTGCAGGGCTTCGCGGCGGTCTGCGGCGGCACGCAGTCGCTGCACACGAACGGCTTCGACGAGGCGCTCGCGCTGCCGACCGAGCGCGCGGCGAAAATCGCGCTGCGCACGCAGCAGGTGCTCGCGCACGAGTCGGGCGCGGCCGACACGGTCGATCCGTTCGCGGGGTCGTACTTCGTCGAGTCGCTGACGGACGAGATCGAAGCGCGCGCGAACGAGCTGATCGAGAAGGTCGACGCGCTCGGCGGCTCGGTCAACGCGATCCAGTTCATCACCGGCGAGATCGACGAGTCGGCGTGGGGCTACCAAGAGCGCTACCGGATTGGCCAGGACATCGTCGTCGGCGTCAACAAGTACGAGGAAGAGGGCATCGAGGTGCCGGACCTGCTGCGGGTCGACCCGCAGTCCGAGCGCGAACAGCTCGATCGCCTGGCGAAGTTCAAGGCCGATCGCGACCACGCGCTCGTCGAGCGGCGCCTGGAGGAGCTGCGTGAGGCCGCGCGCGGCAGCGAGAACCTGCTGCCGGCGATCCGCCAGGCGCTGAAGGACCGCTGCTCGATCGGCGAGGCCTGCGCGGCGATGCAGGACGTCTTCGGCAAGTACGCGCCGACGTTCTGAATACGATCCGCCTCGATGGTCGTCGCAGTCACGTTCTACACGTTCGTCCTCGCGATCCACATCGCGGCGATCGTGATCGCGTTCGGCATCACGTTCGCGTATCCGGTGATGTACGCGGTCGGGATCCGCGCCGAGCCGCGCTCGATGCCGGGGCTGCACAGGATCCAGGACAGCGTCGGGAAGTTCGTGATCTCGCCGTTCATGGGGCTGGCGCTGCTCGCGGGCATCTACCTCGCCTCGAAACTGCACAGCTTCAGCGACTTCTACGTGCAGTGGGGGATCGCGGTGATCGTGATCCTCGGAGGGCTCGGCGGCGCGTTCTTCGCGCCACGCGAGCGGCGCCTGGCAGAGCTGGCAGAGCGTGACATCGCCGCCGCCGAGCAGAGCTCGCCGGGCGATCGGACAATCGTGTTCGGCGAGGAGTACAAACGCCTGCGCACGCTCGTGTTTCGCGTGAACCTGCTCGCGAGCACGCTGATCCTGCTGACGATCTACTTCATGACGGCGCAGACCGGCGCCTGAGCGTCGCTGCGCGCTCGCTCAGTCGGGTAGGCGAAAACCGCGCTCGGCAAGCGCCTCGTAGGCGGGGTCGTTGTGCTGGCGCCGGCGCGAGATGAAGCGCCTCGCGATGCTCGGCGAGAGCACCGCGACGGCAGCCTTCAGGCGCGTCGCGCGATCGAAGCCGTCGCCGGTCACGAGCGCCAGCGAGCGGCTGCGCGCATCGGGCTCGTGTAGCTCGAGCGAGCGGCGCGCCTGTTCGCGCGCGAGCGAGCGCCGGCGCGCGGTCAGTAGCGACTGCGCTCCGGCACGCTCCTCTGCGCTCAGGCTCGGGTGCGCTAGGGCGTTTTCGGTCAGGTGCACCTGATCTTCGAAGTGCGCCGCTCGATTGCTCGAAGAGCGGCTCCCGGGCGTCAGGCGCCAGCGATAGAGCGGCTCGTGCACATAGCCGACGCGCGCCCCGTCGAGCACGAGCCGCAGCGCGCAGCCCCAATCCTCGACGACTTTGAAGCTCTCATCCCAGCCACCGGACTCCAGCATCATCGAGCGCCGCAAGGTCGGCCAGAGGAACGTGCACGTCGCGATCATCGCCGCACGCTGATCGCTGGCTGGATAGGGGTCGATCGCGGAGAGCGTCGTCACCTGCCTCGACCCCAGCTCGATGAGCGCGTCGGTCGCAACCACGTCGAGGTCGGGGCGCGCCGCGAGCACAGCCGCGATCGCCTCGATCCGGTGCGGATCGAAGGCGTCGTCCTGGTCGAGCTGCACGACGTAGTCGCCGCTCGCTGCGCGCATCGCCGCGTTGAGCGCCGAGCCGGTGCCGCCGTTCTCCTTGCGCACGATCTCTACGTGCTCGCGCAGCGGCCCGAGCGCCGCGACGAGATCGTCGGGCGAGCCGTCGTCGCAGATCACGATCTCGTGCGGCGCGACCGTCTGCGCGAGCACGGAGCGAACCGCATCGCAGATGACGTCTGCGCCCTTGTAGTACGTGATCATCACGCTCAGCCGCGGCGGGTCCTGCGGCGTGCTTGCAGGCGGCGGTGCCGGCGCCGTTACGCGCCGGCCGGCGATCGTCGAGTCTGAAGCTGCGTCTCGCATGGCTACGTCGGTCGCGCCGGTTGCGCTGGCGGTTGCTCGCGCATCGTGCGCTGTGCCGGAAGTGGGTGACACTAGCGAAGGATCGGTAGCCTGAGCGGAACCATGAACGGCGGGTATCGAGTTGCAGTAGTGGGCGCCACGGGGCAGGTCGGGACGCTGATGCTCGAGCTGTTGCGCGAGCGCGCGTTCCCGGCCTCGGAGATCGTCCCGATCGCCTCCGAGCGATCGGCCGGGCGCGAGCTCGACGGCGGGCTCGTCGTGCGTGCGCTCAGCGACGAGGCAATCGAGGGTTTCGACGTCGCGCTGTTCTCCGCCGGCGGCTCGGTCTCGGGCGAGTGGGCGCCGCGCTTCGCCGCGGCCGGCGCGACGGTGATCGACAACTCCTCGCGCTGGCGTATGCAGGCCGACGTGCCGCTCGTCGTCAGCGAGGTCAACCCGGGCGATCTCGCATCGCATAGCGGGATAATCGCGAACCCGAACTGCTCGACGATGCAGATGGTCGTCGCGCTCAAGCCGCTCTACGACGCGGCCGGGATCGAGCGGCTCGTGATCAGCACCTACCAGGCCGTCTCGGGCACGGGCAAGCAGGCCGTCGACGAGCTGCTCGCGCAGTCGCACGCGCTGCTGCACGACCAGCAGATCGAGCCGCCGCGCGCCTACGCGCGCCAGATCGCCTTCAACGCGCTGCCGCACGCGGGCAGCTTCGCGCCCGGCGACGACCACACCGACGAGGAGCGCAAGCTGATCAACGAGACGCGCAAGATCCTCGGCGACGACTCGATCGCGATCAGCGCGACGTGCGTGCGCGTGCCGGTCGTGACGGGGCATTCAGAGACAGTCAACGTGCAGACGCGCGAGCCGCTCTCGGCTGAAGATGCGCGCGAGCTGCTGCGCGCCGCGCCCGGCCTGACGGTGCTCGACGATCCCGGCGAGGCGCTCTACCCGACCGCATTCGAGAGCGCCGGCAAGGACGACGTGTTCGTCGGGCGCATCCGGCGCGACCCGGGCAACGATCGCGCACTCGACATCTGGGTCGTCGCCGACAACCTCCGCAAGGGCGCGGCGACGAACGCCGTGCAGCTCGCCGAGTTGCTGCACGAGCGCAACCTGCTGCGCCGCGATCGCGCCGCCTCTAGCGTCTAGCGACGCGGCGTCAGCGCGCCGTCTCGTCGCGGCCGCTTGGCTTGGCGAGCGCCCAGACCGAGACCGGCAGGTGCGGCTCGTTGCGCATGCTGCCACCGGCCAGGCGCGGGACCCAGTGATCGAAGTTGGCGACGGCCACCTCACGATTGCCCCAGCTGCGGACCCACAGCGGCTCGAGCCCGCGCGAGCGCAGCAGCAGCTCCATCCCGTCCGGCGTGAAGCGCCAGTAGTCGCCCGGCCACTCGTGCAGGCGCACGAGAAACGGAGTCGAGACGTAGACGTGGCCGTCGGGCTTGCACAACCGGCGCAGCGTGTCGACCGCCGTGAGCGGATCGGGGACGTGCTCGAGCACCTGCTCGCAGATCACCAGATCAAACGGCCCCGGCAGGTCGGCCGGCGGCCGGCACAGGTCGAACTCGGGGAAGTCGAGCTGCGTGCGGCTCGCCCACGGCAGGTCCGTCCACAGATCTCCGCTGACCTCCGCGACGTCGAGCGATGAGGGCTCGAGCGACTCGAAGACGCGCCGTGTGTCGGGGATCATCACGGCGCGCAGCCACTGCCCCTCGGCCGTGTCCGGCGTCCCCTTGATCAGCCGGCTGCGGATCGCCTCGGGCAGGTGCGGGAAGAGTCGCTGCGGCAGCGAGACCCACAGACGCCGGCGGAGATGGGCGCGCAGGCGCCACCTGAAGGGCTTGGGACGGGGCGACACGATCGGGACGAGTGCTAGCGGACTTCGACTCGTGGTGCGTGGCGGTCGATGTGATCCAGCAGCGCGCCGCGACGGCGCGGCACCGCGAGCGTCGGGATCTCGTCGAGCAGCGATTGCCGCGGCCGCTGGGCCTCGACGTAGTCGTCGAGCAGCGAAGCGAGGCTCTCGCGCAGCGCGAGGAAGGCCGTGACGACGCGCGGATCGAACTGCGTCCCGGCGCCGCGGCCGATCTCGGCGATCGCCTCCTCGACGGTCCATGCGCGCTTGTACGGGCGGTCGTGCGTCAGCGCGTCGAACACGTCCGCGACGGCGACGATTCGCCCGACGAGCGGGATCGCCTCGCCGCCGAGGCCCTTCGGGTAGCCGCCGCCATCCCAGCGCTCGTGGTGCGTCGCGGCGATCACGGCGGCCATCTGCAGGACGGGAGAGCTGCCGCTCGAGAGCAGGCGCGCACCGAGCGCCGCATGCGTCTTCATCACGTCGAACTCTTCCGGCGTCAGCTTGCCGGCCTTCAACAGGATCGCGTCGGGGATCGCCAGCTTGCCGACATCGTGCAGCGGAGCGGCTTGGCGCAGCAACGTGACCTGACCGGCGGGCAGCTCGAGGCGAAGCGCGAGTTTCGCCGCGACGTGCCCGACGCGCTCGGTGTGCTGGTAGGTCTCGTCGTCGCGGTACTCAGCCGCGATCGCGAGCTGGCGCAACGTCTCGGCGCGTGCGGCGTCGAGCTCGCGTGTGCGCTCCGCGACGAGCTTTTCCAAGCATTTCGCGTTGTTCGCGAGCTGCTGCTCGGCTTCGTGCTGCGTCGTGACGTCGCGCGCGACCGCATGGATCAAGCCGTCGGCGACCGATGCCGACGCGCTCCATTCGAGCCATACGTAGCTGCCGTCCGCGGCGCGGTAGCGGTTGCGAAAGCCGACCGTCTCGTGAGTGCCCGCGACGAGGCCCTCCGTCTCGGCGATCGTCATCTCGCGATCGTCCGGGTGCACGAACTCGATGAACGGTTTCGCGCACATCGCCTGCTCGGAGTAGCCGAGCAGCCTGTGCCACGCAGGGTTGACGCGCGTGAAGTAGCCATTTAGGTCGGCCGTCGCAAGCAGGTCGAGCGTGCCTTCGTAGTAGCGAACGATCTCGGCTTCGAGCTTGCCGCGACGGTCGGCGAACGCGCCGAGCAGCGTGCCGAAAGCGACGAAGCCGACCGTGCGCAGCCCGTAGCCTGCCGCCGAGAGCCGGATCGAGTCGCTCAGCACGTCCCAGCCGACGACGAACGCGACCGTGCCGAGAGCGCCGAGCACTCCCCCGCGCAGGCCGAAGCGCAGTGCGAGCAGGCCGACGGGGATCACGAATAGCGCCGCCTCGCCGTTCGTGGCCATCGAGTCGCTCTGGCGCAGCGCGAACACGCCTACGAACAGCACGAGCGCAGCCGCGATCGGCGGCCACGGTGAACCTGTCGAGCGGCCGCCGAGATGACGGAGCCGCGGCAGGTGTGGACTCGCGTGCATGTGCTCATATCGTCTTGGCGGCTGCTCAGCACAACCCTTTGCATGAACATCGTCTTGCGCGAGCACTCGATAGACCGACTTTTCAGCCAATTCGATCAAGTGCACTGGGCGCGCAAGCCTCGCAGCACGCGCATTGCCCCGCACGAGCGCCTGAAAATGCGCGATGGACGCTTATACGAGCACAGAGCGCTGAAGGACTCGCGCGAGATCGCGCGAATGGTGGGGCGATGATCTCCTCGGAGGTGCAGCGCACGCTCGTCAAGTCCCCGCCGGAGCTCTGGGCGGAGATCAGCGACCCCGAGTCGCTCGCCCGCCACCTCGGCGAGTTCGGCGAGATCCGCATCACGCGCGTCCAGCCAGAGCAGAAGGTCGAGTGGGAGGCCGACGACGCGAGCGGCACCGTCGTGATCAAGCCCTCCGGGTGGGGTACGAAGGTCAAGCTGACGGTCACGCGCGAGCTTACGGAGCCCGAGCCGGCTGACGACAGCGCTGCGCAGGCCGACTACGAGCAGGCGTCCGCGCACGATCCCGAGCAGGCCGACTACGAGTCCACGCATGAGGTCGAGTCCGCGCAGGACGTCGAGCTCGAGAGCGACCCAGCCGGCGCTACAGCCCTCGCGCAAGAGCCGCAGGGCGCCGCGGAGCTGGACGACGAGCTCGAGGCCGACATCGACGACACGTCAGCCCCCAGCGCAGCGGTCGAGCTCGAGCCGCCGAGCGATCACGGCACGCCTGTCGAGACCGTCGAGGAGACCGAGGCCGAGAGCGACGAGCCAGCCGATACGCAAGCGCAAGCCGAGCCCGTCTCGCAGCCTGAGCCCGAGCCACGCCGCGGCTTCTTCGCGCGTCTGTTCGGACGTCGCCGTGCGCGCCCCGAAGAGCGGCCGACCCCGCTCGAGCCGAGCCGCGCCGAGCTCGTCGAGCCGATCGCGAGCGAGCCGATCGACGATGAAGCGCTTCCGGCAGAGCTCGACGTCCCCAAGCACGACTTCGAGCTCCTCGACGAGCCGGCGCTCGAGCGCGAGCCGGTGTCGAGCGCGGCGGACGAGCCGGCGGAGATCGTCGTGCAGCCTCTCAGCGAGCCTGCGCCTGGCACTGCAGCGCACACCGCCGAGCCGACGATCGGCGCGCTCGAGGATGGTGCCGAGGCGTCCACGAAGCAAGTCGCGATCGATCGGGCTTCGTCACACGCGAAGCTCGCGGAAGAGCTCGCCACCGAGGAGGTCACGGCAGTCCTCACAGGCGTGCTCGACCGCCTCGGCGCCGCGCATCACCGCCCGTTCTCACGGGCCTGAGCGGCATAGCCAAGAGAGCGCACGTTGCAATCGAATCGTGCCGACGCAGTCGCCGACTAGAGTCAGGCGATGGCTTTCCCAGTGCCCATCGCAAGCGTCCTTACTGGGGCGACAGTTCCACAGCTTGCCTATTGGCGTAGGCGGACCAATTCGGCAGAGCCACTGCTAGTCCCCGAGGGGCGGCGTGCTAGCCGGTATCTCTATTCATGGGCGGACGTAGTTGCGCTGCGCTCGATCGTCTATTTGCGACAGGAGAAGTCCCTCCCCCGAATACGACGCGCGGTCGACAGGCTTCGTCAACTAGAGGCCGACGATTGGAAACACCTATCCGCCTACCGGCTGATCAGCACCGAGTCGACGATCATTGTGCAGACTCCTGGTGGCCAGCTTCTGGATCTCGAACGTCAACCCGGCACGGTGCTCGAAGAGGTGCTCATGCGCGACGTGCTCGGACCATTCGAAACCAGCAGCGGGCGTAGCGTTCCAGCGCTGGAACGCCCACGGCCACGAATAACGGTCGATCCATCGGTGCTAGGCGGCTACCCCGTCATCGCGGGTTCGCGTGTTCCTTTCGATGTAGTCGCAGAGTTGGCTGGAGATGACCTCGAACCAAGTGAGATCATCGCGATCTATCCGTCGGTCGATCCCGAGTCGATCGATGACGCGATTTGGTTCGCGCAGCAAGTAGCCGCGGTGGGCTGATGCGCGTTCTCGTTGACGAGGGCATGCCCGTGCAAGTGCTCGAGCCGCTTCGGCTCAATAAGGGCCACTCCTTCGACCACGTAGACGAGATCCATTGGAAGGGTAAGAAGGATGTGTCCTTGTTCCGTGATGCTGCATCGAGAGGCTACGAAGCCATCCTCACGCTCGATGTAGCGCAACTCGAATCAAGCGACGAGTCGCGTGCTCTGCGGGAGTCCAAGCTGCATCACATCGCCATCCAGCAAGGTCGGACGGCCCAGGGCGTTCGCGGAATGGCTCGCGTTATCGCGTCGGTAGTCGCAGCTATGCCATATGTCCTCGATGACCTCGACATTGCAAAGGGACAGCGTGTCGTCCAGCTGAGTTTGCTGAAAGCGGCGCGACGACATGACGTGTTCGACCCCCGGGCCGATACCGCTCGATTTCCCTACTGGCGTTGATCGACCGACGGTCGACGAATGGGCGCGGCTAATATCCCGCGTCCGATGACTCCGAGCTCACACGACCGCCAGTCCGACGCGGCCCTGCTCGCGGCCTCGCGCAGCGGCCACCGCAAGGAGCCTCGCCAGAAGGCGCCGGAGACCTACGAGGAGAAGCTCGCGCAGCTGCACGAGCTTCGCGAAGCGGCGCTGCACTCGGCGCCGGAGGCCGAGGAGAAGCAGCACGCACGCGGCAAGTACACCGCGCGCGAGCGCGTCGAGAAGCTGCTCGACCCGGGCTCCTTCCAGGAGCTCGACACGTTCGTGCGCCACCGCACGTACGACTTCGACATGCAGAAGAACCGGCCGTGGGGTGACGCGGTCGTGACCGGGCACGGGACGATCGACGGCCGCACGGTCTGCGTGTTCAGCCAGGACTTCACCGTCTTCGGCGGCTCGCTCGGCGAGGTGATGGGCGAAAAGATGGTGAAGATCATGGACCTCGCCGCGAAGATCGGCTGCCCCGTGATCGGCATCAACGACTCCGGCGGCGCGCGCATCCAGGAGGGCGTCGTCTCGCTTGGCGCCTACGGCGACGTGTTCGTGCGCAACGTCAAGTGCTCCGGCGTGATCCCGCAGATCAGCCTGATCATGGGACCGTGCGCGGGCGGCGCGGTCTACTCGCCGGCGATCACGGACTTCATCTTCATGGTCAAGGAGACCTCGCACATGTTCATCACGGGCCCCGACGTGATCAAGACCGTCACCGGCGAGGAAGTCGGCTTCGAGGAGCTCGGCGGCGCGATGTCGCACAACACGAAGTCCGGCGTCGCGCACTTCGCCTCAGAGGACGAGGACGCGTGCCTGGAGGACTGCCGTTACCTGATCGGCTTCCTGCCGCAGAACAACCTGCAGACAGCGCCGCGCGTGCAGCCGACCGACGACCCGCAGCGGATGGACCCGGCGCTCGACGAGGTCGTCCCGGAGAACCCGAACAAGCCGTATGACATGCGCAACGTCGTCAAGCTGATCGTCGACGACGAGGAGTTCTTCGAGGTCCACGAACACCACGCGAAGAACATCATCTGCGGCTTTGCGCGACTCGACGGCTTCTCGATCGGCATCGTCGGCAACCAACCGGCGCAGCTCGCCGGTGTGCTCGACATCGACGCCTCGGCGAAGGCCGCGCGCTTCGTGCGCACGTGCGACGCGTTCAACATCCCGATCCTCACGTTCGTCGACGTGCCGGGCTTCCTGCCGGGCACGAGCCAGGAGTGGGGCGGGATCATCCGCCATGGCGCGAAGCTGCTGTACGCCTTCACGGAGGCGACCGTGCCGAAGCTGACCGTGATCACGCGCAAGGCGTACGGCGGCGCATACGACGTGATGGCCTCCAAGCACATGCTCGCCGACTTCAACTTCGCCTGGCCGACCTCAGAGGTCGCCGTGATGGGGCCGGAGGGCGCCGTCAACATCATCTACAGGCGCGACATCGCCGGCAGCCCCACGCCGCAGGAGCGCCGCGAAAAGCTGATGGAGGACTACAAGGCGCGCTTTGCCAACCCCTACACGGCAGCCGAGCGCGGCTACATCGACGACGTGATCGTCCCGCACGAGACACGCCCGAAGCTGATCACGGCGCTGCACACGCTGCAGACCAAGCGCGAACCGGGGCCGAAGCGCAAGCACGGAAACATTCCGCTGTAGCGAGACGGCGCCCGGGTCAACGCCTGCGGCGTCCGATCTTTTCGCCGAGCAGCAGCCACCACGGGTAGGTCGCGAACAGCAGCGCCGAGACCGCGTGGATCCGCGACCCCGCGCGCCGGTGGTCGAACCTGAAGACGCCCGAGTTGAGCATCCAGTCGCGCCCGCTCTCGGCGCGGCACGCGCGCCAGATCGGCCGCGTCCAGGGACGGTCGAGGTACAGCGAGATGCTCGTCGCGAGGAATACGCCGGCCGTCGCGGTGTGCACGGCGCGCGCCGCCGGCGTTCGCTCCGGCATCAGCTTTCCGTAGGCGACGCCTGTCGCATACAGCCACGGTGGATCGATCAGGAACGACATGAGCTCTCCTCTAGGTCGGGGTCGATGTGGCAGCGGTCTGGGCGTCTGGCGGGCCTCTTCGCGGCTCGCGCGGCACGGGACGACCGAGCAGCCGGAAGGCAAGACGGGTGGCGAGCGCCATGATCGTCAGCTGCGGATTGACGCCGAGCGCGCTGGGCACGACCGAGCCGTCGGCGATGTGCAGGCCTCGAATGCCGTGCACGGCGAGCTCGCCGTCGGCGACGCCGTGCACCGGGCGAGCATCGGCGCGGGCGGTGCCGAGCGGATGAAAGGCCATCAGGCGCAGATCGCGCGGGCGAGCCGCGCTCGGCGCTACGCCGGGCGGCAGCGGCAGGTAGACCTCGCGCGCGCCGGAGGCCTCGAACAACTGCTCGAGGCGAGCCAGGCCGGCGCGGATGCGCTCGAGGTCGGCCGCGTCGAGGCTGTAGCGGATCACCGGGCGCCCCCCGATCGAGTGCACGCTGCCGCGCGAGGAATCGCTGACCATCAGCCCGAGCTGCGCGAGCCGCGGGTAGCTGGCCATCGCTCGCGCGTGGCGCTCGCCGCGCAGAGGCAGCGACATCGCCGCGTATGCCGGCGGCCCGGCCACGCTCTCCAGCATCAGCCCCTCGCCGGCGAACTCGTCGACGTAGAAGCTCTGCGGGACCCCACGCGCCATGTTCACCTCCTCGTCCATCAGCGCGAACGCGGCAGTCGCCGGGTGCAGGCTGAGGTTGCGCCCGAGCTGTCCCGAGGCACCCGCGATGCGGTTGCGCGCGAGCAGCAGCGGCGTGTGGATCGCGCCGCAAGCGAGCACGATCTCCGGCGCGCGCACCTCGAGACGACTGCCGTCGCCGATCCGCGCGACGACGCCCGTGACGCGTGCGCGCTCGCGCGAAAGCTCGCGGACGTCTGCGCCCGTGAAGATCCTCGCGCCGGCGCGCTCGGCGCGCGGGACGTAGGTGATTCCCGTGTGCTGCTTCGCCGAGGTGGGACAGCCGAACACGCAGACGCCCGAGCCGACGCAGCCTCGGGCGTTGCGACGCAGATAGCCGTGCGACCAGCCGAGCTGCTCGGCTCCCCGTCTGGCGACGGCGGCGTTCGCGCCGGCCAGCTCGGGCGTGACCTCGCCGACCGAGAGTGAATGCTCGACGCGATCGAAGCACGCATCCATCGCGGCGCCGTCCAGCTCCAGCCCGTGCTCCTCACGCCAGCGCTCGAGCACGGTCGCGGGCGTGCGAAAGCACGTGCCCGAGTTGACCAGCGTCGTCCCGCCGAGCCCCTGCCCGAGCGGCAGCAGGATCGGCGGCGAGCCGATCGTCATCGTCTGTCCGGCGTCGCGATAGAGGCGCGCGAGCATCTGCGGCGGGTGCGCCGTGAAGCCATCGGGCTCGTGCCGCGGCCCCTGCTCGAGCACGACGACGCTCGCGCCGCCCTCGGCCAGCTCGGCAGCGACGACGGCCCCGCCGCCACCCGCGCCGACGATGCAGAAGTCGGCTTCGATCGTTTGCGTCGTCAAGGCCGCCCCTCGGCGCGGCGCAGCGCGCGTCCACGGGCGACGACGGCCTCGGCGTCCCAACCGAGCAAGTACGCGACCGCCGGATCGTCGTAGCGGCCGAGCGCGAGCGTCGCCCCGGCCGCTTCCTGCGCGAGCGGCGCGTGAGCGAGCAGCCTCGCCCCACGCGGGCGCCGCGCGAGCGCGAGCAGCAAGCGCAGCCCGAGGCGCTGCGGCCACGGGGCGGCCGCGAGGAAGCTGTCGAGGCCGTCGCTCATCGCGCCATCGCCGCTTCCTGGAGCGCCGCCAAGCGCACGACGACGGCCGCCGCCCGCTCGCCTTCGCCCGCGCGCACGGCTTGCGCCGCCTCCAGGTACAGCGGCGCGAGCTGATGCGTATCGGAGACGAGCCCGGCAAACGCCTCGACTCGCGGCAGGTAGAGCTCACGGACCGAGTTCATGATCAGCTGGAAGACGAGGTTGCCTGCCGCTTCGACGAGCGCCGCCATGAATGCCCAGTCGGCAAGCAGCGCCGTCTGGCTGTCGGCCGCCGTCGCGGCCGCCTCGGCGAGGTCGATCAACGCGCCAGCCTGCGCGTCGCTGCGCCTGCCGGCCGCCAGGCGCGCCGCCTCGCCCAGCAGCAGCCGGCGCGCCTCGAACAGATCCCCGAGCAGCGGCTCGGCCGCTCCGTGCTCGAGCGCGAGCGCCTCCAGCCCGCCCGAGCGCCGCCAGTCGAGCACCCGCGTGGCGCTGCCGTGGCGCACTTCGAGCAGGCGAAGCTGCTCCAGGCGCCCGAGCGCCTCTCGGATCGATGCCATGTTCACGCCGAGGTCGGCCGCGAGCGCGCGCTGGGACGGCAGCCGGTCGCCGGGGCGATAGCGCCCGCTCATGATCGCCTCACGGAGCCGGTCGAAAACATCGTCGGGAACAGAGCGGCGGATGATCGGATCGAGCATCCGGCCGAGTGTACCGGTGTTCCGAACAGTTGTCCCGTGCGCATGGCGGTGCGTTCGACCGGGCGCATCGGTCAGAATGCGACGATGCCTTCGGATAGTCCCCGGCTGAAGCTGATCGCCCCGTCCGCCTCGCCCGAGGAGGCAGCCGCGGTGGTGGCGGCGCTCGAAAGCTTCATGCGCGCGACCGCTCCGGGCCGCGCGATCGAGCTCGCTCAGGGGCCTGAGGCGTGGCAGCGCGCAGCTATCCTCGAGGGCGTCGAGCGAGGGGCTTCGGGCGAGTTGCGCGACCCCTGGATCGGTCCCTGACGGAATTTCTCGCGAAGGCTCAGACGGGTCCTGAAGAAATACCTAAAAGCCGCTAGGCTTTAGCCTCAATATTCCGCTCGTGCAGGTCTCACGTCGAATGCGCCCCGGGGCAGCGCCCGGATCAGGAGGTTTTTCGTAGATGGAGCCAGTTTCAGTACCCGCCCGGCGTGGCACGTTGGAGGACCCGGAGGTGCTCCAGAACGTCCCCGGGCACTTGATCCCGATCCTCGAGCACGAGTTCGCCGACTTCAAGACCGAAGCGACCAAGTTCCTCGCGGGCGATACGCCGGAGGACGAGTTCATCAAGTTCCGCCTCAAGCAGGGCGTCTACGGCCAGCGCCAGCCGGACGTGAACATGGTGCGGGTCAAGCTCCCCTTCGGCGGCGTCACGCCCGAGCAGATGGACTCCTTCGCCAACGTCGTGGAGCGGTACGCGCCGCTCAAGAAGGGTCACATCACGACGCGCCAGAACGTCCAGATCCACCACATCCCACTTGCAGAAATGGAGCCGGCGATCCACGAGCTCAGCCGCACGGGGCTATCCAGCCGCGAGGGCTGCGGCAATACGGTACGCAACGTCACCGGCGACCCGTGGGCGGGCGTCGCGAAGGACGAGCTGTTCGACATGACCCCGTATGTCGGCGCATACGTGCGCTACTTCGTGCGCCACCCGACGACGCAGGCGATGCCGCGCAAGATCAAGACGGCGTTCGACGGCTCTCCGCGAGACCGTGCGATTTCGGGCATCCACGACATCGCCTACCGCGCTCGCGTGAAGGAGATCGACGGCAAGCAGGTGCGCGGCGCAGAGATGCTCGTCGGCGGCGGCACCTCGATCATGCCACGCGTCGCTCCGGCGTTGTATGACTTCGTCGGGCTCGATGACGGCGAGTATCTGAAGATCGCCGAGGCTGTCTTTCGCATCTTCGACCGCCAGGAGTGGCTGCGTGTCAACCGCGCCCGCGCGCGGATCAAGGTGTTCGTCGACAAGTTCGGTATCGACGAGCTGCGCAACCAGGTCGAGGAGGAGCTGAAGGGCGACTGGGTCGCCGAACGCGACTTCTCCGTCGAGCACACCCTTTTCCTCGACGATGAGCGCGAGTCCGCACCGGCCCCGCCGCAGAGCTATGGCAGCCCGAACGGCGACCTCTCGGAGTTCGAACGCTTCCGCTCGACGAACGTGCAGCCGCAGAAGCAGGACGGCTACGTCACGGTCGAGGCGAAAGTGACGCGCGGCGACCTGACGCCGGAGCAGTTCCGCGGCCTCGCACAGGTCATGCGCGACTACGCCGGCGGCTACGCACGCACGACCGTGCAGCAGAACTTCCTGCTGCGCTGGGTCCGCGAGGAGTGCGTCTACGACGTGTGGCGTGCGCTCTCGGCACTCGGCCTCGGCGAACCTGGCTCACGTGAGATCGCCGACGTCGTCTCGTGCCCCGGAACAGACTCGTGCAAGCTCGGGATCACCAGCTCGATGGGGCTTAACCAGGCCGTCCAGGAGCGGATCGAGTCGATGCAGCTCGACGACGAGCTGACCCGCCAGATCCACATCAAGATGAGCGGCTGCCCGAACGGCTGCTCGCAGCATCACGTCGCCGACATCGGCTTCTATGGCGCGTCGATCAAAGTAGGCGAGCACACGATCCCGGCGTACATCCCCCACGTCGGCGGTGTCTACGAAGGCGGCGAGGTCAAGTTCGGCACGCGGCTGAAGCTGCGCCTGCCGGCGAAGCGCGTGCCGGAGGCGGTCGAGCGCTGGATCCGCCACTACGAGGCCGAGCGCAACGAGGGCGAGGCGTGGGGCGAGTTCTCCGAGCGCGTCGGCACGCCCGAGCTCGAGGCGCTCGTCAAGGACCTCTCGATGCCCGTCGATTTTGGATTGGAGACGATGAACACGTTCATCGACTGGAACCGCGACGTCCCGTTCGAAGTAATTCGCGGCGAGGGCGAGTGCGCTGTATAGATCAGATGCGACGTAGAGACGAGGACCGAAGCCATGCCGCAACTCGATAGCCCGATCAATCTGATGACCCAGGCCAACACCTCCTTCGATCCGGCGCCGAGCCTGACGCACACGCTGCGCGAGGCCGCGCGGCACGGCGAGAGGGCGGTGCTGCTCTGCTCGTTCCAGAAGGAGGAGTCGGTGCTGCTCGACGAGCTGCTGCGGCTCGACCAGGGAACGGGCGACGCCGTGCGCATCGTGACGATCGACACCGGCGTGCTGTTCGAGGAGACGCTGAAGACGTGGCGCGCCTTCGAGGAGCGTTTCGGCGTGCAGATCGAGGTCGTCGACGCGAGCAGCCCCGACGTGCCGTGGAGCGGACCCGAGCACTGCTGCTCGGTCGCCAAGGTAGCCGCGCTCGAACGCTCGCTGGCGGGCGCCGAGGGCTGGATCACGGGCATCCGCCGCGAGCAGGGGCCGACGCGCGCCGCGACGGAGCTGATCGAACGCGACGAGGTCCGCGGCCTGTGGAAGTACAACCCGCTCGCGCACTGGACCGACAAGGATCTGTGGCGGCGAATCAACGAGCGCGATCTGCCGTACAACGCGCTGCACGACCAGGGCTACGAGTCGATCGGCTGCGCGCCGTGCACGCAGCCCGGCAGCGGTCGCGAGGGTCGCTGGGCCGGCACCGACAAGACCGAGTGCGGCTTGCACGTCGAGATAGTCGACCCGGCCTCCTGACCGCGTATGGCTACGTTGGATCTACGTCCTCAGTCGCTCGCGTGCAGAGCACGCCACGCTCCCTGCGTCCTTGCCCAACTTGCCCTACGTGGCCAGGAGCTGAGTTAGCGTGGCCGTCGCGACGCGCCCCCAGCTGAGCCACCTTCGCGCGCTCGAGTCCGAGGCGATCCACGTGATGCGCGAGGTCGCAGCCGAACTGGAGCGCCCCGTGCTGCTGTTCAGCGGCGGCAAGGACTCGATCGTGCTGCTGCGGCTCGCCGAGAAGGCGTTCCGCCCGGCGCCGTTCCCGTTCCCGCTGATGCACGTCGACACCGGCCACAACTTCCCCGAGGTGATCGAGTTCCGCGACCGCCGCGTTAGAGAACTGGGCGAGCGGCTGATCGTCGCGAGCGTGCAGGAGTCGATCGACAAGGGGCGCGTCGTCGAGGAGACGGGCCCACGCGCCTCGCGCAACCAGCTGCAGACGGTGACGCTGCTCGACGCGATCGCCGAGCACGGCTTCGACGCGGCGTTCGGCGGCGCGCGCCGGGACGAGGAGCGTGCGCGCGCGAAGGAGCGCGTCTTCTCGTTCCGCGACGACTTCGGCCAGTGGGACCCGAAGAACCAGCGCCCGGAGCTGTGGAACCTCTACAACGGCCGGATCAAGAAGGGCGAGAACGTGCGCGTCTTCCCGATCTCGAACTGGACCGAGCTCGACGTCTGGGAGTACATCGACCAGGAGGGCCTCGAGGTCCCGTCGATCTACTTCTCGCACGAGCGCGACGTGTTCAAGCGCGACGGGATGCTCTACGCCTGGCGCGAGGGCACCGAGCTGATCGACGGCGAGGAGATCTTCTCCGAGACCGTGCGCTACCGAACCGTCGGCGACATGAGCTGCACCGGCGGCGTGCTCTCGCGTGCGGCCACGCTCGAGGAGGTCGTCGTCGAGATCGCCGCGACGCGGATCACCGAGCGCGGCGAGACGCGCGCCGACGACCGCGTTTCGGAGGCGGCGATGGAGGACCGCAAGAAGGCCGGTTATTTCTAGGATGCTCCGGTCGGCGTCCCGCCTCCCGTTTGATGTGAACGTCCGCCTTCCGGGCGGCCGTAACCGCGGCCTTCGGCCGCTTTTGTTGTCATCGCGCGCTGCTTCGGCACGGCAATGACGCTGGACCTACTGGGCCGATGACGCTCGACCTATTGCGCTTCACGACGGCCGGCGCCGTCGATGACGGCAAGAGCACGCTGATCGGGCGCTTGCTGTTCGACTCGAAGCAGGTCTTCGAGGACCAGCTCGAGCACGTCACGGCGGCGAGCGAGCGGCGCAGCGGCGCGGGCGCGCTCGACCTCGCGCTGTTGACGGACGGGCTGAAGGCGGAGCGCGAGCAGGGCATCACGATCGACGTCGCGTACCGCTACTTCGCGACGCCGGCGCGGCGCTTCATCATCGCCGACTGCCCCGGCCATCAGCAGTACACGCGCAACATGGTCACGGGCGCCTCGACGGCCGATCTCGCGGTCGTGCTCGTCGACGCGCGCCGGGGCGTGACCGAGCAGTCCAAGCGCCACGCGTTCATCAGCGCGCTGCTCGGCATCCCGCGGATGGTCGTCGCGATCAACAAGATGGACCTCGTCGAGCACTCGCAGGAGCGCTTCGAGGAGCTCGCCGCGGAGTTCAAGGAGTTCGCGAACGGCCTCGACGCGATCTCGGGCAGGCACTCCGGCGAGGACGGCTCGGGCGTCTCGGCGCGCGGCCCGGAGATCTCCTACATCCCGATCTCGGCGCTCAACGGCGACAACGTCGTCGAGCGCTCGCAGGCGATGCCCTGGTATCAGGGGCCAGCGCTGCTCGAACTGCTCGAGCAGGTCGAGGTCGCCTACGACCACCCGTTCGATCGCCCGGCGCGCTTCCCCGTGCAGTGGGTGATCCGCCCGGGCACCGGCATCGCGGCGGGCGCGCGGGCGAGCAACGGCACGGCCGGCGCGGCGGCGGCGCTCGGCGACCCCGACTACCGCGGCTATGCGGGACAGCTCGCGAGCGGCGCGCTGCGCCGCGGCGACGAGGTGGCGGTGCTGCCCGGCGGCGGGCGCACGCGAATCGCCGCGATCGACACGTACGACGGCGAGCTCGAGGAGGCGATGGCGCCGATGTCGCTGACGCTGCGCCTCGAGGACGAGCTCGACATCTCGCGCGGCGAGCTGATCTGCCGCCCGGACGAGGCCGCGACGGTTGCGCGCGAGCTTCAGGCGGACGTCTGCTGGATGACCGAGCGGCCGCTGCGGGCGGGCGGGCGCTACGTGCTCAAGCACACCTCGCGCAACGCGACGGCGATCGTCGACGCGATCGAGGACGTCGTCGACGTGCACACGCTGCAGCGCACGCAGCCGGCCGAGGAGCTGGCGCTGAACGACATCGGCCGCGTGCGCCTGCGCACGAGCGTCCCGCTCGCCTTCGACCCGTACACGAGCAATCGCCGCACGGGCAGCTTCATCCTGATCGACGAGGCGAGCAACGAGACGGTCGGCGCCGGCTTGATCGCCGCGCTCGCGCCGCCGGCCTGAGCGATGCCGGGACGCCGCGCGGCGGATCGCTAAGCTTCCGCGGCCGATGTTCAGCAAGGTACTGGTAGCCAACCGCGGCGAGATCGCTGTCCGCATCGTGCGTGCGCTCGAGGAGATGAGCATCGCGAGCGTCGCCGTGTACTCGGAGCTCGACCGCGACGCGCCGCACGTCAAGCGCGCGGCGGAGGCGTACAACCTCGGCGAGGGCCCGGCGGCCGAGAACTACCTGAGCATCGAGAAGATCATCGACGTCGCGAAGCGCTCGGGCGCCGAGGCGATCCACCCCGGCTACGGCTTCCTCGCCGAGAACGCGCCGTTCGCGCAAGCCTGCGAGGACGCGGGAATCGTCTTCATCGGGCCACCGGCGAGCGCGATCGAGGCGATGGGCTCGAAGACGCGTGCGCGCGAGCTGATGCAGGCCGCGGGCGTGCCGATCGTGCCGGGCACGACCGAGCCCGTCGCCACAGTCGCCGACGCGCTGCGCATCGCCAAGGATGAGATCGGCTTCCCGGTAGCCGTCAAGGCGGCCGGCGGCGGCGGCGGCAAGGGCTTCCGCGTGGCGCTGTCCGAGGACGAGCTCGAGGGCGCCTTCGAGGGCTCGAGCCGCGAAGGCGAGAAGTTCTTCTCCGACCCGACGGTCTACCTCGAGCGCTACCTGCACGACCCGCGCCACGTCGAGGTGCAGGTGCTCGCCGACCGCCACGGCAACGTGATCCACCTCGGCGAGCGCGACTGCTCGATCCAGCGCCGCCACCAGAAGGTGATCGAGGAGTCGCCGGCGCCCGAGTGGGTCGTCAGTCCCGAGATCCGCGAGCGAATCGGCCAGATCGGCGTCGAGGCGGCGAAGGCCGTCGACTACGTCGGCGCGGGCACGATCGAGGGCCTGTTCTCGACGCATGCCGGCGAGGGTGCCGAGCCGGAGTACTTCTTCCTCGAGATGAACACGCGCGTGCAGGTCGAGCACTGCGTGACGGAGATGACGACGGGCATCGACATCGTCAAGGAGGGCATCCGCGCCGCCGCCGGCGAGCCGCTGTCCTACAAGCAGGAGGACATCGAGCTGCGCGGGCACGCGATCGAGTGCCGGATCAACGCCGAGGACGCCTCGAAGAACTTCGCGCCCGCGCCGGGCAAGATCGGCCGCTACCTGGAGCCCTCCGGCCCGGGCGTGCGGGTCGACTCCGGGGTCGAGGAAAACGGAGAAGTCTCGCCGATGTACGACCCGATGGTCGCGAAGCTGATCGTCTGGGACGCCGACCGCGAGCAGGCCACGCAGCGCATGTTGCGCGCGCTCGGCGAATACGAGATCGAGGGCCTGAAGACGCTGATCCCCTTCCACCAGGCGCTGCTCGCCACCGAGGACTGGAAACGCGGCAGCACCTGCAAGGACCTGCTCGAGGACAAGAAGTGGCTGAAGACGCTGGCCTTCGAGAAGCCGCCCGCGCCGGCGGAGGATGGCGAGGAGGGGCAGGAGAAGGTCGAGCAGACCTACTCCGTCGAGGTCTCCGGCAAGCGCTTCGACGTGCGCGTCGTCGGCCCGCCGTTCGCCGGCGGTGGCGGCGCCGCCGCGGCGAGCAACGGCGCGGCGCCCGGCGCGAAGGCCTCCAAGCGCAGCGCGCGCAAGTCCTCCGGCGGTGGCGGCGGTGCCGACGTGCTCCCTTCGCCGCTGCAGGGCAACATGTGGAAGGTGCTCGTCAAGCAGGGCGACACCGTCGAGGAGGGCCAGTTGCTCTGCATCATCGAGGCGATGAAGATGGAGAACGAGATCACCGCGCACAAGGCGGGCACGATCGCCGAGCTGCCGATCGCCGAGGGCGAGCCGATCCAGGCCGGCGCACCGATCGCGACGATCACGAGCGCGGCCGAGAGCGAGGGCTAGCGCCGAACGGCGGCCGAGCAGCCGGCCCGACCGGGCGCTAGCTCAGCTCAGCCAGATTTTCCGCGTGCAGCGACCGGTCGCGGCGGCCGTCGCGACCGCGCGGAAGCGCCGGTGAGGAATCTCCCGCGCGCAGCGCCTGCAGGTAGGCGAGGTCCTCTTCGAGCAATTCGCCCGCGCGCGAGCGGTCGATGACCGTCCCGTGGCCGGGGACGATCTGCTCGGCACGAGCGACGAGCCCCTCGAGCACCGTCAAGGTCGCTTCGTATTCGTCGATCGAGCAGCCCCGCGCGAGGTTCGGGATCTCGGCCGGAGACAGGTAGTCGCCGACCGCCAGCACACCGGCCCAGCCGATCGCGATCGCCATGCCGTCGGGCGTATGGCCGCCGGTCGGATGCAGCTCGAGCTCCCGATCGCCGATCTCGCAGCGACCGGGCACGGGCAGCGCCTGCAC
Organism: uncultured Solirubrobacteraceae bacterium; assembly: GCA_963807275.1. Classification (GTDB taxonomy): domain Bacteria; phylum Actinomycetota; class Thermoleophilia; order Solirubrobacterales; family Solirubrobacteraceae; genus Palsa-744. The sequence continues at coordinate 2,355,248 of CAWDZX010000001.1, forward strand.
CGATCCAAGCGCCAGCGGCGATGGGCGCGGGATCGCGAGGCCTTCGTCGAAATCGCGCAGCTCGCGCTGGGCGACGCCCGGTTCGGCGGCCAGGCGTCTCGCGGTGCTCTCGGCGCAGCCCAGAGAGAGGCCGGGGAAGGCCAGGCGTCCCAGCAGGTGGTCCCAGTCGCCGTGCGTGGCGAGCAGCCCGCTCGGCGTCGGAAACCGCGCCTGCTCGAGGAGCGCGGGCAGCGCCTCGAGCTCCTCGGGCAGCACCGGCGAGTCGATCACGAACGTCTCGGCGGCGGCTTCGCCGGCCTGCCGAGGGGGGATCACGGTGAGCGCTCCGGCGCCCTCCCCCGCTCCGGCTTCAGCCCCCTCGGCGACCGCGCCGCGGACGATCAGGCAGTTGGCCTGGAAGATCGCGCTCGTGACCAGCAGCACGTCGCGGTGCAGCGAGGCAGCCCTCATATGCGGCTTGGCGACCTAGGAGACGCCGAGCAGCTTCGCGGCGTCTTTCAAGCTGGTCACTTCGGCGGTCGGCTTCTTCTGCGAGGACTCGAGCGTCTGCTTCGTGCGGTTGACCCAGATCACGGGCACGCGCGCTTTGATGCACGGCGCTACGTCGTGATAGTGGCTCGACGCGACGTGGACCCAGCCGCGCTTGCCGCCAACGCGCCTCGCGCACTCGGTGAAGTGCGCCGGTTCGGGCTTGTAGGAGCGCACCTGCTGGGCAGTGACGACGAGGTCGAAGTCGGTCGGGATGTGCCGGCGCGTCTGGCCGAGCAGCTTGTCGTCGATGTTCGAGAGCAGGCCGAGTTTGTATTTCTTGGCGAGCTTCTGCAGCTGGATGTTGGTCTCCTTGAACGGCTTCCAGCGCTGCACGGAGTCGGGCAGGAAGCCCGAGCGCGAGGGCTCGAGTTCCCACTCGAGCCGTTTGGCGATCTCGATCGCGGTGCGCCTGAGCACCTCGGCGTAGAGCTCGTAGGAGCCGCCCTCGATTTCCTGGGAGATCTCGTGGAACAGCGGGATCAGGACGTTGCGGTCGATCTCGAAGTCGTCGCGTGCGGCCTCTTTGGCAAACGCTTCGTAGATGCCGGTCTCCCAGTCGATCAAGGTTCCGTAGACATCGAATGTGACGAAAGTGACGTTTTTTGGTATTGGCATCGGCGGGCATTATGCCCACACAGCGGCCCTGAGCGCGGTGCGCCTACGGTGCGCCTCGTTTGCGTTAGAGTCCTGCGCCGCAATGGATCTGTTGGAGTACCAAGGCAAGCAGCTGTTCGCCCGGCACGGATTGAAGGTCTCTTCGGGTAAGGCAGTGACCACCGTCGATGACGCCGTTCTGGCGGCAGATGAGGTCGGCTACCCGATCGTCGTCAAGGCGCAGGTGCTGATCGGGGGGCGCGGCAAGGCGGGCGGCGTGAAGCTGGCGAACAACGAAGCCGAGGCGCGCGAGCACGCCGCGAACATCCTCGGAATGGACATCAAGGGACACACCGTCCGCACGGTCTGGATCGAGCACGCCTCGGACATCGCGTCGGAGTACTACGCATCGGTGCTGCTCGACCGCTCGGCCAAGCAGCCGCTCGTGATGTTCAGCGTCGAGGGCGGCGTCGACATCGAAGAGGTCGCCGAGAAGACGCCCGAGAAGCTGATCCGCCGCCACGTCGACGCACTCGAGGGCCTCTCGCACGAGGACGCCGCGCAGATCGCGCGCGACGGAGGCGTCGATGCGGACGTCGTCGACGGCGTCGCCGACGCGCTCGTCGCGCTTTACGAGGTCTGGCTGCAAGAGGACGCTTCGCTCGCGGAGATCAACCCGCTGATCGTCACGCCTGAGCGCGAAGTCAAGGCGCTCGACTCGAAGGTCTCGCTCGACGGCAACGCGCTCTACCGCCACCCGGAGAACCAGGGGCTCTCCGACAAAGAGAACGAAGACCCGCTCGAACGGCGCGCGAAGGAAGAGGGCGTGCAGTTCGTCAAGCTCGACGGTGACATCGGCATCCTCGGCAACGGCGCCGGGCTCGTGATGTCAACCCTCGACGTCGTCTCGCAGGCCGGCGGCGCGCCGGCGAACTTCCTCGACGCGGGCGGCGGGTCGAACGCGGAGACGATCAAGCAGGCCGTCGACCTGATTCTCGCCAACGACGCCGTCAAGGCGGTGCTCGTCAACATCTTCGCCGGGATCACGCGCTGCGACCAGGTCGCGGCGGGACTGATCGCGGCATTCGAGGAGATCAAACCGTCGGTGCCGTTCGTCGTGCGCCTCGACGGCACGAACGACGTCGAGGGCCGCCGGCTGCTGTCCGAGGCCGCGCTCGACGGCGTGCACACCGCGACGACGATGAACGAGGCCGCCGAGATGGTCGTCGCGCTGGCCGCCGGCAAGAACGTGGAGGCGACTGCCTGATGTCGGTGCTGATCGACGAGAGCACGCGCCTGTGCGTGGCCGGCATCACCGGCCGCGAGGGCACGTTCCACACGCTGAACAACCGCAACTACGGCACGAACGTCGTCGGCGGCGTGACGCCGGGCAAGGGCGGCCAGGACGTCGAGGGCATCCCGGTGTTCAACACGTGGGCCGACGCCGTCGCCGAGGCGCAGCCGAACACGGCGATGATCTTCGTGCCGCCGCGCTTCGCCGCGGACGCGATCCTCGAGGCGGCAGCAGCCGGCGTCGAGCTGATCATCACGATCACCGAGGGCATCCCGGCGCACGACGAGCTGCGCGCGTACAACATCCTCAAGCGCGACCACCCGAACACGCGGCTGATCGGGCCGAACTGCCCGGGCATCCTCTCGCCGGGCAAGGCCAATGTCGGGATCATTCCGGCGTCGTTCTTCGAGCGCGGCAACGTCGGCGTCGTCTCGCGCTCGGGCACGCTGACCTACCAGATCGGCAACGAGATCGCGCGCGCCGGCTTCGGCTGCAGCTCGATCGTCGGGATCGGCGGCGACCCGGTGCCGGGCTCGTCGTTCGTCGACATCCTCGACCTGTTCGAGGCCGACGACGAGACCGAGCTGATCGTCCTCTCCGGTGAGATCGGCGGCTCGGCCGAGGAAGAGGCGGCCGACTACATCGCCGAGAACATGAGCAAGCCGGTCGTCGCCTACATCGCGGGCTTCACGGCACCGGCCGGCAAGCAGATGGGTCACGCCGGCGCGATCGTGTCCGGCTCGGCCGGCACGGCTGCGGCAAAGGCGCAGGCGTTCGAAGCGAAGGGCGTTCGCGTCGGTCGCACGCCGACCGAGGCCGCCGCGATCGCCGTCGAGGTGCTCGGCGGCGCGTCCGTCGGCGCGTCCTGATCGCCGCCTTCCGCCCGGCGCACAGCGCGCGACGACCGCTACGCTTGGCCCCTCATGGATGAGGACATCGCAAAGACGCTGGGCGAGCTCGAGCGCAAGCTGCGCGAGCTGGAGCAGGTGCTGAGCAGCATGGGCGAGGCGGGCACCGCCGCGAGCACGGCCGGCGGCTCGAGCGCGGCCGGCACAGACGCCGCGGCACGGCCCGCTGGAGACAGTCGCCACGCATCTGCAGCTTCCCCCGCGCCCGCGTCCCTACCGGTGCCGAGCCCCGGAGCGGGCGCGCCCGCGGCCGGCGACAGCAGGCTCGTCGACGAGGCGCTCGAGCACCCGCGCAAGGCCCATCGGCCGCTCGCGGCGCGCGCGCCGTCGCCACCCGCGCCGCGCGCCGCCACTCCGCCGTCCGCCGTCCCTTCGCCGCCAATCGCCCCTTCGCCGCCAATCGCCGCCACGCCGCCGCCCGCCGCCGCACCCTCCGCCGCGGTCTCGCCGGGGCGCTCGGCTCGCCGCCCGCCACCGCTCGCGGACCGTGCGCCGGCAGCCGCGGACCTGCTTCGCTTCCGCGATCGGCTCGAGCGCACGGCGCAGGAGTTGACACATGACTACGACGAGTTGCTCGGACGCATAACCTACGCGGCTGTGCCGGCTTCGACTGGACCGACGATCTCCTTCGCGCGAGGCGCGCCGTCGCTCGACATCGTCGACGTCGACGGGCTGCGCGACGCTGCGGTGCGCGCGTTCGAGAGCGACCCTGCCGGCACGACGGCTTACGGCACGTCGATCGGCTATCCGCGCCTGCGCGCCTGGATCGCGGACCGCCACGGCGTCGAGCCCGAGCGCGTGCTCGTCACGAACGGCTCGATGCAGGCCGACGCGTTCCTGTTCGAGAGCCTCGTCCGCCCGGGCGACGACGTCGTCGTCGAGCGCCCGTCGTATGACCGCACGCTGCTGTCGCTGCGCGAGCGCGGCGCGAACCTGCACGCGATCGAGCTGCACCAGGACGGGATCGACACGGAGATGCTCGCGCACCTGCTCTCAACGGGTCAGGCGCAGCCGAAGCTCGCGCACATCATCCCGAACTTCCAGAACCCGGCCGGCTACACGCTGTCGCTGGCCAAGCGCCAGGCGCTGCTCGCGCTCGCGGCGCAGTACGGCTTCCTCGTGTTCGAGGACGACCCCTACGTGGCGCTGCGCTTCAACGGCGAATCGCTGCCGACGATGCTCTCGATGGACCCCGAGCGCGTCGTCTACGCGTCGTCGTTCTCGAAGACGGTATGCCCGGGCGTGCGCGTCGGCTACCTCGTCGGCCCGACGGAGTTGATCGCGAAGATCGCGAAGCTCGCGACGAACACGTACATCTCGCCGAGCATGGTCGCGCAGTCGATCGTCTACGAGTTCTGCGCCTCGGGCGCGATCGAGCGCTCGATCGAGACCGTCCGCACGGCGCTCGCCAAGCGCGCGCTGACGCTGTCGCAAGCGCTGCGCCGCGAGCTGCCGGAGGCCGAGTTCGTCCAGCCCGACGGCGGCTACTTCATGTGGGTGACGCTGCCGAGCGGAACCGATGTCGCGAAGCTGTTCAAGGCCGCCGCCGACCTCGGCGTCGCGCTCGTCAAGGGCACCGACTTCCTGCTCGAGGGCGGCGAGAACACGCTGCGCCTCGCCTACTCAGGCGTGACCGAGCAGGAAATCGACGAGGGCATCACGCGCCTCGCGGCCGCATACCGCTCGCTCTGAGCGACGGTCCTCCTTTAAGGATTGTCCTCAAGGCATCGAGGCCGGCGCCCCGCGCCACGGCCCGGATCTTCTAGCGCCCGTAGCGCTGGCCGAGGACCAACTGGTCCGGCAAAGCCGTCCGCTGCGGCGGCGAGGGATCGGCGATCACCGAGACGGTCTCGGCGACGCTCGTCGTGACGATGCAGCGGCTGCCGTCGGCGGCCTCGACGACGACCTGCTCGTCGTCGCGCTCGGCGAGCTTGCCGTCGAGGCCGGGCTCGAGGCCGGAGCTCTTGAGGTAGTGCAGCAGGTCCTCGGCCTCGTTCTCGAAGCGCAGGATTTTGACCTTGGCGCCGAGCTCGACGTCGGCGAGCGGCACGCCCGAGAGCCGTGCGCCGGCGATGATCGGGTGCCCGTGCGGGCACGTCTTCGCGTCGCCGATCGCGGCGAGCATGCGTTCCTCGAGCACGGGCGACATCGCGTGCTCGAGCCGCTCGGCCTCCTCGTGGACCTCGTCCCATGGCACGTTGAGGACGTCCGTCAGGAAGCGCTCGATCAGCCGGTGGCGGCGGACGATCTGCTCGGCGTGCTCGAGGCCCGACGGCGTGAACGCGATCGCGCGATCCTTGTCGCGCGTGATGTAGCCGTCGCGCTCGAGCCGGCCGACCATCTCGTGCACGGTCGGCGGCGAAAGCTGCATCGCGCGCGCGACGTTCGCGCCCGTCATCGGCAAGCCGGCCTCGTGCAGCCAGAAGAGGATCTGCAGGTACTCCTCCTCGGCGACCGTCGCGGTGTCGCTGCTCATGGATTGATCCTAGACCACGGCCCGCGAGCGGCGCTCACGAGTAGAGCTGGTCGAACGTGCACGAGCGCGGGTCCTTGTCCTCCCGCCAGCGCTTGAGCTTCGCGCCGTGGCGGATGCGCCCGGCCGAGACGTGGTCGAAGTCGATCTCGATGACGAGCTCCGGGCGCAGCCCGACCCACTCGAGGTCCTTGCCGGCGCTCCAGCGGCTCGGGTCGGCCGAGCCGCGCTCGCCCGACTCGTAGTCGGCGAGGAAGCCCGGCAGGCGACGCTTCTCGCTCGCGGAGAGGCCGGAGCAGTGCCCGACGACGCGCAGCTCGGGCTCGCCGTCCTCGCCCTCGTCGTAGAGCCCGAGGATCAGCGCGCCGACGGTCCCGTCCTCCTTGCCCGGACGCCAGCCGACGAGCACGGTGTCGATCGTGCGCACGCGCTTGACCTTCGCCATCCCCTTGCGCTCGCCCGGCAGGTACGGCGCTGTGCTGTCCTTCGCGATCGCGCCCTCGGCGCTCTCCAGCCACTCCTGTGCCTCCGCGGGCGTCCGCACCGTCTGCATCAGCTCGATCGGCGCGTCGGCGAACTCCTTGCCGGCGAGCAGCTGCTCGAGCGCCTCGCGGCGCTCGCTGAACGGCAGCTCGAGCAGCACGTCGTCCTCGCGCGCGAGCAGATCGAAGGCGACATAGATCGCCGGAGTCTCGCCCGCGAGGCGCTCGATCCGCGAGGCGGCCGGGTGGATCCGCTGGCCGAGCGCGTCGAAGTCCTCGCGCCCGTCCGAGTCGCGCACGACGATCTCGCCGTCGAGCACGTAGCGCCCGGCCGGCAGCGCCCCGGCGAGCGCGAGCTCGGGGAAGTAGCGGCCGAGTTCCTTGCCGTTGCGCGACTGCAGGTAGATCTCCTCGCCGTCGACGAACGCGAGACAGCGAAAGCCGTCGAGCTTGACCTCGTAGACGTACTCGTCGCCCTCCGGCAGCGCCTTGCGCGAGAGTGCGAGCTGCGGCTTGATCGGCGGCTTCAGCGGCAGCGTCACGGCTGCTCGTCCTTTGCTTTCTTCGCGCGGCTCGGCTGCACGCGCTTGGGCTCGCCCTTCTGCTTGGCGAAGTGCGGCGGCCACGGCGCATCGCCGAGCCCTTCGCGTTCGTCGCGCGCCGCGAGCTCGAGCAGCGAGCCCAAGCGGCCGGCGTGCTCGTCGATCTCCGCCGCGGGGTCGCCGCGCTGCTTCAGCCGTGCCGGAACGGTCTCGAGCGTCAGCTCGCCGGGCTCGACGTCGGCGACCTCGTCCCACTCCAGCGGACACGACACGCGCGCATCGGCGACGGCACGCACTGAGTACGCCGAGGCGATCGTGCGATCGCGCGCGTTCTGGTTGTAGTCGATGAACACGCCCTCGCGTTCCTCCTTCCACCAGCGGCTCGTCGCGCGTCCGGGCATCCGCCGCTCGACCTCGCGCGCGAGCGCGAGCGCGGCCGTGCGGACCTGCAGGAAGTCGTGCTCGGGCTCGAGGCGGACGTAGATGTGGATGCCGCGCGAGCCGGACGTCTTCGGGAAGCCGAGCAGGCCGTGCTCGTCGAGCACGTCGCGCACGCACAGCGCGACCTCGCGGACCTCCGAGAACGCGATCTCCGGCTGCGGGTCGAGGTCGACGCGCAGCTCGTCCGGATGGTCGAGGTCCGAGCGCCGCACCGCCCACGGGTTCCAATCGATCACGCCGAGGTTCACGCCCCAGACGAGGTGCGCGGCGTCGTTCGGCACGAGCTCGCGAGCGTGGCGCCCGCTCGGGAACGTCACGACCGTCGTCTGCAGCCACTCCGGCGCGCTGTCGGGCACGCGCTTCTGGAAGAACGGCTTGCCCTGCACGCCGTCGACCCAGCGCTTCATCACCGTCGGGCGGTCGTGCAGGCCGCGCACGACGGCCTCGGCGCACTCGACGTAGTAGTTGACGAGGTCGAGCTTCGTCAGCCCGCGCTCCGGAAAGAACGGCTTTTCGGGGTTGCTGACGCGGACCTCGTGGCCACAGACGTCGATCGTGGCGGGCTCAGCCTTCTTCGCGGCCATTGCTGGAAGGATGCCCGATAGTGATCTCGCGAACGCTGCTGATCGCCGCGCGCCCATTCGGCGGGCGCCTCGACGCCCAGCGCGTCTGCGCCGCGATCGCCGGGGGCCTGGGCGAGGGCGGCTGGCAGGCCGACGTCTGCCCGATCGAGCTGGAGCCGCCCGATGGCGCAGCCGCGTTCGTGCGCTCGCCCGAGCTCGACGCGCGGATGCGCGCCGCGCGCGCCGTCGTGATCGCCGAGCCGCGCCTCGACGAGCACACGCTCGCGGGCACGGTCGCATTCGAGCTCGCGACGCGCGCGCGCCAGGGCGGCGTGCCCGCGTACGCCGTCACCGGCGAGAACGATCTCGATTCCTTCGATGCGCGCATACTCGACCTACAGACGATCCTCGTAGCGCCGACTCATCGGTCGCTCGCGCTCGCCGGGCGCAAGCTCGCCGAGATCGTCTGAATCGCCGGACCGCTCGCGGTGGCATCGCGCCGCGGAGCGGCAACGCTCAAAGCTGGCAACCCGGGCACCAGTAAGTCGTGCGGTTGTCGTCGCCCTGGCCATGGCTGCGGATCAAAGTGCCGCAGCGCTCGCACGGGCGCCCGACGCGCTTGTAGACGGCTCGCGGGCGCGTGCTGAAGCCGTCGACTTCGGCCGAATGGCGCATCCGCTCGCGGGCGAACGCGAAGATCGCGCCCGCCTCCTCGTCGCGCACGCGCCCGAGCGGCCGCCACGGGTTGACGGCGAGCGCGAAGCACGCCTCGGACTTCCACACGTTGCCGATGCCCGCGACGATCCGCTGGTCGAGCAGCGCGTCGCCGAGCGCGCGCCCCGCATCCTGCGCGCGCAGGCGCGCGAGGAAGTCATCGGCATCGGCCGCGCGCTCGCCGATCACGTCCGGGCCGAGCGCCGCGATCCGCGGGTCCGAGCGGACGCGCGTGTCGCTCATCAGCTCGAGCACGGGCCCGTCGAACTCGACGACGCGCCACTCGCCGGCCGCGATCACGATCCACGCGCGCCGCGGCGCGCGCTTCCAGCGCGCGCCCTCGCGGTGCACGCCCCACGAGCCGGTCATGCGCAGGTGCGAGTGCAGCGTCAGCTCGTCCTCGAAGCGCACGAACAGGTGCTTGCCGTACGCGTCGACGGCGCACACGGCGCGCCCGGCAAGCCGCTGCGGCCAGCGCTCGTTGGCGTGGCGCCGCTGCGGCATCGAGATCTCATCCGGCACGCGGTCGAGCAGCACCGCGCGAATACGGCGCGCCGCGTAGTGGATCGTGTCGCCCTCCGGCATCGCTCCCAGGTTCGCAGAGCCGTCGCGACGGTCCGCCGCGCGGTCGGCAGTCGCGCGGGATTCGCCTAGCCCCGCCGGGCCGCGGCGAGCGCCGCCGGAAGCTCCTGCGCGACGCTGTAGACGAGCCGCGTCGCGTCGGCGACGCTCGCGTAGTCGAGGTTCGCCGGGACGTCGCTCGGCAGGTGGTAGTTGGCCGGGCTCATCCAGTCCGTCACCGAGACGATCGTCGCGATCGCGTAGCCCGCGCGGCTCGGGATCACGCTGTCGGTCGAAGCGCGAGCGCGAAAGCCGCGCAGCAGCCCGACGCCGAGCCGCTCGGCGCGCGTCTCGAGCAGATCGCGCAGCCACGGGCCCGTGTAGCTCTCCATCCAGACAGGCCCCTCGGCCTCGAGCATCACGAGGTGCGGCGAGCCGACCGTGTCGAGGTTGACGAATGCCGTGCGCGCCGGGTCGAGCTCGTCGCGGTGGCTCGAGACGAACGCGCGGATGCCGTCCTGCAGCGTCTCCTCGGCGCCGCACGAGACGAGCAGCACGCGCAGGTCCGGCACCGGCTGCTCGCGCAGCAGCTCGGCGAGCGCGACGAGCGCCGCGACGCCGGAGAGGTTGTCGTTCGCGCCCTGAACCGTCTCGCTGCGCCAGATGTCCGCGACGGCCGCCGTCCCGAGCGCGCCGATCGCGAGGCCGGCACTCGCGTAGCGCCGCCGTGCCGTGAGCGCGCCGGCGATCGTCGCGAGCGGCCCCGCGAGCCCGATCCACCACTGCGGCAGCGGCGTCTTGAAGCGCTCGAGCACAGCCGGCGCGCGTTCGTGCAGGCGGCGCTGCAGCGTCTGATCGAACAGCGCGCCCGTCTGCGGCGCGTCGTGATGCGCGAGCACGACGAGCGTCGCCGGCGCGGCCGAATCGCCTACGCGGCCGACGACGTTGACCGTCGTCCGCCGCCTGCGCACGAGGCGGCGCAGGATGCGCGGTCCGTTCTGCGCCTCGTCGACGATCCCGGCGAGCACCGCGAGCGCGAGCAGCGCGCCGCCGAGCCGTCGCCCGCCGAGAACGAGCGCCGCGCCGGCGATCCCGAGCAGGCCCGTGCCCGTCGCCGTCGGCGGGAACGTACCCCACGAGGGCTCGTCCTCGAGCTCGACGCCGGCATCGCTCGCGCGCAGCCGCGCCGCGACCCATTCGGCCGCCGCGCGCTCGCCCGGCGAGCACGGCGTGCGGTCGATCGGCGCGAGCGTCTCGACGACCTCGCGCAGGATGCCGTCGATCCGGTCGGACGCGTCGCTCACAGGAAGCACCTCCCCTCGCCGCGATACGTCGGCAGCTCCTCGACGATCCGCTCGCCCGCGATCACGTGCACGCTCGCGAAGCGCTCGCACAGCTCGCCGGCCTTCGCGTGGCGCATGTACACGCGATCGCCGAGCGCGAGCCGGTCCGCGGCGTCGCCGATCAGCGGCGTCTGCACCTCGCCGGCGCCCTCCTGCGCGTCGAGCCTCAGCCCCGCCGGCAGGTGCGCTCGCGGCAGGCGCGCCGCGTCGGCCGCGCCCGAGGCGAGGTAGCCGCCGCCGAGCGCCGTCACGACGCCCGGGCCGGGGCGCCGCACGACGGGCAGCGCGAACAGCGCCGCCGGGCGCGGCGTGAACGCGCGGTACGCGTCGAACAGCGTCGGCCCGTACAGCCCCGACCCGGCCGTCAGCTCGCTGACGGCGTCCTCGCGCGCGGTCAGCTCGAGGCTGCCCGTGCCACCGCCGTTGACGAGCTCGAGCGGCGGTGCACCTGCGGTCGCGAGTACCTCCTGCACGGCGGCAACGACCTCCGCGCGCCGCCCCGCGAGCTCGCGCGCCGAGCGCGCCTGAATCGCCTGCAGCGCCCGCGCGCGCAGCGGACGCCCCGGCGGGGCGTCGCCGAGCCCCGCGATCTGCGCCTCGTACATCATCACCCCAACCAGCCGCAGCCCTTTGCGTGCGACGATCGCGCGAGCGAGCGCCGCGGCCTGCTCCGGCGTGTGCGTCGGCGAGCGCTTGACGCCGATCCGCACGCGCCCGCCGAGCGGGCGCCAGCCCGCGTCGACGTCGATGCAGACGCGCAGCTCCGCGCCGCCGGCCGACGCTGCGGCCCGCTCGACAGTGTCGAGCTGCTCGGCGCTGTCGAGCATCACCGCGATCCGGCCGCCGGCCCCCCTCGCGCCGCTGCCGCTCTCGCCGCCGGCGAGGCGCGAGTGCTCGGCGAGCAGCGCCAGCGCAGCCGTGTCGGCCGTCGGGTAGGCGACGACGACATCCTCTTCGCCGTGCGACGCGAGCCACAGCGCCTCCGGGAGCGTGAACGCGAGCGTCCCCGCGAAGCCGTCGCGCTCGAGCACGCGTTCCTGCAAGGCGCGGCAGCGCAGCGACTTGCTCGCGAGGCGGATCCGCTTCCCCGCCGCCCGTCGTTCGAGGTCGGCTGCGTTCGCCTCGAGCGCGTCGAGGTCGATCAGCGCGAACGGCGCCTGCAGCCCGGCCGTCGCGCGCTCCAGGCGCGCGTAGTCCCCGCTCATCCGCTCACCCGCCCGAGCACGCGATCCGTCCACGCGTTGCCGAACAGACCGCTCGGGTCCAAGCGCGCGCGCACGGCCTGGAAGCGATCCCACTCGGGGTAGCGCGCGCGCAGCGTCGCGGCCGTCTGGAAGTGGCGCTTGCCCCAGTGCGGACGGCCGTCGAGCTCGGTCATGATCGCCTCGACCGCCTCGAAGTACGGCCGCCACTCCATGCCCTCGAACATGTGCACCGCGACGAAGCCGCTCTCGCGCCCGGCCGCCGTCGAGAGCAGCGCGTCGTCGGGCGCGACCGTGCGCACCTCGATCGGGAACGGCACCGCGAGGCCGCGCTGCTCGACGAGCTCGAGCACGCGCCGCACCGCCTCCGGCGTGCGCTCGCGCGGCAGCGCGTACTCCATCTCGGTGAAACGCACGAGCCGCGGGCTCGCGAAGATCGCCGCCGAGCGATCGACGCGCTCGCTGCGGCCTGCGAGCCGCGTGACGAGCCGGTTGAGCTGCGGGATCGCGCCCGGCATCAGGCGCGACGCGCGACAGATCGCGCCGAACGCGTGGTTCGTCAGCAGGATGTCGTTCGCGTACGCCGCGAGCTTCCCGCGCGGGCGCGGTGGCTGCTCGGTGCGGTTGTTCGTGCGCGTCAGCGCCGTGTCGCAGTAGGGGAAGACGAAGAACTCGAAGTGGTCGTTCTCGAGCGCGAGCGTCTCGAAGCGCTCGAGCGTCTGGGCGAGCGGCGCCGGCGCGTCGACGCCGTGCAGCGTGAACGCCGGAACGCAGCGCAGCGTGACCTCCGCGATCACGCCGAGCGCTCCGAGCCCGACGCGCGCCGCGCGGAAGACGTCCTCGTCGCGCTCCGGCGAGCAGACGAGCGTCGAGCCGTCGGCGAGCACTAGCGTCAGCTCGGCGACCTGCGAAGAGATGTTGCGCAGGCGCGCGCCCGTGCCGTGCGTCGCCGTCGAGATCGCGCCGGCGATGCTCTGCACGTCGATGTCGCCGAGGTTCTCCATCGCCAGCCCGTGTGTCTCCAGCCGCCGGCTCAGCTCGCCGATAGTGATGCCCGCCTGAACGCGCACGAGCCCGCCGGCGACATCCACGTCGAGCACGTCCGCGAGCCGGTCGAGCCGGACGTGCACCTCCTCGCTGCACGCGATCTCGCTGAACGAGTGACCCGCGCCGGCGGCGCGCACCCGCAGTCCCTTGCTCGCCGCGCGCGCGATCGCCGCCGAGAGCTCCTCGGTCGAGCGCGGATGCTCGACCACGCGCGGGCTGCAGCGCTGGTCTCGGGACCAGTTCTGCCATCGCGCGGCGCGCTCGTGTCGATCGCTAGGCTCGCTCATCAGATGATCGAGCCCGAGCCTACTCCGAGCCAGACAGCTCGCGGCGCTCGCGCACGTTCGCTGCCCACGCCCGGCGCAAGGCGCGCGACGGTGATCGGCGCCGGCTCGTTCGGCACGGCGCTCGCCGTGCTGCTCGCCCGCGGCGGCCTGCGCACGACGCTGCAGACGCGCACCGCCGAGCAGGCGAGCACGCTCGAGCAGCAGCGCGAGAACGCGGCGTACCTGCCCGGCGTCTCGCTGCCCTCGCAGCTGCGCATCGAGGCGAGCTCGGCCGGCGTCGATCGCGCCGACTACGTCTTCCTCGCCGTCCCCTCGCGCGGGCTCGGCGAGGTGATCGCGGCGCTCGGCGCCGCCGGCCTCGGTAAGCGCGCCGCCGTCGTGTCCGTCGCCAAGGGCCTCGTGCCACCAGACGGGCTGCCGCCGACGATCGTGCTCGGCGCGACGTTCGGCGAGCACCGCGTCGCCTGCGTCGGCGGCCCGGCGCACGCAAAGGAGATGGTCCATGCAGGCGCCGCGCTCGTCGCCGCCTCCAGCGACGAGGAGCTCGCCGGCGCGCTCGCGCAGATGTTCACGCGCGCCGGAGTCGTCTGCGAGCAGTCGAACGACCCGCTCGGCGTCGAGCTCGCCGGCGCCGCGAAGAACGCCGCCGCGCTCGCGGCCGGGGCGACGGAGGCGCAGGGCCTCAACGCGGCCGGCGCCGCCGCCGGGCACATCTTCGCCGAGGTCTGGCGCTTCGCAGACGGACTAGGCGCGCGTCCGGAGTCGATGATCGGCCTCGCCGGCGCCGGCGATCTCGTCGCGACCGCGCTCGCGCGCGAGAGCCGCAACCGCCGCGCCGGCGAGCTGCTCGCGGCGGGCGTCTCCGCCGCCGAGATCCCGGCCCGCGTCGGTCAAGCCGTCGAGGCGCTCGAGTCCGTCCCGCTGCTCGCGCGCGCGCTCGAGCGCGCAGGCGTCGGCGCGCCCGTGACCGGCGCGCTCGCGCGGCTGATCGCCGGCGAGCTGCCGCTCGACGACTGGGTCGCGCTCGTGCGCGCGACCGTGCCGCCGCCCGCGCGCTGGCGCAGGCGCCCGCAGCCGGGGCTCTGGCGGCGCATCTGGGGACGCCTCACGCGCTGACGCGCACCGGCGCGCTAGCCGAGCTGCGCTTCGACCGTTTTTTTGGCGAACTCAAGCATCCCCATCGCGACCCACGGATACATGCCGCTGCGCACGCGCACGCCGACTTCGCCGTCCGGCGTCTTGACCTCGACGATCGTGATCACGCGGCCGATTTCGTAGTCGTCGCCGAAGTCCGTTTCGATCGCGTCCATCTGATCGGCGACTTCCTGCATCAGCTTGGCGCGTGGGCCAGGCTCCTCGCCGCCGTTCTCCGGCGGTCCGTCTCCCAAACCTGCCATGAGCGTCCTCCTCGTTAAAAGATCCAAGTCGCCAGATCATGCCAGCGCACAGGTCCCGCGGGCGCAGCATTTTCGATTCGCCTTGTCGCCGAGCGCCCGGCGCGCGAAGCTGCGGCGGCTATGCGCCGTCGATCAGCGTGCTGACGACGGCCTCGTAGACGCCGTCGCCGTGGCCGGCCTCGGCGATGCGCACGTTCTCGTGCGCCGCGACGGCCTCGCGAATCGACGGATCGCGCTCGAGCGCGTTCGCGACGAGCCAGAACGTCTGCACGCTCGCCGCGCAGGCGAGATCCTCACGCGAGTCGCCCGCCGCGAACGTGTCCTCGATCGCGTAGCCGCGCGCGCGGCGATGGAACGCGACGGCGCTCGCCTTCGACGCGCTCAGCGGCAGCAAGTGGTAGCCGCGCACGTGCGACAGGCCCGCGAGCGCCTCGGAGCGGCGGTTGACGACGCCGTTGTCGACGAGCCGCAGCCCGCCGTGGCCGCGCTCGGCCAGCAGCGCGTCGGCCTCGGCCGCGTCGACGAGCCCGCGAAACAGGTGCGAGACCTCGCGCTGCACGTGCCACGGCTCGTGGTACTCGAGGCGCCCCGCGTAGTGCTCGAGCAGCAGCGCCGGCGCCCCGGAGCGCTCGATCTGCTCGGCGATCGTCAGCTCGCCCGGCTGCTGGGGGATGTTCCATCCGCCGCCCGTCAGCCAGTGCTCCTCGCCGTCGAGGACGACGCACGCGCCGGCCTCGTAGATGAACGAGCTCTGGCCGAGCAGGCGCGCGTCCTCGAATACCTGCGCGCGGCGCCGGCCCGACATCAGCACGACCTCGACGTCGGCCCTCAGGCACGCCTGCACGGCGCGCACGCCCTGCAGCGACACGGCGCCCTCGCCGTCGTGCACGAGCGAGCCGTTCTGCCCGAGCAGCGTGCCGTCGAGGTCGACGTAGAGGCAGCGCGCGCTCATCGAGCACGCAGGCTAGCGAGCGGCGGGCGCTCCGGCGGCGCGTGGTCGCCGACGCCGAACGCGAGGCGACCCTCCCGCTCCATCCGTCGCGCGAGCGTCGCGAGCACCGTCTGCGCCATCGGCGCGAGCGCCGCGAGCGGTTGGTGCTGGTTGTGGTGCTCCTCCAGGTCGACCTGCGCGATCCGCGCGAGGCCGACCTCGTGCCACGCGTCGATCAGCATCGCGATCTCGACGCCGTAGCCCGTCGCGAACGGCAGCCGTTCGAGCAGCTCGCGCCGCGCCGCGACCTCGCCCGCGAGCGGCTGACGGATCTCGGCGAGCTCCGGATAGAACAATGCGAGCGCCGGGCGCGCCATCAGGTGGTTGACGCGCCCACCGCCTTCGCCCGGCGGCGAGCCCTCGCCCGCCAGCGGCCGCCGGTAGAAGGCCTTGACGAACGACACGTCCGGCTCGCACAGCAGCGGCCCGAGCAGGCCCGTGACGAAGTGCGCCGAGAACTGCTCGCTGTCGGCGTCGGCGAAGCAGACGAGCTCCGAGTCGATCCGCGAGAGCGCGCGCCACATCGCATCGCCCTTGCCGAGCACCGGTCCGAACGAGGGCAGCAGCTCGGCCTCCTGCCAGACCTCCGCGCCGGCCCGTTCGGCGATCGCGGCCGTGCCGTCGCCCGAGGCCGCATCGACGACGACGATCCGCTCGACCGCGCCCGCCTCGCGCAGCGGCACGAGCGCAGCGACGATCTGACCGACGCTCGCCGCGCATTCGCGCGCCGGCAGGCAGACCGTCACGCCGAGACCGCTCCGCGCGCGGGCCGACGCGAGCGCCTGCGCGCCGTATGCCGAATGGTGGAACGTTCGCGCTTTCGCGCGCTCGTTGCTCGGATCCGCTGAGCTGCTCGTGGCCGGCGGCGCCATCGCCTCTACTATCGCAACCCATGGCCAAAGACCGCCAGAGCCAGCCGTGGAGCGCGCTGCTCGACGAAGGACGCGCCGACGGGCGGCTCGTGCGCGAGGCGCGCGAAGGGCCCGGCGCGGCGAAGCTCGTCAAGGCACCGCCCGAGCTGCACCCCGAACTGCTCGCGGCGCTGCAGCGCATGGGCATCGAGCAGCTCTACTCCCACCAAGCCGACGCGCTGATCGCGGCGACGCGCGGGCCGACGATCGTCACGACAGGCACGGCCTCGGGCAAGTCGATGTGCTTCAACCTGCCGACGCTGCACGTACTTTGCGAGCAGGCACGTGCGCGCGCGCTGTACCTCTATCCGACGAAGGCGCTCGCGCAGGACCAGGCGCGCGCGCTGAACTCGTTCGGCCTGTCAAAGCGCGTGCGCCCGGCGATCTACGACGGCGACACGCCGCGCGAGGCGCGCGCCGACATCCGCAAGAAGGCGAACGTCGTGCTGACGAACCCCGACATGCTGCACGTCGGCATCCTGCCGAACCACGGCGCCTGGGCAGACCTGTTCGCGAACCTCGCCGTCGTCGTGATCGACGAGGCGCACGTCTACCGCGGCGTGTTCGGCTCGCACGTCGCCAACGTGCTGCGCCGCCTGCGCCGGATCGCGGCCGCATACGGCACCGAGCCGCTGTTCCTGCTGACCTCGGCGACGATCGCGAACCCCGTCGAGCTAGCCGAGCGGCTGACCGGCCTCGACGACGTCACGCTGATCGAGGACGACGGCTCGCCCGCGCCGAGACGGCAGATCGCGATGTGGAACCCGCCGCTGACCGACGAGGCGCTCGGCGCGCGCCGCTCGGCGCTCGGCGAGGCCGCCGAGCTGCTCGCGCGGCTCGTGCGCGAAGGCGCGCGGACGATCTGCTTCATCAAGTCGCGCAAGGGCGTCGAGCTGCTCTCGAAGCTCGTCAAAGACGACCTGCAGCAGAGCGATCCGCAGCTCGCCGAGCTCGTCGTCCCGTACCGCGCCGGCTACACGCCGCAGCAGCGCCGCGAGCTCGAGGGCCGGCTGATGCGCGGCGAGCTGCGCGCAGTGATCACGACCGACGCGCTCGAGCTCGGGATCGACATCGGCGCGCTCGACGCGGCCGTCGTCGTCACGTTCCCCGGCACCGTCGCGTCGCTGCGGCAGATGTGGGGCCGCGCCGGGCGCTCCTCGATCGAGCGCCGCGGCAACGGGCTCGCCGTGTACATCGCCGGCGAGGACGCGCTCGACCAGTTCTTCTGCCGCCACCCCGACGAGTTCCTCGCGCGCGGCGTCGAGGCCGCGATCCTCGACCACGAGAGCGCGCCGATCTTCCGCCAGCACCTGCTCTGCGCCGCACACGAGGGGCCGCTCTCGCACGAGGACGCCGAGTTCCTCGGGCCACGCTGGGAGGCACACGCCGAGGTCCTGCTGAGCTCCGGCGACTTGCGGCGCAGACCGATCGACAGCAGCAAGAAAAACGATCCAATAAATAAAAATCCTCGAAGCGGGGCTTCCGGAGCGGGCACGTACGTACCGCGCAGGCACGGCTCCTACCCGGCCGGCGACGTCTCGCTGCGCTCCGCCTCGCCCGATCGCTTCGACATCGTCGACGTCTCCTCCGGCGAGCTGCTTGGCGCGACGGAGGCCGCGCGGGCGCACTCGACCGTGCACGACGGCGCGATCTACCTGCATCAGGGCCGCTCCTACGAGGTCCGCGAGCTCGATCTCGAACGCCACCGCGCGCTCGTCTCGCCGTTCGCCGGCGACTGGTACACGCAGCCCAAGCGCGAGACCGACACCGACATCGTGCGCTTGCTCGACCGCCGCGAGACGCTCGGCGTGACATTGTCGTTCGGTGACGTCAGCGTGACCGACACGGTGCTCGCCTACCAGCGCAAGGGCAGCAAAGACCACGTCGTGCGCCAGCTCGTCCCGCTCGAGCTGCCGCCCGTCAGCTTCCAGACGCAGGCGCTGTGGTTCGAGCTCGACGCGCGCCAGATCGAAGCCGACATTCCGCTCGAGATCCTGCTCGGCGCGCTGCACGCGACCGAGCACGCGCAGATCGCCGTGCTGCCGCTGATCGCGATGTGCGACCGCTGGGACATCGGCGGGCTCTCGACGAACTTCCACCCGCAGACGGGCACGCCGACGATCTTCGTCTACGACGGGTACCCCGGCGGGATCGGCATCGCGCGCACGGCCTTCCAGCGCTTCGACGAGCTCTGTCGCGACGCGCACGCGCTGATCGCCGAGTGCCCGTGCGCGAGCGGCTGCCCCTCGTGCGTCCAGTCGCCGAAGTGCGGCAACCTCAACGAGCCACTGCACAAGGCCGGCGCGCGCACGCTGCTCGAGCGGATGCTCGCGGCAGGGGATCTCAGCGAGCCCGGCGAAGAGGGCCGCGAGGTGACCGTGCGCCGCTCCGAACGACCTGCATCGCTGTTGAAGTCATAGCCACCATGCCCCGCTCGCCCAAGAAGCTGGCGCTCGCCGCCGCGATCGTCTGCGTCGTGCTCGGCGCGTCAGCGGCCGCCGCGTACGCACCGCCCGCTGGATCGCAGCTCGGCGAAGGCCCCGGCGGGCGCAGCGTCCTGAGCAGCTGGACGCTTGCGCTCGACCCCGGCGACCGCGGCCTCGCGCGCGGCTGGCAGCGCGGTCGCTTCTCCGGGCGCAGCGTCAGCGTGCCGAACGACGTCGACCCGATCCACATCAAAGGCCGCGCCGGTCAGCGCAACTACGAAGGCTCCGTCGCTTGGTACCGCACGAGCTTCGACGCTCCGGCCGCCGGCCAGTACGCGTTCAGCTTCGCATCTGCCAACTTCAAGGCAACCGCGTACGTCGACGGCAAAGCGATCGTCTCTCACCGCGGCTCCTACCTCCCGTTCGAGGGCCGCGCGCAGCTCGCGCCTGGAGCGCACACGCTCGTCGTGCGAATCGACTGGCGCAACCCGGGCGCGCAGAGCAAACAGGGCTTCCACCGCACGTGGTTCAACTGGGGCGGGCTCGACGGGCAGGTCACGATGCGCGCGATCGGCCAGAGCGAGCTGCTCGAACCGACGATCCAGACGACGCTCTCGCCCGAGGAGCCGAATGCCGCGCAGGCGACCGTGCAGCTCGGCGTGCGCGTGCGCAACAACGGCCCGGCGCGCACGATCGCGCCGCAGGCGATGCTGACGAACGAAGCGCAGAGCATCCCTGTGCAGTTCGCCGGGCAGACCGTCGGCGAAGGGCAGACCGTCACGATGAGCGCCGACGTCAGTGTCACCAATCCGGCGCTGTGGTCGCCGAGCCGGCCGAGCCTGTACACGCTGTCGCTCGAAGTCCCCGGCGAGAGCAGCTACTCCGCGCGCGTCGGCCTGCGCGATCTGACGTGGCACGACGGGCGCATGTTCCTCAACGGCACGCAGCTGCGCCTGCACGGCGCCTCGATCCAGGAGGACGCGCTCGGTCACGGCGACGCGCTGAGCAGCGGCGATCAGGCGACGCTCGTCAGCGAGCTGAAGGCGATCGGCGCGAACGCCGTGCGCTCGCAGCACCCGCTCGACGCGGCGATGCTCGAACGGCTCGATGCCGCCGGCATCGTCGTCTGGCAGGGCGTCGGCCCCGTCGAAGGCGCGAGCGAGTGGTACTCGACGACGCCGCAGCTCGAGCGCGAAGCCGAGCAGCAGGCGCGCACGGCAGCGCTCGCCGCCGAGCTGCACCCGTCCATCATCGCGTGGAACCTCGTCGACGAGGTCGCGCACAACGGGCGCGACGCCGCCGAGGTCCGCTACGTGCAGTCGCTGACGCACTGGCTGCATGAACACGACCCGACGCGGATGGTCGCAGTCGACGTCTGGGGCGATCACCCGCCTGTGCACGCCGGCCTGCTGTACCACGGCGTCGACGCCGTCGCCGAGACGGACTACACCGGCTGGTACGACTTCCCGCAGTACTCCGCCGCGCAGCAGAAGGCCTCGATGCGAGCGCGCCTGCGCGCGCAGGAGCGCACGTTCGCCGGCAAGGTGCTGATCGTCAGCGAGTTCGGCGCCGAATCGAACACGCTCAACAGCCCCGGCTCGCCCGGCAGCTACTCGTTCCAGTCGAGCCTGCTCGCGCGCCACATCGCCGTCTACTCGGCCGATCCGAAGCTCAGCGGCATGCTCGTCTGGGACCTGCGCGACTACCCGCTCGTGCCGAGCTTCGAGGGCGGCTCGATCCACTTCAAGCTGCCCGCGCTGAAGCTGATCGAAGGGATCAACCAGAAGGGCATATTCACGTACGGCGGGCACGCAAAGCCCGCCGCAGCGGCTGTCGCGCGGCTGTTCAAGCCGCTGCCGAAGGGCTAGCCCGCCGACCGTGTCGCCCGCCCTCGCGGGGCGGGCGCGTCTGCATCGCTAGTGCCGGCGGCGAGCCGGCGGGCGCGGCACCAATCGCGGCACGCCCGTCGAGATCTGCTCGCGGTGCTCGCGATCGTCATACAGGCGCAGCGCGTCGACGGACAGCTCGCTGCCCGCGACCTGCGCGATGCTCAGCTCCGTGCCGTCGAGCGCGGTGCCCTCCGTCAGCAGCGAGAACGCGAACTCGAGCGTCGCCGGGATCACCTCGCGCGAGCGCCCGACGCGGATCTCGACGCCGACGACCGTGCGTCCCTGCGAGTGGCGGTTGACGACATCGACGATCGCCTGGGCGACCGAAAGCTCACGCATGAGCACCCTCGCTGCGGCCTGCCGCCCTTCGCCGGACTCTGGCCAGCAATCGCTGCGCATATCTGTTTCCCCTTGCTCTCCCGCGCGGGACCGATTGACACTTACCCCGCAGCCGACTGCTCTAATCCGCGACCGACCGTTGGCGCGCTACCCCCGAAAGACGACGTCCGCCGCTGGTGACGGTTAGTCCGAGCGCTACAGCGCGACGAGCACGGACACACGCACCTGCCCGCCCGAAGCCGGCGCGGCGAACGACGAGACCTCGTACTGCGCGCCGCGATAGCTCAGCGGACCCGATGACGGGAGCTTCGCCGGCCCGCCGCCGGCGAGCCTCTGCGAGCCCTTGCGCACGTACACGAGCGTGTGCGTGAGCGTCTGCGTCAGGTGTACGTATGGCGCGAAGCTCGACTGCGAGAGCGTGAAGCGACGCGAGATGCGCTGCGCGATCAGGCTCATCTCCTCGGCCTTGATCCGATCGCACGTCTTCGTCGCGAGCGAGCCCGCGATCGGCAGCAGCAGCGAGATCCGCAGGCGCCCGCTCGGGTATGCCAAGGCGTTGAACGAGTACGCCTCGTAGCTCGCGCCCTTGTACGAGACCGGCCCGCGGTCGGGGATGCTCGCCGGGCCCGGCGTGAGCAGTCCTTCGATCGGCACCTGGCCCGATTCTGTGCGCAGCACGAGCGGTGCGCCGATGAAGCGCGTCTCGAGCTTGACGTAGCCGAGGTCGTCCTGCACCGAGAAGACGAAGTGCCCGACTTCCTTGCCGTGCGAGCGCAGCCTGCCCTCGACCGGCGCGAGGATGTACGGACCGCCTTCGTCGAACAGCAGCCTAGAGCCGCGGCTGACGCGCAGGCGCACGATGTGCGTGTGCGAGTAGACGAGCGTGTGCACTGCCGTCTTCAGCGCCGCGCTGTCGCCTTTTTCGACGGCGCTGATCAGCGGCGCGTAGCTTTCGATCTGGCGTTTGTCGCTCGACACCTCCGAGCTCGACTCCTCCGAGGCGTAGATCCGCTGCGCGACCGAGCCGGCCGTGTTCGCGAGCACCGCCGCGCCGCTCGCGCAGGCAGCCGGCGGCGCCGGTTCAGTCGGAACGGGCGTCGGCGTCGGCGTCACGGGAGCGGCAGGCGTCGCCGGGGCAGTCGGCGACGCGGCCGGGGCGCCGGCGGGCAGCGCCACGAGGGACAGCGTCGCAAGCGCGGCCGCGCACGCCGTCGTCCTCGTCCCTCTGCCCGCCCCCCGGCTCATCGCCGGTACTCTAGCCGCGGTTGCCGCGCGCGATCTTGCGTAGGTCGATCGTCTTGTCGTAGAGCTTCGCGTCGACGCCCTCCTCGAGCGCGACCTCGCGCAGCGGCCGTCCGGAGGCGGTCGCCTTCTGCACGATGACCGTCGCCTTGTCGTAGCCGATCGCGCCGTTCAGGGCGGTCGCGACGGCGAGCGTCGCGCCGGCCGACGCCTCGGCGCCGGCCTTGTTGACCTTGATCCCGTCGACGCACTTCTCGGCGAAGGCGCGCGAGGTCGAGCTGAGCAGCGTCAGCGACTGCAGCAGGTTGCGCGCGATCAACGGGATCCGCACGTTGAGCTCGAACTGACCCTGCAGTCCGCCGACGGTGATCGCCGTGTCGTTGCCGATCACCTGCGCCGAGACCTGCAGGACGACCTCGGGGATCACCGGGTTGACCTTGCCCGGCATGATCGACGAGCCCTTCTGCAGCTCGGGCAGCAGGATCTCGCCGATGCCCGCACGCGGGCCGGAGCCCATCAGCGCGAGGTCGCCGGCGATCTTCGTCAGCGATACGGCGATGACCTTCAGCGCGCCCGAGAGCTCGACGAGCGCGTCGCGGTTGGCCTGCGCCTCGAACGGGTCGAGCGGCGCCGCGATCTGTTTCAGCCCGGACTCTTTCTTCAAGCGCGCGCGGACCTTCTCGGCGAACTTCGCGTGCGTGTTCAGGCCTGTGCCCGTCGCCGTGCCGCCGAGCGGGATCTGCCCGACGTGCACGAGCGCGGCCGCGACGCGCTCCTGGCCGAGCGCGATCTGCGCGGCGTAGCCGGCGAACTCCTGGCCGAGCGTCACCGGGACGGCATCCATCAGGTGCGTGCGCCCCGACTTGACGACGTTCTGGAAGCTTTTCGACTTTTTCGCGAACGAGCGCTCGAGCTGTTTGAGCGCGGGCAGCAGCTCGTTCTGCGCGACGTCGAGCGCCGCGAGGTGCACGGCCGAGGGAAACACGTCGTTCGAGGACTGGCCCATGTTGACGTGGTCGTTCGCGTGCGCGCCGTCGCCGGCGAGCTTCGCGATGACCTCGTTCGCGTTCATGTTCGTCGACGTGCCCGAGCCCGTCTGGAAGACGTCGATCGGGAACTGCGCGTCGTGCTTGCCGTCGGCGATCTCCTTCGCGGCTTTCTCGATTTTGCCGGCGGCGCGCTTCGGCAGCAGGCCGAGTTCGCCGTTGACGGCCGCAGCCGCGCCCTTGACGCGCGCGAGCCAGTGGACGACCGGCAGAGGCACCGTCTCGCCGGAGATCGGAAAGTTCTCGACGGCCTTGCTCGTCTCGCCGCCCCACAACTGCTTCTCCGGCATTGCGTTCTCCTGTCTGCGGTTTGTTTCTGCTGCTGCGCTGCGCGCTAGACCCTATCCACAGAACGCGGAAAGCTCGCGCGCCAAGCCGACGGGATCGTCGTACGCGAGCAGGAACCCGGCGCTCTCGAGCACGCGCAACTGCCCGTTGGGCAAGAGCGCGAGCGTCTCTTCGGCGATCGCGAGCGGGTACATCGGATCGCGGTCGGCCCACAGCAGCAGGACGGGCATCTGCAGCCGCGGGTAGAGGTCGAGCAGGTGCGTCTGGGCGCCGCGCGGCCAGGCGCCGGCGGCCTTCGCCCAGGAGCGCGCGAGGTTCGAGTTGCCGGGAACGTCGGCGAACGCGTGGCGCAGCAGGTCGGCGGCGGCAGGGTTCTCGCGCGCGGACATGCGCATGCCGCGCGCGGGCGTGAAGACGGCGCGCGCGCCGTGTGAGAGCAGCCGGTCGAGCCCAGGGATCGCGGCGGCGCGCGTCGTGATCCGCCACGCGGCGCGCATCGCGGCGCGTTCGGGCTGCGCGTGCATGCGGTTGCTCATCAGCACGAGACGCGACGGCCGTACGCTGCCGGTGCGCACGGCGTGCAGCAGGATCTCGGCGCCGGCGTCGTGCCCGGCGATCAGCGGCCGTGGGCCGAGCGCCTCGCGCGAGAAGCCGCCGAGCACCTCGGCGAACCAGTCGAGCGTGTACGGGTGGCGCGGATGGTTCTCGGAGTCGCCGTGCAGCGGCAGGTCGGGCAGCACGACGCGAAAGCGATCGGCGAGCGAGCTCGACGGCCGGTTCCCACTCCTTGTGCGAGAGCAGGCCCGAATGCAGCAGCGCGAGCGGCGGCCCGGTGCCGACCTCGCGATAGGCGATGCGCGTGCCGTCGGGGTGGTGGTAGAGGCGCAGGCGCACAGCCTCATCGTAAGCACGAGGAGGCGCACCTAGAATGGGCCGCCCCGTGAGCACGCCGCCGAGACATCCGCTGATCCCGCGCCGTGAGGTCGATCCGCGCCGCGACTTGCCGGAGCTCGAGCGCGAGGTGCTCGAGCGCTGGCGCGAGCGCGACGTGTTCGCGGAGTCGCTGCGGCTGCGCGAGGGCGCCGAGCGCTGGGTCTTCTACGAGGGCCCGCCGACGGCGAACGGGCCGCCGGGCTCGCACCACGTGCTCTCGCGCGTGTTCAAGGACATCTACCCGCGCTTTCAGACGATGCGCGGGCGCCTCGTCGAGCGCAAGGGCGGCTGGGACTGCCACGGCCTGCCGGTCGAGATCGCCGTCGAACAGGAGCTCGGGATCAAATCGAAGGCCGAAGTCGAGCAGTACGGGATCGGCGAGTTCAACGCGCGCTGCCGCGAGTCGGTCTTCACGTACCTCGAGGAGTGGAATCGCCTGACGGAGCGGATCGGCTTCTGGCTCGACCTCGACGACGCGTATCGCACGCTTGACGAGAGCTACATCGAGTCGGTCTGGTGGGCGCTGTCGCAGATCGACCGTCGCGGGCTCCTGTACGAGGGCCACAAGGTCAGCCCGTACTGCCCGCGCTGCGAGACGACGCTGTCCTCGCACGAGGTCGCGCAGGGCTACAAGGACGTCGTCGATCCGAGCGTCTACCTGAAGCTCCCCGTCACGGGCGGTGAGGAGCAGCTGCTCGTCTGGACGACGACACCGTGGACGCTGCCGGGAAACGTCGCCGTCGCGGTCTCGCCGAGCGCGAGCTACGCGAAGGTCCGCTACGGGGATGATTTTTATGTTCTCGTTTCGGATCGTGTCGAGGCCGTGCTCGGCGAGCAGGCAGAGGTGATCGAGCGATTTCCCGGCGAGGAGCTGGTGGCCCGCTACGGCTCCTACGACGGACCGATCTTCGCGGCGAGCGATCGCGAGCCGGGCACTTTCCCGATCCTCGCCGACGCTTTCGTAACGACGGAGGACGGCACGGGCATCGTGCACCTCGCGCCGGCGTTCGGCGAGGACGACTACCGCGTCTCGGCGGCGGCGGGCATCTTCAAGGGCGACGAGCCGCGCACGCTGTACAACCCGGTCAAGCCGGACGGCACGTACGACGAGCGCGTGCTGAGTCGCGACGGGCAGTCCTACGCAGGTCGCTTCGTCAAGGACGCAGCGCTGACGAAAGAGCTGATCGAGGATCTCGACGCGCGCGGTCTCTTGCTGCGCGTGCAGGAGTACGAGCACTCCTACCCGCACTGCTGGCGCTGCGGCACGCCGCTGCTGTACTACGCGAAACCGTCGTGGTACATCGCGACGACGAAGCTCCGCCAGGAGCTGCTCGACGCGAACGAGACGGTCGCGTGGCACCCGCCGCACGTCAAGCACGGGCGCTTCGGCGACTGGCTCGGCAACAACATCGACTGGGCGCTCTCGCGCGAGCGCTACTGGGGTACGCCGCTGCCGGTGTGGCGCTGCGAGCACGGCCACGTGCATGTCGTCGGCTCCTTCGAGGAGCTGCGCGAGCGCACCGGCGAGGACCTCCCAGACCACCATCGCCCGTTCGTCGACGACGTCGAGTTCGCGTGCCCGCACGAGCCTTCCAGCGGCGAGCCTGCGTGCGGCGCGCCGATGCGTCGCGTGCCGGAGGTGATCGACGTGTGGTTCGACTCCGGCTCGATGCCGTTCGCGCAGCACCACTTCCCGTTCGAGCACGCAGAGCGCTTCGGCGAGGGCTACCCGGCGGACTTCATCTGCGAGGCGCAGGACCAGACGCGCGGATGGTTCTACTCGCTGCTCGCTGTCGCGACGCTGCTCGGCGAGCCGCCGCCGTACCGCAACGTCGTCTGCCTCGGCTTGATCCTCGACGAGGACGGGCAGAAGATGTCGAAGTCGAAAGGCAACACGGTCGAGCCGTGGGCGGTACTCGACACGTACGGCGCCGACGCGTTTCGCTGGTACTTCTTCACCTCGAAGCAGCCGTGGGACGGCTATCGGTTCTCGGCCGAGACGATCGGCGAGGGCGTGCGGCTGTTCCTCAAGCAGCTCTGGAGCACGTACTTCTTCTACACGCTGTACGCACACGCGAGCGCGGATCAGCTCGGCGCGGCGCAGATGACAGAGGAGCCGACGGACGAGCTCGACCGCTGGGCGCTCTCGCGCACGGCAGCGACGGCGGAGCTCGTCGCGGAGCGGCTCGACGCCTACGACGCGACGACGGCCGGCCGCGCGATCGCGGAGCTCGTCGAGGATCTCTCGAACTGGTACGTGCGCCGCTCGCGGCGACGCTTCTGGGACGGCGACCCGGCTGCGTTCGCGACGCTGCGCGCGTGCCTCGTGACGGTCGCGAAGCTGCTCGCGCCGTTCTGCCCGTTCATCGCCGATGAGATCTACGACAACCTCGACGGGACGATGCAGAGCGTGCACCTGTGCGACTTCCCCAAGACCGGCGACCGCGCCGTGGGCGCGAGGCTGGCGCGCGACGAGGAGCTCGAGGGCGCGATGGAGCTCGCGCGCGAGACCGTCCGCCTCGGCCTCGGCGCACGCGGCAAGTCGAAGATCAAGGTGCGCCAGCCGCTCGGCGAGGCCGTCGTCGTCGCGGCCGGTCGCGAGCGCGAGGCGATCGAACGGATGTCGGACATCGTGCGCGAGGAGCTCAACGTGAAGCGCGTGCGCTTTGTCGCGGCAGCCGACGAGCTCGGCAGCTACGAGGTCAAGGCGAACTACCGAAAGCTCGGCCCGATCTTCGGCAAAGCGATGCCGCTCGCGGCGGATGCGATCGCGGCGCTCGACCCGGCAGCCGTCGCGGCTGCGCTCGGCGAAGATGCGACCGGCGCACCGGTCGGCATCGCCGTCGACGGCCGCGAGCACACGCTGAGCGCCGACGAGGTGATCCTGACGATGCGCCCGCCGGAGGGATACAGCGTCGAGCGCGAGGGCGCGCACGCGGTCGCACTCGATCTCGCGATCGACGAGGAGCTGCGCGAGGAGGGGTATGCGCGCGAGATCGTGCACGCGGTGCAGGGTGCGCGCAAGGCAGCCGGGCTCGAGGTCGAGGACCGCATCGAGCTCGCACTGGGCGGCGACGCGGCGCTGACGGCGGCCGCTGCCGCGCACCGCGACTACGTCACCGGCGAGACGCTCGCGACGGGCTTCGAGGTCGCAGACGGCGCTCCCGCGAGCGCCGCCGAGTACGGCTACTCAGACGACGTGAGCGTCGAAGGCCTCGGCCTGACGATCAGCCTGCGCAAAGCCTGACGATCACTCGGCGAGACGCTTGTAAAGCTCGCGCTCCTGCTCGTGGCGGCGACGCAGGCGCTCCTTGAAATCCTCATCGCGTCGGCGCTCCTCGATATGCGCGTCGATCGCCGTGCGGACTGCCTCGGTGACCGTCTGCCCGTCGGCGCGAGCGACGAGATCGAGCGTAGCCGCCTGCTCGTCGGTGAGTCGCAAAGTCATCGTTCTAGGCATCAGAACCTCCCGCGCGAGCTCGGAATGCCCGTCGCGGCAACGGATCATAAGCGGCCAAACATTAGGTGTCAAGACTTTTAGTAGCTAGATGTCAAGCTAACATTCAGTCCTAACTATTCAGTTCTGAATATTGCCACCATGCCACCATAGTGATTGGATTGCACGGTGCGCCGCATCGAGATCGGTGACTTCCTCTTGATCGCGGAGCTGCACTGCGGCATCGCGGCCGAGCAACTCGCGCGCATCCCGCACGTGATGAACCTCGCCAGGGCCGCGCTCGCGGCGCCGTTCGCCGGCTTCGGCGACTATCAGGCTTTCCCGGCGGTGCACGAGAAGGCGGCCGTGTACTGCGCGCGAATCGTGACCTACCAACCGCTGCCCGATGGAAACAAGCGGACGGCCTACGACGTGATGCGCGAGTTCCTCGCGCGCAACGACGTGCCCTTCGAGCACGGCGCCGATGGGCTCGACGGCACGTCGCGCACGCTCGAGCGGCTGGCTGCGGGGCAGCTTGGCGAGCGGCGCTTCATCGCGTGGGTGCAGACACGCACCGGCTCGTAGGCCGATGCGTGCGGTGCGGCTGCGGCGTGCAGCCGGTGAGGTGAGTCGTCGGCGCCGCTAGGCGACGCTGAGCGCAGGCTCGAGCTCGGCCTCGAGCTTCTTCTTCGGGTATGCGCCGACGACCGTCTTGACCGGCTGGCCGCCCTTGAAGAGGATCATCGTCGGGATCGAGAGCACCTGGAACTGCGCTGCCGTCTGCTGGTTCTCGTCCGTGTTGAGCTTGACGATTCGCAAGTCTGCTCGCTCGGAGGCGATCTCCTCCAGGACGGGAGCCACGACACGGCACGGGCCGCACCAAGGAGCCCAGAAGTCAACGAGCACCGGCTTGTCGGACTCGATCACCTCAGCCTGGAAGTTGCTGTCGGTGACTTCACTCAGAGTGCCTGCCATGGGTATCCCTTTCTCGATCGCTTTCCTATCACTATACAAAGTAAAGGAAGGGTCGCGAGGCTAGCGGACGGTGACGGTCCAGCCCTCCCAGTAGCGCACGATCGGCGGGTGGATGTGCGTCAGCGTCGTGAACAGGTGCGGCGAGACGTAGACCTCGATGAACGCCGCGACGACGAGCATCGGCACGGCGACGGCGAGCGTCACGAAAGTAGCCGCGAGCAACTGCTCCCACTCGCCGCGGCGGCTCGCGATGATCCACGCCGCGAGCGGCAGGAACAGCGCGATCAGCTCCGGCACGGCGTGCGGCAGCACGCCGAGCAGCAGCAGCCCCGGCGAGACGCGCAGGAACGTCGCGACGCCGCCGAGCGTGTGCCCGAGCAGGTACGCCTGCGCGCTCAGCGAGAACGTCGTCGCGGCGACGACGAACGCGATCGCGATCCGCCCGCCGTGTTCGTGCACCCAGCGCGAGACGCCCGAGCGGCCCTCGGCCTGCAGCGGCAGCGAGCTGCCGGCGATGAAGCCGGCGACGCAGGCCATCGCGTGCAGCGCGAGCACGAGCATGTTGTGACCGAGCACGGCGACGACGTTGTCGAGGTCGCCGACGGCGAACGGCGAGTGCAGTTCGACGACCTGGTCGTAGCCGCCGCTCAGCGACGCGATCAGCCAGACGGCCGCGAGCAGGCCGAACGCGGCGCTCGCAGAGCCCAAGAACCAGCGCCCCAGCACGCGGCCGGGGTGCAGCTGCCAGACGCGCAACGTCTCGCGCGTGCGGCGCACTCCGTGCGTGAACGCGTAAGCCGAGGCATCCATCCCTTCTACATCGGCCGTCGCGGCGGGGGCCTGAAGCCGGCGCCGGCGGTGCGCGCGGATAGCTATCTGAAGCGCAGCCGCGGGACGAGCCACATCGCCTCGGCCGCGATCTTCCACGACATCTTGCTCTGGCCGAGCTGGCGGTCGCGGAAGACGATCGGAACCTCGACGACGTCGAAGCCGGCGCGCACGGCGCGATAGGTGAGCTCGACCTGAAACGCGTAGCCCTGCGAGCGCACGCCGTCGAAGTGGATCGCCTCGAGCACCTCACGGCGGAAGCACTTGAACCCGCCCGTCAGGTCGCGCACCTTCAGGCCGAGCACGATGCGCGAGTACATCGAGCCGCCCTCGCTGATGAAGCGGCGCAGCCAGCCCCAATCGCTGACGCCGCCGCCGGGCACGTAGCGCGAGCCGAGCGCGAGGTCGGCGCTGCCGGGCGTGTCGCGATCGACGGCGGCGAGCAGCCGCGCGAGGTCGGCCGGGTCGTGCGAGAAGTCCGAGTCCATCTCCATCACGTAGCCGGCGTCGCGTTCGAGCGCGTGGCGAAAGCCGGCCAGATAAGCCGGTCCGATGCCGTTCTTCACAGAGCGGTGGAGCACCTCGAACCAGTCGTGCTCGCCGGCCAGGCGATCGGCGATCTCGCCGGTGCCGTCAGGCGAGCCGTCGTCGACGACGAGGATGCGAAAGCCGTTCGGCGCGGCAGCAGCGAGCACCTCGCTCGCGGCGCGCACGATCGCCTCGATGTTCTCCGCCTCGTTGTACGTAGGCAGTATCAGCCACGGCTCGCTCGACATCGGTCGGCGTACCCTAGAGCGTGCAGGCGAGGGAATGCGCAGCGGAGCGTGCACCGGCGCGCGACGGCGCAGATGCATACCCTGACGGGCGTGGCCCCGCAGGAGCTCTCGAACGTCGCTATCGCCGAAGCGCTCGAAGAGCTCGGCGACCTGTACGAGCTCGACGGCGCGATCGTCCACCGCGTGCTCGCGTACCGCACGGCGGCGAAGAGCGTGCGCGAGGCGTCGGTGTCGGTCGCCGCGCTGGCGCGCGAGAACCGCGCGAGCGAGCTGCCGGGGATCGGAGCGACGCTCCAGGAGAAGATCCTCGCGCTCGTGCAGACGGGCGCGATCCCGGCAGCGGAGCGCCTGCGCGCGCAGTTCCCGCCGGGCCTCGTCGCCGTCACGCGGCTGCCCGGCCTCGGCGCCAAGCGCGCGCGGCTGCTGCACTCCGAGCTCGGCGTCGACTCGCTGGAGAAGCTCCGCGAGGCGGCGCTCGCGCAGCGCATCCGGACCGTACGCGGGCTCGGGCCAAAGCTCGAGGAGCGCGTGCTCGAGGCGCTCGAGGCCGGCGCCGGAGAGCGCCGCGAGCCGCGCCTGTTGCTGCCGAAGGCACTCGAGCTCGGGCGGGCGCTTGCCGAGGGCTTGAGCGAGCTAGGCGGCGCTGGCACGCACGTGCAGATCGCCGGCTCGGCGCGGCGCTGGGCCGACAGCGTCAAGGATGTCGACCTGATCGCTGTGACGAACCGCCCGACGACGCTCGCGAAGAGCCTCGTCAAGCTCGAGCAGATCGCGAGCGTCGGCTCGGCCGGCAAGGCCGGCGCGCGTGCGCGGACGTACTCCGGCGTGAGCGTCGACCTGCGCATCGCGAAGCCCGCGCAGCTCGGCAACCTGCTGCAGCACTTCACCGGCTCGGGCCGGCACAACGCATCCCTGCGCGAAGCGGCCGTGCGGCGGGGACTGCACGTCTCCGAGTACGGGCTGCTCGACGACGCGATTGGGAGCACGCGCACATGCGCAAGCGAGCAGGAGGTCTACGAGCTGCTCGGCCTCGCCTACATCGAGCCCGAGCTGCGCGAGGACCGCGGCGAGCTCGCCGCCGCGCTCGCCGACTTCGCCGCCGGCGAGGGTGGACAGCGCGTACTCCCGAAGCTGATCGAGCTCGGCGACATCCGCGGCGACCTGCACAGCCACACGGTGGCCTCCGACGGGCACAACACGATCGCCGAGATGGCGCACGCCGCGCGCGAGCTCGGCTACGACTACCTCGCGATCACCGACCACTCGGCGACGCACGGCTTCGGCAACGACGTCTCGCCCGAGCAGCTGCGCCGTCAGATCGAGCTCGTCCACGCGGCCAACGCGAGCATCGACGGGATCGAGCTGCTCGCGGGCAGCGAGGTCAACATCCTCCCCGACGGCTCGCTCGACTACGACGACGAGCTGCTCGGCGCGCTCGACTGGGTGATCGCCAGCGCGCACACGTCCTTCGGCATGTCAGAGCAGGCGATGACCGAGCGGATGATCGCGGCCGTCGAGCACCCGCTCGTCGACGCGATCGGCCACCCGACGGGGCGCCTGATCGAGCGACGCGAGCCGTACGCGATCGACCTCGACGCCGTGTTCGCCGCCGCCGCACGCGCCGGGACATTCCTCGAGATCAACGCCAACCCGGACCGGCGCGACCTCTCCGACGTCAACGCGCGCGCCGCCGTGCGCGCCGGCGTGCGCCTGCTGATCGACTCCGACGCGCACCGCACGCGCACGCTGCAGAACATGCGCTGGGGCGTCGCGACGGCCAGGCGCGCGTGGCTGACGGCCGACGATGTCGCCAACACGCGCAGCTGGGCCGAGCTTCAGCCGCTACGCAAGCAGTCGCGGCAGTAGCCGCTCGGCGACGAGCCGATCGACGGACTCGCGGCTGAACGGCGCGAGCGCCGCACGCGCACGCTCGCCGTAGTCGCCGGCCGGCTGCTCGAGCGCCACGCGCAGCGCGCCCGCGAGATCGTCGCCGACGAGCCGCGCGTCGAGCTCGCGCGCGATCGGCAGCGCCGCATAGGGGCCCGGCGCAGCGGTCGTGACGAGGCGGCAGCCGTCGGCGAGCGCCTCGAGCTGCACGATCCCGTAGTCCTCGCGTCGCGGCGCGCAGACGAACACGCGCGCGCGGCGCAGCAGCGCGCGGAACTCGCTCGACTCGAGCGGGCCAAGCACGCGCACGCCGGGCTCGTCCGGCGTCAGCAGACCCGTGCGCGCGAGCTGCTCCGGCGAGATGCCCGCGATCAGCAGCTCGTCGGTGCTGTGCCCGGTGCGAATGTGCCGCCACGCGGCAAGCACGCGGTCGAGCCCCTTCTTCGCCGGGTTCGCGGCGTACGTGATCGCGGCGATGTCGCGGTGCTCCGCCGCAGGCCCGGATGCCTCGACGGGCACCGGGAGCACGAGCGCGCGCTCCTCGCCGAGAGCGGCCCGCGAGCGCGCGGTCTCCTGCAGCGCGCCCTCGCTCCACGGCAGCAGCAGCGGCGCCTGGCGCAGGCGACGGCGCTCGAGCGGGCGCTGCCACAGGCCGTGGCGTCCGGGCCGGTTGCCGTCGGCCGTCGCGTCGAAGCGGATCGCGCCGGGGCGCTTCCAGAACAGCGCCGCGGTCGTCGTCGAGTAGATCACCGAGCGTGCCGGCGAGCGCTTCTGCTGCTCGATGATCTCGCTCGCGGCCTCGCGCGCGGCGCGCGCCCAGAGCAGGTCCGTGAGCA
Organism: uncultured Solirubrobacteraceae bacterium; assembly: GCA_963807275.1. Lineage (GTDB taxonomy): Bacteria > Actinomycetota > Thermoleophilia > Solirubrobacterales > Solirubrobacteraceae > Palsa-744. The sequence goes on from CAWDZX010000001.1 coordinate 2,388,430, forward strand.
TCATCGTCGGCAGCGCGTCGGGCGGGAACGGGCGCGCGACCGCGACGCGTGCGCCGGCTCGCCGCAGCGCGTCCTGCAGCTCGTCGTCAGCCCGTCGCAGCCCCTCAGTGGAGCCGAGCGACACGAGCAGGACGTCGACGGCTCGATCGCTGCGCATCTACGTGACGGCGCCGTTCGTGCGTTCGGTGCGAAGCGACTTGAAGCCGGGCGTGCGCTCGAGCTCCATCGGGCGCACCGGCGAGGTGCGCAGGACGTAGAAGAACGCGCCGTCGCGCCCCTCGATCGCGGCGACTGCCGCGTCCTGGCGACGCCACGCGAGCGCCCAGATGATCGCGAAGCCTGCCGCGATCCCGGGGATCTGCGGCGCGAGGAACGCCAGGCCGCCGGCGATCAGCGTGAACAGCAGCAGCGGCCAGAGTCGATTGACCAGGATCGCGCTCGGGTGATGCTCGGGCATCGCCTTGCTCGCTTTCGCGTCGGCCAGCAGGCGCGCGATCGGCGGGTTCGTCTCGGCGCGCCTGCCGAGGCGCAGGCCGACGAGTGCCGCGACGATCCACCAGCCGACGGCGATCGGCAGCAGCGGTTCTTCGGATTTCGTGCCGGCCGCGAGCACGGTGACGAGCGCCAGCGCGGTTGCTGCGCCGGCGCTGAGCATGACGGTGGTTCTCAGGAAGTCGACGAAGCGCACGCGACTACTACAGCAGCGCCTCGAGCAGTTCGCGTACGCCCGTGGTGCCGTCCAGCGTCAGATCGGCCTCGCGCGCGAGCTCGGGCGGAGCTTCGTCGGAGTCGACGGCGATGCACAGCGCCGATTGCAACGCCCCCTGCTGCGCGAGCTCGCGCAGGCCGCGGAAAGCGTCGAGATCGGTCGTGTCGTCGCCGACGTAGAGCGCCGCCTCGACCTCGGTGTCGCGCAACAGCAGCGCGACGCCGATGCCCTTGTCGAGCGCCACCGGCGGACGCACCTCGAGCACCTTGCGCCCCCAATGCACCACGAAGCCCTGCTGCTCGGCGCGCTCGGCGATCTGCGCGACGGCCGCCGCCGCCGACTCCTCGTCGGGGGCCCCGCGCCAGTGAAACGCGGCGATCGCCTCCTTGTCCTCGCCGCGTACGCGCAGCCGCTGCAGCTCGGGCGTAAGCGCCTGCGCCGCGAATGCGCGGATGCGCGTCGTCCAAGCGGCGAGCCCCTCGTCGACCTCTGGACGCGTCGCGCCGGGACGCAACAGCTCGCCGCCGTGGTTGCCGACGTAGGCGAGCGTGCCGATCGCGACGATCTGGCGCGCCGTGGCCGCGCGGCGCCCGCTGACGCAGCCGACGACGCCATAGCGCTTGGCGATCTCGATCAGCAGCGCACGCGTCGCCTCGGGCACGTGCGCGTCCGTAGCGTGGCGCACGATCGGCGCGAGCGTGCCATCGATGTCGAGCAGGATCGCGCCGCGATCGGGGTCGGAGCGGAGCGGCTCGAGCGCCTCCACGAGCGTGGCAGCGGGGGACACGGGGATTAGTATGCCGCGCATGGTCGCTGACCAGTGCGCTCGCAAGCGTGGTTGCTGACAGCTCAGCCGAGGGGGCCCCGAACCGCTCGCTGAAGCTGATGACGATCGGCACGCTGGCGGGTCTGTTCAGCGGTCTGTTCGGCGTTGGCGGGGGCAGCGTGATCGTGCCGCTGCTAGTGCTCTGGCTCGGCTACGGCGAGCGTGCGGCGACGGCGACGTCGCTCGCCGCGATCGTCTTCATCGCGGCGTTCGCGGCCGCGACGCAGGGGCTCTACGGCAACGTTCACGTCGGCGACGCGCTGCTCGTCGGGATCCCGGCGGTCGGCGGCGTGCTGATCGGCGCGTGGCTGCAGCAGCGCCTGCACAACCGCGTGATCTCGCTGATGTTCGCCTGCGTGCTCGTCGCGAGCGCCGTCGAGCTCGTGCTGCGATGACGGGCGCGATCGCGATCGGCCTCGCCGGCGGCGTGATCGCCGGCCTGCTCGGGGTCGGCGGCGGCGTGCTGTTCGTGCCCGGGCTCGTGATCTTCCTCAACCTCAATCAGCACCAGGCCGAGGCGACCTCGCTGCTGGCGATCGTCCCGGTGGCGATCGTCGGCTCCTACCAGCAGGATCGCTACGGCAACGTGCGCCGCTCGGACGCGCTGCTGCTCGGCCTGCTCTCGCTCGCCGGAGCGGCCGGCGGCGTCGCGATCGCCAACGAGCTGTCCGGCACGGTGCTGCGCGATGCCTTCGCCGCGCTGCTGCTGATCGTCGCCGCGCAGTTCGTGCGCAGGGCGCTCGACCATGACGGCTAGCCGATCGTCTAGACTGAGAGACAGCACATGGGCCTCGACAACCCCCTGCACATCGCTTTTCTCGTCGTAATCCTGCTGCTGGTGTTCGGCGCAAAGCGGTTGCCCGAGATCGGCCGCTCGCTCGGGAGCGGTATGCGGGAGTTCAAGTCGTCCGTGACCGGCGAGAACCACCAGACGCTGCCGCCTGCCCAACAGCCGCAGCAGCACCAGCAGGAGCCGCCGCCCGTGACGGCAGCTCCGCCGGTTCCGGCCTCCGCCGCCGCGCCTCCCGCGCCGGCCCCGGTCGAGCACCAGCAGCAGTCCTAGCCGGCAGCGGCGCGCAGGCTCAGCGCTTGCGCAGGATCGGCCCGCTGCGGACCGCCTCGAACGCCGAGCCCGGCACGGTCTTCAGCTGATCTAGGTCTTCATCGTTCCAGCGCTTGTCCGGAGCGCCGGTGATGTACCACGGCGATCCGTTGTCGGCGACGATCAAGCCGTAGCGCTTCAGCGCGCGCAGGATCACGAGCGCCTGACCGCGATAGCCGGCGACGCTGAACGACGCCTTCAGGCGCAGGCGCAGCCCCATCGGCGGCAGGCTCGCGTCTGTGCTCGAGGACGCGAGGTGCGTCGCCGGGTGGATGTAGCCCGCCTGCGTGCGCGGCACGGTCACGCGCAGCGCATGGTCGATCTGGCCGGCGTGCACCTCCGGGTAGCGCGCGAGCAGCGGGAAGATCGGCAGACCGGCGGCGTCGGCAGACGTCCACCCTTCCGGCCGCAGCGCATTGCTGCGCAGGTTGAAGACCGCCCCAGAGCCGGCTTCCCATCCGCTCCCGGAGCGCTTCGCCGCGTACAGCTCATACAACTTGCAGCTGCCTTCCTGCATCACGAGCACGTGGCGATCGCCTTCTTCGCCGGCTCCCTCGACGGGCGCGCTCGGCGGAATCGGATAGGGGCCGGGGTCCGATTCTTCGCCAAATTCGCTGAACTCGATCGGCACCTTCGGCTGACCGCGCTTGACGATCGAGTACGGGATTCCATAGCTCGCGTTCGTGCCGAAGTCCGCGTGCAGGTCGGCGCTCGCGCCGATCGAGTCGATGTACGCCGCCGAGTTCGGGTCGAGCGGAGCTTTCGAGATGTCCTCGTTGAGCGCGTTGCTCGCGGGGAAGACGGGGCACGCGCCTACGTGCGGGCCGCGCGTGAGGGGATCTGGCAAGCGATGGCTACGCGCGGCAGCTGTACTGACCGTTGCGAGGACGAGCGCGAGCAGCGATGACGCCGCGACGGCGCAGATCGAGCGTCTCACGCGGGACACGCTAGGCGATTGCGCGGCGCTTGCGTGCCTGCTTGGACGACCTGACGAGCCCGATCGCCCGCAGCCGCGCCGCTCAGCGCTTGAGCGTGATGCGCGTGCTGTTCGGCTTGCCGCCGCCGGCCGTGAAGCGCACGTTCGCCCACACCTTGACCTTGCTGTGGGACTTCAGCAGCTTGCGCCCGGCCCGATCGAGCTTGACCTTCACCTTGCCCGTCGTGTTTGCCTTCAGCGAGAAGCGTGCGGTTCCAAAGCTGACTGTCTTCGGCTTCTTCTTCTTGCTCGCCGCGCTTGCCGCGCCCGCGAGCTGCGCATTCTGCAGGTCGATCACGCCCGCGCAGTTGAGCACCAGGCATTGCACCGGCACCGTCGCCGTCCCGTTCTTGACCGGGATCGTCAGCTTCGGCAGCGCGATCGACGGGATCGGAGGAGGCGCGAGCTGTGGCGCCGCGGGTGCCGGTCCGGGCGCCGAGATCGGCGTGCCGGCTGCGGCGGCGCCTTCGAGATCGGCGCTGAGCAGCACCTGCGCGCCGAAGCCGTCCGTCGCCGCCGTCAAGGGCGTCGGACCGGGCGCCGGCGCAGTCGCTTCGCTGGGCGCCGGGTAATAGCCGGCGAACGCGCTGCGACCGTCGCCGAAGGCCGGGATCGGGACGTTAGGCGCGAGCACCGAGAGCGCCAGGAAGTCGCCTGCTGCGTTCGTCGAGAAGTCGTCTGCCGCCGGTGTGGGTTCCTCGACGACAGGCAGGTTCGTCGCGACCGTCGTGACGGTGTTCGCCTGCGGTGTGAAGACCGGGCCATAGCGCTCGACGAAGCAGCAGGCGAAGTACGGATGCCCCGGGTCGCCCGCTTTGTTCTGGTAGAGCGAGCGCAGGATCATGACCTGCATCGGTCCCGTGGTTGCGCCGACGCGGACGTGTACCGCCGTCAGCGTGCCACTCGCCGGCGCATAGGAGGACGGCCCCGGAGCCCCGGAGAAGTACATGCACGAGGGGCTCCCCATCGGCGCTGTGAGGTATGGCGAGATGCCTTCGCCGCAGGTAGTCGGGTTGTTCGGCGCGTTGTTCAGATCGGCGCCGAACGTCGTCGCGGACGCGCTCGCGGGCACGCTCGCCAAGAGCGCGATCGCGCTCGCCGCGACGGCCAGTCGCTGCCCCCCGGGAAGCCGCATGTGCGCGAGCTTAACCAACGTGCGCGGGGCGCGTCCAGTTGCGACATACGCGCCGATGCGTACTGAAGCGAAAGCGCCGGGTTCGCGCCTAGCCCTGCTCAGCGGCACTCTCGAGCACGGCCGGACGGGCCTCCTCGAGCAGACCGGCGCCGCAGTGCCAGCAGAACGATGCGCCGCGGCTGTGCACTGCGCCGCACGAGCGGCACTGCCCGTGCACGCCGGCCTCGGCGCCCGCGAGCAGGCGCTGGACCTCGCCGAGCTGCGCGTCGGCTTGCTGCAGCTCCGCCGCGCGGCGCGCCAGCACGTCGAGGCGATAGTGGTCGCGGACTGCCATCTCGTACGTCAGCCCGCCGAGATCCCACGTCAGCTCCGATACGCGCTCGGCGAGCTCGTAGCGGCGACGGCGAAGCTCCGCCAGCGATCCGTTGCTGGGCGTGCTCATCCGCCTCAGCCCGTTTCGATCGGCTGCGCGCCGAGTGCGTTGATTTCTTCCTGGTGCTGTTTACCGCTCGAAGTCGAGAGTTTTTTGATCTTCGCCGGCGCGACTTTGACCGGTTTCGGTGGCGGTGCTTTTTCGGCCTTCGTTTCTTTGGCGCGTTCCTTCGCCAGTTCGGCGGCTTCCTTGGCGCTCGTCTTCGACGATTCGACGGCCGAGGATTCCTTCGCGCTCGCCTGCGGCGTCGTCGTCGTGCTCGCCGCGGGAGCCGCGGCAAGACCCGACAGGCCCTTGACTTCGACGACCTGCTTCGCCGGGACCTTCGTTCCGCCCTGACCGGCCCAGTGGCCGATCAGCAGGCCGGCGATCAAGCAGAGCACGAGCACCGCAAGCAGGCTGAGCACGCCCGAGTGGCGGCGCAGCCAGTTGTTCGCGCCGCCCTGACCGGCGGCCGGGACGAACCCTGCCGGGGTTATCTCGAGCGTCTGCGGCACTGCGCCTGGCGCGTTCGCGCCGGACGACTCGCCGTGCAGCACGTCGAGGAACGCAAGACGCACCGGCGAGGCCGGCTGCCCGCACGAGAGGCAGTAGCGCTGGTCGGCGACGAGCGCCGCGCCGCAGTGCGCGCACGTCGCTCCGGCGTGCTCTGAGGGGACCGGTACGAGGCTCATCGCTTCAGCCCCTCACGTGCCCGCCGGCACGGCGGTCAACTCGAGCTTTGCCCCGGCCGGGTTGCCGACGAGGAAGATCTGAAACGGCGCCGTCGCGCCACGATGGCCCGCGAGCGACTCAACGACCGCGCGGCCCGCCGCAACGACCTTGCCGGCGCGCAACGCGACGGCGAACACCGGCACTTTGCTCTGCGCATGGCTCGTGCCGTTGACGAGCTCGCCGCTCAGCGTGCTCAGTCCCGACTGCTGACCGACGTGCGCCGACTTCGTCGTGAGCGCTTGTGCCGTCGAGGACACGCGCGCGCTCGTGCCCGTGCCGACGCGAACCTTCACGGCCGTCGCCGGCTGAGCGCTCAGCACCTGATCGTCGACCCACCAGACGCTCGCGTGCGGGCGCAGCAGCGCGATCCGCTGCAGCGCCGCTTCGACGCCGCCGGTTCCGTTCGTATAGACGACCTTGCCGTTCTTGCCCGTCACGTTGACGAGCAGCGGCACGTCGCGCTGAGCGCGCGAGGACGTCGTCGTCAGCTTCACCGCGACCGCCGTGCGCCCGCCGCTCGACAGCAACGTCACATCCGATGCGCGCACGCCGCGGTTCGCCGCGCCGAGCTTCAGCGCGCTCGGCCCCGCCGCGGCAGGACCGCCTTCGCGAGCGATCTTCGCGCTTTCGGACTCGGTGCTCTCGCAAGCAGACGCCGTCACGGCCAGGGCTCCACAGCCGACCACGACGAGCGCCCGCTTCAGGACTCCCGGCCGCATCGCTGCGCCGGGCGATCGCAAGGCTTCATCCGAAGGCTCCCCGCACGTAGTCGCGAGTGCGCGTCGCACGCGGTTCGTCGAAGACCTCCGAGGTGCTTCCGTACTCGACGAGGTCGCCGAGGTACATGAACGCGACCTTGTCCGCGATGCGGTGCGCCTGCGCGAGGTTGTGCGTGACGACGACGACCGCGAGGTCGCGCCGCAGCTCGCCGATCAGCTTCTCGATCGTCGCCGTCGAGATCGGATCGAGCGCACTGCAGGGCTCGTCCATCAGCAGCACCTCCGGTCGCGGCGCGATCGCGCGAGCGATGCACAGACGCTGCTGCTGACCGCCCGAGAGGCGCAGCGCCGGACGGTCGAGGTCGTCGCCGACCTCCTCATACAGGCCGGCGCGCTTCAGCGCGTCGATCACGAGCGGTTCGAGCTCGCGTTTGCGCGGCTTCTTGCGCGACTGTTCGCGCAGCGCGAACGCGACGTTGTCGAAGATCGACATCGGAAACGGGTTCGGCTGCTGGAAGACCATCGCCACGCGCGAGCGCAGCGTCGTGTCTGCCATCTCGTGGATGTCCTCGCCGTCGAGCAGCACGCGGCCCGAGCGCGCCGCGCTCGGCGTCAGCTCCGTCAGCCGGTTGAGCGTGCGCAGCAGCGTCGTCTTGCCGCATCCCGACGGCCCGATCAGCGCGAGCACCTCGCCCTTGTGGATCGACATCGAGACCGACTTGACGGCCTTTTTCAGGCCGTAGTCGATGCTCACGTCCTCGAGGCGAATCCGCTCGGGACCCGTCGAGGAGACGGCGCGGATCGACTCGCGCTCCTGCGTCGGCAGCACCGGGACGGGCGCGCGGTCGACGACGATCGTGCGCACCGGCGGCACGGTCGGCGCCGAAGGTGGCTGCGTGTCGTCGTGTTGCGGCGTCGCGCCGAGCCCTACGTCTCGTGCGACATCGTCAGTCGAAGCCAGGCGCGGACGCGGACGCGGCTGATCCTCACGGCCGTCCGTCGCCTGTCGCGGAGCGTCGACCAGCAGCTCATCGGGGCTCATCGAGCACCTTCTCCACCGAAGTTGTCGAACACAATCTCCATAGAACCGCTCAGGTTAGCGGGGTTTCGCTCGGTTGTAAAGCGGTTGCGACGGCGCACAAAAGGACGCGTTCGGCGGCGGCGAACCGCTCGCGGCATGCGAAGGCTCACACGATCCCGCCGGCGACCGTCATGCCCGTCGATGCCGCGCTCGAGCGCCCGATCCGGTCGACGATCAGGTTCAGGGCGAGCACGAACAGCAGCAGCACGAACGCGGCCGCGTACGCCTTCTGCGGCGCCGCACCTTCGCCGGCCGGCGAGTTGCCGTAGACATAGCTCGTCAACGTCGAGCCGGTGCCACGCAGCAAGCCGATGCCCGGGACAGAGCCTTGCGGGTCCAGCCGCAGCGTTTCGCCGAGCAGCAGCACGATGATCGCCGTGTCGCCGATGATCCGGCTGATGCCGAGCGTCACGCCGGTCGCGATGTTCGAGCGCACGCTCGGCAGCAGCACGCGGCGGATCGTCGCGATCCGCGTCTTGCCGAGTGCGAAGGCCGCCTCGCGCATGTGCATCGGCACCGCCTGCAGGCCGTCGCGCGTAGCCGTGAACAGCGGCGGCAATGCGATCAGAGACATCATCGCGCCCGCGGCGATGAACGATTTGCCGAACACGCCGCCGCCTGCGGCCTTGAACGAGAACGGCGCGAAGATCCCGAGCTGGAAGATCGACAGGCCGAACAGAGCGATCACGATGTCGGGCGTCCCCGCGACCATCTCGATGCTCGACTCGACGACGCGCGCGAGCCAAGTCGGGCGACCGTACTCGGCGATCCAGATCGCTCCGCCGATCGCGAGCGGCACGGCCAGCAGTACGCCGATCACTGTCAGCAGCGCCGTGCCGATCAGCGGATCGAGGAAGCCGCCCGAGCCGCTCTGCGTCGTGCTCAGCGCGGGTCGCTGCGCGAGCAGGTTCGGCCGCAGGTACTGGATCCCGCGGTAGCCCATATAGCCGACGATCGCGGCCGCGATCACGCACAGGCCGATCCCCGCGAACCAGGAGAAGCCGAGCGCGAGGCGATCGCTCCAGCGCCAGCTCAGCGGCGAGGACTGCCGGCCGCGGCCGCGCTTCATCGGCGGCCCGGAAGCCGGAGGCGTCCAGGGTGCGACCGTGCTCATCCGCGCACCTGGAACTTGCGCAGCGGCAGCTTGATCAGATAGCCGGCGATCGACAGCACGAACGCGCTGAACAGCAGCAGCAGCGCCCACGCGTACAGCGCCGAGCCGAGCGCCGGCGCGCCGATCCCTTCGTGGTAGTCGACGATCCCCGACGCGAGCGTGCGCAGCGGCTCGAAGAAGAACACGAGCCCGTCGACGGGCTTCGGCGAGAACGCGCGCGAGCCGGAGACCATCGAGATCATGATCGCCTCGCCGAGCGCGCGCGCCGTCGCGAGGACGACCGCCGCGACGATCGCCGGGCGCGCCGCGCGCAACGTCACCGCGAGCATCGCGCGCACCGGGTTGACGCCGAGCGCGATCGCGCCCTCACGCCACGAGTTCGGCACCGACACGAGCGCCTCGCAGATCAGCGCGACCATGATCGGCGTGATCATCACCGTGAGGATCACGACCGTCACCGACAGGCCCGCACCCGTCAGCAGCACGACGTTCTGGACCGATTCCTTCTCGGCACCCGAGATCACGTGGTTGCCGACGAACGGCACGAGCACGAGGATCCCGATCAGCCCGTAGATCACCGACGGCACCGACGCAAGCAGGCGGATCACCGGGATCGCGATGCGCCGCAGCCGCGCCGACGCGAGCTCGACGATGAAGATCGAGGAGAAGACCGACAGCGCCAGCGCGAGCACGACCGCGACGCCCGTCGTCAACAGCGTGCCGTAGACGACCGGCCACGCGCGCAGGTGATACGCCGAAGGCGGCGGGTGCTGCGTCGTGTTCTGCATTTCCGCGAGCTGGCGACCGAGGTCGCCGCCCGAGCCGAGCCAGCTCAGCCCGTTGTGCTCGAAGATCGGCCACGCGTGGATCCCGACGAACACGACCATCGCGACGACGAGCGCACAGACCAGCAACGACACCGCGCCGAGCGTACGCTCGGCGCGGTGGTCTGGCCATGGGTTGCGAAGCCGCTCAAGCAACTGCGTGCGCTAGATCGACAACCACTGCGTGTTGATGATCTTCTTCGCCGCAGCCGACTTCTCGATCCAGCCGATGAACGCCGAGGAGGCGCCCGTCGCCTTGCCTTTCGTCACCTCGTAGAAGCGCGCGATCCCGGCGTACTGGCCGGAGGTAATGCTCGCCTTGTTGCACGCGACGCCGTTGAGGCCGACGGCGTTGACCGTGCCTTTGTCGGACTGGTAGTTCGACACGAAGCCGATCGAGTTCGGGTCGCTTTCGACCTTCGCGCGCATCAGACCCTCAGACGGTTCTTCGGCGGCGATCGTCGAGACTTTCTTGCCTTCCAAGAGCAGCGTCTGGAAGTTCGTCAGCACGCCGGCGACCGAGGTGCGGCTGATCAGGTCGATCGTGCCACTCGCCGTCGCGCCGGGCAGACCCGTCCAAGAGCGGGTTTTGCCGGTGAAGATCGAGATCACCTGCGCCTGCGTGAGGTTCGGCACCGGGTTCGACTTGTTCGTGATCACGCAAATGCCGTACTTCGCGATCGGGTAGAAGACGAGCCCTGGAGGGTCTGCCGCGAGCGGGTCGCGTGAGACGTCGCCGATCGAGACACGTCCAGCGGCGACGTCGTTGACGCCGATCTGCGCGCCGCCCTGCGTGATTTTGAACTTCACTTTCTTCGGGAAGAGCTTGACGTACTTCTGCGCGAGCAGCGAGACGAGCGGGTAGGACGCGGTCGCGCCACTGATCGTGACCGTCGAGACAGCGGAAGCGGCTGCCGGCGCCGCGACCCCAAGCACGCCGGCCACCGCGAACGCGAGGGAGAGACGTCGGATTCGATTCATTTAGGAGTGTCCCCGTTTCTGGTTCTTTGACAAATAGTTGACAGCGTCGGGGTCGGAACATATCATAATCCCGATAGTTTCGATCCGGATAAGATAGTTTGTGCGCAACTCCGCACGGGGACTTCGGTCGAAGCCGCAACAAGTCGTTTACAAACCATGGACAACTCCGCAGATCGCCCTTCTCCAGAGGCCGGCGCAGTAGCGCCGACGCCCTCTCCCGCGCCGAGACAGCCCGGTGCGCCGCGCCTGCCCTCGCGCCGTGCCGGGGCGCTGCTCGCGGCAGTCATGCTCGGCATCGGCATCGCTGTGGGCGCGGCGATCGGGCCGGCGCCGGAAACATCGCTCGCGGGCAGCGCGCAGGTCGTCCAAAAGCTGCCTGCGCTGATCGCGGCAGTCGTCGCGAGTCGACCCGCACAGGCGCCGGCGAGCACGACCGCGACCGTCGCGCCGCCGGCGGTCACACCGCAGCCGACACCCGCGGCGGCCAGTACACCGGCGAGCGCGACGAGCACCCCGGCCGCGAGCACGACGCCGACAACGAGCGCCGAAGGCGAATCCAAGAAAACCTCCACGACACCGACGAAATCCTCTACCGGCGCCTCGAAACTGCCCCCGATCACGAACGTCTGGCTGATCCAGCTCTCGGGGACCTCGTTCAGCGAAGCGCTCGCGAGCCCGACCGCGACCCCCTACATCAGCGGCCAGCTGATTCCGAAAGGAACGTTCCTGACGGGCTGGTCGGCGCTCAGCGCGAGCGCCTTCGCGAACGATGCGGCGCTCGCCGAAAAGGCTGCGACCGTCGGCGGCACTCCGCCGATCCTGCACTCGATCGTCCAGCCGCCGTGCCCCGAAGGCGCGGCCGGCGCGACATGCGCCGCCGGCACACCAGGCGCGCTCACAGCCGCCGACGAATTCCTCAAAGCGACGCTCGCGACGATCACCGCGACGACGACGTACTCCGAACACGGGCTCGTCGTCGTCACGTTCGCGACCGTCGCCGACCCGACGGCCGCCGAACTGCCGGCCGGCTCATCGAGCGCGACGCTCACCTCCCAGCCTCCCGCCGGCGTCGTGCTGCTCTCGCCCTTCGCGAAGGCCGGCGCGAAACCGGCGACGACGTTCAACCCGACTTCACCCAAGCAAAGCCTCGAAAAGCTGTTGCACGCAAACGCCTGATTCAGGTCCCACGACAACGAACGGAGAACACCGTTGCACGCATCAAATCTCGCCCACCGAAAGGCCATCTGGTTGCTGGCCGCGATCGTGGGCGCTGCCCTACTGCTCGCGAGTCCTGCCCTGAGCCAGGCCGAAGAATCGAACCCGAACAACTACAACTGCCTCGGCGGCACCTCTGGCGGTCAGCCCGAAGAAGGAAGTGAAGAACAGCAGGTCGCTTACACGTTCTACTGCAACGGGCCGATCACCGGCTACCAGGTGCAATCGCAGATTCCCGTCACGGGAGTCTCGAGCCCGCCCGAAGTCACGGACGTGAACAAAACGATCCTGCGCGACACGTTCTCGTGCTCAGGCGAAGTCCCCGGATGGGCCGCCAACTGCGTCGGCTCGACGAAAGCCGGCTACGAGACGGTCACGGGCCAAATCGCGATCGGCACGAAGCTGTGCACCGAGCCGCGTGTCGACCTGCTGCTGACGGTCGTCTATGCGTACCTCGAAAAAGGCGTCATCACGCAGGCGATCTCGGGGCCGTACGACCTCGGGCGCCCGAAAGACTGCAAGCCCGACGCGTACTCCGGCTTCAACCGCTTCAACCCGAAACCGCTGCCGACGAAAAAGGCCGTGAAGAAGGGCAAGAAGGTCGCGAGCAAGAAGAAGGCGACCACGAAGAAGAAGTAACGCCGCTCCGGCCGTCGGGACCTGCGAGCCAGGCGGCGCCGCGCGCGAGTGCGGCGCCGCCTTAGGCTTGCGGCGTGACGGTCGAGCTTCCACGACGCCTGCTCCTGCCGGGCGCCGTCCTACTGGTCGCTGCGCTCGCTCTCGCGCTCGCTGCCTGCGGCTCTTCGCAGCAGCAGCCCAACTCGACGGCGCGCAGCGTACCGGCGACCGGGCGGCAGCCGGTCGCAGCCAAGGGCGGCTGCGCGCAGATCGCCGCCGCGACGCTCGGCAGCGTCGGCGAGCGCATCTACGAGGAGTCCTCGCATGGCGCCAACGTCGGCGAGGCGCTCGCTCGCGTGCGCGCTTCGACCGCGCTCGCGTCGGCGATCTCCGCCGGCGACGCTGCCGCGACGCGTGCGGCGCTCGACGGGCTGCTCGCGAACCAGATCGCGCGGATCGAGATCGTCGTGCACGGCAAGCTCTTCGCGAGCGCCGGCTCCGGCGCGGCGATCGCACCCGTGCGCGGCTCGATTCCGGGCACCGGTGCGAGCTTCGTGCTCTCGACGCAGTCCGCGCAGAGCTATCTCGCGGTTACGCGACAGGTGACCGGCGCCGAGGTGCTGCTCTATGGAGCGCACGGCCGGCTCGCGGGCACGCTCGGTGGAAGCGATGCTCACGCCGCGCCGCCGCACGACGGTGCCGTGACGTACGCCGGAGCCCGCTATCAAGCGCACTCGATTGCCGGCGCCGACTACCCGGCCGGGCCGCTGCGGATCGTCGCGCTCGTCCCGCGCAGCGCGATCCGCTGCCCGAAGCAGCTCGCCGACACGCGACTCGACACGCTCGGTCACGTCGGTGAACGGATCTACGCGGAGGAGGCCGGCAGCGCCTACGTGCAAGCGACGCTGCGCCACATCGAAGCCGACAAGCCCTTCCAGCAAGCCGTCGCCGCACGCGACACGCAAGCGATCCGCGCGGCGATCGTCGGGCTCTTCGCGGCGCACATCCACGTAGTACGCGTGCGCGTCTATGCATCGGAGCCGAGCGGCGCGCAGCGCTTCCTCTACGACCTCGGCGGCCCGTACGTGCTCGCGCCGGTGCACGGCGTCGTGCGCGACGGCGGCAAGCTCGTCGGGCGCTTCTCCTTCGCGATCCAGGACGACGCCGGCTACATGAAGCTCGCGCAGCGCTTCACCGGCGCCGAGGTGCTGATGCGCGTCGGGCCGCACGGCGAAAAGCAGGTCATCGGCACGCTCGCTCCGGGGCCCGCCGAGGTGCCCGACCGCGGCACGGTCAGCTATCGCGGAGCGAGCTTCGACGCTTACTCGTTCTCGGGCGTCGCATTCCCGTCCGGACCGCTGCGCATCTCGCTGCTGTATCGCTCGAGCGAAGGCTGAGCGCCGCTGCACGCCGGCGCCGGCGCCGGCTAGAGCAAGCTGTTCGTCATGCGTTCGACCTCGGCGATCGACGTCAGCCCTTCGCGGACCTTGTCCATGCCGTCGTCGCGCAGGCGGCGCATGCCTTCGCGCACCGCGACCGAGACCATCACGTCGACCGAAGCGCGCTCGAGGATCAGGGCGCGGATCTGCTCTGAGACGGACATCACCTCGTACACGCCGACACGACCGCGGTAGCCAGAGCCGCCGCAGCGCGAGCAGCCAACGGCCTCGTACGGTTCCGCCCCCGCGAGACCGTGCTCGGCGAGCACCGAGTCGGCCACTTTCAACAGCTTCTTGCAGTGCGTGCAGAGCAGTCGCACGAGGCGCTGCGCGACGATGCAGTCGACCGCCGAGGAGACGAGGAACGGCTCGATGCCCATGTCGATCAGGCGGCCGAGCCCGCTCGGCGCGTCGCGCGTGTGCAGCGTCGTCAGCACGAGGTGGCCGGTCAGCGCAGCCTCGATCGCGATGTGCGCCGTCTCGGCGTCGCGGATCTCGCCGACCATGATCACGTCCGGGTCCGCGCGCAGCATCGAGCGCAAGCCGACGTCGAACGTGACGCCGGCCTTCGGCGCGATCTGCATCTGCTTGATCCCGGCGATGCGCTGCTCGACGGGGTCCTCGATCGTGAGGATGCTGCGTTCGCCGTCGTTGAGGTCGTTCAGCGCCGCGTACAGCGTCGTCGACTTGCCCGAGCCCGTCGGGCCCGTGACGAGCACCGCGCCGTTCGGCTTCTTGATCGCCGCACCGAAGACTTCCATCGCCTGCTGCGGCATGCCGAGCGAGTCGAGCCCCTGGATCACGGCGCCCTTGTCGAGGATTCGCATGACGACGCCCTCCCCGTAGACGAGCGGCAGCGTGACGACGCGGATGTCGACGCGGCGTCCGTCGACCGTCAGCGCGAAGCGTCCGTCCTGCGGCACGCGCTTCTCGGAGATGTCGAGGTCGGCCATGATCTTGATTCGCGAGACGACGCCCATCGCCATCTTGCGTTTGACCGTCGCCGCCGGCGAGAGCACGCCGTCGACACGGAACAGCACGCGCGTGTCGCCCTCTTCGGGGTTGACGTGGATGTCCGAGGCGCCCTGCTGCACCGCCTGCGCGACGATCGAGTGGACGAGCTTGATGATCGGCGCGTCCGCGTCGGCCTCGTCGCCGAGCTGCACGTCCTCTTCGTCGTCCGCGCCGGCATCGTCTTCGACGATGTCCTCGATCGAGTCGTCCATCTGCGCCAGGCGCGTCAGCAGCAGGTTGAGGTCTTCGACCGATGCCGCGACCGGCTTGACGCGCCGGCCGGTCATCATCGCGACGTCGTCGATCGTCAGCACGTTCGTCGGGTCGGCCATCGCGAGCAGCAGCGTGCCGTCCTGGCTGAAGCCGATCGGCACCGCCTGATAGCGCTTCGACGCGTCCGCGTTCAGCAGCGTGACGGCGCCCATGTCGAGGTCGTAGACGGCGAGGTCGACGTAGTCGAGGCCGAAGCGCTCGGCAACGACGCGCGCGAGCTGGTCGTGGCGCAGAACTCCCTGCTCGACGAGCACGAGACCCGTCGGGCGCCCTTGCGTGCGGGCTGTTTCGACGGCCTCGTCGACCGTCTCGCGGTCGGCGAATCCGAGATCGACGACCACTTCGCCGATCATCCGCGTCGAGCGCCCTGTGCGATGCGGGGGGTAGAGGCCGGTGCCGTTGCCCGGCTTCTCGTCCTTGTTCTCCTCGGCCGAGTCGGCCTGTGTCCGCTCGGCCGTCGGCGTCCCGACGTCGCTCATAGCTACTACATCGGCAGCAGGGCTGACCAGCTTGACCGCTACCCGCAGGCCCGTTCGGCCCGTCCCTCAGTGCGCCGGAGCGGCCAGACCCTGCTCGAACGCGCCCTTCACCTGAGCGTCGAGCGCGTTTATGCGAAACAGCGCCAGCGCCTCAGGCGAGACGAAGCGGGCGCCGCCGGCCGTATCGGCGCCGTGATGCAGCAGCACGCAGTGCTCCAGCGCCAGCCGCCGCTCGGCCTCGAGCGTGCGCGGCGCATGACGCGCGAGGATCCGCAGCCCGAGCTCGACGTGACCGAGCATGCGGCCCTCGGCGCTTCGTGAGATCTCCGCGCCGTACGAGAACTCGCGCGTCTTGCCGATGTCGTGGACGATCGCCGCGCACAGCAGCAGATCGCGGTCGAGCCGCTGGTGCAGGCTGCACAGCTCGTAGGCCAGCGTCGCGACGGCGACCGTGTGCTCGAGCAGGCCGCCGAGGTACGCGTGGTGGGCTCCCGCGCGCTGGCCCGGTACCGAGCACGGCGCGCGGCGTAGCTCAGCGCGCAGCTCGCGATCGCCGAGCAGCCCGTCCAGCAACAGCTTCAGCTGCGGGTCGTAGACCTCGCGCGCGAGGTGCTCGAGGAAGCCTTCGAGCTCGTCGCGGTCGCGGTACGCGGTCGGCAGGAAGCGCGCCGGGTCCGCCTGCTCGCCCTCGGCACGCGCAATCTGCTCGACCGAGATCTGCAGCTCCTCGCGAAATCGCTGCGCGCGACCGCGCACGCGAACCAGATCGCCGCGCTCGAAGCGCCCCGCGAGCACGTCCGCGTCACGAAACGCGCGCGCGCGAATCGTGCCGGTCGCATCCGACAGCGTCAGCGTCAGATACGGCGCGCCTGCGCGCGAGATCTGCCGCTCCTTCTGCGCGCACGCGAAAACGCCGTCGACCTCCTCCTGATCGCGCAGCGTCGCGATGCTCTGGGCGGGCTCGCCCGGCTCGTGCGGCGCGCCGGCGGCGGTCTCTGGCGATGAGGTCGTGGCGGGAGCCATCGATCCATGATGTACGGTGGTTCGGATGCAGCCGCTCATCTGGGACCGCCGTCCGGACGGCCTGAGGGCGCCGGCGATGGTCTGCGCGTTCCAGGGCTGGAACGACGCCGGAGACGCGGCCTCGAGCGCCGTCTCGTTCCTCGCCTCTTCGCTGCAGGCACGACGCTTCGCGCGGATCGACTCCGAGGAGTTCTACGACTTCCAATCGAATCGACCGAACGTCCAGTTCAACGACGCGAACGAGCGCGAGATCGTCTGGCCGACGGTCGAGGTCTTCGAGGCCTCCGCGCCACGCGCGCCGCGCGACGTCGTGCTCGTGCAGGGCGTCGAGCCGTCGCTGCGCTGGCGCGCCTTCACGGGGCACCTCGTCGACCTCGCCGAAGCGCTCGGCGTGCAGGTCGTCGTCTCGCTCGGAGCGCTGCTCGGCGACGTGCCGCACACGCGCCCCGTCACGATCTCCGGTCACGCGACCGACCCGGCGTTGATCGAGCGCGCCGGGATGCACGCTTCGACCTCTACCTATGAGGGCCCGACGGGCATCGTCGGCGTGCTGCACGCCGCCTGCGCCCAGGCCGGGCTGCCCTCGGCGAGCCTGTGGGCAGGCGTGCCGCACTACGTCGCCGCCGCCGCCAATCCGAAGGCAGCGCTCGCGCTCGTACGCCGCGTCGAAGGGCTGATCGGCATCTCCGTAGACGTCTCCGAGCTCGAGTCCGCGTCCGCCGACTACGAGCGCCAAGTCGGCCTCGCCGTGCAGAGCGATCCCGACATCCAGGCGTTCGTCGAACGGCTCGAGCAGGCCGCCGAGAGCGAGGACGGCGTCACGCCCGAGGACGTCCCCTCCGGCGATGCGATCGCCCGCGAATTCCAGCGCTTCCTGCGCCAGCGCGGGCGCGAGGGGTAGCTACTTCTCCGCGACCGGGCAGACGATCCGGTAGTCGCAGATCGAGCACGCGGCGTGCGAGGGCGTCGGCTCGAACTCCTGCGCGAGGATGCCGTCGCCGACGGCCATCACGAGGTCGACGACGGACGCCTCGTCCTGCGCGCCGCGCGGCACGGGCACCTTCTCGTCGTCGAGCACGTAGTAGTAGGCCTGGCGCGAGGAGCCGAGGCTCCAGTCCTCGCGGGCGGCGAGCGCGTAGAGCGACAATTGCACGTCGTCGGCGAGCTGCTCGGCGCTCTTCGGGCGCGAGGTCTTGTAGTCGATCAGCTCATACTGCTCGCCGTCGGATCCGGCCAGCCGATCGACGCGGTCGACGCGGCCGCGTAGGTGGTGCGGGCCGAGCTGGAACGAGAACGAGCGCTCGAACCAGACCGGCTCGGAGTCCTGCTCTGAGAGTCGCTCGTGGTAGCGATCGAGTGCCGTACGGGCCTTGCCGAGCAGGAAGCGCTCGTGCTCGCTGTCGCCGAAGCCCGCGCGGCGCCAGCCGGCGTCGAGCAGCTCGTGCATCTGCGCGAGCGTCTGCACGCTGTCGGAGTGAAAGCGCTCGAGCACCTGGTGGACGACGATGCCGAAGCGCTGGTGGATCGTCTGCTCGGTCGGGATCCGCAGGACGCGCGCGAACTTGTAGCGCAGCGGACAGCTGCGATAGGTCTCGATGTCCGACGCCGACAGCGCCAGCCCGACGCCCTTGCGCGGCAGGAACGGATCGAGCGAGTGCTCGTCGCGACCGGCGATCTTCGAGCGCTCCGCGAGCGCGTCGTCGAGCGGCGAGGTCTGGAAGATCTCCCGCTGCACGGGCGTCGTCGCGGCGAGCAGCCGCGCGTTGACGTCGGCAAGCGCCTCCTCGAGCTCCTGTCCGGGCGGCCGCTGCAACAGCGCGGCGAGCTTGACGAGCTCGAGGTAGCGCACGACACCGTGCGAGATGTCCAGTTCGGTGTCGAGACGCAGCTCGCCGAGGTGTCCGCCGATCCGCGCGACGCTCTCGAGCACCTCCTCGCGCAGAAGCTGGAACGCAGCCTCGAGGTGCTCGTCCAGCGACGGTGCGTCACCGCCCGCGGAGAGCTCCACGCCGACGGCCGGCTCGGCGTGCGCGCCGGCGCCGCCGGTCGCGCGAGCGGCCGGCACGACCGTCGCGAGGTGCCGCGCGAGCTCGCGCGGCGTCGCCGACGGGTCGCCGCGGACGAACTCGACGGTCAGGTCGCGCAGGCCTTGCAGGCTCTCGTCGCGCTCGGCAGCCTCCTCGGCGCTCAGAAGCGCGCGTCCACGTGTTCCGAGCAGCTCGATCAGCTCGACGACGAAAGCGTCCGGGGCAAGCGTGTCGAGCGCGCCGCTGGCGCTGCGGTGCACCGCGACGAAGCGCTCGATCCGTTCGCGCGCCTCGGGCGGGACCTGCGGCGACTCGCTCGCCGCTGTCAAGCCCGCGACGAGGTCGAGCTTGCGGCGGCGTGCGACTTGGATCACGCGCGCGAGATGTGTCTGGCGAAGCTCGATCGGCGGCCGCGCGAGCGCACGCACGACCGCTGCGGCGTCCTGCGGATCGACCAGCAGGCGAACCCACGCGAGAACGTCTCGCACCTCTGCACGCCGCAGGAACGCGACGCTCCGAGGCTCGCCGTTGGCTCCGGCGGCAGTGGGCTCGGGCGCGATTCGAGGGGCGGGCACCATCCAAGGATACGAGCGCATCCGCCCGAGCGGCGGGGCAAAACTTACGGAGCGCTGAGGCTGCGGGGCTACGCTCTGTCGGTGGACTCGATCGATTGGCGCGCAGCCCAGAAGATCGGCGAGCGAATCGCCGGCTCGCCGACGTCGGGGGGCGTGCGCGCCGCGCCGATCGAACCGCGCGCGTATGAGTTCGCGAGGCGGGTCAGCGAGTACAGCGGCCTCGGCGTCCCGAGCGCCCTGCCGCCGCTCGAGGCTGTCGACCGCTCGACGTGGATCGCGGCGAACCTGCGCACGATGCGCCCGCTGCTCGGCGGCCTGAGCGAGCGCGTCGGCGAGGGCACGGGGCCTCTCGCCGGGCCGCTGCGGACGGCGTCCGGGTTCTTGCTCGGCGCCCAGGTCGGCGCGCTGACGGGCGTGCTCTCTCAGCGCGTGCTCGGCCAGTACGACCTCGCGCTGCTCGACGACACCGTCGCGCCACGCCTGCTGCTCCTTGCGCCGAACCTCGCGATCGCCGCGCGCAACCTGTCGGTCGACCGCGACGAGCTCGTGCTGTGGGTGACGATCCACGAGATCACGCACGCTGTTCAGTTCACGGGCGCACCGTGGCTGCGCAAGCACATCGGCGGGATGCTCGAAGAGCTGATCGAGGGCCTGCAGGTGACGCTTGCGGGGAAGTCCAACGGCGACGGCGCAGAGGAGGACGACGCCGCGACGAACGGCTCGAAGCGGCGCAACGGCTCGCACGACGGCGGCGGCCTTGGCGGCTGGACCGACCGTCTGAGCATGCCGAAGCTGCCCGATCCGGCGGAGCTGCGCGAAATGGCCGAGCGCGCGCGGCGCGGCGAGCTGCTGCGCCTGACGCTCGGCGAGGATCGCTGGCTGCTCGTCGAGAAGATGCAGGCCGCGATGTCGCTGATCGAGGGGCATGCGGAGCACACGATGGACGCGATCGGCGCCGAAGTGCTGCCGTCGCTGCCAAAGCTGCGCACGGCGATGAACCGCCGGCGCGAGTCGCGCCCGCTGCCGTGGCGCGTGCTCGAGAAGCTGCTCGGGCTCGAGATGAAGATGCGCCAGTACGAGGT
Source organism: uncultured Solirubrobacteraceae bacterium (assembly GCA_963807275.1). Lineage (GTDB taxonomy): Bacteria > Actinomycetota > Thermoleophilia > Solirubrobacterales > Solirubrobacteraceae > Palsa-744. Next base: position 2,408,789 of record CAWDZX010000001.1, read on the forward strand.
TGGACGGCGCTTCTGCGATGCGGTCGTCAAGGAGGGCGGTCCAGCGGCGCTCGCGCGGGTGTGGACGGGCCCGGAGCAGCTGCCGAGCACTGCGGAGCTAGCGGACCCTGCCGCCTGGCTGGCCCGCACCGACGCTCCGAGCGGTTCGCTCGCCTAGCTCGCGCCGCGGCGCGCCCTCGCCGCTGCCGCCCCGCCGGTCGGAACGGCCCCTGTCGACGGGTGCCACGCGCGGCGAGTCGTGAGGATCATACCCGAACGTGTGTTCGTCTCGGCTTCGCCGTCGGCGTCCGAAACACAGTGTTCACGGGCAGAACGCATGTTCCGCGTGTTACAAGCTAACGCTCGGTAACACCCGGTCAACACGGGGTCTTTGCGGCGTGGTACTCTGCGGTTGTAACAAACTTCCAGGGACGGGTTACAAACAGGTGTTCGATCCCATCCAAACGGGTATCGAGGACCGAGAGAGCAAACCCGCACCTCCTCGCAGAGCGAGGAAGAAGAGGAGATTCCCTCCAGATGCCAACAGCCCCCACCACTTCCCCCCGCAGCACCAAAGCGGGCGCGAAAACGGCGAAAGCCAAAAAACCGGCTCGTAAAGCGACGGCCACCAAAGCTACGGCGACGAAAGCCTCGACGGCCGGCAGCACGCAGGCGAAGGCGACGCACGCGAAGAGCGCACGCACGCGTGCGATCCACCAGGCCGAATCGGCTGCGAGTCAGGCCCAGACGGCCACGCGCGAGACGGTCGGCGTGTTCGGCGACTACGCCGAGCGTGCGCTGCTGATTCCCGTCGGCGTCGCGCTGACGGCTCGCGACAAAGTCGTCTCGGGCGTCAGCGACACGATCTCGACGTACTCGACCCAGGCCAAGGCCCAGGCTCAGCTCCGTCGCTTCGAGCGTCGTGGCACGACGGCTCGCAACCGCCTCGAGCGCGAGGTGCGCAAAGCGCGCGTCCGCGTCGAGCGTGAACTGCGCCTGCGCCGTCGTGAGATCGAGAAGACGGTCGCCGAGCTCGAAGAGAACGGCACCGAGCTCGTCAACAAGGTTCCGGAGCTCGCGAACCGTGTGCAGGAGCGTGTTCTCAGCCTGGTCTAGTCAGACCACCAGCTTCCCCCGCCCGGCCTGGAGAGACCGGTAGCGGGAAAGTCTGTCGGCCTCATATCCCGCCGGCAGTAGTAGCACCCTCTCCTCCCTCGACTCGCGGGGCGGTCCCCATCGCCCCGCGAGTCATTTAAAGACCTAGTGAGGAAGGCGCTCCGGAAAGCGCGGCAGGCCGTCGTCGGGGATCGGCTCCCACGGGGCGGCGTAGGCGACGAACTGGTGCGCGGAGGGCCGAACGCCGGGGTCGCCGTCGATCGCGCCGAGACGGACGATCGCGATCTGACCGCTGCCGGGATCGCGTGCGAAGAGCGCCGAGCCACAAGCCGAGCAAAACACCTTTTCGAGGCCGCTACCGGCGTTCCATGCTCCGAGCAGCTCGGTCCCTCGCAACACCCGCAACGTCCCGTCACGCAGGAGCGCCGAAGCTTGCGCCGCGGTCCCGCTCCTGCGCTGACAGCGCGTGCAGTGGCAGTAGGCGGCGGCCACGAGCGGCGCGTCGATCTCAAAGCGCACGGCGCCGCATCCGCATCCGCCGCTCAGCGGCAGCGCAGGTGAGGGAATCTCATCGGTCATGGCCCCGAGCCTACCGCCGGCGCAATCGCCCCGGCCGAGACCGGCGCCGGCACCGCCCGTGCGGCCCGTCGACGGCCGCGAAGCCCCCATTTGTCACAATGGCCTCTGCAATGGCCACACGCGACGAAATCATGAAGGCCCTCGAGGTCGTGATCGACCCGGAGCTGCATCGCTCGATCGTCGAGCTGGACATGGTCCGCTCGATCGACGTGAGCGAGAACGGCGTGGTCGACGTGACGGTCTCGCTGACGACGCCTGGCTGCCCGATCAAGGGCCACTTCCAGACGGCTGTAGCCGACGCGGCGGAGGGGCTCGAGGGCGTGACGCACTGCAACGTGTACTTCGACGTTCTCAGCGATACGCAGAAGGCGGCGCTACAGCAGAAGCTTGGCCGCGGCAGCCTGCCGGCGGGCGCGCTCGCGCAGGTGCAGAACGTGATCTGCATCGGCTCGGGCAAGGGCGGCGTCGGCAAGTCGACGCTGACGGCGAACCTCGCGGCGGCGCTGGCGGCGGAAGGCAAGCGCGTCGGCATCCTCGACGCGGACGTCTGGGGCTACTCGATCCCGCGCATGTACGGGCTCGGCGCGACGCGCCCGCCGGTCTCGCCGGAGCGCAAGATCGTGCCGCTCGAGTCACACGGCGTGAAGGTCATGTCGATCGGCTTCTTCGTCGAGGAGGACGCGGCGGTCGTGTGGCGCGGGCCGATGCTGCACAAGGCGCTCACGCAGTTCCTGCAGGACGTCGCGTGGGGCGCGCTCGACTACCTCCTGGTCGACCTGCCGCCGGGCACTGGCGACGTCTCGATGACGCTCGCTCAGCTCTTGCCGCAGGCGCAGTTCCTGATCGTCACGACGCCGCAGGCGACGGCGCAGAAGGTCGCGCGCCGCGCGGCGCAGATGGCCGACAAGGTCTCGCTCGAGATCGCGGGCGTCGTCGAGAACATGTCGGGCTTCACGACGCCTTCGGGCGAGCGCTTCGCGATCTTCGGCGAGGGCGGCGGCGATGAGCTCGCGGACGAGCTCGACGTGCCGATGCTCGGGCGCGTGCCGCTGACGATGCCGCTTCGCGAGCAGGCCGACGACGGCGTGCCGCTCGTGATCGAGAACCCTGACGACCCTGCCGCACAGGCGATCCGCCAGGTCGCGCGCGGGCTCATCGCGATGGCGCCGATCGCGCTGCCGACGCTGCCGCTGGTCGAAGTGACACCTCCCCCGGTCGCCGTGCCCGCCTCCGCGGACGAGCGAAAACCGGCGGGAATGTCTTTGCCGATGGCTTAGTCAGCGGTCACAGGGCCCTAGTAGACATCCTGCTGCACCGCTTGACAAGCGAAACCGCTTTGAGAGGATCGTGCGCACATGTCCGTATCTGGACAACAAGAGGAGGGGCAGCAGACAGCAGTTGAGGGGGCCGAGACGACGCCGAACGGCGTCGTCGAAATCGACGAGCGCCGCGCGAAGATGGAGCGGCTGCGCGCCGAAGGAGTCGACCCCTATCCGGCGGTAACGCTGTGGGGCAAGCGCACGCGCATCGCTGAGATCCTCGAGGCGCACGATGCGAGCGCGCTCGATCAGGGAGCGCACGCGGAGATGCGCTACCTCGTCGCGGGACGGCTGATCTCACGCCGCGGCCACGGCAAGACGGCGTTCCTCGACCTGCGCGATCTGTCGGGCTCGATCCAGATCGTCGTGCGCGTCGACTCGCTCGGCCAGGAGCTCTACGACCGCATCGTCGGCTTCGACATCGGCGACATCGTCTCGGTCGACGGCTGCGTCTACGTGACGCAGCGAGGCCAGCTCGCGCTCGAGGCGATCGAGGTCACGCTGCTGACGAAGACGCTGCGCCCGCCGCCGGACAAGCACCACGGCCTCGGCGACACGGGCACGCGCTATCGCTACCGCGAGCTCGACCTGATCGCCAACCAGGAGACCCGCGACCTGTTCGTGACGCGCAACAAGATCGTCCTCGCGATCCGCGAATGGCTCGCCGAGCGCCGCTTCGTCGAGATCGAAACGCCGGCGCTTCAGTCGCTCGCGGGCGGCGCCGGGTCGCGGCCGTTCACGACGCATCACAACGCGCTCGATCGCGACCTCTACCTGCGCATCTCGGTCGAGCTCTTCCTCAACCGCTGCATCGTCGGCGGGATGGAGAACGTCTACGACATGGGCAAGGTCTTCCGCAACGAGGGCATCTCGCCGAAGCACTCGCCGGAGTTCACGATCATCGAGTTCATGTGCGCGTACTCGGACTACAACGACGTCGCGACAGTCACCGAAGAACTCTTCCGCGACGTCGCGCAGAAGGCGCTCGGGCGCACGACGGTCAAACGAAACGGCGAGGAGATCGACCTCGCGAAGCCGTGGAAGCGGATCACGATGCGCGAGCTGATCCTCGAGCGCTTCGGGCTCGACTTCATGGAGTCGACGCGCGAGCAGCTCGCGGAGGTGCTCGACGAGCCGATGGACCCGGACGCGACCTGGGCCGAGGTCGTCGCCGACATCTACTCGGAGAAAATCGAGTCGACGCTGAACCAGCCGACGCACGTGTTCGACTTCCCGCTCGAGCCGTTCCCGATCACGAAGCGCCACGCCGTGCACCCGGAGCTGGCGGAGCACTTCGACGCGGTGATCGGCGGGATCGAGATGGTCTCGGGCGACACGGAGCTGAACGATCCCGTCGACCAGTGGCAGCGCTTCGTCGACCAGCGCAAGCGGCGGATGATCGACGACGAGGACGTGCCGCACCCGAACGACGAGGAGTACGCACGCGCGATCGAGTACGGCTACTCGCCGACGGCCGGCGGCGGCATGGGCGTCGACCGGCTGATCATGATCCTGACCGAACGCGACACGCTGCGCGAGGTCATCCCGTTCCCGATCGTGCGCGACATCAAGTGACGCGCGTCAAGGCACGAACATGAACAACAAACTAAATATTGATTTTGGTGTGGTCGCGTCTTGCAAGGACGCGGCGTCACAGATAGCGGCGCAGGTCTCCAGCGAGATCGCGGGCAAGACGACGGTCTCGGTCGAGCGCACGATCACGCGCCTGCTCGGCGTCGACGGCGCGAACGCGCTCGAGGCGCCGCTGCCGAACGTGCTCGTCGATCACGTTCGCGACCACGGCGAGCTTCACCGTGGCATCGCCTACTGGATCGGCAACGCATTGCTCGCCGACCCGGCGGCGACGCCACAGGGCCTCGCTGAAGCAGTCGATCGGGGCGAGCTCGACATCTGCGCGCTGCCGCAGTCCGGCGAAGACGCGATCCATGCGCGGATCATGCACGAGTGCGAGCGGCGCGTCGCGCAGATCGGCGAGGCGACACAGGAGCGCCACGAGCGTCGCGAGCGCCTCGGCGAGCACCCGCCGCCGCTGCGCTACGTGCTGACGGCGACGGGCAACGTCTACGAGGACGTCGTCCACGGCCTCGCCGTCGCGCAGGCCGGCGGCGACATCATCGCGGTGATCCGCTCGACGGCGCAGAGCCTGCTCGACTACGTCCCCTACGGGGCGACGACGGAGGGCTACGGCGGCACGTTCGCGACGCAGGAGAACTTCCGGATCATGCGCGAGGCGCTCGACGAGTGGTCTGAGCAGCACGGGCGCTACGTGCGCCTGTCGAGCTTCTGCTCGGGACTGTGCATGCCCGAGATCGCCGCGATGGGGGCGATCGAGGGCTTCGACAACATGGTCAACGACGCGCTATACGGGATCCTCTACCGCGACATCAACCCGGTGCGCGGGCTGATCGACCAGCGCGTCTCGCGGATGATCAACGGCTACTTCGGCGTGACGATCAACACGGGCGAGGACAACTACCTGCGCACGGCCGATGCGATCGAGGCGGCGCCGTCGGTGACGGCATCGCAGTTCATCAACCGCCAGCTCGCGCTCGACTCGGGCGTGCCCGACGAGCAGATCGCGCTCGGCGACGCGTTCGAGATCGACACGCCCGTCGTCAACAGCCTGCTGCTCGAGTGGGCGCAGGCGCAGCTGACGCGCGAGCTGTTCCCGGAGTGCCCGGTCAAGTACATGCCGCCGACGCGACACATGGACGGCAACCTGTTCCGCACGCACGCGGCCGACTCGCTGTTCAACCTCGTGACGATCGCGACGGGCCAGGGCATCCAGACGATCGGCGTGCCGACGGAGGGGATCTTCACGCCGCACGTGCACGACCGCGTGATCGGCATGGAAAACGTCAACTACGTGTTCGACGCCGCGCGCGACCTCGGCGAGGAGATCGAGTTCAAGGCCGGCGGCATCGTCCAGACGCGTGCCCAGGAAGTGCTCGCCGGAGCGCACGCGCTGCTCGAGCGGATCGCCGAGAACGGACTGTTCGCGGCGCTCGGCGAGGGGGTCTTCGGCGACGTGCAGCGCCAGATCGACGAGGGCCGCGGGACGGAGGGGATCGTCGAGGTCGGCGAGGGCTACCTCAACCCCGCGAGCGAGCTGATGCGAGGAGCATCGAGCCTTGCCTGATCACGGCGCCAACGGAGCGAGCGCCGCGGCGGGCGTCGCGCGCAAGGTCGACCTCTCGCGCGTGAAGCCGTACGCCGATCACCTCGGCGACGGGATCGTGCAGTTCAGCTTCACGCTGCCTGTGCCATACGGCCTCGCGGCGCGCAAGGCCGCGCAGGAATGGGCGGCGAAAATGGGCTTTACGCACCCGGAGGTCGTGCACTACCAGGAGCTGACCGACGGCTACACGTACTTCGTCATGTTCGGCGAGTCCGCGCAGACGGTCGACTTCGCGTCGCTCAGCGACGAGGGCTTCGAGGTCGAGTACATGTCCGAGGACGAGATCGAGCACTTCGCGGCGCGCACGGTCGGCCGGCCGATCGTCGTCGTCGGCGCGGCGACGGGCACGGACACGCACAGCGTCGGAATCGACGCGATGCTCAACCTGAAGGGCTTCCACGGCCATCACGGCCTGGAGGGCTACAAGGCGTTCGAGACGCACAACCTCGGCAGCCAGGTGCCGAACAGCGTGCTCGTCTCGCGCGCGATCGACCTCGAGGCGGACGCGATCCTCGTCTCGCAGACGGTCACGCAGCAGAACCTGCACATCGCGAACCTGACGGAGCTCGTCGAGATGGTCGAAGCCGAGGGCCGGCGCAAGCAGATGATCCTCACCTGCGGTGGCCCGCGCGTGTCGAACGAACTCGCGAAGGAGCTCGGCTTCGACGCGGGCTTCTCGAAGGGCACGTACCCGCACCACGTCGCGAGCTTCATCGTGCGCGAGCTTGCGGAGCGCGTCGGCGAGGATGGCGCGACTGCGGCCCACGCGGCCGCGCACGCGACGTCCGCCAACGGGGCATCGCCGCCGCCGCATACGGATGGCTGACGGCGAGCCGGCGCGGCTGAGCGAGCTGCTCGCGGGCACGCGCACGCTAGCGCTCGTCGGGCTCGCGAAGAACACGGGAAAGACCGAGACGCTCGCGGCGATCCTGCGCGAGCACGCGGAGTCGGGCGTACAGGTCGGCGTCACCTCGATCGGCCGCGACGGCGAGGAGCACGACGTGATCGACGCGCGGATCGACAAGCCGCGCGTGGAGCTGCAGCGCGGCGGCCTCGTCGCGACGACGGGCGCGCTGCTGCGAGCGAGCGGCGTGGCGCACGAGCGGCTGACGCAGACGGGCATCCGCACGCCGCTCGGCGAAGTCGTGCTCGCGCGCCTGTCCGAGCCGGGCGCGGTCGAAGTCGCCGGTCCGAGCGCGGCGGCGGACCTTCGCACGGTGAGCGAGGAGATGCTCGCGCTCGGCGCCGAGCAGGTGCTGATCGACGGCGCGATCGACCGCCGCGCGGCGTCCTCGCCGGCGGTCGCCGAAGGGCTCGTGATGGCGACCGGCGCGATCCTCAGCGAAGACATCGAAGCGGTCGTCACGGCGACGGCCGACGCGGTCGATCTCGTCAGGCTGCCGCGCGCCGGCGATAGGGAGCAGGCCGGCCCGCAAGACGAGGGCAAGAGGGCCGAGCCCGAGCGGGCCGCGGCCGGCCCGGTCACGCTCGAGCGGCGCCTCGTGCTGAACGCCGAGCCGGGCGAGATCGCGGCAGCGCTGCGCGAGCATCCGCGCGCGAGCACGTTCGCCGTCGAGGGCGCGCTCGGCGAGCGCTTCCTCGAAGGCCTGCTCGCGGCGCGCACGGAGCGAGCCGGGCGCGAGCTGCGCATCGTCGCGGGCGATCCGACGAAGGTGTTCCTATCGCGCCGCGGCCCGCGCTGGTACGCGCGTCAGGGGATCTCGATCGAGGTCCTGCGGACGATCGAGCTGAAGGCGATCACGATCAACCCGGTGGCACCGCAATCGCACCGCTTCGACTCGCAGGCACTGCGCGAGCTGATCGGATCGGCCGTCGCCGGCGTGCCGATCCTCGACGTCCTCGATCCGTCCTACTTGGCGCCGTTGGCGAAGTAGTCGGCGTTGATCTGCGTGAACTTCTGCCACTCGTCCGGGAGCTGGTCCTCGGCGAAGCAGGCGTCCACGGGGCAGGCCTCGACGCAGGCGTCGCAGTCGATGCACTCCTCCGGGTCGATGTAGAGCATCTCGACGCTGTCGTATCCGGGCTCGTCGGGCGTCGGGTGGATGCAGTCGACAGGGCACACCTCGACACAGGAATTGTCCTTCGTGCCAATGCACGGCTCTGCGATCACGTAGGCCATTCGCTTCTTTCCTGGTTGTTTGCGGTTGGTTCGCGCTGCGGGGGAGTTCGGACTGGCGCCGTATTTTAGGGATGGCTGCCGTCCGGAGAAGGCTCATCGTAGATGATCGCCCGATCGATCCTGTGCCGGGCTCGGCCCCACTCGGCTCGGCGTATCTCCGCTAGGTTTGGGCGATGCTGCTGCTCACGGGCGCAACCGGGCTGGTCGGCTCGGCGCTGCTGCGCCGGCTCGTGGCAGAAGGCGAGCAGGTCCGCTGCCTCGTGCGCGACCCGCGCAGGCTCGGCGCACAGCGCGTGCGCGTGCAGATCGCGCTCGGCGACTTGACCGACCCGCCGTCGTTTCGCAACGCGATGCGCGGCGTGCGCACGGTCGTGCACCTCGCGGCGTCGATCCGCGATCAGCCGCGGGGCTCGATCGAGGAGCTCAACGGGATCGCGACGTGGCGGATGGTGCAGGCGGCCGAGCGTGCCGGAGTCGAGCGCTTCGTGTTCTTCTCTGCGCTCGACGCATCGACGCATCATCGCGCGCGCTTCTTCCGCGCAAAGGCGCTCGCCGAGCAGGCCGTCGAAGCGGCGACACTGCAGTCGATCGTCTTCGCGCCGTCGATCGTCTACGCACCGGGCGACCCGTGGCTGACGCTGCTCGAACGGATGGCGCTGCTGCCGGTCATGCCCGTCTCGGGCCGCGGCCGCGCGCTGTACCAGCCGATCTGGGCCGAGGACGTCGCCGACTGCGTGCTTGCGGTGCTGCGCGGCCGTCCGGGGGGCGAGCGCGCGCCGTCGAACGGCACGGATGCGAGCGGCGTCGGCGTCGTTGCTGGGGCCGGCGAGAGCCCCGGCGCCGAGCACGAGCGGCGCGGCGGGGAGCGGCGGCGGCGATCGCGCTACGAGCTCGCCGGACCGGAGACGCTCAGCCACAACGATCTCGTGCGCATCGTGCTGCGCTCGCTGCACCGGCGGCGTGCGCTCGTGCACGTGCCGACGCCGATCGTCTCGCGCACGCTGCGCTTGCTCGAGCGCATATCCGGACCGAGCGCGTTTGCGACGTGGGACGAGGCCGAGCTGATGGAGGTGCCGATGCTCTCGACCCGCGGCACGGCCGATGTCGAGTCGCTCGGCGTCTCACCGCAGCGGATGCCCGCGGTGCTCGGCGTCGGCTGAGGCGCCGCACACGCGCGAGGCGGAAGCGGCGCCGAGCGCCCGACCCGATCGCCGGCGCCCGGTTCCGCTCCTATCGGCCTGCTCGTCCTGCGGTCGCCTCGCTTTCTCGTACCCCCGCATCGCCCAGTCGTCATCCCCACTGATGAAGACCCCCTCGGGCGCCCGCCCCCGGACCCGAGGCGACTGCTCGTCGGCCCCGAATGGACCTCCGGCCAGTCGACAGCACGCGATGCTAGGAGCGCATCGCACATTCGGCAAGCAACGTTTCTCTCGTCGTCAGCCCGCTTGGCCGGCACGACTTAGCGCAGGCCGCCGCGCGGCCCACGGCTGCGCCACTTCGAGCTGCGTCGCGAGCGCAAGCAGCTGCGCCTCGCCCGCCGGTCGCCCGACGATCTGCACGGCGAGCGGGAGCCCGTCGGCGCCTTCGTACAGCGGCAGTGAGATTCCGGGCTGACCGCTCGCGTTGAACACGGGCGTAAACGGCGTGAACAGCCCCGAGCGTGAGAACGTCGACATCGGATCGGGCGCATGCGTGTCGAGCGTCCCGAGCGGCAGCGGCCGCTCGGCGAGCGCCGGCGTCAGCAGCGCGTCGTAGGGCCTCAGGAAGGCAACGAGCTTGCGCGCGAAGGACTGCAGCGCGACGGCTGCGCCCATCGACGGGATCGCGCCGAGCTTCAGCACCATCGAGTAGATCGCCCAGCTCATCGGCTCCATGTCCTCGGCCGTCGGCTCGCGCCCGGCGACGCGACCGGAGTAGGCGATCGACAGCGCGATGTGGCTCGAGAAGACGGCGCCGAACAGCCCGCTCAGCGACTCGTCCTGCCATGGCGGGTCGACCTCCTCGACCTCGTGCCCGAGCGAGCGCAGCAGCTCGGTCGCGTCCGCGACGGCGCTCGCCGCGAGCGGATCGACGCTCGCATCGGGGACCGGCGGCAGCGTCGTCGCGGCGATCCGCAGCTTGCCGGGATCGGCGACAGCAGCCGCCGCGAACGGCTCAGACGGAGACGGCGCCCACGTAGCATCGCCGAGCTCGTACCCCTCGAGCACGTCGAGGATCGCTGCCGTGTCGGCGACGGTCCGCGTCAGCACGCCGTCGATCCCGAGCGAGGAGTCGCCGAGCTCGGGAGCCGGCGAGATGCGCCCGCGCGAGGGCTTCAGGCCGACGAGCCCGCAACATGCGGCCGGGATCCGGACCGAACCGCCGCCGTCGTTGCCGTGCGCGACGGGCACGATGCCGGCCGCGACCGCGGCGGCGGCGCCGCCGGAGGAGCCGCCGGGCGTGCGCTCGAGATCCCATGGATTGCGCGTCGGTCCGAACATCCGCGCCTCGCTCACCGGCAAGATGCCGTACTCGGGCAGCGTCGTCGTGCCGACGATCACGAAGCCCGCCTCGCGCAGGCGGCGGGTGATGTTGTGGTCATACGGCGCGACGTGCTCGGCCATCAGCTCGCAGCCGTACGTCAGCCGCAATCCCTTGACGGGCCGGTTGTTCTTGATCGCGATCGGCACGCCGGCGAACGGCCGCTCGTCGCCCGCGCCGATCTGCTCGGCGGCGGCGAGCGCACCGTCGGCATCGACCTGCACGAACGCGTTGAGCGCCGGGTTGAGCTGCTCGATTCGCTCCAGTGAGATCTCGGCGAGCTCGCGCGCGGAGACCTCGCCGCCGCGGACCATGCCGGCCAGCTCGCTCGCACTGCGGAACATCAGATCGCTGTCGCTCACGGCCTCTCCTCTGACGCGGCTCACCGCGCCGTCGCGCACGGCTTCCACCGGCCTCGCAGCCTACTGGCGTGCCGATTCCTGCGACGATAGGAGCCTGCCCACAAGGCAGCTTCCCCGTCAAGCATCAAGCTCAGAAAGCGAGTGCCATGAGCGCGGTTACAGCACCGGAGGTCCAATCGGGCCTCGAAGGAGTCGTCGCCTTCGCGACAGAGATCGCGGAGCCCGACAAAGAGGGTGGCGCGCTGCGCTACCGCGGCGTAGACATCGAAGAACTCGTCGGCAACATCCCCTACGAGCAGGTCTGGGGCCTGCTCGTGGACGGCCATTTCAACCCGGGCCTGCCGCCCGCCGAACCGCACTCGCTGACGGTGCGCTCGGGCGACCACCGCGTCGACGTGCAGTCGGCGCTCGCGATGCTCGCGCCCGAGTGGGGCTTCGGCCAGCTGATCGACATCACCGACGAGGAGGCTCGCGACAACCTCGCGCGCGCTTCGGTGATGGCGCTCTCGTTCGTCGCGCAGTCCGCCCGCGAAGCCGGTCAGCCCCCAGTGCCGCAGTCGGAGATCGACGAAGGCAAGACGATTCCCGAGCGCTTCCTGATTCGCTGGCGCGGCGAGGCCAACCCGGACCACGTCAAGGCGATCGACGCCTACTGGGTCTCCGCCGCCGAGCACGGCATGAACGCCTCGACGTTCACCGCGCGCGTGATCGCCTCGACGGGCGCCGACGTCGCCGCGGCGCTGTCGGGCGCTGTCGGCGCGCTGTCGGGCCCGCTGCACGGTGGCGCGCCCTCGCGCGTGCTGAAGATGCTCGAGGAAGTCGAAGCGAGCGGCAACGCCGAGAAGTGGGTCTCCGACGCGCTCGACCGCGGCGACCGGCTGATGGGCTTCGGCCACCGCGTCTACCGCGCCGAAGACCCGCGCGCACGCGTCCTGCGGCGGACCGCCTCGGAACTCGGCTCACCGCGCTTCGAGGCCGCCGAGGCGCTCGAGAAGGCGGCGCTCGCGGAGCTGCACGCGCGCCGTCCCGATCGCGTGCTCGCGACGAACGTCGAGTTCTGGTCGGCTGTCGTGCTCGACCTAGCCGAAGTCCCGCCGGACCTGTTCACGCCGCTGTTCACGTGTGCGCGCGTCGCCGGCTGGTCTGCGCACATCCTCGAGCAGAAGCGCGAGGCGAAGCTGATCCGCCCGACGGCGAAGTACGTCGGCGAGGGACCGCGCCCCGCAAGCGCCGTCGAATAGCGCCGCGCCACGAACGAAGGCAGGTCATCGCGCTCGGCGATGACCTGCCGCGCCGCGCGGGCGAGGCCGGCGTAATCGACGGTTTAGGACGCTTCTCGATGGGTAATCCGCGCGCATGGTCATCCTGCTTGTCGCGCTCGTCTGGCTCGCGTCGCTCGCGCTGTTCGTCGCGCTCCGCGCGAAGGCGACGAAATCGCGGCTCGACAGGCTCTTTGCGGAGTCGCACCCGGCGCACGCCGACGCGTCGAGCTCGGCCTACGGCCGCGGCGCGGTTCGCCTCAGGCTTTGAGGCCGCTCGGATCTCCAGCGGCGAGCTCGCGCTAGGCCGCGACGGCCGGCGCTGCCTCGGCTTCGCCCGTGAACAGCCAAGGGTTGTGCTGGGCGATCACCTCGCCGCGGAAGCGCTTGTGCTGTCCGTAGACGACCCACGTCGTGTCGACTGCGCCATAGACCTCCTCGACGCGCAGCCGCTCGGGATGTTCGCGCGCGTGGTGCAGGTGCGTCAGCCCGGCGTCGTACTCGCCGGCGAGCAGATGGCGCGCGACGACGGGCTTCGACGGCTCGTCGATCACCGTCGCCCAGGGCTCTAGGTCGAGGTAGCCGCGCGTCGCCGAGACGATGCCGAGGCTCTGCGGGCTCTCGACGTCGGTGCGCACGAGCAGCGCGAGCTCCTTCGTCGGATAGAGGAACGTGTCGATCACGAAGACCTCCTCGTGGTAGCGCTCGGTGACGAGGTGCACCTGCACGTGAGCGCTGCACTGCACGAGGAACGTGTGCGGCTTGCTGCGGACTAGCTCGATCGCCGCGAGCAGGTCTTCGACGAGGACGAGCTCGAACTCGTCGATGCCTTGGAAGTCGAGGTAGTGAAGCAGCGCGTTCTCGTGACACGTGCCGCGCGGCCCGAGCGTGATGAACGTCGGCCTGATCACGGCCGGCCCGCCTCGCCCGGGATGAGCGCTCGCGGGTCCTCGCGCTCGTGCTCGGGCGTGCCCATCATCTCGTCCTCCATGCGACAGGTCGCGGCGATCAGCAGGTCGAACAGCTCCGCGACGAAGTCCTGCGGCAACCCGACTTCGGCTCCGCGCGCGAGATAGCGCGCGCGGACCTCGGCGACGCGCCCTGGCTGCATCATCGCGATGTCGTGCTCGCTCTTGTACTCCGCGACTTCCCGGCAGACCTCGAAGCGCCGGCCGAGCAGCCGAGCGATCTGCTCGTCGATCTCGTCGAGCCGGCGGCGATAGGGCTCGAGCCCGCTGCTCATCGGATCGTCAGCCGCATGCGCGATCCGATCGGCATGAAGTCGTTGTCGAGATAGAAGCCTTCGGTCGCCTTGATCCGGCGAAAGCTCTCGCGCGGCAGCCCGACCTCGATCCGCGTCAGCCTGCGCTCGCGCGCGAGATCGACGAGCGCAGTCACTAGGTCGGCGCCGATCGAGCGGCTGCGCCACGCCGAGTCGACCCACAGGTCCTGGATCAGGCCGTAGTGCCCTGGCACGTGCATCGCGAGCTGCCAGCTCGCGGCGAGCATCCCGACCACGCGCTCGCCGGCGCGCGCGACGAGCACGGCTCCCGCGTCGCGGTCGCCGACCAGCTCGCGAACGACCTCTTCGAGCTCCACCGTGGCCGGCGGCGAGCCGCCCAGCTCGAGCAGCAGCTCCTGCACGGCGACGACGACGCCGGCGACGTCCTTGCGCGATGCGCGACGGATCAGCCAGCCGGTCTCGGGCACCGGCGCCAAGCCGGCCTGAGCGACGCGGCTCATGCTGCCTCGAGTCCCGCGAAGTGCGGCTCGAGCTCGACGGTCCAGGCGTCGGGCGAGGCGCTGCCGGTGACGGCCTGCGCGATCGCGCGCATCGGCGCGCGCGCCTTCAGCAGGATCTCGTCGAACTCCTCCTGTGGGTCGGACTGCATCACGATCGCCCCGCCGGCGCCGATCGTCGTCGCGCCGGGCCGCAGCACGATCGTGCGGATGACGATGCTCAGATCGACGCTGCCGTCGAGCGAGAAGTAGCCGATCGCGCCAGAGTAGACGCCGCGCGCGACGCGCTCCGTTTCGTCGATGATCCCCATCGTGCGCAGCTTCGGCGCGCCCGTCATCGAGCCGCCGGGGAAGCATGCGCGCACGCACTGCACAGGCGAGCGCTCGGGCTCGAGCACGCCGGTCACGGTCGAGATCAGCTGGTGCACGGTCGCGTAGTCCTCGACGACCATCAGCTCCGGCACGCGCACGCTGTCGACCTCGCAGACCCTGCCGAGGTCGTTGCGCAGCAGGTCGACGATCATCAGGTGCTCGGCGTAGGTCTTCTCGTCGTGCGTCAGCTCCGAGCGCAACGCGTCGTCCTCGGCCGGGTCCGGCGAGCGGCGCGTCGTGCCCTTGATCGGCCGCGCCTGCACGCATCGCTCGCGATCGACCGAGAGGAAGCGCTCGGGCGAGGAGCTCAGCACCGCGAGCTCGCCGAGCTTGAGGTAGGCAGCGAACGGAGCCGGGTTCGTGCGCCGCAGCACGCGGTAGAGCTCGAACGGCTCGGGGCTCGCCGACGTGGAGATCTGGTCGGTCAAGCAGACCTCGTATGACTCGCCGGCCGCGAGCGCTCCCTGGCACCGCGCGATGTCGGCGAGGTACTGCTCGCGCCCGCGCCCGCAGCTGAAGCTGACCTGCTCCGTTGGATCGGCGTCCTGCGCGGGCCCGTCGTGTGGGAGCGACTGCTCGGTGGCTGGTTGCTCGAGCAGCTCGCGCACGGTCGCCTCGGCATGATCGAGCCAGCGCTCCGCCTCGCTGTCGCCGTCGCGAGCGAGCACGAGCAGATCCGTGCGGCCGGCGAAGTGGTCGACGAGCACGACGCGGTTCGCGAGCATCATCAGCGCGTCCGGCACATCGGAGCGGTGCGCGTTGGGCGAGCCGCAGTCGGCCTTGCACTCGTAGCCGAGGTAGCCGACGAAGCCGCCGAGCAGCCCCTTCGCGGGCGCCTCGGGAGACTCGATGCTGCGATCCGCGAGCTCGCGGTCGAGCACGTCGAAGATCGAGGCGAGCTCGCGCGTCGTGCCGCCGTCGCGATGTGCCGTGACGGCTTTCTCGTACACGTCGTATTCGAGCACGCAGCGCTCGGCACCGGCCGACGTGCCGAGGTAGGAGCACTGGGCCAAGCGCGTCGGCGCATCGGCGCTGTCGAGCCAGAAGGCGTGCTCGAGCTCGCCGAACAGGCGCTCGAACAACGACTCCGTCGACGGTTCGCCGGCGATCGAGCGGACGTGCAGCTTCAGCGGCGCGTCGTCCGCCGCGTCGGCGGCGGGCAGCCGTGCCGGCGACGGCGCGGAGCCGAGCCGCCGCGACTGCGGCCGTGACCGCGCGCGGTTCTCGAGCCTGTCGTAGAAGTTCTCGACGATCCGCCGCCCGTGCTCGGTCGCGATCGACTCGGGGTGGAACTGCACGCCCCACAGCGGCCGGCGGCGATGTTCGATGCCCATCACGACGCCGTCGTCGGTCCACGCCGTCACGCGCCCCTCCGGACCGAGCGAGCCGGTCACTGCGAGCGAGTGGTAGCGCACGACGGAGAAGCCCTGCGGCACGCCCGCGAACAGCCCGCGGTTCTCGTGCTGGACGCGGCTGAGGCGACCGTGCATCGGTTCCGGCGCGGCGCCGACCATGCCGCTGAGCAGGTTGCCGATGCCCTGATGGCCGAGGCAGATGCCGAGCACGGGGATCTCGGAGTGGCGCAGGATGTCGGCGCACACGCCGAAGTCGTGCCAGCGCTGCGGGCGCCCGGGACCGGGCGAGAGCACGATCGCATCGAAGTCCCAGCGCGACAGCGCCGTCCACGAGATCGCGTCGTTGTGCACGACGATCGGCTCCTCGCCGGAGACGGCCGCGAGCAGGTGGAAGACGTTGTACGTATAGGAGTCGTAGTTGTCGATGAGCAGCGTGCTCATCACGCGGCCTCCAGGCCGAGTCCGCGGGCGCTGCGCTCGAGCAGCGTCTGCACAATGCGCTCGACGTGTTCGCCGCGCACGGCTTCGAGGTGCCACTGCGTGAGGTGGCGCAGGTAGAGCGCCAGCGGCCGCAGGTCGAAGCGATCTACCGCCAGGCGCAGGTGGCGGCGGTAGAGCTCTGACTGCACGACCGCGAAGCGATACGCGGGGTCCTGCGATGGGCGCTCGGCGCGCGGGTTCGGGCGCGTCTCGCGCCGTGCCTGCGCGCGTGCGAGATCCCAGCCGAGGCTGCCGTCGCACAGCAGCTCGGCCGGGTCGAAGTCGATGTCGGGCGTCGTCGCGTGCGGCAGGAAGTAGCCGAGCGCTACCTGCGCGGCGAGACGTTCGGGGAACGGATGGCTGCGGCGCACCGCGTGCAGCGCCGCGTCGGCGTCGATCTGCTCGTCGAGCCAGTCGGTCAGCTCGTCGATCAGCTGCGCGCCGGCGCTCGAGGTCACGGTGCGCTTCTGGCTCGAGACCATCCCGTGGAAGATGCTGCGGCTCGGGTGGAAGCCGCCGTTCAAGCCCGGCCGCAGCTCCTCGGCCAGCTTGCGGATGCTCGTCAGGTGCGCGGTCCACTCGGTGCCGGTCACTTGCAGCGAGGTCATCTCCTCGAGTTCGGGCGCCGTCAGCGCATATGTCAGCGAGCGCATGTGCTGCGTCGAGAGCCCGTCGGCGCGAACGAGCGGCATCTCCTCGAGCTCCTTCAGCCCCGTTGCGTAGACGACGACTCCGTCGGCGCGCCGGCGCAGCGTGCCGCTGGAGAGGCCGTGCTCGGCCAGCTCGACCGTCTCGCGCAGGAAGTCGGACTCGAACAGGACGCGGTCGAAGGCGATGCCGAGCCGCGCGAGCGTCTTGCGCTGTCCGGCGATCACCCAGGTGCGCGTGCGGTACCACAGCTCGAGCGCCTCGCGATCGCCCTGCAGGACGCGCTTGATCAGCTGATCAGCGGCGTCGCCCTGCACCTCGACCTCACGCGCGAGCGAGTCCTCGGCCTGGTCGGGCGCGCCGACCGCTACGACTCCGGCGGACGCGACGTAGTCGGCGTAGCACTCGCCGACGAAGTGATCGCTCTTGACGTCGCCGTCGGACCACGTATCGGCGCCGTGGCCACTCTGCATCACGCCGGCCATCGCCTCGCCCATCGCGCGGCCGAGGTCGGAGATCCGGCTGCGCCGCTCGACCTGCGCGCCGGCCTGCGCGAGCGCAGCCGCGAGCGCGTTGCCGATCGTCAGGTTGCGCAGATGCCCGACGTGAAGCGCCTTCGTCGCGTTCGCGTCCCAGAACTGCACCGAGATGCGCCGTCCCTGCGCGAGATCCGACAGCGACGCTTCCGATCCGCCGCCGGCCTCGAGCGCGGCGCCGGTCCGCTCGATCCACGAGTCGGCGATGCGCAATCGCACGGAGTCGCCCTCGACGAGCACGCGCTCGACCCACGGCTCGGCGCCGAGCTGCTCGAGCGCCGCCTGCGAGGCCTCGTCGCTCTGCCACTGCGGCGAGCGCGCGACGAGCATCACGTCATAGTCGTCCTGCGGGCGCCGCGGCGTGCGCGCAGCCCAGGCCGCGGCCGCTTCACCGGACGCGCCAAGGTCCTCGATGTGGTCAAAAAGATTGGTCATCGTCAGCTGGCTGGCCGTGGTTGCCACTGCCATGCACCAGCCGGGGCTCGAACCCGGATCACCGATGTTTAAGACCGGTCCTTTCACCGATTAAGGTACTGGTGCTCCGCGACCCGCCGTGGCTGCCGGCGAGTCTCCGCATTGATAGTGCGGCGCCACTCGCAGCGCAATTCCTCCGCTCCGCCGAGCCGGCGAGCGGGGCGCCGGCCGCGCCGCCGGGGCGCGTCGCGTGAGGAGAATCGCTTGCTAATCAAGCGGTTTCAGCAGTTGCCGAGGACCCGTGGCGCGGCGCAGAAGATAGACACAGCTGCCGCGATTTAGCGGTTGGAGACGAGCCGCCACCGAGGCTCGCCGCGGCCCGGGCCTCGCGTCGTCTCGCGCGCGCCGGCGTTAACCGCAGAGGGCCCGGCAGATGCCGGGCCCCCCGATCGCTCGTCGCCTGGCGACGAGCGCACTGCATCCTGAATCGGGCTACATCATCCCCGACATGTCAGGCATCCCGCCGCCGGCCGGAGCGCCTTCCTTTTCCGGCAGCTCGGCGACGATCGCCTCCGTCGTGAGGATGTTCTTCGCGATCGAAGCTGCGTTCTGCAGCGCCGAGCGCGTGACCATCGCCGGGTCGATCACGCCTGCGGCGACGAGATCGACGATCTCGTTCGTCGAGGCGTTCAGGCCCTGGCCTTTCTTTGCCTTGCGCACGTCGTTGACGACGACCGAGCCCTCGAGCCCGGCGTTCGCCGCGATCTGACGCAGCGGCTCCTCGAGCGCGCGCAGAACGATGCGGGCGCCAGTGCGCTCGTCGTCCGAGCCGTCGACCGACGCGCCGTTGTCGCTGATGCTGATCGCCGCAGAGGCCTGCAGCAGTGCGACGCCGCCGCCTGGGACGATGCCCTCCTCGAGCGCTGCGCGCGTTGCCTGCAGCGCGTCCTCGACGCGGTGCTTCTTCTCCTTCATCTCCGTCTCGGTTGCCGCGCCGACCTTCACCACGGCGACGCCGCCGGAGAGCTTTGCCAAGCGCTCCTGCAGCTTCTCGCGGTCGAAGTCGGAGTCGGTGTTGTCGATTTCGGCTTTGATCTGGTTGATGCGGCCCTTGATCGCGGCCGCGTCACCGGCGCCGTCGACGATCGTCGTCGTGTCCTTGCCGACGACGACGCGACGCGCGCGTCCGAGCTGGGCGATCTGCGTGTTCTCGAGCTTCAGGCCCATCTCCTCGGTGATCACCTCACCGCTCGTCAGGATCGCGATGTCCTCGAGCATCCGCTTGCGGCGGTCGCCGAAGCCAGGCGCCTTGACGGCGACGCCCGTGAACGTGCCACGGAGCTTGTTGACGACGAGCGTCGCGAGCGACTCGCCCTCGACGTCCTCCGCGATGATCAGGATTGGCTTGCCCGACTGGATGACCTGCTCGAGCACCGGCAGCACGTCACGGACGGAGCCGATCTTCGAGTTGGCGATCAGGATGTAGGGGTCCTCCAGCGTCGCCTCCATGCGGTCCTGGTCGGTGACCATGTACGGCGAGATGTAGCCCTTGTCGAACTGCATGCCCTCGGTGAACTCGAGGTCCATGCCGAACGTCTGGCCCTCCTCGACGTTGACGACGCCGTCCTTGCCGACCTTCTCGATCGCGTCGGCGATGACGTCGCCGATCTCCTCGTCGCCGGCCGAGATCGTCGCGACGCGCGCGATCTGGTCCTTGCCGGAGACCTCCTTGGACTGCGAGGCGATGTTCTTGACGACCTCCTCGACGGCCTTCTCGATGCCACGCTTGAGCGCGAGCGGGTTCGCGCCTGCCGCGACGTTCTTCAGACCCTGGCGAACGATCGCCTGGGCGAGCACCGTCGCCGTCGTCGTGCCGTCGCCGGCCACGTCGTTCGTCGCCGTGGCGACCTCGCGGACGAGCTGTGCGCCCTGATTCTCGAAGACGTCCTCGACCTCGATCTCACGTGCGATCGTGACGCCGTCGTTGGTAATCGTCGGAGCGCCGAACTTCTTGTCGAGCACGACGTAGCGACCCTTCGGTCCAAGCGTGACCTTGACCGCGTTGGCGACCGCGTCGACGCCTGCCTCGAGGGCCGAGCGGGCCTCCGAGTTGTACTTGATTTCCTTGTTAGCCATTCTCGTAAGTCTCCTTATGCCTCGACGAGGGCCAGGACGTCAGACTCGCGAAGCACGAGCAGGTCCTCCCCGTCGATCTTGATCTCGGTCCCGCCGTACTTGCTGTAGAGGACCTCGTCGCCCTTCTTCACGTCCAGCGGGATGCGCTTGCCGTCATCGTCGAGCCGACCATCGCCGGCGGCGATGACCTCGCCCTTCTGCGGCTTCTCCTTGGCAGTGTCGGGAAGCACGAGACCGCTCGCGGTCGTCAGCTCCTCCTCGATTGCCCGCACGATCAGACGATCGCCCAGGGGCTTCAGCTTCATTTGTCATACCTCCATCTAGAGAGTGCTTCGGGCGCTCGCCGGATTCTCGGCCCTCTAGCCGTGGGGCGAAGCGCCTCTGGCACTCTCAGCCGAGAGTGCCAACGGTCCCTTGAATATATAGACGATCCGGGGCTCTATCAAGGAAAGTTGGCACTTAAAACGGAAAGTGCCAACGGATGTACCGCCGTGACCGCCGCGCGGGACTCCGCGGCGCGGGCGAGCGCCCGGCGCCGCCTAGTTCTGAGCGCCGCCGAAGCCCTTCATCGCCTCGGTCATCCCCGTCGGCGTGTCGCGAATCTGCGAGAAGCGCACGACGGTGACGACCTCCTCGGGCGAGACGCTGCGTCCGTAGATCTGTTCGAGGAAGCTGATCAGCTCCTCGTGGCGGCGGAACTCCGGGTTGTCGTGCTTGATGTCGCGCGGCGAGAGATCGGCGAGCTTCAGCACCTCGACCGTGTCGATCACGGCCTCGAAGATGCGCTCGCGCGGCGAGTGCTGGTAGCCGATCGTGACCAGCACGAGCTGGTTCTTGCGGTACTTGCCCGACTTGTCGCCGAGGCGGATCGTCGCCGTCTTGCGTCCTCGCTTGAGCTCGTCGGCGAAGATCGTCGAGTAGAAGTTGAGCACCTGCACGGAGCGCAAGGCTATCGGTCTTTGCGCTCAGCCTCCAGATACGCAATGGCGCGTGCCACCATCTCGCGCTCCGCCGTGTGGCTCAGCTCGCTTTGCGCGTCCTGCAGCGCGATCCAGCGCGCCTCCTCGACCTCGTCGTCGTGATCGTCGGTGCTGCCCTCGACGTAGGAGAACAGGTAGAAGCAGACGGACTTCGGGATCGTCTGACCGTCGCGCCGGTACCAGTAGCGCGTCTCACCGAGCTCGGTGACCGGCTCGCCGACGACGCCCGTCTCCTCGCGCACCTCGCGCGTCGCCGCCTGCAGCGCGTTCTCGCCGGGGTCGATGTGTCCCTTCGGCAGCGCGAGCACGCGCGAGCCGTCGGAGGCGCGCCGCGTCGGGACGATCACGACGACCTCCCCGCCGCGCACGACGACGCCGCCGGCCGAGCGCTCGCGCGCGGGCCGCTTGCCGCCACGCTTGCGTCCGCGCGACTTCTTAGAAGACATACTGCTTCAGCGCCTCGGCGTCGTGGACGACCAGACGGCCCCTGCCCTGCGAGATCACGCCGGCGCGCTCGAGCACGGCGAGGAAGCGGCTCGCCGACTCGCGCGAGGAGCCCGCGAGCTGCGCGAGATCAGCCTGCGTCGCGGTCACGAGCACGTCGCCCTGCTGTCCGTCGACGAGCTCTTGGTCGACGAGCTCCGAGAGCACGACGGCGACCCGGCTCTGCACCGTCTGGAAGGACTGGCGCGAGAGGCGCTCGTTCGTCTCGCGCAAGCGTCTGCCGAGCGCGATCACCAGGCGCGAGGAGATCTCGGCGTGTTCCGACATCAGCCGGCGCATGTCGGGACCGAGCACGGCGACCGTCGTCGTGCGTTCGATCGCTTCGACCGTCGCCGAGCGCTTCTCGTCCTCGAACAGCGCGAGCTCGCCGAAGATGTCGCCGGGCCCGAACGTCGCGAGCGTCAGCGTGCGTCCGTCGCGATGCGTACGCAGCGCGCGAGCGCGTCCGTCGCGCACGACGTAGCACGTGTCGCTCGCATCGCCCTCGCGGAACACGACCTCGCCGGGCTCGAACTCGCGCGGCACGGCGAACTGCGCGATCCGCTCCAGATCGTCGTGGACCAGAGTCGAGAACACCGGAACGTTTCCGAGAAGCTCCACCACCTCCTCTGAGCGCATCCCAGCCATCCGGCAGGCATATCACACGCCGTGCGTACGTTGACTCGGGGCGCGCTCGCGCCGCAACTGCGAGCCCGTCGAAGGTATCTTCAGATACATGTCCCAGCGGCTAACGAAGCTCTCCTCGCCGCGTCGGGCGCTCACGCTCGCGGCGCTCGTCGCACTCTCGCTGAGCGGCCTCGTGCCGGCGCTCGCGCCGGGCTCCGCTCGGGCTGTCGTACAGACGAAGAAGGCCACGCGTGCGAGCGAACCGGCGTCGCTGCTGCGCTCGCGCCTGCTATGGGCGACGATCGACGTCTGCAACGCGACCGACCAGCCCGACACGATCGGCATCCGCGGCTCGATGCCGGGCGACCACGCCGCGCACGACGCGATGTTCATGCGCTTTCGCCTGCAGTACATGAACACGACGACGAAAGCGTGGGTCGACCTGACGAAAGGCGCTGCCGAGGCTTACACGAACGTCGGCACGGGCGCCTCGGCGCGCCAGGCCGGACGCAGCTTCCAGCTGAACCCCGTCGCCGGTCAGCCGGCCTTCACCTTGCGCGGCGTCGTCAACTTCGAGTGGCGCCGGCGCGGGACCGTCATCGCGCAGGCCTCGCGCGCGACGAGCGCCGGGCGCGTCAGCCTCGCCGGCTCGGACCCCGAAGGGTTCTCGGCAGCCACCTGCCTGATCGGCTGAGCGTCTAGCGCGCCGCGAACAGGCGCGGGTCGTTCGTGATGATCCCGTCGACGCCTAGCGCCGTCAGCTTTGCGATCCGCGCCGCATCGTCGACCGTCCACACGTAGAGCTCGCCACCGCCTTCGCGCACGGCGCGGACGAGCGCAGGTGTGACAACGCGCCAGTGCGCCATGATCGCGTCGTAGCGCCCTTCGCGCAGCGCTTTGCGCGCCCGCGACGGGAGCGTCGCGCGGTAGCCCGTGAGGATCGCGAGCGCCGGGATCGCCGTGAGCATGTCGGTCGTGTAGTCGCGACGCACGCGCGGGACCGACCAGCCGAGCCGCAGCGCCGGCTCGGCCGCCCGAATCCGCGCGAGCGCCTCCTGGAACATCCCGCTGACGAGGCTGCGCTCGATCAGCCCGTGCTTGCGCAGCGCCTCGACGACGCGCAGCTCATAGCCGGGGATCTTCACGTCGATGTCGAACTCGAGCGCGGCGAAGCGCTCCGAGGCGAGGTGCTCGAGCGCTTCGTCGAAGCTCAGCGGCTCGCGCGCGCGGAGGTCCTCGTAGTCGTGCCCGACGAGCAGCCGGCCGCTGCCGTCGGTGCGCTCCGAGAGCACGTCGAGCTCGATCATGTCGACTCCGTGGCGGAGCGCCGCGTCGAAGCTCGCGCGTGTGTTGCCGGGCTCGATCAGGTCCGCGCCCTTGTGCCCGACGCGGCGCGGCGCAGCTCGCTGCGACGTGGCGGGCGGTGAGCTCGGCGGCACGGTCATCGCGCGTCACCTTTGCAGATGCCGAGCGCGAGCGGCCGACCGTCGGCGCGTCCCTGCGAGCGTGCGGCCGGCGCCGGGCTCAGTAGCCGCTCGGCAGCGGCTTGCGCGCTGCCTCGATCGTCTCCATCGCCGGCTTCGGGCCGATGTACGGAGCGAGCACGAGGAACGTCAGCTGGTCGACGAGTTGCGGCAGCTGTCGCACGCGATCGTGCGCCGAGTAGGCCGAGACGATCCCCCAGATCGCTCCGGTCGTCGCTTCGCGAGCGACGAGCGGACCACGGCGCGCCTCCGGTCCGAGCTCGTCGAGCAGCTTCGTGAAGTCTTCGATCGAGCGCGTCATCCGCCCGACCATGCCCGGCCCGACGTCGAAGATCTCGATGAACGCGAGCCGGCTGAGCGCCTCGTGCGCCGCGAAGTACTCGACCAGCGCACCGACTGCCAGATGGACGGCCTCGGGCCACGACGATGCCGGCTCGATCGAGCGCTTGACCGACGCCATCGCTTCGGCGACGAACTCGTCGAGCACCGCGAGAAAGCACGCCTCCTTGTTGGCGAACTGCTTGTGGAACGCCTCCGTGGAGATACCCGCGAACTGGGCGATCTGCGGATCGCTGAGCTCGCCGTAGCGCTCGTCGAGCGTCAGGTGGACGATCGCGCTGAGCGCACGCGAGCGGCGGTCGTCGTTGGAGAGGAACGCCGCAGCCTGCGGCTCGACCGCGTCCGGGCGCACCAGCCCGGAGACGTTCAGGCGCTTCGCGACGGGCGAGCGGTAGGACTCCATCCAGTCGAGCAGTTCGTCGGCGAGCGTGTACAGCTCCTTCTCGCGACCCTCGTACATGCGCGTGAAGGCCACGTGACGAATTCCGGCGACGATCGCGCGGACCGTCAGCGGCGAGAGCTCTTCGCCGTTCGGGTCGGCCTTGAACGCCGTCGCGAGCACGCGCTCGAACGTCGTCGAGGCGAGCGTCATCCGCTCGCGCGCCTTCGGCCCGATCCCAAGCGAGTCAACGAGCACCAGTCGCGGCCCCTTCGGAGAGCCGGCGACGTCGTCGAGCAGCGCCTTGCAGGCGCCGTGCAGACGGTTCGCCCAGCCGCGCTCGCGACCCCACGCGTCGAGCACGAGCTTGCGCGCCCTCGCGACGACGATGTCGTACGTCGAGAGGAAGCACGCTTCCTTGTTCGCGAACTGCTCGTAGAAGGCCCGTCGCGAGACACCCGCGAGGGCGATCACGTCGGCGACCGTCGTCTGCGGGTAGCCACGCGCGTGAACGGCCTCGATCATGCCTCCGTACATGCGCGCACGCTGATTGCGAGCGACATCGTCGCGCGACATCCCATTTGGACCGTGAGGAAGCCTCCGGTACATGGGCGTCGGCCCCCTGTGTGTTCCGCTCATCCCCACGATTCGAGATAATAAATCATCTACGTTAGAAACGCAAGCCTACTTTGAGCTGTCCCGCCATTCTTTATACCGGAATACATTGAGCCCTTCCAGGACTGTCTCTTGCCGCCAAGCGGTGTACCGACAGGCCGAACGTGGTGCGTTTGAGCGGTACGCAGCGGGGCTTCGAGCGTTTCGGACTCCGAACGCCGGACTGCGAGTCAGGCGCTCAAAGTGAGCCGTCGTGGGCCCGAATGGAAGCCGAGCTCGAGCAGCGCCTCGGCGAGCCCCGACGCGATCGCCGGCTCGCCGTCTATTCGCTCCAGCGAAAGCTTCGGCACACGCCCGGCGCGAACCGCCCCAGCCAGCGCACTCAGCGCCTGCGCGAGCGCTTCGCGATCCTCGTCGCGACCCTCGGTGAGCGTCAAGAGGCCACGCCCGCCGCGCTCGACATAGAGCACCGGCGCGTCGGCGACGAGCACGACATAAGCCCCCGCGACACGCGCCGGACGACGGTCGCTACCGGCGCGCTTCGGCCACGAAAGCGCCGCCCCATATGGCTGAGCCGGGTCGGCGGCCGCCAGCACGAGCGTCCGCTCGGCCTCGCCCGCCGGCTCCGCGTTGCCCTGTCCGCCGGCGACAGAGCGCGCCGAGCGCAACCGCTCGACGGCGCCCGGCAGCGCGAACTGCGCGCCGCCCATGCCCTCGACGAAATAGCCGCGCCGGCAGACGCCGAGCGTCTCGAGGTTGCCGAGCGTGTCGTAGAGCATCGCGAAGCCGCCCTTGACGCCCTCCGCGAGCACCTGCTCGCGCGTCAGCACGCCGTAGCGCTCGAGCAGCAGCTCCGCGAGCGCGCGGCGGCGCTCGGGCCCGGCTGTGCCGGCAATCGCCGGCACAGACCCCTCGCCCGCCGCCGAGGCCGGACCGAAGATCGGCGCGGTCAGCGACCAGCGACCCTGCACCTGCGACTGCGCGCCGGTGCGCCGCGAGCCGAACCGGCGGACCGATGCACGGCGCTCCGGCCGGGCGCGCGCGAGCGCCAAGCGCGGCGCGCGCAACGGCGCCCATGCGTCGTTCGTCGCCTCTCCGGCCCAGACGAGGTCCCACAGCGCCTCACGCAGCTCCTCGGCCGGGATCGCGATCTCGGCGAGCAGATCGCTGAAGAAGCACGGGCTCTGCGCCAGGCGCGCCCGCAGCAAGTCGTGCGCGCCCGGTGCATCCGGCTGCGCGCCTTCTTCGCCCTCTTTCGAGCCCGCCGACGGAGGCGCCGCCGCAGTCGCCGCGCGGCGCTCGTTGCTGGGCGGCGGGCCGATCAGCGGCGCATCCTCGCGGAAGTACAGCGCGACGCGACCAGAGCGCCCGAGCGGCCCGGCGCCGACCCAAACGAGCTCGCCGCTCGCGCAGAGCATGTCGAGCCACGACGGCGAGTACGCGCCCGTGCGGCGCGGCAGCACGTCGCGCTCCCAGATCTCCGCCGGCAGCGCGAGTCCCTGCAGCGGCACGAGCACTTCGCGCAGGCGGTCGATCCCGGCACCCGCAGGCGAGTGTCGATCGACGCCCTGCCACGACGGCAGGAAGGCGGCGAGCGCGCGCTGGTCGGCCGGCTCGATTTCCTTGCGCAGCGCCGCGAGCGAGGCGCGGCGCAGCCGGCGCAGCACCTCGACGTCGCACCACTCGCGACCGGTTCCTCCGGGGCGCAGCTCGCCGCGGACGAGCTCGCCGTCGCGCTCGAGCTCGCGCAGCACTGCAGCTGCGTCGACGCCGTAGCGCTCGCGCAGCTCCTCCGTGGTGAACGGACCGTGCGTGCGTGCGTAGCGCGCGACGAGCACACGCAGCGCATCGGGCACGTCCGCGAGAAACGCTTCCGGCAGGCCGCCCGGCGGCGCCGCCGACAGCGCGTCTCGGTAGAGGCCGGCCTCGTCCGCGGCGACGTAGCGCTGCTCGCCGCCGACACGCAGGCGGATCGCACGGCGTTCGCGCTCGAGCTCCTCGAGCAGCGGCGCCGGATCGACGCCCTCGAACACTCGCTCTGCGATCTCGGCCGCGTTCAGATCGCCGACGTGGCGCAGCACGTCGTGCAGTCCGTCGCGACCCGTCGCGCGAGTGATCTCCGAGCGGTGCTGCAGATCGTCTTCTACACGCGCGAGCGCTTGCGGATCGAGCAACTCGCGCAGCTCCTCCTGCCCGAGCAGCTCGCGCAGCAGGTCGCGATCGAGCGACAGCGCCGCTGCTCGGCGCTCGGCGCTCGGCGTATCGCCCTCGTACATGTACGTCGCGACGTAGTCGAACAGCAGCGACGAGGCGAACGGCGAGGCCGTCGGCGTCTCGACCTCGACGAGCGAGATCTCACGCGCGTGCAGCCCGCGCAGCAGCGTCTGCAGGCCCG
Organism: uncultured Solirubrobacteraceae bacterium; assembly: GCA_963807275.1. GTDB lineage: Bacteria > Actinomycetota > Thermoleophilia > Solirubrobacterales > Solirubrobacteraceae > Palsa-744. Next base: position 2,436,245 of record CAWDZX010000001.1, read on the forward strand.
GGACGTCGAGCACGTCGCGCAGGCACTCGCGGTAGGTCTCGAGCACGATCGGGAAGTCGTCGTAGCGGCGCGCGACCTCGAGCAGATTCTGCGCCTTCAGCCGCTGCTGCCACAGCGGCGTGCGTTTGCCCGGGTAGGCGCGCGGAATCAACAGCGCACGCGAGGCGTTCTCGCGAAAGCGCGCGCCGAACAGCGCCGAACCGCCGAGCTCTGCCGTGATCTGAGCCTCGACCAGATCCGGCTCGAGCATGATCAGCTCGGCCGCCGAGGGGAGCGCCTCGGCGTCGTCCGCGTCGAGGTCCGGCAGGTGCAGGACGATGCCGTCGTCCGAGGAGATCGCATCCGCTTCGAGGCCCATCCGCTCGCGGATCTGCGCCGAGATCGCAAGGCCCCACGCGGAGTGCACGCGCCCGCCGAACGGTGAGAGCACGCACAGACGCCAGTCGCCGATCTCGTCGCGAAAGCGCTCGAGCACGATCGTCCGCTCGCTCGGCAGAACGCGCGTCGCCTCCTGCTGCTCGCGCAGATAGGCGAGCAGGTTGCGCGCCGCGCGCTCGTCGAGGTCGTAGTCGCGCTCGAGCGTCTGCGGCTCCTGCTCGACGGCCCAGCGCGAGAACGCGCCGATCGCCTCGCCGAGCTCCTTCGGCCGCCCGACGGAATCGCCCTTCCAGAACGGCACCGCGCCGGGCGCGCCGGGCGCCGGCGTGACGATCACGCGGTCGCGCCCGATTTCCTCGATCCGCCAGGCCGAGGCTCCGAGTAGGAACGTCTGCCCGGGCCGCGCCTCGTAGACCATCTCCTCATCGAGCTCGCCGACGCGGCGTCCGTCGGGCAGCGTGACCGCGTAGAGGCCGCGATCCGGGATCGTGCCCGCGTTCGCGACTGCCAGCTGGCGCGAGCCCTTGCGCGCCTTGATCGTTCCGCCGACGCGATCCCACACGATCCGCGCGCGCAGCTCGCCGAAGTCCTTCGACGGGTAGCGCCCGTCGAGCATGTCGAGCACGTTCTCCAGCAGCTCGATCGACAGCTCCGCGTAGGAGTGCGTGCGCGTGACGAGCTCGTGCAGCTCGCTGACCGCGAACGAGTCCGGTTCGGCCGACACCGCGATCGCGACGATCTGCTGCGCGAGCACGTCGAGCGCGTTGCGCGGCACGACGGTCGGCTCGATCAGCCCTTCGTGCATCCGCCGCGCGACGACCGCGCACTCGAGCAGGTCGCCGCGGAACTTCGGGAAGATCCGCCCGCGGCTGACCTCGTCGACGCCGTGGCCCGCGCGGCCGATCCGCTGCAGCCCACGCGCGACCGACTTCGGCGACTCGATCTGCAGGACGAGGTCGACTGCGCCCATGTCGATACCGAGCTCGAGCGAGCTCGTCGCGACGAGACACGGCAGCTCGCCGGCCTTCAGCAGCTCCTCGACCTTCGTGCGCTCCTCGCGTGCGAGCGAGCCGTGGTGGGCGCGCGCGATCTCCAGCGGCACGACCGGTCCGTCGCCGCCCGGCGGCGGCTCGCCGGGCCGATCGCGAGCGCCCTCGTCCTGCTGCTCGAGCTCCTTCGCGGCGAGCTCGTTCAGGCGCAGCGCGACGCGCTCGGCCGAGCGGCGGTTGTTGACGAAGACGATCGTCGAGTTGTGCGATTTGACCTGCGCGAGCAGCTCCGGGTAGATCGCCGGCCAGATCGAGCCGCGCGTCGACTCGCCGCCCGGCAGCGGCTCCAGCGGATCGCGCGAGGGATCCGAGGACGGCGTTGGGCCGCCCGGTTCGCTCATCGACTCGACCGGCACCTCGATGCGCAGATCGAGCTGCTTGCGATGGCCCGCGTCGATGATCGTCACCTCGCGGCGCGGGCCGACGAGGTACCGGCCGACCTCCTCGAGCGGATTCTGCGTCGCGCTCAGGCCGATCCGCTGCAGCGGACGCTGCGCCTGTGCCTCGAGGCGCTCGAGCGTCAGCGTCAGGTGCGAGCCGCGCTTGGTCGCCGCGACCGCGTGGATCTCATCGACGATCACGGCCTCGACGTTGCTCAGCATCTCGCGTGCTTTCGAGGTGAGGATCAAGTACAGCGACTCCGGCGTGGTGATCAGGATGTCCGGCGGCTTGCGCGCCATCGCGGCGCGCTCCTTCTGCGGCGTGTCGCCCGTGCGGATGCCGACGCTCACCTCCTCCGCGCCGATCCCGCGCAGCGGCGTGCGCAGGTTGCGCTCGATGTCGTAAGCGAGCGCCTTCAGCGGGCTGATGTAGACGACACGCGTGCCCGGCGCGCGCTCGGTGGCGCTCTCGGAAGAGCTCGTCCCGGCGCTGTGCTCGGCGCTCAGCCGATCGAGCGCCCAGAGGAACGCTGCGAGCGTCTTGCCCGAGCCCGTCGGTGCCGAGAGCAGCACGTTCTCGCCGGCCGCGATCGCCGGCCATGCCTCACGCTGCGCCGGCGTCGGAGCATCGAATGCTTTCTCGAACCATTCGCGGACTCTCGGGGTGAAGCTCGAAAGCGGCACCCGTTGAGGCTAGCGCGGAGGTGCCCGTCCGCTACCTCACCGAGCACTCTCCGATGGGGACGTAAACGACAATTGTCTGTAGACGTTTGGTCTGCTATGCGAGACAGTTGTATGCGTGAATCCAGCCCGTGAGCAACTGGCCGTCAACCTGCGCCGTCATCGCAGGCGCCTCGGCATGACCCAAGAGCAGCTCGCCGACGCGTGCGACCTGCATCCGACCGCGATCGGGCTGCTCGAGCGGCGCAAGCGCTCGCCTCGACTAGACACCCTCGTCGTGCTCTCACGCGCGCTCAGGCTGGAGTCCGTCAGCGAGCTGGTCGAGGGGATCGGCTGAGCGGCGGGCTCAGGCTCCGGCCGGCCAGTGTTCGACCTCGAGCTCGTCCATCGGAAAATGCTTCCGATTGCCGGTCACCAAGCGCGCACCGACGCCTAGGGCCATCCCGTATTGAGAGAATCCAAGGCAGGCCGCCCCGTAGCAGCGCCGGCGAATCGGCAGTGGCCGTACCGCAATGGCCTCCACGCGAATCCTCTCCGCAGATCTCACCGCGCGCCTGGCGAAGCGCACGCTCGAGCTCGTCGACATCGCGTCGGAATCCGGCGCAGAGAGAGACATCGCCGAGCATGTTCTCGGCGTCCTGCGCGCCGGCGATGTCCCGGTTCGCGATGCCGGCGACACCTGCATCGTCGCCGGCGCGACAGCGCGACGCGAGCGCCCGTTCGTGCTGCTCGCCGGCCACCTCGACACCGTGCCCGCGCAAGCGAACCGGCCTGGGCGACTCCTCGAGGGCCGCGTCGAAGGGCTCGGCGCGAGCGACATGAAGGGCGGCGTCGCCGTGATGCTCGAGCTCGCGCTCGCCGGGGCGGCGGACGAGCTCGATCGGCCGAGCGTCGACGTCGGCTACCTGCTGTTCGGGCGCGAGGAGCTCGCGTCGGCGCAGAGCGCGCTCGCACCGCTGCTAGCGCGCGAGGCAGGTCTGCGCGGCGCCGACCTCGCGATCGTGCTCGAGCCGACCGCGAACGTCGTGCAGGCCGGTTGCCTCGGCAACCTCGATGCGACGTGGACGTTCGGCGGCCGCGCGGGCCACTCCGCGCGGCCATGGCTCGCCGAGAACGCGATCGACCGTGCGCTCACGGGCGTTGGCGCGCTGCACGCGCTAGGGCCAGAGCGGCGCGTAATCGAAGGGCTGGACTTCACGCAGGTCGCGACCGTGACGACGCTGCACGCCGGCATCGCGCGCAACGTGATCCCGGGCACGGCCACGGCGAACGTCAACTTCCGCTACTCGCCCGAGCTGAGCGCCGGCGAGGCCGAGCAGACCGTGCGCGACTGGTGCGAGCCGCACGGTGAGATCGACGTGCTCTCGAACTCGCCCGGGGCGCTGCCGCCGCACGAGAACGCGCTGTCGAGCCGGCTGATCGCCACGACCGGCGCAGCCGCCCAGCCGAAGCAGGCGTGGACGCCGGTCGCCGAATTCGCCGCTGCGGGAATCGAGGCGGTCAACCTCGGGCCCGGCGATCCAGCGTTCGCGCACCGCGCCGACGAGCGCGTCTCGATCGCCGCGCTCGCGCGAGCGCACGAGATCCTCGAGGTCTTCCTGTGCGGCTGAACGCAGACATCGAGCAAGCCCCTGGCTACCCGTTCCTGCGCGTCGCCGAAGCACGGCGCGCCGCTCAGCAGCGCGGCCTGGAGATCGTCGACTTGAGCCTCGGACAGCCGACCGATCCCGCTCCGCAGGCCGTGCGCGACGCGCTCGCGCACGGCGCGGCGACGCTTGCGCTCTGCGAGTACCCGACGACCGCCGGGCTCGTTCAGCTGCGTCGCGCGATCTCCGGCTGGGTCGCTAGACGCTACGGAGTCGAGCTCGACCCCGATCACGAGGTCCTGCCGACGCTCGGCGCGAAGGAGCCGATCGCACTGCTCGCGCGCCTATTCGCGCGCGCCGGCGACAAAATCGCGCTCGCCTCGCCGTCCTACCCCGTGCCCGAGCGCAGCGCGCGAGCCGCCGGCCTGCGGCTCGCCGTCGAGACGCTCTCGGCCGAGCGCTCATGGCTGCCCGACCCGGCCGCGATCCCGTGGGGCGAGACCGCGATCGTCTGGGTCGTCTCGCCGCACAACCCGAGCGGCGCAATCGCACCGCTCGCGCTGCTCGAGGAGCTCGCCGAGCGCTGTCGTCGCAGCGACGCGATCCTCGCCGTCGACGAGACGTACTCCGAGTTCTGGTTCGACGGCGAGCCACCTGCCTCGGGCTTGCAACTCGCCGACCGGCGCGGCGTGATCGTGTTCAACTCGCTCTCGAAGCGCTCCGGGCTCGCCGGCCTGCGCTCGGGCTTCCTTGCCGGCGATCGCGAGATCGTCGGCCGCATCAGACGCCACCGCAGCGACATCGGCACGACCCCGCCGGCACTCGTCCAGCTCGCCTCGGTCGCTGCTTGGGACGACGACGCGCATGTGGTCGAAGCGCGCAAGCGCTATGCCGAGAAGCGAGCTGTGCTCGGCGCGGCTGCGCACCGCGGCGCACTCGAGCACAGTGGCGGACCGGCCGGCATCTTCCTCTGGCTGCGCGTGCCCGACGGCGAGGACGTCGGCGCTTTCGAGCGTCTGCTCGAGCGCTCGCTGCTCGTCGTGCCCGGGTCATACCTCGGCGCCGGCGGCGAGGGTCATCTGCGCGTGTCGCTGACGCCCGCTCCGGAGCAGATCGCCGCGGCGGCCAAGCTGCTCGCGAGTGGCGTCGGCGCCGATGCCGAGCAGCCGCCCGCGCGGGGGGATGCGACCTACAGCGCGGCCCCGTGATCGCGGACGAGCTCGTTCAGCTTGACCTTGTCGTGGCGCTCGCCCGCTGTCAGGCGCTTGACGACGAGCACGCACGGAAGGCCGAAGTCACCGCCCGCAAAGGTGCGTGAGCGCGTCGCCCCGATCGCGACGCTCCACGCCGGGATCTGCCCGCGCGCGATCTCCTCACCCGTCTCGGCGTCGATCACGGGAATCGTCGGCGAGAGGATCGTGCCGGCGCCGACGACCGCGCCCTCGCCGACGCGCGCTCCTTCGATCAGCATGCAGCGGCTACCGATGAAAGCATCGTCCTGCACGACCACCGGGCTCGCCTGCAGCGGCTCGAGCACGCCGCCGATACCGACGCCACCCGAAAGATGGACGCGCTCGCCGATCTGCGCACAGGAGCCGACCGTCGCCCACGTGTCGACGAGCGTGTCGCGGCCAACGTAGGCACCGACGTTGACGAAGCTCGGCATCAGGATCGAGCCCGGCGCCAGATAGGAGCCGAAACGCGCGTATGCGCCCGGGACGACACGTACGTCCGCGCAGCCGCGCTTCGGCGGCAGCCGGTCGGCGAACAGCATCGGCCCGGCCTCGGTGCGTTCCATCGGGCAGACGCGGAACAGCAGCACGATCGCGCGCTTGAGCCACTCGTGCACGACGACGGCATCGTCCTGCCCGAGCTCGGCTACGCGCAAGCGTCCGCGGTCGAGCAGCTCGATCACGCTGAGCACCGTCGCCTGCACCGACGCGTCGCGATCGTCGAGCTCCGCGCGCCGCTCCCACAGCTCGTCGATCCGCTCACGCAGCGATTCGAGCCCGCCGAAGTCCGCGATCGACGCGAGCGTCGCCATCAGGCCGCCTGCGCCGCGACTTGGCGGTGGGCCTGCGGCTCGGGCACGAGCACGTCCGGCTCGAACTCGAGCGTCGCGAAGTAGTCGCGCCTGACCTCCTCGCGACGGCGGATCAGCTCGACGCTGCCGTCGCTGCGCAGCAGGAGCTCCTGCGGCCGCAGCCGGCCGTTGTAGTTGAAGCCCATCGCCAGAGCGTGCGCGCCGGTGTCGTGGACGAGCAGCAGGTCGCCGACGCGCAACTGCGGCAGCTCCCGCTGGATCGCGAGCTTGTCGTTGTTCTCGCACAGCGAGCCGACTACGTCGATGCGTTGCAGCGGGCGCTCGGAGTCCTCGCCGCTCAGCGTCACGTGGTGATAGGCGTCGGGATAGAAGGCCGTACGCAACAGCGCCGCGATGCCCGCGTCGACACCCGCGTACTCGCGCCACTTGCTCATGCGGTTGATCACACGCGTGACGAGCACGCCACTCGGCCCCGTGATGAAGCGGCCCGCCTCGAACAGGAGCTTCGGCCGGCGGCCCGTGCGCTCGGCGTGCGCGCGCAGCAACTGGCCCGCGCCGAGCCCGAGCGCAGCGACGTCGAGCTCACCGTCGGACGGCCGGTAGGGAATCCCGAGTCCGCCACCGGCGTTGATGAACTCGAGCTCGATCCCGAGCGAGCGGTGCAGGCCGTCCTCGAGCGCCAGCAGCATCGCGATCGTCGCGAGCAGCGGCTGCACCGTGAGCACGTTCGAGGCGATCATCGCGTGCAGGCCGAAGCGTTCCGCGCCGGCCTCGCGCGCCTGCGCGAAGGCTTCCTCGAGCTGGTCGCGGCGCACTCCGAACTTCGCCTCCATCGGCGAGCCGATCAGCTTGTCGCCGAGCCGCTCTGGCCCGGGGTTGAAGCGAAACGAGCAGAGCGCCGGAGCGCCCGGGAGCTTCTCGATCAGCGTGACGTCGTCGATGTTGACGATCGAGCCGAGCGCCAGCGCCGCGGCGAACTCCTCGCGCGTCGTGTTGTTGGAGGTGAAGAAGATCTCCTCACCGACCGCGCCGCAGTCGGCGGCCAGCTCGAGCTCGGCGATCGAGCTGCACTCCATCCCCAGCCCATGCTCGCGCAGGATGCGCAGGACTGTCAGGTTCGGCAGCGCCTTCACGGCGAAGTACTCGTGGAAGGGAAGATCGGCGAAGGCGGCTGTCAGACGATCGGCGCTCGCGAGGATGCCGCGCTCGTCGTAGATGTGAAACGGCGTGCCGAAGTGCTCCGCGATCTCCGGGAGGATCGGCTCCAAGCGTCGCTTGAAGTCCTCGCTCATCGGCATCGCGGGCGCGGCTCCCCGCTACGCGCTGCGATGGGCTGTGATGATCGCTCGCGTGCGCAGACCCGACAGCGGGCGGCGGTAGTCGATCGAGGCCGTCGAGACGCGCGTGAACCCGGCGCGCTTGAGTTCTTCGGCGATCCACTGCTGCGAGAGCCAGTAGAAGCCAGGCACGTTCGCCGACTGCTGCACCGGCTCGTCGCTTTTCGGCGCGTCGTTGGAGATCACGACGGTCCCGCCCGCCGGCTTCAGCCAGCTGTGGAACAGCCGCAGCGCTGAGTTCGCGCCGTCCTGGCCGTCGTGCAGGTGCCCGAGCAGGCCGTCGGCGTAGACGACATCCCAGTACTCGGGCTGCGCATCCCACGTGTAGAGGTTCTGGCAGATCGCCGGCACCCCGGCCTCGCGTGCCAGCTGAACCGCCTCGTCGAGCGCGTCGACAGCGAGCACGGGGTAGCCTTCGCGTCCGAGCACGCGCTCGACGAACGCGTTGCCGGAGCCGAGGCTGAGCAGCAGGTTCTTGCGGTCGCGCCCGAGCGCGTTGCGCAGGTGCTCGAGGATCCACCAGCGATACGTCGGCGAGCAGATCGAAGGGGTCGTCGAGTCGCCACGGGCGATCCCATGCTCCCATTCCTCGAAGATGCTCATCTCCTCGCTGCCCGTCAGGTAGAACGAGCGCAGGTCGTTCTCGAGCGCGTTCGGCTCGGCCATCGCCGTCTCGTAGACGGTGTTCGGTTCGACGGCGGCCATCAGCCGTTGACCTCTTGCGCGCGGACGAGCCCAAGGCTGTCGAGGCCGCTCGAGAGCAGCGAGCGCATGATCCGCCCGACCGCGGGGTCCGTCTCGGTCGTCAGGTACCACGTGCCGATTCGCGTGAGGAAGCGCACGAGGCGCAGGACGTCGAGGCCCTTGACGGCCCGGTCGAGTAGCGGCAACAGCTGCGACTGCGCGACGACCGAGCGGTAGTGCTCGTCGTCGGCGAGCGGCAGCGGACCGCCGTCGTTGCGCGGGTCCCAGGCCTTCATCCACGCACGTGCGAGCGTCCAGCCGGCGTTCGTCTCCGCGTCGAGCACGCGCTCCGGGGTGATCGTCAGCGCCTCGTGCAGCGGGTGATCGAGGCACATCCCCATCAGCACCATCGACGCGAGATCCTGCGCGGCGCAGGCCGCGCGCTCCTCGATCGCCAGCGAGCGCAGCTCCTCGTGCTCGATCAGCATGTCGAGCAGGTCGTCGATCAGCAGCGTGCTCTCCCCGCCGGGCCCGTCGTCGCGATCGGTGATCACCTCGGCATGCAGCACCGCGGTGGGGTAGACCTTCGATCCCGGCGCGAGGCCACGCAGGATTTCGTCGAGGTTGTCGCGGCGTTCCTCGCTCGTCAGCCGAACCAGCGTGACGTCCGTCATCTCCGTCATCAACGAGCGCCAGACCGTCAGCGCGCGCAGGTCCTTCGTCGGCACGCCGTCGGCGCCGATCAGCGGCAGGTTCACGGAAGCCGGCGCGTCGGTCTCGAACACGAGCGGTCCGCCGAGCGAGCCGCGGATCACGCCCTGGGCCAATGCAAGGCGGACGAGCGGGCCGACGCGCGGCGCGTACTGCGAGTCGAAGATCGTGCGGTCGAAGCGCACGCCGAGACGGGCGAGCGTCTCATTTTGACCGCTGACGGCCCAGTCGCGCACGGTGTGCCACAGGTCGCGGACGTGCTCGTCGCCCGCGGCGAGCCGGGCGAGCAATAAGTCGGCGAGGTCGCCGTCGGCGCGCGGCTCCTGCGCGTGGCGCGCGTGCAACAGCCCGACGAAGCGATCGCTCTTCTCGCGCGCGGTCGCGGGATCGCCGTCGGCGGCGAAGCGCAGGTAGCCGGCCATCGCCTCGCCCATGTCGCGGCCGACGTCGGCGATCTGCGTCTGGCGGGCGACGTGCGCACCGGCTGCCTCGAGGGCGCTCGCCAGCGCATGCCCGAGCGCGATGTTTCGCAGGTAGCCGGCGTGCAGCGGCGTCGTCGGACTCGGGTCGCAGAAGTCGACGATGTAAGGCGCGTCCTTCAGCAGATCGCGCGTCGTCGGCGGCAGTTGCCGCTGGCCTGCTCCCCGCGCCCGCAGAGCGCCGGCGCGCGCGTCGGCGATCTGCATCGCAGGCGCCTCGAGGAGCAGACCCGGCGGGGCGTCGATCTGTGAGATGTCGATAGCCATGACGGTGCGGCGAAGCTACTCGGCACTCCGGGAAAGTCAAAGCCAGCGCTCGCCCGACGGCGCTCGGGTCAAGCCGCGAATTCACGAAAACCGCTGCAACTCGGGCGCTCGCGGCGGGTCCTCGGAATTGGACACACCGAGGAGATCGTTCGTAGGCGAGTAAAAGAGAGACATTTGCCTCGGCGCGGACCGCGTCCCTGGCGGGCTTTTAAGTGAAACGCGCGGCGCATCGAGAGCGGATACCCAGGCTGGCTTAGGCTCGCGCCACAATGGACGCAAAGCTCAACCTTGACGCCGGCGTCGTCGAGGCGTGCCGCCAGACCGCCGCGCAGATCGCCCGGCGGATGGCCGAGGAAACGGCCGGCAAGACGACACTGTCGGTCGAGCGTGCAGTTACGCGCTTCCTCGGCGTGGACGGCATCAGCGAGCTGGACATCCCGCTGCCGAACGCGCTCGTCGATCACGTCCACGACGCCGGTGAGCTCGGTCGTGGCATCGCCTACAGGCTCGGCAACGCGATGATCCAGACCGGCCGTAGCGCCCAGCAGATCGCCGAGGCGATCGGCGCCGGCGAGCTCGACATCTGCGCGCTGGAGCCGGTCGAGGACTGGGCGATCCGCGAGCTCGTCGAGGGCGAGTGCCGCATGCGCATGAGCGAGGTGCGGCTCAAGATGGACGAGCGCCGCGAGCAGCGCGAGCGACTCGGCGGGCCGCCCCCGCTGCGCTACGTGCTCAGCGCGACGGGCAACGTGTACGACGACGTCGTGCACGCGCTCGCCGTCGCGGAGACCGGCGGCGACGTCGTCTCGATGACGCGCTCGACGGCGCAGAGCCTGCTCGAACACGTTCCCTACGGTCCGACGACGGAGGGCTTCGGCGGGACGTTCGCGACACAGGAGAACTTCCGCATCCTGCGCGAGGCGCTCGACGAGTGGTGCGAGCAGAACGGTCGCTACATCCGCCTGTCGAGCTTCTGCTCGGGCCTGTGCATGACCGAGTTCGCGACGCTCGGCGCGATGGAGGGGCTCGACAACATGGTCAACGACGCCCTCTACGGGATCCTCTATCGCGACATCAACCCGGTGCGGACGATGATCGACCAGCGCGTCTCGCGCACGATCGCGGGCTACTTCGGGATGGTCATCAACACGGGCGAGGACAACTACCTGCGCACCGCCGACGCGCTCACCGCCGCTCCGTCGGTGACGGCCTCGCAGTTCATCAACCACCGGCTCGCGCGCGACTCGGGGATGGCCGACGAGCAGATCGCGCTCGGCGACGCGTTCGAGATCGACCCGCCGACGACGAACGGGCTGCTGTACGAGTGGGCGCAGGCGCAGCTCACGCGAGAGCTGTTCCCGAACTGCCCGATCAAGTACATGCCGCCGACACGCCACATGGACGGCAACCTGTTCCGCACGCACGCGTGCGACACGTTGTTCAACTTGATCACGATCGCGACGGGGCAAGGGATCCAGACCGCGGGCGTGCCGACGGAGGGCGTCTTCACCCCGCACCTGCACGACCGCGTCGTCGGCCTCGAGTGCGTCGACTACGTGTTCAACTACGCGCGCGACCTCGGCGAGGAGATCCAGTTCAAGCCGGGTGGCATCATCGTCTCGCGCGCAAGCGAAGTCCTTCGCGAGGCGCACGAGCTGCTCGAGCGGATCGCCGATGTGGGGATGTTCGGAGCGATCGAAGACGGCACTTTCGGCGACGTGCGCCGGCGCGTCGACGAGGGTCGCGGGATCGACGGGATCGTGTCGATCGAGGACGGCTACCTGAACCCGCCGCTCGAGCTGATGGCGGAGGTGCACGTTGCCGACTGAGCTGCAGCACGTCGATCTGACGAACGTGACGCCCTACGGCGATCACCTCGGCGACGGGATCGTCCAGCTCAGCTTCACGCTGCCGGTTCCGCATGGCCCGGCGGCGCGAAAGAGCGCGATGGAGCTCGCGGCGAAGCTCGGCCTCGAACGCCCGGAGGTAGTGCACCACCAGCGCCTGCTCGACGGCTACACGCACTTCCTCGTCTACGGCCGCTGTGGGCAGAGCGTCGACTACACCGCACAGCAGGTCGGCGATATCGCTGCCGAGTTCATGAGCGAAGACGAGATCGACCCGTTCGCGGCGCAGCACGTCGGTCGCCCGATCGTCGTCGTCGGGGCCTGCACGGGCTCGGACACGCACAGCGTCGGGATCGACGCGATGCTCGACCTGAAGGGCTTTCACGGAAATCGAGGACTGGAAGGCTATGGCGCGTTCGAGGCGCACAACCTCGGCAGCCAAGTCCCCAACGGTGCACTCGTGGCGAGGGCGATCGAGCTCGACGCGGACGCGATCCTCGTCTCGCAGACGGTCACTCAGCAGGACCTGCACATCCACAACCTCACCGAGCTCGTCGAGATCGTCGAGGCCGAGGGATGGCGAGCGCGGCTGATCCTCGCCTGCGGCGGCTCACGCGTCTCGAACGAGCTGGCCAAGGAGCTCGGCTTCGACGCGGGCTTCTCGCGCGGCACCTACCCGGTCCACCTCGCGAGCTTCCTCGTGCGCGAGGTCGCCGAGCGAATCCAACGCGACGGTGCGGCGCGATGAGCGGTACGCCACTGACGCCCGCTCCTCCGGGCGAGGAAGCCGTCGGTGCCGACGAACGCCGCGCAAAGCTCGATCGCATGCGCGGCGAAGGCGTCGAGCCGTTCCCGCATCTGCGCCACGACGTCGCGCGGACGTGGATCGCCGACGTGCTGGCCGCGCACGACGCCGCGGCGATGGCGCACGGTCCGCACCCGGGCCTCGCGTACCGCATCTGCGGACGCCTGATCGCGCGGCGCGGGCACGCGAAGACGACGTTCTTCGACGTGCGCGACCAATCCGGCTCGATGCAGGTCGTCGCGCGCCAGGACGCGATGGGCGAGGAGCGCTACGCGCGGATGATCGGCCTCGACATCGGCGACATCGTCAGCGTCGAAGGCGATCTCTACGTCACGCAGCGCGGGCAGCTGGCCGTCGGTGTGGGCGATTGCACGCTGCTGGCGAAGGCGCTGCGGCCGCCGCCCGACCGCCATCACGGGATGGAGGATCTTGGCTCGCGCTATCGCCACCGCGAACTCGACCTGCTCGCCAACGCGCAGACGCGCGAGATGTTCTTCAAACGCACGAAGGTGATCGAGGCGATCCACGCGGTGCTGCGCGAGAAAGGCTTCACGCAGGTCGAGACACCGGTGCTACAGGCACTTGCGGGCGGCGCATCGTCGCGGCCGTTCACGACGCACCACAACGCGCTCGACGTCGACCTGCACCTGCGCATCTCCGTCGAGCTGTACATGAACCGCTGCGTCGTCGGTGGCCTCGAGAACGTCTATGACCTCGGGCGGGCGTTTCGCAACGAGGGCATCTCGCACCGCCACAGCCCCGAATTCACGATCCTCGAGTGCATGCAGACCTACGCCGACTACATGGACACGGCGCTGTGGTGCGAAGAGGTCACCGAGCAGGTCGCGCTGCGCACGCTCGGCACGACGAAGATCGAGCAGTACGACGGGCAGGTGATCGAGCTCGCCAAACCTTGGGCGCGCATCTCGCTGCGCGAGGCGATCAAGGACGCGATCGGGCTCGACTACCTCGACGCGAGCCGCGAGCGGTTGCTCGAGCACCTGGAGAACCCCGCCGCCGAGGCAGAGAAGAGCTGGGCGAAGCTCGTCGAAGCGGTCTACTCAAAGCACGTCGAGCCGTTCTTGATGCAACCGACGCACGTGTTCGACTTCCCGCTCGAGCTGTTCCCGATCTGCAAGCGCCACGCCCAGGACCCGCGCCTCGGCGAGCACTTCGACACCGTGATCCGCGGCATCGAGGTGCTCTCAGGCGACTCCGAGCTGAACGACCCGCTCGATCAGTGGGATCGCTTCGTCAAACAACGTCAGGCGCGCTCGGAAGCCGACGACGACCAACCGCACCCGTACGACGAGGGCTACGTGCGCGCGCTCGAATACGGCATGGCGCCGACGGCCGGCGGCGGCATCGGCGTCGACCGGCTGCTGATGATCCTCGCCGGCGTCGAGTCGATCCGGGAGGTCGTCCCGTTCCCCACCTTGCGCGAGCTCCGCTAAGCGATCTGGCGACGAGGCTGGAGACACCAGAAAAAAAGTCTGAGGGGGTTTCACGAAAGTCGGATAACCGGAATCCTGAGTTTCCTTTGGCCTTGCTGGAGGCTTGATTCAAGGGACGCGCCGCTTATGTAGGGATCAAACGCAATTCTCCGTACAAGGCGTACGCTCCTAGGCATGGAGCACGGATCTGCAACACGGCTCCCAGTACGTACCCATCGTCAGTGGACGCCGCTGGCGCGCGCGCTGAACGCGGCCGGCGACCGCTGGACCTTGCTGATCGTGCTCGCGCTTTCGCGCGAAACGCTGCGACTCAGCGTCCTGCGCAAGCGCCTCCCCGGGGTCAGCTCGGGCGTGCTCGACCACCACCTCACGCAGATGGTCGCGCTCGGCCTGCTCTCGCGAGAGCGCTTTCGCGAGATGCCGCCACGCGTCGAGCTCACGCTGACCGAGCGGGGCAGCGAGCTGCTGCCGATTGCCGCCGCGCTCGCGCGCTGGGGGATGCGCCACGAGTGGCCGCTACCCGACAGGCGCGAGTACATCCGCGCCGAGGCGATCCTCCATCAGCTTCCGGCACTGCTCGAGGAGCGTACGGACCTCCCCGAGGGGACGATCGAGGCAGTCGTCGGCGACGGCGAAGAGAGCGTGACGAACCTGTTCCAGATCGTCGATGGCCGCCTGCAAAGCACCACGGAGAGCCCGAAGGAGACGACGGCCCGGGTAGAAGGCGACGAGATGGCCTGGATCGACGCGCTTGGGCCGGCGCGCGACTATTCGGGGCTGAACTTCGCCGGCAAGCGGAAGACCGCGGAGAAGGTGCTCGACGCACTCCCGCGCGATACGCGCTACGAGCGACCTCCGGCCTGACTGCGTCCCGGGCCTTCACGGACACCGCCGCCGGGCGAGAGCTGCGGCGCCCGCGGAGACCCGGCATCGAGGGGGTGATGCCCCGATCTCTTTCTCGAACGCCGTTGGAGAGGGATAACGGCGCCCAAGCTCTATGCCCCCTTGATTCGCAATTCAACAGAGGTGCTTTGCGAAGCGGAACCCGAGAATGTTTCTCACTCAAGGTTCTAGTAGACACGCTACTTCCACATATCGGTGTTCGCCAGATATGTTTCTGACTCGCTCGCGCCGGTAGACGCTCCGTCGGCCCCTACTTCGCGGGCGCGCGCGCATAGACTTGGCCACAGATGGACGAGCGAGCGTCGCTGTGACGAGCACCTCCGCGCCTGGCGTCGCGCCGGGCGCCGGGGCCGAGCGCATCTCGAGCGGCGGCGGCGTACTGCCCGCACAGCGACTGCGCGAGGCGGTCGCCAACGAATGGATCGTCGCCGGCGACCGCCGCATCCTGCCGGAGTCGATTCAGCCCGCCAGCATCGATCTGCGCCTCGGCGAGCGCGCATGGGTCCTGCGCTGCAGCTTCCTGCCCGACAGCGACTCGACCGTCGAGCAGAAGGTCGAGGATCTCGCCTTCGAAGAGATCGACCTGCGAGACGGAGCGACGCTCGAGCGCGATCGCCCGTACCTCGTCCCGCTGATCGAGGAGCTCCGCCTGCCGGAGGGCATCCGCGCAAAGGCCAACCCGAAGAGCTCGACGGGACGACTCGACGTCTTCACGCGCGTGCTGACCGATCGTAGCCACCGCTTCGACGAGATCGCAGACGGCTATCGCGGCCGGCTGTACCTCGAGGTCGTGCCGCGAACGTTCGCGATTCGCGTTAAGACCGGGCTCGCGTTGAACCAGGTGCGCTTGAGCGACGGCGATGGGCGGCTCGACGATCGCGCGCTGATCGAGCTGCACGAGCAAACACCGCTCTTGTTCCGCGACGCGCAAGCGCTCGCCGAGTCCTCGCTGTCGCTCGGCGATGGGCTGTTCCTCAGCCTCGACGCCTCCGGCGGCCCTGACAGCACGGTCGGCTACCGCGCGAAGAAGAACAGCCTGCCGATCGATCTGACGAAGGTCGGCGCGCTCCGCTGGCAGGACTACTGGGAGGCCGTCCATCCCGAGGCCAAGCAGCGGATCGTGCTCGAGCCCGAGGTCTTCTACCTGCTGCTTTCCGCCGAGGGCGTCAGCATCCCGCCCTCGTACGCGGCCGAGATGCTCGCGTATGACCCGACCGCGGGCGAGTTGCGCACGCACTACGCCGGCTTCTTCGATCCTGGCTTCGGCTACTCGCGCGCGGGCGCCAGCGGCGGCAGCCGCGCGGCGCTCGAGGTCCGCGCACGCGACGTGTCGTTCATGGTCGAGCACGGTCAGCCTGTCTGCAAGCTCGCATTCGAGCGCATGGCCGAGCAGCCGGACGTGCTCTACGGCAGCGACGTCGGCTCGAACTATCAAGGCCAGCAAACGATGCTCAGCAAGCATTTCCTCGCGCAGTCCGCCGGGCACCGGGCGTAGCCCCAGACAGCCCGCGACCTCCGGCGCCCGCAAGATTCGCGCCGATTTGTTTCTGACAGCCCTAAGCAGGGCAATCGCAATCGTGTACGAAATAAGCGACGATTGTCCGGTCTATCATCCTTTGGAACCGAACTGTTTATGATCGTCTAACGCCACATCCCCACTTGTGGCGGTCGCAACGAGGGATTTTTCCTGGACGAGGAAGAGCCCCCTAGCCCCCATCAACGGACAGGGAACAAAGTACACATGCCCAGAACAAGTT
Organism: uncultured Solirubrobacteraceae bacterium; assembly: GCA_963807275.1. GTDB lineage: Bacteria > Actinomycetota > Thermoleophilia > Solirubrobacterales > Solirubrobacteraceae > Palsa-744. Next base: position 2,452,607 of record CAWDZX010000001.1, read on the forward strand.
CAAAAGCTCCAAAAGCAGCCGCTTCCACGCAAGAGCCGGCGTGGTCGATTCCGAGCCTTCGCGAGCCGCGCTATTCGCAATCGCTCGAGCGTGGTTTGGCGATCCTCAGCTGCTTCACGCCGAAGCGCCCAGTGCTGGGCATCGCCGACATCGCCGACGAGCTCGGCATGAGCCGCTCGACGACGCACCGCTACGTGATCACGCTGCTCGCGCTCGGATACCTCGAGCAGGGCGCCTCGCGCAAGTACCGCCTCGGCCTGCGCGTGACCGACCTCGGCATGTCTGCGCTCAACTCGACAGGACTGCGCGAGCACGCCCAGCCCTACCTCGAAGAGCTGCGCCAGCGCAGCTCCTACACCGTCAGCCTCGGCGTGCTCGATGGCCCCGAGGTCCTCTACGTCGACCAGGCACGCAGCTTCCGCCGCGGTCCGGGGCAGTCGAACGTCGACGTGCGTACCGGCTCGCGGCTGCCCGCTTACTGCACGGCGATGGGCAAGCTGCTGCTTGCGAACCTGCCCGAGTCAGACCAGCGTGAGCTGCTCTCGCAGATCAAGCTGACCAAACAGGGCCCGAACTCGATCACCGCCAAGAAAGCGCTGCGCGAGGAGCTCGACGAGGTGCTCGACGCGAGCTTCGCCGTCGATGACGAAGAGCTCGCCAAGGATCTCTACTCGATCGCCGCGCCCGTGCGAAACGAGGCTCGCCAGGTCGTTGCAGCCGTCGACATCTCCGTGCCCAGCTCGATCATCTCGCTGGGCGAGCTCGTCGACGCGCTCGGACCGCATCTCGTCTCGACAGCAGACCGCATCTCAGCGCGCCTCGGCTACCGGCGCGACGACGAGCAGGGCTGAAGAGCGCCGGCGACGACGGCACGATCGGTGGGGCGGCGAAGGAGGAGGGGCCGCCCCACGCGCCCGTCGCGTACTCTCTGCGGCCGGTATGTCCCCCTCGACGATCGTCTCGTTCAAGCGCGCCCTTGCGCTGCCCTGCACCGTGCTGATCGCGCTCGGGCTATCCGCCTGCGCGAAAACGGTCTCCACGAACGGCCTGAGCGGAGAAGCGAAGGAGGCCGCCGAAACGATCAAAGACCTGCAGAGCGACGTCACGGCGGGGGATCAGAAGAAGGTCTGCGACAACGATCTCGCCAAGCCGCTCGTGACGAAGCTGAGCTCGGCGAGCGGCGGATGCCAGCAGGCGCTCAAAGGCCAGCTCGCCGAGATCGACTCGCTCGAACTGAACATCGACACGGTGCAGGTCACGAGCCCCGCTCACACCGCGACCGCAACCGTCACGAGCGTCTACGCCGGCAAGAAACGCAAGTCGAAGCTATCGCTCGTCAAGGAAGGCAGCAAGTGGAAGATCGCAGCGCTCAGCTGAGCGCTGCGGCCTAGCTGATTCCGTCGAGCAACTGGCCCGGCGAGCTCAGCCCGAGGCCTTTGGAGAGGATCACGATCGTCTCCAAACGCGGCGAGCGCTTGCTGCGCTCGAGCAGGCTGATCTCCGTGCGGTGCAGATCGCACTCGTCCGCGAGCGCCTCTTGCGAGAGGCCCGACACCTCGCGCGCACGGCGCAGGTTCTCGGCGAACTGCTCACGAGTGCTCGGCATGCGCTGCACTCTCACGTATGACGGACAACAGTTCCACAGACAAACGTCTCGCGGCGCGTGTCAAGCGCGGCGAGTGTCAAGCCAATGGGCGGCCGTACTGGCGCTCGTAGTAAGCGCGATAGTCGCCCGAGCGGATCGGCTCCCACCACCACGGGCTGTCGCGGTACCACGCCACCGTCTGCTCGAGTCCCTGCTCGAAGCGAACGCGCGGCTCCCATCCGAGCGCGCGAACCTTCGCCGAGGAGAGCGAGTAGCGGCGGTCGTGCCCTGGACGATCGGCGACGTACTCGATCTGGGACTGCTGCGCTCCTGTCGCCGCGATGATTCGCTTGACGACGTCGATGTTCGCCTCCTCGTCCGGGCCGCCCGCGTTGTAGACCTCGCCCGGGACGCCGTGCTCGAGCACATGGCCGATCGCGCGTGAGAAGTCGCTCGCGTGGATCCAGTTGCGCACCTGCATCCCATCGCCGTACACCGGCAGCGAATCTCCGTGCAGCGCGTTGAGGATCATCAGCGGGATCAGCTTCTCCGGGTACTGATAAGGGCCGTAGTTGTTCGATCCACGGCAGATCAGCGCGGGCAGCTCGTAGGTGTGGAAGTAGCTCTGCACGAGCAGGTCCGCGCCGGTCTTCGTCGCCGAGTACGGCGAGGACGGCTGCAGTGGAGACTCCTCCGTAAACGAGCCTTGCTCGATCGAGCCGTACACCTCGTCGGTCGAGACCTGGACGTAGCGCAGCCCCGCCGCGCGTGCAGCCTCCAGCAGCACGTACGTGCCGAGCGCGTGCGTTTTCACGAATGCGTCCGGCTCGGCGATCGAGCGATCGACGTGCGTCTCCGCCGCGAAGTTGACGATCGCCTCCGGCGCGGCCGCGTCGATCGCGCCCGAGACAGCCTCCGCGTCCTCGATCGCACCACGAACGAAGCGGAACGACGCGTGCTCGGCGAAGTCGTGGAAGTTCTCCTCCCGCCCCGCGTAGGTGAGCTTGTCGAGCACCGTCACCTCGTCGCCATGCTCCAGCAGCCGCTGGCGCACGAACGTCGAGCCGATGAATCCGGCGCCTCCGCATACGAGTAGCTTCATCGGCACATCCTCTCAAGCCGTGCGCGTGCCGCGATGCCACGCGCGCTCATCGTCGCGACGTCCCTGCTCTTGCTGCGAGATAACCGGCCAAGCCGTCGCGCCAGTCGGGCATCGGCACGATGTCATCGCGTTCGGACTCGAGCGCCGACCACGCCGGGCGCGGCGCAGGGCGCGCCATCTGCGCGCTGCTCGCCGGCTCGACCGCGCAAGCGACCTCCGCCTGGCGAAATATCTCCTGCGCGAAGCCGTTCCACGAGACCTCGCCCGCGCCCGTCATGTGCACGAGCCCGCTCACCTCGCGCTGCAGCAGGCCGAGCAGCGCCGGCGCGAGATGCCCGGCCCACGTCGGCGAGCTTGTCTGATCGGTCACGACCTGAACGGCCGGCCGTTCCGCTGCCAGGCGCAGCATCGTCTCGACGAAGTTCGATCCGTCGACGCCGTACAGCCAAGCCGTGCGGACGACCGTGTGCCGCGGCGAAGCCCCGAGCACCTGGCGCTCGCCGTCGAGCTTCGTCGAACCGTAGACCGAGCGTGGCCCTGTCGGATCCGACTCGACGTAAGGGCGCGGTCGTCCATCGCCACCGAGCGGCGCGACGCCGTCGAACACGTAGTCCGTCGAGAGGTGCAGCATCCGCACGCCGGCCTGCGCAGCAGCACGCGCAAGCACGCCGGCCCCGTCCGAATTGACCGCACGCGCGAGCTCCTGCTTGCTCTCCGCGCCATCGACGTCCGTCCACGCCGCGCAGTTGACGACTCCGTCGAGCCCCCCTTGCTCGTCGCCGAGCCGCGTGAGCATCGCCTCGACCGCCGCGGCATCCGTGATGTCGAGCTCCGGCAGATCGACGAGCACGAGCTCATCCCCCGAACGCTCCGCCGCCCGCACGATGTCGTGCCCGAGCATGCCGTTCGCGCCTGTGACCAGCAGCCTCACAGGATCGAGATGTCGGAGTTGTCCCCGACCATGAAGCGATACGCGCGCGGCTGGCTCTCCCCCCGGCGGACCGTCACGTTCCGCCCGAGCAGCGAGGACTCCATCCGTCCGTTGAGGTCCGACACGGTGCAGCCCGCAAGCAGGATCGAGTGCTCGACCTCGGATGAGGTGATCTCGCAGCGCTCGCCGATCGCCGTGTACGGGCCGATGTAGCAATCGCTCAGCCGTGCGCCGGCGCCGATGACCGCCGGCCCGCGCACGATCGTCCGCTCCAGGCGCGCGCCCGGCTCGATCACGACACGCCCATCCACGCGCGAGTCGATCAACTCGCCCTCGATCCGCTCTGTCAGGTTGTCGAGGATCAGCCGGTTCGCCTCGAGCATGTCCTCGAGGCGTCCCGTGTCCTTCCACCAGCCCCGCACGATGTGCGGCTCGACGCGCATGCCGTCGTCGACGAGGTACTGGATCGCGTCCGTGATCTCGAGCTCTCCACGTGGCGACGGCTCGATTGCGCGCGCCGCGTCGTGGACGCGGCTCGTGAACATGTACACGCCGACGAGCGCCAGATCCGTCGCCGGCTCGGCCGGCTTCTCGACCAGGCGCACGACCCTGCCCGTCTCGCCCGCCGGCGCCTCGGCGAGCTCGGCGACGCCGTAGTTCTCCGGGTCGGGCACCGGCGTCAACAGGATCAGCGCCTCCGGCTCGTGCTCGCGGAATGCCGCGACCAGGTCCGCGATGCCGCCCTGCAACAGGTTGTCGCCGAGATACATGACGAACGGGCTCGCACCGAGGAACGGCTCCGCCGTAAGCACCGCGTGCGCGAGGCCGAGCGGCTCGTCCTGCGTGATGTAGGTGATCTGAACGCCGAAGCGGGAGCCGTCGCCCGCGACCTCTTCGATCTCCGGACCCGTTTCGGGCGCGATGATGATCCCGATCTCCTCGATGCCCGCCTCGGCCATCGCTTCGATGCCGTAGAACAGCACCGGCTTGTTCGCGACCGGCACGAGCTGCTTCGCGCTCGTGTGCGTGATCGGACGCAGGCGCGTGCCCTTGCCCCCTGAGAGGATCAGTCCCTTCAGCGGCTCCATGCGCCGAGCAGCCTAGCGGCCCGGACGGGCGCGCGTGCTCAGTAGACGCCGCCGAGCTTGCGGTGATCCCAGCTCGTTCGCCGCAGCTCGACGAACTCGAGACCGACGCGTTTGCCGGCTTGCGCCGCGATCACGTCGCGCGCCTCCGGCGGAAGCTCCGTCAGCGGCGTAGCGTCGCGCGGCACGGCGTTACGCATCATGATCTCCGCGCCCAGGCGAACGACGTCGGCGACTTCGCGATGGATCACGACGTCGCACTCGAGCATCACACCGCGCAGTTGCGCGTAGTCCTCGCCCGCCTCGACCTGCAGCGTCGCACGTGGATCGCGTTCGAGGTTGCGCACCTTCTGCGACGAGCCGTACGTCCACGACCAGATGCGCGGCCCCGGTTCGCCCGCCGAGTGCCCGCGTAACACGTACCACAGCGGCATCAGGTGCGGCCAGCCGCGCGGGCCGATCGTCGCGCACGTGACCGTGCGCTCTTCCGCGAGGAAGCCCGCGACCTCCGCGGCGGTCATCTTGATCTGCTCGCGCCTGCTCATGCAGCGCTTCTTACCCGCTTTACGCGGGTTGCAACTTCGCCCGTCTGCCCGGCGTGCGGCGACGCTCCGGCTTTCCCTGCGCCTCGGCCAGTCGCAGAACCGCCTCGCGCACCGCCTCCCGCGCGTCCGCCGGCTCGAGCACGGCCGCGTCGCCCGCTTCGCGCAGGATCTCGCGCACGAGCCAGTCGACGCCGGCGAAGCTCAGCTCGACGACGACCGCTCCGTCGCTGCGCTCCTCGACGACACGTCGTGCCTCGCGCGCCCAGCGTGCCCGCTCCGGCGCGACCCACACGCGCGCGCTGCGCGACGCCTCGACCTCGCCCGTGCGCAGCCAGCCGTCGACCTCCGCCCCTGGATCGACCTCCGGGCGCGGCTCGAACGGCTCGTCCGTGACCGTCGCCTGCTTGATCCTGTCGAGGCGGAAGTGGCGCATGCCGTCGCGCGCCGGGTCGAACGACGCGACGTACCAGCCCTCACGGCCGTTCGTCAGCGCATACGGCTCGACCTTGCGCTTGACGAGGTCGTCCTCGTTCTCCTTGTAGTACTCGAGCTCGACCAGCTTGTTCTCGACGATCGCCTCCGAGATCTGGCGCGCGACGCCCGAGTCATCGCCGGCCGCGTCGGCGACCTGCAAGCCCTGCTCCATCGGATCCTCGCCGAGCGCCGCGACGATCTTCTCGCGCGCCGACGCGAGCGAGCCCTCCGGGATGTGCTCGCCGATCAAATCGATCGCCGCGACGAGCGCCTTCGCCTCGACCGGCAACAATCGCGCCGGGCGATCGAAGTTGTCGCTGTACGGCTCCGGGTCGACCTCGATCTCGCCCGCCTGCTCGTCGATTTCCGCGTACAGCACGTACGAGCCGCCGCCGAAGTTGACGACGTTCAGCACGTTGACGTCCTCGTAGAGCTCCTCCTCGCTGAGCTGCAGGCGCTCGCGCACGTCCGCGATCGACACGCGCTCGCCCGCGCGGCCCGCGCGGATCAGGATGCTCGCCAGCGTCACCAGACGCGCGAAGCGCTCCGGGCGGATCGCCGTGTCCGGACGCGCGGCGTCATCGCCATCGTCGGCCACAGCCGCGCGGCGCCCGCCACGCGAGCGCGCCGGTGCTGCGCCGCGGCCGCTCGCCGCATCCGCCGGCGTCGCCTTCGCGTCGGCTCCCGGCAACGTGCGCCCGTGACGGTCCTTCAGCAGCTTCAGCCGTCGCGCGAGCTCTTTGCTCAGCTCCTCGGGGCCCTGCAGGCGCGCGTTGACGCCGAGCCCGAGCAGCCACGAGATCACGCCGCGCGGGTTCGAGTAGCCCGTCAAGAAGAGCTTCTCGCCGTCCTCTGCCTCGCGAATCTCCCCGTAGCGGCCGAAGTGTCGCTCGACCTGCCACGCGATCCGCTCCGAGACGAGGATCTCCGCGACGCCACGCTCCTCGCCGAGCTGCCAGTCGGCGCGGTTCGCGTAAGCGCGTGGATCGAAGTCCGCCGGGCGGCGGAAGTCGTGCTCGGCCTTCGTCGCGTAGGAGACCTTGCCGCGGATCCGCGTCAGGCGGAACACGCGGATCGCTTCGCGCTCGTGCGAGTAGCCGAGCAGGTAGAACTGCCCGCCCTGGAACAGCAGGTGGTACGGGTCGACCTTGCGCGGACCCACCTCGTCGCGCTCCATCGTGTAGTACTCGAACAGGATCGTCTTGTTGCGGAAGATCGCCGTCTCGACCTTCGCCAGGCGCGCCGAGAGCTCGTGGCCGCCGGCCGACGCCGTGATGCCGAGCGCGACCGAGCGCTGCTCCGGCGCGCGCAGCGGGCTCGGGCGCCCCCACGTGATCTGCTGCAGCGCGAGGCGGAGCGGCTCCGCGTAGGCGAATTCGCCGTCGAGCAGGCTCAACGAGGTCTGCAGCGCCGCGAGCTCCTCCTCCGTGAACGCGATTGCTGGGAGGTGGAAGTTCTCCGGGCGCAGCGAGTAGTTCTCCTGCTCCGCCGCGCCGTCAGCCGGGCGCTCAACCGTCAGCTGAATGCGCAGCGATTCGAGCTCCGAGCGGTCGGCGTAGAAGCGCCGCGCGAACGCGTCTTCGTTCATCCCGCTGTATCCCTCGACGTCGCGGCGAATCTCCAGCGCCGTCACCGGCCGACGCTCGGCCATCAGGTAGGAGATCAGCGACAGCTGACGGATCAGCTTCTCGGTGTCCTTTGCCATGAACAGGACACCATAGAAGTTGGCGGGGAGACGGTTATCGCGCCAGCTACCCGCCGAACCGCTATTTGCGGATTTTCAGGGCCGCCTAAGCGGCTTCGCGCGCGGGTGCGTCCGTCAGCGCGATCTGCGCACCGACTTCCGCCGCCACCGGCGCCAGCTCGCCCGGCTGCTCCTGCGGCGGCTGAAGCTCGCTTTGGCGTTCGACCTCCGGCTCAGGAGATGGCGGCGCCTCCGGCTCGCACCTGTCGGCGAAGAACGCGCTGCCGTTGATCGCGCGGTCGAAGCTCGACCAGCTCGCTCCCGGCGCGAGCTCCTTCTCGATCCGGTCGAAGCTGCCGAGGCGCCCGCCGAGGTTGTCGATCATGTGCACGAGCGTCGCCTCGCGCGTGCACGGCACGACCGGACTGCCGTGCTCCAGCGTCCCGTGATGGGAGAGGATGATGTGCAGCACCGCCTGCGCGAGCGCCGGCGAGAAGCCGTCGATGTCCTCGATCGCGCGGCGGATCCTGTAGTAGCCGAGCGGGATCTCGCCCTGCAACCGGCCCGCATCCGTCAGGTCGATGTTCTGCGGGTCCTCCGTGTATGCCTCGAGCTTGCCGATGTCGTGCAGCAGCGCGCCCGTGACCGCCACGTCGCGGTCGATTCCCGGGAACGTCGCGCTGATCGCGCTGACCGCCTGCGCGACGCCGAGGCAGTGCTCGAGCAGCCCGTGCCGGTAGGCCTGGTGGTAGTACTTCGCCGCCGGCGCGATCCGGTAGCCGGCCCACAGCTCCGACCCCTCGCCGAACACGTGCTCGAGCAGGATCCGCAGGTGCGGCTCCTGGACCGTGCCGATCAGCTCGCGGACCTCGCGCTCCATCTGCTCCGCCTCGCGCACCGGTCCATCGATCAAATCATCGATAGAAAAGGTCTCCGGATCGGGCGCTTCCAGGCCGCGGAGATTTATCTGCGGCCCGAACCGCGGGTGGACCGTGAAACGGCCGCGAACTTTGACCGGCGAGCCGGCCTTCGCCAGCCGCTCGACCTCCGCGATGTCGTCCCAGACCATGCACGCGAGCGCGCCCGTGCGGTCGCCGAGCTGCAGACGCACGTAGTCGCCACCGTCGCGACGCTGGCGGCGCTCGGCTTGGCGCACCAGCAGGACCTGGTCGATCTCCGCGCCGTCGATGAGCTCGTTGACGAGCATCGCTTGAAAGTAGATGGGGGTGCGGACGGGACGCGCCGTCAACGAGCCGATGCGACTTCAGCGTCGAGCGCTACCGGCGACGCCCGGCTCGCCCGTGCCCACACGCGTGGCGAGCTCGTCGAGGCGCGCCATGATCGCCTGCTCGCCCGCGCTGATCCGCGCCGCCTCGGCCTGCGCTTCCGGCACCTCGCGGCTCGCGACGAAGCGCTGCGCGATCGCGGCAGTCAGCACCGAGAAGACGCCGATGCCCGTCAGCATCAGCACGATCGCGATCGCTCTGCCCGAGTCCGTATGGACGTTCGCGCTTTCGCCGTTCGTCGTGACGAAGCCGATCGCCCACCAGATCCCATCCCAGCTCGAGACGTGCCGCGCCGCCGTCGTCTCGACCTCTGCGAGCGCCACTCCACCGCCGAGCACCAGGAACACCGCGAGCGCCGCGACATAGCGCACGCCGTCGAGCGACAGGAGCTCCTTCGAGACGAACTGGAAGCCGCGCGCGACACGCAGCAGCCGCAGCAGGCGGAACGCGCGCAGCGCCTGGATCGCGCCCGGCGCGAACGGCGGCGTGAGGATCAGCATCGGCAGCGCGAGCGGGTATTTGCGCATCCACGCTCGCCAGTCGCTCGCCAGCGTCAAGATCGCTACGAACTCGACGAGGAACGCCAGCCAGATCGCCCAGTTCGCGATCACCGCGACCGTGTGCCATGTCTCGCGCAGCGGCTGCTCCTCGAGGATCAGATCCGGAATCACGAGCAGCGCCGCGACCGCCAACGGAATGCGCAGGCGCGCGTCGACCGCTGCCGCAGTTGAGCCGCGAAACCTCATCAATCCTCTACTCGGCCCGAGCAAATCGCGGCTTTAGCGTCGCGAGCCTCGGTTCTGCTAGGACGATTGACGATGCCCGCGCCGTTCCTGCTCTCAGTGCTCGACCAGTCGCCGATCGCCGAGGGCTCGACCGGATCGCAGGCGCTGCACAACACGATCGATCTCGCGCGTCTGTGCGACGCCCTCGGCTACCACCGCTACTGGGTCGCCGAGCACCACGGCGGCCCGATGCTCGCCGGGCCGAGTCCCGAGGCGCTGATCGGCCCGATCGCCTCCGAGACTTCGCAGATTCGCGTCGGCTCCGGCGGCGTCATGCTGCCGCACTACAGCCCCTTCAAGGTCGCCGAGACGTTCAGCCTGCTCGCCGGCCTGTTCCCCGGGCGGATCGACCTCGGGATCGGGCGCGCCGCCGGGACCGACCCGATGACTACTTTCGCGCTGCAGCGCGACCGCCGCCAGGCCGCGGCCGACGACTTCCCGCAGCAGCTAGCCGAGCTGCTCGCCTACCTCAACGACCAGATGCCCGCCGACCACCCGTTCGAGCGGCTCGCGAAGACGCTGCCCGGGCGCCCCGAGCTGCCCGAGCCGTGGCTGCTCGGCTCCTCCCAGCAGAGCGCCATCTGGGCCGCCGAGCTCGGACTGCCATACGCCTTCGCCGACTTCATCAACTCCGCCGGCGTCGAGATCGCGGCGCTCTACCGCGAGCGCTTCGCCGAACACGAACACGCCGAGGCCAAGCCGCAGACGGCCGTCGCCGTGTGGACGATCTGCGCCGAGAGCGACGAGCAGGCACAGCGGCTCGCCGCGAGCGGGCGGATGGCCTTTACGATGCTTCGGCGAGGAGAATTGATCGCCGTCCCATCGCCCGAGAAGGCGCTCGAGTTCCTCGCCGGCGAGGAGCGCACGCCGCCGCCGCCCGGCCAGCAGCGCGCGCAGCGGCGCACCGTCGTCGGCTCTCCCGAGACCGTCCGCCGCGAGCTCGAAGACGTCGCCGAGAAATACCGCGCCGCCGAGGTGATCGCCGTCAACATCCTGTACGACCACCAGGCGCGGCGGCACTCCTACGAGCTGCTCGCGCGCGCGTTCGAGCTCTAGCTCGACAAGCTCGGTCCTGTCCCGTTCGCGCTCCCTCGTCGGAGTGCCCGATAGCTCGAACTCGACTCAAGAACAGGACTTGCGCTGCCGAGAATGCTGCCATGCCATCACGGGTCATGAAGCTACGCCGCGACGACGTGTGCCGCCAGTGCCGCACCGCGCTGCCGAAAGGCACGCGTGCGTACTGGGACGCCGAAGCTCGGACCGTCGCCTGCCTCGGCTGCCTCGCGTCCGAGCCCGACCGCGGCCGGGCAGGAGCGAGCGCCGCTCGCGAGTACAGCCGGCGCCGTGCCGGCCGCGAAGCGCGGGTTCGACAGCAGCATCCGCGCATCGGTCGCCTGCTGCTCACGCTCGGCTCCCAGCCCCAGCACGAGCACGCCTGGGAGATCGGCAGCCGCGGCGAGCAACAGGTCGGACGCTCGCTCGACCGGCATACCTCGAAGGGTCCCGCGATCGTGCTGCACGACCGGCGGATGCCCGCGAGTCGCGCGAACATCGATCATCTCGCGGTCGCCCCACGAGGCGTGTTCGTGATCGACGCCAAGGCAAACAAAGGCAAGGTGCGAATCGCACGCCCGCTGTTCGACAAGCCGCGCCTGACGATCGCCGGGCGCAACCGGACCAAGCTCGTCGATGGGCTCGACAGACAAGTCGACGCAGTGCGCCGCGCGCTCGCTCGACACGATCACGACGTGCCCGTACACGGCTTCCTCTGCTTCACGGACGCAGACTTGCCACTGCTCGGCGCCGGCAAGATCCGCGGACACCGCCTGCGCTACTGCCGTGCCACGGCACGCGAGCTGAATCGCTCCGGCCCGCTCGCGCCTGCGGCGATCGCTGCCGAGCTCGAAGCCTGCTTTCCGCCCGCCTAGCCGTCGCCGCGCTCGGCAAGGAACGCCTCAACGGCTCGTTTCGGAGCTCGCGCCAGCCACGCCTCGACGATCACTTCCTCGAGCTCGTCCAGCCCGATCGGCTCGAGTCGCACGAGCACCGCGGCCGTGTTCGCGAAGTGCGACGTCGTGAAGTAGACGCTCGGATCGTCTTCGAGCAGCGCCTGCTTCGCCACGAGGTGCTCGACACGCGCGCCGAGAATCGGGCCGTCCGGTGCCGCGGCGCCGAGCTCGGCTGCTTCCTTCGCGCGCAGCGGGCGCTCCCAGACGAACAGCTTGTCCTTGACTCGCCACTGACGCTTCTCGCGCGAGATCCGCTCGCTCGCCCCAGGCAGCGCGAGCGCGAGGCGCTGGACGTCCTCCCACGTGGCCACGCCGCGTGAGGCTAGGGCATCGCGCCGCGCTCAGCGCGGGCGTCTGAACGCGCCGACGTGCCGGCGCCAGTCGCGCACGCGCGGCGGGCGATGTCCGGCTCCGCCGAGCACGACGAGCGTTGCGCCGATTGCCGCCGCGAACAGGAGCAGCAGCGCGAGGAGCGACCCGCTGCTCGCCGGCGCGATCTCGCTCAGCAGCGACGCGTGCGACGGTGTCGCGGCCGTCAGGCCATGTCGTGAAGGCGCGCGGAAGTCGAAGTGCGCACCGCTCGCGACTTCCCCAACGCTCGCTGCAGACGTGCTTGCCGCGCTCGCGGCGCCATGTCCTACCGTCGCGGCACTCGCCACGCTGGAGAGCGACCCGTAGCCCGAGCTCGCTGGACCGCCACGTCGAGCTTCCCGCTCACGGCTCGCACTCGCCGCGGCCGCCGAGTGCGCCGTCGAAGCGGCCACCGCTCCGCGTGATGAGGACTGCTGCGCAGTCGCGCTCGGCCGAGCCGGCTCGCCGCCGGCGGCCAGGGCCTTCGCAGAGGAAGCAGGCGTAGGTGCCGCCGCACCCGCGGAGCCTTCCAGGGCTCCGGCGGACGCTCCTGAAACGTCGGCTTCGACCGCGTGGACGGTCGTCTCGACAATCGCTCTGATCGTCCGCGGCGGTGTCGGGCGGCTCGGCGGCGCATGGCCGTCAGGCGCCGGCGCCGGGCTCGCCGGCGGCGAGGTCCGGTGCAAGGATTCGGCGAGCGTGCCGGGCGCACTGCCTCCGCCGCCCGTGCCCACAGCGCCCGCGACAGCGCCTGCGTCGGCTGATGTCGGCACAGCGCTGCTCGCCGCTGGAGCCTGGATCGTGACGGCCGGCGCCTGCGGAGCGCCGGCGGGAAGGTCGAGCGCCAGCGCGGGCGCTGCACTGGCGACGCCGAAGAAGGCGATCGAGGCGGCGCTCAGCCCAACCGAGCTCGCCGCTGCAAGGGCTGTGCGACGCTTCGTTGCTCTGCTCACTGGCTGCTCCTCGGGGTGCTCGCTTTACGTGCTTAGGCGAGGTTTACCCCAATCCGGCAATCCCTAGTCCCGACGCCCGTGGCTCCCGCCGGGTGCGCGACGCCGCCCCTACGGCTCGAGCCGATGCGGCCCGCGGTAGAGGAACGTCACCTCGCGGACGTTGTCCTGTCCGAGCATCTGCATCAACAGGCGCGTCAGCCCGAAGCCGAAGCCGCCGTGCGGCGGCGCGCCGAAGCGGAAGAAATCGAGGTAGTAGCTGATCGCGTCGGTGTCGACCTTCTTCTCGGCGGCCTGCGCGAGCAGCTGCTCGTGGCGGTGCTCGCGCTGCGCGCCGGTCGTCAGCTCGATGCCGCGCCAGAGCAGGTCGAAGCTCTTCGTGACGGTCGGCCGGTCCTCGTAGCGCATGTGGTAGAAGGGCCGCACCGACGTCGGGTAGTCGGTTACGAACGTGAACTCGTGACCGTGCTGCTCCTTGACGATCGCCGACAGCGCGCGCTCGCTCGGCGGGTCGAGGTCGTGGCCCTCGCCCGGCGCCCCGTGTCCGGCATCGCGCAGCAGTTGCTTGGCGTCCTCGAGCGTGATGCGCGGGAACGGCACCTCGGGCACGACGAGCTCCGTGTCGAACATCTCGGCGATCTGCTCGCCGTGCACGTCCTTGACGGCAGCGAGCGTGTGTGCGAGCCAGCGCTCCTCGAAGGACATCACGTCCTCGTGCGAGTCGATCCACGAGATCTCCGTGTCGACGCTCGTGAACTCGGTGTCGTGGCGCGATGTGAACGACGGGTTCGCGCGGAACACGGGACCGACCTCGAAGACCTTGCCGAACCCGGCCGCCATCGCCATCTGCTTGTAGAACTGCGGCGACTGCGCGAGCGTCGCCATGCGATCGAAGTATTCGAGCTTGAACAGCTCTGCGCCCGACTCCGTCGCCGCGCCGGTCAGCTTCGGCGAGTGCAGCTCGATGAAGCCTTCTTGGAACCAGAAGTCGCGCATCGCCCGCTCGGTCGTCGTCTGCACCTCGAAGATCAGCTTGCGGTCAGGCCGGCGCAAGTCGAGGTAGCGCCAATCGATCCGCTTGTCGAGCGCCGAGTCGGGCGCGATCGGCACCTCGGGCTCGGCGAGCGAGTCGACCTCGAGTTGCTCGAGCTTGATCTCCAGACCGCTCAGGTTCACACGCTCGTCGGCCTTGGCCGTGCCGAGGATCGTCACGGCCGACTCCGGCGTGAGCGCCGAGATCCGCTCGTTCAGCTCACTCGGCGGATCGTCCTTGGGGAGCACGACCTGCGCCATGCCCGTTTCGTCGCGCACGACGATGAACTGCACGCGCTTCTGGTCGCGCAGCGCGTTGACCCAGCCGCGAATCCTGACGCGCTCGTCGAGCTTCTGCGGCAGCTCGGCTATCGGCGTGCGTTCCATGAGCCGGACCCTATCCAAGCGAGCGCGTCGGCTCCGGCCCGATGCCCAACGCGCGCGCCCCGCGGCTCACTCGACGGCGAGCATCCCTCGCAGCATTCTCAGCATCGCCGATACGACGATCGCGCGTGGCACCTCGGGACTGTCGAGCCACCACAGCGCGAGACCCGTCAGCGAGCTGCGGATGATCTCGCCGAGCGGCTCCAGCTCGGCCTCCGGCAGCGGCGAACCGAACTCGCGCAACATCGCGACGTCGGCTGCGCGCTGGCGGCGGCGCAGCTCGCGCTGCAGCTCCTTGATCTCCGCATCGCCGGCGACGTCCTGGAACAGCAGGCGCGAGGAGTCGGCGTGTTCTTCGACGTGCATGAACCACGCGTCGATCATCGCCTCGAGCCGCTGCAGTAGCGAGCCGTCGGTCTCGAGGAACTTGCCGAGCGGCGCCGCCGCGAGCTCGTCTCGCCGGCGCTCGAGCAGCTTCATCTGCAGCTCCTTCTTCGACTCGAAGTAGCGGTACAGCATCGGCTTGCTTACGCCGGCCGCGGCCGATATGTCGGCGACCGTCGTCTGCTCATAGCCACGCTCGGCAAACAGCCGCGCGGCCGCCTGCTCGATCAGCGCGCGACGCTCGGCGGCCGGCAGCCTGACCCGCTTCAGTGCTGGCGGTGTCCCTGTCTCGGGCAAAGTTACCATCTGGTATACTGAATAGTAACGTGTCCGCAGGACAGCTCACGAGCGCGTGATCGCCTCCTTCCACATAGCTGACGTCGGCAAGCTCGCCGGGTTGCGCCTGCTTCGCTCGCGACCTTTTCCCCCCGACGCTCCAGGCCTGCGCTACAGCGTGCTCACCGTCGCGGCCCCGCTCAGCGAGCGTCTGCTGCCGCGGCCCGACGCAGGCCGTGTCGCGCTGATCGCCGCGTGGGACGACGACGGCGCGCTCGACCGCTTCCTCGCGGCGCATCCGCTCGCTGAGGCACTAGCCGGCGGCTGGCGCACACGTCTACGAGCGACTCACATCTTCGGCGCATGGCCGCCGCTCGACGGGCTCCTCGGCGAGCAGTCGCCGACGGCCTCGGACGAGTCTGTCGCTGCGCTGACGATCGGTCGCCTGCGCTTCTCGCAGGCAAGGCGCTTCCTCGCTGCGGGAGCCGCGGCCGAACGGCTCGCCGTGCGCGACCCGGCGCTGTTGCGCGGGACAGGGCTCGCGCGCCCGCCGGGGCTCGTCGCAACGTTCTCGCTGTGGCAGAGCACCGCTGCGATGCGCGCCTACGCCGGTGGACTGTCCGGCAGCGAGCATCGCGACGCTGTCAGGGCGCATGCCAAGCGCCCTTTCCACCATGCCTCGGCCTTCATCCGCTTCCGCCCATACGCCTCGGAAGGCGCATGGGACGGCGCGGATCCGCTGGCGGGCGAGCAGCTCGGGCCGCCGGCGCCGCTCGCCTGAACGCGCGTGCAGCGCGGGGAGAATCAGTCGTTCAAACCGGTCCGACTCAGGAAGGACAGGTGAGGAACCATTTGCGCGGTTCGCTCGGCGGCGGCTTCTTCGGGCCGGTGTAGGTCAACGAGAGCTTTGCGTAGACCGTCGCGCCTTTGCATTTTTTCGATCCCTGTGCCTTGACGCTCACGGGGTAGCTGACGTCCTTGCCGGCGGCGCAGTTCGGTTCGCAGTCGTTCGTCACGAACGTGCCCTTGCCCGAGGCCGTCGGATCGCCGAAGCTCGACCAGGTCATCCCTTTCAGGACCTCGTTGCCATCGCCGCACGTCAGCGTCAGCAGCTTCGGCCGCGAGACGGCCTTGTTGCAGTTCGTGATCTTCAGCGGCGTTGCTGCCGAAGCGGAGATCGCGAGGGCCGCGACGATGATCGCCGCGACGAGCAGGACGCTCGCGGAGAGGTATCGATGCTTTGGAGTTGTCATGCGCGGATATTCCACGCATCCAATCGGCATCCTGCGCCGGCCCGGCGTGAGCGCCCGGCGCGGGGCGTGCGCGATCCGGTTACGAACCGTCCGCCTGCTCCTGGGCCAGCTCGACCTCGACGGTGAACTCGTCCGCCTCGGCTGTCTCGACGGCGTCGATCGAGCCGGCGAGCCGCAGATCCTCGACGCCGAGCGCAAGCGCGGCGAGGCGCGCCGGGCTGTCGTGGACGACGACGCGCGCGACCGGCGCGCGCATCGGCCGGCGCGCCTCCGACTTCGCCTTGCGCACTTCCTTGAGCACGTCCGCTGCGATCGCGAGCGCTTCGTCCTCGTCCTCCGCGGAGCCGGCCTCGACGTCGCCGAGCGCAGCAACGAGCTCGGCCGCGTCGGGCCAGCTCGCGCGGTGCACCGAGCCCTGCTGCCACCACGACCAGACCTCCTCGGTGACGAACGGCAGGAACGGCGCGAGCAGGCGCTGGAAGACCGACAGCGAGCGTCGCAGCGCGCGGCTGACCGACGCGGCGCCCTGGCGAGCGTCCTGCGACTCGCCGGCGTCGTAGCGCCGCCCCTTGACGAGCTCGAGGTAGTAGTCGCAGTACCACCAGAAGAACACCTCGACGCGCTCGAGCGCGCGCGCGTAGTCGTAGCCGTCGAAGCTCTCCGTCGCGTCGGCGACGACGGCCGAGAGGCGCGCGATCATCGCGCGATCGAGCGGGCTCGTCAGCGCCTCCCCCTCCGGCGGCAGGTCCGCGAGCGCGAACTTCGATGCGTTCAGCAGCTTCACGGCCAAGCGCCGTCCGACCTTCATCTGCTGCGCGTCGAAGGCCGTGTCCGTGCCCGGACGGCCGCTCGCGGCCCAGTAGCGAACGGCGTCGGCGCCGTACTCCTCGAGCAGGTGCATCGGCGTCACGACGTTGCCCTTCGACTTCGACATCTTCTTGCGGTCCGGGTCGAGCACCCAGCCGGAGATCGCCGCGTTCTTCCACGGCAGCGCGTCGTGATCGAGCTGCGAGCGCAGGATCGTCGAGAACAGCCAAGTGCGGATGATGTCGTGCGCCTGCGGGCGCACGTCCATCGGGAAGACCTTCGCGAACAGTTCCCGATCCTCGCCCGTGGGCGACGCGGCGCCGGCCGACCCACCGGCGATCTGCGGCGTCAGCGAAGAGGTCGCCCACGTGTCCATCACGTCCGGATCGCCGACGAAGCCACCCGGGACGCCGCGCTGCCCGGCCGAGTAGCCGTCGGGCACGTCCGTCGAGGGATCGACCGGCAGTTGCTCCTCGCGCGCCGCGATCGGCTCGTCGTAGAGCACCGCGCCGGAGGCGTCGAGCCGGTACCAAAGCGGGAACGGCACGCCGAAGAAGCGCTGGCGGCTGACGCACCAGTCGCCGGTCAGCCCGTTGACCCAGTCCTCGTAGCGCGCTCGCATGTACGGCGGGTGCCAGCTCAGCTCGCGGCCACGCTGCAGCAGCTTCTCGCGGTGGGGCATCGTGCGCAGGAACCACTGCCGGCTCGTGACGATCTCCACCGGGCGCTCGCCCTTCTCGAAGAACTTGACCGCGCGCGTGACCGGCGTCGGCTCGCCGACGATGTCGTCAGCCTGATCGAGCAGCTCGAGGATCCGTTTGCGCGCCTGGTTGACCGTCCTGCCCTGCAGCTCCTCGTAGTCCCGACGTGCACGCTCGACATCGACGGACTCCCATCCGGCAGCGCCCCACGGGACTTCCGCAAGGCGCCCGTCGGCGCCGAGCACCGAGCGCACAGGCAGTCCGAGCTCACGCCACCAGACGACGTCGGTCAGGTCGCCGAACGTGCAGACCATCACCAGCCCGGTGCCCTTCTCGGGATCGACGAGCGGATGCGTCAGCACCGGCACGCGCGTGCCGAACAGCGGCGTCAAGACGTCCTTGCCGACGAGCGCGCGCTGGCGCTCGTCGTCGGGGTGCGCGAGCAGCGCCACGCACGCCGGGATCAGCTCGGGGCGCGTCGTCTCGATCAGCGCAGAGTCGCCCTCCGCGCCGGCGCCGTCGGCGAGGCGAAAGCGCACGCGGTTCATCGCCCCGGGCCGCTCGCGATCCTCGAGCTCCGCTTGCGCGACGGCCGTCTGGAAGTCGACGTCCCACAGCGTCGGCGCCTCGAGCTGGTAGGCCTCGCCGCGCTCGAGCAGGCCGAGGAACGAGCGCTGCGAGATGCGTTGCGCGCCGGCGCCGATCGTCGTGTACGTCATCGACCAGTCGACCGACAGGCCGAGCCCGCGCCAGAGATCCTCGAAGGCGCGCTCGTCCGTCTCCGTCAGGCGCAGGCAAAGCTCGACGAAGTTCGGGCGCGAGATCGAGACGGGCTCCTTCTCGGAGGGCTCCGCCGGCGGCTCGAAGCGCGCGTCGTATGGAACCGACGGGTCGCAGCGCACGCCGAAGTGGTTCTGCACGCGACGCTCGGTCGGCAGCCCGTTGTCGTCCCACCCCATCGGATAGAAGACCGCTTTGCCCTGCATGCGCTGGTAGCGCGCGACTGCGTCCGTGTGCGTGTAGGAGAAGACGTGCCCGACGTGCAACGAGCCGCTGACCGTCGGCGGCGGCGTGTCGATCGAGAACACGCGCTCGCGCGGCGCCGAGCGATCGAAGCGATAGCAGCCGTCGCGCTCCCACGCCTCGCTCCACTTCTGCTCCAAGCCGTCGAGCGTCGGGCGCTCGGGCACCGTCGCGGGCGTGTCTGTCGGTCGGTCGGGCGGCAAGCGCCTGATCGTATCCGCCCGCCGCGCCCCGATGTGAGGCCCGCGCCGTGTGCCGCCGCCGCGCCGCTCAGGCCGCGAGCGGCAGCTCGAGCACGACGTCGCCGGCACGGCAGCTCGCCGCGCGCGAGCGCTCGGCGCGCTGGCTGTTGTGCGACGGGCAGTAGACGCCGCGAACGTTGCCGTCGGCGAGCCCGTAGGCCATCCACACGCCGCCGTCGGAGATGAAGTGGAAGAAGCGCCCTTCGCGGTCGCCGCTGGCCTCGAGCTCGCGTGCCCACGCCTGCGCGACGACGTCTCTGGCGATCTGCGAGCGGCACGAGCAGCCGTCCGGCGAGCCGCTCGACACGCACGGGAGCCGATGCTCCGAGACACGCGCGCTCGCTTCGCCGGCGATCGCCGTCGGTGCGCCTGCCCACTCGAACGCCGAACCATCCCCCTCGAGCACGCCTACGGCTGCGCTCACACCCATTGCTGCATTCATCGCTACGCCTCCTGCATCGCGTTCTGCCCCAACGAGGCGACATCCTGTCGTCCTATGCGTTCGTATCGGGCAACTCATGTCGTACCTTTCGGACGACAGGCTCTTTTTCATATGAGCGAACGAAATTTGTGGACACGTGTCCGATAGGCGGCCGGACGCCCGCGAACAGGGGCTTTGCGCAGTAACGGCGGGTGGCAATCGTTGTACTGGTGCGAATGCGCGGCGCTCGATCGGCGATTTGCGTAGCACGAGTCCTCGAACGATCGTCGGAATGCCGACAACTACGCCGTCGCGAGAGGCGGCGCCTCGGGTTCCGGGCCGGGTTGGATCGACTCGTTTCTCCCGCGCGGGTCGGGCAGAGCGCTACAGCGCACTACGCTGAGCGCATGCCTGGGGAGGTGAGCCGGCTCATTCGCACGCTCGACGACCTCGACGAGGCTTGGCTCGCGGCCGCGCTCGGTACCGGCCCGGTCACGGCGTTCGACGCCGAGCCCGTCGGCACGGGTCAGATGAGCGAGAGCCACAGGATCACGCTCGAGTACGCCGACACCGCCGACCAGGCGCGGCGCCCGAAGACGATCGTGCTGAAGCTCGCGGCGGCCGACACGGCGAGCCGCGCGACCGGCATCGGGCTCGGCATCTACGCGCGCGAGATCCGCTTCTACGACGAGCTCGCACCGCGCATCGGCGGCCCACTGCCCCGCTGCTCGCTCGCGCTGTTCGACGACTCGCAGGGCTGGTTCACGCTGCTGCTCGAGGATCTGCGCGATGCGCAGCCCGGCGACCAGATCGCGGGCTGCGACATCGAGCAGGCGCGCCTGGCCGTCAGCGCGCTCGCGCGGCTGCACGCGCCTGTGCTCGGTGACGAAGCGCTCGCCGGCAGCGACTGGCTGAACCGCCCGAGCCCGATCAACCAGGCGCTCGTCGCGCAACTGCTGCCGGGCTTCCTCGAGCGCTACGGCGAGCGCGTCGCGCCGGAGCACCGCGCGCTGTGCGAGCGCTTCGTCGAGCGCCTCGACGCGTGGCTCGCGGACCGTCGCGGACCGCAGGGGCTCGTGCACGGCGACTTCCGCCTCGACAACCTGCTGTTCGGCCCGCCGGACGGCGGCAAACCGCTGACGGTCGTCGACTGGCAGACGGTCGGCTGGGGCGGCGCGATGACCGACGCGGCGTACTTCATCGGCGGCGGCCTGCCGCTCGACGAACGCCGGCGTCACGAGCGTGAGCTGCTCGGCGAGTACCACGCGGCGCTGCTTGCGCAGGGCGTCGAAGGGCTCGAATGGGAGCTCTGCTGGGAGGAGTACCGCCGCCACACCTTCGCCGGCGTGCTGATGGCGATCATCGCGCCGATGCTCGTCGAGCGAACCGAGCGCGGCGATCAGATGTTCATGACGATGCTCGCGCGCCACAGCCAGCATGCGCTCGACCTCGATGCCGAGCAGCTGCTGCCGGCGGCCGGCAGCGCGCCGGCGGCGCCTCTGCGCCCGGCGCCACAAGACGAGGCGGAGCACGCGCCGAGCCCGGAGCCGCTGTGGAGCGAGAGCTGGTACTTCGACGCGATTGCGAAGGACGGCAGCGTCGGCGCGTATGTGCGCGTCGGGCGCTATCCGAACCTCGGCGTCTGCTGGTACACGGCGCTGGTCTGCGGCCCCGGCCGCCCGACGGTCGCCGTAGTCGACTTCGCCGCGCCGCTGCCGGTCGGCGAGCACCTCGCGCTGCGCACCGAGAAGCTGCGCGCCGAGCACCGCTGCGAGCAGCCGCTCGAGCGCTTCCTCGTCACGCTCGACGCGCTCGGAGAGTCCTACGACGATCCGGCGGCGCTGCTTCGCGGCGAGCCCGGCAGCGAGATCCCGGTCTCGCTCGAGCTCGCCTGGAGCACGGCGGCCGAGCCGTACGCGTATCGGCTGACGACGCGCTACGAGATCCCGTGCGCCGTCTCCGGGACGATCCGCATCGGCGACGAGGCGATCGAGCTGCAAGACGCGGTCGGCCAGCGCGACCACTCGTGGGCCGCGCGCGACTGGTGGTCGATGGACTGGGTCTGGAGCGCGGCGCACCTCGACGACGGTACGCACCTCCACGCCGTCGAGCTGCGGCTGCCAGGGATGCCGACGTTCGGCATCGGCTACGCGCAGACGCCCGGCACGCCGCTGGTCGAGCTGACAGGCGTCGCCGCTGACGAGAGCCTCGACGAGGACGACCTGATCGCCGACGCGCGGCTGTCGCTCGACCCACTCGAGCTGGACGTCGAGATCGAACCGCTCGCGCACGCTCCGCTGCGGCTCGTCGCCGACGACGGGCGCGTCTCGCACTTCCCGCGCTCGATGTGCGCGGTGCGGTGCGCGGACGGGCGTAAGGGGTTGGCTTGGGTCGAGTGGAATCTCAACCAGCCGGACAGGTAGGTGGCGCGGGCCGAGCGCCGTGCCAGGACCTGTTAAACGGCATCCGGCCTCTTAGTCGAGCCGAGCTCCGCTTCTCGATTCAATTTGTGACCGCTCCGCTCGCCACGACCGTTACGTGGACGGGCATCCGGCCCGTCTGTGGCACTGACCTTTAGTCGTTGGCGGTCAGCGCGCCTAGTAGGTGGGCGAAGCGCTCCCTAGCCTCGGCGCGGCGCGTCGGCAGGTGCTCGGTGGGCACTCCGTCGGGGGGCGGCGAGTAGCCGTTGAGGATGCGGCGGGCGACGGTTTGGCGGTGGACCTCGTCGGGGCCGTCGTAGATTCGGGCGGCGCGGGCGAAGCGGTACATCTGCTCCAGCGGGAGGTCGGTCGAGTAGCCGAGCGAGCCGTGCGTCTGCAGCGCGCGGTCGACGACGTCGTGCAGCACCTTGGCGCCGTAGAACTTGATCAGCGCGATGTCGACGCGCGCGGCGCTCGCGCCCTGCGTGTCCATCACCCACGCGGCGTGCAGCGTCATCAGCCGCGCGGCCTGCATCTCGGCGGCGCTGTCGGCGATCCAGTTCTGCACGGTCTGCTTTTCGGACAGCAGCGATCCGTGCGCGTGGCGATACGTCGCGCGCTCGCACATCATCTCGAAGGCGCGACGCGCGACTCCGAGCCAGCGCATGCAGTGGTGGATGCGGCCGGGGCCGAGCCGCTGCTGCGCGAGCATGAAGCCGTCGCCGACTCCTCCGAGCAGCGCATCGGCGGGGATGCGGACGTTGTCGTAGACGATTTCGGAATGCCCGCCGTAGGCGCCGAACTGCTCCCACGGGTGCTCCATCGTCGGAACGTCGCGCACGACGTCGACGCCGGGCGTGTCGCGCGGGACGATGAACATCGACGCACGTTGCGGCCCGCGTGCGTCGGGGTCGGTGACGGCCATGACGATCAGGAAGTCGGCGATCGAGCCGTTGGAGGAGAACCACTTCTTGCCGTCGATCACCCACTCGTCACCGTCGCGCGTCGCGCGCGTGCGCAGCTGCGTCGGGTCGGAGCCGGGCGTGTCGGGCTCGGTCATGCTGAACGCGCTGCGCAGGTCGCCGGCGAGCAACGGGTACAGCCAGCGATCCTTCTGCTCGGGCGTACCGGCCATCGCGAGGATCTCGGAGTTGCCGGAGTCCGGCGCGGCGTTGCCGAACGCGAGCGGCGCGATCGGCGAAGTGCCGAGGATCTCGTGCATCAGGCCGAGCTTGACCTGGCCGAGGCCCTGGCCGCCGAGCTCGGGCGGCAGGTGCGCGGCCCACAGCCCGCGCTCCTTGACCTGCTCCTGTAGCGGCGCGATCGCCTCGGTGAGGCCGTCGATCCCAAGGTCGTGCCAGATCGCCTCGAGCGGCCAGATCTCGCGGCGAACGAGCTCGTTCATCCAGTCGAGCTGCTCCTGGAAATCGGGGTCGGTCGAGAAGTCCCAGCTCATCGGATGTCGTCCTTTCGGTCAGGCGCGGCAGGCTCTGAGCACAGCCTACGCCTCTCGCGGCGAACGCTGCATCCGCCGCCAAGCGCAGCGCAGAGCACCGTTGGGCGCCGTGACCAGAGCCAGGTCACGACGCCCCCCGGCATATACGCCCGCGCCAGGGAGGGAGCGGCGTCGAGCGTTTACTCAAGGTGACCGGACGAGGGAGGTCACTCTCGAAATCCCAACATCCCACAGCCGATCGGCTCTGTCAAGAGCAAAGTAGGCTACTGTTTACATATCAAATGATCGATTTACCTTATTCGAACCACTCGATGCGGACGTTTATCCGAATTACGGAGACTAGGACGCAGATGCTTGGCCAGGCCGGCGGCCGAAGGGCGACCGAGTGACGCTCGATCGTTCATCGGAGCAGATCCCCTCGGCGGCGCCGAACACGCTCACAGCGGACGTCGAGCTCGGCACTCAGGGGACGCCGCGCACGGAGACGCGGGCGCCTGCGGACGCACCCACGAACGGGCACGCCGAGCGACCGCGCAAGCGATCGGTGTCGAAGGCGCGCGAGCGCGCGCGCTCGGAACAGCGCGTGCGGCTGGCGCTCGCGATGATCGACGCGATCGCGGAGGACGGCTACCGGGCGACGCGCGTGGCCGACGTGATCTCGCGCGCGGGCGTGTCGCGCAAGACGTTCTACGAGCACTTCGAAAACAAGCAGGAGTGCCTGCTCGTCACGTTCGACCTGATCATGGCCGAGGCGACGCGCCGGATCGAGAACGCCTATCGCGAAGGCGTCGGCTGGCCGGGGCGCGTCGAAGCGGGAATTCGCGCGCTGTTCGACGCGGCGATCGACAACCCGGGCGCGCTGCGGCTGAGCCTGCTCGAGATCGCGGCCGTCGGCCCGGCCGGGATCGCGCGCCGCGAGAAGTCCTCGAAACGCTTCGAGGAGCTGATCCGCGACGCGCTCGAGCTCGCGCCAGGCGAGGGAACCGTCGCCGATCCGGCCGTCAAGGCGATCATCGGCGGGCTGAACCGCGTGCTCTACCGGCGCGTGCTGCGCGCCGATCGCGACGAGCTGTACGCGTTGATCCCGGACCTGACGGCGTGGGCGACTGCGTACTACCCGGCCCCGCAGGCGATGCTCGAAGAGCCGATCGAGCTGTCGAGCGCGCAGCGCACAGCGATTGCTCAACGAGCGGGGCGAGCGCCGGGCACGCTCGCGCCGCACCCGCTGCTCGGCGGCCGGCGCGGGCTCGCGCGCGGCGACCAGAACGTCTCGAAGAGCTACGTCGTGCAGAACCAGCGCGCACGCATCCTCGACGCGGCGACGAACCTGACGGCACGCGACGGCTACGCGTCGCTGAAGGTCGAAGAGATCGCCGAGCAGGCGGCGGTCTCGCTCGTCGCGTTCTACGAACACTTCGCCGACAAGGAGGACGCGTTCCTCGTCGCGTACGAGGTCGGCTTCGGCAAGGCGCTGGCGGTCGTCGAACGCGCGTTTGCGGCGGAGAGCGACTGGCGCGAGGCCGTACGTGCAGGGATCGACGCGCTGTTCGGCTTCCTCGCGAGCGAGCCGGCGTTTGCGCAGATCGCGCTGATCGACGCGCTGATCGTCACGCCGCACACGGCAGAACGCTCGGCGGAGAGCGTCGGCGCGTTCGCGCGCCTGCTCGTGCCCGAGAGCGAGCAGATCGGCGGCGTCGTCCCGCGCGCGATCACGATCGAGGCGATCGCGGGCGGGCTGTTCGACCTCTGCCTGCAATACGCGCTCGCGGGCAGGATCGCGGAGCTGCCGGAGCTCGTCCCGTCGGCGACGTACATCGCGCTCGCACCGTTCCTCGGTGGCGAGCAGGCGGCGAAGATAGCGACGCAGGACGCAGCGTCGCGGCAGCCGGCCGTAGAGCTCTCCGCTCGCGCCTAGGGCTTGGCGCTCATCAGCGCCACGGGCACGGCGAGCCCGGCGGAGCGCTTGATCGTCGCGATGCGCCTCCCGGCCTGGACGGCCGCGCGCGGCTCGCCGGCGTGCTCACCGAGCGCAGCAACGGCGCGGTCGAGCTCGGGAGCGATCAGCGCGAGCCCCCACAGCCGCGCGGGCGCGTCAGCTCCGCCGCTGCGATCGAGCGCGTGCTCGGGCACCTGCACGACCTCGAGGATCTCGCCGCCGAGGCGGAAGAAGGCCTGGCGCGGCGCGCCTGCGGGCGTCGGCTCCTCGCGAATCCGCCGCAGGTCGAGCCCGGCTGCCTGCAGCGCGGCGACGCTGCGATCGAGCGCAGGCGACATCGCGACGACGTGATCGACGGCGAGGACGCCGTTGGGGTGCTCGGGCGCGAGCGCGGGCTCGGCCGAATCGGAGCGTGTCGTGACGAGTCCGTCGAGCTCGGTCGACGCGATCGCGCGCAGCGACCAGCCGAGGATGCCGCGCCCGGCGTCCTCGCCGGCGAGCCGCAAGCGCACGCCGCCGATCGACACGCGACTGCCGTGCACGTCGAAGCCGAGCGCGCTCCAGCGCTCGGGCTCGTCGGCGAGCACGAGCTCGTCGATCGTCACGGCGGCGGCGCTCATCGCTCGATCACGAGCTTGCACCAGTCGCGCTCGAGCAGGGCGTCGGCGGCATCGGCAAAGCCTACGACGCGGCTCGTGACGAGCTCTGGCCGGAACGCGCCGGCGGCGGCGAGCTCGAGCACGTGCGGCATCGCCTCGCGCGCGTTCGCGCGCCCGGTCTTGAACGTGATGCCCTTCGTGTACATCTCGAGCAGCGGCAGCGACGGCTGCTCGCCGAAGTAGATCGCGGTGCTCGTGCACGTGCCGTCGGGCGCGGTCGAGCGCAGCGCGAGCGCGAGGCCGGCAGGGTCGGCGCAGGAGTCGACGGTTATCGGGAACGGCCCGAGCCGCGACGGCGTCTCGGCGACCGTGTCCGCACCGAGCTGCTCGGCCGTCTGGCGACGCGAGGCATCGGTGTCGACGTACGTGACCGACTCGGCGCCGAGCGCGAGCGCGATGGCGGCGGCGTAGAGGCCGATCGAGCCGGAGCTCGCGCCGCCGACGACGAGCACAGGCGCTCCGGGCTCCTCCTCGAGCGCCGGCGCGACGGCGCGCCACGCGTCTGAGATGTTGTCGGAGGCGCTCGCGACGGCGGCGGGCTCGAGACCGGCCGGGACGGGCACGAGCATGCGCTCGGCGTAGGGGACGCAGACGAGGTCTGAGAGGAAGCCGCCCCACTGCTCGACGGCGGGGCCGAAGCCGTACGTCGACATGAACGGGACGCTCGTGCAGTTGCTGCTGCGCCCGCGCCGGCAGGCGGCGCACTCGCCGCAGGAGATCTGGAAGGGCACGCTGACGAGCTGGCCGCGCGCGAACGAGCCGGCGGCATCTCCGGCGTCGATCACTTCGGCGACGCACTCGTGCCCGATCGGGAACGGCGCGGGGAACGGCGACTCGCCGGCGAGGATCAGCGCGTCGAGATCGCACGTCGCGACGGCGACGGGGCGAACGAGCGCGGCGGCGTCGGAGCTCAGCGTCGGCTCATCTGCTTCGAGCCAGTGCAGCTCGTTCGGGGCGGTGTAGGTGAGTTGCTGCACGGACGTGCCTCCGCTCTGAATAGATTGATCGCTCTATTCTTGCGGATTGGGACTACTCGCGCCGCCGACCCCACGGCGACGCTACGGTTCTTCGCATGTGGGCGCAAGGCGAGATCCGGCTGGAGGCGATGCCGCGCGGCTTTCACCTGATCACGCGCGAGGTGCTCGCGGCGGTGCCGCGGATCGCGGAAGTCGAGATCGGTCTGCTGCACCTGTTCATCCGCCACACGTCGGCGTCGCTGACGCTGAACGAGAACGCGAGCGCGGACGTGCGCCGCGACTTCGAGTCGCACTTCGACGAGTCGGTCCCGGAGGACGCGCCTTACTGGACGCACACGCTCGAGGGAGCTGACGACATGCCGGCGCACGTCAAGTCGTCGCTGCTCGGCTCGTCGCTGACGATCCCGGTCGCGGGCGGGCGCCTCGCGCTCGGCACGTGGCAGGGCATCTACTTGTGCGAGCACCGCGACCACGGCGGGCCGCGCTCGCTCGTCGCGACGCTGCACGGCGAGGCGCCGCCGGGCGAGGACCCGCGCCGCTAGACCGGCCCGTCGGCTCCGGGCCGACCCGGGGCGGCGCGCTTCAGGAGACGGGCCTGTAGGGCCCGGGCTTCGGCCGCGTCTTCCCTCCGGGAAAGGCCAAGCGCAGGATCGTCCGGTGGACGGTGCCGAGCTGCTTGTGCAGCGGCCCGGTGTTGTAGGGCAGCCCGTAGCGCCGGCAGATGTCGCGCACGCGCGGCGCGATCTCGGCGTAGCGCGAGGAGGGCATGTCGGGGAACAGGTGGTGCTCGACCTGGAAGCTGAGGTTGCCGGCGAGCAGGTGAAACAGCGGGCCGCCGTCGATGTTGGCGGCACCGAGCAGCTGACGAACGTAGAAGCCGCCGCGGCTCTCGTCGGCGACCTCGTCCTGGCTGAACGTGTACGTCTGGTCGGGGAAGTGCCCGCAGAAGATGATCGAGTACGACCACACGTTGCGCACGATGTTGGCGGTGAAGTTGGCCTTCAGCGTGGACTTGAACGAGCGGCGCGCGGCCTTCGCCGATCCACGGCTCGAGACAAGGCCGGCGAGCGCGCTGAGCGCGGGGAAGGCGACGTAGTCCTTGACGATCTGATCGCGCGCCTTGACGCCGATCGCCTTGAGCTCTTCGACGACTTGCGCCTTCGACTTCTCGCCGGAGTGGATCGCGCCGCGGTTGAGGTCGTGCACGGCGACGCCCCACTCGAAGAAGCCCATCAGCAGCAGGTTGTAGAGCGGCTGCGCGAGGTAGACGGGGTGCCACTTCTGGTGCGGGTCGATCCGCATGATCTCGTAGCCGAGGTCGCGATCCTTGCCGCGGATGTTCGTGTACGTGTGGTGCTCGTAGTTGTGCGAGTGCCGCCAGGCGTCGGCGGGCGAGGCGGTGTCCCAGTCCCAGCTCTGCGAGTTGATGTCGGGGTCGTTCATCCAGTCCCACTGCCCGTGCATGACGTTGTGGCCGATCTCCATGTTCTCGAGGATCTTCGCGAGCGATAGCGCGGTCGTGCCGGCGAGCCAGAACGGCTTGCGCTGGGACTGCAGCAGCAGCGCGCGCGCGGCGAGCACGAGCTGGCGGTGCAGCTTGATCGTGCTGCGGATGTAGCGCGCGTCGCGGTCGCCGAGGTCGGCGTAGACCTCGTCGTGGATCGCGTCGAACTCGCGCCCGAGCGCGTCGAGCTGCTCGGCGTCGAGGCGCGCGAGCGGGTTCTCGCCCTCGCCTGTGAGCGGCGGCAGGTCGGGGCTTGCGGGGAGATCGGCGAAGCTCGTGGACATTGGTCGTTCCTTCTCTCTTTAAGGGTTGTCTTTTTGCGGGCGGCCCGCTCAGAGGGCGATCTCGACGGGGCCCTCGGGAGCGTTGATGCAGGTCTGGACCATTTCGCCGGGCTGGCCGTACACGCGGCCGGTGCGCAGGTCGCGCACCTGGCCGGAGCAGAGCTTTCCGACGCACGTGTGGCAGATGCCCATGCGACAGCCGAACGCGAGCTCGGCGCCGGCACTCTCGCCGGCGGCGAGGATCGGCTGCTCGCCGTCGCTGAGCGCCTCGATGCGGCTCTTCGTGAAGGCGATCGTCCCGCCGGCGCCGCGCTCGCCCTCGCCGACGCGCGCGTCGGGCTGGAAGTGCTCCATGTGCAGGCGCGCGCGATCGCCATCGCGCTCGAAGCGCTCGCCGATCGTCTCGAGCAGCCCGGCGGGGCCGCAGAGGAACGTCTCGCGCTCGCGCCAGTCGGGGCAGAGCTCGTCGAGGTGCGCCGCGGTCACGCGCCCCTGCTCGCCGGTGCGCTGCTCGTGCAGGCGGTAGCCGGCGTGCCGCGCGTCGAGGCGTCGCAGCTCCTCGCCGAAGATCACGCGGTCGGCGCTGCGTGCGCTGTGCACGTGCACGACGTCGCGCAGGCGCTGCTCGCCGGCGAGCGAGCGGAGCATGCTCATGATCGGCGTGATGCCGCTGCCGGCGCTGATGAACAGCAGCCGCTCGGGCAGCGGATCGGGCAGCACGAACGTGCCTTCGACGCCGCCGAGGCGGACGATCGCGCCGGGGCGCACGCCGTTGAACAGGAACGGCGAGACCTTGCCGCTCTCGACGAGCTTCGGCGTGATCGAGATGCAGCCGTCGGAGCGACGCGGGTCGGAGGTCAGCGAGTACGCGCGCCAGTGGTGGATGCCGTCGACCTCGATGCCGAGGCGCAGGTACTGACCGGGCCGGTGTCCGGGCCACTCCCAGCCGGGCTTGATCAGCACGGTGACGGCCTCGGGCGTCTCGCGCTCGATCCGTTCGATCCGCCCGCGCAGCTCGCGCGTCGACCACAGCGGGTTGACGAGCTCGAGGTAGTCGTCGGGCAGCAGCGGCGAAGTGAACGAGCGGATCATGCCGAGCACGCGGCGGCGTCCAGCGGAGACCTGCGGTACGGCGCCGCGTTCAGCCATGTGCGCGATTCCTCAGCGCAGTGCCACGCCACGATGCCGCTTCGTAACGGATGGTCAAAGAGCGGATCACGTACATCGAGATAACCATTACCTCGATCGAGGTTACATCAAACATGGTAGCCTTGCGTGAGGAATGGCACAGATAGCAAGCGAGAGGTCGGCCGCACGGCGCAACGGCGCGGAGTCGCCAGAAGCGGCGCCGCAAAACGGCGGCACGAAGCGCACGCGCAAGGCCGTCGAGCAGCCGGCGGGTGACGGAGCGAAACGCGACACCGCGGCGACACCGGGGGCGACAACGTCGGACTACGACCTGACGGTCGAGCAGCTCGCGGCGGAGGTCGGCATGTCGGTGCGCAACATCCGCAACCACCACACGCGCGGCCTGTTGCCGCCGCCGGAGGTGCGCGCGCGCGTCGGCTACTACAACGCCGAGCACGTCGCGCGGCTGCGCCTGATCCTCGACCTGCAGGCGGACGGCTTCAACCTCGCGGCGATCGAGCGGCTGCTGAGCGGATCGGACGGGCTCGCGGAGCGACTGCTCGGTCTGCGCAGGGCCGTGACGACGCCGTTCGAGGCCGAGTCGCCGGAGTTCATCACGGCCGAGGAACTCGACAAGCGCTTCGGCGAGCTCGACGCGAAGGACGCCGAGCGCGTGCGCAAGCTGAAGCTGCTCGTGCCACTCGGCGAAGATCGCTTCGAAGTCCCGAGCCCGGCGCTGCTCGCGGCGGCGGAAGAGGTCGTCGCGCTCGGCATCCCGCTGCACGCGGCGCTCGTGCTCGTCGAGCGGATGAGCCGCGACTGCGACTCGATCGCGCGCGACTTCACGAAGCTGTTCCTGCGCGAGCTGTGGAAGCCGTTCGACGAGGCCGGCCAGCCGGACGAGGGCTGGGACGAGCTGATCGAAGGCGTCGACTCGCTGCGCCCGCTCGCCTCGGCGGCGCTGTTGGCGCTGTTCAAGCTGCGGATGACGACGCAGCTCGAGCAAGCGTTCGGCAAGGTCATCGAGCACCAGGCCAAGCGCAAGTAGCGCCGCGCCGCGAGCGCACCGGGGCGCCGCTAGGGAACGAGCACGATCTTGCGGTGCGACCCGGCGCTCAGCCGCGCCCAGGCCTCGGCGACGTCGTCGAGGCCGAGCGGATCGACCCCGATCTCGAGTTCACCGGATGCTGCGAGCGCCGCGAGGCGCTCATAGGCCTCGCGCTTGATCTCGGCCGGAGCGGCGAAGTTCGTGTGGCCCATGATCACGAGCATCTTCCCGCGCACGGCCGGCGAGTGGAGCGTCGCGTCAGCCCCGGCGCCGGCGCCGAGCTGGACGATGCGCGCGCCGAAGCTCGCGGCCTGCACGGCGGCCGCGAAGGGCTCACCGAACAGCGGGTCGACGACGACGTCGAGCCGCCCCTCGCCGGCGTCGGCGAGCTCCTGCGCGAGATCGTCGCGGCCGTCGAGGCGCACGGCGGCGTCGGCGCCGAGCTCGAGGCAGCGCTCGAGGCCCTCCGGCGAGCGCGCGGCGGCGACGACGCGAGCGGCGCCGAGCCGCTTGGCGGCCTGCACGGCGATCTGTCCGAGCACGCCGCTGGCGGCCAACACGAGCACGTGCTCGCCGGGCTGCAGCGAGGCGCGCCAGGTGAGCGCGAGCCAGGCGGCGAGCCCGGAGATGCCGAGCGCGACGGCGACGCCGTCCTCGACGCCGTCGGGCACGTCATACGTCGAGCCGGTCTCGACCAGCGCGCGCTCGGCCATCGAGCCGAACGGCAGCACGGGCGCGTCGAAGTAGACGCGCCGCCCGGCGAGCAGCCCGACGCCCTCACGCCCGGCGACGCACGGCAGCGGCGGCGGTCCGGCATAGAAGCGCCCGCTGCAGATCGCGACGTCGACGGGGTTCAGACCGGCGGCGAGCACGTCGACTACGGCCTGCTCGCCGGCGCCGCCGTCGGGCACTTGCGGCTCGTCGAAGTCGCCTGGCTCGGGGACGCCGTACTCGCGCAGGACGGCCGCTCTCACGCCGGCCTTCGCTCGGCGAGGCGCGGCGCGCGGTGGCGGCAGCTCGAACGGTCCACGCAGCGAGTGTAGGCAGGCGCGATTCATATCCTCGTCTAAACGAGCCGCCGAGAGGACAGACTGCTCGCGCGCCGCCGATACGTAGGCGAACAGCGATGCAACAGCGAGCACAACTACTCCGACAGCTCGTGCTCGACTCTCAGTACGTGATCGACGAGCACCTGGTGGCGACGGCGATCCTCGCGCGCGCGGCGACGCGCAGCCTGATCGGCGCGAGCGCCTTCCGCAACGACGAGCGCACGCCTTGGCGCGCGGCGCGATCGTTCAGGCCGAGCAGCGAGGTGCGCTCGTTCAGGCCGTGCACGATGCGCTCGCTGAACCGCAGGCGCGTGGCGGCGCACCTGGGGTTGATGTAGCTCGATGCTCCAGGTCTCCGTACCGATCGCCTACGAGCTGCTCGCCCAGTGCATCAAACAGGGCCAGGCGCTCGTCCAGCGCGCGAGCCTCGTCGGCGACTTCAGCGACTACGAGAGCTGGAAGGCGGCGCGCAGCCAGTGGATCGACCCGACTGTGCAAGCGCTCGAGCACATGTACGGCGGTCCGGCAGAGGCGCGCGAGTTCGCCGACGGCGCGACGTGCGCGGAGGGGCCGAAGCGCTGGCAGGAGCAGTACAGCACCGACTTGAAGTGCGTCAAGCAGGCGATCGACTTCCTCACAGAGCTGCAGAGCGAGCTCGCGTTCGAGAACGGCAGCGGACCGCCGGCACCGGGCGAGCTCGTCGCGAGCGCCGCGGCGCTCGGCGCGGGCGAAGAGGCGCGCTCGGCGGATCCGGGCGAGCTGGGCGCGCCACAGGGTCGCGGCGATCTCGCAGGCGACGTCGTCGAGCTGCAGGACCGCGACGTCGAAGCGCGCCAGGAGCGCTCCTCCGAGCACACGCCGACCTCGGAGCAGGAGTCCTTCGCCGAACGCTCGCGCGAGCCCGCGGTCGAGGACGAGCCCGAGCTCCCGCCGGTCGGCGCGGAGCTCGCGCACGCGCAGCAGGTCGGCGCGGAGCTCGCGCAGCACCCTCAGCCGGCGGCGCCGGCCGAGCGCGAGCCGCACGAGGCGCCGGCGACGGCGCGGACGCGCGAGGTGTATCTCGCGCACGGGCGCGACGAGAAGTGGAAGCAGGCCGTCGAGCACCTGCTCGAGCAGGCGGGCGAGCACGAGATCAAGATCGTCAACCGGCGCGCGAGCGAACGCGCGCGGCTGACGGAGGAGCTGCGCGAAGACGCGCCTGGATCGCACTACGCGGTCGTCCTGCTGACGGCCGACGACGTCGGCGGCGCCCGCCTTGAGTCCGAAGCGGAGCCGTATTTCTCCACGCGCGCGCACCAGGAAGTCATCTTCGAGATGGGCTTCCTCGTCGCGGCGCTCTCGCCGGGGCGAGTGTGCGTGCTCTACGAGGACGGCGTCGAGATGCCGTGCGATCTCGACGGCGTCTCGCACGTGCGCCTGGACCTGGCCGGCACGTGGCAGCCGAAGCTCTTGCTGCACCTGCGCCGGGCCGGTTTCGACTACGACATGAACAAGCTCGCGGCGGCCTGAGCGCCGAGCATCTGGACAGCGCCGGGCGCTTGACAGATAATGAGCTCGATGCGCCGCTGTAGCTCGTCTCACTCGCACGATCGCGTACCCGGGCAACGCGGCCGGGACTGAGCTGACTTGCGAGTCGAGCTCTGTGGCGTGCGCGGCTCGCTGCCGGCCGCCGGCCGGGACTTCGTCCGCTATGGCGGGCACACGTCGTGCCTCGCGCTGACGCCGGACGGAGCGGGCGCGCCGACGCTGATCCTCGACGCGGGCACGGGCCTGCTGCAGGCGATGGCGTTGCTTGGCGGCGCACCGTTCGACGGCACGATCCTGCTCACGCACCTGCACTGGGATCACGTCGTCGGCCTGCCGTTCTTCGCCGTGCACGAGCGCGAGTCGACGCGCGCGGACGTGCGGATGCCGGAGCAGGAGAACGGCGCGAGCGCGGCGCGAGCGCTCGGGGGGCTGATGTCGCCGCCGTACTTCCCCGTCGGCCCGAGCGAGCTGCGCGGGCAGTGGACGTTCGAGACGCTCGCCGAGGGCGAGCACGAGGTCGAGGGCTTCGCCGTGCTCGCGCGCGAGATCCCGCACAAGGGCGGGCGCACGTACGGCTACCGGATCGGCGATGGGCACTGCTCGATCGCGTACATGCCCGACCACAATCCGACGGCGCTCGGGCCGGGACCGGACGGCCTCGGCGAGTACCACGCGGCCGCGCTCGAGCTCACGGCGGACGTCGACGTGCTCGTGCACGACGCGCAGCTGTTGCCGCAGGAGCTCGCGGCGGAGGCGCACTTCGGACACGCCGCGGCCGACTACGCGGTCGCGCTCGCGGAGCGCGCTAACGCACGGGCGGTCGCGCTGTTCCACCACCGCCTCGACCGCACCGACGACGAACTCGACGCGCTCGCGGCGCGACTCGCGGGCCGCTCGCCGGCGGTCAGCGTCGCGGCCGAGGGCGTCGTGCTCGAGCTCTGAGCAGGCGTGCGGCTCAGGCCGAGCCGGCGGCCTGCGGGGCGGTCGGGTCGCCGCCTTCGTCACCCGGATGCTCGCGCGCGAGGTACTCCTCGATCGCTGCGGCGTTCTCGCCGGCGCGTTCGGCGACGCGCAAGAGGCCGCCCATCGTCGCGACCTCCTCGACCTGCTCCTTGATGAACCACTGCATGAACTGCTCGGAGCTGTAGTCGCCGGCCTCGCGCGCGGTCGCGGCGAGCGCGTTGATCTGCGCGGAGACACGCTGCTCCTGCTCGAGCGCGAGCGCGATCGGCTCGGCGACGCTCGCAAAGCGCGAGCTCGGCGCGTCGACGCCGGGAGTCGTGACCTCGGCGCCGGTGTCGAGCAGGAACTGCACCATCATCATCGCGTGCCCGCGCTCCTCGAGCGCCTGGCGATAGAAGAAGCGCGCGAGCTGCGGCAGCGCCTCGGCGTCGTAGTAGACGGCGCACGCGACGTACTGCTGGTGCGCGGCGAACTCGTTGGCGATCTGCTCGTTGAGCTTCTCTGCGAAAGCGGCGGCGGGAGGCATCGCGCAAGCCTATCGAGCGCCTGCGAGGCAGCGCTCAGTCGACGACGTAGCGCTCGGGCACGAACCGTTCGGTCTGCCGCGGCGGGCGCTTGTACTTGCGCCGCTGGCGCGGCGGCAGCTTGACGGGCTTCTCGGCCGCGGGGTGCTCGTAGGGCACGACCGAGAGCAGGTGGCCGATCAGGTTCAGCCGCGCCGTGCGCTTGTCGTCGGCCTCGACGACGTACCACGGGCTCTCCTCGGAGTCGGTTCGAGCGATCATCCGGTCCTTCGCTTCGGCGTAGTCGACCCAGCGGGCGCGCGCCTGCAGGTCGGTCGGGCTGAACTTCCAGCGCTTGCGCGGGTCCGAGAGGCGCTTCTCGAAGCGCCGCTCCTGCTCCTCGTCGGAGACCGACAGCCAGTACTTGACGAGCATGATCCCGTCGTTCTGCAGCGCCTGCTCGAAGGACGGGCAGAAGCGCAGGAACTCCTCGTACTGCTCCTGCGTGCAGTAGCCCATCACGTGCTCGACGCCGGCGCGGTTGTACCAGCTGCGGTCGAACAGGACGATCTCACCGGCCGCCGGCAGGTGCGCGACGTAGCGCTGGAAGTACCACTGCGACTGCTCGCGCTCGGTCGGCGTCGGCACGGCCGCGACGCGACACGTGCGTGGGTTGAGGAACTCCGTGATGCGCTTGATCACGCCGCCCTTGCCGGCGGTATCGCGACCCTCGAACAGCACGACGAGTCGGCGACCCCCGGTGACGACCCACTCCTGCATGTAGACGAGCTCGGTCTGCAGGCGCAGCAGCTCCTTGTCGTACTGCTTGGGGCTGAGATGTCGCGTCGGCGCCATCGCGGCATGATCCCACGACTGTGAGCTTCGGAGATCTGCTCGTGATCGTGCTCGCCGGGATCGGCGGCCCGCTGCTCGCGCTCGGCGGCCGCCTGTTCGTCCCGGTGATCATCGGCGAGATCCTCGCGGGCGTGCTCGTTGGCAGGACTGGGCTCGGAGCGGTCCACCCGGCGAACGCGACGGTCGCGTTCCTCGGCAGCGTCGGCTTCGCGATGCTGATGCTGACGGCGGGGATGCACCTGCCGTTGCGCGACCGCCGCGTGGCGGCGTCGCTGCGCCGCGGCGCGCTGCTGGCGGCGATCGTCGGCGCGCTCGCAGTGCCGGCGGGCCTGCTCGCGGCGTCGCTCGCGGGAACCACGCATGCGGCGGTCTACGCGGTCGTGCTCGCGTCGGGCTCGGCCGCGGTGCTGCTGCCCGCGTTCGAGGAGACGGGCGCAGGCGGGCCGGACGCGCTCGTCGTGATGGCGCAGATCGCGATCGCCGACGTCGTGACGATCGTCTCGGTGCCGATCGTGCTGCAGCCGAGCCGCGTATGGCACGCGCTGCTCGGCGGCGCGCTCGTCGCGCTCGCCGTTGCGCTGCTGCTCGGCGCGGCGCGGCTGCTGGCGGGCCACGAGTGGGTGAGCCGCGTCCGCAAACGCTCGAAGCAGCGCCACTGGGCGCTCGACTTGCGCTTCTCGCTGCTCGTCCTCTTCTTCCTCGCGTGGCTCGCGCAGGAAAGCGGTACGAGCGTGCTGATCGCGGGCTTCGGAGCCGGCGTGACGGTCGCGCTGATCGGCGGGCCAAAACGGCTCTCGACGCAGATCCGAGGAATCGCGGACGGCTTCTTCGTGCCGCTGTACTTCGTCGTGCTCGGCGCGCAGCTCGACCTCGACGGTCTGTTCGCGCATCCGTCGATGCTCGCGCTCGCGGCTGCGCTGGCGGTGCTCAACGTGGCGATCCACCTGCTCGCGGCCGTGCTCGCTCGCGTCTCGCTCGGCGCCGGCCTGGCGGCGAGCGCGCAGCTCGGCGTGCCGGCGGCGGTCGCCTCGCTCGGCCTCGCCGAGGGCGTGCTGTCGAGCGAAGTCGCGACGGCGATCGTCGCTTCCTCGCTAGTCAGCCTCGCGGTCTGCACGTTCGGCGTGCAGCGGTTGCTCGCCGGCGAAGCCAGTGCGACCCGTACGCTTGCCTGAGTGACCGAGCCGAACGCCCCGAGCGACACGAGCGCACGCGAGCCGGCGCTCGACGAGGAGCTCTTGCTGTGGCTCGGCGACGAGCCGGCCGACGTCCGTGCGGCCGACGCGATGCGCGTGCGCGAGATCGCTGCCGAGTTCGCGCGCGGCTTCGACGCGCTCGCGCAGATCGGCTCGGCGGTGAGCATCTTCGGCTCGGCGCGCACGCCGCGCGAGCACCCCGACTACGCGCACACGCGCGAGCTCGCAGCGAGCCTCGGGCGCGCGGGCTACGCGATCATCACTGGCGGCGGTCCCGGGCTGATGGAGGCGGCCAACCGGGGCGCGCGCGACGCCGGCGCGACGTCGGTCGGCTGCAACATCGTGCTGCCGCGCGAGCAGCGGCTGAACGACTACCTCGACATCGGCTTGACGTTCGAGCACTTCTTCGCGCGCAAGGTGATGTTCGTGCGCTACGCGTGCGCGTTCGTGATCGCGCCTGGGGGCTTCGGCACGCTCGACGAGTGCTTCGAGGCGCTGACGCTGATCCAGACGGGCACGATCCGCCACTTCCCCGTGATCCTGACGGGCAGCGAGGAGTGGGACGGGCTGCTCGACTGGCTGCGCGAGCGCGCGCTCGCGGACGGGCGCGTCAGCGTCGCCGACATGGCGTTGCTGCACAGGAGCGACGACCCGGAGGAGATCTGCGCGCTCGTCGCCGCGGCGTGCGCCAGGCAGCGCGCGCAGGCTCAGAGCCAGCCGCGGCGCACCGCCGGCTAGAGGCTGGTGCGCGGGCTGAGCGCGACGGCTGGCTCTTCGCTCGTCTCGGCGTGCGGCGGGACGCCGGCGGCCGCATAGGCGTCGATCGAGTCGAGCGTCTCGGCCTTCAGCAGCGCCTGCGCGAGGCCCTCGAGCTGGTCGCGGTGCTCGGTGAGCAGCCGCGTGACCTCG
Organism: uncultured Solirubrobacteraceae bacterium; assembly: GCA_963807275.1. GTDB lineage: Bacteria > Actinomycetota > Thermoleophilia > Solirubrobacterales > Solirubrobacteraceae > Palsa-744. Next base: position 2,490,328 of record CAWDZX010000001.1, read on the forward strand.
CCGTGCGCGCCGTCGACGAGACGGCGTACCTCCTCGTCGACGAGCTGCTGCGTCTCCTGGGAGGTTTCGCTCGCGCCGGGCAGGAACGGGCCCTGCCCGTCGGCGGGCAGCACGGCGATCGGCCCGACAGCGTCGCTCATCCCCCAGCGCCCGACCATCTGTCGAGCGATCGCGGTGAGCTGCTGGATGTCGGACTCGGCGCCGGAGGTGATTGAGCCGTAGACGACCTCCTCGGCGACGCGCCCGCCGAGCGCGACGCGGATCTTCGCTTCGAGGTCCTCGCGCGAGTAGGAGACCCGATCGGCGTCGGGCGTCGAGAGCGTCACGCCGAGCGCCATGCCGCGAGGGATGATCGAGATCTTGCGCACCGGGTCGGCGCCGTCGGTCAGCATCCCGACGAGCGCGTGGCCGGACTCGTGGTAGGCGGTGCGCTCGCGGTCGGCCGGCGAGAGCAGGATGCCGCGCGGCGAGCCGAGCATGATCTTCTCGAGCGAGTCGGTGAAGTCGCTCGTCTGCACCTTCTCGTGGCCGCGGCGCGCTGCTAGCAGCGCGGCCTCGTTGGCGAGGTTGGCGAGGTCGGCGCCGACCATCCCGGGCGTGCTCGCGGCGATCGCGCCGAGGTCGACGTCGTCGTCGAGCGGAATCGAGCGCGTGTGCACTTCGAGGATTTCCTTGCGGCCGTTGCGGTCGGGCGCCTGCACGGCGACGCGGCGATCGAAGCGTCCCGGGCGCAGCAGCGCCGAGTCGAGCACGTCGGGACGGTTCGTCGCGGCGAGCACGACGACGGCCTCGGAGCTCTCGAAGCCGTCCATTTCGGTGAGGATCTGGTCGAGCGTCTGCTCGCGCTCGTCGTTGGAGCCGCTGACGGAGACGGAGCCCTGGCGCGAGCGCCCGATCGCGTCGAGCTCGTCGATGAAGATGATCGACGGCTCGGCCTCCTTCGCCTTCGCGAACAGGTCGCGCACGCGCGAAGCGCCGACGCCGACGATCGCCTCGATGAACTCCGAGGCGGAGATCGAGAAGAAGGCGGCGTGCGCCTCGCCGGCGACGGCGCGCGCGAGCAGCGTCTTGCCGGTGCCGGGCGCGCCGGAGAGCAGCACACCGTGCGGCATGCGCCCGCCGAGGCGGCCGTACTGCTCGGGACTTCGCAGGAAGTCGACGATCTCGGACAGCTCGGCCTTCGCTTCGTCGATGCCGGCGACGTCGTCGAACGTCACGCGGATCGTCTCGGGATCGATCCGGCGTGCCTGCGAGCGCCCGAAGTTGCCGAGCGCGCCCATCGCGCCGCCGGCTTTCGCGGCGCGGCGCGCGAGCAGCACGAACAGCCCGACGATCAGCAGCGTCGGGCCGAAGCCGAGCAGCAGCTCGGCGAGCACCGATTTGCTCGCGCTCGTCGACTTCGCGTTGATCGCGACGCCCTTTTCTTTGAGCAGCGCGGAGAGCTGCGCGCCGTTCCAGAACGTCGGCACCTCCGTCGCGAACTGCTTCGTCGGCGTCGCGTTCTTGTCGCTCGCCGGATAGCGGACCTTCGCGCGCAGCGTGCCCTCGATCGTGTCGCCTTTGCTCGAGATCGATTTGACCTTGCCTTCCTGCACCTGGCGCAGGAAGAACGGGTTGAACTGAACCGAGACGCGCTGTTCGCCTTTGGAAGGCTGGAACAGCAGCAGCGTGATCCAGTTGACGGCGATCAGGAACAGGACGAACCAGAGGAAGCTCGGGCGGCGGTGCGCCGGCGGGCCGCTCGGCGTCTGCTCTGGCATCCCGCGCCCGTCGGGAGCCGGCGCGACGTGCCAGCCGCGCTTGTCGCGCGGCATCGGCGGGTGCGCGTCGGAGCGGCTCGGGCTCTGCGACGTCGAGACGTGCGGTTGCGCTTGAGACTCGTCGTCGGCCATCTGCTCATCCTACGCGCGTAGCGGCGCTCTCCCGCCTGCGCGTATCACGGCGCTTGCGCCGAGCGCGGCGCCTGCTTACGTGCCTCAGAGCGGCCAGTGGCACGCGACGTGCGCCACAGCGCGCGCAGTCAGCGCGTCTTCGGCCGCGAGCGAGCGCGGCGGGCGGTCGTCGGCAAGCGCGAGCAGCGTCTCGCGCAGCGACTCAGCTAGCGCGTGCGGTTCATAACCACCCTCGAGCACGACGCCGACGGGCGCGCCGCACTCGCGTGCGAGGTCACGCGCGTGACGCGCGAGCTCGCCGAACGAACGCGTCTCGAGCCGGCATTCGCCAAGCGGATCGGCGCGATGCGCGTCGTAGCCGGCCGAGATCAGCACGAGCTCTGGCGCGAAGGCGCGCGCGGCGGGGACGATCGCGCGCGCGAGCAGCGACAGCCACAGCTCCTCGCCGGAGCCGGCCGGTACGGGGAGGTTGATCGTGAAGCCCTCGCCGGCGCCGGAGCCGGCGTCCTGCAGCGGCCCGGTGCCGGGGTAGAAGTTGCCCTGGTGCAGGCTCGCGTAGAGCACGTCGGAGCGCGTGCGGAAGGCCTCGGCGGTGCCGTTGCCGTGGTGCACGTCCCAGTCGAGCACGAGCACGCGGCGCAGGTCGTAGTCGTGGATCGCGACGGCGGCGGCGATCGCGGCGTTGTTGAACAGGCAGAAGCCCATCGCGCGGTCGGGTTCGGCGTGATGGCCGGGCGGGCGCGCGACGGAGCAGCCGAACGACGCCTGGCCGGTGAGCAGCTCGCGGACGAGCTCGCACGCGCCGCCGGCGGCGCGCAGCGCGGCATCCCACGAGCGCGGCGTGACGGCCGTGTCGAGATCGACGGCTCCGCCGCCGCTCTGCGCGAGCTGCTCGATCTGCGCGACGAGCTCGGGGTCGTGGATCAGCTCGAGCTCGCGCTCGCTCGCGGCGGGCGAGGCGCGCCGCTCCCAGCCGAGCCAGTCCTCGGCGCCGAGCAGTGCTTCGACCGCGAGCAGCCGCTCGGGCACGTCCGGATGGCCGGGCATCAGCTCGCGCGGGTCGTGCTCGAGCGAGGCGGGGTGGCTGAGGTAGATGCCCTTGCGCGCAGGCGGTGGCGTCATCGCCCGATTCTGCCAGCGCACGGTGCCACCATGCGCGCCGCCGAGCCGGCTCGCTACAGCACGAGTCCAAGCGGGCTTTCGAGCAGCGCCTTGACCTCAGCGAGGAACAAGGCCGCGTCGGCGCCGTTGAGGATCCGGTGGTCGCAGCTCAGCGTCAGCGTGAGCAGCCGCCGCTCGACGACCTCGCCGGCTTCGCGCGCGAGCACCTCGCGCAGCGCGCCGACGCCGAGGATCGCGGCCTGCGGCGGGTTGATCACGGGCACGATCGCGCTCATCCCGTACATGCCGAGGTTCGAGACGGTGAACGTGGCGCCCGACAGCTCCGGCGGCGTGACCGTGCCGAGCCGCACGCGCTCGGCCAGGCGCCGCGACTCGCGCGCGATCTGGCTGAGGGCCTTCGCGTCGGCGTCTTGCACGACCGGCACGATCAGCGCCTGCTCGGCCGCGACCGCGATACCGACGTTGACGCGCTCGTGCAGCTCGAAGCCGCCGTCGACGTAGGAGCCGTTCGCGCGCGGATGGCCGCGCAGCGACAGCGCGCAGGCCTTCACGATCAGATCGTTCAGCGTCGGCGCCTCGCTTTCGAGGATGCGCTTCGACTCGCCGCGGAAGGCGAGCGCCGCATCCATCGCGACCTCGGCCTGCACTTGGAACTCGGGGATCGTCGCCTTCGCCTCGGCCATCCGGCGTGCGATCAGCCGCTGCGCGCGGGTCGGCTCCAGGCGCCGCGTGTCGCCCTTGACCGTCGCCGCCGGAACAGGCGACACGGAAGCCGTCTCGGGTGGCGAGGAGGCGCGCACCGCGACGCCCGCCGCCCTGAGCGCGTCGGCCTGCAGCACCCGCCCGCGCGGGCCTGAGCCGGACAGCCCTGCCAAGCTCACCCCGTGCACCCGGGCGACCCGGCGCGCGAGCGGTGTCGCCTGGACTGGGCTCGCAGCGGCAGGCTCGGTCCCGACAGGCAGCACGAGCTCGACAGCCTCGCCGGAGGGCTCGGGCGCCGCGGCCGACTCGGCCTGCGCGCCGTCGCCACGCTCCCCCACGTACGCGATGGGCGCGCCGACGGCGACTGTCTCGCCCTCGGCGACGACGATCTGCAGCACGCCGTCGAGCTCTGACTCGTAGGTCATGCTGGCCTTGTCGGTCTCGATCTCGACGAGCTCCTGTCCGCGCGCGACGCGCTCGCCGTCGGCGACCAGCCAGCGCAGGATCGTTCCCTCCCGCATGGAATCCGACAGCTGCGGCATCGCGATCTGCGCGAGGTCGCTCATGCCATCAGGTCCAGCGCGGCGCCGACGATCGTCTCGGCGTCGATGCCGAAGTGGCGATAGAGGTCCTGCACGTCGCCGGACTGCCCGAAGTCCTGCACGCCGAGGCAGGCGGTCGGCGTCCGGTTCACGGCGCCGAGGAAGGCCAGCGCGTGGGGGTGCCCGTCGAGCACGGTCACGAGCGGCGCGGCGCGCTCGCGCGGGAACAGCTGCTCGAGCACGTCCGCATCGCCCTCGTACAGCCCTTGGCGCGCCTGCAGCGCGCGGAAGATCAGGTCGGCCGAGGTCAGGCAGACGACGTCGACGGCGGTGCCTGCGCCGCTCAGCTCGTCGGCGGCGGCGAGCAGCTCGGGCACGATCGCGCCCATTCCGAGCAGCGTCACGGCAGGCGCGCCGCCGGGCGCTTCGCGCAGGCGGTAGCCGCCGCTGAGCACCTGCGCGCGGCGCTGCTCGCGCGCGACGGGCTCCTCCGGCAGGGCGGCCAGCGCTTGCTCGATCGGCCGCGTGCTGAGGCGCAGATAGGCCGAGCCGCCGTCCTCGCGACCGAGCTGCGAGAGCGCGTGCAGCAGGGCCCACTCGAGATCTTGGCCGAAGGCGGGCTCCCAAGCGATGCAGCGCGGCTGCTCGATGCCGACGGATGGCGTGATGATCGACTGATGCGCGCCGCCCTCGGGCGCGAGCGTGACGCCTGAGGGCGTGCCGACGAGGATCGACTGGCCGCCGGCGTAGATGCCGAACGACCACGGCTCGAGCGCGCGGTTGACGAACGGGTCATAGAGCGTGCCGATCGGCAAGAGCGCCTCGCCGTCGCGTGAGAACGTCGCGCCGAGCTCGCCGAGCAGGCCGACGAGATTGCCCTCGGCGATGCCGAGCTCGATGTGCTGGCCATGCTCGGTCTCACGCCAGCGCACGAGCGTGTCGGAGTCGTCGGCGAACCAGTCGATGCGCTCGCCGATGCTCCATACGCCGGCGCGGTTGATCCAGCCGCCGAGGTTCGTCGATGAGGCGACGTCGGGGCTCAGCGAGACGACGCGCGCGGCGACGTCGGGGGCGGCGTGCGCGAGATCCATGAAGAAGCGCCCAAAGCCCTGCTGCGTCGATTCGACGCCGCCGTGCGGGCGATCGAGCGCGCTCGGCACGGGCGGCGGCGCGTGGCGCTCGACGGGCGCGCGGCGCAAGCGCGCGGCGGTGCGCTCGCACAGCGCTTGCTCGGGCGAGCTCTCGGCGAAGCGCGCCCACGGCTGCTCGGCGTCGGCGTCGAGATCGACGGCGAGCTGCTGCCACTGCTCTGCGGAGAGCAGCGCGGAGTGGTTACCGGGATGCCCCTCGGTCGGCAGGCTCCAGGCCTTGATCGTGTACGCGAAGATCACGCTCGGACGGTCTTTGACGGCGTCGGCCCGGCGGTATGCGTCGAGCAGATCGGCGAGGTCGTGGCCGCCGAGGTCGCGCACGGCTGCGCTCAGCTCGGCGTCGTCGAGCTCGCGCACGATCCGCTCGATGTCGCGCCGCACGCGGCCTTCGCCGGGCAGCCGCTCGCGCAGCTCGGCGGCGGGGCTGCGCAGCAAACGCTGATACTCGTCGTTTGGCATCCGATCGATGCGCTCGCGCAGCGCGTCGCCGCCGCGCCCGTCGAACAGCGCGCGCAGGCGACGGCCGTACTTGACGGTGATCGTCTGCCAGCCGGCGGCGTCGAACATCGCGCCGATGCGCCCGGCGGCGATCTCGGGCACGACGCGGTCGAGCGACTGGCGGTTGACGTCGACGATCCAGAGCACCTCGCCGAGCCGCGCGACGAGCGGGTCGAGCAGCGCTTCCCAGACGGCGCCCTCGTCGAGCTCGGCGTCGCCGACGAGCGCGACGTGCCGCCCGCCTTGCGGCACCTCGAAGTGTCCTGCGACGTAGCGGTGCGCGAGCGCGCTCCAGATCGTCGCGGTCGCGCCGATTCCGACGGAGCCGGTCGAGAAGTCGACGGGGTCGGGGTCCTTCGCGCGGCTCGGATAGCTCTGCAGTCCGCCGAACTCGCGCAGCCGCGTCAGGTAGGACTCCTCGAGGTTGCCGAGCAGGTAGTTGATCGCGTGCAGCACGGGCGCGGCATGCGGCTTGACCGAGACGCGGTCGGGCGCGCGCAGGTGCTCGAAGTAGAGCGCCGTCATGATCGAGACGATCGACGCGGACGACGCCTGATGCCCGCCGACCTTCACGCCGGAGTCGCTCGCGCGCACCTTGTTCGCGTGGTGGACGATGCTCATCGCGAGCCACAGCACGCGCCGCTGGACAGCGTCGAGCGCGTCGAGCTCGGCGCCCGCCTGGAGGGCCTCGCGTGACGGTGCAGCTGCGTTTGCCATCTGCGCACACATACAAGCCGATCGGCAACAGCGACACACGAAGATCTCTGTTAGTTACGAGTTATGCGCAACAAACCAAAACAAATATCTATTAATTGATATTTTTATTGCGTGGCTGAGGACACGCCGGAGATCGACGCGACGGACCTCGAGATCATCGATCTGCTGCGCGCCGACGCGCGGCGGACGCTCGCGGACGTCGCCGAGCGCGTCTCGCTGTCGGCGCCGGCCGTCAAGCGCCGCGTCGACCGGCTCGAGCGCGCCGGCGTGATCAAGGGCTACACGGTGCTCGTCGACCACGCGCTGCTCGGCCGCCCGCTGCAGGCGTTCACGGAGCTGCGCTTCGCCGGCAACCTGCCCGTCGATCAGATCGCGGGCATCGCCGAGGGCATCCCGGAGGTGCAGACGATCTTCACGACCGCCGGCGACCCCGACGCGCTCGCGTGGATCCGCGTGCGCGACGTCGACGACCTCAAGCGCGTCATCGACCTGCTGCGGCGTAGCGGTCGCGTGACGGGTACGAAGACGTTGATGGTGCTCGGGAGCTCGGCGCCGGACGTGCAGCCCTAGAACACGACCGTCGTATCTCCCGCGCGCAGGACGCGGTCTTCGCAATGCCAGCGCACAGCTCGCGCGAGCACGGTGCGCTCGATGTCGGCGCCGAGGCGCATCAGCGCAGGCACGTCGTCGCGGTGCGTGACGCGCACGGTGTCCTGCTCGATGATCGGCCCGTCGTCGAGCTGCTCGGTGACGTAGTGCGCCGTCGCGCCGATCAGCTTGACGCCGCGCTGCTTGGCCTGCGCGTAGGGCTTCGCGCCGGCGAACGCCGGCAGGAACGAGTGGTGGATGTTGATCACCGGCACCGCGAGCGCGTCGAGCAGCTCGCCGCTGAGGATCTGCATGTAGCGCGCGAGCACGACGACGTCGACTTCGCCGTGCAGCAGCGCGAGCAGGCGCCGCTCGGCCTCGCGCTTACCGTCGGGCTCGACCTGGACGTGCTCGTAGCGCAGGCCGAACGACTCGACGTCCTCGCGCAGGTCGACGTGGTTCGAGACGACGAACGGCACGTCGATCTCGAGCTCGCCGCGGCGCCGGCGCCAGAGCAGGTCGAGCAGGCAGTGGTCCTCGCGCGAGACGAAGATCGCGACGCGCTTGCGCACGCTCGCGTCCCACATCCGCCACTGCATCTCGAGCGGCTCGGCGACCTCGCGCGCGAAGCGCGTCTCCAGCTCGGCGCGCTCAGGCGCCGAAAGCGCGAGGTCGAACTCCATCCGCATGTAGAACGTCCCGTCGCGTGCGTCGGTCGTGTGCTGGTCGGAGTGCACGATGTTCGCGCCCGCGTCCGTCAAGAGCTGCGACGTCGCCGCGACGATTCCGGAGCGGTCCGGGCAGGAGATCAGCAGGCGCGTGATCGCGCCGCGATGCGCGCTGGCGTCGACGTCGTCGGACACGTCTGCAGGATATGCGGCGTAGTCTCCATCGTCTGATGGATCTCGACGAGATGACGCTCCGATCCGATCGCGAGCCGGCGCACGTCGCGATCCTCGGAGCCGGCCTGATGGGCGCGCAGATCGGCTGCGAGTACGCGCTCGGCGGCTGCCACGTGAGCTTCCTCGTACGCGAGCGATCGCGCGCCGAGCCGCGCGTCGAGCAGGCGCTCGCGCTCGCGCTCGAGCACGAGCTCGCCGACGAGACAGCGCTCGCGCGAGCGCGCGCGATGATCGGCTACGACGAGTCCGGCGGCGCATCGCTTACGAGCGGTGAGCGCTCGCCCGAGCTGATCGTCGAGTCGCTGCCGGAGGACCTCAGCCTGAAGGCCGACGCGCTCGGCGAGCTCGCCGCGCGCTATCCGCAGGCGACCGTCGCGAGCAACACCTCGTCGATCTCGATCAGCGCGCTCGGCGAGGCTGCCGGCGTCGGCGAGCGGATCGTCGGCACGCACTACTGGAACCCGCCGCTGTTGATGCCGCTCGTCGAGACGATCGCCGGCGAGCACACGTCGCGCGGGCTGCTCGTGCCGGTGCTCGAGCTGCTGCGCGCGATCGGCAAGCGGCCCGTCGTGCTCGAGCGCGAGGCGACCGGCCTCTTGTGGAACCGGCTGCAGCTCGCCGTGCTGCGCGAGTGCGAGTGGCTCGTCGAGCACGGCGTCGCCACTCCGGCGACGATCGACGCCGTGATGCGCGACGGGCTCGCGCGGCGCTGGCGCTTGACGGGGCCGTTCGAGACCGTCGGTCTCGGCGGCGCGCCGACGTTCGACGCGATCGCCGCGAACCTCTACCCGGCGCTCTCGAGCGCGACCGCGGGCCACGGCTTCGCGGCGCACGTGCCGCACGACCCGGCCGTGCTCGCGAAGTTGCGCGAGCGGCGCGACGCGGCGCTCGCGGCCGAGCTTCGCCGCGAACGCGACCTGTAAGCTATATCGACTGATCGATATGGAGCGCTGATGGCCCGCGACCCGCGTCACGACATCCTCTTCGAGCCGGTCCCGATCGGGCCGAAGACGCTGCGCAACCGCTTCTACCAGAGCCCGCACTGCACGAGCTTCGGCGACGACGTGCCAGGCTCGCAGGCCGGCATCCGCGGGATGAAGGCCGAGGGCGGCTGGGCCGCCGTCAACACCGAGTTCTGCTCGGTGCATCCCTCGAGCGACGCGCGTCCGGTGATCTCGGCGCGCCTGTGGGACGACGAGGACGCGCGCAACCTCAAGGCGATGGCCGATCTCGCACACGAGCACGGCGCGCTCGCGGGCGTCGAGCTGTGGCACGGCGGCTACACCTCGGGCAACGCGGAGTCGCGCCTGCCCGCGCCGTCGCCGAGCCAGGTCTCAGACGAGGCGCTCGCATCGGCCGCCTGCTACGAGCTCGACAAGGCCGGCATCCGCGAGATCCAGGGCTACTACGTCGCCGCGGCCAGGCGCGCGCGCGACGTCGGTTTCGACATCGTCAACGTCCACGGCTCCGAGGGCGGCGCGATCACGGGGCACTTCCTGATGGCGAAGCTGAACAAGCGCACCGACGAGTACGGCGGAACGCTCGAGAACCGCGCGCGCTTCTGGATCGAGACGATCGAGCTCGTGCGCGAGGCCGTCGGCGAGGACTGCGCGATCACCGCGCGGCTGTGCATCGACACGCTGAACGACAGCCCGCTCGGGATCCGCGCCGGCGAGGAGGCGTTCCAGTTCATCCAGCTAGCCGACGACCTCGTCGACTTCTGGGACCTCCAGGTCGGCGGCTGGAGCTCGATGGACTGGCCCGAGAAGAACGTCGTCGCATCGCGCGTCGCCGGTGAGTTCAACTACCGCTCCTACTACGAAGCCGTGCGGCCGGCGACCAAGAAGGCGATCGCGGCCGTCGGGCGCTTCACGAACCCCGACACGATGGCCGAGGCGATCCGCGCCGGCGTGATCGACATCGTCGGCGCGGCGCGGCCGTCGATCGCCGATCCGTTCATCCCGAAGAAGATCGAAGAGGGCCGCTACGAGGACATCCGCGAGTGCATCGGCTGCAACGTCTGCGCCTCGCGCTTCTGGCGTGCGCTGCCGATCGTCTGCACGCAGAACGCGACGCTCGGCGAGGAGTTCCGCCGCGGCTGGCACCCGGAGCGCTTCTCCAAGGCGGCGAACGCCGAGAAGACGGTGCTCGTGCTCGGCGCAGGTCCGGCCGGGATGGAGTGCGCGATGGTGCTCGGCAAGCGCGGCATGAGCGCCGTCCACCTCGTCGACGAGCGCGAGGCGATCGGCGGCAGCATGAGCGAAATAAGCGCCTACCCGAACCTCGGCGAGTGGGGCCGTGTGACGACCTACCGCCAGGTCCAGCTCGGCAAGCTCGACAACGTCGAAGTGCTGAGCGGCACGCGACTCGACGCCGAGGACGTCCTCGCCTACGGCGCTGAGATCGTCGTGATCGCGACCGGCGCGCGCTGGCGAGCCGACGGCCTCAACGGCACCACGCAGCAGACGATCGACGGTGCCGCGCTCAGCTGCTCCTACACACCCGAGCAGGTCTCCGCGGCCAAGGGCGCGATCGACGGCGAGCACGTGCTCGTGTACGACACCGATGGGTACTACACGGCCGTCGGCGTCGCCGAGCTGCTGCTGAACGCAGGCAAGCGCGTGACGTTCGTCACGCCCTTGGCGAACCTCGCGCCGTTCATGGCGTTCACGGGCGAGTTCGGACCGGTCAACGTCAGCCTGCGCGAGCGCGGCGCGAAGGTCGTCTTGCAGCACACGCTCGCGCAGATCGCGCCCGGCGCGATGCGCGGCGCGAGCGTGTGGGGCGGCGAGAGCACGTGGGACGCCGACGCGGCCGTGCTCGTCACGCAGCGCGAATCGATCGACGGCGTCTACAAGCAACTGCTCGCCGATCCCGCGCGCCTGGAGCGGGAGGGCATCGAGGCCGTCTACCGGATCGGCGACTGCGTAGCGCCGCGAATGCCGGCCGACAGCATCTTCGACGGGCACCGTCTCGCGCGTGAGATCGACTCGCCCGACCCGGCCGTCGCGCTGCCGTACCTGCGCGAGCTGCCAGAGGTCGATCTCGCGCGCTCGCCCGTCGCGGCTACGTCGGCCGGCACTTGAGGCGACGGGCGCACGTAGATACCGAGCAACACGAACGAGGAGAGCAGAGATGCCGCAGCTAGCGACCCAGATCAGCAAGTACTCCGTCCGCGACGCGCCCGTCGAGCCCGCGCCGATCCCGCCGGAGGACATCATCGAGGGCACGCCCGAGTCGACGATGGCGATCCTCTGGCGCACCGACGACGGCAAGTTCTACAACGGCGTCTGGCACTGCACGCCCGGCGTGTTCATGCTCGCGAGCCCCGGCGAGACGATCACGCTGATCGACGGCGAGGTGACGATCACGCCGGAGGGCGGCGAGCCGGTCACGGTCCGCGCCGGCGACGTCGCGTACATCCCCGAGGGCACCCGCGCGAAGTGGGACGTGCGCGAGACGGTCCGCAAGGGCTTTCATTCGCACGACTCGACCGGCACGCTGCTCGGGCCGGCCTGAGACGGCGGCTTCGATGAAGATCCTCGTCCCCGTCAAGCAGGTCGCTCGCCTGCGCGAGGACCTCGCGCCGCTCGCAGCCGGCGCAAGCGACGGCGCCGTCGCGCTCAGCGCCGGCGCGCTGCAGTGGAGCACGAACGAGTGGGATGCGTTCTCGCTCGAGGCTGCGCTCGCGCTGCGCGATCGCGCCGCAGACGAGGGAGTCGCGGGCATCGAGGTGGTTGCCGTGACGGTCGGCGACGAGCGCAGCGAGCCGGCGCTGCGAGCCGCGCTCGCGATGGGCGCCGAGCGCGCGATCCGCGTCTGGGACGAGGCGCTCGACGTCGCGAGCGACGGCGCCGACCCGTTGAGCGTCGCGCGCGTGCTCGCGGCCGTCGCCGCAGCCGAGTCGCCGCAGCTGATCCTCTGCGGCGCGCAGTCTGCAGACATGGCCAGCGCCGCGACCGGCGTCGCGCTCGCGGGCCTGCTCGACTTCGCACACGTCGCCGTCGTCAGCGCGATCGAGCGCGACGGCGAGCAGCTCACCGTGCAGCGCGAGCTCGAAGACGGCGCCGTCGAGCTGCTGCGGATCTCGGTGCCTGCGCTGTTGACCGTGCAGACGGGCGCCAACTCGCCGCGCCGTCCGAACCTGCGCGCGATCAAGCAGGCGCGCAGCGCGGTCGTGACCGTGCTCGGGCTCGGCGAGCTCGGGCTCGAGGCCGGCGCGCCGAGGGCGGCGGCCGGCGCTCGGGCGACGGGCCTCTACGAGCGTCCGGCCGGTAACGGCGCGACGCCGCTCGAAGGATCGCCGGCCGAGATCGCCGCACGCATCGCGGCGATCGTCGAGGAGGCGGTAGCGCCGTGAGCGGGGTCCTCGTGCTCGCGCAGGCGCGCGACGGAGCGCTTCGCCCGGTCAGCTTCGAGCTGATCGCGGCCGCGCGAGAGCTCTCGGCTCAGGGCGCCGGGCCGGTCACGGCCGCGCTCGTCGACCACGACGCCGAACTGCTCGCTCGAGCGCTCGCGCTCGCCGGCGTGCAGGAGGTCCTCGCTGTGCCGACGCCCGAGCCGCGCTTCGAGGCGCACGTGACGCAGGCCGCCGTCGAGCAGCTGATCGCCCAGCTTCGCCCGTCGCTCGTGCTCGCCGGCCACACGCTCGACTCGCTCGGCTTCGCGCCGGCCGTCGCCGCGCGCGGCGCGCACGGCTTCGCGAGCGATGTCGCGGCCGTCTCGTGGAGCGAGCACGGCGCGCTCGCGCGGCGCCCGGCTTACGGCGAGCAGCTGATCGCAGAGCTCGACTTCCCGGGCAAGGAGACCGTCGTGCTGCTGCTGCGCCCAGGCTCCTTCGCCGCAGCCGCCAGTGACGGGGATGGGATGAACGCGGGCACGGCAGCGATCGAACGCGTCGCGCTGAACCTCGCCGGAGCCGCGCGCAGCGAGCGCGTCGAGCTGCGCGAGGCGCCGGACGGCGAGGTCGACCTCGCCAAGGCCGACTTCGTGCTCGCGATCGGGCGCGGCGCCGGCAGCGCCGAGCACGTCGCCGAGCTCGAGCGGATCGCCGCGCGGATCGGCGCGACGCTCGCCGTCTCAGGGCCGCTCGTCGAGGCCGGATGGGCAGCGCGCGGGCGCAAGGTCGGCCAGTCGGGCAAGACCGTCGCGCCGCGTGTCTATCTCGCGCTCGGCATCTCCGGCGCCGCACAGCACCTCGCCGGCATGTCGCGCTCGAGGACGATCATCGCCGTCAACAGCGACGCGCGGGCGCGGATCTTCGACGTGGCGCACTACGGCGCGGTCGCAGACCTGCTCGACGTTGCAGCCGAGCTCGAGCGGGCGCTCGGCGGGCAGCGCGATCGCGGCTGAGGACGAGCGGCTCGTGCGTATCCCGCGCGGATCGCGATCAGGCCTCGGAGCGCTGCGGGTATTCGTGCACCGAGACGAGCCGCACAGGACCCTCGAGCACGCGATAGGTGTGCGGGCGATCGGCGCGGAAGCTGATCAAGTCGCCCTGATCGAGCGTCTCCTCGAAGGAATCGCTGGAGATCTCGAGCTTGCCCGCGGCGACGGTGATGTGCTCGAACAGGCCCGCGACGTGAGCCTCGGCGTGGCGCACCGCGCCTTCGTCGAGCACGAGCGTGTAGATCTCGATCAGCGCGCCGCCCGTTCGCGTGAGCATGTGGCGCACGACGAGGCCTTCCTCGAGCCCCGCCGATTCGACGGCGATCACCGAGCCGTCGTCCTCGCGTACGACCGAGACGTCGTCGGCCGGAGGCTCGTCGTGGAACAGGCTCGTGAACGGGACGCCGAGGGCCGACGCGAGCGCCCACACGGTGTCGATCGAAGGGTTGCCTTGACCGCGCTCGATCAACGAGACCGTCGACTTGGCGACCCCCGCCTGCTCGGCCAGCGCCGAGAGCGTCATCTCCCTCGTCATCCTCCAGCGACGCAGGTTTCGGGCGATCGGCTGCACAGCACCTTGCACCGCGGTAGTTGTATCGCAAGCGCGTATGGACGAATTGGCCAATTTACTCGGATGATCTTATATCGGAAGATCGTACGGAATATCGAACAGGCGGTAATCTACGCACGTGGCCGATCCGATGCTGAAGTCCGACGCGCGCGAGCAGCTAGAGAGCGTCTATCGCGACCGCACGCCGCGCTCGGCCGAGGCGATGGCTCGCGCACGTCGCTACATGGTTCGCGGCCTCACACGCGGCTGGGGCTATCACCGTCCGTACCCGCTCGTCGCCAAGCGCGGCGAAGGCCCGTACCTGATCGACCTCGACGACAACCGCTACGTCGATCTCGCCAACAACGGGCTCAGCCTGATTCACGGCCACGCGTTCCCACCTGTCGTCGAGGCGCTGCGCGCCGCCGCCGGGCGCGGCTCGGGCTGGCTCGTGCCGTCGGAGGAGCAGATCGAGTTCGCGCAGATGCTTTGCGAGCGCATCGCCGTGTTCGAGCGCGTGCGCTTCACGAACTCCGGCACCGAGTCGGGGATGCTCGCGATGAAAGTCGCGCGCGCGTCCACCGGCCGCCCGGCGGTGCTGAAGTCGATCGACGGCTTCCACGGCTCCTTCGACGACCTCGAGGTCGGCCTCTACGACCGCCCCGAGGAGCCCGGACGCGTCTACCTCGCGCCGTTCGGCGACGCCGAGGCGTTCGAGCGCAAGCTCGAGCAGCACGGCGATCAGATCGCCGCGGTCGTGCTCGAGCCGCTGCTGTTCAGCGGCCTCGTGACGAAGGCGCCGCCCGGCTTCCTGCGTCGTGTGCAAGAGGCAGCGCAGCGCGCCGGCGCGCTGTTCGTGCTCGACGACTGCCTGATGCTGCGACTCGCCTACGGCGGCTCGGCGGAGCTCTACGGACTGCAGCCGGACCTGACGTTCCTCGGCAAGTTCATCGGCGGCGGGCTGCCGATGGGCGTGCTCGGCGGCCGCGCCGAGGTGATGGACGTGCTCGACCCGCACCGCGAGCAGCCGCTCTATCACGGCGGCTCGTTCAACGGCAACCTGCTCAGCTCCGTCACGGGCCGCGTCAGCCTCGCGCACTTCGACGCCGCGACGATCGCCGCGATGGACGCGCGCGCCGCCGAGCTGCGATCGGCGCTCGAAGCCGGCGCGGCCGAGCTCGGGCTGCCGCTCAGCACCGTCGCCGAGGGCTCGATCATGGGCATCTACGTGACCGACTCGCTCGCGCGTCACGACGGGAACTTCATGGCCGGCGAGGCGACGCAGCTGTTGCACCTCGCCGCACTCACGCACGGCGTCTTCATCGGGCCGGGCGGTGAGATCGCGCTGTCGAGCGTCGTCTCCGGCGAGGCGCTCGAGCTCGCGCGCGCAGGCCTGCTCAGGGCGATGGGCGATGTTGCCCGATCGACAGACACCGACTAAAGGGAGAGCGAAAATGGACAAGCAGCGAGTGGACAGTCCCTACGGAACGACCTTCTGCGAGTCGATCAGCTTCGACGGGCCGGGGCGCTGGATCTACATCTCCGGGCAGATCGGCGCGCTCGACGACGGCACGATGGTCAACGAGACGTTCGCCGCCGAGGCCGAGCAGTGCTTCGCGCGCGTGCGCCAAGCCGTCGAGAACGCCGGCGCGAAGATGCAGGACGTGGTCAAGATCACCGGCTTCGTCACCGGCACGGAGTTCTACCCCGACTACGACGTCGCGCGCGGCAACGCCTTCCCGGGCACGCCGCCGAGCAGCGCGACCGTGCAGGTCGCCGGCCTCGTCGCCGCCGCGCGCGTCGAGATCGAAGCGATCGCGTTCGTGCCAGCGAGCTGAGCTCGTCGCCTCGCCGGCGAGCCGCGCGACGGGCGCGGCGCCCGTGCGCGCGATGATGCCTGCTCCGTGAGCATGCGCTGGTCCGCCCACATCTCGTGGCTGTTCACCGAGCTGCCCTACCTCGAGCGGGTCGCGGCGACGCGCGACGCAGGCTTCACGACGATCGAAAGCGCGTGGCCCGAGGAGGCGCAGAGCCGCGACGGGCTCGCGGCCGCGGTCGCCGCGGCGGGCGTGCGCGTGGCGCTGCTCAACTGCGCGGCCGGCGACACGGCGAACGGCGAGCGCGGGTTCGTCAACGACGAGTCGCGTCGCGAGGAGGCCGAGACAGCGTTCGCCGAAGCCGTCGAGCTCGCCGTCGAGATCGGCGCGCCGAACCTCAACCTGCTCGTCGGCCGCGCACTACCCGGCGTGCCCGAAGCGCGCCAGCGCGAAGCGATCGTCGCGGCGCTGCGCTCGTTCGCGCCGCTCGCCCGCGCGAACGGACTGCGCATCCTGCTCGAGCCCGTCAACGCGATCGAGAACCCCGGCTTCCTCGCGCCGACGCCGGGCGCGGCCGCGGCGCTGATCGAAGCTGCCGGCTCGGAGCACGCCGAGCAGCTGGGCCTGCTGCTCGACCTGTACCACGTCGCCCGCGCAGGCGATGATCCGTCGAGCGCGATCGAGCGGCACCGCGAGTGGATCGGACACGTGCAGGTCTCCGATCATCCCGGTCGCGGCGCTCCGGGAACCGGGGAGCTGCCGATCTGGGACCTGCTCGAGCAGCTGCGCGCGTCCCGCTACGACGGGGCCGTCGGATTGGAGTACGAGGTGTCGGGATCGACCGAGAGATCGCTCGGCTTCCTGTACGACGAACACGCAAGATCGCTCTTCAGCTCATGCGAACCATCGACTTCATCGCGCTTGCGCGACACGCCACCCGACACGGAATAGAGCGATGTGTAGCATCAGTGCTACGATGTGTGCATGAGCGACGTGTCGGCCCGCGATCTACGCAATCACATGGCTAGCGTCCTGCGCCGCGTCGAGGCCGGAGAGCGGCTCCGCGTGACGGTCAGCCGTCGTCCGGTCGCGCAGCTTGCTCCGCTCGAGCGTGCTGTGTGGGCGTCGGGTCCAGCGATGGAACGTGTCCTGCGCGAGGCGCCGGCCGATGCCGGCCTGCTCGAAGATCTCGCCGTGCTTCGCGAGCAGACCGTCGAGGCCGAGTGAGCCGAGCGGTCCTCGACACGTCAGTGCTGATCGCGCGCGAGCAAGCGCGCCCGCTCGCGCGTCCTCTGCCCGACGACGTCGCCGTCTCGGTCGTCTCGATCGCCGAGCTCGAGCTCGGCGTGCTGATGGCTCGTAATGCGGAGACGCGCGCTCAGCGTCTGCGGACGCTGAGCGAGGTGCGCTTAGTCGCCGGCGCCCTGCCGATCGACGAGCGCACCGCGTCCGCGTATGCCCAGCTCTCGGCGAACGTGCTCGCCGAAGGCCGCAAGCCGCGAGTGCACGACACGTGGATCGCCGCAACGGCGCTCGTCAACGACGCGGAGGTCTGGACGCAGGATGCCGACTTCTCCGACTTCGCGCAGGCAGTAGCCGTAGTACGCGTGTGAGCTGAAGCTCAGGCCGCTCCGACGGCGGCGCTCTCGCGCGCTAGATCGGCGAGCGCGCTGCTCAACCCGCCGAGCGCCTCCTCGACCTCGTCGTCGCTCATCGCCGTGCACAAGCCGAACTCGCCGCCGGTGCCGTAGTAGACGCCGTGGTTGACGGCCGCGAGGTGCAGCAGCCGCGATGCCTTCCAGTCGATCTCGCCGTCGGGGCCGTCGAGCACGTAGAGGCCGAATACCGAGCCGACGCCTGTGGTGCGAATCGCCACGCCGACCTCGCTCGCGGCCTCGGCGAGACCCGCGCGCAGGCGCTCCGCCTGGGCGTCGATCTGGGCGATCTCGGCAGACGTCAGATCGCGCACGGCGATCGTCCCGGCAACCGAGCCGAGCAGGTTGCCGTTGAACGAGCCGCCATGGTAGAGCGAGCCGCCCTGCTCGAGGTCGAACGGCTTCATCAGCTCCTTCGAGCTCGTGATCGCACCGACGGGCAGGCCGCCGCCAACCCACTTGCCGAGGCAGGTGATGTCGGGGGCGCCGATCGCGAAGCGCTCCGTAGAGCCGCCCTCGGCGAGGCGCAGCATCAGGCAGTCGTCGAGCACGAACAGAACGCCTTCGCGGCGAGCCAGCTCGCGAAGCTCCGCCAGGAAACCGTCGGGCGGCGGCGTGACGACGCCCGTGTACTGCACCGGCTCGACGATGATCGCCGCGACGTTGCCGGCGTTGCGCTCGAGCGCGGCCTTGTAGGTGTCGAGCTCGCCGAACGTCGCCAGCGCGACGCGGCCAGGATCCTCGCCCTGGCCCTGCAGACCCACCTCGAGGTCGTCGTATGAGCCGTGATAGCCGTTCCACGCCTTGATCACGACCGGGCGCCCGGTCGTGTAGCGCGCGAGTTTGACGGCGAGCATCGTCGCCTCGGTGCCCGTGTTCGTGAAGCGGATCTGCTCGGCGCCGGGCACGCGGGCGCAGAGCAGCTCCGCGAAATCGACCTGCGCGTCGGACGCCCCCGGCCAGGCAGTGCCTCGCGAGAGCGCCTCGCGCAGCGCCGCGTCGATCGGCGCATAGGCGTGGCCGTGCATCAAGCTCAACCCGTTGCTGAACATGTCGAGGTAGCGATGACCGTCGACGTCGAACACGCTCGTGCCGCTGCCGCGCTCGAAGACGATCGGATACGGCGCGAACCAGGCGAGCGTGCGCGTGATGCCGCTCGGCATCGACTTGCCCGCGCGCTCCATCAACCGCGCCGAGGCCTGCGTGCGGTCAAGGTAGAACCGCTCGATCGCGCTCAGCTCGCCCTCAGACACTCAGACCTCGCTCTTTCACCGGGCCGCCGGCCGCTCCCTGGCCGGTCACTCCGCTTTCGCATATCGACTGATTGGTTTGCAGCATAACGTTGGCGACGGTTGGATGCAAGACCGCCCTCGAGCACGGAGATCTCGGGCGCGGGTTGGTCCCTATCGTCAGCTCGCGCCGCCGGCCGCGCGTGCCTCGCGCAGCTCTGCGCGGCGCGCCTCGGTGGCCGGCGCGTCGAGCACGAAGCCCACCGCCCGATCGTCATCGTCCGCAAGCACGACGCCGTACACAGACTCGGCCGCCTCGCGCGTAACCCAGCGTTCGAGCACGTCGCCCAGGACCGACTTCGGGTCGCGCTGCAGCGGGTCGCCGTAGCCGCCGCCGCCGGCCTCGATGCCGCGGATCCATTCGCCCGGCGCGAGCAGCGAGTCGCCGATCGGCTCGACCCGGCGCTCGCCGCCGTCAGCCGCGAGCACGCTCGCCGACGCTGCCGTCCCGGGCAGCCCGCCGCGCACGCCCTTGGCCGGATGGACCGCGTAGTCGGCCATGTAGAAGACGCGCATCGGCGTCGCGCGCGGTCCGTAGATCACCTCCGAGGCAGGCCCGCCGCGCAGCCGCCCCGCGCCGCCCGAGTCCGCGAGCAGGCGCAGCGAGCGGAACTGCAACGGATACGTGCGCTCGAGCATCTCGATGCTGTCGATGTAGATCGTCTTCGAGCAATCCGGCATCGCGTACGTGATCCAGCCGTCGCAGTGCGGCGAGGCCGGACCGCCGTTGTTGCCGATCACGAACTCCGAGACGTACGGCTCACCGCTCTCGGGATACGTGCCCGAGAAGACCGCGTAGCCGACGCCCATCGCGCCGGCGCCCTCCGCGAGCCCTTGCCCCTCGCCGAGCTGGCAGAACGCGCTCTGCGCCGAGTTGATGATCCGGTTGAGCACGTTCGTCGTCGAGATCGAAGCCGAGTACGGCTCGGTCAGGCCGCCCGCGATCGAACCCTCGCGCAGCAGCACCTCGACGCGGCGGAACGAGCCCGCGTTGCGCGGCACGTCGTCCTCGAGGCAGTTCAGCAGCGCGATCGTGCAGCCGCCGCGCGCGCAGTACTCCGAGACGTTTAGCCCGAACGGGATGCAGTCGGGGTTCTCGCGCAGATCGAACAGCACCTTGCCCTCCTCCGGCTTGACCTCGACCGTCACGTTGACGTCGACGCCCTCCGGCAAGCCCGGAATCGGGTCGTGCTTGCCGCTCGCGTGCAGGCGCTTGGCCGGGAGCTTGCGGATCGCCTGGTCCATCACGCGCTCGGAGTAGTCGAGCCACTCGCGCACGAAAGCCTTGATCGTCTCGACGCCGTAGCGCTCGACGACCTGCTTGACGCGCCGCTCGCCGATCCGCGCCGAGCCGACGGCCGCGAGGAAGTCGCCGTACCAGACCTCCGGCACGCGGATCCGCCGCCGGCACATGCGGATGATGTCGTCGAGGTCCTCGTAGTCCTGCTGCACCTTCACGCACGGGAAGATCAGCCCACCCTCGGCGTAGACGTCCTCGACGTAGGCGACGTACGTCGACGGCTCGGCGTTGCCGCAGTCTGCCTGGTGCGCCTTCGCCGAGGCCGTGAACAGATGCTCGCCGTCGACGAACACCGGCACGAGGATCGTGTGGTCGGCCGTGTGCGTGTTGCCGAGCATCGGATCGTTGTGCAGGTACGCATCGCCCTCGCGCAGATCCGGGTGCAGCTCGCGCATCGAGCGCGTCTGCAAGCCGGCGCCGAGCACGTGCACCTGCAGGCCCTCGGCCGCCGCGAACAGCTCGTCCTCAGCCGTGATGATCGAGCACGAGAAGTCGCGCGCCATGTTGATGATCGACGAGCGCCCCGTGCGAAACAGCGTGTTCGTCATCTCGCGCACGATCGCTTCGAAGCGATGCGCGAGCACGGCCATCAGCGTCGGGTCGAGCTCGCGCGCGTCCGGCGTCGGGCCCTGCTTGCGCTCAGGCATCCTCGAGCTCCAATCGGTAGTTGCCCAGGTCGCTGACGTGTGCAGTCCAGCCCGGGTACACGACGATCGTCGTCTCCGGCTCGATCAGCAGCGCCGGGCCGGCGATCCGCGTCCCCGCCGCGAGCTCGCCGCCGAGGTGGACCGCGATCTCGACCTCGCCGAGCTCCGCGAAGAACGCGACGCGGCCCTGCGCCTTCGCCTGCCCGTCCGCGCTCGCGCCGTCGCGCTCGGCCGCGAGCGGCGGCTTGGCCGTGCCGACCGTCACACGGCCCTTCCACTGGCTCAGCTCGATCTTCTGACCCGGCTCGCGCACGGCGAAGATCCGCTCGTGCGCGTCGTGGAAGCTCTCGATCAGCCGCTCGAGCGCCGCGTCGTCCTCGACCCCGTCGCCCTCGAGCGGGATCGAGAGGTCCCACACCTGGTAGGCGTAGCGCGCCTCGACGAAGTAGCGGCGGCTCACCTCGCCGGCGAGCTCACGCGGCAACTCCGCCTCGAACGCGTGCATCCGCTCGCGCAGACCCTCGAGCGTGCGGCCCACGCCCTCGAAGTCGAACTCCTTCGAGTTCGTCACGTGCGGAGCCGTCATCTCGCGGACGATGTCCGAGTGCTGGCCGCCGAACGCCGACAGCACGCCTGCCGCGCGCGGGATCAGCACTTCGCGGCAGCCGAGCTCGCGCGCGATCGAGGCGATCGTCAGCCCCGCCGCGCCGCCGCCGGCGACGAGCGTCGAGTCGCGCGGGTCGACGCCCTCGTTGACCGTCAGCTCGTGGATCGCCGCGATCATCCGCTCGTTGGCGATCGCGAGGACCGCGTGAGCCGCCTCGCGCGAGGCGATACCGAGCTCCTGCGCGAGGCCCGCCAGTGCCGTCTCGGCAGCGCCGACGTCGAGCGCCATCTTGCCGCCGAGGAAGCGATCCGGGTCGATGTAGCCGAGCACGAGCGCCGCGTCGGTGACCGTCGGGCGCGTGCCGCCGAGCCCGTAGCACGCAGGTCCCGGGTCGGCGCGCGCGCTCTCCGGCCCGACGCGCAAGAGACCACCCGGGTCGACCCACGCGATCGAACCGCCGCCGGCGCCGATCGAGCGCACGTCGACCGAGGAGAGGCCCGTCAGGTGCCCCGCGAACGGCTCGCCGAGCCACGTCTCGCTAGTGAACACTAGGTCGCCCTCGCGCACGAGGCTGACGTCGAAGCTCGTCCCGCCCGTGTCGCAGACGATCACGTCGCCGCTGCCCGTCTCCGCATTGGCGACCGTGCGCGCCGCGACCGGCGCGAGCGACGGCCCCGAGCGAACCGACCACAGCGGGCTGTCGATCAGCTCGCCCATCGGCACGACGCCGCCGGCCGAGCTCGCCGCGAGCAGCTCGCCGGCGAAGCCCTCCGCGATCAGCCCGTCGGCGATCTCCGGCAGGTGGCGCTGCATCAGCGGCTTCAGCGACGCGTCGATCGCCGTGCCCGACGCGCGCCGGTACTCGCGCACGATCGGGTTGATCCGATGCGAGAGCGAGTACGGCACGCCCGGCAGCTCACGCTCGATCAGCGCGCCGAGCGCGAGCTCGTGCGCAGGGTTCGCCGTCGACCACAAGAGGCAGACCGAGACGGCCTCGGCACCGAGCTCACGTGCTCGCGCGAGTTGCGCGATCGCGGCCGGCTCGTCGAGCTGCTCCACCACCGCGCCGTCGGCGCCGATCCGCTCGGGGATCTCGAGCGTCAGCCGGCGCGGCACGTAAGGCGCCGGAAACTCGCGGCTGTAGTCGTACGGACGCAGCGAGCCGCCCTCGCGGCGCACGAGGATGTCAGGGAAGCCCCGCGTGCAGAGAAACGCCGTGCGCGCCGTCGTCGCCTCGAGGATCGCGTTCGTCGCCTGCGTCGTCGAGAAGATGAACAGCGACGTGCGCCCGAGCAGGTGCGCGAGCGGCTCGCCCGTCTCCGCCGCCGCGCGCGCGAGCGCCGCGCGCAGCCCTTCGAACAGGTTCGCCGGTTGCGTCAGCGCCTTCGCGATCGTCATCTGCCCGCTCTCGTCGCTGACGACGACGTCCGTGAACGTGCCGCCGATGTCGCAAGTGATCCGGGCTGTCGACTCGCTCACTGCAGAAACCATACGTCATTCTCAGCCAAACCGACTGATCGGTTTAGAACCGATGAGGACAACCCCTAAAAGACTTCTTCAGCCCTCGGGGATGAACGCGACCGCGTCGATCTCGATCTGCGCACCGACGAGCAGGCCCGCGACCTGCACCGTCGCGCTCGCCGGCAGCTTCTCGCCGAATCGCTCGCTGCGCACCGCCGCGTAATCGGCGTATTCGTCGAGGTTCGTAACGAACGCGTTGATCTTGACGATCTGCGAGAAGTCTGCGCCCGACTGCTGCAGCGCGCGCTCGATGTTGTCGAACGTCGCCGCCGCCTCGGCGCCCATCCCGCCCTCGACGACCTTGCCGTCCGGTCCGAAGCCGACGCAGCCCGAGACGTACACGACGCGCCCCGCGCCGACGGTCGTGACGGCCTCCGCAAAGCCCGATCCAGGGTTGTTGATGAGGCGCTCGATGCTCATTTGAGGCTCCCTTCAATCGGTCCAGCGTTTTGCAAATCGATCACTCGATATGCGACTATATGGACGAGGCGCGGCGCACGCAAGCGAGTCGAAAGGCTCGAATATGGCGCGGTGCTCAGCAGGTAGGATCCGCTTGTCGCAGACGGAAAGATCACCGTTCAGCGCGACTCGATCGAAGCCGGACCGCCGGCGGCGGCGAGCTTTGCGAAGAAACGACGGAAGGGGCGCTGTGCCAAAGCTCGGGATGGGGCCGATACGACGGGAGCAGATCTGCCGTGCCGCCGCGACCGTGATCTCGCGCGAGGGCTTCGCGGGCACGACGATGCGGATGGTCGCCGAGGAGGCCGGCGTCAGCACGGGGATGCTCAACCACTACTTCGCCAACCGCCAAGACCTGCTCGAACAGGCGCTCGTGTTCGTCTCCGAGCGAGCGCAGGCGCGCATGCGCGGGGCGATCGAGGGCATCCCGCCTGGGCGCGAGCGGCTCGCGGCGCTGCTCGACAGCGCGCTCGCCGAAGGGCAGGAGGTGACCGAGACCTGGCGCGTGTGGATCAACGCCTACGGCGAGGCCGTGCGGCTGGCCGACCTGCGCCACACGATCGACTCGCGGCTGAACCCGTGGTACGAGCTGATCGACAGCGCGCTCGAGGGACTCGTGCCGGAGGACGTAGACGGGTCGATCCCGTGGAGCTGGCGCTTCGACGCTCTGCTCAACGGGCTCGCGCTGCAGGCGCTCACCTCCGAGGCCGCGCTCGACGGCGAGCGGATCCGCGACGAGGTGATCCGCACACTGCTCGGCGAGGTCGCGACCGCCGCGAACGCCCGCGCCGTCGCTCGCTGAGCGCACCGTGCCCGCGGCAGTTCGTCGAGTCGCGAAATCGAACACGGAGCTCGCCGCGTTGCGCCGCGAGCACAGCATTGGTACGTTGTATCCGTCCATGCTCCGAAATATCGAACAAGACTTCGGGGCAGCCAAGCGCGGTAGCGACGTCGTGCGAAGCGACGGCTAGCCGCGATGCGTCTCGCGGCGGACACCGGTGGCACCTTCACCGACCTCGTCGTCGAAGACGGCGAGCGGGTGCGGCTCTACAAGGCGCCGACGACGCCACGTGAGCCGGCCGACGGGATCCTCGCCGCGGTCGCGCTCGCGGCCGACGACGCCGGCGTCGCGCTCGATGCGTTCCTCGGCTCGGTCGAGCTGTTCATCCACGGCACGACGCGCGCGATCAACGCGATCTTGACGGAGACGACCGCACGCACGGCGCTGCTGTGCACGCGCGGTCACCCCGACATGCTGCTGCTGCGCGAGGGCGGGCGCACCGAACCGTTCAACTGGAGCTACGGCTACCCCGACCCCTACATCCCGCGCGCGCTGACGTTCGAGATCGCCGAGCGGATCGGCAGCCAGGGCGAGGTCGTCCAGGCGCTCGACGAGGATGCCGCCGTCGAGGTGCTGCGGCGGCTCGGCGAAGCTCGCGTCGAGTCCGTCGCCGTCTGCCTGCTGTGGTCGATCGCCAACCCCGCGCACGAGCTCGCGCTCGGCGAGCTGCTCGAGCGCCACCTCCCTGGCGTGCCCTACACGCTCTCGCACGCGCTCAACCCGACGCTGCGCGAGTACCGGCGCGCTTCCTCGGCCGCGATCGACGCTTCGCTGAAGCCGCTGATGACGAGCTACCTCGACAACCTCGAGGGCCGCCTGCGCGAGGAGGGGTTCGCCGGGCGCCTCTTGATGGTCACATCGAGCGGCGGCGTCGTCGACGCCGCCGACATGGCCGCCGAGCCGATCCACTCGATCAACTCCGGCCCCGCGATGGCGCCGATCGCCGGGCGCCACTACGCCGCGCTCGACGGCCTCTCCGAGGACGCCGTCGTCGCCGACACGGGCGGCACGAGCTACGACGTGACGCTCGTGCGGCGCGGGCGCATCCCCGTCACGCGCGAGACGTGGCTCGGCCTCGAGTACGAGGGGCACATCACCGGCTTTCCCGCCGTCGACGTGCGCAGCGTCGGCGCCGGCGGCGGCTCGATCGCGTGGATCGACGCCGGCGGCCTGCTGCACGTCGGCCCGCAGAGCGCAGGCGCCGATCCGGGGCCCGTCGCCTACGCGCGCGGCGGCACGCAGGCGACCGTGACCGACGCGTGCATCGTGCTCGGCTACATCGACCCCGACTACTTCCTCGGCGGCAAGATGGCGCTCGACGCGGCCGCATCCGAGCGCGCGATCTCAGAGCAGGTCGCCGAGCCGCTCGGCTTGGCGCTCGGCGAGGCCGCCGCCGCGATCATGGCCGTCGCGACCGAGCGGATGGTGCAGGCGATCGAGGAGATCACCGTCAACCAGGGCGTCGACCCGCGCAGCGCCGTGCTCGTCGGCGGCGGCGGCGCGGCCGGCCTGAACGCCGTCGCGATCGCACGGCGGCTCGGCTCGCGCCGCGTCGTGATCCCGCAGGCCGGCGCCGTGCTGAGCGCGCGCGGCGCGCTGATGTCCGACCTGACGAGCGAGTACGCCGCGGCGCTGTTCACGAGCTCAGACGTCTTCGACCACGCCGGAGCGCAAGCCGTGCTCGACGGGCTGCGCACGCGCTGCGAGCAGTTCGCCGAGCGCAACGGTGCCGGTGCCGAGGCCGAGATCGAGTTCGTCGCCGAGGCGCGCTACCGCCATCAGGTCTGGCAGCTCGACGTGCGCCTGCGCGAGGGGCGCCTCGACACGCCCGAGCACGTCGGCAACCTCGTCGAGGACTTCCACTCGATTCACGAGGAGGTCTACGCGGTGCGCGACGAGCGCGCCGTGCTCGAGGTGATCAACCTCCGTGCCCGCGTGAACTGCCCGCTGCGCGGCGGCGTCAAGGACACGGTCGCGCTCGAGCAAGGCCACAGCTCCTCCGGCATGCGCAGCGTCTACTTCGGTGGGATCGGCGCCGTCAACGCGGCGATCCTCCGCCTCGAGTCGATGACGCCCGGCGCGCAGTTCGCCGGGCCCGCGATCGTCGAGTCGTCGTTCACGACGATCGTGCTCAACCCCGGCGCACGCGCCGAACGGACGGCGAGCGGCAGCCTCGCGATCGAGCCCGGCACGCTCGCGCCGGCCGGGGCGCAGACGCCGGCGATCGAGGCGGCGAGCTGAGATGCCCGTGTCGAGCCGCGGAGCGGGACCCGACGCCGCCGGAGCGCCGCGCGACGTCGTCACCCTCGCCGTGATGACGAACCGCATGGAAGGTGTCGTTCGCAAGATGACCAACACGCTGTTTCGCACAGCGCGCTCGAGCCTGCTCAACACGGCGCGAGACTTCTCCTGCTGCATCGTCACCGCCAACCACGAGATGCTCGTGATGGCCGAGTCGCTGCCGATTCACGTGATCTCCGGTCCGGACGTGATCAGCCGCTGGTTGCGCGAGTTCCACCCGCGCCCACGGCGCGGCGACGCGTTCATCCACAACTCGCCCTACCACGGCAACTCGCACGCGGGCGACTACTGCATCGTCGTGCCGGTGCTGGATGAGGAAGGACGCCAGCGCGCGACGGCTGTCGTCAAGGCGCACATGGCCGACATCGGCAACTCCGAACCGACGACGCTGATGGCGACGCCGCGCGACGTGTACGAGGAGGGGGCGCTGATCTTCCCCTGCGTGAAGGTCCAGGAGAACTACGAGGACGTCGAGGACATCATCCGAATGTGCATGTCGCGGATCCGCGTCCCCGACGATTGGTACGGCGACTACCTCGGCATGATCGGCGCCGCGCGCGTCGGCGAGCGCGAGCTGCTGAAGGTCGGCGAGGAGGTCGGCTGGGATGTGTTCGACCGCTACGTCGCCGACTGGCTCGACTACAGCGAGGAGCGGATGCGCGCGCGGATTCGCAAGTTGCCGGCAGGCACGCGCACGGGCTACGACGTGCACGACCCCGTGCCGCTGCGCGGCGTCGAGAACGGCGTCGAGCTGAAGGTCACCGTCTCGATCGACCCGCAGGCGGGCGAGATCGAGGTCGACCTGCGCGACAACCCCGACTGCCTGCCGTGCGGCTTGAACCTGACCGAATCGACATCGGCAACCTCGTCGCTGATCGGCGTGTTCAACAGCATCGGCGAGCCGATCCCGCGCAACACCGGCAGCGGGCGCGCGGTGAAGATCCTCCTGCGCGAGAACTGCTGCGTCGGGATCCCCGTGCATCCGGCGAGCTGCTCGCTGGCGACGACCGGGCTCGCCGAGCGACTCGCGGGCATCGTCCAGCGCACGCTCGCCGAATTCGAGGACGGCCTCGGCATGGCCTCGGCCGGGCCCGAGTGCCCGCCGGCCGTCGCCAGCCTGTCGGGTCTCGACCCGCGTCACGGCGACGCGCCGTTCGTCGACATGATGATCCTCGGCAACTCCGGCGGCGCCGCGCATCCGCGCGGCGACGGCTGGATGACCAACGGCGAGACGAGCGACGGCGGCTCGATGATGCGCGACTCCACCGAGGTGCTCGAGCTGCTGCGCCCGATCCGCGTCTGGGCCGACCGGATCGTGCCCGACACCGAGGGCGCCGGGCGCTTCCGCGGCGCGCCGTCGCTGTACATCGAGTACGGCCCCGTCGACACCGAGCTCGAGGTGCTCTATGCCGCCGACGGCACCGTCAATCCGGCGCTCGGTGTGCGCGGCGGGCAGTCAGGCGCGCTCTGCCGCCCGTCGATGCGCAAGGCCGGCGGCGAGGTCGTCGAGCTCGACGCCTGGGCACGTGTCGTGTTGCAGTCCGGCGAGACGATCATCTCGATCTCGACCGGCGGCGGCGGCTACGGGCCGCCGTGCGAGCGCGACGTCGAGCACGTGATGCACGACGTCCGCGACGGCTGGGTCAGCGCCGAGCGTGCGCGCGAGGTCTACGGCGTCGTGCTCGGCGAGGACGGAGACTTGGACGAGGGAGCGACGCGTGCGCGGCGGGCCGAGCTCGCCGCGCTCGCATCCGAGAGCCCCGCCGCGGGCGAGCAGGCTGCCGCGGCGGCGCAGGCCGAGCATGGGCGCGAGGGCGATCCGGTGCTCGAGATGACCGCGCCCGGCACCGCCCTGTGGCCTTCGGGCTAGCCGCGCTTGACCTCCTGCACGAGCCACCCGTTCCCGTCCGGATCGCTGAAGCTGACGAACGAGTTGTAGCTGCGCCGCTGCGGGTCGTGCCCCGGCGCCTGCCCGCTCTCGCCGAAGTGGAAGACGTCGCTCACCTCGGTGCCACGGCCGGCCAGCTCCGAGCGCGCGGCGTCGATGTCCTCGACGCAGAGGTGCAATCCGAGCACCTGGCCGGCCCGCTCGGGCTGCTTCATCACCGCGATCGAGCAGGCCGAGCCGGGCGGGTTCAGCTGCACGACGCGGAAGTCCTCACCGGCGCTGTGGTCGACGTGCAGCTCGAAGGCCGCCTGTTCGAGGTAGAACGCCTTCGCCCGGTCCACGTCGGCGACGGGCACGACGATCAGTTCAAGCTTCCAGTCCATACGAAGACCTCCGTGTTCGCTCGGGTGCGCTGTGACTGCCTACTTCTCTTGACGCGGCCCGGCGGCGGATCTCATCGCCACGAGCTCGCTAGCCGGCGTCGGCGACCGGCGTGCCGCCTTCTCCCTGCCCCGGCGTGACGGCCGGCGCACCGGTGCACGGCTGCTGCCAGGTCACCTCGAACAGGCCGCACAGGTCGCCGGGCTGGTAGCTCGTGAACCTGTAGTTGCCGCTGTCCATGATCTCGTTGAGCAGGTTCGGCGCGGGCGGCGGCAGCGGATGCCCGAGGCCGAGCGCATGGCCGATCTCGTGCAGCAGCACCGTCAGCGCCTCGGAGGCTTCCCACGGTTTCTGGGAATCGAGATGGACCTCGCCGGCGATCGCGAACGCGCCGGCGCCGACGGTCGGGCCACCCGTGCCGGCGATGCCCGGCGCCTGCGGCGCGAAGCCGATCGACAGCGTCACGCCGGCAGGCGCCGTCGAGGCACCGCCC
Organism: uncultured Solirubrobacteraceae bacterium; assembly: GCA_963807275.1. Lineage (GTDB taxonomy): Bacteria > Actinomycetota > Thermoleophilia > Solirubrobacterales > Solirubrobacteraceae > Palsa-744. The sequence goes on from CAWDZX010000001.1 coordinate 2,519,579, forward strand.
GGCGCCGCGACGAAGTCGAGTGAGCGCACGAACGTGATGCCGGTCGCCGCCGAAGCCTGCGCGAGCGCTTGCGCGATCAGCGCTTCCCAGCTCGTGCCCGGCGAGACGATCGGCGGCTCGCCGTAGGTGTCGATCGCCCAGACGTCCTCGCGGCAGGGGTTCCACCCATGAGCGACCTGCGGCGCCGAGAGCAGGACGAAGCTCGGGTCATAGGGCGGCGGGGCAGGGCGGTGTGCGCCGCAACTCGACTGCACGTACTGGGCGACGGTGCGCACAGGGCCCGGGAGTTTGAGCGCGACGCAGTTGGCAGCCACCCGACTGCGCGCGCAGACGCGCGCCGTGACGAGCGATCCGGCCAATGCCGGCGTCGGCGCAAAGCCCGTCGCGCGCGACAGCGAGCGCCCGTGCGAGTCGCGCCATTCGACCGTCAGGTGCAGCGAGCGCGGCCCGATCCAGCGCCCACCCTCGACTGCGTAGGCATTGCCGACGAGGACCGGCGAGAGCGGGACGCCGGCCAGCTGCGAGACCAGCCGCGGCCTCGCCGTGAGCTTCGGGCACTCTCTTTGCGAGACGCCTCTTCCTCGCAGGCATCGAGGCTGCGAGGAGCGAGCCGCGCGCGCGGCCGCCGGCGGCGCTTCACTTGCGGCGGCGGCCGGAGGCAGCACGAGCAGCGCGCACAGCGCTAGCAGCCCGAGCAGGAGCCGCCTGCGGCCTCGCCGCAGAGGGCCGGATGCGACGCGTCCGGTCATCCGCCGATCCTAGCTTTCAGTCTCGCGCGCAGATGGGCGTGTCGCTCGCTCGCCCTCGATCCCGACCAGGCCGGCGCTTGCGAGCTCGGCCTCCTCGAGCGCGATCCGCTCGCGCTCGCCGGCGCCGATCGCCATCGGCGAGGCCGTCTCGCGGCGACGCGAGAGCAGCCACGAGACGCCGGCTGAGATCGCGCATGCGGTGGTCCCGACCCACAGCGCCGTCACGTAGCCGTGCTCGCTGACTCGCCCGAGCACCGTGTTGCCGGCGAGGATCGAAGCGACGAACGCGCTGCCGAGCGAGAAGCCGATGTAGCGGATCACCTGGTAGAGCCCCATCGCGCTGCCCGTCTCGCTGTCGGGGACGGCACGCGCGATCAGGCCGGGGATCGCCGCGAACGTGTAGCCGAAGCCGACGCCGACGACGCCCATCGTCACGAACGCCTCCCACAGCGCGCCGTGGAGCAGGGCGAAGAAGACCCCGGCAAGTGCGATCACGAGCGAGCCGCAGACGAGCACCGTGTTCGCCGACAAGCGCCTCGTGAACCAAGCCGTCGTACGGCTCGCGAGCAGGCTCATCACCGAGAACGGCACGAGGCACAGGCCCGCCACGAGCGTCGAGGCGCCGAGTCCGTAGCTCAGCGTGCGCGGCTCCTGCACGAACTCCGTGACGATCGTCAAGAACATGTACATCGCGACGCCGAGCACGACCGCAGCGAGGTCGGCCGTCAGCACCGCGCGGTGGCGCAGCTGTCGCAGATCCACGAGCGGCGCGTCGTGCGCGAGCTGCATCCGCACCCACAAGCCGAGAATCAGCACGGCCGCCGCGAACAGCGCGACGATCGCGGGCGAGCCCCAACCCCACTGTTGGCCCTGGCTGATCGCCAGCAGCAGCGCAATCAAGCCTGCCGCGATCGCCGCCGCTCCCTTCACATCCAGGCGCGCAGCGAGCGACGAGCTGCTCGATGGAATCACGAGCGCTGCGGCCAGCAGCGCGGCGCCGCTGATCACGGCGCCGAAGAAGAACGCCGCGTGCACGTCGAGTTCGCTCGCGATCAGCCCGCTTACGGGATAGCCGGCGCCGACCGCCGCCGCGCCGGCGACCGACAGGATCCCGATCACCGCGCCCGCGCGGCCCGGCGGCAGGTGATCGCGAGCCGCCGCCATCGTCACCGGCGCCAAACCGAGCCCGACTCCTTGCATCGCGCGCCCGGCGACGAGCACGACGAGCGTCTGCGCGAGGCCCGCCACGATGCTGCCGGCGAAGACGATCGTCAGGCCGCCGATAATCGTCTGGCGCCGGCGCGGCCCGTCGCCGAGGCGTCCCATGATCGGCGCCGCGACCGCCGCCGAGAGCAGTGCCGCGGTGAGCGACCACTGCGCGCTGTCGAGCGAGATGTGCAGCGCGCTTGCGACCGACGGGATCAGCGGCGCGCCGAGGCTGCTGATCACGCCCGTGACCATCGTCACGCCGATCAGGACGGGGACGAGGGCCCGCTCGCGCCGAGGCGCGTCCACTACGCGGCGCCGATCATGCCGGGGGTCCATCGCGGCACCGCCCATCTCGGCGTCAGGGTTACTGCCGGCTGCATGGAAGCGACGCTAGTAGACGAACGCCGACAGCGCCCGTGCGACGTCGGCTGCCGGAAGAGGCCCGAAGCGCAGCGTCCACGCTCCGTCGAGCTCCTGGCGAAACTTGTGCGTCACGCCGAGCTCGTCGAGCTCATGCTGGTGCTGCTGCGCGCGCTGGTACCCGGTCTTGCCTTGGAAGGTCGCGTCGAGGCCGTAGCGACCGTCGTCCACCGGCCAGATCGTGATCTTGTCCGGCACCGGTCCGGCATACGCAGGGAGCAGGTCGTCTGACATCACATCGGCCTCATCAACGCGGGCCCGGCCCGCTTAATAACTGTCTGCACCAGCAGCGACGGCATGCCCGTCGGCTCACGGCAAAGCGCAGCGGGGGACACGCTCGCGCGATCCTTCTGCCAGCGACGCTCAGCTTCCGAACCAATCCTCAACACGCTCCTAACCAGTAGATTCCGCGCACTGGATCGTCGGCACTGTGCCGAACTCTGCCATCCCCAAGCCCTATGCCACCTATCGCTTCCACCGCAATATCCGCCGCCTTGATCGCCGCCACAGCGACCGCGGTGGTCGGCATAGTCAGTGCATTGATCGCTTACCTTCCGACATTCCAGGCTCAACGAGAAGCGCATCTAGAAAGCGCTCGAGCGCTCAGGCGCACACGCGATCCCCTACTTCGGGCATCCTACGACCTTCAGAGCCGGATCTATAACTTGATAGTTCGGAATTTTCTTGAGGAATACCTCGCACGCGGAACGCCGCAAGAGCGACGCTATGCACTGAAAAGCACGCTGTGGATTTTCGCCCAGTACTTCGGCTGGGTAGAGATCCTACGTCGAGAATCCCAGTACATCGACCTCGGATCGCCCACCATGAATCGCAAACTTCAGCTCGTGCTCGCCGAGGTAACGACCGCATTAGCCACGGACTCGCGTGACCACGGTGATGCGTTTATGACGTTTCGGGCCGATCAGCGCGCCGTCGGCGAGCTGATGGTTACAGCTCGAGTGACCGGTGAAGGAGCCGTATATGCAGACTGCCTTGGATATACCGAGTTCTTGGCGAAGCTCACGACAGCTGGCAGCTCCCTTCCTGAGCATCCGGTCCATTCGCCCGTTCTCGAGTGGGTGCAGCGCATCGAAGGAGACTTACGGAACTTGTCAACTACGGGTTATGGACGAAATCGTCTGATTGAAGTACAGCGTCGTCTCATTCACCTCGTCAATCTTCTCGACAATGACCGCTCGACTTACCCGCAGTTGAATCGGCGGGGACGCATTCCCCTTCAATCAGGAGCCGGCAATCCCGTCCCACACAAAAACGCGTCGTCGCCCCGGGCACGCCGTGTTGCGCGCTTTCAGACCGAACATGATCCGTCGCCCATCGTCGAACTATGGGCAGAGCGGGTTGCAGTTTGCAAGAAATCCGATGACGGAAGCGCAGTCTATTTCGGATGGCCGGGGCCAACGCTCCGACGACTTCGCGTGCAGGTCACACACGACGGAACCCAAGCCTACGTCGAGGCTTCGCTGCAGCGTGGTAAACACCACCGAGCATTGAATGGCTCCCTTCGGTTTACCCGTCACCGGCGACAAGTGAACGATCTGCTGAAAAGCCTTGACCGGCCTGTGATAACCGTCTCAACCGCTCCAGCTCGTTGCGTCCAACGCGTCATGGAACTCGGCAGGCGCGTTTGGATTGGGCACCGTCTCTTTCGGTAGCCGATCGAGCCCGTAGGCGACCCCAGTGCGAAGGCGACCGTCGCGTGGATCTGCGCGCCACCAGGCTAGGGACGCGTGTCCCCGACGGCCTTTAAGACAGTGCCATCCGTTGCCCCCACCCCCATCTCCCCCGGAAAGTGACAAGCAGCCCAGTGTCGATCGGCGTGCTGCACGAGCGGCGGGCGCTCACCCTTGCAGACGTCGCGCCCGCGCCCGACGGGGCAGCGCGGCTCGAACGGACACCCCTTCGGGCGGTCGACGATCGAGCTGATTTCGCCGATCGGCTGCGCGCGCTGGGCGCGGCGGCTGCGCCCGCCGGCCTGCGGCACGGGGACGGCCGACAGCAGCGACACCGAGTACGGGTGCAGCGGTTTGCGAAACAGCACCTCGCGGTCGGCGAGCTCCATCACCTGTCCGAGGTAGAGGACGGCGACGCGGTCGCAGAAGTACTCCGCGACGGCGAGGTCGTGCGAGATGAACACGTACGTCAGCCCGAGCTGCGTCTGCAGGCGGCGGAGCAGGTTGAGCACCTGCGCCTGCACGGAGACGTCGAGCGCCGAGATCGGCTCGTCGAGGATCACGACGTCGGGGCGCAGCACGAACGCGCGAGCGATCCCGATGCGCTGGCGCTGCCCGCCGGAGAACGCGTGCGGGCGGCGTTCGGCTTGCTCTTCGGTCAGGCCGACGTCGGCGAGCATCTCGAGCACGGCGCGACGGCGCTCCTCGCGGTCGCCGATCTCGTGCACTAGCAGCGGCTCTTCGACGAGCTGCCCCGCAGTCATCCGTGGGTCGAGCGACGCAAACGGGTCCTGGAAGACGAACTGCATCCGCCGACGCATCGCGCGCAGCTCTTCGCGGCTCAGCGCGGCGAGGTCCTCGCCCTCGAACAGCACGCGCCCGCCGCTCGGCTCGAGCAGGCGCAAGAGGCACCGCGCGAGCGTCGACTTGCCGCAGCCCGACTCGCCGACGAGGCCGAAGCTCTCGCCCTTGCGCACGGCGAGCGAGATGTCGTCGAGCACCGTGACGGAGAGCTTGCGCGCGAAGCGATCTTCGCCGCGAACCTCGAACGCCTTCGAGAGCCCCTGCGCCTCGAGGATCGTCGCGCCCTGCTCGATCGGCTTCGTCTCAGCGATGGTCGTGTCCGGGGTGCTCACGGCCGAGCCTCGCTGACGCCCTGGGCCTCGCCGGCGCGCTCCTTGGCGAAGTGGCACTCGACCGTCGCCGGCCCCGCAACGCCCTCGACGCGCAGCGGCAGCGGCGCCTGCTCGTGGCACTTCGCGATCTCGCGCCCGACGGGGCAGCGCGGCGAGAACGAGCAGCCGCTCGGCAGCTCTGAGAGGTCCGGTGGGAAACCGGTGATCGCCGGCAGCGGGCCGTCGGTCAGACGCTCCGGGTTCGGCACGCACTTCAGCAGCGCCTCGCTGTAGGGGTGCGTCGGGCTGAGGAAGATGTGATCGACGCCCGAGGTCTCGACGAAGCGCCCCGCGTACATCACCGCGATCGAGTCGCAGAAGTCCGACACGACGCCGAGGTTGTGCGTGATCAGGATCACGGCCGTGCCGTGCTGCTCGACGAGCCGGTCGAGCAGCGCGAGCACCTGCGACTGCGTCGTCACGTCGAGCGCCGTCGTCGGCTCGTCGGCGATCAGCACGCTCGGGTTGTGCGCGATCGCCATCGCGATCGCGACGCGCTGGCGCATGCCGCCGGAGTACTGGTGCGGGTAGTCGTCCAAGCGCCGCTCGGCCTGCGGGATGTCGACCTCGCCGAGCAGCTCCGCCGCGCGCTTGCGCGCCGCGGAGCGGCGCAGCTCGGGTTCGTGGGCGGCGATCGCCTCGATCACCTGCGAGCCGATCGTCTTGACCGGATCGAGCGCGCTCATCGGGTCCTGCAGCACGAGCGCGATGTCCTTGCCCCGAACCGCGCCGAGCTGGCGGTCGGACAGCTTCGAGATCTCGCGCCCGCCGAGTGAGATCGACCCGCCGGTGACGCGTCCGGGTGGCTCGATCAGGCCGAGGATCGACAGCGCGAGCGCCGACTTGCCCGAGCCCGACTCGCCGACGACACCGAGCCGTTCTGTCGCGCGCATGTCGAAGCTCACGTCGCGCACGGCGTGCACAATGCGCTCGCCGTCCTCGAAGACCGTGCTCAGGTTGCGCACCGACAGCGCGAGCTCGCTCATGACGTAGCCACCGAGGGGATCCGCACGCGCGGGTCGATCACGGCGTAGAGCAAGTCGACAATCAGGTTGACGAGCACGAACATCACCGCGCTCAGCAGGATGAACGTCTGCACGACGGCGTAGTCCTGCTTGACGATCGCGTCGAACACGAGTGAGCCGATCCCGGGCCAGTTGAAGACGCGTTCGATCAAGACGCTGCCGGCCAGGAATTCGCCGAGCACGAGGCCGCCGGCGGTCAGCGTCGGCAGGAACGCGTTCGGCAGCGCGTGGCGGCGGAACGCCGTCCAGCGGCGCAGGCCCTTGCCGCGAGCGACCGTGATGAACGGCTCGCGCGAGATCTCGAGCAGGTTCGCGCGCAGCAGCCGCACGATGAACGAGAACGACGAGAGTCCGAGCGCGACGCCGGGCAGGATCAGGTGCTCGAGCGAGGACCAGAACGTGCCGAACTGCCCCGCGATCAGCGCGTCGAGCGTGTACATGTGCGTGACCGTCGGCGGCGGCGTCGACTGCAGGCCGAGCCGCCCCTCGGGTCCGGGCAGGATGTGGAAGGAGCGGAAGAAGACGATCAAGAGCAGCAGCGCGACGAAGAACGGCGGCGTGCCGAAGCCGAGATAGGAGACCGCGCGCAGGATCCGATCGGCGATCGGGCGGCGGCGGTAGGTGACGAGCAGCGCGCACGCGACGGCCGCGAGCATCGTGATCAGGAACGAGAAGATCGCCAGCTCGATCGTCGCCGGCAGCCGTTCGCCGATCAGCGCGCTGACGGACTTGCCGTCGGCATAGGAGTAGCCCCAGTCGCCCTGGAAGAAGTGCGAGATGAACAGCCAGTACTGCGTGAAGATCGGTTTGTCGAGGCCGATCTGATGGCTGACCGAGGCGAGCGCCTGCGGCGTCGCGAGCGGCCCGACGATCAGCCGCGCCGGGTTGCCCGGCAGCGCGCGCAGGATCAGGAAGGCGAGGATCGTCGCGCCGAAGATCGCCCCGAGCGAGCCGACGATGCGCCTGGCGACGACTCCCCCCATGCCTACAGCCTCGCGTACTCGCCGCGCGGGTCGAGCAGGTCGCGCAGGCGGTCGGAGAGCATGCTCGCGGCGGTCACCGTGATCAGCAGGCCGACGCCGGGGAAGATGCTGATCCACCACTGGCCCGTCAGCGAGTAGGAGAGCCCTTCGGTGATCAGCGCGCCCCACTCCGGCGTCGGCACCTGCGCGCCGAGGCCGACGAAGCTGAGTGAGGCGAGGCCGAGCACGGCGTAGCCGAAGGCGGCCGCCATCTGGATGAACAGCACCGGCAGCATGTGCGGGATCACGTGGCGCGCGATCACGCGCGAGCGCTTCATGCCGATCGCGTAGGAGGCTTCGATGAACGGCAGCGAGCGGATCCGCAGCGCCTCGCTGCGCAAGAGCCGCGCGTACCACGGCACCGAGACGAGCGCGACGCCGATCGCGGCAGTGTTCAAGCCGACGCCGAGACCGACCGTCACGGCCATCGCGAGGATCAGCGGCGGGAACGCGAGGATCGCGTCCATCGCGCGCATCACGACGCCGTCTGAGATGCCGCCGATCGTTCCGGCGAGCAGTCCGATCACGCCACCGAGCAGCGCGCCGGCGAGCGTCACGAGCGTCGCGACGATCAGCGAGATGCGCGCGCCGTCGGCGACGCGCGCGAAGACGTCGCGCCCGAGCTGGTCGGTGCCCATCGGGTGCGACCACGACGGGCTTTCGAGCGAGTGCAGCAGGTCCTGCTTGTCGGGTCCGTCGCCCCACAGGATCGGGGCGAAGATCGCGAACAGCACGAGTGCGACGATCACCGCGAACGGGACGGCGATCCTGCGATCGGACAGAAGGCCGCGCGCGGCGCGCATCGCCCGCTGTGACGAGCTCGCGCCCGAAGGCTCGATCGGCCCTTGCGGCCGTAGCGCGGGCGCCTCGCCGGCGCCGATGATCAGCGGTCCCGAGCTCATCGCCTACAGCCGGACTTTCGTTCGATCTGACCGTCCAGTGTTCGGTATATTACGAGCGTCGCGACGCGACGGGCTTGCTGCGACGAGCGCTGGAGGAGGCGACTGTGGTTGATCAGACGAGACAAGGTCGATCCTCGAAATGAGTGATCCGGCGATGCTCACATGTGCTGTCGCTGGCGGCATCGTCACGGGCAACCCTAACCAGCCTGCCACGCGCGCGGATGTGATCGCCGCAGCAGTCGCCGCAGCGCAGGCCGGCGCGAGCATCGTCCACGTCCACGCGCGCACGGTCGACGGCGAGATGACGCAGGACCCCGAGGACTACCTCGCGATCAAGCAGGCCGTGCGCGAGCAGGTGAAGGACGTCGTGCTCAACTTCACGACCGGCGGCCGGCTCGGCTCGCCGGCGGAGGAGCGCCGGCGATCGCTGCAGGCACAGCCCGAAGTCGCTTCGCTGAACTGCGGCAGCATCAACTTCGGTCCCGACGACGTCGTCTTCATGAACCCGAAGTCGCTGATCGAGGAGCTCGCCGAGGAGATGGCCGAGCGCGGGATCGTGCCCGAGTACGAGTGCTTCGACATGGGCATGGCCGTGACCGCGGCGCGACTCGCACAGACGGCGCGCGGCGCGCCGGGCTTCCTGCACATGGTGCTCGGCGTGATCGGCGGCGCGCCGGCGCGCGTCGACTCGATCACCTCGTTCGCGGCGCTCGTGCCCGAGCGCCTGCCGTGGATGGTGACCGGCATCGGTCGCCACAACTTCCCGATGATGGCCGTCACGCTCGCGATGGGCGGGCACGTGCGCACGGGGCTCGAGGACGTCGTCTACACGGCGCCCGGCGAGTACGCCGCGTCGAACGCGCAGCTCGTCGAACGCGCGAAAGCGCTCTGCGAGGCGATTGGCAGGCCGGTCGCCACGCCGGCGCAGGCGCGGGAGATCCTCGGAGTCGGCTGACAGGCGCTGCGCGTCGCCGCCCGGCCGAAGCGGTCTGGGGAATGCCATATCGATCAGTCGATTTGGAACGTAGTCCTCCGTTTGCGCATTGTCAAGCGACCGCCGTCGAATGCTTTTCGACAGGTGTCGAAGGTGCGCTCGGAGGACTTGGAGCGGCAGTCCTTGACGGCCGCATTGGGGCGAGATAGGTTGCATATCGACTGATCGTCATCAAAACATCCAACGCGCTTTCGCCCGTCGAGCCGGGTGCTTTAGCCGGGGTGGACAGGCGCGATCGCATTTCGAGATCGTCTCGAAGAGCCAAACGCACGTTGCCCGCGGACCGGCGAGTCGAGTAGGTTCGACGCGAGCGGCCGAGCGCGACAGCAGCGCCCCAACGAACCGCACTAGCGATGGAGGCCGGATGACCCGCACAACCGATGGAGGCACGATGAATTCCACCAGAAGTTCGGGCGCCCGCGCGATGCGCTTCGCCCCGGCCGCGATCGCGGCGCTGCTCACGGTACTGCTGCTCGCGGCGTGCGGTTCAAGCTCGAGCTCCTCCGGGTCGAGCTCTTCGAGCTCCGGCTCGGGCCTCAGCAAATCCGCGAGCAACCCGAACGCGACGCTGATCGTCAACAACGCCGTGCCGATCGCGACGCTCGATCCGGGTCTGACGACGAACGACCAGGACCCGGGCTTCGACGGCGCGATGTACTCGACGCTCACGCAAGTCGAGCAGGAACCGGGCAAAGTCGCGGGCACGACGCAGCAGAACCTCGGCGTCAGCGCGGTCAAGCCATACGTCGCGAAGTCCTACGCGTTCAGCAACGGCAACAAGACGCTGACTTTCCAGATCCGCCCCGGGCTGAAGTTCCCCAACGGCGACCCGGTCGACGCGAAGGCCGTCGTCTGGTCGATCGAACGCGACATCAAGCTCGAAGAGGGCGGCTACTCGGTGCTCGAGGAAACCGACTACACGCCGCCGCTGATCAAGTCGGTCAAGGCGACGGGGCCGCTGACGGTCGTCTTCCAGTACAAGCGCCCGGCGCCGAACCAGCTGCAGGTGCTCTCGACGCCGACGGCCGGCGCGATCTACGACCCGAAGCTCGTCGAAGAACACGGCGGCGTGAAGAAGGCGACGCCGAACGAATGGCTCGCGAGCCACTCCGCCGGCTACGGCCCGTACGTGATCAAGAGCTACCAGGCCAACCACCAGCTCGTGCTCGAAGCGAACCCGAACTTCTTCGAACCACCGAAGACGAAAAAGATCATCCTCAACATGATCCCCGACAACGAAACGCTGCTGCTCGATGCGCAGTCGGGTGCCGCGGACATTACGCTCGGGCTGACCAACCAAGCCGCGCACAGCCTCGTCGGCAACGGCTGCTGCACGGTCGCGTCGTTCAAGTCGCGCCAGGCGGAGACGCTCAACTTCCCGCAGAACGAACGCAAGCCGTGGCTGAACGACAAAGACCCGTTCTTCAAGAACCAGGACTTCCGTCAAGCGCTGACGTACGCGTTCCCCTACGAAGCGGTCCTGCAGAAGGTCGCGTACAACTACGGGAAGCTGTACTTCGGCGAGTGGATGCCGTCCTACTCCTGGTATGACGCGAAGGTCGGCGCGCCGCGCCCGACGGACCTGAACAAGGCCAAAGAACTGCTGGCCAAGTCGGGGATCAAAACGCCCGTCAGCTTCACGATCTACGTCGGGCAGGGCGACAACATCGGCAAGGAAATCGCGACGGCCGCGGCCGGCGCCTGGCAGCCGCTCGGCGTCAACGCGAAAGTCCAGGTCGTCTCACCGTCGGCGTTCCTCGAAGTCGTCTACACGAACCATGACGGAGCGAGCGTGTTCCTCGACGGACCGCAGGTCGTCGCGCCCGACTACCACTGGGCGTATGACCTGCAGTGCCCGCCGAACAACCAGTTCAACGACACGAACACGTGCGTCCCGGCGGCCGACAAGATCATGAAAGAAATCCCCTACGTGACGCAGGAACCGAAGCGTCAGGAACTCCTCAACAAGGCCGACGAACTGTACATCGAAAACTCGCCGCGAGTCTGGGCTTACGACACCGAACTGGTCGCCGTGCTCGGCAAGAACGTGACGAGCTACTACTCATCGGACCTGCCCGACATGCGCTTCTGGGCGAAGGGCTAGCGGCACCCTCCAAGCACCCCACCATGGCCGGCGTCCGCACTCAGCGTGCGGGCGCCGGCTCGGCGACCGGCGCGAACCTGCCCGACAGCGCGAAGAAGGCGACGAGCAGCGAAACGCCCATCGCCGCGTAGGCGACCCGCTGACCGGCGGCCTGCGCGAGCGCCCCGCCGCCGGCTGCGCCGATGATGTTGCCCGGCGGCCACGTCAGGTCCATCATCGCGACGACCATCAGCTGACCGACGCCGGCCGCGCTGCAGGCGTCTGAGAGCAGCACCATCACGGGCGCCCACAGCACGCCGATCAGCACGAGCGAGAGCGCGATCAGCGCGGCTGCGCTGAGACGCGTGTCCATCCACGGCAGCGCGATGAGCACCGGCGTGCAGACGAGCAGGCCGAGTCGGACGGGGCGCAGCGGGCCCTCCCGATCGGACCACCGCCCATAGAAGGGACGTACGGCGATGCCGATCACCGCGGCAGCCGCGAACGTCGCGGCGATCTCGCCGGAGCCCGCGCCGAGGCCGTGCTGCTGCAGCGGCGCGAGCACGCTGATCGCCGCGATCAGCGTCGCCGGGACGAGCGTGATCCACATGATCTTGCGGATCGCCGAGGAGGCGAGCGCGGTGCCGAGCCCGAGCCGCTTCTCGGCCGGAGGCGGCGGCGCGGAGAAGCGCGACGTCAGCAGCGCCAGCAGCGTGCAGGCGCAGGCGATCGCGATGAACGTCGCACCGCGCCCGACGCCCGCCGCGATGCCGCCTGCGGCGGGTCCGACGACCGCGCCGATCTCGCTGATGCCGAACGCGACGCCGAGCAGCTCGCCGCGGCGCTCCGGCGGCGTCGCCTCGAGCAGCCAGAGCATCGCCGACGTCCAGCACGTCGCGCCCGCGAGGCCCTGCCCGAAGCGCGCGACGAGCAGCGCGTCGTAGCCGTGGAGGAGGCCGAAGAGCACGCTCGTCAGCGCGAACGTCGCGAGGCTGAGCATCGCCGTCGAGCGCACGCCGAGGCGCACGACGATCATCAGCGCCGGGATCGCGCCGGCGGCGCAGCCGATTGCGTACATCGCGACTAGCAGGCCGACCTGGGATGTGGAGAGGCCGAGGTCGTGCTTCAGGCCGGGGAGCAAGGGCGAGAGAACTGCGAAGAACAGCAGCTCCAGGAACATCAAGGAGGTCGTCAGGGCGAGCAGGCGGCGCACGCTTCGATCCTAGCCGTGGGGTGGTTTGGCCGGATGGCCGATTTGTTTCCGTGAAGGCGGACTTGTGTGAGAGACGCAGTTCTGCGAACTCAGCCAGCAGCCGCCACTTGAGGGAGCAAGCCGTGCCTAGGGCGCGAAGCGGAGCGCACTCGCTAATGCATGATCGATGCTGCTGAGATGACCGCCTGAGGCAGGGACTCGACGAGGTAATCCCGGCCTGCTCCGTAGCGACTCTGCACCGCCTTTCGCTCTCTCGGTGCCTCCACCCGTGCGGCGGCGTTTGCGGTCGCCGCTACCCGGGCCCCGCATACGGGACCGCCCCGCATCGGATCTCCTCATTGAGAGCACAGAGCCTCACTTCCTGATCGACCGCGTCGTGCGCGACCGCGGAAGGCCACCCGTACGCCTGACACACATCCTCGTCGAGCGCCCCATGCAGTTCCGCGAGCTCCCGGAACGCGCCGTCTTCGAACGCGTTGTAGAGCTGGTTGAGTCCAAACTGGTGCTCCGTGCAGAGCCGACGCCGCAGTGCGTCGAGGTCCTCCGCCACCTTCGATATCGACGCCTGCTGCTCGGCGGTGACCAAGGTAGGCCATGGGAAGGTCACGAACGAATTGACTGTATAGCGCGGATCTCCTTTGAGGCTCGTGGAGCGGGCGACAGCCCACCGGCGGTGGATCGACGACGACAGCACGCCGAACGCGTAATCGCTATCGAAGGCGAATACGCTCGTAAGATTGCTCGGGCACCAACCTGACTCGCACCAGACCATGTAGATCCGCTTCGATTGCGCCGGACAAGCGAGAAACCGCCTCAGCGGCCGAACAGCCTGGAAGAGCCCCTGCACGCTTCGTGAGTGCTTCCACCATTCGGTCCGCTCCCGGACCTTGTCATGGCGGTCGCGAGATGGCTTGACACGTTCGCGCACTAGATCAAGAGCCGCCGGCCAGCCGCCGGCCTCCTCCAGGCTCATCTCGCTGAAGTTGATGACCCACCTCGTGGGTCCCTGGTGAACGTTGGCGCTGATGTCGTCGCCGACCAGATACGGCTGCACAACCCGCGAGTAGTCAGCATCAGCTCGGGCCAACAGAGGCCGGGCCTCATCGTCAGTTAGGACGAAACCCTTGCTCCCCGGCACGACACCAAAGAACTGGGTGCGTCGGTTCGCGTCGAGCGGCTGTGGATCTGGACGACGCACCCCGGCCCGAAGCTCGCTCGTGATGCCCACAACATCCTGCTCGTCTAGCGTGAAGGTCGTGGGCATTTGCGCTGGCGCCTTAGTCCAGTTGACGATGCTCACGTGGACGTTCGCTGCGCCCGGCCACGGCTGAGAGTGCACGGCGTCCGTGATCACACCCCCCTGGTCCACGATGTAGTCGAGGCTCGCCTCGCGGTTCTTGCCCTCGGCAATCGAGTTCGTCGCGACCATCCCTGCGCGCTGGCCAGGCGTCAGATGATCCTGTGCTCGGCGGAACCAGTAAACGCAGTGATCTTTGACGCCGACCCTGAACGTGCGGTTGAGGAACTCCATGTAGTCGTCGCCGAGTTCGGCGCGCATGAGCTTTGTTCCGTGGTACGGCGGATTGCTGATAATGACGTTGCACCGCGGCCAAGGCACCCGGAGCGCATCGCCTACTCGGATGCCAGACAGATCCTCAAGCGGCAGGGTAGCCTCATCCAGGTCGAGCTCATCGACAGCGAGCTTGTGGGCCATCCAGAGGGTGACCCGCGCCAGTGAGACCGCGAATGCGTGGAGCTCGATCCCCTTGATATTCGTGAGCGGGAAGAAAGCCGTGAGGGCTCCCTGAGCGGCCTGACGATGACCTTGGGCCAGGCGTAGATCGCGCTCCTTTGCATGGAGTCGTTGCTCGATGCGCCGCAACTCTCGATAGGCGAGATACAGAAAGTTGCCCGACCCACAGGCTGGGTCAAGCACCACGAAGTTCAGGAGCTCGTTCTGAAGCTGCTGAACTTCCCGCAATGACCTCGCTTCGGCAATTCGTGCCGTCCAAGGGTCGACAATCGTCGGCTTGATCACCTTCTGTATGTCAACCTCGTGGGTGTAATGCGCGCCCAGTTCGTGCTGTGCATCGGGGCCGAGCGCACCCTCCAGCAGAGACCCAAAGATGTGAGGCTCGACCTTCCGCCAGTCGTACTCGCAAGCAAGCCGCAGCACCCGCAGCTCGTTTGCTTCGAGATGAACTCGGGCGGGATGTTCGAAGAGGGCCCCATTGACGTAACGAGTGGAGGCATAGAGACCACCAGTGGGTCGCGGTCCATCACGGTTGAGCCACTCAAAGAGCTGCCCAAGATCGTCGGCGCTTGAGCGGCGTGAGTCATCGATTAGCCCGTCGATGATCGACGTGAAGAGGTGCGACTCAAGCTGCCCAAGATCCTCGGCAAACATGCACCAGACACACTGGAGAGCAAAATCACGAAGCTCGTCCGGTGGTGCAGCTCGCCGCTCGCCAAGGCCACGAAACAGCCCGGTGATGAGATCTACTGCGTCGTTAGTTACCGCGGCCTGGGTGCCGAGAAACACAGGGTCCCGACCCACCAGGAACGACAGCGCATCGAGGTTCTCTGGGAGCTCGACTAGATCAAACTCAGCGCGCGGGGCCTTCGGATATGCGCCTGGCTCCCAAATCTCAAACCGCCGGAAGGCGCAGATCACAACGAACCGCGGCGCCGGCAGGTTTCGTGACGGGTCCGCCGCGTTCGACCAGTAACCCAGCGCTTGATCGCGATGGGCGGCGAGGCGCCCCGCCTCGCTCGGGCGCTTCATCTCGATGATGCATACCCGTGGCCAGATGAGATCCAAGAACCGCCCCGCCTGAGGCTCCTCGAAGCGAGCACCGACCTCGAAGCGATCTTGCCCGTAGCAGGCGAAGAGCTCGTTCAGATAGGTCTGCGCCTCGGCGCGCTCGCTTCCGTCGTAGAGGCTCCACTTCCGCGCGAACTCAACGAGGTTGCGCTTGATCTCCTCGCCGGTCACGGCCGCGGAGACGAAGACTCAGACGACGAGCTGGAGCGGCTTGTCTGCGTCCGCGTAGTAGGTACGCTGAGAGAGTCGCCGGTGCAGCTGGTCGAGGTCGCCCGCGGCAGCTTGCAAAGCCGCGATGACATGGGCGTCCGCATCGCTCTTGGCACACGCATCAGCAGCCTTTCGGGCTCGCGAGCGCGCGTCGCTTATGTGCAGGAGGACCTTCTCGACTTCAATGGCTTCCTTCTCGTTCATGGGACAGCACGATACGAGCGAACGCGGACGGTACTCTCCCGTGGCCCGTGGAATCGCGCTCTTTGCGGCCACGGCTTTCCTTCGGGCATTCCACCGCCCCAACGGGCAGCTCAACCCGACCCTCTCACCCCGCCCGCTCAGCCGAAGCCAACCCCCGCCTCGCCCAAACCGAGAACACGACCGCGCCAGCAGCGAGCAACCCAAACGCCAGCACCACCTTGACCGGCGACCCAGCCAGCAACCCCCGCGCCGCCTCGAGCGCCGCCGTAGCCGGATTGAACCGCGCGACCGAGTGAATCCACCCGCTCAGCAGCTTCAACGGCACATACACGGGCGCGAGGAACAGCACGATGAAGACGGGCATCTGGATCAGCGCGCCGGCCTGTTCGGTGCGCAGGAACATCGCGACGCCGCAGGCCCACAGCACGGCGACGAGGTTCATCCCGATGCCGATGCCGACGATGCCGACGAGTTCGATCCCGTTGCCGGCGACGTCCATCCCGGCGAGCAGCGCGGCGATCGTGATCACGACGGCGGTCATCAGCCAGCGCACGAGCGCGCCGACGGCGTAGCCGGCGATGATTCCGCTGCGCCGCGGCGCAGTCAGCAACAGCCGCCTGGCGAAGCCGGAGTCGAAGTCGCGCGCGACCGCGAAGCCCGTGAAGACGCCGCCGAACGCGGCCGACTGCAGGAAGACGAAGGCGTACTGAAAGGCCGTATAGCCGGGCTTGTAGTCGAAGTTCGGCACGTCGCCCACACGCGAGAGGCCGCCGGCGAAGGCCGCGAGAAAGAACAGCGGGAAGATCACCGACGGCAAGAGGATCGCCGGGTTCGCGAGCGTGTTGTGCACCGAGCGCCAGGCGACGCCGCGCGCGACGAAGACGAAGCGCCTCATCGTCGCCACCCGCGCAGCGCTCGTGTACGCACCGAGCTCACGTGCGCACCAGCCGGTTCTTCATCGCGGCCCCCGCGAAGCCGAGCGTCAGCGCGCTGAGCAGCAGCGCGAAGCCGAAGCCGAGCGCGAGCGCCTGCCCGTCCCAGCCGGTGATGATCAGGCTGCGGATCCCCTCGATCAGGTACGAGACGGGGTTGTACGTCGCGACCTCTTTGAACCAGTCCGTCTTGATCAGGTTGCGCGGCAGGCTCGAGGAGCTGAGGAAGACCGTCACGAACAGCAGGGGGAAGAAGCCCTGCACGGCTTCGCCCGTGCCGAGACGCAGCGCGAGCAGCGCGCCGAGCCCGGCGAAGCCGAACGCGATCAGGATCGACAGCGCGAGCAGCACGAGCGCGCCGCCGAAGCCGCTCGCGATGCCGACGCCCGTCGCGATGCCGACGAGCAGGTAGACGAGCGACTGCACGCACGCGACGACGACGGCGCCGCCGAGCTGCCCGGCGAGCAGCGCCGAGCCGCGCAGCGGCGTCAGCGCGAGGCGGTCGAAGAAGCCCGACTGGATGTCGCGCGCGAGATCGGTGCCGGCGCTGACGGCGACGAACAGCGCGCCCTGGATGAACGGCACCGCGAGCGCGAAGTCGCGGTAGCTGACGTCGGGGAAGCCCGGGATCTTGCGCGCCGCGCTCAGCGCCGAGCCGTTGATCGCGAACAGGATCAGCGGGAAGACGAGCGGGAAGACGAGCAGCGCGCGCTGGCGGAACGTGCGCATGACCGAGCGCCGCGCGATCGCGCCGATCTGCTCGAACAGGCCCGGTTCGGCCAGCCCCAGGCCGGAACCGGCGCCGCCGGGACCCGTGCCGTCGAACCCCGCGCCGGCCGCGCCGGACCCGGCAAAAGCAGGCTGCGCGCCGGCGCTACTGCTCATCGTCTTCCTCGCCGGCGCCCTCGAGCTTGCGCCCGGTCTTCGCGAGGAAGACGTCGTCGAGCGAGGGCTGGTGCAACTGCAGCGAGGCGACCTTGAGGCTGGCCTGGTCGAGCGCGCGGACGATCTCGGCGAGCTGCGACTCGCCGCCGGGCAGCTGCACCGTGACGGCGCCGCGCCCGCCGCGCGCGGTCGTGCCGAAGCCCGCGACGGCGCTCTCGAGCGCGGCGCAGTCGCTCACGTCGGCCGGCACGACTTCGACGGTCGGGCTGCCGACTTCCTCCTTCAGCTGCGTCGGCGTGCCCTCGGCGACGATGTGGCCGTGGTCGATGATCCCGACGCGGTCGGCGAGCGCGTCGGCCTCCTCGAGGTACTGCGTCGTGAGGAAGACCGTCATGCCCTCGTCGTGCGCGAGCCGCGCGACCTCCTCCCACAGGGCCGTGCGGCTCTGCAGGTCGAGGCCCGTCGTCGGCTCGTCGAGAAACAGAATTCGCGGGCTGTGCACGAGCGCGAGCGCGAGGTCGAGGCGGCGCTTCATCCCGCCCGAGTAGCCGCCGACGCGGCGGTCGGCCGCTTCGGTCAGGCCGACGCGCTCGAGCAGTTCCTGCCCGCGCTTCGCGCGCTCGGCCTTCGCCATGCCCTGCAGCGTCGCCTGCAGCTGCAGGTGCTCGCGGCCGGTCAGGATCGCGTCGAGCGCGGCCTCCTGCAGCGCGGCGCCGATCGACGCGCGCACGTGCGCGCCGTCCTTGACGATGTCGTAGCCGCCGACGGTCGCGCGGCCGCTCGTCGGCGGCAAGAGCGTCGTCAGCATCAGCACGGTCGTCGACTTGCCTGCGCCGTTCGGCCCGAGGAAGCCGTAAATCTCGCCGGGCTGGACGGCGAGGTCGATGCCGTCGACCGCGCGCGGGCCCTTCTTGAACTCGCGTACGAGCCCTTCGACCTCGATTGCCGCCGCGGCGCTCATCGACCAGCCACCCTAGCGACGACCACCCACCGGCCCCTCATGCCGAGCCCTCGCCGCGAGCGGCGCGCGGCGGCAGCGAAGGCTCGACGCGCAGCAAGCGCGCGGGCAGCTTCGGCAGCCACCAGTTCCAGCGCCCGAACAGCGACACGACGGCGGGGACGAGCAGCGCGCGGATCACGGTCGCGTCGAGCAGGATGCCCGCCGCGAGGCCCGTCGCGAGCACTTTGACTTCCGTTTCGGGCCCGGACGCGAGCGAGACGAACGCGAGGAACAGGATCAGCGCGGCGCTCGTCACGAGCCGCCCCGTGCGTCCGATGCCGCGCACGACGGCCGTGTCGGTCGAGCCGGTCTTGTCGTACTCCTCGCGCATGCGCGCGAGGATGAAGACCTCGTAGTCCATCGACAGCCCGAACAGGAACGCGAAGACCATCAGCGGTATCCACGCCGTGATCGAGCCCGTCGCGGAGATGCCCCAGATCACGTGCGAGCCGTGCCCGCTCTGCCAGACGAGGTTCAGCACGCCCCACGCGGCGCCGACGCTGATCACGTTGAGCACGACGGCCTTCAGTGGCAACAGCAGCGAGCGGAAGGCGCGCGCGAGCAGGACGAACGTGATCAGCGCGATCAGCGCGATCATCAACGGGAAGTTGCCGTAGACGGCTTCGATGAAGTCGTGGTTCTGCGCGGACAGACCGCCGAGCCGCACGCCGTCCCCGCTCCCGCGTACGGACGCGCGCACGACGTCGAGCGTGTCGCGACCGCTCGCCGTCGAGTTGTCGGGGACCGCCAGAGCGTCGAGCACGGCCGCCCCGTCGTGCCGCCAAGAGGCGAGCGCCGGCGCCACCGCGCCGTGGATGTTCGGGATCGCGGCCAGCTTGCGGGCGACCGCCTCGGGCGAGTTCTGCCCTTCGACGAGCACCTCGTTCGGCAGCAGCGCACCCGAGCCGATGCCGGCTCGCTCGAGTGCGATGAGGCCCTGCTTCGCGTCGCCCTGCTTGGCGACCGTGTTCGGGTTGGCGAGGCCGAGCTGCAGGTTCGACGCGGCGAACACGAGCGCCGCGAGCACGAGCGCGGCCGCGGCCGCGGCGATCCAGCGCCGGCGCACGATCATGTTCGCCCACCCCGTCCACGCACGGCTCGCCTTGTCGTCGTTGCGCACGTGCGGCCAGTCGAGTTTCGGGCCGAGCTTCGAAAGCACGACGGGCAGCAGCGTGACGGCGACGAGCACGCTGATCAGCGGGATCAGCATGCCGCCATAGCCGACCGAGCGCAGGAACGGCAGCGGCAGCGCGACGAGCGCGAGCAGGCCGATCGCGACGGTCGTGCCGCTGAAGATCACGGCGCGCCCGGCGGTCTCCATCGCGCGCTGGATCGCCGCCTCGCCGCTCAGCCCGTGCGCGCGCTCCTCGCGCCAGCGCACGACGACGAGCAGCGCGTAGTCGATCGACACGCCGAGCCCGATCAGCGCGATCAGGAACTGCACGATCGGCGAGACTTCGGTGACGGTCGTAAGGCCCCAGACGACGAGGAACGTCGTCATGATCGAGGCGATCGCCATCAGGATCGGCACGATCGCGAGGAACGAGCCGAACACGAACGCGAGCACGAGCAGCGCGCCGAAGCCTCCGAGCAGCGCCTCGAGCAGAACGCCCGGCCCGCCGCCCCCGCCGCTCTGCGTCGAGAGCGCGTCGTAGCCCGTGATGTGCACGGGAGCGCCCGCGACGGTCGCGCCTTTCAACGCCGCAGTCGCGTGTTTGGCGGCTTCGGGGTTGTTGCCGAACGATTCTTTCGGGTCGGGGCGCGGGTAGGCGAGCATGAACGTCGTGCGGCGGTCCTGCGAGACGAACGTGTCGCTGCCGGTCGCGGCGTAGCCGGCGATCCGCGCTCCGGGCAGGACCTTCGCGACGCGCGCTTCGAGCGCGCTCAGTTCCTGCTTGACGCCGGGCGAGGCGACGGTCTTGCCGGCCGGGAGTGTGACGACGGGCAGCAGCGGCGAGGTGTTGCCGCCGGTGCCGTGGAAGTCGCGCGCGATCTGCTCGTTCGTGATCCAGCCTTCCTTGCCGGGGACCGAGAATTTCTGTTTGAGCGCTTTCGTCGCGGAGCCGGCCGAGGCCATCCCGACGAGCGTCAGGACGAGCCAGAAGACGACGACGATGCGCTTGTGTGCGAGGACCCAGCGTGTCAGCGATGCCATGCGACCGACCTTTCCGTTCGATTCGCCTGGTGCTCAGACGTCGCGGCGAGCGAGAACTCATCGCCGCTGAGATCGTTTGCTCTCAAATAGTTTCTATCACAAATAATATTGCGTGCGTAGAATGAAGGTCTGATGTGGGACGGAGGGCCGATACCGGGAGAGCTCGGGCAGTTCCCCGGCTACCTGATGGCGCGCCTCGGCGAGGCTTCGCGCCGGCGCTTTCAGAAGGCGCTCGAGCCGGAGCGGCTGCACCCGCGCGACTTCGGCGTGATGACGATGGTCGCGGCGCAGCCGGGGATGAGCCAGCAGCAGCTGCACGAGAAGACGGCGATCGACCCGAGCTCGATGGTCGCCGTGATCGACGAGCTCGAAGCGCGCGGGCTGGCCGAACGGCGCCCGCACCCGGCCGACCGGCGCACACGGCAGATCTTCCTGACCGACGACGGCCAGGAGGCGCTCGTGCGCGTGCGCCGGCTCGCGGCCGAGCTCCAGCGCGAGTTCTTCGGCGCGCTCTCGGCGGAGGAGCGAAAGACGCTGCACACGCTGTTGAAGAAGCTCGCCGGCTCGGCCGTGCCGGCGCAGACGCCGCCGAGCTGAGCAGCCCACGGACAGCCGCGTAGCTCAGGCCGCGAGCGTGCGGTTGAAGCGCCGCAGCGCGAGCGGCACGCAGACGACGAGGATCAACCCGCACCACAGCGCCATCGCGAGCTGCGGGTGCTCGAGCTGCCACGAGCCTGACGAGTGAACGCCCTGCGTCAGCCCGCGAACGCTCGCGACGAGCGCCGAGATCGGGTCCCACTCGGCGATCGCGCGCGGGATGGCGTCCATCCCGGAGATCGGCACGAACGTACCGGCCATGAAGCTGAGCGGGAAGATCACGATGAAGCCGATGCCCTGCATCGCGTCGGGCGAGCGCACGAGCATCCCGAACAGCACGCCGGCCCAGGTGAAGGCGAACATCGCAAGGACCATCAGCGCGAGCAGCTCGACGCCGTGCGCGAGCGTCAGCTGCGGGTGCCAGCCGAGCAGCAACCCGAAGACGACGACGATCGTCATCCCAAGCAGCGCCTCGCAGAACTGCCCCATGACCTGGCCGGTGATGATCGAGAGGCGGCTGATCGGCATCGAGCGGAAGCGGTCGACGACGCCCTCGGTCATGTCGTTCGACGTCGCGACGCCGGCGCCGATGATGCCGAACGCGAGCGACTGGGCGATGATGCCCGGGAAGAGGTAGTCCTTGTAGCTGATCCCGTGCACGTGGATCGCGGAGCCGAACACGTAGAGGAACAGCAGGATGAAGACGATCGGCTGGATCGTCACGTCGAGCAGGCGCTCGGGCACGCGCGGGATCGAGCGCAGGCTGCGCGCGGTCAAGAGCAGCGTGTCGCGCGCGTAGCGCTGCACGGCGAGCCCGGAGGGCTCGGGGGCGATCGTCGTCGTGCTCATACGGCGGCTCCTTGCATCGTCTGTGGCTCGGCGGCCGGCTGCCCGGCGTCGCCGTCGGGGCGGGCTTCGGACTCGGCGGCGGCGTCGCTCGCGGTGCGTCCGGTCAGCGCGAGGAACGCGTCGTCGAGCGTCGGGCGGCGCAGCGCGATCTCATCGACGGCGATGCGGCTGTCGCGCACGGCCGCGGCGACGCGCGCGAGGTCGGCGGCCTCGCCGGGCGCCGGCACGGAAACGGTGCGCTGCTCGCGCGCGACGCTCGTCTCGAACTGCGCGGCGAGCAACTTGTCGAGCTCCTGCAGCGCGGCGCTGTCGCTGGCGATCACGTCGACGCGCTGCTCGCCGACTTGCGCCTTCAGCTGCGCGGGCGTGCCGGCGGCGACCTCGCGGCCGTGGTCGATCAAGACGACGCGGCTCGCGAGCGCGTCGGCCTCGTCGAGGTACTGCGTCGTCAGCAGCAACGTGACGCCTTCGCCGACGAGCTCGCGCACGGTGCTCCAGACGACCTGGCGGCTGCGCGGGTCGAGGCCGGTCGTCGGCTCGTCGAGCACGAGCAGCTGCGGGCGGTCGATCAAGCCGGCGGCGAGGTCGACGCGGCGGCGCTGGCCGCCGGAGAGGTTCTTCACGAGGCGGTCGCGGAACTCGCCGATGTCGAAGCGCTCGACGAGGCCGTCGACGAGCGCGCGCGTGGCGCCGCGGCGATGCCCGCGCAAGCGCGCCATCAAGCGCAGGTTCTCGATCGCGGTGAGGTTCTTGTCGAGCGCGGCGAACTGGCCGGTCAGCGAGATCACGCGGCGTACTGCGTCGGCTTCGGCGACGACATCGTGCCCGGCGATCCGCGCGCTGCCGCCGTCGGGGCGCAAGAGCGTCGCGAGCATCCGCACCATCGTCGTCTTGCCGGCGCCGTTCGGGCCGAGCAGCGAGACGACGGTGCCCGTCTCGAC
Organism: uncultured Solirubrobacteraceae bacterium; assembly: GCA_963807275.1. GTDB lineage: Bacteria > Actinomycetota > Thermoleophilia > Solirubrobacterales > Solirubrobacteraceae > Palsa-744. The sequence continues at coordinate 2,542,659 of CAWDZX010000001.1, forward strand.
GTGCAGGTCGAGCGAGTCGACGGCGACGAAATCGCCGAAGCGCTTGGTCAGGCCGGCGGCCTCGATTGCGGGGGTCTGAGAATTGGTCATGGCGAGAACATACAGTAACTGAAAAAATTAAGCAACTAAAAATTATTGATAATCTTTTTACATGGCGGAGGAGCTTGCGCAGGGCGCTGATCGCCTCGACGAGGCCGACGGCTTCGACGAGCTTTCGGGCGAAGCGCGGATCGACAGCCTGCTCGCGCGCGAGCTAGGCCCGGAGATGGCCGACGCGTTCGCGCGCACGCGCGCCGTGCAGGATCGCCTCGCGCGGCGCGCGCGGCCCGGCGAGGGACTGCGCGAGCGCAAGAAGCGCCTGACGCGCCAGCGGATCTCGGACGTCGCGACGACGCTGTTCGTCGTGCGCGGCTTCGAGCACGTCAAGGTCGCGGAGATCGCCGAGATCGTCGGCGTCTCGGAGAAGACCGTGTTCAACTACTTCCCGACGAAGGAGTCGCTCGTCTTCGACCGCGCCGACGAGGGCATCGAGCGGCTGTCGCGGGCGCTGCGCGAGCGCGAGCCGGGCTCGTCGCCGGTGCGCGCGATGCTCGACGCGCTCAGCGAGGACCCCGAGGAGCTCGAAGCGCTGCCGGACGAGATCCACATGTTCATGCCGCTGTTCAGCGAGATGGTCGCCTCGACGCCGGCGCTGCGCACGGCCTGGCTCGAGCTGCAGGGACGGCTGATCGAGACGGCGACGATCGAGCTCGCCGCGCACGCGGACGTCGATCCGCGCGACCCCGAGCCGATGATCGCCGCGCGCGCGATCGCGGGGCTGCAGGAAGTCGGCTACGCCTCGCGCATCCGCCACATCGAGGCCGGGCTGCGCGGCAAGGAGCTGCACGAGGCGGTCGTCGACGACCTCGAGCGCGCGGCGCGGCTGCTCGACACGGGGCTTTGGTCGTTCGGGCTGATGACGCAGGGCGTGCGCACGCGCCAGCAGCTCAGCGACGCGGCGGCCGCCGCCGAGCAGGCGCGCACGCAGGTGATCGACGCGCTGAAGCAGGCGCGGATCGCGTGGCAGGAGATGCGCCGCGGCGAGCAGCAGGAGCGCCGCACGCGCGAGCGCGAGGATCGCGGCCGCGATCGCGAGCGGCGAAAGCGCGAGCAGGGCGAGCTGAAGCAGGAGATCAAGCAGGCGGCCAAGCAAGCCGCGGCGGCGACGCGCAAGCAAGCCAAGCGCGAAGCTTCGCGCGTCGGCGAGCAGGCCTGGAAGGACGCGCGCAAGCAGGGCAAGAAGTCGCTGCGCGAGGCGCACGCGATCGCCGAGCGCGCCGCCTACGAAGCGTTCCGGCGCAAGCTCGACGAACGCCACGAGGCGATCCGCGAGCGCCACGAGAGCTTCACGCGCGCCGGCGACGTGGCGGCAAGTCGCCGCGGCGGCGAAGGCGAGCCGTCCTGAACGACGTCCAGCGCTAGAGCGCGACCTCGCCGCGTGCGCACGTGACCGTCCGGCCGCCGACCCAGACGGTGCCATCCTCGTCGCGATCGACGTGCACGCGCCCGCGGCGGCCGAGCGCGGTGCCCTGGCTGACGATGTACGGCGGCTCGGCGCGGCCGCTTGCGATCAGCCACGGCGCGAGCGCCGCGTTGAGGCTTCCCGTGACGGGGTCCTCGACCACGGCGCCGTCCTTCGGGAAGAACGCCCTGACCTCGAAAGCGGCGGGCGAGCCGGCCGGGTAGGCCCCGACGACGCCGACGTCGAGATCGACCGTTCCGGGGCGCATCGCGAGCACGGCGTCGGCGTCGGCGAGCAGCACCGCGATCCAGCCCGGGCCGTTGTCGGTCCACTCGGCATCGACGATCGCCGCGCGATCGAGGTTCAACGTCGCCGCGATGTGGGCGACGAGCTCCTCCGAAACCGGCCCTTCGCGCACGAGCGGCGGCGCGGCAAACGCGATCCGCTCGTCCTCGCCGCGCAGCCGCACCAGCCCGGCGCCGCACTCCTGGACGATCGTCTCACGCTCGTCGCCGCGCGCTCGCAGCCACGCGTGGCACGTGCCGAGCGTCGGATGCCCGGCGAACGGAAGCTCGAGCACGGGCGTGAAGATGCGCACGCGGTAGTCGGCCTGAGGCGTGCTCGGCGCCAGCACGAACGTCGTCTCCGACAGGTTCATCCAGGAGGCGAAGCGCTGCATCTGCTCATCGGAGAGACCTGTGCCGTCGTGCACGACGGCGACCGGATTGCCCAGGTAGGGCTCGTCGCTGAAGACGTCGACGACCTCGTAGGAGCGCACTTCGCGAGCATAGAGCGAGTCTCCGGAATAGTCTGGCGGCATGGAGCACGTCAGCCTGGAGGAGCACGACGAGGGGATCGCGCTGCTGAGCATCGACCGCCCGCCGGCCAACGCGATGGACGTGACACTTCTGGGAGAGCTCGTCGACGCTGTCGCGCGGGTCGCCGCGGACGCGCCGCGCGCGCTCGTGCTCGCCGGGCGCCCGGGCTGCTTCTCGGCCGGCGCCGACCTGAAGGCGGTGCCCGGCTACGGGCCCGAGCAGCAGCGCGAGATGGTCGACGGGATCAACGAGATGGCGCTCGGCGTGTACGAGCTGCAGTTCCCCGTCGTCGGCGCGATCACGGGCCATGCGATCGCCGGCGGTCTCGTGCTCGCGCTGTGCACGGACATCCGCGTCGCCTCGAGCGCCGGCCGCTACGGGCTGACCGAGGTCAAGGTCGGCGTGCCCTACCCGCAGGCGGCGCTCGGCGTCACGCAGGCCGAGCTGACGCCGCAGGCCGTGCGCGTGCTCGCGCTCGGCTCCGAGCTGACCGACGCCGCCGAATGCGAGCGGCTCGGCGTGTTCGACGAGGTGCTCGCGCCCGAGGACGTGCTCGACCGCTCGCTGCACGTGGCCGCGCGCCTGGCCGCGCTCTCGCCGGAGGTCTACGCGCGCACGAAGCGCGACCTGCGCGCGAGCGCGCTGACGCGCATGCGCGAGGGGACCGAAGCCGATCCGCTGCTCGAGCGCTGGGTCGGCTGAGCAGCGCTCAGCGGCGCGAGAGCACGACGACCGGGATCTCGCGGTCGGTTTTCGTCTGGTAGTCGTCGTACGCGGGCCAAACCTCGGCCATCAGCGCCCACAGCCGTGAGCGCTCCTCGCCCTCGGCCGTGCTCGCGCGCACGGGGATGACCTCGTCCTTGACCTGGATGCTCGCGTCGGGGTCGGCGAGCAGGTTCTCGTACCAGCCCGGGTGCTCCGGCGCGCCGCCCTTCGAGGCGACGATCACCCAGCGATCGCCGTCGGTGCGGTGGATCAGCGGCGTCGTGCGCTCTTCGCCGGACTTGCGCCCGGTCGTCGTCAGCAGCAGGATCGTCGTGCCGCGCCACTCGTAGCCGCGCGCGCCGCCGGTCTCGCGGTAGACGCGAACGTGCTCGGCTCCGAACAGCTGATCGTCGTCTGACTCGGCCATCGCCTGCGAGTCTAGCGCCCCTCGATCGCCGCTTCCGAGCATCCGCGCGCCGGTCTGACGAGCGGCCCGCCGCACCGCACGACGCGACCCGCAATCGATGAATTAGGCTCTCCTAATTAGGTAGCCCTAATTCGTGATAGCGTCCCGCGCCTTGTCAATCCCTAGTACGGAGATCGGAATTGATTCCCACATATGTCATCGGCCTGCGCGAGGGTCTCGAGGCGGCGCTGATCGTCAGCATCGTCGCCGCTTTCCTCAACCGGCAAGGGCAGCGCCAAGCGCTGCGCTACGTGTGGCTCGGCGTCGCGATCGCCGTCGTGCTGTGCACCGCCGTCGGGATTGCGCTGCAGCTGCTCGACGAACAGCTCCCGCAGCAGGGACAGGAGCAGCTCGAGACCGTGATCGGCGTCTGCGCGGTGCTGATCGTCAGCTTCATGATCTTCTGGATGCGCCGCAACGCGGCCGGGCTGCGCGGCGAGATCGAGCGCAGCGCGGCGGCCGCGCTCGCGACGGGCTCCGTCGCGGGGCTCGTCGCGATGGCGTTCTTCGCGGTGCTCCGCGAGGGTCTCGAGACGGCCGTCTTCCTGCTCGCCGCCTTCCAGGCCTCGGGCAACGCGCTGACGGCCGGGCTCGGCGCGCTGCTCGGGATCCTCACGGCCGTCGCGATCGGCGCCGGGCTGTATCGCGGCGGGATCCGGATCAACCTCGCGCGCTTCTTCAAGGTCACGGCCGTGTTTCTCGTGCTGATCGCCGCCGGCCTGCTCGCGTCGGCCGTGCACACCGGTCACGAGGGCGGCTGGATCAACAGCTTGCAGGGGCAGGCGCTCGACTTGAGCTGGCTCGTCGTGCCGGGCACGGTCACCTCCTCGCTGCTGACGGGCATGCTCGGGCTGCAGCCGCGCCCGACCGACGGCGAGGTCGCCGCCTATCTGATCTACGCCGTGCCGATGCTGCTGTTCGTGCTCTGGCCGCAGCGCGTGCGCGTGAGCAAGAAGGCCAAGGCGAAGGCGCAGGTGATGCTCGCGATCTGCGCCGCGACGGCCGCCGCCGCGCTGCTCGCGGCCTGCGGCAGCAGTTCGCCGAAGGGCTCGAAGGTGCTCGCCGTGACGCTTACCGACAGCGGCTGCACGCCGCAGCACATCAGCGTCGCCTCGGGCCCGGTCACGTTCGACGTGACGAACGGCGGCACGTCGAAGGTCTCCGAGATGGAGCTGAAGGACGGCTCCGGCGTGATCCTCGGCGAGTCCGAGAACGTAGTCGAAGGGCTCAAAGGAAAATTCTCGCTGAACCTCGGGCCGGGCAAGTACGTCGTCAACTGCCCGAGCGGCGACGCCGAAGACCAGGGCACGCTCCTCGCGACGGGCGCCGCGACGGCGCAGCCGAAAGGCGCCTCCGCAGCGCTGCTGCAAGCGGCGACGAGCGGGTACAAGCGCTACGTCGAAAGCGAAGTCGCGCTGCTGCGCGCCGGGACGGCCCGCTTCGTCGCGGCGCTGAAGCGCGGCGACGTCGCCGGCGCGAAGCAGCTGTTCGGCCCCGTGCGCACGCACTACGAGGCGATCGAGCCCGTCGCCGAGAGCTTCGGCAACCTCGACCCCGAAATCGACGCGCGCGTCAACGACGTCGAAAAGCTCAGCGAATGGGGCGGCTTTCACCGGATCGAGCGGACGCTGTGGCAGAAGAACACGACGAGCGGCACGGAGGCCTACGGCGATCGCCTGCTGAGCAACGTCGAGACCTTGCAGCGGAAGGTGCGCACGCTGAAGCTGCAGCCGGCGCAGCTCGCCAACGGCGCCGTCGAGCTGATGAACGAGGTGACGAACTCGAAGATCACCGGCGAGGAGGACCGCTACTCGCACACGGACCTGTCTGACTTCCAGGCGAACATGGCCGGCTCGCGCAAGGCCTTCGAGCTGCTGCGTCCGGCGCTTCGCCAGACTCACAACGCGAAGCTGATCGCCGAGATCGAAGCGCGCTTCGCCGCCGTGCAGCACGGCCTCGACTCCTACAAGCGCGACACGCCGCTCGGCTTCGCGCTGTACGGCGAGCTGACGCAGGCCGACCGCGAGAAGTTCGCCAAGCAGGTCGGCGAACTGGACGAACCGCTCGCGACGATCGCCGCGAAGGTCAGCGGCGCGTAGCTCGATGAGGCCCCGTCCGCGCGCCGTCGCGCTGTGCGTGCTCGCGCTCGCGCTGTCCGCCGGTATCGCCGTGACGCCCGTCGCCTCGGCCGCCACGACGAGCGGCGGTGCGGCGCCGGGCGGCGGCGGGCCGGGCTCCGGCCGGGCAGGGCCGGGCGGCGGGGCGAGCGCCGATCAGACGTCCGGCGTGCAGGCGCTTTTGAGCGTCCTCTCCGAGGACTACAAGGCAGCCGACCCGACGCACGAAGTCACGACGGGCGTGCGCGTGCGCGCGATGGCGCTCGCGTTGCAGGCGCAGATCGCGGCTTGGCAACGAGCGGGCGGAGCGATGACGCTCGCCGCTCCGGCGCGCACCGTCGGCGAGCTCTCGCGCGCGCTGCGCGCGACCGAAGACCGGCTGCAGCCATGGCCGCTGCCGCTGAGCGTCAAGGCGCTTAGCGAGCGCATCGCACGGGATCTGCGCCAGGCCGGCTATGGGGGGCGCGAAACGCCGGCGGCGAAGCCGTACAAGCAGATCGACGCGCTGCTGAGCGCTTCGGCGGGGGCGAGCGGCACGGCGCGCGGTTTGGCGGCGGCGTACGCGGCCGAGGCGTATGCACTGTTCGCGGCCGGCCCGGGCAAGCGGCTGCGCGCGAGCGATCCGGCGGTCGCGAGCGAAGTCGACGACGCTTTCTGGCGGGCGGGCTCGAGCGAGCCGGGGCTGCTGCCGGCGCTCGGTGGCGGGCGCACGGCGAGCGCCGTCGCGCGCGCGAAGGAACGCGCAAGCGCGGACATCGAAACGGCGGCGACGGTGCTCGGCGACCGCACGATCGGCAAGGGCTCGGTCGTCGCCGACGCGGCCGTGATCGTCTTCCGCGAGGGCCTCGAGGCGGTGCTGATCCTCGCCGCGATCACGGCGTCGTTCGTCGGCGAGCGCCGCGCGCTGCGCAAGCCGGTTCTGTTCGGCGCGCTGCTCGGCCTCGGCGCGACAGCGATCACGTACGTGATCGCGCAGGCGCTCGTCGACGCGCTCGGCGACGGCGGCTTGCGGCTGCAGGCGATCACGGGGCTGATCGCGATCGCGGTGCTGCTGCTCGTGACGAACTGGTTCTTCCACCGCGTCTACTGGAGCGAGTGGCTCGGGCGCTTCCACCGCCGGCGCAAGGCGCTCGAGCGGTTCGACCGCTTCGGCTTCGTCTCGGGACAGCTCGTCGGCTTCGCGCTGCTCGGTCTGACGAGCGTCTACCGCGAGGGCTTCGAGACGGTCCTGTTCCTGCAGAACCTGCAGGTCAGCGCCGGCAGCCAGGCGACTGTCCTCGGCATCGCGATCGGCCTCGCGGGCACGCTCGCGGTCGGCTTCGTCACGTTCAAGCTCGAGCGCAAGCTCCCCTACAAGAAAATGCTGATCGCGACGGGCGTGCTGATCGGCCTCGTGCTCGCGGTGATGGTCGGCACGACGGTGCACAGCCTGCAGGGCCTCGGCTGGCTTCCAAGCACGCCGACGGGCTTCACGCTCGCGCCGTGGTGGGGGCAGTGGCTCGGCGCGTACGCGACGTGGCAGGGGATCGCCGCGCAGCTCGCGGCGCTGCTTGCGGTGTACGGCTCCTATGCGGCTGCGCGCCAGCTTCAGGGGCGACGGCGACGGCGAGCGGCGCCCGAGGCGGCGACGCTCGCACGCGGCTGAGCGGCGCGGCCCGGCGCGAAGCTCGCGCCGGCGGGCCTGTGCTTCGGACGCGCCGCCGGCGCGCCGAGCAGCGCCGTGACCGCGCTCGCCTCGAGCGGGCGATGGAAGTAGAAGCCCTGCGCGAGCTCGCAGCCGAGGTCGCGGACGGTGTCGAGCTGCGCCTGTGTCTCGACGCCCTCGGCGACGACCTCGATCGAGAGCGCCTGCGCCATCCGCACGATCGCCGTCGTGATCGCGGTCGAGCGCGCGCTCGAGCCGAGCTCGTCGACGAACGAGCGGTCGACCTTCAGGCCGTCGATCGGCAGTCGCGTCAGGTAGGCGAGCGATGAGTAGCCGGTGCCGAAGTCGTCGAGCGCGAAGCGCACGCCGTGGCGCGCGATGCCCTTGATCGTCTCGCTGACGGTGTCGGGCTCGTCGAGCAGCACCGACTCGGTGATCTCGAGGCAAAGGCTCGACGGCGCGATCCCGGAAGCGGCGAGCGCGCCGGCGACGGTCGCCTCGAGGTCACGCTGCGTGAACTGCCTGACGGACAGGTTCACGGCGATTCCGAGCGGGGGCGCGGCGGGCCTCAGCGCATGCCACTGCGCCGCCTGCGCGCAGGCGGCGTTCAGCACCCAGCGGCCGATCGGCTCGATCAGGCCGCTTTCCTCGGCGACCGGGATGAAGTCGGCCGGCGCGATCAGCCCGCGCTCGGGATGCGACCAGCGCAGCAGCGCCTCGGCGGCGGCGATCGAACCGTCCTTCAGCGAGACGATCGGCTGGTAGGCGACGCGCAGCTCGTCGCGCTCGAGCGCGCGACGCAGGTCGTTCTCGACGGACAGGCGCTTGACGGTGCGCGCGCGCATCGCGCCGTCGAAGACCTCGAAGCGGGCGCGGCCGCGCGCCTTCGCTTGGTACATCGCCGCGTCGGCGTCGCGGATCAGCGCGGCCGGGTCCTCCTCCTCGCCGCCGGCTATCGCGATGCCGAGGCTCGCCTTGGCAAAGTGCTCGCCGGCGCTCAGCTCGAAGGGCAGCTCGAACGCCGTCACGATCCGCTCGGCGACGCGCGCCGCGGCGCGCTCGTCGGCGACGTGCTCGAGCAGCACGACGAACTCGTCGCCGCCGAGCCGCGCGATCGTGTCGCCCGGGCGCAATGCGTCGGTCAGCCGCGGTGCGATCTTGCGCAGCAGCTCGTCGCCGGCGCTGTGGCCGAGGCTGTCGTTGACGAGCTTGAAGTTGTCGATGTCGAGCAGCACGACGGCGACCTCGGCGCCGGGGCGCGTCAGCGCGTGCCCGAGCCGGTCGAGGAACAGCACGCGGTTGGGCAGGTCCGTCAGCGGGTCGTGCAGCGCCTGGTAGCGGATGCGGTCTTCGGTTTCGCGCTGCTGGATCGCGTCGGCGAGGATGTTCGCGAGCGCCTGGACGAAGTCGACGTCGGCCGCGACCGTGCGGCCCTCGGCGGGGGTCGCGAGCCAGAGCAGGCCCCAGCGCCCGGCGCGGCCCTCGATCTGACCGGTGACGCCGAGCGGCAGCTCGTCGAACGGATAGGCGGCGTGCTCCGATCGCTTCGCACCGCGCGGCAGGCCGAGCCCGGCGCGCAGCACGAGCTCGCCATCCTCGGCTCCGTGCGCGAGCACGGCGCCCATCTCGACGCCGAGGATGCGCGCTGCGTCCTCGAGCGAATCGTGCATCAGCCCCGCGACGTCGGCGCCCTCGAGCGCGCGCTCGCCGAGGCGCGCGACGGCCGCCTGCTGCGCGGCGCGGCGCTCGAGCTCGAGCTCGGCGAGCTTGCGGTCAGTGATGTCGAGCATCACCCCGTGCCAGCGCAGCGCTCCGTCGACACCGGCGATCAGCGCCGCTTCGTCGCGCACCCAGACGGTCGAGCCGTCGCGATGGCGGATCCTGTATTCGTCGGGCGTCGCCGGCTCGGCGAGCGCCTCCTCGCGGCCGAAGACGCTCGCGCGGTCCTCGGGATGAACCTGGCGGGCCCACAGCCCGGCGTCGGCCATCCATTGCTCCGGCGTGAAGCCCGTGATCGCCTCGGCGCCGGAGCTGATGTAGTGCCAGCGCCCGTCGATGCCGGCCTCGGCGACGTAGACGATCGCGGGCAGCCGGTCGATCAGCGTTCGCGCTTCGAGGTCGCCCGGCAGCGCGCGCGCGTCGGCGCGCGCGAGAGCGCCGTCGGGAGGACGGTCTGGAGAAGCCGCGGACATACCCCTCCAGCTATCGGCACTTCCGCCCCGGAAGCTGAGCGTTCAGGGCTTGGCTTTGACCTCCAGCGGTTCTTCGCCCGAGACCGTGAGCGTCGCCGCGAGGCCGGTCTGTTCGGAGCTTTTTTCGAGTCCGGCCACGATCGATGAGCTGAGCGTGTCTTTCAGGGCGCCTTCGAGCTGTTCGGGGCTCTGCCTGCCGGCCTTCTGCACGTAGGTGTCGGTGAACTGACTCGTCATCTTGTCGATCTTCTTGACCGTGCCGATCGCCGAGCCTTCGAGCGTCACGAGTTCTTTGCCGCCCGCCGCCGAGCTCGCGCATTCGAACGTCGCCAGCGCCCCTTCGCGCTGCAGGTCGAGCCCGACGATCGCTTTCTTGCCCGAGCGGATGAAGCCGAGCCGGCCTTCGAGCTGGTTCGTCACGATCTGCCCCGCGGCTGCGGCCACGCTCTGGCAGGCCGAGTGCGTGGCCGGCCGTTCGCAGCCGCTCAGCGTCAGCGTCAGCGTCTCCGTTTTGGGGCCCGTGTATTCACCCGCCGCCGAGCCGCCCGAGCACGCGATCTTCTTCGCGCCCGTCGTTTCGAGCGTGAGCGCACCGATTTGAGCAGTGAACTTCTTCGCCGTCCCCGGACCGGGCAGGAAGTCGTAATTGCCCATGCCATGCCTTTCGGTGAGGCATTTGGCTCCCTGGTATTCGCCCGTCCGCTTCGCCACCTTCACGCAACGGCCGAGCGCCGGCAGCGCCGCTCCCGCGGTGTATTCGGCCACCGCCGGAAGACCCACGTTGCCCTGCTCGTCGACCGCGCGGATCGCGACGTACCGCTCGGTCGCGGCCGGCAGCGCGAACGACTGCGCCGTCCCCGCGGCCGCCGGGGCCGGAGCGCCGGGGACCGGTGTCGCCGAGGCAAAGCTCCGCGCCGTGATCGGGCTCGAGGACGTGACGACTTCGTAGCTGCTCGCCGTGCCGCACATCAGGTCGTCGCCGGGCGCCGTCCACGTCAGCGTGCCTTCGGCGACAGATGCCTGCAGCGGCACTCCGGGCGGAACCGCGTCGCGCGTGTAGTCACCCGAGTTGGCGATGTCGTGGTGGAAGTTCGGCCACGAGCTCGGCGAGCACGCGGAGGCGGGTGTCGTGTAAACCGAGATGGTGCCTTCGCGTGTGATCGAGACGACGTCCTTCTTCGCCTGTGCGGACGTGTCGATCGTCCCGAGCGAGCCGAGCGTCGGCGTCGCCACCGACCAGCCGCCGGTGAGCTTCGGCCAGGCGGTGCTCGCGGGAGCGCCCGCCGCGTTGTAGGCCTCGAGGTCCTGCGAGGCGGTCGCGGCGAGCACCTCCTGTTTGGGCGCTTCGCCGGTCACGTCGCCGATCGTCTCGCCGGTGATGAACGAGAGGTCGTTGTCGGCGGCCGGGAAGCCCGGCGAGAACTGCCCGCTGTTCGCGTTCCAGCCGGCGATGAAGTCCTGGCTGCCCTTCTGGTAGTCGGGCGCGACGACGTCGAGTGCGCGCAGCAGGCCCGCCGCCGGGGCGAACATGCTCGTCGTCGTCCCGTCGAGCGTGCCGAACGCGGGCTCCCCGACCGTCGGGAAGGCCGGCGTGTCCGTTTTGCTCGTGCTCGCGCTCGCATCGGTCTGCAGCGCCGTGTCCTGGCCGTTGGTCGAGCCATAGCAGGAGCTGCCGTTCGGGTTGAGCACGTATCCGGGACCGGCGTCGGGCGTGACACCGATCTTCAGCCCTTCGCCGCCTTCGGGACAGAGCACCGGCGCGACGATCGGCGAGCCGTTGATGCCCTCACCGACGTCGGGCAGCAAGCCGGCATCGATGATCCCGACCTTCGTCGGCCAGCCTTCGCGGAAGGCCGTCGACGTGCATTTCGCGCCTTCGCACTTCAAGCCGCCCGTCGCGCACGAAGACGGGTCTGAGGAGCAGCCATCGGCCTTGATCGCGTAGACGCGCCCGTTGGCGAACGTCAGCAGCCCGCTGGCGCCGACGACGCCGAGCGACGCCGTGTTGACGCCGCCGGCGTTGAGTTCGCCCTCGTCGCCCTGACCGGTCAGGTACTCCTCGTTCGTGCCGACGATGATGCTCGGCGGCTTGTTCGGACCGTCCAGCTGCGCGACGGCCGGGGTGTCGACGATCTTGCCCTGGTCTTCGGATTTGTCCTGGTTGGACGGAACGTTCGCGTCGAAGCGTGGCTGGTTGCTCGTCGCGTCGATCGACGCGAGCTTGTCCGGGTCCTCGACGAGCACCGGGAAGCCCTTGACCGCTTCGCCTCTGGCATGCCACGCGTACACGTGGCGGTCCTCGCCGGCGGCGACGATGTCGAGCCCGCGGCCCTTTTCCGGTTCGAGGTCGGCGAGCACGGGCGAAGTGACGAAACCGCCCTCGGTGCGCTCGCGCACGCCATAGCGCTGCGCCTCCCACGCCGGATCTCCCGACAGCGGCGCGCCCGAATAGGCGGGGTTCGACGTCTCGTGGAAGATCCGTTCGCCTTTGGCGTTCCACGCGTAGACGTTGCCCTGCACGTCGTCGGCGACGACGTCCATTTCGCCGTCTCCGGAGAGGTCGCCGACGGCGGGTGCCTCGATCACGGGGTCGTAGTGCGCCGTGCTCAGGCCGCCGCCGCTGTAGGCGTGCTCGCCCGCGTGCAGCGGGAGCGCTTCGGTGTGCACTGGCCAGCCGGGCAGGTCTTTGAGCGTCCCGCCGGCCGCGTCGTACTGGTAAGCGTGGATCCAGCCGTCCGAGTTGGCCACGATCAGCTGGTTGGCGTCGCTGCCGGCGAGGTCGGCCAGCACGGGGCTCGCGTCGCCGTCGCCTTTGGTCTCCAGCGGGAAGCCCTTGAGCATGTCGGCGTCGCGGTGCAGGAACAGCTGACGGCGGTCCTGCCCGGTCATGGCCGGGCCCGGCGCGCCGGGCGCCGTCGAGACGACGACGCGCACGGTGAACGCGTACGGCAGCGTGTTCGGGCGCCCGTTCGAGCTCTGCGCGGTGCCGCCGTTCTCGTTGCCCGTGAACGACGTCGGCGCGCCTTTGGGGAACAGCGCCGCGAGCGTCGCCGTACTGACGTTCGCGAGCAGCCCGCTGAACGGTTTGGCGTGCACCGTGCTGCCGTCGCAGTAGTTCGACGGCACGCTCGCGAAATCGCCGCTCGAGGCGCTCGGCGCGTTGTTCGGCTGCGCGCCCGGGGCGACTTCGACGCGACAGGTGTAGTCGACGCGCGCGTTGACCGAGCCGTCGAGCGCGAACGATTCCTGACCCGGGTCCATTTGCTGGAACCATTCAGGCGAGCTGATGTCGGCCTCCGGCGGCACCCAACCCTGCGCGGCGGCTTCGACGGCCTTGTACGCGTCAAGGCGCCCGTAGCCGAAGAACTCGTCCCAGCCCTTGCGCGAGGGGTAGCGCGTCGTGTCGGGCAGCGGCCCGATCACGCCGCCCTCCTCGTCGGCGGCGAACGTCGAGTTGAGGTTCGGATCGGTGCACGTCGGCGTCATGCCCACGCTGCAAGCCGTTTCCGGCGCCGCGGCGGTGTCGACGTCGTCGGCCTGCCCGCCTTCGCCGCGATCGGCCGGCGCTTTGCCCGAGCTGGGCGCGTTCGTCGCGAGCGTCGAGGAGCCGTCGACGGGCGTGCCCGCGATGTTGCCCGAGGCCAGCAGCTGGCGGACCTCGTCGGCGGTGATCGGGCAGGGCGAGCCGTCGACGCGCGTGCAGTCGCGCGCCGGTTTCAGCTTCGCTTTGCCGCCGCTCGAGCATTCGCCGTACAGGCTCGCGCCGCAGGCGTTCAGCGCCGCGCTGTAGATCAGCCCGACGACGCCCGAGCTCTTGCCGGTCGCCTCCGAGGAGCACGACGTGGCCGGAACGGAGAGGTCGATGCGCGTGCCGAAGTTCGTGCAGCCGTCGAGCTGCAGATAGGACGGCGGCGTGTTCGTCACCGGGACGCCGCCGAGGCTCGCCGGCCCTTGGACGGCGTTGACGACGATCGTGTGCGGCAGCGCGCCGGGCTGGTTGTGGTGCTCGGCCGCCTCGTCCGCGGCCGAGGCGATCACGGCGACGCCGTGGTCGTAGGCGTAGTCGATCGCTTCGCGCGCGAAGACGGGGTCGTTGAGGCTGCCGAGCGCCTCTTGGACGACGTCGACGCCGCGGTCGGTCGCATAGATCGTCGCCTCGCCGAAGCGGTTGGCCTCGGCGACGAACGACTCGCCGACGCGCAGCGGAAGGACCTCGCAGTTGGGACACGTACCCGTCTCGCCGGCGCCGTTGTTCGCTTCGGCGGTCGAGTCCTCGTCCTCGCCCGTTCCATGGCCGTACTGCACCTCGTCGTAGGCGTCGTTGTCGTTGTCGACGAAGTTCCAGCCGGCGATGTCGTTGGCGTAGCCGTTGCGGTCGTGATCGACGCCGTCGGAGAAGGCGATGATCAGGTCCTCGGGCGTGAGCATGCCGGGCGGCCCGTTGCGGCATTCCTTCGTCGTCGGTGGGTTGGCGCACTGGGGAAAGCCGTCGACGACGTGCGCGACGCGCGAGTCGCACGCGTAATCGAGCACGTCGAAGACGCCCTGTTCGAGCACGTCGTAGGGAATCGGCCCGCTGCCGCCCGGTTTGCCCCCGGGCATGCCGCCGTCGGCGTCGTAGTCGCCGCCGCTCGCCGCGCGTGCCGTTGCGCAATCGACGTGGGTCGAAGGGTCGAACGTCGTGGCGAGGTCGGCTTTCGGCGCCGGCAGCTCGCCGACGTTCAGCATCACCTTCGCGCGCAGCTGGGACATGTCGCCGGCGCTGTTCCACTCGATGCCCGAGTCGAGCTCGCCGATCGAGACGTCCGGGCGCCCGACGCTGACCTGGAAAGCCGTGTGGATCGGCGTGCCGGCGGCGATGCACGAGCCGGTGCCGGCGGGCATCGTCGCGTTGGCGTCGACCAGGCTCATGCCGGTCACGCCGCACAGCTCGTCCGTCTGCGAGTTGTCTTTCTCGGTGGTCACCGCTTCGAGCGGGTTGCTCGACGGCGTCGCCGGGGTCGCGGCGAACTTCCAGGCGAGGCCGCCGAGGTTGCTCGGGACCTGTCCGGGCGCGAGCTTCCAGCTCGCCGGGTCGTTGGCGCTGCCGCTGCCGACGTAGGGGAACGCGGCGAGCGCCGGTCCGGCGCCGAAGGCGAGTGCCGCGGCGATCAGCAGCGCGGCGAGCAGCGCCGTCGGTACAAACGCCGTCGGCACAGCGCTCGTCCCTGCCGAGCGGCGACGCCGGGGGCGGGCGCCCACGTGCCCGCCCCCCGCCGCCTCCGGTCCCGCCTCCGAAGCATCTCCTCGTACTGCTCGCCCTCGTCCCTCTCGCATACTCGCCCCTCCGTCCACTCGATCGCCCCAAGTCCCCATCGCGCACCCGGTTGACACACCGTAGGTTTACAGTCCGTAGCCTTACTTCCCGTAGGCTACGGGTTGTAAACTCAAAAGTTCTGAGCCCGCAGGAAGCGACCGAATCCCCAACGCTCGTCGGCGGCTACCGCCACGGCCGCGTACCGCGGCAGATTCGCGAGCAGCAGCTGCTCGACGTGGCCGAGGAGCAGTTCGCCGAGCACGGCTACGGCGGTGCCTCGATCGAGGTGATCGCGCGCATCGCCGGCGTCTCACGGCCGATCGTCTACGACCACTTCGGCGACAAGGAGGGCGTCTACATCGCCTGCCTGCGCCGCGCGCGCGGCGAGCTCGAGGAGATGATCCTCACTGCGGTCGCGAGCGCGACCACGCCGCGCGAGATGGTCGAGCGCGGCACGGCCGCGTACTTCGAGTTCGTCGAGCGCCGCGGCCGGCGCTGGGCGGTTCTGTTCGGCGGCGTCGAGCTGGCCGGCGGCGCCGCGAAGGAGATCGCCGAGCTGCGCTTTGCCACGGTCAGGCGCATCCGCGATTTGATCGCGGCGATCGCGCCGGACGCCGACGCGCCGACGGTCGACGCCTACGCACACGCGATCTCAGGCTCATCCGAGCAGGTCGCCAAGTGGTGGCGGGCCAACCCGGAGCTCGAGCGCGCGCAGGTCGTCGAGCTGCAGGTCGCGTTCGCCTGGAACGGGCTCAGCCGGCTGCTGCCCGAGCGGCACCGCTAACGCGGCAGCGTTCTCGTCAGTTCGACTACCTGCTGGAAGGTCGGGCGGTTCTGGAATGGGAAGGCCGGCACCGAGATCGCACTGGCACTCGTGAAGCGGTTCATGTCGAAGCAGCTCGCCTGCGGGTTTTCGGCGCATTCGCCGTGTCCGTAGATCTGCTGCGGCGTGACCGACAGCGCTTCGGTGAGCGACTGCTGCAGCGCCTGGCGGCAGGCTTGCAGCGAACCGCCACCGCAGTAGAGCTGCGAGTAGGCGCCCTTCGGCTTGTTTCCTTCGCCGTTCGCGGCGAGCAGGTCGCGCAGGTCCTTGCTTACATAGCCGTACCAGCCGTCGGCGAAGTCCGGCGCCGCCGGTTCGCCGCCTGGGTTGGGCTGGCCGAATTCGAGCATCCCGTGCAGTTCGGCGAAGGCCGTTTCGCCGAGCGCCGGGCGGAACTCGGCTTCGAGCAGTTTCGGCCACCAAGCGTCCATGATCGTGATCGCTTCGTTGTGCTGATAGGTGCCGGGGCTCGAGATGCTCGTGTTGGTCAGGTCGCGGCGGTGCCCGCCGTCGGCGTACCAGCCTTCGAGCTTGGCGATCGCGCTCTGCAGTTGCGGGTCGCTCGGGCTGCCGAGCACCTGCTTGAGGATCGGCCACAGCTGCACGCTGCGGATGTCCTGCGTCGCGGCCTCGTCCATCGCAGAGACGAGCTGCGCCGGTTCCATCTTTTTCCCGCCCGCGAGATCTTTTTCGACGAAGTTGCGGATCAACTGCATGCGGTAGATCGAGCCGAACGAGTACTTGTCGTCGGCCGCCGAGAAGCGCGGCGCCTGCTTGTTGTTCCATGACACGAGGAACGTCGGGTCGATCGCGTTCGGGTGCGCCGCGAATGGAATCCGTTCGCTCGTGTGCAGTTTTGGTTCGTAGCCTTCCCAGTCGTATTCGCCGGTGCCGAGGATCGGGAAGTCGGGCGAGGTCTTCGGCGCGCGCTGCGGATACCAGCCGGACAGGTAGTAGGCGATGTGGTTGGCGTCGACGTACGCCCAGTTGAAGCCGAAGTTGACGTCGGCCGCGGCTAGCTGGAACTGCTGCGGGCTCGTCACGAAGCCGGGTTCGTTGAACTCGGAGAAGCCGATAGCCGAGTCGGCCTCGTGGAAGTACGTCGTGCGCGCGCTGGCGAAGGCGACGGCCTGACCTTTGACGGTCCCGCGCGCATAGACGATCCCGTGCACGGTGCGGTAGACGGTCAGCGTTTCACTGCCGGGCGGCGTCTGATCGGAGGCGTTCGGCGTCCACATGTTCGTCCGTTCGAGCTTTTCCATCGGCAGGCATTCGCCCTTGTAGAGGTAGTGGAATTCGTCCTGGCAGAGCACCTCGGCGAACGTGTCGATGTTGTCGGCCGTCGCCGTCGTCGCGCTCCACGCGTAGTCGCGGCCGTGGCCGAGCTCGACGTACAGGTTCACGCCGGGGAAGGCCGCGCCGCGCGCGTCGATGCCGGGGCCGTGCAGGTCCTCCTCCATCAGGATCTGCGGGTTGTAGTAGCCGACCTGCGGCCCCATCACGGCGATCGCGTGACCGTTGGTGGAGTGCTTCGCGTTGACGAGCTCCCAGTTGGACATCAGTGCCGGGCCGGCGAGCGCGTCGTGCAGCAGCTTCGAGCCGATCGAGCCGTCGGCGGGGATCGCGACCGGGTCGGGGGTGTCGGTGCGCGGCGCATCTGCTGCGCTCGCGCTCGGGCTCGCGGGGGCCGCCGCCGCAGTGGCGGGAAGCGCGCTGGAGCCGTCCTGCACGAAGCTGACCGAGCCGGGATCGGGCATCGCGAGGCCGGATTTCGAGAACGGCGAGCCGGTCTCGTAGGGAAACGCCTTCGACACGGTGACGGGCGCTTCGGGGTCGTTCTGCTCGCGGAAGCCCTTCCACGCCTTGCGCCCTGCCTGCTTGCCGAACTTCGCTTCGAAGGACTCGAGCGTCAGCGCGGAGCGCACCTCGGCGCCGCCGCCCTTGCCGAAGATCCCGCCGATCAGCGACGCCTCGGCGATCACGTCGGTCGGCTTCCATTCTTCGGGCAGCTTGCCGAGCGCGGCGTACTCGGCCGGCAGCTTGTTCGGGTCGATCCGCGCTTCGGCGATGTAGGCGTTGATGCCCGCGCAGAATTCGCGCACGTCTTCGACGACCTTCGTGCCCTTCGCGCCGTACAGCACCGGCGCGTTGTCGAGCTGCGACTGCAGGTCGGCTTCGGTGTACGGCGCGATCGTCCACTGCACCTGGTCCATCGCGCGGTTTCCCGCCGAGCCGCCGACGAACGACGACAATTCGGCTTTGGCGGTGTGCCGCAGCACGTCCATCAGGAACAGCCGGTCTTGCGCACCGGCATAGCCGGCGCCGAACATCACCCCGGCGCGCGTCGAGCCATAGACGTGCGGCACGCCGTAGCCGCTGTCGCGCTCGATCGTCACGTCGCTGCGCGGGCTGACGCTCGAGGCGAGTTCGCCTTCCTTGACGCCGAACGTCGCGTCCTTGAAGTATTCGGCGATCTGCGCGTGCGTCAGCGTCGGCGAGGCGTGCAGCAGGTTCGCGTACAGCGGCAGCTGGTCGGTGAAGTGCGGCGGATATTTTTTGGTGAGCTGGAATTCGGCGAGCTGCTGCGCGTTGTCGAGCCCGTTCTCGCCGGAGGGCAGCACGTTGCGAAAGCCGCCGGCGTCGTTGGTGCCATAGGGCTGGACGGGCGCCTGCGCGGCGGCTGGCGCCGCGAGCGTTCCCACGCCTGCGCCGAGCGCGAGCGCTGCCGACACGAGGGCGCAAGCCCGGACCGCAGCTGCGCGCAGACTCGCCGCTCTACCGCGCCCGCCGACGCAGGCTCCCGTCGCACCAATCGCAGACATACACCCCTCCGTGGTCCTGAGCCGAGCTCCACCAGCTTGGCCGAGGCGTTCCATCTACCCCACGGTTGAAAACGGTAAACGCCGGGTAAAGCGATGGCCCGTGGGGATTATCGGGCGAGGCCGCCGCCGGTCGGGCGCGCGGGTGAGGAGGGGTCCTTAATGAAGCGAGAGCGATCGAGCCAGAGGCACGTGGGCGCGCAGCCGACTGCGCTGCGGTGCCTGTCCCGGACCGCTCGGCACCGGCTACGCCTGCCCGCGCTCGCGTCGCTCGTCGCGCTGTTCGCCATGAGCGCAGCCCTGTTCGCGGGCGGGGCCGGCGCGGCCGAATGCGGTGGCTTCGAGAACCCGTGCTCGCACGAAACGGGGCAGCAGTTCTCCTACGGCAGCGTGCAGCGTCAGGACACGCCGAACGACCCGAGCTACGACCAGGCCGAGCCGGACACACAGCAGCCCGAAGCGAACCGCTCCTCGAACTTCTACGCCGAGCGCTTCGACCTGTTCGGCTTCCCCTCGCAGCTCACGCCGAGCGCGATCTACAAAGCCGGCCCGAACGCGGGCAAGCCGATGGTCGCGGGCTTCAACGCGGCCGGCGCGTGGAAGGCCGAGCGCGGCCGCTCGGACGTGACGGTCGCGATCCTCGACGACGGCATCAACTGGGGCGAGCGCGGGCTGCGCGAGCAGATCCACCTGAACGTAGGCGAGCTGCCCTACCCCGAGCGCGCCGACGGCTCCTCCTGCGGCGCCTACGACTGCAACGGGGACGGCGTCGTCAACGTCGAGGACTTCTCGCAGGACCCCCGCGTGTCGCTCTCCTGGGCCGGGCGCACCGGCCCGGCGGGGCTGGTCACGGGGCAGGATCTGATCCACGCCTTCGGCGACTGCCAGATCGACGCGACGACCCACGCGATCGCGCAATGCGTCAGCGGGCAGCACTTCGACAACGACGGCAACGGCTACGCCAACGACATCGCGGGCTGGAACTTCTTCGACAACGACAACGAACCGAGCGACGTCTCGAGCTACTTCGCCGCGCGTGGCCACGGCACCGACCGCGCGCTCGACGCGGCCGAGCAGGGAGACGACGGGCAGGGCTCGATCGGCGTCTGCCCGCACTGCCAGGTGATGCCGCTGCGTACGTGGGACACGTTCGTCTCCGACGCCAACGACTTCGCGCTGGGGATCGTCTACGGCACGGACAACGGCGCGAAGGTGCTCGAGGGCGCCAACGGCAGCCTGTACCACTCGACGTTCGCCGAAGCGGCCTCGCAGTACGCCTACGACCACGGCGTCGTGCAGACGTACTCGGGCGACGACCTCAACACGGGCGACCACAACTACCCGGCCAACTACGAACACGCGATGCTGATCCAGGGGACCGTCCCGGACACGGTCGGCCTCGGCGAGGAATCGAGCGAATGGGTCAAAGGCGAGCAGCTGTGCGGCGTCGCGGGGCTGCAGGCATGCCTCGGCTCGAACCTGCCCGTGAGCACGTTCTTCCGCGGCGCGAACACGACGCAGTACGGCGGCAAGAGCTCGATCGCGATGGAGGGCCCGACGGGCTCGCCGAATACGAGCAAGGCCTCGGGCGCGGCAGGGCTCGTGATCAGCGCCGGGCTCGACCATGGCATCGCGCTGCGCCCGGACGAGACGCGCGAGCTGCTCGAGCAAACGGCCGAGCGCGTGCTCACGCCGAACACCGAAGGCGCCGGCGTCGCCGATCCGGGCGCCAACCCGCTGCTGCCGGCCGACGAGCAGTGGACTGCGCACTTCGGCTGGGGTCGCGCCGACGTGGGCAAGGCCGTGGGGGACGTGCTCAGCGGCGACGTCCCGCCGGAGGCGGCAATCGACTCGCCGGACTGGTACGCGCCGCTGACCGGCTCGAGCGTCGAGATCAAGGGTCTCGCGCGGGCTCGCTTCGCCGAAGGCGGCCGCTTCCACTGGAAGCTGATCTGGGGCGCGGGTGAGGAACCGTCGAGCTGGAGCACGCTCAGCGAAGGCGACTCGAGCTCGGCCGTGCAGGACTTCGGCTCGCTCGACCTCGAAGCGGTGCGCAAAGCGCTCGCGAGCTACGTCGTGCCGCCCGATCCCGGCGGGCCGACGTTCGGCGCCGGCGAGCCGAACCCGTTCCAGAAGCAGTTCACGGTGCAGCTGGAGGTGAGCGGCCAGGGCATCCCCCTGACGGGCATCGACCGGCGCGTGATGGAGACGTTCACGGACCCGACGCTCCTGCCGGGCTACCCCAAGCGCCTCGGCGCCGGCGGCGAGGCGCCGACGCGCTACGCGGACCTGAACGGCGACAACGTGCAGGAGCTGATCGTGCCGAGCGAGGACGGCACGGTCCACGCGTACGAGCCGAACGGCTCGGAGCTGAAGGGCTGGCCGGTGCAGACCGAGACGCAGGCCTCGGCGCTCGGCCACGGCGGCTCGCCGGGGCTCGCAACTCTGGGACTCCCGCGCGAGGCGCCGCGCGGGCCCGCGGTCGGCGACCTCGCCGGCAACGGCAGCGCGGACGTGATCACGGCTGCCGGGACGCACGTCTATGCGTGGAAGTCCAACGGCAAGCCCGTAAAAGGCTTCCCGGTCGCGGAGAACGCGGCGTTCTGCGCGCCGACGCTCGAGAGCTTCAAAAGCCACCCGAAGTGCGGCTTCCTCGCCTCGCCGGCGCTCGCGCATCTCGAAGGCTTCGCCAAGAAGCCGGACATCGTCGAGCCAAGCCTCGACGGACACCTGTACGCGTGGAAGTCCAACGGCAAGCCGGTCAAGGGCTACCCGGTCGCGCTGGTCGATCCGGCGCAGGTCGCGTCGGGCACGCAGGTCGTCGCCGAGTCGATCAACGACCCGGCGATCGGCGACCTGACGGGCGCGGGGCACGACGACGTGGTCGTCGCCAGCGACGAGGTCTACGGCGCGCCTGAACTCGGCTCGGGTGGCGAAATCAGCTTCGCCGGCATAACGGCGCAGGCGGCCGGCACGAGCGGGCGCCTCTACGCGATCGACGGCGCGACGGGCAAGATCATGCCGGGCTGGCCGGTGGCGATGCCTGGCTTGATCCAAGAAGTGCTGCCGCTGATCGGACCCGGGCAGGACGCGTCGATCGCGAAGATCGGCGGGCAGACGGAGATCGTCGCCTCCTCGACGGGCGGCGCGCTGGAGACGCTCAGCCCGAGCGGGACGCCGATCCGCACGATGCAACAGGTCGGCTCGCAGGCGTTCGGGGCGGCCTCGGACGCGACCGACCGCACAGGCGCGCTGAACCTGTTCGAGTCGGCCTCGGTCGGCGACCTGCTCGGAACGGGCACGCCGGACGTGGTCAAGTACGAGCTGTCGCTGGCCGACGCGGCGAACCTGCTGCTCGTCGGGCAGAACTTCCCCTACAACCATCTCGTCGGCGCCTGGGACGCCTCCTCGGGACTGACGCTACCGGCGTTCCCGACGGTCACCGACGACTACCAGTTCCTCTCCTCCGACAACGTGGCGAAGATCGAACCGAGCTTGCCGAGCAACCAGATCGTCGGCGGCACGGGCCTCGGTCTGCTGCACGCTTACGACGGCGCGACTGGACACGACGTCTCGGGCTTTCCGAAGCAGACGGGCGGCTGGCTGTACGCGCCGCCGGCGCTGGCCGAAGACGGACGCATCGCCGACATGACGCGCGAGGGCTACCTGTTCGAGTGGCAGACGCAGGCGCCGGCCTGCCAGCCGCAGTGGCCGAACTTCCGCCACGACGAGCAGGACAGCGGCGACTACGACCACGACGGCACGCCGCCCGATGCGGCAGCCGGCGCGAGCTTGACAGCGCTCGGCGGCGGCCGCTACCGCCTCGCGTTCACGGCGCCCGGCGACGACGGCTCGTGCGGCACGCCGACCTCCTATCTCACACGCGTCAACGGCAAACCGGCGCAGCTCGCCCTCGGCCCGCCGGCGGCGGGCGGCAGCGCCTTCAGCGCCGAAGTGACGCTTGCGGCGGGGGCGCGCACGCTGTCGATCCAGGCCGTCGACGAGGCCGGCAACCTTGGGCCGAAGACGAACGTCAAGGTCCGCTGAGGAAGCTGAGGAGCAGAGTGGCGCGAGCGCGCCACGAAGGGACGTCGCTCAGGTAGGCGCGAGCTCGCGCTCGAACTCCTCGACGTGCTCGGTGTCACGCGTGGCTGCGACCTCGGCGCCGGCGCCGTCGAGCAGCGCCCGGTAGCCGAACAGCAGCATGGCGCCGATCGCGACGGCGCCCGAGGCGACGAACAGCGGCGCGCCGGTCGAGACGCCGGTCGAGAGCTTGCCGGCGAGGAACGGAGCGATGCCGCCACCGACGAAGCGGACGAAGTTCGTCGCGGAGGCGGAGATCGACGGGCCGGCGACGGAGACGCGCATCAGCAGGGTCGAGAGCGTCGCGTTGGCGGTGCCGAGGAACAGCCCGGAGACGACGATCGCGGCGATCATCGTCGCCTGGTCGTGGATGCCGAAGCCGACGATCAAGAGCGCCGCGACGATCAGCACGAAGATCGCGCCGAGCAGCGGCACGAGCTCGTATCTGCGCGCGAGCCACGGCGCTCCGTAGATCGCTCCGAGCGCGACGAGCACGCCCCAGGCGAAGAAGACGATCCCGAGCTGGTGCACGCCGAGGCCCAGCGGCAGCGGCGTGTACGCGAGCAGCGTGAAGAAGCCGAAGTTGTAGAGCAGCGCGATGATCGCCGCGCACAGCAACGCCGGGTGGCGCAGCGCCGAGAGTGGCTGCAGCAGCCCGATTCGCTCCTTCGGCGGAGCGCTCGGCATCCGTGGCAGGCCGAAGCCGATCGCGACGAAGGCGATCGCCATCAACAGCGACACGCCGAAGAACGGCGCGCGCCAGCTGACGCCGCCGAGCAACCCGCCGACGAGCGGGCCGCTGGCGATCCCGATCCCGAGCGCGGACTCGAACAGCACGACGGCCGTCGAGACGCCGCCGGTCGCCGTCGCGACGATCACGGACATCGAGGTCGAGACGAACAGCGCGATGCCGAGCCCCCAGCCGGCGCGGAAGCCGACGACCTGCGCGACGGTGTTCGACGCCCCGGCGAGCGCGCTGAACAGGACGACGAGCGCGAGCCCGGCGAGCAGCGTCCGCTTCGGCCCAAAGTGCGTCGCGGCGTAGCTCGCGAGCAGGTTCGACACGCCGATGATCAGGAAGTAGCTCGTGAAAAGCAGCTCGATCTGACTCGGCGAGGCGTGGATGCCCTTGGCGATGATCGGCAGGATCGGGTCGACGAGGCCGATCCCCATGAACGCGACGATGCACGCGCCGAGCACCGCCCAGACGGCCTTCGGCTGGTCGCGCAAGCCCGGACGCCGCGTGGTTTTGCTGATCGGAACGGCGCGGTCGTCGGGCACCTACCTACAGATAGCAGCGCCCTTTTTGCGTTCGACGAGTCGGGCTCAGCGGCGCTGCAGCAGCTCGCGCACGGTCTCCTGGAAGGCATCGGTCGTGAAGCACTGCGGCTCGGCGAACTCCTCCATCGCCAGCGAGCTATCCCAGGTGCCGTCGGCGGCGGCGCGCAGCAGCGGCTTCGTCATCGCCAGCGCGTGCGCCGGCAGCGCGGCGATCCGCTCGCACCATGCCTCGGCGGTTGGCAGCAGCTGCTCGTGGGAGACGACCTCGTGCACGAGGCCGAGCTCGCGCGCACGCTCCGCGTCGAGCTGCTCGCCGCTGGCGTAGAACGCGAACGCGCCCTGATAGCCGAGCCGCCGCGTGAGCGCCCACGAGGTGCCGACCTCCGGCAGCAGCCCGAGCCGGCCGAAAGCCGGCACGATCCGCGCCCGCGCGGAGGCGATCGCGATGTCGCACGTCAGCGCCCAGGCGAGCCCAACGCCGGCCGCGGGGCCGTTGATCGCGGCGACGAACGCCGTATCGCTGCGCGCGATCAGCCGCACGACACCGCCGAACTCGTAGCGGATCCAGCGCCAGATGTCGGTCGCTCCCTCCGGCGCGGCGAGCGCCGTCGGAGCCTCGTCCATCATCCGCAGATCGCCGCCGGCGGAGAAGCCCGGGTCGGCGCCGGTCAGCACGATCGCGCGGATCGCGCGATCGGCGACGAGCTGCTCGAGCGCCTGCTTGAGCTGCTGCACGAGCGCGGCGCTCAACACGTTGAGCTTCGCCGGATCGGCGAGCGTGACGATCGCGTACGCGTCGCGGCGCTCCACCGCGACGAGCTGCTCGCCGTGCTCGCGCCCGGCCGCGACGAATTGTTCGTAGAAGCTCTTCGCGCGATCGCCCGCCGTCCGGCCTGCCGTCGTCGGGTCCTCGCTCACGTTCGGCTGCTCACTTGCGTGTCCTCGGGCGCCCTACGGTTTCGCGAGCTCCGCGATCAGCCCATTCGCGGGCGCGCCGAGGCCGGTCATCGAGTCGAACCCGGGCGCGGCGTTGATCGCGGTCTTCTGCCGCGTGCAGTTGCCGGTGCCGCTGCAGAACACCTCGCGGCCTTCGTAGCCGAGCCCGCGCGCCGTGGTGATCGTCCCTTCGTTCGCGTCGACGCCGTCGAGGTAGTCGTTGCGGACGAGCGCTTGGCTGCCCGCCGGCAGTACGTCGAAGAACGCGCCGGCGGCCGACGTCGGTGAGCGGTCGAGCCCGTAGAGCAGCGGGTTGATGAACCCGAGCGCCGGCTTGCCCGGCACTCCGGCGGCCTGATCGGCGTCGGCGACGACGCCGGCGAACAGCGGCGAGGAGAGGCTCGTGCCGCCGATCCTGTACTGGTCGTAATACGTGCCGTCGGGGAATTCCTGCGTCTCGCCGATGAGCATCCCGGTCGTCGGGTCGGCGTCCATCGAGATGTCGGGCTCGACGCGGTTGGCGATTCCCGTGACGGAGGTATTGCGCGCGGCGAGCGCCGCCGGCACGACGCCTTCCTGGTAGGACGGCTCGGGGTACTGGTAGCTCGTCCCACCGCCACCGCCGTAGAGGTATTCGCCGGGAGCCGGCGGCGTCCACGTGTCGAGCTTCTTCGCGGCCCTGCAGCCGGGGTAGCGTTCGGTCTGCAAGAGCGTCGTGCAGAGCGTGCTCTCGGAAGTCGACCAACCGACCTCGCCGTCGCGGGCGTTGGCCTGGCCGACCTGCAGGCTCGTGCCGCCGACGGCCGTGTCGTAGGGGCTCGACGGCGGGTAGCCGGCGACGGTCGCACCGAAGTTGATGAATTCATCGCCTTCGTCACCGGAGGAAAACTGCACGGTGATTCCCGTGCCGGCGGCCATCAAGAGGACGTTGTCGAACGAGCGGCGCGAGCCGGCGCTGTCGAACAGGTCGCCGCCGTCGTCGCCCCACGAGTTCGTGATCACGTTCGCGAGGTGTTTGTCGACTACTTCCTGGACGGACTTGTACAGCGGGTTGAGGCAGTTCTTCGCGCCGACGTAGAGGATGTTCGCGCCGGGCGCTGTCGCGTGGACGGCCTCGACGTCGAGCGTCTGCTCGCCAAACCATTCGCTGGCTTCGCAGAGTTCGGTCTGGTTGAAGTTCTTGCTCGAGTGCTCGCTGAACTGGGCGGCGCTCAGCACCTGCGCCGGCTGGTTGCGCCGCGCGTATTCCTGCGCGTCGGCGAGCAGCGTCGGCGAGGCGTACGCATCGACAACGGCGACGGTCACGCCTCTGCCGTCGATCCCGGCAGCGATCTGCGAGGTCAAGCCGTAGGCGCCCTGCAGTTGCGCGGGCACGTAGCCGCAGACCGCATACGGCAGCGGGTTGGGAAAGCCTTCGCCGTAGGGCGGGTCGGTCGTATCGCTCTTTTCGCCGTAGTACGTCGAGCAGGGCGGCGCGTTGCGAAAGCCCGGCGGCTGGGGAATTTCCTTGCCCGCGCGCTTGGCCGCGGGGCGCGTTTCGGCGCCGTCGAGCCCGCTCGGAGTGGCGACGCTCTGATCGACGCCGACGACGCCGCTGATCAGCGGCGCGACGTTGCTCGGCACGCTCAGCGCCTTGGCGCTCAGGCGCACGACCTTGCCCTTGCGTTCGTACTGACCGAGCGTCGTCGCGAAAGCCCGTTCGATCGTCGCCGCGGGCGCGGATGCCTCGATCGTCATCCGGTCCGGCGTGACGTCTTCGACGGCGATGCCCTGCGACTGAAGCCAAGCGCTGACGGCTTCGACGGAGGCCTTGCTCGGGGCGAAGCGGCGCTCCCATTGCGCGGGCGTCAGGTAGTGGCGGTAGCTCGCGCTCGACGGGTCCGAGACAGCCTGCTCGAGCGCGACGGCTCCGGCGGGATCGCCGAGCTGTAGCCCGACGCTGAATTCGACAGGCGCCGTCGCGGGGGTCGCGCCAACTCGAGCTGCCGGCGTCGCCGCGGGCGAGGCGGCCTGCACGACGGCCGGCGTCGCGGCCTTGGCCGCCTGCGCCGCGCCGGCGAGCGGCGGCGAGGCGAGCGCCGAGCCCGCGAGGATCGTGAGCGATGCGAGCGCGAAGCTGAGTGGTCGTTGCGTCATGCCGCCTCCTTGACCGCTGGGTACGCCGGCTGCGTGTACGGCCGCGCGCTGTGATCGTTCACCGAGAGTCTAAGCCGCAAGGCGTCCGGCGTCACCGTGGCGAGGCTGGGCGACTAGTCGTGCGCGGACTCGTCGATCTGTGGGAGATACCCGGCCTGCAACGCGGCAATCGTCGCGGGCGGGGTGATCGCGCTCGCCGTTCCGCGAGCGGGGCGCGGGCAAGCGGCTTCGTACCCCGCGTGCGTCCACGCGATCAGGCGCTTGCCGAGCACCAGGCGAGCAGCGCCGTCGAGCCAGACGAAGGCCCCATCGGGCAGCTCCGCCCAGGAGCGCCGATGGAGCCGGCGGCGGTGTGTCCCGCGCACGATCCGCTCGCCGTGCAGCTGCCTGTTGATCTCCTTCGCCGACGGCGGCCCGACGCGGAGCCCGTCGGCCCACGCTCCGCGGTACGCCTCGTAGCGCTCGCGTCTGCACTCCGCGCACGGTCGGTGCCCGGCCGCGAGCGAGACGGCCTCGTCGTGGAAGTAGAGGAACGTGTATCGGTGCGGCCGCCACTGCTCGCGCCACCGGCCACGGAAGCGCAGCGCGCACGTGATCCACAGATCGCTCGCGTGGAAGCGGACGATCTCGGTGCCGCGGTGAAGGATGCCGCGGTTGCCCGTCCACGCCCCGCGCAGCGGGATCGCGACGATCTCGCCGAGCGGCGTGACGCGGTTGCGCGCGGGGCTCGCGGCGGAAGCCGGCGACACCTCCCGATCCCCGGCACGACTCACGAGAGCTCGCGCTCCATCACCAGGTGCGGGCCGATCGGCGGCACGTCGAATACGTCTGAGCAAGCGTGGAAGCCGGCGCGTTCGTAGAAGCTCTTTGCGGGCACGCGCGCGTTGCACCAGACGCGCTGACCGCCACTCGCGCGCGCATGCTCGAGCAACGCATCGAGTACGCCCCGCCCCACGCCACGGCCGCGCTCGCCAGACGCCGTCGCCATGCCGCGCACCCGCCAGCGCCCAGGCTCACCGCTCGGCGCGACGATGCCGACGGCGATCAGACGCTCGCCGTCGAAGCCGCCCGCGGCGAAGGCTTCGGCGGGCTCCTCTGCGGCGATCTGCTCGATCGTCTCGTGCGAGCGCAGAACCGACTGGCGCAGCATCCGCGTCTCGGCGATCGCCACCGCGCGTATGGCCGCATCTGCCATACGTCGATCCTAGGCCGAGCCTCGACCTAGACTGCGGAGCGATGCGGTCCGATTCCTCGAGCGCTTGGCGCGGCAGGCGAGCTTCGCTCGCGCTGGCAGTCGTGCTCGCCGCAGCTTGCACCGGCTGGGGCGCGACGATGTCCTCGGCAGCAGTAGCGGCCGTCTCGCCGCTGTCGAGCACCGCGCTGTGGGTCGCGCAAGCGCCTTCTACGACCGCGCCCGCAGCGATCGCCGCTGGGGCGAGTCAGGCGGGCGTTCGCACGCTGATCGTCAAGGCAGCCGACGGCTCGACCGCCGAACCGCAGTTCACGCCGGGCTTGGTCGGCGCCCTGCGCGGAGCGGGTCTGAGCGTGTGCGCTTGGACCTTCGCCTACGGGCTGAACCCGGCGGTCGAAGCGGAAGTGGCGGTTGCGGCCGTGCACGACGGCGCGCAGTGTCTCGTGGTCGATGCGGAGGGTCAGTACGACGGGCGCTACGGCGCCGCGCAGACGTTCGTCAAAGCGCTCCGCGCGCAGCTCGGAGCGCGCTTTCCGATCGGCTTGGCCGGACAGGCCGAGGTGTTGCAGCACCCGACGTTCCCCTACTCGGTATTCCTCGGTCCGGGCGGCTTCGACTTCGATCTGCCGCAGATGTACTGGCTCGAACTCGGCGCGAGCGTCGACGCCACGTATGGGTTGACAATTGGCGTGAACGCGATCTACGGGCGTCCGATCCTGCCCGTCGGGCAAATCTTCGGCGCGGCCACTACGGCCGAAGTAATGCGCTTCCGCTCGCTTGCCTCGGCGTACGGGGAGCGCGGCGTGAGCTTCTTCGATCTCGACAGCGCGCCACCGCCGCTGCTGAGCTCGCTCGCCGAGCCGGCACCGCGACTTCGGCAGCGAACGGCTCTTGCGCCGACCATCCGCGCGGGTGCCGATGGCGACGAGGTCCTATGGGCGCAGGAGCTGCTCAACGCGGGCGGAGCGCGCCTACCCGTGGGCGGCTTCTACGGAGCACAGACGAGCCGAGCGGTTGCAGCCTTCCAGTCACGGCACGGTCTGCGAGCAAACGGGGTCCTCGGTCCCGCCACGTGGCGCGTGCTGACTCGCCTGCGCCCGCGCGAGCCGTCATGGGCGAAGCGGCCGCCGGCCAGCGCGCTGGCCGGCGCGGAGCCGGCCGGCTGATCGACCACGATCGCATGCGTCATCGCGCTACCCGCGCGACGGCACGGACTGGATAGCCTGCTGCGCGATGGCAGCGCTTCGGCCAAGACGTTGAGCGGACCTTCGGCTACCGAGCTCGAGGCGCTCGTCAGCGAGGCTGCAGGCACGCTCGAGGAGCTCGTCGCGATCTCGACGCCATCGGGGGAGATGGCGGGCACCGAGCGTGCCGTCGCGCTGTGCGAAGCGCACCTGCCGCGCGATGCGACGATCGAGCGCCCGCCGTGCTCCTCGCCGGCGCACGCGCCGGACCTGCTCGCGCGGATCGACGGGCGCGGCAGCGCGCGGCTGCTGCTGCTCGGGCATCTCGACACGGTCGTGGCGCACTCCGAGCACGTCGCGCTGCAGCGCGACGGCGATCGCTGGCGTGGTTCGGGCGCGGTCGACATGAAGGGTGGCGTCGCGCTGGCGCTTTCGGTGGCGGGTCGGCTGGCCGAGCGCCGGGAGCTGTTCGCCGAGCTCGCGGTGCTGCTCGTCGTCGACGAGGAGTGGCGCCTGCAGCCGTTCGCTCACCTCGAGCCGTTCGCGGGCTTCGACGCGTGCCTGTGCTTCGAGGCGGGTGAGCGCACGCCCGCGGGCGAGGAGGCGGTCGTCGTCGAGCGCAAGGCCGCGGGCACGCTGCAGGTGAGCGCACACGGACGCGCGGCCCATGCCGGCTCGAACCCGGACGCAGGCGCGAACGCGCTGCTCGCGCTCGCGGAGGTGGCGCAAGCGGCAGCGGCACTGCACGATCCGCAGGGTGAGCAGCAGCTGAGCGTCGTGCCGAGCCGGCTTCAGTCGGGCGGCGCGATCAACGTCGTGCCGGCAAGCGGCGAGCTGATGATCGACATGCGCGCACGCAGCAGCGCGGCCTTCACGCAGGTGATCGACGCGCTGCCGCGCTCCTCGCACGGGGCGACGATCGAGCCCAAGCTGATTCGCAGCTGGCCGGGGATGGACAGCCGCGAGGCGACGGCCGGCGTGCTCGCGCGCGCGGCCGAGCTGCTCGGACGCCCGATCGTCGGCGCGGCGCGCGGCGGGGCAAGCGACGCGAGCCACCTCGCGGGCGTCGTCGCGGTGACGATCGACGGGCTCGGCCCGCGCGGCGGACACGCGCACGCGCCGGAGGAGTTCGTCTTCGCGCCTTCGCTCGGCGAGCGGCTCGAAGTCGCGCTCGCGCTGTGCGAAGCGATCGCCGAAGCGGCTTCGGCGCGCGGGAGCTGAGCGCTGCGCACGGCGCTACACTCGCTGCGTAGCGTCTGTCTCGAGCTGACCGAGGAGGTTTGGTGAAGCGCACAGTTGCAGCGCTCGTCGCAGTAGTCGGCACGTTCTTCGCGGCGAACATGCTGAGCGTCGCGGTCGCCGAAGCGCCGACGGTCACGCCGCTTCGCACGGTCAGCGTCGAGGGTGTCGCGACACTGCCGATCGGCCAGTTCGCCGACGGGCCCACGGCGACTGCGGTCTATCGCGAAGCGATGGCCGCGGCGGTCACGGACGCGCAGGGCAAGGCGAGCTTCCTCGCAGGCAAGATCGGCGGGACGGTCGCAGCCGTGCAGAGCGTCGTCGAAGGCGGCGGTTACATCAACTGCAGCAGCGGCGAAGAATCCTACGTCGAATACGGGGGCGTCGAACCGGACTTCGGCACGGCATCGGCGCCGTCGGTGACGAACACGGTCAGCGCCACCTCAGCGCCGGCCAAGGAGGAGTCGTCCGCGCGTCCGGTGCGCCGGCTGAAGCCGAAGCATCCGAAGAAGCGCAAGGCGCCGGTGGCGAAGAAGGCGACGGCCGTGGGCTGCACGCTGACGGCGCAGGTATCGCTCGTCTACGCACTCGGCTAGGCCGTCGCGCGCGATCGAACCATTGTCCTCGGCCGCGCCGTCCCCGTGGCGACAATCTAGCCTG
Source organism: uncultured Solirubrobacteraceae bacterium (assembly GCA_963807275.1). Classification (GTDB taxonomy): domain Bacteria; phylum Actinomycetota; class Thermoleophilia; order Solirubrobacterales; family Solirubrobacteraceae; genus Palsa-744. The sequence continues at coordinate 2,573,752 of CAWDZX010000001.1, forward strand.
TGGCGAACCGGCCAGGCTACGGGGGACGTCACAGATGGCGCTGAAGCAGAGGATTGCCGCAGTTACGATCGTCGTCGTCGCGCTGGGCGCGCTGCTCGCGGGGACGGCCAGCGCATTCCCAACCGGGCTGCAGGACGTCGCGCTGCCGACGCCCGCGTCGAACCCGCTGAGCTCGCCAACCGCGATCGTCCCGATTCTCGACAGCGGCCGAGCGCTGGTCTTGGAGAAGGGCGGCGCGGTGCGGGTGCTGCAAGCGGACGGAACGATGCTTGCCGCGGACGCGCTGACGCTGAGCGTTTGCACCGACAGCGAGGAGGGCTTGCTCGGCGCGGCAATCGACCGGGGCTTCGCGAGCAACGGCTTCGTCTACCTGTACTACACGCGCAACGCCGGCAACTGCGCGAGCAGCACAGGACGGTTCAACCGCGTCAGCCGCTTCACGATGAGCGGCGACACGATCAACCCCGCGTCGGAGGTCGTACTGCTCGACAACATGAACATCCCGGCGGGCAACCACAACGGCGGCGACCTGCACGTTGGCAACGATGGCGATCTATACGTCAGCGTCGGCGACGGGGGCACGAACCCGCGCGGCGGCGGAGCCTCGGCGGCGCAGGACCTGAGCTTGTTCAACGGCAAGATCCTGCGCATCACGACGAGCGGCGGCGTCCCGGCGGACAACCCGTTCGTCGGGGCCGTCGGTTCGGCGTCCTGCGCGACGGCCGGGATCTCGGCCTCGACTTCGACGAAGTGCACGGAGATCTACGACTACGGCCTGCGCAACCCGTTCCGCTTCGCGTTCGATCCGAACACCGACTCGACGCGCTACTTCATCAACGATGTCGGCGAACACGCGTGGGAGGAGGTCGACGAAGGGGGCAGCGGCCTGAACTACGGATGGGACATCCGCGAGGGCTTCTGCGACAACGGCTCCTCGACTGAATGCCCGCCGACCCCGGCCGGCTTCACCGACCCGCTGACGACCTACAACCACAGCAGCAAATGCACGTTCATCACCGCGGGAGCATTCATCCCGAACGGGATTTGGGCGCCGGCATATGACGGCGGTTACCTGTTCGCCGACGGCGGCTGCGGCAAGATCTTCCTGATGACGAGCGCCGGGACGGTCGACTACGCGGCCCCGTTCGCGCAGACGAGCGGCGTGATCACGGACATGGCCTTCCTCACGCAAGCGGACCAGACGGCGCTGTACTACGTGACCAACGGGACGAGCGAACTGCACGAGATCACGTTGCCGGCACGCGAGCCCCCCTCGAGCGCGCCCGGACCGCTTTCGAGCGCGCCCGTGGCACTGCCGTTGACGAGCATCGCTCCGTCCTCCACCCCGCAGCCGGCTCGGCTTGCACCGGCGCCGCGTTGCGTGACCGTCGCGGTCCGCGGCCTGCTGGCGGCCACGGCGAGGGCGAGGATCGCGGCCGGCCACTGCGCGCCGTATCGGATCGTCGTCGCGATGCGCGACGGCCGGCCGGTGAGGAGAGGTCATGAGCTCGTGCGCGCGAAGCAGTTCACGCGGCCACGGCGGTCGCCGGGCCGGGGCATGCTCTGGACGCTGCGCGTCGAGCGCGCAAGCCCCGCTGCGGGGCGCAGTCTCGAGGCGGGCTCGCGTGAGACGATCTGGATCGGTTGGAAGGCGACGCCCGAGCGGATCGCCGGCGAGCGCGGCGCGAGGTTCTAGGGCGCGGGCGTGACGCCCGCCGGCACCGCCCGATCGATCCGGCGTTCGGGCAAAGCTCTGGTCAGCCGCCCGAGCAGGCGCACGGTCAGCGGCGCCGGGACAGGACGCCAGTAGGGCGCCGCCTCGCTCGGCGCGACATAGCTCGGAGTGCCTTCGTGCACGAGCTCGGCGAGCCCGGGCTGTCGCAGCTCCACGGCAGACCACTCATACAGCGGCTCGAGCCGCGGCAGGATCACGCCGTAGTCGAGCAGGCGCCCGAGGTTGTTCTCGGCCTCGACGTAGGTGCGAAGATCGTCCGCGACGGGGTAACGCACGGGGAGGATGCGCGACAGCGACAGGAACGCGCCGGCCATGCCGAGCCGCGGATCGCCGAGGAACCTGCCGAGCGGTGCGAAGCGGCCGAGCGACAGGCGCGGCGCGGCGACGAGCGCGTGCGCGTAGCACGCGCAGCAGCACGACGTTGATGAAGAAGCGCTCCACGGCGCCCTCGCGCTCGGCGAGAGCGCGATGCTCGAGGTAGGCGGCGACGATGCTCGCGTTGTGCGCCCTGTACCAGCTCGCGCCGGTCGGGCGGGCGGCGAAGTCCATCCACAGCGCGATCCCGGGCGAGGACGGCTCGCCGCCGAGCCCGTTTCGGCGAGCGACCATCTCGCAGCCGTCGCGTAGGAGGCGCTCGTTGACGGCGCGCCACCAGCGGCTGCCCGGAATCGCGGCGTCGAGCGGCGCGAGCACGCCTCGCTCGAGCTGCCAGCGCATGAACGACAGCGCGGCGCGGCGGAAGCGGAGGTGCGGCGACGATGCGTCGGGCGGATCGTCGTACGTGCGCGCGCAGAGCGAGAAGCGCTCGTCGGGGCGATCGCGGACCTGCTCGAACTGCGCAGCGGCGCGCTCGGCTGCGGTCTCGGCGCGGGGCATCGCCGCAGATTGTCAAATGTCGCTTGCCAGACGGCGATTAGAGCGAGTTGACGGCTGCGCACGCGGCGCATTGCCCCGACTTTTCACGATCACGGCGCGAGTTCGGCGCTCCTCGCGTAGAAGTCTTCCATCCCTTCCTTCTGGGCAGCCCGCAGATGGCGCGGAAGCGGTGCGCGTATCTCGTTGGGAATCACTTGACTCTGAAGCAGTCCGGACATTTCTTCCTGGAGCTTGGATCCCGTGCCGGCGAGGTTGGACAGCTCCAGCTGTCCGGCGCTCGTCGAGTAGTCGTAGAGCTCGAAGTCCTGGTCGGAGGTGTCGACTTCGATCGTGCCGTCCTTCCACGGCGAGTAGACGGCGTACTTCGCCGAGGGCGTTCGCACAGCGGCGACGTGGTGCGGCGCTTCGTTGGCGAAGCTGTACGTGTAGGACAGCTCCTCGACGGTCGTCTCGTCGGTGATGTGGGCGATCCACGGCCTGCCGGCCGCCGACGGGTTGGCCGCGATCTGCGCGATGTCGGCGCGCGAGGCGAGGTGCGAGTAGCGAGCTTTCGAGCGCCAGCTCGAGGAGCCGAAAGCGAGTGTCAGAAGCATCGGCGCGAGATCGACGGTCGAGGTCAGCTGCGTACGCGTGCTCGGCCCATTGGAGAGCTGCCCGCGCGGATCGTAGATGTACAGCGGAACGTTGATCGCCTCCTCATAGGCGCCACCGCCCTTCGCGCGCAACCCGTGCGAGCCGGCGTACTCGCCGTGGTCGGCCGTGAACACGACGATCGTGTTCTGCTCGAGGTCGGGCCGCGCGTGCAGCGCGTCGAGCACGCGGCCGATCTGCGCATCGACTTCCTGCTGGTAGATCAGGTACATCGTGCGGTTCTCGGCCCAGCTCGCTTCTTCGAGCGCGCCGCCTTCATTCGGCACTGGTCCGCTTGCCATCGCGATCGTCTGCTCGAGCGCCGTCTGCAGGCGCGGCTTGTTCGCGAGCAGCTGCGCGGCCGTCTCGACGTTAGGCGGGCTGGTGGTGAAGCGGTAGTCGGCGTTGGTGACGGCTGCTGCGTCGTCGGCCGTGGTGAACCGTGGCCACCAGTTGATGTCGTGCGGGTTGACGAGCGAGACGGTCGTGCACCACGGCTTGCGGCCGGAGACGCCGTCGATCCATTCGATGAACTGATCGGCGATCGCCGGGTCCTTTTCTTTGCCCTGCTCGGGATTGCCGTTCGGCGAGGGATACGTGCCGCCGTCGAAGCCATACGGCTCGAGGCCGCCTTCGGTCTTGTCGGGAACCGGGCCGAGGTGCCACTTTCCCCACCACGTCGTGTCGTAGCCGTGATGGCGCAGCATCGTCCCCCACGTCGGGAACTTGTCGCTCAGCGTGCTGCTGTCGGCGACGGCCTTCGTCAGCATGCAGCCCGTCTGGTGCCCGTAGAGGCCGGTCAGCATCGTGCCGCGTGCCGCCACGCACATGTTCGCGGCCGTGTAGTGGTTCTCGAACGACGTTGCGCGGTTGCGGATCCGCGCGAGGTTCGGCAGCAGCGTGTCGAGCGCTTCCTGCGACGGGAACCAGCGCGGCGTGCGCATCTCGTCGACGACGATCACGAGGATGTTCGGTTGCCGCTGCGATTTCGCGGCCGAGGCAAACGGCGTCAGCGCCTGCGGGACGAGCAGGCCGCCGGCGGCTGCCGCCGAGCGCTTGATGAACGTTCTTCGATCGATACCTTGCGACACTGTGGCTCCATTCCGGACTAAGTCAGTGGGGAATGTAGCCGGTACCCCGCTGAGCTTGGCGCTAAACGCGGAGCTTGCGGATGCCTACGGTTTCGTTCGGCGGACGTCGCGTGCTTACGTAGGCGGCGACATGGAGCTCTCGTGACCGGCGATTCCCACCGCCTGCAGCGCTTCGTCGCGGCCCAGGATGCGGCCGGAACCTACGAGCGGGCGCTGTCGGAGCTGCGCGCCGGACGCAAGAGGAGCCACTGGATGTGGTTCGTCTTCCCGCAGATCGCGGGCCTCGGCCATAGCGCGAACGCCCGGATGTACGCGATCTCGTCGCTCGCGGAGGCGAAGGCCTACATCGCCCACCCGCTGCTCGGCCCGCGCCTGCTCGAGTGCACGAGCGCCCTGCTCGCACTCGAGTGCACGAGCGCGGTCGAGATCCTCGGTGGGATCGACGCGGTCAAGCTTCGCTCGTCGATGACGCTGTTCGCGGCCGCGGCTCCGGATGAGCCGCTGTTCGTGCAGGTCCTCGACCGATACTTCGACGGCGAAGGCGACGCGGCGACGGTGCAGCGGCTGTGACGCGAGGGCGACGCGGCCGCGAATCGGCGGGGGCTCGGCCGGCGCTCGCTCGCCTCAGATGAGCGTGCCGTTCCCGAGCTGCCCTTCCGCGTTGTCGCCCCAGCATGCGACGCCCCCGCTCACGAGCAATGCACATGACTGAGATCCACCTGCGCCCAGGGCGACGGCTTCGTCCACACCGATGACTTCGACGGGGGTATAGGAGTCGGTGGTCGTCCCGTTTCCGAGCCGCCCGTCTCCTCCGCCGCTGCCCCAACACTCGACGTGCCCGGTGGCCAGCAGCGCACAGGAGTGGACCGTCGAAGCGGCTACAGCTGTCGCGCCGGTAATTCCCGTCACTTCGACCGGCACGGCGGAGCCCGTGGTGCTTCCGTCTCCGAGCTGCCCGTAGGAGTTTTCGCCCCAGCACTCGACATGGCCACCCGAGAGGACCGCGCACGTGTGGTTAGAGCCTGCGCTCACTTGCGTGGCTTCTGAGACGCCGTGCACTTCGACGGGCACATCGGAGTTGGCGCCGATCCCATTGCCCAGCTGCCCGTTACCGCCGCTGCCCCAGCACTCGATATGTCCCGTGACGAGCAGCGCACACGCGTGAAGCCCGTTCGCGCCGATGGCGATCTGCGTCGCGTCGGAGATGCCCTGGACTTCGACGGGCGTGCGGGAAGTCAGGTAATGGCCGTTGCCGAGCTCCCCAGACAGGCCGAGGCCCCAGCACTCGACGTGGCCGTTGCCGAGCAGCGCGCAAGTCTGTTCGTAGCCTGCAGCGACCTCGACGGCTTCGGTGAGACCTTTTACTTCGACGGGTTCGGTGCCGACTTCGGCGTTGCCGTTGCCGAGCTGCCCGTTGTGGTCATAGCCCGCGCACTCGACATGCCCGCTCGACAGCGTTGCGCAGCTGTGGTAGCCGCCGCTCGCGACCTGAGTCGCGCCGCTCACAAGCGTTTCCACGGGCGTGTCGTTGTCGTAGGAAGATGTCCTGTCTAGAAGTTGACCCTCCACCCCGCGACCCCAGCACGAGACGCTCCCTCCGGATAGGAGCGCACACGCTTGCTGCGCGCCCACCCCGACTTGCGTAGCGTCGGAGATGCCCTCGACCGCCGTGGGCGTGTCGGAGTAGCGACGCGTGCTGTCGATCACGACGACAAGCGCGTGTGCCTTGCCACCTTTGCCGGCCGCGGTCAGCTTCAGCTTGAATTTCGCGGGTTTCTTTTCGAAATGCGCGTTCGGCATTTCGACGGCCTGGCTGAAGCTTCCGCCCGAGCAGGAAGATGTCACCGGCAACCCGGTGACCGGTTTGGTCGCGACCAGAGTGCACGTTTCAGCGTCCGAGACGGTTGCGGTGACAGTCGTGGTGCCGGCGCTGGGCACGGTCGATGGGCTGGCGGCCAATTCGGAGATCACCGGCTTGGGGGGCTTGACCGGTTTCGTGCCTTTCGCGGCCGCGTCCGATGGGGCGAGCACGAGCCAGACGGCGCCGGACGTCGCCGCTGCGAGCATGACCATCGCGTAGCGGGCGAGCCTCGACCCCCGAATCTCCGTGGACATCCCATCCCTCCCCTTGGGTTGACCGAACTGCGTGCCGGAGCACCGACGATCCGACAGTAAACGATCGCCTCCGCATTGTGCAACCCCTGGGGTTCGCTGAGCGGCTCAGCCAGACTGCGGCGAGTGCTAGACCTCGGCGAGGCTCGCCACCTCTGCGGTAGCGCCGCTTGAATTCCGCCTTCGACACAGCCTTCCGCAGCGGATTCAGCATATTCCCCAACGACGAGCGCGAGACGTACGCGGTCTTCGATTCCACGAGAGCGATGTCGCACGGGGTAGCGGGTTCTGTTGAAATAGGACGATGACGTACGAACAGAGACGTGCCGATGGACGAATGCACTCGCACGCTCCGCGAGCGCGTCAGCGGCGCCTCATAGCGGCAGTGCCCGCCATCTTTGCCGTTCTCGCCTCGCTCGTCGCGGCCTCTGCCGATGGCACTGCGGTAGCGACGACGCCGGCGCACGTGGCGCGCACGAGCCTCGCACAGAGCGCGCTGATCGTGCCCAAAGGCAACGAAGCCTCGCCCTTCGGCACGGTGCGCAAGCTCGCGTTGCCCGCCGGCTGGCATGGGGAAGTCTGGGCGCGTGTCAGCGGCGCGCGCTTCGCCCTCTGGACGCCGCAGGGCCAGCTCCTCGTGAGTGCGCCCGGCAGCGGTCAGGTCGTCGCGCTGACGCCAGGAGCCGGAGGCGCCGCGGCGAGCCAGCGAACGCTGATCTCCGGTCTCACCGCGCCTCAGGGTCTCGCCTTCGACACGATCGAAGGAGTCCAGTATCTGTACGTCGCGGAGTCGAATCAAATCGACCGTTACGTATGGGGAGCCGGCGGTGCGCTCGGCGCGCGCACCGTGCTGATCACAGCCCTGCCCGACACGAGCAGCAGCGGCGATGACGTGCACCGGCCGAAGAGCATCGCGATCGGACCCGACCACACGATCTACGTCGCGATCGGCAGCGCCTCGAACGCGACGCCAGACGAAGCCGGCGAATCGCCGCCGCGAGCGAGCGTGCTCTCCTTCAGAGCGGACGGCAGCCACATGCAGGTGTTCGCGACGGGCGTACGCAACGGCGAGGGGCTGTCGTTCGCGCCCGACGGCACGCTCTGGACCGCAGTCAACGAGCGCGACGAAGTCGCCTACCCGTTCCATCGCGCCTACGGCGAATTCGCGGAAGCCTTCGGCCATGTGATCCCGCAGTACGTCGGTGAACACCCTCCCGACGAGGTGGCACGATTGACGGCCGGACGCAACCTCGGCTGGCCGTACTGCAACCCCGACCCCGACACGAAACCCGGCAGCCCGAGCAGCCGCTTGCGCTTCCTTCGGATGCCCTTCGACGAGGACGCACAGACGAACGCCGGCGGGACGGCGCTGAACTGCTCGTCGCTGGCGCCGATCGAGCTCGGCATACCCGCGCACAGCGCGCCGCTCGGACTCGACTTCCTCGAGGGCTCAGCGATCAGAGGACGCTACTCGCACGGCGCGGTGCTGGCGACCCACGGCTCCTGGGATCGTACGCCGCCGCGCGCGCCCGCTGTGCTGTGGATGCCGTGGCAGAAAAGCAAGGACACGCTCGGCAAGTCGACGCCGATCGTCGAAGGGTTTCAGGAACCGTCGGGTTCGCGCTGGGGCCGACCGGCCGACGCAGTCCCAGGGCCGGACGGCTCGCTGTACGTGACCGACGACGCCGCGGGGGCCGTCTACCGGCTGGGCCCGGCCGTCGGCCAATAGCTCAGGCGAGAAGGTTGACGATGCGGGCACCGTGCTCGCGAGCCAGTCGCTCAGCGATCAGCGATCGGTGACACGCCGCGGCGTTGCGCTCGACACACAGCAGCGCTGAGGCATGCTCGCGCGACAGGCTCCTTGCGAACGCATCCATGTCAACGCGATCGAGGATCTCCGTCTCGTAGCGGTGACGATACTCGGGCGCGAGCGCGCTGCGACTGCGCTTGCCCTCGCCGAGCTTGTCGTCCTCGCGGTACTGCAGCTGACGCAGCTCTGTAGTCGGAGCTAGCTCGATGTGGTGGCGGTACTCGATCGAGGCGTCTGTCAGCGCGGCCTGCAGGCGCAACGAGTTCGCCCACGCGTACTCACGGCCGCGCACGCCGCGTCGCTGCCGTACGTCGACCAGTAACCGCACGTCGGCTCCCTCGAGTGCGGCCAGGAAAGTCTCGAGCGACGCGCCGTAGACCCCTATGGTCGCGACGGTCGGTTTTGTCATCGCGATCAATCTGTGCCTCCGGCCCTTGGCCTCAGACCCCTACTAGGCGCGAGTGCGGCACAGCCTTTGGCGTCGGCCGATCGGTCGCCGCCATCTCAGAGTAGCGAGCGGCGATGAGACACGCGACGCTGCCGAGCAGTCACCGCAGTCCGCGCTCGGGAAGACGGCTTTGCAGCCGGGCGCCGCGGTAGCGGCGGCTCTGACGCTTAACTTTGGTGCTCCAGTGCTGAAGGGACATAGGCTTCAGAATCGACATCACGAGAAGGGAGAACGTTATGACGGGCGGAGTCTCATTCTTCGAGCTCGGGGTCGGAGACCCCGCAAAGGGTCGCGAGTTCTACGGCGAGCTTTTCGGATGGGCAATGGTGGCGGGCCCATCGGGTGAAGATCACGGCTTTCAGATCCAGACCGAGAACATCCGCGGTGGTCTTCACGGGGGCGATCAGGGTGCCGGGCCGTATCTCTTCTTCGAGGTCGAGGACGCCGAGACCGCCGCAGAGCGCGTCAGGCAGCTCGGCGGTGAGGCCGAATTCAATGAGCACTCCGGACCGGGGTCCTCGGGCACCTTCGTGTTCTGCCGCGATGACCAAGGGTCTGCATTCGGCCTGCATCAGCCCGCGTCCTAGGTGACGACAACGAGCGCCTCTAGCTTGCCGGATCTGCGCGGCCGGGCCGTTTCTGGCCGGCGCGCTGCTGTTGGCTGAACAGCGGCGCATCGCTAAGTGCGCGTTGGTCGCGGTGGGTCACGATCCGGCGCCGTGGACACCGATGATTTTCCGCCCATGCCAAAGTCCCTACCTACATGACCACCAGAAAGGTAGTTCTCAAGATGGTGCTGTCTCTCGACGGCTTCGCGACTAGCCTCGACGGGACGCATGACTGGATGTTCGAGTTCTTCGGCGGCGACAGTAGCGAGTGGAACCTCCGCGCTCTCGACGAGGCCGGGACCCACGCGATGGGCCGGCGGAGCTACGAGATCATGGGCCCGCATTGGCTCGCCTCGGAGGGCCCGATAGCGAAGTCCATGAACGAGAAGCCCAAGGCGGTCTTCTCCAACACCTTGGAGAGCGCGGAGTGGGGCCCGGCCGAGATCTTCGGCGGCGACCTGGCCGCCGCGATCGCCGACCTGAAGGCCCGCGACGACGACGGCACGATTCTCGTTCATGGCGGGCCGAACTTCGCCAAGTCGATGACTAAGCTGCGCCTCGTCGACGAGTACCAGCTCACATATGTGCCCCTAGCGATCGGCGCCGGCCACAGCCCCTTCGCAGATCTCGACGAACACCTGAAGCTGGACCTGGTGCGAGAGCAGCGGTTCGCCAGCGGCGCCCTCGGACAGATTCTCGTCCCGAAGTCCTAATGGCGAGACCCGGACTCAAACCGGGGACACCACGATTTTCAGGGGAGGGGCGACCAACCCGACCCTCCATGCGAGACCTAGCAGATGGCCGGTGTTTGCTGGCGCTTCGCGCTGCCGCCGATGGCAGGGAGCGCCGTGCCGCCTGCCGAGATACCGACAGATACCCGAAGATGCCGGGGGGTTTGGGCCGACGAGAGGGGTTCGTCGGCCCAAACGAATAAGGGGCGGGGGGTTACATTTGGCATTCGTCCACATCAACCCGTCCGGCGAAGAGCTCAAGTCGTCAGCTCAGTCGTTTCCTCGACCCGGCGGATATAGCTGCTCGGCGATCGCGACGCCGCACCCCGACTCACGTGGCAGTGGCGGTTGAGCGCACGCTCGGGAGCTTCACGGAGCCGGCGTCGCGGGCTCGAGGAAGAAGCGTCGAGGCGGAGCGACCTCTTCGTCAGCGATGGCCTCAGTCGGCCATACGATTTCGGCGTCGGCGAAGTGCCACGCGTCCTCCGAAGCTACTACGCCTGCAGGTACCGTCGTGACCGCGCGACGACGCCCGTCGTAGACGACTAGGTAACCCCTGCAGGGCTTCATCGGAGCATCGACGAGGTTACCGGCCAGGTATTCAGCTAGCTGACGAGCGCCCTCGTCCGTGCGACCAGGCGCCGAGTACGCCTTGGCCATCCCCGTACCAGCCCGGTTTACAGACTTGCCGAGCCACTTGATCTCGATTAGCGACAGCAATTCGGTGTTTGACCAAGTCACCTTGACGTCGATGGGACGCGTCTCAGTGACGTTCTGCTCCTCACGAACTTCGGCGTGGTCGCGCAGCACGTTACGCAGATACTGGGCTAACGACTGGCGCATCGTACGCTCGGGCTTATTCACGAACAACACCTGCTCCTCGTCGTGCCAAACGTTGGCGAGGATATGGCATGCCGAGCGTCGGGCCATTTCCTCGTAGTACGCCGTAAGCGCTTCCTCCAAGAGAAAGAAACCCGGCGCAGCAAAGGCGCTGGAGTAGCCGTTGGGGTTGGGGACGAGCTTGTGTTCGTTTCCAACGACGAACGCCTCGACTCCGGGGCGCCAGATGTAAACGACAGCCACATCCGAGAGCTGCTCTAGATCGGCTGGTTCACCCTCCCAGGCGATCAACTCGCGGGTCGGCAGGACTTGGATGGTCGCACCTTGCCACCCAGCGCCGGCCAGTTGCTCGACATTGAGGCCGAGCGCTTCCTTGTCCATGTCCGGACGCGACAAAGGATCGATCGAGGCGAATACGGTCAGACCCTCGGGAAATAGTTCCGGTGGAAGACCGCGATAGATGGTTCGCAGAGCGGTGAGCACTTCTCGTAGTCGCTCGCCTCCCGGCCTTCGATGTTGCTTGACGATCGCCGGCGTGTAGAGGTCGCGTACGACCTGTCGCATGACCTCGGGGGCATCGGCGGTGCTCACTCGGCCTCCTGTTCGGTGGGCCCTCGCCTAGCAAGGAACGTCAGCCATACGATCGAAGGCACCAGGAGGTCGCCGTCGTCCGATCCCTTCACCGCCTCAGCAAGGTCGGCGAACTGCGCTTCGAGTTGGAGGAGACCTGTCTCGTCCAACAGTTCCTTCGTACGCATGAAGCGGAGTGCCCCGCGCAAGCCCGGCTCATAGGAGAGCGCATCAGACACGGCGGGGAGAGGCATGGTCAGCGCGGTCGCAGCCGCCGCCTCGAGATAACGCTCGCGGCGCCGGTTTAGGACCAGCGGCCTGATGCTCTGTAGCTCCTGCCCTCCGCGCTCGCTGAGCGTGAGCACGCGGTCCTCGAGATGGATGAAACCCGCTCGCGTGCCGTCCAAGGTCGCCTGTCGCATCGCGACCGCGAAAGGGCTGCCTGCTCTGGTCGCCGTGAAGCGGTAGCCCCACCAGTTGGGCTGGTGGCCGTCGAAGACGGCGAGTAGGCAACTGAGATAGGCGAGCGTGTGCAGCTCGCCTTCGCTAGCCCCCTCAGAGGTCGCCGTCAGTTGCTCGGTGAGCTCAAGCGCGTCGAACGACGCGAGGGCCACCTCGCTCACCCCCCGCTCTCCAGCTTCTCCTCAATTTGGCCATAGGCCCGGTCAAATAGATCTTCGGCCTCCTGCTGCACGTCGGTCAGGTAGGTCCACTCCGTCATGCGCATCAGCGTCATTTGCTCGCGTCCACAGATCGACGCGAGGTTGTGCAGGAGCTCGGAGGTGTTAATGTTCGCCGTCATGATCAGCTGGTTGCCCTGCTCGGCGAAGTCGCCGAACATGGCGCCGGCTCGGCTCTCATAGGCGATATCGAGCGATCCCTCGGGCGTGTCGATATACATGCACGCCGGGCTGTTGGCGGAGGACATCTGTTGAGCGAGCGCCATGCGCAGAGCGATGTCGACGAAGAAGCGCTGCGACTCTGAGAGCTCGTCCGGAGCGCGGCGGTTGCTGTCGGCGAGTGACAGGCGCAGGTAGACGTCCGTGCTTCGCCGCTCTAGATCCACTTCCAACGGCACACCGAGGAATCGATGTGCGAGGTCGGTGAAACGCGGCACGAAGTCGTCTTCCACGCGACTGTAGGCGTCGATCAGCTCGCCCTGGAGCTTCTTGAGTTCCCGTTTGGCGCTTTCCCGACGTTTACGCTCCTCGTCCTTACGCTCCAGCAGGCTGTTGATCTGGTTCTGCAGACCCTGGGTCGCACCCTCAACCACGCCGCCAGAGGCCGCGGCGCGCGCAAGCGCGAGGCTGTTCTGCTGACGGAACTCCTCCAGCGACCGGTGTAGGCCGCGTAGCCGCTCCTCGGCAGCCTCCACCTCGTCGCGGTGGCGATCGAATGCTTGTCGCTGATCGTCGAGGGCACGCTCGAGCTCGACGATATGCTCGCCCACCCGCTCCAGCTGCGCCAGCTCGTCGGCGTCTCCAGTGGGCGACTCCGGGAGCTCAGAAGCGCACAACGGACAGATTAAATCCGCAAGGCTCTCGCGCAGAACGCGCGCCACGTGCTCGTCAGCAGCTCCGCACACCGCGCAGACGCTGTCGCGAAGAGTCTGGACGACCACCGGATGATCGGCTGCACGGCGAGCCGTCTTCAAGCGCTCGGCGTATAGCTGCTCGTACTCGGTTTGTGCCGCGCGCAGCTGTGTGGCGGCGCTCGCCAGGACGACCGCGCTATCGCCGGATGCGGCCTGGGCGCGACGGAATTGCTCTGCGGCAGTGTCGGCTCGCTGCTGCAGGCGCTCGTGCTCTTGGGCGGTGCCGGCGTCGTCGGGCTCGGTCCCATCCATAGCCGCGACCAGGGCCTCAAGCTGCTTGCGCACGCCCGTGGCCTGCCACTGCAGATTACGCATGAGCGAATCGGCCTTGTCGACCTGGCGCAGAAGTTTCTCGGCAGCCCGAGCCCGCTCTGCCGAGACGCCGAACGCAATGAACAACGCGAGCTGGGTAACGCGGTCGTCAAAGAACAGCAGCCGCCGCTGCTCATCGAAGGTGAGGATCAGCAGCTGTAGGAAAACGAGTTGTGAAAACGCCTCCAGGCCAGTGTCTCGCAGGAGCGCCTGCTCGTAACGCGCGTGGCGTTCCCCTTCGTCGATGTCCGTGTCGCTGAAGTCCTCCCGAGCGCCATCCTCGTCTTCGATAACGAGTGAGCGCAGGCCCACTGGCGCGAACATTCCCCTGACGAGCGTGTAGCGGCGGCGCCCGACGCTCATCTCGAGTTCGACCTCGGCCAAGTCGTGATCGGCTGCACTTATCCGACCATCGAAGTGCGTGGCAGAGTAGCCCAGTGCATCCTGATAGAGGTCGTCAGGCGCGAGGACGCGGGTGCCTCCGGCGGGCGGCAGCACGACGCCCGTGATCGCGAAGTTCAGAGCGGCGAGGAAAGTCGACTTGCCCAGCCCATTTGCGCCGGCCAAGCAGAAGACCCCCGACGGGAAGTCCGCGTGCACCTCTCGGCGACGTTGATAGAGCGTGAAGTTGCGCAGCTCGACCCGCTCGGGACGCGGAAGCGTCAGCGGCGGTCGCTCGACCTCTTGAGGAACGGTCCCGGGCATCGCGGATTGGAATGGTACGAAGCTCCGGCACATTTGGCGGTGCCGCCGCCGCTAACCTCGCGGCGTGCCGCTGAGCTGATCCGTAAGCTAGCGCGAGATCGACGACGCGAATGGATTGCGTGAGCCAGCCCAACAATCTCAGTACGTCCCCTGAGCCCTCGCCAGACCACTCAACGTCAGATCAGGGGTCAGACCCGCTCGAGCGCTGGGATCAGCTTTGGGGCTCGCCAGCAGCGCCCGCGCCTCTGCCGTGGCATCGCATCGAGAAGGCGAGCCGAAGCCTAGCCGAAGGCGTGCCTTGCCGTGATCTGAGCGAGACATTCGAGCCACTCGTTGGGTCCGAACAACTACGCCGGCAGCCGGTACACCGCTGGCTGTCCTACAAGGAGGGGTACTCCCCGAAACTGCTGGAGGCAGTAATCGCACAGCTGGAACTCGACGACGGCCTGGATGTCGCCGACGTATTCGGCGGCGTGGCGACGACGGCGTTGGCGGGGCAGATGCATCCTAAGGTCGCGGAGGTGCGGTCACTCGAGTACTCGCCTTGGGCTCACTTCGCGGGAGAGACGAAGCTGGAATGGACAAATATCGATCCGACTCGGGTCCACGCTCGCTTGGCAGAAGCGCTCAACTACTCCATAGACCAGCGTCTTCCATTTCCCCATCTGGCGGCATTTGAGAACTCGAAGATCTTCGACACCAGAACTGTAGTGTCATTGCTTTCGGCTCGAAGGCACCTGCTGGAGATGACAGACCTCACACCGCCGGAGCGCTCGTTCCTGCTCTTGGGTTTGGGTGCCGTGGTCGAGGACTTGTCCCACGCAATCAAGGATGGGCGGGCCTTGCGAATAATCGACGGGCGCAGACGTCGAGCGTCTTCGTTGGGCATGCATCGCCCGGCCGTGCCCTCGCGTGGGCGCGTGAAACGCATGCTGGCCGGACAGTGGACCGCGATGATCGAGGATCTAGAAAGCTTGGCCGACAAGCGCGAAGACGCGCTCGCGACCCCCGTCGCACACGTGAAAGGCGATGCTCGCGAGGTTTTCTCGCTCCGACTTGCTGACGGTCGCGCCGCGTTCCCGACGGGATGGGCGGATCTGAGTTGCTTCTCACCCCCTTATCTGAACTGCATTGACTACACCGAGGTCTACAAGCTTGAGTTGTGGTTGATGCAACATGTCGTGACCCAAGAGGAGTTTCGAGAGGTTCGTCTCGGCACCCTGCGCAGCCATCCATCTGTGCGCTTCCCGGCACGCAAGTACTTCGACCAAGTCGACCACCCTGCGGTCGACCTGGTTATGGAAATCTCGAAGTGGATGAGCAGTGAAGGTACCCGCACAGAGGTCGGACCGGTAGTACGGAACTACTTCGAAGACATCCTCCAAGTTTGGCGCCAGCAATTCAAACTTTTGAGCTCCGATGGGGTCGCCGTTTGCATCGTCGCCAACTCGACATTCTCCCGTCGCGAGAAGCAAGGCCCTGGAGAGTGGAAGGAGTATTGGCGTCTGCCGCTCCTGACGGACGTGCTGATCGCCCAACTCGCAAAACTCGTCGGCTTCGGGCATGTAGAAATCTGGAAGGCTCGCGAGCTACGGCCTCGTAACGTCCAGCGGGGCTGGGCACGCGAGTCCTTGGTAGTGGCCCGTAGAGCCTGAGCGTCCTCACGACAAGACAGGAGGACTGCCCTGATGAGCCGTTAGCGCTCAAGGCTTGCGGACCCGACAGGTCGTGCGAGTAGTCCGAGAGTAAGGGCTGCTGCGCGACGGCCGACATGGGCCGTAACCAGTGCGAGGCACGCGAACACGAGGACCATCGACCACATGACCATGGCAATGGTCCAGTAGTTAGTGCCTGATTCGCCATGCACCGCAACGATGCTCAAGCCGAGCGCGACGCCGCCGATGAGACCGGCCATGATCATGTTCACGGTCGTGATCTGCCCCATGTTCTCCATCCGGGCTCGGGCGGCGACGTTGATGCGCTTGGTTCGTCCTAGCGAGAGCATCTTAATTCCCACGACGAAGCCACAGGCGGCGATCGAGAGGATCCATGCCGAAGGGATGAGCATCGCTGCGATGGCCATCGGGGGGATCACGGCGATGGTCGCTACAGAGAGGATCCGTGCGATCCCTCTCTCATGTAGGTATCGAAAGATTCGGTGGTAAAAAAGTCCGAGGTATATTGCCCAGCTGAGGTGGGCGAGGTAGATAGGTAGATAGGTCTCATCGAGCAACCTTCCTCCGATGAGCGGGCGGGCGTGTGGTCCGCTATTGAATAGGTACCAATCGATCCCGAAGTAGAGCAGTCTCGCCGTCATGAGGACGGCAAGCCCAGCGATCGTGTAAAGCGCCCAGCTTCGGCGTTGCTGACGGCGTTCGCGGTCATTCCGGGTTAGGACGATGTCGTTGGTCTTCTCTTGAGGCGTTTCGATGTGGAACTCGATGTTGTCGCGGTCGGTCGGATCGAGCTCCGCGGCACTCTCTTGGTGGAAGACCTCTGCGAGGTAGTCATGGGCAAGCTCGTAGCCCGAGCGAACGGGCACGACGATCTTTTGCTCGACGAGATATTCGATGGCCGCTTTGACAGCGGCGCGGTCCTCGAAGAGTGCATTGAGCAGCACATCCATTCGCTCGCGCTTTCGGAATCGGGTCCGAACCGAGAGGGCGCACAGCACCTTCAGCGTTACGCGCCGGTTATCGTGTGGGAGAAGTTGTCCGAAGGTGTTGTGGTCAAGCGGAGCCGGTGCGCCTCGAAGGATTTCCTCGAAGTAGGCGTTGATCGCCCCAGCTACTCCGCCTAGGTTCTTCATCAAGTACTCCAACCCGATGATCTCGTCGTCTCGCCGGGCTCGCTCGAGTGTCGCGCCAACGATCTGTACCTCAAGCGGGAGTAGGCTGCCGTCCTGATCCAGCGCATCAACGATCAGCTCTGCTGATTGGTTCTCGTCAAGTTGCAACGCGTTTACGAACTGGCTGACGATCTTTTCCCGCGCGGGGCTCGCTGGCTTGGCTTCGGGCGCGGTGACCTCGACGACCTCGGAGATAGCTGGGAGCAGGTCTTTTAGGAATCGGAGGTCCCAGTACCACTCGTTTCTGACGGATATAACAATCTTGGTGCCAGCCAGAACACGTTCTCGCAACAGGTCTCGCAGCCAGCGCTCGTCGACTTGGCGTTGTTCGCCTGCGCGGTCCCGGAGCCAGGCGAGGTGCTGCTCAAACTGATCGAGAACGATCACGTACTCGGGGCCAGAGGGGAGCTTCTCAAGCTCAGGCGAAGGTCCATAGCTGCTGAGGTAGCGGTAGCAGCCTGGCTTGCACGAGAGTGTCGGAGGGAGCATCAGCTTTAGAAGCACGGACTTGCCGACGCCGCTCGGGCCCACCACGAGAGCTACATGGGAGTTGTCCTTGAGTGCGGCTGTGAGGGTGCTTAGTTCGCGATCGCGCGGCCAAATATCGCCTCTTCGAAGCTCACCAAACGGTCGGAAGACGCTCGTGTCTCTGGGTGGGCCGTACCGAGGCTTTCTTGACGCGACGTAGAAGAAGGCGCCTGGGATGAAGAGCGCGGCGCACCATGCGCCCGCTAGGCCCCATTGGCGCTGGTCTGCAGTGATGACCAGCGAGAACAGCACGCTCGCCAGTCCGAAAAAGACTGAAATGTAGCTCGCCAGCTCTGCCCCCGAGCGCCGGAGGCGCGGCTGTATGCTGCTCTTATCTGTGTGCGACCAGTTCATCTGGGGCGATGGGTGACTCGGCGGGAGGGTTCGTCTCTCAAACGGGTGGGTGCCAGTAGGGCCGCAGAACGTCGTAGAAGTGGGCGACTGGGTGCTCAACGGCGCGGAAGACGGCTTCGATCCCGACGCGGGCGCCTAGTTCGAGTTCGGATCGACTCCTTCCTAGCCGTCCGATCGTGGGGTCGTCAGGCTTGGGTCCGATCGCGAAGACATGGCGCCCGTCTGGATCGCTACCGGTGACGAGCTCGCTGAGCTCAGCGGTTTCCTTCGCATATAGGGCGGGGCGTTCTGAGACGAGTTGGATCGCGTCAGCTGGGACGCCGAGGACGCGGCGCATGGCCCATTGCTGGCCGCGTGAGAGAGGTTGAGGCGCACCGCCGTCTGGGCGTGTCTTCAGCGCGAGTACATGTGTAGCGCCACCCCTTAGGGCGCTGCGGTACGCGAGCGAATCGGTCAGCCCTGAGTCGTAGCACTGTGCATCCTTGACCGTGACCGGCGGGCCGGCCAGACCCGGGAGTCGCGCGCTGGCGCGCATGGCGTCTTTGAGCTCGCTTTGGCTTTCGAAGCCGCTTAGATCGAGCGTGGCGCTTTGGGTGATGTCGGTCGTCAGCACGTGCAACTCGATCGGTGCTTGGAGCACGGCGTCCCAATCGAGCGGCTTGACGTTCTCGATCACGTGATCGACGAGGTAGTCCAGATCGAGAATCGGCCGTCGTCCGATGACGCGTCTGCGGCTGATGAACCTTCGGTTGGGGAGGTCCTGAACGTAGATTGAGGGCGCAAGAGCCGACTGGCCCGCGATGAAGTAGGCCCCCATAAGCGACCCGGCTGAAGACCCGTAGATCCTGTCGAACGCGAGGCGCGTGTCGAGATTCTCAAGCGCGAGCGTCATTCCTGCGGATAGAACGCCGCGCATACCGCCGCCCTCAATCGCGAGTGCCAGGACGTGTGGGTCGCCCCGCTGACCAGGCAGGCTTCGTTCGGATAGGCGTGTTGCGATGAGGTCGAGGACTGGGTGGATCCCTGCCGGGATCCGGTTAGGTTCTTCTACGGTCCGCCAGAAGGCGGACTCATGCGCTGCCTCGGGGGGGGGGGGGGGGGGGGTAAGAGCGGACCTTGGCATGAGGAGGCGCAGAGACTACCTCCAATCAGGCGATCCCGTGTGCTGGAATGCTTCGCAGTAGCGGCTCAAAGCCCGATAAATGGAGTGGACCGCGGGTAGTACGCGCTTAGAACGTAAGTGGTTCTCGGTTTCAGATCCTCGATTCGCAGACCGAGACCGGGATCCGCGAGGTGCAGACGACCCGGATCTCGCCGCGGCGGTGAGCGAGCACTTGGCGCGACTGCGCCGCCTGGGGGCGCCCACAGGACCGAGGGCCTTCCTCATCCGAACGTGCGCGGCGGGCGCAGCGATCGTGGCCGGATCGCGAGCGTACCGGCAAAGGCCAGCGGCGGGGCCAGCGAGCAGCAGCTGCAAAAAAGCCTGCCACCGCTACCGAACACGACGCGCACACGCTCAGGCGCACCTACATCTCGATCGCGCTGCTCGCGAACAACTTCGACGTGAAATGGGTGATGGCCCAGGTAGGGCACGCCGATTCGCGCATGACGATGGACGTCTATGCCTAGCTCGAGCAGCGTGTGAAGCGCGAGACCGGCGAGAGCTTCGACCGGCTCGTGCGCCACACCGGCGAGACACACGGCGAGCAGCTGCTTGCTCAAGCGGCGTGAGTAGCCTGCGCTATTGCGGTACCCGCATCGCCCGTTCGCGCCCGAGGACTGCGGGCAGCTCGTCTTCGAAAAGGCACCGAATCGGTGCCCGTACCCAGAATCGAGGTGCCCGAGGGCCGATTTTCACTCGACGCCCTGTGCCCCACACCCCAGCGTTCCCGGGCGTTTCGGCGAAATGGCGAGACCCGGACTCGAACCGGGGACACCACGATTTTCAGTCGTGTGCTCTACCAGCTGAGCTATCTCGCCGCTGGCCGATTTTCGGCGGCACCGATGCTACCGGCTAGCCAGCGCCCTGGCGGGCGCGATCGCCTCGGCGGCGGCGCGCCCCGCCGCTTGTCCCGGGACCGGTCAGCACGCGAGGGCCAGCGGGCAACGCCTGCCGCGAGGACGCCTCAGCCGCCGTGTTCCCAAGCTTCGAGATACGGCAGCGGGTCGATCGTGTGCCCGCCGGGCGCGTACCAGCCGCCGACCCACATCTCGAAGTGCAGGTGCGGCGTGGTCGCGTCGCCGGTCTGGCCGGCTTGGCAGATCTGGCTGCCGGGCGCGACGGCCTGGTTGGCGCTGACGAGCAGCGTCGCGGCCTTGCAGTGGTCGAAGACGAGGTCGAAGCCGATCGCGGTGTGCTCAACGGCGTAGTAGCCGGCGCCGGAGGCCTGGAAGCTCGTCGAGCTGATCGTGCCGCCGAGCGGCGCGACGTCGGGCGTGCCTTCGGCGGTGAGGATGTCCTGGCCTTCGTGGATGTGGTTGCCGCGCGGCGCGCCGTAGCGGTTTTCGGCGTTGCCGAAGTTGTGCGGGCCGGCGACGGGGAAGACGGCGCCGTCGGCGACGGTCTGCGCGGGCGTCGGCACGCCCGGTTCGACGACGGGCGCCGGGGCAATGATCGGCGCGGGCGGCGGGGCGGGTGCGACGACGGTCAGCGTCGCGACGCCGGAGCTGTGCGCGGTGCGCGTGAGGTTGTGCGCGTGATGGTCGTGCGCGCTGACGCTGACGTGGTAGCTGCCGGCGGCGAGCGTCGCGCCGTGCGGCCAGGCGACGCTCAGCGTTCGGGCGGTGTGGACCCAGCCGAGGTGCACGGCGAACGCGGGCTTGCGCGTCGTCAGGTTGTTGACGGCGACGGTCACGTTGACGGTGCCGACGTGCGCCTCGTCGAGGCGCAGCGTCACGCGCGGTGGGCGGCCGGGCACGGATGTGCTCGGCACGGTCAGCTTCGTCACGACCGGATGCGGCGCGGCGGTCGAGCTCGCGAGGCCGTACTCGCTGCCGCCCGAGAGCGGCGCGCTCGGCGACTGCGCGCCGCCGACCGCTTCGGGCGCGACCGCTTCGGCCTGCGCCGGCGCGGCGAGCAGCGCCGGCATGAGCGCGGCGAGCAGCCACGGACGAAGCGTGCGTTGGAGCCTCATGTGCTTAACGTCGGCACTCCTCAGCCCCTCGCAAGGCGATGAGCGCCTTCTTGCACATCGAGCTACTGCTCCTGCTGAAACCCCTTGACGAGCTCGTCGTAGGTCAGCTTCAGGCCGTCTGCGATCGCGACCTGCGGCCGCCAGCCGAGCTCGGCTTCGGCGCGGGCGATGTCGAGACAGCTGTGCTGCAGCTCGCCTGGGCGCAGGTCGGCGAGCTCGGGCTCGAGCGCAGCGGGGGTCTCGAAGCCGCCGGGCGCGTGCGCGTCCTGGGCGATCCGCTGGAGCTCGCTCCAGATCGTCATCACGTCGGTCTCGACGCTCGTCGCGACGTTGTACGTGCCGGCCTTGCCGGAAGCGGCGCGCAACGCGCTGACGACGTCGCCGACGTAGACGTAGTCGCGCGTCGGCTTGCCGTGACCGTAGAGCTTCGGCGCCTTGCCCGTGTACAGGTGGTTGGAGAAGATCGCGACGACGCCGGCCTCGCCGTGCGGGCTCTGGCGCGGCCCGTAGACGTTGCCGAGACGGCAGACGGCGTGCGGGATGCCGGAGGACAGCGCCCACGTCTTCACGTACGCCTCGGCAGCCCACTTCGACGCGCCGTAGGGCGACAGCGGCGCGGGGATGCGGTCCTCGGCGGTCGGCATCGGCGCGTCGTCGCCGTACAGCGCGCCGCCGGTCGAGGTGAACACGACGGGCGTGCCGAGGCGCCCGGCGCACTCGAGCACGTTGAGCGTGCCGCGGACGTTGACTTCGCAGTCGAGGCTCGGGTTTTCGACGGAGACGACGACGCTCGACTGCGCGGCGAGATGGAAGACCTTCTCGGGCTTGACCTGCTCGAACAGCGCGCTCAGCCGGTCGAGCTCGACGATGTCGAGCTCGACGAGCTCTGCCTCGGAGGCGACGCGCGCGGCGTCGCCGGAGGAGAGGTCGTCGACGACGGTCACGGCGTAGCCGTCGCGCAGCAGCGCGTCGACGACGTGCGATCCGATGAAGCCGGCTCCGCCGGTGACGATTGCGTGCTGGGCCACGCGGGGCAATCTACAGCGACGCGGCTTGCGGGCGCTTGGCCAGCTGTTCCTCGACGGCTTCGACGGCCTCGTCGATCCGCTCGAGCACGCGCATGCCGTTGCGCGAGGGCGGCTGCGTGCCGCCGACGGCGACGCCGCCGAGCACGATCGGCACTTCGGGGTGCGCCGCGTGCAGCTCCTCGACGGCCTGGGCAATCGCCTCGGTGTTCTCGCTGTCGGTCGATCCGAGCACGATCAGCTTCGGCTGTCGGTTCGCGACGGTCGCGTGGAGCTGCTCGATCGTCAGCTCGGTGTCGAGGCACGTCTCGAAGCCGGCCGCGGCGATCTGGTCGTGCATCATCTGCAGCTCGAGCGCGTGCTCGTCGCCGTCCATGCCCGCGAGCAGGATGCGCTCGCGCGTGGGCTCGGCGTTGCCGACCATGTAGCGGTAGAGCGTCGCGAGCACGCGGCGGGTGATGCCCTTCGCGAGCCGTTCGCGGTCGCTGTCGATTTCACCGGCGATGCGCAGCTCACGGATCCGCAGGAGCGCCGGCGCGATCACCTCGCCGTGCAGCGTCGTCGCCGGGATGCCGTCCTCGATCGCCTGCGCGATAGCGCCCTCGGCGGTCTCGGCATCACCGCGCTCGAGCGCGGTGCCGTAGGTCTCGAGCGTGCTCTCGACGAGCTCGCTCGGGTCGGCGCGCTCGTTCTCGCGCGCGTCGGGGCCGGAGTCGTCGAGCACTTCCATGAACGCATCGAGCAATACGGGGTCGAAGTGGCGGCCACGCTGCTCGCGCATCATCTGCACGGCCTCCTCGACGGGGAACGCCTTGCGGTAGACGCGATCGCTCGTCAGCGCGTCGAACACGTCGGCAATGGCGACGATGCGTCCCTCGATCGGGATCGCCTCGCCGACGAGCCCGCGCGGGTAGCCGGTGCCGTCCCACTTCTCCTGGTGGCTGAGCGCGATCACGGTCGCCATCTCGAGGATCGAGGAGGAAGAGCCACGCAGCAGCCTGTGCCCCTCCTCGGCGTGCGTCTCGACGATCGCGCGCTCCTCGGGCGTGAGCGGGCCGGGCTTCAGCAGGATCGCATCGGGGATCGCGACCTTGCCGACGTCGTGCAGCGGCGCGGCGTGGCTGAGCTCGGCACAGAAGTCGGGGTCCATGCCGATCTGTTCGGCGAGCAGCGTCGAGAGACGGCCGATGCGCTCGATGTGCGCGCCGGTGTCCTCGTCGCGGAACTCGACTGCCATCGACAGCCGGCGGACGGTCTCGGTCTGCGCGATCTCGA
The DNA here is from genome assembly GCA_963807275.1 of uncultured Solirubrobacteraceae bacterium. Taxonomy (GTDB): domain Bacteria; phylum Actinomycetota; class Thermoleophilia; order Solirubrobacterales; family Solirubrobacteraceae; genus Palsa-744. Next base: position 2,596,978 of record CAWDZX010000001.1, read on the forward strand.
GCTCGGAGAGGGCGCGGCGCAGCTCGTGCGAGCGGCCGTCGATCTCCTCCTCGAGGGCCGTGCGGCGGGTCTCGCCGAAGCGCCACCCGAGCACGATCGCGGTGACGGCGAGCACGGCGAGGCAGACGATCCTGATGACCGAGTCGCCGACGACGATCGCTCCGGCCGCGGCGACGACGGCAAGGATCGCCCACGGCACCCAGAGCATCATGCTCGGCGGGCTCTCGGGTCCGCCGGGACCTTGCGGCGCCATGGGGTCTTGGCGCTCCACGCGGTCGAGCTTACCTTTCTCGCTCCCGGACAAACGCGAGCGCTCGGCCTCCGCCGCGCGCCGCGCGGCGCGGCCTTTCGGTCCGCCGCCGGAGCGTACCGGTGGCTTCCCGCGCTGGGCGGGCCGTCGAAAACTGACTTGAGTAACTCCGCTCACTGAGGGCTACGGGAAATCGGGAACTGTCAAGCGTCCTGTGAATCTGCGTTCGGTCGCAAAAGGACCGCTCTTGACCCGCCAGATCAGCGCCTGGACGAATGATCTAGCGCTATTTGAGCGCTATTTGCCGGCGGCTTGGAGCTGCGCGACGTCGATCGCGTTGGCCGGCGCGGACAGCGTCACGGTTTTGTTCCAGCGATCGAAGCTGATCTTGCCGCCGCCGGAGCCGGCCTTGGAGATCTGGACGGGGTACGGCTGACCCGTGGCGGCGATGTACAGCGTGCCGCCCTTTGCCTTGTCGGTGATCCCGACGACCTTCTGCCCGGCGATCGTCGACGTGCCGGCCTTCGTCAGCGAGCCATGGCTCGCGAGCGTTTGGTCGACGAGCTGGCGCAGGTCGGTCAGCTGGCTGAGCGAGGCGAAGTCGGAGTCGCTCGCGGGCGCCTTCAGCCACTTGCCGTCGAGCAGTTGCGCCGCGGCCGTGCCGCCGATGTGCTTGTAGAAGGCAGGGCTGCCTTTGATGTAGACCGTCTTGCCGACCTGGATCAATTCGAATGCGAGCCCGGACTCGGAGAGCTGCCCGCGGCCGCCCTTGCCCGCGAGCAGGTTCATGTCGAGCGTGATCGGCGAGCCGTCGCTGACGATCGAGCCGGACACGTGCACGGTCGTGGCGGCGTCTGAGGCGACCTTCGTCGCGGCAAGGATCTCGGCCGGGGATTTGTCGGCGATCCCGTTGCCCGAGGAGGACGAGGAGGACGAGCCGCCGCAACCGGCGAGCACGACCGCGATCAGCAGCGCCGCGAGCACGAGCCCGGCGCGGCGCTTCTGGGGAGAGCGAAGACGCATCGAGGGCGCCACTCTACATACGCGCGCGGTCATGCGGCGGCTGTCACCTGTCGGCCGCGCCGCCAAAGCGCCCGGCGGACTAGGGTTCTCGGCTTGACCGCCAACGGCAACGGCAACGGCGCGATCGCCGCGACGCACGATCGCGAGGACGGGCGCTCCCGCGCACGCGAGCTGCGCTCGCTGTATCGCAAGCACTTCGGCGACCGGCGCGCCGAGCGGCGGCTTTTCTCGACGGGCTCGTTCTTCGTCACGTTCGGAGCGACGCGCGCGGTGACGCACGCGATCCGCGCCGAACGAGGGCCGTTCAAGAACGTCAAAGGGCCGGGCGGGCGTCACATCCACCACATGACGTTCGGGATCGTCGGGCTGCTGAGCGTCGGCTACCTGTGGATGCTCGAGATCGGCATCGCCGAAGCGGGGCGCGCGTCGCGGATCACTTCGAGCGTCTACGGCAGCGGCGCGGCGCTGACGCTCGACGAGTTCGCGCTGTGGCTGAACCTCGAAGACGTCTACTGGGCCAAGCAAGGGCGTGAGAGCATCGACGCGGTCATCCTGTTCGGCTCGCTGCTCAGCCTCAGCGTGCTCGGCAAGGGCTTCCTCGCGGACGTGCTGCGCGAGGCGCGTCGCGCCTGAGCTGCGCCGGGGAGCCGTGTGCCCGACTGTGCGGCAGCCGCGCAGCGCCGTGCCACGCGGCGCGGCGCTCAGGTCGTCTTGATCAGGCCGCCGTCGATCACGTAGTTGACGCCGGTCGTGTTGCCTGAGCGCTCGGAGGCGAGGAAGGCGATCAGCGCGGCGACCTCGTCGGGCTTGGTGAAGCGCCCGGTCGGCACGCCGGCGACGCCGTCGACAACCTGCTTGCGCACGGTCTCGGGATCGATGCCGTGCGCGGCGGCGACGGTCTCGGCGACGCCGTGCTCGCCGAGCCACAGCTCGGTGCTGACGGGACCGGGTGAGATCGCGTTGACGCGGATGCCGCGATCGCCGAACTCCTGCGAGAGCGACTTCGTCAGGCTGACGACGGCGGCCTTCGCGGCGCCGTAGTCGATCGTCAGCGAGTCGGGCTGGAAGAAGGCGTTGACCGACGCGACGTTGACGATCGCGCCGCTGCGCTGCTCGAGCATCGCCGGCAGCGCGGCGCGCGTGGCGCGCAAGTTGCTGAAGAAGTTCATCTGCATCGCCCAGTCGAACTCGTCGTCGCTCGTCGCGAGGAAGCCGTCGACGCGCATTCGCACTGCACCGACGTTGTTGACAAGGACGTCGATGCGGCCGTGCTCGGCGAGCGCGCGCTCGATCAGCTGTGCGGGACCGTCGGGCGTGGTCAGGTCGAGCGCGACGCCGCTGACGCCTTCGAGCGCGTCGAGCGAGGAGACGTCGCGGGCGCTGCCGACGACGAGCGCGCCCTCGTCGCGCAGCGCGAGCACGGTCGCGAGGCCGATGCCCTTGCTCGCTCCGGTCACGACGGCGACCTTGCGGGTCAGTTCGAGGTCCATCGCTGCCTCCTCGCCAGCGCTCAGGCGCCGGCCGGTCGCGTGAGCCGCTCGAGCAGCAGGACGAACGAAGCGTACGGCGCGCCGGTCGTCTGCTGCAGGCCGATCTCGCACGTGCGGTTGCTGCAGACGTGCTCGGCGGTCGGCGTGGCGGCGAGCTCGGCGGCGGCGTCGCGCATCGCGGAGGCGGGCAGCTCGGGATGCAGCAGGCCGCGATCGCCGGCCATCCCGCAGCAGGTCGTCGCGGCGGGAACGAGCACGCTCTCGGCGAGCTCGCTCGCGACCGCTTCGAGCTTGCGCGCGAGCCCGAGTTGCGTAGCGGAGCAGGTCGGGTGCACGGCGACGCTCGCGACCTTGCGCGACACGGAAAGGCGCGGCAGCAAATGGTCGTGGACCCAGGCGATCGAGTCGAGCACCTCGATCTGCTCGAAGCGGGCGCGCTCGTCCTCTCCCAGGCGCGCGGCGACGTCCTGCAGCAGCCCCTGCGCGCACGAGCTGGCGTCGATCACGACGGGAAGCGAGCCGCTGTCGCTCCAGCGCCACAGCGCGGCGGCGGTCTTCGCGGCCATGTGGTCGTGCCCGCGCGTATAGCCCTTCGAGCTCCACGGCGTCGCGCAGCAGTGCCCGGCGGCGTCGTCGGGGATCCACACGGCCAGCCCGGCGCGCGCGGAGACGGCGACGAGCGCCTCGGGCAGGCTCGGCCCGTGCGCGGTCCCGCGCGGGTTGCCGAAGATGCGGTTGATGCAGGCGGGCAGGTAGACGGCGGCGGCGCTGTCGCGAGCCGTCTGCGGCAGCTGCTCGGCGGCGGGCGGCGGGTCGTCGGGGAGCGTCGGCACGAGCTCTGCGCTGACACGCCGGCGCACGAGCTCGGGGATGCGCGCGACGGTGCCCGTGCCGAGCACGGCGCTCGCGGCGCTCGCGGCGGAGAGCCCAGCGCGAGCGGTGCGCTCGACGGTCGCGTAGCGCTCGGCGAGCTTCAGCGCGACGGCCTCTTCGCGCTCGGAGCGCTCGCGGCGACGGAACTCCTTGACGAGCGCGCCGGTGTCGATCGCGACGGGGCAGACGTCCTTGCAGGAGCCGTCGGCTGCGCACGTCTGCAATCCGTCGTGCTCGAAGTCGGCGAGCAGCGACTCGTAAACGGGCGAGCCCTCGGCTTGGCGCGCCATCTCGCGGCGGATCACGATCCGCTGGCGCGGTGTCGTCGTCGCGTTGCGGCTCGGACAGACTGGCTCGCAGAAGCCGCACTCGACGCAGTGCGCTGCGCTCTCCTCGATCGGCGGCTGGCTCTTCAGATTTTTAAGATGAATCGTTGGGTCGCGATTGAGCACGACGCCGGGATTGAGCACTCCGTGCGGATCGGCGAGCTGCTTGATCCGCCACATCATCTCGGTCGCCTTCGCACCCCACTCGCGCTCGACGTAGGGAGCCATGTTCAGGCCGGTGCCGTGCTCGGCCTTCAGCGAGCCGTCGTACTTGCCGACGATCAGCTCGACGAGCTCCTCCATGAAGCGCTCGTAGCGCTCGACGTCCTCGGGCTTTGCGAAGTCGGGCGTAAGCTGGAAGTGCAGGTTCCCGGCGGAGGCGTGCCCGGCGACGCCGACGAGGAACTCGTGCTTGCCGAGCAGCTCCTGCAGGTCGCGCGCGCACTCGGCGATCCGCTCGGGGCGCACGCAGACGTCCTCGATGATCAGCGCGGAGCCGGGCAGGCGCAGCCGCCCGACGAGCCCGAAGAGCCCCTCGCGCACGGTCCACGTCAGCTCGATCTCCTCGTGCGCGCGCGAGAACTGCAGCGGGCGGATCAGCTCGTGCGAGGCGAGCACCTGCGCGGCGGCGGCCTCGCCGGCGTCGAGCCCGGCGTCGTCGCCGGCGCCGAACTCGACGATCAGCGCGGCGGAGTCGAACGGCAGCTCGCGCCAGTACTCGGGGCAACCGGGCATGTTCCACGCGGCGGCGATCAGCGCGGGTGCGACCATCAGCTCGGTCGCGCGCGCGCCGGCGGCGACGAGCGCGGGGACGGCGTCGGCGGCGGCGTCGATGCTCGCGAAGTGAACCCATGCGAGCGTCGTGCGCGCGGGCTCGGGGCGCGTGCGCATGACGGTCTCGGCGATGAACGCGAGCGTGCCCTCGGAGCCGACGACGAGGCGACGGAAGATCTGAAGCGGCGTGTCGGCGTCGAGCAGCGCGCAGAGCCGGTAGCCGGTGACGTTCTTGATCTCGTACTTGCGCTTGACGCGCGCGGCGAGCTCTTCGTCGGCGAGCAGCTCCTCGCGCAGCTGCAAGAGGCCGCGTGCGAGCTCGGGCTCGGCCGCGGCGAAGCGCTGCTCGGCGCCGGGTTCGGCGGTGTCGATGACGGTGCCGGAGGCGAGCACGAGCTTCAGCGACTCGACGGTCGAGTAGGAGTCCCACGTCACGCCGCAGCGCATGCCGCCGGAGTTGTTGGCGATGACGCCGCCGATCGTCGCGATGTCTTTGCTCGCGGGGTCGGGGCCGAGCTTGAAGCCGTAACGCGCGAGCAGCTTGTTGGCGAGCCCGAGCAGCGTTCCGCCGGAGAGCCGCACGCGCGCGCCGCCGTCTTCGACGTTCACGCGCGAGAACCAGCGCCGCACGTCGATCATGATCGCGTCGGTCTGCGCTTGCCCGTTGAGGCTCGTGCCGCCGCCGCGGAAGTTGACGGCGAGGCCGTGCTCGCGCGCGTAGGCGATCGTCTTGCCGACGTCGCCGGCGTCATGCGCCATCACGACGACGGCCGGCAGCAGGCGGTAGGGGCTCGCGTCGGAGGCGTAGCGGACGAGGTCGATCGCGCGATGCAGCACGCGCTCGGCGCCGAGCAGCGCTTCGAGCTCGCCGCGCAGCGGCTGCGGCGTGCCGGCGGCGAGCGAGTCGGGTGCGCGGTCGGGAAAGGCAGGGCCGGGCGGTCGGCCGATCCGCCGGGTGTCGGGCGTCAGCAGCGGCGCGTGCGCCGTCAAGCGAGCGCCATCCCGGGAGCGACGTCGACCTGCACGAGCGCCGGCCCGTCGCTCGCGAAGGCGTCGCCGAGCGCTCCGTGCAGCTCGTCGAGGCCGCCGACGCTGACGCCGGGCACGCCATAGCTCTGCGCGGTCGCGGCGACGTCGAGCTTCGGCAGGTCGAGGCCAGGCGCGCCGGTGATGCTCTCGAGCGCGCCGAACCACTTGAGGATCGAGTACTCGTGGTTGCGCAGGATCAGGAACTTGACGGGGATCGAGTACGCGGCGGCGGTCCAGAAGGCCGTGATCGCGTATTGCGCGGAGCCCTCGCCGAGCACGCAGACGACTTGGCGCTCGGGCTCGGCGAGCTGCACGCCGAGCGCAGCGGCTAGACCGAAGCCGAGGCCGCCGCCGGCGCTGAAGTAGTAGGAGCCGGGACGCGAGAGACGCAGCTGGTTGCGCAGCGCCGCAGTGCTCGAAGGCGACTCGAGCACGACGATGCCGTCGCCGGGGAACAGCTCGGCGAGGATCTTGTGGACTTCGCCTCCGGAGGGCAACTCGCCGGGAGGGAACGGCTCGAGCTCGACGCGCGCGGGCGGCTGCTCGCGCTCGCTCGCGGGCTCGGAGAGCTCGTCGGCGAGCGCGCGCAGCGTGAGCGCGACGTCGGCGACGATCGCCTCGCCCATCGGCGCGCGCGCGGCCTCGTCGGCGTCGCTAGTGACCGCGACGAGCTCGGCGCCGGGCGGCAGGAAGTCGCCGGGGATGTTCGGGTAGTACGGGAACACGGAGGAGCCGACGACGAGCACGAGGTCGTAGCCCTCGAGCGCCTGCGTCACGGGCCCGACGGCCGGCGGCAGCATCCCCTGGAAGGCGGGGTGGTTCTCGGGGAAGCCGATCCGCCCGCCGCCGGTCGGCGGCGAGGCCCACACGGGCAGGCGCTGGGACTCGGCGAGCTCGACGGCCGTGTCCCAGCCGCCGGCGGCGTCGATCTCGGGCCCGGCGACGAGCACGGGGTTCTTCGCGGCGCGCAGGCGCGCGGCGAGCGCGGCGATCTGCGCGGGCTCGGGCTGCGCCTTGCCGCCGACGTCGCGCGCGATCTGCGTGACGTAGTCGACGGGCTCGATCTCGCGCTGCCAGTCGTCCATCGGGATCGAGACGAACGCAGGCCCGGCGGGGGGCAGCGAAGCGTGATGGATCGCCTGCGCGAGCGCGAACGGGACGTCGGCGGCGCGCGGCGGCTCGTGGCTGTACTTGACGTACGGCTTGGGCACCTCGATCGCGTCGCGGTTGGTCAGGTTGGCCTGCATCGTGATCAGCGAGCGGACCTGCTGGCCGGCGGTGACGAGCAGCGGCGCCTTGTTGGCGCGCGCGTTGAAGATCGCGCCGACGCCGTTGCCGACGCCGGGCGCGGTGTGCAGGTTGACGTGCGTGACGTTGCCGCTCGCCTGGGCGAAGCCGTCGGCCATGCCGACGGCGACGGCCTCCTGCAGGCCGAGGACGTAGCGGAAGTCGTCGGGGAACGGGCCGAGCATCGGCAGCTCGGTCGAGCCGGGGTTGCCGAAGATCGTCGTCATCCGGTGCTTGCGAAACAGCTCGAACGACGCGTCGCGCACGGTCGTCATCTCAGGCGGCCTCCCCTCGCTCATGAGCGCAAGGCTACAGACGTCGATCGGGCGGCGGAGGAGTCAAAGCATCGGACTCGCAGCGAGCGACAGATGCATCGTTTCCGGCCCCGAGCGTGCCGGCCTGAGGCCGAGCGCGAACCGGCGAGCTCCACCGCGCGAGGCGGCTGCGGGGCGGGTAGAGACGACGACGGGCACGGACCGCTCGCTCGAGCAGCCCGTGCCGCGATCGCCACGGGCGGGGCAGGCGCCGCGGCGCCTGCCCCCACTCCCGTCCCCCTAGCGCTTGCGCGCCTGGACTTTCGTCTTGCCGGCGACCGTGTTCGGCTGGTCGACGACGGTGCCGCTGTTGCCAGTAACCGTGAGGCTCTTGGCGATCGTGTTGCCGGTAACCGTCACGCCACCGGAGTTGCCGGTGATCTTGACGGCGCCTTTGAACGAGTTGCCGACGACGGTTACGCCGTCGGTGTTACCCGTGAGCTTCAGGCCACCGGATCCGGTGTTGCCGGTGCAGCCTTCGCCGTCGCCGATCGTGACGGACCCTGTGCCGCCGCTTGCGTTGATCGCTCCGACGTGTGCGCCGCAGATGCGAAGCACGGCCGCTTTGCTGGCTTTGATGCCCTTCGTGGTGGCGCCCTCGACGTCGAGCGAGCCGCCTGACTGCACTTCGATCGCGTTCGTCTGCGCGGTCGAGGTGAGCTTCACGGCTTCGCCGGATTTGACGACGAGCTTGCCCTTGACCCTGCCCGAGATCACGCGCGTCTCGACGACCTGCGTGGTGCAGGAGGCCGTCGTTTCGTGACCGACGTTGTCGGTCGCGGTGCGGGTGGTCGTCTGCGAGCCTTCTTCGCTCGTGTCGATCGGCGCTGAGCCGCTGGGGTCGGATGCGAGACCCGACTGGCCATCGGAGGCGACGATCGAGGCACTTGCGCTCGAGCCGACAGGCGTGCTTGACGGGCAGTTGACTTCGAGGCTCGGCGCCGAGGCGTCGACCTGGACCGTCAGCGTGCCCGGTGCCGAGACGTTGCCGACGTTGTCGGCGACGGTTCCCGATGCGGTGTGGGAGCCGTCCGTGCTGAACGTCTGCGGCGCACTCAGCGTCGCTTCGTTGACGCCCGTTCCGGCGCTCCCGTCAGAGAGCAGCGGATCGCCGTTGGAGCTGAAGGACACCGTTACGGAGTCCTTGTACCAGCCACCGCCACCGGCGTAGTCGGGCGCCCTGTCGGCCGAAGCCGTCGGTGGGTTCGGAGCGGACTTGTCGACCTTGACTTCTTCAGAGGCGCCCGAGGGTGCGCTCTGCCCGCCGCCGTTGACCTCGATCACGCGGTATGTCCAGGTGCCTTCGGCCTCTGGGTTACCGGCGCCGAAGCTGTATTCGGTGCCCGTGATGCCGCTGGCGACGTTGCTCCATTCGCCGGAGGCGTTCTTGTGCTGGAGCGTGTAGGTCGTCGTTGCGGTCGGCACCGACGAGCCTTCCCACGCCAGCGTGAACTGGCCGCTTGCGTTCGGGTTTGCTCCACTGCTCAGGTGCGGAGCACCGGGAGCGGAGGAGGGGAAGTCGAGCGCGAGCGTGTAGCCACTCGGCAGGTACTTCGCGAGCGGCGTCTGCACGAGCCCTTCGGCGCTTCCGGGAGCATCGATCGTCGGCACGCGCAATTCGAGGTTCTTCACCTGCACGGAGTGCGGTGAGGAGGAGTTGCGCGCGTAGGTCGAGTCTGCGGTCAGCAGCTCGAGCTTGACGACGTGGCCGGCTGCGACGTTCCAGGCCTGCGGGTGCAGCTGGAACTCGGTCTTGGTGAAGCCGCCGCCCGGGTTCAGCGGGCGCAGCATCGCACGACCGATCAACTGCTCGGTTTTGGCCGAGACGTTTTCGTCGTACAGCCGTGCGATCACCTGGTCGTTGGCGCCGGGAGCGGAGAATTCGGCGATCACCGTGGAAGAACCGGCGATCGTGTATCCGCTCGCGGGAGCCGGGGCGACCGAGTACGTGGCCGCCGAGGCGTTGGGCGTGTTGGCGGCCGTCGTGCAGATCGTGCCCGACGTGAACGCGTTGGATGGCGCCGTCGCCGGAGACGCGATGGTCTGTTCGGCGGGGCTGTTGAGGTTGACTTCCCCGGGTGCGAGGCTCGCCCAGTTGGGCGCGTCGTACTCGGTGCCCGAGCCACCCGCACTCTGCGGGCAGAAGCTCGTGATCGCGGTCACGCCGCCGTGGGCTTCGGCCGGTTCTGCGCCTTCGCCTTTGACGTAGTACTTGAACCATTTGTTCTGTGCGGCGGTCAGCTTCGCGAGGTCTCCGGTGGAGACGGTGCTGGCCGAGCGCGGGTTGTGCCCGAGGTCCATGTAGAACAGCTTCATCGGCTGGTTCGGGTAGACCGAGCGAACCTTGTTGTAGTAGCGGACGGTTTCGTCGACCGGGAACAGGTCGTCGTTCCAGCCGTTCTCCATCAACGCAGGCGCCGGCGCCTCGTTCAGCGGCGTGTAGTAGGCGCTGTGGAACGGCAGATATTCTTCCTGCTGAATGGCTAGCGGTTCACCGTCGTACGGGCCGCCTTTGATGTTGAAGTTGTGCCATTCGGTCAGGTTGCCTTCGGGTTCGTTGCCCGGACCGTAGTAGCCGATGATCGCGCCGGCCGAGTAGAGCGAGTTGTTCCAGTTGTTCTTTTCGATCCCGTAGCGGAATTCGTGGTTGATCCCGTTGTAGGGGTCGTTGGCGACGAAGTCGAGGCTGGAGCCGTTCGGCTGCAGCGCCGTCGCGATGTCGCTCCACGGATATTCAGGAGCGGTCGCGGCGATTTTCATCGGTTTGCCTTCGGGGCTCGTCCACGGGACGATTTCGCCGTTGAGCAATTCGACGCGGTCCTTCAGCGAGCCGAGCTGCAGCGACATGCCGCCGCCGTAGCTGCCGCCGGTGGCGCCGATCTGCTGCGGGTTGATCAGGCCTTCGTCGGCGAGTTTGCCGAGCAGCGTCTGCACGTCGCGGACTTCGTACTTGCGGCTCATCAGGTGGATCCACCCGTGTTCGCAAGGCGCCGCCTTGACCGTATTGGCCGGTTTCGAGGGCAGGCCGCAGGAGGATCCCCAACCGCGGTCGGAGATGCTGAAGACCGCATAGCCCTGCGCGACCCAGCGCTGCACGGCAGCGCTCGACGGCGTGATCTTCGAGCCGCCCCAGCCGTGGTAGATGCCGACGACCGGATAGTTGTTGTCGGACCCCGATTCGGCGGGGAACGCCATCGCGATGTCGATCGGCGTGCCGTCGAAGCTCGGCACGGTCGTGCCGGCGCTTGCACCGCACCAACGCTGACCGACGGTCGCGGTTGCCGTCTGCGTCGTGCACGGAATGCTGCCGAATACTGAACTGATCGTGGCGTTCGCGGCTGCTGGGACCAACATCAGGCCCATCAGCACACCGGCGAATGCCAGCAGCTTGAATCGTTTGGAGACTTTGCCCCAAGTGGACATCATTGCCCTCCCTCATCCCTCGTCCTGGCCGACCCGTCCTCGGCCAATTTCAATGTACCTAGACGTACCCCTATGAGTACGTTTGCGTACATCCTATAATACGCGGGGTGGACTCTGTCAAGATCAGCGACGAACTCCTGATTCCGGCAGGGCGCCACACGCTCCTCCCGGATGAGGTCTCAGCGCGCCAGCGCGAGCGCTTGGTGCGCGCGATGGGCCAGTGCGTAAGCGAACAGGGCTACGCCGAGACGACGCTCGCGGACGTCGTGCGCGTCGCGCGGACGTCGCGCTCGGCGTTCTACAAGCACTTCGCCGACAAGGAGGAGTGCTTCCTGGAGACCTACAAGAAGATGACGGAGGTGCGGATCGGCGAGTCGTTGCGCGCCGCCGGCGACGCGCCGGGCTGGCAGGAAAAGCTCGACGTCGGCATCGAGACGTACTTCCGCTGGATGGCCGAGCACCCCGAGGTTGCCGTCACGACGGTCGTCGAGGTGCACAGTGCCGGTCGCCGCGCGCTCGCGGCGCGCAGCGCGGCGCTGAAGGACTGGACGCGCACGGTGCAGGGCGTCGGCTACCTCGCGCGCAAGGCCGGCGTCCCGGTCGAGATCGACGAGGCGACTTGCTTCGCGATCATCCTCACGGCTGAGGCATACGTGCACGAGTACTCACGGCAAGGGCGACTCGAGCAGGTCGTCGAGAAGACCGGTGACGTCCAGCAGCTCGCGCGGACGCTGTTCGAGTGCAGCGTCGTCAAGGACGAGGCCGCGAACGCTGCCGAGTCGGCCTAAGTCGCCAGCGCGACGTACTTCGTCTCGAGGTACTCGCCGATCCCCTCGAAGCCGCCCTCGCGCCCGAAGCCGGACTGCTTGACGCCGCCGAACGGCGCGGCGGGGTTCGAGACGACGCCCTGGTTGAGCCCGACCATGCCGGTCTCGATCGCCTCGCTGACGCGAAAGGCGCGGTCGAGGTCGCGCGTGTAGACGTACGCGACGAGCCCGTACTCGGTGCGGTTCGCCGCGGCGATCGCCTGCTCGTCTGAGCTGAAGCTCGCGACCGGGGCGACGGGGCCGAAGATCTCCTCGTCGAGCAGCCGCGCGTCGTCAGGGACGCTCGCGAGCACCGTCGGCGCATAGAAGTAGCCGCGCTCGCCGACACGCTCGCCGCCGAGCAGCAGCTCCGCGCCGCGCTCGGTCGCGTCGCTGACGAGCTCTGCGACCTTCGTGCGCTGGTCTTCGTCGATCAGCGGCCCGACGTCGATGCCCTCGTCGGTGCCGCGGCCGACCTTCAGCGCGCCCATCCGCTCGGCCATCCGCTTCGCGAACTCGTCCGCGAGCGACTCGTGCACGTGGAAGCGGTTCGCCGCCGTGCACGCCTCGCCGACGTTGCGCATCTTCGCGAGCATCGCGCCCTCGACGGCGGCGTCGAGGTCGGCGTCCTCGAAGACGAGGAACGGCGCGTTGCCGCCGAGCTCCATCGAGACGCGCAGGATCTGCTCGGCCGACTGTTCGATCAGCCGGCGCCCGACCTCGGTCGAGCCCGTGAACGACAGCTTGCGCGTGCGCGCGTCCTTCAGCAGCGGTTCGATCAGCTCGCCCGAGTGCTTCGCCGTGATCACGTTGAGCACGCCCCCCGGCAGCCCGGCGTCCTCGAGGATCTTCGCGAGCGCGAGCATCGACAGCGGCGTCTGCTGCGCCGGCTTGACGACGATCGTGCAGCCGGCCGCGATCGCCGGCGCGATCTTGCGCGTGCCCATCGCCGTCGGGAAGTTCCACGGCGTGACGAACACGCACGGCCCGACCGGCTGGCGCATCGTCAGGATCCGGCCTTTGCCGGTCGTGTTGACCATGTAGCGGCCATGTATGCGAACGGCCTCCTCGGAGAACCAGCGGAAGAACTCGGCCGCGTAGGAGATCTCGGCGCGCGACTCCTCGACTGACTTGCCCATCTCGAGCGTCATCAGCAGCGCGAGCTCGTCGGTCTGCTCGACGATCGCCTCGAACGCGCGGCGCAGGATCTCGCCGCGCTCGCGCGGAGGATGTGCGGCCCACTCGGCCTGCTTCTCGGCCGCGGCCGCAAGCGCCGCAAGCCCATCTGCCGGCTGTGCGTCGGCGACCTCCACGAGCGTCTCGCCCGTCGAGGGATCCTCGACGGCGAGCTTGCCGCCGTCGCTGCCCTCACGCCACTCGCCGGCGATGTAGAGCTGCTTCGGAACGTCTGCGAGGACAGCCGCCTCGGCGTCTGCCCGTGCGCTTTGCGTGCTCATCCTAAGCCTCGGTTTCCCGCGCGCGCGGCGCAGCAAACCTTGCACTATTTGGACGAATGGACCCCGTCCACCGACACAGTTCAGACAGCGTTCGCGGCGCTCCGAATGAATTCGGGTGCACGGTCTGAAGCCGTTGCACCGGAGCGGTCGTGAGACCGAGATCGAACGGAGCACGGATGCTGATCATGCGCTCAACCTACCACCGCACCAGCCGCTGCCTGGCAGCGCTCATCGCGATATTCGCGGCGTCGCTGACGTGCGCCGCCGCGGCGCCCGCGGCCGATCTGCTGATCACCGGCGGCGGCTACGGGCACGGCGTCGGGATGAGCCAGGAGGGCGCGCTCGGCTACGCCGAACACGGCTTCAGCTACCAGCAGATCCTCGCCCACTACTACTCCGGAACCGCCCTCGGCACGGTGCCGGCGAGCACGCAGGTGCGCGTGCTGATCGGCGGCAAGGTTCACAAGATCGCGCTCGAGACGTACGTGCGCGGCGTCGTCGCGGCCGAGGTCTCCGCGAGCTGGCCGCTCGCCGCGCTCGAGGCCCAGGCCGTCGCGAGCCGTACCTATGCGCTGACCGCTCACGCGGGCGGCTCGAAGTTCGACGTCTACTCCGACACGCGCTCGCAGGTCTATCGCGGCGTCGCCGCGCAGACTCCGCAGACGGACGCCGCCGTCAAAGCGACAGCCGGGCAGATCGTCACCTACGCGGGGCGCCCCGCGATCACGTACTTCTTCGCGAGCTCGGGCGGGCGCACGGAGAACGTCGAGGACTCGTTCATCGGCAGCGAACCGCAGCCGTGGCTGCGCGGCGTCGTCGACCAGTACGAGACGGGCGACGAGCACACGTGGAAGAAGACGCTCAGCTTCGCCGCCGCCGCGGCGAAGCTGCACGGCCTCGTTCGCGGCAGCTTCAAGGGCATCGAAGTCGTCAAGCGTGGCTTCTCGCCACGGATCGTCTCGGCGTACGTGCTCGGCACGAGCGGTCGCACGCTCGTCAGCGGCCCGGAACTCGCCGCTCGCCTCGGCCTGTTCAGCGCGTGGGCGTACTTCTCCACGCGCGAAGGCCCGACGGTCAAGCCCGAGCCCGACCGCAGCGGCTCCTCGCCACTCGTCAGCCCCGCGCCGGCCGCCGCGCCCGGCGCGGCCACGAGCCAGGGCGGCGTCCCGTCGGCTGCACCCGCCGAAGCATCGGCCTCCTCGGCATCCGTCGCGCCCAACGGCGGCACCTCGGCGCCTGCCTGAGCGCCCGCGCACCGACACCGCGACGCCCGGTTCGCCGCGCTGCCCGAGATTGCGCGGTTTGCATTCGCCCAACGCGGGCATCTCCGTAGAGAACGGACATTGCTCGCCAAACCTCCTCAACCATGCACATCGCCGGCCGCACAACGAGACGGGTGCTATTTCGCGCCCGGCCGGGCCACGCGGAAGCTGAGGAGGCTCGTGACGCTCGTCGTGGCCTGCGTGGCCGTCCTCGCGGCCTTCGCGCAGACGAGCGCCGCCGACCCGGTGAGCGGAGTCCTCGAAGTCGCCGGCGCTACCGCGACGCAGCAACTCGATGCGGTCGCCCACGACGCGACTACGGCCGTCCCGCTGCCGGCGGCGGCGCCCGATGCGGCACAGGTTTCAGCGAGCGCCGAGCAGAGCGTCGCTGCAGTCCCGCAGGATGTTGCCGGCGCGACGGATGCCGCACGCTCGAGCGCGGACGGCGCGAGCGGACGGACGGCGGCCGACGCGCCGCGCGAAAGCGACGCCCACAGCGGATCTGGTGACCGCCCGCTCTCCACGCCGCCCGCGACGGCCCTACACACCCTCACCAAAGACGCACAGCGCGTCGTGGCGAGCCCCACGACAGCACCAGACGAGCGAGCGACGATCGTTCCTGCCGTACGCCGGGCCGTCTCCTCGCACATCGCCCGCCTCGAGGGCACGCTCGCGGCCACGACGCGGCGGTTGCCTGCCGCACACGCGCTTGGCGCCCACGCGTCGCGCGTCGTAGGAACACTGCTCGGCGCCGTCGCCACGAGCGCTCGCGACACGCTCAGCGCGCTTCCGCTGCCGACGACCACGTCGCTGCTACGGGCAAGCCCGATGCCAAGTCAATCGACCCTGCGTCCGATCCCGGGCGACGCGAGCGCTGCACCGGAAGCTCAGTCGAGCATCGTGCCCACGGCACTCACCGCAAGCCTCGCCACGATCGAATCCACACACTTCGTTCCGTCGGGCTTCAGCGCATTCGACTTGCCGTCGGCGCAGCTGCTCACGACCCTGCGCCGTCTATCGAGGAACACACTCGGCGACGGCTTTGAGATGACGCTGCCTGCCACGAGCGCAACGCCACCGAGCGCCCCTTCGCTCACGAACGCGCCGGCCGCCGCAACCCTGCCGGCGGCGGGCGACGCCGTGCCGCCTCCATCGCCAGGCGGCTTCTCGCCGACGAGCAGCGCCGGCGTCGCCAGCGGGCTCTCGGCAATGACGTTCCTCGCGCTCGCGGCGCTGCTGCTGCTCGCTGGCCCGCGCGCAATGCGCCGGCTGCGGCGCGCCGGCGCCTCGTGGCGCTTGGCGCAGTTCGCGCTGATCCCGGCGCGCCCAGGCTAGCTCTCCCAGCGCGACGCGTTCTGCACGCGGCCGTCCGGCATCGCGCCGGCCGCTCGGCGTCCAGCAGCGCAAGTCGCGTCCGGCAATCGTCAACGCGGTGAGCGAGAGCACGTGCTGCTCGGCGCCGCAAGAGCTGGAAGGGAGCTGGACCTGATGCACACCGTACTTTTGCTCGGCGAACTCGACCGCGCATCGGCCCCTGCGCTGGAAGCCGAGATCGAGCGGCTCTGCGCGCTCGGCATCGACGTGCTGACGCTCGATCTCAATGGCCTCACCGACATCGACGCGATCGGCGTCGCCGTGATCGTTTACCGCCGCGGCTGGTGCGAGCGGCGCGGCTGCGAGCTCGCGCTGCTCGCCGACACGCCGCTCGTCCGCGAGGCCTTCGCGCGGGCTGCCGGCGGCGAGCGCGTTCCGTTCGTGCGCGAGCGAGTCGACACACGCGTCACGACGCGCGCGCAGGTCGCGCTGGTGGCGAACTAGTCTTGCGCGGATGCCCGCAACCGCGCCGCTGCTCGCCGCAGATGTTCCGTGGCTCTTGTATCGCTCGTACTTCGCGCTGCCCAAATCGATCTCCGACGACGACGGGCACCCGGTCAACGCGCTGCTCGGCACCGTCAACGCGCTCGTCGGCTACATCGAGTCGTGCCAACCCGCGCGGCGACCGCGCTGCGTGCTCGCGTGCATGGGCGCCGAGGAGGCCGAGTACCGCGTGCGGCTCTACCCGCCCTACCACGCCCACCGCGACCCGATGCCGGCAGAGCTCCGCTGGCAGTGGGAGCACGCGGCAGAGCTGCTCGAGAGCCTCGGCTGGAGCTGCCCGTCGAGCGACTCGCTAGAGGCCGACGACGTGATGTTCTCCTACGTGCGCGCCGAGCAGGACAGCGGCGGACAGGCGCTGCTGATGACCGGCGATCGCGACCTCTACGGCGCCGTCGGCGAGCGGATCGCCGTGCTCGAGCTGCGCAAGGGCGGCGAGTCGGGCGAGCTCGGTCCCGCCGACGTGCGCGAGCGCTACGGCGTCGAGCCGGAGCAGGTCGCAGATTTCATCGCGCTGCGCGGCGACCCTTCCGACGGCCTCCCCGGCGCGCCCGGCATCGGCGCGAAGACGGCCGCCGAGCTGCTGCGCACGCACGGCACGCTCGAGGACTTGCTCGCCGCCGCGCGCGCGCAGGAGAACAAGGTCGCACGAGGCGATGATGCGATCCGCCCGCGCGCCGCCGCGGCGCTGCGCGAGAACGAGGAGCTGCTGCGCAAGTTCCGCGAGATCGCGACCTTGCAGCTGATCGACGTCGAGCGCCCGCCCGACGCGCCGACCGACTTCGCCGCCGGCGCGAAGCACACCCGCAAGCTCGGCATGAAGCGGCTCGCCGAGCGGCTGGAAAAGCTCGCTACGGCGTGAACTTGACGGAGATCACGTCACCGTCGGCCATCGCGTAGTCACGCCCCTCGAGCCGCAGCGTCCCGCGGTCGCGCGCGCCCGAGTAGCCGCCGGCGTCGACGAGCTCGCGCCAGCCGATCACTTCGGCGCGGACGAAGCCCTTCTGGATGTCCGTGTGGATCTGCCCGGCCGCGTGCCACGCCGTCAGGCCGTCGCGCAGGTGCCACGATTGCGCCGGCTTCGCCTCGCCGGCCGTGAAGAACGCGATCAGGCGCAGTAGCGCGAACGCCTCGCGCACGACGAGCGCGAGCCCTGACTCGCTGACGCCGAGCTCGGCGCGCATCGCGGCTGCTTCGTCGTCCTCGAGCTCGGCGAGCTCCGCCTCGATCCGCGAGGACACAGCGACCGCGCGCGCACCGTGCGACTCCGCGTGCGCGACGATTTCGGCCGGAACGACGTCCGAGCCCTCGTCGACGTTCGCGACGAACAGCACCGGCTTGGCCGTCAGCGAGCCGAGGTCGCGCGCCGCGTTCGGCGCCTCGGCAGGTACCGCGACGCCACGCGCGGGACGCCCGGCTTGCAGCTCCGCGACGACCTGCTCGAGCCACGCCTGCTCGGCGACGAGCGCACGCTCGCCGCTGCGCGCCTGCCGCGTCAGCCGCTCCAGGCGCCGCTCGGCCTGCTCGAGGTCCGCGAGCACGAGCTCCGTCTCGATCGTCTCGATGTCGCTCAGCGGGTCGACGCGGCCATCCGGGTGGATCACGTTCTCGTCGTTGTGCGCGCGCACGACGTGGACGATCGCGTCCGTCTCGCGGATGTTCGCGAGGAAGCGGTTGCCGAGGCCCTCGCCCTCGTGCGCGCCCGCGACGAGCCCCGCGATGTCGTGGAAGTCGATCGTGTCCCAGACGATCTCCGACGCGCCGACCGTCTCGGCGACCTGCTCGAGGCGCTCGTCGCGCACCGGCACGACGGCGACGTTCGGCTCGATCGTCGTGAACGGGTAGTTCGCCGCCTCCGCGCCGGCTTTCGTCAGCGCGTTGAACAGCGACGACTTGCCGGCGTTCGGCATCCCGACGATGCCGATCCGCGTGCTCATGCCGGGCCGCCCGCGACGAACACCGCGTCGCTCGGCATGTGCCCGTTCGAGCTCGGCGCGGTCTCGGCCGTGTCGCCGCTCGGCGAGGGCGCGCCGTCCCCGTCGCCACCGCGCACGGCGGCGGCGGCCGTGCCGAGCAGCGCTCCGGCGAGCACGTCGGAGGGGTAGTGGACGCCGAGGTAGAGCCGCGAATACGAGAGCCCTCCCGCAAGCGCATAGAGCGGCGCGCGCGGCAGCCCCAGCCGTGAGTACGCGAGCGCGCCCGCGAAGGCGGTCGAAGCGTGCGCGCTCGGAAAGCTCAGCGCCGTCGCCGTCGGCGTCAACGCCGGCAGCCCGCGAAGCTGCGGACGCCGCCGCCGTACGCCGAGCTTGATCGCCGTGTTGAGCGCGTACATCCCCCCTACCGTTCCCGCCGCACGCAGCCAGCGCGCCCGTCGCGTCCCGTCGAGCGCTGCGCCACAAGCGCCGATCGCAAGCCATACCCCCGCGTGTTCGCCAAGCAGCGAGAAGCGCTCGACCGCGCGGTCGCGTGAGGGCGTATGCCCGCAAGTGCGAGCGATTCGCAGCAGCCGCTCGTCAAGCGACTCGGGCACGCGTTTGCCTAGCACGACGCCGCTAGGGAGTCGCTGGCCAAGCCAGGCAAGGACGCAGTGAGCGAAGTGTGCGACCAGCACACGAGCGATCGAGGACGCAGCATGGCGCCGGTCAGCGACTCCTAGCCGAAGCCGACGCGGAGGTCGTCACTCTCAGAGCGCACGTAGACGACCTGCCCGAGGTCGAGCCGCACCGGCCCCTCCTCGCTCGAGAGCTCGTGCCAGCCCTTGTCGCTGAGCGCTTTGTAGAGCGCTTTCAGCTGCTCGTCGCTGACGCGCAGCGCGAGCACCTGCCCGCCCTGGAAGCCGATGCTGATCTGCTGCTTGCTCGATGCCATCAGTGGGTCTCCGATCCTCTCGCCGGTTCGACGATCTCAGTGAGCACGCCGGCAGTCGCCTTGGGGTGCATGAACGCGACGCGCGAGCCGCGGATGCCGACGCGCGGTTGCTCGTCGATCAGCGCGAGCCCGGCACGCTTGAGCGCCTCGAGCGTGCCGTCGATGTCGTCTACCTGGTAGGCGACGTGATGCAGTCCCGGGCCGTTCTTCGCGAGGAACTTGCCGACGGGCGTGTCGGCGCCGAGCGGCGCGAGCAGCTCGACATGGTTCTCGCCGACGTCGAGCAGCACCGCCTCGACACCCTGTGCCTCGACGACCTCGCGATGCGCGAGCGCGAGCTCGAAGCCCTCGCCGTACAGCGCGAGCGCCGGCTCGAGCTGCTCGACGGCGACGCCGATGTGATCGATCCTCGAGAACATGCGCAGCAGTTTATTGGCGCGTGCGCATCGAGGCGCTCGCGCCCCGACGCATCGCCCTGCGGCTACTCGTGCCCGGCGACGTCGACAGCGCTCGCGGCCGCGACGACGCGCAGGCCGACGCCCGGCGTGCGCTCCATCCGCGGCACGCCCGCCATGATCTCGTCGATCGACTCGCGCTCGAGCACCTCGCGCTCGAGCAGCTCGTGCGCGAGCGCGTCGAGCTGGCGGCGATGCGCGACGATCAGCCGCTGCGCGGCGCGGCGCGCCTCCTCGATCAGGTCCTGGCGCTCCTCGTCGCGGATCCGCAGCGTCGTCTCCGACAGCTGCACGCCGCCGTCCGGCGAGCGTCCGATGCCGGCTGTTCCCATCGCGAAGTCGTGGACCATCTGGTGTGAGATCTCGGCGACGCGCTTGAGGTCGTCCGAGGCGCCCGTCGTGATCGCCCCGAACACGACCTGCTCGGCGACACGGCCGCCGAGCAGCACCGTCATGTAGTCGAGCAGCTCCTCGCGCGTCTTCAGGTAGCGATCCTCGGCTGGCAAGTTGAGCGTGTAGCCGAGCGCCTGCCCGCGCGGGACGATCGAGATGCGGTGCACGCGATCGACCGACGGCAACAGCTCGCCGCACAGTGCGTGCCCGGCCTCGTGGAAGGCGACGACGTGCTTCTCGTGGTCGTTGAGCACGCGCCGCGACTGCACGCCGGCGATCACGCGCTCGATCGCCGAGTCGAAGTCGATCATCTCGAGCTTCGCCGCTTTGCGCCGCGTCGCGAAGATCGCCGCCTCGTTGCAGATGTTCGCCAGATCGGCGCCCGTCAGACCGCTCGTCTGCTGGGCGACGAGGCCGAGGTCGACGTCGTGCAGCGGCTTGTCCTTCGTGTGCACCTTCAGCACGCCTTCGCGCCCGCGCACGTCCGGCGGCACGACGAACACCTGGCGGTCGAAGCGACCCGGTCGCAGCAGCGCCGGGTCGAGCTTGTCGAGCAGGTTCGACGCCGCGATCACGACGACACGCCCGCTCGAGGCGAAGCCGTCCATCTCGACGAGCAGCTGGTTCAGCGTCTGGTCCTTCTCGCCGGAGATGTCCGAGCCGCGGCGGCCGCCGACCGCGTCGAGCTCGTCGATGAAGATGATCGCCGGTTCGTGTTTGCGCGCGACCTCGAACAGCCGGCGGATCCGCGCGGCGCCGAGGCCCGCGAACATCTCGACGAACGACGCCGCCGACTGCGCGAAGAACTGCGCACCCGATTCGTGCGCGACGGCCTTCGCGAGCAGCGTCTTGCCGGTCCCCGGCGGGCCGTGCAGCAGGACGCCCTTCGGCACCTTCGCGCCTCGCTCCTGGAACGGCTTCGGGTCGCGCAGGAACTCGACGAGCTCCTCGAGCTCGGCCTTTGCCTCGTCGACGCCCGCGATGTCCGCGAACGAGACCGACTCTTCCGAGGACGGCTTGATCTGCTGCGGCTTGACGCGCGGCATCACCTTCAGCGTGCGCCACATGACGAAGATCAGCGCGATGAAGAAGACGATCATCACGACCGGCGACCAGTTGTACGCCGCGTTCTGGATCTGCTGCACGATCGACGTATGCGCCGGCGCCGCCGCGACGACGAGCGGTCCCGCTTGGTGGAACGCCGCCACCGGCACGAGCGCGTGCGAGGTGTGCGCGTAGTTCAGCAGCGCGCTGGCCAGGTGCTTCGGCGGCGCCGTCAGGACGTGGCGTACCGTCGCTTCAACCCCTGAGCTCGTCCCGGCAAGCAGATCCACCATCCTTGGCATCGGCTCAGTATTGCTAATCGGTTGTTCGATTGCGAGGGGCTACGCGCCGGATTTCAGAGAAGCTTTCACCTGAACATGCGCAAACCTGTGCAACCCTCCACAGCTCCCCGGAAGCTCACCCTCCGAGCGGTGGGCGGCGCTGCTTCAGCCGAGCGCCGAGACGGCGAGATCGCCGAAGAACTCCGTCGCGAATTGCAGATCGCGCACGTCGATGCGCTCGTCCGCGGAGTGCACGAGCGGCGCCGTCTCGATCAGCGACTGGTGGCGCTGCGGGAAGAACCCGTACGCGACGCACTCCGGGAAGGCCGCGCGAAAGTGGCGCGAGTCGGTGAAGCCCGGCAGGATCACCGGCACTACCTCTGCACCGGGATCACGCTGACCGATCCAATTAATAATCGTCCTCATCAGCTCTGAGTCCATCGGCGAGCGGTTGCCGACGACCTGCTCGGTGAACTCGATCCGAAAGCCGTCCTCCTCGCCGAGCACCTCCGCGATCCCGCGGCGCACCTGCTCCTCGCCGAGCCCCGGCGGCACGCGACAGTCGACTTTCAGCTCGGCGCGGCTCGGGATCACGTTGATCTTCTCCGACGCGCGAATCCGCGTCGGCGTGAACGTCACGCCGAGCATCGGCTCGAACATCGTCGCCAGACGCTCGTCGGCCGTGCGCAGGCGCGCGATCGAGCCGGCCGGGTCGTCCGGGTCCTCGCCGAGACCGCGCAAGAAGCCGCGCGGCTCGTCGGTCAGCTCGTAGCTAGGCTGGCGCGCCGCGAGGCGGTCCAGCACCGGCCCCATCTTCAGCAGCGCGTTCTCGCCCATGCTCGGCATCGACGCGTGCCCCGCGACGCCGTCCGTCACGACGTTGAAGCGGAACACGCCCTTCTCCGCGCAGCAGACGCCGTAGCAGCGCTTGCCCGCGTACTCGAACCAGCCGCCGCCGCCCTCGTTGATCAACAGGTCGCAGCGAACCTTCTCCGGATGTGTCTTCGTGATCCATTCGGCGCCGAGCGAGCCGCCGGTCTCCTCGTCGACGACGGCCGCGATCAGCAGCTCGCCGGAGGCCGGACGCCAGCCAGAGCGCGCGAGCGACGCCGCCGCGGCGATCTCCGCCGCGACCTGCGACTTCATGTCGAGCGAGCCGCGCCCCCACAGGTACCCGTCGACTACCTCGCCCGACCACGGGTCGTGCGTCCACTCCTCTGCGTCCGCGAGCACCGTGTCGACGTGGCCGAGGTAGCAGAGCGTCCGACCGCCGCTCGCCGGCTCGTCCGCCGGCGGGGCGCCGTCGGCGCGCAGCCGCGCGATCAGGTTCGGGCGCCCCGGCTCGGCCCCGAGCAACTCGCAATCAAAGCCCGCCTGCTGCAGGTGGTCGGCGAGGTATTCCTGTGCCGCGCGCTCATCGCCCGGCGGATTGACAGTGTTGAAGCGCACGAGCCGGCTGAGCAGCTCCTGCGCCTCGGCTCCCGCGTCCGTGCCCTCTGCTCCGGCTGCGCTCATCGCGCAGATCGTACGCCGATCTGCGCGACCTCCTCGCGGGTCAGCGGGAAGTGGCAAGCCGCGCTCGTGCCCGTGCCCTTGTCCTCGAGCGGCGGATCGTCGACCGAGCAGCGCTCCTGCGCCTTCGGACAGCGCGTGTGGAAGCGGCACGCTTTCGGCGGGTTAGCCGGGCTCGGCACGTCGCCGCTGAGCAGGTGCGGCTCCTCGCCGCGCAGCTGCGGGTCCGGCACCGGCACGGCCGAGAGCAGCGCGCCCGTGTACGGGTGGCGCGGAAAGTCGTACAGCGGCCCTCCCGGGCCGATCTCGACGATCCGCCCGAGGTACATCACAGCGACGCGATCGCACATGTGCCGAACGACCGACAGGTCGTGCGCGATGAAGATCAGCGTCAGGCCGAACTCGCGTTGCATCTCCAGCAGCAGGTTCAGCACCTGCGCCTGGATCGAGACGTCGAGCGCCGAGACCGGCTCGTCCGCGATCAGCAGCTTCGGTTTCAGCGCGAGCGCACGCGCGACGCCGATCCGCTGACGCTGCCCACCGGAGAACTCGTGCGGGTAGCGGTTGTAGTGCTCCGGGTTCAGCCCGACCGTCTCCATCAGCTCCTGCACGGCGCGCTTGCGCTCGCCCTTGCCCTCGTTGAGGCCGTGGATCACGAACGGCTGCGCGATCGTCGCACCGACCGTTTTGCGCGGGTTCAGCGACGAGTAAGGGTCCTGGAAGATCATCTGCACCTCGCGCCTGACCGCCTTCAGCCGCGAGCCCTTCAGCTTCGTGATGTCCTGCCCGTCGAAGCGCACTTCGCCGCTCGTCGGCTCGAGCAGCCGCATGATCAGCCGCGCCGTCGTGCTCTTGCCGCAGCCCGTCTCGCCGACGATGCCAAGCGTCTCGCCGCGATTGACGTCGAAGCTGACGCCGTCGACGGCCTGCACCGCGCCGACCTTCCGTTTGACCAGCACGCCGCGCGAGATCGGGAAGTGCTTGACGAGGTCGCGCACCTCGACGAGCGGTTCCTCGCCGCCGCTGCTCGCCGGCGCCCCGCCCGGCAGCTCCTCGCGCACGACGCCGGCCGGCCCCTCGGTGCGCTGCGAAAAGGCGTCGTTCGCGCTCACAAGTTCCCCTCCGGTTCGTCGCCGACCGTCTCGGCGGCCGTCGCCAGCGCTTCCTTCGGCCCCGGCAGACCGACGCTCGCGCGCGCCTGCTCTGGCGTCTTGCCGTCGCTCAGCTCTGCCCACAGACGCTGGCGCACGCTCGGCGCGAGCAGGCACGCGACGCCGTGCGACGGCTCGTCTGGAACGGGCTTCAGCTGCGGGTCGATCCGTGCGTGCTCCGGCTGCGAGTACGGGCAGCGCGGGTGGAAGTGGCAGCCCGGCGGACGGTTGATCAAGCTCGGCGGCGAGCCTGGGATCGGCACGAGCTGCTCCTTGCGCGTGCCGCTCAGCGACGGGATCGATTTCAACAGGCCCCACGTGTACGGGTGCTCCGGGCCCGCGAACAGCAGCTCCGCCGAGGAGTGCTCGACGATCCGCCCGGCGTACATCACCGCGATGTCGTCGGCCATCTGCGCGACGACGCCGAGGTCGTGCGTGATGATCACGATCGCCATGCCGAGCTCGCTCTGCAGGCGCTCGAGCAACGCGAGGATCTGCGCCTGCACGGTCACGTCGAGCGCCGTCGTCGGCTCGTCCGCGATCAGCAGCTTCGGCTCGTTCGCGAGCGCCATCGCGATCATCGCGCGCTGGCGCATCCCGCCGGAGAACTCGTGCGGGTACTCCTCGACGCGCCTGCTCGGATCGGGGATGCCGACGAGCCCGAGCAGCTCGATCGCACGAGCGCGCGCAGCCTTCTTCGAGATGTCCTGGTGTACGCGTACCGCCTCGACGAGCTGCACGCCGACCTTGAAGAACGGGTGCAGCGAGGACAGCGGGTCCTGGAAGATCATCGCGATCTCGTTGCCGCGGATCGTGCGCAGCTCCGCTTCGGAGAGCTCGAGCAGGTCTTTGCCCTCGAAGACGATCCGCCCTGAGATGCGCGCGCCCTGCGAGCGCGTCAGCCCGAGCGTCGTCAGCGACGAGACCGTCTTGCCCGAGCCCGACTCGCCGACGATCCCCAGCGTGCTCGCGCGCCCTACCTCGTAGGAGATCCCGTCGACCGCGTGCACGACGCCGTCTTCGGTCGGGAACTCCACGTGCAGGTCCTCGACCTTCAGCAGCGGCTCGGCGGCACTCATGAGTACCGGACCCGCGGGTCGAGGTACGCATAGACGACGTCGACGACGATGTTCGCGACGATCACGAAGATCGCCGCGAACAGCACCGTGCCCTCGGTCACGGGGAAGTCCGAGTGGGTGATCGCCGTGTAGTTCAGGCGGCCGATACCGGGGATGTCGAAGACCGTTTCCACGAGCACCGAGCTGCCAAGCAGCACGGCGATGTCGACGCCGAGGACGGTCACGATCGGGTTGATCGCCGCGCGCAGGCCGTGGCGCAGGACGACGCGCCGCTCGGACAGGCCCTTCGCGCGCGCCGTGCGGATGTAATCCTCGCCCATCGTCTCGATCAGGCTGCCGCGAATCAGGCGCGCGTAGATCGCCGCGGTGCCGGCCGCGACGACGAGCCACGGCATGATCAGAGAGGTGAACCATTTCGCGGGTTCGGCCGTCAGTCCGATGTAGCTGCCCGCGCCCGGGAAGATGTGAATTTTGCCGATGTCCGAGGCGAAGAAGAACAGTGCGAGCAGCCCGAGCCAGTATTCCGGCGCCGAGACGAACACGAGCGCCGAGCCCATGCTCGCGCGGTCGAGCTTCGAGCCGGCGCGGCGGGCGGAGACGATCCCCACCGACAGGCCCGCGAACAGCCAGATCACCGCGCCGCCGAGCACGAGCGAGATCGTCGCGGGCAGCCGGTTGAAGATCAGTTCCTTGACCGGCGCGTTCGAGTAGTAGCTGTAGCCGAGGTCGAAGTGCAGGAAGATGCCCTTGATGTAGATCCAGAACTGCGCCGGCAGCGATTTGTCGAGGCCGAGGTTGTGGCGGATCTCGGCGATGATCTTCGGGCTCTGGATCCGGCCCGCCCGGATCTTCGCCGGGTCGGCGGTCGGCAGGATGCGGAACATCACGAACAGCAGCGCGAGGACCAGCACCAGCAGCACGACGCCCCACAGCAGCCTGCGGATTATGTAGCGGCTCATCGTCTGCTGGTCGGCGTCGTCATTGGACTCTCTCCTGGCGCTGCGAGCGACGGTTCGCCGGAGACGAGCGCTCGGCTCGCCTCCGGCGACCGCTCACGGCTATTGCAGGGACGTGAACGAGTAGTCCCAGGTCCCGGAGTTCCAGTAGTCGCTGATGCCGTCGACGTTCTTCGACTCAACGTACGCTTCCTTCGCCCACTGGTAGGGGATCACGACCGCTTCTTCGACGAGTTCGCGGTCGATCTTCGCCCACGCTTCGCCGCGCGCCTTCTCACCGACCACCTTCGCAGCGGCTTCCATCGCGGCGTTGATTTTCGGGTGGTTGACGAGACCCCAGTTGGAGTTCGTGCCGTTCTTGACGATCAGGTTGCCGTTGAACGGCACGTCGAGCACCGCCTGCGGGTCGCCGAAGTCCGGGACCCAGCCGACGTTCGGGCAGACGTCGATCTTTTCCGAGACGACGCCGCAGTACTTCGAGTACATGACCGTGTGCTCGACGAGGTTCAGCTTCGTTTTGAAGCCGAGCTTCTGCAGCGTGCTGTTGACGGCTTCGGCGACGTTGTTCGCGGGTGCCGAGGAGTCGCCGACGACCTGCAGCGTTTCCGAGCCGGTGTATTTGCCGCTCGGGTAGCCGGCGAGCTTCATGTACTTTTCCGCGACCTTCATGTCGCCTTCGCCGTGTTCGTTGTAGTCGAACTTCGGCCCGGGATAGCCGCCGGCTTCTTCGAACCCGGCGATGCCGTTCCAGAGGAAGTGCGTCATCAAGTCGGCGACCGTCTTGCCGCCGCGCAGCCTGTTCAGCGATTCGCGATCGGTCGCCGCCCACAGCGCCTTGCGCAGGTTGACGTTCTTGAACGGCCCGTCGCTGTTGTTGATCGCGATGTAGCGGTCGCCCGCGCCACCGCCGGAGGAGATCACGAGCTGGCTGGGATGCTGCTGAACGGCCAGCTTGACGATCGGCGCGGCCGGTGCGTCGGACTGCACCATGCCGTTGCCTTCGAGCACTTGCCGGCCGATCACGTTCGCGTCGCCGCCGATCGCGACGTTGATCTGGTTCAGGTAGGCCGGGCGGAAATCGGTGCTGGCCTTCCAGTTCGGGTTGCGTACGAGCGTCAGCGACTTGCCCGGCTGGTAGCCGATCCCGAGGACCTTGCCTGCGGAGTTGTTCTTCAGCATGTACGGGCCCGTCGCGACCTGGTTGTTGCCGTATTCGCTCGGTTTCTGGGCGTCGAACTTCTTCGCATACTCTTCCGGCACCGGAGCCGAGTAGGGCAGCACCATCGAGGCGATCACGATCGCCGCTTGCGGTTCGGTCAATTTGATCTGCAGCGTGTACTTGCCGGTCGCCTTGATGCCCGGGATCTTTCCTCCCTTGGAAGCCTTCAGCCCTTCGACCGATTCGAGGTAGCCGAGGTAGTAAGGGTTCGCGACGTTCGGGTTCGCGACGCGGTCGATCGCGTATTCCTCGTCCGCCGCGGTCACTTCGCGATTGACCGGTGGGCTGAAGTGCACGCCTTTGCGGATCGTGATCGTGATCAGCTTGTTGCCGTCACTGATCTTCGGTTCGCCTTCGGCCATGTCGGGCGTCGTCTGCGAGAACGTGTTCGGCTTGTAGGAGTAGAGCGAGCGCTGCGTCGCGTTCGTGATCTGGTAGTCCAGCTGGAAGTACGCCTGTCCGGGGTCGAGGTGTTCGAAGTCCTCGCTCTGCACCTCGTCGAGGACGCCGCCCTTCTTGCCACCGGTCAGCGACTCGTCAAGCGGGTTTTTCACCCCCGCCGGCAGCGGGCTGGTGCCCGTGCTGGCGCTCCCGCTCGAGCTGGTCCCGCCGGAGCTGCTGCTCGAGCCGCACGCGGCCAGTGCCGCCATCGCCGCCACGGCGAGCGCCGTCAGCACAATCGTTCTCAGCGCTCTCATCGAGCCGCCTCCTTGGTTCGTTGTTGAATATCGGCGCTCATTGCGAGCTCCTTGGGTTGAGCGCGTCGCGCAACCCGTCGCCGAGCAGGTTGAACGCGAGCACCGTCAAGAGCAGCGCCGCGCCGGGGAAGACCATGTACCACCACGCCGTGTTGAACGTCGGCGTCGCCGCCGCGATCATCTGCCCCCAGCTCGCCGTCGGCGGGCGCACGCCGACGCCGAGGAACGAGAGCGAGGCCTCGATCAGGATGTTCAGCGGGATCTGCAGCGTCGCGTAGACGATGATCGGCGCGATCAGGTTCGGCAGGATCTCGCGGAACATGATCCGCAGGTCCGAGGCGCCGAGCGCACGCGCCGCTTCGACGAACTCGCGCTCGCGCAGGGAGAGCACGAGGCCGCGGACGATCCGGGCGAAGTACGTCCACGTCGCAAACGCGATCAGGAAGATGATCACGCCGACGCCCGGCTCGATCGCGCCGCCGAGGCAACCGCGGACCGCGCACGCCGCGCCGATCCCAAGGCCGAGCAGGAGGATCGGGATCGACAGCGTCACGTCGATGAACAGGCGCGAGATGATCGTGTCCAGCCAGCCCCGGTAGTAGCCCGCCAGCAGACCGAGCGTGACGCCGATCACCGTGGCGATCGCCGTGCCGACGACGCCGACCTCCAGCGAGACGCGCGTTCCGTAGATCACGCGCGAAGCGACGTCCTCGCCGAGCGGGTCGACGCCGAACGGGTGTGCCGAGTTCGGCCCGAGCGGTTCCCCGAACGAGCCGGTCAGGTTCGGGTTCTGCGTATACGGGCTCGGCAGCCCGAAGAGTTTGACGACGAGCGGCGCGAAGATCGCGACGACGATCAGCAGCAGGATGAAGGCGGCGGCGACCTGGGCGACGCGATCGCGCCGAAAGCGCCGCCAGAACAGCTGCAGCGGCGAGCGCGCAGCGATTTCGCCCCCTGACTCGAGGAGGTCCAGTCCGAGCTCTGGCCCGGCGAAGATCCCGGCAGCACCAGCGCCCATGTCAGTTGGCCGTTCCCATCGATAGTTCCCCTCCGCACATAAACATCGGATCTAACAGTTCGACACCCACGGCTGGCCAACCTCCTGAGCCTCCCCAATACACAACTGTCCAACCCGATCGTCGACAGCGGCATTGGGCCCGTTTTCCCAATGCCCGCTTTGTCCTGTTGTTATTCGGCATCCTGCGATCGCGCGCGATACTGAGAGGCCGTGGAGAGCCTGTTCGACGCCGACGACACCGAGAATCAAGCCGTTTCGCCTGAGGATTCGCGGGCCGGCGGGAGCGATACCGGCCAAGCCGGCGCGTCCGCGTCCGCCTCAGCGCGGCCGCTCGCGGTACGAATGCGCCCGCGCAAGCTCGAGGAGTTCGTCGGGCAGTCGCACCTGCTCGGCGAGGGCTCGGCGCTGCGCACCGCGATCGAGCAAGGGCGCCCGCATTCGATGGTGCTCTACGGCCCGCCGGGATCGGGCAAGACGACGCTCGCGCGGATGGTCGCCGAGCACTCGCGGTCGGCCTTCGAGGAGCTCAGCGCAGTCGCCGCCGGGCGCGCCGAGGTGCGCGCCGTGATCGAGCGCGCCGAGCACCGCCGCTCGCTCGCGCCCGCGGGCGCCCCCGGCGCGCAGACGGTCCTGTTCCTCGACGAGATCCACCGCTTCAACAAGGCGCAGCAGGACGCCCTGCTGCCGGCCGTCGAGGAGGGCCTCTTGACGCTGATCGGCGCGACGACGGAGAACCCCGCGTTCGAGGTCAACGGCGCGCTGCTCTCGCGCGTGCGCGTGTATGCGCTGCAGGCGCTCACGGCGCAGGACGTCGCGGAGCTGCTGCGCCGAGCGAGCGGGCCGGAGGTCGACGACGACGCGATCGAGTTCCTCGCGGCACGCAGCGAAGGCGACGCGCGCACGGCGCTCAACGCGCTCGAGCTCGCGAGCTCGACGGCCGCCGAGTCCTCGCCGCAGGAGAGCGGCGGCGAGCCGGTTCGCGTCACGCTCGCGCGTGTCGAGGACGCGCTGCAGCGGCGCGCCGTGCTCTACGACAAAGGCGGCGACCGTCACTACGACTACGCCTCGGCGTGGATCAAGGCGACGCGCGGCTCCGATCCCGACGCCTCGCTGTACTACCTCGCAGTGATGCTCGAGGGCGGCGAGGACCCACGCTTCATCGTGCGGCGGATGGTGATCCTCGCCTCGGAGGACATCGGCAACGCCGACCCGCAGGCGCTGAGCGTCGCGACGGCCGCGGCTGCTGCTGTCGAGCACGTCGGCCTGCCGGAGGCGACGTACGCGCTCGCGCAGGCCGCGATCTACCTCGCGCTCGCGCCGAAGTCGAACGCCGCCGGCAAGGCGCTCGGCGCGGCGCGCCAGCACGTTCGCGAACACGGCGCGCAGCCGGCGCCGCCGTGGTTGCGATCCGGCCCGCGCCCGGGGCAGGACAAGGCCGACTACGACAACCCGCACAACCACCCGGGCCACCGCGGCCCGCAGCGACTGCTGCCGGAGGCCGTCGAGGGGACGCGCTTCTACGCGCCCGACGACGCCGAGGACGAGCTCGCGCGGCGCCTGCGCGAGATTCGCCGAGCACGGGGGCTCGACCAGCGATAATCGCCCGATGAGCGCGACCGTCAGCGATGCGGGCAGCGGGCAGCGCCTGCAGGCGCGCGATCCCGCCACGGGCGAGCCGCTCGGGACCGTCACTGCGACGGCGCCCGTCGAGATCCCCGGCGTCGTCGCCGACATCGCGAAGGTTCAGCCGCTGTGGGCCCTCTTGCGCGTGCGCGACCGCGCGCGCTACATGCGCCGCATGGCGCAGGCCGTGATCGACGAGTTCGACGAGCTGCTCGCGGCGCTCGCGCGCGAGCAGGGGCGCCCGGCGGCGGAGATCGCCGCGCTCGAGCTGCTGCCAGCGATCGACGCGCTGATCTGGATCGCCGACGACGGCGCCAAGGTGCTCGGCGGACGGCGCGTCGGCATCAGCCGCGGCATGGCGCTCGCCAAGCGCGCGCGCGTCGCGTATGAGCCATACGGCGTCGTCGGCGTGATCGGCGCCGGCTCGGCGCCGTTCGCGCAGCCGCTCGGACAGATCGCCGGAGCGCTGCTCGCGGGCAACGGCGTCGCCTTCAAGCCGGCCGCACGCGCGGCGCTCGCGGGCGAGCGGATCGGGCGGATCCTCGCGCGCGCCGGCCTGCCGGAGGGGCTCGTGCGGATCGCGCACGGCGGCGCCGACGTCGGCATCGCGCTCGCGAAATCGCCCGTCGAGAAGATTCTCTTCACCGGCTCGCCGGCCGTCGGGCGCGTCGTCGCCGGCGAGG
Organism: uncultured Solirubrobacteraceae bacterium; assembly: GCA_963807275.1. Taxonomy (GTDB): domain Bacteria; phylum Actinomycetota; class Thermoleophilia; order Solirubrobacterales; family Solirubrobacteraceae; genus Palsa-744. The sequence goes on from CAWDZX010000001.1 coordinate 2,628,147, forward strand.
GCGTCTCGCGCGAGAAGGAGGTGACCGTCGAGCTCGGCGGCAAGGACGCGATGCTCGTGCTCGCCGACGCGCACCTGCCGCAGGCGATCGCCGGCGCGCTGTGGGCCGGTTGTGCCGGCGCGGGGCAGGCACGTGGCGCCGTCGAGCGGATCTACGTCGCGCGCGAGGTCTACGAGCGCTTCACCGACGGGCTCGTCGCCGCGGCGCAGGCACTGCGCGTCGGCGACCCGGCCGATCCACGCACGGACGTCGGGCCGCTCGCCTCGCGACGCCGCCTCGAGCACGTCGGCAAGCTCGTCGACGACGCGCTGGCCGATGGCGCGACGCTGCGCTGCGGCGGTGCACTCAGCCCAGCCGGCTGCGAGGCCGGCTCGTTCTACGCGCCGGCCGTGCTTACGGGCGTCACGCACGAGATGGCGATCATGCGCGAGCCGCTCGAGGGACCTGTGCTCTGCGTGATGGCCGTCGACTCCGTCGGCGAGGCGATCGCGCTGTCGAACGACAGCGACTACGCGCTCGGCGCCTCGGTCTGGAGCGGCGACCGTTACCAGTCGCTTCGAATCGCGCGCGAGCTGCACGCCGGGATGGTCTGGCTCAACGACCACCTGCCCGGCCCGAGCGTCTCGCGCGGGCCGTGGGGCGCGGCCGCGGGCGGCGGGCTCGGGCGCACGCTCGGCGCCGCCGGGCTGCGCGCCTGCGCGCAGGAGAAGCTGATCACGTGGGACCCGCCGGCCGCGCGCGGACTGTGGTGGGGGCCGTATGACGGACAGAGCACGCGCGCCGCGCGCGCCGTCGCGAAGATGCGCTCCAGCCGCGAGCCCGATCGCGAGCACGCCTGGCGCGAGGGCGCGCTCGCGCTCTCGCGGATCGCCGCGCGCGCCTTCGGGCGCGGGCTGCCGCGCTAGGGCACTACCCTTTTAGCCATGCCCGCTCAGGCTTATGCCGGTAAGGAGTGCGTCTGCCAGCTGCGCAAGGGGATCTGCGATCAGAGCTGCGTGCAGGGGATGCTCGACACGCCTTTCTACATCGCGTGCCTGAAGCTCAGCGGACGCCGCTGCATCGTCGTCGGCGGCGGCGAGATCGGCCTCGAGAAGGTCGACGGGCTGCTGGCGTGCGACGCACAGGTGACGCTGATCGCGCCCGAGGCCGAGCCGGCGCTCGAGCAATACGCGAGCGAGGGCTCGATCGACTGGCAGCCGCGCGAGTACGCTGGCGCCGGCGACCTCGAGGGCGTCTTCATGGCGATCGCGGCGACGAACGACACCGACGTGAACATCGCCGTCTACGACGACGCCGAGCGGCGCGCGATGCTCGTCAACGTCGTCGACGTGCCGCCGCTGTGCAACTTCATCCTGCCCGCGATCGTGCGCACGGGGCCGCTCGCGATCGCGATCTCCACCGCCGGCGCCTCGCCGGCGCTCGCGAAGCGGATGAAGCGCGAGATCGAAGGCCAGTTCGGCGAGCCCTACGCGCGCCTGGCGATCCTGCTCAACGAGGTGCGCGGCTGGGCGAAGGGCACGCTGCCGACCTACCAGGACCGCAAGGAGTTCTTCGAGGGCATCGTCAACGGCGAGCCGGACCCGGTCGAGCTGCTGCGCGGCGACGCCGAGGCGGACGGCCCCGGGACGCAGGCCGTGCGCGAGCTGATCGCGCGGGCGCAGGACGAGCGATCTCCCCAGGTGTCGAGAGCCTGAGCGTGGCTGCGGTCGTCCTCGACGGCCTCGCGCGGCACTACGGCGAACGTGAGGCGCTCAGCGGCGTCTCCTTGACGCTGCGCGAGCGCCAGACGCTCGTCGTGTTCGGCCCGAACGGCGCCGGCAAGACGACGCTGCTGCGCGTGCTCGCGACGCTGCTGCGCCCGCACGGCGGGCGCGTCGAGGTGCTCGGCGAGAGCATCCCCGAGCGCGCGTGGGCCGTGCGCGGGCGGATCGGGCTGCTCGGGCACGAGCCGCTGCTCTACCGCGAGCTGACCGCACGCGAGAACCTGCGCTTCCACGCGCGCCTGCACGCGGTCGCGGACGAGCGCGTCGAGCAGCTGCTCGCATCCGTGCGGATGGACGACCGCGCCGACGAGCCGATTCGCACGCTCTCGCGCGGGATGGTCCAGCGCGTCGCGGTCGCGCGCGCGGTGCTGCACGACCCCGAGCTGCTGCTGCTCGACGAGCCGCGCTCGAACCTCGACCCTGCCGCGGCCGAGCTCGTCGAGCCGCTGATCGGCGCAGCCTCGGGGCGCACGCGCGTGATCTGCAGCCACGACCCCGGCGGCGGGCTGGCCGAGGCCGACCTCGTGCTCGGGCTGCGCGAAGGCCGCGCGGCGATGCTCGCGGCGGCGGCCGACGTCGACGCGGATGCCGTCACGGAGCTGTACAGGTGAGCGCGACGATTCCCGGCGGCAAGCCGGCCGCGGACCAAGCCGAGCCTGGTGAGGACAGGAAGGACCCGCGACGTACCACGCCGACGCTCGGCGTCATCCGCGCGCTGCTGCGCAAGGAGCTGCTCGTCGAGCTGCGCACGCTCGAGTCCGTGCCGGGCATGTCGCTGTTCGCCGTGACGACGTTCGTCGTCTTCCACTTCGCGCTGAACCGCAACTCGATCGACGGCGATCTCGCCGCCGGCGTGCTGTGGGTGACGCTGCTGTTCGCCGCGATGCTCGGGCTCAACCGCCTGTTCGTCGCCGACGCGGACCAGGGCGGGTTCGACGGCTTCCTGCTCGCGCCCGTCGAGCGCAGCGCGATGCTGATCGCGAAGCTGCTCGCGCTGCTGAGCTACCTCGTCGTGCTCGAGATCGTCGCCGTGCCGGCGTTCCTCTTGCTGCTCGCGCCATCCTCCGCCCACGCCGTCCCCGCGCTGATCGGCGTGCTCGCGCTCGGCGACGTCGGCGTCGCGGCGATCGGCACGCTCGTCGCCGCGCTCGCCGTGCGCACGCGCGCGCGCGATCTGCTCGGGCCGCTGCTCGCTCTGCCGCTGCTCGTGCCGATCGTGATCGGCGGCGCCCGGGCGAGCTCGCCGCTGCTCGTGCTCGGCCACGCCGGCTCGCCGCCTGCGCGCTGGCTGTTGACGCTCGGCCTCTATGATCTGGTGTTCGGGCTGATCGCTTACGCCCTGTTCGACTTCCTCTTGGAGGACTGAATGGCAACCTCGCTCGTTAACCCAGAGCGCCTTCGTAAGGCCGGCCCGGATGGCCGGCCACGGTGACGGCCGTGGCGGGTGGAGCGGTCTCTCGGTTCCTTAAAGCGGACCCCGACACGGCTCAGAGGCCGGATGCCGGTTACGGACGCTGGTTGCGCGAGCTCAGCATCGCGACCCTGGTCGTGATGGCGGCCGCGCTGGCGCTCGTCTTCTTCTGGGTCCCGCTGGAAGCCGAACAGGGCTTCCTGCAGAAGATCTTCTACGTTCACGTGCCGCTCGCGATCGTCTCGCTGTGCGGCTTCGTCATCGGCGGGATCTTCGCGATCCAGCACCTGCGCACGCGCGAGCAGAAGTGGGACTTCCGCTCCTACGTCGCGATCCACATGAGCCTGATCTTCGGCGTCGCGACGCTGATCACGGGCTCGATCTGGGCGAAGGGCTCGTGGGGCCATTGGTGGGTGTGGGACGAGCCGACGCTCGTCTCGTTCCTGATCGTCTTCCTGCTGTACGCGACCTACCAGCCGCTGCGCTTCGCGATCGAGGACCCCGAGCGCCAGTCGCGCTACGCGTCGGTCTTCGCGATCACGGCCGGGGCGTTCGTGCCGCTCAACTTCATCGCCGTGCGCGCCTCGACGGCGTACGTGCACCCGCGCGTGCTCGGCGCCACGTCGAACCTGCCGTGGCAGATGGCGTTGACGTTCCTCGTCTCGCTGCTCGGCATGGCGCTGCTGTTCACGACGCTCTGCAAATACGAGCTGACGGCGAAGCACACGCGCGCGCAGCTGCGCGCGCTGCGCCGCCTCGCGGAGCGCCGCGCGGGAACGGCCGAGACGGCGCCGCCGCGGCGCGGGCGCAGCGCGGCGCCGAGCCTGCAGGCGACGGCGATGACCGCTAACCCGCAACCTCCCGCCGCCGCCCCGCGCAGCGCAACCGCCCTGAGGCCCGGGAACCGATGACGCCCGCCGTGATCGCCGAGCTGCCGGCGCTGCCGCTGCACGAGGCCGGCAAGTACGTCGCCGGCGCATACGTCGTGGTGTTCGCGCTCGTGCTGATCTACGTCGCGATCATGGCCGTGCGCCTGAGCCACCTCGAGCGCGACCTCGGCGAGCTGCTCGCGCGCGAGCAGACGACGGAAGATGCCGGGGCCGCAGAGGCACCCGGCGGCGCCAACGCCGCACAGACTCCGGAGTCGACCCTCGCATGAGCGAGCTGCTGGCACTCGGCATCTCGCACAAGACAGCGCCGGTCGCGCTGCGGGAGCGCCTTGCGTTCACCGAGACGGAGGGCAGCGAGTTCGCGAAGCTCGCGACGGCGACGCCGGAGGTTCGCGAGGCGGTCGTGATCTCGACGTGCAACCGCACCGAGGTCTACCTCGTCGTCGGCGACGCGGTGCGCGCGGAGTCGGACGTGCTCGGGCTGCTCGCGCGGCGTGCTTCGATCCGCCCAACGGAGCTCTCCGAAGCGATCTACTCGCCGCGCAACTGCGATGTCGCGCGCCAGCTCTACCGCGTCACGGCGGGCCTCGAGTCGATGATCGTCGGCGAGGCCGAGATCCAGGGCCAGGTCAAGCGCGCGCACGAGGCCGCGATGCGCGCCGGCTGCACGGGCCCGCTCTCCAACCGCCTGTTCGCGGCCGCGCTGACGGCCGGCAAGCGCGTGCGCACGGAGACGGGCATCGGCACGACGCGCGTGAGCATCCCGTCGGTCGCCGTCGACCTCGCGCTGAGCGTGCTCGGCGGCCTCGAGGACCGCCACGTCGTCGTGCTCGGCGCGGGCGAGACGAGCGAGCTGACCGCGCGCGCGCTGCACGAGCAGGGAGCGGGAACGATCTTCGTCGCGAACCGCCACGCGGACCGCGCGCTCAGCCTCGCGCAGCGCTTCGGCGGGACGGTCGTCGGGCTCGAGGACCTGCCGGAGCAGCTGCTGCGCGCCGACATCGTCGTGTCCTCGACCTCCTCGCCGCACCCGATCGTCGGGCGCGACGAGCTCGAGCTCGTGATGCAGGAGCGGCGCGAGCGCCCGCTGCTGTTGATCGACATCGCCGTCCCGCGCGACATCGACGCGGCGTGCGGCGAGCTCGAGGGCGTGAGCTTGTACGACATCGACGACCTGCAGGCGGTCGTTGCGCGCAACATCTCCACGCGCGAGAGCGAGACGCCGCGGGCGCTCGAGATCCTCGACGAGGAGATCAACCGCTTCGCGCGCTGGCTCGGACAGCTCGAGACGCTGCCGACCGTGACGGCGCTGCGCGAGCACGGCAACGATCTCGTCGAGCAGGTCCTCGCGGAGAACGCCGGCCGCTGGGAGTCCGCTTCGCCGCGCGACATCGTGCGCATCGAGGCGGTCGCGCGGGCGGTCATGACGCGCCTGCTGCACGAGCCGACGATCCGCCTGCGCAGCCTCTCGGAGGAGCGCGGCCACGCGAGCCTCGAGCTCGTGCGCGAGCTGTTCGGACTGCGCGAGGATGCGCCGGCACATGAGCGCCCGCCGGCCGAGCTCGCAGAGGTGCACGACTTGCGCCGGCGCCGCGAGGGCTGATGCGCCCGACAGGGTGATGCGTCTCGGGACGCGCGCGAGCGCGCTGGCGCTCGCACAGGCCCAACTCGTCGCGCAGCTGCTCGAAGCCGAGCAGGGTGCGGGAACGGTCGAGATCGTCCCGGTCGTCACGCGCGGCGATCGCGAGTCTGCGGCTGTCGACGACACCGCGGGCGCGCTCGCGGGCGACGGTCCGCAGGGCGAGCCGCCGCCGGGCGAGGACAAGTCGCGCTGGGTCTCTGAGCTCGAGCGTGCCCTCGCGCTCGGCGAGATCGACGTGGCCGTGCACTCGGCCAAGGACGTGCCCGGCGAGCTCGGAGAAGGGCTCGCGCTGCTCGCCGCGCCGTCGCGCGCGAGCGTCGAGGACGTACTCTGTGGCGCGGACAGCCTCGACGGGCTGCCGCGAGGCGCGCGCGTCGGCACGAGCAGCGTGCGCCGCATCGCGCAGTTGCGCGCCTTTCGCGACGACCTCGAGCCGGTCGCGATGCACGGCAACGTCGATACGCGCCTGCGCAAGCTGCGCGACGGCGACTTCGACGCGATCGTCCTTGCCCGCGCGGGGCTGGCGCGGCTCGGACGCGAGCAGGCCGTCGGCGCCGTGCTCGACCCGGCGCGCTTCGTGCCCGCACCGGGACAGGGAACGCTCGCGCTGGAGGGGCGTGCCGGGGACACGGCCGTGAGCGACGCGGCAATCGCGATCGGTGACTCAGGCGCGATGAGCTGCCTGCTCGCGGAGCGAGCGCTCGCGCGGGCGCTCGACGCGAGCTGCGACACGCCGCTCGGCGCACTCGCGAGCACGAGCGACGCGGGGGACGCGGGGGACGAGCTGCTGCTGCGCGCATGGATCGGGCTCCCCGACGGCTCGGCCTGGATCGAGGACGAGCTGAGCGGCGCCGCCGAGGATCCGGATGCGCTCGCGCTCGCGCTCGCTGCGCGGCTCGAGCTGGCCGGCGCGCGCGCGCTGCTCGACGCGGCCGAGGACGCGGCGGCTGCGCGATGAGCGGGCGCGTCTACCTCGTCGGCGCGGGCCCCGGCGACCCGGGCCTGCTCACGGCGCGCGCGCTCGAGCTGATCGCGAGCGCCGACGTGATCGTCTATGACCGGCTGATCCCCGAGTCGGCGCTCGACGGCGCGCGCGACGGCGCCGAGCTGCTGTTCGCGGGCAAGCAGGGCGGTGGCGAGCAGGTACCGCAGGAGCAGACCGAGTCGCTGCTGCTCGAGCGCGCGCGCGAAGGCAAGCTCGTCGTGCGCTTGAAGGGCGGCGACCCGTTCGTGTTCGGGCGCGGCGGCGAGGAGGCGCTGAGGCTGCGCGAGGCCGAGATCCCGTTCGAGGTCGTCTCGGGTGTGACGGCGGGCGTCGCGGCGCTGGCTTACGCGGGCATCCCGGTAACGCACCGCGGGCTCGCGACGGCGGTCGCGTTCGTCACGGGACGCACGGGCGAGGACGGCGAGCTCGACTGGCCGGCGCTCGCCGCGTTCCCGGGCACGCTCGTCTTCTACATGGGCGTGCAGCGCCTCGACCGGATCACGGCATCGCTGATCGAGGCCGGGCGCGACGCGAGCGAGCCGGCAGCCGTCGTCGAGGCGGGCACGCTCGCGCGCCAGCGCACCGTCAGCGGCACGCTCGCGACGATCGCCGAGCGCGTCGCGAGCGCTGAGGTGGGCTCGCCGTCGATCACGGTCGTCGGCGCCGTCGCGGCGCTCTCCGAGCAGCTCGCGTGGCTGCCGGCACGACCGCTCGCGGGGTTGACGGTCGCCGTCACGCGGGCGCGTGCGCAGGCCAGCGGCCTGGCCGTCCGCCTGCGCGAGCTCGGCGCGGACGTCGTGCAGGCGCCGGTCGTGCGGATGCAGCCGCTGCCCGGCGCGGCGCTCGATCCGGCGCCGTACGACCTCGTCTGCGTGACGAGCCCGAACGCGGCCGAGCAGCTGTTCGCGCGGCTGCTCGCGGGCGGGCGCGACGCGCGGGCGCTCGCAGGCGCGCGGATCGCGTCGATCGGCCCGGGGACGACGCGCGCGCTGCTCGCGCACGGGATCGCAGCCGAGATCGAGCCTGAGCGCTTCGTCGCGGAGGGCCTCGTCGAGGCGCTTGCCGGCGTCGAGGCAAAGCGCGTGCTCGTCGCGCGTGCGCGCGGCGGGCGCGAGCTGCTCCCCGACGCGCTGCGCGCGCGCGGGATCGACGTCGACGTGCTCGATCTGTACGAGACCGTCGTCGAGCCGCTCGACGCGGCGACGCTCGCGCGCGCCGCGGCGGCCGACTACGTCACGTTCACGTCGGGCTCGACCGTGCGCAACTTCCTCGACGCGGCCGGGGCAGACCCCGAAGGGGTCGACGGTAGCGCCAGCCCCGACGGCGTCCGCCCGGTGCTCTCACCGCGGACGCGGATCGTCTCGATCGGGCCGGTCACGAGCGAGGCGCTGCGCGAGCACGGACTGGAGGCGGACGTCGAGGCCGCAGAGCACGACATCGACGGCCTGCTGCAGGCGCTGCTCGCGGATGCGGCGTCGCGACGCGGATGACCGCGATGCCGCGCAGGCGATGAGCGCGCCGTCGCAACAGCAGCGAACGGCGCTCGGACATCCGCGCGTGCACCTGCGCCGGACCGACTCGACGAGCGACCGCGCGCGGGCGCTCGCGATCGCGGGCGCGCCGCACGGCACGCTCGTCACGGCAGCCGAGCAGACGGCCGGTCGCGGACGCCAGGGCAGGCGCTGGTCGGCGCCTGCGGGCAGCGCGCTGTTGATGTCGCTCGTGCTGCGCTCGCCGCCGCCGCTGCTGCCGCTGATCGCGGCGCTGGCCGTCTGCGACGTCGCCGGTGAGCAGGCGCAGATCAAGTGGCCGAACGACATCGTGCTCGTGCGCGGCGAGCGCCTGGCGAAGCTCGCCGGGATCCTCGCCGAGGGCCGCCCGCAGGAGGGCTGGGCGGTGCTCGGCATCGGCGTCAACGTCGCCGTGCGCGTCGCGGATCTGCCGCCGGAGCTGCACGACACGGCGGCGACGCTCGAGCGCCCGGCGAGCGCGCTGGAGCCGACGCTGCTCGAATTGCTCGCCGCCCTGGAGCGGAGGCTCGTGGAACCGACCGACGCGATGCTCGCGGCGTGGCGCGCGCGCGATGCGCTGCGCGGGCGTGAGATCGCGTGGGGCGCCGGGCAGGGTCGCGCCGAGGGAGTAGACGGCGCGGGGCGGCTCGTCGTGGCGCTCGACAACGGCGGGCGCACGGCGCTCGACGCGGGCGAGGTGCACCTGCGAGGGGTCGGCTAGCCGGAGCGCGGCCGGCTAGGCGTCGGCGGGCGCTTTGCGCGACGGCTTGCGCGAGCGCGACTTCGCGCGCCCGTTCTTGCCAGGCGTCTTCTCGCCACTCGGACCCTCGGGCGGGCGCTGCTCGGACCCGTTCTGCGGCGAGGCATCGGGCGAGGGCGCACCGGCGTCGCCTGCGCTTCCGTTCACGGCGCTCGCGGCGTTCGCGACGCTCCCGTTCGCGGCGGCGCTCGTCTCGCTTGCGCTGTTGCCGTTGGCAGCGCTGTTGCCGCCGCCACGCCCGCCCTTGCGCCGCCGGCGCGAGTTCCTCGCGCGGCGCTTGGGGAAGTTGCGCAACAGCTCGCGCGCGAGCGCGGGCGGCTTGCGCGCCATGCGCGTGCGTGCGCCGCGCAGCGCCTCCTCGGCCTCGGGCGTGTGCGCGAGCGCGGCCGCGAGCAGGGCGGCGGCGAGGCGGCGGTCCTGCTTGCGCGCGGCGTGGATCAGCCTGCGCGCGTTGCGCGCGTGCGCGCCGCCGGCGGAGTTGACGAGCAGCCCGAGCAAGCGCTTGGTCTCGGGCCAGCGCTGCACGGCGTACTCCTCGTGCACGTCGCGCGTGTACTCGGCGAGGCGCCAGATCCAGGCGTTGGCCTGATCGCGGCGGCCGATGCGCCGCTCGACGAGCGCGCGCAGCATGATCTTGCTCGCCTCCTTGCGCTCCTCGCGCGGCCAGCCGCCGATGATGTCGATCGCCTCGTCGAACGCGTCGGGGTCGCGCAGCGCGGGGATGTCGGCGAGCGCGCGCAGGCGCAGCTGCGCGTTCTTGTTGCGCTTGACGGCCTCGATCAGGAAGCGGCTCTTCAGCTCGCCACCGCGGTCGAAGTGCAGCATCGCGCGGGCGCGGCGCCATCCGTTCGGCGCGACACGGGCGCCCGCCAGGGCCGCCCACAGGTGCTGCTCGCCGTAGTCGAGGTGCTCGACGGCGATCCGCCAGAGCTCGCGCTCGAAGACGGCGAAGCGCCGCTCCTCCTCGGCGCAGACGGGCAGCACGCGGCGCTCGACGCGCATCCGCCGGCCGCGGCCGCGGCGCACGGGGCCGACGACGATCGCGCCGCCGCGGTAGACGTCGCGGTCGAGCAGCGAGTGCAGCGTCACGACGGGGTCGTCGTGCTTGGTCGCGGGGTGGACGAAGTCGACGACGAGGCCTGCCTCCTTGCCGGGGTGCCGGCGCGTGACGCGCCCGACGCGCTGCTGGTAGATGCGCTTGGAAGCGGTCGGCGCGAGGTGCACGCAGACGGTCGCGCGCGGGCTGTTCCAGCCCTCGGCGAGCAGCTGCGCGTTGATCAGCACGTCGATGTCGCCGCGCTCGTAGCGCGCGAGGATCTCGGCGAGCTCGCGCTTGGGCGTCTCACCGGAGACTCCCTGTGCCTTGATCCCCTCGGCGCGGAACGCTTCGGCAAGGTTGTAGGCGTGTTTGACTCCGGCCGCGTAGACGACGCCGGGCACGCCGTTGAAGCGCGTCTTGTAGAGGTTCGCGACGGCCATGTTGAACGGCTGCTGGTCGAGCAGTTTGGCGAGCTCGTCCTGGTCGAACTCGGTGTCGATCTCGCCGCGGCGCAGCGGCACGTTGGCGATCGTGCGCACGCCGACGCCGGGTGAGATGCGCACGCAGCGAAGCGGCGCGATCACGCCGCGGCGGGCAGCTTGGGCGAGGTCGAAGCGCGAGGTCTGCGTCGGGAACAGGTCGGTGACGTGGCGCGCGATCAGCGCGCCGGTCGCGGTCATGCCGATGAAGATCGGCCCGGTCCACTCGCGGATCGCGGCGCTCGTCTTCTCGCCCAGCGCCGTGTGCGCCTCGTCGCAGATGACGATCGTGTAGGCGCTCGAGATCTTGCCGGCGTTGCGCACGAACCACTGGTAGGTCTCGACGGTCACGGGGCCGCGCGAGGAGTCCTCGCCCTTCAGCAGCGGTTTCGAGATGCGCTTGGTGTAGCCGCGCTCGCGCAGCTCGCCGTTGAACTGGTCGACGAGGTTGCGCCGGTGCGTGAGGATCAGCACGCCGCCGGTCTGCGAAGCCTCGACGAAGCCGAGTGCTGCGACGGTCTTGCCGGCGCCGGTCGCGTGCTCGAACCAGAAGCGCTTCGCCGCGTTCGGGTCCTCGGGCTGCTCGGCGAGCGACTCCTCTTCCTCCTCGCCGTCCTCGACCCAGTCGCGCAGCTCCTCGTCGGCTTCGCTCTCGCTCTCCGTCTCGGGCTCGTCGTCCTCCTCGTCGTCGTCGTCGGCGAGCACCTCGTCGTCGTCGAGATCGTCGTCATCGTCGTCGTCCTCGTCGGGCGCGGCGCGCTGCACGGGACCGAGATCGTCGTCGTCCTCGTCCTCCTCGTCGTCGTCTTCGACCTCGTCGTCGTCGTCCTCCTCGGGCGCGTCCTCGTCGGGCGCGGCGAGCGACTCGTCGCGATCTGCGCCGGGCGCGTCGTCGTCGTCGACGCCGAGGATCTCGGCGGAGGCGAGCAGCTCGGGCGAGGCGGCAGAGCGAGCGGTGCCGTTCGGCGCAGCGGCCTGCGCGGCGGCGAGCAGCGCCGCGAGCGTGCCCGACAGCGCGTCGACCTGGTGCGCGGAGAGGACGGTGCCGTCGGCGAGCTTCGGCTCGTCCTCGGAGAGCACGCGTTCGAGCCCGAGTAGCAGCGAGAACTCGCGGCGCCAAGCGGTCGAGGGGTTCTTCGCCTTCGGGTCGGCCTGCAGCTCGGCGAGCGCCTGGTCGAGCGCGGCGCGGCGTGGCGAGCCGGATGCGAGCGCGACGGCGGGGTCCTCGCCGTCGTGCAGGAAGCGCTCGCGGACGAGCTTCTCCGCACGCGAGATCTCCGCGGAGCTGGGAATGGGCGCGGCCTCGAGGGCCACTGAGGTGGGCTCGGCCATTGGCAGGCTCTGACTTCGAGACGGAACCGACGTAGAAAGCGACTTCGACGTGGCTCAAAAGGCTGGCGTCCGACTGACGCCTTCTACCGGATGTCGTAAGCGACCCGGCTTCGACTTGCTTGCTCAAGATATAGCACGTGGCGGAGCGTGTGAAGCCGGGGTCGCGGTCGGCTCGATCTGCGACTCTTGTGCGCGATGACGCCGAAGCGCATGTGGATCGCGGCGGGCGCGGTAGCGCTGCTGGTGCTGCTCGTCGTCGGCCTCGTCCAGCTGGCGGGCTCCTCGAAGCAACCGGTCGCGCGCTCGAAGCTGACGCTGACGCAGGTGCACGCGCGGCTGGCCGGCTCGCCGGCGCCGCTGGCGGCGCTGCACGCGCAGGCGAGCGACCTGCTGCCGGGCGGCCTGAGCGCGTTCCGCGCACGGCTGGCGGCGCTGCGCGGGCGCCCGATCGTGATCAACAAGTGGGCGTCGTGGTGCGTACCGTGCCGTGCCGAGTTCGGCGCGTTCCAGGGAGCGTCGGTCGCGCTCGGCCGCGAAGTCGCGTTCGTCGGGATCGACTCGGGCGACACGAGCCGCGGCGCGGCGCTCCGGTTCCTGCGCAGCTTCCCGGTGAGCTACCCGAGCTACTACGACCACTCGGGCGCGATCGGCACGGCGATCACGGACTCGTCGTTCACGCCGGTGACGGTCTTCTACAACGGCGCGGGCGGGCGCTACATCCGCCAGGGGCCGTACCCGAGCCAGGCGAAGCTCGAAGCGGACGTGCGCCGCTACGCGCTCGGGAGCGCACATGCCTGAAATCCGCATCGACCCGCTCAGCGGTCATCGGACGATCGTCGCCGGCGAGCGCTCGCGCCGGCCTGGCGGCGCGCCGACGCTGAGCGAGAGCGAGCGCGTGCTCGAGCCGATCGACCCCGAGCGCGACCCGTTCGCGGACGGCCACGAGGACCGCACTCCGCCGGAGCTGTACGCGGTGCGCCCGGGCGGAGGTGTTCCCGACTCGCCGGGCTGGACGGTCCGCGTCGTGCCGAACCTGTACCCGGCGCTGAGCCCGCCGGAGGCCTCCGCCGGCGAGGCGCCGGCGGGCTCAGCGCGGGCGGGCTCGACGGGCGCGACGACGGACACTACGCTCGCCGAGGGCCCGCGCGGAGCAGCGCTCGCGGAGCTGTTCTCGTCGCTGCCGGCAACGGGCGCGCACGAGGTGATCGTCAACGGCCCGCAGCCGGTGCTCTCGCTCGCCGAGCTGCCGGTCGAGCAGGTCGTCGCGGCAATGGACGTCTGGCGCGAGCGGATGCGCTTCCACGAGGACTGCGCTTACGTGCAGCTGATCGTCAACGAGCGTCGTCAGGCGGGGGCGTCGCTGCCGCACACGCACTCGCAGCTGTACGGGCTCGACTTCGTCCCGGCGGCGGTCGCACGCGAGCGCGAGCGGGCCGGCGCATATGCGACGCGGACGATGGGCCAGAGCCTGCTCGGCGACGTCGTCGCGGAGGAGGTGCGCCTGCGCGAGCGGATCGTGGCGATCGACGAGGAGGCGGTGCTGATGGCGCCGTTCGCGTCGCGGCTGCCGTTCCAGCTGATGCTCGCGCCGCGCCGGCCGGTGCCGCGCTTCGAGCAGGACGGCCCGACTGGCGCAGCGCTGCTGCACGACGGGCTGAGACGGCTCGCGCGCCACCTCGGCGCAAGCCCGCCGCTGAACCTGTGGGTACGCACGGCGCCGCGCGGCGCTGAGCACTTCTGCTGGCGGATCGACGTGTTGCCGCGACTGACGCACCTCGCCGGCCTCGAGCTCTCGACGGATGTGAACCTGAACATCGTCGCGCCGGAGCACGCGGCGGCGCTGCTGCGCGAGGCGTAGAGCGCAGCCCGGCGGGGACGCAGCGCTCGGCGGCACGTTAGTGTGCCGCGCAGCTATGGCCCTCGAGGAGCGCTTCGTCCCCCGCTTCGCCGCCGAGCCTCCGCAGGAGGATCTGCCGTACGGCCGCTGGGAGCAGCGGCTGAGCGAGGAGCTGATGTCGGGCGTGGCGCAGCTCGACACGGACGGCGTCGAGTTGGGCGAGCCGGGCGAGATCCTCTGGTACCCGGATCGCACGTGGCACGGCCGCACGTATGTGCCGGCGACGACTTTGACGAGCGGCGGCTACGAGCTGTTCGGCTACGTGCGCTTCCTGCCGGCGCCGGCGGGCGGGGAGGCGAGCGACTTCTACGCGTACGTCGACTTCACGGAGGAGACGGCCGAGCGCAACCCGGACTGGCAGATGGATCTGTGCGACGAGGTGATCGGATCGTGGCGCGGCGAGGCCGGAGCGGTCGCGGCGATGACGCTCGTGTGGGGCCACCCGCTCGTCTCGGGCGGGCGCTTCGCGACGGCTGAGCTCGCCGATCTGGCAGTCGATCAGTGCGAGCTGACGAACGAGCGCTTCACGCTGATCGCGCCGGACGACTACCGCCACGACCTGCTCGAGATCAAGCTGTTCGGCGGCAAGGGCCAGGAGCTCGCGCGCGAGTCGCTTTACGCCGGAGACGAAGACGACGAAGAGGCCGCGGACGAGTAAACGCCCGCGGCCCGCGCCGTCGATAGCGGCGGCCCGGCGGCTATTGCCCTTTTTCGGCGGACTTGCAGCCGGCGATCGCGTGTCGCTTGGCCGAGCCTTCGGGCAGCGGTGAGGCCCTGACGATTTCTTCGCAGACTTCGCGCGCGGCGGTGCGTACCGCGCCGGGGTCGCCGCTTGCGGCCTTGTCGCAGATCGCTTCGATTTTGCTCCTCGTGGAGCTCGACAGCGTCGGGATCGCTTTGGCGCCGCGCCGGCAAGATTCGACGGCTGTCGCCGTGGCGGAGCTCGTCGTCGTGCCGGTTGCGGAAGTCGTGCTCGGCGTGGTCGAGCCGGCGGCCGTGCTCGACGTGCTGCCGCTCGTGGAGCTGCTGCTCGAGCTGCCACATCCCGCGAGCAAGACGCCGGCGGCGAGCGGGACCAACAGCCAAGTGAAAAGCGTGCGCATCTCTGCCCCCTGATCGAGAAAGGTCGCCGCCCGCGCGGGCACTCGTGCCTGCCGACAGCCGCTGAGCCGTGAAGCTATCGCCCGCGGCGGACTTCGCCAACGCCTGTCTACGGCTTGCCTACGGCGCCGCTTCGTGCTTTTCACGCCGCTTGAAGGCGGCGACTTCCTGAGCTTCTTCCTTGGCAAACCGTTCGCGAGCTGCCTTTTCGGCAGGTGTTTCCTTGCTCGACGGCGCTTTTTCTTTTTTAGTCGTTCTCTTTTTGTGCTTGGCGGCGCGTTCGCTCTTCGATGGGTGCTGCTTGCCCGCGTGCGTGTGCTTCTGCTTGACCGGCGCTTCGGCGGCCTGCTTGGCGAGCTTCGCTTCGAGCTGCTTGCGTTTCGCCGCGAGTTCGCTTTCTTCGCGCTTGACGGCGACGGCTTCGCGCGCACGCCGCTTCGCGCGTTCGGCCACTTCCGCGGCTTCGCTGCTCGCTTCGGCGGCTTCTTCGCGCGCCGCGGCGGCGGCACCTTGCGAGCCTCCGCCGCCTCCGCCTGAGCTGCCGCCACAGCCGGCGAGCGCCACGGCCAGCGCCGCGACGAGCAGCAGGAGCAGCGCTGTGGGCAGCGGTCGAGCCTTGTTCGTGCGTCTGGAGATGCGCGTCGGCCGCTTGCTCATGCCTATTCAGTTTCGCCGATTGTCGTAACGACGCGTTCGCCTTCGGCCTTCTTGCGCGCTGCCTGCTTCTGCTCGGCTTCCTTCTTCGCGACGGCTTCGTGTTCTCTCTGCACGGTCGCTTTCGCTTCGGCTTCGCGCTGCTTCACCTTCGCTTCGGCTGCGGCTTCGCGCTTCTTCGCTTCCTTTTCGGCCTTTTCTTCGCGCTTCTTCGCCCTCGCGAGCGCCGCCTTTTCGGTCGTCTTCGCCTGTTCTTCGGCGGCTTCTTCGCGGTGCGTAGCTTCCAGTTGCGAGAGCAGTTCGCGGTTCTTCGCCGTTTCGGCGGCTTCTTCGCGCTTTTCGTTCGCGGCTTCTTCGTTGACTTCGCTCGCCGCGCCGGCGCCCGCTTCGGCCTGCTGGCCGGATTCCTTGCCGGAGACGCTGCAGCCGCTCAGCGCGATCGCGAGAGCGATCGCGGCGACGAGCACGAGTGGCGCTCGCGCGACTGCACGGCTCAGCGTGGACATCCTCGGCAAGCTAGCAGTTGCCTTGCGGCTGCTCAAAGCGCTGGGCGCGCTCATTGGCCTGCAAATGTGGACAAAAGCAGACACGGCATCCCGGCTCGCGATGCCCCCGCCAGGAGTCGAACCTGGATCTACCGCTTAGGAGGCGGTCGTCTTATCCATTGGACTACGAGGGCGCTGCCGGAGATGTTCGGCGGTGCCAAAGGCTACCCGCGCCGGGGGGCGCCGTCAGGCGTGCAGCGGCTCGGCCTGCCGCGGCTCGGCCTCGTCGCTGCGACGCAACTCGTCGGCGACATGCCGAGCGCTCGCGTTCGCCCACTCGGTCGTGCTCGCAAAGCCGAGCACGAGCACGGCGAGACCGCAGCCGGTGATGATCCACCAGGCCGCATGGCTGGCTTGCACGAACCCGGGCCCGACGGACACGGCACCAGCCGCCGCGACGGCTCCGGCGACGGCGACGCCGAGTGTTTGGCCGAGCTGGCGCGAGGTCGAGGCGACGGCGGCCGCGACGCCGGCCTGCGCCGGGGGCATCCCGAGCACGGCCGTGTTCGTGATCGGCGGGTTGATCGTGCCGAAACCGATTCCGAAGATCACGTACGCGGGGATCAGCGACGGAATCGACGTATGCGCTCCAAGACCGGTCAGCAAAGCCGCGCCGAGCGTGATCCCGAGCCCGCCGACGAGCAGGCTGACGCGCGGCCCGCGACGCCCGACGAGCCGGCCTGAGAGCGGCGCGAAGACGAGCGTCATCGCCGCGATCGGCAGCGTGCAGAGCCCGGCTTCGAGCGCCGAGAGGCCGCGGACCTCCTGCAGGTAGAGCGTGTTGAGGAAGAGGAAGCCGCCGAGCGCGGCAAACGCGCAGATCGCGATCACGCTCGCGCCCGAGAAAGGGATGCTGCGAAAGAAGCGCAGCTCGAGCAGCGGCTCGCGGCGGCGGCGCTCGTAGGCCAGCAGCAGCGCGAGCGCGACGAGCGCGACGGCGAACAGCGCGATGCTCTGCGCCGATAGCCAGCCGGCCTTCGGCCCCTCGATGATCGCGTACGTCAGCGAGCCGAACAAAGCGATCACGAGCACTTGCCCGACGGGGTCGAGGCGGCGCGGGTGCGGCGCGCGCGACTCGGGGACGAAGCGCCGCGTCAGCACGAGCGCCGCGATCCCGACGGGGATGTTGATCCAGAAGATCGAGCGCCAGCCGACGGACTCGACGAGCGCGCCACCGACCACGGGGCCGAGCGCGAGGCTGATGCCGACGGTCGCGCCCCACACGCCGATCGCCTGCGCGCGCTCGCGCGCGTCGGTGAAGACGTTGCGGATGATCGACATCGCGACGGGATTGAGCATCGAGCCGCCGACGGCCTGCACCATGCGGAAGACGACGAGCAGCTCGAGCGACGGCGCGACGCTGCACAGCAGCGAGCCGAGCGTGAACAGGATCAGCCCGAGCGAGAAGACGCGCTTTCGCCCGAGCCGATCGGCCATCGAGCCGGACAGCATCAAGAGGCTCGCGAGCACGAGCGTGTAGGCGTCGACGGTCCACTGCAGGCCGGAGACGCTCGTGTGCAGCTCGCGGCCGATCGACGGCAGCGCGACGTTGACGATCGTGTTGTCGAGCCCGACGATCAGCAGGCTCATGCAGCAGATCGCGAGGATCAGCCGGCGGCGTGCCCGCGAGGGCGCGGGTTCGCGCGAAGGCGGCGCGGCGTCGTGCGGGCTAGCGGCGATCCGCGGACTCCGCGGCGAGCGCCGTGAGCGCCTCGCCATCGAGCCGCAGCGACGTCCACTCGTCCATCGTCCGCGCGCCGATGCCGCGATAGAAGCCGAGCGCCAGCTCGTTCCAGTCGAGCGCGGCCCACTCCAGGCGCGCACCCTCGCCGACGCGCGCGGCGACGGCCGCGAGCAGCGCGCGCCCGACGCCGGCGCCGCGATGCGCGGGCAGCACGAAGAGGTCCTCGAGCCAGATGCCGCTGCGCGCGAGGAACGTCGAGAAGGTCGGGAAGAACAGCGCGTAGCCGACGGCCTCGCCGGCGCGTTCGGCGATCAGCGCCTCGGCCGCCGGGCGCTCGCCGAACAGCGCCTCGCGCAGCTGCTCATCGGTTGCGTGCAGTTCGTCGCGCAGGTCCTCGTAGTCGGCGAGCGCACCGAACAGCTCGAGCAGGCGAGGGACGTCCTGCGCGCTCGCGGCGCGTATGAGCGTGGCCGTCTGCGCGGAGGCCACGGCTCAGCCGGCCGTGCGGTCGGGACGATCGGGGTAGACGTCGTCGATCGTGCTCAGCGCGACATACGGCGCGCCGGCCTCGCGTTCGATCGCGGCGGCGCCGCCGGCGAGCCGGTCGAGCACGCTGATCACACCGCAGATCTCGCGGCCTGCGTCGTGCAGCGCCGCGATCGCGGCGAGCGTCGAGCCGCCTGTCGTGACGACGTCCTCGACGACGACGCAGCGATCCTCGGCGCCGAGCAGCGGCCCCTCGATGCGTCGCTGCAGGCCGTGGTCCTTGGCCTCCTTGCGTACGAAGAAGACCTTCGCGTCGGCGCCGCCGGCAAGCGCCGCGCATGCGACGGGGTCGGCGCCCATCGTCATCCCGCCGACGGCCGTGCCCTGCCAGTCGGCGACCTGCGCCGCGAGCAGCGTCGAGAGCGCGGCGAAGCCCGCCGGGCGCAGGATCGCGCGCTTGGCGTCGACGTAGTACTGCGCGATCGCGCCGCTCGTCAGCGTCACCTCGCCGATCACGAGCGCATGCGCGCGAAGCTCCTCGATCAGGCGCTCACGTGCCGATCCTTCGGCTTTGGAACGTTCGTCCACGGCGTCCATGTGGAGATCTAATCTAGCGGGGTGCTCTCGACGCTAGCCGCCGCGCTGCGCCTGGCGTCGATCGTGCTCTGCCTGATCGTCGGAGTGTCGTTCGCGCTGTTCGTGATCCACCAGACGAGCAGCGCATCGGCGCATCAGCAGCGCATCGTCAACACGCCCGGTGAAGAACCGCACAGCTTCCGCCCGGGCTCGTCGCGCGATGAAAAGCCCTCGCCGCGCAAGACGATCGACGAAGTCGCCGAATCCGTCACGTCGCCGTTCTCGGGCGTGACCGAAAGCTGGAGCAGCGAATGGTCCAAACGCGGCGTGCTGCTGCTGCTCACGCTCGTGATCTACGGCTTCGGGCTCGGCTTCATCGCGCGCATCATGCGCGTCAGGGCCTGAGCGGCCGGCTACGGCCCGGCGTTGCCTTTGACCGTGTGGCTGCCGCCGCCGCTCTCGTTGTAGACGTCGACGGGCATGCCGTATTTCACCCAGTCGTAGATCGCGAGCGCGTTCGGGACCGGCACGCGCAGGCAACCGTGGCTGGCTGCGTACGTCGGCACTTCCGCATAGCCGTGGATCGCATAGCCGCGGATGAAGTAGCTCGAGTCGACCATCCCCTCGGAGTTCGTTCCGGGCGTCCTGTTGTAGACGCGGAAGCGGCCGATCACGGTCGGCGTCGACGGCTTGCCGGAGCTCATCGTGTACAGCGCGCGAACGTGCCCGCCAGGTTCGATCTCGGCGAGCACCTGACGCGTCAGATCGCCCTCGACGTGGCGGCCGTCTCCGGGATAGCGCACGTGGAACGTGCCGGCGCCCTCCTGCAGCTTCTTGAACACGGTCAGGTTCGTGCTCGGCACGCGCGCGAGGCCGGTCATCTTGCGATAGGCGATCACGGCGCGGCCGGTCGCTTCGTCGAACACGCCGTTGAGCGGCACGACGAAGTGCATCGCGTTCAGCTCCGACTGCAGCAGGCGCACCGACGGACCGCTGTCGCCGCCTGAGAGGTCCGGCGAAGCGAAGCGCACGTTTTCGGAGCGACCCGCGAAGGCCGCTTGCTGCGGCGTCGCGTAGTGCGCCGCGCGAACCGTCACGAGACCTTCGTCGGAGCTCGAGTAGCCGATGTGGAACTGCCCGGCGCCGTTGCCGATCGGCAGCACGCTGACGGTCTTCACTTCGACCTTGCGCCCGTTGCGGTAGAAGCTCACCTTCACTTTCTGCCCACCGACGTACGGAATCACGATCCCGCGCACGACCATGCGCGAGCCGGCGACGACGAACGCGGGTTTGCCGAACGCGTGCTGGATCACGAGCTTGATCTGACCCGCGGCCGGCGCGGCGGGCGGTGGCGGTGCAGGTGCCGGCGGCGTCGTCGGCGTCGGCGTCGGCGCGACGGGCGCCGGGGGTGTCGGCGTGCTCGCGGCCGAGGCGGCGGCGGGTGCGGTCAGCGCGGCGCAAGCGGCCGCGGCAAGGAGGAGTGCTCGAGGCTTGTTCATCGGCCGGATCCTACTTGTCGCGACAACGACCTACGCACGGAGCATTGCGCGCGATGCGCGGTCGTGCGCATGTTCACCTCGCGGGCGCGGGCACGCGCGAGGTCACGCCGGCGCGCGTCAATGCGAGTGCGAGCGTGACGAGTGCGAGCAGCGACGCGACCATCAGCAGCGCGACCGACGGCCAAGACCAGTGCTCGAGCCCGCCGAAGGCGAGCGAGTTGTTCAATGCGTGCGCAGCGATGCACGGGTACAGCGAGCCGGTCGCACGGTAGAGCAGGCACAGCCCGACACCGAGCGCGGCGAGCGGCACGAGGTCGAGCGCCGGCGCGGAGCCGACGTGGACGAGCCCGAACAGTGCGCCGGTGATCACGGCGGCCGTCCACGCCCCGCGCCAGTTGCGCAGCGCCGTGAAGATGAAGCCGCGGAACAGGAACTCCTCGCCGATCGGAGCGATCACGCACGTCAGCACGGCGCTCAAGACGAGCAGCAGCGTGCTTTCGTTCGCGCCGAGCGTTTCGAGCAGCTTCTCTTCTTTGACGTCGAAGACGGCGCCCCAGATCACGCTGAACGCGACGAACACGGCGACGGTCAGGAGCATCAGCGCGACGGCCCTGCGCAGCGGCGTCGGGCGCAGGCCGAACAGCGCCGCGCTGACCTTGCGACCGCCCAGCTGCGCGAGGAAGACGGCGACGATCACGAACGCGGCGTCCTGCACGGCCGTATCGGCGATCGACAGGCCCGCCGGCAAGTGCGAGGCGGTCACGTCGACGCCGAGCGCGAGCGCGGGGATGTCGACGAGCAGACCGCCGACGGCGGCGAGCACGATCCCGCCGACGAGCGCGACCGGCGCGAGCCACGGCGACCAGCCGGCCGAGCCGCTCGGGGGCGGCTCCTGCTCGGGCGGCGCGCCATGCGTGAGCGCTGCGGGCGGCGGGATCAGCGGGGTCTCCACGGCCCTACGCAACCCAATGCCATGTCGCGAACTCGGCGACGAAGAACGCCAGCAGCAGGGCGGAGCCGCCGAGCGCGGGGCGGCGCGCGCGCGGATGCGACGCAAGCCACGCCGCGAACCACATGCTCAGCGGGAACAGCACGACGAGGAAGCGCGGCAGCGACATCAGCGGCTGCGCCGTGACGGGGTATGAGAGCGGCAGCGCGAGCGCTGCGATCACGTACGCGCCGTACGCGAGCGGCAGCGTGCGCACGACGCCGACGATCGCGACGATCGCCGCGAGCAGGAAGGCGACGAGCAGCAGGTTGTGCTCGGCCGCGACGAACGCGCTTTCGCCGCCGGTCGCGAAGTACGCGTGCGCCTGCTGGAACGACAGCAGCTGCCGAGCGCCCTCGAACGCGGCCTGCAGCCCGTCCCACACGCCGAGGTACGGCCCGGCGAAATGGCGGCCCCAGACGTCCTGCGCGTGAAACGGAGCGAGCGGGTCGCCGCCGGCGAGACCGAGGTAGAGCATGTACAGCGCGAGCCCGGCCGGCGCGAGCGCGAGCCAGAGGAGGTCCTTGCGCAGCTTGTAGCGCAGCCGCAGGCCGTGCGCGAACGGGAAGTCGGGCAGGCGATCCTCGCGCGGGCCGTACGCGTACAGCAGCAGCGCGGGCAGCAGCAGCACGATCCCGGCGCTGCGCGTCGCGCCGGCGAGCGCGGCGAGGATGCCGGCGAGCGCCCAGCGACCGTGGCGCGCGGCATAGAACAGCCCGACCGACAGCGCGAGGTACAGCGCCTCGGAGTAGACGGCCGAGAGGAAGAAGGCCATCGGCGCGAACGCGGTGACGAGCACGGCGAGGCGCGCGACCTCGCCACCGGGCTTGCCGATGCGCGTGAATTCGAGCGTCGTCAGCCGGTGGATCCCGTACAGCGCGAGCGCGAGCGCGAGCATCGAGATCAGCACGCCCGCGAGCACGAGCGGAATGCCGAGCGAGCCGAGGCCGCGCAGGCCGAGGGGGTAGAGCGGGAAGAAAGCGTCGCGCGAGGCCGTGAACGAGCCGAGATCGGGGCGGTAGCCGTAGTGCGCGATGACGAGGTACCACGACGCGTCCCAGCGCGCGGCCGGTGCCGCGAGCGCATCGCCGAGCCAGCCGAAGCCGCGCGTCAGCCCGGGCGGGTTGAACGCGTGGCGCACCGGCCCGAAGCCGTACGTCGAGAGCGTCGCGACGGCGGCGGCCCAGATCAACAGGCGCGAGCTCCACAGCGCACGCCAGCTGTCGCGCACGGCCGCCGCGCGCGAGGGATCGAGCGTGCGCAGCGCCGTCGCCGGACGCCACGCGAAGGACGCTCGCGTGGCGCGGCGGGCGGGAGCGTGCAGCGCGCCGGGAAGCTCGCCTGCGGGATCGGCGATCGCGAGCTCGGCTGTATCGGGGGTCATTTTCGAGGGCGCCATGCGTCGGGGCAACACGGTGCAACTGGCAGGAAATCACAATCCGGCAGGTAATCTCGGAGGTTCCGGCATGTCTCGACAGGCACGACAGCGCAGGCGCAGGCACAACCGCAAGGGCGCGACCAAGTTTCTGCTGATCGGTGGCGGCGTGATCGTCGTCGGGCTGATCGTCGGCGTGATCGCAGCCGTCGGCTACGTGCTCAACGTCGAGCAGTCGGCGCCTGCAATCGGTTCGCTCAAGCCGATCCTCGGCGGCGGCTCTTCACAGGTCTACGCCGCCGACGGCACGCGCCTCGGCTTCATCTCCTCCGATCAGCTGCGCAGCCCGGTCTCGTGGAGCGACATCCCGGCGAACCTGCGCAACGCAACGGTCGCGATCGAGGACCAGCGCTTCTACAAGAACAACGGCGTCGACTTGACGGGCATCTTCCGCGCGGCCGTCAAGGACGTCACGCACGGCAAGGCGCTGCAGGGCGGCTCGACGATCACGATGCAGCTCGTGCGCAACCTGTACCTCGGCGGCGATCAGCACACGCTGAAGCAGAAGATCATCGAGGCGAAGCTGGCGATCGAGTACGAGAAGAAACACTCAAAGCACGAAGTGCTGACGAGCTATCTCAACAGCGTCCCGTACGGCACGCTCGGCGGGCAGACGGCGATCGGCGTGCAGGCGGCCTCGCGCGTGTTCTTCGACAAGCCCGCGTCGAAGCTGAACCTGCAGCAGTCGGCGCTGCTCGCCGGATTGCCGCAGGCGCCGTCGCAGTACAACCCGTTCCGCGACGGGCACGTCGCCAAGCAACGGCGCAACGAGGTGCTCGCGAAGATGGCCGAACTTCACTACATCACCCCGGAGCAGGCATCCTCGGCGGAGGCCTCGCCCCTGGAAGTCAAGCGCGGCTACTTCTACTCACAGCGCAAGGAGGACTTCTTCTTCGAATACGTCCGCCAGAAGCTGACCGAACGCTACGGCGCGCAGACCGTCGCTCAGGGCGGGTTGAAGGTGCACACGACGATCGACCTCTCGATGCAGAGCAAGGCGCGCAAGGCGATCGCCGACGTGCTCGACGAGCCTGAAGACCCGGCCTCGGCGATCGTCACGATCGACCCGGCCAACGGCGACATCGAGGCGATGGCCGAGTCGCAGAGCTACGAGGAATCGCAGTACAACCTCGCCTCGCAGGGCCACCGCCAGCCGGGCTCGACGTTCAAGGCGATCGTGCTCGCCGACGCGCTGTCGCGTGGAGTCGACCCGAACAGCACGTACTACCTCTCGCACACGCTCGAGCCCGGCTGGCTGCCGGGCTACCCGACGTACGAAGTGAAGACGTTCGAGGGCACGTCGCTGGGCAAGTCGATCAACCTCGTCGACGCGACGCTGACCTCGGACAACACCGTCTATGCGCAGCTCGCGGCCGACCTCGGCGAGTCGACGGTCACCGCGATGGCGCGCAAGCTCGGCGTGACGAGCCCGCTGAAGAGCTACGCCGCGGAGGCGCTCGGCGGGCTGACGCTCGGCGTGACGCCGCTGGAGATGGCGAACGTCTACGCGACGCTCGCCGACGGCGGCTACCGCAACACGCCGATCGCGATCACGAAAGTCGTCTTCCCGGACGGACACGTGGACAACAACTGGGGCAAACCGCATCGGGTGAAAGTGCTCAGCGAAGGCGTCGCCGCCGAGGAGACGCAGATCCTCAAAGAGAACGTCGAAAGCGGCACGGCGGGGCGCTCGGCGATCGACTGCCCGACGGCCGCGAAGACCGGCACGACGAGCGAACTCGTCGACGCTTGGCTCGACGGCTACACGCCGAACTACTCGACGGCCGTGTGGATGGGCTACCCGACGAAACGCGTCTCGATGACCGATGTGCACGGCGAGCCCCAGCAGGGCGGATATCTACCGGCCGAAATCTGGCACGCGTACATGTCGGCGGTCGAGGAAGGCAAGACCTGCGTGCCGTTCGCGACGCCTAAGGAATCGATCACCTACACGCCGTTCTACGGCAAATTCGCGACGACAGGCGAGTCGCGCAGCAGTGAAGAAAGCAGTGAAGAAACGACCTCGAGCCACACTCACCGCGAAAAGCACTCGCCCGAAAAAGGCGGCGCCGAACCGCCGAGCGCGCCGCCGCAGCACGAAGAATCGAACCCTGGCGCGACCGGCGGCGCTTCGCCCGGCTGAGCGAGACGTGCGCGAAACGACGCTCGCGCGATTGCTCGGCGACGGCCTTTTCGGACGGACGCTGGTAGTTTCAACTGCATTGACTTCAGATAACCGGCAGCCGGCGATCGTCGGCGCCGAGATGGGGGACAGTTAGACGTGGCAAAGGAGGACAAGGTTGAATTCGAGGGCGAGGTGATCGAGGCCTTGCCGAACGCGATGTTCCGCGTGAAGCTCGACAACGACCACGTCGTGCTCGGACACGTCGCAGGCAAGATGCGCCGATTCCGCATCCGCATCCTGCCGGGCGACCGCGTGCGCTGCGAGCTTTCGCCGTACGACCTGGATCGCGCGCGGATCGTCTACCGCCACCGCTGAGCGGGCGCTCATCGCCGAGCGATCGCTGATCGACTCAATCGAAGCCGAGCTGGCGGGTGAGCTCGGCTCGACAGCAGACGCATCGCGAGTGATCCGCGGGCCGGGCGACGACGCCGCCGTCGTTCGAGCGCGCGCGCTGTGCGTCGTCTCCGTCGACACGATGGTCGACGGAGTTCACTTCCGCCTGCGCGACGGCTGGGCGACGCCGGGCGAGGTCGGCCGGCGCGCGCTCGCCTCGGCGCTGTCTGATCTGGCCGCGATGGGCGCGATGCCGGGCGAGGCATACATCGCGCTCGGCCTGCCTGAGGGGCTCGCCGAGCAGCAGGCGCTCGCGCTCGTGCGCGCGGCCGGCGCGCTCGCGGCATCGTGCGGCACAACGATCGCCGGCGGCGACGTCGTCGCGGCCCCGGCGCTGAGCGTCTCGGTGACCGTCGTCGGCTGGGCCGAGCGCGAGGAGCAGCTGATCGGGCGCGACGGCGCGCGACCGGGCGATCTCGTCGGCGTGACGGGCGAGCTCGGCGCGGCCGGCGCGGCGCTCGCCGTGCTGGGTGCGCGTGAAGGCGGCGCGCACGCGATCGCCGGAAGCGAGGCGGTGCTCGAGCGCTCGCGGGCGCCGTTGCCGCGATTGCGCGAGGGCCAGGCGCTCGCCGCTGCGGGCGTGCGAGCGATGATCGACCTGTCCGACGGCCTCGCAAGCGACGCGGGCCACCTCGGGCGCGCGAGCGGAGCTGAGCTGCGGATCGAGCTTCGGCGGCTGCCGCTGGCCGCCGGCGTGCTCGATGTGTGCGCGGCTCTCGCGGCCGACCCTTTCGAGCTCGCGGCCCGCGGCGGCGAAGACTACGAGTTGTGTTTCTGTGCGCCGCCGGCTCGACGGGAGGCAGTCGAGTCCGCGCTCGCGCAGGCGGGTGGCGCCGGCGTCACGTGGATCGGCGAGGTGCTCGCGGGGGCGGGCGGGGTCGCGCTAGTCGCCGGGGATGGACGTGAGGTGCGACTTGCCGGGTTCGAGCACGCCTGGTAGCGAGGCTTGCGGCTTCGCCGGCACCTGCTGCGCGGCGAGCCGCGCTGAAGCCGGCTCTTCGAGTTGGTCGCCGACTAGCGCTTCCTGCGCCCCCGCAGGGCGCTCCGCGGCCGGGATGCGTCCAGCTCCGACGGGAACCGTGCGGATCAGCCGCGCGTAGATCAGCAGGCGTTTGGCGGCGCTGAACAGCGGCGTGCAGGCGGACAGCACGAGGCGCGAGTAGCCGACGTTGCCGACGGCCGCGCTGACGTCGCTCGGAGCGACGACGCGTTTGCCGACGACCGAGTAGGTGAAGTGCGCGTAGGGCATGTCGAGGTGGATCACGCTGCCGCTGCGCAGCTGATCGACGTGGCGGAACGGCGCGAGGTACGTCGTCCTGTGCCCGGCGATCGCCGTCGTCCCGGCCATGCCGGGGAAGACCGTTTCGGGATAGATGCCCGGTCCGCTCTCGAGATCGGAGGTGTCAGTCCCCTTGACGACGACGAAGCTCGCGCCGATTCGCGGAATCCGGATGCGCCCGACGGGGCTGCCGTCCTTCGCGCGTCCCTGCAGGCCGCCGGCGAGCAGCGCGACGCGGCGGCGAACGTCGGAGAGGTCGACAAGCTGGCGCTCTTCGACGGCCGTCGGCGCGGCGCGTTCGACCTTCGCAAGCGCGCCGCTCAAGTGATCCTGGCGCAGTTTCGCGTAGATCGCCGAGAACGGCTCCTGCCAGACGAGCGTCACGCCGGCGTCGATCAGCGCGAGCGCGCCGGCGGTGATCAGCACGGCGCCGAGCACGCGGATCGCGCGCTGCGAGCGGCGCGCGCGCCGTCGCGCGGCGAAGCTCGGACCACTTCGGGAAAGTGGGGAGAAGGGGATCTCAGACATCGTCACGTCGTGTTATGGAGAGTTATCGTCGCAGAGCCGACTGGGTACCGCCAAGCGAGCCGGGACCCGCATAGGACATCGGTCCTCGGATCGTGATTTCGCCTGGAGGGCGATCATCCTCCCCCGCACTCGCCGAAGCGGTGCTCAGCGCGAGCACCGTTGCGGCCGCGGCGCAGCCCAGCGAAACACTCCACAGCAGCACGCCGGGCAGGCCGACGTGCCCGCCTGCGACGAGCAGCACGGCCATCCACGCAAGCCTGCCGGGGCCGAGCCCTAGCTGATCGGCGTAGAAGGCGATCAGCAGCGCGAGCGGAATCAGCGCTGCGAGCACGATCGCGACGGCGACGGGCGGGCGCGGGCGCAGCTCGGGTGAGACGACGAGCAGCCACAGGTGCACGGCAGGCAGCAGCAGCAGCGAGGCGACGGGGTTCAGCAGCCAGACGATCACCGCGACAGGCAGCAGCACGAGCAGCATCGCGACGCCTGCGGCATCGGACTGCGGTCGCGCGCGCAAGCCGAGACGCCGCAGCGCGACCGGCCAGACGAGCCACGAAAGCGCGAAGGCGAGCACCACGGCGAGCAGCGATGCGGCGGCCGAGCCGTCGAACGAGAGCGACTGCGGCGGGATCGGCGACTGCGGCGCCGCGCCGATGATCCCGACGGCGGCGAGCACGATCGCGAACAGCGCGCTGAGCAGGAACGGCGCGGCGCACAGCAGCGTCCACAGCGCCCAGCGCGCGAGGGGCAGGCGGCGCCGGCGTGCGCGTGCGAATCCGTCGGCGGCGACGATCAACGGCGGCAGCAGCAGCGTGCCGAGCAGCAGCCGAAGCGCCCAGGCCGGGATCGTCTTGCGCTGGATCAGCAGGCCGGTCTGCATCGCGGCCGGCACGTCGGGGCTCGTGTCGAGCGCGTCGACGGCGCTGAGCACGGCGCGGCCGAAGCCTTCCAGGCCGGCGACGCTGACGGGCTCGGAGGAGGAAGGCCCGCGTTCGCCGCTGACCTGCACGAGCACCGACGGGATGCCGGCGGCGTCGAGCGGGCCCTGTTCGCCGACCGTCAGGGGGAACGCGAGGTGCGCGAGCTGGCCGAAGCCGCTCGGCGAGCCCGGGTCGGCGCCGGCCTCGTTCGTGATCGCGTCGGCGACGGTCCGCTGCAGCTCGACCGGCGCGGCACCGAAGCCGTCGGAGAACGGCACGACGAACGGCTTGCGCTGGCGCGTGCCGGCGAGATCGCCGATCGCGATCGCGGCGTCGAACGGTCCGCCGTCCTGCGCGAGGAACTCGGCCGCGCCCGCATCGCCGCCGCTGCCGCCGCTCGTCGAGACGAGCACGATCGTGCGCTGCGTCTCACGCGCGGCGAAGACGCGTGCGAGCTCGAGCAGCGCGGCGGTGCCCGAGAGCTCCGCGCGTGCACCGCGCCCGGCGGCGTCGCGGTGGGCAAGGATCACGATCGGCTTCGCTCCGGTCGAGCCAGGGCGCTGCGCGATCACGTTCGTCAGCTCGCGCTCGCCGTCGATCGTCTGCGCGGTGAAGCGGCGCGTGTGCACGCTGAAGCCGCCACCGGCGTTGCCACCGAGGCTGCGCAGCGTCTGCGCTACGTAGCCGGCGAGCGCGCGGTCGCCACTGCTGCCGGCGCGGCGGTCGGGAAAGCGCTGCGCCAGCGCGCCGAGCTCGGCGAACGCGCGTGAGCCTTCGAAGGCGTCGGGCGCGAGCGTGGAGCGCAGCGGCGCAGGCCGGCCTGTGAGCGAGAAAGCAGCGATCGCGAGGGCGAAGAAGAACGGCAGGAACGCCGCCCGATAGAGGCGCCCGTTGAGCATCGCTAGACCATAGTTCGGCGCGCGGCCCCATGAGCAGGCCAAGGACGCGTGCGGCGTTAGGTATCGTGCGGCCGCGTGCTCCAGCCCGTCGCCGTCGGCAACAAGACACTCACCGATTACACGCACATCTGCGGGCGCGAGCTGATCGCCGAAATCCGCGAGCTCGCGGAGCCGCTGCAGGGCGATCGCGTCGTGCACATCTCGGCGACGGCGTTCGGCGGCGGCGTCTCGGAGATCCTCTACACGCTCGTGCCGTTGATGCGCGACGTCGGACTGGATTGCGAGTGGCAGGTGATCTACGGCCGCGAGGAGTTCTTCAACGCGACGAAGCTGATGCACAACGCGTTGCAGGGCGCGCCGCAGGATCTCGACGAGGAGCAGTGGGCGACGTGGAAGCAGTACAACGAGATGAACGCGCGCGAGCTCTCCGGGGGCTGGGACGTGTGCCTCGTGCACGACCCGCAGCCGGCTGCGCTGTTCGGGCTCGTCCCGGAGAAGGCGAAGGGCTGGGTGTGGCGCTGCCACATCGACGTCTCGACGCCGAACCCCGACACGATCCGTCAGCTCTTGCCGTACATCAAGGACTATCCGCAGTCGCTGTTTCACATGCGCGAGTACGTGCCGGAGGGGATGGGCGGGCACGTCAACGTCGTGCCGCCCGCGATCGACCCGCTGACTCCGAAGAACATGGCGCTCTCGCCGGAGGACGGCGCGTTCGTCTGCGGGCAGTTCGGGATCGACGTCGACCGGCCGCTGATGTGTCAGGTCTCGCGCTTCGACCCGTGGAAGGACCCGCTCGGCGTGATCGACGCCTACCGCATCGTCAAGGAGTCGATGCCCGAGGTGCAGCTCGCGCTCGTCGGCTCGATGGCCAGCGACGACCCGGAGGGCTGGGACTTCTTCAACGCGACGATCGCGCACGCGGACGGCGACCCGGACATCCACATCCTCAACAACTTCAACAACGTCGGCGCGATCGAGGTCAACGCGTTTCAGTCGCACGCCGACGTGCTGATCCAGAAGTCGACGCGCGAGGGCTTTGGGCTGACGGTCTCAGAGGCGATCTGGAAGGCGCGGCCGTTCATCGGCGGTGACGTCGGCGGCATCCCGCTGCAGATCGAGGACGGCGTGACGGGCTTTCTCGTCTCGAGCGCCGAGGAATGCGCCGAGCGATCGCTCGAGGTGCTGAAGGACCCGGCCCTGGGCAAGTTCCTCGGCCGGCGCGGCAAGGAGCACGTGCGCACGCACTTCCTCACGCCCCGCTATCTACGCGACTACCTGAAGATCTTCAACGAGCTGAAGACCGAAGGGTGAGGACGGATGTCGAGCGTTCCCACCAAGGGCGCCGACATGATCGAGGTGCACCATGAGCGGTGACGCCACCAGCGACGTTCCGCTGGTGCTCGTGAGCAACCGCGGGCCGGTCACGTTCGACGCCCGTGGCCAGACACAGCGCGGCTCGGGTGGCGTCGTCACAGCACTTACCGGCTTGGCCTCGCATCGCGAAGCGATCTGGATCGCCTCGGCGATGAGCGAGTACGACGTGAAGGCCTCGCGCGAGCACGGCGAACGACCGTTCCCGGTGCGCTCGCCGTCAGGCGACGTCGACTTCAAGGTGCGCCTGGTCGTATCGGACCCGGACGCATACGACCGCTTCTACAACGTCGTCGCGAACCCGATGCTGTGGTTCATCCAGCACTACCTGTGGGACCTCTCGAACGCGCCCGACATCCGCCGCGAGGAGATCGAGGCCTTCGAGTTCGGCTACAACGCCGTGAACGAGGATCTCGCCGAAGCGGTCGTGCAGGAGCTCGAGGGCAGCGAGGAGCCGGTCGTGATGGTTCACGACTATCACCTCTACACGCTGCCGAAGCTCGTCCGCCAGGCGCGTCCGGACGTCTTCCTGCACCACTTCGTGCACATCCCGTGGACGCAGTCGGACGCCTGGCGCGTGCTGCCGACGCGGATTCGCGAGGAGATCTTCACGGGCCTGCTGGCGAACGACATCATCGGCTTCCACACGCGCTCCTACAGGCGCAACTTCTTGCAGTGCTGTCGCGATCTGATGGGGCTCGAGATCGACTTCGATCGCGGCGTCGTGCTCGCGCCGGGAGAAGACCGCGAGGTGTGGGTACGTGCGTATCCGCTGCCGATCGACCACGAGGCGACGCGTCGCGTCGCGCAGCGCGAGCGCGTCGAGCTGTTCGAGCGCGAGCTCTTGCGCCGCCGGCGCGACTTCCTGATCCTGCGCGTCGACCGCGCCGACTTGAGCAAGAACGTGCTGCGCGGCTTCTCGGCGTTCGACCTGTTCCTCGAGCAGCACCCGGAGTTCTCCGAGCGGGTGACGTTCGTCGCGCAGCTGATGCCGTCGCGAACGGACGTGCCGCAGTACGCGGAGTACCTCGAGGCGATCGAGGCGCTCGTCGCCGTCGTCAACCATCGGCACGGCACACCCGACTGGATGCCGGTCCAGCTCAAGCTCAGAGACGATCTGGAGGAGGCGATGGCGGCCTACAAGCACTACGACGTGCTGCTCGTCAACGCGATGTTCGACGGCATGAACCTGGTCGCGAAGGAGGGCCCGATCGTCAACGAGCGCGAGGGCGTCTCGATCCTCTCGGAGAACACCGGCGCGCACGAGGAGCTCGGCGAGTTCGCGCTGTCGGTCAATCCGTTCGACATCCAGGAGCTCGCCGACTCGATCCACGCCGCGCTGACGATGGCGCCGGCAGAGAAGCACAGACGCGCGGAGGGGCTCGTCGAGATCGTCACCTCGCGCGATCCGGGCGACTGGATCGACGAGCAGCTCGCGGACATCCGCGCGAAGGGCCGGACCCGCTAACCTTCGGCGCTGCGCCTCACGGTGCCCTCTGATGACGCTGCCTGCACCGACATACGACCTCGTCCTGCTGCTCGACCCGGCGGCCGACGACGCGACGCGCGCAAAGCTCGTCGCGGACACGCGCGCCTCGATCGAGGCCCAGGGCGAGCTGCTGCGTCACGACGAGTGGGGCGAACGCGCGCTGACGTACCCGATCGACAAAAAGACGAGCGCGCGCTACCACCTGCTGCAGTTCCACGTCTCCGCGACTGAGCTGCTGAGCTCGCTCGACCGGACGCTGCGCCTCGCCGACGAGGTGCTGCGCTTCCGCATCATCAAGCTTGCGCCAGGAGTCGGCGCGCCGCCTTCCGACATGGCCGCGGGCGCCGCAGCCGCGCCGCCGCAGGCGCCGGCCGAGTCAGCACCGGCCGCAGAGGAGCAAGCGCCCGCCGTCGAGCAGGCGCCGGCCGAGGCCGCGCCCGCCGCAGAGGCGGCTGAGGCTCCAGCGCAGGCAACCGAGGCGCCCGCAGAGGACGCCGAGGTCGCCGTCGGCGAGCCTTCCTAGCGCCGCCTAGGCGGCTCCCTGCATAGCGTCCGTCAGCCGTCCGCGTATGTGGCGCGGGCGTAATAAGATCGAACGATGGGCTGGGCCGAGGACATGAACGACGGAGCAACCAGCCGCACGGACGTACTGCGCGCATCGCCTCCGATGTTCGAGTCACGCGTGCTCGACGCGCTCTCGCGCGTGCATCCGGCAGTGCCTGTGCTGATCTTCGTTCCCGGGATCGTCTTCCTCGGGGCGTGGAGCCTCTCGAAAATAAGCGTGCTGCTGACGCTCGTGCTGGCGATCGCCGGCTATGCGCTGTGGACGCTGTTCGAGTACTGGCTGCACCGGATCGTCTTCCACTTCGAGCCGGAGCAGGGCATCGGCGCGCGCTTGCACTGGATCATCCACGGCGTCCACCACGACCACCCGAACGACCCGATGCGCCTCGTGATGCCGCCGGCCGTCAGCGTTCCGCTCGGCGCGGCCGTGTTCGGCCTGCTCTACCTGATCTTCGGCGGGCGCTACGCGCCGGGCCTCGGCGCGGGCTTCTTCGTCGGCTACCTCGTCTACGACATGATGCACTACTACCTGCACCACTTCCGCCCGCACGGATGGCTCGGCCGGATGCTGCGCGAGCGTCACATGCGCCATCACTTCCAGGACGACACGCGCGGGTTCGGGATCAGCGCGCCGTACTGGGACGAGGTCTTCGGCACCTCGACACGCGCCACACGCGCACGCCGCACGGCTGCCGACGACCGCAATTAGCGGAATTCGCGGGGCCTCGCGCGCGGCTCGTGCCCGCAGCCCGGTCTAGACTCGACGCACGAAGCTAGACACGAAGTCGATGCGAATCGAACCGGGACCGCTGAGGGCCTGAGCAGAGACGCAACCCCCCGAAAGGAAGAGGAGCCGTGGCCGCCACCAACATCAACAGGGTCGTGATGACCGGAAACCTGACAGCCGATCCGGAGCTGCGTTCGCTGCCTAGCGGCATGTCTGTGTGCAGCCTGCGCATCGCTTGCAACACGCGACGCAAGGACGGCGCCTCGGGCGAATGGGTCGACAAGCCCAACTATTTCAACGTCACCGTGTGGGGCGCGCAGGGCGAGAACGCGGCGCGCTACCTCTCCAAGGGTCGCCCCGTGGCGATCGACGGGCGCCTGGAGTGGCGCGAGTGGGAAGCACAGGACGGCACAAAGCGCCAGGCAACCGATATCATTGCCGATTCGGTGCAGTTCTTGGGTTCGCGCGAAGACGCCTCCGGCGGGGGCGGGTTCGGAGCCCAACAGGGCAATGGAGTCTCCAGCGGAGGCGACGTGCCTGTGAACGAAGGCGACTTTCAGCCTGCGCCGGTCGCCAGCGGTTCCGGCGACGACGATATTCCGTTCTGAGTTTTCAGCCAGTCACAGCGAGGTCTTAGTGCATTCATCAGCTTTTACGCCCGGTAACCGCAGCGCCCTTCGCGGCGAGGCACGCTGATGGCCAAGGCACGCGGTCGCGGCAAGCCGGTTCGCCGGCGTGACAAGAAGGGCGGCGTCGGCAGCGGCAGGCGCAAGTCGTGTCAGTACTGCCGCGACAAGGTCGAGCAGGTCGACTACAAGGACGTCACGTCGCTGCGCAAGTTCGTCTCCGAGAAGGGCAAGATCCGCTCGCGGCGGATCACGGGCTCGTGCCGCCGCCACCAGGTGCAGATCGCGCGAGCGGTCAAGCGCGCTCGCGAGCTTGCGCTGCTGCCGTACGTCAACGAGGGTGGCCGCGAGGACAGCCCGCGGCGCGAACGCGGCGACCGCGATCGCGATCGGTAGGCGCGCGATGCCCGAGGCCATCCTCCTGCAGGACGTCGACTCGCTCGGCGAGCAAGGCAATGTCGTCGACGTCTCGAAGGGCTACCTGCGCAACTACCTGATGCCGCGCAAGCTGGCTCAGCCGGCGACGCGCGGCGCGGTCGAAGTGATCCGTCAGCGCCAGGACGCGGCCGAGCGCGCCGAGCGCAACGCGATCGAGAAAGCCGAGGAGAACGTCAACCTGCTCAACCGCACGGTTCTGACGATTCCGCAGCAGGCCGGCGCCGACGGTCGTCTGTTCGGCTCCGTCACGGCGCAGGACATCGCCAACGCGATCAAAGAAGCGCGGGGCCTGAAGATCGAGAAACAAAACGTGCACCTGCCGGAGCCGATCAAGAACGTCGGCACGTACATGGTCGTCGTCGACGTCGTCGACAACGTGCCCGCGACCATCAAGACGATGGTCGTCGCGAAGAAGTAGCGCAGCCGCGCCCGCCGGTGCAAGTGCGAACATCTGTTCGTGCTGAACAAAAACACCGTTCATAGCGGACACGCTCCCGGGTCGGACGACGGCCCCGACCTAAACTCGCCCCTCGCATGAGCGCGGTCGCGACAACGAACGGTACGAACGGCGCCTCCCGAGCGGGGCTCGCGCCGCCGCACAACCTCGACGCGGAGCAGTCGGTGCTCGGCGCGATCCTGCTGTCGGACCGCTCGCTGTATGCGCTGGTGATCGAGGAGGGCCTGCGCGCTGACGACTTCTACCGCGAGCGTCACGGCGCGATCTACGAGGCGATGCTGGCTCTCTACAACGAGAGCGAGCCGGTCGACACGCTGACCGTGATCGACCGCCTGCGCCAGTCGGGCAGGCTCGAGGACATCGGCGGCGCCGCGGCGGTCGACGAGCTGACGGGCGTCGTCCCGGCCGCCGGCCACGCCAGGCGCTACGCGCAGATCGTGCGCGAGAACGCGCTCCTGCGCCGCCTGCTGAAAGCGTCGTATGAGATCCAGGAGAGCGTCGCCAGCCATCAGGCGCCGCCGCGCGAGCTCGTCGAGCAGGCGGAGAAGGCGATGCTCGAGGTCGGTCGCGACGATCGCCAGCAGGACTTCCGCGCGATCGAGGAGGTGCTGCACGAGGAGCTCGACAAGCTTCACCGCCTCTCGATCGAAGGGACGTCGCTGACGGGCACGCCATCGGGCTTCAAGGATCTCGACGAGATCACGGGCGGCTTCCAGCCGGGCAACCTGATCATCATCGCGGCGCGCCCGGCGATGGGCAAGAGCGCGCTCGTCTGCAACATCGCCGAGAACGCGGCCGTCAAATTCAACAAGCCCGTCGCGTTGTTCTCGCTGGAGATGGCCGAGGCGGAGCTCGCGCAGCGCTTCGTCGCCTCGCAGGCGCACATCAAGGGCGAGGAGCTGCGCAAGGGTCGCGTCGCCGAGCAGCGCTGGCCGAAGATCCTCAAGGCCTCGCAGGTGCTCGCGGCGGCACCGCTGTGGGTCGACGACTCGAGCGACGTCGGCATGCTCGAGATCCGCGCGAAGGCGCGACGCCTGCACAGCCAGTGCGAGGACGGGCTCGGGCTGATCATCATCGACTACCTGCAGCTGATGCGCACCGACAGCCGCTACGACAGCCGCGTGACGGCCGTCGGCGAGCTCAGCCGCGGGCTGAAGATCCTCGCGCGCGAGCTGGGCGTGCCCGTGATCGCGCTCTCGCAGCTCAGCCGCGCGGTCGAGACGCGTCCAGACAAGAAGCCGCAGCTGTCGGACCTGCGCGAGTCGGGAAACCTCGAGCAGGACTCCGACTTGGTCATGTTCATCTACCGCGACGAGTACTACGACGAGGAATCGGAGCGCGTCGGCGAGGCCGACCTGATCATCGCCAAGCATCGCAACGGAGCCGTCGGGAAAGTGACGCTGACGTTCCAGAAGGAGTACCCGAAGTTCAACAACTACGCCGGCGAGCGCTACGAATGAGAGGCGAGCTGGACCCGCCGCTGGGAGGCGGGCAGACGCCCGGCGCGCCGTGCCAGTTCGGGCTGTGCGACGGCAGCGGCTTCCTGCTCGACGAGGAGACGAACACGACGAGCGACTGCCGCTGCCGCGCGGGACGCATCGCGAGGCGGCGTACGGCAGGCTTGGAGGGTCGCGTGCCAAAGCATTACCGCGGCGTTTCCTTCGACCGCCCGCCAGTTCCGGAAATCGCGCGCGTCGCGCCGGACGTCGTGCAGGAGGTCAGGCGCTACGTGCGCGACATCGACGCGAACCTCGACGCCGGGCGCGGTCTGTGGCTGATGGGCGACGTCGGCACGGGCAAGACGACGCTCGCGATGATCGTCTCGAAGGCCGCGCTCGAGGCCGGCCGCTCGGTCGCGATCTACTCGCTGCCGCGGCTGCTCAACCTCGTCCGCGCGGCGATCGAGACGGAGGCCGGGATGGTCGGCTTCCTCGAACGCCTCGCGGCAGTCGACCTGCTGCACATCGACGACCTCGGCGCGGAGAATACGACCGAGTGGGTGCTCGAGCAGCTCTACTCGATCATCAACACGCGCTACGAGGACGAGCGCGCGATGATCGTCACGACGAACCTGAAGTACGAGGACCTGATCGATCAGCTCGGCGAGCGAACGGTCTCGCGCCTCGTCGCGATCTGCGGCAACGGGCTGCCGCTCTACGGCAATGACGACCGCCTCTCGCACAGAGACGGCCGCGCGAACCTCGATGACGAATTGGCCGAGTTCGGTTCGGTCCCCTCGGCCTGAGCGAACCCTCCGTAGACTGGACCTCACATGCCGGGAATCGTCATCGTCGGCGCCCAGTGGGGCGATGAGGGGAAGGGCAAGATCACGGATCTGCTTGCCGAGCAGGCCGACGCCGTCGTGCGCTTCCAAGGCGGCAACAACGCCGGCCACACGATCGTGCGTGACGGCGAGGAGTGGAAGCTCCACCTGATCCCCTCGGGGATCCTCTATCCAGGCAAGTGCTGCGTGATCGGCAACGGCGTCGTGATCGACCCGAAGGTGCTGATCGGCGAGCTCGACGCGCTGCGCGCTCGCCGCGTCGACGTCGGCGGCCTGCGCATCTCGGCGAACGCGCACCTGATCATGCCCTACCACCTACTGCTCGACCATGCCGGCGAGGCGAAGCTCGGCAGCCTGCAGATCGGCACTACGCGCCGAGGAATCGGGCCGTGCTACGCCGACAAGGCAGCGCGCCTCGGCATCCGCCTGCAGGATCTGCTCGACGAGAAGATCCTGAAGAAGAAGATCGTCGCGGCGATGGAGCCGAAGCGGCTCTCGCTGCGCCCGTTCGAGAAGGACCCTTCGCTCGACCTGCACGCGATGACGGAGGAATACCTGACGTTCGGGCATCGCCTCGAGCAGCACATCGCCGACACCTCGAAGCTGATGTGGGACCTGCTCGACGACGGCAAGAAGGTGATCTTCGAGGGCGCGCAGGGCGCGATGCTCGACATCGACCACGGCACGTATCCGTTCGTCACCTCCTCGAACCCGCTCTCGGGCGCGGCGTGCGTCGGCACGGGCGTCGGCCCGAAGGACATCGACGAGATCTGGGGGATCGCGAAGGCGTACACGACGCGCGTCGGCGCGGGCCCGTTCCCGAGCGAGCTGCACGACGAGATGGGCGAGCGGATCAGGACCTCAGGAGGCGAGTTCGGCACGACGACCGGTCGCGCCCGGCGCACGGGCTGGCTCGACCTCGTCGCACTGCGCTACGCAGCGCGTCTGAACAGCCTCACGGCGCTCGTCATCACGAAGCTCGACGTGCTCTCGGGGCTCGACCGCATCCAGGTGTGCACAAGCTACCGCGGCGCCGAAGACGCGGTGTTCAACGACTTCCCCTACCACCAGACGGTGCTGCACCACACGACGGCCGAGCTGACCGAGCTGCCTGGCTGGAGCGAGGATCTCGGCGAGTGCCGCTCGCTCTCAGACCTGCCGACGGCCGCGCGCGAGTACCTGCAGTACATCGCCGAGAACATCGGCGCGCCGGTCACGCTCGTCGGCGTCGGCCCGGGGCGCGAGCAGACGCTGTGGACCGATGCGGGCCTGCAGACGCTGCTCGGCGAGAGCCAGGCCGGCAGCGCCCAGATCAGCGCTTGAGCGACGTACCCCCGGCGAGCGACCCTGCGGGGGTCTAGCCTGGAGGGATGCCAGCAAGCGAAGACCAAGCGCCGTACCTGCAGGCGCTGATCGAGTACGCCGAGCGCGATCCGGCGCGCCTGCACGTGCCCGGCCACAAGGGCGGGCCCGGCGCGGATCCGCAGCTGCGCGAGGCGATCGGCGAGCGCGCGGTCAGCCTCGACATCCCGGCGCTGACTTACGGCATCGACGTCGGCCCGGAGCCGACGCCGTTTGAGCAAGCACAGCGCCTCGCCGCGCAGGCGTGGGGGGCGCAGCGGGCGTGGTTCCTCGTCAACGGCGCTTCGCAGGGCAACCTCTCGGCCGGTCTCGCGCTCGCCCATCGCGGCAACGAGGTCGTCGTTCAGCGCAACGCACACTCGAGCGCCGTCGACGCGCTCGTGCTCTCGGGGCTGCGCCCGACGTTCGTCGCGCCCGAGCTCGACCCGGAGCTCGGCATCGCGCATTGCCTGCTGCCGAGCACGCTCGACGCCGCACTCACGGCAACGCCCGGCGCGGCCGGCGCGTGGGTCGTCTCGCCGACGTACTTCGGCGCCGTCGCCGACGTGCGCGCGCTCGCGGAGGTCGCGCACGCGCACGGCGTGCCGTTGGTCGTCGACGAGGCATGGGGAGCGCACATGGCCTTCCACGACGAGCTGCCCGCGCACGCGCTCT
Source organism: uncultured Solirubrobacteraceae bacterium (assembly GCA_963807275.1). Lineage (GTDB taxonomy): Bacteria > Actinomycetota > Thermoleophilia > Solirubrobacterales > Solirubrobacteraceae > Palsa-744. The sequence goes on from CAWDZX010000001.1 coordinate 2,667,000, forward strand.
CGCTCGGCGCCGATCTCGTGATCTCGAGCACGCACAAGATCGTCGGCAGCTTGACGCAATCGGCGATGCTGCACCTCGGCGCGCGCGGCGCGGAGCTGATCGGCGAGGAAGCCGTCGATCGCGCGGTGACGCTGACCGAATCGACGAGCCCGAGCTCACTGCTGACGGCCTCGCTCGACGCCGCGCGGCGGTTCGCCGTGATGCACGGCGCGCAGCTGCTCGCGCACACGATGCAGACGCTCGCCGAGACGCGCGCGCAGATCCGTGCGATCGACGGGCTCGACGTGCTCGACGAGCGGATGGCCGGGCGCGCCGGCGTGTTCGCGTATGACCCGCTGCGCCTCGCCGTCGACGTGCGCGGCATCGCGACGACCGGCTACGCGCTCGCGGCGATCCTGCGCGAGATCGGCGACATCAACCTCGAGCTCTACGGGCAGAACGTCGTCGTCGCGGTGTTTGGCATGGGCGAGCCTTCGCTGCCCGAGGGCGCACGGCTCGTTAGCGCGCTGCGTGAGGCCGCCGGGCGCGTCGGGCTCGATCCTTCCGGCGAGAGCGCGAGCTTCGCCGCGCCGCCGCCGTGGGGCGAGCTTGCGATGACCCCGCGCGAGGCGTTCCTCGGCCCGCAGGAGGCCGTTCCCGCCGCCGAGGCCGCCGGCAGGATCGCGGCCGAGTCGCTCGCGACGTACCCGCCCGGCATTCCGAACGTGCTCCCCGGCGAGCGGCTGACCGGTGAGACGCTCGCCTACATCCAGAAAACACTCGAGCAGGGCGGGAGCGTGCGCGGGGCGAGCGATCGGTTGCTGCGGACCGTGCGGGTCGTACTAGACGCGCGCGTCTGACGATCGACGCGACCACCGGCGTCGTCACCTGCACACCCGAAGCAGGATTCGCCGGGGTTGACTCGTTCGTCACACAGCCGCTCGGCAGTCTCGGCGCCGGAGAGCATCACCTGATGATTCCTACGAGGACGATCCGCCGGCTGCTCCGGTCAGGGGCGTACGAGCTGACTCTGATCGCAGCGGACGCAGCCGGGCACGCGGTGTCCGGCAAACGCTTCATCGTCCGCAGCCAGCGCTGACGCAGCTCGGTTCGCGCAACATCGGGAAAAGTGGGCCGTGCAGGAATCGAACCTGCAACCTTGGGCTTAAGAGGCCCCTGCTCTGCCGGTTGAGCTAACGGCCCGGAGGGCGCCGGCGACTGCTGCCGGCTCAGCCAGCGATTCTAGCCGAGCGGCGCTCTATTTCGTCTTGCTCGTCGTCGTCTTCGCGCTCGTCGAGGTCTTCGCCGGCTGCGGCGTCGTCTTGACGGCCGTGCCCGTAAAGCCGCCTTTGCCGTTGGACTTACCCGTGTAGGTCGTGCCGTTCGTCGTCGTCGTCAGCGTTTCGCCGCCTTCGGGGCTCTTCTTGACGGCTTCGAGTTCGGACTTCACGCGGGCGCGATCGGCCGCGGGCGCGAGGCTCACGGCCTTCGTCGATGCGAGATCGCCCACGCGCGGGTTCTTCGCTTTGTAGGCGTACTCCGCGAGCGCCGCGTAGTAGGAGGCGTTGTTCGGTTCGGCCGCGACGACGAGCTGCAGCACCTGCACGGCAGAGGCCGGCTGGTTGAGCCCTTCGGCGCCGTACACGCGCAGCATCAGCTTCGCAAGTTCGATGCTCGGCTTCGGCGGGTTCAGCGCGATGTAGCTTTCCCACGAGCGCGAGGCCTTCGAGAACAGTTCCTTGCCCTTCGCCGTAGGCGCTCCGGTGGTCGCGTTGACGTACGCTTCGCCGCCCGCTTCGTGCAGCTCCGCAGCCGTCAGTTTCTGCCATGCGGCCACATTGCCCGGTTCCTTGCGAACCGTCTTTTCGTATTTCTTGATCTGGTTGGAGAAGCTCGCCGAGCCTGAGCCTTCGTTTTCGCTCGCCGCGTTGAGCAGGCCGCCCCCGCCGAGGCCGCCGCCGATCCCGAAGCCGATCAGGCCGACCCCGATCAGCAGGGCGAGGCCAACGTAGATGACCTTCACCGCACGCCGGCGGTGGCGTCCGCGCAGGTCGAACAGCATCAGTTTGTGTGGTCCGGGTCGACGTGATCGATTATCTGCTGCACGCTTGGCTCCGCTTGGTCATCGGGGGGCGGCGCCGGGTTCCCCATAGAAGCCTCGGCGCCCTGTGCGCGCTTGGCGTCTCTCCGTCCCACCAGCGCGGCCACCAGGATACTCGCCTCATAGAGCACATACAGCGGGACCGTCTCGAGGATCAGTGTGATCGCGTCTCCCGGCAGGAACGCCGCGACGGCCGCGCACGCGACGACTGCGTAGCGACGGCTCTTGCGTAGCTGCGCGACGGAGACCAGGCCGATGCGCGTCGCGCCGAGGATCACGACGGGCACTTGGAAGACGAGACCCATCGCCAGCAGCACCGTCGCGGCGAATTTGTAGAACTGGCTAGCCTGCACGAGCACGTTGAACTCGCTCGCATTGAAGTTGACGAAGAAGCGCACCGCGGCGGGCAGCACGACGAAGTAGCCGAACAGCACGCCTGCGGCGAACAGGAACGGAACCGCCAGCAACAGCGGTTTCGCGGCGCGTTTCTCATCGGGGCTGAGCGCCGGCACGACGAAGCCATAGAGCTCGTAGAGGATCAACGGCAGCGAGATCACGAGCGCGAACAGCAGCGAGACCGTGATCGTCGTCGTGAACGGCTCGCCGACGCCGAGTGTGACGGGGTTGTCGCCGACCGGTTTGCGAGGGATCTTCGCGACGTCCGCCTTCATCGCGGCGATCAGTCCCGGCAGCGCGGCGCGCGCTTGCGGTGAGATGCCGCTGGCCGGCTGCTCGAGCGCTTCGAGCGCGGCGCGCGTGTCACCGGACAGTTTCAGCAAGCCCTGCTGCGCGAGCACCGCCTGCCCGACCGTGCCCTCACCCTTGGCAACCTGCTTCTTCGTCTGCGTCTGCAACGGCTTGTTCAGGATGTGCAGCAGTTCGTGGTTCTGCCACAGGCAGACGCCGAAGACGATCGCCAGCACGATCCCGCTGATGATCAGCCGCGTGCGCAGCTCGTCCAGATGCTCGACGAGGCTGAGGCGGTCTTCGTGGGCAATCGGGCGGATCGCAGTGGCCATCGGCCACTTGAACCTACCACCGCCCTGTACGCGCCTGCGCCCCTGAATCGGGCCCTGACGACCCGTGATTTGCACGTAAGACGGGGTCGTGAGCGCCCGCGCTAAAGCCCTCGTACTCTCGCGTCGATGACATCCGTGACCAGCCGATGCAGCCACACGAAAGCCCCGATATTCACCCCCGCGCCCCGAAGCCGCCGCAGTCGACTGCCAAGTCGAGCGCCGGTGCCGGCGAGCGTAAGACGAGCGGCAGCGGAGCGTGCGCGCCGGACGCAGTTGCACGTCTGCTTCAACTGCGGCGGCGAGCTCGTCTACCCGCTCGACTGGTGCGAGGAAGGTGTTCGCCACTGGCGCATCGTCCTGCGTTGCCCCGACTGCGAGTCGCGCCGCGAGGGCGTCTTCGAGCAATCGACCGTCGAGCTGCTCGACGACGAGCTCGACCGTGCCGCAGGTGCTTTGCTCGGCGACCTCCGCCGCATGACGCACGCGAACATGTCCGAGGAAGTCGACTTCTTCGTCCGCGCGCTCGACGCGGACCTCATCACGCCTTCGGATTTCTGAGACTGACGGGCGCGCTGCCGGACCGGTTGACGGCATCCTGCCTTCTAGTCGAGCCGACCTCCGCTCTTAGGTACCACTTGTAAGCGCTCCGGTCGCCACGACCGTTACATGGCCGGCCATCCGGGCCGGCTATGCATTACCCGCCGTGCGCATCTCCGCGCGATGGCTGCTCCTTACCGGTAGCGCTCGACGGCCACGTCGGCCACCAAGTCGAGCAACCCTGCCCGCCCATCGGGCAAGATCGCGGGCAGTGCGGCCTTCGCCTCGGCGACGACGCGCAGCGCGCGTTCGCGCGCCTCGTCGAGCGCGCCGGTAGCGGCGATCCGCTCGCACAGCTCCTCGGCCTGCTCCGGAGTGCTCAGCGCAGCCAGGTCGAAGCTCGCGAGCTCCGGCTCGCGTTCGCGCGCGAGGATGAACGGGAGCGTGACCGTTCCGTCGAGCAGGTCCGTTCCGCGCGCCTTGCCTGTGCGCTCGACCGGCCCGGAGACGTCAAGCACGTCGTCGAGCATCTGGAAAGCCAAGCCGATCCGCCGCGCGAACGCGCCCAGTGCGTCGGCGAGCTGCGGCGACCCATCGGCGGCCGTCAGCGCGCCGAGGCGACATGCGGCCTCGAACAGCGCCGCCGTCTTCAGCTCGCAGCGCCGCAGGTAGCGCTCGACGGCGACGTGCGCCGCGTACGCGTCCTCGCGCTGCAACAGCTCGCCGGCGGCGAGCGCCGAGCTCGCATCCGAGAGCGCTCGAAGCTGTGTCGCGCTCTCGTTTCGCGCGAGCTCCGCGAAGGCGAGCGAGAAGAGCAGGTCGCCGGTCGCGACGGCAACCTCGCGCCCGGCCTCGGCGGCGACCGTCGGTTGCCCACGCCGCAGCTGCGCGCCGTCGATCAGATCGTCGTGGACGAGCGTCGCCGAGTGCACGAGCTCGACAGCGACCGCCGCGCGCACGAGTCGCTCCTCGCCGGCGGGCGTCGGCGGCGGCCCGCCGACGGACTCGGCCGCGAGCACGACGAGCAGCGGGCGCAGCCGCTTGCCGCCCGCTCGTACGGTCGCGTTCGCGTGCTTGGCCAGCGGCGTCCCCGAGGACGCCGTCACGTCTTCGAGGTGCAGCTCGACGCGGGCGAGGCGCTCGCGCAGGCTCTCCCCGCCGCGGCGCATGATCGCGTCGACGCCCTCGATCGCGTCACTCTCGCCCGCCGCCCGTGTGCCCTCTAGCGCGCTCATCGAGCACCCTCCGCCGCGACCGTGCCGGCGTGAATCGCGACGATCCCGCCTGCGAGCAGCACGTAGGAGATCTCCTCGAGACCGGCGCGCTCGAGCTCCGCGGCCAGCTCCGCGGGCGCCGGGAAGCGCTTGACCGAGCTCGGCAGGTACGTGTAGGCCTCGGCGATCGTCACGCTCCCGGCCGTGGCGTTTGAGCGCGTGCCGCGAGTACGCCGCAGCGGTCCGAGCATGCTCGCGCAAGCCTCGGTAGCGCGGCCGAGCAGCGGCACGATGCGATCGAACCACAGCGCGTAGAACAGCGACAACGGCGGCTTGACGGGCGTCGTGATCTCGAGCACGACGACGCGCCCGCCCGGGCGCACTACGCGCGTCATCTCGCGGAGGCCCTGCGCGAGATCGGAGAAGTTGCGCGCGCCGAAGCCGACTGTCGCGGCATCGAACGAGTCGTCGGCGTATGACAGCTCGAGCGCATCGCCCCACTCGAAGCGTGGCCGCACACCGCCTGCGCGGGCCGCCTTCGCCCGAGCGCGCGCGAGCATTCCCTCGGCGAAGTCGCTGCCGATCACCTCGCCGTCCGGCGCGACCCGGCGCGCCAGCTCGAGTGCGAGATCTCCCGTGCCCGTGGCTACGTCTAGCACCCTTGCACCAGGCCCGACGCGCGCGAGCTCGGCCGCGCGCGCGCGCCAGCGGTGGTGCAGACCGGCGGTCATCGCCGTGTTCAACAGGTCGTAGACGCCCGCGATGCCGTCGAACATCGAGCGGACTTGCGCGGCCTCCAGGCGTCCAGAGGACGAGTCCGACGGAGCCGCGCCGTTCGTGCCACGCCCGTTCACGTTGCTCGGTCCGGTTCCCGCGCCGGCGCCTCGCTGAGCAGGCATGACGGGGACGCTACTTCAGCTGCGCGAGGAAGGCGACGACCGCATTGAACTTCTTCGGCGGCAGGTTCTTGAACGACGGCATCGGCGCCGTCGGGTTGACGAGCGTTCGCGCGATTCCCTGCCGTGGCAGGCGCCCGCCGATGTTCGTCAGCTGTGGACCCGGCCCGTCGTTGCCGTTCTCGCCGATCTTGTGGCAGGCCAAGCAGCCCGATTGGGCGACCACCTTCTTGCCCGCTTCGTATTCCGCGAGGAGCTTGCCGCCCTGCGCCGTCACGGCCGCGGGCGTCTTCATTTCGATCGCCGTCGGGGAGCCGGCGTTGGCGCCCGAGTAGGTGAGGAACGCCATCGCGCCAATCACTGCGATGCCCGTGATCGTCGCGATCGGACGACGCTCTGGACGACGCTCCGGGCTGCGGTCGTAGAACGGCAGCAGGAACAGCAGGATCATGCCGAGCGTCGGCACGCCGATCGTCGCGAGCGGCACGAGGCTCGGCGGCTTGACGACGCGCAGGACCTCGAAGAGGAAGAAGAAGTACCACTCAGGACGCGGGACGTAGGTCGTCGTCGTCGGGTTCGCCTTCGACCCGAGCTCCGCGCCGAGCACGAGCGACATCGTGATGATCACGGCCATGACGACGCACGCCATCGCGCCGTCCTTTGCCACCGCATAAGGGAAGAACGGCTTGCCTTTGGCCTTCAGGATCGCGTACTCGCGGAGGTACTCCTCCTTCTCGCGCTGGTTCATCGCCTAGACCTCGGCCTCGTGCAGCTCGCGGCGCTCTTCGGCTTTCGACCAAGGCGGCGCCGTCGTGCCGAGCTTGGCGACGAGGTAGAGGTGGAAGCCGATCAGCGCAGCGAGCAGCCCCGGTATCAGCAACATGTGGATCGCATAGAAGCGCGACAGCGTCGTAGCGCCGAATTCGCCGCCTCCACGGAGGAAGTCGCTCAGATACGGCCCGATCAGCGGGCCCGTGCCATTGATGTTCACGCCGACGATCGTCGCCCAGTAGGCGCGCTGGTCGAACGGCAGCAGATATCCGGTGAAGCTCATCACCATCGTCAGGATCAGCAGCACGACGCCGATCACCCAGTTGAGCTCGCGCGGGTACTTGTACGCGCCGAAGAAGAACGTGCGCCCCATGTGCAGGAAGATCAAGATCACCATCACGCTCGATCCCCACTTGTGCATCCCGCGCACGAACTGGCCGAGGAATACTTCGTTCGTCACGTGGCGAATCGATTCGTACGCGCCGCCGGCCGGGTCGGGACGGTAGTACATCGCCAGGAACACGCCCGTCACCGCCTGCGAGAGGAATGCGAACATCGTCGCCGAGCCGAGCGTGTAGAACCAGTTCGTTCCCTTCGGCACCTTGCGGAACATCAGCCAGCGGCCGGCGCCGCTCAGCGAAGTGCGCTCGTCGACCCAGTCGACGACGCTGATCCCGGCCTCCTTGGCGTCCTCGATCGGACCGCCCTTGCCGTTGCCCTCGCCCGGACGCGGCGGCGGCGCCTGCAGGGCGGCCGGCAGCGGAGGGGCGGGGAGCTTGGGGAGCTTTGGCATCGTCAGGTCCGTCGCTTATAGCTTCTGCGCGCTCGGGCGCGAGGGATACAGGTACTGGCCGATGCCGTCGAGCGGCTCGCCCGGGTCACGCGGCGAGAAGCGTTTCAACTCGCTGTTGACGCTGAAGCGCGGGCCGACCTGCACCGATTCGCCCTCGACTCGCGTGTAGAAGCGGTCGAGCGGACGGACAGGCGGGCCGCCGACGCGGCGCCCGAGCAAGTCGTACACGCCACCGTGGCACGGGCAGATGAAGCGCTCTGCCGCATCGACCCAGCGGACGGGACAGCCGAGGTGCGCGCAGCGGCTGGAGATCGCGATGTACTTCGAGTCTTTGTCGCTCGGGTCCGTGTCGATCTGTGGGTTGAACTTGCGCACGTACGCAGTCGTCTTGCCCGCCTCGCCGATCCCGGGCGTCAGCGTGAACGTGACCGGCACGTAGTTGTCTTCGTTGAACTGGCTCGTCGGTCCGACCGTCTCCCAGTGGTGGGGCGTGCTTTTGAAGATCGGACCGAGCGCGAAGCCGAGCGCCGGCAGCGCGAACGCGGCAGCGGCGATGCCGCCGGCCGTGTGCGCCGTGCCCGTCATGAAACGCCGGCGCGTCACCGTCTCGCCCTCGAAGGCGCCCGGGATCATGCGGTCGGCGGTGTATTTGGACTTGTGCTTTGCGTGCTTGTCGGACACCGGACCCGAACAATATCGAGGCGCGATTCAGGGCGACGCCGGAGACGACTGCGCGCTTGTGCGCATCGCCTCGAATGCTCCGGGCGCGCCGTTTGCGACGAGCTCCTTCGCGCGGCCGTGCTGCTCGCTCGATCCCCACCCGACGGCGCGCGCGCCGGCGGCCCACACGGCGTCCGCGAGCTCGCGCTCGCCCGCCCCCTGAGCGAGCGCGCTGAGGCTGATCGTGTCCGCGAGCTCCGCCACCGCGAGCGTGTCGCCGAGCTCGACGAGCCGTGCCAGACCGATCGCGTAGAGCCTGTCGCCGGCGAGCACGCGCAGGTCGTCATCCGGCGCGCGCAGCACGCGCGGCGCGCCGTAGTGCAGCAGGTAACCCTCGTAGATCGCCTCGACGAGCAGCTCGTACTCCTCGCGCTGCTGCGCTGTGCGCGGACCCTGCGCGGCGACACTCGCCGGGCTTTCCCCGGAGGTCTCTACCGGGGGCGTCGCGCCGTCGCCGGCGGCAGAACCCCCCTCGTCGATCAGCGTCGCGATCAGCCCGCCCTCCTTGGCCAGCAACGAGCGAAGGCTGGCAAGCGCGTCCGGCAACGTTGTGGTCTTGGGGACCGCCGTGTTGGCCGGCCCGCCAGGGGTGCTCACGTTCGCGCTCCACGCAGCACAGCGAACGCAGCCGAGGCCGCTTCGATCGTGCGGTCGATCTGCTCGGCCGTGTGTGCGAGCGAGGGAAACCACGCCTCGAACTGCGACGGCGGCGGGTAGACGCCGCGCGAGAGCAGCTCGCGACACCAACGCGCATAGCCGTCGAGGTCGCACTGCTGCGCATCGGCGAAGTCGTTTACCTCGCGCTCGCTGAAGAAGACCGTCAGCAACCCGGGAACGGAGACGACCTGCACGGGATGGTCCTCGGCGGCTTGGCGAAGCCCTGCCGCGAGGCGCTCGGTGCTCGCCGACAGACGCGCATACGCGGGCTCGTCGAGTAGCGCGAGCGTCGCGATTCCGGCCGCCACGGCGAGCGGGTTGCCCGACAGCGTGCCTGCCTGGTAGACGTCGCCTTCGGGGGCGAGCATCCGCATCAGCTCAGCGCGGCCGCCAAGCGCAGCAGCGGGCAGGCCGCCGCCGATCACCTTGCCCATGATCGTCAGGTCAGCCTGGACGCCGAGGCGCTCCTGCGCTCCGCCGCGAGCGACGCGGAAGCCGCTGATGACCTCGTCGAGCACGAGCAGCGCGCCCGTCGCGTCGGCGCGCTCGCGCAGCAGCTCGAGGAAGCCCTCTCGCGGCGGCACGAGGCCCATGTTCGCCGGCAGCGGCTCGGCGAGGATCGCCGCCAGCTCGAAGCGCTCGCTCGCCGCGATCAGCGCGTCGGCGTCGTTCCACGGCACGAGCACCGTCCCGGCCGCGGCGCTCTGCGGCACGCCCGGGCTGGCCGGCAGCGCCTGCGTGGCAAGTCCCGAGCCGGCCTGTGCGAGCAGCCCGTCGACGTGCCCGTGGTAGGCACCGGCGAACTTCAGCACGTGCTCGCGTCCTGTCGCCGCACGGGCAAGCCGGATCGCGGTCATCGAGGCCTCCGTGCCAGAGGACGTCATCCGCAGCATCTCGACGCTCTCGACGCGCCCGCGGACCTCGCACGCAAGTGCCGTCTCCCCGGGCGTCGGCGCGCCGAAGCTCGTCCCCTTGGCGGCCGCCTCGGCGATCGCCGCGAGCACGTCCGGGTGCGCGTGCCCGTGGATCAACGGTCCCCACGAGCAGACGTAGTCGAGGAACCGGTTGCCGTCGACGTCGATCAGCTCGGCGCCTTCGCCGCGCGCGATGAACAGCGGGTCGCGACCGATCGAGCGCATCGCGCGCACGGGCGAGTTGACACCGCCCGGCAGGAGCTCCAGGGCGCGCCGGTAAGCCTCGGCCGAGCGTGTGTCAGTAAGCGATGCCATCAACTGCACACGCCCGCGCGGAGCGCCTCACGGGCGCTCATCCATACTTCCGCTCCCACTCCTTGAAGTCGTCCGTGAAGTACAGCAGGCGGATCTTCTTGAACTCGGTCGAGGAGTAGAGCGTCGCGCGCTCGTGGATGCCCGTCTGCTCGGCGATCGCCGTGAGCACCGCGTCGCACTCCTCCTTGGAGCGGCCGTGCGCCATCGTGAAGACCGAGTACGGCCAGTCTGCGTAGGTCGGGCGCTGGTAGCAATGCGAGATCCCGCGGACGGCTGCCATCTGCCTGCCGATCTCGCCGATCTGCTCGTCGGGCACCTTCCACACGCCCATGCCGTTTGCCGAGAAGCCCGCACGGCGGTGGTAGAGGATCGCCGCGACGCGGCGCAGGATGCCGCGCTCCTGCATTCCCGCGAGGTGATCGAGGAAGGCCTCTTGCGTCATGCCGAGGCTGCTCGCCGCCGGCGCATACGGCTCGGGGACGACCGGCATGTCGCCTTGCAGCGCGCGGATCACCGCGATGTCGCGCTCGTCGTAGGGCTGCGGGTCGAGCTCGATCGGCTCTTTCGCCTCGACGGCGCTGGCGAGCGCCTTGGTGTCGCCCTCCATCTCCAGGTCCATGCGGATCTTGAACAGCTTCAGCGTCGGCAGCTGGCGGACCGACTCGGCGCCTGCCTCGCGTGCGAGAACCTCGAGCGTGCCCTCGAGCCCGAGCTTCGAGTCGGGCTCGGTCGCGATCGTGAACCACAGGTTGAAATCGTGGTTGCGCAGGTAGTTGTGCGAGACGCCCGGATGCTCGTTGATCACCTGCGCCGCACGGTGCGGGTGCTCCGGATCGACCTTCGCCGCGACGAGCATCGAGGAGTAGCCGAGCGCTCGCGTGTCGAAGATCGGCGTGACCTGACGGATGATCCGCTTGTCGAGCAGGTGCTGGACGCGACTCATCACCTCCGCCTCGGCGACGTCCGCGAGCGAAGCGACGTGCTCGTATGGGCGCGGCGCGATCGGGAAGCTCCCCTGCATCAGGTTGAGCAGCTTGCGGTCGAGGTCGTCGAGCGGGATCGCGGCGCCGTCCTTGCGGCTGCGCAGCTTCGGCGTCGCCGTAGTCGCGCGTGTGGAGTCCGCGACGTCGGCCAGCGGCGAATCGACCGGCACCTCGGCTGTGGTCTCGGGCTCGGTCATCTCGGCTCTGCCAGCCATCTCGCGGCGTCCTTTGCGTGGTAGGTCACGATCGTCTCTGCGCCGGCGCGGCGCAGCGAGGTGAGGATCTCGAGCACGATCGTGCGCTCATCCACGTATCCCGCTGCCGCAGCCGCCTTGACCATCGCATACTCGCCGCTCACGTTGTACGCCGCGACGGGCAGGCGCGTCGCCTGCTTGACCGACGCGATCACATCTCCGTAGGCGAGCGCCGGCTTGACCATCACCATGTCGGCGCCCTCCTGCACGTCGAGCAGCGCCTCGCGCACGGCCTCCTCGCCGTTGGCCGGATCCATCTGGTAAGCGCGCCGGTCGCCGAACGCCGGTGCCGAGCCGGCGGCCTCGCGAAACGGCCCGTAGAAGGCCGAGGCGAACTTCGCCGAGTACGCGAGGATCGGCGTGTCGGCGAAGCCGTCCGCGTCCAGCTCGCGACGGATCTCGCGCACGCGCCCGTCCATCATGTCCGACGGGGCGACGAGATCCGCGCCCGCGCGGGCCTGGCTGACGGCAGTGCGCGCGAGCAACTCGACGCTCGCGTCGTTGTCGACCGCGCCGTCGTCGCGGAGCACGCCGCAGTGACCGTGGTCGGTGTACTCGCACAGACAGACATCCGTGATCACGAGCAGCTCCGGATGCGCCTGCTTGATCGCCGCCGTCGCAAGCTGCACGACGCCGTCCTCAGCCCACGCTCCCGAGCCCTGCTCGTCCTTCTCGGCGGGAACGCCGAACAGCATCACGGCGGCAATCCCGAGTGCGGCCGCCTCGCGCGCCTCCTCGACGGCGCTCGCCACCGACAGGCGCTCTACGCCGGGCATCGTCGCGATCGGCTCGTGCCCGCTGCCCGACTCGGAGACGAACATCGGCAGCACGAAGCGGTCGGCGGCCAGCTCCGTCTCGCGCACGAGCCCGCGCAACGAAGCCGACGCGCGCAGCCTGCGCATACGCGTCTGTGGGAAGGCCATCGTCATCCCAGGTTAGAGCGTTGCGGGCGCCGCGACGCTCAGTCGACACGTCGCAGGCCGACACGTGCGAGCGCGCCGAACACGACGGTGAGCCCGGCCAGGTGGGCGAGCGAAACGCCGAGCGACGGCGACGCGCCGTTGACTGCGGCATCGAGCGCCTGCAGTGTGGCCTTGAACGGGAACACGAATGAGATCGTCTTGATGACGTCGTCGAGGCCGGCGCCGACGGCGCCGCTCGGCACGAGCGCGAGAAAGGCCAGCGGCAGCGACAGCAGGAAGGCGAGCAGCGAAGCCGCTCGCACCTCGCGCGCGAGTGCGCCGATCGCCACGCCAAGCGCGGCGAACGCGACGCCGCCGAGCACGAGCGCCGCAAGCCACTGTCCGACGCGGCCCCAGTCGAGCTCCACGAAGGCGCTGACCCCTGCGAGCATCGCGAACGCGAGCAGCGCCGAGCAGGCAGCCGCCAGCAGCGCCTTCTCGGCCAGCAGGCCAGCGCGTGAGATCAGGCCGCGCGTGAGGCGTGCCAACGTGTGCTCTTCGCGCTCGAGCGCGACGCCGCCGGAGGCGAGCAGTACGCACACGAACATCAGCGAGATGCTCACCGCGACGACGACCGCGAACGTGTTCAGCGGCGTGCGGCGGCCATCGATCAGCGTCGTCTTGACCTGGATCGGCTGACCGATCGTCGACAGCACGTTCTTCGCCAGGTCGAGGTTCTGCGACGCGAACGTCGCGAACGCGGCGATCTGTTCCAGCGCCACGCGATCGGGCCCCGGCGGGGTGTGCGCGATCACGCCGTGCAGCTTCTCCGGGATCTGCCCGAGCCCGATCAGTTCGGGCGCTCCGAGCACGCCGAGGTCGCGCCCGCTGAGCAGCGCACCGATCGCCTGCGCCGCGGCGCGCTGGATCTGTTCGGAGAAACCGATGTTCGCCTGCGCGAGCGCCGAGTTGATCTGTGCCTGCACGAGCGACTGCTCGAGCGCGTTGCCGTTGTAGAGCACTTCCAGCTCGGCCTGCTTCAGGCCTGTCCCGAGCCTCGCGACGACGTTCGCCGGGATCACGACGGCCGCGAGCACCTTGCCCGACTTCAGCTCGCCGACCGCTTGCGAACGCGTAGCGACGCGCTTTGGCTGCACCTGCGAGAAGAGCTGTCCGGCGTACTCGCTGACCGGCACGCGCTCGCTACCGACCTTCACGGTCTGCCCCGGCGGTGTCTGATCGACGATCGCCACCTTCGGCTTGCCCGGCGCGCGCGAGATCGCGAGCCCGATCAGCAGAGCGATCGCGACCGGGTAGATCACAAGCACCCCTACGAGCAGCCGCGAGCGGCGCAGGATCAGCAGGTCCTTGACGAGCAGCGCCTTCACGCACGCCCCCGGTCTGCGAGGAACCCGAGGAACGCGCCCTCGGCGTCGCCCTCCCCTGCGCCCGCCCCGCCGAGGAGCTCCCCTGGCGCCCCGTCGAACAGCATCTCCCCCTCGACGAGCACAATCGCGCGCGAGGCATACCGGCGAACCTCACCGAGGTGGTGCGTTGAGAACAGCACGCTCTTGCCACGCGCGGCGAGCGAGGACACGAAGTCCCAAAGGCGGGCACGCTGCGCGGGGTCGAGCGCCGAGGTGGGCTCGTCGAGCGCGAGCACGAGCGGGTCGGCGAGCAAGGCGAGGGCGACGTTGACACGCTGGCGATTGCCGCCCGAGAGGCTTTCCACGCGATCGTCCGCGCGCGGCGAGAGGCCGGTCTGCTCGAGCATCCGCGCGACGGCCCCGTCCGCGTCGGGGACGTGCTCGAGCCGAGCGAACAGTCGCAGGTTCTCCCGCACGGTCAGGCGTCCGTAGACGGCCGCCTGCTGCGGCGCCCAGCCGATCTCGCGGGCGCCGCCGGCCCCGGCTGGGCCGCCGACGGTTCCCGAGCTCGCGCCCTGCACGCCGGCCAGGATCGACAGCAGCGTCGTCTTGCCGGCGCCGTTCGGGCCGACGATGGCGACGAGCTCGCCGGCGTGCAGCTCGAAGCTGACGTCGCGAAGTGCCTCGCGCTCGCCGTAGCGCTTCGCGAGCCCTCTTACGGACAGGAGCGGCTCGGCTGTGCCGGCTGCATGCTCGCCGGCCACTCGACTACAGCAGGCTCTCGCGCGAGCGGTCCCAGGGTTCGAGCTTCACGTGCCTGCTCAAGTAGACGACCGTCTCGCGCAGCACCGAAAGGATCGGCAGCGCGATCAGCGCCCCGACGATTCCATCGACGTGCAAGCCGAGCAGCAGCGCAAAGATCACGAGGATTGGATTGATCCGAAGCGTGTGGCCGAACACCTGCGGGGCGACTACGTGGCCCTCGAGCTGTTGCAGCGCGATGAACAGGATCACGAGCCAGACCGCCGCGATCGGGTGCGTGAACAGCGCGACGAGCACCGGCGGAGCAGCGCCGAGGATCGGGCCGATGTACGGGACGAGCTCCATCACGCCATAGAAGACGGCAAACGCGATCGCGTACTTGCTCCCGTCGGGGAACAGCCCAACGGTGCCGTAGATCCACAGCGACACGCCCGTCGAAGCGCCCATGATCAGGCTGAACAGGAGCTGCCCGCCGACGTAGCGGGAGACGGCGCGCTGCACCAGGTGCGGGTAGTCGTCGGCATCGGTGCCGTCTCCGGTCGGCATCAGCCGTCTGGCAAGCCTGCCGATCTGCTCTCCGTACAAGAGCATGTACACCGACAGGACGAAGATCAGCACGAGGTCAAATACGGCGCCTGCCGCTTCGGTGAGGATGCCGGCGCCCGAGGAGGCGAGTTTGCTCGCGCTCTTGGCGACTTTGTCCTGGATCGTCTGCAGCGCAGTTTTGCCTTGCTTGACCAGCTTGAGGTGAATGCCGTTTTCGTTCAGTTCTTCCTGCAGCGAAGCGAGGTTTTCGTTGGCTTCGTCAACCAGGTGCGGCAGGTTGTCGGCGAACTTCTGCACTTGGTTGGAGATAGGGTTGGCGACGAGAAAGCCGACCCCGCCGAGGGCGAGGAAGAATCCGACGTAGACCGCGAGCACAGCCAGTCCTCGCGGGAGCCGGCGGCGTTGAAGGAAGGCGACTGCCGGGTTGAGGATCAGCGCGATGAGCCCTGCCACGATGAACAGCACGAGCACCTGCCCAGCGACGTTGGCCAACGCCCACACCGCGAGCAGCGCGATCGGCAGCACGGCAAGCTGGATCCAGCGGGGCACGACCGCGCGCGCCGGCTCGTCGTGCGCCGCGGCCGGACGCGACTCGTCGACGAGTCGTTTCTCCTCGCCGGTCGGCGGCTGCGCCTCCGGACCCTTCTCAGGGCCTTCGCTCACATGCCTCCCATCGTCGCCGGAGTATGGCTGAGCCCCAGGCGGCAGCCGCGCGGATCGTGTTCGTCGGCGATGTCGTCGGCGGGCTCGGGCGGCGCACGCTGCTCGACTGCCTGCCTCACCTTCGCGAGCGCTACGCGCCGACGTTCGTCGTCGTCAACGGCGAGAACATCGCCGGCGGGCTCGGGATCACGCCGAAGATCGCCGACGAGCTGCTCGCCGCCGGCGTCGATGCGATCACGCTCGGCAATCACACCTACAGGCGTAAGGAGATCTACCCGTACCTGGATTCCGAGCCGCGCATCCTGAGGCCCGCGAACTTCCTACGCAGCCAGCCGGGGCATGGGACGTGCATCGTCGAGCGCGACGGCGTGCGCCTCGGCGTGGTCAACCTGAGCGGCAACCTCTACCTGCGCGCGGGGCGCTCGGCGTTCACCGAGATCGAGGTCGCGCTGGGCGAACTCGGAGCTGTCGACCACGTGCTCGTCGACATGCACGCCGAAGCGACATCGGAGAAGGTCGCGATGGGCTGGCACCTCGACGGTCGTGTGACTGCCGTCGTCGGCACGCACACGCACGTTCCGACCGCGGACGCGCGCGTGCTCCCTCAGGGGACCGCCTACATCACCGACGTCGGCATGACCGGGCCGCGCGGGGGCGTCATCGGGGTCAAGCGCGAGCAGGCGATCGAGTCGCTGCTGACGCAGATGCCCGTGCGCTTCGAGACCTCTGAGGAGGACCCGTGGCTGATGGGCGTCGCGATCGGCTGTTCACAGCGACTGCGGGCCGACTCGATCGAGCAGGTTCTGATGCCGCGACCGCACTAAGGCCGGCCCGGATGGCCGGCCTCGGTAACTGCCGTGGCGGCCGGAACGGCCACAGAATCGAATCGAGAAGTGGAGGCCGGCTGGGCGAGAAGGCCGGATGCCGATCTTCGCCTGATTGGAGCGTCGAAGCGCGCCAGCAGCGCGATCATCACGAGCGGGAAGAACCACGGGATGTACAGGTAGAACCAGTGATCGATCCCGAGCTGCACGGCGATGATCACCGCCGCGCACGCGGCCGCGAGGCCGGCGACGTCGGCGCGGCGCGGGATCACGGCGAGCCCGACAGCGAGCACGACGGCGACCGTCTGCACTGCTCCCTGCCACGCGCCGAGGCCGCCGTAGAGGCCCCACACCGAGAACGGCGATTCGCGGTCTGACTGATAGGCGAACGTTCGCTCGTAGATCGTGTGCAGCGAGTCGTGACGCAGCGCGGGGATGCTCGCGATCGCCGCGGCGGCCGCAAAGGCGACAGCGAACGTCGCGAGGTCGCGCACACGTGGCCGCACGCCGCGGCCGCGGTCCCATAGCCCATGCGTCGCGAGCAGCGGCGCGAGCGCGAGCGGCGCGAACTTCGTCAGCCCGGCCAGCGCCGCGAAAGCGCCGCGCAGCGGCGCGCCGAAGCGCGGGCGATATGTCGCCGCGAGCACGGCCGCGAGCACCAGCACCGCGACGAGCGTGTCATTCGAGTTGCTCTCGAGCGCGTACAGCGTGAACGGGAACGACACCCACGCGTACGCGAGCACGACGCCGAGGCTCGGTCCGCGTACGCGCCGGCCGATCAGGAACAGCAACGCGATCGCAAGCAGGTCGAAGACGATCGCCGCGGCGTGCGCGGCCGGCAGGTCGTCCCACGTGCCGCTCCAGCCGAACAGCTGCTCGAAGGGAACGTAGGCCTCGTAGTTGACCGGGCCGTACGTGTCTCCGTGTTCGTTGTCTGACGGGTAGTGCCCGTACAGCGGCTTGCCGTGGACGATTCGCTGTGCGCCGATCACGCCGGCGTAGCCGACGTCGATCACGTTCGAGTCGGTCACGTTGAGCGCCACGCGAAAGCCGACGAGGAAGATGACCGCGAGCGCGAGCCACGGAACCGGCACGAGTAGGCGCAGCGATCGTGGGCGACGCCCGGCGCGCCTGCGCCTGAGCAGCGCGAGCATGCGCGCGAGCAGGTACAGCAGCGGCGGGTAGGCGAGCGGCACCGACTGGTAGATCTCGCCGTGGTTGAAGAACGCGAGCGAGACCGAGAAGAGCAGCAGCACGAGCAGGTCGAGGTGCAGCAGCGAGAAGGGTCGGCGGAAGTCGAAGAACGGCGCGAAGAAGAGCACGCAAAGCGGCAGCCAGATGTAGAGCGCGTTGACGTGACGGCCGAACGCGCCCGGATAGCCGCGCGCCATCGTCCATGCGACCTGAAAGCCCGTCCACTGTTCAAGCACGCGCCCGGACAGGTCGTCGATGATCACCTGGCCGATCTCCTTCTTGCCGCCCTTCGAGAAGTAGCTGACCTGCCAGTGCTCCGGCATCTTCAGGTACGCCCCGCCGTATGAGCCGCGGTACTTCGCGCGGACGGCCTTCATCTTCGGCAGCCGCGCGGCGATCGCGAGCACCTGATTGGCCGACAGCCTGCGCCCGGCCGGCGGAGTGTTCGATTCGGGCACGGGGATCGGCGCGTTCGGGTCGGTCTGCGTGGTCGAGGAGGCGCTCGTCGCCGAGGAGCCGGCCGCAGAAGCGCCGCTCGACGCCGCACCCGCCGTGCTCGTCGCCGTGCCGGTTCGCTCGGCCTCGGACGCCGCGACAGCCGGCGTGCCCGGCTTCTCCGCGAGAGTCTCCCCGGGCGCCACGGACGACGGGCCGGCGGTGAGCTGCAACGGGGGCGTCGGGACGGCATGCTCGTCGCCGGCAGCTGACGCCGTAACGGGCAGCAGGAGCATGAGCACAAGGGCGATCGCCGTCGCTGGTCCTCGCATCACGCGAGCGTAACGATCGCGTTGGCATGTCTGAGCCGCTCGCCTCCGGGCTCGTACCGGTGAGCAGGCGCAGCGACCCTTGACCAGCCCTACGGACACGACTACTTTACGCCGCACCGTGGCGAGCTTTGCCAGAGTCGTGTTTCCTTGGCGCATGCTGCTGGCGGCAGCGCTCGCCTGTGCGCTGCTCGGCGCTGCGCTCGCCGGGCTCGGCTCGCGCGACGGAGGATTGCCGTCGGCGGGGCGCGATCCACTCGCTGCGCTTCCACTCGCTGCGCGCGGACCGGTGTCGTCGGCGCTCGGCGCCGGGCAGAGACCCTTCTCGATCCGTTCAGCCGGGCAGGCGAGCTTCTCGGCCCGCAACGCACCTCAACAGTTGAGTGCGAGCTTCACCCGATCGGGCACGACCATCGATTCGCTTGGACTGCGCATGTCGCTACGGCTGCGAGCGATCGGCTATGGCTCGTCGCTACAGCCGCTCGGCGAGGTCGTGCCGCGCGCCCGCGCCAACCGTGTCTCCTATGCGCACGCGGGCGTACGCGAGTGGTACGTCAACGGGCCGCTCGGGGTCGAGCAGGGCTTCACCGTCGCACGGCCCGCGAGCGCGCACGGCGAGCTCGGCCGAGCCGGACGGCAACTCACGCTGGCGATGGCGCTATCGAGCAACGCCGCGCTGTCGCTCTCCTCCGACGGGCAGCGCTTGCAGCTCGCGCGCGGCGCGGGCCGCTTGCGCTACGACGGGCTCGTCGTGACCGACGCCACCGGTCGACGGCTGCCGAGCCATCTGTCGCTGTCGCGAGGCGAGCTTCGGATCGGCATCGACGCGCTCGGCGCGCGCTACCCGCTGCGCGTCGACCCACTCGTGCAGCTGGCCAAACTGACCGCCAAAGAACAGAGCGGCGGCAGCAACCTCGGCCAGAGCGTCGCCATATCGACTGACGGCAGCACGCTGCTCGTGGGCGGCCCGAGCGACGAAGAAGCAGGCGCCGGCGAAATGCTCGTCGGCGCGGCGTGGGTGTTCACGCGCACCGGCTCGAGCTGGGCACAGCAGGGCCCGAAGCTGCGCGGCGCCGATCGCGTCGGCGAAGGACAGTTCGGCATCAGCGTCGCGCTGTCGGGCGACGGCAACACGGCGCTGATCGGCGGCATCAACGACGCGAATGTTGGCGCCGCGTGGGTGTTCACGCGCTCCGGCGGCAAATGGACCCAGCAGGGCGGCAAGCTCACCGGTGGCGGAGAAGAGACCGGCAGCGGCCGCTTCGGCAAGAGCGTCGCGCTGTCCGGCGACGGCAACACGGCGCTCGTCGGCGCTTACTTCGATGACGGCAGCATCGGCGCGGCGTGGGCGTTCAAGCGCTCCGGCTCGACCTGGAGCCACTACGGCAAAAAGATCACAGGAGCCGGCGAGGGAGGTCCGGGCCAGTTCGGCTTCGCCGTGGCCCTCTCGACCGACGGCAAGACGGCGATGATCGGCGGTCCGGACGACGAAGGCTCCACCGCGGAACCGATGGCCGGCGCGGCGTGGGCCTTCACGGATACCGGCTCGGGCTATGCCGAGCAGGGAGCAAAGCTGACGTCAGGCGGCACGAAAGGATCAGGCGAACTCGGCACGAGCGTGGCACTGTCGGGCGACGGCGCCATTGCGCTCCTCGGCGCGCCGGCCGACGGCGTAACGGGCGGCGCGCGGGCTTATCTGCGCTCGGGTGCGACGTGGGCGCAGCAGGGTGCCGAGCTGAAACCCGGCGATGCGACGAGCGGCGCCGGCTTCGGCACGGCCGTCTCCCTCTCCTCGGATGCGACGACGGCGCTGATCGGCGGCCCCGTCGACGCGGACGGACCCGTCGGGGGCGGCGGACCGATGCCATCGGGAGCCGTGTGGCAGTTCGGCCGCTCGGGCGGCTCGTGGTCTCAGCAGGGTGCCAAGGTCGTCGGGACGACGAGCGAAAGCGAATTCGGCGCCGCCGTCGCGCTCGCCCCGACAGGGCAGCTGGCGGTGATCGGCGGCCCGATCGACAGCACAGGCGGCGTTCCGGACGCGGGCGCGTTCTGGGTCTACGCGAACCCCGCATCTGGCGAACCTGGCCGCGAAACGCTCCCACCGCCGGACCGTCTCTGCGCCGGTCGCAGTGAGCAGCGCGCCGCTCGCGGTGCGCCCGATCCTCTCGAGCGTCTCTCAAGCCCACACGCGCTGGCGCGCCGGCAGTGCGGCGGCTCGCCTGAGCGCGATCGAGGCCGGCCGCTCGGTCGCGGCCAAGGCGAAGCCCAAGGCCAAAGTGCGTCGCCCGCCGCTAGGCACGACGTTCTCGTTCACGCTCAACGTCGCGGCGAGCGTGAAGCTCACCTTCACCCAATCCGTGACCGGTCGAAAGGTCAAAGGCCGCTGCGTGGCGCAGGGTAAGAGCAACCGCACGAAGCCGGCGTGCAAGCGAACGGTGACCCTACCCCGGACATCGTCCCTCGCAGGGCACTCCGGCAGCGACAAGATCGCCTTTCAGGGCATCGTGGGCGGCACGAAGCTCGCGCCGGGCACCTACACGGTCACGCTCGTCGCGACCAGCGCCGGCTTGGCCTCGGCGCCGAAGCCGCTCACGTTCACGATCGTCAAGTAGCCGGCCCGGCCACACGCGCTCCACTCGGCGAGAGCCCGAAATGCGCGAGCACGAGCGGAGCGATGTCGCGAATCGCCCACTGTGCGGGCTCCGGCTGCGGCGGCTCGATGCCGTACATGACGAGCGCGCCGAGCGAGTCCGATGCATGCAACGAGCCGTGGCTGCCACCGCCTACGTGCGCTTGGCGGCCCCAGTCGAGGAACTCGTAGCCGGGCGCGGCCGAGAGCAGCACCTCGCCGGAGCTTGGACAGGTCAGTGCCGACCATACGCGCGCGAGCACGTCCGGGTGCGACGGCGTCAGCAGCCGGCCGTCCTGAACGCTTGCGCCGATCGCCGCGAGCGGTCCGTCGACGCTCCAGCGTGCGCCACGTAGATCTTCGAGCTCGCCGCCGGGGCGAAAGCGCAGCTCGCCGTGCTCGGGGCTCGAGATGACGCCCTCGCTCGGCGCTTCGTGCGCGTCGCGACCAAGCCACATGACGTGCTCGATCCCCTCGATCGCAAGGGCGCGCGTGACAGCGGACGCGCGCATCGCGTCGCGCTCGGGCTCGTGCAGCGCGTAGACCATCGCCGCGCGCTGCGATGGGCAGACGGCGATGTGCGCATCCTCCTCGCCGGCGTTGCGCGGCGGGCCGAGCACGCCCAGCTCGGCGAGCTCGTCCTGCAAGGCGATCGTGTCCGTCACGGGCGCCTGCGAGTGATCGGCCATCGCGATGATGGCGTGCTCGGCAAGGAACTCGTCGATCCCGCCTGCCGCCTCGCAGACGCGCGCGAGCTGCAGGTCGGCCTGCGCGAGCGACTGCAGCTGCGCATCGGGCCCGCGCTTGTGCGAGTGCCAATCGTTGTCCGGCAGCGACAGCAGCAGGAAGTCGAACAGGTCGTGCTCGACCATGTAGCTGGAGACGCATCCGGAGTGGCGGTCGCGGACTCCGGGCATGCCGAGTCCCGAGCGGCAGCCCGTTTTGCGCGAGGCGAAGATGTCGGCGTAGAACAGCTCGCGCGGCCCCATCACCGGGTGGCGCATCAACGCCGAAGCGACGCGCGTCAGGGCCGTGTCGCGCTGCGGCTCGTGCCGGTGGCGGCCGCGGTACATCAGGTAAGTCGTGCCCGCCGTGCGTATGTCGGCGTCGTCGAGCGACTCGAACACGGTCGGCGTCTCGCGCGAGAGGTGCGCGCGGTTCATGTTGTAGACGGTGTCCGTCAACTGTCGTGAGATGCCGAAGCGCTGCGAGGATCGAAAGCTCGAGCCGTATTCGACGTAGCGCTGCTCCTCGCGCAGATACCAGTTCATCCCCGGTACGCGATGAGCGTCCTGCGCAACGCCGGTGACGATCGAAGCGGCACACACCGGCGTGACAGACGGAAACGCGGCGACGCAGTCGGGCACGTAGCGGCCGCGCTCGATCAACGTCTGCAAGACGGGTGCGACACCGGCGGCGACGGCCTGCTCGAGCATCGCCGGGGCCATCGCGTCGATCACGCAGAGGACGAGCTTCGGCGGAGTCGAGCCGGCGACGCGAGCCATCAGCGGCGCAGGATGCGCAGCCCGGCGTACTTTTCCTCGCCGCGCGCGCGACTACGCAGGAGCAGCCAGAGCAGCAGCGCCAGCGCAACGTAGCCGAGCGGGTGGAGCAACGAGACGAGCGCCGCGAGCAGCAGCGAAGCCGCGTCGAGGTAGACGCTCAACGCCTGTTTGGCGGCGCCGTCGGCGAGCCTCGCGCGGGCGCGCTCGAAGATCGGCACGACGGCGCCCTGCGCCAGCGCGACCGCCGCGAGGCCGCCGAGCAGCCCCGGCCACCACGCGTCGCCGTGCGCCGCGAGCGTGCCCGCGAACAAAAGCGCGCCGGCCCCGTAGGCGAGGCCCGCGAGAGCGGCTGCCAGCGGCGCCGGGCGCGATCGGTCGGCGCCCGCGTCGGGTAGGGCCGAGGGACCGAGCGCCAGCTGCAAGACGTAGGCGAGCACGAGCACCACGACGACGACGAGCAGCCACCAGTCGTCCTGCAGGAAGCGAAACGGATCGTGCGAGAAGCTGACGCCGAGCACCTTCGCTGACGCCAGCGCGCCCGCGAGCAGCACCGGCAGGAACGGGCGCAGACCGCAAGCGGCCGCGAGCCCGGCGCCGAGACCTATGTAGAAGAAGATGCCGTTCATGCGTTTGGGTCTGCGGGGGTGCGCTACCGTGCTGACACTGGCCGCGCTCGATCGGTCAGGACGATAGACGACGCGTGTGGCGATCAGCGCTCGAGCGGCGAGGTCCGGCGAGCGCCGCGGCGAATAGAGAACGACAGCACATGGACCGATCGATCAGCGGAACGGGCGGCGGCCGCAAGGCCCGGCCGACGGCGCACGAGCTCGCGCGCTACGAGGCGCTGTTCGCATCGCGCACGCGTGGCATGAAAAGCTCGGCGATGCGCGAGATGATGGCGCTGACGGAGCAGCCCGACGTGATCTCGCTCGCCGGCGGGCTGCCGGATACGAGCACGTTCGCGCCGGAGCTCTACGCGAAGCTGATGTCGCAGGTCGCCGCGACCGCGACGGCGCGCGCGCTGCAGTACGGCCCGACCGAAGGAATGGCCGCGACGGTCGACTGCATCGTCGAGGTGATGGCTGCCGAAGGGACGCAAATCGACCCCGGCGAGGTGCTCGTCACGACGGGCGGGCAGCAGGTGATCGACCTCGTCTGCAAGACGCTGATCGACCCGGGCGACGTGATCGTCGCCGAGGCGCCGACGTATCCGGGCGCGATACCGACGTTCAGCGCCTACCAGGCACAGGTCGAGCAGATCGAGATGGACGGCGACGGGATGCCGATCGACGAGCTCGAGCGCACGCTCGACCGCCTGCAGGCCGACGGTCGTCGGCCGAAGTTCATCTACACGATCCCGAACTTCCAGAATCCGGGCGGCGTGACGATGTCGCTCGCGCGCAGGCGGCGCCTCGTCGAGGTCGCGCACGAGCGCGAGCTGCTGATCCTCGAGGACAATCCTTACGGGCTACTGCGCTACGAGGGAGAGGCGCTGCCGACACTGCACTCGCTCGACGCCCGCTCGGGCGGCGCCGGTGGGGCGGCGGACCTCGTCATCTACCTCGGCACGTTCTCGAAGATCCTCTCGCCTGGGTTGCGCCTCGGCTGGGCGGTCGCGCCACGACCGGTGCTCGAGAAGCTGAACCTCGGCAAGCAGGGCGCGGACCTCTGCTCCTCGCCGGTCACGCAGCTGTTCGTCGCCGAGTACTTCAAGGAACACGATGGAAGCGGGCAGGCACGCTGGCTGCTGTACCTGGAGCAACTGAAGGAGCTCTACCGCCGCCGCCGCGACGTGATGCTCGAAGCGCTCGCCGAGCACTTCGGCGAGCACGCCCGCTGGACGCAGCCCCAGGGCGGTCTGTTCGTCTGGGCGACGCTCGACGAGCGGATCGACACGACCGACCTGCTCGCGCAGGCACGCAAGAGCGAGGGCGTCGCGTTCGTACCGGGCCGCGCGGCGTACATGGACGGGCGCCGCGGCGCCTCTTCGATGCGCTTGAACTTCGCCGGTGTTCCCGACGAGGACATCCGCGAGGGCATCCGGCGGATCGGCAAGGTAGTGCGTCAGCAGCTCGGGCTCTACGGAACACTGGCTGGTTCCTCGTCCACTTCCCGAGACGAGGCGAAGCCGGCTCCTGCCGAAACCGGCGAGACCGGCGCGACGAAGGCGCCGCTCGCCGACGTCGTCGCATTTCCCCGGCGCGACCGAGACGGATCGGCACGCCGGCGCCAGGATCGATGAGCGCCGCGGGCAAGGTCGCCGTGCTCAAGGGCGGGCGCTCGCTCGAGCGCAACGTCTCGTTGCGCTCCGGCGCGCATGCCGAGGACGCGCTCGGGCGCCTCGGGCACGAAGTGATCGGGATCGACGTCGGCACCGACCTCGTCGAGCGCCTGCAGGAGACGCGCCCCGACGCGGCGTTGATCGCGCTGCACGGGCCGGACGGCGAGGACGGCACCGTGCAGAGCCTGCTCGCTGCGATCGGCATCCCGTACACGGGCTCAGGCCCGGCGGCGTGCATGTGCTGCACCGACAAGGCGCTGGCCAAGCACCTGATGCGCGGTGCCGGCATCCCGACGCCTGACTTTCACTCGCTCGCCGAGGCGGCGATCAAGGAGCTCGGCGCAGGCGACGCGCTGGAGAGCATCGCTGGCTCGCTCGGGTTCCCGCTCGTCGTCAAGCCGGCGAGCCAGGGTTCGGCGCTCGGCGTCAAGTTCGCGCAGGACAGCGACGGGCTTCCGGGGGCGCTCGTCGGCGCGTTCTCCTACGGCCAGAAGGTCGTGATCGAGCGCTACGTCAAGGGCCGCGATCTCGCGGTGTCGGTGCTCGACGGACCCGGCGGCCCGCTGCCGCTGCCTGTCGTGGAGGCCGTTCCGCGCGAGGAGGACTTCTATGACTACGAGTCGCGCTACGAGATCGGGATGACGACGTTCGTCTGCCCGGCCGAGCTGCCGGATGCGACGACCGCGCGGGCGCAGGAGCTCGCGCTGGCCGTGTACGAGCTGCTCGGCTGCCATGGCGTAGCGCGTGTCGACCTGATGCTCGACGGGAGCGGCGAGCTGTGGGTGCTCGAGACGAACGTCATCCCTGGGATGACCGCGACGAGCTTGCTGCCGCAGGCGGCCGATGCCGCGGGGATTGGGTTTGACGAGCTGATCGCTCGGGTGCTGCAGAGCGCGTTTACGCGAGCCTGAGCGCTGCGTTCAGCTGCTTTTTGGCCACAGCGCGCTGCACAACCTGTAAAAGGCATCCGGCCTCTTAGTCGAGCCGGCCTCCGCTTCTCGTTTCAATTTGTGACCGCTCCGGCCGCCACGACCGTTACATGGCCGGCCATCCGGGCCGGCTGTGCAACTATCGGGCTCGGTGACAAATCCCGGGCGCCTCGATATGCGGCTGCCCTTCCCTGTTCACAAACGCCGCCATCCCGCGCCAGGCCTGCCTACGGCTTAGGAATCGCCCGCGGCGAAGTCCTCGGGACTGACCTCGTCCAGGAACTCCTTGAACTTCTCGACGACGTCCTCGGACTCCTCGACGTCGTGCTCGAACTCGATTGCGGACTCGGCGATGACCTCCTCGGCGGCGTAGATCGGCGCGCCGCAGCGCACGGCGAGGGCGATCGCGTCGCTCGGGCGCGAGTCGATCTCGAGCTCGCGTCCGCCGACGCTCAGCGTGATCGAGGCGAAGAACGTGTTCTCGCGCAGCTCGGTGACGGAGACCTGCGTGCATTTGACCTCGAGCTCGCCGAGGATGTCGCTGAGCAGGTCGTGCGTCATCGGCCGAGGCGTGCCGGCGCCCTGCAGCTTCATCAAGATCGACGCCGCCTCGGGATGGCCGATCCAGATCGGCAGGAACTTATTGCCCTCGACCGTCTTCAAGAGCACGATCGGCTGCTTGCCAACCATGTCGAAGCTGACGCCGTAGATGACCATCTCCTGCACGCAAATCCTCCGGGAGGGGAAAGGCCAGAGTATAGGTACCCGCTGGGCCCGGCCAACCGGCGCGGAGCGCCGGCTCAGGCCTCTGGCGCGGGTCCGGCGTCCGGCGTCGAGCTGAACGTCCAGAGCTTGTTGCCGATGAAGTTGAACGGCATCGAGGCGGCGACCGCGAGCGCCTGAGCAGGCACCTTCGCGAGCCCTGCGCTCTCGACGAACAGCGTCAGCAGCAGCAGGTTGACGACGAACGCAGCGAGGCTGACGACGATGAAACGGATCGCCTGCGCGTGCGCGCGGCCGGTGCTCGCGTCGAACGTCCAGTGACGGTTGATGACGAAGTTGTTCAGCACCGCGACGACCCAGGCCGCGACGGCGGCGACGTGGTAATCGGCGCCGAGCGGGTGCACGAACAGCGCATAGACGGCGAGGTTCACGACGAACCCGAGCCCCCCGACGACGCCGAACCTGACGAGCTGCAGCCAGTTCGCGGGCCTGCGCATGCCGTGCAGCAGGCGCATGTGCGGCTGACGGGCTGAGCTACCTATGTCGCGGGCGGGAGTGTCTACGGCTCTGGCCTCGGGTGGCATCAATGCAGGGTAGCTGCGCGGCAGCGTTGGCCTGCCGCGTTGGCAGGCATCTTGCGGGCACCATCCTCGGCCCGCACCCAATCAAGGTTAGCGGGCGGGCAGCGAGCAGGCGCGCGGGCGCCTAGCGGGCGCTAGCCTTGCTCGAGTGACGGACACGAGCCATGCAAGCGCCCATCCGCGGATCAGCGGCAAGCTGGCGCGCTACTCGATGGGCGCCGCCGGCTTGGCGGCCGTGCTGATCGCGGTTGCGCTCGTGCTCGTGCTCGACGGCGGCAGCTCGCACGCGCGTGGTGCGAAACCCGCCACCGCGGGCACAGGAAGCTCCGCTGCAGTCGCGACGGCGACGCACGCCGCAAGCACCGGCGCCGGCGGCAAGGCGAGCGCGGCGAAAGCCACTCCGGCGACGGGCGCGGACGGGGGCAAGCGCGTGAGCGTTGCCGAGACGGCCGACCCGCAGGAAGCGAGCAGCTTCCCGGCGCCGGCATCGGTGCACCACGAGGCTGCCAAGACACCGTCGAAGGCCAGCGAAGAGGTCGTCGCCGCGGGCGCGCCGTCTGATGCCGAAGTCAAGCACGAGCTCGCGCAGATGCAGGCGGCCGAACAGAGCGCGAAGCGGGCACAGAAGGCGCAGCTGACGCCCGTCGCGGGGGGCAACTCGGTCGGCGGCAACGGGACGATCCCAATCCCGACGAACGTCCCCGAACCGATCCAGCGCGTGATCGCCGGCGCTAACGCGATCGCCGACTTCCCGTACGTGTTCGGCGGAGGGCACGCGTCGTTCGTCGACAATGCCTATGACTGCTCCGGGTCGGTCAGCTACGCGCTCGCCGCCGCCGGGCTGCTGAGCGCGCCTGAGACCTCAGGAGAACTCGAGAGCTGGGGCGCGCCCGGGCCTGGGCGCTACATGACGATCTATGCAGCGGCCGGTCACGTCTACATGTACGTGGACGGCGTCATGTACAACACGGCCGGGCGCAGCGGCGTCTACGCGTCGCGCTGGCAGGTGCACGGAACCGACAACACCGGCTTCGTGGCTCGCCACTGGCCGGGTCTCTGATCGGCGTGCTCACAGCGGCCGTCGTGCCGCTCGCGCTCGGCGGCGAAGCGGCCGTCGAATCGGGTGGGACAGGGACGGCGATCGCGATCGTCTCGGCGATCTCGCTCGTGGCCGGCTACGTGGTGCTCTTCTTGCTGTGGCGCTTCGTCTTCAGCACGAAGGCGAAAGCCAAGCGCGGCGAACCGCCCGAACACTGAGCCGCCGGCGCGCGGCGGCGGTCAGCGCGACAGCTTGACGGTGTTGAGCACGGTCGTCGTCGTCGGGCTCTTCGCGTTGTGGACGACGAGGCGGATCATCAGCGAGACTTTGCTCACCTTGCGCAGTCGCGCGGCCGTGGCCTTGCTGAACTTGATCTTGTAGGTGCTGTGGCCGCCTTTGGTCGTGACGAGGATCGCTTTGGCGATCACGGTCTGCGCCGGCGTGCCCTTTGCGAGCCCGCTCGCCGGCGTGCCGTGGATCCCGAGCTTCTTCGCGAGCGAGCTCGTGAGCAGCACCTCGAAGCGCCCGGCGACCTGTTCGCTTACGGAGTAGCGCACGACGATGCCGCTGCGCAGCGCCGAGGCGAGGCTCTGCGGCGCGACCGATTGCGTAGCCGTGACTTTCACGGGCGTGCCGGCCGGCGTCGAGGAGCCGCTCGGCGTCGTTGCGCCGGTCGGAGTGACGGAGGGGTTGCTTGCAGCCGTTTCTTCTTTGTGCGGCGGCGGCGAGGGCGGAGCGGGACCGATAACCGTCTCGTCGTGCGCGATGGTCGAGCTGTTGCCGGCGTAGTCGGTCACGGTCAGCGACACTTCGTAGGTACCGCCGTAGGTGTAAGTGTGGGTGACGCTCGCGACGGGGTTGAGAGAGCCTGTCCCCGACGTTTCGGTGCATTCCTGCGGGCCGAAGCCGTTCGTCGGCACGCGGCTTTCGCAGGTCACTTCGGCGCCGGTTCCATCGCCGAAGCTCCACTTGTATTTCTCAATGCCGAGCGATACGACCGACTCGGTCGAGTTGAACGTCGCGACATCGCCCGAGCGGACCGGGTTGGAGGCGTGGAACCGAGCGCTGACGGTGACGCCGTTGATGCACGGCACGCCGGGATACGCCGCGAAGAAGGCAGCCTCGTCGAAGACGTCGTTGAGGAAGTAGGGGTTACCGTTGATCGACACGTTGTGCGCCGTTCCGGCCTTCGTGTGCGGATCGACCGTTTCGGTCAGCGGTTCGAGCAGTTCGCCGCCGTAGAAGTCCGTACGGCACTTGTCGACGACTTCTTGGCCGTCGCCTGCGTCGCGCCAGCCGTTGAACAGCGGATCTGTCGCCGTGGAGACGGCCTCGTCGGCGACGTTGTTGATGATCAGGTCGGCAAGGCCCGTGCTGTACTCGCCTTCCGGTCCCAGGCCGACCTGGTTCGGCTCCTGCAGCGCTTTCCCGTCCTGGCAGTCTTTGCCGGAGACCTGTGGTGACTGGCCCGTCCCGAAGTTGCCTGCCGTCCACGGCTCGACGGCATAGAGCACGGTCGATGCGAGCCCACCTCCGGCCGGGATGAACGAGTGGTAGCTGCAGAGCGGGTGCGTGGCGCTCGGCGAGGAGCAGTGGCCCGCTTCGCCGCTTCCCTCGAGGCAGACCGTCACCCCGGGAGGCGTGAAGACGTAGTAGATCGGCGTCGGTCCGGTGGACGGGTTCAAGCCGGTCGGCAACCCGTTCGCGACGATGTATTTGGTCAGCTCGGCACGGACCTGCGCGTCGGTCAGGCAGGGCGCCGATTCGGTGCAGTTCCCAGACGAGGGATACGCGTCGGTGTCGGTGTACGCGCCCCGGAAGTCGAGGTCGTACGCCGCCTCGGCGCCGCTGGTGTCGTGGTACTGCGTGATGACCGCGAAATTGTTGTCCAGCGAGCCGCTGTCGGCTCCCGCGTTGGCGAAGAAGCCCGTGATCAGTTCCTCCCACGAGCCCGCGTACCGCCCCGTGAAGTGGTCCCAGTAGAGCGCGTACGGAGCCGTGCTGTGCACGACCGGGCCGCTCCCATAGCTGAGCGGTTCGTTGAGCAGCGGTTCTTCGCCCGTTTCGGGCTGCACGCCGAACTGATGCGCGCCGACGCTCGTCACGACCGCGCCGGCCGTCTGCGCGGCGAAAAGATAGGCGAAGGCGATCGCTGCGAGGGCCGCGAGCAGAACGGGCAGTGTGGAGAGGCGCCGGTGCATCTGCCCCGCGGCGGCGTCAGGTCGGCTTAGTGTGAACACACGCTGCTCATCGGCACGTCGGCGGAGAACCCTTAGCGTTGCTCGGCGAGCCTCGCGGATAAGACGCACGCGCCTCTCCCGTGGTTAGTGTCTGCGGCGAAAAGCCGGATGCACGTCAACCTCGAAATCTCGCAGCACTTCCTCGACGATCGCGGGCAGCGCTCGGGGTTCATCCTGCTCGGCGCCTTCCTCGGCGCGTTCCTGTTCATCCGCACGAGCTCGCGGCTGATTCGCAGCCCAAAGGTGCCGTGGTGGCCGGGCAGCGTCGAAACGAAGGGCGGCCTGCACCTGCACCACCTCGTCTGGGGCATCGTGCTGATCATGAGCAGCGGCTTCCTCAACTTCGTGCTGAAGCCGGGCAGCCCGTGGTCGGAGATCCTCGCCGGCGCGTTCGGCGTCGGCGCGGGCTTCACGCTCGACGAGTTCGCGTTGTGGATCCACCTCGAAGACGTCTACTGGTCCGAGCAGGGGCGCAGCTCGATCGACGCCGTCGTCGTCGCGACGCTGCTCGGCGGGATGATCGTGGTCGGGCTCGCGCCGTTCGACCTGACCAACCAGGAAGGCTCGATCGGCTCGCTCGTCGCCGCGATCCTGATCGACATCGCGCTCTCGGCGCTGGCGATCGTCAAGGGCAAGCCGCTGCTCGGCTTGATCGGCGTGTTCTTCCCACCGGCGTCGCTCGTCGGCGCGATCCGCCTTGCCTCGCCGAAATCGCCATGGGCGCGAAGACGCTACCCGCCGGACGGCACGAAGATGGGCCGCGCGCAGGCGCGCTTCGCGCGCGTGCAGAAACGCCGCAGGCTGCTGAGCGACGCGATCGGCGGGACCCCCTCGGCGCAGTAGATTGCGCTGCATGGACGGGACCGCGACGCTCGAGCTGAAGTTGCTCGCGGGCACGCGCGAGCTGCTGCGGGCACATGCAGCGGAGCTGCCACAGCGCGATGACCTGTGCGGGGCGTTCTGCGGCGCGCTCGCGCTGAGCGCCGCCGGCATCGAGCAGCACGGCGGAGAGCCGGCCGACCAGGACGCCGTCGCACGCGCCGCGGGCACGGTCGTCTCGCGGATTCCCGACGTCTCGGCGCTGCCGCACGGCGAGCGCGGCCGGCGCGACTACCGCATCGCGCCGCCGATGATCGATGACGCGAGCGTCTCCGGCACGAACTGCGCCGGCGTGCTGCGAGGGATCGAGCGTGTCTCCGGCGGGCAGCTCGCGGCGATCCCCTACAGCGGTCCGTGGTCGCCGGCGTCGCTCGACGCGCTGTTCGACGGGCTCGCGACACTCGTGCGCCCGGTGTCGCTGATCGCGAACGTCGCGACGCGACACCTGTGGGGAGCTGCACCGAGCGTTGCCGCGCAGCTCGCGCATCTGCTCGACGGCGACGACGACGGGCCCGCGCCGGACTGGGACGTCGGGCACTTCGTCTGCGTGTTCGCGCGCACGAGCGGACCGGGCGGGGCGTTGTACGGCGTCGCCGACACGTATCGCTCGCTCGGGCGCGACGGCGTGCACGTGCAGCCGCGCGAGCGGCTCGCGCGAGCGCTCGAGCGTCCCGACATGGCCCCGGGCGGGATGATCGCCGTCGTCGCGCAAGAGGACGCAGGCGCGATCCGATCGGCGCTTGGGTCGAGCGGATTGCGCGAGGGGGTCTGGGACAATGGCTCGCCGAGCGCCGAGGCGCCGGTGTGAGTCGCAGCGAGCTCGTCGCGCTCGTCTGCTGCGACCTCGGCGGCATCGTGCGCGGGCGCTCGCTGCCGTCGGGAGAGCTCGCGGCGAACGCCGCGGGCGGCGTCGGCTGGGTGCCGGCGAACCACGCGCTGACGCCGCTCGGCTCGCTGGCCGAGCAGAGCCCGTTCGACTCGACGGGCGACTTGCGCCTGCTGCCCGATCTCCAGACGCACATACGCGTCGAGGCAGACGACGGGGCCTCGCCGCTCGAGCTCGTCCTGTGCGACATCGCCGAGACGGATGGGAGTCCGTGGGAGTGCTGCCCGCGCAGCTTCCTGCGCGGTGCGCTCGCGCGGCTCGAGGACGAGCTCGGGCTGCACGTCATCGCGAGCTTCGAGCACGAGTTCCAGCTGCTCGAGGATGCTGCGCCGGCGCTGCCGTTCTCACTGGAGGCACAGCGCCGCGCGGCGCCGTTTCCGGAAGCGGCCGTCGCCGCGCTGCTCGAGGCCGGACTCGAGCCGGAGCGCTTCATGCCGGAGTACGCCGCGCACCAGTTCGAGATCCCGGTGAAGGCAACCGACGCGCTCGCGGCCGCCGACCGCGCCGTGCTGCTGCGCGAGATCGTGCGTGAGGTCGCGCGGCGCCTCGACACGCGCGCGAGCTTCACGCCGCTGCTCGACCCGGCGCAGCCCGGCAACGGCGTCCACATCCACCTAAGCCTGCTCGACGGGGACGGGGGCGCGGTCCTCTACGACCCGGCACGGCCCGCTTCGGTCAGCGAGCTCGGCGCCCGCTTCGCAGCCGGCATCCTGCTCCACTGCGGCGCGCTCAGCGCGCTCAGCGCGCCGAGCCCGGTCTCGGCTGCCCGCCTCGCGCCGCATCGCTGGAGCGCCGGCGCCGCGTGCCTCGGCGCGCAGAATCGCGAGACGCTGCTGCGCATCCCGCCGTCGATCGCGAGCGTCGGCGACCCGGCGGCGCAGGTGCGGCTCGAGTACCGCGGCGCGGACGCGGCAGCGAATCCGTATCTCGCGCTGGGCGCGATCGTCCATGCCGGCCTCGACGGTGTCCGGCGCGGGCTCGCGCCGGCGAGCGTGCTCGATCGCGATCCGGCGCTGCTCGACGGCGCGCAGTCGCGCACGTACGGCGTCGGGGCGCTGCCGTCGTCGCTCGCGCAGGCGCTGCAGGCGCTCGCCGACGACGAGGTCGCACGCGATTGGATGGGACCGCTGCTGTACGACGCCTACGTGGCGGTCAAGTGCGTCGAGGTCGAGGCGGCGACGGGCGTCGAGCTGGACGAGCTGTGCGAGCGCTATGCATCGATCTACTGAGCCCGCGCGAGCGGCGTCGCTGACCGCTCGCCTGCTCGCGCTGCTCGAGGCCGAGCTGCCGCGCGCGGTCGAGCTGCGTCACGCGCTGCATGCGGAGCCGGAGCTCGCGCACGAGGAGCGGCGGACCTCGGCGCGGATCGCGGCAGAGCTGCAGGCAACGGCGCTCGTCTCGGCAGCCGCCGAGACCGGCCTGCTCGCGCTCGTCGGGACGCCGGGCGCGGCGCCGGTCGCGGTTCGGGCCGAGCTCGACGGCCTGCCGATCGCCGAGCGCACGGACGCTCAGTTCAGCGCCGCCGGCGAGGCGATGCACGCGTGCGGTCACGACGTCCACATGGCCGCGCTCGTCGCGCTCGCTCGCGCGGCGGCCACGCTCGGCGAGGATCTGCCGGTGCCGCTGCTGGCCGTCTTCCAGCCGAGCGAGGAGGCCTACCCGTCGGGCGCGCGCGAGCTTGCCGAGGGCGAGCTCGCGGATGCTCGCGCGAGCGCGATCGTCGCGGCGCACGTCCACCCGGAGCTGCCATGGGGCACGGTCGCGCTCGATCACGGCGCGGTCAACGCCGCCAGCGATACGGTCGAGATCGCCGTCGAAGGAGCGCCGTCGCACGGCGCGTACCCGCACCTCGGCCGCGACCCGATCCTCGCGATCGCGCAGATCGTCGTCGCGCTCCACGCGGAGGCCGGACGCCGGATCGACCCGCTCGCCGCGGCGGTGCTCAACGTCGGCGTGCTCGAAGCAGGCCGCACGGAGAACGTGATCCCAGACCGCGCGCGGGCGCGCGTCTCGTTGCGCACGCTGCGCGCACAGGACCGCGACGCGCTGCGGGAGATGGTGCAGGAGGTCGTCCACGGAGTCGCCGCCGCGCACGGGTGTCGCGGCGTCGCGGAGCTGATCGCGGGAGAGCCGGCGCTCGAGAACGATGCGGAGATCGTCGCGCGTACGTGCGCGCTGCTCGCCAGCGCGGGATTCGCACGGGCGCCGGAGTGGCGCTCGTGCGGCTCCGACGACTTCGCCTTCTACGGCGAGCTCGCGCCGATCGCGATGGCCTTCGTCGGGCTCGCGGGCGCGCCGGGATTCACCGAGCGCCCGCTGCATCATCCGCAGCTGCTGCCGCCGGACGAGGCAGTCGGCGCTACCGCGCGAGCGCAAGCGCTCCTCTACTTGGCCGCGGCTGCGGCCGGATAGCTCGCTGCGGCTCGCGAGCTGCCCTCGACGCCGGGCTGGACTGGGCGGGCTGGACTGGGCCGATGCCGGGCGGTAGCATCCGCGCCACGAGCTGAGCGCGGACGCCGAGGGCCGAGACTTCTCGGGAGCGTCCGAGCGGAGGGAGGGGACATGGAGCGAATTCGCGGAGTGCCGTCGCGCAACGTGCCTGGGGGCCGCCGGCGTCGGCGGGCGGGCGCACCCGTCTTCACGGCGATCGTCGTGCTGGCGCTGCTCCTCGCGGCGAGCGCGTCGGCGTCGTCCTTCACGGCAGCCGATTGGGGCTACAACGGCTCGGGCCAGCTCGGCAACGGGACGACGACGCTCAGCCGCACGCCGGTCGCGGTGTCGGGGCTGAGCAACGTCATCGCCGTCGCGGGCGGCGGCGAACACAGCCTCGCGCTGCTCGGCAACGGCACGATGATGGGATGGGGCGCGAACCGCGAAGGCCAGATCGGCGACGGCTCGACGGCGAACAGGCGCGTGCCCGTGGCGATCGTCGACTTCGCCACGCTCGGCGGCATCGCGGCGATCGCGGCCGGCAACGAATTCAGCCTCGCGCTGATGACGAACGGCACCGTGCTCGCATGGGGCGCCAACGAAGAAGGTCAGCTCGCGACGGGCAAAACGACACGCCTCACCGCGCCGGCGGCGATCAAAGGGTTGAACAACGTAACGGCGATCGCGGCCGGCGGCGAATTCGCGCTCGCACGGCTGAGCAACGGGACGGTCATGGCGTGGGGCGCCGGCACCGAAGGACAGCTCGGCGACGGCAAATACAGCAGGAGCCTGACGCCGGTCGCCGTCAAAGGGCTCAGCGGCGTCACGGCGATCGCGGCCGGCAACGAATTCGCGCTCGCGCGGCTGAGCAACGGCACGGTGATGTCGTGGGGCTCGAACGCGACGGCGCAGCTCGGTGTTCCGGCCGAAACGAAGAGCATCGGCGAAGGGGAAACGGAAGAAGTCGAAGTCCTCCACAGCAACGTGCCGCTGCCGGTTCAGCAGCTGAGCGGCGTCACGGCGATCGCGGCGGGCAGCGATCACGCAATGGCGCTGCTCGGCGACGGCGAAGTGGAGACGTGGGGCGGCAACGGAGCAGGGCAGCTCGGCAACGGGAGCGAAGGCGGCACGAGCAACGTGCCGAGCGTCGCGCCGGGGCTGAGCGGCGTCACGGCGATCGCGGCTGGTGCACACCACAGCCTCGCGCTGCTGAGCGGCGGCTCGGTTCTCGCGTGGGGCTACAACCCGGATGGGCAGCTCGGCAACGGCGGCAACATCAACAGCCCCGTACCGGTGGCGGTGAAAGGCATCGGGGAGGTCGCCGGCATTGCCGGCGGCGGCTCGCACAGCCTGTCGTTCGGCCCGCCGCCGCCGAGCGTCTCCGGCGTCAGCCCGTCGAGCGGTCCACAGCCGGGCGGCACGTCGGTGACGATCACGGGCGCGAACTTCGGCGAAGCGAGCGCCGTTCGCTTCGGCGCTACGCCGGCGAGCAGCTTCACGGTCGGCTCGGCGACGTCGATCACGGCCGTCGCGCCGGCCGGGACGGGCGTCGTCGACGTCAGCGTCACGACGCCCGTGAGCACGAGCTCGCCGAGCTCGGCGGACAAGTTCACCTACCTGCCGCCGCCTACGGTGACGAAAGTCAAGGTGAACAAGGGACCGGCGAGTGGCGGCACGTCGGTGACGATCACGGGGACGGCGCTGAGCGGCGCAACGGCAGTGAGCTTCGGCGCCAACGCGGCGAGTCAGTTCACGGTGAGCTCGGCGACGTCGATCACGGCCGTCTCGCCGCCGGGATCTTCGGGCCCGGTCGACGTCAGCGTGACGACGGCGAGCGGCACGAGCTCGATCTCGAGCCACGACGTGTTCAAGTACGAAGCACCGACGATCGGCGGCGTCAGCCCGGCCAACGGCGCGGCGGCGGGCGGCACGAGCATCGCCGTGACGGGGAGCGGCTTCGCGATCGGCGCGGGCGCGACGGTCTTCGAGTTCGGCAAAGCGCAGGCGACGGGCGTCGAATGCAGCTCGACGTCGAGCTGCACGCTGGTCACGCCGGCGGCGAAGAAGCCGGGCGTGCTCGACATCGTCGCTGCCGTCGGGAAATCGAAGAGCAAGAAGAGCCCGCCCGTAGATCAGTACACCTACGAATAGGCCGCGCGAAGCCCGCGGACGCGGGGTTGAGGGAAGCCACGAGGCAGCCGCAACCGGTCCGTCGGGGCGGCCGTGCGATCAAGTCCGGCCGCCGATCTACCGAGTGGTTTCTCATGGTCCCGATCGAGAGCGACGCGCACGTGCAGCGGGCGCGTCGCACGGCTGCTTGGGCGCGCGCGGCAATCGGATTCGCGGGCATCGCGCTGATCCTCGCCAAACCGGGCCTGCTCGGTGAGCCGGCGCTCGGCATCGCCGGCTTCGCGACGATTGTGGCGACAGCGGCCGTGCACCTGCTCGCGCGCCGTTTGAGGCTGCTGAAGCTCGAGGAGTCGCTCGCGGGCGTCGCGGCGATCCTGATCGTCGGCCTCGGCGACCAGCGCGTCGACGTGCTCAGCATCCTCTGGCTCGCGGCGGTGGCGAGCGGCGTGATGGCGCGCGGCGGGCGCGTGCACTGGATCGGACGAACGATCGTGCTCAGCGCGCTCGCGCTGCCGATCGTTCGCGACGGCTCGCTCAGCGCCGAATATGCCGGCCTCGTGATCGCGTCGATCGCGCTGCTGCTGACGATCGGGCGCTTGACGTTGGAGCTCAACAGCCTGCTGCGCAGGGCACGCTGGGACGCCGACCACGACGGCCTCACGGGGCTGCTGTCGCGCAACGCGTTCCACGCGGCGCTGCAGCGCGCGAGCGCTTCGGCGAGCGCGCAGCGGCCGATCTCGCTGCTGATGTTCGACCTCGACGGCTTCGGCGCGATCAACAAGACCGCCGGGCAGGCCTCAGGCGACGCGCTGCTCGCGAAGTTCGGCGAGCTCGTTCAGGCGCAGAGCACCGGCGGCTCGATCGGCGGGCGGCTCGGCGGCGACGAGTTCGCGATGCTGCTTCCAGGGGCAGATGCGCTCACGCTCGCCGATCGGCTGCTGCAGTCGCTGCCGCACGGCAGCGAGGAGGAGCGACGCATCGCGACGTCGATCGGCATCGCCCAGGCGCCGCGCGACGGCAGCGACGCGGAGGCGCTGCTGCGGGCGGCCGACATCGCGCTGCGCGTGGCGAAGAAGGCGCCGGGCACCGGACAGGTATCGGTCTACTCCGGTGGATCGCTCAGCGGCGACGGGCGCCGCAGCGCGCGCGGAGCGCTCCGCCGCGTGATCGACGGCGACGGTCTGTCGATGGTCGTCCAGCCGATCGTCGACGTGCGCAGCGGCTCGATCCACGCCTACGAGGCGCTTGCGCGCTTCGGCGCGGACGGCAAGGGCAGCCCGCTGCAGTGGTTCTCGCTCGCCGACGAGCTCGGCGAGCGGGAGGCGCTCGAACGCGCTTGCCTGCGCGAGGCGCTCGAGCTGTTCTGCCGCCGCCCGTCGGGCATCCGGCTGTCGGTCAACCTCTCGGCGGCGGTGCTGATCGACCGCAGCACGCTGCGCATACTCGATCGCCTGCGCGACCTCTCGGACCTGATCATCGAGGTGACCGAGGAGGCGCTCGTGCACAACGACGAGCAGCTCAACTCGGCGCTTGCGCCGTTGCGCGAGCGCGGCGCTCAGATGGCCGTCGACGACATGGGCGCGGGCTACTCGGGGCTCGGCCAGATCATGTCTGTGCACCCGAGCTACCTGAAGCTCGACCGCTCGCTGATCAGCGGGATCGACGTCGACCGCGATCGCGCGGCGCTCGTCGGCGCGCTCGCGGACTACGCCGCGCGCGTCGGCAGCCTGCTCGTCGCCGAGGGCATGGAGACGGCAGCCGAGCTGCGAACGCTGATCGAGCTCGGCGTGCCGCTCGCGCAGGGCTACTACCTCTCGCGCCCGGCGGCGCCATGGCCGAAGGTGCCCGCCGCCGTGCTCGCGGCGGCCGGTGGCCGAGGCCGCCGAAAGGTGCAGGCGCCAAGCGTCGGGAAGGGCCCGGCGCTGCAGTCGCAGCACGCCGTGCGCCTGCAGCGCATCTGACGCGGCCTCGCCGCCGGCAGAGCTATGGGCGGCGGCGGGTCAGACGGCGGCGAGGCGGCTCATCAGCGCGCGAGCGGCGGCGATCGCGAGGTCGCGATCGTACGTCGTAGTGAAGTCGAAACGCCGCTCCATGTCTGCGCCGCTGTCGCCGAGCTCGCGCGCGACGAACGCCATCGCGAAGTGCGGCGCGATCACGGTCACGTCCCACTCGCCGCGCAGCGGGTCGACGTGCTCGATCGCGACGCCGCGGACGCCGGGGGCGGGGCGCTCGGAGAGACCGACGCCGAGCGCACCGGCCAGCGCGGCGCGCTGCGACAGGCGCGAGTAGCGCGCTGACGTTTTGGCCGTGAAGAACTCGGCCTCTTGGAAGGTGCTGAGGATCACGGCCGACTCGCCGAGGTTGGCGGCCTGCGCCTCGATCTGCAGGCTCAGCGAAAGCAGCAGGCGCTTCGTTCCGCGCCGCGTCGAGCGGTGTGCCGCGACGACCTCGAACGGACTCGCGTGGACGGGATGCTCGCCGCGCGGCGGGCGCGATATCGGGCGCTCGATCGCGGACGCCGGCGGGCGCAGCCCGCCGGGGCGGCCGAACAGCCAGCCCTGGCCGTAGCGCGCGCCGAGCGAGAGCGCCGTCTGACGGTGCTGCTCGGTCTCGATTCCCTCGGCGAGCACGAGCGCACCGGTTCGCTCGGCCTCGGCGCTG
This sequence comes from uncultured Solirubrobacteraceae bacterium, assembly GCA_963807275.1. Lineage (GTDB taxonomy): Bacteria > Actinomycetota > Thermoleophilia > Solirubrobacterales > Solirubrobacteraceae > Palsa-744. The sequence continues at coordinate 2,706,088 of CAWDZX010000001.1, forward strand.
ACGGCGTGGACGATCTCGGCGACCTGACGCGAGGGGTTCTCCTGCACGAGGCGCAGGTCGAGCTTGATCACGTCGGGGGCGAGGAACGGCATCAGCGCGAGCGAGCGAGGGTCGGCGCCGACGTCGTCGAGCGCGATGCCGATGCCGCGCTCGCGCTGGCGCTGGACGGCGGCGAGCACCTCGGCGGGGCGGTCGGTCAGCGAGCGCTCGGTGAACTCGGCGAACAGCGAGAAGCGCCCGAGCGCCTGCTCGAGCAGCTCGGTGATGTGCTCGGGGCGCTTGGCCCGCAGCAGCCGCGGCTCGACGTTGACGAACAGCGCCTGTCCGGCGTCGAGCCCGCCGTCGAGCGCGCCTTGCAGCGCGGCGCGCTGGCACTCCCACTCGACCTCACGCTCGAGTCCGGCGACGCGCGCGGCCTCGAACAGCAAGTCGGGGCGCTCCAGACGCGTGCCGCGCGGTCCGCGGGCGAGCGCCTCGTAGCCGACGGTCTCGCCCGAGTAGAGGTCGACGAGCGGCTGATAGGCGGAGCGGATGCCTTGGCGATCGACGAGGTCGGCGACGGAAGTCGGCGGGGCGCGGTGGGGCGTGGCTGTGGAAGGGGGCATCTTCATCAATCGGCGTCGTAGCGACGAGTTGGTGGAAAACGCCTCTGCCTGGACGGACGTTGAGCGCGCCGGGCACGGCGCGAAGCGCCTACCCGCCCAGCGGCGAGGGCGGGATCCGCGTTTCGCCGCGGACCTCCGGGATCCGCATCATCAGCTCGTCGAGAAAGCACCATGACCACTCTTCGCGCGGCTCGAGCGAACGGATGATCGGGTGATCGCTCGACTTCGCGTGCGCACTGGCATGACGGTTGGGCGAGTCGTCGCAGCAGCCGACGTGGCCGCACTCGAGGCAGATGCGCAGGTGCAGCCACGGATCGCCGCTGCGCAGGCAGTCCTCGCAGCCGTCGACGGACTCGGGCAGCTCGGTGACGTGAACGTGATCGAGATGTGTGCAGCCGGGCATCGTGTGTCCTCGCTTTCAGGTTTGCGTGAAGGGCAGCCGCACGCGGAAGGTCGTGCGGCCGGGCTCCGTCTCGAGCGTCAGCGAGCCATCGTGGCGCTCGACGACGATCCGCCGCGCGGTCGCGAGACCGAGGCCGGTGCCGTGGCCGACGTCCTTCGTCGTGAAGAACGGGTCGAAGATCTGCGAGGCGACGTCGTCGGGGACGCCGGGGCCGTCGTCTGTGATCTCGACGATCGCGCATTCGCCGTCGGCGCGCGTGGAGATCGTGATCGTGCCGCGCTCGCCGAGCGCGTCGATCGCGTTGTCGAGCAGGTTCGTCCAGACCTGGTTGAGCTCGGAGCCGCGCACGGTCAGCCTCGGCAGCGCGCGGTCGTACTCGCGCACGAGCGCGATCTCGGTGTGCTTGAGCTTGTAGCCGAGCACGGCGAGCGTCGTCTCGAGGCCCTCGTGCAGATCGACCTCGACGAGCTCGCCACGGTCCATGTAGGCGTAGGACTTGACGGCGCCGACGAGGCCCGACATCCGCTCGGTCGACTCTTCGAGCTCGGCGGCGAGGCGCCCGGCGTTGAGTGAGGCCGCGACCCACTCGAGCGCGGCGCCGGTCGCCGAGCCGGCGAGTGTGGCGAGACGGTCGAGCCACGCCTGGTCGACGCCGGCGACGGCGAGCGGCTCGGCGAGGCGCCACGGCTCGGACACGTCGAGCGCTTCCAGGCGCACGAGCAGATCCTCTTCGGCGTCGGACGCGTCGAGCGCGTCGAGCGCGGAGCACGCGGCGGCGTGCGAGACGGCCTGCTGCTGCAGCGCGACGAGCTCTTTGGCCTGCTCGCGCTCGATGCCGGCCTCGACGAAGCGCGCAAGCGACGAGCTGATCACCTCGAGCGCTTCGGTCATCTGCGCCGCGGCGCGGCGCGCGGCGGCGGCCGGGTTGTTCAGCTCGTGCGCGAGCCCGGCAGCCATCGTGCCGAGCGAGGTCAGGCGCTCGCGGCTCTGCTCCTGGCTCGTGATGCGGCTCATCACTGGCGCGACCTGCTGCATCACGCGCCGGTGGATCGCGGGCTGCGCGAAGGCGAGACGGCGAAAGTCCTCGGCCTCGATCAGCGCCATGCGGCAGTCGCTCTCGGCGCGCATGCGCACGCCGAGCGAGCCGCCGGTGAGCGTCGCGATCGCGCCCATCCACGTCGGCGCCTTGTGGCGCCCGACCGGCTCGCTGCTCGCTCCGTCGACGATCGAGGCCTGCGCATCTCCGCGCAGCAGCAGCTGCATCCCGCGGTTCTCCTCGCCCTGCTCGGCGATGATCTCGCCGGCGGCGACGCGATAGACGTGCGCGACGGCCACCCACTCGGCCAGCTGCGCGTCGTCGAGTTCTTCGAACAGGTCGACAGTGCGCAGCTCCTCGACGGTGACGGCCGGCTCGCTCACGGCGCGGCGCTCATGCCTCGACGAGGTATTCGTGGATCAGCGAGACGGCCATCGAGCCCTCGCCGACGGCGCTCGCGACGCGCTTGATCGAGCGTGCGCGCACATCGCCGGCGACGAACACGCCGGGGACGGTCGTCTCGAGCACGTACGGTTCGCGCTCGAGCGGCCAGCCGGCGGCCTGCGCGTCGCGCCCGGCGAGGATGAAGCCGCGCTCGTCACGGGCGATCGTGCCATCGAGCCAGTCGGTGCGCGGCGAGGCGCCGATGAAGACGAAGCACGCATCGGCGGCGATCGTCTGCTCGCCGCCGGGCCCGGCGACGTGCACGTGCGTCAGGTGGCCGTCTCGCTGCTCGGCCGCGGTCGCGGTCGTGCCGGTGCGCACGTGGACGTTCTCGAGTGCCGCGATCTGCTCGATCAAGTAGTGCGACATCGAAGCGGCGAGCGAGGGCCCGCGCACGAGCATCGTCACGGAGGCGGCATATTTGCTGAAGTAGACGGCGGCCTGCCCGGCGGAGTTGGCACCGCCGATCACGACGATGTGCTGATCGGCGCAGGCGCGCGCCTCGGTCATCGCAGCGCCGTAGTAGACACCGGCGCCGGTCAGCTCCGCGAAGCCGGGCGTGTCGAGCTGGCGGTAGGAGACGCCTGAGGCGACGAGCACGCAGCTCGCGCTGAGCACCTCGCCGCCGCTCAGCTCGATCAAGCGCGCCGAACCCTCGACGCGCAGCGCGACGGCCTCCTGCACGGTCAGCAGCTCCGCGCCGAGCCGGCGTGCCTGATCGGTCGCGCGGCGCGCGAGGTCGGAGCCGCTGAGACCTGCGGGGAAGCCGAGGTAGTTCTCGATCCGGCTCGACTGGCCGGCCTGCCCGCCGGGCGCCTCGCGCTCGACCATCAGCGTCTTCAAGCCCTCGGACGCTCCGTAGACGGCGGCGGCGAGCCCGGCAGGGCCGCCGCCGACGACGACGAGGTCGTAGTGGTCCTGCGCGGGCGCACCGGCAACGCCGAGGCGCTCGGCGAGCTCGAGCACGCTCGGGCGCTCGAGCACGGTGCCGTCCTCGAGCACGACGACGGGGAGGCGCTCGGCGCTGACGTCGGCGACCTGCAACAGCTCACGCGCCTCGGCATCGCGCTCGACGTCGAGCCAGCGCGCCGGCACGCGATTGCGCACGAGGAAGTCGCGCAGATCGTGCGACTCCTTCGAGAAGCGGTGCCCGACGATCCGCACGCCGCCGGCCTCGAGCGCGGCGCCGGACTCCCACGTCGTAAGGAGATCCTCGACGACGGGGAAGAGCTGTTCCTCGGGCGGGTCCCAAGGCTTCAGCAGGTAGTAGTCGAGCGCGACCTCGTTGATCGCGGCGATCGCGGCCTCGGTGTCGGCGTAAGCGGTCAGCAGCACGCGCTTGGCGTCGGGGACGAGCTTGCGTGCCTCGAGCAGGTACTGCGTGCCGGGCATCCCGGGCATCCGCTGGTCGGCGATCAGCATCGCGACCTGATCGCCGCGCGAGCGCAATTCAGCGAGCACGCCGAGCGCATCGGAGCCTGAGCTCGCGCGCAGGATGCGGAAGCGCTCGCCGAAGCCGCGGCGCAGATCGCGCGCGACGGCCGCGAGCACGGCCGGCTCGTCGTCGACGGCGAGGATCGCGGGACGCCTCGGCGGCGCTGCGGGCTCGGCGGGGGTCGTCTCCGGCGCTTGCTCGACTTCGCTTGGCATCGCGCTTCTGAGCGTAGTCGCTGAGGCTCCCGAGGCGTATCGTTGCGCGCGATGAACGAGCGCACGATCGCAGCGAACGGAATCGAGCTGAACGTGCTCGAGGACGGCGCGGGCCCGCTCGTCGTGCTCTGCCACGGCTTCCCGGAGCTCGCGTACTCGTGGCGCCATCAGATCCCGGCGCTTGCGAGCGCGGGCTACCGCGTCGTGGCACCGGACATGCGCGGGTTCGGGCGCAGCTCGGCGCCGCGCGAGGTCGAGGCCTACGACATCGTCACGTTGTGCACCGACATGACGGGATTGCTCGACCAACTCGGCGAGCAGTCGGCGATCTTCGTCGGGCACGACTGGGGCGCGAACGTCGTCTGGCAGCTGGCGCTGCAGCAGCCGCAGCGCGTTCGCGCGGTCGCGGGCCTGAGCGTGCCGTTCGTCCCCCGCGCGCCGGCGGCGCCAATCCCGATCATGCGCAGCCACCTCGGCGAGGACTTCTACATCGTCTGGTTCCAGGAGCCGGGCGTCGCAGACGCGGCGCTCGCGCAGGACGTGCGCCGAACGCTGACGACGAGCAGGCAGTGGACGGCCGACTGGGCCGAGGAGGACGGCGGCCGTCGCGAGCCGCCGGAGTGGCTGTCCGAGCAGGAGCTCGACGTCTACGTCGATGCGTTCGAGCGCACGGGCTTCACGGGCGGGTTGAACTGGTATCGCAACATCGACCGCAACTGGGAGCTGTCGGAGCAGTTCGCGGAGCGGCGGATCGAGCAGCCGTCGCTGTTCCTCACAGGCGAGCTCGACCCGGTGCGGAACTTCATGCCGGCCGAGGCGATGAACGGGTGGGTTACGGATCTGCGCGCGCAGATCGTCGTCGACGGCGCCGGGCACTGGGTGCAACAGCAGGCGCCGCAGGACGTCAACGCGGCACTGCTCGACTTCCTGCGCGAACTCTGAGCGACGCTCGGTACGCAGCCGCGAGCGAGGGCCCGCAGAAGACCTGGCACCATCGAGCGATGGCGCGCAAGGCGGCCAGCGACAATCGCGCGGCGATCCTCGCGCGCGTTCGCGCGATCCCACCGGGCTACGTGCGCACGTACGGCGACGTCTCGCCGGGGGCGCCGCGGTTGGCCGGGCGCGTGCTCGGCGAAACACCTGCCGACGATGCACCATGGCACCGGGTCGTGCGCGCCGACGGCTCGCTGGCGAAGGGCGAGCGTCAGCGTGGATTGCTCGAACGCGAGGGCGTCCCGTTCCGCGGCGATCGCGTTGTGCTCGCGCAGGTGCGCATCGACGACTTCGACGCCGTCTAGCGACGAGTGGGCGATCCTGGATTCGAACCAGGGACCTCTTCCTTATCAGAGAAGCGCTCTAACCGACTGAGCTAATCGCCCGCGCGCGAGCTTCCTCGCGAGCGCCATGTTATCGCCGTGCGGCCTTTTCGGAGCGTGCCAGACGCTTGGCGTGGCCCTCTGCGGCAAGCCGTCTGCGGCTCTTGTCGCTTTCGACATTAATTCTAATTATTAGAATTATATGATCGCTTCGTGCAGCTACGCGACTGCTCGCGGCCGGAGCCGCCGTGCGAGCTCGATCGCCTCGTCGAGCGTTGCGAATGACAGCTCCGCGCGAAAGCCGCCGCCGCGCGCTGCCCTGACGCTCACTTCCGCGCCGAGCGCGCCGCCGAGCGCGTCGGCGATCTCCTGCGCCGCCTCGAGCTGATCTGGATGCGCCGTGCCGGTCAAGCGCCGGCGGCGACCGTCGGCCGCATCGGGTGGCGAGCCGTTTGCCTCGTTGTGCGCTCGCGCTCGCGCTTCGACGACACGTACCGACCAGCCCTCCTGCACGGCCGTGCGCGCGAGCGCCGCGCGAGCGCTGTGGTCTTCGACGAGCAGCAGCGCGCGACCATGGCCCTCGCTCAGAGTGCCGGCCTGCAGCAGCTCGATGACCTCGTCGGGCAGGTCGAGCAGGCGCACGAGGTTGCTGACCGCGACGCGGCTGCGCCCGACGCGGCGACCGACCTCCTCGCGCGTCAGGCCGAGCTCCTCGACGAGTGCCGCGCACGCGCGTGCCTCCTCGATCGGGCTGAGATCCTCGCGCGCCATGTTCTCGATTAGCGCGAGCTCGATCGCTTCGGCGTCCTCGCGCGCACGCACGAGCGCCGGTACCGTCTCCATACCGGCGATCTGTGCCGCGCGCCAGCGCCGCTCTCCGGCGACGATCTCGTACGTCCCGCCGGCCTTCGGACGCACGAGCACCGGCTGCAGCACGCCGCGCTCGCTCAGCGAGTCCGCGAGCGCCTGCAGCGCGTCCTCGTCGAAGCGCCTGCGCGGCTGCGTCGGGTTCGGCGCGATCAGCTCGATTGGCAGCTCGCGCAGCTCCTGCTCCTTGGTCCGGTCGGCCTCCGCCGACACCGACAAGATCGCCTCGAGTCCTCTGCCCATTCCGGGCCTTGGCTTAGCCACGTGCAGCCACCTCCTTTGCCAGCTCGAAGTACGCCTCCGCGCCTGCGCTGTGGGGATCGTGGTGGGTAACCGGCAGCCCATAGCTCGGCGCCTCACCAACGCGCACGTTGCGCGGGATCACCGTCGAGAACACGAGGTCCGGGAAGTGCTCGCGCACCTCCTGCTCCACATCGCGGCCCAGCCGCGTCCGATTGTCGTGCATCGTCAAGAGCATCCCTGCGACCGTAAGCCGCGGGTTCAGCTCGCGCTGCACGAGCGCGAGCGTGTCGAGCAGGCCCGCGAGCCCCTCGAGCGCAAAGTACTCCGTCTGCACGGGAACGATCACGCGGTCGGCCGCGACGAGCGCGCTGACTGTCAACGGCCCGAGCGACGGCGGGCAGTCGAGCAGGATGTACTGGAAGCTCTCGCGCAGCGGCGCGAGCCGTTCGCGCAGGCGCTGCTCGAAGCCCTCGATCCGCGGCAGCTCGACGTTCGCTCCCGCGAGGCCCGGGCCCGCCGGGAGCAGCTGCAGGCCCTCGACGCTCGAGTCCGTCAGCGCGTCGAGCGCGTCGACTTCGCCCGTCAGCACCTCGTACAGACCCGGCGACTTCGTGCGCGGCACGCCGAGGCCGACCGTCGCGTTCGCCTGCGGATCGACGTCGACGAGCACCGTGCTGTACCCCGCCTCCGCGATGCACGCGCTGACGTTGACCGCCGTCGTCGTCTTGCCGACGCCGCCCTTCTGATTCGCGATCGCGTACATCGTGGCCACGCTCTGCAAACTAGCGGCGTCCACGGTCAGAGGCCGCCGAGCGGGCGCTTGCGAGCGATTCCCGGCCGGCGCGGAAACCGTGTCGGCGTCGGGGCGACCTTCACGAACACGTGAACGTGGCGGTCCGTCGCCGCCGCGAACGGCTGCACCGAGCGGACCTCCGCCGGCTCGAGGCCCAGCTCCTGCGCCGCGTCCGCCGCAGCGCGCTCCTCGCTCCGCTCGCGCCGGCCGCGCCAGTCGAGCAGCGCGCCGCCGAGGCGCAGCAACGGCGCCGCGTACTCGAGCACGACCGGCTGCGGCGCGAGCGCCCGCGCGACGACAGCGTCGTTCGCTCCAGCGCCGCTCGACCACTCCTCCGCCCGCGCGCAGACAACGCTCGCGTTCTCGACCCCCGCTGCCGAGCGGATCCTTTCGAGGAACTCGCACTTCCGGCGCTGGCTCTCGACGAGCGCGACCCGCGCCGCCGGCAACGCGACGGCCAGTGCAAGTCCCGGAAACCCCGCACCCGCGCCGAGATCCGCAACTACGCAAGCATCGATCAAATAATCAAAATCTAAGCCGACGAGGGAATCCGCGAGATGTCGCTCGGCCGCGTCCAGCCCCGTCCGCACCGTCGTCGGCGCATGCTCGTCGCTCTCGAGGACCTCCAACAGCGTCGCGAGCTGCGCAAGCTGCCCCACGCTCAGCTCGCGATCCTTCAACGTCGCGCGGACCGCCTCTTCTGCGCTACTCATCCCCGCCGATCCCGGCGCTCGGCGGCAGATGTTTCCCGTGAAACACTCCGCCGTGCGTCAGTCATCCAGAGGCGAGACGACAAGGAACCGTCGCGGCTCCTCCCCCTCGCTGTGCGTCTGCACGCCTCCGCGATCACGCAAGTGCTCGTGGACGATGCGCCGCTCAGACGGCGGCATCGGCTCTAGCTCGACCGAGCTGCCGTCGCGCAGCGCCTCCTCGGCTGCGTCGTCGGCGTCGGCGCGCAACAGCTCCGCGCGGCGCTCGCGGTAGCCGTCCGCGTCGATCTCCACGCGGACCTGAGAAGGGCCTTCCGGGAAGACGATCCGCTGCGCGAGATGCTGGACCGCGTCGATCGTCTGTCCGCGGCGACCGATGAACAGGCCGACGTCGTCGCCCTTGAGGTTGCCGCTGAGCACGCCGTCGCGCTCCTCCACCTCGATGTCGGCCTCGAGGCCGAGCCCCGCCGTGACTTCTTCGAGCAGCTCTTCGAGCAGCTCGGCCGGCTCCAGCTCGCTGTCGTCCGCCTCGTCGATCTCCACGCCACGCTCCTCGCTCATCGCCGTCTACCCGAGCGCTTCTTCTTCTTGCGCGGCGGTTTCGGCGGCGGAGCAGCCGGTTTGGCCGGCTCTGGCGCAGCTTTCGCCGCGCCGCCTGCGCGCAATCGCCCGAGCACGCCGCTCGGCGGCGCATCGCCGCCGTCTGAGCCGACCACTCCCGCCCCCGCCAGCGCGGGCTTGAGCGCTCGGGCGGGCTTGCCGTTCGCAGACTCGCTTGGCTGCACCGGCGCCGGCGGCGGTCCGATCCTGCGTTTGATCAAGTACTGCTGCCCGATCGTCCACAGGTTCGTCGTGATCCAGTAGACGAGCAGCCCCGCCGGGTAGCGATAAAGAATCACCACGAACACCAGCGGCAGCAGCAGCATCAGGCGGCGCTGGTTCGGGTCCGCCGAGGCGGTCGCGACGAGCGTCGAGGCGACCTGCGAGCCGACATACAGGACGATCAGCGTGATCAGCGCTGCGCCTGTCGCCTTTTCGGTGATGTCCGGGAGGAACAGGAACTTCGCCGAGTGCGGCGCCACCGCGTTGCAGCTGATTTCAGATAGCCCTTTGAGGTGGACACCCGCGTGCGTGACCGCGTTCGACGGGATTTCGCTGTTGTGCACGATCGTCTTGCCGAGCGCTGTCGAGAAGTGTTCGCGCAGTTGCGCACCGCAGATGTCGAGCTTCAAGTCCGTGCGCAGCATGTAGAACAGCGAGATGAACACCGGCAACTGCAGCAGCAGCGGCAGGCACGACGCCAGCGGGTTGATTTTGTTCTCCCGGTAGAACGTCATGATCTCCTGCTGCTGGCGCTGTTTGTCGTCCTTGTACTTCTCTTTCAGCGCCGCGATCTGCGGGGAGAGCCGCTGCATCTCCTGCATCCCCTTGAGCTGCCTGTACGTCAGCGGCACGAGCACCGCGCGGATCAGCACCGTCAGGCCGATGATCGCCAGCCCCCAGCTGCCGCCGACGAGGTGCTCGTGGATGAACACCATGATCGACTCGAACAAGCTGATCAGGGGCGAGAACGCGTCCTGGATGACGTTGGCGAGGATTGGCATGCGCTCTAAGTGCTTTCGGCGGTTGTCTGCGGCAGGTCGTGAATCGGCGTCGGCTCGGCGTTGCTCGCCGCTCGGTCCAGGTCGGCCGAGCGCCGCTCAGGCGCCGGTGCGGTGACCGATCGTGAACACTCGCTGGGCCTCGACAGGATCGTATCCGCCGTAGCTCCACGGGTTGCACCTCAGCAGGCGCCACGCCGCCAGCACCGCGCCCCTAAGTATGCCGTACTCGCGGATCGCGTCGACCGCATAGCGCGAGCACGTCGGGTGGTACTTGCAACGGCGTGGGATTGCCGGCGAGATGACCCGCTGGTAAGCCACGATCGGCGCCACCGCGAAGGCCCGCGCAAGGCGTCTAGGCCGGCTCGCGGCAGCCGCCGTGTCCCCCGCGCCGGGCTGCTCGACCGCAGTCATCGGCGCTCCTCGGCCCCCTGCGCGAGCGGCAACTCCGGCGGCGCCGGCTCTGACGCTGGACCAGGATCGGAATCGCTCGTATCAGTGGAACTCTCGCCGTCTGCTTGACCGTTCGGCCCGCGCAGTCCGGCCTTCGCGACGAGCTCGCTCAGTGCCGCCTCGACCCCGTCGAGGCCTTCGCGCTCGACGAGCTCCGCGGCCGAAGGGCGCGCGACGACGACGACGTCCTGGCCTTGCTGCAGGTCGCCTTCGAGGCGAGAGAATGCCTCGCGGAGCAGGCGCTTCACGCGGTTTCGCTCGACAGCGCCGCCGACCTTCCGTGAGACCGAGAGCCCCAAGCGCGGCTGCTCGGCGGCGGCGTTCGGGAACGTATACAGCACCAGGTGCCGGTTTGCCGTCGAGCGACCGTGCCTGTAGACGCGCTCGAACTCGGCGCTGCGCGAGAGGCGACCGCGACTCGAGACCCGCGGTTTCATCGCCCGACCCTCACCCTCAGGTAGAGAGCCGCTTGCGTCCCTTGTCGCGGCGACGCTTCAGCGTCAGTCGCCCGGCGCGTGTCTGCATGCGGGCGCGGAACCCGTGTGCACGAGCTCGCTTACGCTTCTTTGGCTGGTAAGTGCGCTTCATCGTTAATTCGTCGGGCGGCGCCCGGTTCCTTCCTCGTATCGGCCGCCGGACACCGTCCCAGGCGGGGTTCTCAGCGCATCAGTATAGGCGCGCGAGACCGATTTGAGGGGCCGCTCGTAATTTTCTCGGCAGTTGCGGCGAGACGGTGCGTGGGTGAGAGGTCGTCGGTTATAGTCGCCCGACCGGGGCCCCCGCGGTCCCTCCTCGAATAGTCGTCAACCTTTTGCTTTGGGAGAGAAGCGGATCAACGCTGCCGTGAGCGAAGAGCTCGAGCACATATGGGCGCGCGTGCGGGCCGAGCTCGCACTCGCCGTCGATCAGAGCACCTACCGCATCTGGCTCGAGCCGTTGCAGCCCCGTGAGCTCTGCGACGGGCGCCTGCTCGTCGAGGCGCCCGGGTCGGCGCGCGTCTGGGTCCACGACCGCTTTGGGCGGCTGCTCGACGCATGCGCCGCCGACGTCCTCGGCAGTGGCGCGAGCGTCGAGCTCGTCGACCCCCAACGCGATCGCGCCGAGGCCGAGTCAGGAAGGCCGCGAATCACGAAGCGCCGTGCGAACACGCGTAACGCGGCCAGCGCGGCTATGTCCACGTCCTCTCCGCAGCAAGCCGCGTCCGGCGACCATGTCCGATCACAGCAGGGCCCCCAGTCGCGTCCCGGGCCGCTCGGCAACCCCAAGCTCACGTTCGAGCAATTCGTGATCGGCGACTGCAACCGTCTCGCGCACGCAGCCGCGCTGACCGTCGCGGAGATGCCCGCGCAGGCCTACAACCCGCTGTTCATCTGCGGCCCGCCCGGCGTCGGCAAGACGCACCTGCTCAGCTCGATCGCGACGCTGCTGCTCGCGCACAACCCCGGCCTGACCGTGCGCTGCACGACCGGCGAGGCCTTCACGAACGAGTTCCTTGAATCGCTCAACGGCTCGCGCACGGAGGAGTTCAAGGCGCGCTTTCGCCACGTCGACGTGCTGCTGCTCGACGACGTCCAATTCCTCGAGCGCAAGACGAAGACAGAGGAGGAGTTCTTCCACACGTTCAACGCACTGCACGACGGCGGGCGCCAGATCGTCGTCACCTCCGATCGGCCGCCACACGATCTGCAAGCGCTCGAGGACAGGTTGCGCGAGCGGTTCGCCGCCGGGCTGGTAGCCGACATGCACCCACCCGATCTCGCCACGCGGATGGCGATCCTGCGCAAGCGCGCCCAACACGACGGCGTCGACGTGGCCGACGAGCAGGCCCTCGCGGCGATCGCCGAGCGGATCGACAACAACGTACGTGCGCTTGAGGGAGCCCTGATCCGTGTCGTCGCCTTCAGCTCGCTCACCGGGCGGGAGCTGACAGCCGAGCTCGCCGGTGAAGTGCTCGACACGCTCTACCCGCGCGCCAAGCTCACACGTGGCGAGCCGAGCTCGATCGCCGAGATCCAGGCAGCCGTCGGCGCGCACTTCGGGCTCACCCCCGGCGAACTGCTCTCGACGACACGCTCCGCACGAATCGCCTGGCCGCGCCAAGTCGCGATGTACCTCGCTCGCGAGCTCACCGGCGAATCGCTGCCCGCGATCGGCCGGCACTTCGGCGGCCGTGATCACACGACCGTGCTCCACGCATGCCGTCGCGCGAGCACGCGCCTTGCTGCCGACGAGGATGCGCGGCGGGCTGTGGAGAAGCTGTGCGCGTCGCTCACCCCGCGTGACCGATGAGATCGCCCGCGCTCGCTCGACCGCCCCGCCTGAGAGACTGCGAAGCGCAATCCACAGCCGCTGCCCACCGGCAGTACAGCGTCTGAGCCCCATCCCGCAGCGTTCTCCACAAGCACACAACCCCTACTGACTACTTACCCTTAGAAGACATCGAGATGAAGCTTTCCCTTTCAACGGCAGAGTTCTTGAGCCAGTTGCAGACCGTCACGCGTGTCGCCTCCACGCGCAGCGCCGTGCAGGCGCTCTCCGGCGTGATGATCGCCGCCGACGGCGACTCCGGCGCCGAGCTGCGCGCCACCGACATGGAGATCGGCCTGCGCGTCCCGTTGAAGGCCGAGACGAGCCGCCCCGGCTCCGCCGTTCTCCCGGCGCGGCTGCTGCTGGAGGTCGCCCGGGCGCTGCCGGCTGATGAGCTTACGCTCGAGCTGCGCAGCGCCGAGCAGGACGTCGAGCTGATCTCCGGCCCGGCGACGTTCCACCTGCGCACGCTCCGCGCCGAGGACTTCCCGACGTTGCCCGACCCCTCGCCCGAGACCCGCATCGGGCTCCCGACCGCCGCGTTCGTCGAGACCGTCTCCCGCGTCGCGCGCTCGGCCTCGCGCGATGAGACGCGCCCCGTCTTGACCGGCATCCTGATGTCTGCCTCCGGGCAGGAGCTGCGGATGGTCGCAACCGATTCCTATCGCTTGAGCGTCAAGGAGACCGCGCTCGAGTCGCCGCTCGACGGAAGCCTCGAGGCCAACGTGCCGGCGCGGGCGCTGCAGGAGCTCGCGCGGATCGCCCAGGCTGCCCCGTCCGACTCGCTCTCCGTCAGCGTCGGGCAGAACCAGGTCGTCTTCGAGCTCGGCGAGACGGTGCTCTCCTCGCGCCTGATCGATGGTCAGTTCCCGAACTACCGTCAGCTGCTGCCCGAGTCCGTCGAGCACGAGCTGCGCCTCGCGAGCGCCGAGCTGACCGACGTCGTCAGGCGCATCAGCCTGCTCGCGCTGAAGAACGCACCGCTGCGGCTCAGCTTCAGCGAGGGCACGCTGACCGTCTCCGCGCAGACGCCCGACGTCGGCGAGGCGAGCGAGGCCGTGCCCGTGCCGTTCCACGGCGAGCCGTTCGAGATCGGCTTCAACCCCGAGTTCCTGCGCGACGGGCTCGAGAGCATCGAATCGGACGAGCTCGTGCTGAAGCTGATCAGCCCGCTGCGCCCTGGTCTGATCGAATCGCCCGACTCCGGTGACTTCGTCTACCTGATCATGCCGATCCGCCTGAACGTCTAGGTGGCTTCATGGCCGCTGCATCCGATGTGCGCGTGCTCGGCGTGCAGCTGCGCGACTTCCGTACGTACGCGCGCGCCGAGGCGAGCCTCGGCGCCGGCCTGACCGTCGTCCACGGACCGAACGGCGTCGGCAAGTCGAACCTGCTCGAGGCGGTCTACTTCGGCTGCACCGGGCGCTCGCCGCGCACGCGCAACGAGCGTGAGCTCGTCAGCTTCGCCGAGCAGACTACGCGCGTCGTCGTGCGCTGCGAGGAAGGAGCCGAGCAGCACGAGCTGAGCGTCGGCTATGGCCCAGGCCCCGACGGCGCGCGGGCGGTGAAGCGGATGACGGCCGACGGCGCGCCCGTCGAGCGCTTGCTCGACGTCGGCTTCCGCCCGCTGCTCAGTGTCTTCGAGCCGGACCGGCTCGAGTTGCTCAAGGGCGCGCCCTCGGTCCGCCGCGCGCACCTCGATCAGCTCGTCACCGGGATCTGGCCGACGCGCGCGAGCGATCGCCGCGAGTACTCGCGCGTGCTCGCGCAGCGCAACGCGCTGCTCGCGAGGATCCGCTCCGGACGCGCCTCCGACGCAACGCTCGCCACGTGGGACCGCGAGCTTGCGGTTGCCGCGCTGACGGTGCGCGAACATCGCTCGATCGCCGTTGAGCTGCTGCGCGATCCGTTTCGAGAACGCGCCGCGCTGCTCGGTCTGAACGGCGACGCGTCGCTCGAGTACCGGCCGCGCTCGCGCGCCGACGACGCCGACGAGTTCGTCGCCGAGCTGCAGGCGCGCCTGCCGTCGGACCTCGAGCGCGGATTCACCGGGCACGGCCCGCACCGCGACGAGCTCGCGCTACTGCGCGACGGCCGCGAGCTGCGCGTCTACGGCTCGCAGGGCGAGCAGCGTCTCGCGCTGCTCGCGCTGCTGCTGGCCGAGCGCTCGGTGCTCGCCGAGCAGCGCGGCCGCACGCCGCTGATGCTGCTCGACGACGTGATGAGCGAGCTCGACGCCGAGCGTCGCGAGCTGCTCTCCGGCGAGCTCTCCTCCGGCGGGCAGAGCGTCATCGCGACGACCGATCTCGCGCACGTTCCCGGTGCGGCTGACGAGCGCGTGACACGCCTGCGCGTCTCCCCCGGCGCGATCCTGCAGGAGGCGCTCGCGGCATGAGGAAAGCCGCGCCGCGCTCGCTCGCGCACGCGCTCGAGGAGCTCGGCTCGGAGCTCGCGCCGGCGACGACGCTCGCACGCGTGCAGGAGGTCTGGCCCGACGCGGCCGGGAGCGCGATCGCCGCCGCCGCACGTCCGACAGCCGAGCGCGACGGGGTTCTCACGGTGCTCTGTGAGGCCGCCGTCTGGGCGCACGAGCTGACGATGATGGAGGCCGATCTGCGGTCGCGGATCAACGCCGCGCTTGGCGCCGAGACGATCCGCGAGTTGCGCTGCCGAACGGGCTGAGCGCGAAAGCTCGCCGCGCCGCCGCGACCGCTGCGCTCGGTATCCTGGATATGACCCGATTTCCCTGCATTTTGCAGGGGTTTAGAGGCTCCGCGAGCGCCGCTTGCGACCCCCCGCCGTGCTATTGTTATGTAGACATTTGTTCCGCCCCGGCCCGCGGCGTTCGCGCCGTGTATTCCGGGGCTTTCTCACGTAAACGGAGGCCCCTTGGCCGCAGGTAGCAGCAGCTCTGAACCGAGCGCAAAGAAGGGCGGCGTCAACGACCCGTCGATGACCGGCGGCTCCGCTACGTACGACGCCCAGGACATCACCGTCCTCGAAGGCCTCGAGGCGGTCCGCAAGCGCCCGGGCATGTACATCGGATCGACCGGCGTGATGGGTCTGCACCATCTCGTCTACGAGCTCGTCGACAACTCCGTCGATGAGGCCCTTGCGGGCTACTGCACGAAGGTCTCCGTCACGGTGCACCCGGACAACTCGGTCACCGAGACCGACAACGGCCGCGGCATCCCGGTCGCGATCATGGAGAAAGAGGGCCTGCCGGCCGTCCAGGTCGTGCTGACCGTGCTGCACTCCGGCGGCAAGTTCGGCGACGGCGGCGGCTACAAGGTCTCCGGCGGGCTGCACGGCGTAGGCGTCTCGGTCGTCAACGCGCTCTCCGAGCAACTGCATGTCGAGATTCGCCGCGACGGTCACGTCTACACGCAGGACTACTCGCGCGGCACACCGCTCGGAGAGCTCGCCGAGGGCGGCAAGCTCGAGCCCGGCGCAGAGACGGGCACGACCGTCACGTTCCTGCCCGACGCCGACATCTTCGAGTCGCTCGACTTCGACTTCTTCACGCTCGAGGAGCGCCTGCGCGAGACGGCGTTCCTCACGCGCGGCCTCGAAATCTCGATCGTCGACGAGCGTGGCGACGGGCACTCGGCGACGTTCCGCTACGAGGGCGGGATCGAGGACTTCGTCTCATATCTGAACGAGAACAAGGAGGCGGTCCACCGCAAGGTGATCTTCTTCGCCGGCGAGAGCGAGGAGGGTGCGGCGGAGATCGCGATGCAGTGGAACTCCTCCTACCAGGACTCGATTCACTCGTTCGCGAACAACATCAACACGCGCGAGGGCGGCTCGCACATGAGCGGCTTCCGCTCGGCGATCACACGCACGCTGAACAAGTACGCGCGAGAGCACGGCCTGCTGAAGGAGAAAGAGGACAACCTCACCGGCGAGGACGTGCGCGAGGGGCTCACGGCTGTGATCTCCGTCAAGCTGCGCGACCCGCAGTTCGAGGGCCAGACGAAGACGAAGCTCGGCAACCCCGGCATGGCGGGCTTCGTCGAGTCGATCGTGAACACGGGCCTCGGCGAGTTCCTCGAGGAGAACCCGAGCGAGGCGCGCGCGGTGATCATGAAGTCCGTGCAGGCGCAGCGCGCCCGCGAGGCCGCGCGCAAGGCCCGCGACCTGACGCGGCGCAAGTCGGCCCTGGAGAACTCGACGCTGCCGGGCAAGCTCGCCGACTGCTCGGTCAAGGACCCGTCGCTCGCCGAGCTGTTCGTCGTCGAGGGTGACTCCGCCGGCGGCTCGGCCAAGCAGGGCCGCGACCGCAACACGCAGGCGGTGTTGCCGCTGCGCGGCAAGATCCTCAACGTCGAGAAGTCGCGGATCGACAAGGTCCTGCAGAACACCGAGATCCAGGCGCTGATCACGGCGATCGGGACGGGCGTGCGCGACGAGTTCAACATCGAGAACGCGCGCTACCACAAGGTCGTGCTGATGACCGACGCGGACGTCGACGGCGCGCACATCCGGACGCTCGTGCTGACGCTGCTGTTCCGCGAGATGCAGGAGCTGATCGAGGCCGGCTACGTCTACATCGCCAAGCCGCCGCTGTACAAGCTCAAGCAGGGCTCGCGCGAGCGCTATATCGAAAAGGACTCCGAGCTCGAGGAGATCCTGCTCGCCGACAAGTGGGAGAAGATCGACGTCTTCGATCGTCACGGCACGCAGCTGAAGCTGACCGAGACTCGCTGGCAGCGCTTCTCGCGGCTGCTCAAGCAGTACGAAGGCTGGTCCTCCTCGCTGCGCGCCGCGCACGGACACGACATGGTGCAGTTCCTCGAAGAGTCCTCGCTGCTCAGCGAGCAGGTCGCGACGCCTGAGGCCGCGATCGCGCTGCTCGAGCGCGCGAACGTCGACGGCGAGACGCACTCGACCGAGCTCGTCAGCCAGGACGACGGCGAGTTCCGCGTCAAGGCGATCGAGGCGAAGACCGGCTTCGCGCTGACGCACCGGCTGAAGCGCTCGCTGTTCGAGTCGCAGGAGTACCGCCAACTCGCGCGCGTGCACGAGCAGCTCGTCGAGCTCGCCGGCACGCCTGCCTTCGACGTGCGCCTCGGCGACGCGAGCGAGACGGCGCCGACGTTCGAAGACGCTGCGCGACGCCGTCATGACGGTTGCGCAGAAGGGCGTCAAACTGCAGCGCTTCAAGGGGCTCGGCGAGATGAACGCCGAACAGCTCGGCGAAACGACGATGGCGCCCGCGACACGCACGCTCGCTCAGGTCACGCTCGAGGACGCCTTCGCCGCCGACCGTATCTTCTCGATGCTGATGGGCGATCAGGTCGAGCCGCGCCGCGCATTCATCGAGGACAACGCGAGGGCGGTGGCGAATCTCGATGTGTGACGCCATGACCGGCGCAGCTCGGCGTCCTCAGTCGCTCGCGTGCAGAGCACGCCACGCTCCCTGCGTCCTTGATCTGCTTGGTCCTGACGCCCCATTTGGCGAAACCCTCTTTTGTGACCGGGAGGAGGTGAACCATGGCTAGCACCGATGTCATAGGCGGCGGGAACGTAGAACCGCGCGGACTCGAGGAGGAGATGCGCACGGCGTATCTCGACTACGCGATGTCGGTGATCGTCGGTCGCGCGCTGCCGGACGTGCGCGACGGGCTGAAGCCGGTGCACCGCCGCGTTCTCTACGCGATGAACGAGCTCGGCCTCGGGCCGACCCGCTCGTATGCCAAGTGCGCGAAGATCGTCGGCGAGGTGATGGGCAACTATCACCCGCACGGCGACTCGGCGATCTACGACGCGCTCGTGCGCATGGCGCAGGACTTCTCGATGCGTAACGAGCTCGTCGACGGGCAGGGCAACTTCGGCTCGGTCGACGACGACCCGGCCGCCGCGATGCGCTACACCGAGGCGCGACTTGCGCGCATCGCGACGGAGATGCTGCGCGATCTCGACATGGACACGGTCGACTTCGCGCCGAACTACGACGGCTCCAGGCGCGAACCGCTCGTGCTGCCGGCCCGCTTCCCGAACCTGCTCGTCAACGGCTCCTCGGGCATCGCTGTCGGCATGGCGACGAACATCCCGCCGCACAACCTGCGCGAGGTGATCGACGCGACGATCGCCTACATCGACGACCCCGAGATCGACACGCCCGGCCTGATGCGCCACGTCAAAGGCCCCGACTTCCCGACGGGCGGGATCATCCTCGGCCACGCCGGGATCAAAGACGCCTACGAGACGGGCCGCGGCCGCGTGCGGATCCAGGCGCGCGCCCACATCGAGCCGCTGAAACAGGGCAAGGAGGCGATCGTCGTCACCGAGCTGCCGTTCATGGTCAAGAAGGGCGGCGACGGCGGGCTGATCTCGAAGATCGCCGACCTCGTGCACGACAAACGGATCGCCGAGATCTCGGATCTGCGCGACGAGTCCGACAAGCGCGGCATGCGCCTTGTGATCGAGCTCAAGCGCGACGTGATCCCGAAGGTCGTGCTGAACAAGCTCTACAAGCACACTCCGATGCAGACGACGTTCGGCGTCAACATGGTCGCGCTCGTCGACAACGTCCCGCGCACGCTGAACCTGCGCGCGGTGATCCACAACTACGTCGCGCATCAGCGCGAAGTGATCGTCCGCCGCACCAAGCACGAGCTCTCCGAAAAGGAGGCGCGCGCGCACATTCTCGAAGGTCTCTTGATCGCGCTCGAGCACCTCGACGCGATCATCGAGCTGATCCGCGGATCGCGCGACCGCGACGCCGCGCGCGAGCAGCTCGTCGAGCGCTTCGAGCTGAGCCACATCCAGGCGACGGCGATCCTCGACCTGCGCCTCTCGCAGCTGACGGCGCTCGAGGCGGACTCGATCAAACAGGAGCACGCCGACGTGACCGAGCGGATCGCCGAGCTGCGCGCGATCCTCGGCGACGAGTCACGCGTGCTCGCGGTGATCAAGGAGGAGCTGACGGAGATCTCCGAGCGGTTCGGCAGCGAGCGGCGCACCGAGATCAGCCACTCCGAGGACGAGATCGACATCGAGGACCTGATCGCCGATCAGCAGATGGTCATCACGATCACGCAGACCGGCTACATCAAGTCGCTGCCGCTCGCGACGTATCGCCAGCAGGCGCGCGGTGGCCGTGGCGTGACCGGGATGGACATGAAGGACGGCGACTTCATCGAGCACCTGTTCGTCTGCTCGTCGCACGACTACCTGCTGTTCTTCTCCAACCGCGGCAAGGTCTACCGCTCGAAGGTCTACGAGCTGCCGGAGGCCTCCCGCACGGCGAAGGGACGCGCGCTCGTCAACATCCTGCCGCTGCGCGAAGGCGAGCGGATCCAGGCCGTCGTCTCGACGCGCGACTTCTCCGAGACGAAGTTCCTCGTCTTCGCGACGAAGTCCGGGACGGTCAAGAAGACCGAGTTCCTCGCCTACAACACGCCGATCAAAGCCGACGGGATCATCGCGATCAAGATCCGCGACGACGACGAGCTGCTCGCCGTGCGCGCGGTCGACCCCGACGACGAGATCATCATGGTCTCGAAGGCCGGGCTGACGGTGCGCTTCGCCGAGTCGGACGCGCGCTCGATGGGGCGCGACACAACGGGCGTGCGCGGCATGGACGTCGGCAAGAGCGGCGAGGTGATCGCGATGGACGTCGCCCGCGACGACATGGACCTGCTCGTCGTCACCGACAACGGCTACGGCAAGCGCACGCAGATCGCGCAGTACCGCAAAACCAACCGCGGCGCCAAAGGCGTCAAGACGATCAAGCTGACCGAGCAGAAGGGCGGGCTCGTCGGTGCGCTCGTCGTGCGCGAGCACCAGGAGCTCGTGTTCATCAGCGTCGGCGGGATGGTCCAGCGGACGGCTGCCGGCGGGATCTCTCAGCAGGGCCGCTCGGCGACGGGCGTGCGCGTGATGAACCTCAAGGACGAAGACCTCGTCAGCGCGGTCGCGCTCGTCGTCGACGCCGGCGAGGACGCGACCGTCGACGGCGCAGCTGTGGTGGCGCCCGTCGAGGGTGAGCAAGACGGTGGCACGGAGCAGCCCGTCGCGCCACCCGACGCATCCTGACGGCCGGAACGCTCAAACCGTCCAAATTCGCCCCAAACCCTCAGACGAGGCTGGAGGTCCGCCGACAGCCAGAGGGTGACCAAGCTCCGCTCCACGCTCCTCGCAGCCGTTCCGATGCTCGTCTGCGCGGGGCTCGCAATGCCCGCAAACGCGGCGCAGACGCCGGCGCCGCCGGAGGCGAGCATGGCCTCGCGCGCCCCTTCGCACGCTCGCACGGCGAGCCGCCAGACGACGCGCAAGTGCGTCCGCACGCACGTCCGCGGGACCCGTCGCACGCGCACCGTCTGCCGCACGGTGACGCGCAAGGCGAAGACCCCCACGCACCGCGTCCCGGCGGCCAGCCGCGTCACGGCGAGCGCGACCACGGTCGCGGCGGCGCAGGCGCAGACGATCGCCGACGTGCTCGCGACGCCGTGTCAGAACACGCAGCTGATGCCGCAGGCGGGCAACCTCGCGCTGATTCGCACGGCGGTTCTCTGCCTGATCAACACCGAGCGCGCCGAGCACGGCAAGGAACCGCTGCAGAGCAACACGAACCTCGAACAGGCCGCCGAAAGCCACGGCAAGGAAATGCTCGCGGTCGACTACTTCGCGCACGTCGCGCCGTCCGGGCTCACGCCGGTCGAACGCATTCGCGAGACCGGATACATCCCTAGCTCCGAAGTCGGTTACGTGCTCGGCGAGAACCTCGCGTGGGGAACGCTCTCGCTCGCGACGCCCGAAGCGATCGTCAACGCGTGGATCGCCTCACCGGAGCACCTCGCGAACATCCTCGAAGGCCGCTACCGCGAAACCGGGATCGACGTCGAGCCGCAGGCGCCCGAATCGCTTGCCGAAGGCGTCGAAGGCGCCCTCTACACCCAGGAGTTCGGCGTCATCGTCCACTAGCGGACTGACGAGCGGCGCGCTACGGCGTGCTCGGCCGCTCGCGTGCCAGAAGCACGCCACGCCCCTGCGTCCTTGTATCGCTTGCTCCTCAGTCCGCTGAGGTCTACCGCTCGTCACGTCCGTTCGCTACCCTGATCGGACCAGAGAAAGGAGGTGGTCCGTACGTTGACTGACAGTTTTTGCGGGACCCTGGAGGTGACCGGCCGCTAGGTCGGAAAGGCTGGACCGCTTAGCGGAATCCAACCCGGGACACCCCGAGACGACCGCCGGTTCTGGTCCCTCCGGCAGCCTTTTCCGCCGTCTCGGTTTTCCAGTCAGAGCAGCAACGTGAGGGGCGCCCGTCGAGGCGCCTCTCGTGTTTAACGGCCATCCTCGCTCGGCTTGGCGGCCGGCCCGGCTCAGGCGGCCTGCGGCAGGTACTGCAACCACGCCGCCGGGATCGTCGGGCTGGCGACGTGGATGAAGATCTCGGCGCGCGGCGTGCGCGGCGTGTGCTTCGGGTGCATGCCGGCCTGGCGCGGCAGACGATCGCCCTTGCGGCGATTGCAGGGTGCGCAGGAGGCGACGATGTTCTCCCAGTTCGAGCCGCCGCCCTTCGAGCGCGGGATGACGTGGTCGACGGTCAGGTTCGAGCGCGAGCCGCAGTACTGACACGTCCAGCTGTCGCGCGCGAACACGGCGCGCCTCGTGATCTTGCGCCGGTGTGCGTCGCGTGGCACGTTGACGTAGGTGACGAGGCGAATCACGACGGGACGCGCGAGCGTCGAGCTCTCCGAGTGCAGCTCGCGCTGTCCGCGCTCGACGAGCTCGGCCTTCTCCTTCAGCAGCAGGACGACAGCGCGACGCACCGTGCACACGTTGATCGGCTCGTACGTGGCATTCAGAACGAGCACCCGGCCGCCCATCGCCGTAGTCGGCGATGTCCTAGGTCCGTGCCGCTGGTGCTCGGAAGGCGACACGGACCCCACCGGCTCGGGTGGGACAGTGCTCTCCATGATCAGGCCGGAGTCTAGCGGGACGCTGCCCAGTCGTGGGTAGGGCTCAGCCGGTGGAGTTGCCGCGCGGCACGGCGGCGCGAGCGGCGCGGTAGGAACCGAGCACGCGGACGTGTTCGCACTGCGCCTTCGCGCCGGCGATTGCCGCGGCGACGGGCGGATCGCCGGCGCGCCCGGCGAGATCGACGAAGAACATGTAGTGGCCCATCCGCTCGCGCCGCGGGCGCGACTCGATCTTCGTCAGGTTGATCTCCCTGCTGGCGAACTCGTCGAGGCAGCGCACGAGCCAGCCGGGACTCTCCGCTCCGGCGCCCCAGAAGACGATCGACGTCTTCCAGTCCTCGCCGTCGTGCGCCGCGAGCGGCGCCTCGCGACGCTGGCCCCCGCGGGCGACGCGAGCGAGCCAGGCAAAGCGCGTTTCGTTGTCGGCGCGGTCCTCGACGCTTTCGCGGATGACCGTCCCGCCGTAGATGCTCGCCGCGAGCAGCGTGCCAAGCGCAGCCGTGCCTGGGGGGCGCTCGGCGACGACCATGCGCACGGCCTCGGCCGTCGAGTCGGCCGGCAGCACGCGCGCGTGCGAAAGCTCCTCGCGCAGGAATCGCTCGCACTGCCCGGGCACCTGCGGGTGCGTCAGCACCGTGTCTATCTCCTCGAGCTTCACCGGCTCGGCGGCGATCAGCGAGTGCCTCACGCGCAGCAGCGTCTCGGCGACGATCTCGACGTGCGCGACCTCGTCGGCGATCAGATCGAGCGTGACGCTGATCGATCCGTCGAGTGAGTTCTCGATTGGGACGACGGCCCATTCGACGGCGCCGCGCCGCAGCGACATGACGGCGTCGTAGATGCTGCCGAGCGCGAGCGGCTCGACCGCGTCGGACGCTGCGCTCGTGAGCAGCGCCTCCTCGCTGAACGTCCCTGCCGGCCCGAGATAGCCGACGCGCGCTCGGGCCGGGGGCGCGGCCATCTCAGCTCGACTGCTCTTCGCCGCCGCCCGGCGCGACGGGAGCGGGCGATGAGGAGAGCGCGACGCGCACAGCCTCGGCCTCCTCCGGGGAGAGCTCGAGTTCGCCCTGGCCGGCCGTCACCTGCTTGGCGTAGACGCGCGCCTGGTCGCGGTGGTGGATGCACGACAGCACGACTCCCGACTGCTCCTCATCGAGCAGCGCGATCGACAGCGACTGGTGCCCCGACAGCTCGTTGTACGCGTCGTAGCGGACGAGCGCGCGGTGGGCGATCGTCCCGCGCAGCGCCGTCTCGGCGCCCGCCAGACGGTCGTCGAGGCGCAGCGCGACGTCGTCGACGTACGCCCGCAGCGCTTCGAACGCGTCCTGCAGCCGCGCCGCGTGTGCGATGACGTCTTCCTGGCCGTGCTCGCCGAGGACGAGCGCCTGCGCGCGACGCAGGCGACGCAGGCTGACTGCGAGGGCTACGCAGCAGAGCAGCGCGACGAGCGCGACCGCCCCTGCCGCGATCGCGATGATGCCTTGCGTGTTCGTGATCGTGGCTAGGGACTGGGGCACCGGCACAACTTAGCCGGTGGGGGGGTTGGTTTGTGCGAGGGACAGAACGCCCAGCCTGACCTTCGTGATCGGCATCCTGCCTCTAGGCCGAGCCGGCCTCCGCTCCTTATTACAACTTGAGAACGCTCCGGCCGCCACGGCAGTTACGTGGCCGGCCATCCGGGCCGGCTCTGCCCGACCGAGCCACTGCTGTCCCGGGCCGGCTGTGCTCGTGACGCGCGCCGCGATGCACGCCCTGCTCTACTGCGCGAACACGGCGAGGAACGTGCCCTTGTTGTTTTCGAGGTTCGTCTCGCCGGCGACCTTTTCGACGTCTACTTCGACCTTGGCGGCTTGGCCGAGGGGCACGCCGTTGACGGGGATGTCGACGCTGGCGGTCTTGCCCTGTTCGATCTTTTCGATCGCGTGAGAGGCCTTGAACTGCTTGCCGCCGGAGGTCACGACGACGTTGACCTTGACGTTCGTCTCGGCGCTTTCACCGCCGTTTTCGACGTTGACGGTGAAGGTCGGGGTGCTGCCGCCGCTGACGTGGTTGAGCGTCGGTTCGGGCGCGAGCGTGTTGGCGCCGACGCTCACGCCCGTCAACGAGCTGCCGTGCGTGCCGGACGTCGCTTCTTCTTCTTTCTTCGCGGCGGTCTGGCCGGTGATGCGCCCTTCGACGGTCGTCGGTTCGAGCCAGCCGATGTTCGGCAGCGAGCGCGACGGGGCGGTAGTCAGGCCTTCGACGCCGGCGCTCTTCAGTTCTTGCTGGATCAGCGGCACGACGCGCTGCGAGTAGATCACGTCGGAGGCGAGGAAGATCTCCATGTCGCCGGCGATCAGCGCCGCGGCCTGCTTGCCCTGCCCGCCTAGCGCGGTCGGAGTCAGCGCGGCGATCTTCGTGACGGCTTCCGAGCGCAGATCGAAGGCCAGCAGCAGGTCGCGTTGTGCGCCGGCCATCTCCCCGGGAGTGCTGAGCTTCTTCACGCGCGCTGTCAGGTCCGTCGCCTGGACGCGGAACCCGTCGACCTGGTTCTCGACGTTCAGCGCCGACTTGCCCGCCGCCCCGGACAGGGCCGAGAACAGCGGTTTGGCGACGTGTTCGTCGAATTCCTGCGCGACGAGGCTGACTTCGCGGTTGTAGGTCTTCATCGCGTCGGTCTTCTGACCTTTGAGACAACCGCCGATCAGCAGGACGATGATGATCAGCAGCACGACGCCGACGGCGACGGCGATGCGCCGGCGGACCATCAAAGTGTGCTGATCGAGCGGCAACGAGCCGGCCGCGCGCTGGGGGCTGCGCGGTTGCGGGCGCTGTGGCGCGCGCGGCGCGCGGCTCGCCGGACGCTGGGCTGTCTCTTCGTCGTCGTCGAAGAACGACAAAACGCTTGCTCCTTGCAGGGTTTACGAAACGGCCAGTATGACCGCCGGCCGCTTATGGGGCCATCCTGCAACTTCTCCCTCAACGTACCTTCTCCTGCGGTCGCGAGCAGGGAGTCGGCCGGCCCGCGGCGAACGCAGGACCCGGTGGAGTCGCCGACGATCGTCAATCCACGACGCCCGCGCGCGCGCGAGGCATGGAACGCCGGGCCGGGGGCGGATGCGCTCGTGCTCGACCGCTACCGCCTGCGCGAGCGTCTCGGAGCTGGAGGCTTCGGCGTCGTCTGGAGTGCGCGCGACGAGACGCTTGACCGCGACGTAGCGGTCAAGCGCATCCCCCTGTCCCCCGGCGATGACGGCGAGCGCGCAACTCGCGAGGCGCTCGCGAGCGCGCGTCTTGCGCATCCGGCGATCGTTGCGCTGTACGAGGCGTGCCCGGCGGACGACGCCTTCTACCTGATCTCGGAGCTCGTCGACGGCGACACGCTGGCGGATCTGATCGCCGAGGACGCGCTCGCCGACTCGGAGATCCTGCAGATCGGCGTCGCGCTGTGCAGCGCGCTCGCGCACGCACACGAGCGCGGCGTGATCCATCGCGACGTGAAGCCGCAGAACGTGCTCGTCCCACACGCGACGGACGTCCCGGAGCCGGTCGCGGAGGCTTTCGGCGGTGTCGCGAAGCTGGCCGATTTCGGCGGCGCGCAGCTCAGCGGGCAGGACGTGCTCACGCGTACCGGCGACGTGCTCGGCACGCTCGCGTACATGGCGCCGGAGCAGAGCGAAGGGCGCGAGGTAGGGGAGGAGGCAGATCTGTACTCGCTCGCGCTCGTGCTCTACGAGGCGCTCTCCGGAGTCAACCCGGTGCGCGGCGCGACGCCGGCCGAGACGGTGCGCCGGATCGGTCGCCCGCTGACGCCGCTGGCGCGCACGCGACGCAACACGCCGCGCAGGCTCGCGGCGGCACTCGATCGTGCGCTGGACCCGTCGCCGCACGCACGCGGGACGCTCGAGGATCTGCGCGAGGAGCTCGAGCAGGCGCTCGCCGATGGGCCGGCGACTCCGACGCGGCGAATGCGCAGCCACGCGCGTGAGGCGACGCGCGAGCTGCCGGAGCCGTACGCGGGCGAGGAGCAACGCGCCGGCGGGAACTACTCGCTGCCGATCGACGAGCGGCTCGAGCAGCTGCACGGGCTCGCGCATCCGGCGCCGGCGCCGGTTCGCAAGCCGGCGCGCCGCGGGCTACCGCGACTGCTGTGGCTCGCGGCGGCACTGGCGATCGCCGTGTGGCAGGTCTCGGCCGGGCGCGCGGGCGTCGCGCTGCTCGCTCTCGCTGCGCTGCTGCCGATCGCCGCGCTGCCGATCGGGCGCCGCGATCGCGCCGGCAGCGGCGGTTGGCTCGCGTGTGTGCTCGCGCCGGCACTCGGCGCCGTCGGTCTCGCGGGCGCGTTCCCGGCGGTCGCCGGTCAGGCGCCTCGCTGGCGAATGCGCGCGGCGCTCGGCGCGCTCGGGTACTGGTGGCTGGCGCTCGCCGAGCCGCTGCTCGAACGGCGCCTGTGGCTCGGTCCGGCGCCGGGCACGCGGCCGCGTGCGGCCTGGGAGGGCTCGTTCGACGGTGCGGCAGTGCACGCGATCGGCCCACTGCTCAGCGTCGGTCTGCTGCTCGGCGCGGCGCTATGGGCGTGCGGCGCGGTGCTGCTGCCGCTGATCGTGCGCGGACGCAACGCGGCGCTCGACGCTGTCGCGGCGATCGTCTGGTCGGCCTTGCTCGTGGCTGCCGCGCCACTGCTCGCCAGCGGTCTCGCGGCACACGCGGCGCACCCGAGTCCGCGCGGCGCGATCCTCGGCGGCGTGCTCGGCGGCGCGGTCGCGGTCGCGGCCCGCGCTCTGCGGGGGCCGGTCTGACGTAGCATGGCTGCACGGCTCGACCAGGCCCTCCGGGCTGCGTGACCCCGATCTCCGGTGCTCGGCTCCGGTCGGTGGGCCGGACTGTCCAGCGATGAACGTGCTCAAGAGCGTCGAGACAACGATCGCGAACCTCGTCGAGGGCACTTTCGGGCGCCTTTTTCGCTCCGAGGTGCGTCCGATGGAACTCGCGCGCAAGCTCGCGCGCGAGATGGACGAGCATCGCACTACGTCGGTCTCGCGCGTCTACGCGCCGAACGAGTACGCCGTGTGGCTCTCGCCGCAGGATCGCGCGCGCTACGAGGGCTTCGAGCACGAGGTGATCGACGAGCTGTGTGCGTATCTGCTCGAGCACGCCCGGCGCGAGGAGCTGATCCTCGGCGGCAGTCCGGTCGTCTCGTTTCACACCGACGAGCGCCTCGCGCTCGGCGAATTCGGGATTCAAGCGCAGTTGGTCCGCGCCGACAGTCACAGTGAGGAGGCTCACGGCGCGTCGCACGCGCAGCCGGAGTCGACGGGAGAACACGGCGAGACGATGATCTACAGCAGCTCAGCGCGCGTGCGCGGGCAGATCGAGGAAGCGCAGCCCGGGCGCCAGTCGCGGGCGCTGCTGACGATCGCGGGACGCCGCCTGCCGCTGCCGCCGCGCGGCGCGACGATCGGCCGCAGCCGCGATTGCGACATCGTGCTCGACGACACGGGCATCTCGCGCCGCCACGCCGAGATCAGGCCGTCGGGCGACGGCTGGACGGTGACGGACCTCGGCTCGACGAACGGAATGCAGCTGAACGGGCGCACGGTCCGCGGCGCGCATCCGCTGCAAGCAGGAGACCGCGTCGAGCTTGGCTCGACGGAGATCGTCTTCGAACTTGGATGACGACGCTCGCGCCTGTATCGGTCGCCCTCAAGTTCGGCTTCCTCGCCGTCCTGTACCTGTTCGTGCTCTGGGTCGCCCGCAGCGCACGGCGCGACCTGCGCCGCGGCGATGCGGCGCTGAGCGTCGAGCGCGGCGCGGCGGCGCCACTGCCGCCCGCGGATGCGACGGGCCTCTACTCGGCGAGCTCGGCGGCCGGTGCCGACGTCGCGCATCGTTCGCCGCAACTCGTCGTCGTGCGCGCGCCGGGTCACGAGGAAGGGATGATCTACGACATCGACGGCGACCTCGTGCTCGGCCGCGGCGACCGTGCTGAGATTCGCCTCGAGGATCCGTTCGCGTCCTCGCGCCACGCGCGCGTCTACCTGCAGGGCAACGCCGTCGTAGTCGAGGACCTCGGCTCGACGAACGGCACGTACCTCAACGAGGAGGTGCTGCAGACGCCGCGCCCGCTGCACCCGGGCGATCGCGTGCGCATCGGCGACAGCGAATTCACCTTCGAGGTCGACTGAGGTGCTGCGCGTCGCCGAGCAGTACGCGGGAACGGACACGGGCCGCCAGCGCCGCGCGAACGAGGACTCGCACCTGGCGCGCGCGCCGCTGTTCGTCGTCGCCGACGGAATGGGCGGCGCGCAAGCCGGCGAGGTCGCGTCGCGGATCGCGGTCGAGTCCTTCGAGGGAGGGCTGCACGGCGCCGCCGAGCCGGAGGCGGCGCTCGCGCAGCTCGCGCGCGAAGCCAACTCGCGAATCCACGAGCTCTCCCACAGCCACGCCGAGCAGGCGGGCATGGGCACGACTCTGACGGCGTTCTACGTCGGCGAGCGCGAGGTGTCGATCGCGCACGTCGGCGACAGCCGCGCGTATCGCCTGCGCGGCGCCGAGCTGACGCGCTTGACCGACGATCACTCGCTCGTCGACGAGCTGCTGCGCCAAGGGCGCTTGACACCCGAGGAAGCGCTCGAGCACCCGCAGCGCTCGGTGATCACGCGCGCGCTCGGGCCGGAGGGATTCGTCGAGGTCGACACGCGCTCGTACTCGGCGCACGACGGCGACGTCTACCTGCTGTGCAGCGACGGGTTGACGACGATGGTGCCGGAGGAGCGCCTCGCGGAGCTGCTGCTCGCGCACGCCGCGACGTCGCTGCGCGAGGCCGGCGAGGCGCTGATCGCGGCCGCGAACGAGGCTGGCGGGCGCGACAACATCACGGTGCTGCTGCTCCGCGTCGAGGACCTCGACACGAGTGCCGCGCCGGCGACCGAAGAATCGCCCGCGGCACGAGTCGCGCCGGGCGCAGCAGCGACGGCGGGTACCGCGCAGGCGCTGCGCGAGCAGACGCCGCAGGCGACAGGCGCGCACCCGGAGGTGGATGCGCCCGTCCTCGCGCGCCGCCCGCGCCGCCCGGGCACGCCGCGCAGCGGTCGCCGCCGGCGGGTTCGCCGCGCCGGTGCGGCGGCTGTCGTGCTCGCGGTGCTCGTCGTGATCGGCGCGGGCGCGTACGTCGCGCTGCAGTCGGTCTACTTCATCGGCACGAACGGGCGCGGCCTCGTGACGGTCTTCCGCGGTGTGCCGTACAAGCTGCCGGGGAACATCGCGCTGTACAGCAGCGACTACGTCTCGGGCGTGGGCGCATCGACGCTCACGCCGCAGCGCCGCCACACACTGCTCGACCACTCGCTGCGCTCGGAAGCGAACGCGGCGTCGCTCGTGCGCAGCCTCGAACTGGGCCAGGTCGAATGAGCGGTGGCGCGACGACGACGCACTCGAGGCTCGCGCGATGAACCAGCCGATCGTCCGCCTGTTCGGCGTCGTCGTGGTGATGTTCGCGCTGCTGCTCGCGTTCACCTCGCGCTGGACGATCTTCGAAGCGAAGTCCCTGCGCGACAACCCGCTGAACGCGCGCTCGCTGCTGGAGCAGCAGCGGATCGATCGCGGCAGGATCCTCGCGTCGAACGGTGCGGTGCTGGCACGCAGCGTTCGCACCTCGGAATCGCGCGGCTCGGAAAGCGTCTATACGCGTACGTACCCGCCGGGCGAAGAGTTCGCGCACGCGATCGGCTACTACTTCATCGACCTCGGTCGTACGGGCCTCGAGCGGTTCCGCAACGCGACGCTGAGCGGGCAGACGGGGACGAACCTGCAGTCGATCCTCAACCAGCTGCAGGGCAAGAAGCGCCAGGGCAACGACGTCTACACGACGCTCGATCCGGGCGCGCAGCAGGTTGCGAACTCGGCGCTGGCCGGCCACGAAGGCGCCGTCGTCGCGCTCGAACCGCACAGCGGCGCGGTGACGGTGATGGCGTCCTCGCCCGGCTACAACCCGAACGCGCTGCGCTCGACGAAGACCTACGAACGCCTCGCGAAGGAGTCCAGCGGCAAGCCGCTGGTCAACCGCGCGACGCAGTTCGGCTACGCGCCGGGCTCGACGTTCAAGGTGCTGACGGCGACGGCGGCGATCGACTCGGGCGCGTACACGCCGTCCTCGACGGTCGACGGGCGCAACGACGTGCGCGTCTCGGGCGTGCCGCTGGCGAACGACGACGACGAGAGCTTCGGGCAGCTCACGCTGACGCAGGCGCTCGCGAAATCGGTCAACACGGTCTGGGCGCAGGTCGCGGAACATCTCGGCAAGGGGACGATGGCGCGCTACATGCGCCGCTTCGGCTTCGACCGCAAGCCGCAGCTCGACTACCCGGCGGAAGAGATGTCCTCGAGCGGCGAGTACAGCGGCACGCGGCTGCTGTCGCCGACGAGCGGCCAGGTCGACGTCGGACGCATGGGCATCGGCCAGGACAAACTCGAGGCGACGCCGCTGCAGATGGCCGAGGTCGCATCGGCGGTCGCGAACGGCGGCAAGCTGATGGTCCCGCACATGACTTCGCGGATCGTCGACCCGGACGGGCGCACCGTGCAGCGCATCTCACCGCACGTGCAGTCGGTCGTGATGAAGCCGTCGACGGCGGCCGCCGTCAGGACGATGATGGAAGCTGTGGTCAACGAAGGGACGGGCACGTCGGCGCAGATCGCGGGCGTGCAGGTGGCGGGCAAGACGGGCACGGCGGAGACGCAGATCGGCACGGCGATCAACAACGTGTGGTTCGTCGCGTTCGCGCCGGCGTCGAAACCGAAGGTGGCGATCGCGGTGACGCTCAAGGGCGTGCCCGGTCAGGGGGCGGCGTTTGCGGCGCCGATAGCGCGAGAGGTCATGGAAAGGCTGCTGCATGATTGAGCTAGGGGGCGGGGATGGTTGAGCCGAACACGATCATCGACGGGCGCTACAAGGTGATCTCGCGCGTCGGCTCGGGCGGCATGGCGGACGTGTACCTGGCCGAAGACCAGTTGCTCGGCAGGCAGGTCGCGGTCAAGCTGCTGCACCAGCACTTCGCGGAGGACGGCGAGTTCGTCGAGCGCTTCCGCCGCGAGGCCTCGAGCGCGGCGGGTCTCTCGCACCAGAACATCGTCGGGATCTTCGACCGCGGCGAGTGGGAAGGCACCTACTACATCGCGATGGAGTACGTCGCCGGGCGCTCGCTGAAGACGCTCGTGCGCGAACAGGGCGCGCTCGACCCGGCGCAGGCGATCGACATCGTCGTGCAGATCCTGCGCGGCGCGCGCTTCGCGCACCGTCGCGGCGTCGTGCATCGCGACCTGAAGCCGCACAACGTGATCCTCGACGAGGAGGGACGCGCGCGGGTGACGGACTTCGGCATCGCGCGAGCGGGTGCGTCTGACATGACGTTGACGGGCTCGATCATGGGCACGGCGCAGTACCTCTCGCCGGAGCAGGCGCAGGGCCACATCGTCACGGGAGCTTCGGATCTCTACTCGATCGGCGTGATCCTCTACGAGCTGCTGACCGGCGTCGTCCCGTTCGACGGCGAGACGGCCGTGGCGATCGCGTTCAAGCAGGTCTCGGCGCAAGCGCGCCCGCCGAGCGAGGTCAACCCGGCGGTGCCGCCGCGGCTGGACGCGGTCGTGCTGCGCGCGCTGGCGAAGGACCCGGCGCAGCGCTACGCGGACGCGGACGAGTTCATCGCTGCACTGCAGCGCGAGCGCCAGGCGCTGCCGGCGCCGACAGGCGCGACGGCGGCATTGACCGCGGGCGCGGCGGCTGAGGAGGGCTGGCGCGCGGCGGCAGCGGCGGCTCCGATCGGTCCGGCGGTCGCGCCGCCGACGGAGCACCCGACGGGCTCGATGCTGCTCGCGGAGGAGGCGTACGTAGAGGACCGTGGCGAGCCTGGCGAGGGCGCGCCGATCTGGCGCACGGTGCTGTGGGGACTGCTCGCGGCGCTCGTCGTCGGCGGGATCGTCGCGGCGGCGCTGCTGCTGTCCTCCTCGGCGGGCCACGTGAACGTGCCGACGGTTACGGGCGAAACCGAACAAGCAGCCGCGGCGAAGCTGCGCGCGGCGGGGCTCAGCGCGCTGCCGTCGCTTGCTTCTAGCGCGACGGTCGCGAGCGGGCGCGTGATCAGCCAGACGCCGGTGGCTCACACGCGTGTCGCGAGCGGCTCGCGCGTGAGCATCGTCGTCTCGAGCGGTCCGGGCAGCGCTGCGCTGCAGAGCTTCGCCGGACAGACGCCGGCGCAAGCGATCAACAGCCTGCGCGCGGCCGGGTTCAAGCCGACGCGCAAAGACGAGGCAAGCGCGACGGTTGCGCAGGGGAAGGTGATCGGGACGGAACCGCCGGCCGGTACGGAGTTGCAGGTCGGCAGCCCCGTGGCGGTGCTCGTCTCCTCGGGACCGGCGCAGGTGCGCGTGCCCGATGTCTCGGGCGACTCGAAGAGCGGCGCGGAAGCGGCGCTGACGGCGGTCGGGCTGGCCGTCGGAGCCGTCGGCGAACAGGTCTCGACGAGCGAGGCGGCAGGCAACGTGCTCAACCAGTCGCCGGCGGCCGGCTCGTCGGTGCGGACGGGCTCGAAGGTCAACCTGACGATCGCGAAGACGAGCAACGAAGTGGCCGTGCCGAAAGTCGTCGGGCAGAGCGAGACGCAGGCTGCTGCGGAACTCGGCGGCGCGGGCTTCGCGCCGAGCGTCGTGACGGCGCCGACGAGCGAACAGAGCAAGGTCGGCGTCGTGCTCAAGCAGAGCCCGGCCGCGGGTCATGTCGCGCGCAAGGGCTCGACGGTGACGCTGACGGTCGGCGTGCTCGAAACGACGCCGACCACTCCGACGACGACGACGCCGACCACTCCGACGACGACGAGCACCGCATCGCCGGCCCCGCCCGCGGCGGCCTCGGGCTGATGTCGCGCGAAGAGCCGCTGAAGGTCGCGGTGCTCGCGGGCGGACGATCGTCGGAGCACGACGTCTCGCTGTCCTCGGGCGAGGCCGTGCGCGACGGGCTGCGCGCGGCGGGCCATGAGGTCGTCTCGGTGCAGATCGGCCGCGACGGGGGCTGGCGCCGCGACGGCGAGGGCGAGCGCCTCGCGCTGACGCCTGGGGCGGGAGTGCTCGACGTGGACGTCGTCTTCCCGGTCCTGCACGGGCGCTTCGGCGAGGACGGGACGGTGCAGGGCCTGCTGGAGATGCTCGGCGTCGCTTACGTCGGCTCGGGTGTGGCGGCATCGGCGCTGTGCATGGACAAGGTCCTGTTCAAGGAGCTGATGGCGGCGAGCGGGGGCGTCCCGCAGGTCGGCTACGTCGACGTGCAGGAGCAGCGCTTCGCGGGGCCTGCTCGCCAGGAGCTGCTCGAGCAGGTGATGCGGCTCGGGCTGCCGGTCTTCGTCAAGCCGTCGCACCTCGGCTCGTCGGTTGGCATCGTCAGGGTCGCGACCGAGGACGAGCTGCTCGGCGCGATCGAGTCGGCGTTCGCCTACGACGCGCGCGTGATCGTCGAGGCGGCGGCGAGCGGCATCGAGGTCGAGTGCGGCGTGCTCGGCAGGCTCTCGGGCGAACGCGCGAACGGAGCGAGCGCGGATGCGCAGGTCTCGCTCCCGGGTGAGATCGTCTTCGACGCGGACTTCTACGACTTCGAGGCGAAGTACGAGCCGGGCGGGATGGAGCTGCTCGTGCCGGCGCGAATCTCGGAGGCGGCCGCCGCGCAGGTGCGCGAGCTCGCGCTCGAGGCATTCACGCGAGCGGGCTGCGATGGCCTCGCACGCGTCGACTTCTTCGTCGACGGCGAGGACGTGCTGCTGAACGAGCTCAACACGATGCCGGGCTTCACGCCGACGAGCGTCTACGCGAAGTTGCTCGAGGCCAGCGGGGTGGCGTACCCGGACGTCGTCGACCGGCTTTGCCGCCTCGCGCTGGAGCGCTTCGCGGAGATGAGCTCGCGCGCGTTTTAGCGGCTACTTGAAGAGCGTTAGTTCAGAGATCGAAGCGGACTGCTTGCCCGGCGGCAGGGTGGTGAGCCAAACGAGGTAATAGCGATACGCGGCGGCGGGGGTCTTGAGCTTCACACGCTGGTTGTCGCGGACGCTCGTGGCCGACCCGAGCGGTCCTTGCCAGCCGCGCTGCGCGAGCGGCGTGGCGTCGCCGTAGGCGTAGGAGAGGTCGATCTTGTTGGCGCCGTAGACCTGGACGTCGAAGCCGGGCGTCGAGGTCTGGATCTCGACGGCGCGCGCGGCGACGCGCGGGGAGGCGTCGAGGTAGACGCCGACGCCGGTGCCGCCGGCCTTCTTCAGCGTGCCTTCGTAGTAATGCGCGGTGCTCCAGCTCGTGTTGGGGTCGCTGTCGATGACGTTCTGCACGCGGTTGTGGTTTTCGGGGCCGGTGCCGAACGGGTTGTAGTCGTGCGCGGCGGTCTGACTCAGCGCGACGGCTTGCAGGCCGGCGCTCGAATGGACGTTCGGCGGTGTGCCGGTGCCGCTGTGCGTTTGCAGCGAGGCGGCGACGATCGCGATCGCGACGATCGCGGCGAGCAGCGCGAGCGAGGCGGCCCAGCGCGCGGGGTGGCGCATGCGCCAGGGCAAGCGGCGGCGCGCGTCGCCGGGGAGCGTGCGCAGCACGCTCGTCACCTCGCCGGTCGCCTGTCCGGAGCGCGAGGCCTCGATCGCGAGGACCTCCTCGAGGTCGGCGATCATCGCGTCGGCGTCGTGGTAGCGGTAGTCGAGATCCTTCGCGACGGCGCGTTCGACGACGGAGGCCGTCGCGGCGGAGACTTCGGGGCGCAGCGCTTGCACGTCGGGGACCTGCTCGCGCACGTGGCGCATCGCGACGGCGACGGGCGTCTCGCCGGTGAAGGGGACCTGCCCGGTGAGCATCTCGTACAGCACGATGCCGAGCGAGTAGAGGTCTGACTGGCCTGTCACGGGCTGCCCGAGCGCCTGCTCGGGCGAGACGTAGTCGGTCGTGCCGAGCACGCGTCCGGCGACGGTCAGGCCTTCCTCGGTGAGCGTGCGCGCGATGCCGAAATCGGTGATCTTCGCGCCGCCTTCCTCGCCGATCAGGACGTTCTGCGGCTTGACGTCGCGATGCACGATCTGGCGCTCGTGCGCTGCGCCAAGTGCACGGGCGATCTCGATCGCGTAGGCGATCGCCTCGGTGATCTCGAGCGGGCCGTCGCCGCGGATCAGCTGCTTCAGCGTTTCGCCCTCGACGTACTCGAGCACGATGTACGGCGTGCCGACGCCGGGCTCGAGACTGTCCTCGGAGGGCTCCTCGCCGGCGTCGATGACGGTGACGATGTGCGGGTGGTTGAGTCGTGCAACGGAGCGTGCCTCGCGACGGAAGCGCTCGAGCTGATCGGAGTCGGCCGCGATCTCGCGGTGCATCAGCTTGATCGCGACGGGCCGTTCGAGCACGGTGTCGAATGCGCGGTAGACGGTCGACATGCCGCCACGCCCGATCTGCGCATCGAGCCGGTAGCGCCCGCCGAGCAATGTCCCGAGGACGGTCACGGCAACATTGTGCGCTGAACTGCTCGCAGAGCGCGTATTTGCGCTGTCAGATGCGGATCGGGTATTTGGATTTTTAGATTAATTGTTGTCGGCAGTTGGTCGGCGGCGCAGGCCGGCGAGGACGAGCGCCGCGATCAGCAGGCGGTAGAGCGAGTACGGCAGCAGCGCGTGGGCACGCCGGCGCAGCACGCGCGCGCTGAGCAGCGTCGAGGCGAACGCGCTGCCGGCTCCTGCGAGGAGTGGTGCGCCGGACCCCGCGGGCAGCCCGCGCTGTGCGAGCCGTGCGCCCTGCAGTGCGCTCGCGCCGAGCATGACGGGGAGCGCGGCGTGCCACGAGAGCGCCTGCGCACTTCCGCGCGAGAAGCCGCGCGAGCGAGCGGCGGCGAGCGTCGCGCCATAGCGCGAGATGCCCGGCGCGAGCGCGATCGCCTGCGCGATACCGAGCGCGAGCCCGTCGAGCGGACGCGCGTCGTCCTCGTGACGCTCCCCCGCGGCCGCGCGCGCGTCGGCGAGCGCCATCGCGATGCTCCCCGCGGTGAGGCCGGCGGCGATCGAGCGCGGGCCGCCGAGGCGCCGCTCGATCGACGGTCCGAGCACCAGCCCGGCGAGCGCCGCGGGCAGCAGCGAGAGCGCGATCGTCAGCACGCGCCGCACGTCGAGCCTGCGTGCCGCGGCGAGCAGCTCTGCACGCATGTCGATCGCCAGCGCGATCCCGGCGCCGGCGTGCAGCGCGACCTCGAAGGACTTGCGCGTCTCGCCGTCGAGCTCGCCGTAGGGCCAGTCGAGCAGCAGCGGGATCAGCGTCGTGTGCGCCGAGGATGAGACGGGCAGCAGCTCGGTCGGGCCCTGCGCGAGGCCGAGTGCGACGGCGTGAGCCAGCGGCAGTCGTGCTCGCGGACGTGCGGCCACGGCCTGCGTCAGTTCGCGCCGGGCGCCGGGCCGCCGCCGGCCGAGTCGCCGGCGACCGGCGGACCGCCGCGGCGCCGGCGCATGATCAAGTAGCCGATGCCGAGCACGATCAGCGCGAGCAGCACGTAGTCGACGTACTCGAAGCCCTTGCGCACGCTCGTCCAGTCGCCGCCGACGGCTTCGCCCACGAGCGCGAGCCCGAGCACCCACGGGATCGAGCCGATGAACGTCAGCACGCTGAAGCGCACGACCGGCATCCGCGCGACGCCTGCCGGCAGCGAGACGAACGCGCGGATCACTGGGATCAACCGCCCGAACAGCACGATCTGCTGGCCGTAGTGCTGGAACCAGCGGTCGGCGCGTTCGATCTGAGCCGGCCCCATGTGAACCTTGCCGCCATGGCGTTCGAGCAGCTCCAAGCGCCCGCCGCGCCCGACGGCGTAGGCGACCCAAGAGCCGACCATCGTGCCGATCAAGCCGGCGAGCACGACGCCGATCAGCGTCAGGTGGTGGTGCGCGCCGCTGCCCGTCTTGTCGGCGACGGCGAAGCCGGCGAACAGCATCACGACCTCCGACGGCACCGGGATGCACGCCGAGCCGATGGCCATCAGTACGAAGACCATCGGCAGCCCGCCCGTGCGGACGAGGTGCGACGTTTCGTTGACGAGCGTTTCGGAGATCGAGGCGAGGAGCATGGGTCGGGACCTTACCGGGGGGTTGGGCTGGCTCGCGCGGGTGGGCGTGGTACGTGCCGCCGCCTGCGGCCGGACCTTTGACGGCATCCTGCCTTTTAGGCCGAGCCGACCTCCGCTTGCCTGGTCCTGGGCTCGTGGGGAACCCTTTGACGGCATCCTGCCTTTTGGGCCGAGCCGACCTCCGCTTCTCGGTTCAATTTTGTGACCGCTCCGGTCGCCTCGGCGGTTACCGGGCCGGCCGTCCGGGCCGGCTGTAGCTGTGCCGAGCGCCGTGCATGCCTGCGGGCCAATACCGTTGGCGCTGATGCGCGTTTGGATCGACCTGACCAACAGCCCGCACGTCCTGGTGATGCGGCCGATCATCGAGCTGCTGCAGGCCGATGGTCACGAAGTGCGTGTGACGGCGCGCGACTTTGCGCAGACGATTGCGCTGTGCGAGCGATTTGGGATCGAGCACACGGAGATCGGGCATCATCGGGGCGAGCGGCTCGGGGCGAAGGCGGTCGGGCTCGCTTCGCGCTCGGCAGCGCTCGTGCGCTGGGCCCGCGCCGAGCAGCGCGCAGCCGGCGGGCGGCGGTTCGACATCGCGCTCGGGCACGGCTCGAACGACGTCTCGGTCGCTGCTGCGCTGCTGCGGATCCCGAGCTCGACGATGTTCGACTACGAGTGGGCGACGGTCCAGCACAACGTCAACTGCCGCCTCGCGCGAGCCGTCGTCGTGCCGGACGCGATCCCGCCGCAGCGGCTCTACCGCTTCGGCGCGAAGGGCAAGCTGCGCCCGTACGAGGGCCTGAAGGAGGAGTATTACCTTGCCGACTTCGAGCCTGACGACGCCGTGCTGAGCGAGCTCGGGCTCGACCGCGAGCGCACGATCGTCGTCGTGCGCACGCCGCCGGAGGTCTCGCTGTACCACCGCTTCGAGAACGATCTCTTCGCGCAGGTGCTCGAGCGTCTGCGCGAGGCCGCCGCGCGCGAGGGAGTGCAGCCGGTCGTGCTGCCGCGCGTCGCCGCGCAGCGCGCCGAGCTGGCCGGCGTGCCGGGCTTCGTCGTGCCCGAGCGCGCGATCGACGCGCAGTCGCTGATCGCCTACGCGGACCTCGTCATCTCGGCCGGCGGCACGATGAATCGCGAGGCCGTCGCGCTCGGCGTGCCTGTCTACACGACGTTCGAGGGCCGTCCTGGAGCCGTCGACGAGCGGCTGATCGCCGAAGGGCGCCTGCGCAAGCTGAGCGCTCCGGGCGAGCTCGACCTCGCGCGCCGCGCACGCGATCGGACGGATGCCCGCGTCCGCCGCGATCCGCGCGCGCTCGTCGAGCTGCTGCTGACGCCGCTTGCAGGCTGACGTTCGGCCGCGCCCGAGCGCCCATCGGCGCTTACAATCCCGATAATGCGCCGACGGATCAGCTCGGCGGCCTTTCCCCTGAATCGTCACGCGCTACCCCAGCTCGCGGTGGATGGGGCGCTGGTCGCGATCGCGTACTACCTCGCCTTCCAGCTGCGCTTCGAGCACGGCCCGACGGGCTACTACGAGCACCTGCGCGAACGGACGATCTGGTGGGTCGTCGTCGGCAGCCTGCCGGTGCTCGTGCTGGCGCGCGTCTACCAGCGCCGCTGGCGCTACTCGGGCCAGCGCGACTACGAGGCCGTCGCGCGCGCCGTCGCGGCGATCGTGCTGCTGGCCGTCGTCGGCGTCGAGGTCTTTCGCCCGGTGCACCACTACCGCAGCACCGTCGCCGTCGCGCTGCCGAACGGCGTGATCATCCTCTTCGCGCTGCTCGCGCTCGTGCTGCTCGTCGGCGTGCGCGCGCTCGCGCGCAGCATCTACGAGCGCCGCCCGCTGGCGGCCTTTCGCGGCGGTCGCAAGGACCAGCGCAGCGTCCTGATCGCGGGCGCCGGCGACGGCGGGCGCCTCGTCCTGCGCGAGATCGTGCGCAATCGCGGGCTCGGGCTGACGCCGGTCGGCTTCGTCGACGAC
Organism: uncultured Solirubrobacteraceae bacterium; assembly: GCA_963807275.1. Taxonomy (GTDB): domain Bacteria; phylum Actinomycetota; class Thermoleophilia; order Solirubrobacterales; family Solirubrobacteraceae; genus Palsa-744. The sequence continues at coordinate 2,745,514 of CAWDZX010000001.1, forward strand.
GACCCCGGCAAGGCGCGGCTGCGGATCGACGGCGTGCGCGTGCGCGGCAACACCGAAGGCGACCTGCCGCGGATCCTCGACGACATAGAGCCCGACGAAGTGATCATCGCGATCCCGTCGGCGCCCGGGTCGACACGCGCGCGGATCGTGCGCGAGTGCCGCGAGCGCGGGATTCCGGTGCGCACGCTGCCGACCGTCTTCGAGCTGCTGCAGACGCGCGGCGCGCTCGCGCGGCAGATGCGCGAGGTGCGCGTCGAGGACGTGCTCGGCCGCGAGCCCGTGCAGATGGAGCTCGAGCGCGTCGGCGCGTACCTCGCCGGCGAGACCGTGCTCGTGACCGGCGCAGGCGGCTCGATCGGCAGCGAGCTGTGCCGCCAGATCGCGCGCGTCGAGCCGCACCGGATCATCTTGCTCGACCACGCCGAGGACAACCTCTTTGCGATCGAGCGCGAGCTCGAAGACGAGCGCCACGTCTCCTCGTCGATGCTCTCGGCGGTGCTCGCCGACTGCAAGGAGGAGGAGCGCATGCGCGAGGTCTTCTCCGAGCATCGCCCGACGGTCGTCTTCCACGCGGCCGCTTACAAGCACGTCGGGCTGATGGAGGCGAACCCGGTCGAGGCCGTGCGCAACAACGCGCTCGCGACGCGCGTCGTCGCGCACATCGCCGGCGAGCTCGAGGTCAAGCGCTTCGTGCTCGTCTCGACCGACAAGGCCGTCGCGCCGGCGACCGTCATGGGCGCCTCGAAGGCGCTTGCCGAGTTCGCGCTCGAGGCCGCCGCGCTGCGCTTTCCGGCGTCCTGCTACGCGGCCGTTCGCTTCGGCAACGTGCTCGGCTCCTCGGGCAGCGTCGTGCCGATCTTCCAGCGCCAGATCGAGCGGGGCGGCCCGGTGACGGTCACCGACGAGCGGATGACGCGCTACTTCATGACGATCCCCGAGGCCGTCCAGCTGATCATCCGCAGCGGCGCGCTCGCGCACGAGCGCCGCGCGCCTGCGGCGCCGAACGGGAACGCTCCGGACCCGCACGCGACGGCGCGCGCGCTCGGCGCGGAGGTGTTCGTGCTCGACATGGGCGAGCCCGTGCGCGTGCTCGATCTCGCGCGCGCGATGATCGAGCTGTCGGGCATGGACCCCGATCGCGACATCGAGATCGAGATCGTCGGGCGGCGCCCCGGCGAGAAGCTCCACGAGGAGCTGTTCAACGGGTACGAGCGCGCACGCGAGACGTCGGCCGAGAAGATCCTGCTCGCCGAGCGCGAGCCGCTCGGCGCCGCCGCGGTCGAGTCGATGTTCGCCGAGATCGGCTTGCTCGTGCTCGAGGGCGACGCGGCCGGGCTCGCCGCGAAGGTCTCCGAGCTCTCGGCGCTGCACGTCGAGGCGCAAACGGGCAAGCTCGGGCGGCGCTCCTCGCCGCGCGAGCAGCCGGACGACGGTGCGCACGGTGCGCCTGCGGCCCTCATACACTCTCCGGATTCATGATGCCCACGCCGCTCGCGCTCTCGCTCTCGAGCAAACTCACCCAGGTCGGCGCGATCGCCGCTTTTGCGGCATTGCTGGGGATCGCGATCCTCTCGCTGCTCGTCTTCTCGCAGGCGCGCGAGATCAGGCGCCTGCGCGAGTGGGCCGGGCGCGCGCCCGAGCGCGCTGCCGATCTGGAGCAGCGCGTCAGCACGGAGGCCGCTGCACGCGCGCAGCAGCCTGCAGTCGCCGCGCAGCCGGGCCGTCCGGTCCCGCGCGCGGTGCCGCTCAACGCCCGCCCGGCGCAGGCCGGCGCGCCAGGCGTCGCTGCGAGCGCGGCCAATCCGGCGACGGCCGTCGCGCAAGCGCCAGGGCAGGCGCCTGCGGTCGCCCCAGGCACGCCGGCGCAGGGCGGCCCAACGCCGGGCACCGCGCAGCCGGCGCCCGGCACGGCAGTGCCCGTTGCCGCCGCTGCGACAGCGTCGGCAGCAGCAGCCGCGCCCGGCAGCGGGGCGACGCCTGACGGCGCAAAGGCTGCGACGCAGCAAAGCGCGAACGCCTCGCCGCCGGTCACGACCGCGGCGGCTCAAGGCGCGACTCCGGCGACGGCTGCCGGCAGCCAGAGCGCCGGCTCGCCCGTAGCCGCGCCGGCGACGGCAGCATCGTCTGCGTCGTCCGCACCGGCGCAGGCACCAACGCCGGCCGGCGCTACCGCACCGGCGAACGGTGAGCCACGCACGCCGGCGCCGGCGACGGCCGCAGCCGCGCCGACGGCCGCGCGTGGCGCGACACCAGGCGCGACGCCTCGCTCGCCAACGCCGCCGGCTCGCCCACCGGCGCCGCCCGCACCGGCCGCGCCCGCAGCCGCGGCGCAGCGCCCGGCCGCCGCCGCCGCCGCGCAGGCGAGTGCCGTCGCGAGCAGACCGGCTTCTTCTTCCGCGCGGCCCGCCGCGGCGCAGCGCCCGGCGACCGCTTCGCGGCGTGCCGGTGCGGCGGCGGCGCAAGCAGGCGCGGCAGGCGCGCCACCCGTCCGCCGCTACCGCGCCGAGCGCAGCTCGCCGGCGCGCCCGACCGTGCTGATCGTCGTCGGGCTGCTCGTCGCGGTCGCGCTGATCGTCGTGCTCGTGGTCTCGCTCGGCGGCGGCTCGAAGGGCGCGAGCTCCTCGTCGAATGCGACGAGCTCGAGCTCCTCGCCGACGGCGACGAAGAGCACGACGACAAAGACCAAATCTTCATCGAAAAAATCTGCCGCAGCGACGGCGACGACGAGTCCGTCGCAGCTGAGCGTGACGGTGCTCAACGGGACGACGACGACCGGGCTCGCGCGCCACACCTCAGAAGAACTGCAGCAGCACGGCTTCACGAAGGCATCGCCGCTCGGCGGACAGCCGCCGGGCGCCAACCAGGTGACGACGGTGCAGTACACGAGCGGGCACTCGGCCGATGCGCAGAGCGTCGCTCAGACGCTCGGCGTCGCTCAGGCGCAGCCGATCGAAGGCACGGTCGCATCGATGGCGCCGGGCGCGTCGGTCGTCGTGATCGTCGGCCTCGACAAGGCCTCCTCGACGCCATAGCTCGCTTCCTCGACATTCCCGAGCGCTCGGTCAAGCCGCGCGAGCGTGGCATCACGCACGTGATCGACCGTGGGCTCTCGCTCGCGGAGGTAGACGGCCTGCTCGAGGTCACAGGCGCGGCCGTCGACGTCGTCAAGCTCGGCTGGGGGACGGCGCTCGTCACGGGCAACCTCGAGGCGAAGCTCGCGCGCTACGCACAGCACGAGATACCCGTCGTGCTCGGCGGCACGCTGACGGAGGTCGCGATCAGGCAGGGTCGCGTCGATGGCCTGATCGCGTGGCTGCGCGAGCTCGGGCTGCGTCACGTCGAGATCTCCGACGGCACGATCACGCTCGAGCCCGACGTCAAGCGCGGACTGATCGAACGGCTCTCAGGCGAGTTCGTCGTGTTCGCGGAGGTCGGCAACAAGGACGCCGACTTCATCATGGCGCCGTATGTCTGGGTCGAGCAGATCGAACGCGACCTCGACGCGGGCGCGTGGAAGGTCATCACGGAGGCGCGCGAGTCGGGCACGGCCGGCATCTACCGCGCCGACGGCGAGCCGCGCACGGGGCTGATCGACGAGATCGTGCACGCCGTCGATCCCGATCGGCTCGTCTTCGAGGCGCCGCTGCGCCCGCAGCAGGTGTGGCTGCTGAAGCGCTTCGGCACGGAGTGCAACCTCGGCAACATCGCCCCTGACGACGTGCTCTCGCTCGAGACGCTGCGCCTCGGCCTGCGCTCGGACACGGTCGAGCGCTTCGCGCTCGGCGACGGCGGCGCGGGCGACGGCGGATCGGCCGGGGGCGATTGACCAGCGCGTCCGCTCGCGGACAGACCGGCGCGCCGGCCGCGAGCGCCGATCGGCCTGCGCGGCTCGTCTTCGCGCTGCTCGTCCTCGCGTGCTTCGTCGCGTTCTTCCTGACGCAGCACCTCAAGCACACGCCGACGGCCGTGCAGTCGTTCAAGCTGACGCCGTACTTCTCGCCGACGCCCGGCGGGCACATCAAAGCTGAGCGCATCTCGTTCAAGCTCGCGCAGGCCGACGACGTCACGGCGACGATCGTCAGCGCCTCGGGCGCGACGGTCGCGACGCTGCTCGCCGACGTGCCCGTGGCGCGCTACAAACAGCTCTCGCTGCGCTGGAACGGCCGTACCGGACGCGCGCGCAAGCTCAGCGACGTCGCCGGCCCGCGCGGCTCGCGCGTGATCGCGCCGCTGAACACCGGCCGCGCGGCGCCGGCCGGCGAATACCGCGTGCGCGTCAGCCTGCGAGCGCAGCGCCGCACGGTGCTCTCGCCGCGCGGCTTCAAGCTGGTGCGCCCGTGAGCGCGCTCGCGACGTCGCTGAGCCCCGGCGCGATCGCAGCCGCGGCGATCGGCGCGGCCGTCGTCATCGCGCTGCTCGCGCTCGCGATGCGCCGCTACGAGGATGCGTTCCCGCTGCTCGCGATCCTCGCGCTGCCGTTCAGGCTGCCGATCTCGGCCGAAGGACGCACCGTGAACCTGCTCGTCCCGCTCTACCTCGTCGTCGCCGCAGGCGTGCTCGCGCATCTGCTGCCGCGGCTGCTGCGCCGCGAGGAGCGCGCTCCGGGCAAGCTCGAATGGGTGCTGCTCGCGTCGCTCGTGCTGTATGCCGTGCAGGCGCTCTACTCGGCCGATCGCGGCAAGGCCGCCGAGAACGTCGCGTTCTTCTACATCCCGTTCGCGCTGCTGCTCGTGCTGCTGCGCGACGTGCGCTGGCGGCGCGAGCTGCTCTTGCGCTGCCTCGCCGTCGCCGTCGCGCTCGCGGTCGTGTTCGCCGGGATCGGCTTCGTCGAGTACGCGCGCAAGGAACTATTCCTCAACCCGAAGGTCGTCGCCGCGAACCAGTTCGACAACTACTTCCGCGTCAACTCGCTGTTCTTCGACCCGAACATCTACGGGCGCTTCCTCGCACTCGTGATGATCGCCGTGACGACGTTCGTGCTGTGGCGGCGCAACGCGCGTGACGTGTGGCTTGCGGGAGGCGTGCTGCTGTGGCTGCTCGCCGGGCTCGTGACGAGCTTCTCGCAGTCGAGCATCGCCGCGCTGCTGCTCGGCCTCGCCGTGCTCGCCGCGTATCGCTGGAGCATGCGCTGGACGCTCGGCGCCGCGGCCGGCCTCGTCGCGCTCGCCTTGCTCGTCGTGCTGCTCGCGCCGTCGGGCTGGCACTTCGGCCTGAAGGGCTCGGGCGGCTCGGCGAACAACGCGACGACCGGGCGCGCGAAGCTGATCGAAGGCGGCCTCGAACTGTTCGCGAAACGACCGCTCGAGGGCTACGGCTCGGGCTCGTTCCAGACCGAGTACGAACGCCACTCGAAGACGACCGCCGAGAACGCGACGTCGGCCTCGCACACGATCCCGATCACGGTCGCCGCCGAGCAGGGCATCGTCGGCCTCGCGCTGTACGTCGTGCTGCTCGTGCTCGCGTTCCTCGTGCTGTTCCGCGGCGCCGGGCGCTCGCCGCCGCGGATCGCGATCGCGGCGTGCTTCGCGGCGCTCGTGCTGCACACGTTCGCGTACGCCGACTTCCTCGAGGACCCGCTGACGTGGACGTTGCTCGGCATCGGCCTCGCGCTGGCTCGTGGCGACGAGAGCGCCTACGCGCGGAACGCCGGTTCGCCCCGGCTGGACGCCGCGCTCGCCGCCGGCGAGTAGGCGCTACCGCGCCGAGTAGGTTCTGAGCCGTGCGCGGCTATCTCAAGCGGCTGCTGACGACGGGCGCGGCCTACCAGTTCGGCGACATCGTCGCGAAGGGAATCGCGCTCGTCACGATCCCGCTGTACACGCGGCACATCTCGCCGGCCGGCTACGGCGCGGCGAACTCGCTGCTGACGGCCGTGATCCTCGCGAGCATCTTTCTCCGCGTCGGCGTCGGCGAGGCGTTCATCCGTTTTTATTTCGATGACGACGATCTTTCGCGCCGGGCGCGGATCGCGCGCACGGCGACGGCGACGGTCGCGTGGACGACGACGGTCGCGTCGCTGCTCGCGCTCGTCTTCTCGGGTCCGCTCTCACGGCTGATCCTCGGCTATCACGACCCGCTCTTGCTCGACTGCGCGATCGTCGGCTTGTGGGCGTTCACGAACCTCAAGATGGCCTACGCGCAGTTGCGCGTCGACGAACGCGCTCGCGCATACGTGTTCGCGTCTGGCGCGAACGTCGGCTTGACGGTGATCTTCACGGTCACGCTCGTCGTCGTCTCCGGTCAGGGCGCGCGCGGCCTGCTGCTCGGCAACTTCGGCGCTTCGGCGCTCGTCGTGCTCGGGCTGTGGTGGGTGCTGCGGCGGCGCTTCAGCCTGCGCGTTCACTGGCCCGACCTGCGCGCGATGATGCGCTTCGGGCTGCCGACGGTGCCGGCCGACGCGAGCGTCTACGCGCTGCAGGTCGCCGATCGCTTCTATCTGTTTCGCAGTTACTCGCACGCGGCCGCCGGCGACTACTCGGTCGCGCTGCAGTTCGCGACGGTCGTCTTCGTCGTCGTGCGTGGCTTCCAGTATGCGTGGCCGCCGCTCGCGTATTCGATCGAGAGCGACGCCGAGGCGTCGAAGCTCTACTCGCTCGTGACGACGTACTTCGTGCTCGCGACAGGCGTCGTCGTCGCCGCGGTCGCGCTGCTCGGGCGCTGGATCGTGCGGCTGCTCGCGGCTCCGCAGTACTTCGGCGCGCACGCGGCGCTGCCGTGGCTCGCGCTCGCTTGGACGCTGTACGGCCTCTACCAGGTGATGATCGTGATCACCGGTCGCGCGCGCGCGACCTCGCGCAACCTCCCGGCCGCTGCCGCGGGCCTCGTCGTCAACGTCGTGCTGCTGCTCGTGCTCGTTCCGAGCGGTGGCCTCGGCTTGGGCATCGCCGGCGCCGGCATCGCGCTGTGCGGCGCGTACGTCGCGATGCTGATCGTCATGCACGTGCTCACGCGCAGGCTGTTCGTCGTCGGCTTCGAGTGGCTCAGGCTCGCGCAGCTGACGGCGATCTTCACGGCCGTCGCCGTGTCCGGTGAGCTGCTGCTGCCGACGAGCGGCTTCGCCGGGATCGCGCTGCGCATCCTCTGGCTCGCGCTGATCCCCGTGCTGCTGGCGCTGACGCGCTTCTTCGGCGAGGACGAGCGCAGCCAGGCACGCGCGCTCGTCGCCGACGGGCGCCGGCGCGTCGCCGCATTCCGCCGAGGCCACGGCGAGGTCGAGGAATACGCCGAGGACCCGCTCAAAGACATCTGACCGCAGTCGTTCGCTGATCGACCGCCGTTGAAGTGTCGAAAGTGTCCACTTGCTGTCAAGTGCCGGCGCAAAGCGGCCGATTAGCGCGCAATATGGTCGAGCTTGCGCCTACCCGCGGACGCGCCGACGGCCGCGAGCGCCGCCGTCGAGCGGAAGCCCTGCGGAGCTACCGCGCCGACGAGCACGCGCTGAAGATGGCCGCGTCGGGCGAGCTCGCGTACCTGCGCGTGCAGCTGCGCCTCGCAGCGCGCTTGACGGCGCGCCTCGCGGCGACGAACGACGTCCAGGAGATGGTGCAGCTGCTCGTCGACGAGCTGCACCGCACGTTCGCGTTCTATCTCGTCGCGATCCAGCGCGCCGACGACGACGGCAAGCTGCGGCTCGTCGCCGCGCGCGGCGCGCTCGCTGAGGTGATGACGGAGTTCCTGCTCGTCGAGCAGTCCGCGCGCGACGGCGTCAACGGTCGCGTCGCGCGCTCCGGGATCACTGCGCTCGTCGCCGACACGCATCAGGACCCGGACTACATCCAGCGCGACCCGAAGACGGACCCGCGCTCGGAGCTGAGCGTGCCGATCGTCGTCGACGGCTCCGTCTGGGGCGTGCTCAACATCGAGGCGCCCGAGCCGGAAGCGTTCAGCGAGGCCGACGCGGTGCTCGTCGAGACGATCGCCGCGAGCCTCGGCTCCTCGATCCACCGCGCGATGCTCGTCGCGGACCTCGAGCAGACGTTCACGACGACGCTGACGGCGCTGATGAGCACGGTCGAGGCGAAGGACGACTACACGGCCTCGCACGAGCAGCAGGTCGCCGAGCTGACCGAACGCGTAGCGCTGCGGCTCGGCCTCAGCTCCTCACGCGCGTGCGACGTGCGCCACGCGGCGCTGCTGCACGACGTCGGCAAGGTCGCGATCCCGAGCGAGATCCTGCTGAAGCCCGCGCCGCTGAACGAGCAGGAGTGGGTCGTGATGCGCAGCCACGCAGCCGTCGGCGGCTCGCTCGTCGCGCGGATCCCGGCCTTCGAGCACCTCGCGCCGGCCGTGCGCGCGAGCCACGAGCGCTGGGACGGCGCCGGCTACCCGGACGGGCTCGCCGGCGAGCAGGTGCCGCTCGCGGCGCGGATCATCGCCGCGTGCGACACGTACGAGGCGATCGTCACCGACCGTCCGTACCGCCCTGCGCGCACTCCCGCAGAAGCCGCAGTCGAGCTTCGTCGCGTTGCCGGTTCGCAGCTCGACGAGCGCGTCGTCGCGGCGCTGCTCGAAGAGCTCGGCCTCTAGACCCGCCGCGGCCCTCAGGCCTCGCTTCGTCCCTCGCGGTTGTAGCGCTCCGCCGCCTCGCGCAGCCCCTCGCCTCTGCTCGGTCGCAGCGTCGCCGTGACGTGACGCCGGTAGCGCCGCGCGTCGTGCTTCGGCAGGACGCTCGACGCGAGCGCGCGCAGCGCGTACGGCAACGCCGTCAGCCAGCGAACCGCGAGCGCTGCCGCCGGGGAGTGGTGCTTGTGCATGTACAGGTCGCGGTTGCGCGCCATTTCGACGATCCGCCGCTCTCCCGTGGCGTCGGTCGAGAGCTGCTCGTGGTGCACGGCGACGGCGCCCGGCACGTACACGCTGCGCCAGCCGGCGTCGCGCAGCCGTCGTGCGAAGTCGACCTCGTCGGAGTAGACGAAGAAGTCCGCGTCGAGGTAGTCGACCTCCGCCGCGGCCTCGCGCCTGACGAGCAGCGCGGCGGACTGGCACCAGTCGACCTCGCGCGTCTGCGAGCCGCCGCTCTGCACGGTGTAGACGCGGTGCAGCAGCAGCGCGCCGGCGAGCGCCGTCAGCGGCGTCGGAAAGCGCCACGCCGACGGTTGCTCGCGGCCGTCGGGGCGCAGCAGCTTCGCGCCGGCGCACGCCGCGTCGGGGCGCTCCTGCAGCGCCTGCCAAAGCGCGAGCGTCGCGCCCGGACGCAGCTCCGAGTCCTCGTTCAGCAGCAGCGCGTAGCGCCCGCGCGCGCGACGCAACAGCTCCGAGTCGTTCAGCCCCTTGCCGCGGCGTTCGTCCAGCGCGATCGTCTCGTCGACGGTCGCGTGCGCCTGCGCCGCCTGCGCCGAGCCGTCGCGTGAGCCGTTGTCGAGCACGAGCACCTCCGTCGCGAACGGCAGCTCCGCGCGCTCGGCCGCGATCGCGTCGAGCCCGCGCACGAGCAGCTCGCGCTGCGAGGTGTTGACGACGCAGTAGCTGATCTCTACCGCCGACACGGCGTTGGACCCTACTGCGCGAGCGTTACGCGGCTTCGTCGTATCTGACGTAGACCCCAGGTCCGGACGGCTCCGGGATCTCTTCGCCGTCCGCGAGCATGCTCTCGAAGTGGAATGCCAAAGCCGAGCGCATTTCGTCGATGCACTCGTCGATCGTGTCGCCTACAGCGATGCAACCGAGAACGTCGGGCGAATACGCGCCGTAGTTGGTCGGAGGGCCGCCTTCGACGTGGATCAGGTACTTGTCGATCTCGATCATCGCTTCAATCCCGCCTGTCTGAGGATGTTAGCTCGCATTTCGGGACCCACGTCACCATTGCGGTGACCCGGCACCGTCACCTTGCCCGACTTCGTCGGATGCTCGAACTGGCGGTGGCTGCCCCGTTGGCCTACCTGGCGCCAGCCGTCTCGTTCGATCAACTTGATGATCACACGCACCTTCACCGAGTCCTTGTCCGACGAGCGGTGCCACGCGGGACGGTCGTGGTGCGCGCCTATTGTCTGCACCGATGCGCGTCCACGTCGTAGACCCGTCGGCCTACACGCCGCCATACGACCACGCACTGTGCAGCGCCCTCGCGGCGGCAGGCGCGGACGTGCAGCTGTACACGAGCCGCTTTGCGTACAGCTCGGTTCCGCCCGCGGGCGGTTACCAGCGGATCGAGCACTTCTACCGCGCAGGCGCACTTGCACCGGGCACCAGCCCTACCGCCCAGCGCGCCCGCCGCGCGCTGAAGCTCGCCGAGCACGTCCCGGACATGCTCCGCTACAAACGCGCCGCACGCGCGGCGGACGTCGTCCACTTCCAGTGGCTCTCGGTGCAGCAGCTCGACGGCCGCTTGCTCCCGCGCGGGCGACCGCTCGTCCTGACTGCGCACGACGTCCTCCCGCGCGAACCACGGGCGGGGCAGCGAGCAGCGCAGCGGCGCCTGTACGAGCGCTTCGATGCGATCGTCGTGCACTCGGAGCACGGGCGCGAGCGGCTGACGGGCGAGCTCGGCATCGACGCCGCGCGCGTGCACGTGATTCCGCACGGTGCGTTCGCACACCTCGCGGAGGCGCCGCAGGCGCCGCCGCCGTTTCAGACGGACAGGAAGGTCGTGCTGTTCTTCGGCCTGCTGCGCCCGTACAAGGGCATCGACGTGCTGCTCGACGCGTGGCGCGGGATCGACGATGCGGAGCTGTGGATCGCGGGGATGCCGCGGATGGACATCTCCGCGCTGCGAGCGAAAGCGCCCGAGAACGTCCGCTTCGTCCCGCGCTTCATCGGCGACGATGAGCTCGCGCCGTACTTCCGCCGCGCGGACCTAGTCGTGCTGCCGTACCGCGAGATCGAGCAGTCGGGCGTGCTGTTCACAGCGCTCGCCTTCGGCAAGCCGCTGCTGCTCTCAGACGTCGGCGGCTTCGGCGAGATCGCCGCTCGCGGCGCCGCTCGCGCCGTGCCGCCCGGAGACCCGGACGCGCTCCGGACAGCGCTGCGCGAGCTGCTCGACGATCCGGCCGCGCTCGCGGCGCTGGCGTTGCGCGCCGGCGAGCTCGCACGCGGCGAGTTCGCGTGGGATCAGATCGCGCGGCGCACGCTCGCGCTCTACGAGCAGCTGCTCGCCGCCTGAGCGCCGCCCGTCAGTCCTGCCAGAACTCGCGGTCCATCTGCCCGTCCTTGTCGTGGTGCGGGCCGAACGCGAGCCAGGCCATGCCGTCGGGACCGGCCTCGAACGCCCGCATCACGCTCGGCTCGACGCGGATTGCGTCGAGCTCCGCGAGATCGACGATCTCGTCGTCGAGCCGTACGCGCCCGCTGCCGGACAGCACGACGTAGACCTCCTCGGCCTTGTCGTGCTTGTGGCCGAACTGCTGGCGCTTGCCGGGCTTGAGCACCTGGTAGGAGAGCCCTGTCGTCTTCGCGTCGAGTTCTTCGCGCGGGAAGTGCGCCTCGCCGAACTCCTCGAGGCCGAACTTCGGTGCGCTGTCTGCCGTCTCGCTGAGGTTCATCTTCGTGTAGCTCATGTCACGAGACTACCCGCCGTGCGCCACGCGAAGCCTCGCTCGCGGAGTGCGCCGCACGGCCCGGCGCCCGCGTCGGCGAGAATCCGTGCGTGCTCGCTCTGCAAGTCGTCTTCTGGGTGTGCGCCGGGCTGATCGTCTGGACGCAGCTCGGCTACGCGCTCGCGCTTGCTGTGCTCGCGCGGCTGCGAGGGCGCACGCCCGCGGAGGCGCGGCGCAGCCCGGTGCAGGGCGGTATGACTGAAGACCGAGCGCCGCTGCCGACGGCGACGCTGATCGTCGCGGCGCACGACGAGCAGCAGGTGATCGGCGCGAAGGTCGCGAACGTGCTCGCGCTCGACTATCCGCGTGAGCTCTTGCAGCTGATCGTCGCGTGCGACGGCTGCACCGACGCGACTGCCGAGCGCGCACGCGAGGCGGGCGCCGACGTCGTGCTCGAGCTCCCGCGCGGCGGCAAGATCCGCGCGCAGGACGCCGCCGTCGAGCGCGCCGCCGGCGAGATCGTCGCGTTCTCGGACGCGAACTCGCAGTGGCAGCCGGACGCGCTGCGCGAGCTGCTGCGAGCGTTCGCCGATCCGCGCGTCGGCTACGCGTGCGGGCAGGTGCGCTTCGTCCAGGACGCCGTCGGCGCGGAGGCGTCGAACCAGGAGGGGATCTACTGGCGCTACGAGCTCGCGATCCGCGCGCGCGAGTCGCGGCTCTCTTCGATCACGGCCGGCAACGGCGCGATCTACGCGACGCGACGCGACGCCTACATAGTCGTCGACCCGATCATGGGCCACGATCTCTCGCTGCCGTTCAACATGGTCAAGCGCGGCCTGCGCGCCGTCTACGTGCCAAGCGCCCGCGCAAGCGAGAAGATGGTCCCGTCGCTGCTCGGCGAGTTCGCGCGCAAGCGGCGGATGATGAGCCACACGTGGCCGATCGTCCTGCGCGCGGGGATGCTCTCGCCGCGCGGCTACACACCCGGATATGCGCTGATGATCTTCTCCCACCGACTGCTGCGCTACGCGACGCCTGCGCTGCACGCGCTCGCGCTCGCGGCGAACATCGTGCTCATCGCCGTCGGGGCCGACGCGTTGTACGTCGTCACGCTCGCGCTGCAGGTCGCGCTGTTGCTCGCCGCGCTGCTCGGCGGCGCGATCCGCGCGAAGCCGTTCTTGATCGCGCGCTACTACGTGCTGACGACCGCATCGCCGGCGGCGGGGCTGTGGGACTGGCTGCGCCACGGCACAGACGCATGGTGGGAAGCCGCCGAGGGCACGCGATGAGTAGTCGGGGCCGGCAGGCATGATCCGCCGCGTGTTCGACATCGCCGTCTCCTCGCTGGCGCTCGCGTTCAGCGCGCCGGTGCTGCTGCTCGCGGCGATCGCGATCCGCGTCGAGACGCGCGGGCCGGTCTTCTACCGCCAGCGACGCTCGGGGCTACACGGGGAGCCGTTCGACATGCTGAAGCTGCGGACGATGGTCGACGGCGCGGAGCACTTCGGCGCCGGCCTCGCGGTCAACGCCGGCGACGCGCGGATCACGCGCGTCGGCGCTTTCCTGCGGCGCACGTCGCTCGACGAGCTGCCGAACCTCGTCAACGTGCTGCGCGGCGAGATGGCGCTGATCGGCCCGCGCCCGACGCTGCCGGCGCAGGTCGCGCAGTACACCGAGCGCCAGCGCGGGCGCCTCGCGGTGAAGCCGGGGATCACGGGCTGGGCGCAGATCAACGGCCGCGCGTCGCTGCCGTGGTCGGAGCGGATCGAGCTCGACCTCTACTACGTCGAGCACCGCTCGCTCGCGCTCGACCTGAAGATCCTCGCGCGCACGCCGGGCCTCGTGCTCGGCGGCGGCGGGCTGTACAAGGGGCAGGCCGGCGGCTGGGAGGGCGAGCTGTGAAGCCGGCCGTGCTGCTGACGGGCGCGGGCAAGCGCTACGACATCGTCTCGTGCTTCGCGGCGCTGACGAAGACGATCGTCGCCGATCCGGCGCCGCTCGCGCCGGCGCAGTACGCGGCGCACGTCCGCGCGGCCGTGCCGCTGATCGACGACCCGCGCTACGTCACGGCGCTGCGCGAGCTGTGCGAGCTGCACGAGGTCGGCGCGGTGCTGCCGCTGACGGACCTCGACATCGAGGTGCTCGCGCAGGCGCGCGTCGACGGTCATCTGCCCGCGCTCGTCCCGGCTCCGGAGATCGCGCGCGCGACGTATGACAAGTACGAGACGCACCTGTTGCTGCAGCGCCTCGGCCTGCCGTCTCCGCCGACCGTCCTGCCCGACTCCGAGCTCGATTCTTTTGATGATTATCCGGTGATGATCAAGCCGCGGCGCGGGTCCGGCGCGCGTTCGATTCACTTCGCGAAGGACGCCGCCCAGGCGCGCTTCTTCATCGACTACGTTGAGGAGCCGGTGATGGTGCAACGAGCGATGAACGGGCCGGAGCTGTCGATCGACTGCCTCGGCGACATGAACGGACGTTGCCTCAACGCGATCCCGCGGACGATGCTCGAGTCGCGCGGCGGCGAGTCGATCAAGGGCGCGGCCGTGCGCGACGAAGAGCTGATCGAGCTCGGCCGGCGCGCGATGGAGGCGCTCGAGGTGAGGGGCCCGGCGACGATCCAGGTCTTTCGCGATCCGCAGATCGGGATCGGCATCACGGACGTCAACACGCGCTTCGGCGGGGCCTTCCCGACGCCCGCGTATGCGGCGCTGCCGGGGCGCAGCTACCCCGAGCTGATCGTCGCGATGGCATCTGGCGAGACCGTCGCTCCGCACGTCGGCGAGTTCCGTGAGGGCACGACGGTGACGCGTTACTACTGGCAGCTGGAGCTCGACGAGCACATGCGCCCGACCGGGCGCGAGATCGTCCCCGGCGGCCCACCCGCGCCCCGCCGGTAGGGCGCTCAGTAGAATTCGAGGCAGTGGCAACGGCAGTCGCAGACCCGCCCGTCGCGCCTTCCGAGCAGCAGCCGCCGTCAGGCGGAGCGCCCGGTGGTCCGTCGACGCCCGGAGCGGAGCCCGCGCAGCAGCCGACGGCGAGCTGCGCGAAGTGCGGCGCGCCGCTTGCGGCCGGACAGGACTGGTGCCTGAAGTGCGGCGCCGGCGGTCCGGACAGCCTCAGCTCGCGCGCGCCGACGTGGCGCTCTGCGGCCGTGGTCCTGACGACCCTCGCGATCCTCGTTGCGGGCGCCGCGACGGCGGCGTACGCGGCGCTGAGCAAAGACGACGCGAAGGCGCCGCCGAGCACGACGGTCGCACAGGTGCCGGTGACGCCGGCCGCGACGACGCCCGTCACGCCGCTGCCGGCCGAAACGGGCGCCACGGCGACGGCCAAAATCGGAACGCCGACGACGATCGCGCCCTCGACGAGCGCGAAACCGCCGAAAATTCCGCTCTCGGCATCTACGCCGCTGCCGGCCACGACGACGCCGGCCGTGCCGGTGACGCCAAAAACGGGTCTCGGCACGCCGACGACGACCAAATCGGGCGGCAGCAACGGCGCGCCGGTCGGCGAAGCGCACCCTGAAGCGCTGCTGCTCGACACGAACGCGGCTTCGACGTACAACCCGTACAACTACGCCACGAGCAACTTCGGCGACCCGAGCCTCGCGATCGACGGCGACCGCTCGACGGGCTGGACGGCGATCGTCGAACCGACTGTCGCGCCGAAAATGGCGGAGGGGATCGTGATCGACCTGAACACGCCGCGCAAGCTCTCGGCGCTCGCGCTGACGACGACGACGCCGGGCATGACGGTTCAGGTCTACGGCGCCAACGGCGAAGCGCCGCCGACGTCGATCACGGACCCGGCGTGGGCTTCGCTCAGCCCGTCGCTCGTCGAGAAGAAGAAGCACGCGCGGATCAAGTTCGGCGGCACGACCGCTGCCGGGCAGGCCGCCGCGAAGCTCGCGTATCGCTTCCTCGTGCTGTGGATCAGCCAAGCGCCGGCTTCGGCCGTCGGCACGCCGGCCGCGCCGGGGCACGTCAGCGTCAACGAACTGGAACTTTTCTCCAGGAAGAAGAGCTAAGCGCGAGCAGCAGCGCGCTTGGCCGGCGCTTTCGCCGGTTTGCGCGAGGCCGGTTTGCTCGCGCTCGCGCGTTTGGCGGCGGCGCGTTTGCGCGGTTTGCTCGCCGCCACGGCTTTCGTGGCTTTCTCGCTGCTGCGCGCGCGCGGCGCCCAGACCTCGTCGAGGAAGCCGGCGATCTCGTTCGTCAGACGCTCTGGCTGCATGCGCAGCTCCATGATCGAGTTCGCTTCGAGCAGCCGCGCGTTCGGCATCTCCTCGACGAGCATGCCGGCGTCGGAGAACGGGTGCACGGGGTCGCGATGGTGGCCGAGCACGAGCGTCGGCGTATCGAACGTGCGGCGGTCGTTGCGGTGCGGCGCGATGCGCCCGAAGAAGAGGCCCTGCAGCAAGGCGCCGCTCGGCCCGGGCTCCTGGCGCACGAGGTCGAGCATCACGTTGCCGTAGTGCGGCAGGAGCCTTCGCGGGACGGCGCGCGTCACGCGGCTGACGAGCTTCATCGCGGACTCGCCGAACGTCAGCGCCGCGAGCAGCGGCGTGAACGCGAGCGCGCTCCACATCAGCGCGTTGTCGAGCACGGGCATCTCGATCACCATCCCGCGCAGCCGCTCAGGCGCCGTCAGCGCGACGTTGAGCGCCGTGTTCGCGCCGAGCGAGGTGCCCATCACGACGGCTTCGTCGAGCTCGAGGTGGTCCATCAGCGCGACGAGCTGGTCGCCGTAGAAGCGCATCGAGTAGCGCCACATGTCGCGCGGGCGATCGGACTCGCCGTGGCCGAGCAGATCGACGGTGATCACGCGGTTGCCGCGCGCGGCGAGGTCTTCGGCGAGCGGACGGTGCATCTCCTGCGAGAGCAGCAGGCCGTGCACGAGGATCAACGGCCGTCCGCCGGCCGGCGCGCTGCGCGCCGTGCGCCCGCGCGCACCGCTCGGAGTCACGGCAGCGGGCCCGCCGCCGTACTCGGTGTAGGCGATCCGCTGACCCTCGAACTTGAAGGTGGCCATTTCTCAACCCTACTACCCGCGAACGGGCCCGCAAAGGCGCCGTGAGCGAAAACTGGCCGTCCAGCCAGCACCGCGAGCGATCTCGCGCTAGCTTTGGGTGCTCAACCGCACGCCGGCCGAAATCGCCCCGGCACGACCAGGAGGAAGACCATGGCCAAGCAGCCCCGCATCCTCGCCGGAGAGACAGCCGCGATCACAGGCGCCGCCCGCGGGATCGGGCTGGCGACGGCGAAGGCGCTGCTCGGCCAGGGGATGAAGGTTGCGATTGGAGACGTCGACGCCGATGCCGCGCGCGCGGCCGCCGACGAGCTCGGCCCGAGCGCGATCGCGCTGCCGCTCGACGTGACCGACCGCGCGTCCTACACGGCGTTCCTCGACGAGGCCGAACAGCAGCTCGGCCCGCTCGACGTGCTGATCAACAACGCCGGGATCATGCAGATCGGGCGCTTCATCGACGAGGACGACCTGACGGCGCAGCGCCAGGTCGACATCAACATCCACGGCGTGATCCTCGGGATGAAGCTCGCGCTCGCGCGGATGATCCCGCGCGACCGCGGTCACATCGTCAACATCTCCTCGCAGGCGGGCAAGTTCGGCGCGCCCGGCGGCGCGACGTACTCGGCGACGAAGCACGCCGTCGTCGGGCTGACGGAGGCCGTCCGCGGCGAGCTGCGGCTGATGGGCGCGCACGTCGACCTCAGCTACGTGATGCCGTACGTCGTCAACACGGAGCTCGGCGGCGGGCTCGGGCAAGCGCGCGGCTTCTCGAACCTCGAGCCGAGCGAAGTCGCCGACGCGATCGTCGAGGCGCTGCAGCTCGGCACCGTCGAAGTGTGGGTGCCGAAGTCGGGCAAGCGCACGAACGTGCTCGGCGCCGTCCTTCCGCGCCGGCTCTCCGAGGGCATGGCGCGCGCGATGAAGGCCGACCGCGTGCTCGCGGACGCCGACACGATGGCGCGCAAATCCTACGAGCTGCGCGCGTCGCGCTCGGAGCCCGGCCTCGCGGCAGGCGACGAGCAGCCGCAGATCCCGAGCGCCGTCGGCGAGCCCGAGGTCGGCGGCGGCTGATCGTTGGCGCCAGCCCGCCGTCAGACGGCCGAGAGGCAAGCGATACAAGGACGCAGGGAGACGTAGCGTGCGCCAGCACGTGAGTCGACTGAGGACGCTGTAGCGCGCCGCCTATCGGCCGTCTGACAGCCAGTCGGCGATCAGCGATCCGATCAACGGGCCCTGGTCCTCCTGCAGGAAGTGGCTCGCGTCGGCGATCGGGCGCGGCGCGGGGCCGGCGATCGCCTCGGCGAAGCGCTCGCCGACGTGCGGCGGCAGGATCGGGTCGGAGTCGGCCCACAGCACGAGCTTCGGCCGCTCGTCCTTCGCGAGCGCGTCCTGGACGCGCTGCCCGGCGGCGGCCCCGGGCTGCTCGGGCGAGCGCGGGATCATCAGCGGGAACGCCCGCGCGCCGGCCTTCGACGGCACGTCCGGATACGGCGCGTCGTATGCCGCGATCACATCGTCGCCGGGGTCGCTCTTGCACGCGCCTCGCACGAGGAAGCCGATCGGCAGGTCCTCGGTGCGCTCGACGAAGTCGTGGAACGCGACCCATGCGTCGCTCATCCGCTGGTGGCCCGTGAACAGGCCCGTGTCGAGCACGACGATGCGATCGATCCGCTCGGCGTGCTCGACGGCGAGGCGCAGCCCGATCGGGCCGCCCCAGTCGTGCACGACGACGGTCGCGCCGCGCGCGTCGAGCTGCTCGAGCAGCGCGGCCGTCTGCTCGGTGTGGCGGTCGTAGGAGTACCAGCCGACGTCCGTCGGCTTGTCCGAGCGCCCGAAGCCGGCGAGGTCGGGCGCGATGCAGCGGAAGCCCGCGTCGCGCACGGGCGGGATGACCTTGCGCCAGAGGAACGACCACGTCGGCTCGCCGTGCAGGAAGATCACCGGCGCGCCGTCTCCCTCGTCGACGTGCGCGAGGCGCAGGCCGTCGAGCTCGCGGTAGTGCGCCGCGAAGGGGTAATCGGGCAGATCGGCGAACGCGTCGTCTGGTGTGCGCACGGCCTCGACCATCCCGTCAGGCAGCATATCCGGGGTCCCATCGGCTAGGCTCGCGGCCGTGCACACGCTCGCAGTACAGCTCGCACCGATCCTCGCCGAGGGCAAGAGCAAAGTCCCGTTCTTCGTCGCCGGCGGCCTGCTCGTCGCGTGGGCGCTGTTCGTCTCGCTCGGCCTCGGCCTGCGCAACCCCGATTTCCCGGGCAATCTCGGCGGCCAGCGAATCGTCTCGGCGATCACGGCAGTGCTCGTGCTCGCGGCCGCGTCGACGGCGATCATCGTCTCGGGCGGCGAGGGCAAAGCCCGCGCCGAGAGCGCCACACAGGCCGCAGCGAGCACGCCCGACACGGCCGCACCGGAATCGACTGTCTCGACGGGCTCGACGTTGAGCCCGGGCGACTCGGCGACGAAGGAACCGAGCGGCTCGAACGCGCCTGGGTCGCCCGCGTCGAAGACCGGCCCCGAGACGGCGAAACCAGCGCCGGCCTCCAAGCCGGCCGCGGAATCGCCGAAGGCCACGACGGGCACGCCCGCGCCCGCGTCCTCGCCGGCAGCTACGGCCGCGACGACGCTGAAGCTCGCGGCGAACCCGGCCGGGCAGCTCGCCTACGACACGAAGCAGCTCAGCGCGAAGGCCGGCAGCGTGACGATCGACTTCGCGAACGCATCGCCGGTCGAACACGACGTCGCGATCGCGCAGGGCAGCTCGGTCGTCGGGCAGACGCCGGTCTTCACGGGCGGCTCGAAGACGCTGAAGATCACGCTCAAGCCGGGCACTTACACGTTCTACTGCACGGTCCCTGGCCACCGCCAGGCGGGCATGGAAGGCACGCTGACGGTTTCGTGAAGCTGTACGTCTGCTGGGGCACTTTCCCGACGCCGCGTCCCGGCGGGCATCCGTGCGCGAACGCCTACCACGCGCTGAAGGACGCCGGGCACGACCCGGAGGTGATCAAGTCCTACGGCTTCGCGCCGCTGCCGGCGATCTTCAACGACACGGCCGGACGCAAGCGCGCGCAGGAGCTGACGGGCAAGCGCTGGGTCCCGGTGCTCGAGCTCGACGACGGCACGGCCGTCGCGGACTCACGTGAGATCGTCAAATGGGCCGCCGCGAACCCGGCGTAGCCGAACCACCAGCGAGACGAAGAGGAGACAGCGCAAACATGAACGTCCTTGCAAGGCTCGACGAGGCACGCAGCGAGATCAACGTTCTCGAGCACCCGTTCTACCAGCGCTGGAGCGCCGGAGAGCTGAGCGCCGAGGAGCTCGGGCTGTACGCGGGCGAGTACCGCGAGGCCGTCGTCGCGCTCGCGCAGGCATCGTCGCTCGCCGCGCAGAAGGCCGCGCCGCAGCACGCGCCGGGCCTCGCGCGCCACGCCGCCGAGGAGGCGCAGCACGTCGATCTGTGGGACCAGTTCGCACGCGAGACGGGCGAGCGCGCGGGTGGCGCGCCGGCAAGCGGTGCTTCGTTGGGAGTGCTCGCCGAGACGGACGACTGCGCTGCGGCGTGGACGGCCGGCGAGCGCCTGCTCGAGCACCTCGCGGTGCTGTACGCGATCGAGGCGAGCCAGCCCGAGATCGCGCAGACGAAGCTCGAGGGGCTCTCAGAGCACTACGGCTACCGCCCCGAAGGCCCTGCTGTCGAGTACTTCACGCTGCACGAGCGGCTCGACCGCGAGCACGCGCGCCAAGCGCGCGAGCTGATCGTCGAGCTGATGGCCGACGTCGAGGACGACGACGAGCTCGTCGACGTGATGGTCGAGCGTGCGCGCGCTGCGCTGCTCGGCAACTGGGCACTGCTCGACGGCGTCGAAGCGGCCGCGCGCGAGCGCTAAGCGCCGGCGAGGCGCGACGCGAACAGCACGGCCGCGACGGACGTCGCGAGGTTGAGGCTCGAGACGCCTGCGCGCATCGGGATGCTGATGCGCGCGTCGGCGCGCTCGAGCAGCTCGTCGCTCAGTCCGTAGCGCTCGGTGCCGAACGCGAGCACGGCGCGCGCAGGCAGCTCCGAGGGCCGCAGCGGCTCGCCGCTCGGGTCGAGCGCGAGCAGCGGGCGCTCGCCGTCGAGCGCCGCGAGGCTGTCGAGCCGTGCGACGGGCAGCGCGAACTGCAGCCCGGCGCCGCCGCGCAGCGCGTCGGGCGACCACGGGTCGTGGCTGCCGGTGCTGAGCACGCCGGCCGCGTCCGCACCGGCCGCGACGCGCACGCAAGCGCCGAGGTTGCCGAGGTCGCGCGGGTCCTCGAGCAGCACGACCGGGGCGTCGCGCTCGTCGGCGAGGACCGCGACAGGATCGACGACGGGGCGCTCGGCGAGCGACATCACGCCGGTCGTCGGCGTCAGCGGCGCGAGCTGCGCGAAGACGCCCGGCTCGACGGCGCGCGCGCGCTCGCGCATGCGCTCGGCGAGATCCGGCGCGAGCTGCGCCGCGAGCGCGTCGAGATCGGCGTCGCTGCTGCGGACGACCTCGAGCACGTTCGCGCCGAAGCGCAGCGCGTGCTTGAGCGGGTGGAAGCCTTCGAGCACGGCGAGCGACGGATCGCGCCGCGCGCGCCCGAAGCGCGGAATTAGCGACCCTTCTTGCACCCGGCGATAATGTCACTTATCGAATGAAGCTCGAGGGCATCCACCACATCACGGCGATCACCGGCGACGCTGTCGGCAACGTCGAGTTCTACACGGGCGTGCTCGGGCTGCGGATGGTCAAGCAGACGGTCAACCAGGACGACCCGACCGTCTACCACCTGTTCTACGGCGACGACGACGGCTCGCCGGGGATGGACCTGACGTTCTTCGAGTACCCCGGCGCCGTGCGCGGCACGCCGGGCGCCGGGATGGTGCACAGGATCGTCTGGCGCGTCGGCTCTGCCGAGGCGATCGCGTTCTGGGCGAAGCGCCTCGCCGGCGCGGGCGCGCAGATCGTCGAGCAGGGCGAGCAGCAGCTGCGCTTCGCCGACCCGGAGGGTCTCGAGCACGAGCTGATCCTCGCCGACAGCGACGACGCGCCGCTGCGCGCGAGCGCGCCTGGCATCCCGCCGCAGCACGCGCTGCAGGGCTTCGCGGGCGTGCGCGCGTACAGCGCCGAGCCGCAGCGGAGCGCAGCGCTGCTCGGCGAGACGCTCGGCTTCTCGAGCGACGACGGCAGGCGCTGGGAGGTGCGCGGCGAGCAGCGCGGGAGCTTCTACGCATACGATCCGGCGCCGGACGATGCTCCTGCGCCGGGCGGCGGCTCGGTGCATCACGTCGCGTTCGCGTCGCAACCCGACGACGAGCAGGCCTGGCAGACGCGCGTCGCCGAGTCCGGCCAAGCGCGACCGACGGAGATCATCGACCGCTTCTACTTCCGCTCGGTCTACTTCCGCGAGCCGAGCGGCGTGCTGTTCGAGATCGCGACGATCGGCCCGGGCTTCGCCGTCGACGAGGACGCAGCGCACCTCGGCGAGCGCCTCTCGCTGCCGCCGCGCTTCGAGCCGCTGCGCGAGCGCCTGCAGGGAGTGCTCAAGCCGCTCCCTTACCCGCGCCCGCCCGACGCGTAGGCCGGTCGCGCGGAACGCAACCGGCAGCGGTCGTTGCGAGCGCCGAAACGACAATTAATATTAATTTTTATCTCGTTAAGGTGAGCGCATCACCCTGGCTGACAACAAGGAAGTCGTGCGGAGCTTCTACGCGGAGGCGATCAACGGGCGCGACGCGTACGCATGCGAGCGCTGGCTCGCGAAGGGCTTCGTGCACAACGGCGTCAAGCGCGGCGCGCAGGGGCAACGCGAGGTCGTCGCTTCCTTCCTCGCCGCATTTCAGCCGCTGCAGCACGAGATCGTGCTCCTGCTCGCCGAGGACGACCTCGTCGCGGCGCACCAGCGCTGGAGCGGGCGTCACGTCGGCGAGTTCCTCGGCTGTGCGGCGAGCGGGCGCGACGTCAGCTTCACCTCGACGGTCGTGCTGAAGCTCGCTCGCGGCGAGATCGTGCAGGCGTGGGACGAGATGGACTCGGCTGCCGTCGTCGCGCAGTTGAGCGACGGCTGAGCGGAGGCCCGTCAGCCGCTCGCGCTGCCGGCCCGCTGCGCGTCGGCGCCCGGCTGTGAGGAGCGCCCGCCGGCGATCAGCCGCGCGCCGCGCCCGTGCGTGACGAAGCTGAACGCCCAGCGCGTGAAGACGAGCAGGCGGTTCTGAAAGCCGACGAGGTACCACAGGTGAACGGCGAGCCACGTGAGCCACGCGACGGCGCCGCTGAGGTGAATGCCTTTGATGTCGGCGACCGCCTTCGCACGCCCGATCGTCGCGAGGTTGCCCTTGTCTGTGTAGTGAAACGGCCGCGCCGGCTTGCCCGCGAGCGCGTCGAGGATCGCCGCCGCCGCGTGGCGGCCCTGCTGCATCGCGACCGGCGCGAGCCCCGGCAGCGTCTCGGTCTTCCCGTCGCGGCGAATCGCGACCATGTCGCCGAGCGCGAAGACCTCCGCGTGCCCCCGAACGGTCAGGTTCTGCTCGACGATCAGCCGCCCCGCGCGGTCCGTCTCGGCGCCCGCGGCCTCGGCGAGCGCGTGCGCGACGTCGGAGGAGGTCACGCCTGCCGCCCAGACGACCGTGCGCGCCGGATAGCGAGTCTGCTCGCCCGACTGGCTCTTCGTCGTGACGCCCTCGCCATCGACGTCCGTCAGCGTGTGCTCGAGCACCGGCGTCACGCCGAGCTTCTCCAAAGCGTTGGCCGCACGCGCGGAGAGCGACGGCGGAAAGCCCGTCAGCACGCGCTCGGCCGCCTCGACGAGCAGCACTTTCGCGGCACGCGTCTCGGCCGTGCGGAAGTCGTGGCCGCTGTCGTGCGCGATCTCGGCGATCTGCCCGGCCATCTCGACGCCCGTCGGCCCCGCGCCGACGACGACGAACGTAAGCCACGCGCGGCGGCGCTCTGGATCGGGCTCCCACTCGGCTGCCTCGAGCGCGCTGAGGATCCGGCTGCGGATGTCGAGCGCGCCCTCGAGCGACTTCAGCTCGGGCGCGTGCTCGCGCCACTCCTCATGGCCGAAGTACGAGTAGCGCGAGCCGCCGGCGACGATCAGGCTGTCGTACTCGAGAAACGCCGGCGCCGGGATCTCACCGACGGGCGAGAGCTCGACGCGCCGCCGCGCGAGGTCGAAGCCGCTCGCCTCGGCGAGCAGCACGTCGACGTTCTCGCGCCCGCGGAAGATCGCGCGCAGCGGGTAGCAGATCTCGCTCGGCGAGAGCGCGCCCGTGGCGACCTGATAGGCGAGCGGCTGGAACAGGTGGAAGTTGCGCCGGTCGACGAGCGTCACGTGCAGCCCGCGCTTGGCGAGCTTCAACGCAGCCTGCAGCCCGCCGAACCCGCCGCCGACGACGACGACGCGATGAGGTGTCGTTTCGTTCATCTCCTCCAGGCTAGGGCGTGCTTGGGATACGACCCGTTTGCGTAGGATCTGGGCCCGTCGTCTGCGAGGAGGCTCGATGAAGGTAGAAAGGCTGATCGCCGGCTCGTTCACCGCGCCGGCGGGCATCTTCCGCAAGGACGACGACCTCGACCGCACCGTGCGCTACCCGGTCCCCGTCTACGTGATCGAGACGGGTGACGAGCGGATCCTCGTCGACACGGGGTTGAACCCGGCGGCTGTCGCCGACCCGGCCGCGTACTACGAGCGCCCCGACGTGTTCGCCGTCGCGACGCTCGAGCAGGAGCAGAGCATCGCCGAGCAGCTCGACCTCGCGACGCTGAGCAAAGTCGTCCTCACGCACCTGCACTGGGACCACGTCGGCGGCCTCTCGCTGATCCCCGAGTCCGTGCCGGTCGTAATCCAGCGAAGCGAATGGGAGGCTGGCCACGACGAGGCCGCGGTCGCGCGCAACTTCTTCCTCGCGCGCGACTACGCCGGGCAAGAGCGCGAGGTCGAGCTCGTCGACGGCGACCACGACCTGCTCGGTGACGGCAGCGTCGAGCTGCTGCTGACGCCGGGGCATACGCCCGGGCATCAGTCGCTGCGGATCGGCGAGCTCGTGCTCGGGATCGACGTCGCGCACTTCGCCTCGGGCTTCGACGACCATCGCTTCCCGATCTTCGCCGACGACCACGAGCGGCAGGCGCGCTCAGCCGAGCGCCTGCGTGCGATGCGCGACGCGGGGCTCACCGTCGTTCCCGGGCACGATCCGGAGATCGTGCTGCCGGGCGTCCTCACGGCGAGCTGAGGCGCGGCGCGGACTCATGCGCGTTGCGTGAGGTCGTAGACCGTCGTGCCGCCGAGCGTGACCGCCTTGAAGCTCGCCTTCACCCAGCTCGCGATCGAGGAGCTCGTGCCGCCGCGTCCCGGGCCGCCACCTCCACCGGGTCCGCCGGCCGCGCCGCCGCCGGCTCCTTGCGAGGCGATGTAGTAGTGGATCTCGCCTTTCGCGACGTAGCGCTGGAACGCGGCGAGCGAGAGGTTGCCGCCCTCGCCCGAGAAGCCGCCGATTCCCATCACGGCCGTGCCGCTTGCGAGCTCGAGCGACGCCGCGCTCTGCGAGCCGCTCGTCGCCGCGCTCCAGCGGTAGCTGCTTGCGTTGCTGCGCAGCGCTTTGACGAGCTGTGCGCTGACGGAGCCCGCGCCGCCGCCGGGACCGCCCGACTGCTGTGCGCCCGTTCCAGTGCCGCCCGGAAGCGATCCCGAGCGAGCGGTTGGGGCGGGGCCGCCGCTCGTGCCGGTCGCTGTGGCTGCGCCGGAGGAGGAGCCCGAGAAGAGCTGCTGAGGTGCGCCCGAAGCACCGGCCGGCGGGGTGCCGGCGGGCAGGCCGCCGGCACGGCTAGCGCCGCCGGGTGCTCCGCTCGGCCGGGCGCCGCCGCCGGGACCGCCCGCGCCGAATCCACCCGCGCCACCGCTGCTCGCGGGGCCGGCCGAGACGACGGAGCCGGTGTGCGGCGTGCTCGCGGTGTACGCCGCATACGCGAGCGGACCGCTGAGCGCGGAGAGGACGCCGAGCACGACGGCGACGCCGAGCACGCGGCCGCGCAGCCGCCCGAGCGCGGGCGCGGCGAGCAGGCCGATCACGCCGAGCGCACCTGTCGTCGCGACGAGTGGTGTCAGCCATGGCTCCCACGAGGAGTCGCGGCCGAGCAGCACGCACGCCCACGCGGCGCTGCCGGCGATGACGAGCGCGGCGAGCAGCCGCGCGGGCGTCGTCGCGCGGCGCGGCCACCACAGCGCGCCGCCGATCGCGACGAGCGCGGCGATCGCGGGTGCGAGCGCGACGGTGTAGTACGTGTGGATCACGCCCTGGCCGAAGCTGAAGATCGCCGCGGTGACGAGCAGCCAGCCGCCCCAGAGGATCAGCGCGGCACGCGCGCGGTCGGTCCGCGCCGCGTGGCGCCGCGTCCACAGTCCCGCGAGCAGCGCGACGCCGGCTGCGGGCAGCAGCCACGACGCCTGCGCGCCCATCAAGTCGTTGAACAGCCGCAGCACGCCTGTCGATCCGCTGAAGCCGCTGCCGCCGCCCGGGCCTCCACCCGCGCCAGCTCCGCCGGCGCCACCGCCACCGCCACCGCCACCGAAGATCCGCCCGAGGCCGTTGTAGCCCGTGATCAGGTTGAGGATGCTGTTGTCGGAGGAGCCGTCGATCATCGGCCGCGAGCTTGCGGGCCAGAGCGCGACGATCAGCACCCACCAGCCGGCCGCGACTACCAGCGCAGCACCGCCCGCGAGCAGCTGCACGATCCGCCTGCGAAGCGTCGTCGGCGCGGCGATCGCGTAGACGAGCGCGAACGCGGGGAGCACGAGGAAGGCCTGCATCATCTTCGCGAGGAACGCCGCGCCGACGAGCGCGCCGGCGGCGAGCACCCAGCGCGTCCCGGCTCGCTCGAGCGCGCGCGTCAGGCAGTACGCGCTCGCGACGAGCAGCAGCACGAGCAGCGCGTCGGGGTTGTTGAAGCGGAACATCAACGCGGCGACGGGCGTCGCGGCGAACAGCGCGCCGGCGGCGAGCCCGGCGCCGGCGCCGAACCAGCGCTTGACGGTCGCGTACAGCAGGCCGACGGCGGCGACGCCCTCGAGCGCCTGCGGCACGAGCATACTCCAGCTGCTGAAGCCGAAGATCCGCCCCGACAGCGCCATCACCCAGAGCGAGGCCGGGGGCTTGTCGACGGTGATGAAGTTCGACGAGTCGAGCGAGCCGAAGAAGAACGCCTTCCAGCTCTTCGTGCCGGCCTGCACGGCGGCGGCGTAGAACGAGTTCGCGTAGCCGGACGCGCTGAGGTCCCAGATGTACGCGAGCGCCGTGAAGAGCAGCAGCGCGACGAGCGCCGCGCGTGCCCAGCGCGGGTCGCGGCGAGCGTGCTCCTGCACGTCGGAGGACGCCCGGCGCGAGGTCGCGGGGGTCGAAGCCGGGACCGGCTCGCCCGTCGCGCGGCGCCGTCGTTGAAGCGGGTTGTGGAGCAGCTCAGTTGTAGTCATCGGCCGATCCTGAGGCGTTTGGTTGTGCGGAGGCTCGGCGGATCCTGTGAGTCGACTGGGAGGGTTTGGGCCCGGGCGTGCGGGCCGGCGGCAGGGGCGAACGGCAGGGCGACAGGGGTGGGCAGGCGCTTGTGCCGCGCGTCAGGTCGGCTGCGCGGCGAGCAGCTCGGGCGCGGGCGCGGGGATCTCGACGAGGAACAGCGCGCCGCCGCCGGGGGCGTCGTGCACGCTGATGCGCCCGTCGTGGGCCTCGACGATCGCGCTCGCGATCGCGAGCCCGAGGCCGGCTCCGGCGCGGCCGCGCTCGCGCCCGGACTCGGCGCGCCAGAAGCGCTCGAACAGTTGCCCGCGCGCAGCCTGCGGGACGCCTGGCCCGTGATCGCGAACCGACAGCGTGACGGTGCCGGCGCGCTCGCCGACGGCGAGCTCGATCGGCGTGCCGGCGGGCGTGTGGACGAGCGCGTTTCGCAGGAGGTTCGCGAGCACCTGCTGCAGCTGCAACGGATCGGCGAGCAGCTTCGCGGGCCTGTCGGCATCGAGTGAGATCGTGCGGTCGGGCGCGGTCGCGCGGGCGTCCTCGGCGGCGTCGCGCGCGATCTCGGCGAGGTCGACGATCTGGCGTTCGCGCTCGGGCGCCTCGTCGAGCCGCGCGAGCGCGAGCAGGTCCTCGACGAGCACGCCCATGCGCTCGGCCTCGTCCTCGATCCGGCGCATCGCCTGCGCGGTCTTCTCCGGCTCGGCGGCCGCGCCCATGCGAAACAGCTCGGCGTAGCCGCGGATCGAGGAAAGCGGGGTGCGCAGCTCGTGCGAGGCGTCGGCGAGGAAGCTGCGCAGCCGTTCTTCGCTCTCGGTGCGCGCCGCGAAGGCGAGCTCGAGGCGCTCGAGCATCGCGTTCAGCGCGAGGCCGAGGCGACCGATCTCGGTGCGCGAAGTCGCCGGGCTGACGCGCCGGTCGAGCTCTCCGGCGGCGATCTCGCCGGCGGTCACGGCGATCCGGTCGAGCGGGCGCAGGCCGACTTTGACGACGAAGAACGCAGCCGCGCCGAGCGCAAGCAGCACGCCGACGATCACGAGCACCTCGACGAGCAGCAGGCGGCTGAGCGTCTGGTCGACCTCGCGCAGCGGCACGGCGATCAGCGTCAGGCCGGAGTCCTCGGGATCGTGGATCACGTACGCGCGGTAGCGCAGGCCCGAGGAGCCGGTCGAGCCGACGGTGAACAGCTTGCCGATCGGCACGTGCGCCGGGATCACGGGCTTCGGCGGAGCGGCTTGGCCGAAGCTGATCAGGACGTGCCCGACGACTGCGCCGGAGGCGCTGCGGCGCTGGCCGTAGGTGCCCGGAGGCAGGTTGAGGTTCGGCCGCCCGTGCCCCGGAGCGCCGCCAGGTCCCGCGTCGGGCGGGCGCGATGCGGCGTTCGGTTCGCCGCCCGGCGCGGCGCGCACGCCGACGCCGGCGCCGCCCCTGCCGTCGGCGCCGGGTGCGAAGCCGGCGTTGTCGAGCGCCTGCGAGACGGCGGGTCCGGCGGCGCGCACCTCCTGGTCGAGGCGCCCCTGCAGGAACGAGCGCTGCTCGGCGTAGATCACGGCCGCGAGGATCAGCATCCCGGCGGCGGAGAGCACGAGCACGCTGGCGAGCACGCGCGTGCGCAGCGAGGACATCAACTGCGCGGTGTCTGCATGCCGTAGCCGACGCCGCGCACGGTCCTGATCAGCGACGGGCCGTGCTCGTCGAGCTTCTTGCGCAGGTAGCTGATGTAGGTCTCGAGCACGCGCCCGTCGCCGCCGAAGTCGTAGTTCCACACTTGATCGAGCAGCTGCGCGCGCGTCAGCACGCGGCGCGGGTTGAGCATCAGGTAGCGCAGCAGGCGGTACTCGGTCGCGGTCAGCTCGATCGGCGCGCCGGCGCGCGTGACCTCGCGCGACTCCTCGTCAAGCTCGACGTCGGCGAAGACGAGCCGCGCGGACTCGGGCTCGGCCTGCCCGGTGCGACGCAGGATCGTCCTGATCCGCGCGACGAGCTCCTCGAGGCTGAACGGCTTGGTCATGTAGTCGTCGCCGCCGCCGCTGAGGCCGCGGACCTTGTCCTCGGTCGAGTCGCGCGCGGTGAGGAAGATGATCGGCACGCCGGCGCGCTGTGCGCCAAGGCGCGAGGCGACCTCGAAGCCCTCCATGTCGGGGAGCATCACGTCGAGCACGATCAGCTGCGGCTTGAACGAGCCGACAGCGGCGATCGCCTCGCTGCCGGTCGCGGCGGTCTCGGTCTGAAAGCCCTGATAGCGCAGCGCCATCGAGATCAGCTCGACGATGTTCGGCTCGTCGTCGACGACGAGCACGCGCGCCTCGTGTTGCTGATCGCCCATCGGTCGGCCTCCTGTGTTCGCTCGCTCTGGTTTACACGCCACTCCGGCTGGGACGGCGCGATCTGAGGAGGAGCACGATCGCGTGCCTGTATGAGCGTAACCGGGGAGGTTGCTGAGAGAAAGCTGAGAGCGCTATGGACGGCGCTCCGGGCCCGCGTGGGGCCCGGAGCGGTCTGTCCTACCCGGACGTCGTCGTGCCCGACGTCGAGGGCGCGGCCGGGACCGAGGAGCCTTCGCCGGGCGGCGCCTGCCCCTTCGCGCCGGCCGGCGGCGCGCCGCCTTCGGGCTTGAACGAGGAGTCCATCGCCATCACGTAGGTCCCGTCGGAGGACGAGCGGACCGAGACGCGGTCGCCGGCGAGGAGCGCGCCGAGCGTGCTCGACTTGCCGTCGAGCGTGACCGTCGCGCCGGAGGGAACGGCCACGGTGACGGTCTTGTACGGGAGCGATTTCGTGCCCTCGAGCAGCGTGATCGACCCGCCGCTGGAGTCGATGCTTTCGATCGTGCCCTCGTCGCTCGTCTCCGTGATGTAGGCCGATTTCGCTTTGTTCAGCACGATGTCGACGGAGTGCACGGCGTCTCCGCCGGGACCGCGGCCGCCGGGCGGCCCGCCGTGCCCGTGGCCGGGCATCGCGGCGCCGCTCGTCGTCGACGGCGCGGTGGCGGTCGAGCTCTGTGTGGTCGTGCCCGACGTGGTGCCGGAGCCCTCGGCGATGCCGGCCGTCAGAGCGGCGGCGGCACACGCCGCCGCGATCGAGCCGATGAGCCTCTTGCGATTCATGAAGACCTCCTGTTCGCGGTTGCGCCGGCTGCCGTGACGGCTCCGGCTTGCTCAGCAGCCTGATCGCGGCACGCAGGAGGAGCGTGTGGGGCGGCTCAGAGGTTCGTCAGAGCCTCAGCGGCGGCGGCGCTCGCCCCACTCGCGCATCGAGCAGTCGAGCTGCTCGTCGTTCAGCGGCGCGGCGGGCATCGGCGAGGGCCTGCGCCGATCGGGACGCAGCCCATCGAGCGCGAGGCAGAGCACGCGACGCCACGCCTGCGGCGCGACGTCGTGGGTGTAGTCGGCGACTTCGCCGAGCGCGTGCTGCAGCAGCATCAGATCGGAGATCGCGAGGTCGTCGCGCACGACGCCGGCCTGCTGCGCGCGTGCGAGCACGGCCTCGACGACGGGCTGGATCTGGCGGCGCCCCTGCTCGATGCGGGCGTGCGCGGTCGTCGTGCTGAGCAGCAGCTCCTTCAGCGCGCGGTCCTCGACCTGCAGCTCCATCGAGCGCTCGATGAAGTGCACGAGCCCGTCCCACGGGTCGGCGATCTCGAGGCTCGCCGTCGCGGTCGCGAGGATCTCGGCGAGGCGGTCCTCGAACAGCGCGTCGATCAGCTGCTCCTTGTCGGGGAAGCGCCGATAGACGGTGCCGACGCCGACGCCGGCGTGCCTGGCGATCTCGTCGAGCGAGACGCCGAGGCCGCGCTCGGCGAACAGCGTGCCGGCGGTGTCGAGGATGCGCTGGCGGTTGCGCTCGGCGTCTCTTCTGAGCGGTCGTTCGGTCGTGGCGGCCATGCGTCGATTGTAACGAAGTGGAGAGCGCCACTCCAAATGGAGAACAGTGCTCCATTTAGATGCTAAGCTGGAGAAGTTGAGACACTCTCTCCACTTTGAGCACTGACCTCCACATAGGAAACGCGAGAACGAAATGAACCCCCAGACGTCCTCCCGCCAACACGACCGCCGCTGGCTGATCCTGGCGATGGTCGCCGTCGCGCAGCTGATGGTCGTGCTCGACGCGACGATCGTGAACATCGCGCTGCCCTCGGCGCAGCGCGATCTCGGCTTCTCGAACGACAGCCGCCAGTGGGTCGTCACGGCGTACGCGCTCGCGTTCGGCAGCCTGCTGCTGATCGGCGGCCGGATCGGCGACTACTTCGGGCGCAAGCGAGCGCTCGTCACGGGGCTGCTCGGGTTCGCGCTCGCATCGGCGATGGCTGGCCTCGCGCAGAGCCTCGGCATGCTCGTCGCGGCGCGGGCGCTGCAAGGCGCGTTCGGCGCGCTGCTCGCGCCGTCGGCGCTGTCGATCCGACGACGACGTTCACGGACCGTCAAGAGCGCGGCACGGCGTTCGGCATCTACGGCGCGATCGCGGGCGGCGGCGGAGCGATCGGGCTGCTGCTCGGCGGCGTGCTGACGCAGTACATCGACTGGCGCTCGACGTTGTTCGTCAACCTGGTGTTCGCGGTCCCTGCCGCGGCGGCCGCGATCGCGCTGCTCGTGAACGAGCGCCCGAAGGTCCGCGCGAAGCTCGACATCCCGGGCGTGGCGACGGCGACGAGCGGCCTGTTCGCGCTCGTCTACGGATTCTCGAACGCGGAGACGCACGGCTGGGGCGCGGCGCTGACGGTCGGCTCGCTCGCGCTCAGCGCAGTGCTGCTCGTCTCGTTCGTCGTGCTGCAGGCGCGCGGCAAGCACCCGCTGCTGCCGCTGCGCGTCGTGCTCGACCGCGACCGCGGCGCGTCGTTCGGCTCGATGGCGATCGCCGGCTCGGGCTCGTTCGGCGTGTTCCTGTTCCTCACGTACTACCTGCAGCGCAACCTCGGCTTCAGCCCGATCGAGACAGGGCTCGCGTTCTTGCCGATGATGGGCGCCGTCGTCACTTCGGCGACGCTGATCAGCACGCGCATCCTGCCGCGCACGGGGCCGCGACCGCTGGTGCCGACAGGAATGCTGCTGGCGGCGCTCTCGATGCTGGCGCTGACGCGCGTCGGCGTGCACACGGGCTATGCGTCGCACGTGCTGCCGGAGCTGATCGTGCTCGGCATCGGCATGGGGATGATCTTCGCCCCGTCGATGGCGACGGCGACGGGCGCCGTCGATCCGCAGGACGCCGGCGTCGCCTCGGCGCTCGTCAACACGATGCAGCAGGTCGGCGGCTCGATCGGCGTCGCGCTGCTGAGTACGTTCTCGGCGACGGCCGCGACGAGCTTCGTCGCCTCACATGGCGCAGCGACGGCGAGCACGGTTGCGGCGGGTGCGGTGCACGGCTATACGACGGCTTTCTGGTGGTCGGCCGGGATCTTCTTCTTCGGGGCGGTCTTCAGCGGGCTTCTGCTGCGGTCGGGGGCGCAGGCGCAGAGCTACGAGGCGGGCGGGGCGCCGGCGATGGCGCACTGACGCCGCGATAGCCAGGCGATTCGCTGCTGCGCCGGTAAGCAATGCCCACCCCTAGGGTGTCTTTCTGGTGCCTTCGTGCCGGGCGAGGATGGTCTTACAAACCAGCCGACCCGAGGAGGCACTCGAAATGCTCAGCAGCAAGATTCGCACGACGCTCGTCACGCTCATCGCAGCGCTTGGCTTCGCGACCGCCTCGATCGCCCCGGCGGTCTCGCAGGCGGACAAGAACAACGGCACCTACCAGAAGACCGTCGGCAAAAGACGGTGGATGAACACCTGCTCGAACGCACAGATCTCGTACTCGAACTGGACGACGTTGTCGCGGCTCGAGTTCATCAAAGGTGAAACGGCGTATTCGGGACAGGACAAGGAAGTCGCCGAAACGATCAAGGCGAACGCGAACGCGTCGGGTTGCTCGATCGGTTAGCTCCGGGCGGTCATGGAGAGCCTTCGCTTTGGCGGGGGCTCTCTGTTGCGTTACGCGCGTCCGTCGGCGCGCTATATGCTCGCGTTCTGTGAATGCGAACGAGGGCAGTCGGCACCGCCGGCCTTTAGGGCGTCGGCTAGCTCCTCTACCCCGTCCCAGTCCTCCCGGACATATGACACGAAAGCGTGAGGCATAGAGCGCGCAGAATAGCGAGTGGGCGGGGTCACATCTGCTCCCACCCTTTCACGCCGATCACACCTATGGATTTCGTTTGCTTCTGCTGACGAGGAAACCAATGAATGCGACCGCGACAACCCCGACAATGATTGGAATCGCAGGACTACTGCTTGATGAGTCTTCAGGCGGCGGGGACGGCTCAGAAGTGTTTGTATTTTCGGGGGGCGCAGAAGTATTTGTGTTCCCTGCAGCTTCGGCGGCGGCATCGGCCGAGCCAGCAGTCACGTCCATCCATCTCGCGAAAACGGCTGCGGCGGAGTCCGCACCGAGCGCGTTTGTAGCATAGCCAGCTGCTTGTTCCGCAACATAGTGTGATCCTGCAGTGATCACGTATGTCGGCGCTTCGGGGAACGCTGCTTCGAGGCACGCTGAGATCGCGGAGTCGAAATCGTCCTCAAAGTTGGGCCAGCTCGGTTCAGACGGATTCAGCAGATTTGAGAGGAGGGCTTTTTTATAGTCATCAGCTACCGACCTGAACGCGCCTGCGGCGCATCTGTCGACGGCGCTTTGACCATCACTATCAGTGGCAAGCTGGTCGCTCTCGAGCGCCGCTGCCTCGGCGGTTGTCGCAGCCGTGAGCTCCTTCTCTACCTGGGGCTCGCCGGTTCCATAGGTATCTGTCGTGAGGATATGGAGGGTAGGGGCGAGATCAGGAGGGTGAAGATCAATCCTGGGTAGATCATCGAGACTCTTGGTCACCGCAGGGTCGTCAAATAGATGCAGATCGACTGCATCGGCCGACTGCGTGTGCGGCAGGAGCAGAGCGACGAGGACCAAGCCGAAAAGGCCAGCCAAGCGGCGCGCTCGCCGGCGCGTCGTTGATCGACGCTGACTGCTCATGATCCGTCAACCCCCGGTGTCGCCGATTCGACTAGTCCGCATCGTATCGAGCTAGCGGACGGCACGCACATGCGCCTGCGCGAGCCGAACAGGGGGTGGTCGACGCCTACAAATGCTACGAACAGGCCGGGTCTGAATGCGCAAAGCTAGTGCCATGCGAGACCCCTCCTGCGACACCCGATGACTTGATCAGTAACTACGACTACATCACGCCCGGCATCCGGCGCCTCCTTGGGGTGCAGTACGCCCTGGGCCTTGAGTCACTTGAGCCGCTCTTCGGCATTCCTAGCGGCCGGCGGCTCGCTGGATAGTTTCGCGGGCGGGTCTGCCAGGCACTTGCCCGCGATCTACGGTTTGGTTCTTGATCCGGAATGTCCATCAGCAGCACTTACGCGACGAGTGCCTGGTTCCGGACAAACCAACAGCGCCTCGATCAATCGATGGACTCCCGACGCCGAAGGCCCAGCCCCCTGAGGGACTGGGCCGGTTCGACCTTCGTCAAGATGGTGGAGCTAGCCGGACTCGAACCGGCGACCTCCTGGGTGCGATCCAGGCGCTCTCCCAACTGAGCTATAGCCCCGCATTGGCGCCCTCCGGCGCCCAACGTCCCGCAAGTGTAGCCCGGTGATCCTGGCCACGATACGTGAGCGGGACGGCTAGGTATCGTTTGCGTGCGAATGGGATTGCTCGATGACGCCATCCGCGAACACCTGGAGCTGAAGCGCCAGCGAGGCGCGGACCCCGGCGAGGTCGCTCGTGAGGAGCACGAGGCGCTCGACGTGCCTGTCGAAGGGGGCTCGGCAGACGCGGGGCTCGCCGACGATGCCGCATCGGCCGCGCCGCTCGTCGATCCCCCGCCGGCGACTGCACCGCCAGTCGCCGCGGTCCCGATCGACGCAGGGGCCGGCGTTGCTCCACAGCCCTCTCCGGATGAGCCGAGCGACCGGGCCGTCGGCGGCGAGACGGCCGAGCTCGACATGAGCAGCGTGCTCGGAGACGAGCAGGACGACGTTTCCGGGCAGCCCGCGGCAGCCGACGCGCCAGTGCAGGAGGACTCGCTCGAATGGGAGATGCCCGGCGAGACGGCCGCGGCAGAGGAGGCCGAGGAGCCGGCTGAGGACGTACTCGAGGAGACACCCGAGTTCCTGCGCGACACGCCCGAGCAAGAGCGGCTCTGGTTCGAGCAGCGCCCGCCGCGCGACTTCGACTTCGATAAGTAGCGGCGCCACGTCGGCGACGCGTGCGTTTCCGCCCTGTGCGCATCCCCTAAACTCGGTGACCCTGGGGCCATAGCTCAGCTGGGAGAGCGCCTGCTTTGCAAGCAGGAGGTCACCGGTTCGATCCCGGTTGGCTCCATTTCCAAAGGTCCCTGCACATCGGCGGGTTCTCTGGACAGGGAATCGATAGTCATCGCTGGAGATCAACGGCGAGTTCAGGCACTAGTGCCTGAGACGGGTGCCGAACGCGTTCGATCGGCGTCGATCTACGCCAATCCGGCTCGCTTTGCGCCGAGCCAGAGCTAACGTCGTGGGCGTTCATAGCGGATCGCCGTGACGCCCGGTCAGGGCGCCGGTTAGTCGGCGATCGAAAGTGCCCCCGCACCGCGGGAACGGCCGGGGGCGTGACACCAGGAGGATGTCCTGATGCCAGAGGAGCGTATCCCCACCCCTGTAGAGAAAGTCGGGCAGGTCGATCACGCGATCGTCTTGCTTCTGCTCGATCCTGAGGCCCAACGACCATGGTCTGAGCAGGAGCTCGAGCGCGAGATCGGTTCCGACGTCACCGACAGCCTCACGCGCCTGCACGCGGTAGGGCTGATCCATCGCTTGAAGGGCTTCGTGTGGGCGACTCGCGCGGCCCTCGCGGCCGAGGCGATCGGTGTTTAGCCGTGGCAAAGGAAACTTCAGCCGTGAACGTCGCGTTTGGCGCCGCGGTGCGCTCTGTGCGGATCGAGCGCGGGTACAGCCAAGAGAGCTTTGCCAAATACACCTATTATAAATCCGGGCCCGAAAACGAACTGCTCGAAAGCATCGCCGATGAAAGCGGCACCTGGGTGATCGTCTACGACACCTCCGATCGCGTCGCTTCAATCCGCAAACTAGTCAACGGCTCAATCAAAAAAGCCGGCACCGAAGACGAAATCACGAGCTTCAGCTACGAAACCGAACAGACGACGGCGACTAATCCCGAAGGCGGGAAAGGGATCTACTACTACGATGAGTTCGGAAACGTGCTAGAGGAACCTGCAACTCAAGAAGCCGCCGCAGAATTTTACGCCGGGTATGCCGGTATCGAAGCGACTGCCGCACGAAAAGCCATTGACCTTCAAGACCACGCCTCGGCGTTGGGCGGACAACTGAACATGCAGCTAGGCGAAAACTATACGGGGCTTTGGATAGACCCAACCTCAGGACGGCTCCAGATCGGGCTTACCCCGGGGACTGGCTACGAAAAGACGGCCGAGCAGAACCTTGACAATCTTGGACTAGCCGACAACACCGACATCGTTCCGTCGGCCGCCTCTACAACGGAACTGGCCGCTGCTCAGACGAAACTTCTCACGCGACTTTCAGGTCTATTCCATGCCGGTCTGGTCCTCCTCGGCACGCGAGCGCAAGGTGACGCCGTCAGCATCGAAAAGGCGAGCGGTCTGACTGCCGCACAGAGCAATGAAATCGCTGAAGCCGTCGCGGAAGTGACGGTTCCAACCCAAGTAACCGAATCTAGCTCCAAATCGCTGCTCGGCACCCCGACGGCGTGCTCTGGTGGGCGCTGCACCAAGCCGATTCGGGGCGGAGTCCGGATTTACTCACCCTCCGATGGGTGTTCAGCTGGCTTCATATCGCAGTCCATCTACGACAAAAAGCTATACGTGATGACCGCCGGACACTGTGTATATGGGGGCGGCGGCGTGGGTGCGACATGGAAGGCACCGACTCCGGAAAAAACCGAACCACCCCTTGGTAAAGCGCATTCCTACTTCTTCGGGGAACACCAGAGTGTCTCGGGTGAAGGCGACGCGTCTATCATCGAACTTGAACCCGGCGGTTATTGGACTCCGACGACGAATAGCTTGGAAGCATTGCTTGTGCCGCCAATTGTGATTCAGTACGGCACAAGTGAAGGGCTGCCCCGCAATGAACGTTACCGTATATACGGGCCCTCGGCACCGATTGAAGCAAAGGAAGAATCCGTCGTGTGCGTAAATGGCGTAGGCTCGCCCGACAAAGAAGAAGAAAAAGAAGGTCAAAAAGCGGGCGATTACCCACAAGAGGCGTGTGGAAAGATCACGAGGCTAAGCGGTCCTGTTCCCTACACGCTCAAAGAAGAACCTCTCGAAACGCTGGTCGTGCCGGCGCTGACCACGCTCAACATGTGTCAGGTTGGTGAAAAAGGGCAGAATCCGCTGAAAGAGGGTACGAGTGGAGGCCCTGTCATCAAGTTGAATCGCGCCGTCGGCCTCCAGAGCGGCATCGTCAAAAAAGGGTGCTTGGACTTTATTCAGACGATAGGGCCGGCAGAACGTTTCCTCCACGTCCGAGTGCTTTCGGGTATCTAGTGATTGCCCGGCGTATAATCGTGTGCTGGGCGACGGTCGCCTTTGTGATGCTGGTATGCGCCGCGTCTCTACCAAGAGGAGCAGCGCGTGCAGATGGCGCGAGAGGGAATCGGGTTGCCATCACGCACGCGTTGCGAGCACATCTCAGGCTTCTGCCCCGACCGCCCCGACTCTGCTTTCGACTTCCGCCGGTTGGCCCCGAAGTGATCGTGGTTGTGCAGCGGCGCAGTGTCGTTGCGCGCGCCAAGATGCTCGTGAGGGCGGCCAAGCTCGATGGGACAGTAGAAGTTCAGTCGGTTCGCCAGTACAAAGCTGGCATTGCGCGGCTGGCGGAAGTTATTGCTTCTAGGGCACCCGGCGCAGTCGGGCACCCTCTGAGTGTGTCACCGGAAGCGAGTTCTGGTGGAATCGAATGTGTGAAGGCGAGCATCCAGCTGGCGGTTAAGGCGGAGGCTACGGGAGCAGAAGTTAGCTGGGCACGGACCGAAATCGAGCGTTATGGCGATGATCGGGTGACTTTTATCTACAGTCCTGTCGGAGTTCCCAGTTGACCTGACACAGCCCAGCTGGGCAAGGGGCGTCACTAGCGCCGCGTGATCGGGCGGGCGCATAGATCTGCTAGCGAGTTGGCCGTACTAATGGCAAGGTTCACTCGGCGGAAAGTTCCAGAGCGGTCGCATCGCACCCTTGAGGGCGCCCGTTCGTCTGGGCACTCGGCGCCAGAAGTGCCTGAACCCACGATAAGCGCCGCCAATCCGCGCGCATCCGCGCTGATCTAGCTGACAGGTGACACGCCCGAGAGCCCTGCAAATCGTCGACTTCTGGAGCTAATAGAGGAGGCAGAGCGGACGCTTTGCAAGCAGGAGGTCACCGGTTCGATCCCGGTTGGCTCCATAGACATTGTCTGAGCACCGTCGCCCCCGCGACGCGGCGGCCCTGTGGTTGTTCCGCCTCGCGAGATCCTACGTCCCTGCAGCCATCGGCTTTGCCGCCACGGCGATATCCCGATCCGCCGTAGCGGCGTAGAACGTACTCAGCACGCTGTCACGTAGCTGACGCTGGACCGACGGGTTGAGATGCTTGTGACCGAAAACACGCTGGCGCAGCTCGCCAGGGGCGCGCGTACCGCGTCGGCCGTGCGCTACCGCAAGGTTGTTGAATATCAGTAGTTGGCCAGGCTGCAAGGCGATGTCGATCGCGACGTCTTCGACGCAGAGGCCGTGGCGGGCGAAGAACGCCAGCTCGGCGTGCAGGTTGTGAAACTCCAGCCCGCAGAGGAAGTCGGGGTCGGTCTTCACGCTAGGGAGCTCAGGCGGCGAGCCGGCGGCTGCCTCGACGATTCGAGCGAGGCTTCCCTCGACGTACCCCTGCGCGTCGTCCCAGGCACCATGGGTGCGCCCGTACGCGATGAGCCTCTCGATCAGCTCGGGGCGCGTGGACCATGCCCGCTGAGCCAGGAGCGCACGTAGCGGCACGAGCCTGGTTTGCGCCGAGACGTTGAGCTTGTCACCGGGGACGTAGAGCGCGGTGTATCGCGCGACGTCCTGATCGACTCTGGGATCGAGCGGCAACCCGAAGTCGAAGTGCAGGGTCTGAAAATCCCGAGTGGGGGGACCATCCGCGGGCGGCAGCACGTAGTCCCCGATGATCAGGAGCCGATCGACCTCCTCGCTGTGCCGCGAGCCGATCGTGGAGCTTGCGCAGGCGAAAGCTTCGTCTGCCGTAGGGAATGGCCCGTCGATTCGCACGAACCCGCTATCTCTAAGAACGGCGCGAGTGGCATCCACATTGGTCATTTTGACCGATCGGCCTTCGAGCGCTATCGGCTCGCCAGCTACTCGTGCGAACTGTTCGCGCCCATTTCGGTCGGCTCCACCGAACGCCTCACGGCACCGGCGCGCCGGTGCCGCTCACCGGCCTTCCGCCCCCAACCTGCAGCCCCGGCTGCCCCCCAGCCGGTCAATCCCCGCTCGGTAGGCCGTCAGCGGCGCGCACGCCGTCACGACGCCGACGATCCACGCCGCCGGAACAGCGCCATAGAAGCGGCTGTCATCCGATTCGCCTCGGTTGTCCCCGAGCATGTACCACTGCCCCGCCGAGATCTTGATCGGCGTCGGGAAGTTGCACTCGGGACTTCCTGCGCAGGGACGTATGTATGAATCCGGCTCGCGGACGAAGCCGCTCGATCCGGCGGCCTTGCGGTACACGTGCCCTGCGCGGATGTAGATCTCGTCGCCCGGGCCCGCGACGATGCGCTTGACGAACTTGACCGATGACGATGGGAGCGCTGGTTGCGCGCAGGCCGCGCCGCCGGGCCTGATCACGTGTGGTTTCGGACCGCACTCCTGCTGCTCGGCCACTTCCGGCGGGTGAAAGACGGCGATCTCCCCGACTCGCGGCGGCCGCGTCGAGATGAGCACCCGCGCTCCGACGCCAAGCGTCGGTTCCATCGAGCCTGACGGCACGCGGAACTCCCGTCGCGCGACGGTCCTCGCTTTCACCGAGTCGGAAGCGCCAGCGCCCATCGAGTGCGAGCTCCCGCAGCCTGCGAGCGCGACGATCAGCGAGGCGGCGATGACGATGCAGCCACTGCGACGCATTCCGGATGACGATACTCGCCGATTCGCCGTCGCGGTCCCCATCGCAGCGCACGTCTGAGCCGATCCACGATCAGCCATGCGCCGGCCCGGCTACGCGCCGGGCCGGCGTGGGAATCGGCCGCCCTTCAGCGGCCGCCGTCCTCAGGAACCGTTGTTCGCCAGCGCCTCGTACGTCCGGCAAGGCTCGTTCCGCAGGCTCGGGCAAGCTGGCAGCGCCGTCGGCACGCTGACTCCAGGCACGATCGGCAGGACGACGTTCGACGGCATGCTCGGCGAGAACGCGACCGACTCGTTCGCCGTGCCGCCTTCGGGCTGCGTGTGCGCGAACGACCAGATCGGCTGCGTCCCGTTCGGCGCCGAGATCGTCACGCGAATCCGCGAGCCTTTGCGGTACGCGTGCCCCTCGAAGTACAGCGGGATCGTGACCGGGACGTATTCGCCCGCCGGCATCGGCTGCACGTCGGAGGCGAGCATCGTCGAGATCGGCTGCAGTTCCGTCGGCTTCTGCTCGAGGATGTTTTTCGCGCTCGTCGCGAGCTTGCGCTCGCTCGTGCGAATCCAGCCGTTCTGCACGAACGTCTCGTTGCCGTCCGGACGCACCTCGCTGACGGTCGCCTGCAGATCGACGTCAGGCGTCGAGGACTTCACCCACAGGTGAACCGCGCCTCCGCCGATCGCCGTCGTGTCGGCCGCGAGCGGCGCCGAGACGTACGACACCGCGTCGCCCGCCGGCGGCTGCACCCAGTTCCATTCCCACTGCGATGCGTTGCCCCACAGACCGCCGCCGCCCGTTTTCGGGCCGAAGTCCGTCGGCGGCACCGCGTTCGCGTCTGAGGTGTACGAGTCCGACCCTTCTGTAGTCGGCTTCTGCGAAGCCAGCGCGCCGCCCGGTGCGAAGTACCACGTCTGCGCCTTCGTGCCCGGAATCGGGAACTTCGAGAACGACTGTTCGAAGCCCGGGTAAGGGTCGCCTGCCGTAGTCGTGCCAAGCGGCGACGTTCCCGCGCCGTTGTCGAACAGCACGCGGATCGACGGCAGCGCTTCGAATGCCGCCAGCGCCGATTCGTACGTGGGCTGCGTCTGGATCGGGTCCGCCGGAAGCGTCACGACGTCCGTTTTCGGCAATCCCATCGCTTCCTGGTAGATGACCGGCGCCGCCGCTTTGACGACCGCCGAGTTGATCAGCGGCGCTTGATGCGCGACGTACAGCTCCAAGAAGTCGTACAGGCGGTTGTACGTATACGGATCGAGCGAGTCGATGTGCGCGCCGTTCGTGAACGTGAACCACTTGTGTTCCGTTCCCGTGAAGTGCTGAGCGAGGTCCGCGCAGTGCCCGCCTGTCTGCTCGTCCTCCCACTGGCACGCGAGGAACGTCGGCACGTCGATTTTGTGCACGAACGTGACAGGGTCGAGTTCGTCGGCGACCGATGGGTTGTACGTCGCGTTTTCTTTGATCTTCTGCGCGAGGTCGTTCGCCTCGCCGTGCAGCGCCTGGTTGGCCGCGCACGTCTGATCGCCTTCTTCGATCCGCGTCGTCGCCCATGCCTGACCGTGGCCCGGGCTCGCCGGTTCGGCGTTCTGCTGGCGCTCTTCCGCCCACGCCACCGCGAAGCCCGTGTTGAGGATCCCGCCCGGGTAGAGCGTCGTCGCCGTCGCGTCGATCGTCGACAGCGGCGCGATCGCCTCGAGGTCCGGCGGCTGCAGCTGAGCCGTGAACAGCTGACTGATCCCGCCGTAGGAGATCCCGAGCATGCCCACCTTGTTACCCAGCACCCACGGCTGGTGCGCGATCGTCTCGATCACGTCGTAGCCGTCGAGGTCCTGCATTTTCTCGAAGAAGTCGTATGCGCCGCCGGAGCAGCCCGTGCCGCGCATGTTCACGTCGACGACCGCGAAGCCCATCAGGTTCGCGAGGATCGCGATGCCGTTTTCAGGACCTGCCGGGTTCGCGTAGCCGTAGCCCGAGTACTCGATGATCGTCGGATACGGAGCCGTGTAGCTCGGCGTCGGCACGCCCGGTATCGGCAGCGTCGGGAAGTGGAAGCTCGACGGCACGCCCGGCTCGCCCGCCGGGCTCGTCGGCGGGTGCACGTCGATCGACAGTTCCGTGCCGTCGCGCGTTTTCAGGTACGTGTAGCCGTTGTCGGGGATCGACTGGCTGTAGATTTCCGGATCCCACGGAGCCGCGGCGTCCGAGTGGACCGTGATCTGTGCAGACGTTTCGCCGCTCGCCGTGACGCTCACGCGGTAGTTCTTGCCAGGTTTCACTTCGCGGAACAGCAGCCCTCCGAGCGAGTCCGCGCTCTGCGTCGCGACGATCGTCTTCCCTTTCAGCAGCGACGCCTGCGCGTTCGGCGCGAGACCCGTCACGTAGACCTGTTCCGCGCTCCCCTGCGCGTTGAACGCCGATGCGCTCGCGGCCGCGATCAGGCAGACCGCGAACGCGACGACGACCGTGCTCGCAGCCGTACGCACGCGCCGACGAAGCCGATGCCCTGTCGCCAACCCCCGACCTTCTTCCGCGCAGCCCGCGACCCGACGATCTCTACTAAAAAGATTAATTGGCGACATCTCTCCCTCTCCCGCGTGCACACGCGCAGAAGCTCAGTTCGTTCACTCCGATCCCAGCGCCCCCGGCGCCCGGCCGGAGTGCGGCGTAAATACCCACGAGCACGCCTTCTGAAACGCACTGCTCGCAACGTTTGAGATAGCGGGACCGTCGAGGGCGCCGAGAGCAACCCCTGCGCGAACCGATCCCAAATGCGATTAGACGCCGGCCCCGGCGGGTAACACGCCGCCCATCTCCACCGAGAACGACACGCGCTTCACCCGCCGCACCCTGATCGGGACCGCCGCCGCCGGCGCAGCCGCCGCGGCGCTCCCCTCCCTCGCTCGCGCCGACGAAGCCGCAGAACCGGCGAGCTCCGCCGCCGCGAGCTCCTCCGCTCCGAAGAAAGCCGACGTCGCCGTCGTCGGCGCCGGGCTCGCCGGTCTCACGGCCGCTCGCGCGATCGCCGCCGCCGGCCACTCGGTCGTCGTGCTCGAGGCGCGCGAACGCGTCGGCGGGCGCACGTGGAACAGGCCGATCGCCGGCGGCTCCTACATCGACGCCGGCGCCGAGTTCGTCGGCCCGACGCAGGACCGCATCAAGGCGCTCGCGCAGGCCGTCGGCGTCACGACGTTCCCGACGTACAACACCGGCAGCAACGTCTACTGGAAGGACGGCAAACGGGAAACGTACGCCGCGACCGGGCCGACCGGCGTCGCGCCGCCGGACCCGACGTACCTGCCCGACCTGCTGCAGGTCGTCCAGCGGCTCAACACAATGGCGCAGCAGGTCAACGTCGAGGAACCGTGGAACGCGAGCGAAGCGCTCGACTGGGACAGCCAGACGTTCTACTCGTGGCTCAAAGCCAACGAGATCAACCCCGACTTCATGCGCCTCGTCTCGACCGCGAGCGAGGCGATCTTCGGACAGGAGCCGCGCGACCTATCACTGCTCTACGTGCTCTTCTACCTCGCCGCTTCCGGCGACGAATCGCACCCCGGCACGTTCGAACGCAACTTCCAGACGGCCGAAGGCGCCCAGGAAGAACGCTTCGTCGGCGGCAGCCAGCAGATCTCGCTGAAAGTCGCCGAAGCGCTTGGCGGCAACGTCGTGCTCGGCGTCCCCGTGCGCCAGATCGCCCAGGAAGCGAAGGGCGTCAAGGTCTTCCTCGACAAAGGGCACGTCGCCGCGAAGCAGGTCATCGTCGCGATGCCGCCCGCGCTGACGGCGCGGATCGACTACGAACCGCTGCTGCCCGTGCTGCGCGATCAGCTGACCCAGCGCGCGCCGATGGGCTCCTACGCGAAGGTCGACGTCGTCTACGACAAACCGTTCTGGCGCGAAGAAGGCCTGACCGGGCAGACCGTCAGCCTCAACGGGCCAGTCAGGACGACGTTCGACAGCACGCCGCACGAGGGCAGCCCCGGCGTGCTGCTCGGCTTCATCGGCGGCAGCGACGCGCGCGCCTGGTACGGCCTCTCCGCCGAAGGACGCCGCCAAGCCGTGCTCGCGAACTTCACCGACTACTTCGGCGCGAAGGCAAGCAACCCGGTCCAGTACGTCGAGAACGCGTGGGCCGAGGAACGCTTCACGCGCGGCGACCCCGTCGCCGGGCTCGGCCCCGGCACGCTGCTCGACTTCGGCAAGGCGCTGCGCGCACCCGTCGGGCGGATCCACTGGGCCGGCACCGAGACCTCCGACTACTGGGTCGGCTACATGGACGGCGCCGTGCGCTCCGGCGAACGCGCCGCCGCCGAGGTGCTCGCCGAACTGTCATAGAGCCGCTCCCGAGGCTACCGTTGACCCGTGCGGGTAGCCACGTGGAACGTCAACTCCGTCAAGCAGCGCCTGCCGCGGCTGCCGGCCTGACGTCGTCTGCCTGCAGGAGACGAAGCTCGCCGACGCAGCTTTCGCCGAGCTGCTCGGCGGCGAGCTCGAGGATCGCGGCTACCGCTTCGCGTCGCACGGCGAAGCGCAGTGGAACGGAGTCGCGATCCTCTCGCGCGTCGGCTTGGACGATGTCGTCGACGGCCTGCCCGGCGCGCCCGGCTTTCCCGAGCTCGAGGCGCGCGCCGTGTCGGCGACGTGTGGCGGCGTGCGCGTGCACTGCGTCTACGTGCCCAACGGCCGCGAGCCCGACTCCGAGCACTACCGCTACAAGCTCGCCTGGCTCGGCGCGCTGCGCGAGACCGTCGCCGCAGGTCCCGACGCCGTGATCGTCGCCGGCGACGTGAACATCGCGCCCGCCGACGAGGA
Organism: uncultured Solirubrobacteraceae bacterium; assembly: GCA_963807275.1. Lineage (GTDB taxonomy): Bacteria > Actinomycetota > Thermoleophilia > Solirubrobacterales > Solirubrobacteraceae > Palsa-744. Next base: position 2,790,476 of record CAWDZX010000001.1, read on the forward strand.
CGTCTTCGACCCGAGCGCCTACGTAGGGCACACGCACGTGACCGCGCCCGAGCGTGCCGCGCTAGCCGAGCTGCGCGCGCTCGGCTTGCGCGATGTCGTGCGCGAGCGGTGGCCAGGCGAGCGCGTGTTCTCCTATTGGGACTACCGCGCCGGGATGTTCCACCAGGATCTCGGCATGCGCATCGACCTCGTGCTCGCGAGCTCGCCCGTCGGCGACCGGGTCAAGGCCGCTTGGGTCGATCGCCTCGCGCGCAAGGGCAAGGGGCCGAGCGATCACGCCCCCGTGATCGTCGACCTCGACGAGGCGCCCGACGGCGACATCGGTCCCGTCGTCCCCCCGCCCTCGGCTCCGGCCGCCAAGCGAGGGTCGAAGAAGCTCCCCCAATCCGCGTAAACGCAGCGCCTCTCGAGGGGCGAGCCGCCGCCCAATCGCGAAGTCCCCTAGAAATGCGTTCTGCGCCGCGGGGCGTCGATCGCGTTGCCAAAGCAAGCGCTCGAACTGCTGTTCGATCGGGGCTCCCCGAAAGTTGTCCCCCGCCGTGCCGCAGATTCTTTATTGTTCAATCGTGCGCATGGAACGATTGGGCAAGCTCCGCATCACCGACAGGGAGAGTTTGCTCTGCCTGAGCATGACGATTCTTGCGCTGCTCGCCGCGCTCGTGATCGCCGCGAGCGCGCAGGCCGACGAAGCCGCGACCGGGATGACCCCCGCTTCGGCCGAATCGCAGGAAACGGCCGACAGCCAGAGCTCACCCGAAGCGACGGCTCCCGAAAGCCAGTCGCCGGCGCCCGCCGAAGGCGGGTCGGGCGAAACGACGCCGGCCGAATCCGCGTCCGAAGGCGCCGGCACGACGCCCCCCGCGTCGGAAGAAACCGCCGCGGTCACAGGCGAAGAATCGACAGCGGCGCCCGAAGAACAGGGCCCCCCGCCCACGACCGAAGAAACCTCGGGCGTCCTCCCGACGGAAGGCCAGAGCGCGCCGGTCGAACCCACGCCGCTCGAACCGGCCCCCGTCGAACCGACGCCGATCGTGACCGAAGAAGCCGTCGTCACGACACCGGCCGAAGTGACGAAAGAACTGAAACAGGGCGGCTTGATCGAAACGCCCGAAGAAGCGGTGAGCAAAGCGCCGCTCGGCGAACACGCCGAAGGCGCCGGCGAAACGACGCCACTGCGCTCCTCCTCGCTGCTCGACACGCCAGTCGCTCAGCTCGACGTCGGGCACGCAGCCTCCGCAGAAGCACCCGTCTCCTCCGGCGCGGGCCTGCCGGTCATCGCGACGATCGCCGGCACCGAACTGGAAGGCCCGCCGCCCGGCGGCGGGCCGACCGCGCCGGCACACGCCGGCATGACGCCCGTCGAGCGCGCCGGCGGCTTCAGCTGCGAGCTCTCGCAGCTCGGCGGACAGCTGACCGACAACTGCACCGTCGGATGGCTCGGAGCCTCGCGCTTTGCCGCCGTCGACTCGCCGAGCGGCCTCGTCACAGCGGCCAGCTCGCTCGTCGCCGCGACGATCGCCGGAACGCCGTCCGAAGGCGGCCACGGCGGCATCGCCGTCAGCAGCCCGCCGATCGGCCCCGCGCCGAGCAGCCCGTCGCCGGGCGGAGCCGCCGGCGCTGCCACCGGCGGTTCCGGTGTCGCGCCGCTGTCGACGTTCTTGACGCTGGCCGGCCTGTTGCTGCTTGGCGCGCCGCGCGTCCTGCGCCGCCTGCGCCTCTCCTGCGAGCCATGGCTCGCAGGTTGCTTCGTGCTCGTTCCTGAGCGCCCCGACTAGTTCCTTCCGGTCGCGAAATCAACGGCGCCGGCCTGTGGGGCCGGCGTCACGCAACCAATTCGGAAGCTCTTGGAAGGAGCTGTATTCGATGGAACGCCATCACATGACGATGGCCGCAAGCGTCCACGCAAGGACTGACGAGGACACTGACGGCAGCGTCGCGACCCACGTACGGGCCGCATTCGACAACACAACCGAGCAAGCAGGCCAGGTTTCGGGAAAGGCGGGCTTCGTCGCGCCCGACATCGGCCTGAGGATGCACACGCTCGTCCTGACGGGGTCGCTCGACCGCAGCTCGGTGCACCGGCTCGAAGCCGAGATCGAGCGGCTCTGCGAGGAAGGCGTCACCGGCATCACGCTCGACCTGCGCCAGCTCGCCGACATCGACGCGTTCGGCGTTGCCGTAATCGCGTTTCGCTGCGGGCTCTGCAGGCGGCGCGGCTACGACTTCGCCCTGATTCGAGGCTCGCGGCCGGTTCAGCGTGCGTTCGAAAAAGCCGGCGTGAGCGAGCTGTTGCCGTTCGCCGACGAAAGCGCCCCGGTCCAGTCGCCACCCGTGCTCGCGCTCGAGCCGCACCTGAAGGCCGTCGCCGGAGGCGAGCGGTGATGCCCGCCGCCGCCTCGCTGGAGAGAGCCGGGCACGAGCGCGGGGCTCGTGCCCGGCCGATCTACACCGCGAGGAGGACGCCCCTCGCTCGCTAGGGAAGGTCGATGCGTCGCAGCTCGAGCACCGGACAGTCGTTCGCGTCCGTCGTCGCGTCGAACTCCTCGAGCGCATCCGCGGCGATCAGACCGAAGCCGGCGCGAACGCTCTCCAGGTAGGCCCTGTCGATCACGGCCCGGCCCTCGCGCGCGCCGAGCGCGAAGCGCCGTTCGGCCTCCGGCTTGCCGATGTACGTCCAGACGCGTCCCGCGTCGTGCCCGTCGATCGAGCCCGTGACGTCGCGACGGTCGTAGTTTCGCTCGCGCCTGTCGAGCACCGCGAGCTCGTCCTCGTCGACCGCGAACAGCACGCCGCTTACGTGACGGCCCGCGGCCGGGACGAGGTTGAGGAACGTCACGAACACAGCAGGGCGCGATGAGTCGGCCGCGTCGAGGTACAGCTTGTAGCCGGCGAGCGTCAGCGTGTTGTCCATCGCCACGTTCCACGCGCGGCGATGGTCGCGCAGCCGGCACGGCCGCAGTCGTTCGTCGAGCGGGCCGCCGAGATCGCGCAGCAGCGATCCGTAGGCGAAGACGTACTCGTCGCTCATCCGGCGCTTGCGCGAGTCCAGCGCATCATTTGCAGAATATGTTGCATCTGTGGTAGGTTCGCGATGGGAGGGGGACGGCGACCGGTACGAGGGCCGATTGTCCCCGAAACAGTCACAGACTCAGAGGGGATTCGAGCATGCATGGGGATACTCTGCGGCCTCGTCGAGGAGGGTCGATCGCGCTCTTGTGCGCCGTTGTCGGCGCCTTTCTCGCGTTGGCCTCGTCGGCGTTTGCAGCGCCATATGAAGGCGTGCCCACGCCGACCGTCGAAGGACCGATCCCGGTCACGGAAACCTCACACCCGTTCGCGGCGACGGACATTCCGCTCGCCAACTACGGCTACACCGAGGAAGAGTTTTACGTATCCGGGACCGGCTACACGTACAACACGAGCGGCGCGGCGAACGTGACCGGCTCGAAAATCCTGACCGGCGGCCCGAACGGCAACGGGACGTATCCGTTCAAGACGCGGATCATCGTGCGCCGCCCGACCGACCCGTCGAAATTCAACGGCAAAGTCATCGCCGAGTGGCAGAACGTCACGGCGGGGTACGACCTCGAAGCGAACTGGTTCGGCGACCCGTACTACCTGCTCAAGCACGGCTACGCGTACGTCAGCATCGACGCGCAGAACGTCGGCGTGGCGACCCTGAAGAAATTCGACCCGTCCCGCTATGGCAGCCTCGAAGTCGGCCCGAGCGGCGACGCTCTGTCCTATGACATCTACGCCGCGGCGGTGAAGGCGATTCGCGGCGACGGCGTCGGCCCGCAGCCGCTAGGCGGCGACACGGCCGGCATCACGAAACTGACGGCCTCCGCCGAGTCTCAGTCGTGCGGGCGCATGGTCACGTACTTCAACAAGATCGCGCCGCTGCAGGAAATCGTCGACAACTACCTGCTGACCGTCTGCACGACCGCGATCCGCGCCGACCGGCCCGAAAAGGTCCTGCGGATCATCACCGAATTCGAAAACAAAGCCGAACAGACCGAGGCGGAGGCGCCGGCGAACCCGAGCCTGCGCCACTGGGAGGCGGCAGGGGCCTCGCACGTCCCGTTCGACGCGGCCTCGAATTGGGCCCCGCCGATCGAACGCGACATGGGGCCGCAGATCGCAAGCTGCGTGAAGAAACCGCTGTCGAAAATCCAGTGGCCGTTCCTCGTCAACATCGGCACGAAGGACCTCGACGAATGGTCCGAAGGCGGCCCGCCGCCGCCGCTCGCGCCGCGCGGTGAATACGTCAACTCGAAAACGCTGAAGAAAAACAGCCTCGGCGAGGCGCTCGGCGGCATCCGACTGCCCGAAATCGAAGTCCCGATCGGCATTCAGACCTCCGAAAACACAGCGGCTCCGGCGCCGAACCCGTATCCGGACTCGGCCTTCTGCCAGCTGCTCGGCGGGAACGTGCCGTTCAGCGAAGAAACGCTCAACGGGCTCTACAGCAACTACGGCGAATACATCGACAAGGTCAAAGCAGACACCGAAAAACTGGAAGGCGAAGGCTTCATCCTTCCCGAAGACGGCGCCCGTCTGATCGAGGCCGCCGAAGAGTACCCGCGGCTGCGCCCGACGGTGCCGGCGACCGGCGATCCGTCACCGAACACAGGCTCGTTCACGCTCGTCTGGCGTGGGCCCGTGCCGTCGCACCCTGTGTCCGAGGTCGCGCGCTTCGTCGAAACGCACCCGCAATTCGAAGTCCAGCATCGCAACGGCGAAGGCGAATGGAGCACGGTCGCAAGCGGTCTCCCCTCGCCGAAATACACGGCTGCCGAGACGCAGTCTGGCCACTGGAGCTATCGCGTTCGCAGCAAGACGATCGTCCCGGCGTATGCGATCGAACCGGAAGAAGAACTCGTCAGCCCGTGGTCTGAAGCATCTGCGACGGTGACGGTCGACAAGACCCCGCCGACGGTCGAAGTCAGCTGCCCGTCGACGGCCGCCGTCGGTCAGCCGGACGTCGTCGCGACGGTCGTCGCATCCGACGAATCGGGCCTGAAAACGGACCCGAGCGGGACGATTCCGATCGACACCTCGACGGCCGGCACGAAGACGGTCAGCGCCACGGCCGTCGACAACCTCGGCAACGAAGCGACCTCGTCGTGCTCGACGCAGGTCGGCTTCAGCCAGGTGATCACGGGCAACGTCAAAGGCAAGCTGATCGTCAAGGCCGGACAGTCCGTCGAGCTGACCTCGACGGCCAAAGTCAGCGGCAACCTGACGGTCAAGCCCGGCGGTGCGATCGACGTCGAGGGCGCCAAGGTCTCGGGCACGTTCAGCGCCAGCGGCGCCGCGCTCGTCAGGCTCTGCGGCACGACCGTCGGCGGCGCGACGAAAGCCGCCGGCACGAGCGGATCGGTCGTGATGGGTGACGGTGGCGAATGCGCCGCCAACACCTTCCACGGCACGGTCACGGTCAAGGCGAACACCGCGGGCGTGACGCTCGTCGGCAACGAAGTCGGCGGCTCGCTGAAGGTGTTGAGCAACGCCGGCGGCACGAAGGCGACAGGCAACTCCGTCGCCGGATCGCTCACGGTCAAGGGCAACACCGGCAACGTCGTCGACTCGCCGAACGAAGTCGAAGGCAAGTCGAAGGCCCAGGCGCGCAGGCGCATCGCCAGAAAGGCGAGCCGCCGGAGGTAGGCAGATCGAGCGCGACGGGGCCCCGGCGACGGGGCCCCGTCAGCGCAACAGCATCCGCAGGATCGGTTCGGCGCGGCGCGCGTCCGGCTCTTCGCCGGCGATCGGCAGCAGGTAGACGTAGGACTCGACGAGCTGCTCGAGCACGTAGGCGACCTCGTGCACGTCGGCCGGCAGCTCCAGGCGCCCGCCGTCGACCTCTTCCGCGAGCAGCTCCTCCAAGCGGGCGACGAGCCGCGGCTGATAGCCGGCCTGGTGGCGCGTGAGCAGGCGCATCGCCGCCTCGCCCTCGTTCGCGAGCCACGTTTTCATGCCGTGATGCGAGATCGCCTTGTCGATGAAGCGCGTGACCGTCTGGATGATCCGCTCGGCGCCCGTCACACCTTCCGCGTCGACCGTCGCCGCGGCGCTCGTCAGGTTGTGGTTCGAGAGGTTCCAGATCACCTCGACGAGCAGCTGCTCGCGTGAGCCGACCCAGCGGTACAGCGTCACGCGGTTGATCTGAAGCTCGCGCGCGAGCGCGCTCATGTCGACGCGCTCGCCTGTCCGCCACTTGTGTCGTGCCAGGCGGAAGGCGTCACGCGAGCTGTGACGGCGAGGCGTGCCGTCGACGCCTGCGGTCGGATCCGCGACGGGAGTGCGCTCCGCGCTCGTCTCGGTCTTTGACCTCACGGTTGCCATCGCATGGGCGCTGCGCGTGGGCGCGTCGCCGACGGCTCCGACGGCGCTGCTGGGTCAAGGCTACTGGATGCGAGGCCGATCTCGATCGTCGGAAACTCGCGGTGAGGTCTGCGCCGAACGTCTCGGCGCGCCGCCGCTCAGCCGCCGAGCGGGCTCGGCGCGGCCTCCTGCCAGGCAAACGCCAGCGGCGAGGACGCCGTCAGGTCGATTGCCGGCTCGACCGTCGTGTAGGACTGCACGTCGTCCTTGAACACGGCCTTGCCGTCGAAACGCTTGAACGAGTCGCCGCCGCGCGCCGGGCACTTGCGCATCCCGCTCACCTTGCCCTTGCTCGCCGCTTCGCTCGGACCCTCGACGACGGCTCCGGCGAGCACCGGCGCCGTGCCGTCGAGAGAGCCCGCGAGGTTCGCGACCTGGTGAGAGGGGCAGTCGGGAAACGTCGAGCCGTCGCCGACGATCAGCGAGACGCCCCACGCGTTCGCGCCGAGCACGTTGCCAAGCCAGCGCGCGGCGAGAGCGCGGTAGGTCGGCTGGCCCGTCAGCTCGTCGTACTCGGACGCCATCACCGACAGGCCGTCGCCGTGCGAGGCCGTGTCGGCCGTGTCCCACGGAAAGCCGAAGCCGAACGGGTCGCTCTGCGCCTGCTCGCTCGCCGCGCCGAGCTGGCGGGCGAGGTTCGCGATCAGCTGCGCTTCGGAGACGGCCAGGCCCGTCGGGCTCCCGAGCAGGCGCATCGCCCGAACGAGCTCGAAGTGCGCGAGGCCGCTGACGTCGTAGAGGTTCAGCGGGTCGCCGTCGCCCGAGTGCGCGATGTACGCGCTCGCCCAGCTCGCCGCGCGTTCGAGGTAGTACGAGGACTGCGCGTGCGGCAGTCCGGCCGGAGGCGTTCCCGACGCGAGCGCGATCGCGAGCTCCGTCGCGCCGAGCTCGAGATCGTCGCGCCATTCGCTCTCGGGATAGAAGTCGAACGGGATCGCCGTCAGCAGGTGACCGTGCGGTTCGGTGTCGGCCAGCTCGAAGACGTGCTCGCCCGCGGAGAGGCAGCGCGCGGCAAGTTGCGGGTCGCTGCTCCTGAAGACCTGATCGCACAGCGCGAACGCCGCCGCATCACGCCCGGCGAGGTTCGGGCTGATCGGCGAGCCCGCCGGCGCGGCGCGGAAGACCGGGCGGTGGCGGATGTAGCGCGAGCTCGCGTCTTGCCCTCCGTACGTGTCGTCGGCCTGCGGCAAGCGCCAGAGGTCGTGGTCGCCGAGCGTGCTCGCGTTGCCCTCGCCGATCCCCACTTGGTAGTAGAGCGTGCGCGTCGAGTCGTTCCACATGCGCAGCAGCCATTCGACGCCGAAGCGGGCCTCGGCCGTGAAGTCCGACGCGCCGGCGCCTGCACCGATCTGCGCCGGGAAGTCGCGTACGCCCGCGAGCTGCAGCGCGACCGTATAGCTCGTCGTCTCGACGAACTTCAGGTAGTCGCCCGCGTCCCACCAGCCACCCGACGCGTCGATCGTTTCGCCCGTCCCTGACAGATCGCCCTTGAACTCGCCTTCGCCGTTCACGGCCGGCGTCACATAGACGCTCGCCGTGCGGTCGTTCAGATGGGCCGGAGCGCTGCGCAGCGCCGAGCGGATGAATTCCGGCCCGTCGCGCTCGTTCTCGTAGAACGACAGCGCGTTGGCGAGCGGCTGTTCATACAGCGCCGTGGCCGGGAGGATCGCGAACGGCGGCGAGGCCGCCGGCGAGCGGCCGCCGACTTCGAGCGTGTACTCGCCGGCCTGCTGCACCGAATCGAAGTCGAGCGCGTAGACGGCGCCGAAGCGCTTGCTCCACGAACCCGTCGAGGAGCCGACGATGCCGCTGTACACCGGCACACCGTCGGAGACGCGAACGAGCTGGAACGTCGCGCCCGTCTCGGCGCGATGCGCCATCAGGTAGGCGCGCTTCGGCGCCGCGCTCGCGTAGCCGGCCTGATCGACGCGCACGAATGCGGAGCTCGCCGCCGCGCCGGCACCGGCAGGGCAGCAAAGCGCGAGTGCAGCGAGCGCTGCGAGTCCGGCGGCTGTGCGCGGCAGCGTCCCCATCCCACGCGCACACTAGCTTCGGGCGGCTAGCGACGGCGCACGGTGAGCTCGTCTGCGCCCTCCTCGTCCGGCAGCGGAAGCTCCGGAGGGCGGCGAAACGACGACGGCCGCCAGCGCTCTGGCTCGGCGGCCGGCGATCGGTCGCTCGGCGCGCGCAGGCGCAGCAGCACGGCGAACACGTTCAGCAAGACGATGCCCGTCACGATCGCCGCGACGACGCCGCCGAGCAGCAGCGCGACGACGATCAGCGCGATCAGTGCGACTGCGAGCAGCAGCGCCAGCATTTCCCGGGGTTCAACGCTTGCATGGAGTTTCCTTTGGCGCAGATCACGCTGCGCGTCGCAGTTCGCGTGCCGCCAGCTCGCGTCCCTGAGCCAAGCCCGCCTCGATCACCTCGCGCCGGCGCGCCGGGTCCATCAGGTTGATGCCCATCGCCGCGACGCTCGCCGGATCTGGGTTCACCGTCCTCACGCGAGCTCCGCGCCTGCGCAGCGCGAGCGCCTCCGTCCCCGCAAGGCCGCGCGAGACAGGGCCGAATGCGCCGGCGAGCGACCCCGCCGCCGGGCGCAGTGATCCGGTCGGGTTCAGGCAGAGCACCTGCGTACCGCTGTCGGCCTCGGCGGCGTCGATGTTCGTCGGGCTCCAGGCGCCGCCGTCGATGTACGTACGCCCGCCGGCGAGCACCGGGCGGAACACTCCCGGAACCGCGCATGAGGCCTGTACGGCGAGCGACACGGACACCCGCGGCGCATCCGCCGCGCCGAAGACCACACGCCGGCCAGTCGCGAGCTCGAGCGCGACGATCCGCAGCCGCCCGTCCCAGCGCACGCCGGCCTGCTCGACCATCCGGCCGAGCTCGGCCAGCGAGCGATTGCCGCGCGGCACCGCGCGCAGGATGCTGCGCCTGAGCAGCGCACCGCCACGCGCGCTCGAAGCGAGCGCCAGCGAGGCGAACGGTGCCGCGGCCGCTTCCGCGATCTCGCCCACGCCGCCGAGCGCCTGCCTCAGCGAGGCCTCCAAGCTCGATGGCGCCGTGCGCGCTCCCGCGTCCGCCTGTGTCGTTGCGCCGAGCATTGCGCCGAGCCGTGCGTCGGGGGCCAGGCCGGCGACGAGCGACGCGGCGACGATCGACCCCGCCGACGTGCCGACGTAGCGGCGACAGGCGCGCGCGTCGAACTCCCCGCTCTGCTCGAGGCCCGCGAGCAGCGAGCTCATCCAGGCCTCGCCGAGCGTTCCGCCGCCGCCGAGCACGAGCACGTCTGGAGTAACCATGGCCTTTACGTTAGACGCCGCGACGCTGCTTGACCGGTCGCGATCGGGGGTAAGCGCTCTGCACCCACCTAGAGTGGGCGAAGCGCCCCTTTACTAATTGCTGCTGTTGTGGCGGCGAAGCCGACTCGGAGGAGAGCAAGGACTCGATGCCTGAGAAAACCGTTGCCCAGGAGAAGCTCGTCCAGTACCTCAACGAGGCCTACGGCCTCGAGCAGCGGCTCGAGACCGCACTGCAGGCGCACCTCGCGATGACGACGCACGCCTCATACAAGAAGCGCCTGAAAGACCACCTGAGCGAGACCAAGCGTCACGGCCGAGACGTCAAGAAACGGATCAAACAGCTCGGCGGCACCGCCGCCACGATCGACGCGCCCGGCCCCTCGCAGGTCGGCGAGGCCGCGCAGGCCGTGCTGAGCGGCGCGCAGAAGGCCGCCGCGCTCGCGCAGGGTCCGCTGCACGCGCTGCGCGGAACCGGCCAGGAGGAGAAGCACCTGAAGAACGCCAAGACCGAGTACGCCAGCGAGGCCGAGGAGATCGCGACGTACAGCTCGATCGAGGCGCTCGCGCAAGCACTCGGCGATCGCGACACGCTGCAGCTCGCCCGCGTGATCAGGCGCGAGGAGGAGCGCATGCGCTCCTACCTCGAGAAAGAGATCCCGCGCTTCACCAAGGCCGTCGCCCAGGCCGAGATCCCCGCATCGCTGCGCGCCGGCACCGGGCGGACGAAAAAAGCCTCGCCCGCGCGCAAAAAAGCCGCAGGGGCAAAACCGGCCGCGAGCAAAGCGGCGGCCGCCACGAAAAAAGCCCGGAAAGCTCCGGCGAAAGCCGCGAAATCAGCGACGCGGAAAGCAGCGACGCGGACGGGTGCCCGCGCTCGCACCGCGGCCGGGGCTTCCGCGAAAGCGAAAGGAAGCACACGATGAGCGAAGACGATGTGGAGCTGAACGTCGCCGAGTGGCACGGTAAGCAGCTCGTCGATGCCGACGGCGAGAAGATCGGCAAGCTCGAGGACGTCTACGTCGACGTCGAGACCGACGTGCCGCAGTTCGCGACCGTCAAGGAGGGCTTCATCGGCCGTCATCTGACGTTCGTGCCGCTCGGCGGGATCAAGGTCGGCCCCGACGAGTTGCAGGTCGCCGTCACGAAGGCGCAAGTGCAGGCCGCGCCGAACCTCGAACAGCACGGCGAGGAGCTCTCGCAAGAGGACGAGTCGGCGCTGTATCACCACTACGAGCTCAACTACACGCCGCCGAGCACCGAGAGCGGGCGGCGGCTCGGCCGTCGCTGAGCTGAGCGTGCCGAACGAGGACGCCCCGGCTCAGCCGGGGGCGTCCTCGAGCAGCTCGAGCACGGCCGTCTCGACGCGCGCGCGGATGCGTGCGTCGGCCAGGTCCGGATCGCCCGCCGGCAGCCGCTCGATCGCGGCCGCGATCGTCGTCCCGGCGAGATAGCGATCGACCACGCGCGGGTCGACGTAGGAGGCGCGGCAGACCGCGGGCGTGTTGCCGAGATAGGTCGCGACGGCCTTGATCGCCTTGCTGACCGAGCGCTCGCGCGCGGCGCGCGTCCGCTCCGGTTCGCCGTCGTGCGCCAGCGCGACGGCGGCGAGCACCGTCGCGTTCCACGTGCGGAAGTCCTTCGCCGTGAAGTCCCCGCCGCTGACGCGCTTGACGTACTCGTTCACTTCGTCGGCGTGGAGCTCCGACCAAGCGCTGCCGTCGTGCCACGCGAGCAGCTGCTTGCCGCTGCGCCTGCGCTTCAGCTCGGAGACGAGCTCGACCGCGTCGACGTCCGCGATCGCCTGGACCCGCCGCTGTCCCGACTTCGCCGGGAAGTCGAAGATCAGCTCGCTTCCCTCGACGGTGACGTGTTCGCGCAACATCGTCGTCAGGCCGTAGGACTCGTTGCGCTCCGCGTAGTCCTCCGAGCCGATCCGGAAGAAGCCGACGTCGAGCAACCGCACCGCACCCGCGAGCACGCGTTCGCGCGACAGTCGTTCCTCGAACGGCGCGCGCGACTTGCCGTTCGCGCCCACTCGCAAGTCACGCGTGACGCGCCGGCGCAGCTTCGGCAGTGCATGCCCGAAGGCGATCATCGAGTCGAACTTCTGCCGGTCGCGATGGGCGCGCCACTGCTCGTGGTAGAGGTACTGCTTGCGTCCCGCCGCGTCTATGCCCGTCGCCTGCAGGTGCCCGCGCGGGTCCATGCAGATCCACACCTCGCGCCATGCCGGCGGGATCGCGAGCTGCGCGATCCGCTCGATCACCTCCGGGTCGTCGATCCGCTCACCGTCGGGATCGAGGTACTCGAAGCCACGCCCGCGCCCACGCCTGGCGATGCCCGGGGTGGCGCAGCTCGATCGTCGCAGTCGCGGCATCCGCCTACTAATAGCGCCATACCGCCGAGCGACCGGCGCCACGCGAGCGTCAGCGGAGGATCTCGACGAGCAGCACCCACGCGTTGACGGCAGCGCCGAGCAGCGCGCCGACGATGCCGGCCGCCGTCCAGTAGAGGCCGCCGCCGGAGTGGGCGATCAGGCTCACGGCGCCGATCACCGGCGGCACCGTGCCGGGCACGATCAGCCCGAAGTGAAACAGCGGGTGGACGTACTGGCGCGTCCCCTCCATCGAGCGCGCCGCCAGCGCGATCGCCCAGCCGCCAAAGCCGAGCGCGAAGATCAGCAGCTCGACGCCGAGCGCCGTCGCGCTCTGGCCCGGCAGCAGGCCGACGAGCGAGACGACGACGGCGCTGAGCAGCAACAGCAGCGTCTGCAGCGCCCGGCCGGGCAGGACTTCGTTTTCGAGGATGTCCTTGATGTTCAGCGAGACCGCGACGAACAGCAGCCCCGTCAGCGCGGCCGACGCGCCGGCGCTCGCGACGAACAGGTCGGTCCACTCTCGCGCAGAGTAGGCGGTCGTCATCGGCGAACTATCTCAAAGCTCCACGGATCGCTGTCCAGGCGCTGAGCTGCGAAGGGCGCCGGAGCAGAGCCTCAGACGACCGGTGGCGGGTGCCCGTCGGCGCTCGCCGCGAGCGCCGGGTCCCAGGCGCACGCCGTGCACGCGTGGCGAAACGCCGAGCGCGCGAACTCGAGCGCGGCTGCGCGCGGATCGTCGCTCGCGAGCGCGTCGTCGCCGTCGAGGACGTACTCACCGAGCGAGTCCTCCCAGCGCGCCGCCGCCGGCTGCAACGTCGCGCCGGCAAAGCCGTCGGGCGCAGGGTGCGCGTAGGCGTAGAACGCCGCGCCCGGGTGGCGCTCGTCGCCGGGCCACCAACCGACGGCGACCTCTTGTGCGTCCATCGCGTTGCGCATGATGAAGTCCTGCGAAGGCGGGTCGGCGGGCTCGCCCGAGAACAGGCTGACGGCGAGGTCGAACGAGCCCCACCAAGCGTTGACGGGCGTCGAGCGCCCGCGAAACGGCGCGCGGAACTCCGCGAGCACGAGTGCGGCGTTCGTCGCCGCCGCGAAGTAGCGCTCGACCGCCTCTGCGTCATAGCTCGCGTGCTCGGTGTCCTCGTCCAGCGGGACGCTCCAGCTGACCTCCTGCGGCGTCGGGTCGATCTCGACGGCGCCCGCGAGGCGTCCGATCGCGGCGAGCAGCTCGCGCGTCACCGTGCCGACGGTGCGATCGGGTCCGAGCGCGACACGCACCGAGCCGCCGCTCGAATGCTCGACAAGCGCCTCGTGCGCGTGCAGGTCGAGCGCCGCGACGAACGCCCCCGAGCCGTCCGGCGCCGGCAGCGGCGCCGTTTCCCAACCGCGCGCAGTCAGGCGCAGAGCGGCGTGCTGGAGCTGCGGCTCCGGCGGCGCGAGCGCGACCGCCAGCTTGCCGAGCACCTGCGTGTGCGCGTGCAGCGTGTCGCACGTCTGCTTCCAGTCGGCGTACGCGAGCGCTGGCCAAGCCGGGGACATCGCCACAGACAGTACCGCTCGCCGCCCGATTGCTGCGAAGGTGATGCAAGACGATGGGCACCGCTCTCCCAGATACCCGAGATCGCGCGCGCCGCAGCCGCGAGGAGCTGGCCGCGCCGGAGCAGCTGAGCAGCCACAGGGTTCGCTCGCGCCTGATCTTCCTGCTCGCGCTCGTGATCGTCGTGGTCGTCGTCGTAACGCTGCTTCCGGGCCTCGGCACGCTGCGCTCGCGACTGTCGCACGCGAAGCCCGAGTGGCTGCTGCTCGGCGTCGCGCTGAAGCTGCTCTCCGGCGTCGGCTACGTCGCCGTCTTCCGCGCGGTCTTCTGCAGGCGGATGAGCTGGCGCGTCAGCTACCAGATCGGCATGTCCGAGCTCGGCGCGAACGCGCTGATCCCGACCGGCGGCGCCGGCGGCCTCGCGCTCGGCGCATGGGCGCTCAAACGCGGCGGCATGCAGACCGAGGACATCGCGCGCCGCACCGTCGCCTTCTTCCTGCTGACGAGCGTGCCGAACGTGCTCGGCGTGATCGTGCTCGGTCTCGGTCTCGGCGTCGGCATCATCGACGGTGAGGGAAACCTGCTGCTGACCCTCCTGCCGGCGGGCATCGCCGCCGGCGCGGTCGTGCTCGTGCTCTACGCCGGGCGCATGGCAAAGCGCTGGGGCGCGCGGATCGATGCGCGCGGGCGCGAGCTCTCGAAACGCAAGCTCGTCGCGATGAAGACGCTGACCGCGATCGGCGAGGGCGTCGAGGCGGCCGTCGCGCTGCTGCGCGAGGCCAACCTGATCTTGATCCTCGGCCTGATCGCCTACCTCGCCTTCGACGTGATGATCGTCTGGGCGACGTTCCGTGCGCTCGGCCCCGCGCCGCCGCTGGCGATCCTCTGGATCGCCTACCTGATCGGCGAGCTCGGCGGCCTGATCCCAGTGCCGGGCGGGATCGGCGGCGTCGATGCGGGTCTCGTCGGGACGCTCGCGCTGTACAACGTCTCGCTCGCCTCGGCCGCGGGCGCCGTGCTCGCGTATCGCGCGATCGCGCTGTGGGTCCCGGCGGTCGTCGGCGGCGGCGCGTTCGTCCTCTTGCGGCGCACGTTGCGCGACGAGGCCGAGCAGATCGCGATCTGCGTGCCCGACACCGAGATGGAGGTCGTCGGGCTCGGGCGGGTGACGATCGGCGACGTCTCCGACGACTGAGCGCCGAGCCGCCGGCGCGCGCTCGCCTACTGACCGGGCGTCCCGCGTTTGTGCGGGACCGCGAACGTCAGCGTCAGCGTCGCGCCCTTCGGGATCGCCTGCACGGCGTTGAGCGTCACCGTGTAGAGCGAGCCGCCCAGCGAGTAGGAGCCTTTCGAGAGCTCGTAGGCGCCGCGCACCGACGACGGCTTGACCGAGACCCTCGCGAGCTTCAGGTCGGTGTCGCTCAGCGCGATCTTCAGCTTCACGTTGCTCGCGCCCCCGGCGATCCCTACGGTCGCGCTGCAGGAGCTGCTGCCGCCGCGACAGGCGATCGACCTGACCTTCCCGGCCGCGCTGGCCGGACTTGCGTTCCCCGCGCCCAGCAGCGCGGCACAGCTCGCGAGCGCCAACGCGCGACCGCGCGTCGATCGCCCGGCGATGGACCTCGGCAGAGCCTGCATGTGCATTGGCTACCCCCTTGCATCTCTCGATTGTCGGTGCCTGCGCGTCACCACCCCGGCGACCGCGAGCACGATAACGCAGCGTGGAATGATGGTGTCAGGGCGCTCACTGCGGCCGGGCGGGGCAATCAGCGAGGACAAGGACTCTTAGATGGCGACGATCTCCAAATACGAGCAAGAGCAGATCGAGATGGCAAACGAGACGGGCCTCGAGCCGGTCGTCTTCATCCACGGCTTGTGGCTGCTGCCGAGCAGCTGGGACCGCTGGGCTGAGGTCTTCGAGCAGGCCGGGTACGCGCCGCTGACGCCCGGCTGGCCGGACGATCCGCAGACGGTCGAGCAGGCCAACGCCAAACCGGAGGTGTTCGCGCACAAGTCGGTCGGCCAGGTCGCCGACCACTTCGCCGAGGTGATCGGCAAGCTGCAGAAGAAGCCGGCCGTCATCGGCCACTCCTTCGGCGGCCTGCTCACGCAGATCATCGCCGGCAGGGGCCTTTCGGCGGTGAGCGTCGCGATCGACCCGGCGCCGTTTCGCGGCGTGCTGCCGCTGCCTGTCTCCGCGCTGAAGTCGGCGAGCCCGGTACTCGGCAATCCAGCGAACCGCAACCGCGCGGTACCGCTCACCTACGAGCAGTTCCGCTTCGCCTTCGCCAACGTGGTCGGCGAGGAAGAGGCCAAGGAGCTGTACACGACGTTCGCCGTACCGGCCTCCGGCCTGCCGCTGTTCCAGGCGGCGACGGCCAACCTCAACCCGTGGACCGAGGCGAAGGTCAACAGCAAGAACCCCGACCGCGGCCCGCTGCTGATCATCAACGGCGAGAAGGACAACACGGTGCCGCCGGTGATCGCCAAGGCGTCGTTCAAGAAGCAGAAGCGCAACGAGGGCGTGACGGAGTATGTGGAGATACCCAACCGCGGGCACGGGCTGACGATCGACAGCGGCTGGCGCGAGGTCGCCGACACGGCGCTTGCGTTCGTCAAGCGGTTCGCATGATCGAGCTCGTCCTCGCCGACGTCGACGGGACGCTCGTCACCGACGACAAGGAGCTGACCGACCGGGCGGTCACCGCCGTGCGCAGCCTCAAAGAGGCAGGCATCAAGTTCGCCGTCACGAGCGGTCGCCCGCCGCGCGGGATGGAGATGCTCGTCGAGCCGCTCGCGCTCGAGCTGCCGTTGGCGGCGTTCAACGGCGGCTTGTTCGCGCGGCCGGACATGTCCGTGATCGAGGAGCGCTCGATCGACGCACAGCTCGTCGAGGCGATCGTCGAGCTGATCGGCGAACACGATCTCGACGTGTGGCTCTATCGAGGATCGGACTGGCTGCTGCGCGACAAGGATGCGCCGCACGAGAAGAAAGAGGCCGACACGGTCCAATTCGAGCCGACCGTCGTCGAGAGTTTCGACGGGATCACCGACCGGATCGCGAAGATCGTCGGCGTCAGCGACGACCTCGACGCGGTCGCCAAGGCCGAGGCCGCCGCGCGCGAGAAGTTCGCCAAGCACGTCTCGGCCGCGCGCTCGCAGCCGTACTACCTCGACGTGACGCACCCCGACGCAAACAAGGGCGCCGTGCTGCAGTACTTCTCGCGCGAGTACGAGATCCCGCTCGAGCGAATCGCGACGCTCGGCGACCAGCCGAACGACATGCTGATGTTCACCGACGCCGGGCTGAGCATCGCGATGGGCAACGCCGGCGAGGAAGTCCAGCGCGCCGCCACGCACGTGACCGAGTCCAACGAGGACGAGGGCTTCGCGATCGCGATCGAGCGCTACGTGCTCGGCCGCGGCCAGAACGAGGGCGACGGCAGCGGGGACGAGGGACGGCGCGGATGAAGCTGATCCGCCAGACGGAGCTCGGTGGGCCGGACGTGATGCGCCTCCTCGACGCGCCCGAGCCCGAGCCGCGTCCGACCGAGGTGCTCGTGCGCGTCGCCGCGGCCGGCGTCAACCCGGTCGACTGGAAGACGCGCGCCAAAGGCGGGTTCCTCGGAGAGCCGCCGTTCACCGTCGGGTGGGACGTCGCCGGCGTGGTCGAGCAGGTCGGCTACGGCGTCACGCGCTTCGCGGTCGGCGACCGTGTCTTCGGGATGCCGCGGTTCCCCGGCGAGGCCGCCGCGTACGCCGAGCTCGTCACGGCGCGCTCGCGTCAGCTCGCCCGCGTTCCGGACGGCCTCGAGCTGCACGAGGCCGCCGCGATTCCACTAGGCGCGCTGACCGCCTGGCAGACGCTCGTCGACACCGCGAACGTCGGTCCGGGACAGCGCGTGCTGATCCACGCCGCCGCAGGCGGCGTCGGGCATCTCGCGGTCCAGATCGCCAGAGCGCGCGGCGCCTACGTGATCGGCACAGCCCGCGCCGCCCACCACGATTTCCTGCGCGGGCTCGGCGTCGACGAGCCGATCGACTACACGGCCGTCGATGTCGGTGAGGCCGTGCGCGATGTCGACGTCGTTCTAGACCTCGTCGGAGGCGAGACCGGCATCGCCTCGCTTCCTGCCGTGCGCGACGGCGGCCTGGTCGTCAACGTCCCATCCGGCGGTGACCTGGAGGCGCTGCGTGAGGCTGCCGGCGAGCGCGTGCGGGTCACCGGATTCCTCGTCGAGCCAGACGGCGAAGGGATGGATGCGATCGCGTCGCTGATCGACGAAGGCGTGCTGTGCGTGAAGGTCGCGCAGATACTGCCGCTCGAGCAGGCCGCTCGTGCGCACGAGCTCGGCGAAAGCGGCCAGATCGGCGGCGGCAAGCTGGTGCTGAGCGTCGCCGGCTGAGCTCTCGTGAAGTGCTACGCAGCGCAGCTGGTACGCGAGCCGCTGCGC
Organism: uncultured Solirubrobacteraceae bacterium; assembly: GCA_963807275.1. Taxonomy (GTDB): domain Bacteria; phylum Actinomycetota; class Thermoleophilia; order Solirubrobacterales; family Solirubrobacteraceae; genus Palsa-744. The sequence continues at coordinate 2,808,530 of CAWDZX010000001.1, forward strand.
TCGTCCCGCTCGATCGCGGAGATCGCGTCGAGGTGTCGCGCGAGCGCGCCCGCGGCAACCGGCCCGGCGGGCAGCTCGACGACGAACGCCGTCGTCCCCGCGAAGTCGTGGTTCGACCACGCCGTAGCCGTGCCCGGCAAGAACGGCAGGCACGTCGCGCGCAAGCCCGAGAGCTCGGCGTAGCGACGCGCGACGCCGCGATCGCCGCCGGCCATGTCGACGAGGTCCTCGTGCTGGTGGTACCAGATCGTCACCGCCGGTCGGACGCGCTCGATCAGCCGCATCGCCGCGCGCGTCTCGGGCTCCGAGGACGGATGGGGGCCGGCGTAGTACGTTGGCCCGCCGCCGGCGCGCCATTGATACGGGAAGTTGCGATTGAGGTCGACGCCGTCTGCGTTCTGGCGTGTGTCCGCCGCCTCGCCGTCGGGGTTCATGCTCGGCACGAGCCACAGCTGCACGCCGGTGCGCACACGCCGGTGTTCGAGCGCCGCGAGAATCCGCTGCCCGGCACACTCGTTGCCGTGGATGCAGCCGACGAGCAGCACGCGCCGCGTAGCCGTCGCCGCCCCGAGCACGTGCGCGACGATCGCGCGGCCGTCGCGCGAGCGCCCGACGAGCACCGTTCGCTCGGCGCTCCTCGCGCGCGCCGCGATGCCCGCGGGCGCCGTCATCAGCATCGCCGCAGCGAGCAAGACGCCGACGCGATGGCCGGTGCGCCGCTTGCTCGTCACGAGAGTCGCCGTCGTCGTACGTACGCCACGATGTCGATTATCGCCAGACCTCTGGCGCCCGGTGCCCGAGCGGCGTAAGCTCGCCGTCCTGAGATGGCCTACGAAGAGGAGCTTGCCCACCGCGTCCGCGAGCTGATCGGCGAAGAGTCCGGTCTCAGTGAGATGCGCATGTTCGGCGGCCTCGCGTTCCTGCTCGACGGCAACATGGCCGTCGCCGTCTCATCGAAGGGCGGGCTGATGCTGCGCCACGACCCCGGCGAGCGCGATCGGCTTCTCACTCGCGCACACACGCGCCCGATGATCATGCGCGACCGTCCCGCCAGAGGATGGCTGCGGGTCGATCCCGACGGCGTCAAGACCAAGCGCCAGCTGGAGGGTTGGGTGCGCCGCGGCGTCGCGTTCGCGCGGACGCTGCCGCCGAAGGGCTGAGTCGCCACGAGCACAGAGCCTCACGAGCACGTGACGGACGGTCCCCGCGACGGCGGTGGCAGCGGCGCTTGCACGACACCGCTGTAGCGTGAGGCCGCATGGACGCCGTTCCGATCGACGACAGCAGCGGCCGGCGTGGGCGAGACCCTGCCTCCGCGCGAAACCTCGCCGCGCTGAGCGCGCGCGTCGACCTCGAGGCGGCCGAGCGCGCCGTCGCTCGTGATGCCGTGAAGACGCCGCTCGTCGCGAGCGCCGAGCTGAGCGAGCGCGCCGGCGGAGCGGTCCTGCTCAAGGCCGAGTCGCTGCAGGTCTCCGGCTCGTTCAAGCTGCGCGGTGCGCTCGCGAAGCTCGCCGCGCTCGGTCCGCGCGCGGACGATGGGCTGATCGCCGCGAGCGCCGGCAACCACGCTCGCGCTGTCGCGCAGGCCGCGCGCATCGCCGGCGTCTCGTGCGAGGTCTTCATGCCGCGCGACGCGCCCGTCTCGAAGGTCGCCGCTGTCGAGCGCCTCGGCGCGAGCGTGCGCCTGCAGGCTTCCTCCGTCGAGGAGGCCGTCGAGCTCGCCGCCGCGCGCGCCGCCGAGAGCGGTGCCGCGCTGATCCACCCGTTCGACGACCCAGACGTAATCGCCGGGCAGGGCACGCTCGGCCTCGAGCTGCTGCGCGACGTCCCCGACCTCGCCCGCGTCGTCGTGCCCGTCGGGGGCGGCGGTCTCGCAAGCGGCATCGGCATCGCACTGCGGCGCGAGCGCCCCGGCGTGCAGCTCGTCGGCGTGCAGGCGAGCGCTTGCGCGCCGCTCGCCGCCGCGCTCGACGGATCGCTCGACGCGCCCGCGCCGCCCGACGTCCCCGCCGCCGCCACGATCGCCGACGGGATCGCCCTGAAGCGGCCCGGCGAGCTGACGTTGCCGCTGCTGCGCGAGCTGCTCGATTCGGTGCTCGCCGTCAGCGAGGAGCAGATCGCCGACGCGATCGTGCTGCTCGCAGAACGCGCGAAGCTCGTCGCCGAGGGCGCCGGCGCCGTCGCCGCGGCCGCGATCCTCGCCGGCTCACTCGCGCCCGTCGCCGGCACGACCGTGGTTGTGCTGTCCGGCGGCAACGTCGACAACGGTCTGCTCGCCGCGCTGCTGCGGCGCCACGAAACCGCCGCCGGACGGCGCGTGCGCGTGTTCACGCGCGTGCCCGATCGCCCCGGAGCGCTCGCCGAGCTGCTCAACCTCGTCGCCCAGGCACGCGCGAACCTCGTCTCGCTCGAGCACGTGCGCGAGGCCGTCTCGCTGAACGTGCGCGAGACCGGCGTCGAGCTGACGCTGGAGACGCGCGGACGCGAGCACACCGAGGAGCTGCGCCGCGCGCTCGTGGACGCCGGTTACGCCGTCACGTTCGAGTAGGCACGCGCCGCCTCCCGCCTCCCGCCTCCGCGGCGAGCGCCGCCAGGCTGGCATTGGAGCGATCGCTCTAGTAGGATTCGCTCTCTCCGAACGAAAGGAGCGCACCGTGAGCACGAGCAGGTCCACCCGTCGATCGAGATCGCTGGCAGCCGGCGCCGGCCTCGGAGCGCTCGCGGCGATCGGCGTGCGCAGGGCGCTCGGGGCCGTGCTGCTCGCCAAGCTGCGTCGCGACGTCCGCGCGCTGAACGGTGGCGACTACGGTCCGCTGCTCGCCGGCTACGCCGACGACGCGGTGCTGCAGTTCAACGACGGGACGCACCGCTGGGCCGGCGAGCACCGCGGCAAGGCGGCGATCGAGCGCTTCTTCAGGGACTTCGTCGCGGCCCGGATCGAAGGCGAGGTAGTCGAGGCGTTCTTCGCTGGCCCGCCGTGGCGGACGTCGCTGATCGTACGCTTCGACGACGAAGCGCACGCCCCCGACGGCAAGCAGATCTACCGCAACCGCACGTTCCTGCTCGCGCGTGCGCGCTGGGGCAAGATCGTCCACCAGCAGGACTTCTACGAGGACACCGAGCGGATCGGGGCGCTCGACGCGAAGCTGCACGAGCTCGGAATCGCCCCGGCTTCGTGAGCGCCGGATAGGCTTGCGCGCGTGAGCAGCTCCTCGCCCGCGATCCATCACCTCGGCTGCGGCACGATGTGCCCGCACGGCGGGCGCTTGATCAGCGGCGAGGGAAGCGCGCTCGCCAAGGCGCGGATCGTCTGCCACTGCCTGCTCGTCGAGGGCAGCGACGGGCTCGTCCTGATCGACACCGGCTTCGGGCTCGACGACATGCGCAACACGCGCCAGCTCGGGCGGATCTTCGAGACCTTCTTCCGACCGCAGGCGCGCGAGTCCGAGACGGCGATCGAGCAGGTTCGCGCGCTCGGCTTCGATCCGGGCGACGTCCGCCAGATCCTCGCGACGCACCTCGACGTCGACCACGCGGGCGGCCTGCCGGACTTCCCCGACGCGCAGGTGCACGTGCTCGCGCCTGAGCTGCGGGCCGCGCTGAAGCCGAGCCTGCGCGAACGCGAGCGCTACGTCGCCGTGCACTGGGCGCACGGCCCGAAATGGGTCGAGCACGGCACCGAAGGCGACGACTGGTTCGGCTTTCAGAGCGTGCGCGTGCTGCCCGGCGTCGAGCCCGAGATCGTGCTCGTTCCGCTGCTCGGCCACACGCGCGGGCACACGGGTGTCGCCGTCAAGCAGGACGGGCGCTGGCTGCTCCACTGCGGCGACGCGTTCTTCCACCGCGGCGAGATCCAGACGCCGCCGAGCTGCCCGCCCGTGCTGAAGGGCTTTCAGAACATCAACTCGGCCGACAACGCGGCGCGGCGCCAGAACGCCGAACGCCTGCGCGAGCTCGCACTGCGCGAGGCCGGCCAGATCGAGCTGTTCTGCTCGCACGACCCTGTGATGCTCGAGCGGCTGCAAGCCGCGCGCTAGCCGCTCAGCCGTACATCGCGTCGATCGCGGGCGCGTACTTCTCGGCGATCGGCTTGCGCTTGAGCTTCATCGTCGGCGTCAGCTCGTCGCCGCTTGGCAGCCAGTCGCCCTCGACGATGTGGAACTTCTTCACCTGTTCCACTTTCGCGAGCTTCGCGTTGGCGGCGTCGACGCCCTCCTGCACGGCCGCGCGCACGCGCTCGTCGCGCGCGAGCTGCTCGAGCGTCGCGTCCTCGATCCCCTGACCCTGCGCCCACATCGGCGCGAAGTCCGGGTCGAGCACGATCAGCGCCGTGTTGTACGGGCGCATGTCGCCGATGCAGCACGCCTGGCCGATCAGCGGCGAGGCCGTCTTCAGCGTCGCCTCGATGTTCGCCGGCGACATGTTCTTGCCGCCCGCGCTGATGATCAGCTCCTTCTTGCGGTCGACGATCTTCAGGTAGCCGTCCTCGTCGAACTCGCCGATGTCGCCAGTTCGGAGCCAGCCGTCGTCGGTGAACGTTTCCTTCGTCTTCTCCGGCAGGTTGCGGTAGCCCGGCATCACGACGTCGGACTTGATCAGCACCTCGCCGTCCTCGTCGAGCTTCAGCTGCACGCCCGGCGCCGGCGGCCCGACCGTGCCGATCTTGATCTTCCCGACGGGGTTGACCGAGCCGGCTCCGCAAGTCTCGCTCATCCCCCACAGCTCCGCGAGCGGCAGGCCGATTGCGTGGAAGAACTCGAGCACTTCGACGGGCGTCGGCGCGGCGCCGACGTTGATCGCCTCTACCTGGTCGAGCCCGAGCATCTCGCGCAGGCCCGCGAAGATCTCCGCGTCGGCCTTCGCGACCTGCTCCGCGAGTTGCGGTGGGACCTCCTCGCCGCGCTGCTCGAGGCGTACCTTCTCGAGCGCCGCCGCGAGCGCCGTCTGCACCTTCTCGCGCTGCTCGTCGGGCTGCGCGGCCATCATCGTCTCCAGCCCCGCCTTCAGCTTCTCCCAGATCCGCGGCACCGCGAAGAACCAGCTCGGGCGCACTTCGGGCAGGTAGGAGAGCACCTGGCGCGGATCGTCGCAGCAGGTGATCTGCAGGCCGAAGACGATCGGCAGGTAGTGGTGCGCGTTGCGCTCGGCGACGTGCGCCGCCGGCAGCCACGAGATCACGCGCCCGTCCTCGGGGAATTCGATCAGCTCCTCGAGGCCTTCGACGGCCGCGAGCAGGTTGCGATGGATCAGCTGAACGCCCTTCGGCGGCCCCGTCGTGCCGGAGGTGTAGATCAGCGTCAGCACGTCGTTCGCGCGGATCTCGGCGACCGACGCCGCGACGTCGAAGTCCGGGTTCGAGCCCTCGACGTCGGCGAGCGCGAGCGTGCCCGCCGGCGGCTCGCCGTCGATCACGATGACGTGCTCGAGCGTGCCGACGCCCTCGCGCGCCTCGAGCACCTGCGGCAGGTACTGCTGCTCGCAGATCAGCACCTTCGCCTCGGCGTCTTTGAGCAAGTAGCGGATCTGCTCGGGCGAGTACGTGTTGTAGATCGAGAACGGCGTCGCGCCGAGCATCATCGCCGCGAGGTCGCAGAGGTGGAACTCGGGACGGTTGCAGAGCATCAGCGCGACCGTCTCGCCGCGCTGAACGCCGAGCTTCGCCAGCCCGCCCGCGAGCGCATCGACGCGCGCTTGCAGCGCTCCCCACGTGATCGTGAACGCATCGCCCTTCGTCCGGATCGCGACATCGTCCTCGCGCTCGGCGACGGTCAGGCGGAAGGCCTCCGCGACCGTGCCTGCCTCGACCGCGGTGCGAACGCGCCGCTCCATCTGTGTGACACCGCTCTCCATCGCCACTCCTCCTCGAGCCTCACCCGTACTGCACCCTTGATGACTGCGCCTCAAGCATACGCCGCACGAGCGCTCGGACGCGGCCCTGACCCGGCGCTAGAGCGAGCGCAGCGCGGGCAGCAGCTCGCGCTCGGCCCACGCGATGAACGGCTGCTGCTGCTCGGCGCCGATCTGCACGAGCGCGAGCTCGGTGAAGCCGGCTTGCAGGAACGGCTTGATCTTCTCGACGTGCTCCTCCACATCCGGGCCGCAGCCGAGCTGCTCGGAGACCTGCTCGGGCGTGACGAACTGCGTCGCCGCGTCGAAGCCGTCCGGGTTCGGCAGATCGGCGTTGACCTTCCAGCCGAGGCCGAACCAGCGGAACTGCTCGTGCGCGCGCTGCACCGCCGCGTCGCGGTCGGCGTCGTAGGAGAGCGCGATCTGCCCGATGCGCGGCTTGCCCGCGCCGCCGGCCGCGTCGAACATCTCGCCGAGCTCCGGCTTCGGCTCGACGGCGATCATCAGGTCGGCCTTCTCGCCCGCCAGGCGACACGAGTCCGCCCCGGAGACGGCGACGCCGACCGGCACGCGCTCGTCGGGCAGGTCCCACAGCTTCGCCGTCTCGACGTCGAAGTGCTTGCCGCGGAAGTTGACCGTGCCCTCGCCGTCGAACAGCGCAGCGATCACTTCGATCGCCTCCGCGAGCATCTCGTGGCGCTCGCCGACCGCCGGCCAGCGCTTGCCGACGACGTGCTCGTTGAGGTTCTCGCCCGCGCCGAGGCCCAGGCGGAAGCGATTGCCCGAGAGGATCTGCACGGTCGCGGCCTTCTGTGCGACGACGGCCGGGTGGTAGCGAAGCGTCGGGCACGTGACGTAGGTCATCAGCGGGATTCGCTCCGTCGCCTGCGCTGCTGCGCCGAGGACCGCCCACGCATACGGCGAATGGCCCTGCTCCTGAAGCCACGGCTGGAAGTGGTCGGAGATGACCGAGAAGTCGAAGCCCGCCTGCTCGGCGAGGCGCACGTCGCCGACGAGCTGATCGGCGCGCGACTGCTCGCACATCATCGTGTAGCCGAACGAGGTCATCCAGATGATTTACCCAAGCGCCCAACCGCGAAACCGTGACCCTTGCCAGGCGGCGCGCGCCGCGCGGCGGGCGGCGCGCCTCAGCCCACGCGGTAGCGCTCGAGCGCCGCGCGGCGAGCCTCCGCGTGGTCGACGATCGGCTCGGGGTAGTCCTTGCCGATCACGCAGCCGAGCTCGCGCTGCAGCTCGGGCGACATCGTCCACGGCTCGCCGAGGTGCTCGCGCGGGACATGCGCGAGCTCGGGCACATAGCGGCGCACGTAGCGGCCATCGGGGTCGTAGCTGTCGAGCTGGCGTGCCGGGTTGTAGATCCGCCGAAAGACCGGCGCCGGGTCTGTCCCGACCGACGCGATCCACTGCCAGTTGCCGTTGTTGTTCGCCTCGTCGCCGTCGAGCAGCAGGCGCATGAACCAGCGCTCGCCCCAGCGCCAGTCGATCCCCAGGTCCTTTGTCAGGAACGAGCCGACGACGAGCCGCGCGCGGTTGTGCATCCAGCCCTCCGCGCGCAGCTGGCGCATGCCGGCGTCGACGAGCGGGAACCCTGTGCGCCCCTCGCACCATGCCTCGAAGCGGCGATCGGCACGACTCCAGGCGATCTTCCCGCGGTAGCGCTCTTGGAACTCCGTGCGCGCGTTGCGTGGGAAGTGCAGCAGCACGTGGTGGTGGAAGTCGCGCCAGCAGAGCTGGCGGCGAAAGGCCTCCGCGCCCTCGCCGCCCGGCAGCCGCGTCTCCAGCTCGCGTGGCGAGACGCAGCCGAAGTGCAGGTACGGCGACAGCCGCGACGTGCTGTCGTCGCCGAGCGCGTCGCGTCCCTGACCGTAGGAGCGAACGTTCGCTTGCAGGAAGCGCGAGAGCCGCTCGCGTCCACGCGACTCGCCACCCTTCGCCGGTTCGCGCACGTCTTGCTCGAGGCCGAGCGCCGCGAGCGCCGGGATGCGGCCCTTGGCGAGGCGCGAGGGCAGCGGCGGCAGCTCGCGCGGCGCGCTGAGCACGTCTCGTCGAGGCTGGCCCTCCCAATTGCGGTGAAACGGCGTGAAGATCGTGTACGGCTTGCCGCTCTGCGTGCGCGGCGCACCGATGTCGTCGATCACGCCGAGGCCCGTGTGGCCGTGCAGCTCTATGCCCGCCTCTGTCAGCGCGCTACGTACGCGCGCGCCGCGCTTGCGCGCGAACGGCGTCACGTCGCTTGAGAAGTGAACCGCCTCGGCGCCCGTCTCGCGCGCGAGCTTCGCCAGCTCGCGCTCGGGTGCGCCGTGGCGCACGACGAGCCCGCCTCCGCGTGCCCGCAGCGATGCGTCGAGGTCGGAGAGGCACTCGAGCAGGAACTGCGTTCGCGCGCCCGAGGCGTGGCGGCCGCGCAGCACGCGATCGTCGAGGCAGAAGACCGGCACGACGCGCTCGTGCTCCGCGAGCGCCGCTCGCAGCGCCGGGTGGTCGTGCACGCGCAGGTCGCGTCTGAGCCAGACGATCGCCGTCAAGCCGTGAGCAGCCCGCTGCGGCGCAGGAAGTCGACTTGGTCGCTCGCGACGCGCTGCGGACCGTCGCCGAGGAACGCGCCGAAGTGGTCGTAGGGGTAGCGGTGCAGCTCGCCGCGCGGCGCGCGCTCGGCGAGGCGTTCGACGGCGCTCGCCGAGACGGACACGTCCTGCTCGCCGAGCCCGGCCCACAGCGGCATCGCGAGCGAGCGCGCACGCGTCACCGGGCGGTGCATCGCGACCGAGAGGAAGACGCCCGGCGAGATCTCGTTGCGCCACGGCGAGCCCTCGGGCACGGCAGCGGCGAAGCCGTCGGCCTCGCCGGGGAGCGTCATCGCGGCGTGCTCGCCCGGCTGCCCCGTGACCGCGACGAGGTTGTGCCTGCCGAACCGGTCGGCGAGCGCGCGCGGTGTCAGCCACGCCGACAGCGCCGGCGGCGTGCTCAGTGCACGCGCGAGCCCGTCGACCATCGGGCACAGCGCGATCACGGCCGCGATCTGCGGGTCGGCGGCGGCCGTCGTGACGGCGTGTCCGCCGCTGAAGGAGAAGCCCCAGAGGACGATCCGCGACGGATCGACGCCGGCGAGTCGTCGCGCGAACCAGACGGCCGCGCGCCAGTCGGCCTGCTGCTCGCGCGTGCGAAAGCGCTGGCGCGGCTCGCCGCCGGAGTCGCCGAGGTGACGGTGGTCGAACACCAGCACCGCCGCGCCGGCCCCGGCCAGGCGCTCGGCGTATGGCGGCAGTCCGTCGTGGCGCGTCAGCGAGAAGCCGTGCGCCATCACGACGCAGCAGCTCGGCTCGCCGTCCGGCCGGTAGAGCCACGCCGCGCAGAGCGCGTCATCCGAGGGGAATGTCAGCTCACTGCGCTCGATCGTCGAAGCCTAGCCCTCGCGGCGAGCACGCGAGCATGCGACGCGGCCATGCGCGTGCGCAGGCGCGGGCGTGCGCAGCCTTCGTGCCTGCCGGTAGGCTGCGAGGCGATGATCGTCGTCACTGGCCGCATGCGTGTCGCACCCGAGAACCGCGAGCGCTTCGCCGAGGTCGCGACCGAGATGTGCGCGCGCTCGCGCGAAGACGACGGCTGCAGCGCGTACCGCGTGTACGCCGACCTCGAGCAGGAGGACTGCTTCGTGATCGTCGAGCAGTGGGCCGACGAGGCGGCGCTGCAGAGCCACTTCACGCAGCCGCACACGGGCGCGTTCCTCGGGGCGCTCGGACCGCTGCTCGCAGAGCCGGCCGACGCGCTGTTCCACGAGGTCGCCTCGACGCGCAAGCTCGATCCGCGCCGCGGTCTCGTGCCAGTCGACTGAGCTCGGCGCGCCCGTAGGCGGCCGCTCAGCCGCTCGACCAGGCTCGCGCCCCCTCGGCTAATCGACGATCTGCGCGACCCCGTTTACGTCCTCGCCGGCGATCAGCACGAACTCGTTGCGCGCGCCGGCGCGGCGCGCTTCGCGGTAGGGCCGGTACTCCTCGCTCGCGTAGAACTCGTCCGCGGCAGCTTTCGAGGGCCACGCGATGATCATCTGGATCTGCGCGGGCGCCTTCTCGCCCTCGATCTGCTCGACCTGGGCGGTGCGCGCGAGATAGCGCCCGCCGCGGCGTTCGACCATCGGCGTGACGTTCGCGACGTAGTCGCGCACCCAGCTCGGGTCCTCGACGTCGAGCTCGGCGATCGCGTAATAGCGCACTGAAACCCCTCTTTCGTTGCTCGCGGGTCCGGCGGATATTAGGCTCGAGACGATGGTCATCCGCCCACTCACCGAGCGCGACGCAGCGGAGCTGCGACGGATCCACGCGCTGCCGGCCGTGGCGCGCTGGTGGGGCGAGCCGCCCGAGGGCTTCCCGCTGAGCGACGATCCAGAGGCGACGCGCCAAACGATCGAGCTCGACGGGAGCGTGATCGGGCTGATCGACTTCTCCGAGGAGCAGACGCCGCGCTACCGTCACGCGTCGATCGACTTGTTCCTCGACCCGGCCTTCCATGGGCGCGGGCTCGGCAGCGAGGCGATCAGGCGCGTCGTGCGGCAGTTGGTCGACGAGCGCGGCCACCACCGCATCACGATCGATCCGGCGACGGCCAACGCGGTCGCGATTCGCGCCTATGAGAAGGCCGGCTTCCGCGCGGTCGGGGTGATGCGCGCCTACGAGCGCGACAACGACGACGGCGGCTGGCACGACGCGCTGCTGATGGAGCTGATCGCCGAGGCATAGACTCCGCGCGATGGAGTTCACGACGATCTCCGGCGGCGGGCAGCCGTTCGTCGTCTCGCAACAGGGCGACGGGCCGGACATCGTGCTCGTGCACGGCTTCCCAGACACTCCGTACGGCTTCGCCGACCTGCAAGCGCAGCTCGCGCAGGCGGGCTGGCGCGTGACGGTGCCGTGGCTGCGCGGCTACCACCCGGAGACGATCGTGCCGGGGCGACCGTATGACTTCGAGACGCTCGGCCGCGACGGCATCGCGCTGCTCGACGCGATCGGCGCGCAGCGCGCGGTGTTCGTCGGGCACGACTGGGGCGCGCTAATGACATACGTGATCGCGACGATCGCACCGGAACGCGTGCGCGCGATGGTGACGCTCGCGATCCCGCACCCGAGCCTGCTCGAGCGCACGCCGGCGTCGCTGTGGGCGGCGCGGCACTTCATCGGGTTGAAGCTGCCATGGGCGGCGCACAGCGTCAGGCGCGGCAACTTCTCCTACCTCGACAAGCTATACGGCCGCTGGGCGCCGAACTGGTCCGGGCCCGAGCGCGACGAGACGGTGCGCCTCGCAAAGCAGGCGCTGTTCTCCGCACAGACGCTCGACGGCGCGCTCGACTACTACCGCGCGCTGCCGCTCGGCGGCTCGCGGCTGCTCGACGAGCCGCCCGCGGTGCCGGGGCTGATCGTCGGCGGCACGGCCGATGTCGCGCCGGCGGATCTGTTCCGCGCGACGCCGGCGCTGTTGCCGGCGCCGAGCCGCGCGCTGATCGTCGAGGGGGCCGGACACTGGCCGCACCGCGAGAACGCGCCGCTCGTTTCGCGAGAGATCCTCGACTTCGTTGGCGCGCTCTGAGCGGGCGTGCTTAGATTAGGCGCTCACGGCAACGTGAAACAAACAGTCACACCCAGCGCGCGCCCGTAGCTCAGTGGTCAACGGTTCTCTTCGGGGAGCCAAAGAGCAGCGGTCTTTCAAGCCGCAGGCCGCGGGTTCGATTCCCGCCGGGCGCACTGCAGCACCAGAGCTCAGCCGTCTGCGAACGCCGGCTCGCCGACCGCATCGGCGCGCGTCGGATGCAAGAGAGAGACGAGCGACGTCAACGGCGCCGCTGCGACGGCGGGGTTCGGTCTTTCAAACGATCGGTTCGACGCCGGCCAGCGGGCCGATCGTGCCGTTGTTTCCCTCCGTTTTCATCGCGCGAAGCGCGCCGCGTTCGATAGATCGGGACATGTGTTGACATTCCGCGTAAAACGTGATTTATATGTCCCAGCGGGAGAAGCGGTTCCGCCCATTCGGAGATAGAGCAGTCGAGTGGCGTGAGGGTTGAATAGCAAGGGGCCTTGAAGCATGGGCTTGAGTTCAGGTTTGCGGGGCGGGGGAGAGGGAGAGCGATGAGGGAGTCGGTCTGCCAGGCGCAGCGGATGTCGCGCGCGCTGCACGGCCGCTGGCCGTATCGCCGCTCGCACTGCCGTCACGATCTGCACTGGCTCGTTCGCGTGCGTGCGCAGTCCCGATGGTGCTCGACCGGGCGCGCGCACACGATGGCGGGATTGCCGGCGCATCGCCGGCGACCTTACGGCGCTTGAGGGACGCCGCGAGGCGCCTACCCGGAAAGCCCTGAGAGGGGGGCTCGGGAGGCATGCAGGGGCGGGTGGCGATCCGGGGAGCCACCCGCTCTTGCCGCGTTCTCGGCGATCGCGTCGATCAGCTGCGGCCAGATCGCGCGCGGCATGTCGTGCCCCATTCGCTCGATCGTCAAGAGCTTCGCGCCCGCGATCGCCTTCGCCGTCGCGCGCCCGCCGGAGGGACGCACGAGCGGGTCGGCGGTGCCGTGGACGACGAGCGTCGGCGCCGTGATCCGCCGCAGTTCGCTCGTGCGGTCGCCCGAGGCGAGGATCGCCGCGAGCTGGCGCCCGGGCCCGGCCGGGTCGTGGTCGCGCTCGTAGCTGAGACCCGCGAGCGCACGGATCTCCTCGGGCTCGCGCGGCAGCCCGCGTGAGCCGATCGCGTCGAACAGGCGCTCGAAGTGCGTGACGTACTGCTCGCGCCCGGCCGTCGGGCGGCGCAGGAAGAACGGGTAGAGCTTCAGCGCCGGCTGGCCGTTCGTCAGCGCGCCCGTGTTCGACATGATCGAGGTCAGCGAGCGCACGCGCTTGGGGTGGCGCGCGGCGAGCGTCTGCGCGATCATCCCGCCCATCGACGCGCCGATCACGTGCGCCGGCGACAGGTCGAGCTCGCGCAGCAGCCCGGCCGCGTCCTCGGCCATGTCGGAGAGCTTGTAGTGCGCGGCGCCACGCGAGCGCAAGAGCAGCTGGCGGATCGTCGGCGGCGGGCCCTGCAGGTGCGTCGAGCGGCCGATGTCACGGTTGTCGAAGCGTACGACGTGAAAGCCGCGCGCCGCGAGATCGCGGCAGAAATCGTCCTGCCAGGCGATCATCTGCGTGCCGAGCCCCATGACCAGCAGCGCCGTCTCATCGCTCGGATCGCCGAACGTCTCGTAACAGAGCGTGATGTCGTCGCCGACGTCGCAGAAGCGCTCGTCCATGATCGACAGATGCTAGCGGCCGATGCTCGCTAGGATCGCTCGTAATGGACGAGCGTGAGATCCGCGAGCTGTCGATCGACACGATCCGTGGCCTGGCGATGGACTCCGTGCAGAAGGCCAACGCGGGCCACCCCGGCACGGCGATGGCGCTCGCACCGCTCGCCTACACGTTGTTCGAGCGTTTCCTTCAGGCGAACCCGAACGACCCCGACTGGCCCGATCGCGACCGCTTCGTGCTCAGCTCGGGGCACGCGTGCGTGCTGCAGTACTCGCTGCTGCACCTGTGCGGCTACGACCTGACGCTCGAAGATCTGAAGCAGTTCCGCCAGTGGGGCTCGCGCACGCCGGGGCATCCCGAGCGCGGGCACACGCCCGGCATCGAGGTGACGACGGGCCCGCTCGGACAGGGCGTCGGCAACGCGGTCGGCCTCGCGCTCGCCGAGCGCTTCCTCGCGGAGCGCTTTAACCGCCCCGGCCACGAGCTCGTCGACCACCGCACGTACGCGATCTGCTCCGACGGCGACCTGATGGAGGGCATCAGCCAGGAAGCGGCTTCGATCGCGGGGCACTTCGGCCTCGGCAAGCTGACGCTCTGCTACGACGACAACCACATCACGATCGACGGCACGACAGCGATCTCGTTCGACTCCGAGAGCCATCTGAAGCGCTTCGAGGCCGAGGGCTGGCACGTGCTGCGCGTCGAGGACTCCGAGGACGTCGAGGAGCTGACGCAGGCGATCGCGGCGGCCGGCGAGGAAGAGGAGCGCCCGTCGTTCATCCAGATCCGCTCGCACATCGCCTATCCGGCGCCGAACGCGATCGACACGGCCAAATCGCACGGCGCGGCGCTCGGCGAAGACGAGGTGCGCGCGACGAAGGAAGTGATGGGCTTCGACCCCGACAAGAAGTTCTGGGTCGACGAGCGCGTCTACGAGCACATGTCGCTCGCGCAGAGCGGCGCCGAGGCGCAGGGCGAGTGGGAGCAGCGGCTTTACCGCCCGTGGCGCGATGCCTTTCCGGAGATGGCCGCCGACTGGGACCTCGCCTGGAAGGGCAAGCTGCGCGACGGCTGGCGCGAGGCGCTGCCGACGTTCGCGGCCGGCGAGGAGATCGCTTCGCGCTCGGCCGGGCAGAAGACGATGGCGGCGTTTGCCGAGTTCGGCCCGACGATGATCGGCGGCGCGGCTGACCTCGTCGAGTCGACGAAGACCGTGTTCGACGGCGCCGGGCAGTTCTCGAAAGTCCACGCCGGGCGCAACGTGCCGTTCGGCATCCGCGAGCACGGGATGGGCGCGATCGTCAACGGCGCCGCCGCGCACGGCGGCATCGTCAAGCCGTACGGCTCGACGTTCCTGATGTTCTCCGACTACATGCGCGGCAGCGTCAGGCTCTCGGCGCTGAGCAAGCTGCCGGTCGTCTGGGTCTGGACGCACGACTCGGTCGGGCTCGGCGAGGACGGCCCGACGCACCAGCCGATCGAGCACTTCGCCTCGCTGCGCGCGATCCCGGAGCTGTGGGTGATCCGCCCGGGCGACGCGAACGAGACGGTCGCCGCGTGGCAGCTCGCGCTCGAGCGCGAGGACGGCCCCGTCGCGCTCTTGCTCTCGCGCCAGAACATCCCGACGCTCGACCGCGGCGAGGTCGCGAGCGCCGACGGTGTCGCGCAAGGCGGCTACGTGCTGTGGGACTCGCAAGACGGGCAGACGCCGGAGCTGATCCTGATCTCGACGGGCGCCGAGGTGCCGACGACGCTGCACGCCGCGCAGGCGCTTGCGAAGGACGGCACGAACGTCCGCGTCGTCTCGATGCCATGCATCGAACTGTTCGAGGCGCAGTCGCAGGAGTACCGCGACGAGGTGCTGCCGCCGAGCGTGACGGCGCGGCTGTCGGTCGAGCCTGGCGCTACGGCCGGCTGGTGGAAGTGGGTCGGGCTGCAGGGCGACGTGCTCGGCCTCGACCGCTTCGGCGCCTCCGCTCCGGGGACGACCGTGCTCGAGAAGCTCGGTTTCACCTCCGAGCACGTCGCCAAGCGCGCGCGTGCCTTGCTCGCACGCGACAAATAATTTTTAATATTAATGATTAATTCGAAAAGAGATAAAGGAGACAACGCTATGTCCTCCGAGCCGATTCCTCCGCTGCGCCTGCTCTCGGCCCTCGGCCAGAGCGTTTGGATCGACAATCTCTCGCGCGAAACGACCCGCGACGGGCGCCTGCAGGAGCTGCTCGACGACTACTCCGTCGTCGGCGCGACGTCGAACCCGTCGATCTTCGAAAAGGCGATGGCCGCTGGCGACGCCTACGAGCAGCAGCTCTCAGAGCTCGACGACGACCTCGAGATCAAGGACGTCTTCTGGGCGCTCGCCGAGCAGGACATCCGCGAGGCGTGCGACGTGTTCCGCCCGATCTGGGACGGCGGCTCGGGCCGCGACGGCTACGTCTCGCTCGAGGTCGACCCCGGCCTCGCCTACGACACGCTCGCGACGTTCCGCGAAGCGATGCGCCTGCACGAGTCCGTCGAGCGGCCGAACCTGATGGTGAAGATCCCCGCGACGAAGCCCGGGCTCGCGGCGATCGAGGACGTCATCTCGAAGGGCAAGTCGATCAACGTCACGCTGATCTTCTCGCTCGAACGCTACGAAGCCGTCGCCGAGTCTTACATCCGCGGGCTCGAGCGGCTCGTCGCGGAGGCCGGCGACCCGACGAACGTCGCGTCCGTCGCGAGCTTCTTCGTCTCGCGGATCGACACCGAGGCCGACAAGCGGCTCGACGAGCTCGGTGGGCACGACGAGCTGAAGGGCAAGCTCGCGATCGCCAACGCGCGTCTCGCCTACCAGCGCTACAAGGAGATCTTCGCCGGGCCGCGCTGGGAATACCTCGCCTCGAAGGGCGCAACGCCGCAGCGCGTTCTGTGGGCGTCGACGTCGGTGAAGAACCCCGACTACCGCGACACGCTCTACGTCGAGGAGCTGATCGGCCCGGACACGGTCAACACGATGCCCGAGGAGACGGTCAAGGACTTCCAGGACCACGGCGTCCCGCGCCCGCGTCTGGAGTCGGACCTCGACGAGGCGCGCCAGGTGTTCGCCGATCTCGAGGCTGCCGGCGTCGACTACAAGGACGTCACCGACACGCTCGAGCGCGAGGGCGTCGAGAAATTCGCCGACGCGTTCGCCGAACTGCTCGCGGGCCTCGAGAGCAAGCGCTCCTCGCTCGCCGCCGCCTGAGCCGACCTGCGTAGCGGGTAGCTTGGTCGCTTGAACGACGCCGACTTCAAGAATACCGTCGACACTGTCTCTAAGGTTATCGACGGAGCGGGTGTCCTCGTCATCGTCGCTGGGCTGGTCGTGGCCACGTGCGCATTCGCGCTCGCGCTCAAAGATCGGGATCGACCCCAGGTGGCGTATCGCGTGTATCGCCAGCAGGTCGGCAAAGCGATCCTTCTCGGCCTCGAGTTCCTCGTAGCCGGAGACATCATCCGCACCGTCGCGGTCGCGCCCACCTTTGCCGGAGTCGGCGTCCTCGCAATCTTGGTGGCGGTGCGGACATTCCTGAGCTTTACGCTGGACGTGGAGCTGTCCGGACAGTGGCCGTGGCAGTCCAGGCCGAAGGCCGCCGATTCCTCCAGCTAGGAGGTTCTCGCACTGCTCGGATTCTCCATGAGCGCACGCATCGTGCTGTCGTAACCCTCTATCGCTACAAACGCCCCATCACGAGAAGGACGAGCAGCACGAGCGCGATGGCGCCGACGATCCCTCCGACCACCGCCACTTTGACGAGGAACAGCACGATCGCGACGACGACGAGGAGACCTACGAGCCCTCTCAACATTTGTTTCTCCTTTTAGGGACTTCGTTGCTTAGGTTGGAGGATGACGCCCCGCGACGATTCCTATAGTCGCTCCTTCGGGATCGGGACCATAGCGCCCCGAATTCGCGGCTCTCGGACGTGTGTCCGAATGCGGACATAGCAACGTCTCTCGCTCAGAGCGACGACGACCCAGCGATCACGCCAGCCAATCGGTGGTGGCGCAGCTCGCGCGGAGGCGTGCCGTGCAGTACCCAGTCGCCGTTTTCACGCCGACTCACCGAGCCGGTGCGCGCGAGCTCTCCGAGCGCTGTCGTGACCGATGGCCGGTGCGCTCCGACAAGGTCAGCGAGCCTCTGGTGAGAGAGCGGAAGAGGAACGACGATGCCCTCCGTATGCACTCGCCCCCAACGCTCGGCGAGGTGCCAAAGCGTGAGTATCAGGCGATCGTCAACGCGCTGGTGATAGGAGATCGCCAGCGAGACAGCAAGCGCGTGCGCACGCCGAGTGCCGCGGTTGAACAACTCAACACCGAGCTGAGGCCAAGGCGCAATGCGGCTGACGAGCCTCTGATCGAGCACGGCCATGCCAGTCGGCTCGAGCACCGTCCAGCCGATCTCAGCGTGCACATGCGACCCCTCCCCGTCCCACGACCATGGACGCATTACATCGCCGTGGCCCAGCAGCTCGACGCACTGGCGTCCGAGCACTTGGACGTCCCTCGTGAGGAGGCCGTCGACGATCAGGAATCCGCGGTGATGACGCCCGGGCTGCACGGAAT
Source organism: uncultured Solirubrobacteraceae bacterium (assembly GCA_963807275.1). GTDB lineage: Bacteria > Actinomycetota > Thermoleophilia > Solirubrobacterales > Solirubrobacteraceae > Palsa-744. The sequence goes on from CAWDZX010000001.1 coordinate 2,826,250, forward strand.
CGGCGGCATTCCAATCGCCTGGCCACAGCCGCAGCAGCTGCGCCCGCGCCTCGTGTCGGGCGCGGTCGAGCTCTCGCGGCTCGATCAGCTCGCCGAGGTCTGGATCGGCCTCAACGATGGAGATCGTCGCCGTCGGGGCCTCGTTCATCTCAAGCTTTGTACCAGGTACGCGCGAAGACGTTCGCATGCCGACACCGGGCGGTTGTAAAGCTCCCGCAGCGAAGTACCGTCGGCCTGACTACAACATGATCTGCGAAAACGCCAGGACTGGCCTCGGCGCTGCGCAGATCAATTGACCGGAGGTTTCAGATGGGCCTAGTCGAGATCATCATCGTGCTCTTGGTAATCGCCGCCATCTTCGGTGGCATAGGGGTCAGCCCCCTGCTCTGGCTTCTGCTGCTCGTCGTGCTGGCGATCATGCTCACGAGTGGCGGGTTCGGCTACCGGCGGGGTGGGCGCCTCTAGGGCACGTTGCGTCGTCGCGCGCTCTACGAGTAGGGCAGCGGGATCAGCACCGTGATCCGCAGCGGCCCCGACGGGAACGCCTTCGCGTCGAACGTGTACGCGCGGTAGCTCTTGCCGTGAACGCTGACGGGCCCGCTCGCCGGGACCGGGCCCGGCGAAGCGCCGATCGTGCTCTTGACGAGACGCTTGCCCATGTACATCAGCACGTCGAGCCCCGCGAGCCGGTTCGCGAGGCGCTTGTAGCCCTCGTCGTCCTGGATCGAGAGCACGAAGCTGCCGATCGTGCGCCCGCGCAGATGCAGCGGCGCAGTCACGGGAGCGAGCACGTACGGGCCGCCGACGTCCGTGAGCAGCTTTCCGTCGGAGCTGACGCGCAGGCGCACGATGTGCTGGTGCAGCAGCGCTTCGACGGCCTTGCGCGTCGCCGCCTTGTCGTGCTTCGAGACGGCGCGCAGCAGCGGCGCGTTCTGCTGCACGCGCTCGATCTGCGTCAGCGTGCGCCGGCCCGCCTCGCCCTCGTAGATCAGCCGCGCGATTCGGCTCAGCGTGTTGACGGTCGTCTCCTCGTCGCTCGACCCACACAGCGCAGCGGTCGATTCGATCGGGCGCAGCAGGAACACGCGCAGCGGTTCGCCGGCCGGGTACGCGCGCGCCGCGTAGGAGGTGAACTCGTACGTGACGCCGTCGTGCTCGAGCGTGCCCTGCGCCGGCAGCGCTCCGCTCGGCAGCTCGAAGGCGCCCGCGAGCATCTGCGCGTGGCCCGAGGACGGTTCGCTGCGCAGCAGCGTCGTCGCTTCGGCGATCCCGTTCGTCTCGGCGATCAGCCCGCCGTCGGCCCACACGCTCGTGACGAAGCTCGCGATCGGCTTGCCGCGGCCGTCCGTCAGCGTTCCTTGAAGCGGCGTCAGCGCCGGGCCGCCGAGGTCGACGAGCACCTTGCCGGCGCGCACGACGCGCAGGTTCGTCATGTGCCCCGTCGCGATCAGCGCGCGCGCGGCGACGCGCGCGCTCGCTGCGTTGCCATGTTCGACTGCCGTGCGCAGAGCGGCCGAGGACTTGATCATGCGCGTCGCGCTCGCGGTCCGTTCGCTCGAGATCCCCTCGCGGTAGACGCGCGTCGCGACGTGGCCGAGCGCGTCGAGCACAGTCGCGGCGCAGCTTCCAGGCGCCGCGATGTCGACGTCCGCGCGCGCGTCGTCGCTGGCGCGAAAGCCCGAGCCGCAGCTGCACAGCAGCAGCGCGACGGCGACGCACGCGCACGCCGCGAGCACGAGCCGCGCACGCATGCGCGCAGGCCGGAGGGCGAGAAGGCGCTCGAGCACGCGGCGAACCATCGCCGCTGATCCTAAGCGGTGACTAATCGAGCGGTGAGGTAGCTTTCACGAATGCCGACCGCGTTGATCACCGGAGCTTCGACCGGAATCGGCCAGGCGACGGCGCTGCGGCTCGCCAATGCAGGATGGACCGTGCTCGCCGGCGTGCGCCGCAGAGAGGATGGCGAGCGGCTCTCGGGCGAAGACCCTTCGGGGCGGATCGAGCCGCTGCTGCTCGACGTGACCGACCTCGAGCAGGTCCGCCTCGCGGCCGCGCGCGTCAGCGAGCTCGGCGGCGCCGGCGATTCCTCGCCGGGCCGCCTCGACGCGCTCGTCAACAACGCCGGCATCGGCTTCGGCGGCCCGCTCGAGCTCGTCTCGCCCGAAGACCTGCGCACGCAGTTCGACGTCAACGTGCTCGGCCAGGTCGCCGTCACGCAGGCGCTCTTGCCGGCGCTGCGCGCCGCGCGCGGCAGGCTGCTGTTCGTCTCCTCCGTCGGCGGGCGCGTCGCGATGGCCTTCACGGCGCCTTACGCCGCGTCGAAGTACGCGCTCGAGGCGATCGGCGACGCGCTGCGCGTCGAGCTGAGCACGTCGCACGTGCAGGTCGCGCTGATCGAGCCCGGCTCCGTCGCGACGCCGATCTGGGAGAAGACGCGCGAGGTCGAAGAGAAGCTGACGATCCCCGAGAGCCTGCGCGCCGAGTACGGGCACGTGCCGGCCGCGATGAAGAAGACGATCGAAAGCACCGCGAGCCGCGGCGTCCCGCCCGAGCAGGTCGCCGAGACGATCGAGGCAGCGCTCACCGCCAAGCGGATGAAGGCGCGCTACGTCATCGGCCGCGACGCGCGCGCGATGATCGTCCTGCGCAGCTTGCTGCCCGATCACGTCTTCGATCGCTTCGCCAAACGCGCGCTCGGCGTCTAGCGCAACCGCAGCGAGCGCGTATGCCGGCGGTGTCGCTCAGGCCGGCGGCGGGTAGACGGCGAGCCAAGCGAACAGGCTCGTCGTCGCGGCCTGCGTCTGCAGCATTCCCGGCCGCGCGTCGCTGAGCGGCAGCGTCTCGCCGTCCCACGAGAGCAGGTAGAGCCCGGAGCTGTTGCGCGCACGCGATTCGACGATCTGCGCGTTGTCGGCCGCGAGCGAGTACAGCGTGCGGTCGTGATGCAGCGCGTATGTCGCGAGCATCCACTGCAGGTAGATCGCGTCGTACTGCGGCGAGAAGTCGAGCACGTAGCCGAAGCGCTTCAGCGAGTTCGCCTGCTGTTCGGTCGCGTGCGCGCAGTCGCTCGGCGTGTGCGTCAGTTCGCAGAGCACCGCTTGCGCGTAGATCATCGGGCCCTCGGCGTAGTCGATCGGCGTCGGGTTGAGGCTGCTGCCGGCGTACAGGCCGTCGGCTTGGCTGAAGCCGCTCGTGTTGCCCCACGCGAGGAACTTGCGCGCCTGTCCGAGCGCGAAGCTCGAGCCGGTCTGCTGGTAGAGCAGCGTCGCGAGCAGCGTGTCGGAGGCGAGTGCCGCGCCGGCCTTGTACGGGTGCTCCGTGTTCCACCACAGCCCGCCCGTGCTCGCGTCCCAGCCGGCCGCGGCGACGTACGACAGCGCGCGCTGCGCGTCCGCGAGCCAGCGCTTGGAGCCCGTCGCGCGGTAGGCGTTGACGAACGCGATCCCCCACCAGCCGTTGTCGTCGAACCACGTCTCCGTGCCGGCCGTGCGGTCGCCCGGGTAAGGCGAGTAGCCGGGACGCGGTCGCAGGCCGCGGTTGAGGTAGCGCTCGGCGCCCGTCGCGAAGCGCGTCAGCGCGGCGCGGTTCGCCGCTGTCGGCTGGGCGGTCGCGATCGCATCGAGCGACTCGAACAGCGGCACGATGTCCCAGATCGTCGCGAGCGGATAGCGGTCGCGGTCGCCGAGGCGCGAGTCGTACCAGCCGAGGCGCTTGTCGCTCCAGCGCGCTTTCGCCTGCGCGACCCCTTGCTGGGCGAGGGCGAGATAGTGCTGCTGTGCGGGTGTCAGCGGCGCCGGCGCGGAGGCGACGCTTGCTGCGCGTGCTCGGCCCGCAGGGTTCGCCGGTGCCGCTGAGGACGCTGTCGGGACGGTGGCCGCCAGCGCCAGCGCCGCCAGCGCTGCGAGCGTCGGCGCGAGCAGCGCAGAGAGGGTTGGCTTCGGGTGGCGCATACGAGGTAGAACACAGACGGTAGGGACGATGTCGCGGTGGCCTGGCTCGTCTACGACGGGCGTCCGCCGGGAGCTTGCGTGCGCGCAGGTGCGGGCGGCTACCTTGTAGCGGCAATGGCCTCCGACGAGCCGAACACAGCGACGCTCGCGCACGCGCATGTACCGGAGCCCGCATCTGAGCGCAGCAGCTGGCTGCTCGCGGGCGGTCTCGCGCTGCTCGGCATCGTGGCGCTCGTCGCGGCGCTGACGCTCGGCGGTGGCTCGGGATCGTCAGCGCCGGCCGCAGCGCCACCGGTCGTGCCCGTCGTCGCGACGACGCCCGCGCCGAGCGCGGCGTCTTCGGCGAGCGTGCTTGAAGGCGCAGTCGGCGCGGCTCGGCGCGCGCGCTCGCGAAGCGGCGGCACGATCGTCGCGCGCCCCTCGGGCAAGCAGCAGCAGCTCGACGCGACGCGCTTCGTCGATCAGACGCAGACGCACATCTCGACGCGCTGGATGGAAGGCTTCTATCCGATCTACGCGACGGCGCAGCGCACGTTCGGCGTCAACTGGCTGCTGCTCGCCTCGATCCACCGCCAGGAGTCGGCTTTCTCGACGGCGTCTGACACGTACACGGGCCTGAACTTCGCCGGCTGCTGCGGCGGGCCGATGCAGTTCAACGTGACGAACGGGCCCGTCACGACGTGGCGCCTCGTCAGCGACTCATACCGCTACGGGGCGCGCCCGCGGACGTACGATCACGTGACGGCGAAGCACCCGTCGATCTACGACGACTTCGACTCGATCATGGCCGCCGCGCACCTGCTCTCGGCCGACGGCGCCGGCTACTCGCTCGACGGCGCCGCGTGGGATGCGGCGTACGACTACTACGGGCACGACGCGACGGGCGTGACGTACGCAGACCAGGTGCTCGCGCGTGCGATTGGCTGGTCCCAGCATGGCTTCTGCATCAACTGCGGCGTCGATCAGGCGCTCGTCGAAGCGGTCCACGCCGCGTACGGCGCGCCCGTGCTCGCGACGCTGACGCAGGCGAGCGTCGCGCGCGTGCGCAAGTGAGCTAGCGCTCGGCCGGACGTTGCGCTCAGCGTTTGAGCGTGAAGGACTTCGCCGCGCTGACGGCCGGCTTGCCGCTCGGCGCGAACGTGCCCTTTGCGGTCAGCTTCACGCGCTTGCCGTGCTTCAGCAGCGACCTGCCGGCGGCTGTGAGCTTCAGCTCGAGCGTCTTCGTGGCGGCGGAGGAGAACTTCAGCCGGCCGATCGCGACGAGCACCGGCTTCGGCTTGGTCTGCTTCGCGGCGGGGGGCGACTCGTACCAGGCGATCGTCAGCGAGCCGGCCTCGGGTGCTTGGAAGGCGAGCGCGTAGCCGCCCCTCGCGAGCAGCGATGCCGTCCTTGCGGACTGGCCGGAGGGCGTGAGGTGCGCGATCAGCAGCGCTCTCAGCTGCGCCGCGCCGACGCTCGCGAACGCGACGGACGTCGGCGCCGGGGCCGGCGTAGGCGCGGAGGCGACGGGCGGAGCGCTGGCCTGCGCCGGAGCTGCCGCTTCGGTCTCCTGAGGGGCGCTCGCCAGGGCACAGAGCCCTTCGGCAAGGCTCGTCCCGAGCGGCGCGCCGATGCCCGTCGTCATGTCGTACTTCGCCGAGACCGGGAACGGGCCGGCTTCGGACGTTTCGTCGTTGTTCGCCCTGCCGGTGAAGATGCTCGCTGCTGATGTCGCGGAAGTCGCTTTCATAGGCGCTGCCGGCGAGCGCGTAAAGCGAGGGGTTGGCGAAGCCGATGCTCAGGCCGTGGCACGCGGGCGAGGCGTTCGCGAGCCCTGTGACCGCAGCCCACAACGGCGCCGCTGCGCTCGTTCCGCCGACGAACGTCCAGCCGTCTTCTTCTTCGATGTCGGCGAAGACGACGTAGCCCGTCCTCGAATCGGCGTTCGCGGCGACGTCGGGCACCTCGCGGCACAGCGCCGCGCCGCCGCAGGAGCCGCCGGAGAGTCCGGCTTTGACGACGCCGACCGTGGGCGCGGCGCTCGACTGATAGGCGGGCATCGCCCATCTCTGCGAGATGCCCCCGCCCGTTGCCCCGTGAAATTCATATTTGGCCGACGGTGGCGGGCGGTCGTTCCAAACGCTTTCGCTCGGGGGCAGTTCGCCCGTGTAGAAGAACGCGGCGCCTTCGTCGCGGGAGAACAGCGTCGTGCCGCCGACGCCGGTCGCGAACGGTTGGCTGGCGGGGTTCAGCACCGATATCGACTTGTCGCTCGCTTTGTACTGCGAGCACTGTTCGGAGCCGCTGTCGCCCGATGCGGAGAAGAACGACTGACCCTGCGCCGCGGCCTCCTGCAGCAGCGTGTTCTCGGCCGCGATCACGCTCGATCCGGTCAATTCCTCGCAGATCCCCCACGAGGTCGAGATGACCTTCGCGCTGTCGTCGGAGACGATCCGCGCGATGATGTCGACGGGCGCGACGTTCTGTTCGATCGGGCCCTGGTAGACGAGCACGTGGGCCTGTGGCGCGAGGCCCATGACCTGCTCGATGTCGAGCGCCGCCTCGGCGTCGCCTTCTTCGGAGGCTTCCGGACCGCCGTCGACGTCGATCGGCGTGACGGTCGCGCTCGTGCCGAAGCAGCTCTGGTAGCTGGCGATGTCGCTCGGCAGGAACGCTTCCTGCTCGAACAGCGCGATCGTCTGCCCGGCGCCGAAGTCTCCGGCGCGATACATGCCCGAGAGTCGGTACGCCGTCGCGACCTGGTCTGCGGTCACGCCGGCGGCGCGCTGGCCGGCGGCGAACTCGAATGGTTCCTGAAGCGCCTGCGCGGCTTCGCACGGCTGCGGCCCGCCGGTCGCGACCTGGACGTTGCGGGCGCCCCCGCTCGCCGAGTGTGCCGGAGCGCCGACCGAGCGGCGCACGAGCGAGCGGCTCGTGACGTCTTGAGGCGCGTCGCGGCCGACGTCGTCGAGCCCGATGACGCCCTGCACGAATGGAGCAACGCTTGCGGAGACCGCGGGCGCATCGGTATTTGCGTACGCCATGCGGCCGTCGGGCAACTCGACCTGCGAGAGGGAAGTCGCGAATGCCTGCTCGACCTGCGCCGCGGTGCCGCTGACGGGGAGCGTCAGGTCGTTCGCGGTCGGCGCGCCGACGCTCAGGCCGTGCTCGCGCAGCGCCTCGCGCACCGCTGTCGTTTGCGCGGGCGTGGCACCGAAGCGACGCGCGAACTGGGCGACGCTCAGGTACTGGCGAAAGCGCGGCGAGGATGGATCGGAGACTTCGCTCGCGAGCTCGGCAAGCCCGCTCGGGTCCTGCGAGGCGAGCGCGACGGTCAGCTTCAGCGGCTTCTCGGCCGGCACGGCGCCGAGCGGCTGGGCGCCGGCCGGCAGCGCCGCAGCGGCGCCGACGCGAACCGCCTGCGCCGGCGGGCTCTCGGCTAATGCGCCGGGAGTCGCCAGCGCGAGGCCGGCGAGGACAGTTGCGGTGAGACGTGCGAGAGACCGCTTGTCCGCATCCATCGAGTAGCTCCCGAGCCGGTGTTGCCGGCCCCGAGCGCCGGAGCGCACTCGGGGCAACGCGTGCGAGCCTCGCCTAAGCCGCGTCCGCCTGCGCCATCAGCTCACCGGCGACGCGGTCGGTCGCTCCGTTCGTACCGCCGAGCAGGCGGCGCGAGAGCTGCGCGCGACGGAAGTACAGCGGCGCGTCGTGCTCCCACGTCGCGCCGGTGCCTCCGTGGACGGAGATCATCGTGCGCGAGGCCGTGTCGAGCGCGCGCCCGGCGACCGAGCGCGCGGCGCTGGCGGCGAGCGGGAACTCGCTTGGCGCGCCGCCGCGGGCCCAGCCGGCGTAATAGAGCAGCGAGCGGCCGTTGTCGAGCTGGCGCAGCACCTCCGTCAGCGAGTGCTTGACGGCTTGGTAGGAGCCGATCGCGCGGCCGAACGTGTGGCGCTCCTTGGCGTATTCGACCGACACGTCGAGCGCCGTTTCGACGCTGCCGAGCGACTCGGCGGCGATCAGCGACTGCGCGAGGTACCACGCCGAGGCGAGCGACTCCTCGGGCGCGTCGAGCACGAGCGCGGGAGCGTTCTCGAGCGTTACGTGCCCGAGCGAGCGGCTCGCGTCATATCGCGTCGTCGCCTCGACGGTCACGCCTTGCGCGTCGGCCTCGATCGCTACGCCGACGGGCTTGCCGTCGAGCAGCGCGACGCCGACGAGCACGTCGGCGCCGGGTGCGTCGGGCACGAACGAGAGCACTCCGCTGACGCGCGCACCGTCGCCGTCGGCACTCGCCGTCGGCGCGGCAGGGCGCTCGAGCCCGCTGCGCGGGTCGATCGTCCACTTGCCCGACAGATCGTCGGGCGGGCTCGCCGGCAGGTACGCGGCGCGGCGCTCGCCCGTCGCGAGATCCTCGAGCAGCGAAGCGCCCGCGGGCGAGTCGTTGAGGATCGCGCTCGCCGGCAGGTGCCCGAGCAGGCCGATCGGCGCGATCACGCGACCGCACTCGCCGAGCACGAGCATCGCGTCGAACGCATCGAGCCCGGCGCCGCCGTGCTGCTCGTCGATCAGCAGGCCGGGCCAGCCGGCCTCCTTGGCCGTCGGCCACAGGTCAGGGATCGCATCCGTCTTGCCGTCGAGCGCCTCGCGGACGGCCTCGAACGTCTTGAAGCGAGACAGCGCGCCGCGCGCGGCCTCGCGGAGGAACACCTGCTCGTCTGAGAGTGAGAGGTTCATGCCGCCGCCGTTTCCTTGGAGCGCAGCTCGGAGAAGGGGATGCCCTTGTCCAGGCGCGGCGCAGGGGGTAGACCGAGCACGCGCTCGCCGATCGTGTTGCGCAGGATCTCTTCGGTCCCGCCAGCCGACTTCAGCCCGGGCAGGAACGAGATCATGTAGGCCCACTCGCCGTCCTCGGCGAGCGCGTCGGGGCCGAGCGTGTCGGCGATCAGGTCGCCGGCTTTGATCGCGCCGCTGACGATCGTGATCTTCGCGAGACCCGACTCGGGGCCGGGCACCTGGCCTTTCTGCAGCGCCGAGAGCGTGCGGTAGCCGGTGAAGCGCACCGCGAGCAGTTCGCTCGCGATCTCGCCGAGCGAGTGGCGCACCTCGTGGTCGCGACGCGCGTCGGCGTCGCGGGCGATCGCCGCCGCGAAGCGGTTCGAGTTGTAGCCCATGCCCTCGCTGCCGAGCCCGATCGTGACGCGCTCGAACATCAGCGTCGTCAGCGCCGTGCCCCAGCCGTTGCCGACGCCACCGACAACTGCGTCGGCGGCGATCGAGACGTCGTCGAAGAAGACCTCGTTGAACTCGGCCTCGCCGGAGATCTGGCGCAGGCCGCGTACGGTCACGCCGGGCGCGTCCATCGGCACGATGAACATCGTCAGGCCCTTGTGCTTCGGCACATCGGCGTCGGTCCGCGCGAGCAGCAGGCCGTAGGAGGCGAACTGCGCGTTCGTCGTCCATACCTTCTGCCCGGAGAGCTTCCAGCTGCCGTCGTCCTGCAGGCGCGCACGCGCCTGGACGGCGGCCAGGTCCGAGCCGGCGGCCGGCTCGGAGAACAGCTGGCACCAGACCTCGTCGCCGTGCAGCATCGCGCCGAGGTAGCGCGTCTTCTGCTCGTCGGTGCCGTGGGCGATGATCGTCGGGCCGAGCATGCCGACGCCGATCGCGTCGAGGATGCCGGGCGTTTTCGCCTTGGCGATCTCCTGGTTGCAGATCACCTGCTCGATCGGGCCGAGGCCCTGGCCGCCGAACTCCTTCGGCCACGTCACGCCGGCGAGCCCACCCTCGGCGAGCTTGCCCTGCCACGCGCGGCGGGCGGCGATTATCTCCGACTCGTCCTCGAGCGCCCCGGGCCCGTCGAGCACGGGGGCTTCCGACTTGTGCTCGTCGAGCCAGCTCCGTACCTGGGCGCGATAGGCGGCCTGCTCCTGTGTGTCGTCGAGATCCACGGCTTCTCCTCTTTGGCTGACTGACCAGTCAATCTAGAAGAAGAACGGTACTCCTCCAAGCCTCGCGCTGCTCAAGCGCCGGGCGGGATCGGCGGCTCGCTGACGGGCGCTTGGTGGTAGACGCCCTCGAAGCCGCGGTCGAGCAGCTGTTTGGCCTGCGTGCCGGGGTCGGGCGAGTGCAGCACGACGACGCCGAGGCGCACGCCGTCGCGTTCGGCCGTCGCGACGAGGCAGCGCCCGGCGGCGTCGGTGAAGCCCGTCTTCAGCCCGGTGACGCCGGGGTAGCGATAGATCAGCAGCGGGTTGTTGTTGTACAGGTAGACCTTGCCGCCCTTGATCGGCAGCGGCAGCGAGGCCGTGTACGTGCGGACGATCTTCGCGAGGCGCGGTTGCAGCAGATCGCTGTGTGCGAGCACGGCGAGATCGGCCGCGCAGGAGAAGTTGTCTTTGTTGAAGTAGCCCGACGGCGAGGAGTAGCGCGTGCAGCCCATGCCGAGCTTCGCCGCCTGCGAGTTCATCCGCGCGACGAAGTTCTCGATGCTGCCGGCGACGTGCTGGGCGAGCGCGATCGCCGCGTCGTTCCCCGAAGGCAGCAGCAGCCCGTAGAGCATCGTCTCGGCCTTTACGTGCTTGCCGAGCGGGAGCACGCCGACCTTCGAGCCGGACGAGTTGACGGCGGCCTTCGTGATCAGCACGTGCCCGTCGGGCGGCACCGATTTGACGGTCAGCAGCGCCGTCATCATCTTCGTCAGGCTCGCGATGCGCAGCCGCGCGAACGGGTTGCGCTGCCACAGCACCTGGCCGGTCGTGAGGTTGAACAGCACGCCGGCGCGCGGCGGGTGATGGAAGGCGACGTGCACGGCGTCCTGCTGTTCGACCCCGATCCCTTTCAGCGCGAGCGCCGGCTTGCCGAGCGGCAGGCCGGTCGCGGAGAGCTTCGGTCCGACGATCGCTTTCGGGCGCGACGCCTTGGCGCTCGCCGTCGAGCTCGCGCCTCGCGGGTGGCCATCCGATTTCGAGAGCAGCAGCGTGAGCGCACCGGCCACTACGACGACGGCGATGAACGCGGCGAAGCCGATCGCGCGCCGCCGGCGGCGCCGGTGGCGCGCGAGCTCGCGCCGCGCCCGGCTCTGATCGGGCGTCATGAACGGAGATCTGGTGCTCATCCGCCGCGCGTCGGTCGCGCTGTGCGCTGCGGTCGGAGGCGGTCGGGCGCGGCGGTCACGGTCAGCGGGGAGGATTGCGCAGCGCGCCGACGATCCCGATTCCGAGCAGCAGGAGGATCAGGATCGAGAGGAAGCTCGCGATCGTGAAGCCCTGTTCGATCACGGCGACGACCGTGAGGAACGCGAAGCCGGCGATGAAGAACAGGACCGTGCCGAGCACGGCGATGCGCCTCATCGTCGCGAACCGCGCGTGTCCGGCCAACGGTCATCGAGGCGAGCGGCCATCGGCTCAGTACACCGGCTGGTGCGGCGTCCGGTGGGCTTTCGCGGCACGGCGGCTCGAGCTCGCGAAAGGCCCGATCAGCAGCGCCCCGGCGATGGCCGCGCCGAGTACGGCGAGGAAGCCCACGAGCCAGCTGCCGTGGACGGCCTTGAACGAGGGCGCGAGCAGGCCGAACCAGCCGTGCCCCGTCCCGGCGAGGCCGACGAGCTCGAACCAGAGCTGCGCGAGCAGCCAGACGACGATCAGCAGAGCGCCCGGTAGCGCGAGGATCGTCGCGACGAACGGCACGGGCGCGAGCGCGATGACCCTCGCCCTTGGATAGAGCAGCACGTAGGCGCCGAGCACCGCGGCGACGGCACCGCACGCGCCGAAGGCCGGAAACGGCGAGTTGGGCGCGAACAGCACCTGCAGCGCGACCGCGAGGACGGCGCCGAGCGCGTAGAAGCAGAGGAAGCGAAGCCGCCCGCAGGCATCCTCGACATTCGGGCCGAAGATCGCGAGCGCGAGCACGTCGGCGAGCAGCGAGCCGAAGCTCCCGTGCAGGACGAGCGAGCTGAACACGGTCTGCCACGTCGCCGGCTGATGCACGGTCAGCTCGAGCGCGCTCAGCTGGTGGTGCGGCAGGCAGCCGACGACGTTCCTGACGGGGTGTCCCGGCTGCGCGAGCGGACTGAGCAGGCAGCGACTGCCGGCGTGCGTCAGCTCGAACGGGACCGCGCCGTGGCGTGTCAGCGTGGCGTCGGCCGGCCCGCCGAAGAAGCTCCCGCCGTGGCGTACCGAAAGCGAATACGCGATGACGTCGATCGCCACGAGCGCAACCGTTACGAGCGGGAACCGCGACAGCGGGATGTTGTCTTTGAGCGGGAACACAGGGCCGGCACGGTACGTCGATCCGGGGCTTGCGCGCCGGCGGTCCTACATTCTCGCGGCCGCGCGGGACGGGCGAGCCGCGGGGCTATGCCTGCGCCGCGGCAAGCGGCCCGACGCCGTCGCGCGGCTGCGGCACGTGCTGGTCGGCGTGATAGGAGGAGCGCACGAGCGGCCCGGCCGCTACGTGGTCGAAGCCGAGCTCGTACGCGGCAGCCTCGAGCGCGGCGAACTCGTCGGGGTGCCAGTAGCGCACGACCGGCAGGTGGCGCTCGGACGGGCGCAGGTACTGCCCGACGGTGAGCACGCCGACGCCCTGCTCGCGCAGCGCGGCGAACGTCTCGACGAGCTCGTCGTGCGTCTCGCCGAGTCCGACCATCAGGCCGGACTTCGTGACGACCTCGCCTTCGCCCATCTCGCCGGCCATCCGCAAGACGCGGCACGAACGCTGGAACTCCGAGCCGCGGCGTGCGATCGAGTACAGCCGCGGGACGACCTCGACGTTGTGGTTGAACACGTCGGGGCGCTCGGCGATGACCTTCGCGAGCGGCATCTCCTGCCCTTGGAAGTCGGGCGTGAGCACCTCGACCTGGCACTCGGGCGCCTGGCGTCGCACCTGGCGGATCACGCCGACGAACGCCGAGGCGCCCTTGTCGGGCAGGTCGTCGCGGTCGACGGAGGTGATCACGGCGTGGCGCAGACCCATGCGCGCGATCGATCGCGCGACGCGCGCGGGCTCGAGCGGGTCGTGCCACGTCGGCTTGCCGGTCTTGACGTTGCAGAAGCCGCATCGGCGCGTGCACGTGTCGCCGAGGATCATGAACGTCGCGGTGCCGCGCTCCCAGCACTCGCCGACGTTCGGGCAGGCTGCCTCCTGGCAAACGGTGTGCAGGTTCTCCGAGCGGATCAGCTCGGTCAGCTCGCGGTATCGCTCGCCGCCTGGCGCGGGGACCTTGAACCACGGCGGCTTGCGCTCGCGCAGCGGCCGCACGTCGGGGCCGAGCACGCTGAGCACGTCCATGCCGCCGGGGTTCGAGCGTGAGCGCGTGGCGCTCATGCGGGCACGGCCTGGAGCTCGCGGATGGCTTCGACGCGCTGTGCGGAGGGGGCGGGCACGGGCGCGGCGGGGGGTGCCGCGATCGGCGCGTCGATCCCGAGCGCGCGCGGCGAGACGAGCCGCGTGCGGCGCCCGTGGGCCTCGCTGAAGCGGTAGGCGATCTCCTTGCGAAAGCACGCCACGCCGGGGGCGCGGGCGGCGCCGAGCTCGGCCGCGATCGAGGTCATCTGCACCTCGGGCAAGCCGCAGGCGACGACCCACGAGAACGGCTCGAGGTCGTTGTCGACGTTGACGGCGAAGCCGTGCGTCGCGATCCCGCGCGATACGTGCACGCCGATCGAGGCGATCTTGCGCTCGCCGACCCAGACGCCCGTGTAGTCGATTCCCTCGCTCGCGCGCGAGCGCGCGACGATGCCCTGCTCGCCGAGCGCGACGACGATCGCGTCTTCCATCGTGCGCAGGTAGCGGCCGATGTCGCCGACCTGCATGATCGGATAGCCGACGAGCTGACCGGGGCCGTGGTAGGTGAGCCTGCCGCCGCGGTCGGTGTCGGCGACGTCGATGCCTTTGGCGCGGTAGTGGTCCTCGGGGAACGGCAGGTCCTGGGCGCCCGAGCGCCGGCCGCGCGTGTAGACGGGCGGGTGCTCCAGCAGCAGCAGCGTGTCGGGCAGCTCACCGGCCTGACGGCGAGCGCAGAGTGTCCCTTGAACAGCGAGCGCGTCGGAATAGGGGATATGGCCCAGGTGGCACACCCAGAGCTCGTCGGAATGCGGATCGGTAGCGCGCATCGCCTCTCTCAGCCTAGCGCTGTCACAAAGGCGCATCATGACAGCAAAATAGTTGACGCTATGATGTCTTCATGCGCACGACGGTCACGCTCGACCCAGACGTGGAGGCGAAATTGAAAGCGACCATGCGCGAGCGCAACATCTCGTTCAAGGCCGCGCTGAACGACGCGGTCAGGGCTGGGCTCGACATACCCTCGATCTCGCGTCCATTCAAGGTGCACACGGCTCCGCTGGGGGTTCGCATCGACATCGACAAGGCGCTGATGATTGCAGGCGAAATGGAAGACGAGGAGATCATCCGCAAGATCGAAGAAGGCAAGTGAAGCTGCTCGACGTGAACCTGCTGATCTATGCGGTCGACGAGGAGTCCAGTCATCACGAGCGAACGTTGCGGTGGTTCGAGGCGACCCTTTCGGGTAGGGAGACGGTCGCCTTCTCATGGCACGCGCTGGTCGGTTTTCTCCGCATCACGACGAGGCCTAGGGGCGCACGCGATGCGTGGCCGATCCAAACGGCCCTCGATGAGATCGAGCGCTGGCTTGCGCAGCCGGTCGCGACCGTCGTCCATCCGACCGATCGCCACGCGGCCGTGCTGCGCGACCTGCTCGCGCCACTGGGGACGGGCGGCAACCTGACGAGCGACGCGCATCTGGCGGCGCTTGCGATCGAGCACGGCGCGACGCTCTGCTCGCACGACAACGACTTCTCGCGCTTCGCGGGGCTCGACTGGCTCGACCCGCTGCAGGACTGACGCGCCGGCGCGAGCACCCGTGCCACAGCACCCGCAGGGCCCGCCAACTCGATGTGTTTCGATAGCCGATCTTCCGGGGTAGGTCTCTGCCGAGCAGCGCTCGGGCCCGCAATGCGGGCGAGATCGAAAGTGGAGGCGTATCGGTGACACGCACGAAGACGTTGCGCGCAGTACTGCTGTTGGCCGTTTCGGTGGCGGCCCTCGCCGGCCCGGTGAGCGGAGCATCGGCGAGCAAGGCGAGCATCAAGGCGGTGTTGAAGAGCTCGAACCCGCAAGTTCTGCTGGCTGAAAAGGGCGTCGCGAGCGCGGTCGCGACGTACAAGACCTCGCACGAGCCGGCGCCGGTCGAGAGCGCGATCGCAAAATCGATCTTCGTCCTGAAGTCCTTGCGCACGAAGATCGCCTCGCAGCCGGCAGGTCCGGCGGCGGTGAAACTGGCGAAGTCGAAGCTCGTCAAAGGCGTCTCGGCGGTAGTGGCGGCGTACGTGCGGCTGAACAGCGCGTTCGCGCAGCACGGAACGGATCCGAGCGCCGCTAAGAGCGAAGCGGAAGCGGCGCTGAAGAAAGTCGCTGCGGGGCGCAAGCAGCTGAGCGAAGCGGTGAAGCTGCTCAGCTGACGCGCTCACCTCGACGTCAGCCCCGCGGGTTGCCCCCCGCGGCGGCTGCGTCGAGGCGCTCGTGGAGGTCGCGCCGCGCCGGGTCGGAGGCGAGCAGCGAGTAGACGGCGTCGTCGCTCTGGTGCTCGTCGTTGACGCGGTAAGCCTGCCGGGCGACGCCCTCGAGTTGGAAGCCGACTCGCTCGGCGACGGCGCGACTCGCGCGGTTCTCGACGTCGGCGCGAATTTCGATGCGCAGCAGGCGGTAGTGCTCGAAGCCGTGCTCCGCGAGCGCGGCGACCGCGGACGCGACGAGGCCTTTGCCGACGCTGCCGGCGTCGAGCCAGTAGCCGATCGCCCCGGCGCGGTTCGAGCGGTCGACCGTGATGCCGACAACGCCCGCGAGCCGGTCGTCGGCGTCGACGATGCCGCGGCTGAAGCCGCTCCCGTCCTGCTCCATCGCACGGGCCCGACCGATGAAGGCGAGCGTGTCGGCCGCGGTCTGCCCCTGCGCCCAGTGGATCCAGCGCGCGAGCCGGTCGCGGTTGCGCTCGATCAACGCGTGCAACTCGGCCGCATCCCGCTCGTCCAGCGGACGAGGTCGGTACCCGCCTGGAAGCGCCGCGCTCAAAGCGTCAGCGAGGCGGGGGCCTGCAGCAGCTCGCGAATGCGCGCGAGGAACTCGGCGGCGTCGGCGCCGTAGAGGATCCGGTGGTCGCAGACGAGCGTCAGCGTCATCGTGTGCCGTAGCGTCAACCCGCCGTCGCGCACGACGACGCGCTGCTCGACGGAGCCGACGGAGAGGATCGCGGCCTGCGGCGGGTTGATGATCGCGTTGAAGCTCTTGATCCCGTACATGCCGAGGTTCGAGACGGTGAACGTCCCGCCGCCGAGCTCGGGCGGCGTGATCGAGCCGTCACGCACACGCGCCGCGAGCGCGCGCGCCTCGCGCGCGATCTCGCCGAGCGCCTTGGAGTCGGCGTCGAACACGGTCGGCACGACGAGCGCGTCCTGCGCGGCGACGGCAACGCCGACGTTGACGCGCGAGTGCAGCTGCAGCGCGCCGTCCTTGTAGCTCCCGTTCGCGCGCGGGTGCTCGCGCAATGCGAGCGCAGAGGCCTTGACGACCATGTCGTTGTACGTCGGCGCGTCCTCGCTGGAGATCGACTTCAGCTGGGCGCGCAGCTCGACGCACTCCTCCATGTCGACATCGGCCTGCAGCGTGAAGTCGGGGATCGTCGCCTTCGACTCGGCCATCCGCCGCGCGATCGTCTGCTGCATGCGGGTGAGCGCCTCGGTCGTCGTCTGACCCTTCGCCGTCATCACGTCCTCGCCCGCCGTCGGCGCTCCCGCACTTGTGGCGCCTGCAGCACTCGCCGCCTGTTCGGGCGCCGCAGGGCTCGCGTTGCTGGAGCCGGAGGACTGGCCGCTCGTCGCAGCGCCGCCGGCCGCTTCGACGTCGGCCTTGACGACGCGACCGCCGGGCCCGCTGCCACTGAGCGTGCTGAGATCGACGCCGCTGTCGCGCGCGATTCGCCGCGCGAGGGGTGAGGCCTTGACGCGTTCACCGGGGTCGCTCGTCGCGGCGGGAGCACCGTTGCTCGGGGCGGCGGGCGGTGCAGGAGCTTCGACCGCGGGCGCGGGAGCCTCGGCACCGGCGCTTGCGCTCGGGACCGGCCGATCGGCTTCGGCGCTGCCTGCGTGCTCGACGGCTGCGGCACCGCCGGTCGCGGCAAGCCCGTCGCCGGGCACGCCGACGCGTGCGATCAGCTCGCCGACGGGCAGCGTGTCGCCCTCGGCGGCGACGGTCTGAAGCGTGCCGTCCTGGTCTGACTCGTAGGTCATCGCGGCCTTGTCGGTCTCGATCTCGACGAGCTCCTCGCCACGACGTACCTCCTCGCCGTCGCGCTTGAGCCAGCGCAGGATCGTGCCCTCCTCCATCGTGTCGGACAGTCGTGGCATGACGATGTCGGCCATCAGCGCGCTCCAGTCTGGGTGGCGGTGGCGGTCTGCGCGAGCCCGAGCGTCTCGAGCACGGCGCCGACGATCTGCGGCTCGTGCGGGTAGGCGATGTCCTCGAGTGGCTTCGAGTACGGCATCGGCACGTCGGCGCCGGAGACGCGTCGCACGGGTGCGTCGAGGTCGTCGAAGGCCTGCTCTGAGATCAGCGCGGCGATGTTGGCGGCGACGCCGCCGTGCGGCCAGCCCTCCTCGACTACGACGCAGCGGTTGGTCTTGCGCACGGAGGCGAGGATCGTGTCGAGGTCGAGCGGGCGCAGCGTGCGCGGGTCGATCACCTCGGCGCTGATGTCGTGCGATGTGGCGAGCGTCTTGGCGGCGCGCTCGGCGGTCAGCGCCATCCGCGAGACGGCGACGATCGTCACGTCGGAGCCCTCGCGGGCGATCCGCGCGCGGCCGAAGTCGACGAGCAAGTCGTCGTCGTCGGGCACCTCGCCGCGGACGCCGTAGAGCGACTCGTGCTCGATGAAGATGACGGGGTTCTCGTCGCGGATGGCCGTCTTCAGCAGCCCCTTTGCGTCGGCGGCGGTCGCGGGTGCGGCGACGAGCAGGCCGGGGATGTGCAGGAAGAGCGCCTCGAAGCAGTGCGAGTGCGTTGGGCCGAGCTGGTGTCCGGCGCCTTGCGGCATGCGCACGACGAGCGGGACGCGCACCTGGCCGCCGAACATGTAGTGGATGTGCGCGGCGTGGTTGACGATCTGGTCGAACGCGAGCAGCGCGAAGTTGATCGTCATCAGCTCGACGACGGGACGCAGGCCGGCCATCGCGGCGCCGACGCCGATGCCGACGATCGTGTTCTCGGAGATCGGCGTGTCGCGCACGCGCTTCTCGCCGAACTCCTCGAGCAGGCCGTCGGTGACCTTGAAGGCGCCGCCGAAGACGCCGATGTCCTCGCCCATCAGGAAGACGCGCTCGTCGCGCCCGAGCTCCTCGCGCAGCGCGGCGTTGAGCGCGTCGCGGTAGCGAAGCTCGGCCATCAGGCGCGCTCCTCGCGCGCGAGCGCGTCGGTGAACTGCTGCCCTACCTCGTCCGCGTCGCGAGCCTGCGAGAAGGTCAGCGGCTCGGTCGACTCGTCGGCGTCCTTGCGCGGGTCGGTCGTGCGCACGGAGTACCAGCCGCTCGAGCTCGGGTCGAGCACGTAGACGTCGTCGTAGAGCGACTCGGGCGTCGGGAACGGCGAGGCCTCGGCGAACTCGACGGCCGCGTCGACGCGCTCGATCGCGCGCGCGTCGATCTGCGCGAGAGCGTCGTCGTCGAGCACGCCCTCGGCGATGAGCTTCTGACCGAACGCCGGGATCGGGTCGCGCTCGCGCCATTGCGCGACCTCCTCCTTCGAGCGGTACTGCTCGGGGTCGGCCATCGAGTGCCCGCGGAAGCGGTACGTGACGGCCTCGACGAGCACGGGGCTGCGCTGCTCGCGCACGCGCGCGATCGCCTCGCGGAGCACGGCGTAGGTGTCGAGCACGTCCATGCCGTCGCAGCGCATGCCGGGCACGCCAAGGCTCTCGCCCTTGCGCTGCAGGTCGGTGACGGCCGAGTGGCGCCCGAGCGCGGTGCCCATGCCGAACTGGTTGTTCGTGACCATGAAGACGACGGGCAGCTTCCACAGCGCGGCGAGGTTGAGCGTCTCGCCGAACGTGCCTTGGTTGGAGGCGCCGTCGCCGAACGTGCAGAGCGTGACGTCGTCGCTGCCTTCGTAGTCGGAGGCGAGCGCGAGCCCGGCGGCGATCGGCAGGTTGCCGCCGACGATCCCGTAGCCGCCCATAAAGCGCCGCTCGGCGTCGAACATGTGCATCGAGCCGCCGCGTCCTCCGGAGCATCCGTCGGCGCGGCCGAACAGCTCGGCCATGACGTTCTCTGGCGGCGTGCCGCGCACGAGCGCGTGCCCGTGCGAGCGGTATGTCGAGATCAGGTAATCGTGCTCGCGCAGCGCGCGGGCGCTGCCGACGATCGTCGCCTCCTCGCCGATCGAGAGGTGCAGGAAGCCGCCGACTTTGGCGCGCGCGTACATCTCGCCGGCGCGCTCCTCGAAGCGGCGGATCAGCGTCATCGTCTCGAGCCACTCGCGCGCGAGCACGGGCTCGGGCAGATCGCGTGCGGTCTCGGACGAGCTTGCCATCAATCCACGTTAGCCCAGCGCGCGAGAAAGTCCGCGGCGTCGAGCTGCGCGAGCTCCTCGCGCAGCAGGCGCGCGCGCCGTGAGGCTTCCTGCGGCGGCAGGTCCCAGAACAGCACGACTTCGCCGTCGGCGATCTCGACGAGCTCGATGTGGTCGACGCGCTCGGTATCGGCGAGCAGCGCGGGCGCGCGCCCGCCGCGCGTGAGGATCAGACGGTAGGCGGCCTTCGCCTTCACGGCGCGGCGCTCACGGACTGGCCGGCCATCTCGGCAGCGGCCTGCTCGACGCAGCTATCGCCTTCGTACACGTGCCCGCCGACGACGATCGCGGGAACATTTTTTATCTGTTGTCTTGCGGCGTCGTTCGTCGTCGCGGCGAGCTGCTCGCGGACGCCGCGCAGCTCGGCGCCACGCGCGACGGCTGAGGGGTGCATCTCGCAGGCGGCGGCGGCGATCAGCACGTTGTCGAGCTGCGCGAGGTCGCGCCCGCCGGCGAAGGCTTGGCGGAAGGCGGCCTGCGCGAAGGGCACGGTGCGCCCGATCGACTTGGCGTACGTCGCGACGCGCATCGCGAGCGCGCTGTCGAACGGGAACGGCTCGGGCCAGCGCAGCGGCTGCAGGCGAAGCTGCCCGGCGCGCCGGGCGATCTCATCGCGGAAGACCTCGCGCTCCTGCTCGCAGCGGAACGCGTCGGGGTCCTCGAAGCCGGGCAGCTCGGCGGCGAGCACGGGCTGCCACTCGGCCGGTCCGGGCAGCGTGTGCAGGATCCGCTCGGCGGCGAGGTAGGCGAGCGGGCTGGCTAGGTCGAAGTAGAAGGAGGCGCTGGTCACGGCTCAGCCGTGGATCAACCAGCCATCGGCCGCGCGCCCGGCCTCCATCACGGCCTCGGACAGCGTCGGGTGGCCGTGGATGATCCGGCCGACCTCGGCGTAGCCGCCCTCGAGCGCGTGCACGTTGACGAGCTCCTGGATCAGCTCGGTCGCGCGTGTGCCGACGATGTGCCCGCCGAGCAGCTCGCCGTACTTCGACTCGCCGACGAGCTTGATCATCCCGGCGCGATCGCCGTAGACGATGCCGCCGCCGACGGCGCCGTAGGGGACCTTGCCGACGACGACGTCGTAGCCCTGCTCGCGCGCCTGCTCCTCGGTCAGCCCGAACGAGCCGACGTTCGGCGTGCAGAACGTCGAGCGTGGGATGTCGATGTAGGAGATCGGGTGAGTCGCGAGGCCGGCCGAGTCCTCGGCGGCGATGATTCCCTCGTCGGAGGCCTTGTGCGCGAGCGCAGGCCCGGCGACGAGGTCGCCGATCGCGTAGATGCCGGCGCGGCTCGTTCTGAGCGCTCCGTCGACTTTGACGAGGCCGCGCTCGTCGAGCTCGACGCCGGCTACGTCGAGGCCGAGCCCGGCGACGTCGGCGCCGCGCCCGGCGGCGATCACGAGGTAGTCGACCTCGAGGCCGGCGTCCTCGCCGTGCGTGAACGTGACGCTGCTCTCGCTGCTCTTGACGTCGGCGATCGGGTCGCCGGTGTGGACGCTCACGCCTTGGCGCTTGAAGCCGCGCTCGACGAGCCGCGAGACGTCGGCGTCCTCGCTCGGCAGCACGCGATCGAGCGCCTCCATCAGGCGAACCTCGGAGCCGAGCCGCGCGTAGCCGGAGGCGATCTCGGCCCCGGAAGCACCTGCGCCGACGACGGCGAGACGGGCGGGCAGCTCGGAGAGCGCCCACGCCTGCTCGGTGCCGATGATGCGCTCGCCGAACTCGACGCCGGGGATCGTGCGCGGCGTCGAGCCGGTCGCGAGGATCACAGTCGCGGCGGAGTAGACGGTTCCGTCGACGCTCACGTCGCCGTCGGCCGTCAGCGTCGCGTCGCCCTCGAGCACGTCGATCGAGTTTTTCTTGAACAGCGAGCCGACGCCTGACGTCAGCGTCGTGACGACTTTCTCGCGACGCGCCATCACGCCGGCGAAGTCGACCTCGACGCCTGCGACCTTCAGCCCGTACTCGGCGGCGTCGTTGATCTCGCTGAGCAGGTCGGCCGAGCGGAGCACTGCCTTCGCGGGGATGCACGCGTAGTTCAGGCAGCGCCCGCCGAGCTTGTCGCGCTCGACGACGGCCGTCTTTTTGCCGAGCTGCGCGGCGCGGATCGCGGCGACGTAGCCGCCCGGCCCGGAGCCGATGACGATGCAGTCGTAGGAGTTCTCGGCCATCGACGTGAGCCTATCGAAGCGGCTCCGGCGAGCCCGGCCGTTCGGCTGTTCGGACAGTGTCGACCGTGCGCGCCCTACGACCGTGGAACGCGCGCGCGTTCGCTCGCCTGCATCCGGCCCATGACGCGCACGAGCTTCCAGAACAGCCAGCCGCCGAGTCCGACGCTGATCACGCAGACGAGCGCCGCGAGGATCGTCGAGGCTACGACGAGCGCGAGTGACGTGACGATGATCTGGAAGGCGAGCAGCGCCTCGAACGACAGCACGGCCCAGTAGCGGTGGCGGTACATGCCCTGCGCGAGCAGCGCGAGCACGACGGCGAGCAGCGCGGCGCCGGGCAGCGAGCCGCCGTGGCGGCTGAGGTCGTGGACGCTCGCGGCGCCGACGATCACGGCGATCGCGAGCACGACGCAGACGCCGATCGCGACGCGCAGCGCGATCGGCCACTCGCCGTCGCCGAGCGGTGCGAGCGCGGCGCGGATCTGCGCGTCGCGCTCGGCGCCGCGCCGGCGGCGGGCGGGGTCGCCCGGCTCACCCGCGCCGGCAGCTTCCTCGCGCGCGAGGCGTTGGACGCCGGCCGGCGAGCGCTCACTCATCGGACGTCCCGCCGAGCAGTCCGCTCAGCTCGCGCGCTGCGCCTTCGGGGTCCTCGGCGTCGGCGATCGCGCGCAGCACGACGATCCGCGTCGCGCCGGCGCCGAGCACGTCGCCGACGTTGCCCGCGTCGAGGCCGCCGATCGCGAAGAACGGCACGGCCGCGTGCGCGGCGGCGTAGCGGACGAGCTCGACGCCGACGGCCGCGCGGCCGAGCTTCGTCGGCGTCTCGTGCACGGGGCCGACGCCGATGTAGTCGACGAGCGGCGTGCCGTCATCGGCGCTTGCGACGGCGGCGTCGATCTCGGCCGGCGCGTGCGTCGAGAGCCCGAGCAGCATGTCGGGGCCGAGCAGCTCGCGCGCGGCCGCGACGGGCATGTCGTCCTGGCCGACGTGCGCGCCGTCGGCGCCGGCCTCGCGCGCGACGAGCGGGCGGTCGTTGACGATCAGGAGCGCGCCGAGGCGCTCGCACAGCGCGTGTGCGGCGTTGGCGACGGCCGTCAGCTCTTCGTCGCCGAGCTGCTTGTCGCGCAGCTGCACGACCTGCACGCCGCCGGCGATCGCAGGGTGCAGCACGTCGGGCAGCGGACGCCCGCCGGGGTTGGCGTCGCACACGAGGTACAGCCGCGCGGCGGCCAGCCGCTCGCGGCGCTCGGAGCCGAGGTCTCGGACGGGCATCTATTCGCAGTCTGGCAGGCCGCCGCCACCCCGCGAGGCGAGCGCCCGCCGTGGCGTCGTGTCAGTGGGCGAGGGCTAGCATCACGTCATGCCCAATTCCCGCGATCCTGCGGATCTGCTCGTGATCGGCGGCGGCGCGATCGGCCTGTCGATCGCGTGGCGCGCGCGCGAGAGCGGCATGAGCGTGACGGTGCTCGAGCGCGATGCGCTCGGCAGCGGCACCTCGCGGGTCGCCGCGGGGATGCTCGCGCCCGTCGCAGAGGCCGAGTTCGGCGAGGCCGGCAGGCGCGTGCTCGAGCTCGGCTTGCGCTCGGCCGAGCTGTGGCCGCGGTTCGCCGAGCAGCTGCGCCAGGCGGGCGGAATGGATGTCGGCTTCCTGCGCACGGGCACGCTGCTGCTCGCGCGCGACGAGGACGAGGCGCGCGAGCTCGAGCGCCAGATCGCGTTTCGCGACTCGCTCGGCCTGACGACGAAGCGGCTGCGTGCGAGCGAGGCGCGCGAGCGCGAGCCGGCGCTGGCGCCGGCCGTGCGCTTGGCGCTCGAAGCGCCGGACGATCACTCGGTCGACCCGCGCGGCGTGCTCGACGCGCTCGGCATCGCGTGCCGGGCCGCGGGCGTCGTCGTGCGCGAGCACGCACCGGTCGCGCGGATCGAGACCGGCGGCGAGCGGGTCGCGGGCGTGCTGCTGCGCGACGGTGGGCGTATCGCCGCGGAGCGGGTAGTCGTCGCGGCGGGGGCTTGGAGCGGCGAGCTGGAGGGCATCGCCGCCGAGGCACGTGTCCCGGTACGCCCCGTCAGAGGCCAGCTCTTGCGGCTGCGCGATCCATCGGGGCCGGGGCTGCTGCGCAGGGTCGTGCGCTTCGAGGGCGGCTACGTCGTCCCGCGCGCGGATGGCCGCTACGTGCTCGGCGCGACGGTCGAGGAGCGTGGCTTCGACGTCGAGCCGAACGCCGGCGGAATTTATGAGCTGCTGCGCGACGCGCACGAGCTCGTGCCTGGGATAAGCGAGCTGAAGATCGAGGAGCTCTGCGTGGGGCTGCGCCCGGGGACGCCCGACAACGCGCCGGCGATCGGCTGGGGCGCGCTCGAGGGCCTGCTCTGGGCGACGGGCCATCACCGCAACGGCATCCTGCTCGCGCCGCTGACGGCACAGCTCGTCGTGGAGCTGCTCGCGGGCGAGCAGCCGCAGTCGGAGCTGCTGCGCGCGTGCTCTCCGGCGCGCTTCGGCGGGGCTTCGAGGACTGGCGAGGCGCCGGCGCGGGTAGCGGAGTCGATGACATCGTGATCGTGCTCAACGGAGAGAACTCGGATGTGCGCGCGGGCGAAACGGTCGCGGCGGTGCTGACGCGGCTCGACCTCTCGCCGGCCGCGCGCGGCGTCGCGGTGGCGGTCGACGGGGAAGTCGTGCCGCGCGCCGAGTGGGACTCGTTCGCGCTCGGCGAGCACGCGCGCGTCGAGGTGCTCACGGCGATGCAGGGAGGGTGACGGTGGCGTTGAGCGAAGCGACAGGCACCAGGCCGCTGGTCGACGAGCTGAAGATTGCCGGCCGTACGCTGCGCTCGCGGCTGCTGCTCGGCACGGGCGGCTTCCCCTCGCTCGCGCTGATGTCGGAGGCGATCGTGGCAAGCGGCTCGGAGCTCGTCACGGTCGCGCTGCGCCGCGTCGACCCGGCGGCGCGCGGCTCGCTGATCGACGTGCTTGAGCGCGCGGGCGTCGAGCTCTTGCCGAACACGGCCGGCTGCTACACGGCGCGCGACGCCGTGCTGACGGCGAAGCTCGCGCGCGAGGCGTTCTCGACGGACTGGATCAAGCTCGAGGTGATCGGCGACGAGGACACGTTGATGCCCGATGCGCCGGAGCTGCTGCTCGCCGCGGAGCAGCTCGTCGACGAGGGCTTCACGGTGCTCCCGTACACGACCGACGACCCGGTGCTCGCGCGCCGGCTCGCCGACATCGGCTGCGCGGCCGTGATGCCGCTCGGCTCGCCGATCGGCAGCGGCATGGGCATCCGCAACCCGTACAACATCGCTTTGATCCGCGAAGCGGTCGACGTGCCGGTCGTGCTCGACGCGGGCATCGGCACGGCCTCCGACGCGGCGCTCGCGATGGAGCTCGGCTGCGACGCGGTGATGGCCGCGTCGGCGATCTCGCGCGCGCAGGACCCTGTGCGGATGGCGGGCGCGATGCGCGCGGCCGTCGAGGCTGGCTGGCTGGCACGTGGGGCAGGTCGCATCCCGCGCCGCACGTACGCGACAGCGTCGAGCCCCGACGAGGGCCTGGCAGATCTCGGCCCCGCCTGAGCATCGTGGCGCGAGCCGCCCGGCGATAAACAATTAACGATTGAAAATTAATTAATTGACGACTTCGATCGTCCCGTTCATCGAAGCGGGGTGGATCGTGCACTCGTAGTGGATCACGCCGGGCTTCAGCGCCTTGACCTCGAACGTGCCGCCTTCGTTGAAGTCCTTTGAGGCGAACTTCTGCGCGCCGTTGAGGCTCGTCACGTTGTGCGCGACGTTGTCGAAGTTCGTCCACTTGATCGTGCTGCCGACCTTGACCTTGAACGTGTCCGGCGCGATCGCGATGTTGCGGTAGGCGACCTGCACGGTGCCGCTCTTGACGGCGCCCGTCGCGGGCGCGAACTTCGGCGTCGTCGACACTTTCAGGCTCGAGCTGTGCGTCTTGGCGGCGGTGCTCGACGGGCTGCTGCTGGAAGAGCCGCTGCTGGAGGAGCCACAGCCGGCGAGTGCGACGATCGCGGCGCAGGCGGCGAGCGCTGGTAGGCGTGTGCGCATCTGCACGAGCACCCTAGCCTAGACTGGCTGCTCGATGCGACGTTCATTCTTGACAGGCGCCGAGCTCTCGGCGGGCGAGCTGAACGCGCTGCTCGACCGCGCGCTCGAGCTGAAGGCCGCTCCGCTTTCCTCCGCTGCGCTCGACGGCCGCAACGTCGCGCTCGTCTTCGAGAAGCCCTCGACGCGCACGCGGCTGTCGTTCGAGGTCGGCGTCGACGAGCTCGGCGGCCACCCGCTGATCCTTCGCGCCGACGAGCTGCAGCTATCGCGCGGCGAGGCTGTGCGCGACACGGCGCTCGTGCTTTCGCGCCACGTCGCCGCGGTCGGCGTGCGCACGGGCCCGCACGCGATGCTCGAAGAGCTCGCCGAGCATTCCTCGATCCCGGTCATCAACATGCTCACGGCGCTGCACCACCCGTGCCAGGCGCTCGCGGATCTGCTGACGCTGCGCGAGGCGTTCGGCTCGCTCGCGGGGCTGCGCTTGGCGTACGTCGGCGACGGCAACAACGTCGCTCGCTCGCTCGCGATCCTCGGCACGCTCGCGGGTCTCGACGTGGCGATCGCCTCGCCGCCCGGCTACACGCTCGAGGCCGACCTGGCGCTGCCGCGCGAAGCGACGGGGACGCTCACGCTGCACACCGACCCGCGCGAGGCAGTCGCCGGCGCGTGCGCCGTCTACACCGACGTCTGGGTCAGCATGGGCGATGAGCAGACGGCCGACGCGCGTCGCAGGGATCTCGCCGGCTATCGCGTCGACGACGCGCTGCTCGACGCGGCAGCCGACGGCGCGTTTGCGATGCACGATCTGCCGGCGCACCCCGGCGAGGAGATCACGGCCGAGCTGCTCTACGGCGAGCGCCAGCGCATCTGGGACCAGGCCGAGAACCGCCGCCACGCGCAGAAGGCGCTGCTCGAGCTGCTGCTCGCCGAGCCTGCGTGAGCCGATGAGCGACGAGACCGACACGAGAGCCGGCGAGGAGCCGGTCGCGACGCTGCCCGCCGATGACGCGGCAGTGCTCTCGCCCGCGCAGATCGCCGATCGCAAGCCGGAGCCGGGCACGGTTCGCCCGCAGCGCGGCGACGAGCTCGAGCTGCGGATCGAGTCGCTCGCGTTCGGCGGCGAGGGCGTCGCGCGGCTCGGCGACGGCGGCTATGTCGTGTTCGTCGCCGGCGGCGTGCCCGGCGATCTCGTGCGCGCGGTCGTGCACAAGCGCAAGCGCAGCTACGCGCACGCGCGCACGATCGAGGTGCTCGAGCCGAGCCCTGAGCGGATCGAGCCGCTCGCGCATCACCCCGGCGTGCCGTGGCAGGTGCTGCCGTATCAGCGCCAGCTCGAGATCAAGCGCGAGCAGGTCGGCGATGCGCTGCGGCGGATCGGGCGGCTCGACGGCTTCGAGCTCGAGCCGATCATCCCGGCCGTCGAGCAGTGGCGCTACCGCAACAAGCTCGAGTACTCCTTCGGCGAGGCGCTCGGCGACGGCGATGGTGAGCCGGGCGAGCTCGTCTGCGGCTTTCACGCTTCAGCCGGCGGCAACCGCGTCGAGCAGATGCGCGACTGCCTGCTCGCGTCCGAGCGCGGCAACCTCGCGCGCGAGATCGTGCTGCGCTGGTGCCGCGCCGAGGGCCTCGAAGCGTGGGATCGCGGCCGGCCGTCGGCTGCGGCGGCGGCCGAGGACGAGGCTTCGCCATCGGCGGGAGCCGACGACGAGGCGCAGGCGCCGGGCCAGGCCGCCGCCCCGGCACCCACGCGACGAGCGCGCGGCCCACGCAACCGCCCGCGCCGCGGCGGGCGCGAGCGCGACGAGCGCGTCGGCCCGGGCCCGGACGGCCGCGCGCGGCTGCGCAACGTCGTCGTGCGCGAAGGGCGCGCGAGCGGTCAGCTGCAGATCCGCCTCGTCACGACCGACGGCGAGCTGGAGGTCGGCGAGCTCGCGCAGATGCTCAGCGAGTGGCTCGGCTCGAGCCTCAGCGGCGTGCTCTGGACACGCTCGAAAAGCGTCGCCGAGACGACGGCCGGGGGCGAGACGGAGCTCGTCTGGGGCGAGGCGAAGCTGCCCGAGCGCCTCGGCGAGCTCGACCTGCAGATCTCGGCCGAGGCGTTCTTTCAGACGAACACGGAGATGGCGGCGAAGCTGTACGACGTCGTCGTCGAGTTCGCCGCGCTCGAGGGCTGGGAGCGCGTCTACGACCTCTACTCGGGGATCGGCACGATCGCGCTGACGCTCGCGCCGCGCGCGGGCGAGCTGTGGGGCATCGAGCTGATCGAACCGGCCGTCGCCGACGCGATCGCGGGCGCGCGCGCGAACGGGATCACGAAGGCGAGCTTCTTCGCCGGCGACGTGCGCCTCGCGCTGCGCGAGCTGCTCGAGCGCGCCGGGCGCCCGGACGTGCTCGTCGTCGATCCGCCGCGCGCAGGCCTCTCGAAGAAGGTCGTGCACCGGATCGTCGAAGCGTCGCCGAAGCGGATCGTCTACGTCTCGTGCAACCCGACGACGCTCGCGCCGAACGCCGCCGAACTCGTCGAGGCCGGGTGGACGCTGAAGAAGGTGCGCCCCGTCGACATGTTTCCGCAGACTCACCACATCGAGTGCGTCGCTCTGCTCGAACGTAGTTAGGCTGCGGGCATGCGCGCCGTGACGATCCGCGAGAAGGAGATCGTGATCGAGGAGCACCCCGACCCGCAGGCGGGCGCGGGCGAGGTTCTCGTCCGCGTGCACGCGGCGGGGCTGAACGGCGCCGACATGATGCAGCGGCGCGGGCTCTACCCGGCGCCGGCCGGCTCGCCGCAGGACATCCCAGGAATGGAGCTGGCCGGCGAGGTCGCGCAGCTCGGGCCCGGCGCGGAACGCTTCGAGGTAGGCGACCGCGTGATGGCGATCGTCGGCGGCGGCGCGCAGGCGGAGCTCTGCGTCGTGCACGAGCGCCAGCTGATGCCCGTGCCGCAAGGGCTCGACTGGCCGGCAGCAGGCGGCCTGCCGGAGGTCTTCGCGACGGCGCACGACGCGATCTTCACGCAGGGCGAGCTGCGCTCCGGCGAGCGGCTGCTCGTCCACGGCGGCGCCGGCGGCGTCGGCACGGCCGCGATCCAGCTCGCGCGCGCAGCCGGCGCGAGCGTCACTGCGACGGTGCGCAACGAGGCCGCGCACGCGCAGGTCGAGAAGCTCGGCGCGACGGTGATCGTCCCGGACGGCTTCGCCGAGCACGGGCCGTTCGACGTGATCCTCGAGCTCGTCGGCGGACCGAACATGGCCGAGAACCTCAACGCGCTCGCCACGGGCGGGCGGATCGCGGTGATCGGCGTCTCAGCGGGCGCGAAGTCGGAGCTGAACCTGCTCGCGCTGATGGGCAAGCGCGCGCGGATCCACGGCTCGACGCTGCGCGCGCGCCCGCTCGAGGAGAAAGCGCTCGTCGCAAGGCTCGTCGAACACGAGGTGCTGCCGCTGTTCGACTCCGGCGCGCTGACCGTGCCGATCGCCGAGACGTTCCCGCTCGATCAGGCGGCCGAGGCGTACGAGCATTTCGCGGCCGGCGGCAAGCTCGGCAAGGTCGTCATCGCGATCGAGGGCTGACTGCCGCCCACGGTTTCGGACGAGCTCGCCTCCGATCCGGACAGCCGACGAAG
Source organism: uncultured Solirubrobacteraceae bacterium (assembly GCA_963807275.1). GTDB lineage: Bacteria > Actinomycetota > Thermoleophilia > Solirubrobacterales > Solirubrobacteraceae > Palsa-744. The sequence continues at coordinate 2,855,668 of CAWDZX010000001.1, forward strand.
ATCGTCGCCATCGGGCCGATCGGCGGCTGTATAAGCGGACGATGCGAATCGCACCGCTCGATAAGGAGTGCGCCGAGGAACGCACGTCGTGAGCTCTGTCGGAACGTGGGCCTGGGCGGAGCAAACGAACGGTCGGCTGCGACGGCGCGACCGCGCGGAGCTGCTGCGCCAGGGCGTGCTCGCGCGGCTTGGTGCGTTGCCCGCGCGAGCCACACGACGCTTGAGCGACGGGCCGGCGCTAGAGATCCCGACTCCGCCGGACAGCGCGCTCGCGCTGCTCGCCGACGAGCGCGTCCGGGAGCTCTCGGCGCCAGAGCTGTACGGGCACTGTCTGCGCACTTGGGCGTTCGCCGCGATGTTCGCTGCACGCGACAACATCGAGCACGATCCGGAGCTGCTCTACCTGGCGTGCGTGCTGCACGACCTCGGCCTGACGAGCGCGCACGACGGATCAGACGCGAGCGTCGGATGCTTCGCGGTCGAGGGAGCGCGCGCGGCGCATCGGCTGGTCTGCGACCACGGCGCTTCGCAGGCGCGTGCGCGGACGGTCGCGGAGGCGATCACGCTGCATCTGAACGTGACCGTGCCGCCGTCGCTCGGTGCCGAGGCGATGCTCCTGAGCAAGGGCGTCTCGCTCGACACGGTCGGCAGACGCCTGCACCAGCTGCCGCAGCGGTCGTTGTCCGCCGTCGCCGCACGCTGGCCGCGTGCCGGGAGCACGGAGTATCTCGTTACGAGCACCGAGCGCCAGGCCACGATTCGGCCAGCCTCGCGCTCGGCGTTCCTGCATTGGCTGGGGTTTGCGAAGTTGCTTCGTGCGAACCCGCTGGATATGTGATCGGCATCCTGCCTTTTAGGCCGAGCCAGGCTCTGCTTCTGGATTCAATTTGTGCCCGTCACAGCCCGAGCTTGCGGACGCCGTCCTCGTCGAAGCCGAAGTGATGGCCCACCTCGTGACGCACGGTCTTCGTCACCTGCTCGCGCAGCCGGGCCGGATCGTCGCCGAAGTCGCGCACGAGCGTGTCGCGGAAGATCATGATCTCGTCGGGGAGCCCACCGCCGCCGAAGAACTGGCTGCCGCCGAGCTTCATGCCGACGTACAGGCCGTACAGGTGCTGCTCGGCGCCGCGATCTGAGACGACAATCGCGACTTTCTCGAGCGCGCGTTGGAACTCGGCCGGCAGATCGTCGAGCGCCGAGCTGACGAGCTGCTCGAATTCCTGCTCGCTGTAGGACCTGTGCTTGGTCATGGGACTACCGCGCGATGCGGGGCATCAGTACGGCGGCAGCGCGGCGTACCACTCGCCAAGCGCGCGGAAGGAGGCCCAGAAGTCGCGCTTGGAGTCGGTCTCGTCGAGCGAGTCGTCGATGTTCGGCACGTAGAGCGCGTCGATCATCGGCGTGAGCTGCTGGATCTCGCCGAGGCGCGACGCAAGCGGATGCGCGAGCGGGATCTCCATCTCGTTGAGCGCCGCGAGCGCGTCGGGTCCCATCACGACGACGATCTTCGGCTGCACGATCGCAAGCTCGGCGACGACGCGCGAGATGCAGGCCGGGTCGGCGAGTGAGGAGTCGCTCAGCGGGCACTTCACGCAAAGCGTGCCGTAGACGGCGAGCGGGTCGATCTGCAGGCGCTTGAGCGACTTCATCAGCGCGCCGCCGGCGCGGCCGTAGAAGGCGACGCCCTCCTCGATCTCCGAAGGCAGCGGCGCGTACTTCAGCAGCATGATGTCGGCCTGCGGGTGCCCGGAGCCGAGCACGGGCATCAGGTTGCCGCGCGGGCAGTGCGGGCACGACTGCAGCTCGCGCGTGAGCGTGTTCAGCTCACGGATCGCGCGCTCGAGGTACTTCTCCCGGATCTCGTCATCGGTCACAGGCATCGACTCCGAGGGATTTGACGACGCCGAGCTTTGTCCTTGACCGTGCACCAGTCCTTGCGCGCGCCGCTGCCGCTGCGGCCCGTCGGGCGCCGGCTGCTCGGATCGTTCGCGCTCGGCTGTCACGATCGTTCGCCTCTCGCGCGCCGGGCTAGGCGCGACCTCCGCCGGAGCGACGCACGCGCGCGACGCGTCGCGCGCGGCTCGCGCGCTGGGCGGCCGGCGGCGTCGCTCGCGTCTGCAGGAACTTCAGCGCCTGGACGTAGAGGAGCGAGGAGCGCCCGGTGACTATCTCGGCGCTGCGCAGCGACTCGAGGAACTCCTGCGGCCCGTCGAAGTCGTGCATGCGGATGCGTGCCGAGCCGAGCCCCTGCGCGACGTGCGAGTCCGAGCCGGCGCCGGCGAGCAGCCGGTACTTGGCCGCGAAGCGCACGGCCTCGTCGTTGAACGCGCCGATCGCGACACGCGGGTTGAACACCTCGATCGCGTCGACGTCGTCGAGGATCTGGAGCAGGTTCTCGTAGTCGGGGACCGAGTGCATGCGGTCGAATGGGTGCGGGACGTAGACGAGCCCGCCCTGGCGCTTGATCTCGGCGACGGTCTCGCCGAGCGTTAGCCCGCGCGGGATCTTCTCCTCGATGAACAAGCCGATGACCTCGCCCTGGTCGGCCGTCTTGACCTCCTCGCCGACGATCACCTTGACGCCGGCAGCCTCGGCCTGCTCACGCGCCGCCAAGGCGCCTGAGATCTCGTTGTGGTCGGTCACGGCGATCGCGCCGAGGCCCTGCGCGCGCGCCGATGCGAGCAGCACCTCGACGGGCGTCGCGCAATCGTGCGAGTGATCGGTGTGCATGTGCAGGTCGACGTCGATCCGCGGCCGCTCGGCCAGTTTTGACGCCAGCGCGGGATCGCCCTCCACAGCGTGCCGGCGTGCGGCCAATTTTGAGTAGATGTCCTCATAGCCGCTCGCGGCGGCCTCGCCGTCCTCGATCAGGCGGTAGTCGGCCGGGAAGTGGCCTGCCATCAACTCGGCCGTCTCGGCGAGCGTCGCCGTACGCGCGTCGAGGCGTCCGTAGAAGCTCTCGACGAAGCGCCGCGCGACGAGCGTCGAGAGCAGGCGCTCGCTCGAGGAATGGAACGAGCCGACGTTGAGCGCGCGCGAGTGGCGCAGCGCCGCGTTCGAGGTGCTCGGCGCGAACGGCTCGTGCACGTGGACGAAGTCGAGCTCGACGGTGCTGAGCAGTTCCTCGATCGTGCGCGCGACGTCGATCGACAGCGCCGAGGGCCGGCGGCGGGCGCCGCCGGTCACGTCGAGCACCTCGCCGACGGCGATCACGCGCGGCGCCCCGCCGTCGGTGCCCTCGAGCAGCCGCGACGGTTCGCCACGTGCGGCGCGCAGCGCCTTGCGCGACTCGCGCACCTGCTCTTGGGAGTGCGACGGCGCGAGCACGAGCACACGGTGTCCGCGGCGCGAGAGCTCCTCGCTCACGCGCCGCACGTGGGCGTTGACCTCGTTCTCAGACGCCTCCCACGGATACGGGGTCACGTGGGCGATGGAGAACGGCGTGGCCATCGGCTCCACGATTATGCCCGCTCGCTGCTGCGCCGGGTGCGGCTACTTCGCCGCAGTGGCCCTCGCAGCGCCCGCTTTCGCGCGCGTCGCGGCTTTCGCTTTCGGCCGCGCTTTGGCCGCCGCGCCGGCGCGTTTCGCGCTCGCGCCGCTGCGCGTGTGCTTGGCGATGAACTTCTCCGTGTCCAGGCGAGCCTGATCGTCGGGGCGCTGGTTGTGCGGCGACTTCATCAAGTACGACGACGGGCCGTCGAGCTGGCCGCCGACGCCGTTGTTGAGCGCGAGCTTGCAGCAGCGCACGGCGTCGATCACGATGCCGGCCGAATTCGGCGAGTCCCACACCTCGAGCTTCAGCTCGAGGTTCAGCGGCACGTCGCCGAAGGCCTGGCCCTCGACGCGGATGTGCGCCCACTTGCGGTCGGTCAGCCACGGCACGTAGTCCGACGGTCCGATGTAGACGTCCTCGGCCGGCAGCTTGTGGTCCATGATCGAGGTGACGGCGTTCGTCTTTGAGATCTTCTTCGACTCCAGGCGCTCGCGCTCGAGCATGTTGTAGAAGTCCATGTTGCCGCCGACGTTCAGCTGCGAGGTGCGCAGCATCTTCACGCCGCGGTCGGCGAACAGCCGCGCGAGCGTGCGGTGCACGATCGTCGCGCCGACCTGCGACTTGATGTCGTCGCCAACGATCGGCAGGCGAGCGGCTTTGAAGCGCTTGTCCCAATACGGCTCGCGCGCGATGAACACGGGGATGCAGTTGACGAAGCCGCAGCCGGCCTCGAGCACCTGCTCGACGTACCACTTCGTCGCGTCCTCGGAGCCGACGGGGAGATAGGAGACGACGACGTCGGTGTGCGTGTCCTTGAGGATCTGCACCATGTCGGCGGTCTCGCCGGGTGCCTTGACGATCTTCTCCTTGAGGTACTTGCCGAGGCCGTCGAGCGTCATCCCGCGATGCACCGGTACGCCGAGCTTCTTCGGCACCTTGGCGAACTTCATCGTGTTGTTCTGCCCGGCCCAGATCGCTTCGCCGAGGTCCTTGCCGACCTTCTTCGAGTCGATGTCGAAGGCCGCCGTGAACTCGATGTCGCGCACGTGGTAGCCGCCGAGGTCGACGTGCATCAGGCCCGGGACCTGCTCGTTCGGGTCTGCGTCGCGGTAGTAGTTGACGCCCTGCACGAACGCCGAGGCGCAGTTGCCGACGCCGACGATCGCGACGCGGACCTTGTCCGACTGGTAACGCGCTGCGCCGTTCTTTGAGGCTGCGCCGTTGCTCGCTGCGCTGCCGTTTGAGTGCTGCTTGATCACGTGAGAAATGTCCTTTGCTGAGGGCCCGACGCTGGAGGCCGAGGCGCGGTCAGGGAAAGCCGTTGGGCTTTCCGCAGACTACTCCGCCGCGTCCGCTAGGTCACACCGATCAGCTCGCGGCGCACGTGGTGGATGCGCTGCGCGACCGTGAAGAGGCTGAGCGCGGCGAGCACGTAGACGGCCGGCGCGAGCAGCTCGAAGTTCCCGAGCGACGCGCCGCGAGCGAAGATCAAGCCGATCGAGAGGATCACGACGCGCACGGGGCGCGTCGCGATTCCGACCTTGCACTCGACGCCGAGCGCCTCGGCGCGCGCCCGTGTGTAGCTGACCATCAGCGACGCGAGCACCGCGACGACGACGGCCGCCGCGGCGAAGCGATGGCCCTGCAGTGCGAAGTAGCCGGCGACGGCCGTCAGCACGACGCCCTCCTCGACGCGGTCGAGCGTCGAGTCGAGGAACGCGCCGAACGGCGTGCCCTTGCCGGACATCCGCGAGTAACGCCCGTCGAGCGTGTCCATGATCGAGCCGACGATGAACGCGATCCCGCCGAGGAAGAACAGGCGCTCCCAGATCAGCACGGCCGCGACGACGTTCAAGACGAAGCCGGTCAGCGAGATCGCGTTCGGCGTCAGGCGCGACTCGATCAGCCGGTTGCGTACGAGCTCGCGGCGCTCGCCCGAGCCGATCGGCGCGCGCGCGCCACGGGCTTTGCCTCCAGCGCGATCTCCGGCCCGCCGCGCGCGGCGCGGCGAGGTGTGCTGTCTGGGAGCCATGCTCGGCGCGGCTCGCCTACCCGCTCGCGCGCATCTGCGGCGAGGGCACGGTCGAGAAGCGCCACACGTTCGGGCGCGCTCGCGCGAGCCAGCGCGCGCCGTAGGCCGAAGCGCCGGCCGTCAGCGCGCCGAGCAGCGCGTCGACGATGAAGTGATTCGCCGTGACGACGATCACGAACGCCATCAGGAACGGGTAGAGCAGCCACGCGACGCGCACGATCCGGTGCTTTGTCAGACGCGCGAGCGGCCAGCCGATCATCAGCGCGAACGCGACGTGCATCGACGGCACGGCCGCGTAGGGGTTGAACAGCGCGTTCGCCGTCGCGCTCGCGTGCGAGACGTGCACGCCGGTGAAGTCCGAGACGCTGTCGATGAAGCCCCACTCGGGCATGAAGCGCGGCGGCGCCGTCGGGAAGACGATGTAGCCGACGAGCGCGATCGCCATCGCGATCATGAACATGTTGCGCACGAAGTAGAACGAGCGGTTCTGTCGCAGGTACAGGTACAGCAGCGCGCTCAGCGTGATCGTCGTCTGTGCGTTGACGTACAGCCAGCTCGCGCTGACCATCACGAAGTGGCTGCCCGAAGCCCACGCCTGCACGCTCGGCTCGACGAACAGGTGCAGCTTGCTCTCGATCGAGATCACGTCGCGCGCGTGAGCGAACGCGGCGTTCGCGTCGCCCTCGACGAGACCCCGCACCAGCCGGTACGCGATGTAGGCGGCAGCGAAGAGCGAGACCTGCCGTAGGGCATCGAGCAAACCGTGCGGCAGGACGCGCGCCTGCAAGAGACGAGCGCGAGCAACCATCGGGGTGAAGCCTAGACGACGCGCGTTCACGGCGGCCCGCGCGGCAGGAGATCGAGCCGGCCGCGCGACGCGATCTAGCGGCAGCGCGGCCCTTCGCCGAACACTCGTGCGAGTGAGAAGCCGATCGTCACGCGCACGCTTGCGGCGCTCGGCGTGCGCACCTCCGTCCAGCCGCCGCGCGCGCGCTGCACACAGCCGCGGCCGGAGGAGATCGACCAGTACGGCGTGAAGCGCACGCGCACGACGTACGCGCCGGCGGCCGGCGCGCGCAGCGTGAACGAGTCGCTGCCTAGCTGCGTCAGCTCGCTCGGCGCCTGCGCGAGCGGCGCCGCGTCGCGTACCGCGAACAGGCGCCAGTCGGCTGAGCGCCAGACTTCTCGCAGGTAGCCGGGCGCGCTCGCGACGACGCGCGCCTCGGCGCGCGCCGAGTAGTCGAGCGGCGCGCCGGGCAACGCGACGTAGGAGATCGCGTTCTGCGCGAGCCACGCGGCGTAGCGCGCCGCGTCGAGCTGCTCGCCGTGTCCGCGCGCGTAGAACACGCCGTTGCGCGCGATATCGAGCTGACGCTCCCAGCCGCGCGCGATCGCGACGCGCTCGGCGATCCAGCGCGCCTCCATGTGGTTGCGCGTCGGCACGACCTCGACGCGCGCCGGCGTCGCGCCGTAGCCGACGTGCAGCCGTTGCAGCTCGGCGAGCAGCGGCGCGTAGTACGAGGACGGCGCCGCCGGATCGGACGCGGCCGAGGCGTAGTCGGAGACCGGCGCGCGCAGCTGCCAGTAGAGCAGCAGCGGCGCGAGCGCGACGAGCGCCCAAGCGCGCCGGTGCGAAGCCCGCCCGGCGAGCGCGCAGGCAAGCAGCGGCCCGGCGAGCAGCGCGCCGAGGCGGTCGGCGTTGCCGCCGACGGCGCTCGGGACGACGTACGCGCCGATCAGCGCGAGCGCGTACAGCAACGCGCCCGTGCGCATCAGCCGCTGCTCTGCCGGGATCGCGCAAGCGAGCAGCAGCACGACGGCGAGCACGGGGTAGAACGCCGAGGCGACGAACGGCTCCGAGCCGCCTTCGGGGAACGCGATCGCGAGCAGCGCGACCGGCGCGAGCGCCGCCGCGGCGATGCCGAGCGCGAGCCGGCGGCGCCGCACGAGCGCCCATGCGAGCGCGGCGAGCGCGAGGAACGCGCCGGCGATCGGGCTCGCGAGCGCGCAAACGAACGCGAGCGCGATTGCCGCGGCCGCGCGCGCTCGCGTGTGGGGACGCCCATCCGTAGCCGCGCGCGCGGCGAGCAGCGCACCAAGCCCGACGGCGACGCCGAGCTCGAACGGGACGCGGTTCGAGAGCAGCCCGGCGGCTGCGCCGAGCGCGAACCAGCAGCTCGCGATCCGCGTCGCACGCGGCGCGAAGCGGCCGTCGATCAGCGCCGCGAACAGCGCCGTCGCGGCGGTCATCGAGAGCGCCGCGAGCAGCTGCGGCGAGAGCAGGGCGCTGAGCGCCGGTGCGAGCACGGAGTAGGCGAGCACGTGGTGCCCGCCGTACCAGCCGTTGTCCCACAGCGTGAAGCCTGCGCGCGAGAACTCGTCGCTGCGATAGCCGGCCGCGGCGAGGTCGGTGCTGAGCGGCGCGACGATCACGTACAGCAGCCCGAACGCGGCCGTGAACGTCCACGCTCCGACCGGCGCGCGAGCGACGACCGCGCCGACGCGATGCGCCCGCGGCGGTGCCGTCGCCGGCGCGCTCACTCCGGCTCGCGGCCGAGGAACTCGACGATGCGCTCGATCGCGTCGGGGCGATCGAACCAGACCCAGTGGCCCGCGTCCGGCAGCTCGAGCAGCTCCGCGTTCGGGAGCGCCTCGGCGTAGGCGCGGCCGAAGCGCGCCGGCAGGTACGGGTCCTTCGCGCCCCATACGACGAGCGCCGGCATGTCGAGCTCGTGCAAGTGCGCGCCTGCCTGCACGAGCACGTCCGGCGGCGAGCTGCGGTACAGGCGCAAGATCGCCCGCTGCGTGCCCTGGTCGAAGTGCGCGAGCACGCTCTGCTGCCAGACCTCCGGCATCGGCCCCGGCGTCGCGTTGGACTCGCGCGAGATGAGGCTCAGCACGCGCTTGTTGATCGTGCCCATCGACAGCTCGCCGAGCACGGGCGTGCGCCAGATGCGCGCCGTGCGGTGCCAGCGATAGCCGGGCAGGAACGGCACTGCGTCGATCACGACGAGCCGCTCGATGCGCTCTGGGTGGCGCTGCGCGAACGCGAGCGCGACGGCGCCCCAATCGTGCACGACGAGCTTCACGCGCTCGACGCCGACGAGCTCGAGGAACGCTTCGAGGAAGTCCGCGTACTCCTCGATCGTGTACTTCAGCGAGCCCGGCTTGCCCGAGCGCCCGAAGCCGGGCAGGTCCGGCGCGAGCCCGCCGCTGCGCGCGAGGAACTCGAGCCACGCATCGGAGCTTTCGGGCACGCCATGCACGTACAGCGGAACGGCCTGCGCGCCGCCATGCGCCGCGGCCGCCGCGGAAGACGCACCGTTCGCGGCCGTCTCGAACGACGCGCTGCGCCAGAAGACCGGGCGGCCGTCGAGCTCGCCTTCGTGGTCGCTCACGTCTGGCACCGAGCGAGGATATCTCGGGCGCGCGCGCCGGGTACCGTGAAGCCGTGCCGCGCGCAGCCGCCAAGACCGTCCGCGCGAAGCCGCGCGCCGTGTCGTCGAAACGCCGCGCCGTGCCGTGGAAGCCACCCACCCGCGCGCGCGTACTGCGCGTGCGCGATCGCCTGCGCGACGTCTACGGAATCCCGCTGATGCGCCCGCACGGCCATCCGATCGCCGAGCTCGTCCTGACGGTGCTCTCGCAGTCGACGAACGACCGTAACCGCGACGTCGCGTTCCTGCGCTTGCGCACGCGCTTGCCTTCGTGGGAGGCAGTGCGCGACGCGCCGCTCGCCGAGGTCGAGGAGGCGATCCGCCCAGGCGGCATCTCGAAGGTCAAGTCCGTGCGCATCCAGGCGATCCTGCGCGCGATGACGGAGCGGCCTGGGCCGCCGCACGGGCCCGAGGCCGATGCTGCAGACGGCGAGCTCTCACTCGACTGGCTGCCCGACGTCGAGCTCGCCGAGGCGCGCGACTACCTGACGGAGCTGCCCGGCGTCGGGCGCAAGACGGCCGCGTGCGTGCTGCTGTTCGCCTACGGCCTGCGCGACGTCCCCGTCGACACGCACGTCTCGCGCGTCGGCGCGCGGCTCGCGCTGCTCGAGGACGGCGCGCCGTTCGAGCGCATGCACGACCAGATGCTCGCGCTGACGCCGCGCGGGGAGGAGCTCGAGCTGCACGTCAACCTGCTGCGCCACGGCCGGCGCACGTGCCACGCGCGCTCGCCCGAATGCCACGACTGCGCGCTCGCGCGGATGTGCCCGAGCCGCGCTCTGTTCGCGTGACTGCGCGCGGCGGCTCGCGGGCGTGGCTATTGGTTCTGCGCCCAGAGGCTTCCCCAAGCGCTGTTCAGCAGCTCGCAAAGCAGCTGATCGCGGTCTTCTTCGCTGCTCGCCTCGACGTCGTCGATCACGCGCACGACGAGCGCTGCAGTCGACGCCGCGTCCAGCGGCCAGATGTTGGGCTCCATCGAAACCCCGTCCTATCTCTTGTCACGTCGTTTGATCGCTCGTACGCGAAATACCTAGTTCCTAACCCGTACAAACCAACGCCCGCGGTCTTAGTTGCGATCGCAAATACGCTGACGATGTACGCTTGAACCGATGGCTCAGAGCGATCGTGCGATTCCCGAGAAGGACCGGTGCCCGACTTGCTCCGGTGCCGGCTGGACGCTGTTCGAGGCCGAGCCCGAGAGCAAGTGGATCGTCTGCCGCGACTGCATCGGCACGGGCAGGACCGATCAGAAAGGGCGCAAGCGCATCCGGCCCGACGAGGTCGCCGGCGGCTAGCAGCAGGCCGCTCGGAGCACGCGCTCGGAGTACGCCGTTCGGCTCAGCCGTGCGGCAGCACGGCGAACGCGATCACGGCGTAGTGCAGCCCGGCTGCGGCGAGCACGAACGCATGGAAGATCTCGTGGTAGCCGAACACCTTCGGCCACGGGTTCGGCTTCTCGCTCGCGTAGATCACTGCGCCGGTTAGATAGAGCGCGCCGCCGAGCGCGATGCCGATCGCACCGAGCCAGCCGATCGCCGCCGGCAGCTCGCCGAAGATCGCCGCCGTGACGAGACCGAGCAGCGCGTAGACGACCGCGAAGAGCCACTTCGGTGCGTCGATCCAAGCGAGCTTGAAGATCACGCCGCCCAGCGCGCCGGCCCACAGCACGATCAGGATCGTGCTCGCGAGCGAGCCCTTCAGCGCGAGCAGCGCGACGGGCGTGTACGTGCCCGCGATCAGCACGAAGATCATCGAGTGGTCGAGTCGGCGCATCCAGCGGCGCGCCTTCGGCCGCCACGTCACGCGGTGATACAGCGCGCTCGTGCCGAGCAGCGCCGAGACGGCGCCCGCGTAGATGCTCGCCGCGATCCGCGCGCGGCCTTCTGAGGCCGCGAGGATCAGTCCGACGCCGCAGCCGAGCGAGACGAAGAACGCGTACTGGTGCGAGACGCCGCGCAGGCGCGGCTTGATCGGCAGGCTCTCCGCGAGTGCCGCTGCGCGTGTCGTTGCAGAAGCCACATGTGCAAGGTAGCGCTTGAGCCTGCCGCTGTCATCCGACAACTCCTGCGCGGTGCGCGTGCGGCAAATCGAGCCGGCAAAGACTGAGCGTTGAATGACTTGATTCATAATAGAAAATCTGTCACAATACGACTCAGATTTATACCGCGTACTCGAAGGAGCAATTCCACATGGCCAAGACCATAGGCATCGACCTCGGCACGACGAACTCGTGCATGGCCGTGCTCGAGGGCGGCGAGCCGACCGTGATCGAGAACTCCGAGGGCGGTCGCACGACCCCCTCCGTTGTCGCCTTTACGGCATCCGGCGAGCGCCTCGTCGGCACGGTCGCCAAGCGCCAGGCAGTGACCAACCCGCAGAACACGATCTTCTCGATCAAGCGCTTCATGGGCCGCAAGGAGGGCGAAGTCAAGGAGGAGGAGTCGATCGTCCCTTACAAGGTCGTCTCCGGCCCGAACGGCGACGCCCGCGTCGAAGCAGGCGGCGAGCAGCACTCCCCGCCAGAGATCTCCGCGATGATCCTGCAGAAGCTGAAGTCCGACGCCGAAGCCTATTTGGGCGAAGCAGTCGACTCCGCCGTGATCACCGTCCCGGCGTACTTCAACGACGACCAGCGTCAGGCGACGAAGGACGCCGGCAAGATCGCCGGCCTCGACGTCAAGCGGATCATCAACGAGCCGACCGCGGCCTCGCTCGCGTACGGGCTCGACAAGGAGTCAGACCAGACGATCCTCGTCTTCGACCTCGGCGGCGGCACGTTCGACGTGTCCGTCCTGGAGATCGGCGACGGCGTCTTCGAGGTCAAGTCGACCGCCGGCGACAACCACCTCGGCGGCGACAACTTCGACAAGGCGATCGTCGACTGGCTCGTCTCCGAGTTCAAGAAGTCCCAGGGCATCGACCTGAGCGCCGACCCGATGGCGCTGCAGCGTCTCTACGAGGCCTCCGAGAAGGCCAAGATCGAGCTCTCGACGACGCAGGAGACGCAGATCAACCTGCCGTTCATCACCGCCGACGCCTCCGGGCCGAAGCACCTCGACACGCGCCTGACGCGCGCGAAGATGGCCGAACTCACCTCCGACCTGCTCGACCGCGTCGTCGCCCCCGTCCGCCAGGCGATCGACGACGCCAAAGACAAGGGCGTCAAGGAGATCGAGCACGTCGTGCTCGTCGGCGGCATGACGCGCATGCCCTCCGTGCAGGAGAAGGTCAAGGAGCTGACCAAGAAGGAGCCGCACCGCGGCGTCAACCCCGACGAGGTCGTCGCCGTCGGCGCAGCGATCCAGGCCGGCGTGCTCGCCGGCGACGTCAAGGACGTGCTGCTGCTCGACGTCACCCCGCTGACGCTCGGCATCGAGACGAAGGGCGGCGTGATGACGAAGCTGATCGAGCGCAACACGACGATCCCGACGCGCAAGGGCGAGGTCTTCTCGACCGCCGAGGACAACCAGCCCTCGGTCGAGATCCACGTGCTGCAGGGCGAGCGCGAGATGGCCCAGTACAACAAGTCGCTCGGCAAGTTCCAGCTGACCGGCATCCCGCCGGCGCCGCGAGGGATCCCGCAGGTCGAGGTCGCCTTCGACATCGACGCAAACGGCATCCTCAACGTCTCCGCGAAGGACCTCGGCACCGGCAAGGAGCAGAAGATCGAGATCAAGGCCGGCTCGGGGCTCTCCGACGACGAGATCAAGAGCATGGTCTCCGACGCCGAGTCCCACGCCGAGGAGGACCGTCGCGCGCGTGAGCTCGCCGAGGCTCGCAACAACGGCGAGAACGCCGCCTACCAGGCCGAGAAACAGCTCGGCGAGCTGGGCGACCAGGTAGACGCCGACTCCAAGCAGCGCATCGAGGACGCGATCAAGGAGGTCCGCGATTCGCTCGAGGCTGAGGACCCCGCCGCGATCAACGCCAAGACGGAGGCGCTGCAGACGGCCTTCCACGCGATCTCCGAGGCGATGTACCAGCGCGCCCAGGAGGCCGCTGCGGCGGACGGCGCCGCCAACGGCTCTGCGCCGTCCGGCGACGGCTCGTCCTCCGACGAGGAGGACGTCGTCGACGCCGAGGTAGTCGACGAGCCGAAGGCGTAAGGCATGACCGAGTCCAAGCAGACGATCCCCGTCGACGGCCACGCAAGCGATGACGCCGAGCAGTCGGCCGTAAGCGAGCAGAGCCGTCCCGACGGACAGCCCGAGAGCACCCCCGGCGCGAGCGCGCCGGGGGGTGAGGCCGGACGCGCCGGCGGCGACGCGACCGAGCTGCAGGGAGACCTCGACGAGCTCGGCAAGCTCGCCGCCAAGCGTGACGAGTACCTCGCGCTCGCGCAGCGCACGCAAGCCGACTTCGAGAACTACCGAAAGCGCGTCGCGCGCGAGTCTGCGCTCGCGCAGGAGCGCGGCGTCGCGAAGCTCGCGAAGGAGCTGCTGCCGGCGATCGACAACCTCGAACGCGCAATCGTCGAGATCGCCGTCGCGACGGGTGAGACCGATCAGGACCCGCTGCTCGGCGGCGTGCGCCTCGTGCTCTCAGAGCTGACCGGCGCGCTCGCGCGCGTCGGCATCGAGTCCTTCTCGCCCGGCGGCGAAGCGTTCGACCCGACCCAACACGAGGCGATGGCGACCGTCCCGCAGCCGCCCGAGGGCGGCGCCCAGAGCGGCACCGTCGTCGAGGTCTACCAGCCCGGCTACCGGCTCGGCGAGAGCGTCATCCGCCCCGCCCGCGTCGTCGTCGCCGCGTAGGCCGAGGAGTCAGCAGATGGCTACGCGTCCCGACTACTACAAGACGCTCGGCGTCGACAAGAAGGCGACGCCCGAGGAGATCAAGAAGGCCTACCGCAAGCTCGCGCGGAAATATCACCCCGACACGAACCCCGACGACAAGAACGCCGAGGCGAAATTCAAGGAGATCTCCCAGGCGCACGACGTGCTCGGCGACCCCGAGAAGCGCAAGCAGTACGACAGCGCCTCCGGCCCGTTCGCGACCGGCGCCGGTCCCGGCGGCGGCTTCGGCGGCTTCGGCAACTTCGACTTCGACGCGTCCTCGATGGGCGACATCCTCTCGAACCTGTTCGGCGGCGCCGGCGGCGGCCCCGGCGGCGCGCGTGGCAGCGCCGGCGGGCGCCAGCGCGCGCGACCCGAACGCGGCGCCGATCTCGAAGCGCAGGTCTCGATCTCCTTCGAGCAGGCCGTCTCCGGCGCGCAGGTGCCGCTGCAGGTGCCGATGCAGGCAACGTGCGATACCTGTCACGGCACCGGCGCGAAGCCCGGCACGACGCCGAGCGTCTGCCCGCGCTGCGAAGGGCGCGGCGTCGAGACGCAGGGTCAGGGCGCCTTCTCGATCTCCCAGCCGTGCTCGCGCTGCGGCGGCTCGGGCACGATCATCGAGGATCCCTGCCCGACGTGTCACGGCTCCGGCGCCGTGCGCACGGTCAAGCGCCTGCGCGTGAACATTCCAGCGGGCGTGCGCGACGGTAGCCGCATCCGCCTCGCCGGCAAGGGCGAGCCTGGCCGCCGCGGCGGACCGCCCGGCGACCTCTACCTGATCACCCACGTGACCGAGTCGCCCGTGTTCAAGCGCAAGGGCGAGAACTTCGAGGTCGAGGTGCCGCTGAGCATCCCCGAGGCGCTCGGCGGCGCCGACGTGCAGGTGCCGACGCTCAACGGAACGAAGACGCTGCGCGTCAAGCCCGGCACCTCGCACGGCACCGTGCAGCGGTTGCGCGGCGAGGGGCCGCCGAAGCTGAACAGCGGCTCGCCGCCGGCGCGCGGCGACCTGCGCTACCGCTTCGTCATCGACGTCCCGAGCGAGCTCAACAAGGATCAGCAGGCCGCCGTCGAGACGATGTCGAAGGCCTTCGACGGCAATCCGCGCGCGCGGCTGTTCGCCGGCGCGGCGCGCGCAGGCGGCGATGGCGCGGCGGGCACCGGAGATGCGGAGGAGGCCGGCGATGGCGCGGCGTAACGTCACGCAGATCACGAGCGTCTCCGTCGAGACAGGCCGCGGCGTGTTCATGATCTCCGTCGCTGCCGAGCTCGCGCAGATGCATCCGCAGACGCTGCGCATGTACGAGGCACGCGGGCTGATCGAGCCGAAGCGCTCGCCGAAGGGCACGCGCCTGTATTCGCAAGACGACGTCGAGAAGCTGCGCCGCATCCAGGAGATGACCTCCGATCTCGGCCTCAACCTCGCCGGCGTCGAGCGCGTGCTCGCACTCGAGGCCGAGGTCGACGAGATGAACGCGAAGATCGAAGAGCTCGAGGTCAAGGCACTGCGCGCGCAAGTCCAGCTAGCCGAGGAGCTCGAGCAGGTGCGCCGCTCGTTCCGCGCCGAGCTGACAGTTCCGTACCGCGGTGGCCAGGAGATCGTGCGCGCCGCCGACGCGCGCTCGCCGTTCCCGCGCACCGCCAAGCGACCGTCCGAGAGGAGGCCAGATGGCAGCCAACCCCGCTAACCCCGCGCAGGCGCCAGAGGACGAGCAGAGCCCGCTCGAGCGCTTCGGGCGCGACCTGACCGAGATCGCCGAGCTCGGCAAGCTCGACCCCGTGATCGGCCGCGACGAGGAGATCCGCCGCGTGATCCAAGTGCTCTCGCGCCGCACGAAGAACAACCCCGTGCTGATCGGCGAGCCCGGCGTCGGCAAGACCGCGATCGTCGAGGGCCTAGCACAGCGAATCGTCTCCAAGGACGTCCCCGAGCGCTTGAGCGAGCGCAAAGTGATCGCGCTCGACATGGGCGCGCTGATCGCCGGCGCCGCCTACCGCGGTGAGTTCGAGGAACGGCTCAAGGGCGTGCTCAAGGAGGTGTCTGACGCGCACGGCGCGATCATCCTGTTCCTCGACGAGCTGCACACGATCGTCGGCGCCGGTGCCGCCCAGGGCTCCGTCGACGCCTCGAACCTGCTCAAGCCGATGCTCGCGCGCGGCGAACTACGCGCCGTCGGTGCGACAACGCTCGACGAGTACACGAAGTACATCGAGAAGGACGCTGCGCTCGAGCGCCGCTTCCAGCCCGTCAACGTCGGCGAGCCGACCGTCGAGGACACGATCGCGATCCTGCGCGGGCTGAAGGAGCGCTACGAGCTGCACCACGGCGTCTCGATCCAGGACAGCGCGCTGATCGCCGCCGCGACGCTCTCGAACCGCTACATCGCCGACCGCTTCCTGCCCGACAAGGCGATCGACCTCGTCGACGAGGCCGCGTCGAAGATTCGCATCGA
This sequence comes from uncultured Solirubrobacteraceae bacterium, assembly GCA_963807275.1. GTDB lineage: Bacteria > Actinomycetota > Thermoleophilia > Solirubrobacterales > Solirubrobacteraceae > Palsa-744. Next base: position 2,871,861 of record CAWDZX010000001.1, read on the forward strand.
GATCGACTCGCTGCCGACCGAGATCGACGAGGTCGAGCGGCGCGTGATGCAGCTGCGGATCGAGCTCGAGTCGCTGCGCAAGGAGAAGGACGACGCGACGAAGGCGCGCCGCGAGGCGATCGAGGACGAGCGCGCCGAGCTCGAAGCGCGCGCGAAGCAGATGCGCGAGCAGTGGCAGGCCGAGAAGGACGCGATCGCCGGCATCTCAGAGACGCGCGAAAAGCTCGACGCGGCCCGGATCGAGATGGAACGCGCCGAACGCGAAGCAGACCTGCAGCGCGCCGCCGAGCTGCGCTACGGCGAGATCCCCGAGCTCGAGCGCAAGGTCGCCGAGTACGAATCCGAAGAGCGCGAGCGCGACGGCGCACCGGAGGCGCCCGTGTTCCTCAAAGAGGAGGTCGACGCCGACGACATCGCCGAGGTCGTCGGGCGCTGGACCGGCATTCCCGTCAGCCGCTTGCTCGAGGGCGAAAGCGAGAAGCTCGTCCACATGGAGGACCGCCTGCACGAACGCGTCGTCGGTCAGGACGCCGCGATCGAGGCCGTCGCGACCGCGCTGCGCCGCTCGCGCGCCGGGCTGCAGGACCCCGATCGCCCGATCGGCTCGTTCCTGTTCCTCGGCCCGACCGGCGTCGGCAAGACCGAGCTTGCGCGCGCGCTCGCCGAGTTCATGTTCGACTCGCAAGAGGCGATGATCCGCATCGACATGAGCGAGTACATGGAGAAACACTCCGTCTCGCGGCTCGTCGGCGCGCCGCCCGGCTACGTCGGCTACGAAGAGGGCGGCCAGCTGACCGAGGCCGTACGCCGTCGTCCGTACGCCGTCGTTCTACTTGACGAGATCGAGAAGGCGCACTCGGACGTGTTCAACACGCTCCTGCAGGTGATGGACGACGGCCGGCTGACCGACGGCCAAGGCCGTACCGTCGACTTCAAGAACACCGTGCTGATCATGACCTCGAACATCCCCGTGACCGGCGGTGTAGACGAGAGCGACGCGAGCGCCGAGGTCGATCCGCACGCGGCCGCGAGCGCCGACGCGGCGCTGCGCACGGAACTGCTCGAATACTTCAAGCCCGAGTTCATCAACCGGCTCGACGACATCGTGCGCTTCCGCGCGCTCACGCGCGAGCAGCTCTCCGAGATCGTCGAGCTGCAGGTCAACCTCGTCATCGCGCGCGTCGCCGAGCGCGGCGTGCAAGTGACGCTCAGCGACGCCGCCAAGCAGCTGCTCGGCGACATGGGTTACGACCCGACGTACGGCGCGCGCCCGTTGCGCCGCGTGATCCAGAAGCAGCTGACCGACCGGCTCGCGCTTGCGCTGCTCGAAGGCAAGCTGCGCGAAGGCGACGACGTCGAGGTCGATGTCGACGGCGGCGAGCTGGTGCTCGAGGCAGCGTCGTCGCGTGAGGCGGCCGACGCCGTCTCTTAGTCTTGGCTGGTCGGTCGCCCAAGTGGGCGGCGAAGTCGGCAGCTACTCGACCGGAGGGAGATCCGATGACTGGTTCCGTGCTCAAGCGGGCGACGCTGCTCTGCGTCGCCCTGGCGTTCGTCGCGTTGGCCTTGACAGCGAGCGCGCTTGCCGCGCCCGCGCCCGCTGCCGCGCCGGTGGCGACGGTGTACGCGTGCGTGAAGCCCAATCACCAGACGCATGTGTTCCTGCAGAAGCCGAAGTGCAAGAAAGGTGAAAAGAGACTCGCATGGGCGCTGAGCGGCTCAGCCGGCAAGAACGGATCGAACGGCAGCGGCGGCCTCAACGGCGCAGCTGGCGCGCGTGGTGAGCAAGGCGCTGCGGGCGCGCCAGGTGCCCCAGGCAGTCCAGGCGCACCGGGCGAACCGCGCTCGGCCAAGCACCTCGCGGCGCTGATCTTCCCCGGAGCGCCGCCGGCAACCCTGTTCTCGGCGGACGGAGTCGACTACACGCTGTCCTGCTCGTCGTTCTTCGGACGCGCGATCGAGCAGGTCGATGCAGCGGGCGCAGGCGGCGAGTCGTTCGGGTCGGGCGTCTTCCACCGCCCGAGCGGCGATGAAACGAAGCCGACCGATCTCACGGCGCTGATCGAAACGCAGCTGATCGGGGCAACTCCGAAGGCAATCGCGACGAACGCCAACACGCTCGAAGAAAACAGCGCGCACCAGGACACGCAATACGGCATCTGGAGCGTGACCGTCGAACGCGCTTCGACGGTCACGCTGCTTCACCTGTGGCTGACCGCCGGCACGTTCTGTGGACTGGAAGGCAACGCGATCACGATTCCGACGTGAGGAGAGCTGGTCGGCTCAGCAGATGACGGCCACGTAGAACGCCTCGTCGGTCGCCGCGTTGGCCGTGTTGAACGTGTCGACCGACAACGTGTTGCCGACGATGCCGTCCATCACCACATAGCCGCCCGTCGCGAAGATGTTCGCCACCGGATAGCACTGGCTGACGTCTTCGCTCCAGACGATCTTGTACACGCCCGTCGCCGGGTGTTCGATCGTCTGCAGGCCCTGTGCTCGGGTGACGGCGCCCGTAGCCGAGAAGGCCCCGAGGAACCTCGTAACGGCTTTGCCTTCGAGCCCCCTCGGGCCTTCTTTGCCGGGTGCTCCCGCTGTGCCAGCGGCGCCGGTCGCACCGGTCTTGCCACGCGCACCGGTCCTGCCTCTGAGCGACTTGAGCACTTTCGGGCTGATCTGGCCGGTCGAGTTGATCAGGTAGTGCTTTGCCGCCAGCGCGCCGCCGCTCATCGCGAAGACGAGCGCGAGCGTAGCGACCACGTTTGCGTAGGTGATGCGCTTGCGCATTCTGCCCCTCCGGTCGTTTCTTGAGAGTGCGCAGGCTACGGGGCGAACCGGCGAGCGGACGCTCTGTTTAGAGGGATTGGCGCCACGCGGACCGCTCGGCGGCACACGAGCTCGACCGATCCGGTACAAACGGGCGAAGCGATGCGGACGCGAACGAGCTTTTCGACACCTGCCGCGATTGCGATCATCGCCGCGCTTTTGCTCAGCGGCCTGCTCGGCGTGTCCGAAGCCGGCGCCTCGACGCTGTACGCGTGCGTCAAGAAGAAAGGCGGCACGGCCCGCTTCGTCAACGCCAGGACGAACTGCCGTCGAGGCGAGACGAAGCTCGCGTGGAACACGCAGGGCGTGCCCGGCCGGAACGGGAGCAACGGCAAAAACGGCGCCGCCGGGAAAAACGGGACGAACGGTAAAAACGGCACCGACGGGAAAGCGGGTGCGAACGGCAAAGACGGCGTCAACGGCGTCAACGGAGCGAGCACCGGCATCGTCGACTTCAGCGACACCCCCGCCGAACTGCCGCTGACGAGGACAGCGGTCGCGACGCTGCCGAGCGTCCCGCCAGGCAGTTACATCCTGCTGGCCAAGGCGAAGCTCGAAGACGGGAACCTGACGGAAGCCGTAGACGTGCATTGCTATCTGGCCGGCGACGAAGCGGTCGTCGAACTTGCCGCCAAAGGCGGCGTCGCGACGCTCTCGCTGTTTGGCATCAGCGTCAGCCCGCTTACCGCGAGCGTCTCGCTGGAATGCGACGACTTCGGGACCGCCGGAGTGAAAGTCTCCTTTGCGCGGCTCCTCGCGATCCAGGTGCAGGCGCTGAGCGGGACGACCAGCTAGCGCGACGCCGCGAAGGACTGCTCGCGCGCGAGCGGCTCTCCGCGGCCGGACTCGCTCAGCGCTAAAGCTCGGGAGGCGACGCCGCGGGCCCTCGGCGCCGCCTCTCGGCTCTCCAATGTCAGTCGAACAGAATGTAGAAGCCGGCGTCGGCGAGTTCGGAGTTCGCTTTGCGAATGCTGACGATTGCCTTCGCCGGTGCTCCTGTTCCGCTCGCCGCGCAAGAGGCGATCTGCGAAGCCTGCACGCCGACGTCCTGTACGAACTCGTTGCCGCTGCTTTCCGAGTAGTTGACGGTTGCGGTCGCTACATGTGCTTCAAAGAAGCCATAGACGCAGTAGAAGCCCGTCGCGAACCCCGGGAAACGTTTCACGTCCGTTACGCCGCTGCTGTCGGCGGCCACGAGCGTCCCCGTTTTGGAGATCGATGCGTACGCGACTGCGCTTCCTCGCGGCCCTTCTGGGCCTTTGACGCCTTCTTTGCCCGGTGTGCCCGGTGTGCCCGCCGGGCCAGCCGGACCGGCCGGGCCCGAGCCTCCGGTCGCGCCTTTTGCTCCGCTGCGACCGGCGACGTTCCAGGACACCGTTTTGCGACCCTTACCACATTGGCCGCCGGCCTTCAGCAGTTTCACGCCGCCTTCTTCGTTCACGCAAGCCCGCAGCACTCCGCCGCTGGAGAATCCGCCCGTGGCGGCTATCGCGCCGCCGCTCATCGCGAACAGCACCGCCAGCGTCGCAGCGACGTTGGCGTAGTTGAGGTGTTTCCCGATCCGCTTCATTGGTGCCTCCTCAGGCTGGTTGACGCGCCGAGCTCGCGTGCCGAGCCATGCGCGGATGCGCCGATGCTAGTGGGAAGCTGTCATCGGCCGCTCGAACGGTCCTCGATCCCTGGCCCTCGTCGATCTCCGATGCGGGCGGCTCGCGCCCGATCGGCGAGATTTGCGCGGCGCGCCAGTCAATCGGGTAGAACGCACCCATGACCGGCCACCACGTCCGGTCTGCAACCAACCGGAGGAGTGCAAATGCCCACCTACATCATGCTCTCGACCCTCACTCCCGAGGGCGTGCAGACGGTCAAGAACAACCCCGAGCGAATCCTCGAGGTCAACAAAGAGGTCGAGCAGCTCGGCGCGAGCGTCAAGGCGCAGTGGGCGACGCTCGGCCACGTCGACTTCATCTCCGTCGTCGAGGCGCCCGACGAGGCGACGATGGCGCGCGTCTCGCTCGAGCTCGGCTCGCGCGGCACCGGGCGCTACGAGACGCTCGCCGCGATCGGCATCGAGGAGTTCGTCAAGTCGCTTTGAGCGCGGCCCGCACGATGCGCGCGAGCCCCGCTCCGCCCGCGAGGCCGCGTATGCTGCAGGGCAGATGAGCGATCGCGAGCAGCAGCAGGACGACCCGCAGGCGCGCGACGGCGAGCCGACCGCCGAGGGCGGGCGCGCCGAGGGCGGCGGTCCCGGCATCTCGCTCGTGCCCGAGCCGATGGAGGAGGCCGAAGTGCAGGCGCAGCTCGACGACATCGACGTCGACGCCCCGCGCGTCGGCATCGTGATGGGCTCGAAGAGCGACATGGAGGCGATGGAGAAAGCCGGCAAGGAGCTCGAAGAGCGCGGCATCCTGCACGAGATGCGCGTGATGTCGGCGCACCGCGAACCCGACGTCGTCGCTGACTACGCGAAGAACGCGCACATGCGCGGTCTGCGCGTGATCATCGCCGGCGCCGGCATCTCCGCGGCGCTGCCCGGCGCCGTCGCCGCGCACACAGACCTTCCCGTGATCGGCGTCCCACTGTCGGGCCGCCTCACAGCCGCCGGCGGCCTCGACGCGATCCTCTCGATCGTGCAGATGCCGCCCGGCGTGCCCGTCGCGTGCGTCGGCTTGGACAACGCGCGCAACGCAGCGATCCTCGCCGCGCAGATTCTCGGCGCGTGACGCCTGCAGAGGCGACAGGGGCAGAGGCAAGCAGGCGATGATCGCCCGCTACACCCGCGAGGAGCTCGGTCGCCTGTGGACCGACGCGGCGCGGATGGAGAGCTGGCGCCGCGTCGAGGTCGCCGCCAGCGAGGAGCTCGGCGAGCTGCTCGGAGACGGTGAGGGACCGACCTCCGCAGACCTCGAGGCGATTCGCGGCGCGACGTTCAGCGTCGCGCAGGTCGACGAGCGCGAGCGCGTCACCGACCACGACCTCGCGGCCTTCGTCGACGTGCTCGGCGCGTCGGCCGGCCACGCAGGGCGCTGGATCCATTACGGGCTGACCTCCTCCGACGTGCTCGACACGGCGCTCGCGTTGCAGCTGCGCGCCGTCGGCGAGGTGATCCTGCCCGGCGCCTACGGCCTCGTCGCCGCGCTGCAGGGTCGCGCGCGCGAGCACGTGAGCACGCTCTGCGTCGGGCGCACGCACGGCGTCCACGCCGAGCCGACGACGTTCGGCGTGAAGCTCGCCGGCTTCGCCTTCGAGGCGCACCGCAACGCGCGGCGCCTGCAGCGCGCCTTCGAGCAGGTCGCCGTCGGCGCGATCTCCGGTGCCGTCGGCACGTACGCCGCGACGAGCCCCGACTTCGAGCTGCGCGTCCTCGCGCGGCTCGGGCTCGCGCGCGAGGACGTCTCGACACAGGTCGTCGCGCGCGACCGCCACGCCGAGCTGCTCTCGGCGATCGCGCTCGCCGGCGCCGGGATGGAGCGGCTCGCGACGGAGGTCAGGCACTTGCAGCGCACCGAGGTCAGAGAGGTGCAGGAGCCGTTCCGCGCCGGCCAGAAGGGCTCCTCGGCGATGCCGCACAAGCGCAACCCGATCAAGGCCGAGCAGATCTCCGGGCTCGCGCGCGTGCTGCGCGGCAACGCCCAAGCGGCGCTTGAGAACGTCGCGCTGTGGCACGAGCGCGACATCAGCCACTCTTCCGTCGAGCGCGTGATCCTGCCCGACTCGACGATCCTGCTCGACTACCTGCAGCAGCGCACGACGGCGCTCGTCGAGGGCATGACCGTCAACGCCGAGCGGATGCGCGAGAACCTCGAGCTGACGCACGGCGCGCTGTTCTCCCAGCGCGTGCTGCTCGCGCTCGTCGGCACCGGCATGTCGCGCGACGACGCCTACCGGGTGGCGCAGGAGCTCGCCCAGCGTGCGTGGGATCAGGGCATCCCGCTGCGCGAGCTGCTCGCCGAGGACGAGCGCGTGCGCCCGTTGTCACTCGATCTCGATGAGATCTTCGACTATTCCCACTACGTGCGCTACGCCGAGGAGATCGTCGATCGCCTCGACGCCACGTCGGCGTAGGGCGGCGCCTCGAGCGAGCTCAGTCCTCGACGAGCCGACGCATCAGCGTGGCGACCTCGCGCGGGTGCTCCAGCGGGAGCAGGTGCCCGGCGTCGGCGAACAGCTCCAGCTCGGCCCCCGCGATAGCGGCGCACGAGCGGCGTAGCTCGTCGGGACCGGACACCCGGTCGCGACCGGCGGCGAGGAACCGCGTCGGCACGTCGATCGATTCGAGCTGCGCCAGGACGTCGAAGCCCGCGATCAGCTCCAGCGACTGCGCGTAGACCTCCGGATCGACGCTCTTCAGGCAGCGACGCGCATAGCCGACCGTGCGATGCGTCTCGGCCGGTGCGTCCTCGACGAGCGCCGCCGGCGTGAACCAGCGCTCGAGCGTCGGCTCGACCAACGCCTCGATCCCGCCGCTGCGCAGCTGCGCAGCGCTGGCCGCGAAGCGATCGAACGGTGTCGCGCGAGCGCAGACGACCGTCAGCGAGAGCAACCGATCGGGGTGACGCAACGCGAACGCTTGCGCCACCTGCCCGCCGAGCGAGTGGCCTGCGACGTGGGCCTGCTCGATATCGAGCCTGTCGAGGACGTCGCGTAGGTCATCGGCGAGGGTCTGAAAGGAGCCGGCCATCGGGCACGACGCGGAAGTGCCGTGGCCGCGTAGGTCGTAGCGGATCGCATGCAGACCGGCTCCCAGGACTGGCAACAGCCCGTCCCAGCAGCGACAGTCGAGCGGCGTCCCGTGGACGAGCACGAGCGGAGGCCCCTCGCCGTCCTGCTCGATCTCCGGTCGATAGCTTCTGGCGTCTTGGGAGTCCTGCACCGCGCTTCTCAGGATACGGGCAGCTCTGTGCCCGATCGCGTTGCTAGCATCGCGCCAAGTGACCTCGCCGACGCTCGCCGACCTGCCCCTACTCGCCCGCGGGAAGGTCCGCGAGATGTACGACCTCGCCGGCGCCTCAGAGCTCACGCCGCCGCCGCTGTTGATGGTCGCGAGCGACCGCATCTCGACGTACGATGCAGTCCACCCGACGCCGATCCCCGACAAGGGCAAGGTGCTCACCGGGCTGTCGGTCTTCTGGTTTCAGAAGACCGCGCAGATCGTCGCGAACCACATGATCTCGGCGACCGACGGCGTGCCCGAGGAGGCGCGCGGGCGCGCGCTCGTCGTCAGGCGCCTGGAGATGCTGCCCGTCGAGTGCATCGTGCGCGGCTACATCACAGGCTCCGGCTGGAAGGACTACCAGTCGAGCGGCGCCGTCTCGGGCATCCCGCTGCCGAGCGGCCTGCAGGAGTCCGAGCAGCTGCCCGAGCCGATCTTCACGCCGAGCACCAAGGCCGACGTCGGCCACGACGAGGCGATCGACTTCGATCAGGCCGCCGAGCTCGTCGGCGATCGCGCGCTGATGGAGCGCGTGCGCGACGTCTCCGTCGCGCTCTACTCGTTCGCCGCCGAGCACGCGCGCTCGCGCGGCGTGATCCTCGCCGACACGAAGTTCGAGCTCGGCCTCGACGAGCACGGCGAGCTCGTGCTCGGCGACGAGGTGCTGACACCCGACTCCTCGCGCTATTGGCCCGTGGCCGGTTATGCGGTCGGGCGCGGGCAGCCGAGCTTCGACAAGCAGTACGTGCGCGACTGGGCGTCGGACAGCGGCTGGGACAAGAAGCCGCCCGCGCCGGCGATCCCCGACGACGTCGTCGCCGGCACGCGCGCGCGCTACGTCGAGGCGTATGAGCTGATCGTCGGCGAGCCGTTCCAGGCTTGGCTCGACCGCACCGGCGCGAGCGCCGAGGATTCGGCCGCGGGCGGCGACGCCGCGCCCGGCGCATGAGGGCACGCGTGCTGATCCGCCCGAAGCAGGGCATCCTCGACCCGCAGGGAGTCGCCGTCGAGCGCGCGCTGCCCGCACTCGGCTTCGCCGGCGTCTCTGCCGTGCACGTCGGGCGGCTCGTCGAGCTCGACGTCGACGACGCCTCGCAGCTCGAGCCGATGTGCGAGAAGCTGCTCGCGAACCCGCTCGTCGAGGACTACGAGGTCGAGCTGCTCGGCGACAGCAGCGGCTGAGACGAAGTGAAGTTCGGCGTTCTCCAGTTCCCCGGCTCCTGCGATGAGGTGGATGCGCTCGAAGCGGCCCGGCGCGTAGGCGACGCCGAGCTGATCTGGCACGGCGAGCGCGACCTCAAAGGCGCCGACGCGATCGTCGTCCCGGGCGGCTTCTCCTACGGCGACTACCTGCGCGCCGGAGCGATCGCGCGCTTCGCGCCGGCGATGGAGTCCGTGATCGACTTCGCCCGCGACGGCGGGCTCGTGCTCGGGATCTGCAATGGCTTTCAGGTGCTCTGCGAGGCCGGCCTGCTGCCGGGCGCGCTGCTCGGCAACGCCAATCGGCGCTTCACGTTCAGGCAGGTAGAGCTCGAGGTGCTAAACAGCGGCGGCTCGTTCACCGGCGCCTGCGCGCTCGGCGAGCGCCTGAGCATCCCCGCGAAGCACGCGTGGGGGCGCTACTACGCCGACGCCGAGACGCTCGCCGCGATGGATCGCGCCGGCCAGTTCGTGCTGCGCTACGCCGACGGTGAGAGCTTCAACGGCTCCGTCCACGACATCGCCGGCGTGAGCAACGAGCGCGGCAACGTGTTCGGCTTGATGCCGCACCCCGAGCACGCCGTCGAGGAGCTCGTCGGCGGCTCCGCCGACGGCCTGAAGATCTTCGAGTCGATGCGCCTCGCCGTCGAGGGCGCCCGCGTATGAGCCCCGCGAGCGCCGCGCCTGCGCTCACGCGCACGAGCGCTGCGGCGGGCGACTGATGGCCGCCGCCGCGACGCTGCCGACGCTCGAGGACGCGCGCGCACTCGGCTTGACCGCCGACGAGTACGAGCTCGTCTGCGAGAAGCAGGACGGGCCGCCGAACGTGCTCGAGCTCGCGATGTACTCGCTCTTGTGGAGCGAGCACTGCGCTTACAAGCACTCGAAGAAGCTCTTGCGCACGCTGCCGACCGAAGGCAAGCACGTCGTTATGGGACCCGGCGAGAACGCCGGCGCCGTCGACGTCGGCGGCGGGCTCGTCTGTGCGTTCAAGGTCGAGTCGCACAACCACCCGAGCGCCGTCGAGCCGTTTCAGGGCGCCGCGACGGGCGTCGGCGGGATCCTCCGCGACATCTTCGCGATCGGCGCGCGGCCGATCGCCGTGCTCGACTCGCTGCGCTTCGGCGAGCCGACCGGCGAGGGCGCCGCGCGCACGCGCTACCTGCTCGACGGCGCCGTCTCGGGGATCGGCCACTACGGCAACTCGATCGGCGTGCCGACGATCGGCGGCGAGGTCTACTTCGAGGGACCGTATGAGCAGAACTGCCTCGTCAACGCGATGGCGCTCGGCCTCGCCGAGCGCGAGCGCCTCGTGCGCAGCGCCGCCGCCGGCGAGGGCAACGTGCTCGTCCTGTTCGGCGCCTCGACCGGTCGCGACGGGATCGGCGGCGCGTCCGTGCTCGCCTCGGCCGAGCTCGACGACGGCGGCGCGGACAAGCGCCCGACCGTGCAGGTCGGCGATCCGTTCGAGGAGAAGAAGCTGCTCGAGTGCTCGCTCGAGCTCTTGCAGCGCGAGCTGCTCGTCTCGCTGCAGGATCTCGGCGCCGCCGGGCTCACCTCGTCCGCCGCCGAGATGGCCTCGAAAGGCGAGGTCGGGATCGAGATCGACGTCGCGCGCGTGCCGCTGCGCGAGGCCGACATGGAGCCCTTCGAGGTGATGGTCTCCGAGTCCCAAGAGCGGATGCTCTGCGTCGTCGAGCCGGACAACCTCGCTGCCGTGCTCGCGCTGTGCGAGAAGTGGGAGGTCGGCGGCTCGGCGATCGGCACCGTCACCTCGACCGGGCGCGTGCGCGTGACGCGCGACGGCGAGCTCGTCGGCGACATGCCCGTGCGCGCGCTCGTCGACGACTGCCCGCTGTACGACCTGCAGCCGGCGAAGCCGAGCGTGCCCGTGTACCCGCCGCCGAGTGAGACGCTCGCGCCGGCGGCGACGCCGAGCGAGACGCTGCTAGCGCTGCTGTCGTGCCCGAACATCGCCTCGCGCCGGCCGCTGTTCGAGCAGTACGACGCGATCGTGCAGTCGCGCACCGTGCGCCGGCCCGAGCAGGCCGACGCGGCCGTGCTCGTGCTCGAGTCGCCCGCCGGCGGGCCCGACGGCGACGGCGCGCGCAGCGCGCTCGCGGTCAGCATCGACTGCAACGGCAGGCGCGTCGCCGCCGACCCGTATCGCGGCGCGATCGAGAGCGTGCTCGAGTGCGCCGCGAACCTCGCCTGCGTCGGCGCCGAGCCGCTCGGCACGACGAACAACCTCAACTTCGGCAACCCCGAGAAGTCGCACATCGCGTGGCAGCTGAGCGAAGCCGTGCGCGGCCTCGGCGAGGCCTGCCGCGCGCTCGACGCGCCGATCGTCGGCGGCAACGTCTCTCTCTACAACGAGGGCGCGACGGGCCCGATCTACCCGACGCCCGTGATCGGCATGGTCGGCCTGCTGCCCGACGCGCGCATGGCCGGCCGGCTCGGCTTCGCGCGCGCCGGCGAGCAGATCGCGCTCGTCGGGCCGTTCGCGCCTTCGCTCGGCGCGAGCGAGCTGTCGAAGCTGCGCGGCGAGCCGCTTCCGGACGGGCTCGCCGAGATCGACATCGACGCCGTGCGCTCGTCGCAGCGCGCCGTGCGCGAGGCCGTGCGCTCGGGTGCGCTCTCGAGCGCGCACGACATCGCCGAGGGCGGCATCGCGGTCGCGCTCGCCGAGTGCTGCCTCGCCGGCGGTCTCGGCGCGGACGTCGAGCTCGGCAGCAGCGAGCCGGCGGCCGCGACGGCCGAACCGACGCTGTTCGGCGAGGGCCCGGGCGGCTTTCTCGTCAGCGGCACGAGCGACGCGCTCGAAGCGCTCGGCGAGCAGATCGCCGTAGTGCGCCTCGGCACGGTCGGCGGCGACACGCTGACGATCGCCTTCGACGGGCACGAGGACGCCGGCGGACAGATCGCGCTGTCGCTGCAGCGGCTCGCGCAGGCGCACGCGAGCATGGCGGAGCTGTTCGCTTAAATGCGCTTCACGCCCCCTGCTAGCGTGTGCTCGTGATGCGTGATGGACCGCGCGATGAGTGCGGCGTATTCGGACTGTATGCGCCCGATCACGAGGTGTCGCGTCTGTCGTACTTCGCCCTGTACGCGCTGCAGCACCGCGGGCAGGAGTCGGCCGGCATCGCCGCGGCCGACCGCGACGCGCACATCATCACGCGCCGCGAGCTCGGGCTCGTCAACCAGGTCTTCACCGAGAACGACCTGCGCACGCTCGCCGGCGAGCTCGCGATCGGCCACGTGCGCTACTCGACGACCGGCTCGAACGCGTGGGAGAACTCACAGCCCGTGCAGCGCTCCGAGGGCACGAACGGCTCGCGCCGCGAGGTCGCGCTCGCGCACAACGGCAACCTGATCAACGCCGTCGCGCTGCACAACGAACTGCTCGAGACGGGCGTCACGTTCAGCTCGACGTCCGACTCGGAGATCATCGCGGCGCTGATCGCGACGCACCCCGCAGACTCCGTCGAGGACGCGATCGCCGAGGTCATCCCACGCCTGCAGGGGGCCTTCTCGACGGTCGTCATGACGAAGGACCGCGTCGTCGCCTTCCGCGACCCGCACGGCCTGCGCCCGCTGTCGATCGGCGTGCTCGAGCCGAGCCCCGACGATCCCGACGGCGAGCCGCGCTACTGCGTCGCGAGCGAGTCGTGCGCGTTCGACATCATCGGCGCGAAGCTCGTGCGCGACGTCGAGCCGGGCGAGATGGTCACGCTCGGCGAGCACGGACTGCAGAGCCGGATGGTCGCTCCCGGCGGCAGGCGCGCCTTCTGCGTGTTCGAGTACATCTACTTCGCGCGCCCCGACTCGCGGATGAACGACAACGTGCTGCAGGTCGCGCGCGGACGGATGGGCGAGATCCTCTGGAAGGAGGCGCCCGTCGAGGCCGACCTCGTGATCGCCGTGCCCGACTCCGGCAACCCGGCCGCGCGCGGTCTCGCGCGCGCCGCCGGCCTGCCGCAGGACGACGGCTTCGTCAAGAACCGCTACGTCGCGCGCACGTTCATCCAACCTGGGCAGGAGCTGCGCAAGCACGGGCTGCGACTGAAGTTCAACCCGTTGCCCGAGGTCATCGCCGGCAAGCGCCTCGTCGTCGTCGACGACTCGATCGTGCGCGGCAACACGACGCGCCAGATCGTGCAGATGCTGAAGGACGCCGGTGCGGCCGAGGTGCACATGCGCATCTCCGCGCCGCCGATCAAGCACCCGTGCCACTACGGCATCGACATGTCCACGCGCGAGGAGATGATCGCGCACGGGCGCAGCACCGAGGAGGTCGCCGCCGAGCTCGGCTGCGACTCGCTGCACTACCTGTCCTTGCAGGGCGTCTACGAGGCCGTCCGCGGCGAACGCGCGACGCACTGCGACGCGTGCTTCAGCGGCGAGTACCCGCTGGCCAACAGCGATGCCGAGGCCGGCAAGTACTCGCTCGAGGAGGATCAGATCCTCCCGCTGATCAAGGCCTGAGCGCTATTTCGTCTTGGCGCTGAACGACGTGCTGCCGTTGCACTTCTGAAGTTCCTTCGCTGCCGTCGGGGTGATCAGCCCGAATTCGGAGCGCGCCGTGCCTTTGGCCGTCTTGCCCGAGAACTTGCCCTTGATGTAGAGCTTCGTCGTCCTCGTGTGCGACGGCACGAATTCGTAGACGATCGAAGTACTGAAGCTTCCGTCCTGAGCGATCGGGGCGGGCTTCGTGATCTGCCGCTCGCCCGCCGAGCCGCCTTCGCAGTAGAACGGCGCGACCATCACGCTCGCCGTCACCGTCTTGCCGCTGCCCGAGACCTTCAGCGTGATCGGCTGCTTGCCTTGGACAAGCGCGCCGGAGTACGTCGCGCCCTTCTTCGCGCCGCCGGCCAGCGCAATCGAGGCGCTGCTCAACAAAGCGATCATCGCGAGCATCGTCGCTCGGCGAAGGCTGCTCGTCATCTCGACCTCCTCGTTCTCTGTCCCCCGACGGGAGAACTCTTTCTGGAACGCGGAATCTAGCCGAGGTAATCGCTGCGCGCCCCCGGAGCGTCGTTGTAGCGGTTGTTGTACGGGCGGTGGATGATCGCCTGGCCGTCTCTGCCTGAGCGCAACGCGTAGGCGAGCGCGACGACGATCGCGAGCGGAGTGAGGATTGCTGTGAGCATGGAGTTGTCCTTTCTGAAAGCGGCTTGCACCACTCTCCATCCTCGATCTCTCATTCAACGCCGCCGGCCGCGAAGCCTCTGTGAGCCTGGTCACAGAGTTCTGAATAACCGAATCTCAACATCTCTGTGCAAACGTCGCGCGACGGGCGCAGGGCGCACGCGCTGCCCGCCCGACCGCGCCGCCAGCGCCGCGGCTATCGTGCGGCGCGTGGCCGAGTCGCTGCCGATCGCCGTGCTTGTCTCCGGAACCGGCACGAACCTGCAAGCGCTGCTCGACACCGTCCACGGCCGCGAGGCGCAGATCGTCGCCGTCGCCTCGAGCGTCGGGGATGCGCCCGCGCTCGCGCGCGCGGCCGAGCACGGCGTGCCAAGCGCCGTCTTCGCGCGCGGTGACTACCGCGACCGCGCCGCCCGCGACGAGGCGCTCGCCGACTGGCTGCAGGAGCGCGGCGCGCGGCTCGTCGTGCTCGCCGGCTACATGGAGCTGCTCGGCGGCGCCTTCCTGCGGCGCTTCGAGAACGCCGTGATCAACGTGCACCCGTCACTGCTGCCTGCGTTCCCGGGCATTCGCGCGATCGCCGACGGGCTCGCATACGGGGTCGCCGTGTTCGGCGTGACCGTGCACTTCGTCGACGACGGCGTCGACACGGGCGCGGTGATCCTGCAGCGCGCCGTCGAGCTGCCGGATGCACGCGAGCCGGCCGACGTGCTCGCCGCGTTGCGCCCGCTCGAGCATGCGCTGCTGCCCAAGGCCGTGCGCATGTTCGCGCGCGGCGAGCTCGCGATCGACCCTGGCGATCCGCGCCACCCGCGCCGCGCCGCGAGCGACGCGGGCGAGGGATAGGCTCTGAGGATGATCTCGCGAGGCGACACGAGGACCGGCAGCGACGCCGGAATCGAGCGCTCGCAGCCGGGCGAGGTGCGCGTTCGCCGGGCGCTCTTGTCGGTCTCGGACAAGGCCGGCATCGTCGACTTCGCGCGCGGCCTCGAGCAGCTCGGCGTCGAGATCGTCTCGACCGGCGGAACCGCCCGCGCACTCGCCGGCGCCGACGTCGCAACGCGCGAGATCGAGGACTTCACTGGCTTCCCCGAGATGATGGACGGGCGCGTGAAGACGCTGCACCCGCGCCTCTACGCGGGCCTGCTCGCGAAGCGCGACAACGACGCGCACCTCTCCTCGGCGGCCGAGCAGCAGATCGAGCAGGTCGACCTCGTCTGCGTGAACCTCTACCCGTTCGAGCAGACCGTCGCGCGCGGCGATGCGAGCGACGGCGAGATCGTCGAGAACATCGACATCGGCGGCCCGACGATGATCCGCGCAGCCGCGAAGAACAGCGCCTTCGCGGCGGTCGTCGTCGACCCGGCCGACTACGACGACGTGCTCGCGGAGCTGCGCGAGGCCGACGGGCGCCTGTCGCTCGACACACGCAAGCGGCTGACGGCGAAGGCGTTTGCCTGCACGGCACGTTACGACGCTGCGATCGCGTCGTGGTTCGCGCAGCGCTCCTACGAGGGCTTCCCGCCGACGTGGAACGACTCCTACGAGAAGATCTCAGACCTGCGCTACGGCGAGAACCCGCACCAGGCGGCCGCGTTCTACGCGCGCACTGGCTCGCCGACGCATCTGCTCGACGGCGTCAACCAGCTGCACGGCAAGGAGCTGTCGTTCAACAACCTGCTCGACCTCAGCTCCGCGCGCGAGCTCGTCGAGGACTTCGACGGCCCCGCATGCACGATCGTCAAGCACAACAACCCGTGCGGCTGCGCCGTCGCGACGAGCGTCCAGGCCGCGTACGAACGCGCCTTCGCGGGCGATCCGCAGAGCGCCTACGGCGGCGTCATCGCCGTCAACCGCCGGATCGATCTCGCCTGCGCGCAGGAGCTCTCGAAGCAGTTCATCGAGGTGCTGCTCGCACCCGGCTTCGAGGACGACGCGCTCGCGCTCTTGCAGGAGAAGAAAAACGTCCGCCTGCTCGAGCTGCCGCACTGGCCCGCGCCCGCGCACGAGGTCGAAGCGAAGCCCGTCATCGGCGGCCAGCTCGTGCAGACTCGTGACGTCGTCACCGAGACGCGCGAGCAGATGAACGTGCTCACGGCGGCACAGCCGAGCGAGGCACAGTGGCAGAGCCTGCTGTTCGCGTGGAAGGTCTGTCGCCACGTGCGCTCGAACGCGATCGTGATCGCCGCCGCGGGCAGCGACGGCGAGTCGGCGAGCGCGACGATCGGGATCGGCGCGGGGCAAATGAGCCGCGTCGACGCCGTGCGCATCGCCGTCGAGAAGGCGCAGGCCGCGCAGCCGGAGCTGCTCGCCGGCGCCGTGCTCGCCTCGGACGCGTTCTTCCCGTTCGCCGACGGCCCCGAGCTCGCGATCGCCGCAGGCGTCACCGCGATCATCCAGCCAGGCGGGTCCGTGCGCGACGACGAGGTAGTCGCCGCCGCCGAGCAAGCCGGCGTCGCGATGGTCGCGACCGGCGTGCGCCACTTCCGCCACTAGGCCACCTGGGCGCGACGGGGATGCCCGACACGAAGGCTGCTCGCCCAACCTGCCGCCGATGACCGCCGATCCCGAGACAGAGGCTTGGGGATACAGGGACGGTCGCGCGTGGCGCATCGGCGGGCAAGGCGACGTCGCCTGGATCCGGGAAAGCACGGAGGTATCGCTCGCGATCACATCTGCGATCCCTCCGCTGTTCGAGGCTTACGCCACGCTGGAGCTTCCCGGCAGCGGTGACCACCCTCCAGCATCGCCGCTCGAGGATCTAGACCGTCACGACGCAGGCGTGCTTGCGGTGCTAGGCGAGCATTCCGCGGGGCAGCCCTGGTGGATCGGTTACCTCGAGACGGGCAGCTCGGAGATTGTCTTTCAAGACGTGCGGAAGGTGAGGCCCGGACCCAACGACGACGCGCGGTACGTGCTTGTCGAGGCCGGCCCGGAGCAGGCAGGTGCTTGGCGCGGACATGAGCACTGGAAGGGCCCTCTGCCGGACCTGATGTTTCCGCTCGATCGCTCATGGCTTGTCTCGACTTTGTGGGACGACGACTGGACGTGCATCGGCGGCTCGCGAGGGCTCGTGGACGCCTTCCTGACCCATCCCGATCTGGGACACCGGGCTCGCGAGGTCGTCCCGTCGCTCGAGGATGCGACTCCGCCCGGCCACACCGCGATCTGAGCAACTTGCTCCGGAGCAGCGCCGCTGCCACAGCGCTCGACGGCGCACGCCGTCGCAGGCGTGCGCTCTGGAAAGCCCGTTCGCAGGAGTTCGCGATGAGGACTTGATTAATTATATATAACGATATATCGTGAGCGTACTTTGATAGTTCACGATAGGGAGAACAAAATGTGTAGCGATTCAACTCATACAACCGGCGAGGGTCCGTGCGCCCACGCCGAGCGACCGGGCGGCGACTACCGCGAGCTAGGTCTGCTCAGGATGGCGATGAGCCATCACGGCCCCGGACGACACGGCGGGGGTTCGGGCCACGGCCGCGGGCGTCATCGTCACCGTGGCTTCGGCGGCGGAGGCGAGGGCGGCTTCGGCGGGTTCGGCGGGTTCGGTGGCTTCGGCCCCGGCGGCGGTGGTCCGCGCGGACGCGGGCGCAAGGCGCGCCGCGGCGACATCCGCACGGCCGCGCTGCTGCTGCTCGCCGAGGAGCCCCGCAACGGCTACCAGATCATGCAGGAGGTCGAGCAGCGCTCGGACGGCGTCTGGCGGCCGAGCCCCGGCTCGGTCTACCCGGCGCTGCAGCAGCTCGAGGACGAGGGCTTGATCCGCTCCGAGGAGAGCGACGGGCGCAAGCTGTTCGCGCTGACCGACGAGGGACGCGCGCACGTCGAGGAGCGGGGCACGGACAAGCCCGCGCCGTGGGAGCAGATGAGCGGAGAGGTCTCAGACGAGGCCCATGAGCTCGGCAAGCTGATCCGCGAGGTCGTCGTCGCCTTCTCGCAGGTCATGCGCACGGGCAGCAGCGCGCAGTTCGCCAAGGCGCGCGAGGTGCTCACGGCGACGCGCCGCGACCTCTACCGGATTCTCGCCGACGGGGAGCCCGAGGTGGGCGGCAAGGACCGCGAGCAGGCGTAAGGGGCTGCGCGCAGAAGAGCGCGTCCAGGGGCGCGAGTGACGAGACCCGTCGGCCGCCGGCAGCTTCGCGGCGGCGACGGGTCGTTACTCGATCGCCTGTGCCGCGACGCCCAGCAGCGCGTCCTGGCTCTGCGCCTCGCCCGAGCTCTCCGCGACGCGCAGCGCATTCGAGAGCGCCTCGCCGTCGCGCAGCGCGCGGCGTTCGAGCAGCGGCTGCAGCAGCCCGCGTGCCGCGAGCATCGGGCCGACCCAACGCGGCGCCCAGACGCGCGCCGAGCGCCGCTCGATGCCGCGCTCGATCGCGTCGATCGCCTTGACGACCGGCGCCGGGTTGGCGATGAAGCCCGGCTGGCCCGTGCGCATCAGCTCAGACGACGGCTGCGCGAAGCCCGCGCGGACGAGGTCCGTGTCGAGGAAGCCGAAGTAAGCGCAGCCGACGCGAGCGCCGCTCGGCGCCGTCTCGATTCGCAGCACGTCCGAGAGCGCCTCGACGCCGGCCTTCGACGCCGTGTAGCCGCCCATCAGCGGACTGCGCGCGATCGCCGCGAGCGACGCGATGTTCAGCAGGTAGCCGCGCCGCTTTTGGATCTGCTCGATCAGCGCGCGGTCCGTGCGCCATACGCCGAGCAGGTTCACCGCGAGCGTGCGCTCGACCTGCTCGACAGGCGTCGTCGCGAGCGGTCCCGTGAACGCGATGCCCGCGTTCGCGATGCCGACGTCGATCGCGCCGAAGCGCTCGACTGTCGTCTTGACCGCGCGCTGCAGTGCGTCGAAGTCCGTCACGTCGACCTCGATCGCGATCGCGCGATCGCCGAGCGCCGCCGCGTTCTGCTCCAGGCGCTCTGCCTCCAGGCCGACGAGCGCGACGTTCGCGCCCTTACCGTGCAGGCGCTCCGCCGTCGCCTTGCCGATCCCGCGCGCGGCGCCCGTGACGAACACCGTGCGGCCGTTGACGTCGAAGCGCGGCGCGCTCATGACGCGGGCACCGCCGTGGCGGGCGCCGGCGCACTGGAGGCGACACGGCGGCGGCGCAGCTCGTAGTCGGCCGGCTCGAACGTGCGCAGGCGCCGGCGAAACGGCCACGTCGAGCCCGGCCAGATCGTCGTGTTCTTGCCCTGCTCGTTGCGGTACCAGCTCGCGCAGCCGCCCGATTCCCACACTGTGCCCTGCAGCTTGCGCTGGATCCCCTCGTCGTAGCGCCGCTGCACCTCTTCGCGGACCTCGATGACCTCGAGGCCGCGCTGCTCCATGTAGCGAAGGCCCGCGATCAAGTGGTGCAGCTGCGACTCGATCATGAAGACGATCGAGTTGTGCCCGAGCCCCGTGTTCGGGCCGACGAGCATGAACAGATTCGGAAAGCCGCTGACGACCGTGCCGAGGTAGGCCTGCGGGCTGCCGCCCCAGAGCTCCGCCAGCGAGCGCCCGTCGCCGCCGAAGATCCACTCGGCCGCGGGCGGGTCCGCCGCGTGGAAGCCTGTGCCGAGGATGATCGTGTCGAGCTCGCGCTCGAGGCCGTCCGCCGTGACGATCCCGCGCGGCGTGATCTTCGCGATCGCGTCCGTCACGAGCTCCGCGTTCGGCTGCTGCAGCGCCGGGTAGTACGAGTCCGAGATCAGTACCCGCTTGCAGCCGATCCTGTAGTCCGGTTCGAGCTTCGCGCGCAGCTGCTCATCGACGACCTGCGCGCGCAGGTGGCGCCGCGCGATCTGCTCCGGCGGCGATCCGTCGCGCGGGTGCATGAACGGGATCACGAACAGCTCGCGCGCCGCGTAGATCGCCCCGCGCATCAGCCGCTGAGCGAGCGGGAAAGCACGGTACAGCTGCCGCTCCCAGGCTCTGATCGGGCGGTCGCGCTGCGGCGTGATCCACGGCGCCGTGCGCTGGAAGACGTGCAGCTCGCCTACCTTCGGCTGGATTCGCGGGATCAGCTGGATCGACGACGCGCCCGTGCCGATCACCGCGACGCGCTCGCCCTCGATCGAGTGCTCGTGGTTCCAGCGCGCCGAGTGGAAGATCTCGCCCTCGAAGTCCTCGATCCCGTCGATCTCGGGCAGCTTCGGCTCGGCCAGCGGACCGGCGCCGACGACGAGCATCGACGCCGTCAGCTCGCCAGCGCTCGTCTCGATCAGCCACAGCTCGCGCGTGGCGTCCCAGCTCGCCGCGGTGACCTCGTGGCGGTAACGGACGTGCGCGTCGACGCCGTGCTCGCGCGCCGTGCGGCGCAGGTATGCCCAGATCTCGGGCTGGCGCGAGAACGTGCGGCTCCAGTCGGGGTTCGGCGCGAACGAGAACGAGTACAGGTGCGACGGGACGTCGCACGCGCAGCCTGGGTACGTGTTCTCGCGCCACGTCCCGCCGAGCTCCTCCGCGCGCTCGAGCACGACGAAGTCATCGATGCCCTCCTGCTTGAGCCGGATCGCCGTGCCGAGGCCCGAGAAGCCCGAGCCGACGATTGCGATGCGGTGGTGTCCGAGCTGCTGCATGACGCCGCCGGTCAGCGTATCCGCGAACGCGCGCGCGGTGCAGTGAGCAGCGTCACACTGTCGTGGCGCTAGTGGACGAGACCGCGCCGCATCGCTTCGGCGACCGCCGAGCCGCGGTCGCTGACGCCGAGCTTCGCGTAGAGGTTCTTGATGTGCGTCTTGACCGTCGGCGTCGCGAGGTGCAGATGCCCCGCGATCAGCGGCGCCGTGTGTCCTTCGACGATCAGCTCGAGCACCGTCTGCTCGCGCTCGCTCAAGCGCACGTCGACGTGCCGCTGCTCGCGCACGGCCGTCGCGAGCCCTTGCCCGACTTCCGGCGGCAGCACGCTTTCGCCCGCCGCGACCTGCTCGATCGCGGCGCAGATCTGCTCTGCCGTGGCGGCCTTCGTCAGGTAGCCCGAGCCGCCGGCGCTCAACGCGTCGAGCACGAGCTCGCCGTCGTGGTACTCCGAGATGAACAGCACGCGCGTGCTCGATCGCTGCTCGGCCAGACGCCGCGCGACAGTCTGGCCGTCGACCTCCGGCATGCGCATGTCGAGCAGCACTACGTCGGGCTCGTGTCGGCGCACGGCCGCGAGCGCCTCGTCCCCGTCCGCGGCGAGCGCGACCAGCTCGAGGCGAGACGACGCGCCGACGGCCTCGCCGAGCGCGGCCCGGTAGAGCGGGTGGTCGTCGGCGATCACGACCGTCGCGCGCCTGCTCGGCCCGGCGGCGCGCGTCACAGCTCGACCTCGCGCGGCAGCTCGACGCAGACCGACAATCCGCGCCCGTCGAGACCAGGGCCCGTCGTCACCGAGCCGCCGACCGATTCGGTGCGCTCGCCGAGGATGCGCAAGCCCGAGTGCAGCGGCGCGCTGCGCACCCCCTGCGAGCCGAGCCCGACCCCGTCGTCGCCGATCCGCATCACGACGGAGTCCTCCGAGGGCTCGAAGCGCACCTGCACGCGCCGTGCGCGCGAGTGCTTGGCCGCGTTGCGCAGGACCTCCTGCGCCAGCCTGTAGATCAGCCACGACCGGCGTGGAGAGAGGCCGCCGGGGTCGCCCTCGACCTCGCACGCGACGCCCGTTCCCGCGAACAGCTGCGCGCAGTAGGAGGCGATCGACGCGCGCAGGTCGCCGTCGGCGCGCGGCGGCATCAGCTCGAAGACGAGCAGGCGCAAGCGCATGCCGGCGCCGCGCAACGCTTCGCGCGCCGCGCGCAGCGTGTCCTTCGTCGCGCCCGCTTGCGAACGCTGCTCACAGCGCTCGAGCTGCAGCGCGATCGCGTCGAGCACCTGCGCCGTGTCGTCGTGCAGCTCGCCACCGATCCGCGTGCGCTCGCCCTGCTCCGCGCGCACGAGCTCCTCGAGCAGTTGCTCGTGGCGCAGCGTCAGCTCCTGCACGCGCGCGAGGCTCGAGCGCAGCGCGTGGTCGCTGCGGACGCGCTCGGTCACGTCGCTCGCCGTCCCGAGCACGTATGCCGGGCGCTGGCGCGAGTCGAGCTCGACGCGCCCGCGGATCTCGAGCCGGCGCGTCTCGCCGCCGGCGTGGCTCGCTCGCAGCATGAACGCGAACGGGGCCGGGCGCTCCCGCCAAGCGGTCGCGTGCGTCGTCAGCGTCTCGAGGTCCCGCGGGTCGACGCTGCTCACGATCGCCTCGCAGGAAGGCTCCGACGACGTCTGGTCGGTACCGAACATGCGCTGCACCTCAGCCGAGCATTCGAGGCGCCGCGTGCGCAGGTCGAGCAGCCAGCGGCCGGTCTGCGCGGAGTGCTCGAGATCGGCGAGCAGGCGCCGGTCGAGCAAGGTCGGAGCACCGCATCCGGACGTCTCGCAGGGGCCATCCAAAAGTACGTCTCCCTCTTATGACGATTGTTCCGAAAAATGGGGATACACCAACATCCGGAATAATGTGGGCGCACAGTAGCAGACGCCATTCAGGCCAAAGACGCAGTGTTCGCGGGCTCTGAGTCCGCGCCTGGACGGCGCTTGACGCTGTAGCGGTAGCCGACTCCGCGCACCGACTCGATCGGACAGTCCGCGCCGTTCTCCCAGCCGAGCTTGCGTCTCAAATAGCGAACGTAGGTCTTCACGCCGCCGGGGTTCGCCGTCGCGCCGTCGCCCCACGCCAGCTCGAGCAGCTGGTAGTGACTGAGCACCTGGCGCGGGTGCGTGACGAACGCGCGCAGCAGGCGGAATTCGAGCGGCGTCAGCTCGACGCTGCGTCCGTCGGCGCTGACCTCGCGGCTGCGCATGTCGATCGTCACGCGCTCGTCCGCGTAGGTCTGCGCAGCGTCGCTGCGCTCGCCGCGGCGACGCAGCAGCGCGGCGACGCGCGCGAGCAGTTCCTCGTTCGAGAACGGCTTCGTCTGGTAGTCGTCGGCACCCGCCTGCAAGCCGCGCACGCGCTCGTGCACTAGCCCGCTCGCGGTCAGCATCAGCACCGGCGCGTCGCTCACGTCGCGCAGGCGCTCGAGCGTCGTCCAGCCGTCCATCACGGGCATCGCGACGTCGAGCACGACGAGATCCGCGCGCTCGCGGTAGAATGCGCGCAGGCCGTCCTTGCCGTTGCGCGCGACCGAGACGCCGTAGCCGGCGCGCTCGAGCAGCAGCTTCAGGCCGAGGCCGACGTCCTCGTCGTCGTCGATCACGAGCACGCTCGACATCTGCTCACGCGCTCACAGGCGGGCGCATGAGGATGCGCATCGTCGTGCCCTCGTTTCGCTCGCTGCGAGCCTCGATCTGCGCGCCCTGAGCATCGAGCAGACGACGCGCGATCGCCAAGCCGAGCCCGCTGCCGGAGCCGCTCACGCGACCGGCCGCGCCCTGGTAGAAGCGGTCGAAGATCCGCTCGAGCTCGTCCTTGTCGATGCCGACGCCGGTGTCGGCGATCTCGATCGCCGGGCCCTCCGGCTCCGACTCGGCGCGGACGGCGATCCGGTCGCCCGCGGCGGTGAACTTCAGCGAGTTGTCGAGCAAGCCGTCGAGCACTTGCGCGATTCGCTTCGGGTCGCCCGTCGCCGGCACGGGCGGACCGTCCTCTGCGTGCAGCTCGACTCCGGCCTCGTTCGCGCGCAAGATCGCCGCCTCGACGGCCTCGGCGGCCAGCTCGCGCAAGTCGACCGTCTGCTCGGTCAGGTCGAGCTCGCCGGGAGCCTCCTTGATGTTGAGCACGTCCGTGACGAGCCGGCCGAGCCGGTCGGTGTTGCGCGCGATCACCGCGACCGCCTGCTGCTGGGTCTCCGACAGTTCGTCCTCGGCCGCGAGCAGCTGCAGGAACGTCGTGATCGACGTGAGCGGTGTGCGGAACTCGTGCGACACGGCCGAGAGGAACGCGTCCCTCGTGCGCGCGAGCGCCTGCAGCTCGGCGTTGCGCGCCTCCAGGTCTGCTCGCGCTCGCTCCGAGGCGCGCTGCGCTCGCGCGAGCGTGCGGTTGGCCGCGACCTGCTCGGTGACGTCTGTGACCGTGCCCACCCAGCCGTCGAACTCGCCAGTGGGGCGGTGTATCGCGGCCGCCGAGACGAACAGCTCCTGAACGTCGCCCTCGCGGTTGTAGACGCGATACTGCAGCTCGACCGAGCTCTGCTCGCTGACGGCTCTCGCCCACTGCAGCGTGGCCCGTGCGCGGTCCTGCTCGTGGACCGCCGGGATCCAGCCGGTCTTGTCGTAGCGGTAGCCGTCGGCCGTGCCGAACAGCTCCGCGCAGCCGTCGCTGACGAAGACCGGCTTCGCGACGGGGTCGAGCGCGAAGACCGCCAGCGGCGAGGACTCGACGAGCGCGTGGAAGCGCTGCTCGATCCTGTCGAGCTCGGCTACCGCCGTGGCGCGCTCCTGCGCCGCGGCGTCGGTCTCGCGCAAGCTCTGAGCGAGCTCGACCGTTCGCGCGACCTGGCGCGAGAGCAGCTCGAGCCCGCGCAGCTGCGCGGCGTCGAAGCCGCGCGCGAGCGTGTCGAAGACGCACACAGTGCCGAGCGCCCGTCCTCCGCCGCTCACGATCGGCACGCCCGCGTAGGCACGCAGCTCGCCGAGGTCCCACGGCTTGCCGTCCGGCCGCGGCGAGGACCGCAGGTCCTCGATCACCAGCGGCAGCCCCGTCGCGAGCACCTCGGCGCACGGCGTCCGCTCGCTCGCTCGCTCTCCCGGCGCCGGGGCGCCGTGCCAGGCCATTCGCGAGAAGCCGTCCGGTCCAAGCAGGTGCGCCGCGGCGATCGGCGTCGAGCAGATCCGCGCGGCGAGCTCGCACAGCTCGCTGACGTCGCAGTCCTCGAAGTCGGCCGCGAGCTGGTCCGGCGTCAGATCTTCGAGCGTCGGCGACACGAGTCAGCTTCGACAACCGCGCCGAGGAGCCGAAAGGGCCTCCGCGCGTGTCGACAACTGTTGGATTGTTCTCATATTTCGGAATCTCACATATATCGGTCGGATCGTCCTCGGAACCGATTTTCACCGTTCTCTCACCGAAGCGTGCCCGTTCTGCGACCGGCCCAAACGAAACGGAGAACATGGATGTAAAAAGCACTTTCACCGGCTTCGCGTCACTCGCTCGTACAGTCGTGGTGCTCGCTTGCGCGTGGGCGCTCACGTCGCCGTCGACGGCATCGGCGCAGGCCGCGACGCGCTCTGGCTCGAAGGCCCCGGAGGCGCGCAGCGCCGCGAGCGCCGCGACGACGAGCGCTCAGCGCACGCCGGCGGGCTCGGGCTTCGGCGAACAGTGGGACCTGCTCAACAGCGGTCAGTTCTCAGGCACCGCCGGCGATGACATCGACGCTGCGCGCGCCTGGGACATCGAGCCGGGTGGAAACGCCGCCGTGACCGTCGGCCTCGTCGACTCCGGTGTCGAATTCGCCCAGCCGAGCCTCGCGCACGCGAACCTCTACACGCAGGGTGGAGGATCGACGGCCGTGTCGGCCGCGTCGTCGTGCGCGACGGCGAGCTACGGCTGCAGCTTCGCCGGCGCGGGTGGCACGCCGAACGACGAAAACGGCCACGGGACGGCGACGGCCGGTGAGATCTTCGCGGGCTGGGACGGAGGCACGTATGCCGGCCTCGCGCCCGAATCGACGCTGATCGTCGCGAAGGTGCTCGACGGCGCGAACCGCGGCACGACGGCGCAGGAGGCCGAAGGGCTCGACTACGTCGCCGACCGCGGCGCGCGCGTGGTCAACGTGAGCATCGCCGGGCCGCAGTCGGCTGCGGTGCACGAAGCGATCGCGAGCCACCCGCAGACGCTGTTCGTCGCGGCGGCCGGCAACGCGGGCGCAGACGACGATGGCAGCTCGCCGAGCTATCCCTGCGCGGACCCCTCGCCGAACGTGATCTGCGTCGCGGCGTCGGACACGAACGACCGGCTCGCGTCGTTCTCGAACTACGGCGCGAGCTCGGTCGATCTCGCGGCGCCTGGCGTGCAGATCGCGACGCTGACGCGCGAAGGCAACTCGAACGCCTACAGCGGCACGAGCTTCGCGGCGCCGCTCGTGACGGGCGTCGCGGCGCTCGCCTTCGCGCTGCGCCCGAACGCGAGCGTCGCGCAGGTCAAGCGCGCGATCCTCGAATCCGTCGACACGCGCGCCGCGCTCGGCGGCAAGACGCTGACGGGCGGCCGCCTGAATGCCTACCGCGCGCTGACGGACCTCGTCGCGCTGAGCCCGGCCGCGCCGCCGGCGAGCACCTCGGCGCCGGTGCTCAGCGGCGTCGCCGCGAGCGGCGCGGAGCTCGTCGCGAGCGCCGGGACGTGGTCGGGCGCACCCGACTCGACGGCGATCTCGTGGGAGCGCTGCGACAGCGCCGGCGGGCACTGTCAGCTGATCGCCGGCGCAAACGGCGCGCGCTACACGCCGAGCGCCGCCGACGTCGGACAGACGCTCCGCGCCGAGGTGCTCGCGACGAGCTCGGCCGGCTCTGAGATCGCGTTCTCGGCGACGAGCGGCGTCGTGGGCGCGCCGGCGAGCGCCGCAAACGCGAGCGCCGGGGTGAGCGCGAGTGCTCGGACGGCGGCGACAGCGCTTACCGGCGCGACGGTTGCGGGTTCGAGCGTGGCGCGAACGAGCGCCGGTTTCGCTCAACGTGGCGCGCCGGTCGTCTCCTCGCCTGCCACGACAGTGAAGTCGCGTTGTGCTCGCGCGCGGCGCGAGCCGCACGCTGAGTGTCGAGCTGTCGCGCGAGCGCTCTGCCGCTCGCGCGTACGTCCTGCTCAGCGGCACCGGCCTCGCCGTCAAGCGCGCTGTCGATCGGCTAGCGGCATGGAAAGCCATGACAGAAGCGTTCGCGCGCGAGCGCACTAGTCCAAATGGATCAGTTTCACCTAATCCCAAATTACCTTCGTTTGGGTGATTGTCTTAGCGAGGGTGGATTCCGAAAACGGTTAATGCGCTGGACCGGCAAGTGGCCAGGGCTTTCCGTCATCACGAAAGGAATCCGATGAACACCGTTCGCCTGCTCACCTGCATCGCCAGCACGAAGCGGCTCCCGCTCACACTGATCGTGACCGCAGCTGCGCTGCTCAGCCTCAGCGGCATCGCCGCCGCCGTCACGCCCGTCGTCGTCCCGGCTGGAGGCGACTTCGAGCAGACGCCGCTCGCCTACTCGACCTCGACGTCGTGCGGCCTGCTCTGCTCGGTCACCGTATCGAGACAGGCCGAAGCGTCGAATCACTACCTTCACAGTGAATACACGAGCCTGCTCGGCCTGATCGGGACGAACACGGGCACTGCGACGATCACCTCGCCGCAGTTCACCTGGACGAAGGCGACGCCGAGTGCTGTCACGCTCGCGTTCGACCGGCGCAGCGCGATCGGCGAACTGCTCGGCATCAGCAGCGGCACGAGCTTCGCCGTCTCGCTCGTCGACGACACGACGGCGAGCGCGACGACGATCGACAGCGAAGAACTGACGAGCTCCGAACCTTCGTTCACGCCGATCTCGCTGACCGTGCCGGCGAGCGACATCGCCGACGGTCACACCTATCACCTCGTCGTCACGGAGACGTTCCACACGCTCGTCGGCGTGGCGCGGACGGGCAGCGTCGATCTCGACAACGTCGGCCTCGCGATCACACCGGCCGCGGCCGCGCCGAGCATCGGCACGACATCGCTCGGTGCGCCGGGCGAGCACGGCGTCGCGGGCACGGCGACGATCGACCCGCACGGCGAAGCGACGACGTACGGCCTGCAATACGGGACGACCGTCGCGTACGGCTCTGAAACCTCGCTGCAGGGCATTCCGGCCGGGCAGGAAGGCCTGCAGCAGGTCGGCTCGAGCATCGCCGGCCTGCTCGCCGGTACGACCTATCACGCGCGCTTCGTCGTCAGCAGCCCCGGCGGGACGACGTTTGGCCCCGACATGGCGTTCACGACGGCCGCGAGCTCACCGCCGTCGCTTGGCGCGGCGTCGGTCGGCGGGATCACCGCGAGCGGCGCGATCGTCGATGCGACCGTGGATCCGGGTCTCAACGCGACGAGCGTCGAAGTGCAGTACGGCCCGACGAACGCGTACGGGCAGACGACGGCGACGCAGAACGTCGCGGCCGGCAGCGGTCCGACGTCCGTGCAGATCCCCGTCGGCGGCCTCTCCGCGAGCACGACCTACCACGCGCGCCTCGTCGCGAAAAACGCCGACGGCAGCCAGGCGAGCGAAGACCTGACGTTCACGACGACGAGCAGCGGCGGCGGCACGGGTGCGCCCGCGATCGGCCCGACGAGCGCGTCGGCGATCGGCGAGCGCGCGGCGAGCCTCGCGACGAGCGCCGATCCGCACGGCGAAGCGGCGACGTACGCGGTCGAATATGGCCTCGGCACGGGCTACGGCACGACGACGCCGGCGCTTCCGATCGCGGCCGGCAGCTCCGGTGCGCAGGCGCTGTCGGTGCCGGTCTCGAGCCTCGCTCCAGGCACGACCTATCACGCGCGCTACGTCGTCGCGAGCGCGGCCGGGACGAGCCACGGCCTCGACGTGACGTTCACGACGGCGCCGGTCGCGCCACCTTCGGTTGGCGCGGCGGCCGTGAGCACGATCACGAGCACGGGCGCGAAAGTCGAAACGACGGTCGACCCGAAGCAGAACGTGACGGCGGTCGAAGTGAAGTACGGCCCGACGACGGCCTACGGCCTGACGACCGCCGGCCAGGGAATCGGCGCAGGCGGCGGTGCGACGACGTTGCAGATACCGCTCGCTTCGCTCAGCGCGAACACGACCTACCACGCTCGCGTCGTCGCGACGAGCGCGGACGGCACGAGCGAAAGCCAGGACCTGACGTTCACGACGCCTTCGGGCGGCACCGAAGGCGCGAGTGGCGGCAGCGAACCGCCGAGCGTCAGCTCGACGTCGGTCGATGGCCAAACCGAACACGGCGCGACGGTCCACGCCGTGATCGACCCGCACGGGCAGGAAGCGAGCTACGAAGTCCAGTACGGGACGAGCACGGGCTACGGCTCGGCGAGCTCCGCGCAGCTGCTCCCGCTCGGGACGAGCGGCGGGCAGGCTGTCACCATCGCGGTCGCGGGCCTGCAGCCGGGCACGACCTATCACGCACGTTTCCGCGTCGTGACATCGGCCGGGACGACGACCGGAAGCGACATCGCGTTCGCGACGCTCGCCGAAGGAACGGGCTCGAACACGAACAACGCTGCGAACGGCGGTGGCGCCGGCGGCGGCTCGCCGTCGGGCGGCTCGACGCAGGGCGCCGCGACGGCCGGCGCGGGCGGGAGCGGCGTGCCGACGTGCCTGCGCGTGCAGGCGAAGCGGCGCGGTCCGGCGGCGCGGCTGCTCAGCGTTCCGACGCTGCAGCAGATCACCGCGGCGCACCCGCTGCGGGTGACGCTCGCGAAGGCGGCCGGCAAGAAGACGCGCCTGCGCTACTCGATCGGCAGCGCTCCGTACGTGAGCACGTCGAGCCGGTTGGTCAAGGTCACGCCCAGCCAGCTGGGTAACAAGGCGAGCACGGCCGTTCGCGTCGTGCTGAGCGCGGCGCACCGGCGCACACGCTCGCTGCGGCTCGTGCTCAGCTCGACGCCGTGCGGCGTCGTGCTGAACGTCAAGCGCGTCGGCTCGCAGTTGCAGGTGAGCGTCAGTCGCTTGACGCGCACGCACGGCGTCGTGCTCTCGCTGCCGCGCGGGCTCGGCTCGCCGAGCAGGCTGACGCTGCAGACGACGACGAAGAACCGCGCCTACCGGCTGCGCGGCGCGCGTGGGGCGATCCGCCTCGCGCCGAAGGCCGCGAAGCCCAAGCTGCGCCGCGGCTCGGGCACGCTGTCGGTCACGCAGCTCTCCGACCAGGTGACGGGGCTCGTCGTCAGCTTCCCCGCCGGCAAGACCGTCGCGGGCAGCGCGATCAAGGCACGCGTGAGCTCGGCCGGCGGATCGGTGCAGGCGTTGACGGCGAGCGTGAAGTGAGGTTGGCGAGGCGGTGAGAGCTGGGCTTGGACAAAGCACGACGACGACGCTCTCACCGTCTCGCGGACGCTCGCGCGGAGACTCGGGCCCGGGCTGGACGACGCGCATCGAAAGCGTGCTGTCGAACCCGGCGCTCGTGCGCCCGGTGTTCCAGCCGATCTTCGACCTCGTCCGCGGGCGCGTGTCCGGCTACGAGGCGCTCGCGCGCTTTGCCGGCGCAGGGCCGGCGCGCTCGCCGGAAGACTGGCTGCGCGCGGCCGCCGAGCGCGGGCTCGACGATGCGCTCTGATCGAGGCCGGGCTGCGCGCTCGCACGGCGCTGCCGGCGAACTGCTTCCTCAGCGTCAACATCAGCCCGCACACGCTGCTTTCCGAGGAGGTGCAACGGGTGCTCGAGGACGCCGGGCGCCTCGATGCTGTCGTGATCGAGCTGACCGAGCGCGCGCCCGTCGACGACTACGACGCGCTGCGCGAAGCGCTCGATCCGATCCGCGCGCGGGGCGGGATGGTCGCCGTCGACGACGCCGGCGCCGGCTACGCGTCGCTGCACCACATCATGAGCCTGCGCCCGGAGTTCATCAAGCTCGATCGCGCGCTCGTCTCCGGTCTCGATGCGGACCCGGCGAAGCTCGCGCTCGTCGAGGCCGTCGGCTCGTTCGCGGCGCGGATCGACGCGTGGCTCGTCGCCGAGGGGATTGAGCAACCGAGCGAGCTCGACGCGATCCGCGCCATCAGCGTGCCGCTCGGACAGGGCTTCGGCCTCGCCCGCCCGGCGCAGGCGATGGACGAGGCGCGGATCGCCGCGCACCGCACGCCGCCAACGGGCGCGACGCGCGAAGAGCTGAACCTCGCGAGCGCGCTGTCCTACGCGCGCCCGCTGCGCGAATCGGAGCTCGAGCACGCGTCGCGGCGTTTCGCCGCCGAGCCGGCGACGGAGCAGCTCGTGATCGTCGACGAGCTCGAGCGCCCGGCGGGGCTGCTGCGCCGCGGCGAGGACTCGCGAATGCAGCGCTCGCCGATGCGCGTGCTCGTCTCAGAGGCGCCCGAGGACCTTGCGCGGCGCGCGATGACGCGCGCGTCGCATCAACGCTTCGACCCGATCGTCGCGTGCGACGAACGCGGTCGCTACGTGGGACTGCTCGAGGCCGACAGGCTGATCCATCTGCTGTCCCGACTCGTCAACGAAGGAAGGAAACCATGAAGGCATTTGCATGTGGAGCCGTAGTTCCCGGATGCACCGCGACGTTCACGGCGCAGAGCGACGAGGAGATCTTCGCCTGCGTCGCCGAGCACGCGCTGCGCGATCACGGGATGAGCGAGATCCCGGCCGAGGTCGTGGCGCAGGTGCGCGCGAACGTCGTCGAGATCGGGCTACCCGAGGGCGATCCGGCGCACGCCGCGTAGGTGCCTGGCGAAGGTACTAATGGAGCAGCCGTATCCGGCGGGGGAGTAGGCGGCTCCACCTTCGGCGCGCCGAGCTCGGCGCGCCGACGGGCGCTCGACCCCTCTACGACCGCGACGCCTCGGCGAGACCCGCTGCGATGCGTCCTGCGCTCGTCCCGCTGCGGTGATGAAGCAGCAGACCGACGACGAGCAGCCAGAGGGCGCCTACCGGAGCTGCCGGAGAACCGCCCGGGGCGAGCAGGCCGATCGCGAGCAGGCCGCCGATCCATCCGAGCCAAGCGGGAAGGACGCGCCCGACGATCGCGAGCGCGGACACCCCGGCGACCATGATCGCGAGGCCGATCGTGAAGTAGAGCGGCGAGCCTGCGATCAGGGCGTTCAGTGCCTGCAGCGTTTGCGGTGAGGCGTGAGGGGCGATGTCGAGGAGCGTGTACGTGACGGCGCAGCCGACGGCGAGCCCGGCCGCGGTCGCAACGGCACCTCCGAACACGACCAGCGACAGGGTGCCGTGCTCGGCCGCCCGCTCACGCCAGCGCTCGCGCAGCCGAGCGCCGAACAGGACGAGCAGCGCCGCCGAGATCCCGAAGAGGATCGTGCTCACGGTCACCTGCGTCTTGTGGCCGGCGAAGTACGAGGCGATTTCGGCGCCGCTCGCGTTCGTGCCCGGTTCGCCGGATTGGATCGCGATCCCGGCGATCGTCAGCACGATGGCCAGCGGGCCGCTCAACAGGTAGTGATCCCTCCCGCGCATGATCTGAGTCCTCCTGGACGACGTAGGTCGTTTAGCCCGACCAGGCGGGCAGTATTGACTTTATATCAAATAAAGTGAAAAATGTGGAGATGCAGTGTGGAGCCGCGCCGCTCGCCTCGGACTCGCCGCTCGTCTTAGTGTTCGCCCGGATGACTCGGCCCGCTCCGAAGCGCGCATACCGCATGGTCGCTCGAGCCGACGCGGCGGCGGCGACACGCGAGCGCCTGCTCGCGGCAGCGTGGCGCCACTTCTCGGAGGATGCCTACGAGGAGGTGCGCCTCGCGGACGTCGCCGAGGAGGCGGGCGTCAGCGTGCAGACCCTGCACACGCAGTTCGGCCGCAAGGACGATCTGTTCGCCGCCGCCTGGCGGTGGTTCGCCGCGCGCGAGGGCGCCCGCCGAGCGGCGCCCGTGGGGGACGTCGGGACGGCCGTGCGAATGATCTACGACAGCTACGAGTCCTCGGGCGACGCCGCGCTGCGGGTGCTCGCGCAGGAGGACCGCAACGCCGCGATACGCCGGATGACCGACGAAGGACGCGCCGGGCACCGGCGCTGGGTCGCGCACACGTTCGCGCCGTACCTCGCCGGCCTCTCGGGCGCGGCGCGCGAACGCCGCCTCGCGGCGCTGATCGTCGCGACGGACATCCTCACGTGGAAGCTGCTGCGCCGAGAGATGCGCGTGCCGCGCAGAACCGCCGAACGGATCGTCGCCGAGATCGTAGCGGCGCTGAAGGAGGGTCCGTAGATGGCGCGCGTGCTTGTGTACACGACGCCCGGCCCAGGCAACATCTACCCCGTCGTGCCGACGCTGCTCGAGCTCGCCGCGCGCGGTCACGAGCTGCACGTGCGCACGCGCGACAGCGAGGCCGAGCGCTTGCGCGGGCTCGGACTCGATGCGGCGGCGATCGATCCGCGCATCCACGAGATCGAGATCGACGACTATCGAGCACGCTCGCAGATCGATGCGAGCATGCGTCTGCTGCGGGCGATCGCCGCCCGCGGGAAGATCGAGATCGAGACCGTCGAGGCCGCGATCGAACAGCTCCGCCCTGACGTGCTGCTGATCGACGCCAACGCGCAGGGGGCCGGCTACGCGGCGGAGGCGAGCGGCCTTCCCTGGGCCCAGTACTGCCCGTTTCCGCCCGCGATTCGCTCCGCCGACGCGCCGCCCTACGGGCTCGGCGTTCGCCCGGCGCGCGGCCTCGCCGGGCACATGCGAGACCGTCTGCTCAACCGGCTCGGCGAACGGTTGCTGGCGGGGCAGCTCAAGCCGCTCAACGAGCTGCGAGCGAAGCTCGGCCTAGCGCGGCTCGACGCCTTCGACGAGCAGTTCAGGAAGTCGGGGCGCTTCATCCTCTTCACCGCGGAGCCCTTCGAATATCCGCGCAGCGACTGGCCCGAGAACGTGCGTCTCGTCGGCCCGGGCATCTGGGGACCGCCGAGCCAGGCGCCGGCGTGGCTGTCTGTCGAGACTCGCCCGATCGTGCTCGTCACGGCGTCGACCGAGCTTCAGGCCGACGAGAAGCTGATCTCAACCGTGCTCGACGCTCTCGCCGCCGAGCCGGTCGCGGTGATCGCCACGACCGCCGCGCACGACCCTGCGCGATTCAGAGCTCCCGCGAACGCGCGCGTCGAGCGGTTCCTCGCGCACGAGCCGATCATCGAGCGCGCTGCTTGCGTGATCTCGCACGGCGGGCAGGGCACGACGCAGAAGGCGCTCGCCGCAGGCGTTCCCGTCTGCGTCGTGCCGTTCTGTCGCGATCAGTTCGAGGTCGCCCGGCGTGTGGAGGTCGCCGAAGCGGGTGTGCGCCTCTCGCGGCGACGCCTGACCCCCGGGCGGCTGCGGCGCAGCGTCCGAGAGGCGATCTCCAAGCGTCCCGGCGCCGAACGCGTTTCCCGCTCGTTCGCCGCAGCCGGCGGGGCGAGCGCTGCAGCGGCGGCCGTGGAGGAGCTCGTCGCGCTCTGAGCAGAGAGGCGTCTCGATGAGGCAGAAATGGTGCCCCGTGCGGGACTCGAACCCGCCCCACCGGATTAAAGTCCGGCGCTCTACCAGATGAGCTAACGGGGCCCAGCGGTGGCAGTCTGCCACATCGGCGCGTGCTTCAGGCGGGCTCTTCGGCCGCGGCGATCGCGAGCATCTGCTCGATCTCGGTGAGCTTCACGCGCGGGCGACCGCCGGCCTCGCCGAGCGCGCGCTCGTGGCGGTCGATCGCCTCCCAGCCGGAGTACGTGACGAGCGCGGGCTGGCGCTCGCGCAGCAGCGCCTCGATCGCGGTGGCGTCGGGCTCGCTCGGCGTGTGCCGCGCGCCGGCGGTCGGGCCGTCGCCGTTGCGCGCGCTCTCGTCGCCGTCGAGCAGGTCGGCGAGCATCGCGTCGACTGTCTCCTGCGCGTCCTTCTTGTTCGTCCCGATCACGCCGGACGGCCCGCGCTTGATCCAGCCGACGACGTACTCGCCTGGGGCGTGCGTGCGGCTCTCGGGGTCGAGCACGCGGCCGCCTTCGTTGAGGATCGTCGCGGCGCGCTCGTCGAAGGAGACGCCCGGCAGCGGCTCGCCGCGATAGCCGATCGCGCGGAAGACGAGACCGGCCGGAATCGTCTCCGACTCGTCTGTCGCGCGCGCGCGCAGGGCGCCGCCATCGCCGGCGACGAGCTCGTTGCGCACGAGCTTCACGGCCGCGAGCGCGCCGTCTTCGCCGGCGACGAGCTCGACAGGCGAGAGCAGGAAGCGCAGCACGACGCGCTTGCGCCCGTCCGTCGGCGTGCGCTGTGCGTACTCGCGCAGGATCTCGACGTTGCGCCGGGAGGTCTGGTCCTGCTCGGCAGCCTCGTCGTGGACGGCGAGCGCGCGCTCGAGTTCGCCGGCGTCGACGACGACGTCCGCGTCGGCGAGCTCGCCGAGCTCGAGCAGCTCGGGGTTCGTGAAGGCCGCTTGCGCCGGGCCGCGGCGCCCGACGACGACGACCTCTCGCACGCGGCTGCGCGCGAGCACCTCGAGCGCGTGGTCTGCAGTGTCCGTCGGTGCGAGCTCGTCGGCGCTCAGCATCAGCATCCGCGCGACGTCGACGGCGACGTTGCCGTTGCCGATGACGACGGCGCGCTCGGCCGAGACGAGGTCGACCTCGAGCCCGTTGTGGTCAGGGTGGCCGTTGTACCAGCCGACGAACTCCGTCGCGGCGTGCGAGCCGGGCAGCTCTTCGCCGGGGATGCCGAGCGGGCGATCGAGCGGCGAGCCGGTCGCGTAGACGATCGCGTGGTAGTGCGCGAGCAGATCCTCTCGCGAGACGTGCTCGCCGAAGCAGACGTTGCCGAAGTAGCGAAAGCGCGGGTGCGCGGCGGTCTTCTCGTACACGCGCGTGACGGACTTGATCTTCGGATGGTCAGGCGCGACG
Organism: uncultured Solirubrobacteraceae bacterium; assembly: GCA_963807275.1. Taxonomy (GTDB): domain Bacteria; phylum Actinomycetota; class Thermoleophilia; order Solirubrobacterales; family Solirubrobacteraceae; genus Palsa-744. The sequence goes on from CAWDZX010000001.1 coordinate 2,907,435, forward strand.
CCGGAGCGCACGAGACCCCACGGCGTCGGCAGGCGCTCGATCATGTCGACCTCGAAAGGGCCTTCGGGGTCCTTCAGCAGGTGACCTGCCGCATAGAAGCCTGCCGGTCCTGAGCCGATCACGGCGACGCGGATTGGGGAGTTCTCGTCTGTCACGAAAGCTTGCTCACGGGGCGATGGGCGCGGCCCGACTCGAACGGGCGACCCCCTCGGTGTAAACGAGGTGCTCTAGCCAACTGAGCTACGCGCCCCAGTTACTTGGGGCACCTAGGCTAGCGAGCAGCGCGAGGCCGCACGGTTTGCGAGGAGCGCTGTAAGGGCAGGTCAGTCCTCAACGGTTTGTACGAGTTGGCTAGGATGGCCGCTCCGGCCTGGGAACTTCTCCTTGAATACCGCAGACACCGCCCATAACGAGGGGTCATCAGGGTTCGCGAAGCCAGGCGAGCCGGAGTCGAAGGCCGCCGAGCTCGAGCTGCGCGACGTCTGCAAGCGCTACGACGGGCAGCGCGAGGCGGCGATCGTCGACCTCTCGCTGACGGTGCCGGCCGGCGAGGTGTGCGTACTCGTCGGCCCTTCGGGATCGGGCAAGACGACGGCGATGCGCCTGATCAACCGGATGATCGAGATCTCGAGCGGCGACATCCTGCTCGGCGGTCGCAGCGTGCTGCAGCGCGACGCGCGCGAGCTGCGCCGCGAGATCGGCTACGTGATCCAGCAGATCGGCCTGTTCCCGCACCAGACGGTCGGCGAGAACATCGCGACGGTGCCGCAGCTGCTCGGCTGGCCGAAGGATCGCATCGCGGCGCGCGTGCAGGAGCTGCTCGGCCTGATCGGCCTCGACCCGGAGGAGATGGCAGGGCGCTACCCGGCGCAGCTCTCCGGCGGGCAGCGCCAGCGCGTCGGCGTCGCGCGCGCGCTCGCGGCGGACCCGCCGCTGATGCTGATGGACGAGCCGTTCGGCGCGATCGACCCGATCAACCGCGCGCGCCTGCAGGACGAGTTCCTCGGGCTGCAGGCGAAAGTGAAGAAGACGGTCGTGTTCGTCACGCACGACATCGACGAGGCGATCAAGATGGGCGACCGCATCGCGATCCTGCGCGAGGGCGGGCGCCTGGCGCAGTACGACACGCCGCGCGAGATCCTGATCCACCCCGCTGACGAGTTCGTCGCGCAGTTCGTCGGCGCGGACCGCAGCATCAAGCGCCTCTCGCTGACGACGCTCGCCGAGCTGAAGCTGATCGAGCCGAACGGGACGCGCCCGGGGCCGACGCGCGCGCCGCTGCAGACTTCGGTGCGCGACGCGCTGTCGATGATCCTCACGGCAGGCGGCGAGGCGCTGACGGTCGTCGACGGCGACGATCACGTGCAGGGCCTGCTGACGCTCGCGCTGATCGAGCAGCTGCTCTCGGAGGAGGCCGCGGCGAGCTCGAACGGCAACGGCGACGGCTCGCCGTCGAGCCTCGTGCGCGAGGCGGGCAGCGAATGACGCTCGCGTCGGCGGCGCTCGCGGCGTCGGGCCCGGTGATCCCGAACTACAGCGCGCACAGCAGCAAGTGCGTCGTTCAGAACGAAGTCTTCTGCAGCGAATGGATCAGCAAGAACTGGAGCAGCGTGCTGTGGCCGGCGCTGCGCCAGCACGTCGTGCTGACGGCGCTCGCGGTGTCGATCGGCTTCGTCATCGCGATGGCGCTCGCGCTGCTCGCGCACCGCTACAAACCGATCGAGCGCCCGACGCTGCTCGTCACGACGATCCTCTACACGATCCCGTCGCTGGCGCTGTTCGAGCTGCTCGTCGCGCCGGTCGGGCTGAACATCTACGCGGCCGAGATCGCGCTCGTCTCATACACGCTCTTGATCCTCTTCCGCAACATCCTCACGGGGCTGCGCGCGGTGCCTGCGGAGGTGCTCGACGCGGCCGAGGGCATGGGCATGACGCGCCGCCAGGCGCTCGTGCACGTCGAGCTGCCGCTCGCGCTGCCGGCGATCGTCGCGGGGCTGCGGATCGCGGTCGTGACGATCATCGCGCTCGCGACGATCGTCTACACGATCTACCCGCGCGGCCTCGGCGTGCCGATCCACTCGGCGCTCGGCGAGGGGCCGTTCAAGACGGAGCTGATCGCGGCGGGCGGCCTCGCGATCCTGCTCGCACTCGCGGCCGACGCGCTGCTCGTGCTCGTCCAGCGTGCGCTGACTCCTTGGGCACGCGCGAAGGTGAGCTAGCGCGATGCACGAATTCGTCGAGGCGTTCAAGTTCATCGGCCACAACGGCGCGATCGCGGGGCAGCCGGGCCTGCCGTCGCTCACGCACCTAGCGCTCGAGACGCTGAAGGTCGGCGCGATCGGCGTCGCGATCTCGGTGCTGATCGCGGTGCCGCTCGGCGTCTGGCTCGGGCACATCCATCGCGGCTCGTTCCTCGCGATCAACATCGGCAACATCGGCCGCGCGCTGCCGAGCCTCGCCGTGCTCGCGATCGGCGACGCGTTCCTCGGCCTCGGGCTGACGGTCGTCGAGGTCGCGCTCGTGATCCTCGCCGTGCCGCCGATCATCACGAACGCGTATCTCGGCGTCGACGGGGTCGACCGCGATCTCGTCGACGCGGCGCGCGGGATGGGCATGTCAGAGCGCGAGGTCCTCACGCGCGTCGAGCTGCCGCTCGCGCTGCCGCTGATCTTCGCCGGCGTCCGCACGGCGTCGGTGTTCGTCATCTCGACGACGACGATCGCGGCGCTGGCGGGCTTCTCGGGGAGCCTCGGCGACCCGATCGCGAACGAGACGAGCTACCACTTCTCGGGCGTGCTCGGCGCGGCGATCTGCGTCGCTGCGCTCGCGCTCGCGGTCGAGGGAGTGCTCGCGCTCGTGCAGCGGGCGCTGACGCCGCGCGGCTTGCGCGCGGTCAAGCACAAGCGCATGCGCGTGCCGGCCGCGGCGACGGCGAATACCTGAACAGAAAATATTTATATATTGATTTCTTTTACTTCTTTTCCGATCAAGTCAGTCAACAACCAGGAGGCGGCGTATATGCCAGGTACGCGTTTGAGCAGGTCGAGGAACGTAGGGGGAAGGGTCACGGCGCTGTTCGCCGTTGTCGCGCTCAGCGCCGGATTGGCGGCGTGCGGAAGCAGCTCGTCGTCGAGCTCGTCCTCGTCGTCGACAGCGAGTGAATCGGCGAGCACGCCGGGCGCGGGCAAGCCGACGGTGACGATCGGCGATAAGAACTTCCCGGAGGAGAACATCCTCGGTCAGCTCTACGCGCAGGCGCTCGAAGCGAAGGGCTACAAAGTCGACCTCAAATCGGAAATCGGCTCCTCGGAGATCATCTACAAGGCGCTGACGTCGGGCAAGATCGAGATGTACCCGGAGTACACCGGCGTGTTCCTCTCGGCTGTCGCCGAACAGACGAAGCTGCCGACGAGCGCCGAAGACGCGTACAAGCAGGCGAAGGCGTTTGCCGAAACGAAGGGCTACACGATGCTCGACTACACGCCGTTCGCCGACTCGGACGCGCTCGCCGTCTCACCGAGCTTCGCGAGCAAGAACGCGAGCGTGAAGAGCATCGAAGACCTCAAGCCGTTCGGCAAGAAAGTGACGCTCGGCGCCGCGCCCGAATTCGCGACGCGCTTCGAGGGCCTGCTCGGCCTGAAGAAGGAATACGGCGTCGACCCGACGTTCAAGCCGATCGCGATCGAACTCGCCTACAAGGCGCTCGAAACGGGGCAGGTCGACACACAGGACGTCTTCACGACGGACGGGCAGCTGCTCGGCGGCAAGTTCAAGCTGCTCGCCGACCCGAAGCACGTGTTCGGCTTCCAGAACGTCGCGCCGATCGTCAAGAAGAGCGTGCTCTCCTCCGAGGGCCCGGCGTTCGAAGAAACGGTCAACAAGGTCTCGAAGCTGCTGACGATCCCGGCGATCCAGCAGATGAACAAGGCAGTCAGCATCGACAAGCAGTCGGCGAAGAGCGTCGCCGAACAGTTCCTCAAGGCGAACGGCGTCGTCTAGCCGCCGCTGAGGAGCGCCGCCGCGCGCCGCATCTCCTGCGAAGCTCAGGAGATGCGGCGCTGCGACGGTGGTGTGGGGAGCAGGGCTAGGTGAACGCCCGTCGCGGGCGGCTGCCCAGCCCGTCGCGGCCCGTGCGCTTGGCGCTGTGGGGCGGCGGCACGGCGATCGTCGTGCTCGGCCTCGCGCAGGTCTTCCTGCCGAAACTCGCCGCGAGCAAGATCTCCTCGCGCGTCGGCAGGTACGGCTCGGTCGAGCACGTGCATGTCAGCGCGTGGCCGGCGATCAAGCTGCTGTGGGGCGACGCCGACACGGTCGAAGTCAAGGCCTCGCGTCTGCGCGTGACGCCGTCGCAGACGGCGAAGCTGCTCGCCGAAGCGCATGGCATCTCAGACCTCGACCTGAGCTCGCTGAGCGCGAGCGAGGGCTCGCTGCCGCTGAGCGACGTGAGCCTGCACAAGCACGCGCGCACGCTCAGCGCGCAGGCGTTCGTCACGCGCGCCGACGTCAAGGCGGCGCTGCCGGAAGGCTTCGACGTCGAACTGCTCGGCAGCTCCGAAGGCCATGTCGAAGTGCGCGCGAGCGGCGGGCTGTTCGGCATCGGCGCGTCCGTTAACGCAGTCGCGGAGGCGAGCGAAGGCAAGCTCGTCGTGCATCCCCGCGGGCTGCTGATCGAAGCGCTCAAGCTGACGCTGTTCTCCGACCCGCGCGTGCACATCGAACGCGTCGAAGCTCACGCCGCGAGCGGCGCCGGCGGGGCGAGCGGGTATCGGCTCGGGATCGGCGCGAGCCTGCGCTAGGCGAGTGCGGATGCTGCAGGCGCCGCGGCGCTCGCGCGCGCGTGAACGCGAACGGGCAGGCCGTCCTTCGGGCTGATCGTCGGCATCTGGCGGATCGTCAGCTCGAAGTCGTCAGGCAGCGAGAAGCTGAAGCGCGCGAGCAGCATCGTCGCGATCGTGCGCACCTCGAGCTGGCCGAAGCGCATGCCGATGCACTGGCGCGAGCCGCCGCCGAACGGCACGTAGGCGCCCTTCGGCATTGCCGCCTTTGCCGCGGGCGTGAAGCGCTCCGGGCGGAACTCGTCGGGGCTCTCCCACACGTCCGGCAGGTGATGGCTCGCCCACGAGCAGTAGTTGACGAACGCCCGCGCCGGGATCGTGTGGCCGGCGAACTCGTACGCCTCGACGGCGCGGCGCGGGCCGACCCAGGCGGGCGGGTACTTGCGCAGCGTCTCGTCGAGCACCATCTCGAGCTCGGCGAGCTCGCCTGAGGTGAGCTGCGCCGCGGTCGGCGACGCGCCGGCGAGCTTCTCGTCCTGCTCGGCGACGAGCCGCGCGACGATCTGCGGCCGGCGCGCGAGCTCGTAGAACATGAACGAGATCGTCGACGTCGTCGTGTCGTGCCCGGCGAACAGCAGCGTCATCACCTCGTCGCGGATCTGCAGCTCGCTGAGCTGGTTGCCGTCCTCGTCGCTCGCGTCGAGCAGCAGGCTGAGGATGTCCTCGCCGCGCGCGCCCGAAGCGCGGCGCTCGGCGATCTCGGAGTAGATCAACGTGTCGAGTTCGCGCGCTGCCTGCTGCATGCGTCCCCAAGGTGAGCGGCGCGTGCGCAGCACGCGCAGGAAGTAGTCGGACGAGTAGAAGCCGAGCGCCTCCTCGAACAGGCCTGCGGCGTCGATCGCGCGCGCACGGCTGCCGTCGGGGTCGACGCCGAACAGCGCGCGCATCGCGACGCGCATCGCGAGGCGTCGCGTCCACGCGTAGAGGTCGATCTCGGTGCCGGGCTGCAACTCCTCGAGCGCCGTGTCCGTCTCCTGCGCGATCGTCTCGAGCGACGCCGCGACGTGGTCGTGGTGGAACACCGGCAGCATGATCCGGCGCGAGAGGCGATGGAATTCGCCGTCGATCGTCAAAAGGCCGTCGCCCATCAGGCCGATCAGGTCGCGGAAGTGCCCGTCGCGCCACGTGAAGTTCGACGCGTTCGAGACGAGGATGTGGTGGTTCGCCTCGGGCCCGAGCATGAAGACTACGTTCGAGTGGAACAGGCGCAGCGTGAAGACCGAGCCGTAGCGCTCGTACGCTTCGAGCAGCATCTCGAGCGGTTCGTTCGCGAAGCGCCGCGTGCGCGGGATCGAGAAGCTCGTTTCGCCCGGCGGGAACGGCACGCCCGAACGCTCGCTGCGGATGTCTTCGACCATCACCTTGAACGGGTTGCTGTCGAGCATTGGGCGGGGGCCGACGAGCGCCATGCGCCGGAGCCTAGCCGATGGGCTGGCTGGGTGGCCAGTTTTTGGTGGGGGTGCGTTCGGCGAGGGTGCGGGTGTTGCCGAGCTGGTGCCGGCCTGGGTCGCGCGCTCGCCACGCCGGCGGCGCGGGCGGCGTTGTTGGCGGGCCGAGCCTCGGCGATGGCCGAGGCTTGGCATACTGGGGGGGCGCGGAAGTTGTTCTCGCGGTTCGCGCAATCGCGGGGGCGTAGCTCAGTTGGTTAGAGCGCTGCCCTGTCACGGCAGAGGTCGCGGGTTCGAGTCCCGTCGCTCCCGCTTTTGTCACCCCGCGTTTCCGGTCGGCTTTCGGGTGTTTCGGTCTGGCTTGGTCGATTGCCTTGAAGTAGCCGGCGAACGCTGGGCGTGGTTTGACGGCGACGATCGTGCCGCTGTCCTGCCAGACGTGGTCGAACAGGCTAGCCAGGAGCTTGCGTCGCTCGGCTGGCTTGGGCTCGGCGTGCCAGAAGCGGGCGAAGTCGCCGAGTAGTTCTTGGGCGCGGTCGAGGTCTGGGTCGGCTGGTGGCGCGAGGCGTTGTAGTTCCTCCTCGAGGGCTTGCCGGCGCATGATGTAGCGGGGCTTGGTGAGGTCGCCGAGGACGTAGAGGTCTTGCAGTCGGTCCAGCTGGGTCAGCAGGTCGCGGCGGCGCTGCTGATCTTCACGAGGGTGCTGGTAGGCGGCAGCGCGGATCGTGTCGAGGACGAGATCGCGCAGCTTGGCGTCCGGCTGGAAGGCGTGAAGCCACGCGACGAGCTGGTCCTCAAGCGGCTCGGCCTTGACGATCGCCTGGGTGCAGTCGCCGTGGTGGCGGCGGGTAGAGCACTGGTAGCGGCGGATGCCGGCGCGTGAGCCGCGGGTGCCGTGCATTCGTGCGCCGCAGCGCTCGCAGCACAGGAGCTTGCGCAGCAGGTACTCCTCGGATGGGCGTCCGGGCTTCACGACGCGGGTGCGCCAGGAGCGGATCTCCTGCACCTTCTCGAACAGCTCGTCGGTGACGTAGCCCTTGGATGGCGCGGGTCTTGTCGCGCAGTCCGCTGACGTAGCCGGCGTAGGCTGCATTGCACAGCATCTCCCGCACGGTGTCCTTGCTGAAACTGCGGTCGCGGGCGGTGCGTGCGCCTTTGGCGTTCAGCCAGTCGGCGAGGCTGCGGTCTGACTCGCGCCCCGTGGTGTAGCGCTCGAACATCTCTCGCACCAGCGAAGCGCGCTGCGGGTCGGCAACAGCGAGCTTGGTCGCGGGGTCGCGGAGATAGCCCCAGGGGAGGCTGCCGACGAGGTGTCCTTGGCGTGCCTTCTCGCGGAGTCCGCTGCGGGTCCAGAAGGACAGCGAGACGGAGTAGTACTCGTCGAACATCTCGTGGATCGACTCGGCCAGGAACGCGGACGGGTCGGACGGGTCCTCGCCCATCGGCTGCGTGACCGACACGACGCGGATGCTCAGCCGCTCACGTAGGAGCTGCTTGTAGCGCCTGGCCTCAATTTGGCTGCGCGCGAACCGGGACGTGTGGAACACGAGCACGCACTCGAAGTCCCCTGCGGCGGCGCCGGCCATCAGTCGTTGAAACTCTGGGCGCGCCTCTGACTTTCGCCACCCTGAGTGGAAGTCGCAGTACTCGCCGACGAGATCGAGGTCGTTCTCCGCAGCGAACTTCGCGATCGCTTGGCGTTGCGCGTCTGGGGAGAACCCTTGCCCCTGCTCCTCGGTGGACTCGCGGATGTAGGCAACTGCTCGTTGCTTGACCGTCTCGGCCGAATTATTCATCGTGTCCTCTCTGGCTGTGTGCGGCGGTGAGGTTTCGTCCGCGGCGAAGCCACCAGTCTGCGAACCAGCTCGCGAAGCCTTCAAGTTCGCTAGCTGCATCGATTGGTGTTGTTCCATCGTTGGTCTCTCCTCTTCTGACTCGCAGTTGATCTGGGACGCAGATATCGCCACGGCGGGCTGACTGCGTGCGTCGCCTGCCGTTGGTGCTGGCGGCACGGTGCCTTCCCGGAGTTAGGCATCGCCCTGCTGACTCGCCGGGTTCTTTGTGTGGGCTACTCACAGTTGCGCCTCGCTTTCCGTCTGCGATTGAGACTGGTGATATGGCTTGACGACCTACCCACGAGCGTGTTGCCGCCAGCTACAGCTACGTCCGGACCGAGCATTCGGCGGGGAGCGATCGTGGAGACGCCGGACGGGTGGCTCCTGCTTGTTAAACCGAGCTAGGTCTCGATCGCGCAAGTGGGTTCGTCGAGCGCCACGCCAGACAGGTGCGGCGTGGCGCTCGCCCTGCTGACCTCAGATGACTCCGTGGCCAACCACCTGCACCATCCGCACAGCAGCGCGGGTCGCAAACACGTGCTTGTCGCTGGTGCGGTTGACCAGGCCCGCCCTGACTAGGCCGTTGACGGCGATCTGAGCACGTTCGGTGCTTTCTATCTCGCGGCCGATGTCCTCGACCGAGCAGATCGGCTGGTTATCGTCCGGGTCGGTGAGCAGATAGACGATGTCTCGTTCGGCTTCATCGAACTCCTCCGCCGGGTCGGGGATAGGCTGTTCCTGCATCGGAAGGCATCTCCTTTCGGTGCCACGCCCCCGGCCGTTACCGCGGCGCGGGGGCACTTTTGTAGGCTCGCGTTGGGTATTATATTCCGTGGCATGTCGCACGTCAATAGGCGAGGCTGCGCTGATGCCGAAGGGCAAGCCGCCGACGCCCGAGCAGGTCGCGCTAGGGAACGCACTCCGCGTGGTACGCGAGAAGCAGGGCATCTCCCAGGAACGCCTCGCACTTGCGGCGGAAATCGATCGGAGCTACTACAGCGCGATCGAGCGTGGCGAGTTCAACGTCACGCTCGCCGCGCTCCTCAAGGTTGCCTCTGGCTTGGGCGTACCTGCGTCGACGTTGCTCAAGCGCGCTGGGCTCTAGTGCGTTTCGTCGTCTGAGGTTCCGTCTAAGGGGCCGTTTGAGGTTCCGTTAGAGGGTCCGTCTGCGGTTCCCCATCGTGTGCGCGCCGTCGGATGGTTTTCCCTGCGCACATGCCGGTTTCTTGGCCAGTCGCGGCGGCGACATCTATGCGTCTGCTGGTGAAAGTCGTGACCCGCCGCTGATCTGTTTCGCGTCTCGTGTCGCCGCTAGTCGTCGTTGCTACCTCGCCACGCCGGCGCCGCGAGCTAGCGGAGTGCTCGCGCGCGCCGGTCGGCACGCTGCCGATGGCCGGGAATGTGCTGGACCCGGCCAAAGTACGTAAGCGGTTTCGCGAAGAGCTCCAGCGGGCTGAGGTACGTGAGATACGTTCCACGAACTGCTGCACACCTTACGCAGCTCGCGGCGGCCAGCGTGCCTCTTCGAGTGTTGCAAGCGTGGATGGGCCACGCTAATGCCAAGACGACCGAGATCTACCGGCACTATGCGCCAGACCCGACCAACGGCGCCACATGGTCGAGCGTGCCTGCCTCGCAGCCGTCCTCTCTCAATGGCGGGCGCAAGCCAGCTGCGTCCCGCGTGGCCAGCGTGGAGTCTCGTCCTCCTAGGGCCGTCCGGTCCGGCGCCCGCTCCGTGGCGGACCGACCCAGCCCGCCCGCTCATGACCGGGCGCCACGCCGCTTCGCCCGTACCGCCCCGATTGTTGAAGCGTGAGTCTGGCAGTAACACCCGGTTGTCACTGCCCGGGTTTCGCGGGTCACCGCCTGTGGGCCGAACAGCCCGTCGTACTGGACGAGATTCGCCGCGCTCTCGGCCCCTGTTCCCTGGGTCATCCGACCGACGGCCAGTGCCGCGGCCTGCAGCGAGATGAATGGCACGGACGGCCGGAAACCAGCCGACTCGAGAGTGCTGACGCCGATCGCTCGAGCCAGACCGCAGACGGGCTTCCCTATGTGCTCGCGGAGCAACCCCCGCTGCTCCGGCAGCGCGGCTCGGACATGCTCAGTGGTGAGGAGCTGTTCGCCGTCTGCGAGCAGCTCGACCGGCAAGCCGGTCAACTCAGATACGCGGGTCGCTCCGGAGGGGCCGGAGCGGTCCAGTGGGAAGAAACACATCATGCAAGGCCCGCCCCGTGCGACGTGCTCGTGCAGACCAAGCATCGTTTCGCCCGTCCCGGCGTCGATTAGCCGTCCCGGCCACAGCCGCTGGGTCGCCCGTCGGGCCTCAGCGGAGTCGAGCCCCGCCACCACGGTGGCGGTCGCGGGCACACAGCCGGAGTCGATCGCGCCCGGTAGCTGTTCCACGGGGTGCTCGAACGGGACAACGTCGTATCCCCCGAGAACCGCCTGCGCGAGCGCGACCTTCTTTGGCTCGCCGTCCACCTCGAGCTCCCCGCCGATGGAGTAGGTACCGCGATTCTCGCGTTTAAAACGCTCGAAGTCGACGAGGACGATCAGCCCCGTGCCTTCAAGCTCGGAGAGGATCAGCACAACGCCGGTGCCGATCGCCCCGATTCCGACGAGCGTGAGGTCAAGCTTGTCGGGCAAGGTGATCATCGCGGCGCGTGACAGGTCGCTGGACAGACTCACGGGGCAGAAACGCAGGTGGCGGTGAAGGACACGACGTTGCGTCTGGACTCTGGCGGTGTACTTGAAAGCCTCGCCGGCCCCGAGTGCCGCGGTGTAGATCGAGCCGAGCGCGCTGGCCGCGGCGACCGGGCGGATCACCGCGCTGCGCTGGGACGCGATGTGGGCGCCGTGAGCGTCCGGGAACAGCCTGATCGCCTGATCGCCTTGGGCAGTGCCGATATGAAGGCGCACCATCGGATCACTCGCTCGTCCGATGCTCAGAGGGCGCTCCGGGTCGATGGCGACGACGGTGGCCGCGAGCCCGTCGATCTGACTGGCTCTGAGGCCGTCCGCTTCCAACAGCAGACGGCCGGGCATGCGCCGAAGCGTGCTCAGCAACACGCGAGCGCACAGCATGCCTCCGGGTACGGCCGGATCGACGCTGACCGCAATCTCGGCGGCCTCCATCGCCTGCTCGAGGGCACTGGCGGTCATGCCAGACGCATTCGCGCCCAGCGCAAGGCCACGTGAGTGTTCAAGCATCCCGGACGCCGCCCTCGTCGAAGTAGCAGGCCTGGACCGCGGCGGCGGAACTCTCCGGGGCGTTGACGGGCTCCCACGCGCTGCGGTAGCGCCACCAACCCCAGCGGGCGGGGTGGCTGGGCGGTGCGTGGAAAAACGGCACGACAGTCGTGTGGAACCCCTCGACGGAGAACCCGTGCTCAAGGTCGCATCGCGAAAGCCCTGCATCGAACATGTGCGAGTGAAACTGCGCAGGGATCCAGAGGTCGCGCGCCTCGGCGTAAGCGAACAAGCAATCGAGCGCACGCTCGCCGATCTGGAAGAGTTCGGGGCGGCGGACGATGCCGGTGTTGCCGGCGCACGCGATGCAGGTGATTCGTTCGGTACCGCGGGGGGCGAGGAAGAACCCGCCGGTCTCGAGGCGCAGCGTGCCGTACCGGCGTACCTCTCCGACCACGGCGCTTGCGCCGGCATTGGGGAAGACAAGTCTGTTCGCGTTCATCCGCAGCGTCCGCTGTATTCGTTGTCGAGTCCGTACTGGATCGTCTCCACCACCCAGAGGAACGGGTTACCGTCGACCGGCCAGGCGTCTGGGCCCGTGGCCCACTCGCTGTGTATGGCGTAGCCCTCGGCGGTAAACGGCTTGCAGATGTCGTTCGGCGCTCGGTAGCCCGGGATCTGCGGCCACGCTCGAGAGATTCCTAGCCCGCCTTCGATGGCGTCCGCGAATAGAACCGACGCCGCGGCGTGCGGGTAGCTGCGCCAGGCAATGCGTGCGTAATAGCGCTCCTGATGATCGGTGCGCGGGCTCAGGTCTAGCCAGTAGGTGCTCGGATCCTCGCCATCGACATGGAGGCGGCCGTCGTGTTCGGCGAGGAACTCGACGACGGCCGCCTCGTCGGCGGTGAGGTTGAGCAGAGTCTCGGCGTCGGCCATCAGCCCTGAGTGATGACCTTCACTAGGCGAAAGTCCAATGCGTGGGCCTCGCCGTCGATCGACTCGAGCGTGCGCTCGGGGGCCTCACGCTCGCCGCGATGGGTCAGTACGTATGAGAACTCAGCGTCGTCGCTGACTTTGAAGTACGTCATCGCTGCGGCGAGGACGATCCCGACCGTGGTGTCCTGGGGGTAGGTCTCATGAAACGGACCCTCCTTGGAGATCGGGAAGCTCACTTTGGTCTTGACGGTTGTGACTGGCTTGGCTGTCATCGGTCCTCCGAGGTCTGCGCTAATAGTGGACGTCCACCAAAGTGGTGGCGGTATCAACCATAGCAAGCACCACGGGCGCCTGCAACACTATGGTGGACGGCCACCACCAAGATGTAGGAGGATCCAATGGCAAAGACCGAGCTCGGCGTGCAACTTCGCGAGATGCGCGACCGACGTAAGCAGTCGCTATCCGCGGTCGCCAGCGAGGCAGAGATTTCCCCTGCGTATCTACAGAAGCTCGAGGCTGGCGGCGTCCGGCAGCCTTCGCCAAACATCCTCCACAAGGTCGCCAAGGCGCTAGACGTCGACTACGCCGAGTTGATGCGACTCGCGGGATACGTGACGCCGAGCGACTCGCGCTCAAAGAACCACCGCAACGAGTTGACCTACGCACTGAGCAGCGAGCCGCTGACTGATGATGAGGCCAGGGAACTCGCCCGCTACCTCGATTGGTACCGCGAAGGAAAGGATCGAGAGGGCTGATGGCCCAGGAGGTCCCGGGCGCTAGCGACATCCGCAGCGAGGCCCAACGGCTTCTCAGGCGTGCGGAGGTCAGGGGCGAGCTCCCAACGCCCGTCGAGCGGCTGGTCGAGGCTGCGGGCCTTCGCCAGCCGAAGCGCTCGATGCTCGCCGAACTCGTTCTCGACGAAGCCCCCGAGCGCCTGCGCCGGCCGATGCGACGGCTCAGACTGAAGGTCCGCGCGTTGCTCGATCGCCAAGAGCGAGAGATCCACTTGGACCCCGCCATGGATCACCCGGGGCAGCGAGCGTTCAAGACCCTTCACGAGGTCAGCCACGACATCCTGCCGTGGCAAAGCGATCTCGGGTATGCCGACGACGATGCCTCGATGTCACCATCGACGAGGAAGCTGTTCGAGTGGCAGGCCAACTTCGGCGGGGCCGAGCTTCTTTTCCAGCGCGACCTCTTCGCCGACATGGGCCACGATTCAGCGATCAGTCTCGCGACTGCATTTGAGCTAGCGCAGGCTTTTGGTGGATCGCGGCGCGCGAGCCTACATCGATACGCCGAGACCCACCGCGACCAGGTTGCCGCGATCGTGCTGGACACCTCACCCACCACGGCCGGCGCGCTCGCGTACCGGCGTCACGAGGTCGTGCTCTCCAACGCGTTTGCAGGGCGGTTCGGCGAGGCTTCCACTTGGCCGAGGATCCTGTGCTCGCCGCCGTACACGTTCCTCCTTGAGGCTGAGAATGCACGGCGCTCCAGCGGTTCGGTCACCGCTCAGCTGCTTCTCCCTGACCGCAACAACGAGTGCCAGCGTCTCGACGTCGAGATTGCCTCGAATAGCTACAACCTGTTGGTTCTGATTTCGCGACCCCGCAGCGAGCGTGGCAGGCGCAAGATGATCCTCGCTGGCACGGCCCGGCGCGCGCGGGCGTAACCGCGGCACCACATACGGACCATTTGGTTCGCCTCCCAGCGCAAGCCGCCGTGCAGGGGCGTTGACCGAAAAGATCAACGTTGACCTAAGAGGTCTACATTGCTAGGTTGTGGACATGACTGATGCGCCTCTCGGAGATATGTTGCGCGAGCTACGCGAGCGCCAAGGGCGATCGCTGCGTGAGGCGGCCCGAGCACTAGAGGTCGACGCCGCGCATCTTTCGCGTGTCGAGCGAGGCGCTAAGCCCGCGTCGTCCGCGGTACTCGAGCGCGCTTCGAGCTACTACGCCGTGCCTCAGGAGCTGCTCGCGCTCTCTCGTGGGGTGGTGCCGGCCGACATCGTCTCAGTTCTCCAGCACCACCCCCAGCTCATCGAGGAACTCAGGAGCCGTTATGGATCCCGGTGAAATCAAGCTGTTTCTCAGCGAGAGCCTCGCCGGGCGATATCGGCCGAACACCTTCCTTGCATCTGGCGGCTTCTGTGGGGCGTTCATCGCGACCGACAACGAGAACGCGGAGTCGGTTGCGACGAAGATCCTCAAGCTCTCGCAGTGCGTGCAGCCTGACCTTCGTCGTGAGTTTCAGGACGAGGTCGTACTCCTCGAAAAGCTCTCTGGATGCGACCGCGTCATCAAGCTCCTCGACGCGGGCGAGCATACGGTCGTCTTGCACCACTCGCCGAGCGGAGGCGATGTCCAGGTAACGACCGACTTTGCCGTTCTCGAGCTCGCTGCGGGATCGCTCGCGGAACTCATCCTCTATGGCCCGGCGTTCTCATGGACTGACCGACTGAAGCTGTACCGAGATGTCGTCAAGGGCGTTCATCAGATGCACCTCAAGAACATCGTTCACCGCGACATCAAGGCCGAAAACGGTCTGGTGCTCGAGAAGCCGCCCGTGGCGAAGATCGCCGACCTTGGCCGCGCGCACGACACGACCGAGCCGCCTCGCTTCGCGGCAGACGCCTACCTCCACGGACGCGGCGATACCCATTTCGCGCCGCTCGAGTTCTTGTGGCTGCAAGGCACGCAAGATCCTGACGATCAAGCCCGTGCTGATCTATTTCTGCTGGGATCGTTGCTGTACGAGATTGCTACCGGTGTCGCGCTCACGTCTTTGGTCACCGGTAATCCTGCCGGGATAATGGCTCGCACAGCGGCGCTTCCAGAGGATCTGCGGGCGCGCGAGTGGGAGGCGAGCATCCCGAAGCTGCGCGAAAGCATGCGGCCTGCGCTTGAGAGCCTCAAGTACAACCTGCCCGCACCCATTGCGGCCCGAACCTGCAGCCTGGTCGAACGGCTTACCGACCCGAATCCCGCTGCCAGGCTGCCGAAGCCACGTGGAGGGCGATCCTCGGCTCCCGGGATCTGGGACCTCGCGTGGCTGCTCGATTCGATCGATGGGCTACGTCGCGCCATCGATCCCGATCTGCGCAAGCGCTACATCGCGACGCGTCCAGGAGTGAAGCATGGGCGGCCGAGGTCCAGGAAATGACGATGATCGGAAATCTCCCGCCGCAGCTCGCGGGAGCCGCCGGCTTGATGAGCTTTAGCCCGAGTTGGAAGCCGTCGCCAAGCGCCGAGACCGAGCAGCAGGACGACCGAGCTCCTGGGTATCTCGCCACCGCACGCGCAGCCGCCATTGAGAAGCCACAGAACGCGATTGCGCAGGCGCGTCTTGCGCAATCGGCGCAGGCCGCGGGGCAGAAGGAAGAGGCGATTACTGCGGCAAATGAAGCGCTCTCGCTCGGCCTTGATACCAGCAACGCCCCCGTTGTTCATGCTGCTATAGCGCTCCTCGAAGCGGAATCACAAACGCTCGAGTTGGCACGTCTCCTCGATGACCCGCGGTCATCACGTCTCCCGACGAATTTGCGCCTACGAGCCGCGATCGCTGCGAGCGACTATGCCGGGGCGATCTCCATTCTTTCCGACCCTGGAGCAGCGAATGAGATGAGCGCCGACGCCTGGGCGATGCTCACTTGGCTCTACATACAGCAGCACGAGTTCGCGAAAGCGATTGCCGCTGGCCGGCACGCGCGAGCTGACGGTGCGTCCGGACCGATCTTGCTCGCGAACCTCGGCTACGCCCACGCAGCTATCGGGCAGCTGAAGAAGGGGATACGACTCACGCGTCAGGCTCACGCGTTGGCTCCTAAACACCGCGGGGTGGCACTCAACCTCGCGCTGTTCTGGACGTTGGACGGTCAGCCCGAAGCGGCGCTCGCCGTCCTGGAGGAGATCCAGATGGATGGACATACCGACGTTCAGGTCGCGCTCGCCATGGCGAACGTCGAGATCTACTCGGAACATGTGGACCGTGCAAGACGCATACTGCAGCGAGTTCGAGCCTCGTCCGAGTGGGCGATCGCGACCGACAACCGCCGCGCAGAGCTCGAGGCGAACCTTGCACTTCTGCGTTGGAGGACGGGGAAGTCCAACTCGCACACGGCGATCACGTCGATGCGACGAGCATTGATTGCCACCGACTACGAGAGTCTTTCGATCGGCTACCTCCTGGCCAACCTGCTCTTGTCTGACGAGCACGCGACGCTTCTCAGCTCACTGATTGAGCGGCTCGCCACGCGTCACCAAGAGACTGAGCTTGAGGGTCTTCGCATGGCGCTGGCGTTGCTCGAACACGACGGCGACCGCGCGGTAGAACTCGCAATCAACTGGGCCCATAGAGAGGTTCTCAATCCGAACGCAGCAGCTCACGCAACGCATCTGATTGGCGAGCTACGCGGGGACTTCGCGGAGGCGTCAAACGTCGGCTTGGCCGCTCTGCGTCGGGCGCCGAGCCATGTGACGCTCATAAACAACACCGCCTTCTCGCTGGCGTTTGCTGGACGGGTCGATGAGGCCAGAAGGCTCATTGGGCGTGTGGACTCCTCTTGCCAGAGAGTTGAGATTGTTGCCACGCGGGCCCTGGTCAAGCTGATGGGAGGGCGCGTTGAGGAGGGTCTCGAGGGCTATCAGCACGCTTGGCAACTCGCATGCTCCTCGCGTGATGAGCCACTCGCAGACTTGGTTGTAGCGAATGCCCTGGCCGCCTGCGCCCACCTTGAGCTAAAGATGTACCTCCCCGACGCGGACCTCCTAGCGCGACTCGTGTCGCGTTCAGCCTCGCAGCCCGGAGCTTGGATGATGGTCCAGCGCCTCGAGCGAGAGTTGGGAGTGAGTTTGTCACCTGCGGACCCGACGGGCATGACGCATGGTGGCCTGTCCTCGGCTGGCGTCGACGCGACGGTAGTCAATATTTCGGCATACCTAGACCGGCGAACCGACACTCCGCACGGACCGCGATATCTATTGGCGCCTCCCAAAGATCAATAGGGCGGTCCTGCGTCCAGACGACCAGCCCGGAGCGCGAGGTTCGTTGCTGGGCTCAGACCGATAACCCAGCCGGATCGCCTGGAAGTGCGGGAGGCGTTGGTTCGGCACCCGGTGGAGCCAGCCCGCAGCGCTGGCGGACTTCGCAGCATCGCTGCCAAGCGGCGCTCGGTGTGCGGGCGATCTCCGCTCTTGCGACTGCGAGCTCATCGGCCTCTTTGTGAAGCGCGGCGAGACTCCCGTCGCGATCAAAGGCGGTCAGTTCGCACGACGTCTCACCGATGAGCGCTAGACAGCCAAGTTGCACGGCAACGTCCGACTCCCCTCCGGCACGAGCGCCGGCAGCTGCTGTCAAGGGGTTGCCCGCGTCACCCGTCATCAAGGCATCTAGGACGCTTTTGGGATCCGTTTTTCCATCTAGGGACGGCAGGTGTTGGGGCGAAGTCGGGTTGTCGCCCGAGCTATCTGATTGGGCGCCGATGCGGATTCCATCGACCTTCTCTCGGAGGTCCGACGCAACGAGCCGAGTGACAGCTTCCTGCAACGTTGGGCTATTGCGACTGAGTATCGCTAGGCGGCGCCCCTGTCGAATGAGATCTCTGGGTAGACCTCCCGAGAGTATGTGGCACAGGGCGGCGAGGCCGGAGTGGCTGACGCCACGACGTGTCAAGAGAAGTACGGATTCGTCGCACGAAAGGGGCTCAATGCGCATGACCTCATCAAACGCACTGTCGAATGTGTCACGCATCGGTACGCCGCGACGCTCAAATTGTCCGAGCGCATCTTCGGAGATCGACACGAGGAAAAAGCATTTCGGAGTGCCGAAGAACCCCTTGACGTCGTCGAGGAAATGGACGGCATCGGCGGTAGGGAGCTTGTCAAGCTCATCTATCCCGATGAAGACGCGGCCGCATTCTTCAGCGAGTGCCTCGAGAAACGCTTGGAAGCGCGCGACGACTTCCGGCAGGCTCTCTTGGTTTGCCGCGAGCGAATAGGAGGCATCTGCCCCGAGCTCTGCGACCCCCGCCGCGATCTTCCCCGAATAGCCCGTCGAGTAGGTCAGCTGGAACCGGATATCCCGAAGCAGCCGCGTCGCCGTCTCTTGGGGTGGGCTCGCACGGATGACCGGGACGCTCAGATATTGCGGCCCGGCGAGTGGACCTGTTGCATTGAGACGCAACCCGGCGAGTAGAAGAGCCACCCCGGCGACCATCAAGCCGACCCCTACGATTCGTTGGGACGACAAGGCGATGCGAAGATCCACGACGTAGACGACGACGCCCACGCCGACTAGAGCAGCCCCGAGCGAAGCGAGCCCTCTACTTTTGAGGACCTGGCTTCGTCTGGGCTGTAGGCGTGGCGCTTCTCGGGCTCCCGCGACGTCTTCGCAGAGCTGCGAAAACGCCATGAGCACGAAGTCCCGTGGCTCGTACCGGACCGGCGCCGATATGCGTAGTGCGCGATTACCGCGCTCAGCTACTTGCTTGTCGAAGAACCAGCGCATAAGCGTCGTCTTGCCCGCACCGCGCGGCCCGGCGATACCGACGCTAGCGCCAGACAGCTGATCAACGAGGTCTTGAAGGCGATCTCGGGCGCGCGTCGACAGCTGCTGCCCAGCGCGGTAGACCTCTACCAAGTGCTCCGCCTCGAAGGGCGCTAGGCGTAGCGGATCCGCGTCATCGGGCGGCGCTGCTGGCGGCTCGTCTGGCGGCGTCCGCGTCGGCCCTCGGACAAGTCCACGGGTAAAGTCCGGAAACGCGTCGCGTAGGAGCGCTCGTTCGAAGAGCTCTTCCGCCGCCTGCAGATTACGCGTTTCGGCGAGTCGCTTTTGGCGCGCCTGAGCGTAGCCGGCGAGTAGGGACGCCGAATCAAAGCGAAGCAGCAACACGGCCACAAGGGCTGCGCCGCCGACGCTCTCAGTCACTGAAACCACGCTCGCCACGACGAGCCCGATGGCGACATAGACGACGGCGGACACGCCCAGCAGCAGGGGAATCAGGCGCCGCTGGGCGACTCGCGCTTGCCTGACTGCTTGCTCGTGATTCAGAATCGCGTCGCGGAACGTCGCACGGTCGGCCTCGACCAGAGCAAGGGCCTCATCGCGCGCCTCTAGAAGCTTCGCCTCGATGGTGCCCAATGACTCGACACCAACTAGCCTGCTTATTCCTTCGCCCGCTACGAATTGACCGCAGACGGCGGCGTAGAGTTCGCGCTCACGGTGCTCGCCGAGCTCCACAGCTGCCAGCCTCTGGAGTCGCTCCGCAGGCGGGTCGGCGGCGTCGAGTCCCGTTGGTTCATCTTGCCCTGAGGCTTCCGGGCTGCTCACCTCGTCGCGATCCGGCATCTACACGATTCTCCTGAACGTCAGCACAGAGGCGCTTGCGAGCGACGCGTCGTCGCAGTCATTCTTCTCTACTGTACGTTTCCACGCCGATTGCCGCTTCGTGAAACATCGTCGAACCCAAGGTCCGCGACGTCCGAGGTCTCAGCGCCTGCCGGCGCACAGTCTGCGCCCTCCTTAGATCGACGGCTTGCCATCCGGGGCACGTCGTTCCAGTCCTCGTACCAAGTTGAGCGAAACAAGACGTGTGAGGCCGTCACGAACCCTAGCGAATCCGGGCGAGTCCGCCGTACCCAACCCCCTTCGGCGATCTCATAACCCGAAGGTCGCGGGTTCGAATCCCGCCCCCGCTACGAACCCGCGACCAGGCTATAGCCGTATCTCGATCGACGGGGTGACAATCGCGGGTTCGACCCCCGTCGCTCCCGCTTGTACCCACCCCTGCCCCGCAGGGCATCTCTGAGGGCAGGCGTGTGGGCGGCAACTCTGCTTTAGGCTTGCACCTCAGTCGGCGAGGAACGCAGGCTCGGGCTGGACGGGCGATGACCCGCCGCTCATCGAGCCAAAGCCGTCAAAGATGAGGGCGAGGGAGACCTCGATTGAGAAGCGTCGCGAAGATGCCTACAGAACCGAGCAAGGCATGGGACGCAAGGCTCGTTGAGTGGATGAGTCGCGGCTCCAGCGAAGCTCGCGGCTCACGTCGACGGATGACGCCGAAGCAGCGGATCGCGTATGCCGTTTTCTGGATCGCGTGGATGTCGATTTTGGTCAGCGCGAACGGGCGACGTCTCGAATGGTGGCCCCTCCCGCTGATCTTCGTCGCCGGGATCGGTGTTCAATTCGGTCTGTACCGCTGGGAGCGTCGGCGCGGGCCAGGAGAGGCCTGATTGGCTCCAACTGCTGCCCCGGCGCTCGTTTGCCGGCGCCGTTCTTGTGGAGCCGTATCATTCTGCTACATTCTGTATCAGTCGTCACCAAGGAGTCTTTCCATGGCTACCGCCGACCGCCCAACACGCGTCCCCTCCGATCTGTTCGCCAGCGCAGTCGTCGAGGGCGCCAAAGAGAACCGCTCGGCCAAGCAGCAGCTCGAGCACTGGGTGCGGGTCGGGATGTCGGTTAGTGCGCGCCAGACTGCCTCTCGCCATCGCGTCGAAGCCGCTTTGGGCGGGACTCTCCCGATCGAGCAACTCTCCGACGAGGAGGCAGTCGTGTTCGATTCCGAGGTTCAGGCTCGGGTGGAGGAGCGTCTGCGAACGACGAACCTCGGCGCGGTACTGGCCGCGCGCGGCGTTACGACCGTCGCGCTGAACGAGCAAGGCGAGCTGACGGAGTACCGGCCTGACGGAACGAGCACGTCCGCTTGAAGCAACTGCATTTGGTCATTGGACCGAATGGCTCGGGCAAGACCACTTTCGTCGAAGAGTTTCTCGCGCTGGAGCTGCCGGGCTATGCGTATGTCAACGCAGACGAGATCGCTAAGGCCAGGTGGCCCGACGATCCCGGCGCGCACGCCTACGAGGCGGCGCAGGTAGCCGCTGAGACCCGTGAGCACCTCATCGCCGGCGGCCGCTCGTTCATTGCCGAGACCGTCTTCTCACACCGGTCGAAGCTCGACTTGCTTCACTCGGCGCAAAGGGTCGGCTATCAAGTCGTGCTTCATCTGATGCTCGTGCCCGAGGAGCTCGCGGTCAGACGCGTCGCCTACCGCGTGAAGGCCGGCGGGCACGATGTGCCGGAGCGCAAGATCCGTGAGCGCTACGAGCGCTTGTGGCCGCTCGCGGCACGCGCTGTCTCGCTCGCGGACAGGGCAGTCATGTATGACAACTCGCGGCTCGCCGGGCTGGTCAAGATCGCGGATTTCTACGAGGGCCTGCGAATCGGGGCTGTCACTCGCCCGGATTGGGCGCCCGCGCCGATCGTCTCGCTGCTGGGCGGCTAGGTCGACGCCGCGAGTCGTCGAGCGGCGCTCCCAGCGTGGAAGGTAAGGTCCCCGCCCATGATTGTGAGCTTTTGATGCGGACAGTCGCACTGGACGTGCCGCGGTCGACGCGCCGGATCTTGGCGGCCACAGCCAGCCTCTATCGCTGGTACCCAGTGCTCTTCGCAATCCTCGCCGTCGCGGTCATCGCTCCATACGACCTCGCCGTGCTTGCCGTCACCGGCTACGGTCCGCTGCGCCACAGCGGCGAGAGCCTAGGCACGTACTGGTTGCTGCAGCTCCTGACGACTTTCTTGATCACTCCGTTGATCTCGGCGCTGCACGTCCACGCCGTCGTCGCGATCGGCGAAGGGCGACGCCCGCAACTGGGCGCCGTCGCTCTGCGCGGGCTGCAGGTTCTGCCGGTCGTGGCCGCGGCCGACGTCATGTCGACGATCGGCATCGCGCTCGGCTACATAGCGCTGATCGTTCCTGGGTTCCTGCTCAGCCTGGCGTGGGCGGTCGCCGCGCAAGCGGCCGCGCTCGAGGGCAGAAGCTGGCTGGACGCGCTGCGAAGCAGCCGCCGCCTGACCGCGACCCATTACTCGCACGTCTTCGGCCTGCTCCTGCTCACGGGGTTTGTCGCGGCCGCCGTGCGGCTCGGAGTACGCGCGCTTCCGCTCGGCAGCAGCTCGGGCGCCGGCTCAGTCGCGGTCGGGATCGCAACGGACACGATCCTCGCCTCGTTCGTCGCGCTCACGCTGGCGCTGCTCTACTTCGATCTTCGCGCGAGGTCGAAGTCTGCCGGGCAGGCCAAGCGGGCCGAGCGGGAGCATCCGCACCTGCGCGACCTCGACCCGTGAGAAGCCGCGCCTACCGCCGCTTGGCCAGCCGCAGCAGCACGAGCCGCCAGTCGCACCGCGCCTCGTCCGGCTGCTTCGCGACGGCCTCGCGCACGCGCCCGTAGAACTCATCCGCGAGCTTCGCGGCCGCCTCTGCCGAGCGTCCTGCCGCGATCGCGCCGAACAGCGACGGCTCGGAGAACGCGCGCAGGAAGTCGGCAACGCCCGCCGCATACTCGGCGACGTCGCCGCTTTGCTCGTAGCTCGCCCACAGCGGGTCGGCGAGGTCAGTCTCGGAGTGCTCCTCGAGCTCGAACGAGCCTGCCGTGCCGTTCGCGTCGAGCGGCTCGATGAACTCACTCAGCGTGCGGTAGTAAGTCGGCACGACCATCTGCTCGTACTCCTCGCGCGTCAACGCGTTCTCGGCGACCATCTCGCGCAGCGCGTCGTTGGCGAGGCTCATCAAGCCCTCGGCTCCCGAGCGGCCGTTCTCATCGGCGCCGCTACCGACGACGACGAGCCGGCCATCTTGCTCGAGCTCCTCGAGCCTGTGCCCGAGGAAGCGCTGCCAGTCCTCGGCCGCGCGTGCCGCGTAGGCCGTGCGCTCCGGCGCGTCGCCGAGCGGCGAGAAGATCTGCTCGCGCAGCGGCACGGGCACAGAGCTCAGCCAGTGAACCGTGATCGAGCTCCAGCCGACCGCGACGTGCTCCGCCGGGAAGAGCCGCTCGTAGAAGGAGCGGCCGGACGCGTAGGAAAAGACGTTCGACGCGCCGCGCAGATAACTCTCCGGGTCCGTATCGAGCGTCGTGAACAGCGCCGCGAAGTCGTTGCTCGGAAGGTCCGTGTGAACGATCGAGATCGGCGTCTCCGCATCGAGCCGGCTGCGCAGCTGGTCGATCGCGGCGCTCATCGGCACGAGCGAGTTGCGCCCCTGCGAGGAGCCGTAGTCCGCCACGACGACACCCCGCGAGCGGTCGAGCGGAACCGCTTCGCAGGCGCGCGCCAGAAGCGGGAGACCGTCGCCACCGGCGACGTGCTGAGGCTGCGAGTGTGCGTTGTAGAGGCCGTGGCCGGCCATCACCGACCGGCCCGGGCGAGGAGAGCTCGAGCGTTCCACGATCGCTTCGCATCCTAATAACTGGCGCGAACCTGCTGCGACCGTCCCGCCGCGGGCGCGCCGATCGGGCTACGCTCGAATCGTGACCTCAGAGGAGCTCGCGAACCTCGCGCATCTGCGCCGCGCACGCGACCTGATCGACCGCGAGTACGCGCAGCCGCTCGACGTGGCTGCTCTCGCCCGTGCCGCGTTGATGTCGAGCGCGCACTTCTCGCGGCAGTTCCGCGCGGCGTACGGCGAGACGCCATATACCTACCTGATGACGCGCCGGATCGAGCGCGCG
This sequence comes from uncultured Solirubrobacteraceae bacterium, assembly GCA_963807275.1. GTDB lineage: Bacteria > Actinomycetota > Thermoleophilia > Solirubrobacterales > Solirubrobacteraceae > Palsa-744. The sequence goes on from CAWDZX010000001.1 coordinate 2,931,128, forward strand.
AAGTTGCTGCTGCGCGGCGGCGAGCTGTCCGTCACCGAGGTCTGCATGGCCGTCGGCTGCACGTCGCTCGGCTCCTTCAGCGCGCGCTTCACCGAGCTCGTCGGCGAGACGCCGACGGCCTACAGAGCGCGCAACCACGATGCGCTCGCGAGCGTGCCCGGCTGTATCGCGAAGGACCTCACCCGCCCGAGCCGCAGGCCGCGCCGCAAAGCGAGCAGGATCGGAGAAACGAGCGCCGCACGCACGCCCTAGCCTTGCCCGCATGAACCTAACTCTCTCGCAGTGCTTCGTACTCGTCCATGACCCCGATGTCTCACTCGCCTTCTACCGCGACACGCTCGGCCTCGAGCTGCGCAACGACGTCGCGCGGGGTGAGTTCCGTTGGATCACCGTCGGCGCCGCCTCGCAGCCGGGCGTCGCGATCGTCCTGACGAACTACCTCAACGGCAGCCCTGCCGACAGCGATGCGCTCGCCGCGCTCGTCGCCAAGGGCGCGCTCAACGGCGTCCACTTCCACACCGACGATCTCGACGCGACGTTCGAGAAGCTGCGTGCTTCCGATGCCGAGATCGTGCAGGAGCCGACCGACCAGCCGTGGGGCACGCGCGACTGCGCCGTGCGCGACCCGTCCGGCAACCTCGTGCGCATCGACCAGCCGCCGGCCTGAGCAAGGAAAGCGAGCGATACGTCGCAAGCCAACCGGCCGGGCGGCAACGACAAGACGTAACGAACTGACCGCAGTCAGCCCGCGGCGCGTGCTTCGGCCATCTGCTTGAGCATCGCGTCGTGGTTGCGGTCCAGCTCGGCGCGAGTCTCGGCCGCGAGCACTGCGTTGTTGTGGATCGTCAGCTCGTTGTCCTGGTCTTCCTCGCCGCCGAGCGACCAGTTCGTCGAGCCGCGCACCGTGTAGATGCCGTCGACGATCAGGATCTTCATGTGTGAGATCGCGCCTTTCGTCGAGTGGCCAATCGCGATCGAGTTGCCGATCAGGTCGTGTTGCCACTTTTCGAGCAGGCTCTTCTCCTGTTTTCCCCCGGCCTGACTCTTGTCGAGGCTCATCTGGACGGACACCTGCCCGTCTTTGAGCTTTTCGAGAATGATGTCGTTCAAGTCCGCGTCGTCGTAGCCGTACATGTTGATGACGATCGATTTCTGCGTAGAGGCGAGCAGCGCGCGCAGGACCAGGTGAACCTTGTCGACGGGCGAGTAGAACGTGCGGACGTCAGGCGGGTAGCCGTCGAGGAAGCGCCCAGCGGCCTTGTAGCGGCCGAGATCGTCCCAGTCGAACGGCGGGAGGTCCGGGACGGGCGCAGGCGCTGCTTTCGGCATGCCAGAACGTTAGCGCTGAGTGGACTTTCCCGAAGTCTGGCTCAGTCCGTGATCTGCACGTGCCGCGGCTGCGACTTCACCCGCTCGAGCCACGCGCGCGTCGCCGAGCGACCGCTCAGATCGAAGCCGGCCTCCTCGGCGACGTGCGTGTACGCATACAACGCGATGTCGGCGATCGTGTAGCCGCCGCCGACGAGATACGCGCCGCGCTCGAGCTCGCGCTCCAACGCGTCGAGCGCCGCCTCGCCACCGTTGCGCTTCGCCTCCAGCTCCTCCTGCGACGGAGTCAGCTTCGCGACGGCCAGCCAGAAGCGGAGCACCGCGATATACGGCTCGTGGCTGTACTGCTCGAAGAACAGCCACTGCAGCACCTTCGTCTGCTCGAACGGATCCTCCGGCAGATACGGCGTGCCTCGGGCGAAGTGCCACAAGATCGCGTTCGACTCGGCGAGCGAGCGCCCGTCGTCGAGCACGAGCGTCGGCACGCGCAGCGCCGGATTGAGCCCTGCGAGCAGCTCTGCCCGGTTCGAGCGGTCGATCACGTCGACCTCGCGTCGCTCGTAGCTCAGACCCAGCTGCGCGAGCAGCAGCCGCACCTTGTAGCAGTTGCCCGACACAGCAGAGTCGTAGAGCAGCATCGCGCCATTTTAGTTTTCGGCCCGTCAGGCGCCGGCCGTCTGCGCCTCGGCGAAGTAGTGCCCCTCGTCGAGATCCGCGATCAGCCCCGGCCGCGTCGGCTGCCATCCGAGCAGCTCGCGCGTCAGCGCGCTCGAGGCCGGGCTGTCGGCTCCGAGGAAGCCCGCGAGCCAAGTGAAGTGCTCGGCCGCGTCCTCGGGCGCGATCGAGACGACAGGCAGATCGAGATTGCGGCCGATCGCCTCGGCGATGTCGCGGACCGGCACGCCCTCCTCGGCGCTCGCGTGCAGCGTCGAGCCCGCCGGAGCCTGCTCCACCGCGAGGCCGAAGAGGTGCGCCGAGTCGAGCCGGTGCACGGCCGGCCAGCGGTTCGCTCCGTCGCCGATGTAGCCCGAGACGCCCTTCTCGCGCGCGATCGCGACGAGCGTCGCGATGAAGCCGTTGTCGCCGTCGCCGTGGTTCGTCGGTGGCAGCCGCACGACCGACGAGCGAACGCCGCGCGAGGCGAGCGAGATCGCGAACTCGGCCGTCTCCCAGCGGGTCCGCGGACCGTCGCCCCACGCCGCGACGGCTGGGTTCGAGCCGTGCCCGTCCTGCTCTGTCGCGACGCGTCCCGGTGCGACTCCGAGCGTCCCCGAGGCGATCAGCAAGGGCCTGTCCGATCCCGCGAGCGCCTCACCAAACGCCTCGACCGCGCGCCGGTCGGCGCCGGCCGCGCCCTCGAAGTCTCCCGAGAAAGCGAGCTCGTGCTTGAACGCGAGGTGGATCACGCCATCCGAGGCCGCAGCCGCCTCGCGCAGGCTGTCGAGGTCGTCGAGTGAGCCGCGATGCACCCCTGCGCCAGCCGCCGCGAGCGCGTCGGCGGAAGCGTCAGAACGGGCGAGCCCGACGACCTCGTGGCCTGCATCGAGCAGCTCTGGAACGACAGCCGAGCCGATCCAGCCCGACGCGCCCGTGACGAATATGCGCATGAGAAACCTCCAAGTCGTTCGCCGTCTCGGCGCAGGACGCGCGCCCAGACCAGCTGATGTCAGTTACTGCCATCAACATAGCAGGCTGATGTCAGCCACTGTCGTCAGTAGGATTGAGCGATGGGTCGATGGGAACCGAACGCGCGTGGTCGACTCGCGGAGGCCGCCTTCGCGCTCTACGCCGAGCGCGGCTTCGAGCAGACAACCGTCGCCGAGATCGCGAAGCGCGCGGGCCTGACCGAGCGAACGTTCTTCCGTCACTTCGCCGACAAGCGCGAGGTGCTGTTCGCCGGCGCCGATGCGCTGCGCGAGCTGATGCTCAGCACCGTCGCCGGCGCGCCCGAGTCGCTCGCGCCGATCGACGCGGCCGCTGCAGGTCTCGAGGCGGCAGGCGCGTTCATCCAGGAGGGCGGCAGGCTCGCGCAGCAGCGCCAGGCGATCATCGCCGCGAGCGCCGAGCTGCAAGAGCGCGAGCTGATCAAGCTCGCATCGCTCGCCACGGCGCTCGCCGAAGCGCTGCGCCTGCGTGGCGTCGAGGAGCCGGTGGCGAGTCTCGCCGCTGAGGCCGCCGTCGCGGTCTTCAAGATCGCCTTCGACGGCTGGGTCAATGAGCGCGACCCGCAAGATCTGCCGCGACGAATCCGCGAGTCGCTGCAGGAGCTGAAGGCCGTCGCGGCTGGCAGCTGAGCGCTAGCGCAGCGCGAGCTCCAACGTCAGCGCCGGGCGGTGCGTCGTGAGCCGGCGAAACACGGCTGCGTGATACTTGCTCAGATGCTGCGCCTCGTCACGATCCCGATCAGCCACTACTGCGAGAAGGCACGATGGGGCCTCGAGCGCGCGGGGCTCGACTACCGCGAGGAGCGCCACGTGCAGGGCATCCACCGGATCGCCGCACGGCGCGCCGGCGGTGGCTCGACGGTGCCCGTGCTCGTCACGCCCGAGCAGTCGATCGGCGAGTCGCAGCAGATCCTCGAATGGATCGACGAGCGCTTGCCGCCCGAGCGGCGCCTGTATCCGCACGAGGAGCATTCGCGCGCCGACGTCGACCGCCTCTGCGAGCGCTTTGACGACGTGCTCGGCCCGACGGCGCGACGGCTGATCTACGTGCACATGTTGCGCGACCGGCCGCTCGCGCTGCGCTTCAACAACGACGGCGTGCCTGCTTGGGAGGAGCGAACGATCCGCGTCGGCTGGCCGGCGATGCAGCTCTTGATCAAGCGCGTGCTCGAGATCGGACCGCACAGCGAGCAGCAGGACGAGCCTTCCGTCTGGCGCGAGCTCGACTTCGTCGCGGGCATCCTCGCCGACGGGCGTTCGTATCTCTGCGGAGAGCGCTTCACCGCCGCCGACCTGACGTTCGCGGCGCTCGCGGCTGCCGTCGTCGTGCCGCCGACGTACGGCGTCGCGCTGCCGCAGCCGCCCGAGATGCGTCCTGAGCTCGCGGCGCTAGTCGAGCGCGCGCGAGAGCATCCGGCCGGCGCCTATGCGCTGTCGCTATTCGCCGATCGCGCCGCGCAATACGACGAGCGCCCGCTGCGGCCGTGATCGTCCTGTACGACGACGATTGCGGCTTCTGTCGCTGGTCGATGGCGTGGGCACTGAGGCACGACGCCGGCGAGCAGCTTGTCGCGGTGCCGATTCAGTCGCAGCTCGGCGCCGAGCTGCTCGCGGATCTCGACGAGGGCGAGCGCCTGCGCTCGGCGCACGTGATCGACGAGCACGGCGCGCGTCGCTCCGGCGGTGCGGCTGCCGCCGACGTGCTCAGCGCGCTCACGCCGACGCAAGCGCTCGGCTGGGTCGCGAATCGCGTGCCCGCGCCGACGTCGTTGATCTACGACCTCGTCGCGTCGCACAGGTACGGCGTCGGGCGTTTCGTCGGACAACGCGCGCGGCAGAGCGCCGACGAGCTGCTCGCCGCGAGGAGCGTGAGCACCGCAACCGAGCTCAGCGCTCGCGAGGAGGCCAGTGCCGGCTAGGCCGATGGCAGCGCCGAGGCCTTGCGCGGATCGCCTGCGCGCGCACGCCACATTCGCTCGAACTGCCGCATCATTGCCGGGTAGACGATCAGGTAGCGAAACGGCCTGATCAGCGCCATGTACCCCTCGCCGAGCAGTCCGCGCGGCTTGACATACACGGCCATCTGCCCCTGGTAGCGCCCGTCGCTCTGCTCGACCCACGCGAGGTGCATGACGCCGTGGACCGTCCGGTTCGACAGCTCCGCGGCGAACTCGTCGCCGGTGCGATACAGCGGTATGAACGGCAGCGAGACGAAGTGCAGATCGCTAGCGCTCCCGCGCAGATCGTCGGGCAGCCGACCGGCGAGCGAGGTCTCCTCGCTGCCTGGGATCGCCAGCTCGCTCTTGCTTTCGGTCTCGGCCGGTGCCGAGATCCTGCCGAGGTCGAGCCAGCTGCCGAGCCGATCGCGGACGTTCCACAGGAAGCGCGTCGGCAGCGATTCGGCATGCGACGGATCGGAGGACAGCGCAAGGTCCACGAGCGCTTGGAAGTCCTCTGCGCGACCGTGCACGGGGAGCGCCCAGACGTCCTCGAGCCTGAAGTCCGGCGCGATCTCGCGGATCCGCCACGGACGCGATTCGTGCTCGCTTGCTGAAAGCCTCATAGCGGTCTCCAGTCGTCGCTGTGGAGGGTTCCGTCGCTCTCGACTATAACATACATACATGAACGTACGTAACTCATCTGCTCCGCGTGCGACGCAGGCCGAGCGCAGCGCGCGCACGCGCGCCGCGCTGCTCGAGTCGGCCGCAAGGGGGCTGTCACGCTACGGCTACGGCAATCTCGTGCTTGAGCGCGTCGCGAGCGATGCCGGCTACACGCGTGGCGCGCTCTATCACCAGTTCGACGACAAGGAGCAGCTCGCGCTCGCCGTGATCGACTGGGTCGATCAGACCTGGCGCGAGGAGGTCGGCCGGCGCGTCGAGCAAGAGCGCGATCCGGTGACTGCGCTGATCGTGCTAGCGCGCGGCCACGCCGTCTACTGCCGGCGCGACGTCGCGCGCGTCGCGATCGCGCTGAGGCTCGAGTTCGCCGCGCAGGACCATCCCGTCGCGCGGCGTATCGAGGACGTCACGCAGAGCCTCGTAAAGCGCTGCACGCGTCTCGTCAATGCGGGGCGCCGCGCTGGAACGATCCCGGCCGGCCCGCCGGCGAGGGCCGTCGCGCTGGCGTTCGTCGGCGCGCTCGAGGGCGCCGTGATCGAGCTCGCCGGGCAGGCGCCGCACGACGAGCAACTCGCGGCGCGCGTCGCCGCAGGCGCGCTCGGACTGAGCGGCGTGCCGGCGGCCGCAGCCCAAACTTCGCTCGGACGCCGCCGCACGGGCAAATCGCGCCAGTAACCAAAATCACGGGAGAGAATTACCTCTTTGCGCTGAGCGCGCCCGCGTCGCTACTGCTACGGTGGACGAATCCAGCTGGGTCGTCAACCAGCATCGCAGTGCCCGCGCTCGTAGCCTTTGCTCAGCAATCTCCGCGTTCGCAGCACTATCAACGCAGGAGGAAGACGAAATGGCTACAGGAACAGTGAAGTGGTTCAGCGACGACAAGGGCTTTGGCTTCATCACGCCCGACGATCAGTCGAAGGACCTGTTCGCGCATCACTCGGCGATCATCGGCGAGGGCTATCGCTCGCTCGCCGAAGGCGCGAAGGTCTCCTATGACGCCGAGGCCGGCGACAAGGGCCCGAAGGCCGTAAACATCCAGGCGCTCTAGCCGCCCGCCGGCGAGAACGGATCGACGCGCATGGCTTCGAGCAGCAAGAAGAAGACGACGATGGCGAAGCTCATGCGCGAAAGCAAGCTGCGTGAGCGCCGCCTCGACAAGCAGGCGAAGAAGGACGCGCGCAAGCGCCTGTCGGCCGACGGCGCAGACGGCCTCGACGAGTCGCCGAGCCTGACCGGCGACGAGTCGTCGCAGCCTGCCGACACGGGCGCCGCTCAGGCGCTCGTCGACGTCTGAGCAGGCTCGCCGCGGCATCCGCCGCGACGGGTTGCTCAAGCCTCGCGCTGCAGCTCCTCGACGAACGAGCCGAGCGCTTGCGTCGCGCGTGAGAGCGCCGCGAGCTCGCGCGCCGAGAGCCCGTCGAGATCGCTCCTGAGCGCCTGGAGGAACTCGGCGCGAAACGCATCGACGGCTTTGCGCCCGCGCTCGGTGATCGACACGAGCACGACGCGGCCGTCCTCGGGCAGGCCCGCACGCGAGACCCAGCCGCGCGCCTGCAGGCGCCTGACGAGGACGGTCATCGTCGGTTGCGCGAGCCCCTCGAGCTCGGCGAGCTCCGTGATCCTGCGCGGCCCTTCGCCGAGCACCGCGAGCACCTCGATCTCGGTGCGCGAGACATCGCCCGTCGGCACCTGCTTGACGAGCAGCCGCACGAGCAGCGCCGCGCGCGAGAGCAGGTTGCCGGCGATGTAGTCGATTCGCTCCGAGCGCTCGGCAGGTGGTTGTGGTTGCGCGCGTCGAGCCATATCGCGAACTATATAGTTTATAATATTATTTATAAATAGATCAAGCAAGCTCTCGAACGAAGGAGCGTCGCCATGTTCCGCAACGTGCTCGTAGCCATCGACGGCTCACCCGATGCCGATCGGGCGCTTGAGCAGGCGATCGACCTCGCCTCCTGCGAGCGCGCGAAGCTGACGCTGTTCACGTCGGTCAACGCGCCACCGGCAGTCGTGTACTCGGGCATCGGCGGCGACGTCGTCACGAAGCTGAACAACGAAGCACAAGCCGAAGCGGAGGCGATCCTGCGTGCGGCGCTCGAGCGCGTGCCCGACGACGTCTCGGTGACGAGCGTCATGTGCAAGGCGCCGGCCCGGCCAGGGCTGCTGCGCCAGCTCGAGAACGGCCGCCACGACCTGATCGTGATGGGCTCGCGCGGGCGCGGCGCGCTGCGCTCGGCGCTGCTCGGCAGCGTCAGCCACTACGTGCTCCATCACAGCCCCGTGCCGGTACTGATCGTCCACGCCGACGCTTCCGGTGAGGCGCGCTCGACAGAGACCGTGAGCCTAGGCGCAGGCGCGCACTAGGCCGGCCGGCGGTCAGCCCGCGAGCGAGGATCGAAGGCGAGCGAGGCGAGCGCCGACGACGCCTCGCCCGAGCACCGCGCGGCGGTCGCAACCGCGACCGCCGCGACCGTCGCTCAGCGTACGACGCCTTCGATGATCTCGCCGTTCGAGAACGCGACGAACGCGATGTACGGCGCCGCGAGACCGGCGAGCACTTCCTTCGCGCAACTCGCGCTCTGGTGTTTGGCGAGCTTCAGCTTCTGGTTGAACAGTTCCGGCTCGAACTGGCCGCTGCCCGTGATCGAGTACGTGCCCTTCAGCTTTTTCGCTTCGTACACGCACGAGCCTTCGGCGCCCGCGAGTTCGAAGCGGATCGGCTTCGCCGCGATTTCGAACTTGTAGTTGTTCCTGAACGTCACCGCCCACGGCAGCCCGCCGGCGCTCGCGACCGGTGAAGCCGGATACGCGGATCCTTCGGTCGTGCAGTGACCGCCTTTTTCGGGTTCTGCGCGCTGGAACGTAGCGCTCGTGAGGCTGCCGAGGTCCTTCGTCGCGCTGTTCGTCGTCAGCGTGCCGGCGAAGATCGCCGCTTCGCATTCCGTCGTCCCAGTGGTGCTTTCGAACTTGAACGCGCCTGCGGCGAGCGTCAGTTCGCCGCCGCTCGGAATCGGCCCTTCGGCGGTGCGCAATTCCAGCACTTTCGCTTTTGCAAGCGCGCTCGGCGCGCCGGCTGCGCCGAGCGCGCATACGGCTGCGATGCAGAGCACGGCGATCCTCGTCCGTTTCATGCCTACCAGTCTCCAATCTCCTCGGCCCCCGGCTCACCCGAGGGCACGCCGAGCCTGCCATGAGACCGCTGCGGGGTCACTAGGGTCGACCCTAGATTTGGCCTGCGTCGGCAGGCGCTTCCAGCCATGCGGCCTCGTGCACCTACGCTGAGCGCTAGAGATGTTCGTCCTCGCCCTGATCCTCGTGCCCCTGCTCGAGCTGATCGCGTTCATCGAGATCGGCCGCGCGATCGGCTGGCTCGCCGCGATCGTCTTGCTGATCGCGACGTCGCTGCTCGGCGCGCAGCTCTTGCGCAGCCAGGCGCGCGCGGCGATCGAGCGCGTCTCGCTTGCCGTCGCCGGGCGGCGCCCGAGCGCCGGCGAGGCGATCGACGGCGCGCTCGGCTTCCTCGGCGCCGTGCTGCTCGCCGTCCCCGGCTTCGTCACCGATGCGCTCGGCGTCCTGCTGCTGCTCCCGTTCACGCGCCGGCTCGTGCGCCGGCGGATCTCGCGTCACTACGCGGCGCGCCTGATGAGCTTCTCCGCGAGGGTCGGCCGCTTCGCGCCCGGCTCGACGCGCGCGACGCGTCCGGCCGACGTCGAGTCGACGGCGGTCGAGGACGATCTCGACGAGCTCGGCCACGGTCGCTGAGGGTCGGTAGCCGAGCCGCGCTCCGAGCGCGGCGACGCAGCGCGGGTCGTTGCTACGTCGCCGCCGGCTCCGGGTCGGGACGGATCACGACCGTGTCGGCGACCGGGACGATCTCATCGACCGCGAGCTCGGCGCGCGAGGCGTGCTCGCGAATCGCCTCCGGACTGGATGCCTCGTAGATGCAGACCGTGCCGACGCGCCCGTCTGGCTCGCTGAGCACGTAGCTGCGAATCCAGCGGATGTCGTCCGGCATCTGCTCGTCCGCAACGGCTTTCGAGCGCCCCGCCGCGATGCCGAGCTGGTCGGCCGAGCTCCATGCGCCGCGCCTCAAGATGACGTACGTGTCCATCGCTCTTCCTCCTCCTCGCCCCGAAAGGGCTGATGTCGAGTTCACATAGCCGAACGACTGTAAGGCACGCCGCTCGCGCGAGGCGATCGGAGACGTCGTAGGATCGACCCGTGCGCCCACAGCCACTGATCGCGGTGCAGGACGTCGAAGCGAGCAGCCGCTTCTACCAGCGCCTGCTCGGCTTGCAAAGCGATCACGGCGGCAAGGAGTACGAGCGCCTGAGCCGCGACGGCGAGCTGATCATGCAGCTGCACGCCTGGACCGTCGAGCATCACCACGGGCCGATCGGCGATCCGCGCGCGCGGCCGTACGGCAACGGGGTGCTGCTGTGGTTCGAGGTCGACGACTTCGACGATGCCGTGCGGCGAGCGGGCGAGCTTTCCGCGGAGATCGTGATGCCGGCGCATCGCAACCCGCCCGTCGGCGAGCCCGGCGGCCCGGCCCACCGAGAGATCTGGCTGCGCGACCTCGACGGCTACGGCATCGTGCTCGCGAGCCCCGACGGCGAGGCGGCCGAATGACGCGCCCGGTTGTTCCCGCGCGCGCGACAGCGGCAGCCACGCTGCCCGCCGCGGCGGCGCTCAGGGAGCGAGCCGCTCGATCAGCCAGTCGCCGCCGTCCCCGCGCCGGTAGCGCAGCCGGTCGTGCAGGCGATCGGAGCGCTGCTGCCAGAACTCGACGCTCTCGACAGCGAGGCGATATCCGCCCCAGTGCTCCGCGCGCGGCAGCTCTCCCTCGCCGAACTGCTCGCGCAGCTCCGCGACGCGCCGCTCGAGCACGTCGCGGCTCTCGACGATCTGACTCTGCGGCGATGCGAGCGCGCTCAGCTGGCTGCCGCGCGGGCGGCTGTGCGCGTATGCGTCTGACTCGGCCGTGCTCGTGCGCGTCACCGAACCGGTGATCCGCACCTGCCGGCCGAGCTCGTCCCAGTAGAACATCAACGCCGCGCGCGGATTCGCCTCGAGCTCGCGCCCCTTCGCGCTCGTGTAGTTCGAGAAGAACACGAAGCTCTGCTCGTCGAAGCCCTTGACGAGGACCATCCGCAGCGACGGCACGCCGTCGAGCGTCGCCGTCGCGAGCGCCGCGGCTTCGGGCATCCGCAGCCCGGCATCGCGCGCGTCGCGCTCCCACGCGGCGAACTGGCTCAGCGGGTCGGGCGCGACGTCCTGCTCGCGCAGAGGCTTGCCGTGGTCGCTCATCGCCTCATTGTGACCGCACAGCTCCGCGCCCGCGAGCGCAGAGCCATGCCGGCGCTCCTACGAGCGCCGCGGCGCATCGAAGCGATCGTCAGCCGATCGTCGCGACGTCGATCACGAAGCGGTAGCGAACGTCGCTCTTCTCGACGCGCTCGTACGCGCCGTCGACTTCGCCGGCCGAGATCAGCTCGATCTCCGGCGCGACGCCGTGCTCGGCGCAGAAGTCGAGCATCTCCTGCGTCTCCGGCAGGCCGCCGATCGGCGAGCCGGCCATGCTGCGCCGTCCCGAGATCAGCGAGAAAGCGCCGAACGTGTCCGGCTGCGACGGCGCGCCGACGCTGACGAGCGTGCCGTCGACGCGCAGCAGCGAGAGGTAGCGGTCGAGCGGGAGGTTCGCCGAGACCGTGTTGAGGATCAGGTCGAAGCTGCTCTTCAGCGTCTTGAACGTCTCGCGCTCGGACGTCGCGTAGTAGTGCTTCGCGCCGAAGCGTAGGCCGTCCTCCTGCTTGCTCAGGCTCTGGCTGAGGACCGTCACCTCGGCTCCCATCGCCGCCGCGATCTTGACCGCGACGTGGCCGAGGCCGCCCATCCCGACGACCGCGACCTTCTTGCCCTCGCCGGCTTGCCAGCGCTTCAGCGGCGAATACGTCGTGATCCCGGCGCACAGCAGCGGCGCCGCGTCCTGCAGCTCGAGGCTGTCCGGGATCGTCACGACGAAGCGCTCGTCGACGACGACCTGCTGGCTGTAGCCGCCGAACGTCGGCTCGCCGTCGTACTCGCGACCGTTGTACGTCGGCACGGCGCCCTTCGTGCAGAACTGCTCCTCGCCGGCCTCGCAGTACTCGCACTCGCCGCACGAGTCGACGAGGCAGCCGACCCCGACGCGGTCGCCGGCCGAGAGCTTCTGCACGCCCGAGCCGACCTCGGCGACGACCCCGGCGATCTCGTGGCCGGGCACCATCGGGAAGATCGAGCCGCCCCACTCGTCCTTGACCTGGTGGATGTCCGAATGGCAGATGCCACAGAACTTGATGTCGATCAGCACGTCGTGCTCGCCGAGATCCCTGCGCGGGATCGTCGTCGTGTCAAACGGCGCGCCCGCGGACGGGGCGCTCAAAGCTGGCGTGGGGGCCATGGACTCTCCTGACGCTTGTTCGCGGCGTGCGCCGCAGGTTGCACAGCCAACCTAACAGCCGCCCGGCGCCCGCCCGGCGGGCCTGATCGTGAACGCCGGATGGCAGGACGTGCCTGCGCGAGCCCCGGTCGGCTGCGCGCGTCAGCGCCGTGCCGGAGGTGCCGCGCGGCGCGCCGACGCCGCGCAGTCGAGGCACAGGACGCTGTCGGGCATCGCGCGCAACCGCCCCGGGGCGATCGCCTTGCCGCAGGCGTCGCACGTTCCGTAGGAGCCCGCGTCGAGCTTCGCGAGCGCGCGTTCGGTGCGCGCGAGCGTGCTCTCGAGCGACTGGCCGACGCCGATCTCCGTCAGCCGGCTGATCGCCTCCGTCGTCCCGTCGCCGATCCGCTTGCCGAAGCCCTGTGCGCTGCCGAGCTCAGGGCGCTTCGCGAGCGCCGCGACTCGCGCCTCCGTCGCGTCGCGATGCTCCTCCAGCTGCGCTCTCACCTGCGCGAGGTCGAGTTGCTCGATGGGCATCAGCATGACAGCGCTAGAAGCTCCTGCGCAGCAGCCGGCGCACCGGCGGACGGCGAAACCCGACCTGCGCGAGCGCGGCGTTGATCGTCACGAGCGCGCCCGAGCTGAGCAGCTCGGCAGCGCCGAGCACGTTGACGATGCGCTTCGCGCGAGCCTCGCGCGCGGGCGTCTCGGCCGTCGGCGAGGTGCCGTCGGCGAGCGCCACCGCCCCGCCCGGCTCCATCCGCGCGAACAGCACGCCGCCAAGCGCCGAGGCCAGGCCGCTCACCGCGACGGCGCCCGCCGCGATGTCCTTTGCCTTCGCAAGCCGGCGCTCGCTTGCCGAGAGCATCCCGTTGGCCGCCTCGTCCCGGCGCGCGAGCGTCCAGCCGGCGAGCACCGCGAGCAGCGAGACGCTGTTGACCGTGCCGTAGCGCCGCCATGCGTGGTTGACGACGAGCCCGCGCTCGCGCGGCGCCGAGATGTCCGCCAGCGCCGGGTGCATCCCGACACGCGCGAACAGGTTGCCGCCGAACAGCGCCGCGGCGCCGAGGTCGTGAAGCGCGCGGCCGCCCGACGCGAGGCGATCGTCTGCAAGCGGGCTGCTCATACTCTCTGTCTATCCGAGCTCGGCCGTTGCGAAACCTCAGCGCTGCGTCGGGAGGTTGAGCGTGTCCGCCTCGCGCACGCCTTCCGCTAGCTCCTTCGCCCGCTCGATCTCCGCATCGACGACCGCGCCGAAGATCACCGCGTTGTTCGTCAGCCACAGCCAGACGAGCAGGATGATCGCCGCCGCGAACGAGCCATACGTGACGTTGAAGCTCTTGAAGTTCGCGAGGTACGTCGAGAAGCCGGCCGACGCCGCCAGCCACAACGCGACCCCGACGAACGCGCCCGGCGTGATCCAGCGAAAGCCGCGGTGGTGGACGTCCGGCGTCACGTAGTAGACGAACGAGAAGACGAGCAGCGCGCAGGCGAACGCCCCCGGCCAGCGAACGATCCGCCAGATCGACGCCGCCGTCGAGCCGAGCACTTCGTCGGCGACGCCGCCGCCGGCGAACATCAGCACGAGCGTGCTCAGCACGAGCGCGAGCAGCACGACCGTCGAGGCGAGATCGGTCAGCTTGCGGCGCACGAAGCTGCGCCCCGACGGGGTCTCGAAGACGACGTTCAGCGCCCGCCGCGTCGCCTCGAGGTAGCCCGTCGTCCCGTAGAGCGCCGTCGCGAGCGCGAGCAGCAGGCCCGCGACGGCCGTTCCCTTGCTCTTCAGCGCCGCCCGCACCGCGGCGTCGATCGGCGCGAGCGTCGCCGCGGGCACGACGCCTCGCAGGTGGTTGATGATCGAGTTGTACGTCGCCGGGTACTCGCCGAGGATGCCGAGCAGCGAGACGGCGAGCAGCAGCGTCGGGAACAGCGACATCAGCGCGTAGTAGGTCAGCGCCGCGCCGTGATGCGTTCCCTGGTCGTCGTAGAACGCGATCACCGAGCGCTTCGCGATGCGCCATGCGTTGCTCATCTTGGGAACGTATCGGCGACGCGGCGTGCGCGTGCGTGGCCGAGCAGCGCGCAGACCGTCAGCTCAGAGCGTCTCTCCGAACCGGCGCGATCCGCGCTCACGCGCCGGAGTCGGCGGCGAGGTTCTCAGGCCCAGGCCGCTCGGGATGAACGGTCACGATCGATGCGAGCAGCAGATGATTCGGGATGCGGATGCGGCGGCCTTCGCCGCCGTCGATCACCGTGCTGGCGCTCTCGATCGCGGAGATGCGCCCGCGGACGTCGCCGAGCGAGATGTCTTGGCCGACCTCGAATGCCCCGCGCGCGTACCGCCCCGCGCTGACGGCCCGCGCGAAGTCCTTTCCACCGAGGCCGAAGGCGAGCGCGAACATCGCCACGACGCCGGCGAGCACGATGCCCACGAGGATCAGCAGCACGATCGTCGAGATCGCCACCTGCGCTGCCGCTGTGATCGCGAAGATCGCCACCACAGCCCCTTGGGCCGCGGCCCCCAGCGGAATCGGGAAGTCCATCTGGTAGCTGAGGCGCTCGACGCGCTCGCGCACGAAGCCGCCGAGGACGACGCCCGCAAGCAGCAGCGCTCCGGCGATCAGCAGTTTCGGCATGACGAGCACGCCGCGGTTGAGCGATTCGCTGAGGAACTGCAAGCCCAGCAGCGACAGCGCAGCGAAGACGACGACGACGACCATCGCAACTCGGATCGCCACCGCGACGACGACCGACAGCGAATGGCCCAGCCCGGCGCGCTCGAGCACCTCGGCGACCCCGACGCGCTCCGAGAAGGCGTCGAGACCGATTCGCCTCAGCGCCCGTAGCAGCAGCCGCGCGAGCAGCCGCGCAAGCAGAATCCCGACGACGAGCAGGGCTAGCGCACCGCCAAGCCGCGGCAGGAAGCCACCGAGTTGCGCGCCCGCCTGGTTGAGGATGCTCGAAGCCAGCAGCGTCATCGGCGGCCGCCTCCCAGCAATACGCGCAGGGCGTCGCCGACGACGGCGGCGACGTGCCCGAGAGCGAGCAGCGGCTCACGCGCGAGGTGCTGCCAGCGAGCGGCGCGCGTTACGCGCTTCGTCAGCGAGGCCGGCGCGTCGGGAACGTCGCGCAGCAGCGCCAAGTGCTCGCCCAGGCGTCGCTCGGCCGCAGGCAGGCGCTCGGGAAGCTCGCCGGTGCTCACGAGGGGAGGTCCCAGTCGTAGGTGTTGTTGCGCAGGAGCTCGATCATCTCCGCGCGGGCGCGATGGAGCCGGCCCTTGACGCTTCCGAGCGGCATCTCGAGGAGCTGAGATATCTCCTCGTAGGAGAGTCCTTCGATGTCACGCAGCACGAGCAGACCGCGATAGCTGGGGCGAAGGCTCGACATCTTCAGCCGCAGGCGCTGCTCGCGCTCGCGGCGCTCGAGGCTCTCCGCCGGGCGCCGTTCGCTTGCGGGCGTATCCGGCTCGGCGTCGTCCTGCGCCTGCGAGCCGACCGGCATCGGGCGGCGCCGCTCGGCCGCCGTGATGGCCGTGTTGTGCGTGATCTGCAGCAGCCACGCGCGGAAGGGCGCGCTCGACTTGAAGCTGTCGATTCGGTGGAACGCTCGCAGGAACGCGTCCTGACTCACGTCGTCCGCCTCGTCCGGCCCGACGATCCGCGCGGCGACTCGAAACACGACGTCCCGGTGACGCTCGACGAGCGCCTCGAAGCCTGCCAGATCGCCCCGCCGCGTTCGCTCGACGAGCGCGCTATCCGGATCGGTCTGTTGTAGGACGATGCTTTGATCTTAGTTAGTGAGCGTTGGGCGTTCGGCGGCGGCTTCGCCGACCTGCCGCGTGCGGGTACCGGCGCGCGACCATCGACTAGGACCGGGAAGGGGCCGTAGGAGTTACACCGGTCACGGCAAGCGGCCCTTGTCGACCTGGCGATGACCGGCGAGGCGAGGCGCCCGCGAGACTCGCCCACCGACTGAGGCTCTGCCACGCGCAAGCCCACACGGCCGTTCAGGTCAAGTCGTAACTAACTGGGTGGCACCCCGGTCTTACTCCGAGCCACACACTTGCGGCGCGGCTCGAATCGAGCCGCCACCGAGCCAGTCCAAGAAAGGTGCATCAATGCAACAGACTCAGCACCCGCAGTCAGACGGCGGCGGAGCCGTGCACGCCGCCGCCGGCGAGGCGAAGGCGAAAGCCGCCGACGTCGCGCAGGACGCGCAGCAGAAGGCGCAGCAGACGGCCGCCCAGCTTCAAGACAGGATGCGCGAGCAGATCGACGAGCGCTCCTCGCAGGTTGCCTCGCAGATCAACGACCAGGCATCGGACCTGCGCTCGGTGAGCGAGTCGCTGCGCGGCGAGGGCAAGGACGGACCCGCCAAGGCCGCCGATCGTCTCGCCGACTACGCCGAGAAGGTGGGCGGCTACCTCGATGCGAAGGACTCGCACGCGCTGCTGGCCGACGCCGAGGACTTCGGCCGCCGCCAGCCGCTGGCACTGGCCGCGGGCGGCCTTGCGCTCGGATTCGTCGCGTCGCGTTTCCTCAAGGCGTCCAGCGCTCGCCGCTATCGCGGCAGCACTGCTGCCGCCCCGGCCACTGCGCCGAGCGGACCATCGCCGGCGCCGGTGTCCGCCGGCGCTCCCGAGCAGCCTCCCCGCCTCGCGGCTCCCGCGGTGCAGGGCAGCGTGCCGGTGGTGTAGCGCATGGTCACGGATGCTCCCGATCCTGCCCTACGCGACCAGCACCTCGGGGAGCTGTTCAAGCAACTCTCAGACGACGTGTCGACGCTCGTGCGCCAGGAGCTCAAGCTCGCCCAAGCCGAGATGACGGAGAAGGGCAAGCAGGCGGGGCTTGGCGCGAGCCTGTTCGGCGCCGCCGGGCTCCTGGCCCTGCTCGCGCTCGGCAGCCTCACCGCTTTTCTGATCGCCGTGCTCGCGACAGGCATGAAGGTCTGGCTGGCCGCGCTGCTCGTGACCGTCGTCTATGGCGTCGTCGCCGGGGCGCTGGCGTTCATTGGCAAGAAAAGGGTGAGCGAGGCGACCCCCCCAGTACCCGAGCAAACAATCGAAACCGTGAAGGAGGATGTGCAATGGGCCAAGACCCAGCTGCCATAAGAGAGCAGATCGAGCAGACGCGCGAGCGCATGGGTGAGACGGTCGACGCGATCGGCTACAAGGCCGACGTGCCGGCGAGGGCCAAAGACTCGATCGGCGAGAAGGTGGACGCGCTGAAGTCGAAGATCGGCGGCGCCGGCGGACACGTCAGCGACGCGACGCCGAGCGGCGCCGAAGTGAAGCAGGGCGCGCGCCAGGCCGTCGGTGTCGTTCAGGAGAACCCGTTGGGCCTCGCGCTCGGAGCGGCGGCGCTCGGCTTTCTGGCCGGCATGCTCGCCCCCGGCACGAAGCTCGAGGACGAACGGATCGGGCCGGTCGCGGATCACGTCAAGGAGCAGGTCAAAGAGACGGGGCAAGCGGCGGTCGAGCACGGCAAGCAGATCGCCCAGGAGACAGCCGAGGTGGCGACGAGCAAAGTCCAGGAGACCGTGGCAGAGGTCAAGGAGAAGGCCAAGGACAGCACGCAGTCGCACGCCGAGGAGCTGTCCGACGATACGAAGGAGTCGGCGCAGCAGTTGCAGGGGTCATCGATCGAGTAGCTGCTTGTCGGCTGCGGATCGCAATTCGCGCTTGCGCGAGATGGAAGGGAAATGACAGCGATGGACGAGAACGGCACGACGAGCGACGGACGACGAAGCGTGGACCGAGACGAGGTCGAGCGTCGTGCCCCGGAAAGTCCGGCGGGCCTGACCGGAAGCTCTTGGCGCGGCGTCGTCAAACGCACGGTGAGGGAGTTTCGCGAGGACGACTTGACGGATCTCGCGGCCGCGCTCACCTACTACGGAGTGCTCGCGATTTTCCCCGCGATCATCGCGCTCGTCTCGGTTCTCGGGCTGATCGGTCACTCCGCCACGCAGCCGCTGATCGAAAATCTCGGCAAGGTCGCGCCCGGCCCGGCGAAGACGATCTTCACGAGCGCCATCCACAACCTGCAAAAAAGTCAGGGAACGGCCGGGATCGTATTCGTCGTCGGGCTCGTCGGCGCGCTGTGGTCTGCCTCCGGGTATGTCGCGGCGTTCATGCGTGCGTCGAACACGATCTACGAGGTCGAAGAGGGTCGCCCGATCTGGAAGACGCTCCCCGTCCGCCTCGGCGTCACGATCGTGATCGTCGCGCTGCTCGCGGTGAGCGCCGTCGCGGTCGTGCTGACTGGAAGCCTCGCTCGCGAGGTCGGCAACCTGATCGGCGTCGGCAGCAGCGCGGTGAGCGTGTGGGACATCGCCAAGTGGCCGGTGCTGCTGGTCATCGTCAGCCTGATGTTCTCGATCCTCTATTGGGCCGCACCGAACGTCAAGCACGCCGGCTTTCGCTGGCTCAGCCCGGGGGGCCTGTTCGCCGTCGTCATCTGGATCGTCGCCTCCGGCGCGTTCGCCCTGTACGTCGCGAGCTTCTCGTCCTACAACAAGACATATGGAGCCCTCGCCGCGGTCATCGTCTTTCTCGTTTGGCTGTGGATCTCGAACATCGCCGTGCTGCTCGGCGCGGAGTTCAACGCCGAGCTCGAGCGCGGTCGTCGTCTGCAGGGCGGCCAGGCGGCCGAGCGCGAGCCGTTCGTCGAGCCGCGCGACCGCAAGAAGATGAAGCACCGAAGCTGACGGCCGTGCAGGTGTCGCGCCCGCCGCAACCGATGCTGCTCGGTCCTCGCGCGGCCTAAGCGGCAGCGTGCTGAGCGGGGTGCTGCGGGCCCCAGCTCACGCGCCCGTCGCCGGTGATCGCGATGCGCGGTCCGAGCAAGACCTTTTCACCGGTCGTTCCCTGATAGACGGCCTTGACGCGTGCGAGCACCTCGCGCACGCTGCTGAGCTCGCCCTGGCGGCCGTAGCCGTGCAGGTCGGACGTCAGGCCGTGCGCTTCCAGCCCTGCGTGCGCCGCGAGGTAGAGCGCGCGCGGCATGTGGAAGCCCTGCGTCACGACGATCGCCGAGCGCACGCCGAAGACCTTGCGCGCGCGCACCATGCTGTCCCACGTGTTGAAGCCCGCGTGGTCGGTGAAGATGTCGCGGCCCGGGACGCCGGCCGCCTGCAGCGCCCGGCGCATCGTGTCCGGCTCGTCGTATGACCACGTGTGGTGATCGCCGGAGACGAGGATCTTCTCGACCTTGCCCGCGCGCCAGAGCTGCTCCGCGCGCTGCACCCGGTCGGCGAGCATCTGGCTCATCCGCCCGTCCGGTTCGACGTATGCGCCGAGCACGAGCGCGACTTGCGCATCTGGCACGCGGCTGACCTGCCCCGTCGAGTCGCCGCTCTCCGACAGCAGCACATAGGCGTTCAGCCCGCCGACGAGCAGCACCGTCGCGAGGACGATGCCACCCACACTCCAGGCGATGATCCTCACTCGCCGGCGACGCAACAGCGCGCGAACCACGTCCCGAAGGCTAGCGGCACTCGCGTACACGGGATCGGAGCCCGCGGCTTGCCCGCAGCCCTCGTGCCCGCGTCAGGCGGCCGCCGGGCGCTCGTCGGCGCGCTCGACCGTCCCGCGCCACGCGCCGCTCTCGTAGCCGTCGGCCTCGACGAGCTCCTTGAACCGCTCGAGGTCGCCCTTCACGCGACGGTCCGCCGCGCCGAGCGCGTCGCCGAGCTTCTCGATCACGCCCTCGGGGACGTAGTCGAGCTGCACCATCAGCCGTGTCACGCCGTCGTCGATCCGGTGGAACGTCACGACGCCGGCGTTCTCCTTGCCGTCGGTGTTGCGCCACGCGACGCGCTCGTCCGGCTTCTGCTCGGTGATCTCGGCGTCCCACTCGTGGCGCTGGCCGCCGAGCTCGACCGTCCAGTGCAGATGCGTGTCGTCGAGCTGACGGATCTCCTTGACGCTGTCCATGAAGCTCGGGAACTCCTCGAACTGCGTCCACTGGTTGTAAGCCGTGCTCAGCGGCACGTTCACCTCGATGGACTGCTCAATCGTCGACATGTGACCTCCGGGTCTCGGGAATGGCGGTAATCGTCTTGAGAATCGCTACCCTTACGTCTGTTCAGACAAACCTGCACAAGCTGTTCAGGAGATCGACGTGAGCGATTTCAGCATCGGCGAGGTGGTCAGCCGCACCGGCGTCGCCGAGGGCACGCTGCGGATGTGGGAGCGCCGGCACGGCTTTCCCAGTCCGGTGCGCCTGGAGAGCGGCCACCGCCGCTACAGCGATGACGACCTCGAAGCCGTCCAGCGCATCGTCGCCGAGCGCGCCGCCGGGATCACGCTGCCGGTCGCGATCGAGCGCGCGCGAAAGCCCGCGAGCGCTCCGCCTTCGCTGTTCGCCTCGGTGCGCGATGCGCACCCGGAGCTCGAAGACCCAGCTGCTGTCGAGGCCCGCGATGCTAGCGCTGAGCCACGCGATCGAGGACGAGTGCCTCGCGAGGGCCGAGCGGCCGCTGCTGTTCGCTTCCTTCCAGCGCGAGCGCTACTACCGCGAGCAGGAAGCCCGCTGGCTCGAGCTCGCGCGCACGGCCGAGCTCGCATGCGTGTTCGCCGAGTTCGACGAGCCGTGCACGCCGCTCGCCGGGCCGGCCGAGATTCGCATCGCGGCCGACAGCCCGCTGATGCGCGAGTGGGCGATCGTCTGCGACGCTCCCGGCTACGGCGTCTGCCTGACGGGCTGGGAGGTGCCGCGCAACCATGGCGAGCCCGCCGGGCCGCGGCGCTTCGAGACGTTGTGGAGCGTCGAGCCGGACGTCGTGCGCGGAGCGGCGCGAGCCTGCGCCGCGATGGCTCGCTTCCAGCTGAAGCGGTTGCGTCCGAAGGTGCAGCGGCGCCTGGACGAACCGGCGAGCCAGCCGACGTGGCAGCAGCTGCGGCTCGCCGCCGCGATCAGCGGCCGCGCCTTCACGCAGCTGCCCTACGAACGAGCCTCGCGCGCCGCCGATGGCTAGCCGCCTCGCCGAGATGCAGCGCTCCGGCTACTTCGACGAGCGCTCGATGATGCGGCGCGTGCATCGCGAGCGCGCCGTCGCGCTGTCGGGCCCGCGTGCGCTGCTGATGCAGGCCGCGCACCCGCTCGCCGTGTTCGGCCTGCTCGCGCACTCGAGCGCGCTCGACGAGCCGTACGAGCGGCTCGCACGCACGGCGCAGACGATGGACACGATCGCGTTCGGCTCGCGCGCCGAGGCCGATCGCCTGACGCGCCGCGTGCGCGCGATGCACCGGCGCGTGAGCGGCAAGCTGCCCGAGCCGATCGGCTCCTACGACGCCGGCACGACGTACCGCGCCGACGATCCAGAGCTGTTGCTGTGGGTGCTCTTCTCGCTCGTCGACTCGGCGCTCGTCGTCTACCGCAAGTACGTGCGCTCGCTGACTCGCGCCGAGGAAGCGGCCTTCTGGGAGGACTACAAGGTCGTCGGGCGGCTGTTCGGGCTCAAACGCGGCGAGCTGCCCGATACGCTCGAGGATCTCGACGCGTACCGTCGGCGGATGCTCGACGGCGACGAGCTGCACGTGACCGACTGGGCGCGCAGGCGCGCGCGCCAGATCGTGCTCGCCCCGCCCGTGCCGCTGCTCGCGCGCCCGCTGCTCGAGACGGTCAACTTCACGACGATCGCGCTGCTACCGGACTCGATCCGCGAGCAGTACGGCTTCTCGCCGCTGCCGCCCGTCGCGCTGCGAAAGGCGCTCGTCGCTGGCGGTGCGGACTACCTGAAGCGCGCCGTGATTCCGCTGCTGCCGCGCCGCGTGCGGTTCGTGCCAAGCGCACGCGCGGCCTAGTCGCCGAGACCTCGCGCGCGAGGTCTCGGCGGCACCGGCCTCGCTCGTCTTACTTGACGATCTTGATCACGCGCTCCATTCCGAGCAACGTGTGTTCACGGCCGTCCTGCGTCGGCATGAAGCACGCCTGCACGTACCAGCCGGGCTTCGCCGAGACGATCTCCTGCTGGTAGCCACCGCTTGAGAGCGGGCCGGCCAAGTCGACCGGTGGACCGGCGACGAGCTTTTCGGCCTGCTTGTTGCCGCCGTTGCGCAATGCGAGGGCGAGCTTTGTCGCCGCCCGCTTGCTCTTCGCTGGGAAGGCGAGATCCATGTGCACGACGTAGCCTTCGTTTTCGAAGCGGACGAGCTCGCCGTCGCTGAGCGTCGACGGGCCCTTGAAGCCAAAGTCGATCGTGCGCACGACCGCTTGCGCTTGCGGCAGCGCCGCCGGCGATGGGCTCGGCGCAACGGTAAAGCTCATCCGTGGCCAAGCTGAGGACTTCTCACCTTCGCTGTTGATCGCGACGTACGTACCCGGCGCGAGCACCGACTGCGCGCTGCTCGTGCCGGCAGCCGCTTCCAAGTCGAACACGAGCGAGCCGAACTTCGCGACCGTGTTGGGGTCGCGTACGGCCTTGTTCGTCGCGAGGAACGCTTCGAGTTCCGCGACGCTGACGCCAGGCTTGAGCAGCACGAGCACCGCCGAGGCTTCCTTTGCGGAGCTCGCCGCGGTCGTCGTGATTTCGACCGCGCCGGACTGCTCGGCTCCGGCGACCGTGATCGAGCCATGCGCGAGCGTCAGTTTGAGCGACGGGAGCGTCGATGTCTGTGCCGAGGCCGGTATGGCCGCGCCGAGCACGACGAGCATCGCCACGCACAGCGTTCGGCTCCGGATACGCCTGACAATTGCGCGGTAGCGCATGTGGTTGTTCCTTTCGGTTGGGTCCTGATATCGCCCTGCGCGCGCCGTCTTGCATCGGCTTTTCATCTCGTGCGCTCGCTTGCAAGCGGCTCGCTCGACGGCTGAGATGCCGCCTGCTCGAGCAAGCCGAGCAGCCCGAGCCAGCCGACGAACGGCGCATCCTCCGCGCCGACGCGGATGATCCGCCCGCGGACGGGTTCCGATCCAATGACGAACTCGACCGTCGCGAGCACTTTGGTCTCTGCCATGTCACATCGCATCCTTCGCGCCCAGCAGCGACGTGTCACTAGGGTCAACCCTAGACTTCGCCGATGGAGACGGAGATGCCCGCCGACGCTGGCCTGCTGGAGCGTGGTGAGGCGCTCGCGGCAATCGATCACCTCGTGCGCGACGTGCGCGCGTCGAGCGGCGGCCTGCTGGTGATTCAGGGTGTCGCGGGACTCGGCAAGTCGCGCTTGCTCGAGCTCGCCGCCAAGCGGGCGCTCGGCCAGGGGGTCGCCGTGCGCGCCGTGCGCGGCGACTACCTCGAGCGCAGCTACGCATGGCGTGCAGCCGCCGACCTGCTCGGGTCGATGCCCGATGCGCAGTTGGAGGGAGAGGAGGCGGCGCTCGAGCTGCTGCGCACGTTCACGCTGCGCGTCGCGGAGCTGACCGACGACGCTCCGCTGCTGCTCGTAATCGACGACGCGCACTGGCTCGACACGCCGACGCTGCGGTTGATCCACTTTCTCGCGGGCAGGCTCGACGGGCTCGGCGCCGGGATCATCCTGGCGCATCGCACGCGAGAGGCAGCGGCCGAGGACGAGCTGCTGCTGCAGACGATTGCCGCGCACCCGGCGGCACGCGTGCTCGTATTGCAATCACTCGGCACGGGCTCGGTCGAGAGCCTCGTGCGCGCCGAGCTCGGGCGCGCTGCGTCGAGCGACTTCTGTCTCCGCTGCGCGGAGCTCACGGCCGGAAACCCGTACTACCTGAACGAGCTGCTTCGCTCGCTGCCGGGTGGAATCGAGCCCACGACGGAGATGCTCGAAGGGATCGCGCCGCCGACGATCGCCCGCTCCGTCCTGATCCGGCTCTCGCGCCTCGGAGTCGACGCCGTTGCGCTCGCGGAGGCGCTTGCCGTGCTCGGCGACAACGCCAAGCTGCACCAAGTCGCGGCGCTTGCCTCGCTCGAGCCGGCCGTTGCCCTGGCGCAAGCCGACGCGCTCGAGGCCGCCGACTTGATCCGCGTCGATCGCGGGATGCGCTTCGCCCACCCGCTGATCCGGTCGGTCGTCGAAGACGACATGGGCGCCGGCGCTCGCCAGAGCACGCACGCACGCGCGGCTTCCCTGCAGTTCGGCGAGCGCGCGCCTGTCGAGACCGTTGCCTCGCACCTGCTGCGCTCGGCCGTCGGTGCTGTGCCTGGCGCCGTCGAGATCCTTCGTGCCGCCGCTTCGCGGGCTGTCGCACGGGGGGCGCCTGCCTCCGCCGTCGTCTATCTCGAACACGCGATCGAGGAACCCGAGAGCGTCGGCGAGCGCGCAGCGATGCGTACCGAACTTGCCGAAGCAGCGGTCGCCGCCGGGGCCGCGAGCGCAGTCGAGCATCTCGAGCAGGCGCTGCTCGACGCACCCGATGCGCGGACGCGAGTGCGGATCTATCTCGCGCTCGGCTGGGCATTGCACGCCTCCGGGCGATTCCGCGAGGCCGGCGAGGCATTCGACGCGGGCATGGCGCTGGAACCCGCCGGCGAGGAGCTCATGAGGATGGAACTGCGCACCGGCGTGATGACGGCGGGCATGCTCGATGCGGGGCGCGCCGAGGAGATCCACAGCCGGCTGAAATCGCTGAGCGAGCTGCCGCCGCCGCAGGACGCCGCCGAGCGCCACTTTCAAAGCCAGCTGCTCGTGCTCGGCCTGTTCAGCGCCGCGACGCCGGCCGGCGATCTCGCCCAGCTCGCCTCGCGCCTGCTCGACGAATTGGGATCTGGTGTCGATCGGATCCACGACTGGACGCGGTGGAATGCGATCGGCACGCTCAGCTGGTGTGACCGCTACGAGGAGGTCCTCGCGCGCCTCGACCCGCTGTTGACCGGTGAGGCGACGCTGAGCGTCGCGATGGCTTCATACGCCAGGTCGTGGCCATCGCTGTGGACCGGTCGCATCGCTCAGGCTGCCGAGGACGCCCAGCGAGCGGTCGATCTGTGGACGGCCGGCGCAGAAACCTATCTGCCGGCGGCCGCGTTCTGGCTGGTCAGCGCCCTCTGCGAGCAGGACCAGGTCGATCGTGCAGCCGCGGTGCTCGGCGGCATCGACGCCGCGCGTTGGAGCGACACGGCGTTCAACGTCTTCCTGCTCGCTGCCGAGGGGCGGATCGCGCAGGCGCGCGGAGACACGCGTGCGGCCCTTGAGCATTGGTGCGCCAGCGGTCGCTTCTTCAAAGACGTCATGCAGGCGACGAACCCGACGCTGATGCCGTGGCGCAGCGAGGCCGCGATGCTCGCGGCGCGTCTGCAGGAGCGCGAGCTCGCGCGATCGCTCGCCGAGGAAGATCTCGCGCTCGCACGTCGCTTCGGGGCGCCGCGCCCGATCGGCTCGGCGCTCCGCGCGACCGGCGCCGCGGCCGGAGGACGCGACGGCGTCGAGGCGCTCGAACAGGCCGTGCAGGTGCTGCAGGGCTCGGGTGCGGTGCTCGAGCACGCGCATGCGCTCGTCGACTTCGGAGCGTCGTTGCGCCGCTGCGGCAGCCGCGCGCAGGCGCGCACGCCTCTGCGCGAGGCGTTGGCGATCGCACGTGCGTGTGGCGCCGTGACGCTCGCGCGCCGTGCCGAGGACGAGCTGCTTGCCTCAGGCGCGCGCGATGTCGCGCCCGAGGCGGCCGACGAGCTGACGCCGAGCGAGCGCAGGATCGCCGAGCTCGCCGCGCAGGGCCTGACGAATCGAGAGATCGCCGCACAGCTCTATGTCACCGTGAAGGCAGTCGAGTTTCATCTGAGCCGCGTTTTCGGCAAGCTCGGCATCAGCAGCCGCCGCGAGCTTGTCGCCAGTCCCCGCTAGCTCGCCGGCGGCCGGTGTGGGCGTCAGCGCGAGCCGGCGGCGCGCCGGTAGCGCGCGACAGCGAGCGGCGCGAACACGGCGACGATCACGAGCGCCCAGACGACGGCGCCCCAGACACTGTTCCCCGCCGGCGCGCCGAGCCAGAGGTGGCGCATCGCGTCGACGACGACCGTGAACGGGTTGACTTCGGCGAACTGGCGCAGCCCGTCGGGCATCGACGCGACCGGCACGAACGCCGAGGAGATGAATGTCAGCGGGAAGACCGAGATGAACGCGACCGAGTTGACCGATTCCGGCGAGGAGACGAGCAGGCCGATGAAGCCGAGGAACCACGAGAAGGAATAGCCGAACAGCAGCAGCAGCGCGAAGCCGCCGGCCGCTTCGAGGAAGCCCGTCTGAAAGCTGAAGCCGATGATCACGCCGGTGATCAAGAGGATCGTGATCGACAGCGTGTTCGTCGCGACGTCCGAGAGCGTGCGCCCGGCGAGCACGGCCGCGCGCGACATCGGCAGCGAGCGGAAGCGGTCGATCAGGCCCTTGCCGACGTCCTCGTTGAGGCCGAGCGCCGTCGCGAAGCCGCCGAATGCCGTGTTCTGCACGATGATCCCCGGGATCAGGAAGTCGACGTAGCTGTAGCCCGGCGTCCGGATCGCGCCGCCGAAGACGTAGCGGAACAGCAGCACGAACATGATCGGCTGGATCGTGAAGCCGATCAGCAGTTCCGGCGCGCGCGGCAGCCTGATCAGGTTGCGCTCGGCGATGATCAGCGTGTCCGTGACGAGGCGCCTCATGCGACGCGCTCCTGCTCGCGCCCAGCAGCTCGCTCGCCGCCGGCGTCGTCCTCGGCGGCGTGACCCGTCAGCGCGAGGAACACGTCGTCGAGCGTCGGGCGCCTGAGCGCGAGATCGTCGACGCCGATGTCGGCGTCGCTGAGCCGCCTGACGGCTTCGACGATCGCGCCGCTGCGCTCGCGCACGTTCACCCTGACGAGACCCGCCTCGGCGCTCGGCTGCTCGTCGGACATCGGCGCGAGCGCCCGCACGGCGGCGTCGACGTCGGAGGCCTCGTCGAGCGTGACCTCGAGCCGCTCGCCGCCGAGGCGGTCCTTGAGCTCGTCCGAGGTGCCCTCGGCGATCACGCGGCCGTGGTCGATCACCGCGATCGTGCTCGCGAGCCGGTCGGCCTCGTCGAGGTACTGCGTCGTCAACAGCGCCGTCGTGCCTTCGGCGACGAGGCCTTCGATGACCTCCCACAGGCCAAGGCGGCTGCGCGGGTCGAGCCCTGTCGTCGGCTCGTCGAGGAACAGCACCGGCGGCTTCGCGACGAGCGCCGCCGCGAGGTCGAGGCGGCGGCGCATGCCGCCCGAGTACGTCTTCGTCGGCCGCCCCGCCGCGTCGGCCAGGTCGAAGCGCTCGAGCAGTTCGCTGCCGCGAGCCTTCGCCGACTTGCGCGCCGACCCGTACAGGCGCCCGACCATCGTCAGGTTCTCGAGGCCCGTGAGGTTTTCGTCGACGGCCGCATACTGGCCCGCGAGCCCGATCTGCTCACGCAGCGCGGCTGCGTCGCGCTGAACGTCGAGGCCGAGCACGCTTGCGCTGCCCGCGTCGGCCTTCAGCAGCGTCGCGAGCACGCGCACGAGCGTTGTCTTGCCGGCGCCGTTCGGGCCGAGCAGTCCGACCACCTGCCCTTCGCGCGCGGTCAAATCGACCCCGTCGAGCGCTCGCACGTCGCCGAAGTGCTTCACGAGCCCGCGCACCTCGATTGCCGCCTCGCCGCTCATCACCCGGCCATACTACGTCCGCCCGATGACCACCCGGGCGTGCTCGACGGGATGCCGACCCTACGCTCGAGCGAGCGACCACTCGATCTTGCCGAGTCCCGGGAACCCGAGCGCGGCCGCCGTCGCGCCCGTCAGGTCCCACTCGCGCCCGGCGATGTACGGCCCGCGGTCGATCACCGGAACCGTCAGGCTGCGCCCGCCGTACGTGAACGTGATCAGCGTGCCGCACGGCGCCGTCTTGTGCGCGACGCCGAGCTGGTTGCGTCCGAGCACGCCGCCGCACGCCAGCCCGAGGCCGTAGTCGGTGAACACCGACGCGACGCTGATCTGCGTGCCCGACTTCGGCTCGGAAGTCCACGGCAGCAGGTCTTCGAGGTTCGCCGCCGCCGCGCTCAGCGACTGCTCGCGCTGTTCGCGTTCGACCGCGGCCATCTGCGCGAGCTCGCTGCGCACTTCCGCGTCCGACACCGCGCCCGGCGCGGGCTCGAAGGCGGCAGGCACAGGGTGGGCTGGAGGGATTGAACGGTGCGCATGCGGCTTCGTGCCAGTGCCTCGAGCGACCCCGGTCGCAGAGCCGGTCGAGGCGGGGGACGTCGTGTGCCCGCCCGTGCCGACCGTGCTCGCCGGGCTCTGCTTCCTGCCTTGCGTGGCTGTCGGCTTCGCTGTCTGCTGCGTGACGTCCGTTCCGCCGTTATGAGTCGCACCGCCGCAGCCAATCGCAAGCGCGGCCGAGAACGCGGAGACGGCGCCAATCGCCGTCGCGCGGTCGATGCGTCGTCCGGGCACCCGACGATTATCGCCGCGACAGGGCCGCTCGTGTGAGGCTTCGCCGAATGGGGCGCTCCCCCGCCGATCTGCTTGGCTTCGCGGCATGCCGGCTGCCGACATCTCCCCTGGCGAGCCGGACTTGCCGGAGGAGCTGCAGCCTGCCGAGCCCGCTTCGCTCGATCACGACCTGACGCTCGCGGAGGTCGAGCTGCGCGGCGCGGCGCTACCCGATCAGCGCGCCGGCGGCGTCTCGCTGCAGGCCGTCAAGCTCGCGGGCGTCGATCTGTCGGGCTCGCGCCTCGAGGCTCTGAGCGTCGTCCACGCGGCGTTCGGCGACTGCAACCTCGCCAACTTGCACGCGCCGCGCGGGCGGATCAAGAACGCGACGATCGCCGGCTGCCGGATGACCGGAATCGCGCTGAGCGAGGCCGAGCTGACCGATGTCACGCTGCGCGGCTGCCGCATCGACCTGTCCTCGTTCGCGTACTCGCGGCTGACGCGCGTCACGTTCGAGGACTGCTTGCTCGCGCAGACGGACTTCCTCGACGCGCAGCTCGACGGCGTCCGCTTCCATAGCTGCGATCTCACGCGCGCCGACTTCCGCGGCGCGCGGCTGAAGCGCTGCGAGCTGCGCCGCAGCGACCTGAACGGGCTCGAGGGCGTCGAGAGCCTGCGCGGCGTCGCGCTCGAGTGGGCTGACATCGTCGCGATGGCCGGGCTGTGGGCCGGTGCGCTCGGCATCGAGGTGCTCGACGCCGAGTAAGCGAGCGCTGTGCGGTCGACGCTCGCCGACTCGCCGGGCGCGGCCTACGCGGGGGACCCCACCGCCGCGCCGCCGCCGGCGAACGCGAACTTCACGCCCGTCAGCTCCTCCGAGACGTCCCACAGCCGTCGCGCCGTCTCCGGGTCGCGCGCGGCGCGCGTCGGCGTGCCGACCTTCGGCTTGCCGCGCATTTCCTGAAAGCCGTCCGGGCCGACGAACGAGCCACCCGCGATCTCGGCCGTCGCCGCATACAGCGTCGGCAGCGCGCCCTGCTCGGCGCTCTGCGCGTAGACGCGGTTGAGCACGGCCGAGCCGAGCCGCTCGATCCGCGACGGCGTCACGGCGAACTGCAGGTTCGTCGCCGAGTAGCCCGGGTGCGCCGCGACGCTGAGCACGTCCGAGCCGGCCGCTTTCAGCCGGCGGTCGAGCTCGAGCGCGAACAGCAGGTTCGCGAGCTTCGACTGGCCGTACGTGAGCCAGCGGTTGTACGAGCGCTCGCGCTGCAGGTCCTCGAAGTCGATCTTGCCCATCTTGTGCGCCGTGCTGCTGATCGTCACGACGCGCGCCCGCGGCGTCGCGAGCAGCTTGCCGAGCAGCAGGCCCGTAAGCGCGAAGTGGCCGAGGTGGTTCGTCGCGAGCTGAAGCTCGTAGCCGTCCGTGCTCTTCGTGTACGGCGGCACCATCACGCCCGCGTTGTTGATCAGCAGGTCGAGGCGCTGCTCGCCGAAGCCCTCCGCGAACGCGCGCACCGAGTCGAGCGAGGAGAGGTCGAGCTTGCGCACGTCGAGCTGCGCGTCAGGGAACGACGCGCGGATCTCCGCCGCCGCTGCCTCGCCCTTCTCGGTGTTGCGCGAGGCCATGATCACGCGAGCGCCGGCACCCGCGAGCGCGCGCGCAGCCTCGAGGCCGATGCCGCTGTTCGCGCCGGTGATCAGCGCAGTGCGCCCCTGCTGGTCGGCGATGTCGTTCGTCTCTGCAGGCATTCGGTCCCTTTCGTTTCGGCGTCTGCCACCATTATGACACCAAAGATGCCATTTGGCAATAAGAGTGTCAGTTGGCACTCCAGATATACTTTTAGCCATGACGACGGGCCTGCGCGAACGCAACAAGCTGCGCCGGCGCGAGCAGATCACGCAGGCCGCGCTGGCCCTCTTCGCCGAGCGCGGCTTCGACGGCGCGACGATCGACGACATCGCCGCCACAGCCGACGTCTCGCGGCGCACGTTCTTTCGCTACTTCGCGCGCAAGGAGGACGTGATCCTCGACTGGAAGCGCCAGATGGCCGACGAGCTGCGCGCGGCGATCGACGCGCGCCCGGCCACAGAGCCGCCGCTCGAGGCCGTGCACGGCGCGCTGGCGAGCGTCGCCGCCGGCTACAGCGACCGGCCGGAGCTGACGCTCGGGCTGCTGCGTCTGTTCGAGTCCGGCCCGGCGCTGCACCCGAACGCCGATTATCAGGCGTGGGACGCTGTCCTCACCGAAGGGCTCGCGCGACGGATGGGCGTCGACCCGTTGCGCGACCCCGCGCCGCGGCTGCTCGCGAGCGTCGGCTTCGCCGTGCTGACCGCGACCGTGCAGAGCTGGGGCGAGGCCGGCGGCGCGCAGGATCTGCTCGTCTTGCTCGGCGACGGCTTTGCGGCCCTTCGCGACGCCACCGCGCC
The DNA here is from genome assembly GCA_963807275.1 of uncultured Solirubrobacteraceae bacterium. Classification (GTDB taxonomy): domain Bacteria; phylum Actinomycetota; class Thermoleophilia; order Solirubrobacterales; family Solirubrobacteraceae; genus Palsa-744. The sequence continues at coordinate 2,961,882 of CAWDZX010000001.1, forward strand.
CGTCTCCTGACGATTGACACAGCGTTCGAGCGGGAAGCCAAAAGACAACCGATAAAAATGAGGGTCGATGACGACGACCACCGCGAAAGGCTGGGACCGACGATGAAGCAACGCAAGCTTGGCAATCTGGAGGTCTCGGAGCTGGGGCTCGGCTGCATGGGGATGTCCGCTTTCTACGGGACGACCGACGAGGACGAGGGCATCGCGACGATCCAGCGCGCGCTCGAGCTCGAGATCGACTTCATCGACACCGCGCAGCTGTACGGGCCGCTGACGAACGAGGAGCTCGTCGGGCGCGCGATCGACGGGCATCGCGACGAGTACGTGATCGCGACGAAGTTCGCGCGGCGCACCGACTCGGCGACGCCCGGCGACCTCTCGACGCTCGGCCCGCTCGACGGCTCCGCCGAGCACGTCCGCTCCGCCGTCGAGGGCTCGCTTACGCGGCTCAAAACGGACCGCATCGACCTCTTCTACCAGCACCGCGTCGACCCCAACGTCGAGATCGAGGAGACCGTCGGCGCGATGGCCGAGCTCGTGCAGCAGGGCAAGATCCTGCACATCGGCCTCTCCGAGGCGGCGCCCGAGACGATCCGCCGTGCGCACGCCGTGCACCCGATCGCCGCCGTGCAGACCGAGTACTCGCTGTGGACGCGCGACCCCGAGGCCGAGGTGCTGCCGACGTGCCGCGAGCTCGGCATCGGCTTCGTGCCCTACTCGCCGCTTGGCCGCGGCTTCCTCTCCGGCCGCTTCACCAAGCCCGAGGATCTCGACGAGGACGACTTCCGCCGCAAAGGCCCGCGCTTCACCGGCGAGAACCTCGACGCCAACCTGAAGCTCGCCGCGAAGGTCAAGGAGATCGCCGACGAGGTCGGCGTCACGCCCGCGCAGCTCGCGATCGCGTGGGTGCTCGCGCAGGGCGACGACCTCGTGCCGATCCCCGGCACGAAGCGGCGCTCCTACCTCGAGGAGAACGCCGCCGCGGCCGACGTCGAGCTCTCAGACGACGTGCTCGCGCGGATCGACGCCGAGCTACCCGACGTTTCCGGCGAGCGCTACGACGAGGCCGGGATGGCGAGCGTCAACCTGTAGCGCCTATGCGCGGGCGCGCGGGCGACGCTGGCCGGAGCGTTTCTGCCCGCCGGGGCGCTCGCCCGGGCGCTGGCGGTGGTTGCGCTTCGCCGCCTGCGCGCGCGGTGCGCCGCCCTTGAACGGCGAGCCGCCGCCGAGCCCGTGCTCGATGCTCAGCTTGTTCGCCATCTGGCGCGCTTCGTTGCGGTCGCCCTCGCCGACGAGCGTGATGCCGACGCCGCGGCGCCCCGCGCGTCCCGTTCGCCCGATGCGGTGAACGTAGACGTCGTGGTCGCCCGGCAGGTCGAAGTTGATCACGTGCGAGATGTCCTGCACGTCGATCCCGCGCGCCGCGACGTCCGTCGCGACGAGCGTGTCGATGCGACCCGAGCGGAACTGCGCAAGCGCTTGCTCGCGCTGCTTCTGCGAGCGGTTGCCGTGTACCGCGGCAGCCTTCACGCCGTTGCCCGCGAGGCGCTTGACGAGGCGGTCCGCGCCGCGCTTCGTGCGGACGAAGACGAGCGCCAGGTCGCGCTCGGCCGAGAGCTCGCTGACGAGCGCGTCGACGCGGCCGTCGCCCTTGACCGAGACGAAGCGGTGCTCGACGTCGGCCGTCGCGTGGTTGCCCGACGGGCCGTGCTCGTGCTTGATCGCCTCATGCGTGTAGTGCGACGCGACGCGGCCCGCTGCCCCGTCGAGCGTCGCCGAGAAGAACAGCGTCTGGCGCTTGGCCGGGCACGCGTCGACGATCCGGTCGACGGCCGGGCGGAAGCCCATGTCGAGCATCCTGTCGGCCTCGTCGAGCACCAGCATGCGGATTGCGCCGAGGCTGAACGCTTTGCGGTCGAGCAGGTCCTCGAGGCGACCCGGCGTCGCGACGACGATGTGCGACTTCGCCGCCGACTGTGCCTGCTTGGTCAGGCCGACACCGCCGTAGACGGCCGTCACGCGCAGTGCGCGCGAGTGCGCGATGTCGCGAATCTCCTCGACGATCTGGCTCGCGAGCTCGCGTGTCGGCGCCAGCACGAGCGCCGCCGGACGCGGGCCCTCGGCGCGCAGGCGCTCGACCATCGGGATGCCGAACGCGAGCGTCTTGCCCGATCCAGTCGGCGACTTGACGAGCACGTCGCTGCCGTCGAGCACGTCGCTCATGACGAGCTGTTGAACTGCGAACGGAGCGATGACGCCGCGCTGTGCGAGGACGTCGACGACCGGTTTAGACACGCCGAGATCGGCGAAGGACTGCGTGGACATGTAACTCCTTTAAGGCGGCTGAAGTGCCGCGTCGATTCGGGAGGCTGATGCTGACCCGAACCGCCGTTGTGCGGTACTCAAGCGAGCTGCCTCGCGGCCGAGGATGTCGACCGCTGTCAGCAACGTAGCATGGTGCGACGCCGCCGCCGCGTCAATGATCGCCTTCGTGCACACGCCGTCGGCGCTGCCTGAAGTGGTCCGCGGCCCCGCCTCGGCCTGCAATTGCCCTCGCAAGGACCGAAGTAGCTCGTTGAAAATCGCACAATCACGCTACCCTGGGTGTATGGCCATTACTCAGGCAGACCGTGCAGCAGAGCGTCGCCGCGAGAAGCTCGAGCAGATCGACAAGCAGGTCAAGGAAGGCTCGCTGAAGATCCGCAAGATGACCGCCGAGGAGCGCAGGCGCTTTCCGGCCCAGGCCGCCAGGCCGTCGAAGTCCGTCAAGGGCTCTCGTGCGGCGAAGGCGCCGCGCCGATGACGGCCTTCTTCGTCGGTGGCATGAAGCGCGGCGCGCGCGCGGAGGACGCCTACGGCGAGCTCTGCCAGCTTTCGCAGGACTTGGCCGGATCGCCGGCGAGGGTGCGACGCATCCACAAGCTGCGCTGCCGCCTCGACGGCAGCGATCAGGAGATCGAGGTCGGCAAGCAGCTCAGCAGCCACGCCGGCATCGTCTCGGCGATCATCGACTGCGGGCGCATGGAGGCGTTCGTCGTGCACACCGCCGACGACGCCGGCGCCGGCGAGCAGCTGCGCATACGACACCCCGTCTACGGCGTCACCGAGTTCTCGCAGCGCGCCTGACGCCGAACGCGCGATCGCGTAACTTCAGGCGATGGCGCTGCACCCGCTTGCCACCGGTTTTGCCGCCGTCGCTGACGCCTACGAGCGCGGGCGGCCCGAGTATCCGCCCGCGGTCGTAGGCGCGCTCGCCGCCGAGCTCGGGCTGGGCGCAGGCGCGCGCGTGCTCGACCTCGCCGCCGGCACCGGCAAGTTGACGCGCGCGCTGCTCGCGGCCGGACTCGACGTCGTCGCCGTCGAGCCGCAGGCGGCGCTTCGCGAGAAACTCCTCGCCGGCATCGGCCCCGAGCGCGTGCTCGACGGCCTCGCCGAGGCGATCCCGCTGCCCGACGAGTCGGTCGACGCCGTGACGATCGCCGATGCCTTCCACTGGTTCGACAAGCCACGCGCGCTCGCCGAGATGCATCGCGTTCTGAGCCCCGGCGGAGGTCTTGCCGTGCTGAGGACGCTGCCCGGCTGGCGCGGCGCCTCGTGGGCAGGCGAGCTTGGCGAGCTGCTGCAGCGCCTGCGCCCGGCACACCCGCAGTTCGACGGCCCGTCCTGGCAGGACGCCGTCCGCGACAGCGGCGCGTGGAGCGAGCCGCGCGAGATCGACATCACCGTCTCTCAGCCGGCCTCGCCCGAGCGCGTGCGCGACTACGTCGCCTCGATCAGTTGGATCGCCGCGCTCGCGGCCGACGAGCGCGAAGCGACGCTCGCCGAGGTCGATGCGATCGTCGGCGCCGGCGAGACGCCCGCCGAGACCCAAGTCCACATCGCACTTGGCTTGAGCGCTTCGCTCTGAGCTCATCGCCGGCGATGAGTTCGCCCGTGCGCCGTCGTCTCTCTTGACGACAGCGAGACAAAGGAGCCGAGATGCCCGAGCGCAACCGCCTGCAGCTGGTGCGCGACGCCTACCGCGCGTATGAGACCGGAGACCGCGCGCTGATCGAGAGCGTGCTCAGCGACGACTTGACCTTCTACAGCCCCGCCGACGTCGGCATCGACCGAGCGCGCTACTTCGAGCGATGCTGGCCGAACGCCGGTGCGATCAGCGCGTTCGAGCTCGTCCACCTGAGCGAGATCGGAGACGAGGTGCTCGTCACGTACGAAAGCACGAAGACCGACGGTCAGCGGTTTCGCAACACCGAGATCCTCACGTTCACGGGGGCGAAGATCAGCAAGGTCGAGGTGTACTTCGGCTGGGATCTGTGAGATACGCGGGCACTTAGCGGCGGCATATGCTTGGCGTGGATGAGCCGTTCGACGCATCGGCGTGGCCAGCTCTACGCGCTCGGTGCCGCGCTGGCGTGGTCGACGGGCGGGATCCTCCAGCGTCAAGTCTCAGCCGGGGCCGCGGATCAGATCGTCGGCCGCGCGATGTTCGCGTTCGTCGCAGTGCTCGCGTTCGTGCGCTTCGGCGAAGGCGTCGAGCTGCGTCCCGCGCTTCGCTCGGTGGCGACCGTACCGGGCTTGCTTGTCGCCGCCGGTATCGCCGTCGCCTCGGCGAGCTTCATCGTCGCGCTCGACCACACGAGTGTCGCGCACGTGCTCGTGATCCAGGCGATCACGCCGATCTTGGCCGGCCTGTTCGCCTTCTGGGCCTTGCGCGAGCCGCTCTCGGCGTGGACATGGGCGGCGATGGCCCTCGCCGTCGCCGGCATCGCCGTCATGGTCGGGGTGCCAAGCGGCGGCAGCGCGCTCGGTGAGCTGATGGCGTTCATCTCGCCGCTCTCCTTCGCCGTCGTGATCGTCGTCGCGCGACGTCACCGCGACGTGTCGATGACGCCGGCGACAGCGCTCGCGCAGCTGATGCTCGTCGTCTGTGGGCTGCCGTTCATCCACGTCGGGCAACTCGACGTCGGCGACGTCGGCTGGCTCGCCTTGCTCGGCCTCGGCCAGCAAGGCTTCGGGCTCGTCTTCTTCACGATCGGCGCACGCCTGATCCCGGCTGCGGCGATGGGTTTGATCCTGCTGCTCGAGTCCGTGCTCGGCACGGTGTGGGGCTGGCTTGGAACCTCCGAGCGAGCGAATGTGTCGACTGTGCTCGGCGGATTGATGGTGCTCACGGCCGTCGCGATCAAGCTGCGCGACGACAGCGCCGATGCCCAACGCGAGCCCGTCGAGCTGGCTAGAGTCAGGGAGAGATGAACCGGATCCACGGTCTGATCTGCTCCTCCGGCTGGTGGGCGCGCAGCGTCGAGCACGAGCTGCTGCCGTGGGGGCTCTCGGGCCTGGAGCTCGGCGACGACGTGCTCGAGATCGGCCCGGGCTTCGGCGCGACGACGGCCGTGCTCGCCGACCGGCCGGGCGAGCTGACCGTGCTCGAGCTCGAGCCGCGCTATTGCGAGCGTCTGCGTCGTGAGCTGCCCGGCGCGGTCACGGTCGTGCAGGGCGACGCCACGACGATGCCGTTCGACGACGGTCGCTTCTCGGCGGTCGTCTGCTTCACGATGCTGCACCACCTGCCCTCGCCGAGCGCACAGGACAGGCTGCTCGCCGAGGTCGCGCGCGTATTGCGCCCAGGTGGCCTGTTCGCCGGTACCGACAACCTCGGCACGGGCCTGCTGTTTCGCTTGCTGCACGTCGGCGACACGCTCGTGCGCGTCCCGCCCGATGGCTTGCCCGAGCGCTTGCGCACGGCCGGGCTCGACCGCGGCGAGATCAGCCGCGGCAAGCGCTCGTTTCGCTTTCACGCGCTCAAGCCGGCCTGAGCCGTCCGCCGGGGGGCAGGGAGCGGGGAGGACGCGCTCCGGCCGGGCACTAACGAACATTCATTAGAGATGTTATGCTCGCGCGATGGGCGTCAAGTTCGAGCGCGACGGCACGACGGCGACGATCACGATCGACCGCCCCGAGAAGCACAACGCGATGGACTCGACGATCTACGCCGAACTCGGCGAGGCGTTCAACGAGCTCGACGCCGACGAGGAGCTGCTCGTCGGGATCGTCACCGGTGCCGGCGAGCGCGCGTTCTCGGCCGGTGCCGATCTCAAGCAGATGCACGGGCCCGACTCCAAGCAACGCGGCTGGGGACCGTGGCGCGGCGACGGCTGGAGCTTCGGCTGGACGCCGCGCAAGCCGCTGATCGCGGCGATCAACGGCTTCGCGCTGGCCGGCGGCCTCGAGCTGGCGCTGACGTGCGACATCCGCATCGCGACGCCCGACTCGAAGTTCGGCGCGCCCGAGGTCAAGTGGGCGCTGCTGCACGGCCTCGGCGCGACGAAGCTGCCCGCCGCCGTCGGCCTGTCGAACGCGATGATGCTGCTGCTGACGGCAGAGTTCATCGACGGCGAGGAGGCCCTGCGGATTGGTCTCGTCTCAAAGCTCGTCGCGTTCGAGGCACTGCTCGACGAGGCTCGCCGGATCGCCGACGCGATCGCGGCCAACAACCCGATCGCGGTGCAGATGACGAAGGAGCTCGCGCTGCGCTCGGCGCTGCCGGCGAACGAGGAAGCGCTGCGGCTCTACCGCAGCTACTACGCCTACCTCGAGAACCTGCCCGAGCAGGCCGACGCGACGGCGAGCTTCGCCGCGCGCAAGCAGCGCGGCTGAACGCGCGGCACCGCGCTCAGTGGCTGATCGTCCACGGCTGGCTCGGCCCGCCGTGGACGTGCGGCAGCGGCGCGCCGCTCGGGCGATCGGCGCGGCGCGGCTCGTGCCTGCTGCGCTCTTCCCGTCCGAGCGCCTCGCGCGCGAGCGGTGAGCTGCGGTAGGTCAGCGGCGCCGCGAACAGACGGCGCGCCTCGCCGCGACAGCTCGGGCAGCTCGCGGGCTTCGCCGCTTCGGCCATCGGCCGGCGCACTTCGAAGTCGCCGCAGCGCTCGCAGGTGAAGTCGTAGGCCGCCATCGCTCAGCTCGCCAGCGCGACCTGGCCGCTGCCGATCGTTCCCGGCCCGTCGCTCGACGGCAGAAACGCGCCGTCGAAGATCGACGTCGGGATGTACAGCGTGCAGCAGCAGTTCGGCGTGTCGACGATCCCGCTGATCCGCCCCTCGACGGGCGCCGTGCCGAGGATCACGTAGGCCTGCTCCGGCGTGAAGCCGAACTTCGTCATGTAGTCGATCGCGTTGAGGCACGCGCGCCGGTAGGCGACGTGCGCGTCGAGGTAGTACTGCTCGCCCGTCTTCTCGTCGACCGAGATGCCCTCGAAGACGAGGTAGTCGCTGAACTGCGGCTCGACCGGGCCCGGCTTGAACAAGGGGCTGTCGAGCCCGTATGTCGACATCCCGCCCTTGATCACGTCGACGTGCAGGTCTATCCAGCCGGCCATCTCGACGGCGCCGCAGAACGTGATCTCGCCGTCGCCCTGGGAGAAGTGCAGGTCGCCCATCGAGAGCTTCGCGCCGGGGACGTAGACGGGCAGATAGAGACGCGAGCCGTTGGAGAGGTTCTTGATGTCGCAGTTGCCGCCGTGCTCGCGGGGTGGCACCGTGCGAGCGCCCTCGCGCGCGATGCGGTCGAACTCGGCGCCGCTCAGCGAGCCGAGCACGGCGCTCTTCGGGTCCGGCAGCGCGCACAGCGCCGGCACGCGCTCGGGGTCGGTGTCGAACAAGGCCTGTTCGCGGCGCGTCCACTCGGCGAGCAGCTCAGCCGAGGGCGCGCAGCCGATCAGGCCAGGGTGGATGATCCCGGGGAAGCGCACGCCGGGCACGTGGCGCGAGCTCGCGTAGATCCCGTCGAAGTCCCAGATCGCCTTTGCCGCGTCGGGGAAGCGGTCGACGAGGAAGCCGCCGCCGTTCTCGCGCGCGAAGATCCCCGTGAAGCCCCACTCGGACTCGCGCAGCGCGCCGATCTGCAGGATGTCGACGACGAGCAGGTCGCCCGGCTGCACGCCGTTGACGTGGATCGGGCCGCTGAGCACGTGCACGCGGTGCAGGTCGACGTCGCGCACGTCGTTGGCCGAGTCGTCGTCTGCGATCTGACCGTCGGTCCAGTCGAGGCACTCGACGCGAAAGCTCTCGCCGAGCTCGACGGAGGTCGCGGCGGGGATGTCGGGATGCCAGCGGTTGTGCAGCGGCAGCGCCTGCTCGTCGGCCTTCTTCGAGAGGTCTACGCCGATCTGAGTCTGGGGCATGGCATCCTTCTTTCTCGCGCCCGCGGGATCGCTTGGGCGCTCGCTGGACAGTAGGCCGAAAAGGGATACTAACTAATGTGCGTTAGCCAACAAAAAGAGTAAGCTATGGATTCGGCACGTGCCATCTACAGGTGTCCAAACCGGCTCCGACAGGCGGGGCCGGCGAGGGGTTCGCGGGGCTCGTCTCCGCTCCCTGCGCGAGACAGCTCAACGTCAAGGACAGCGATATGACCCCACCCGCGAAGACCGTCGCCGCGAAGCAGGACCACACGCCGGACGCGCACGACGCGGACGCCGACATCGGCGGTCGCTGGCTCGACGTGCAGGAGGCCGCGCTGAGCTTGTTCTCCGAGCGCGGCTACCACGGCACGACGATGAAGCACGTCGCCGGCGTGCTCGGCGTGCAGGCGCCGAGCCTGTACAACCACGTCGTCTCCAAGCAGGAGATCCTGCAGCGGATCATGACGACGGGCATGCGGCGGCTGATGTCCTACCAGGACGAGGCGCTCGCGACGAGCTCAGAGCCGCGCGCGCAGCTGCGCGCGATGACGGAGGCGCACGTGCTGATGCACATCCGCCACCGCCGCTCGGCGATGGTCGGCGACCGCGAGATCAACAACCTCGAGGAACCGACGCAGAGCGAGGTGCGCGCGCAGCGCGACGCCTACGAGCGCCGCTTCCGCGCCGTCATCCAGGAAGGCCTCGACGAAGGCGTCTTCACGGTCGACTCGGTCAAGCTCGCGTCGTTCGCGATCATCGAGATGGCCACGAGCGTGACGGTCTGGTTCAAGGAGGACGGGCCGCTGACACCCGACGAGGTCGCCCACGAATACGGCGAGATGGCGCTGCGGATCGTCGGCGCCGGATCGGTCAAGCGGCGCAAGGCCGCCGCCGGCGCGAGCAAGACGCCCGCGCGGGCCTAACCCTCGCTCGCCGGCTGCGCGTCGGCCGCGGGCCTAAGCCGCGGCTTCGAGCAGCCGCTCGGCGTTGCCGAACAGGTACGCGTCGCGCGAGGCCTCGCGCAGCTCGAGCTGCTCGATCTCGGCGAGCGCGCGGTCGTAGCGCAGCATCGGCCAGTCCGTGCCGAAGAGGATTTTCTCGCGCAGCACGGTGTCCATCATGTGCACCATGTCGCCCCAGCCGCCGCCGGCGTCGGGACGCATGTAGCCGGGCGCGATCGCGCCGAACTCGAGGTACACGTTGCGGTGCTTCCAGGCGACGGCGGCCATCTCATGCGGCCACGGCCAGCCGCCGTGGTGGGCGACCATCGTCAGCTCGGGGAAGTGGCAGGCGACCTGGTCGATCAGCACCGGGCGCTCGTGGATCAGCGGTCCGTGCGAGGAGAAGTTGACGCCGCTGTGCAGCCCGACGGGGATGCCGAGCTCGATGCACTTCGCGTAGATCGGATAGCAGCGCGCGTCGGTCGGCGAGATGTCGAGGAAGCCCGGCTCGAAGATGATTCCGCGCAGTCCGAGCTCGTGGTAGCAGCGCTCGATCTCGCGCACGGCGCCCATGTTGTGCGTCGGGTTGACGAGGCCCCATCCGCAGACGAAGTCCTCGGGGTGCGCCGCGAGCAGCTCCGCGACGCGGTCGTTCCACTGCGCGGGCGTGCCGAACTCGTGCTCGGCCTGCAGCACCGAGCCGCCGATCCCGCAGCGGCGCTTCTCCTCGAGCAGCGTCTCGAGCGTCGCGTTGCTCGCGCCGCCGTTGCGGTAGACCTCGTCGTAGCGCGCGTACTCGGGCGGCGTCTGCACTGGCGGATCCTCGGCGTTGTCGCGCACGGGGACCTTGATGCGGATGTCGATGACCTTGCCCATTAAGCCTCCCGGTCCCACACGCCGGCCGGAACCTGGCCGCGCGGGAGCTTGTTCTTGGAAACGCGCATCGAAGGCGTGCGCGGAAAGTCCTCGCTGGTGAACAGCAGGTAGCGCGGCACCTTGTGGCGCGCGAGCTTCTCCTCGCCAAAGGCAGTCAGCGTCGCGGCGAGCTCCTCGGGCGCGGCCGCGCTCGCCGTGTATACGTGCGCGAGCACCTCCTCGCCGCGCAGCGTGTCCGCTACGGGCACGACGGCCGCGTCGATCACCTCCGGATGCGAGCGCAGCACCTCCTCGACCTCGCTCGCGGCGATGTTCTCGCCGGCGCGGCGGACGATGTCCTTCTTGCGCCCGACGAAGTACATCCAGCCATCGGCGTCGCGGCGCACGTAGTCGCCCGTGTGAAACCAGCCGTCGGCGTCGATCGCCTCGGCGGTCGCCTCGGGCCGGTTGAGGTAGCCGCTCATGATGTCGGGCGCCTTGACGAGCAGCTCGCCGGGCTTGCCCGCCGCGGGCTCGTTGCCGTCGTCGTCCACGAGGCGCACCTCGATGCCTTCGCGCGGGATGCCCATCGCGCCGGAGCCCGTCATCGCCTCGGCGTGCTCGGGCGGCATGCTGATCAGCCCGCCCGTCTCGGTCAGGCCGTAGGCGTCCATCCACGGGATGCCCCAGCGGTCGGTCATCTCGCGGTGCAGGCTCGCGTCGATCGCGACCTGCACGCCGAAGCGGACTTTGTGCTCGCGGTCGCGCTCGCTCGGCGCGGCGCTCAGCAACAGCGCCGGGATCGAGCCGATCGTGAACAGTTGCGTGACGTCGTTCTCGCGCACGACGTTCCAGTAGCGCGAGACGCTGAACTTGCGCATCACGACGAGCGCCGCGCCGACCTGCAGCGAGCTGAGCAGCTGCCAGGACGGGTCGTTGTAGAAGAACTTCAGGCAGCAGAGGATCCGGTCGTCCGGGCCGAGGCCGCGCTCTGAGAGGTAGGAGCGCACGAGCCGGCGCCAGTAGGCGTGCCCGACCATGCAGCCCTTCGGCGGGCCGGTCGTACCGGAGGTGTAGTAGACGTTCGTGACCGCGTTCGCGTCGATCTCGGCATCGGCGAAGCGCAGCGGCGCGGCGCCCTGCCAGCGCTCCAGGCGCTCGGGCTCTTGCCCGGAGAGCACGAGGCGCTCGCGCAGCGCGGCCGGCTGCGGGTCGAGCTTGCCGATCCGCTCCGCGGAGGGCTCGTCGCAGACGATCAGCACCGCGCCGGAGTCGCTCAGCACGTGCGCGAGGTCGTGCTCGCCGGCGTCGGGGTTGAGCGCGACGAACACACAGCCGCTCGCGACGGTCGCGAGCCAGGCGATCATGAACTCGGTCACGTTGCCCGTCATCGCGGCGACCATCTCGCCCGGTTTCGTCACCTCGGCGAGGTAGCCGGCGAAGCGCTCCGAGCGCTCGAGCAGCTCGCCGCGCGTGACCGTCAGGCCGTCCTCGAAGATCAGCGCGGGCCGCTCGGGGTCGGTGTGCCCGGCGCGCGCGACGAGCTCGACGATCGTCGCCGGGATCTGCGCGAGCTCATCCGCGGAGAGCTTGCTCATGCGTTGCGGTCCGAGCGGCGCGAGTCGAACTCGCTGTCGATCAGCTTCGCGAGGTTCGGGTAGAGGTCGTCGAGCAGCAGCTGGCCGATCTCGGCCGTCGCGTTGCGCGGCGAGGTGAACGAGCCGGTCGGGGAGACGACGTTCTCGGGCATCGGCACGACGTCGTAGCCGAGCTTCGGCAGCGACGACTCGACGCCGGAGAACTCGCGAACTCGGTCGGGCGCGAGCGCGAGCATTACCGACGTCTCGATCAGCCCGGCGTGCTCGAACTCGCCGGGCACCGGCCCGTCGACGTAGGCCTTCGCCGCGGTCTCGCGCGCGATCAGGCTGCCGGGGGAGTCGAGCGCGACGATCTTCGCGTTCTCGGCGCGCGCGATCGACGCGGCCTCGCGCGCGGCCTCGTAGATCACGGGCGCGTTCTCGGTGTGCCACGTGAGCACGAGCAGGTTGCGCGCGCCGCGCGAGAGCAGGTTGACGAGGATCCCGCGGACGACGTCGTAGTAGGTGCCGAACGGGATCTCGGCGCCGAGCGGGAAGCCCGGGCCGCCGCCGCTGCGCGGGCGCGACGGTGCGCCGTAGCTGAGCGCCGGCAGCGCGATCGCCCCGGCGCCGTCGGCGCCGTTGTCGGCGACGGCCTGCACGCAGACGGTGTCGGTGTCGAACGGGAGGTGCGGGCCGTGCTGCTCGAGCGAGCCGAGCGGGAGCACGAGCGGCGTGCCGGCCTCGACCGCGGCGGCGGCGTCAGGCCAAGTCAAGTCGTGCAGTCTCATCGAGAGCTTCCTCCGTGGTCGAGTCGGTTTCGGGCCTTGAGCCGGACTCTAACTAACTTACGTTAGTTTACAAGTCAATTTGTTGGATTGGTGCTGGAGCGGGCTGGAGCGGGGGAGCGGTGAGCAGAGAAAGAGCGTACAGAGTAGTATGAACTAACGTTAGCTAGTAGACGCTGGCGCAACGGCTACGGTCTGTATAGCCACACGACGAGAGGAGCCTCGATGGGACAGCCGTCAATCGCAGTCACAGGCGAAACCTTCCTCAGAGCGCCGCGCGCCACAGCGGCCGAGCTGGGGCCGGGCGACGTCGGCGTCCTCGGCGTCGGTCACGAGCTGACGAAGATCTCGCGCCCGGGTGTCGCCTACGGCCCGCGCGCGATCCGCGACGCGACGCAGATGGTCGACTGGGGCGGCGAGCTGTACGCGGCGCCGGAGCTCGGCAACGGCTTCGTCGACATCGTGCGCAAGCGCGCGTACCGCTACAACCGCCGCGGCATCTACGACCTCGGTGACGTGCCGGTCGGCCCGGACCTCGCGATCAACCGCGACCGCATCCGCAAGGCGGTCGGCGACGTCGCGAAGAGCGGCGCGCTGCCGATGATCCTCGGCGGCGATCACTACCTGACACACCCATCGGCGACGGGTGTCGCCGACGGCCACCCCGGCGAGAAGCTCGCGCTGCTCTCGCTCGACATGCACATGGACCTCGCCGACGAGGTGCCCGAGTTCGGCCGCTACAACGGCGGCACCTGGCTGCGCCGGGTGATCGACGAGGGCACCTACGACCCTGCGCGTGTCGTGCTGATCGGCATCGAGCCGCGCGTGTTCCGCGAGGAGTGGGAATTCGTCATGGCGAACGGGATCACGGTGATCCCGGCCGAGCAGGTCTTCGAGGAGGGCGTGCAGAAGACGCTCGGCCCGGCCCTGGAGAAAGCGCTCGACGGTGCCGACGGGATCTACGCGACGCTCGACATCGACGCCGGAGCGCGCTCGCTCGTGCCGGGGACGGGCAACCAGAACGGCGTGATCGGCCTGACGCCGGAGCAGATGATCGAAGTCGCGGGGATGCTCGTCGACAAGCCGCTGAAGGGCGTCGACATCAGCGAGCTCTCGCCGCCGCTCGACCCGTCGGGGCTGACGGCCGGAATGTGCGCCGTGATGCTGCTCAGCATCCTGCGCCCGAAACTGTACGAAGAGGTCGACTTCCCGAGCGAGCCGTAGGCGAGTTAGGAAGCGCAACTTGAGCGGGCGTCTGCCGCTGTCACGCGGCGGGGCGTGAGGGCACTCTCCTCCACCCTCCCCTCACGCTCCGCCCGCTCAAGGTTAGGTCAGGCGCTCAGGCGGAGGCGCGCTCGATGCCGCCGTTGGGCTGCAGGATCTGCCCGACGAAGGCGTCGCCGGCAGGGCCGGCGAGCAGCGAGACGAGCCCGGCGATGTCCTCGGGCTGGCCGATTCGCCCGAGCGGCGTCATCTCGGTGTAGCGCTCGCGCAGCTCGTCGAGCGTGACGCCGTACTCGACGGCGTCGACCTCGATCTGCGGCGAGTCGATCGCGCCGGGCGCGATGCCGTTGACGTAGACACCCTCGCGGGCGAGCTCGCGCCCGAGCGACTTGACGAGCCCGATCAGGCCGGCCTTGCTCGCGGAGTAGCCGACGGCGCGCGCCCAGCCGTTGACGCCGGCGACGGATGTGATCATCACGATCTTGCCGCGGCCCTTGCGCCGCATCGCGGGCAGCACGGCCTGCACGCAGGAGAAGCCGCCGGTCAGGTTGATCTCGATCTGGCGCCAGAAGTCCTCGGTGCGCTGCCCGTCGAACTCGCCCATCGTCTCGAGCGCGGCGTTGCTGACGAGGATGTCGACGGGACCGAGCTCGCGCTCGACGTGCGCGACCATCTCGGCGACGGCGTGCTCGTCGGCGACGTCGGCCGGCGCCGGGAGCGCGTCGATCGATTCGCAGACGGCGAGCAGCTTGTCGTTCGAGGCGAGGTCGTTGATCGCGACGCGCGCGCCGTCGGCGTGCAGCCTGCGCGCGATCTCGGCGCCGATCCCCTGCGCGCCGCCGGTGACGAGCGCGACGGCGCCGCCAAGCGAGTCGCCGAGGCGCGGCGAGCCCGAGCCGTCGCCGCCGTTGCGCTGCGTGCTCATATGACGCGCCCGCCGTTGGGGGAGAGGATCTGCCCGAGGAAGAAGTGGCGCTCGTCGGCGAGGTACGCGGCTGTCGCGGCGATCTCGGCGGCGAGCACGGGACGGCCGAGCGGGGCTGCCGCGTCGGCGCGTGCGTCGTCGTCCGGTGCGTCGCCGCGTGCGTCGCCCGGCTCGTGAGGCAGCTGCGTCGAGATCGCGTTGACCTGCACGCCGGTCTTCGCGAGCTCGATCGCGAGCGCCTTGGCGAAGCCGATCACCGACGCGGCGGCGGCGGCCTGCATCGCATCGCCGCCGGGCGCTCCGCGCGCGATGTCGGAGCCGACGGTGACGATGTTGCCGGCGCCGCGGCGCAGCATCGCCGGCAGCACTGCCCAGGCGAAGTTGGCGACGCTCAGCAGCTGCGCGTCGAGCGCGGCGCGCCAGTCGGCGATCGCAATCTCGGCGACGGGTCTCGGCGCGCTCGGCTGCGCGACGGCGATCAGGCAGTCGACCTCGCCAAGCTCCGCGGCGGCAGCGTCGAGCGCGTCTCGCACGGCGTCGCGGTCGCGCGGGTCGAGCGCGGCGCTGCGCGCGGCGCTCGCGGGAGGCGTGACGGCGTCGAACGCGGCGACGGACCAGCCGCGCTCGAGCAGCGCGCCGACGACGGCCTGGCCTACTTCGCCGGAGGCGCCGGCGACGGCCGCGACGCGCGCGGCGCCGCTCGCTCCGTCTGGGACGCTGCTCACTTCGTCGGGGCGCGGCGGTTCCACGGAATCGCCCAGCGCTCGACGAGCACGGTCAGCACGAACAGCAGCAGGCCGATCAGCGTGACGAGCACGACGGCGGCGACGAGCACCTTCGTCTCATAGCCGCTGTTGGCGCGCGACATCAGCGCGCCGAGCCCGGTCGTCGCGCCGATGTACTCGGCGAGCACAGCCGCGATCGCGGCGTAGGAAAGCGAGATCTTCAAGCCGGCGAACAGGTACGGGAGCATGCTCGGGAAGCGGACCTTCCAGAAGAGCTGCCATTTGCTCGCGCCGAGCGTCTCGCCGAAGACCATGATCGCGGGGTCGACGGTCGAGAGGCCCTGGATCGCGGCGACGGCGACGGGGAAGAAGACGATCTGCACGACGATCACGATCTTCGGCTCGATGCCGAAGCCGAGCCAGAGGATCAAGAGCGGCGCGAGCGCGAGGATCGGGACGGACTGCGAGGCGATCACGAGCGGGTAGAAGGCGGCGCGCAAGATCCGCGACATCGAGATCAACGCGCCGATCAGGAAGCCGAAGACGATCCCGATGAGGCCGCCGAGCGCGATCTCGATCAACGTCGTTTCGGCGTTTTCCCAGAACAGCCCGGGCTGTTCGAAGATCTCCTGGACGACGTCGGTCGGCGGCGGGAAGATGTAGCCGGGCAGCGCGCCCGTTTCGGAGCCGACCTGCCAGGCGACGAGGAGCAGCAGCACGATCACGAGCGGCGGCAGCGTGCTCTTGAGGATCAGCGCGAGGCGCGACTCCTCGCCGGGCTGCGTCGCGCCGCCGCGCTTGGAGCGCGGACGCCGCGAAGTCGAGCTCGCGCCGGCGACGCCGCCGATCGTCCCGCCCTGGGGAGACTCAATCCCTTGCGCCATCGCCGATCGACTCCTTTTCGTCCTGAGGGATGCCGCTCGTGCGCAGCATGTGCATGATCTGCGAGCGCAGCCTCGCGATCTCGGGGTCGCCGGCCATCGCCTCGGGGTCGCGCGGGCGCGCCGTCGGGATCGAGATCTCGGCGAGCACCGAAGCGGGGCGCTCGCTGAGCACGATCACACGGTCGCCGAGCAGCAGCGCCTCGTCGACATCGTGCGTGATGAACAGCACGGTGCGGTCGTCGCTCTCCCAGCGGCGCAGCAGGAACTCCTGCATGCGCACGCGCGTGAGCGCGTCGAGCGCGCCGAAGGGCTCGTCGAGCAACAGCAGCGCGCGGCGCGTGGCGTATGTGCGCAGCAGCGCGACGCGCTGGCGCATGCCGCCGGAGAGCTCATACGGACGGCGGTTCTCGAAGCCTTCGAGACCGAAGTCGGCGAGCGAGGCCATCGCCTCCTCGCGTGCGGTCTTGCGGTCGACGCCGAGGAACTCGGCGCCGAGCGTGACGTTGCCGAGCACCGTGCGCCAGTCGAGCAGCGCGTCGTGCTGGAACATGTAGGCGACGTGCGGGTTCGTCGCGGCGAGCGTCTCGCCGTTGACGAGAACCTCGCCCGAGGTGGCTCGCGCCAGCCCCGAGGCGAGGTTGAACAGCGTCGACTTACCACATCCGGACGGCCCGAGCACGGTGATGAACTCGCCGGCTTTGACGGTGAAGCTGACGCGTCCGAGCGCCTGCGTGCCGGTGCCGTAGCGGAAGCCGAGCTCGCGGAACTCGAGCGAGGAGAACTGCTCGCCCGAGCCCGCGTCGCCGGCCACTGGTTTGGTTACGGATGCAGTAGCCATTTCGGGTTCGCTATGGAATCGGCTGGGCGAACTGCTTCTTGTAAAATTCGCCCGAGCACGCTTCGGTCAGTGCCGGCTTCGGTAGGAATTCGTTCGTCACGAGCTTGCTCTGCGGGAACGCCTTCTTCAGCACCGTCGGGTCGCTGGCCGTCATCGCGATCAGTTCTTCCCAGTACTTCGGATCGCTGTAGCCGATCCCGTTCTTTTCAGAGTAGGACGCGCAGTAGGTCGGCGCCGTGGCGATCGCCTGCGGCAGCGTCTGCTTCGGGTCCTGGTCGGGGAAGCGCTTGAGGAATTCGGCGTTCGCTTCTTCGGGGTGGCGCGTGGCGAACTCGACGCCTTCGAGCTCGGCCTTGATGAACTTGCGCACCGTTTCGGGGTGCTGTTCGATCTCTTTGTTGCTCGTCACGAGCTGGATCGAGTACGGCGGGCAGACGTTGCCTTCGTTGAACTGGAAGACGTGGCCTTCTTTGCCGGTGATCGCCTTGACGATCTGCGACTCGTAGTTGACGGAGCCGTCGACCATCACGACCTTGCCCTGCAGCAGCGAGGCGACGAGGTTGTAGCCGGGGTCGACGAGTTTGACGGAGCTTTCGGCGATGCCGTACTTCTTCAGCTCGCGCTTGAAGCAGATCGTTTCCTGCGGCAGGAAGCCGTTGCCGACCGTCTTGCCTTCGATTTCCTTGAAGTTTTTGATCTTCGACGGAAGCGTCAGCATGCCGAGCCCCATCCGTGGCTCGATCGTCGAGATCACTTTGATCGGCGAGCCGGTGCCGTATGCGGAGGCGCTGAGCGTGCTCAAGCTGAGCGCGAAGTCGGCCTTGCCGCTGGATACGGCCTTGATCGGCACGGCGACATCGCCGGGCACCTGGTAGCTGACGTCGAGGCCCTGCTTGGCGAAGTAGTTGCGCCCGAGCGCACTGAAGAAACCCTCTTGCGAGGGGCTGATCGCGAATTCGAGGACCATGCTGACCTTTTCTTTCGCGCCGCTGCTCGCGGTAGCCGTCGATGACGAGCTGCTGCTGCTCGAGCTGCTGCCACCGCCTGCACTGCTACTCGACGAGGAGCCGCAGGCGGCTAGCAGCGCCGCTGCGGCGAAGCAGGCTATGACAATGATGGTGCGGCGAAGAAGATGCATCGCAATGGACAACCTTTCTTGCGTGATCGCTGTCGACGTTCGGGTTCAGGTGCTTGCTTGCTGTGTGCGGCAGCTCCGGCGGCCGCAGCCGCTGAGGGGCTTGGCGACGACGACCCCGTGGGCCGGCAAGACGTTCGAGTTGTGATCCATCGGTAGGTCCCCTCCCTGCCTCTTGGAGGCGAGTATAAACAGACGAACGAACGTTAGCTAGCCCAGTTGTCTAAATTTATTGAGGGTGATTTTGGCCATCTGCGAGGACCGGCCGGAGCGCGAGCTCGGAGGCGTCTTCGCTAGGTCCCGGCGGGCTCAGTCCGCTCCTGCGGATCGTGCGAACTGTCAGTGCGCGCCTGCTGTCCGTGCGTCGAAGCGGCGCTGCCGACGAGCTGCCCGCCGTCGATCACGAGCGTCTCGCCGGTCATCCACGCGGAGCGCTCGCCGGCGAGGAACCTGACGGCGTTCGCGATGTCGGGCGGCTCGCCGATCCGGCCGAGCAACGTCCCTTCGCTCGCACGCTGCTCGTCTGGCTTCCACAGCGCCTCGGCCATCTTCGTGCGCACGAGGCCGGGCGCGACGGCGTTGACGCGGACCTTCGGCGCGAGCTCGAGCGCGAGCTGCTTCGTCGCGTGGATCAGGCCGGCCTTTGAGATGCGGTAGGCGCCCGTGCCGCGCCCAGCGATGTAGCCGCCGACGGAGGAGACGTTGACGACGACGCCGCCGCGCTCGGCCATCGCGGCGCGCCAGGCGAGCGACGTCCAGAGGATCGGCGCCCACAGGTTGACGTCGAGCGTCTTCGCGAACTGCGCGTGGTCGATCTCCGTGATCGGGCCGAACGCGGCGTTCGTGCCGGCGTTGTTGACGAGCACGTCGATCTGCCCGAAGCGCTCGAGCGCGTGCTGCATGCAAGCTTCGGCGGCTTGCTCGTCGGCGGCGTGCGCGGCGAACCCGAACGCGCGATCGCCGAGCTCCGCGACCGCATCGTCGACGGACCGCTGCTTGCGCGCGGTCAGCAGCACGTTCGCGCCGGCGTCGATCAGGCTGCGCGCGATCGAGAGGCCGATGCCGCGCGAGCCGCCGGTGACGATCGCGCAGCGTCCGGCGAGCTCTTCCTGCTCGCCTGCGCTCAAGCGCGCAGCTCCGCGACGGCGCGCTCGTCGCGGCTCGGCAGCGGCGCGAAGTCGGGCGTGCGCTTCTCCATGTAGCTCGCGACGCCCTCTTTGACGTCGGGCAGGTCGAACGAGGCGAGCATCAGCTCGTCCGACTGAGCGAGCGCCGTCGCGAAGTCGGTGTCGGTGTGCGCGCGCAGCTGGCGTTTGATGATCGCCATCGACGTCGGCGAGCAGTTCTCGGCGAGGTCGGCCGCGTAGGCGACGGTCTGCTCGAGCAGCTCATCGGCGGCGTACAGCCGGTCGACGAGACCCATCGCGAGCGCCTCCTCGCCGCGCACGACGCGCCCGGACAGCGCGAGGTCGTAGGCGTTGCCGATGCCGACGGTCCGCGGCAGCATCCACGACATCCCGTACTCGGCGATCAGCCCGCGCCGCGCGAACGCGGTCGTCAGCTTCGCCTCAGGCGTGCAGAAGCGGATGTCGCAGCACAGCGCCTCGACGAGCCCAAGCCCCGCGGCGGCGCCGTTGATCGCGGCGATCATCGGCTTGTCGAGCGTGCGCGGGAAGGTACGCGAGCGCGGGCGCACCGAGCGCCCGGCGGCCTGGTCGATCCGCTGCAGGTTGGCCATGTCGGCACCGGCGCAGAACGCGCGCCCGGCGCCGGTCAGCACGAGCGCCCTGACCTCTGGGTCGTCTTCGGCCTCGTCGAGCAGCGCGAAGTAGCGATCCTCGAGCTCGTTGTTCCACGCGTTCATCCGCTCGGGGCGGTTGAGCGTCAGCACGAGCACGGCGCCGCGGCGCTCGGCGAGGACCGTGTCGGAGATCGCGTTCGGGTCGCCCGTCGCGTTCGTACCGGACGTCGCGCTCGTGTCGGACATCAGGCCGCGGGAAGCTCGGCGACGGCCTCGATCTCGGCGACCCAGGACTCGTCCCAGATGCCGCAGATCACGACGGTGACGCCGGGGCGCAGGTCGCCGAGCACCTCGCCGCGGACCTTCCTGAAGACGTCCTTGTACTTATGGTCGGCGAGGTACACGCGCACGTGCACGAGGTTCGAGAAGTCCGCGCCGGCGGTGCGCAGGACGTTTTCGAGGTTCGCCCAGATCTGGCGCAGCTGACCCTCGGCGTCCTCGGCGACGGGCCCCTCGTCGGGACGCCGCGGAACCTGCCCGCTGATGAACAGCAGCCGTCCCTCGACCTCGACGCCATGCGTGTAGCCGGCCGCGATCGGGTGGTGCTCGGGAGTGTGCAGCTTCATCTTGGCTCTGCTCCTGGGTCGTGGGCGGGCGTCTGGGGGGCTCACGGACGCCGCGGCGGGACTCCACCGGCGGCTCGGCGGCGAGACTAACAAATATTCACTAGTTTTGTTACGGTTCCCCTATGTTGGATTCGATCCGAGGTCGCAAGGTGCTCGTGACGGGTGCTGGAAGCGGCATCGGGCTCGCGATCGCCGGTCACTTCCTCGACGCGGGCGCGACCGTCGGCGCGAACATCCTGCCGGGCGACGAGCAAGGTCGCGCGGCGCTCGAGCGGCTCGCCGGGCGCGGGACGCTCGAGGTGCTCACGGCGGACGTCGCGATCACCGAGGACGTCGCGAGCGCCGTGGCGACGTTCACGCAGCGCCACGGAGCAGTCGACGTGCTCGCCTCGAACGCGGGGATCGGGCAGAAGGGCTCGTTCCTCGAGCTCAGCGACGAGGACTGGCAGCGGATGCTCTCGGTGCACGTCGGCGGCGCGATCAACACGACGCGCGCGTGCCTGCCGGGGATGCTCGAGCAGGGCTTCGGGCGAATCCTCTACACGGCCTCCGAGCTCGTCCCGATCGGGATGGCGAACCTGACGCACTACTGCGCCGCAAAGGGCGCGCTCGTCGCGCTCGCTCGCGCGCTGGCGCGCGAGGTCGGCCCGCAGGGGGTGACGGTCAACTGCGTCGCGCCCGGTCCGACCGTGACGCCGATGTTCGAAAAAGCTCCGGACGAGTACAACGATGAGGCACGGATGACGATCCCGCTGCAAGCGTTCGGCGAGCCGGACAACGTGGCCTGGACGTGGTTGTTCCTCGCCAGCGACGCAGGTCGCTGGTACACGGGCCAGTTCGTCTCGCCGAACGGCGGCGTCGCGATGTAGGGGGACGCGGCCAAACGCTTCTATAATGCTTGCCAGCAAGCAAGTATTCGAGGAGGAGTTCGTTTGGCCGCGTCCCAGTCAGCAGCAGGCAAGCCCGCAACGGCGACCGCGCCGCCGGCAGACCTGAGCGCGGCTGCGCCGGGGAGGGCCGCGACGTCCGCGGAGGTCGAGGCCGAGCCGACGGCGCGCCTTCGCGCCGTGCTCGGCCGGCTCTCGCGGCGTCTGCGCCCGACGCTCGCCGGCTCGGGCCTGACGCCGTCTCAGATCTCGGTGCTGTTCACGATCGTGCGCTTCGGTCCGCTGCGCCTCTCGGAGGTCGCCGAGATCGAGCGGCTCAACCCGACGATGCTCTCGCGGATCGCCGCGCAGCTGAGCGACGCGGGGCTGATCCGCCGCAGCGCCGACCCGGGCGACCGGCGTGCGGCGCTCGTGCAGGCGAGCGCGGCGGGGCGGCGGATGCGCGAACGGATCCACCGCGAGCGCACGCGTGCGCTCGACGCGCACGTGCAAGAGCTCGACGAGTCCCAGCGCGAGGCGCTGTGGCAGGCGCTGCCGGTGCTCGAAGAGCTCGCCGAGCGCCTGCCGGGCCCGCGCCCATGACGCGCCTGCGAGGCGTCGGGCGCGTCACGTTCGCGGCGTTCGCGATCCCGAACTACCGCCGCTACATCTCGGGCCAGTCGGTCTCGCTGATCGGCACGTGGATGCAGATGGCGGCGCAGTCGTGGCTCGTCTTGACGATCACGCGCTCGGCGACGACGCTCGGGCTGATCGTCGCGCTGCAGACGCTGCCGGTGCTGCTGCTCGGCCCGTACGGCGGCGTGATCGCGGATCGCGTCGACAAGCTGCGCCTGATGACGGTGCTGCAGGTCGCGATGGGCGTGCAGGCGCTCGTGCTCGGCGTGCTGACGGTGACGGGCTCGGTGCGGCTGTGGGAGATCGGCGTGCTCGCGGCGCTGCTCGGCTTGAACAACGCGTTCGAGAACCCGGCGCGGCAGTCGTTCATGCTCGAGATGGTCGGGCCGGAGAACTTGCGCAACGCGGTCAGCTTGAACTCGGTGCTCGTCAACGTCGCGCGCGTGATCGGGCCGGCCGTCGCGGGCGTGCTGATCGCGACGGTCGGCGAGGGCGTCTGCTTCCTCGTCAACGCGGCGAGCTTCGCCGCGGTCGTCGCGTCGCTGACGATGCTCGACCGCGCGACGCTGACGCCGAGCGAGCCGAGCCCGCGCGCGCCGGGGCAGCTGCGCGAGGGCCTGCGCTACGTGCGCCGTACGCCGGAGCTCGGCGTGCCGCTGCTGATGATGGGCCTCGCGGGCGCGCTCGCGTACGAGTTCCAGGTGACGCTGCCGGTGATGGCGCGCCAGGGCCTGCACGCGGGCGCGACGGCATACGGCTTCATGACGGCCGCGATGGGTGTCGGCGCGGTCGTCGGCGGCCTGTTCGTCGCGAACAAGGGGCGCACCGGCCTGCCGCCGCTCGTGCTCGCGGCGAGCGCGTTCGGCGTCGTCCTGCTGCTCGCCGCGCTCGCGCCGAACCTGCCGGTCGAGATCGTCGCGCTGGCGTTCGTCGGAGGTGCGAGCATCTCGTTCATGTCGACGGGCAACTCGACACTGCAGCTCACTGCGGCGCCGGGGATGCGCGGCCGCGTGATGTCGCTGTGGTTCGTCGCCTTCCAGGGCTCGACGCCGATCGGCGGGCCGATCGTCGGCTGGGTGATGGCGCAGGCCGGCGCGCGCGCGGGGCTCGGGCTCGGCGGGATCACGTGCCTGCTCGTCGCGCTGCTCGGTCTGCTCGCGGTGCGCCGCCTGCGCACTGGCTCGCCTAGCGCGGCCGGCGCGCTGAGCGCGGCGCGGTGAGCGAGCTCGAGTTCCTCGGCGCGCTGCACGTCGAGCTGCTGCGCCACGCCGAGTTACACGCCGAGCGTCATTCGCACGAGCTGTTCCAGACCTCGACGGTGCAGGCGTTGCTCGCGGGCGGCTACGACGGCGACGTGACGCTGGCGGAGATCCTCGAGCACGGCGACCTCGGCCTCGGCACGCTGAACGGCCTCGACGGCGAGCTGATCGTGCTCGACGGAGAGGCGTGGAAGGCGGAGCTCGACTGCACGCTGACGCGGCCTGGGCGCTCGGCGAAGACGCCGTACGCGGTCGTCGTGCCGTTCGCGCCGGGGGAGCCGATCGCGCTGCGCGGCCCGTTCGGCGAGACGGAGCTCGAAGCCCGGCTTGGCGAGCGCGTCACGCAGGCGAAGCGCCCGACGGCGATCCGCATCGACGGGCGCTTCGCGGAAATCCACGTGCGCTCGGTGCCGCGGCAGGCGCCGCCGTACAAGCCGCTCGCGGAGGTGATCGAGCAGCAGCAGATCAGCGTGCTCGAAGAGGCGTCGGGCACGATGATCGGCTTCTGCTTCCCGGACGCGCTCGACGGCATCGAGATGGTCGGCGCGCACCTGCACTTCCTCAGCGACGATCGCACGCGCGGCGGGCACGTGCTCAGCTACACGCTGCTCGAGGCGACGGCGCTGCTCGACGGCGCGACGGGGCTGCACGTCGAGCTGCCCTCGGCCGTGCGCGCGCCGCGGCACGGCGCGGCGCTCGACCAGGCGGCGCTGCACCGAATCGAGTCGGATCGCTGAGCGAACGCGGTGCGGCGTGCGCCGATGCCTCCTTTACGCTTCGCCGCGTGATCGGGGGATCTCGCGGACACACGCGCCGGGCGAAGGCTGTGGCGACGAGCGCGCTCGTCGCGCTCGCGGCTCTGACAGCGGTCGCGCCGGCCGGCGCGACGATCGCCTTCGAGAAGAACCCGATGAAGGCGCCGTCGATCTGGGTGGCCGAAGACAGCGGCGCCGGGCAGCGCCAGATCGTGGCGCCGGGCGTCGGCTTGCAGCCGCTGATCTCTCCCGACGGCGCGGCGGTCCTGTTCTCGTCGCTGCCGGCGAAAGGCAACCCGGCGCTCGACTTGGTGCCGACCGCGGGCGGGGCGATCGTGACGCTCGCGGCCAACGCGAACATCTCTCAGACGGCTTGGTCGCCTGACTCGAAGACGATCGTCGTGGGCGTCGGCGAACCGCCGGCGGCCGAACGGCTGCTGCTGATCGACGTCGCGACGAAGACGACGCGCACGATCGCGACGGGCAGCTTCCAGGGCGTGAGCTTCTCGCCGGACTCGACGATGCTTGCGTACGCGCGCGCGGCGAACGACCGTACGTTCCCGCCGCGC
This sequence comes from uncultured Solirubrobacteraceae bacterium, assembly GCA_963807275.1. Lineage (GTDB taxonomy): Bacteria > Actinomycetota > Thermoleophilia > Solirubrobacterales > Solirubrobacteraceae > Palsa-744. Next base: position 2,986,405 of record CAWDZX010000001.1, read on the forward strand.
AGCGACATCTACACGGTCGCGGTCGCGGGCGGCACGCCGAAGCGGATCACCACGAACCAACGCAGCACGCAGCCGGTGTGGGGACCGACGGCGATCGCCTTCGCGCGCTACTTCAGCGTGCGGCGCAAAGGACAGGACGAACCGAAGGTCAACGTTTGGACGATGAAGCCGGACGGCACGGGCGCGCGTCAGCTGACGCGCGTCAGGGCGCCGTTCCTGCTGTCGGGGCCGACGCCGCTGGCATGGTCGGCCTCCGGCGCGCAGCTGCTCGCCGAGTTCGGCGGCCAGGACACGGTCTACGGGCAGGGCGTCAACCCGCGCACGGGCGCGGTGCACGTGTTCAACCGCAACCGCAAGCTCGCGACGGAGCTCGTCGCGACGGGCATCTCGCGCGACGGCTCGACGGTGCTCGCCGCAACGGGCGGCTTCTTCCCGGAAGGACCGCACGACATCGTCGCCGTGCCCTACGCCGGTGGCACGCCGAAGGTACTCGTGCGCGGCGGGTTCCTGCCGAGCTGGAACGACTAGACGCGGCGCTCCACGCGGGCGCGCGGCGGGGCGGGGTGAGCACCGGCGGCCCGGTGCGATAATCGAGCGATGGCCTACGACGCCGATCTTGGTCCGTCGCTGTACGTGCCCGCGGGCGATCGCTACGAGACGATGCAGTACCGCCGCTGCGGGCGCAGCGGGCTGCGCCTGCCGGCGATCTCGCTCGGGCTGTGGCAGAACTTCGGCGACGACTTCCCGCTGCAGAACAGCCGCGCGATCCTGCGCCGCGCGTTCGACCTCGGCATCACGCACTTCGACCTGGCGAACAACTACGGCCCTCCGTACGGCAGCGCCGAGAAGAACTTCGGGCGGATATTCGCGGAGGACTTCAGCCCGTATCGCGACGAGCTCGTGATCTCGACGAAGGCCGGCTGGGACATGTGGCCGGGCCCCTACGGCGAGTTCGGCTCGCGCAAGTACCTGCTCGCGAGCCTCGACCAGAGCCTGTCGCGGATGGGTCTCGACTACGTCGACATCTTCTACTCGCATCGCTTCGACCCGGACACGCCGCTGCGCGAGACGATGGGCGCGCTCGACTACGCCGTGCGCAGCGGCAAGGCGCGCTACGTCGGCATCTCCTCCTACGGGCCGCAGCGGACCAAACAGGCCGTCGACGTCCTGCGCGAGCTCGGCACGCCGCTGTTGATCCACCAGCCGTCCTACTCGATGTTCAACCGCTGGATCGAGGACGAGCTGCTCGACGTGCTCGAGCGCGACGGCATCGGCGCGATCGTCTTCTCGCCGCTGGCGCAGGGGCTGCTGACGGACAAGTACCTCGGCGGCATCGAGCAGGACTCGCGCGTGCGGCGCGGCAACTACTTCTCAGAGGAGATGGTCAGCGAGCAGAACCTCGAGCGCGCACGCGCGCTCAACGAGATCGCCAAGCGCCGCTCGCAGACGCTCGCGCAGCTGGCGATCTCTTGGGCGCTGCGCGACGAGCGCGTCACCTCGGCGCTGCTCGGCGCCTCGAGCGTGGAGCAGCTCGAGCAGAACGTCGCGGCGCTGGACCAGCGCGACTTCACGACGGAGGAGCTCGCCGAGATCGACCGCTACGCGCAAGAGGGCGGCGTCGACTTGTGGCGGGAGACGAGCAGCTCGTGAGCGCTCCGGCCGCCCGTGCGGCGCGGGCCATCCCGACGGCGCCGGTCGCCGCCGGCTCGCTGATCGCCGGCTACGCGGTTGCCGCCGGCTCAGGCTCGCGCCCGCTCGGCGGCGTCGTGCTGCTCGCGGGCGGGCTGTGGTGCGTGCGCGAGTGGGCGCGGCGCAACGACACGCGCACGGCGCTCGTGCTCGCGTTCGCCGGCCTCGCGGCGTTCGTCGTCTCGCACGTGCTCGCGCTCGCGATCGGCGCGTGGCCGGCCGTGCTGCTCGTCGCCGCTGCGATGGCGATCGCGACGTGGTTGCGCGCCGATGCGCGGCCGCGCGTGACGGCCACGGCCTGATCTCCTTCCCTTAGAAAGCTCTCAGCTTTCGTGCAGTCGCGCCTAAGGTTGGCGCCGGATACTCAGATCCATGAGCATCCACCTGACGAACGTCGCGACCGCCGTCGCGCCGCACCTCTACTGGCTCGCGAGCCGCGCGGCCGGCAGCGCGGCGCTGCTGCTCTCGAGCGTCTCGGTGTGCGTCGGGCTGGCGATGAGCAAGCGCGTCGCGAAGGGCCGCCTCGCGGACCTGCGCGTCGCGCACGAGGCGCTCTCGCTGGCGACGATCGTCGCGCTGCTCGTGCACGTGCTGACGCTGCTCGGCGACGGCTTCCTGAACGCCGACGTCGCCGAACTGACGATCCCGTTCGTCAGCGGCTACGAGACGCTGTGGACGACGATCGGCATCGTCGCCTTCTGGGCGATGCTCGCGCTCGGGCTCTCCTACTACGCCCGCGCGAAGATCGGCGTGCAGCGCTGGCGCGTCCTGCACCGCTTCACGGCGCTCGCGTGGCTGCTCGGCCTCGCGCACTCGCTCGGCGAGGGCACCGACGCCGGACAGGCATGGTTCCTCGCGATGACGGCGATCGCCGTCGCGCCCGCGCTCGTGCTCTTGATCGGACGCTGGGTGCGCGTGCCGAAAGCCGCCGCCGCGCCGCGCCTCGGAGCGATGCGATGACCCCCGCACAGGCCAAAGCGCTCGCCGCCGATCGCCGCTCGGAGCTTCGCCGTCGTGCACGGCGCATCAGGCGCTCGGTCGCGGCCGTCACCGCGGCGCTGTTCGTCGCGCTGTTCCTCGTCGTCTACGTGCAGCTTGCGTCCGGGCACGACCCGGCGCTGTCGGCATCGTCGAAAGCGCGCTCTACTTCGGTCGTGCACAAAGCGTCGAGCACGAGTGCCGGCGAATCGAGTGAAGAATCGAGCGGAGCCGGCGCGAGCGCCGAAGAATCGAGCGGCAGCACCGAATCGAGCGGCAGCACGGAATCGAGCGAAAGCTCTGAAGAATCGAGCGTCGGCTCGACGGGCTCTGAAGAATCGAGCGGCTCGAGCTCGTCCGGCGAATCGCCGAGCTCCGTGAGGACGTCGCAGTCGTGAAGGCGCGCGGCGAGCAGATCGAGCGCTTCGCGTGCTTCGGCTCGCGCTGCACGGTGCTCGTCGGCGGCGCCGACGCCACGCGCTCGGCATCGGCGGCGCTGCAAGCACGGCAGTCGCTCGAGCTGTGGCACGAGCAGTTCTCGCGCTTCCTGCCCGGCAGCGAGCTCTCGCGGCTGAACGAAGACCCGCGTCGCGAAGTGCCGGTGAGCCCGCTGCTGGCGCGGCTCGTCGCCGCGATCGGCGCGGCCGGGCGCGTCTCGGGCGGGCTCGTCGACGGGACGCTGATCGAGCCGCTCGAGACGGCCGGCTACGCGCACGACCTCGGCGAGCCGCTCGAGCTCGCGCGCGCGCTGGCACTGGCTCCGGCGCGCAGGCCCGCGCACCCGAGCGCTGCACGCGGCTGGAGCGAGTTCGGCGTCGATCTGCGCAGCGGCGTCGTCACGCGCCCGCCCGGGTTGCGGATCGACAGCGGCGGTCTGGCGAAGGGCCTGTTCGCCGACGTGCTCGCGGCGCGGCTCACCCGGCACCGGAGCTTCGCCGTCGACTGCGCCGGCGACCTCGCGATCGGCGGGCGCGCCGGCGCCGCGCGCCGCGTCGAGGTCGAGAGCCCGCTCGACGGCAGCGTGCTGCACGCGTTCGAGCTGCGCTCCGGAGGAGTCGCGACGAGCGGCATCGCGCGGCGCAGCTGGCTCGACGCAGACGGGCGCCCGGCGCATCACCTGCTCGACCCCGCGAGCGGGCTTCCGGCGTTCACGGGGATCGTCCAGGCGACGGCGCTCGCGCCAAGTGCGCTCGAGGCCGAGATCAGGGCCAAGTGCGCGCTGCTCGCCGGCCCGCGCGCAGCACGTGCGCAGCTGCCGCACGGTGGCGTCGTCGTGCTCGACAGCGGCGCTCATCTCGTGTTCGAGTCGCAGCCGAGCGTGTCGATCGCGGAGCTCTCGGGCTTTGCCGCCGGGCGCTCGAGCGCGCCCGCGGCGAACGCGCGGCGGGCCGCCTGAGCGACCCGCCGCGAGCGGTCGCTAGGAGGAGCCGCCGGTCGCGTCGCCCTCGGTGTACGCGTGCGCACCGGCGCCCGCGAGCGCGCCGCCGTCGACGATCAGGTACTCCTCGCGGATCGGGCGGCCCTCGAAGTAGCACTCGAGGATCTCGCGCGCGCCCGCCGCGTAGCGCGCCTGCGCGGAGAGCGTCGTGCCGGAGGTGTGCGGCGTCATCCCCTGATGCGGCATCGAGCGCCACGGATGGTCCTTCGGCGCCGGCTGCGGAAACCACACGTCGCCGGCGTAGCCCGCGAGCTGGCCGCTCTCGCAAGCGCGCGCGACGGCGTCGCGGTCGCAGATCTTCCCGCGCGCCGTGTTGATCAGGTAGGAGCCGCGCTTCATCTTCGCGAGCAGCGCCTCGTCGAACAGGTTCTCCGTCTCGGGGTGCAGCGGCGCGTTGATCGTGACGACGTCGCAGACCTGCACGAGCGACTCGGCGTCTTCGTGGAACGTCAGCCCGAGCTCCTGCTCGACCTCCTCGGGCAGGCGGTGGCGGTCGGTGTAGTGCAGGCCGACCTCGAACGGCTTCAATCGCCGCAGGACGGCCGAGCCGATCCGCCCGGCCGCGACCGTGCCGACCTGCATGCCCTCGAGGTCGTAAGCACGCGCCGAGCAGTCGGCGATGTTCCAGCCGCCGTCGAGCACCCACTGGTGCGAGGGGATGTAGTTGCGCACGAGCGAGAGGATCATCATCACGACGTGCTCGGCGACGCTGATGCTGTTCGAGTACGTCACCTCCGCGACGGTCAGCCCGCCGTCTATCGCGGCCTGCAGGTCGACGTGGTCCGAGCCGATCCCGGCCGTCAATGCGAGCTTCAGCTTCGGCGCCTTCGCGATCCGCTCGGCCGTCAGGTACGCCGGCCAGAAGGGTTGTGAGATGACGATCTCCGCGTCGGGCAGCTCGCGCTCGAAGGCCGAGTCGGGGCCTTCCTTGTCGGAGGTCACGACGAGCTCGTGGCCGAGCCCCTCGAGGAACGAGCGCAGGCCGAGCTCGCCCGAGACGCTGCCGAGCAGCTCGCCCGGCGTGAAGTCGATCGCCCGCGGCGTCGGCGCGCTCTGCCCGTCGTGGTAGCGCTCGATCTTCGGTACGTCGTCTCGTGCGTAGGCCGGTGGGTATCCGTCAACCGGGTCGTCGTACAGCACGCATAGGACCTTCGCCATCTCGAAACCTCTCTCGCTCGTGTGCGTGTACCTCCACCTTCAGACATAATCGCAGCATGAGAGCGATCCAGATCGTCGAGGAAACGGGCCCCGACAGCGCTCTGCGCATCGTCGAGCTGCCCGAGCCGGAGCCGTCGCACATGCTCACGCCGGGCGAGGGAGTGCTCGTTGACGTGTACGCCGCCGGCGTGTCGTTCCCGGAGGTCCTGCAAACACGAGGGATGTATCAAGTCAAGCCTCCGCTGCCGTTCGTGCCGGGCAGCGAGGTCGGCGGCATCGTGCGCAGCGCGCCGCCCGGCGCGCAGGTGCGCGAGGGCGATCGCGTCGCCGCCTTCTGTGCGCTCGGTGGCTTCGCCGAGGTCGCCGTCGCGCCCGCGTACTTCGCCTTTCCGCTGCCGGACGTGCTCGATTACGCGCAGGGCGCAAGCTTGATCCTCAACTACCACACGGCGTACTTCTGCCTCGTCACGCGCGGGCGTCTGAAGGCCGGCGAGACGGTGCTCGTCCACGGCGCCGCCGGCGGCGTCGGCACGGCTGTGCTGCAGGTCGCGAAGGCGCTCGGCGCGCGCTCGATCGCGCTCGTCTCGACCGAGGAGAAGGGCCGCGTCGCCAAGGACGCAGGCGCCGACGAGACGGTGCTGCTCAGCGACACGTGGAAGGACGAGGTCAAGGAGCTCTCCGGCGGCGGCGTCGACATGGTGCTCGACCCCGTCGGCGGCGATCGCTTCACCGACAGCCTGCGCTCGCTGCGCGAGAGCGGGCGCGTCGTCGTCGTCGGCTTCACCGGCGGCTCGATCCCCGAAGTGAAAGTCAACCGGCTGCTGCTCGGCAACACCGAGGTGATCGGCGCCGGCTGGGGCGCGTACGTGATGGGCAAGCCCGAGATCAACCGCGAGATCGGCGCCGCGATCGCTCGGATGATCGACGACGGCTTCGTGCGCCCCGTCGTCGGCGAGCGCTTTCCGCTCGAGCGCGCCGCCGAGGCGCTGCGCGCGATCGACGAGCGCCGCGCGACGGGCAAGGTCGTGCTCGAGGTCAGGCCCGACTAGCTACCTGCGCTCGAGCAGCTCGCGCCAGGCGCCCGGCGGCGCCGGCTCGGTCGTCTCGAGGAAGTCCGTGAGCACTTCGATGAAGCGCTGCGGCTCGTCGAGCTGCGGGAAGTGCCCCGACTCGGCGAACAGCTCGAGCCGGCTGCCCGGCAGCGCTTCGTGCGTCGCGAGCCCGTGCGCGACGGGGATGATCGAGTCGCGCTCGCCCCAGATCAGCAGGAACGGGATGTGCGCGGCGAGGTACAAGCGGTTCGACGCATCGACGCGCTGGCCGCCCGGCTCGACGACGGCGCGCAGCGTGTGCACGAACGCCGAGCGCGTCGCCGCGTCGGCAAGCGTCGCGTGCCCGCGCGCGATCTCCTCGATGTCCGTGCGTGCACGTAGGCCGACCTTGCCGAGCATTCGTCCCGCGAAGCGCCCCGCGTCGAGCAGGCGCGTCGCCGCGAGCGCCGGCAGCACGAACTCCGAGCCGGGCAGCGTCGCGGCGCGCAGCAGGATGCTCACGTCGCGCCCGAGCCCGCCCGAATCGACGAGCGCGAGGCGCTCGCAGCGTTCCGGGAACTGGTAGGAGAACTGCATCGCGATGCCGCCGCCGAGCGAGTGCCCGACGACGCTCGCGCGCTCGTGCCCAAGCGCGACGAGCAGGTCGCGGATGCTGCTCGCGTGCGCGCCGAGCGAGTAGTCGCCGCGCGGCTTGTCCGAGTCGCCGTGGCCGATCAAGTCCGGCGCGATCACGGTGAAGTGGCGTGCGAGGCTCGGGATCACGCGCACCCACGTCGCCGAGCTCGACGTGATCCCGTGGATCAGCACGAGCGGCGGCCCGCTGCCGGCGAGGCGGTAGGCGATGCGGTCGCCGTGCAGCTCCAGCTTGCGCAGCTGCGGCTGATCGGGGTCGGTGCTGTGCGAGCGGGCCGGGCGCGCCGCCGCGGCCTGCTTCGCCTTGGCTGTGCGCTTGCGCGGCGGTGTTCGCTTCGACCCGTCTTTGGCGCTCGCTGGCCTCTGCATGCGTCCTTCCGTCTTGCTCGCGCTGCGTCGCGCAACAGTAGCGCTCGCCCGCGCAGCGGCGTCGGTGCGCTCGCGGCCGTGCTCGGCGCTTTGCGTAAGAGCATCGTAGGAGTCCTTGGCGCCTGCCGTCGAGATGCGGACGGTGCGCAACAATCGATCGCATGAGGGTCCTCGTAGTCGACGACGATCGGGCCGTGCGCGACGCGCTGCGCCGCGTGCTGAGCCTCGACGGCTACGACGTGCAGAGCGCCGAGGGAGGCGCCGAGGCGATCGAGGCCGTCGCGCACGCAGTGCCGGATGCGGTCGTGCTCGACATCGGCATGCCCGGCATCGACGGCATCGAGGTCTGCGAACGAGTGCGCCGGCTCGGCAACCGCGTGCCGATCCTGATGCTGACCGCGCGCGTTGAGATCTCAGACCGCGTCGCGGGGCTCGACGCGGGCGCCGACGACTACCTGATCAAGCCGTTCGACGTCAACGAGCTAAAGGCGCGGCTGCGCGCGCTGCTGCGCCGCAGCGGCCCCGAGAGCGAGCCCGACGAGCTGTCGTTCGGCGAGGTCACGCTCGATCGCGCGCTGCACGGAGCGAGCGTCGGCGAGCAGTTCGCCGAGCTGACGCGGACCGAGTACCAGCTGCTCGAGCTGTTCATGCGCAACCCGCGCCAGGTGCTTCCGCACAGCGTGATCTACGACCGCGTCTGGGGCTATGACTTCGGCCCGGCATCGAACGCGCTGCGCGTCTACGTCGGCTACCTGCGGCGCAAGCTGCAGGAGCTCGGCGCGCGCGATCTGCTGCACACCGTGCGCGGCGTCGGCTACGTGATGCGCGAGCCGTGAGCCTGCGCATGCGGATCGCCGGCGTCGCCGGGCTCGCGGTGGCGCTCGCCGTGCTCGCTGCCGCGATCGGCCTGTACCTCGCCGTGCGCTCGGACCTGCGCGCGCAGATCGACGAGTCGCTGACCCAGCGCGCGCAGGGCTTCGTCGCGGCAGCTCCGTTGCTGCGCGACCGCGGCGGCAAGTTCTCCGTCAACGCCTTGCCCGGCGGCGCCGCCCCGCCGACGCTGCGCGGGCGTGGCGGCAAAGAGGGACCGCTGCCGAAAGCCGTCCAGCCGGCGCGCTTCGGCGCGGCGAGCGGCTACGTGCAGTTCGTCTCCGCCGCCGGCTCCGTCGACGCGCCGCAAGGGCAGGGGAAAACCCCCGAGATCCCGCCGAACGCCGCCGAGCGGGCGATCGCCGCGAAGGGCAGCGGGCGCGCGCTCAGCGACCGCACCGTCAAGGGCACGCACCTGCGCGTGCTGACCGTCGGAACGAAAGGCGTCGCCGGCAGCCCGCGCGGCGCCGTGATGATCGCGCGCCCGCTGACCGAGGTCGACCACGAGCTCAGCCGGATCCTCTTGATCCTGCTCGTCGTCGGCGTCGCCGGGATCGCGCTCGCCGCGCTGCTCGGCGCGTTCGTCGCGCGCACCGCGCTCGCGCCGATCGCGCGCTTCACGCGCCGCACCGAGTCGCTCGCCGGCGAGCTGAACCTGTCCGAGCGCCTCGAGGCCGGCGGCGACGACGAGCTCGGGCGCCTCGCGACGAGCTTCAACACGACGCTCGACGCGCTCGAGCGCTCGCTCGCGGCGCAGCGGCAGCTCGTCGCCGACGCCAGCCACGAGCTGCGCACGCCGATCGCCTCGCTGCGCGCGAACATCCAGACGCTCGAGGACGCCGATCGCCTGCCGGCGGCCGAGCAGGTGCGCCTGCGCGAAGACATCGTCGACGAGCTCGACGAGCTGACGGCGCTCGTCGGCGACGTCGTCGAGCTCGCGCGCGGCTCGCACGCGCCGTCGGAGCTGCAGGACGTGCGCCTCGACGAGATCGTCGCCGGTGCGGTCGAGCGCACGCGACGCCGCGGCGAGCTGAGCTTCGCGCTCGACTTGCAGCCGACCGTCGTGCGCGGCGAAGCGGAGCGGATCAACCGCGCCGTCTCGAACCTGCTCGACAACGCGCGCAAGTGGAGCCCGCCCGGCGGCGTCGTCGAGGTCTCCGTACGCGACGGAGTGCTGAGCGTGCGCGATCACGGGCCCGGCTTCGAGGAGGACGAGCTCGGCAAGGTCTTCGAGCGCTTCTACCGCGCCGAGCGTGCGCGCAAGCTGCCGGGGTCCGGGCTCGGGCTCGCGATCGTGCGCCAGGCGGCCGAAGCGCACCGCGGCTACGCGCGCGCGACGAACGCCGCCGGCGGCGGCGCGTGCCTCGAGGTCGGCTTCGGCCCGGCGCTGCCGGTCGCGCCGCACGCCGATCCGCTGACGGCGTCCGCACCCCTGTAGCGGCCCTGCCGGGGTGCGGCATGCGCGCCCAGTACGCCGACGATTGATCTAAGAAGTCACGAAGAATGCCCGGAAAACGGCTGTTTTGCGGTGATTTGCGACCAGCTGTCGCGGTAGAGTCGAAAGATGAGACAAAACAGCGCGGCCGCGTGAGACACGGCCGTCGCGCTTATCGCATAGCCGGGCTTTCGGCCGCCGCGCACGTGGCCGCGCCGAGAGAGACGCGATCTGAACCCAAACGAAGGGGTACGACATGAAGGTCATCGGAGCCGGACTTCCGCGCACCGCAACGACAACCCAGATGTTCGCGCTCGAACACCTCGGACTCTGTCCCTGCTACCACATGCGCGACCTGCTGGCCGACCTCGAGACCCAGTTGCCGCTGTGGGAAGCCGTCCAGGACGGCAACCCCGACTGGGAGGCGATCTTCAACAGCGGCCCGGAGCCGATTCAGTCGACCGTCGACTGGCCCTCGGCGCGCTTCTACCGCGAGCTGGCCGACTACTACCCCGAAGCGAAGGTGCTGCTCAGCGTGCGTGACGCCGACGCGTGGGTGCGCAGCATGCGCAAGACCGTCTGGGGCCTGTTCCACGATGACTCGGTGATGCGCCACGTCTCCTATGCACGCACCGTCGTCGACCCGCTGTGGGAGCGTTACATCGCGTTGATGACCCGCTTCAACTGGGACGAGGAGACCGGCGCGATGGCCGGCGATCACTTCAGCGACGAGGGCCTCGCACACGCGATGAAGAACTGGAACGACGAGGTGATCGCCTCGATCCCGGCCGAGCGGCTGCTCGTCTGGGACCCGGCCGAAGGATGGGAGCCGCTCTGCGAGTTCCTCGAGCTCGACGTGCCCGCCGACCCGCTGCCGCGGCTGAACGACACGAAAGCCTTCGTCGAGGGCATCACCGGCGGCGCGCTCGACATCGTCAGCGAGTGGTGGGATCAGCGTGAGCGCCCCGCGCACGGTCTGCACGGCGCCGCGCTGGCCTAGCCCCGATTTCCGCGGCCGGCGCCGACGCGGCGCTCGGCCGCTTCGTCCACACCCGCAGTCCCGGCGCGAGCAGCGCCGGGGCAGAGCGGGTGCGCGCCTCAGCGCGTGCTCGCGGCGATCGAGCGCGCCGTCTCGGCCGCGAGCTCCGGTCCCGTGAATGGGTTGAGCGTGAGGTACACGAGCTGCGGCGCCGCGTCGCACAGTTCGTGCATCCGCTCGTGCTCGATGTAGTGGTGCAGGACCTGCCAGATCCCGCCCGCGACCGCCTCGGCCGCGATCTGCGGGACCTCGAGGTGCGCCGGCGCGTGCTCGAAGCCCGGGTGCAGGTAGTCCGTGAAGGCCGCGAGCGCGCTCTCGCGGATCTCGATCGCCGCCGGGCTCGCGCCGAACGTGTCGACGAGCGTCAGGTGCGCGTGCGCCGGCTCTGAGCAGACGAACTCCGTCAGCGCGTGGATGCCCGCCGCGACGCCGTCGTGCCATTCGGCCTCGTTCGCGCCGTATGCCTCGGCCGTGACGCGCAGCGCCTGGTGCAGGCCGACCTTCTGCGTGCCGAGGAACGCGTCGTGCTTCGTCGGGTACATCTCGTAGAACGTCTCGTGCGAGACGTTCGCGCGCGAGGCGATCTCGGGGATCGTCAGGCCCGCGAAGCCCTTCTCCGCGACGATCGCCGCCGTCGCGTCGACGATCCGTTCGCGCTGGCTCTTGACGACCTCCTCGCGCGCCAGGTCGTGGCGCCCGCTCGGCAGGCGTCCCTCCGCACGCCGCCCGCGCCCTGGCGTCGGCGCCGGTGTCGTTGCCGCGGCGCGAGGCTCGTCGTCGCGCGGCTGAACGCGCCGCGAGCCCTCGAGGCCCAGCGGCAGCGTCTGCGGATACGAGTTCGCCCAGTCGCCGAGCGCGCCCGCGAGCGCGAGCAGCTCCTCCGCGCGGCCCTGGCGCAGGCGCGCCGCCGAGACCTCGCGGATCCCGCCGATCAGGAACTTCGTCGTCAGGTCGGCCGGGTGCTCCGACCACGAGCGGTCGCGGCCCGTCTGGATCATCTGCTCGAGCGCCTGCGTCGTGCGGTTGCGCCGCGACAGCGCCCGCGGTCCCGCGCCGAACGTGCCGAGCAGCGCGAGCGTCATCGCCTCCGGCTCGGCCGCCGCGAGCTCGGCGAACGCGAGCAGTGCAAGCTCGAGGCTCTGATCCTCCGAGGCGCCCTGCGCGTAAGCCTCCGCGACCTGAGCGGTAGTGCGCCCGGCGATGTCCTCGTACGCGCTCAGCAGCAGCTCTTCCTTGTCCGCGTAGAGGTTGTAGAAGGTCGGGCGCGATACGTGCGCGAGCTGCGTCAGGTCGAGGATCCGCACGGCCGGATAGCCGCGCTCCGCGATCAGCTCGATCATCGCCGAGCGCAGCCGGCCGCGCTGGTCGAGTTCGACCTCCTCGCGCGTCAAGCCGTGCGCGCCCGTCGGTAGCCGGCGGTACCGCGCGGCGTTCGAGTTGTCCGAAGTACCGTCCTGGCTACTGGAACTTTTCGACTTGCCGGGCTTGGTGTTACTCCTACGCGCCGTCATATCCCCATCCACAGCGGTTGAAAACCTCTCCTTGACGCCAAGCATCCGAAGCGTACCAACCCCGCTTCGCGCACGTGAGTCCGGCTCAGCCGCGGATCGTATGCGACGTCGCGAGCAGCGCGCCGGAGGCGTCGAGCGCCTGAACGGCGACGTATGGAGCCGCGGCCGGTGTCGTCAGCGACGTCTCGAAGCCGCTGCGCGCCGCCGTCGCGACGGGCGCGAGCGTCTGCGCGCTCGAGCCCGCCAGCACGCGCCAGCTCGCCGTGCGCGTGTCTCCGTTCCAGCTCGCGTAGACCTTCACGCGGCCACCCGACGACTTCGCCGCGGCGATCGCCGGGACGCTCGCCGGCGCGCCCGTCCACGGGAAGCGGTACGTGCGGTAGGACTCGTACGAGCCGTGCATGTGCGCGTCGAACAGCAGCTGCCCCGTCGCGCTGTACTCCGAGAAGTATGGCTCTGACCCCCATCCAACGAACATGTCACCGTTTGTCAACTGTTGAATGTTCCCTTGGCTGCCGGACGACAGCGCCGGGCTGTGCTCGAACTGCGCCGCGACGCTCGCCGTGTTCGTCGCCGGGTTCAGCGCGAGCACGAGCCCGCGCGACTGCGGGTGGACCTTCGGCACGGCGCCGTTGTCGAACACGCTGATCTCGCCGCTCGCGAGCGTCGTCGCGTCGTGCTGGTAGGCCGTGTGCGTGCCGCTCGCGAGCTTGACGCTCGAGTGATGGCCGCCGATCGTGCTCTGGATCGTGCCGTTGGCCGTGCTCAGCGCGTACATCGACCACGTGTTGCGCGCCGAGATAAGCGTCGTCCCGTCGGCGCGCGGGTCGATCGAGTTGATGTGGAAGTAGTCGAACGGCCATTCCTTGCTGCTGTGCGTCGCGAGGCTGTAGGAGTCGCCGAGCGGCACGTGGTCGAGGCTGTGCCACTCGCGCCTGACCAGGCCCGTCTTCAGGTCGATTTCCTGAAAGACGCTGTCCGTCACGGCGGCGCCGCTCGGACCGCCGACGACCGACAGGTTGCAGTTGATCGGGTTGAACACCGTCAACAGGCCCGTGTCCTGCTGCGTGATCTTGAAGTCGTGCAGGTCGGCTGAGTAGCCGTTGCCCGCGCGCACGCGGCCGATCTGCTGGTAGGCGGCGTTCGCGATGATCTCTTCGCCCTGGCCGAAGCCTTGCGGCGGGATGTAGCCCTGCCACCACGTCAGCACCGGCTGGCCGGCGAGCTGCTGCACCTGCAGGTTCGTCGCCGCTGCGGCGTTCGCCGGGAGCGTGTGGAACCAGACGAGGTTGCCCGCCTGGTCGAAGATCATCGTCCCAGGTGGGCCCGGGCCGGTGTACGGCGCCGCGAAGATGTCGCCCGGTGCGGCCTGCGCCGAGCTCGCCGTGACTTCGATCGACGGCGGTTCGAGCGTCGGTACGGAGTGGAAGTGCTGCTTCTCGTTCGGGTCTTTGCCCGACGGCTTCGACGGTTTCGAGTAGGGCAGGATGTCCTGCGTCGCCGTCTGGAAGTGATACGCGAAGCGCTGGCTGCGCGCTCCCGTCTTGACGATGCCGCGGACCGTCACCGTCTCGCCCTGCGAGAGCGGCTTCGACAACACGTAGCTCGCGCCGTCGCCCTGCGAGTAGGCGCGCAGGTGGCCCTTGTGCGAGCCGCTTTGAGAGCCCTTCACGCTGAGCTCCGCGAGCGACTGCGCAGGCACGCCGAGCAGGCTGATCTGCGTGCGGTAGGAGGCGTCGTAGGAGTCCGGCAAAGGCGCGACGGTGAGGCTCGTCCCGGGCAGCGTCGCCGAGCGGTTGAACGTGCTCGGCACGCAGCGCGCGGCCGCCGGCGCGCGGAACGCGGCCTGCTCGGCTTTGATCCGCCGTGAGGCGATCGCGATCGCCGTCGCGCAGCCGGCCACGATCACGACGGCGCCGATGACGAGTCCCCTGCGCAGGCGGCGGTTCATCGCTCGCTCACGCGCTTGCCGGCCGGACCGTCTTCGATGTCGCGAGCACCTTGCCCGATGCGCTCAGCGCGCGCACCTGCACGTACGCGGCGGCCGGCGCCGGGATCGTCGTCTCAAAGCCCGTTCGCGGCGTCGTCGAGACCGCTTTCATCTGGCTCGCGCTCGTGCCCGTCAAGAGCTGCCATGCGGTGACCGTCGTCGCGCCGTTCCAGCTCGCGTAGACCGCCGTCGCGGCTCCGCTCGTACGGGCGCTGATCGCCGGCGATGCGCTCGGCTGCCCGGCCCACGGCTCGCGCAGGACGCGGTAGCTGTGCACGCCTGCCGCGAACGTGCCGGCGAAGATGCTCGCGCCGTGCGCGTCGGCTTCGGTGAACCCCGGCAGCCCGCCGCCGCCCGTCATCGTGCCGCCGCCCGTGAGCGCCTGCACGAACGGTGCTTCGGCGACGGCGAGGTCCGGCGCGGGCTGCACGTGCGGCTGCGCGAACGCGACGCTGCCGAGGCTGTGCCACTCCCACATGACCAGGCCCGTGTGAACGTCGATCCGCTGCACGACGCCGTCGAGCGAGCTGTCGCCGCTCGCCGGAGCGCCGGCGGAGGTGGCGCTCGCCTGAACGGGGCTATAGGCGGCGACGTACGCCGAGCCTTCCGGCGTGAGCGTGAACTCGTGCCCGTCCGCCTGTAGCCCGTTGCCGGCCTTGACGATCGCGACCGTCTTGTAGTTCGCGTTCGCGATCACGTCCTCGCCGAGGCCGTAGCCGCGCGCCAGCGTGCGCCCCTGCCACCACGTCAGCATGTTCTTGCCGTGGAAGTTCTGCGTCTGCAGGCCGGCCGCGTCTTCGCCGTCCGCCAGCGCGTCGAACCAGACGACGTTGCCGGCGTTGTCGAAGATCATCGGGCCGTGCTGCCCAGGGCCGGCCGACGGCGTCGCGAAGACGTAGCCCGCCGCGACGCCGGGCGCGGCGGCGTGCTCGATCGTCACGAGCGGCGGGTGCAGCGCCGGCTCGGACTGAAAGCTCTCGACCTCCGCGGCCGTGTTCGGCGCGAGCGCCAGCGCGGCGGTGGATGTCGTTTCGGCCGGCTGCGCGATCGTGAAGCTGTCAGTCAGCGTGCGGCGCGACTTCGGCGAGGCCGTCCACGCGGCGCGCACGCTGACGCGCTCGCCGGGCGTGAACGGCTTGCTCGGCAGGAAGCTCGCGCCCGTTGCCGATGAGTACGAGCGCAGCCGGCCGCTGTGGCGCCCGCTGACGGAGCCGACGACAGAGATCCCGCCGAGCGCCTTCGCCGATGCGCCGAGGAAGCTGATCTGCGTGCCCGGAAGCGCTGTCGGCGTCCCGGCGAGCGGCGAGATCGTCACCGACGCGGCCGACGCGGACGCGGTTGTGCCAAGGGTTGCCAGCAGCGCTAGCGCGCCCAGGCGCATGCCTGTCTTCATCGAGCCTCCGGGGAGCATTGGGGTGCTGCAAAAGGGAATCCTAGTTCCCACAAAGCACGAAACCTGCGCTGGAGTTGCGCCGGTCGCTGTGTTCTCAGAAGACAGGCGTCTCGGTGTAGTCGCCGAAGACCTGCTGCAGCGACTCGATGATCTCGCCCTCGGAGGCATGCGCGCGAGCGCACTGGAGCAAGGGCTCCATCAGGTTGCGATCCTCGTGCGCCGCGTCCTCGCGCAGCGCCGCGAGCGTCGCCTCGACGCGCGCGCCGTCGCGCTTCGCGCGGGCGCCCTGCAGCCGGTCGAGCTGCTTGCGCTCGAGCGCCGGGTCGATCCGCAGCGTCGGGATCGGCTGCTCGTCCTCGGCGAGAAAGCGGTTGACGCCGACGACGACGCGTTCGCCCGCGTCGATCTCCTGCTGCAGCGTGAACGCCGCGTCGGCGATCTCACGCTGCGGGTAGTTGCGCTTGACCGCCTCGACCATCCCGCCGAGCTCGTCGATCTTCGCGAAGTACTCATACGCGCGCTGCTCGATCTCGTCCGTCAGCGCCTCGACGAAGTAGCTGCCGCCCAGCGGGTCGACGGTGTTCGTCACGCCCGTCTCGTGCGCGATCACCTGCTGCGTGCGCAGCGCGATCGTCACGGCCTCCTCCGTCGGCAGCGCGAGCGCCTCGTCATAGGAGTTCGTGTGCAGCGACTGCGTCCCGCCGAGCACGCCCGCGAGCGCCTCGACGGCAGTACGCACGATGTTGTTCAGCGGCTGCTGCGCCGTCAGGCTGACGCCGGCCGTCTGTGTGTGGAAGCGCATCTGCCACGAGCGTGCGCTCTTCGCGCCGAACGTGTGCTTCAGCTCGCGCGCCCAGATTCGCCGCGCCGCGCGGTACTTCGCGATCTCCTCGAAGAAGTCGATCTGCGCGTTGAAGAAGAAGGAGAGGCGCGGCGCGAAGTCGTCGACGTCGAGGCCTCGTTCGACTGCCTGCTCGACGTACGTGAGCCCGTCCTTCAGCGTGAACGCGAGCTCCTGCGCGGCCGTCGAGCCGGCCTCGCGGATGTGGTAGCCCGAGATCGAGATCGGGTGCCAGCGCGGCATCTCGCGCGTGCACCACTCGATCATGTCGCCGCACAGGCGCATCGCGGGGTCGATCGGGAAGCACCACTCCTTCTGCGCGATGTACTCCTTCAGGATGTCCGCCTGGATCGTGCCCGACAGGCGCTCGCGCGAGACCGGGCCGACGGCGCTCGTGCCTTGCTCGGCGGCGGCGACGTAGAACGCGAGCATGATCGCCGCCGGCGCGTTGATCGTCATCGAGACCGAGACCTCGCCGAGGTCGATGCCGCCGAACAGCGTCTGCATGTCGTCGAGCGTGTCGACCGCGACGCCCTCGCGCCCGACCTCGCCGAGCGAGCGGACGTGGTCGGAGTCGTGGCCCATCAGCGACGGCATGTCGAACGCCGTCGAGAGCCCCGTCTGGCCGTGCTCGAGCAGGTAGCGGAAGCGCTCGTTCGTCTCCTCGCTCGTGCCGAAGCCCGCGAACTGGCGCATCGTCCACAGGCGTCCGCGGTACATCGAGGAGTGGATGCCGCGCGTGTACGGGTACTCGCCGGGTGCGCCGATCGGGTCCTGGCCGGCGTCAGGCGCCTCTGCGCCTGCGGCGCCCGGACGAGCCTGCTCGGCACCGGGTGCGCCCGCAGGCAGGTCGGCGGCCGTGTACAGCTCGCGCACGGGCTCGCCCGAGAGCGTCTTGAAGCTGCTCGTCTCCTCCGCTGGAGGCTTTGCGCTGACGGCCATGACGGGGTCCAATGCTACCCGTCGTGCGGGGCTGCGCCCCGCGCGTGAGCCGGGCAGGCGATGGGAGTACGCAGGCGTCGAGCGGCAGGCGCGCGGCTAACCGCTGACGCTCGAGACGGCGCCGCTCGCGGCGAGCGTCATCGTCGAGCTGCGCTGCGCGAGGATCGCGCCGCCCGACTGCACGACGACGAGCAGCCGCACGCGCATCCGCCCGAGCCGCTTCAGTCGTGCCTTGGCGGTCGAGGAGAGCGGTACGCGCACGTGGACTCCCTGGCCTGCCTGTAGATGGACGAGCGCCGAGCCGAGCAGCGCCGGAGCGTGGCCATAGCGCGACGCGGAGCCGTGCGAGCCTGAGGCCGGGACGAGCAGGCTGAGCGCTTCGCATCCGCCGGCCTGTGCCGCCTGCGGGCACTGCACGTCGGCGCCGCCGTCGAGCGTGCTGCGACGCAGCAGGCTGAACAGTCGCGGCGGTCCGGCAGCGGCGATCGGCGCCGGCGGGGTCGGCGCCGGCGCGAAGCCGAGCGTCGGCGCGGGTGCCGGCGCCGGTGAGGCGGCGGGCGCCGGTTCGGGCTCTGCGCCGATCGGTTCGACGCGCGCGGTGAGGGATTCGTTCGCCGCGACGCCGGTTCCGTCGATGCCGGCGACCGTGATCGCGGGCGTGTTCGTGATGAACAGCAGCGCGCCGCTCTTCTCGCCGAGCGTCGTCGGGCGGAAGGCGACCGTGATCGCGCACGCTTCGCTCGGATAGAGGATCTGCCCGGTGCACGAGTCGGTCAGGATCGGGAACATCAGCGGTGTGCCGGTGACGAGGAAGTCACGCTCGATGAACAGCGGGTAGTCGCCCGTGTTCGCGAGGTTGAACGTGTGACGCGCAGAGGAGCCGAGTGCCACGGAGCCGACCAATGCCTGCGCTGAGTCGAGGCTCAGCTGCGGGCCGTGCAGCCCAACTCCTTCGAGCGGCACGACGAGCGGCGTGCCGGAGTCGTTGTCGATCACGAGCGAGGCCGTCTTCGGGCCGGGCGAGGTCGGCTGGAAGCGAATGCCCATGCCGCACGAGGTGCTCGCGCCGATCGTGACGCCTTCGCAGTTCCACTGGATCGAGAACGACGATGCGTCGGGGCCTGTGATGCTCGCCGCTTCGACCTTCGTGCTCGCGTTGGCGCTGTTCTCGATCTCGAGGCCTTCCGTCTCGGTGTTTTCGCCTTCATTGTGCGAGCCGGGCGCGGTGAAGGGAATGCCGGAGAAGCTGAGCGGGGACGGATTCGCGGAGAGCGTGCCGGTCGCGGCCGTCGCAGACAGCGTCACTTCGACCAGGCCTTCGCTTGTCTGTAGCTGCAGCGACGCAGTGCGTTCGCCGGCGGCGCCGAGCGAATCGAAGCCGACTTCGATCGAGCACGCTTTGCCGTTTTCGAGATGCACGCCGGAGCAGCCGTCGGAGACGATCTCGAAGTTCGCCGCGTCCGGCCCGGCGATGCTCGCCGATTCGATCACTGTCACAGCGAGCGGTTCGGCGTCGGAGAACGACACGCTCTGGCGCGGGCTGCCGCCGTAGTGCAGATCGACTTCGCCGAACGCAAGCTGTTCGGTCGATGGCGCGAGCTCGGTCGCCGCGAGTGCGGGGGAGGCCCCGAGCAGCACGCCGATCAGCATCAGCACGGACAGCAGCACAGCTCGCTTGAACATCTTGACCCCCGGCATCGTTGGCGCCGCGTCGTCCACCCGGTGGGCGGCGTCGGCTGTGGCGGCGTGTTTCGACGGTTCGCGCGCGGAGTTGAGCGCTGCACGGGAAGTTGGGATCTTTGGAATGCGTTGCGCCGTCGGGCGCCGGCGGTCCACCGCCGCGGCGTGCGCTGCTCGGGGGGCGTGTGCTAGTCATGCGGGATGAGTCGAGGACCGGTCTTGGCTGTCGGCGATGCGGGCTGAGCTGGCGCGGCTCGTCGGCGTCGAGCACGTGCTCGACGCGCCGCCGGACTCGCCGTACAACAGCGACTCGGCGCGGCGTCGCGGGTTGGCGGGTCGCGCCGACGCGGTCGTCGTGCCGGGCGATGCAGCAGAGGCCACGGCGGTCGTGCGCTGGTGCTACGCGCACGACGTGCCGATCGTCGCGCGCGGCGGCGGCACGGGGCTGCTCGGTGGCGCCGTACCCGTGCAGGGCGGCGTCGTCGTCTCGCTCGAGCGCCTGCGCCGCGTGCGCGAGCTCGAGCCGGCGCTGTGGCGGATCTATCCGGAGGCCGGTGTGAGCACGCGCGACGTGCAACGTCTCGCGCGCGAGAACGGTCTGTTCTTCGCCCCGGACCCGGGCGCATCGGAGCAGTCGCAGATCGGCGGCAACGTCGCGACGAACGCCGGCGGCCCGCACGCGCTGAAGTACGGAGTGACGGGCGCGTGGGTGAGCGGCCTCGAGGTCGTGCTCGCGCCGGGCGAGCTCGTCCACGTCGGCGGCTGGGCGCGCAAGGACGTCGCCGGGTACGACCTGAAGAACCTGCTGATCGGCTCGGAGGGGACGCTCGGCGTGATCACGGCCGTGCAGTTGCGGCTGCGCCCCGCGCCGGAGGCGCGAATCGCGCTCGCCGTCTTCCTGGACGGCGGCGTCGAAGCCGGCTGCGCAGCGATGCTCGACGTGATCGCGGCCGGGATCGAGCCGGCCGCGCTCGAGTTCATCGATGCGGCGACGCTCGAGTTCGTCGCAGCGGGCTACCCGGGTGAGATTCCGGACAGCGTGGGCTTCGCGCTGCTCGTCGAGCTCGACGGTACGCGCGCGGAGGCCGAGCGCGAACGCGAGGCCGTGCTCGAACTGCTCTCCGCGCGCGCGGCGGGGATCGAGCAGCCCGCTGACGAGGACGCGTTGTGGCGCTGGCGCGATGGCTTCAACGGCGTCGTCACGGGCGTGCGCGGCGGCAAGGTCAGCGAGGACGTCTCGTTCCCGGTCGAGCGCTTGGCAGACGGGCTCGACGGCTTCGCGCGGATCGCCGCCCGCCACGGAATGCGCTCTTGCGCGTGGGGGCACGGCGGCGACGGCAACGTGCACGCGACGGTGCTCGTCGACCCGTCCGACGAGGCCGAACTCGATCGCGCAGAGGACGTCGGCGCGGAGCTGTTCTCGCTCGTCCGCGAGCTCGGCGGCTCGATCGCGGCAGAGCACGGCGTCGGGCTGCTGAAGTCCGGAATGCTCGCGCCGGGTTGGGACCCGCGCGCGGTCGAGTTGCACGAGGAGATCAAGCGCGTGTTCGATCCGAAGGGTCTGTTCAACCCGGGCAAGAAGATGGGACGATGAGCTGATGTCGACGACGCTCGTCAGCGAGCTCGAGCTTCCGACGTTCGATCACACCGATGCGGAGATGCGCGGCGAGCGCTTTCACGAGGCGATGGCCGATGCGCGATCGCACGGCTGGCTCGCGAACGCACCATTCGGCTACATGACGCTCGATCGCGAGGCGGGCGAGTTCTTCCTGCGCACGCGCTCGGCGATCTTCCCCGGGATGAAGATCGCCGAGATCTTCGGCGTCACCGAGGGGCCGCTGTACGAGCAGATGCGCCGCAACATCCTGCACGTCAACGGCGCCGATCACACGCGTCTGCGCAGCCTCGTCAACCCGGCGCTCTCGCCGCGCGCCGTCGAGCGCTACAGGCCGGTGATGCGCGAGTTCCTCGACGAGTTGCTGGCGCAGGCGGTGGCCGCGTCGGCGGCAGACGGGGAGGCAGAAGCGGGCGGCGAGGTGCGCTGCGACTTCGTCGAGGCGTTCGCGAAGCCGTACCCGTCGCTGGCGATCGCGACCGTGATGGGCGCGCCGCTGGAGGATGCGCCGCGCCTGCACCACTGGTCGAACGTGATCCAGCGCCAGTTCGACGCGGTCAGCATGGCGAGCGAAGTCGCCGTGATCGAGCAGGCCGTGAAGGAGTTCTACGACTACGCGCAGGCGCTCGTGCAGGCACGGCGCAAGGATCCGCGCGACGACCTGATCTCGAAGCTGATCGCGGCCGAAGAGGAGGGCGAGCGGCTGAGCGACGTCGAGTGCATCAACCTCGTCTTCAACGTGCTCGTCGGCGGCGTCGACACGAGCCAGAGCCAGCTTGCGCACGCGATCAGGCTGCTCGCCGAACACCCCGCTCAGCTCGCGCTGCTCGCGGCCGATCCGTCGCTCGCCGACGCCGCCGTCGAGGAGGCGCTGCGCTACGAGCCGATCACGCCGTTCACGGCGCGCATCCTCGTCGAGGACGTCGAGTATCGCGGCGTGTCGTTCCCCAAGGACACGATCGTGATGGTCTGCGCGTTCACGGGCAATCGCGACCTCGACGAGGATGCGGCCGGCGAGGCCGGCGCCGACAGCTTCGACATCACGGCCGACCGCGCCCGTGCCCGGCCGCTGACGTTCGGCGCCGGCGTGCACTACTGCCTCGGCGCCAACCTCGCGCGCGTCGAGCTGCAGGAGGGCCTCGCGTTCCTCGCGACGCGCTTGCACGGCCTGCGGCTCGACGGCGAGCCGCAGTTCGAGGGCGTCTCCGGGATCTACGGTCTCGCCGAGCTGCCAGTCGCTTTCACCGTCTGAGCGAGGACGCCGTCGGGCGCTGACACTCGCCCGCAGTTCTCGCGGTCCGCTGTGCTGCCGCAGCGATCTTCCGGCGGGCGATGAATGGGAGACACGCTCTCCTGCGCTCGTCCCAACGGTGTCGGGGCCCGCCGAGTGCGGCTGACCGCGATGCGAGCGTGATGAGAGATTGGGAGGGGGGCAGGAGGCCTGCTGAGAACGACATGCATGAGATGGGCAATCGGATCTTCAAGGTCGCCGTTGCGACGGGCGTCTGGCTCGGTGTCGCCGTCGCCGTCGCGTTCGGTGGGCAGTACCACGTGTACTCGTGCCGGACGCCGGGTGGGGGCGTTGCGCCGGTGGATGGGTGGGGTGGGTCGCTCGCACCCGAGAGCGCATATGACGACCGTGTGTTGGATACCTGCGCCGAAGGCGGAGCGATGATTGCCGCTATCGGCGACGTGGCCGTTC
The DNA here is from genome assembly GCA_963807275.1 of uncultured Solirubrobacteraceae bacterium. Lineage (GTDB taxonomy): Bacteria > Actinomycetota > Thermoleophilia > Solirubrobacterales > Solirubrobacteraceae > Palsa-744. Next base: position 3,008,740 of record CAWDZX010000001.1, read on the forward strand.
ACGCGGCCGAGGTTGATCGAGCCACTTGGATGTTTTCTGCGTCTCCGGGAGTAAGTATCGCTGGGGCCACGGTCTGGCGGGCTGGCTACTTGCGCGGCCAGGCTGGGGAAAATGCCACCTATCAATTCTGGATGACAGGTCAAAACGAAGAACCGGTTTACGACGAATGCGTGTTCACCTTGGGGTGCCAGCGCGAGGGTGATCTTGCCGACCCGCTTTCTGCGGCCAATCGACTCATTCTTCCGAGTGGCGCGCTTGGTCCGAGCCTGTCTGTAAACGCGAACTGTGGCGTGATCCCTGGGCACTCCTGCCAACCCAATGGCGGCGATCCAAACGCCTACGCAGCCGCCATCTACCTCTACGCCGCCGACCTAACCCTCGAACAGGGTTCAGGCCCGCACGCAACTGGCGTAACGGGCGAACTGGCAAGCGCGCCGACGGTCCGCGGTGTCAGCGACGTGGCGTTCGACGCGACGGATCCAGGCGCGGGTGTCTACGAGGCACAGTTCAGCGTCGATGGCCGCGTCGTCGGCCACACGGTGCTCGACGAAAATGGCGGGCGTTGTCGCGACGTCGGACAGACGACGGACGGCCTGGCGGCGTTCCTCTACGTGCAGCCGTGCTTGGCGACGGTCAGCGCCGACGTGCCGTTCGACACGACGAGCCTGAGCAATGGCGCGCACCACGTCGTCGTCAGCGTGATCGACGCGGCGGGCAATGCGGCGCCGGTGCTCGACCGCACGCTGACGGTCGCGAACCCGCCGCCGCCGGGCGCGCCGGGACCGGCGAACGGCACGAACGCGTCGACGCAAGCGACGCTCACTGCTCGCTGGCAGGGCACGACAAAGGCCGGCCTCACGACGGGATATGCGCGTGCGCACACGCTGACGGGGCGGCTGACGGCGCCTGGTGGAGTGCCGATCGCTGGCGCGTCTGTCGACGTGCGCGCAAGCCCCTCGTACGCGGGTGCGACGACGGTCGCGATGACGAGCCCGCGTACGGATGCGAATGGGCGTTTCAGCCTGCGCATTCCCGCCGGAACGTCCTCGCGCACGCTGCGCCTTGCGTATCGTGCGCACCTCGGCGATGCGCTGCCGGTCGCGACACGCACGCTGCGGATCAGCGTGCGCGCGGGGATCGTCTTGCGTGTCTCGCCGCGCACCGCGAGCGCCGGCAGCACGATCCGCTTTCGCGGCGAGCTGCGCGGCGGCCCGATACCGCACGGCGGCAAGCAGCTCGTGCTCGAGGCGCGCTCGCCCGGCAGTGCGTGGATCGAGTTCAAGGTGGTCCACACGGATGCACACGGTCGTTATGGCGCGTCGTACCGCTTCAAGTTCGCGGGCCCTGCCGACTACCGCTTCCGCGTGCGCTCGGAAGCCGAGTCGGACTTCCCGTTCGCGGCTGGATCGTCGAACATCGTCGGCGTGCACGAGCGCTGAGCGGTCGCGCTCGGACGCGAGCGGCGCATGCCGAGCGCGTAATGCGCATTCTTATCCGCCGACGGTGGCGCGACGCTACCTGGAGGCCGCAGCGGGGTTATCGACCGCGACGCGCGTCGTGCGTCATCGGCAAAGTCCCGCATGAGGAGAGAGATGGAAAGTACGCAGCGCAAACGAAACCGCTCGATCTGCCTGCTCGCGCTGCTCGCGACGGCGATTGCCTCGCTCGCCTCGGCGGCGAGCGCCTCAGCAGTCACGATCTCACCGCTGAACGGCACGCCCGACGCATCGTCGCAGACGCAGATCAGCTTCCTCGGTGCGCCTGTGAACGAGATCTCGAACGTCTCCGTGGTCGGCTCGCGCAGCGGTGGACACAGCGGCAAGCTCGCGTCCTACGCGAGCGCCGCCGGCGCGAGCTTCATTCCCACACGCGGCTTCACCGAAGGCGAGCGCGTGACGGCGACGGCTGTCGTCGGCACTCGCGGGCACACGCAGCGCGTCGGCACGACGTTCTACATCGCGCGGCTCGTCTCCTATCCGCTGCCGGCCGGACGCACGTCGCCGCCGGCCACTCCCGCGACCAACCAGAGCTTCGTCACGCAGCCGAAGCTCCTACCGCCGACCGTGCACGTGAGCGTTGCCTCGCCCGCCGCAGCGCCGGGTGACATCTTCCTGACGGCGAACGGCGGGCGCGGTCAGAACGGCGCGATGATCATCGACGGCAGCGGCCGCCTCGTCTGGTTTCAGCCCGCGGCGGCCGGCAACGCCGTCACGAACCTGCAGGTCTCGAGCTACGAAGGCAAGCCCGTGCTCGCCTACTGGGAAGGGCACATCGATCTCGGTGTCGGCTTCGGCAACGATCGGATCCTCGGCGCGAACTACAAGCCCGTCGCTTCGATCCATGCCGGCAACGGCTACTTCGCGGACCTGCACGAGCTGCAGATAACGCCGCAGGGCTCCGCGTACATCTCGGCCTACACGCTCGTCCGCGCCGACCTCTCCTCCGTGCACGGCTCGAGCAACGGCGCGCTGCAGGACGCCGTCGTGCAGCAGATCGACATCAAGACGGGGCTCGTCATGTTCGAGTGGCACGCGTATGGCCACGTGGCGCTGAACGACTCCTATGCGAATGACCCGCGCGACCCGAACCGGCCGTGGGACTTCTTCCACATGAACTCGATCGCCCCCGATCCCTGGGGCGACGGCAACTTCCTGATCTCCTCGCGCAACACGTGGGCGGCGTATGAGATCAACCACCAGAGCGGTGCCGTCCTCTGGCGCCTCGGCGGCAAGAAGCCGAGCTTCCGCATGGGCGCGGGCACAGGCACCGCCTACCAGCACGATGCGCGCTGGCAGCCCGACCACACGATCACGATCTTCGACAACGGCGCCGTGCCGAAGGCGCACTCGGTCTCGCGCGCGATCCACGAGACGATCAACTGGAAGACCCGCACCGTCACGCTGCTCAGCCGCGACGTGCGCACGCCGGCGCTGCTCACCGGCAGTCAGGGAGACAACCAAGTGCTCGCCAACGGCGACTGGTTCGTCGGCTGGGGTGAAGATCCTTACTTCACCGAGTTCAACGCCGCCGGTCAGGAGGTCTTCGACGCGAACCTGCCATATCCGACGCAGGCTTATCGCGCGTACCGCTTCGCGTGGAGCGCGACGCCGGCGGCCGTCCCGGCGATCGCGCTGAAGGCGACCTCGCCTGCGACGACGACTGTCTATGCGAGTTGGAACGGGGCGACGGGTGTCGCGACGTGGCAGGTGCTCGGCGGCGCCACGCCGGCAACGCTCGCACCGCTCGTAAGCGCTCCATCGGCTGGCTTCGAGACGGCGATCGCCGTGCCGAGCGCCGCACCGGTGTTTGCCGTGCAAGCACTCGGGCCCGCCGGCGAATTGCTCGGCAGCTCGCATGTGATCAAGCGTTGAGCGCGGCCTCGCGTTCAATAACCTGCGCGCAGTGAAGGCCGTGATCTTGGCCGGTGGCTTCGGCTCGCGCTTGAGCGAGGAGACCGCCGTGCGACCGAAGCCGATGATCGAGATCGGCGGTAAGCCGATGCTCTGGCACATCATGAAGATCTATGCCGCGCACGGCATCGAGGACTTCGTGGTCTGCCTTGGCTACAAGGGCTATTTGATCAAGGAGTACTTCGCCAATTACTACTTGCACACGTGCGACGTGTCCTTCGACTTGGCCGGCGGGAGCATGGAGGTGCATCGCTCCGATGCCGAGCCGTGGCGCGTGACGCTCGTTGACACCGGCGAGCAGACGATGACGGGCGGGCGCCTGAAGCGCGTGCTCTCCTACGTCGGCGAGGAGGACTTCTGCTTCACCTACGGCGACGGCGTCGCGGACATCGACATCACCGCCCTCATCGCGTTTCATCGCAAGCAGGGCACGAGCGCGACGGTCACGGCCGTGCAGCCGCCGGGCCGTTACGGCGCGCTTGGCGTCGACGGCGCGCTCGTGCGCGACTTCGAGGAGAAGCCGCGCGGCGATGGCGGCTGGATGAACGGCGGCTTCTTCGTGCTCAAGCCGGACGTCGCGCGCTACATCGAGGACGAGCGGACCGTCTGGGAGCAGGGTCCGATGCGCGAGCTCGCAAGCGCCGGGCAGCTCTCCTGCTACCGCCACGACGGCTTCTGGCAGGCGATGGACACCGTCCGCGATCGCCGTCACCTCGAGCAGCTGTGGAATGACGGCGCGCCTTGGCGGACGTGGGAGTGATCGCGCGATGAGCGATTCCGCGAGCGTTCCGCAAGGCTTCGTCGACGCGGCCTTCTGGCGCGGACGGCGCGTGCTCGTCACCGGCCACTCCGGCTTCAAGGGGGCTTGGCTCGTGCTGTGGCTGCGCGCGCTCGGCGCCGACGTGACGGGCTTCTCCGGGCCCCCTCCCCACGGTCCGTCGCTCTACGAGCTCGCGCGCGTCGGCGAGGACGTCGAGGCGATCGACGGCGACATCTGCGACGGCGACGCCGTCGCGCGCGCCGTCGCGACGAGCCAGCCCGAGGTGGTCTTGCACCTCGCCGCGCAGTCGCTCGTGCGGCGCTCCTTTCAGGCGCCGCGTGAGACGTTCGCCGCGAACGCGATGGGCACCGTCAACGTGCTCGACGCCGTGCGTCGCCATCGCGAGAGCGTGCGCGCCGTCGTCGTCGTGACCTCGGACAAGTGCTACGAGAACCGCGAGTGGGAGTGGGCCTATCGCGAGGACGAGCCGATGGGCGGACACGACCCGTACGCCGCCTCGAAGGGCTGCGCTGAGCTCGTCACGAGCGCATACCGCAGGTCGTTCTTCTCCGGTCCCGCTGATCCACAGGTCGCCTCTGCGCGCGCCGGCAACGTGATCGGCGGCGGCGACTGGGGCGAGGACCGCCTCGTGCCCGACATCATGCGCGCCGCGTTCGCCTACGAGCCCGTGCGCGTGCGCAACCCGAACTCGATCCGTCCGTGGCAGCACGTGCTCAACCCGCTCAGCGGCTATCTAGTGCTCGCGCAGGAGCTGTGCACCTCTGCGACGGCCGCCGGCGGATGGAACTTCGGCCCCGTCGAGCAGGACGCACGACCGGTCGGCTGGCTCGTCGAGCGCCTCGCCGAGCTGTGGCCGGAGGAGCTTCGCTGGAGCCTCGACGATGGCCCGCATCCGCACGAGGCGCGCTACTTGAAGCTCGACTCCTCACGTGCACGCACGCGCCTCGGCTGGCGCCCGCCCGTCGCGCTCGCGCCTGCGCTCGACAGCGTCATCGAGTGGTATCGCGCGCTGCGCGAAGGCGCCGACATGCGCGCCGTCACGCTCACCCAGATCGAGACGCTGCAGGCGTGAGCGGCGCGCTGCCGAGCCGCATCGGGCTCAACGCCGTATTTCTCGAGCCGCGCATGGGCGGCCTCGAGACATACGTACGCGCGTTGCTGCCGGAGCTCGTGCGGCTCGCGCCAAGCAGCCGCTTCAGCCTGTTCTGCAGCCCTGGCGGGCGGGAGTACCTGCAAGACGAGGACTGGGCCGCCGATGTCGAGCTGATCGCGCACCCGCTGATCGGCAGGCGCGGGCTGAAGGCGCTGACCGAGCTGACGCTGCTCGGCGCCGTCGCCGGCCGGCGCGTCGATCTGCTGCACAGCGTCGCTCTCACGGCGCCGCTGCGCACACGTGCGGCGAACGTCGTCACGCTCGCCGACATCACCTGGCTCGTCGCCCCCGACCCCGGCGAGGCCGCCACGACGCGGCTGTGGCGCGTCGTCGTGCCGCCCGTCGCGCGGCGTGCCGACCGTGTGCTCGCGCTTTCGCAGTCTGGCGCAGCGGACATCGTCGAGCGCCTCGGCGTCGCGCGCGAGCGGATCGACGTCGTCGCGCTCGCGCCCGGCGTCAACGACCTACTCACGCCGACGCCCGAGCCCGAGCTGCGCGCGCGCCTCGGTCTCGGTGATGGGCCGATCGTGCTCAGCGTTGCCGCGAAGAAGGTCCATAAAAATCTCGCGCGCCTGCTGCACGCGATGGTCGCCGTGATCGAGCGCTGGCCCGCGGCCGTGCTCGTGCTGCCCGGCAACCCGACGCCTCATGAGGCCGAGCTGCGCAAGCTCGCCGCCGAGCTGTCGATCGAGGCGAACGTCGTCTTCCCGCCATACGTCGCCGCGGCCGATCTCGAGGGCCTCTACGCGCTCGCGAGCTGCTTCGTCTTCGCCTCGCTCAACGAGGGCTTTGGCATCCCGATCCTCGAGGCGATGCGCCGCGGTGTGCCCGTCGCCTGCTCGCGCGCCTCCGCGCTGCCCGAGGTCGCCGGCGAGGCTGCGCGCTACTTCGACCCGTACGACGTCGGCGACATCGCCGCTGCGCTCAGCGAGCTGCTTGGCGATCGCGAGCTCGCCGCGCGCTTGTCGAAGGCCGGCAGCGAGCGCCAAGCGATGTTCACGTGGAAGAAGACCGCCGAAGGGACGCTCGCAAGCTACGAACGCGCCTGGGTTGAACGGTGCGCGCGCTGAGCGACCGGCTCACACGGGCGCTGCGCAAGCTCGGCGCGCACCCACGCCTGCTGCCGCTCACCGCGCTGGCACTGCGCGCGCGGACTGTGCGGCCCGCGGCCGCCTTCTTCCTGCGCGAGCTCTCGCGCCGGCGCGAGATCCACGGCTACCGCCTGCGCGAGAACGGCCTGCTCGTCAACATCCGCCACGGCACCGGCGACGTCGTCACGCTCGGCGAGGTCTTCCACGATCACCAGTACACGCCGACCCCCGAGATCGACGCTGCGCTGGGCGAGGTCACGAGCGTGCTCGACCTCGGCGCCAACATCGGCCTGTTCGGAGCGTTCGCCGCCGCGCGCTGGCCGCACGCCGAGATCGTCGCGTTCGAGCCCGACCCGGCAAACGCCGAGCTGCACGAGCGCACGATCGCCGTGAACGGCTTGCAGCAGCGCTGGCGGCTCGTGCGCGCCGCGGCCGCCGCCGCGCCGGGCCGCGCCGAGTTCGTCTCCGGCGGCGTCGCGCTGTCGCACCTCGCCGATGCGCGCGAGCGCGACCCGGGTGAGGACGACCAAGCGGGCGATGATGCGAACGGCGAGCGGGAGCTGCTCTCCGGTGCAGTGACGATCGACGTCGAGCTGCACGACATCGTCGCCGAGCTCGGCGCGACCGACCTGCTGAAGATGGACATCGAGGGCGGCGAGTGGGCGATCCTCGGCGATGCGCGCTTCCGCGAGCACCCGCCGCGCGCGGTTGTGCTCGAGTATCACCCGCGCTTCTGTCCCGGCGACGATCCGGCGAGCGCCGCCGAGACGGCGCTCGCGCAGGCCGGCCTGCGCGTGCAGAGCATCTGGCGCGGCGCCGACGGGCACGGGATGCTGTGGGCATGGCGGCACTGAGCGCCGGAGCGAGCGGCGAAGAAGGCGGCCACGTGCGCGGCGGCAACGACCCCGAGCGCGAAGCACCTGACGACGAGGAGCAGGACGTGCTCGACACGAGCGCCGCAGGCGGGCGCTTCCTGCGCGGCGGCGCGCTGCGGCTGTTCAGCTACGTCGCGACCGTGCTGCTCTCGGTGCTCTCGGCAGCGCTGCTCACGCGCCATCTGCAGGTCGCGCGCTTTGGCCAGTACACGACCGTGCTTTCGCTCGTCGCAGTCGTCAGCGCGATCACCGACGCGGGCATGGCGAGCGTCGGCACGCGCGAGTTCGCGGTGCGCAGGGGCGCCGATCGCGACCAGCTGATGCGCGACCTGCTCGGGCTGCGCATCGCGCTGACGCTGCTCGGCGTCGTCCTCTCGGCCGTCTTCGCGCTCGCGGCCGGCTATGACGCGGCGCTGTTCCTCGGCATGGTGCTCGCGAGCCTCGGCACGGTCGCGCTCGTCGCGCAGCACACGTACACGATCCCGCTCGCCGCGCAGCTGCGGCTCGGCACGCTCGCCTGGCTCGACCTCGCGCGACAGGTGCTCAGCGTCGCCGCGATCGTCGTGCTGATCGCGCTTGGCGCCGGCGTGCTGCCGCTGCTCGCCGTCGTGCTCGCCGTCAACCTCGTGCTGATCGCGCCGACCGCCGCGCTCGCGCGTAACGCCGTCTCGCTGCGCCTCGCGCTGCGCCCGCATCGCTGGGCGGAGTTGTTGCGGCTGACCGTATCCTTCTCGCTCGCGACGGCCGTCGGCACGCTCTACGTCTACGCCGCGCAGATCATCACGAGCCTCGCCGCGAGCAGCCGGCAGAGCGGGTTGTTCGCTGCCTCCTTCCGCGTCTTCATCGTCGCTGCCGCGATCCCCGGGTTGCTTGTCGGTAGCGCCCTGCCGCTGCTCGCGCGGGCCGCACGCGACGATCGCGAGCGCCTTGCCTACGCGCTGCAGCGGATCTTCGAGGTCTCGCTGATCCTCGGCGTGGGGATGGCAGTGGCGACGCTCGGCGGCGCGCAGTTCGTGATCCACGTGATCGCCGGCGACAGCTACTCCGGCTCCGCCGAAGTCCTGCGCATCCAGGGTCTTGCGATGATCGCCTCGTTCATGTTGACCGGCTGGAGCTTCGCGCTGCTCGCGCTGCAGCGCCACCGCGGCATCCTGCTCGCCAACGCCGGCGCGTTCGTCGTCAGCTGCGTGCTCACGCTCGTGCTCGCGAGCTCCGACGGTGCCAACGGCGCCGCGATCGCGACGCTGTGCGGCGAGAGCGCGCTCGCCGGCGGGCTGTTGCTCGCGCTCGTGCGTGCTCACCCCGAGCTGCGCCCGAAGCTCGGCGTGCTGTTCAAGGTGCTGCTCGCCGCGGCGCCCGCGGCCGTCATCGCGCTCGTGCCCGACCTGCCCTCGCTCGTACGCGGGCTGCTCGCGCTTGCGGCTTACTCGCTGCTGCTCTTGCTGATGCGCGCCGTCCCGGCCGAGCTCTACGAGCTGCTCTACCGGCGCCGCATTCCAGGGCTGTGAGCAGGCCACTCGCCACCGGCGCGCCCGAACCGGCCCGACGCCCGCTGCGCGTCGGGCTGAACCTCGTCTTCCTCGGCGAGCGTGCCGGCGGCGCCGGACGCTATGCGAAGGAACTTCCCGGAGCGCTGCTCGCGGCCGAGCCCGACACGCACGTGCACGTGTTCGTCTCGCGCGATGCACCCGCGTCGCTGCGCGAAGCGCCGTGGTCCGAGCGCGTCGAGTGGGTCTCGCTGCCCGTCGGCCTGAGCGGCCCACCGCTGCACCTCGGCGCGCAGTTCGCCGCGCTTCCGCTGCTCGCGCGCGCGCGCCGGCTCGACGTGCTGCACAGCCCCGCCAATACCGGCCCCGTGATTGCTCCAGGCGTCAAGACGATCGTCTCGCTACTCGATCTGATCTGGCTGCACCGCGCGCAGGAATGGGAGGCGAGCGCTCAGGTGCAGCGGCGTATGGGCGCGCTCGTCAAATACTGCTTGCGTCACGCCGAGCGCATCTTTGCGATCTCCAATGATGCAGCCGAGGACTTTGTCCGCACGCTCGGCGTCGCGCGCGAGCGGATCGACGTCACGCCGCTCGGCGTCAGCCCGCCGAGCGTCGCGCCAAGCGACGAGCGCGAGCTGCGCGAGCGCCTCGCGCTTGGCGATGCGCGCGTGCTGCTGTGCGTCGCGCAGAAGCGCCCATACAAGAACCTGCACACGCTGATCGAGGCGCTGCCGGAGCTGCCCGAGGACGTTCTGCTCGTGCTGCCCGGCTCGCCGACCGACTACGAGCGCGAGCTGCGCGAGCGCGCCGCGCGGCTCGGCGTGGCCGAGCGCGTGCGCTTCCCTGACTGGATCAGCGACGAGGACCTCGAGGGGCTCTATGCGCTGAGCGACGCCTTCGCGCTGCCCTCGCTGATCGAGGGCTTCGGCATCCCCGTGCTCGAGGCGATGATTCGCGGCGTGCCTGTCGCCTGCGCGAACGTCGCCGCACTTCCAGAGGTCGCAGGCGACGCCGCGCTGCTGTTTGACCCGAGCTCGCAGCAGCAGATCACCGCTGCGCTCTTGCGCCTGCTCGGCGACCGCGAGCTCGCCGCGCAGCTCGTCGCACGCGGCCACGAGCGCGCGAGCGAGTTCAGCTGGCGGCGCACCGGCGCTGCGAGCCTCGCCGGTTACCGTCGCGCGCTTGGCGCCTAGCCGTCGACGCGCCGGTAGAGCACGTCGACGGGCGAGATCTGCTCGTGCTCGACGTAGCGCTCGCCGAGCACGCCGCCGATCTGCGCGCGGCCCGCTTCGAGGTCGTGCATCTCGACGAGGATCCACGCAGGCGCGTGGCGCGCGAGGTCGAGCCCGTCGAGCACCTGCGCCTCATAGCCCTCGACGTCGAGTGAGAGCAGGTCGACGCCGTTCACGCCGGCCTCGTCGAGCACGCTCGCAAGCGCGCGCGCCGGGACCGATTCGACGCGATGGTCGCGCCAGCCGAGCACGAGCCCGTTGCGCACCCAGCCCTCGTCGTCCGCGTCTGCGTGGACCTTCGTGAACAGGTCGCCGAACTCCATCTCGACCCGGCCGCCGTCGTCCGCCGCGCCGACGAGCGCGCACTGGAACAGGCGCGAGCCAGGGCGGTTGCGCCGCGCCTGCTCGGCCATCTCCGGCATCGGCTCGACGAGCACGCCGTGCCAGCCGCGAAAGCGCTCGAGGTAGTACGTGTTCGACTGCGTGTAGCCGTCGTGGCCACCCGCTTCGACGAACGTTCCACCATTTTTATTAATTATTCGATCCAGCTTGCTGTCCATCGCGTGCAGCGCAGGCCGCGAGTAGCGCTCCGAGCCGAAGCGCTCGAATGCCCTGCGGCGCGCCCTGATCGCCGCGTAGCGCGCTTCGAGCGCCCGCTCGCGCAGGCCGAGCGCCTTCAGCATGCGCGTCAGCAGCCGCGTGAGCGTGAACTGAATGCGCATGCGCAGCGGCAGCTCCTTCGGCATCGGCCGAAGACTATCGGCGGCCCCGCGCGCGCTTGCTCTAACCTCGCGGGCCGTGCCCCGAGTGCTGATCGTCCGTGGCCACCTCGTCACGCCCTGGGAGCTGCGCCCGTGGCTGCTGCTGCCTGAGCGCTTCGAGGTCTCCTACCTGCTGACGGGCTCAAACCGCTTCGAGACGCCGAAGGGGCTGCGCGCCGTCAAGGCGCGCGCGCTGCGCGACCTGTTGCCACGCGGCCCACTCGGCGAGCTCTCCGCAGGCTTGCTCGGCGATCGCTACCTCTCCGCCGAAGAGGCTTTTGCAGCCGCTGACATCGTCCACGCCGAGGAGCTCTCCTTCTGGTTCGCCGCCGACGCTGCGCGCCGCCGCGCCTCCGGCAGCTTTCGTCTCGTGCAGACGATCTGGGAGACGCTGCCGATGCTGCGCGCCTATCGCAATCGCCACGCGCGCATCTATCGCGATCAGGTGCTCGCGCAGACCGACCTGTTCCTGCCGGCCACCGAGCGAGCAGCAGAGGGCTTGCGTCTTGAGGGCGTGCCCGCCGAGCGGATGCTCGTCTGCGCGCCGGGTATCGACGTCGAGCGCTTCGCTCAGCCCGCGCCCGACCCGCCGCCGGCCGAGCATACGATCCTCTCCCCAGGCCGGCTCGTCTGGGAGAAGGGCCATCAGGACGTGCTGCGCGCGCTTGCGGCGCTGCACCGCGGAATCGTCACGCTGCCCGGCGGCTCGAGCGCACGCCCACGCCTGTTGATCGTCGGCTCCGGCCCTGAGGAGGGCCGGCTGCGCGAGCACGCCACCGAGCTCGGGATCGGCGAGTACGTGCAAGTTCGCAGCGTGCCCTACGACGAGATGCCTGCCGTCTTTGCCTCTTCCTCGGCGATGGTGCTCTCGAGCCAAGCCTCGGCGTCTGCGGCGCTGCACCCGTTCGACGTGCCGCACGCGTTCTGGGAGGAGCAGTTCGGGCTCGTGCTCGCCGAGGCGATGGCCGCCGGCCTGACGATCCTTGCCAGCAGCAGCGGCGCGATCCCGGAGGTGCTCGCCGGCACGCAGGCGACGCTGTTCAGAGCCGGCGACTGGATGCGGATCGCGCGCGACCTCGCCGCTGGTCCGCTGATCGCGCCGCCTGCGCAGCGCGTCAAGTACCCGGCAGAGCTCGTGCGTCGCTATTCGACGCCGGCCGCTGCCGAACGCCTCGCCGCCGCTTACGACCGCGTGCTCGCCTCGTGAGCACTAGGGCGCCGGGCGGGGCCGGCGCTAGCGTTCCGCGCGTGCGCGAGCTGCTCGCTGGAATGATCGACCCGCATCGCTTCGACTTGCACCCGCTTGGCGAGGGGACAATTCTCGATATCGGCTGCGGCTCCGCGAAGACACCCGGCGCCGTCGGCCTCGACATCTCGCCCTCGACGGCCGCCGACATCGTGCACGACCTCGACGTCTTCCCATACCCGATCGAGGACTCGAGCTTTGACCAGATCCTGCTGCAGGACGTGATCGAGCACGTGCGCGAGCCGATCAAGGTGTTCGAGGAGCTGCACCGGATCGCTCGCCCCGGCGCGCAGATCCAGCTGCGCACGCCGCACTTCTCCTCGGTGCTCGCCTACGGCGACCCGACCCATCGCCACTACTTCTCTGCGCTTGCGATCCGCACGCTCGCCGAGCCGCGCTTCGCGCACTACACCGACGTGCGCTTCCGCACGCTGCACGTGACGCTCGATCTGTGGCTGCCGTGGCGGCTGCTCGGCATCGGCGCATTCGCCGCGCGCTTCCCCGATACGTATGAGAAGTACCTCGCGTTCCGCTTTTCGACGATGAACATCCGCGCCGCATTCGAAGTGCTCAAGTAGCGCGCGTGCACGTCGGGCTGAACCTCGTCTTCCTCGTCCCCGGCGAGACCGGCGGGATGGAGGTCGCCGCGCGCGAGCTGATCCCGGCGCTGATCGACGCCGCGCCGCCCGGCACGCGCTTTACGGCGTTCGTCAACCGTGAGGCCGCAGCAGGCGACGACGGGCTGCTGGACCGGCGGTTGGCGACCGTGACGGTGCCCGTCGCCGCGCGCAACCGCGTGCAGTGGGTGCTCGGCGAGCAACTGCTGCTGCCGTCGCTCGCCGCGCGCGCGGGCGTCGAGCTGGTGCACAGCCTCGCGAGCACCGCGCCGCTGCGTGGACGCTTCGCTCGCGTCGTGACGATTCACGACCTGATCTACGCGCGCTTCCCCGACGCGCACGCCGGCTTGCGCGACCGCGGCATGCGCGTGCTCGTCCCCGGCGCCGCGCGGCGCTCCGATCGCGTGATCGCCGATTCGCACAGCACGCGTGACGATCTCGTCGAGTTGCTCGGGCTAGACCCGCGGCGGATCGACGTCATCCCGCTCGGGCTAGGCGCAGTGCGACGCGCTGTCGCGCTGTCCGAGCGCGCGACGCGCGAGCGCTTCGAGCTCGGCGAGCGGCGCATGCTGCTGAGCCTCTCGGCCAAGCGCCCGCACAAGAACCTGCGAACGCTGATCGATGCGCTGGCGCTGATCGAGCGAGCAGAGCGGCCCGTGCTCGTGCTGCCCGGCTATCCGACTGCGCACGAGGCAGAGCTCCGCGAGCACGCGCGCGCCGTCGGCGTACACGACGACGTCCGTTTCGTCTCGTGGGTCTCCGCCGAGCAGCTCGAGGGCCTGTGGCAGCTGACCGCCGCGTTCGTGTTCCCGTCGCTTTACGAGGGCTTCGGACTGCCGGTGCTCGAGGCGATGGCGCGCGGCGTGCCCGTCGCCTGCTCAAACGCATCGTCGCTGCCCGAGGTCGCAGGCGATGCCGCGCTGCTGTTCGACCCGCGCAGCGTCGAGCAGCTTGCCGGCGTGTTGCGGCAGCTGCTGAGCAACGCTGCGCTGCGCGAGCGCCTGCGCGAGGCCGGCCTCGCGCGTGTGCGGCAGTTCAGCTGGGAGCGCTCCGCGCAGCTGACGCTCGACAGCTACGCGCGTGCGCTCGGCCGGACGCCCGCAGGCGAGCCATCCTCCTCCGCAGGCGGCATCGCCGAGCCGCCCTCGCCGTAGCCGGCCAGCACGATCCGCAGCGAGGCCTCGAGCGAGAGCCGCTCGGCGTTCTCGGCGAACCACCTCACGGTACGTTCGCGCAGCCCGACGCCGGCCTCGTGCACGCGCACGATCGCGTCCGCGATCGCCTGCGGGTCCGAGCTCGTCGCGATCGTCCCGTTGATGCCCTCCACGATCAGCTCCGTCGCCGCGTTGTCCTCGCCCGCGACGACGACGCTCGGCGTGCCTTTCGCGGCTGCCTCGACGACGACCATCCCGTAGCCCTCGCGCCGCGACGGGAGCAGCATGCACATCGCGCGCCGCATCTCGCGTTCGACGGTGGCCGTTGCCGCGAAGCCGGGCGCCGTGACGCGCGCCTGCAGCCGATGCTCGGCGATCGCCGCCTGCAGCGCTGCGCGCTCTGGCCCATCGCCAAGGAACTCGCCGTGCAGCTGCGGCACGCGCTCGCTCGCCAACGCGATCGCCGCAACGCCAAGCGTCGCCTGCTTCTCGGCGATCAGCCGCCCCGCGAACAGAACGAGCGGCTCGGCGGGCGGCCGCGCCTCGGCCGCGGTCGCCGATTGCGGCGCCCCGCCTGGCCTGCTCGGCCAGTCGGCTGCCGGCGCGATCTCCCCCTCTGCCGGCACGGGCGGCTCGCTGTAGAGCCCGCGCAGGACCGTGATCGAGCCGTTCAGCCCCTCTTCACGCAGCCGCGCGGCGTGCAGCTCCGAGAAGCAGAACGCACGCTGGCGCACGCCCGCGCAGAGGCGCTGCACGAGTCCGCCGATGCGCCCGCCGAGGCCGCCGAGGTAGTCGCGCCAGTACGCGTCGCTCCACACCTCGAACCAGTCGACCTCGAGGCGGAAGCCGCGCGCACGCCGCACGAGCGCGGCCGAAAGCAGCGAGAAGTACGGAAAGGCGCAGGCGTGCACGACCTCGTAGCGGCGGCCGTGGCGCAGCAGGTGCCAGAGCACGCCGAGCCCGAACACGAGCGGCGGCAGGATGCGCCGGCGCCCGCTCGCCGTGTACAGCGCCATGCGCGGCCCCGCCGTGACGACGCGTACGCGCTCGTCGAGGTCCAGCGCAGTGCCGCGATCCCATTGGCGCAATGTCACGTATGTGACCTCGTGCCCCTCGATCGCGAGGCGCTCGGCGAGGTTTCGGTACCAGCGCTCGCCGCCGCCGATCGTGTACGGGTAGAGGCAGTCGTAGACGATGCAGATCCGCATACCGGTAGCATCATCCGCGAATCCGCCACTTTCCGCCCTCCCGGGCGTTATAACCGCGTGAACGCTTCGACCGGGCAAGCGCACGCATCGCAGGCGTCGAGTCACCGCTGATGAGCACAGTCGTCCAGACAAAGCCCCCCGCACGCGCGGACGCCGAGGATCGCTCGGCGCCGCTGGTCTCCGTGGTGATCCCCTGCCTCAACGAGGCCGAGAACATCGAGACGTGCGTCAAGGCCGCACGCGAGGCGATCGCGGCGATGGGCGTCGTCGGTGAGGTCGTCGTCGCCGACAACGACTCCGAGGACGACTCCGCGCGGCTGGCCGAGCTGGCCGGCGCACGCGTCATCGTCGAGCGCCGTCGCGGCTACGGCAGCGCCTACCTGGCCGGCTTCGCGGCCTCGCGAGGTCGCTACATCGTGATGGCCGACGCCGATCTGACGTATGACTTCAACGAGATCCCGCGCTTCGTCGACGAGCTCGAGAAAGGCGCCGAGATGGTCATCGGCGACCGCATGGACAACATCCAGCCCGGCGCGATGCCGTGGCTGCACCGCTACATCGGCAACCCGATCCTCACGGGCATCCTGAACCTGTTCTTCCGCACCGGCATCAGCGATGCCCACTGCGGGATGCGGGCGTTGCGGCGCGACGTGCTGCCGCGCCTGGACCTGCGCACGACGGGCATGGAGTTCGCCTCAGAGATGGTCATCAGGGCCTCGAAGGAGAAGCTGAAAATCGCCGAGTTCCCGATCGAATACCACCCCCGCGGCGGTGAGAGCAAGCTCTCGAGCTTCCGCGACGGTTGGCGCCATCTGCGCTTCCTGCTCGTGCACAGCCCGACGCACCTGTTCATCATCCCCGGCATCGTGCTCGCGTCGCTGGGGACGCTGATCGTCGCGCTCGTCGGTGGCGGGCTCGATCTGTTCGGGCGATCGTGGGGGTTGCACGCGACGATCGGCGGTGCGCTGCTGATGATCGTCGGCACGCAGGTGCTCGCGCTCGGCCTCTGCGCGCACGCTTACGGCACGTACTTCATGGGCGAGAGGGACCCATGGTTCGACCGCATGCGCGCACGCTTTCGCCTCGAGCACGGGCTGCTGCTCGGCGGCCTGTTCACGCTGATCGGCCTGATCCTCGGCGCGATCATCGTCGCCAGTTGGATCTCACACGGATTCGGCTCGCTCGCGTATGAGCACATGGCCGTGATCGCCGCCTCGCTGTTGATCGTCGGCATCCAGATCTTCTTCTCCTCGTTCCTCCTCAGCATCCTCGGACTTCGCCGCGTCAATAGCTCGCGCTAGCGGAGACCGCAGCGGATGCAATATCTGGCGGTAGTCCTCCTCTTCCCACTGCTGTTCTGGCTGCTCTCGCTTGGCTGCGGGCTGCTGGTGGGAAGGTTGAGCGGTGTGCGCCTACCGGCGCTGCTCGCGATGCCGATCGGCTTCGGCACGCTGATCGTCGTCTCGCAGTTCACGACGTGGTGGCGCACGAGCGCGCCGCTCAGCCCGATCGTGCTGCTCGTGCTCGCGCTGCTCGGCTTCGCGCTCGCGCGCACGGAGCTGCGCGAGCGCTGGCGCGCCCGGCCGCGCTGGTGGTGGTGTCTCGCGGCCGTGCCGCTCGTCACGTACCTGATCCTCGCTGCGCCCGTGATCTTCGCCGGGCGTGCGACGTTCACCGGTTACTTGCTCGACACGACCGGCGCCGTGCAGATCGCCGGCGCCGAGCGGCTGCTGCACTTCGCGCACGACTTCTCGACGGGCGTTCCCGCGTACGGCACGACGCTTCAGGCGTACTTCGGCAACGGCTACCCCTCCGGCGGGCACAGCGTGCTTGCGTCGGTTGGCTGGCTCAGCGGGCAGAACCTGATCTGGCTGTTCAGCGTCTTCCAGGCAGCCGAGCTCGGCATGCTCGCGCTCGTGCTCGCGTTCCTCGCGCGGCGCGCCGGGCTGGGGCGTCCCTCGGCGGCGCTCGCCGGGACGCTGGCCTCCGTGCCGGCGCTCGTCACGGCCTACGTGCTGATGGGGTCGATCAAGGAGATCACGGCGCTGCCGATGCTCGTGCTGATGGGCGCGCTGCTCGTCTGCGCCCGTCAGCTGCGTGCGCAGGGCGGCGTTCGCTCTGTGCTCCCGTTCGCCGTCGCAGGCTCGGGCGCGCTTGCCGGCATTGGCATCGCGGCCTCGCCCTGGGTTGGGCTATTCGGTGTGGGTGCGCTGCTCGCCGCCGTGCCGGTTCGCACCCGCCGCGACGTGCGCCCGCTGCTGATCGGCGGCGTCGCGCTGGCCGGCGTGACGGCGATCGTCGCGCTGCCGACGGTCGCTTCGCTGTCACAGAAGCTGACGCTCGCCGAATCGGTGACGAACTCCAACTCGGCCGCGGTCGCCGATCCGGGCAACCTGCTGCGCCCGCTGAAATTCATCCAGACGCTCGGCGTCTGGCTCGGCGAATCGCATCGTGTCGAACCGCGCTACGCGGAGGACACGTTCGTGATGATCGGCGTCGTCATCGTCTGCCTCGCGCTCGGCCTGATCTGGCTCGCCCGCCGGCGCGCGTGGGGCGTGCTCGCGGTCGTCGCGATCTCGTTCGTCGTCTGGGAGATCGTCCATCGCAAAGGCACCGAGTGGACCGACGCGAAGCTGCTCGTGATCCTGTCGCCCGTGCTCGTGTTCGTCGCGCTGACCGGCACGCTCGGCCTGATGCGCACGCGCCGGCTCGAGGGGCTCGTGCTGACGCTCGCGCTGCTCGTCGGCATCCTCGGCTCAGACGCGCTGCTCTATCACGGCACCAACCTCGCGCCGACGCAGCGCTATGACGAGCTTGCGAGCATCGGCGAAAGCCACGCCGGCGAGGGCCCGACGCTTGCACCGGACTTCGACGAATACTCGATCTATCTGCTGCGTCAGATGGAGCCGGACTCGCCTGGCCTCGCCTATTCGCGGCGCTATGACTTCGTCCCGGGGCAGCTGCAGATGTACGGGCACAGCTACGACCTCGACACGCTCGCGCTGCCGAGCACGGAGTTCTTCAAGACGATCGTGATGCGCCGCTCGCCGGCCTGGAGCCGTCCGCCGGGCAACTTCGTGCGTACGCACGAAGGGCCGTCCTACAGCGTCTGGCGCCGCGAGGGACCAGCCCCGCTGGTGCACGTACCGCTCGGTGGCGGCTACGAACCCGCGCTCGTGCCCTCGTGCAGGCGGATCGCCTCGATCGCACGCGAGGCGACGCGCAAACGCCTGCAAATCCGCTATGCCCCCCGCGCCGCGAACATCTCGGTCGATCTCGCGACGGTGTCGCGCTCGCCGTCGGTCGTCCCTTCGCTCGACCTCGAGGGCCGGCCGCAGCTCGGCTTCTCCGGTCCCGGGCGGATCGAAGGTGGCCTGAAGGTGCGCAAGGCCGGGCGCTACGTGCTGTGGCTTGGCGGCGACATCGACCGCCCTGTCGCCGTCTCCGTCGACGGCCGGCTCGTCGGCTCGCCCTCGCAGCAGACCGGCGACGACCAGACGATGATCGACGTCGGCTACGTCACGCTCTCGCCGGGCAAGCACACGATCAGGCTCGTCCGCGGCGGCGGCGACCTGCGGCCCGACGACAACGGCAGCTCGGCGCTCGACGGCATCGTCTTCGAGCCGCAGAGCGACCTTGCCGCGACGATCGAGACGATCGCGCCGTCGCGGTGGCGAGCGCTGTGCGGCCGGCGGCTCGACTGGATCGAGCTGACGGCCTCCGCCTGAGCTGCTAGGCCCGGGCAGCGTCGGCGAGGCGAGCCTCGCGCTCGCGCAGCGCGTGGCGCAAGCCGGCTTCGACCTCGTCCGTGGCGTGCTCCCACGTGTGCGAGGCGACGAACTCGAGCCCCGCCTGCGAGCGCTCCTGCCAGCGCCGGCGGTCGCGCAGCAGGCGCTCGAGCGCTTCGGCGATCGCGACAGGATCGAGCGGCGCCAGCTCGAGCGGCCCGTCCTGACCGAAGATCGACTCCGCGCTGACGCCCTCGAGCTCGACGCACGGCAAACCGCAGGCGAGCATCTCCTTCGGCATCAGCGAGAAGTTCGTCAGCGAGAGGCACAGGCCGACCGTCGACTCCGAGTAGAGCCGCGCCAGCTGCGGCGTCGAGAGCACGCCGAGGTGCTCGTAGGGGAACGCCGCGTGCAGCGGCTTGTCGGTGCCGAACAGCACGATCCGCGCCTCGGGCATCCGCCGGTGCAGCTCGGCGAGCGCCATCATCCCGATCGGCACCGCGCGCCGCGGCGTCGAGTGGCGCGCGTAGTAGACGACCGTGTCCGTCCTGCGCTCGACCGCGAGCGGCTTGTACGTACTGCCGTCGACGCCGAGCTGGAAAGCGTCCGCGTCGGCGTCGTAGCGCTCGCGCAGCAGGTCGCGCAACCACGGGCTCGCGGCGATGCAGTGCAGGCCGTGGCGGTAGGTATCCGCGGCGAGCACGCGCTCGGTCGAGGTCGCGTAGAACTCCGGCTCGTGGTCGTTGACGACGTACGCTCGCGCGCGGCAGCGGTCGAGTCCGAGGATCGCGTGCACGGTCTGCCAGCCCGTCGCGATCGCGACGTCGGCGCCTTGCCACTCCTCGAAGTCCTTGTAGACAGGGCCCTCGAAGCGCGCGAAGAACTCGCTGATGTCGTGGCGCAGCACGGCCGGCCAGACGTCGCGCATGTGCCCCTGGTAGTCGGCGAGCCAGACGCTGCACGCGTGCCCGCGCTGCTCCAGGCGCGAGAAGATCTGAAACAGCGTGTTGTGCCCGCCGCTACCGCGCGTGAACGGCGGGATCACGAGCGCCAGGCGCAGGCGCTCGCGCTCGGACATGCCCGGCTGCGGCGCGAGCAGCGGCCGCGCGCCGTTGCGCCAGACCTCGGCGACGACGTCGTAGTCTTCGCGCTGCAGCATCTTGTCGATGTGCTCTGCTGGCGGCAGCGTCGGCACGGCCGTCCGATGTGCCTCGCCCGTGTTTGCGCCGCTCCCGTTAGCGCCGCCGCTGCCATCGCTCGAGCCGCGGCGCTCGAGCGAGATCGCCTGCTGCAGCGGGGCGGGAACGCGCTCGGCGCGCGAGCCGAGCGCCGAGAAGACGCGCCGGCCTCCGTGGTGCAGTGCCGAGCGCGCTGTCCACGCGGCCTGCTCGCCGAGCGGCATCTCACGCTCGCGCATCCAGCGGCGATCGGCCGCGAGCGCGTCGCGAACCTCGGTGAAGGATGAGCGCAGCCCGAACGGCTCGACGTGGCCGACGCTCTCACGCAGCCCGCGATACTCGTCGAAGTAGCGGCGCATGAACTCGAGCGGCGAGTAGTCGTGCGCGTGCAGGACGGCCGCGCCCGGATGGAAGACCTTCGCCCAGCCGGCTTCGAGCATGTCCGTACCGAACGCCTGATCCTCCGAGTAGGCGACGTCGCGGAAGCGGACCTGCTCCCAGCAGGCGCGCGCGTAGCAGGCGTTCACGTTCGAGAGGAAGCTGCTGTCACCCGCGCGCTGCACGACCGGCTCGCCATCGGGCGAGAAGCCGGCGAAGAACTCGCTGAGCTCGCGCGCGATCATCGGGCTCGTCTCGGCGCGGGGCAGATGCGGGCCGTAAGCGGCGCCGGCGTCCTGCGCGAGCGCGAACGCCTCGCGGTACGCCTCAAGCCAGCCGGGGCACGGCGTCGCGTCCTGGGTGAGAAAGCAGATCAGCTCGCCGGAGCTCTGCTCGGCGACGAAGTTGCGCGTGCGACCGTGCGCGAACTCGCTCGGCTCGATCTCTAGCACGCGCGCGCCGGCCGCGCGCGCGATCTCCAGCGAGCGATCGCGCGAGCCCGAATCGATCACGAGGATCTCCTCAGGCTGCTCTCGGCGGACAGCGTCGAGCAGCTCGCGCAGGTAGCGCTCGCCGTCCTTCACCGGGACGACGACCGAGACCGTGAGGCGCTGACGCGGTCGCGATTCGGGGGCGCGCTCGGGCTGCGGGCGCGCCGTCACTGCCCCGACAGACGCCGCTTGATGAGCTTCAGTCGCCAGTAGAGCGCGCGCGCTCCTTTCAGCAGCAGGCGGAGCTGCTCGGCGCCGGGCCGCTGCATCACGCGGTTGAGGTCGATGTGCAGCCGGTCGAGCCAGTAGGCGCGCTCCTGCCACTCGCCGACGGCCGCATTCGCGCTGGCCTGCACCTCGACCAGCTCTGCTTCGAGTTGCGCGACGCGCTCGCGCAACCGCTCGAGCTCCGCGTGCTGCTGACCAAGTGCGCCGGCCTGGCTCGGCAGGCTGTGCTCGCTGGTGGGCGTCGAGTCCGTCACAGGTTCTCCGAGATTCGCGGCGCCTCACGGTTGAAGTACCACAGCCCGAGCGCGAACAACCCGAAGACGATCCCGAGCGGGATCAGCAGGCGGGACGCGTTGCCGAGCGCCGCGATGACCGACGGCGCGTGCGGATCGAGCAGTGCCTTGCGTGCCTGCGTGAGGATCGCTCCGAGCGGATTGAGCACGAGGATCCGCGAGAAGGGGATGCCGAACAGCTTGTGACCCGGAACCGTCTGGATCGTGTAGAGGATCGGCGTCGCGTAGAAGAGGATCTGCGAGAGCACTTCCCAGATCGGCTGGATGTCGCGAAAGCGCACGTAGAGCGCCGAGAGCAGCATGCCGATGCCCGTCGAGATCGTCACGAGCAGCGCGAGCAGCAGCGGCAGCTCGAACCAGCTCCACATCGGCGTGACGCCGCTCAGCAGGATGAAGCTGAACACGACGATCAGGTTCATGCACAGGTTGAAGAAGCAGAACAGCGCGACCGACAGCGGTACGACGAGTCGCGGGAAGCGCACCTTGCGCAGCAGGTTCTCGCGACCGACGAGGCTCTGCACCGAGCCCGACGTTGTTTCCTGGAAGTACGTAAAGAGGATGATCGACTCGAGCAGGTACTCCGCGTAGTGCGGAACCTGCCCGCCGCTCGGCTTGAACAGGACCGTGAAGACGAACAGCAGCACGCTGAAGAACATCAGCGGCCGTACGAGCGTCCACAGGTAGCCGAACACCGAGCCGAAGAAGCGCAGCTTGAATTCGGTTCGCGCGAGCATGAACGTCAGTGCCCAGAACCGCTTGAAGCCACCGCCCAGCGCCGACGGGCCATAGACGCGATGGCTCTCGGGCAGGCTGCTCGGCGCGACGGTCAGCCCGGCCTCTGAGACGGTGCTCACAGCCGCTCCAGCCGCACGTCGATCGGCAGCTCGAGGATGCCGCCGCTGCCTGTCCCGTGAACCATGATCGAAGCCATGTCCTCGACCATCGCGAGCGCCTGCTCGCCGGTACCCTCGCGCGCCAGCGACGGTGTCACGAGGTAGCGGCTCGCCGTCAGCCAGTTGGGCATCGCAAAGCGCGCGACGACCGTTTCGCCGGCCTTGAACGAGCCGCTCGCGTTGCCGTGCTGGTCCGAGCGCGTAACGATGATCGTGTGACCCAGCTCTGTGCGCATCGTGATCGCGAAGACCGGTTCGTGCAGATCCTCTCCCAGCTGTGCCTCGAAGCAGACTGTCAGCGGCTCCTCCTGGCTGGCGCTGACGATGCGCTCGCCCTGCTCGTTCTCGAACCACGCGTCGGCGATCGCCGTGCCGTTTGGAGAGTGGCTCTCCTCGGGCGCGTCGTGGGCCAGCTGGCCAAAGTTCAGCTCGTGGTAGGCGCGGCCGATCTCGCGCGGATCGCCGAGCTTCGTCATCTTGCCGAGCTCCATCAGCATCGCGCGGTCGCAGAAGCGCTCGACCGAGTGCATGTCGTGCGAGACGAACACGATCGTGCGGCCCTCGCGCTTCAGCCGGAAGAACTCCTCGAAGCACTTCTGCTGGAAGGCAGCGTCCCCGACGGCGAGCACCTCGTCGATCAGCAGGATCTCGGCGTCGACCTGGATCGCCGTGGCGAACGCCAAGCGCACCATCATGCCCGAGGAGTAGTTCTTCAGGCGCATGTCCATGAAGCCCTCGAGCTCGGCGAACTCGACTACGTGATCGAAGCGCTCGATCGCCTGCTTGCGGCTCAGTCCGAGCATGATCGCGTTGATCACCACGTTGTCGCGCGCGTTGAGGTCCGGGTTGAAGCCGACGCCGAGCTCGATGAACGGCGATAGCCGTCCGGCGATCGAGATGCGCCCGCGATCGACCCCGTAGATGCCCGCGATGCACTTCAGCAGCGTGCTCTTGCCGCTGCCGTTACGGCCGACGATGCCGAAGAACTCGCCCTCGGCGATCTCGAGCGATATGTCCTGCACGGCGTGCAGCTCGTCGTAAGTCGTGCTGCGAAATGGGTGCAGCGCGCGCTCCTTCAACGTCGAGTACTGCTGGTGGGGCAGACGGAAGGTCTTGCTCACCGCGTCGATCGAGACGGCCGATCGCTTAGGCGGGGTATTGGCCGGGGACGACATCTCCGGACGTATCGTGGTGATCGACAAGGCTCAAGAACGCTAGCAATCGCCGCCGCGGCCCCTTGTGGGCTTGCTCAGACGGACTGCAGGACGTAGACGTCTTGGTTTCGCATGTGGCGTCCGGCTGCAAAGTCAAGAACGCGCCAGCGCGGGCAGAGTTGCGCGAGCATCCACTCGGGCGAGAGGAAAGTCGTGCCCCAGTCGGGGTTGACGATGCCCCAGTCGCCTTCGGTGCCGAACTCCGGCAGGTACCAAGATCCGTGGCGATAGAGCGATCCGACGATTGCCTCGGCCTGGCGGGGCGTGCGCAGGCCTTCCTCGGCGTAGTGCGCGACCGAGGTGAGGCCGTGCGTCGTCAGGACGAGGTGGCCGCCCGGTCGCAGTACGCGGCGGATCTCTTCGAACCAGCGCAGAGCGAGCTGCGGTGAGAAGTGCGTCCAGATCGAGATCGCATACACGAGGTCGAACGAGTCCTCGGCAAGCGGCAGCGGCGGGACGTTCTCGCTCTGGAAGAAGTCGATCTCCGGGAACTGCTCGCCGGCCCAAGCTATCGCGGGCCCGTTCGGGTCGCAGCCGTGCCAGCCGACCTGCGGATAGGCGGCGCTCAGCACGCGCAGCACGCGCGCCGAGGAGCAACCGAAGTCGAGCGCGTGCTCGACCTTCGCGAGCTCGACCCCGACGCCGCCGAGAGCATCCGAGATCAGATCGGCCTCGTAGAGACCGCCCGCCGCCGCCACGGGGCCGCGGGCCATCGCGTGGACGTCCGCGGGCGGCTGCGCTGCGGTGAGGCCCGTCTTCTCGAGCACGGGCGTCGCACCGAGGTAGACGCCGAAAGCGAGCAGCATGTGTCTACGCGCGCCAGGGTCCTTCGGCGTCTGATAGATCCGCTGCAGTTCCGGCTGCCCGGCGATCAGCTGCTCGACAGCGGCTATGTCGGCGGCGTCGAGGCGCTCGTAGAGCCGTCTGCTGGCGGCGGTCTCGTGCACGCCGAGGTAGCCGAGCGGAAGCTCGCGCGCGTACAGCGCTGCAGCCCCTGGCTCGATTGCGGCCGGTTCGGCGACCTCGCCCGCGCGCGGGGCCTGCTCGGCGGCCGCCAGGCGCCGAGGCGCGCCTGCGCTCGTGCCCTGTGCGGCGGGCCCTCGCGCCGCGACGAGCGCGCGATTCGCGGCTCGCGCGATCAGCCCGGCGAGCCGCGGATGGTTCTCGAGCGCGACCATCGGCCGGAAGCTAGCAGGCGTCGCTTCCAGCTCAACGCCTGGGCAAGCTGCTCCGCGGGTCGGGTTACGATGGCCGCGCATGCGGATCGCAACGATCATCGCGAGGCGTGAGCTCGCTCGCGCGCGGACGCTCGCCAGATCGCTCGCGCGCCATACGCCGCACGCTGAGCTCGTCGCCTTCGTGCTCGATCCGCAGCCGGGCGCCAGCCTGGAGGAGGAGCCTTTCGAGCAGTTGAGCGCGGAGGATCTCGAGTTCGACTCCTTCGCTGTGCTCGCGGCGCGGCTGACGCTCGCCGAGCTGCGCGAGGCGGTCAAGCCGCTGCTCGTCCGCGGCCTGCTCGAGCGCGATCCGGGTGAGGCGCTGCTGTATCTGGACCCCGACTCGTACGCGTGCGCTTCGATCGCCGAGCTCGCGCCGCTCGCCGACGAGCACGGTCTGCTGCTCTGGCCGCGCACGACAACGCCGCCGCCGGCTGACGGCAGGCGCCCGAACGACGCCGATCTACGTGGCTGGGGCCTGTTCGACCCGGGCGTGCTCGCGTTCGGCGCCGGCCACGAGCACGACAGGTTGCTGAGTAGCTGGGAGCGGCACGCGCCGGGGGGCGAGGAGCCGGATGCACGCGTCATCGATCGCTTCGCGACGATCGTCGCCTCGCACTACGAGGTGCGCGATGTGGCACTAGGCGCTTCGTTCTGGAACCTCGATCGCCACACGTTCGAGGAGGAAGGCGACGGGCTCCTGATCGACGGCTCGCCGTTGCGGCTGCTGCGCTTGATCGACTTCGATCCGGCCCGGCCAGGGGAACTGAGCGACAAGCAGGACCGCATTCGCATCGCCGATCACCCCGCCTTGGCCGCTCTGCTGCGCCGCTACGGCGAGGAGCTCAAAGCGAACGGCGAAGCCGCTGCGGCCGAGCTGTCCTACGCGTGGAATGTGCTTCCGGACGGCACGAGGCTCGACCAGCGCCTGCGCGACATCTATGCGCTGGCAGTCGCGGAGACGGGCTTGCACAGCTCGATCTTCACCGCTGAGGGGATGCAGGAGTTCTACGCGTGGCTCGCCGAGCCGGCGCGCGAAGGGGCGCAGTTCTCGATCAACAAGCTCTGCTGGCTGGTTCGCGAGGCGCAGCCGCAACTTCGCGAGGGCTACCCGGACCTGGACGATCCCGACCAGGCGAGGGGCTACATCGGCTGGCTGCACGCGTTCGGCATTGAGCCCGGGACGCTCCCGCGCGAGCTCGTCCCGCCCCTCAGCGACCGCCAGCGAATCGAGCAGCGCGCGCGGGAGCTGAAGCGGCCGTGGGGGGTCAACGTCGCCGGCTACTTTCGTTCGGAGCTCGGCGTCGGGCAGGCAGCGCGGCTGGCCGTCGCCGCACTCGATGCCGTCGAGGCTCCGCTGCTGCCGGTCCACGGCAAGGGCGTTCCGTCGAGCCGCCAGGAGCACGACTTCACCTCGCTCCCGGCCGATGCTGCGCGCTTCCCGGTGAACCTCGTGTGCGTTAACGCCGATGGCCTGCGCGACTTCCGCGAGGAGGTCGGCGAGCGCTTCTTCGACGGCCGCTACACGATCGGGATGTGGTGGTGGGAGGTCTCGCGCTTCCCGGCTTCGATGCACCGCTCCTTCGCCCTGGTCGACGAGGTCTGGGTTGGCAGCGAGCACGTCGCGGGCGCACTGAGCGTCGCTTCGCCGGTGCCTGTGTACAGGGTTACGCTGCCGGTGATCCGTCCCCGCGTCGAGCAGCTGCGCCGCGAGCGCCTCGGCCTGCCGGACGGGCCGCTGTTCCTCTTCATGTTCGACTACCACAGCGTGTTCGAGCGCAAGAACCCGCTCGCCGTGATCGACGCCTTCAAGCGCGCGTTCGCACCCCGCTCGGGCGCGTCGCTCGCGATCAAGTGCACGAACAGCGCCGATGATCCGAGCAACCATGCCCGCCTGCTCGCGGCGGCGGCCGAGCATCCCGACGTCCATCTGCTCGACGGCTATCTCTCACCTGCCGAGAACGACGCGATGATCGCGGCGTGCGACTGCTACGTCTCGCTGCATCGCTCGGAGGGATTTGGCTTGACCCCGGCCGAGGCGATGGCGCTCGGCAAGCCGGTGATCGCGACCGGCTACTCGGGCAACCTCGATTACATGACGCCGCGCAACGCCCGTCTGGTCGACTACGAGCTCGTGCCGATCGGCCCCGGCAACGCGCCGTATCCAGCGGACGGAGAGTGGGCGAGCCCGAGCGTAGAGCACGCTGCGCACCTGATGCGCGAGGTGTTCGACGATCCGTCCGCCGCGCGAGCGCTCGGCGCACGTGCGAGCAGCGACTTGGCACGGACGCACTCGCTCGAGGTGGCAGGCCGGTCGATGGCCATTAGGCTTCAGGCAATCAGCTCGCACACACCACAGCCGATCCGCTCAGTCGAGCCGTTCGACCCGGGGCCCTGGCCGCCGGCGACAGACGAGTCGCGCACGCTGCGCTCGCGCATCGCGCGCTATCTCGCCAGGGACCAGTTGCATGTGCTCGACGTGCGCATCGGAGAGCTTCACTCCCAGCTCGTGCAGGCTCGTAAAGAGCTCGACGACCTGCGCCACGAACGCGAGCTCGATGCCGAGCAAACGCGGCACGACATGGCGCTGCTGCAGGCTGAGATGCTTGCCGCGTTGCGGCGCGAGCAGGCTTCCGACCGAGCGCGCGGCGCACGCCGACCGGATCGGCTCTGACGGAGCTCGCCGCGACGGCGTGCCCGGCGTGCCCGGCGTGCCCGGCTCAGCGGCGACGCAGCAGCCAGCGCAGCGGAGCGCTCAGCCGCCAAAGCAGCGAGCCCCTGATGTTGGCGAGCTCGGTGTTCGCCTGGTTGCGCTGGCGCTCGAGCTCGGCCGCTTGACGCTCGAGCTCGGCTGCTCGCTCGCGCGTCTCGAGGAGCGCGGCTGCGGCTCGATCGTGCTCGCCGCGCAGCGCCTGCTCGCGCTCGTCGTGCTGGCGTTGCTCGCGCTCGCGAGCGGCTTGTACCGCAGCGAGCTCCTCGCGCGTCGCCTCGTGCGTTTCGCTGATCGATGCGTACGACGCGGCCGCTTCGACGCCGGCTTCGCGCGAGCGCGATAGGTGCTGCTCGGCCGAGCGGGCGCGCTCGCGCCAGGTGTCGAGCTCCGCTGGATCGGTGAGGATCGCGACGGCGCCGGTGGCCGGCAGCTCGGCATCGCTCGCGAGCGCGAGCGTGAACGTCTCTCCTCCGGCGGTGACGCTCGCGACCTTGCGTACGTCGAGCTCAAGCGGCCGTTCGGGATCGTCCTCAGCGAGCACCTCGTCGTCGCAGACGAGGCTCGCTAGCCATGCTTGCTGGCGCTCGAGGCGGACGTTCGCGAAGCGTGCGGCCAGCGCGTCCTGCAGCTCCGGCGGGGTGTATTCGTGCGTGTGGAAGGGATTACCCTCCTGGTAGACATCGCGGTTGGGCGAGGAGATCGCGAGCAGTCCTCCGGGCGCAAGCACGCGCCGCAGCTCGTCGAGGACGAGGTCTTGGTCGGGCACGTGCTCGATCGTCTCGAAGCACACGACGACGTCGAAGGAGCCGTCGGCGAACGGCAGCTCGGCGATGTCTGCGACGTGGAAGCTCACGTTCTCGGTCCCTCGCTTCCTCGACTGCTCGACGGCGGTCGCGGAGATGTCGACGCCCGTGACCTGAGCGGCGCCGGCGGCGCTCAGCAGCTCCGAGCCGTACCCCACGCCGCAGCCGGCGTCGAGCACTCGGCGAGTGGCGACTCGTGCGCTCGCCCAGCGGTAGCGCGCGAGGTGCTCGGCCTCGATCAGGCCATGCATCTCCCCGAAGACGAAGCGCTCGGGGAACAGCTCATCGCCTGGGTTCGCGTCGTCGGCGCCATCCATCGCGATCGCTCAGCTGCCGTGGCGGCCGGCAAGGCGCGGTGCGTCGAGCGGCGCCGGCTCGCGCAGCTCCTCGGCGACCGCCGGGTCGGTCTCGTGCCCGTCGTGCGTCGCGGCGGCCGCAGGCAGCGCGTCGTCGGTGCCGGGCACGGCTTCGCGCAAGCGGCCGAGCTCTCCGGTCAGATGCTCGGTCGCGCGCGCCTGGCGGCGTGACTCGGCGAGCTGCACGGCCGTCTGGCGCGCGGCCTGGAGCCGCGCTCGGCGCTCGGCGCTGTGCCTGCTCGCGGGCTCACCCGCGAGCGCCTCGGCTGCTGCGAGCAACTCGGCGTTGATCGCTTGCTGGTGGACTGTGAAGGGCTTTATCAAGCGCAGCACGACGCGCCGCAGCAGCTTTCCGAGCGGGCCGAGCGGCGAGCGCTGCGGCGGGCGCGGCCCGCTTTGGACAAGCTCGCGCAGACGGGCGAGATCGGCGCTCGGCGTCGCTTCGGCGGAGCGTGCATCGAGCCGCGCGCGACGGGCGTGGATGTGCTCGAGGCGATCGCGCATCGAGCGCCCGGCGGCCGCGGGAGAGTGCTGCGTCCGCAGCGTCTCGATTCCGTGCAAGACCCGTCGACGGGCGGCTGCCGGATCGTCGAACACCTCGCGCATGTGGCGCGCCGCTTGATCGATGTCGGGCGCAGCCCACTCGCCCTCGGCAGGATAGGGCGCCTGCCCGGAGCCGATCGGCGTCATCTCGCAGTCGACGAGCCAGCTGTCGCGATCGCTCATGAAGTCGAGGTTGCCGCCATAGCGCGTCGCGATGACGGGCTTTCCGAGCAGCATCGCCTCGGCCATCGTCAGGCCGAAGCCCTCGGCACGGTGCAGCGAGACGTAGCAGTCGGCGCTTGCGATCATCGAGTTCTTCTCCAGGCCGGAGACGTAGCGGTCGATGATCTGCACGTCCGGGTGCTCGTTGGCGGCGACGAGCAGGCGCTCGTGCGCGTGCGTGTGGAACTCGTGGTTGATCGACTTGACGATGAGCTTCGCGCCCGAGCCCGGGGAAAGGCGCGCTTGAACGCCTCGATCGTCGCCAGCGGGTTCTTGCGCTCGAACACGCTGTGGTGGTCGAACAGGAACATGAACAGGAACCCCTCGGGCAGACCGAGCTCGGCCCGCGTGCGGCGCTCCACTGCCGGAGGGCTGATCGGCATCGTCACCTTCGTCACCGGCACGCTCGAGACGCTCGCGATCGAATCGGCGACGTGCTGGGTGGCGACCCAAACCTCGTCGACGAGGTCGAAGGCGTGGAGCCACTCCTGCGGGAAGGCGTGCACCTCCCACCACCAGAAGCCAATCGTGTAGCGGTCTCTGAAGAAGCGCTCGCCGGCGGCCTTCGCCCAGTCGGACAGCACGTCCGCGTTGACGCAGACGATGTTCGTCGCGAACGCGGCCGCGTCGGTGTCGAGCATCGCGTAGGCGTGCTCCTGCCGGCTGCTCGGTCGCCACGAGCCGTGCAGCGGCAGCAGCGGGACTCTCGCGGCGTCGAGCCCCGCGATCAGCTCACGCGCCGCCTCGCCGATGCCGAGCTCCGACTGGAGGAACCCGGCCACGTTGACCCCGAACGGCTCGGCCGCGTCGAGTGCCTCCCGGTCGCCGTCGCTCCAGTTCGGCCCGACACGGGCGAGTGGCGCCGCCGGCACGTCGAGGTCGGGGCGAGGGGCATCGTCCATTCCGGCGGGCATCAGCCCGCGCACGTCGCCCAGCTCGTGGCCGAAGCCCTCGATCCAGCGCAGGAACTCGGGGCCGTCCTTGCTCAGATCGGGGAACACGTTCTGCAGGTCGGCGCGCTCGCGGTAGACGTCGAACCAGAAGCGACTGACTGGAACCGGGCTGGCGGTCTCGAGCACGGGCTCGTTCAACCAGGCGAAGAACTCACTCGCGCCGACCTCCTCGAAGGGCGAGTGGCTGAACGCGCCGATGCGCTCTCCCTCGCGGTACAGCCGCCTAAGCCGCCGGTCCCAGCGACGTCCGTCACCGAGCTCGTCCCAGGCGTAGGCGACCTTGCCTTCGCCGGGGCGTCGGTGGGAGCGAACGAGCTCGGCGAACTCTCCGCACAGCTGCGCGAGCGCGGGATGCTCGCTCAGGTTTGTGCGCGTCTGGTGCTTACTCAGCAGGTGCGGCTCGTCCGGATTGAAGCCGCTGAAGTGGTAGAAGCGCAGCGGCTCGCCGTTGACCAGCCAGGTGCCGTGCCGATCGCGCGAGATCTCACGCCCGTGCAGGTTCCAGTAAGCGACGTTCATGCCGGCGTCGCGCATCACGGCGGTGCCAGCGAACGTGTTCGGCACCAGATCGAACCAGCGCTGGTCGACGAAGTAGCCGAGCGCGTGATCGATCACGCAGTCGTAGCGCAGCCGCCGCTGCCACCACGCGAGCAGCTCTCGCGTGCGCTCACCCGGCGCCATCGCGACGAAGCCTAGGTTGTAGACGCCCGATGCCATCAAGTCGAGCTCGCCCGGCTGCTTGCCGTCCTCGGGGATCGGCTCGGTGATGTGCGGCGTCAGCACGAGCTCGTGCTCGCGTGCGAGCTGCTCGATGCGCTCGACCGGCGCGTAGAAGCGGATGTCCGGATCGAAGTAGGAGATCGGCTCGTCGGCGTCGCGCAGCAGCTGCTCGAGCAACCATGGCTTCACGGCCGTCGCCAGCTCGGTCACGTCGTACATGCCGGCCATGCCCGCGAAGCGATCGATCTCGAGCTCGTCCGGCCGCATCACGGTGAACGGCTCGTGCGCCGGATCGACATCGCCGGCGATGTCGTCGATCACGAGCACGATGCACTCGCCGTCGGGATGGTGCTCGCTGAACGACTCGGCCAGGACGCGCGCGTAGGCAAGGTAGTTGCGCGCGACGATCGTGCAGATGCGCATCGGCCGCCGATGCTAACGCATGGGCTAGCGCCCCCAAGCGGCGGACGCCGCGGCGCTCAACCGCCGATCTTGCTCGCCTCGGCCGGCATCGGCGGAACGGTGACGGCGCCGATCGGCGCTTCGTCGCCCGGAAGCTCGATTTCGCTCAGCCCGGGCCGCGAGCGGCGCAGTTCGAGCATCCATTGGTAACCACGAATCGGTGGCGGATGGACGCCGACGACGGTCAGCCCGACGGAACGGGCCGTCTCGAGCACCCACTCGCGATCGAGCACGACGGCGGCACCAGGGTGTTGCCAGCTGACGTACAGCGCGTTCGCGTGGGCCTGCATGAAGGGGAACTCGCGCTTGTCGAGGAACAGGAACGAGGCGTGCACGACGCCGTCGTCGGCGAGCACGCGCGAGGCTTCCGCGAGGTAGTGCGGCACCTGCTCCTCGGTCAGATGCGTGAACACGGAGATCGCGTTGAACAGCGTGAACTGGCGATCCTCGGCCGGGAATCGCGCGAGCCGCGACGGGTCGCCCGACGGGTTGAAGTTGTCGTCGAAGACGTCGTGATGGACGAACTCGAACTGCGGCGCGCGCGGCGTGAGGTTCTCCTGGCACCAGCGGATCATCCCGGCGTGCAGGTCGACGCCGAGGTAGCGCTCGGGCTGAACGTCTTGCTGCATCAGCTGGCGCGCTAT
Source organism: uncultured Solirubrobacteraceae bacterium (assembly GCA_963807275.1). Classification (GTDB taxonomy): domain Bacteria; phylum Actinomycetota; class Thermoleophilia; order Solirubrobacterales; family Solirubrobacteraceae; genus Palsa-744. Next base: position 3,040,791 of record CAWDZX010000001.1, read on the forward strand.
GCGTCCGCAGCCGCAGCCGAAGTCGAACACCGAGCGAAAGGCGCTCGCGTCGAGGTAGGGGAAGACGAGGCCGCCGGACGGGTTCTCGAACGCCGAGACGTCCGTCGGGCCGACGAGCGCGCGCATCTCGGGCGGCGGCACGGGCAGCTCGGTCGCGGCGTCGCGACGGGCGTCGCGGCGGCTTCGGCGGCTGTGGGTGAAGGGAAATCGCATTGCTGGCGCGGGGCGGGCGCAGCATATCCGGCGGCCTCGCGCGGACCTGCCTGTCGCTGCTGTAGCGTGACGGCGCGCTCGGACCGATGCTGACGATCTATTCGATAGCGATCCTGCTGTGCCTCGCGTCAGTTGTGATCGGCGAAGCCGTCCTGCGCCTCTGCGGCTATCCGCGGGGATCGCAGCTCGCACCGGCGGTCGGCTTCGCCGGCTCGATCGTGCTCGTCTGCGCCGTGTTCTGGCTGCCGGGGCACGCCAAGACGGCGGCCGTGGTGCTCGTGCTGGCCGTCGTCCTCGCGACGGCGAAGCTCGTACGCGAACGGGCCGCTCCGAGCGCCGTGAACGCGCTCGTCGCGCTAGTCGTGCTCGTTGCCGTGTCGATCCCGTTCCTCGTCAACCGCCACGTCGGGATCTTCGGCGTCTCCGTCGACGACGACTTCGCGGCGCATTTCACCTGGGCGAGCTCGCTCGTACAGAACATGCCAGGGGCGTCGGTCTACCCGAGCTACCCGCTTGGCCCGCACGAGCTCGCCGATGCGATGGCGAGCTTGTTCGCGACGTCCGTCGAGCCGCCATTCACGGCGATGCTGCTCGCGCTGCCGGTGCTCACGGCGCTCACGGCGCAGGCGGTCTTGCGCGAGCTGCATCCGCTCGCGCGCGTCGTCGGCGGGGTGCTCGGCGGGCTGCCGTACCTGATCGCGACGCATCTCGGCGAAGGCGCGTTCAAGGAGCTGACGATGGCGCTGCTGCTGCTTGGCGTCGTCTTGACGCTGCGCCAACTGCAGCGCGAGGGCGATTGGAGTGCTCCGCGCGCCGTCGTCCCGGGCCTGATGCTGGCCGCGATCCTGCTCGTCTACGGCCGCACGGGCCTGGTCTGGCCGCTCGCGGCCGGAGCGGTCGCCGTCGCGGCCGTCTCGCTGCGCGCTCGCATGCTGCCCTCGCGCGCTGTGCTGCGCACGGGCGGCGTCTTCCTGCTCGCGGTCGCGCTCTGCACGTTCCTCGCATCGCTCTCGGAGCTGACCCGGATCGTGCATTTCAGCGGTGGCGTGCCGGGCGGCAACGTGCCGACGGACGCTTCGCCGTTCGAGGTGCTCGGTGTCTGGTTCAGCGGCGACTTCCGCTTGGCGCCGAGCGACGTGTTCGCTTCGGGGCTGCTCGTCGGGATCGCGCTCGTGCTCGCTGGCTACGCCCTGACCTGGTGGGCACGGCGCGACGATCTGCTCATCCCCGCGGCAGCCGTCGCGTCGCTGTTGCTGTACGTCGTCGTGCGCGCGAAAACAGGGCCGTACCTCACCTCGAAGGCGCTCGTGATCGCCTCCACGCCGACGATGCTGACGCTGCTCGTGCCGCTGCTCGCCGTGTGCCGTGCGCCGGGCGCGCGGCGCGTTCGCGGCGGCGCGGCGCTACAGCGAGTTGCGCTTGCGCTGATCGCCGCAGGCTTCCTGCTGACGGCGCTCTGGTCGACCGGCGACGCGCTTCGCTACGCACGCGTCGGCTCCGATGAACATGCCGAAGAACTGAACCGCCTGCGCGTGCTGGCGAAAGGCGAACCGACGTTTGACTTGATGGCGGACGACTTTGCCTCGTGGGAGCTGCGCGAAGCAAAGCTCTCCTCGCCGACGCCCTATGGCGCCGTCCCGGCGGTCCCGTTCGCCTTGCGCAAGCCGTTCCCGGTTGATGGCACGATGGATGTCGACGCGCTGCAGCCGAGCAGCCTTGAAGGCTTCCGCTACCTCGTCACGACGAGCAGCCGCTACGCGAGCGAGATGCCGCCCAACTGGAAGCTCGTCGCTTCGACGAAGTCGTTCGACTTGTGGAGGCGCTCAAGCGCGACAGGTGCGCGGGCGATTCTCAATGAGGGCGCCGCGCCGGGCGCACTGCTCAACTGCAAGACGGCCGCCGGCCGGCGCTTGAGCAAATCCGCGGGCGTCGCGGGCGTGTGGGACAGCGCGCCGTTCGGCCCTTCGGCGGCGTGGACGGAGGGGGGCATGCCGATTGCCGTGACCCCCGAGGGCTTTGTCGGCGCCGCGACGGGCGTGACGTTGAGCCAAGTCGTGACGTTGCCACCGGGGCGCTGGGAGCTCTCGCTCGCCTATCAGAGCCCCGCGCACCTGTACCTCGCGGCGGGCGACCTGCACGCGGTGATCCCGCCGAGCCTGAACCTGCTCGGCCCGTACTGGCGCGTCGGAGAACTGACGAGCGCGGGCGGCCCCGTGCTCGTGAGCCTTACTCTCCAGCAGATGAGGTTCGACGCAGCTACGCAACCGGCGGCCATCGGCGGCCTCGTTGCGGTGCGCGTGCCGCGCACCGTCAGCACCTTGCCGCTCGCGCGGGCCTGCGGCCGCTACGTCGATTGGTACGAACGGCGCGCCCCGAGCCGCGCCGCCGTGGGCGGATGAGCGCGCGCGAGATCTCGATCGTGCTGCCCGTCAGGGAGCTCGACGAGGCCCTGCCGGGCGTGCTCGAGCGCTATGCCGATGCGCTGGCGGCGGCTGAGGTCGACTGGGAGCTCGTGCTCGTGCCGATGCGCGAGGGCGGCGAACGAGCCTCGCAGCAGTGCGCCCAGCTCGCGGCCCGTGCAGAGCGGATCGGCGTCGCCGATCTGGCGAGCGGTTGGGGCGGAGCGGTCAGCGCAGGGCTGCGCGCAAGCACGCGCGAGCTGCTCTGCTTCACGAACTGGCAGCGCACGCCGCCGCGGGCGCTGCGGGAGATGGTCGAGCTCGCCCTGCGCAATCCGCAGCTCGTGCTGCGCGCGAACCGGCGCACGCGCGACACACGCGTGCAACGCCTCGGCTCGCTGCTGTTCAACCTCGAGTGCCGTTTGCTGTTGCAGATCCCCGTATGGGACGTCAACGGCACGCCGAAGATATTCCCGCGCGCGTTTGGCGAGCTGCTCGCGCTGAGCCGAACCGACGACCTGCTCGACGCGGAGTTCGCATTCGTCTGCGAGCAGTTCGGCTATCCGGTGCTGGAGGTGCCGATCGACGCCGAATCCGTCTCTGAGCGCTCGCGTCCGCTTAGCCTCGCTGCTGCGTTGAAGCTGTACTTCGGCGTGCCGTCGCTGCGCGCCAAGCGGTCGCGCTGAGCTCCAGCGCCGCGCCTTAGAGCTGGCCGAGCTCGACCGAGCAGCGCAGCGGGCGCTCGTAGGAGATCGCCTGGTACTCAGGCACGCCGTCGAGCGCCTGCGCGGTGAGCATCGCGCGATTGGGCTGCCCGTCGGGCCACGTGCGCAGCGCTCCCGGCTCGAGGCCGCAGGAACGACACCAGTCCTTCAGCGCTGCGACGTTCGGCGCGAACCAGTTGCTGCCGTCGCCGGCGAGCTCGTCGCGCGGGTAGAAGCGCGCGAGCGGCAGCTCGCCGCAGGCGGTCGTCTCGTAGTCGCAGACGGCCGTCTCGATGTAGGCCTGTCCGTGCGTGACGGCCCTGACGTTGTCGAGCGCCAGCAGCGGGTGGCGCAAGTGGTAGAGCACGCCCCAGAAGATCACGACGTCGAAGGTCTCCTCGACGTGCTGGGAGAGCTCGTAGATGCTGACCGTGCGAAACTCGGCGCGCGAACCGAGCGCGCCGGCGATCGCGTTGAAGCCGAAGCGGTCGCCGTCGTAGATGTCGGTCGCGAGCACGCGCTCAGCACCGCGCCGCTCGAGCGCAAATGCCGTGCCGCCGTTCGTCGTTCCGATGTCGAGCACGCGCTTGCCGCTGAGGTCAGACGGAACGCCCGCCAGCTCGAGCAGCTGCTCGACGTCGTTCGCGCCGGGCGTGAAGACTCCGGGCGCCAGCTCGAAGCGCTGGTGCCAGAGGATGCTCTCGTCCTCGATGAGCGCTCTGGCGGCGTCTGATGAGAGCGGGCTGCGCATCGGCTCGCGCATTCTATGGACTGCGTTTGCGCGGGCTCGGGCCGCGACGGTGCGCGCACGACGAGGAACCCGCTAGGACGCGTAGCGAGCGGCTAGCTGCGGATTTTGCTCGAGCCAGCTCGACATCTCGCGCAGGCCGTCGTGCAGCTCGCGCTGAGCGTGCCAGCCAAGCTCGCGCGCGATCTTCGACGGGTCGGAGACCCAGATGCTCGCGTCCCACGCGCGCGCGGCGTGCGTGCCCCACTCGGGCGACGCCGAGACCTCCAGCGCCTCGCAGGCGACCTTGACGAGCTCGCGCAAGCTCGTCTGCTGCCCGCTGCCGACGTTGTAGATGCCGCTGGAGCCGGCGACGCGGCGCGCGGCGGCGAGCTCGAAGGCATCGAGCACGTCGTCGAGATGGACGAAGTCGCGCGCCGTCTCGGGATCCACGAGCGGCGGCAGTTCGTCGCGACGAGCGTGCGCGACGAGCCTCGGCACCAACCGCCGCGGGTCCTCCCACGGACCGTACACCGAATATAGGCGAAGCGTGCTGACGTGTAGAGCGTGCCGGTCTGCGAGCTGCCGGCAGAGCAGCGTCGCGGCGACCTTCGCGACGGCATAGCTGCTGTTCGGCTCGGGCGCCTCGTCCTCGCTTGGAGCATGATCCTTGAGCCCGTATTCGGAGGACGTGCCGGCGTGCACGAATGCGTCAAAGCCGCGCTCGATGCAGCTTTCGAGCAGGTTCAGCGTGCCGAGCGTGTTGCTCTGGAAGATCCCCTCGGCGTCGGTCTGCCACGAGTACGCGCCATGGGCGGCGAGGTGGAAGACCCATTCGGCGCGCGCCGCCTCGACGCCTGCTCGCACGGCCTCGCGATCGCGTAGATCGGCCTCGTGCACGAGCAGCTCCTCGCGCACGCCGTCCAGGCGCCACGCGTCGGAGCCGGGCCGCAGCAGCAGCTCGACGCGGTGCCCCTCGGCGAGCAGGCGACGCGTCAGACCGGCGCCGATGAACCCTGCGGCGCCGGTCACGAGCACTCGCCGTGCGCTCATGTCTGGGCCGGCTCAGCCACCCCGTCGCGCAGGAAGTTGGCGTAGCCGAGCACATCGAGGTACTGCCACGTGCGCGTCGTGATCTCGGCCTGCTCCTCGGCGGACAGCTCGTTTGCCGTGGCGTGGTTCGCCTCGGGCGTAGGCGTGCGAATCGTGCCCCACGGGTAGACCTCGTCGAGCGGCGAGCCGTTCCAGCTCGGCGTTGCGAGCGTCTCGGAGGATTCGAGGCCGAGCTTCTCGCAGAGGGCACCGAGCGTCGCCTTCGAGTCGGTCATCACGTCCTCGGCGCGGACGATGTGGAAGCGCTCCGGGTACTTGCGCGCGAACAGCAGCGCGTAGTGCTGGTTGAGCGTCCAGCCGAGCATGTAGCCCTCGAGCGGCAGCGGCACGGGGCGCTTCTTCGTGTCGGCGTAAGCCGACCACGGGTTGCGCACGACGTGCAGCACGTGAGCCTCGGGCAGGTCGGCGAGGATCTTGTCGCCGTCGATGCCGATGATCGGGCTGTAGCCGACGTAGAAGGACTCGCGGCCGCTCGCTTTGTAGTCCTTCCACGCTTCAAAGGTGGCGCGGTAAAAAGCGGCCATGTTGTTCGCTCGCGAGCGTCCCGTACGCTCGATGTGCTTGCAGTAGAGCTCGCAGCGCTCGTCGTCGGAGAAGTCGAACGGGCGGTGGCGGAACTTGCTGACGTCGGGCGTGCGCGCGCGCACCTTGCCCTCCTCGTCGATGATCGCCTTGTAGTCCTGGTAGGGCGTCGCGTCGAGCGCGAAGACGGGCCAGCGGTACTTGACGGGGAACGTCGAGGCGAGCATGTCGTCGACGAGCCGCGTGCCCGGCTGGGACTCGAACGGGTAGACGAACAGCTCGGGGTGGCCATCGAGGAAGCGGTGCGTCGTGTTGCCCCCGTTCTCGTACATCGCGCCGATCATCAGCAGCTTGAAGTCATTGCTCATTTGACAGGTCGTCTCCTTGTGTTGTCGAAGCTGTAGAAGAGGTGGCTCAGGCGCGCCGCGCCGCCGCGGCCGACAGGCGCCGGGAGGCCCATCGACTGGGAGCGCTTGAGCCAGTCGATCGCGAAGATCTGGTTTCCGTAGGGCCACGTGAGGCTACCTAGAACGCTCCCGGAGGAGCAGTCGACTGCGTGCAGCGCGCAACGACTGCGCTCGACGTCGAGCCCTGGCGCGTATTGACTGAAGCGCGGGATCACGCGCGAGGTGCCGACGAACGCGATGCCCTGGCAGAAGCTCAGCCCACGCGTCCAGCCGGGCAGCCGGCAAACTACCTCGAAGGCTCCGTCACGCGCGACGCCGAGCTCGCCATAGCCACTGTTGTCGACCCATACACGGCGCCGGTGCAAACGGGCCGAGTGGGGCCGCGTCAGCCCGCGGGCGATCGGCTCGCGAGTGGCGCCGGAGAAGATCACGCCACGGCGGTCGACGGGGAAGTTGCGATGGCCTGGCCGGCGCGCCGAGAGCGCCTCTGCCGAGGCGGAGAAGTAGGAGGAGGCGAGGTCGCCTCCCGCAGCGATCGAGTTGAGCTGGATCCAGTTGCGTGTCAGATCGGGGCGTCCGTCACGCTCGACCGCGCGCGGCCACCAGACGACCTCGTGACCGCCGCGCGCCGGCAGGCGCACGATTGCGTTCTGCCCGACGGAGTTGGCGTGCAGCTCACCGCCGATGTAGGCGAGGTCGTGAATGTAAAGCGCGCCGGGATGGATCGTCGAGCGCACGGGCAGCAGCGGGTTGCCGCCGAGCTCCGGAGCCCCGGTCTCACCGCGCGTGAGCGCGCTATCGATGGGCTCGAGCTCGTAAACCTGGTTCGGATTGCGCGTGCTCGCCACGCTGACGACCCCACGCCGCCGATCCACGGCGAGCCCGGAGGGGTGCGGCAATGGCAGATGGGTGACCCGTGGACGACCGTCAGCGACCGTCAGCGCCATCAGCAGGTGCTCGTACTCGCGCGTGATCAGCAGCGTTATGCCGAGGCGCTCGAGGGTCTCCCACCAGGCGCCGCTCGCTTTCGCTTTGAGCAGCCGCGCGTCGACCTCGCCCGTGCTCCACGGGCTGAGCGTCGCGGTCGGATCGCGCCACTGCTCGTTGTGGTGCTGCCACAGCGGGTCGAGCTGTGCGGAGCTCGGCTGGCTCACGAGGACCTCATTCGCCGGCGCAGCGCGTAGGCGCCGCGATACATGCGCATCGCCGAGCCGACGTTCGTCGTCGAGGAGCCGCCGTGGCGGACCGTGATCGTGCTCGGAACCTCGACGATCGGATAGCCCTCGCGCTTGCACGTGACGACGAACTCGGCGTCGATCAGGTCGTCGTCGCGAGTCAGCTCGAGCAGCTTGCCGAAAGCGCGCGGGAACGCCTTCGGCGTCCCGTTGATGTCCCACGACGCAAGCCCGAACAGCACGCGGCACTCGAGGTTGTAGAGCAGCGAGCCGAGCTGGCGTCGCCAGTTGTCGCGAATCCGTCGCTGCGCCTTGACGGCGACGTCGGGGTTCGAGCTGGCGTACAGCAGCGCGAGCGAGAGCATCTGCGGCGAGGTGCGCGCCGAGTTCGTGTAGCAGAGCAGATCGCCCTCGGCGGCCGCGAGACCGGCGCGAACGGCGCGTCCCCAGCCGCCCTGCTCGAGCTCGACGACGCGGATCTCGGGCTGCGTGGCAGCGAGCCGGCGGCAGATCGCCGGCGTCTCGTCGCGGCAGGCATTCGGCACGAGCACGAGCTGGTAGCGCACGGGCAGGCGAGCGAGCACCTCGCTGTAGCTCGCGATCAGCTGCTCGAGATGGTCGGCCTGGTTGTGCACCGGCAGCACGACCGAAGCCAGCCGGTCGGCCAGCGCCAAGCCCGATGCTCCGGCGGGGGAGGCGCTCAACGCTGGACGAGGTTCAGCGTGTCGGCGGCGGTCCGGGCGATCTGCGTCGCGGACAGCCCAGCCTGCTCGTACAGGTAGCCGGGCGAGCCGGTCGCGCCGCGCGGCATCTGCGCTACTCCGGCACGCACGAGGCGGCAGTCCAGGCCGCGCTCGGCGATCACCTCGGCGACGAACGAGCCGAGCCCGCCGGTCAGGTAGTGAGCCTCGAGCGTGACCGCCAGCGGCAGCCCGTCGAGCAGCCCGGCGAGATCCTCGATCGGCGAGGGGTTGAAGCTCGAGACGACCGCGACGGCCGCGGAGATGCCGCTGCGCGAGAGCTCCTGCGCAGCGGCGAGCGCCGTGTTCGCCATGTTGCCGAGCGCCACAAGCGCGACCTCGTCGCCCTCGGCGAGGATGTCGGCGCGGCCGAGCTCGAAGCGGCCGTCGAGCCCAGGCACCGCCGTGCCCTCCTTGCACAGGCGGATGTAACTCGGCCCGGGCCGCTCGAGCGTCGCGTGCAGCGCCTTGCGTGCCTGATCGGCGTCGGCCGGTGCGATCGTGCAGACCCCAGGCTGCGCGCGCATGATCGCGACGTCCTCCAGCGCGTAGTGCGTCACTCCGTTGTGGCCGTAGTCGAAGCCCGCGCCCATGCCGACGAGCCGCACCGGCAACTCGTGCAGGGCGGCGCCGTTGCGGAGAAATTCGTACCCGCGCATCGAGGCGAACGTCGCGATCGAGTAGGCAAACGGCAGGAAGCCGGCGTCGGCCAGGCCCGTGGCGAGGCCGAGCATGTTCTGCTCGGCGACGCCGACATTGAAGAAGCGCTTAGGGAACTCCTCGGCGAACGGCTCGAGCACGGCGAAGCCGAGGTCGCCGGTGAGCAGCACGACGCGCTCGTCCTCGCGCGCGACGGCGACCAGCTCGGCGGCGAACTCGGCCCTCACGTGTGAGCTCCGCCGGCCGGCTCGAGCGCGAGCTCCTCGATCGCCTGCGAGTAGTGCTCTTCGGAGAGCGGTAGGTAGTGCCACTCGATCCGGCTCTCCATGAACGAGACGCCCTTGCCGAAGGTCGTCTTGGCGATCACGAGCTGCGGCGCTCCATCCGCGTCGCCGCCGTCGGCGAGACACTCGCCGAGTCGCTCGAGGTCGTGGCCGTCGACCTCCTCGACACGCCAGCCGAACTGGCGGAAGTGGTCGCCGACCGGTTCGAGGTCGATCACGTCGCGCGTGTATCCGAGCGCCTGCTGACCGTTGAGATCGAGGATCGCCACGAGCCGTCCGAGTCGCTGCTGGGCGGCGAACATCGCTGCCTCCCAGACTGAGCCCTCGTTCAGCTCGGCGTCGCTGACAAGCACGAACGAGCGGCGCTGGGAGCCCTGCATGCGGGCCGCGAGCGCGGTGCCGGCGCCCAGTGACAGGCCGTGTCCGAGCGACCCCGTCGAGAAGTCGATCCCGTCGACGACGTGCTCGGGATGCGCGCCCAGCGGCGTGCCGTCCGCGCAGAAGCTCGCGAGCTCCTCCGAGGACATGCGCCCCGTCGCGGCGAGCGCCGCGTAGAGCCCGAGGGCGGCGTGGCCCTTGGAGAGGATCAGGCGGTCGCGGTCGCTCCCGCCGTCAAACTTTGCCGCCCCTCCGAACAGCACCGCGAGGATGTCGGCGATGCACATCGCCGAGCCGATGTGACCGACGTGCGCACGGTAGGACTGCTCGATGATGCTCGTGCGAATCCTGTGGGCGAGGGTGGATAGCTCGGTGTTCATAAGCGGCTGCGCGCCGGCGCGAGCTGATCTGCGGGACGCCCGATGCACGGGGCCGGCACGACAGCGCCAATGCTCTCAGACTTGCCCGTCAGACAGTGCATCCTGTTCGGCGTGGCGCTCCTTGCGTCCGGCCCAATCCCACGACGGGTAGTAATCGGCCGTCGGCTCGGGAACCAGGCCCATGCGCACGCCTGCTCGCAACATCCGGCGGACGAGCCCCCAGTCGACGGCCTGCCCGAACTCGGCGTCAGCGAGCTCGAACTCGAGGAAGTCGCCCAATCCGGCGTGGTAGATCGCCGCCTGGAAGCCGAACTGCCCGGGAGCGGGAGGGAACGAGCCGACCTCGAGCTCACGCCCGTCACGTTCGTGCTGGATCAGCAGCCCGTAGCAGAGCTCCAGGCGATTGGCCTGCGCGTGGCGCACGAGCCGCTCGAGGTGCTCGGGCCGGAACGAGTCGTCGTCGCTCAGGTAGGCGATCCAACGTCCGCTTGCGAGCCGCACGGCGGTGTTGTACGGCGGCGTGCCGCCGACGAGCCAGAGCTTGTGCAGGTCCTCGGAGTAGGGGCCGCGCCGCTCGAGGTTCTCGTATTTGATCCTTTCATCGCCGAGCTGCTCGATCACCGCGGCGGTCTCTGGCGGCGCCTCGTCGCCGACGACGATGACCTCGAAATTGGCGTACGTCTGGGCGAGCACCGACGGCAGCGACCGCTCGCGCAGCGCGTGGAAGTTGCTGTACGTCGGGATCACGACCGAGACGAGCGGTTCGTGCTCGGAGAAGGCGCGCTCGTAGGCCTCGCTTTCGCGCAAGCGCCACAGGCGCCGGCGGTTCTCGGGCTCTTCGTCGTAGACGAGCTGGAGCACGTCGAGCACGCGCGCAAGCTCGCCTGAGAGGTGGTCGCGGCTCAGGTTCGTCGTGTGCAGCAAGTCGTGTGCGGAGACGGCTGCGCTCTCAGTGCGCTCGAGCAGCCGCGCAATCATGCTCTCGAGCGCCTGCATGCGGGTCGAGAGCGCGGCGATCTCGTGCGGCAACCGGTCGAGTTCGCTGTACGTGAGCTTCTCTGAGATCAGCCGACCGACGACGGCGCCGAGGCGTCGTTCGAGCGGCTCGGCGGCTCTGCGCGCGAGGTCGCGGAGCTGTCGCTCAGAGGCCATCGCCCCATCGTATTGGCCTGTCGTGCCGCACCAGCGGTTTCGCTCGCCAGGGGACGCTAGGCTTCTCCGACGCCGCCCGCACCGATGCCCGAGCACACCCAAACGATCGCCTCACCGAGGCAGCGGAGCCTGACGCGTGCGCAGGCGCTCGTGCGCCACCTGCGCTCGCCGCAGTCGGGGCTGCTCGGACAGCTCGTGCGCTTCGGCCTGACGGGCGGTCTCGTGACCCTGCTCTACCTGACGGTCACGACCGTCCTCTCGCAAGTGGTCGGGCTGCCGTTCGAGCTCGCGCTCGCGATCGGATTTCTCGCGGCGATCCTGCTCCACTTCACGTTGCAACGGCTGTTCGTCTGGATCCACGAGGACGGCTTCGCGTTGCCGTTTCGCCATCAGGTCGGGCGCTACCTGTTGATGGCGGGGGCGCAGTATGGCTGCACGGCGGCTTCGACGGCGACGCTTCCGGGGGCACTCGGCGTGCACACCGAGATCGTCTACCTGGCGACGATGGTCGTCGTCACCACGACGGGCTTCCTCGTGATGCGCTTCATCATCTTCCACAGCAGTCCTGTCGCGGGCGAGCCCGATCCGACCGGGCGCATCAGCGTCCTGTAGCGGGCCCGACAGCTACAGGCCGGACCAGCTCCAGCAGCAAAGCTCGGCCGGCGCGAGTGCCGTGGCGAGCGCGCCGGCTGTACGTGGACCTGGGATGAGATCGGCGATCCAGGGGGTATTGTCCGCGCCGACGGCGGCCGGATCCGTGCCGTCGCACGGGCCGGTTCGGCCGCCGTTCGCGGCACGGCCGCTGCGCGCGAAGCCCGTGCCGTGGAGCTTCAGCGCGGCCTCGTGTCTCGTCCACGCACGCAGGAACTCGTGCTCGCGCTCGGGCGGATCGAGCTCCTCGAGATGAGCCGCAAGGGTGTTGCCGAGCACGCGCCGGGCGATCGCGACGTAATCGCGTGGACGCCGGGCGCACTCGACGTCGACGCCGAGCGGTGCCGAGCACGAGAATGCGTAAAGCGCGATCGACCCAGAATGCGAGAGGCTGAACGACAGGCGCGTGCCCGCGCGGGGGTGCAGGCGCGGCTTGCCGTCGGCATCCGCGACGATCGCCAGCGCCTCGGGCGCCGTGTGCAGGTAACGGCCGAGCAGCGTCCTGAGCAGCGCCCGCGCCGCCGTCCACAAGGCGCGCCGCTCGCGGTCGAAGATCGCCTCGGCCCGTGTGCGCTCCTCGGCGGAGAGCGACACTGCAAGCACCTGCTCGCCGTCCGCACGGCGGAGCGCCTCGGCGAGATCCGCTCGCCAGACGTGCACGGCGTGCTCTGCGAGCAGGGGCTGCGCCGGCCCTGGCGGCCAAGCGCTCCCCCGCGAACGCGAGGCACAAGGCTCACGCGCAGTGACGTTCATCACTCGGCCGAATCGTAAACAGTAGACATACGTCCAATCAAGGTTGTCGCTCAACCGTCGATGGGTAGATGTGGAGACGATGACCGCCAACCCGACCGACCGCAACCGCAACTGCATGACGGGCGCGCGGCTCGCCCTCCCGACGCTGATCGCGATGCTGGTCGCGGCCACGCTAATGCTCGCAGGCGCCGCACGGGCGTCGGCGGCCGAACCGGGCGTCGGGATAAACCCGACTAACGCCGGCCAGATCAGCGAGGCGAAGTCGCTCGGAGTCCACTGGATGCGGGTGTTCGCGACGTGGCCGGACCTCGAGCCGCAGCCGGGCGTGTTCGCGCCGGATTGGCTCAACTACTACGCGCAGCTGTTCCGCTCTGTGCCGCCCGGCACGAAACTGATCGTCGACGTCGTCGGCACGCCGCGCTGGGAGACCGGCTCGAGCGACGAACACACACCGCCGGCGAATCCGGCCGACTACGCCGCGTTCGTGGGCGCGCTTGCGCATCGCTGGGCGGGCCACGTCGCGGCATATGAGATCTGGAACGAGGAGGACGCGCCTAGCTGGTGGACCGGCGCTCCGAACCCGGCGGCGTACGCGCAGCTCTTGAAAGCCACGTACCCGGCCGTCAAGGGCGGCGATCCGAGCGCGACGGTCGTGCTCGGCGGTCTGACCGGCAACGACTTCTCGTTCCTGCAGGGCGTCTATCAAGCCGGCGGCAAGGGTTCGTTCGACGCGGTCGGCGTGCACACCGACACGGCATGCAACGTGCTCTCGCCGTACAGCTTCCTGCGCGGCAGTGACGATCGCATCATTCCGGACTCGTTCCTGGCCTACCGCGAAATCCATGCGACGGAGCTCGCAAACGGCGACAGCAGCCCGATCTGGATGACCGAGCTCAGCTGGCGCACGACCGATGCCGTCTGCTCGGAAGGCGCTTTCGCGGGACAGAAGCAGCAGGGAGTCTCAGACCAGGCGCAAGCGACGTATCTCGAACAGGCCTATCACTGCCTCGCGCACGACCCGTACGTGAAGGTCGCGCTGTGGTTCCCGATCCAGGATGAAGGCGCGCTCGTGTCCGGGCTCGTCCGCGGCGACGGTTCGCACAAGCCTTCCTACACGGCTATGCGCGAGTTCGTCCACAAGGGCGATCAGCTCAAAGGGTCCTGCGGCATCTTCACAGGTCCGAAGATCACGGTCGCCTCGCCGGCGAACCGCATCCGCTACAGCGGCCCGCTGCCGATTCACGTCTTCGCGCGCAGCTCCAACGACGTGTTCCGCGTCCGTCTGGAGATCGACGGCAAGCTTATTCGCAACTACGACAATCGCTCGCCAAGCCACACGATCGCGGGGCTGCTGACGTGGCAGGGCGCCAAGCACATCAGCCTCGGCAGGCACACGCTGACGATCCTCGCTTACGACAAGGAGCGCAACGTGTCGAAGCGAACGATCACGATCATCCACAAGGCGCCGGTGCATCGTCGCCGCAAGCATCGCTGACAGCGAGTCTGCGCCCTGCCCCGGCCGTGGTGGAGGCCGCTCTTTGTCGCCGAGTGTTCGCTTATAGTTGAAACTGTCCTGCCGTCGCGGGAGGGTGCTCCGGCGCGAGCGCCCGGTAGTCGCACTTGGTGGAGGGGAGAGGGCACATGCGGACGGTTGCTCCGGTTGGACGGTGCAGGTGGGTGCGAGCGACGTCGACTGGCGAGCGGCGACAGTGGATGGCGCTGGGAGTGCTTATCTCGCTGCTCTTGCTGCTGCTCGCGGGCGGCGTCGATCGAGCCGACGCCGCGAACTTCAACTGGTTCGGTGAAGGCGGCTCGACATGCTGGCAGACAGGTCGGCCGTGGGCGCCGTCGACCGGCTGTGACTCCGTCGGGGCCAAATATCTTTCGCTGCTCGGCGGAGGTCGCCCGGGCGGGCTCGAACGCATGGTCAACGTCAGTGCAGGCGGAATCGGCGTCTCGGTCAACCTGACGCCGGCTCAGGACTATTGCGCTTATTACAAACTAGGCGACGAACTCACCTCTTCGATCGCGACGAGCGAAGGCCCGCAGACAGGATTCACTACTCCGACGCCGTTCTCCGACTACCAGGAGGGCGACGGGCACGGCAACACCTGTCAGGCGTACGGGAGTCAGTGGGGCCTTGTGTCGCGCAAAACAGTGACTGGCAACACGTGCGCTTCGACGGGCCTCTCGTGCGGAATTCAGCACTACGTCTCCTTTCGGGGCGGGGGGATCGACGACCGGCCATGGAGCAGTTCGTTCGGGTCGCCTTCCTTGATCGTCTCCGCTGAAAGCGATCCGCAGATCTTCACGACGGAAGCCAAAGGCGGAGGGTGGGGATACGTCTGCCCGGAGCTCGAAGAAAGCGCGACGAAAACGATCCTCGAGTACTGCCTGCAGGAGTGGCGCGGGGCAAACGACGAAAAACCGACCTGGGAAGATGAGTGGGCCGGAGAGTGCAAGAGCGTCGGCGAACATAACCTCGACCTCATTCACACGTTCTTCTGGCCGGGCACGGCGTATGAGACGGAGCGCGAAAAATCCGCAAACGCCTACGTCTGGTCGACGTTTGGAGGCCATCACTTCGAAGCGGCGATTACGCCGGCGAACCTACTCAACGCGGTCGCCGCAGATCAGAGCGCGTGTGCGGGGTCGCGGCACGAGACGCTCTCGACGGACCCCGCGAGCTGGGCGCTGATCGGCGTCGAGCAAGGACACGAGGGGTGGTCCGGAGCGGTCGAGATCGGCGAAAGCACGGCAAACCTGCAGCTGCGCACCGAATACACGCCGCTGGCGCCGAGCGCGACGACCGAACCGGCGTCCGAAGTTCAGCACCATCAGGCGACGCTGAACGGAGCGGTCGCACCGGGAAGCGCCGATGCCCACTACTACTTCCAGTACGGCGAAACGACGAGCTACGAAGCTTCGACGCCGGTGGTCGACGCGGGCGCCGGCGGAGCGGTCAGCGCTACGGCAAGCGAACTGAACGCGGGTACGACTTATCACTATCGCGTCGTCGCGTACAACAGCGTCGGGGAAAGTGTCGGAGCGGACCACACGTTCACGACGCCGGCGCCGGCTTGGACGCTGCAATCCGCAGCGATTCCGCAGAGCACGATGCACACGAGCGGCGTCTCTTGCACTTCGAAAACTGCGTGTACGGCCGTCGGCAGCTACGCCGATCAGTCAGGTGCGACGCACACGCTCGTCGAGCGCTGGAACGGCTCGGCGTGGACAGTGCAGTCGAGCCCGAACGTCGAAGGGACGCCGAGCAACCAGCTCACGGGCGTCTCCTGCGCCTCTGCCAGCTCCTGCTTCGCCTCGGCCAATTACACGACGACAGGCGGCTCGACGGGCAGCTACACCGAGAGCTGGAACGGGACGACTTGGAGCAGCCAGAGCATCGCGACGCCGAGCGAAGGCGCGAGCGCTTCCTGGCTCAGCGGCGTCTCGTGCACCTCGGCAAGCGCATGTACGATCGCGGGCAGCTACACGAACCTCTCCGGCACCGTCAAGACGCTCGTCGAGCGCTGGAACGGCTCGGCGTGGACAGTGCAGTCGAGCCCGAACGTCGAAGGGACGCCGAGCAACCAGCTCACGGGCGTCTCCTGCGCCTCTGCCAGCTCCTGCTTCGCCTCGGCCAATTACACGACGACAGGCGGCTCGACGGGCAGCTACACCGAGAGCTGGAACGGGACGACTTGGAGCAGCCAGAGCATCGCGACGCCGAGCGAAGGCGCGAGCGCTTCCTGGCTCAGCGGCGTCTCGTGCACCTCGGCAAGCGCATGTACGATCGCGGGCAGCTACACGAACCTCTCCGGCACCGTCAAGACGCTCGTCGAGCGCTGGAACGGCTCGGCGTGGACAGTGCAGTCGAGCCCGAACGTCGAAGGGACGCCGAGCAACCAGCTCACGGGCGTCTCCTGCGCCTCTGCCAGCTCCTGCTTCGCCTCGGCCAATTACACGACGACAGGCGGCTCGACGGGCAGCTACACCGAGAGCTGGAACGGGACGACTTGGAGCAGCGAAACGCTCGCGGGCGTCTCCGGCGTGAGCTGGCTGACGGGCATCTCCTGTGCCTCCGCTTCGGCGTGCAACGTAGCCGGGACGTACACGAACGGCTCCGGCGCGTTCCTTCTGGCCGAGGGCAAGTCCGGTGGGTC
The DNA here is from genome assembly GCA_963807275.1 of uncultured Solirubrobacteraceae bacterium. GTDB lineage: Bacteria > Actinomycetota > Thermoleophilia > Solirubrobacterales > Solirubrobacteraceae > Palsa-744. The sequence goes on from CAWDZX010000001.1 coordinate 3,057,212, forward strand.
GTGGTCGGTTCAGCCGACGCCGACCGCGCGGGCGTCGCTGCACGCCATCTCCTGTACGTCGCCAAGCTCGTGCTCGGCAGTCGGCTCCTACACCGGAGGGGCGGGAATCCCGCTCACGCTCGCCGAGCGCTGGAACGGGGCAGAATGGTCGGTGCAGAGTTCTGCTGCGCCCGCCGGGCCGAGCGAATGGTCGGCAAGCTCCGTCTCGTGCGTCGGCGCGAGCTTCTGCATGGCCTCCGACAACGACCTGACCTCGGGGCTGCACCGGATCTATGCCGAACTGTGGACCGGGTCGAGCTGGGCGGCCGTCGGCATGCCGCTGCCGAGTGGCGCCACGGAAGCCAGCTTGAATGGAATCTCGTGCACGGCGACGAGCGCGTGCACGGCCGTCGGCTCCTACAAGAGCAGCAGCGGCACGATCTTCGCGCTCGCCGAGCGCTGGAACGGGCTGGAATGGGCGGTGCAGAGCACGGCCAACCCTGCCGGGCCGAGCGAATGGTCGGCAAGCTCCGTCTCGTGCGTCGGCGCGAGCTTCTGCATGGCCTCCCACAACGACCTGACCTCGGGGCTGCACCGGATCTATGCCGAACTGTGGACCGGGTCGAGCTGGGCGGCCGTGGGCATGCCGCTGCCGAGTGGCGCCACGGAAGCCAGCTTGAATGGAATCTCGTGCACGGCGACGAGCGCGTGCACGGCCGTCGGCTCCTACAAGAGCGGCGCCGGCACGACGCTCACCCTTGCCGAGCGCTGGAACGGGCTGGAATGGTCGATCTTGAGCACATCCGATCCGGCCGGCCCGACGGAATGGTCGATCGCGGGCGTCTCGTGTACGGCTGCGACCGCATGTGACGGAGTAGACAACGACCTATTGAGCGGCAAACACTCGATCTACGGGGAATTGCTGGGTCCCGAATGGGGAGCCGTCGGCATGCCGAGTCCGAGCGGCGCGCAAGAAGTGTCGGCGAGCGGCCTGTCGTGCACGTCGCGTACGTTGTGCAGCGCAGTCGGCAGCTACAAGGACAGCACCGGAGCCGAAATCCCGCTCGTCGAGCGATATTTCTAGCGTTCGGCGCCGACGGCGAGGGAGTGGTCGAACGATCTACTGGACCTCTTCGACGGCTACCCTCTTGCGCCATGCGCGTGATTCGCACCCGACTCGAGGGCCTCGTGGCGATCGAGCCCGTGATGCACGGCGACGAGCGCGGCTTCTTCTGTGAGACGTATCGCGGTGAGTGGCACGCCGAGTTGGGCCTGCCCGAGAGCGCGCGCTTCGTACAGGACAACCACTCGCGCTCCTCACGCGGCGTGCTTCGAGGCATGCACTTCCAGCTCGGCGAGGGCGTGGCGAAGCTCGTCCGCTGCGGGCAGGGACGAATCCTCGACGTCGCAGTCGACCTGCGCCGCGGCTCGCCGACTTACGGCCAATGGGACTGCATGGAGCTCGACGACGTGAGCATGCGCGAGCTCTACGTGCCGGTCGGCTTCGCGCACGGCTTCTGCGTGCTCAGTGACGTCGCGGACGTGCTGTACAAGCAGACGGCCTACTACGACCCCGAGCTCGAGCGGGGCATCGCCTGGAACGACCCGGCTGTCGGCATCGAGTGGCCGCTGGCGGAGGCTGAGCTGACGATCTCGGCGCGGGACGCCGACGCGCCGAGCCTTGGCGAGCTCGCCGACGAACTTCCGTTCGTTTTTGCCGGCGCGTGAGCGTCGCGCCATGCCCACGGCGATAGTCACAGGATCGGGCGGCCTGATCGGCTCGGAGTCCGTCGCGCATTTCGCCGAGCTCGGCTATGACGTCCTCGGCATCGAGAACGACATGCGCGCGCGCTTCTTCGGTGCGGACGCCTCGACGGCGCACATGACGAACGCGCTGCTTGAGCGTTATCCGGAGGGGTTCAGCTCGCTCGCCATCGACATCCGCGACCGCGCCGCGGTCGAGCGCGCGTTCGCCGAGCGCGCCGGTCAGATCGAGCTCGTGATCCACACCGCCGCGCAGCCGTCGCACGACTGGGCCGCGTCCGATCCGCACACGGACTTCGAGGTCAACGCGCTCGGCACGCTGAACCTGCTCGAGGCCGCGCGCGCACACGCGAACGATGCGACGTTCGTCTTCTGCTCGACGAACAAGGTCTACGGCGACCTGCCCAATGCGCTGCCGCTGATCGAGCTGCCCGAGCGCCTCGAGCTCGCCGAGGACCACGTCTACTTCGAGGGCATCGACACGTCGATGTCGATCGACCGCAGCACGCACTCGCTGTTCGGCGTCTCGAAGACTGCCGCGGACCTGCTCGTGCAGGAGTACGGGCGCTACTTCGGGATGAGCACGGTCTGCTTTCGCGGCGGCTGCCTGACGGGGCCGAACCACGCAGGAACGATGCTGCACGGATTCCTCTCCTACCTGATGCGCGCGACGGTGACCGGCGAGGCGTACACCGTGTTCGGCTACGGCGCCAAGCAGGTTCGCGACAACATCCACGCCGCCGACCTCGTCGCGGCGTTCGCGGCCTTCCACGCCGCGCCGCGAGGCGGCGGCGCCGTCTACAACATCGGCGGCGGGCGCGCCTGCAACTGCTCGATGCTCGAGGCGATCGAGCTTTGCGAGCAGATCGCCGGGCGCGAGCTCGACTGGACGCTCAGCGAGCAGAACCGGCGCGGCGACCATCGCTGGTGGATCAGCGACCTGCGCCCGTTCGCGCGCGACTACCCCGGATGGGGCCTCACGCGTGGGCTCGAGGACATCCTGCGAGAAGTTCACGAGCAGAACGCCGAGCGCTGGCTCGCAGGCGGCTGAGCGCCAAGGCAGCGCGCCGGCGCGGCCCCCACGCGCCGGCCTGCCCCCACGTGCGCGAGTGCCGCGAGGCGCTCCGGCGAGCGATCGGCGTCGAGTTGGCAGACTTATGGCGATGAGATCCAGGTTCGAGCGCCTGCGTGCCCGCACGAACGGCTTCACGGTCACGCCGCACCAGTACGTCTATGCCGCGTATACAGCGCTCGGCGCGCTGACGCTGATCGTGCTGAGCGGCGCCGCCGTGCGCCTGACCGGCTCTGGCCTCGGCTGCCCCGACTGGCCGCGCTGCTACGGCAACGCCTACCCACCGCTGACGACGCACGCCGTGATCGAGTTCTCCAATCGCCTGATCACAGTGCCGGTGTCGATCGCCGCCGGCGCCGCTTGGCTGCTCGCTCTGCGCCGGCGCCCGTACCGCCGCGACCTGATGTGGCTCGGCGCGCTGCTGCCGCTCGGCGTCGTCGCGCAGGCCGTGCTCGGCGGCTTCACCGTCCGCGGCGCGCTCGACTACGGCTGGGTGATGGGCCACTTCGCGCTGTCGATGCTGATCCTGCTCGCCGCGGCGCTGCTCGCGTGGCGCGCCGGGCACGAGTCGGCGCTGAGCGAAACCGCCGAGCAGGACGCCCTTGCAGGTCGCCAGAATGGCTCGCGTGCCGCAGCGCAGGCTCCCGCGCCCGACCGCACGCTGATCCTCGCGGCGCGAGCGCTCGTCGCGCTCGGCGCGCTGACGATCTTCGCCGGGACCGCTGCGACGGCGGCCGGGCCGCACGCGGGCGGCTCGCCGGGCCAGAAGATCAACCGGCTCGACTTCGACGGCCACGGAACGATGGACTTCGTGATCCACCGCCATGGCGAGATCGCGCTCGTCTTCGGCCTCGCGGCGGTTGCGTTGTGGTGGCTCGCGCGCCGGCGCGAGGCGCCGCAGACGGTCAGGCGCTCGCTGACGGTCCTGTGCGTGCTGCTCGCGCTGCAGGGCGTCGTCGGGCTCGACCAATACGAGACGCACCTGCCGACAGAGCTCGTCTGGGTGCACGTCGGGCTGGCCTGCGGGGCCTGGCTGGCGGCCGTCTGGGCAGCCTGCGCGGCCGGTTCGCTCGTGCCGAGACGGGCCGCAATCGCGCCCGAACGGGGCGCCGGCGCGCCGATCGGCGCTCCCCGGGCGGTCGAGTTCCCCGGAAATTAGGGCCTTCGCCGGGCCGATGTCCCGTGTTTATTGGTTTCGTCGTCCACGCGAGCGGTTAGCCTGCTCGCAGTAACGACACCCTAGAAGGGAGCGGTATGACAAAGAACGAGCTGGCCGAGCAGGTCGCCAGTCGAAACGGACTGGCAGCCAGTCAGGCCCGACAGGTGGTGGAGACGGTGATCGACGTGGTCTCCGATGAGCTGGCCGCCGGGGGTGAGGTCGCGCTGGCTGGCTTCGGCAAGTTCAGCGTCAGTCACCGTGCTGCGCGGCAGGGACGCAACCCCTCGACAGGCGAGACGATCGACATCGCCGCCAGCAAGGCCGCGAAGTTCTCAGCGGCCAGTGCGCTGAAGAAGCGTCTGAACGGCTGATCGTCCTTCGCGATCCCCAGAGGTCACCGGCCCCACGCGGACCGGCGACCTCTGGGCCCCGAAGGCCGCGCGAGCGATGCACATCGCTCTACGCGCGAATTCTTGCCACGCGCTAACCCGGGATTTAGACCGACCGAGGAAGCTGTGCAGATCAGCTTCCTCCTCGACGATCCGGGCGGTGCCGCGATGAGACAGACCGAACAGGTGCGCAAGGCCCCACGTGCAAGCAAGAGCATGCGCGGGCGCGGGACGGCCTCGACGCGCTACGGCTCGCTGACGAGCTTCTACGCCGCGGACCCTCGCCGCGTCGCCTCGCGCGAGCGCGATGTCGGCCTATGGTGGCGCGAGACCCCGAACGGGCCGCTGCACCGTGCCGCGTGGGTGAGCGACACGGGCGAGCTCTACCTCGTCCGGCTCGGTCCGCCGGAGCAGGGCGGAGGAAAGGTCGAGGTGCTCGCGACGATCGCCGAGCACGAGCGCCTCGAGCACGTGCTCGAGGGCTGGCGCGAGCGCTGCGGCGAGCCGCGCTCGCTGACGTGGCTACGCGAGCGTGCGGCACGTCTCGGCGGACGCGTGCGCGCGACGCAGGCCGGCGTCACGGCTGCGGTCGTCGGCGCAGGCGGCGTGCTCGCGGCCGGGCTCACGCTGGCCGGAGAGCTCGCCTAGGCCGAGCGCGGCTCAGCCGCCGCGCGAACCGGCGAAGCGCTCGAGGCCGTCCTCGGGCACCGGCTCCCAGGGCGGCGCCGAGGCGACGAACTGCCGGTAGCTCGGGCGGATGCCCGGATCGCCGTCGAGCGCGCCGAGCCGCACGGCGACCTGCTCGTCTGAGAGCGGATCGCCGCTGAACAGCGCCGAGCCGCAGTCCGCGCAGAACACCTTCGGCTTGCCGCCGGGCGGCTGAAAGGACGCGAGCCGGTCCGCTCCCTGCAGCAGTCGAAAGCCGCTTTGCTCGACACGCGCGTTGACCGACGAGCTCGTGCCGGTGCGCCGCTGGCAGTGCGTGCAGTGGCAGTAGCCGGAGGACGAGAACGGCGTCGTGATCTCGAACCGCACGGCCCCGCACAGGCAGCCACCCTGTAGCGGCGCTTGCGGGGAGGGCGGCGCGGCGACGTCCATCGCCTACATCCTAGGAGCCGTCGACGGCGCCGCGGGTGCCGCGGCGGGGCGCTCCGGCAGGCCGAGCGCCCTCGCGACGGACGGCTCGGCGAGGCTGTCGGCGAGCATGCTCGCGCCGGCGATCTCCGTTCCGGCGAAGTACGGCACGCCGATCACGAACATCCCGGCGGCAGCGGCCGAGGCGACGCCGATCGGCGAGTCCTCGAGCGCGGCCGCGTCGCCCGGCGCGACACCGAGCCGGGCGCAGGCCTCTAAGTAGATGTCGGGCGCCGGCTTCGGGTGCTCGACGTCGTTCGCCGAGACGATCGCCGAGAACGGACCGCCGTCGAGCAGCCCGGCGCCGCCGAGCGTGCGCTCGAGGAAGGCACGCTCGGAGTTCGATGCGACCGCGAGCGGGACGGCGGCGTCCGTCAGGCGCTCGAGCAGCGCGAGCGCGCCCGGGCGCGGCGCGACGCCCTGTAGCGCCTCCTCCATCACGAGCTCGTGCAGCTCGTCCATCAGCGCCTCGCCGTCGCCTGGGCGCTCGAGGATCGTTTCGAGCTTCTGTGCCGCTAGCGAGCGCGAGGAGCCGATCAGCGTCCGCTTGTGCTCGACCGTGAACTCGCGGCCGAGCCCGGCGAACAGCGTCTGCTCGGCCCGAGTCCACGCCTCCTCGGTGTCGAGCAGCAGACCGTCGTTGTCGAAGACCACTGCGCTCGGCGTTGGCATCTGCGGACATCTTCGCGGAGATTTGCGCCGGACGCGTGATCTTTGTGCCGCTGCCTGTGTCTCAGGGCCATCGACACCCAACCGACCGTCGATTTTCGGTCGAAGGAGGCTTCAGAGATGAGACGGATCCTTGTTGCAGCGATCACGACGACGGCCTTGCGCTGCCAGGCGTCGCGCTTGCCCACGGCGGCGAGCAAGACCGCGACGCAGAGCATCACGGTGCACGGCACGCCGAGCGCCACCATCACCACCGCCGCGCGCACCTGGTCGCGTTCCACGCCCAGGCCCCCGCGACGCCGCCGAGCGCAGGCGAAGGCACCTCCATCACCCCGCCGTCGCCCGTCGCCGGCGAGCGCGCAGGGACGATCGCGTCGTTCACGGGCGGGACGCTGACGATCACGCTGAACGACGGCACGAGCGTCAGCGGCAAGGTCACGCCGGCCACCGAGATCGAGTGTCGCTCGGCGATCGCGAGCGCGGCAGATCACGGCGACAACGGCGACAACGATGGGGTAGGCGAGCACGGCGACCGCAGCGGCCCCGGCTCCGGAGACGATCACCCGGGCGATGAGGCAGGGGAGCACGAAGCCGGCGACGACGACGCCCACGACGAAGCCGAGCACTGCTCGCAGACGGCGCTCGTGCCGGGCGCGAGCGTGCGCGAGGCCGTGCTGAGCGTCGGCGGCGCCGGCGCGTTCTGGGTCAAGCTCGAGCTGTAGGCACTCGCGCAGACCCGGTTGACCGGAGGGGCGGCCCGCTGCGGGCCGCCTCTCCGTCGTTGTGCGTCGTCGTGCCCGGCGGGAGCGACTCGCCTGCGGGGTGCCGCGCAAGGATCTGCCGTTTGCGGCGTCTGCATAAGCGAGGAGCGATGGAAGCGACCGAATGAGCCCGAGAATCTCGATAAGCCTGCTCGCCGCGCAGCCGGACCAGCGGCTGCTCGCGCTCGCGCGCGAGGGCAACGAGCGCGCGTTCGAGGCGCTCGTGCACCGCTACAGGCGGCCGCTGCTGCGCTATTGCTTCCGCATGAGGCTCTCCGAGACGCGCTCCGAGGACGTCCTGCAGCAGGCCTTCTTGCAGGCCTGGCTCGCGCTCTCGCGCGGCGCCGAGGTTCGCGAGCTGCGCGCGTGGCTGTATCGGATCGTGCACAACGTCGCCGTCAACGCGATGCGGGGCGCGGGCGAGTCCCACGGCGAGCTGACCGAGGCCGTGCAGGCGCGCGCGGCGCTCGCCGGAGAGTCGAACCTCGAACGGACGATCGCCGTGCGCGAGGCGCTCGGTGAGGTCGCCGAGCTCCCGCAGATGCAGCAGGCCGCGATCTTCCTGACGGCCGTCGACGGACAGACGCACGAGGAGGTCGCAGACGCGCTCGGCATCTCACACGGCGCTCTGCGCGGACTGCTCTACCGCGCGCGAGCGACGCTGCGCAGCGCCGCAGCCGCGCTGACGCCGTCGCCGCTGCTCGCGTGGGGCTCGAACGGGAGCGGAGCCGCAGCGCCCGCCGCAGAACGACTCGCCGAGCTGACGGCCGGCGGTGGCGCCGGGTTCGCCGGCGTGCTGCTGAAGGGCGCCGTGGTCGCGGTCACCGCCGGCGCGCTCGCGACGGGCGCCGGCGTCGTCGCCAACCATGGCCGCGAAGCGCCGAGCCGCCCGCACGGTGCGGCACGGGCGACGCCTCTCGCCGCGCTCGAGCGCTCGCGTGAAGGCCACACTGCCGCAAGCTCGGCCTCGACCGCCGCGCTCGTCGAGCTGCGATCGACACGACACGGGCACGGCGCGGACGCGGGGCACGGTAAGGGCTCGAGCGGTGCGCGAGCGAAGCGTGGCGAGCGGCTCGGGCACGGTCGCTCGCACGATCGCGCCGGGAGCGATGGACACGAAGGTTCCTCGCCGCAGAACGACGAAAGCGAAGCCGGAGGGTCTCGCGGAGGCGGCGACGCAGAGAACGGCGGCGGCTCAGACGATCGTCGCGGGTCCTCTGCGGGGTCGGGCTCCAACGGCGGCTCCAGCGCCACGAGCAGGACGGGCGGTTCGAGCTCGGCCCGATCCAGCTCGGGCGGATCGAGCTCGGGCGAGCAGTCGCCGAGGGGCGATCGACGGGGGTCCGGATCGGTTCGCTCGCAGCCCGCCGTAGCCGAAGCCGGGGAGGAGGCGACCGCCGAAGTCGCCCACCCCACCGAGACCGAAGACGACCAAGCGTCAGGCAAGCAGACATCGGGCAGTAGCCGCGGCGACAGCGCCGGCTCTTCCTCCGGAGGCGAAAGCTCGCGCTCGGACGGGTGACTCGAAGGTCCGCATGACTGCGTGCGAGCTTTAGCGAGGTTTGCGCGCTGCCGATTAGCTCTCGATGAAAGCGATCGAGCGGATCGAACAGACGCCACAGAACCTGCGAGAGGCCGCGCGCGACTTTGCCCCGTTCGGCGGCGCCGTCGTCCTGGCATGGATCACCGTGCCGATCGCGAGCTCGATCGACTGGGCGCAGTATGCGATCGCGTCGGCGCTCCTGTGCGCGGCCGTCGTCTCGCGCTTCGCGCTCGTGCGGCAGGGGCGACGCGGCCTGCACTGGATCCTCCCGTCACTGGTCGTGCTCGCGGCGCTCGGCATGCTGCGCAACTCCGCCGGCGGGATCAGCTCGGGTGCGAGCGCCGTCGCGATCGTGCCTGTCTTCTACGTCGCGCTGCACAGCGAGGTGCGTCGCGACCTCTACGTCCTGCTGCTGGCGATGGCGGTCTTCTACATCGTGCCGATCCTGCTCGTCGGCCCGCCGGCGTATCCGCAGACGCAATACCGCGCAGCGCTGCTTGCGGTGTCCGTCAGCTCGATCATCGGCCTCGCGACGCAGCGGCTCGTCGGCATGGCTCGTCAGCGCGCCGAGGAAGCGCGCGCTCGCGAGCGGATGCTGCAGCAAGTCAGCTCGGTCATGCGCAGCCTGTTCGGCAGCCCGCAGGTTCGGATCGACGTCTGCGAGGCCGCAAAGATGATCGGCGAGGGCACCGCGGCCGTGCTCTACGAGCCCGTGCTTGGGTCCGACGTGATGCGCGCGAGCGCGATCGTCGGCCTGGACGCAGAGGAGATCGAGATCCCGCTCGGCAGGCCGAGCGCCGTCCGCGACGCGTTTCGCTCGGGCCGCAGCGTCCTGATCACCGATGGCCTCGAGCAGCGCGTCGGAAGCCGCGAGCTGTGGGAGGCCTCCGGGTGCCCATCTTCGGCGCTCTACGAGCCGCTGCTCAGAGGCTCCGAGCCGATCGGCGTGCTCGTCGTCAGCTGGATCGACGCCGTGCAGCCGGGCGGCCCGCGCGTGACCGTCGTCGAGCTGCTCGCGCACGAGGCCGCGGCTGTGATCACGCGAGCCGACACGCTGACACAGCTCAGCGACATGGCCGAAACCGATCCGCTGACCGGCTTGCCGAACCGTCGCGCCTGGGATGTCGGGATCGCTCAGCTGCTCGGCGAAGGCGCCGAGTTCACCGTCGCGATGCTCGACTTCGACCACTTCAAGCAATACAACGACACGTATGGCCACCCGGCCGGAGACCGGCTGCTGAAGGAGACGGCTGCGCTGTGGCGCGAGCAGCTGCGCGCCGGCGATCTGCTCGCGCGGCTCGGCGGAGAGGAGTTCGGGCTGCTGCTGCTCGGCTGCGACGCCGCGCGCGCCGGCGAGGTGATCGAACGTCTGCGCGGCGCCGTGTACGGCGAGCGAACGTGCTCGGCCGGCTTCGCCGTACGTCAGCCCGGAGAGAGCTCCGACGCGGTCATGATGCGCGCCGACGAAGCGCTCTACGAGGCCAAGTCCGCCGGTCGAGATCGCACCTGCCTGAGCGCCGCACCGGCGTGAGCGCTCAGCGTTCGCGGTAGGCCGCATGCGCGGCCGAGCGTTTGACCCGCGGTTCGCCACCGGGTATCTCGCCGCTGCGACTCGCAAGGCCGCCCGAGTCGGCGCGCGTCAAGTCGCGTCCGGCGCGCTTTGCGTCGTACAGCGCGCGGTCGGCGCGCCCGATCAGATCGCTCGCCGATGCGCCGTTCGCGAGCGCCGCGACTCCGGCCGAGCACGTCACGCCTGCCGGCAGGGCGCGCCGCAGCTGCTCGGCCACCGCGACACCCGCCTCGAGCGTGCAGTCGGGCAGGATCGCGACGAACTCCTCGCCGCCGTAGCGCGCGATCGTGTCGTTCTCGCGCAGCGCCGTAGTCCACGCCGCGGCGGCCGTGCGCAGCAGGCGATCGCCCGCTTGATGACCGTGCTCGTCGTTGTACGCCTTGAAGTGATCCATGTCGAGCATCACGACGGCGAGCGGACGCTGCTCGATCCGGCTCAGCTCGATCTGGCGCTCGAGTTCCTCGGCGAGCACCCTGCGATTGAGCAGCCCCGTCAGCTCGTCGCGACGCGACAGGTACTCGAGCTGGCTGAGCAGCGTCTCGCGGTCGATTGCGACCGCGGCCTCGGCCGCGAGCATGCCGAGGAACGTCGCCGTGCGCTCCGGCAGCTCGCGCACGCGTTCGCGCCAGACGACCGCCAGCACGCCGATCGAGCGCCCGTCGAGCAGCAGCGGCTCGAACAGCACCGATGTCGCGCCTGCAAGCCCGAGCGCGCGCTCGCCGCCGTCGAGCTCTGAGACGAACTCGGCCTTGCCGCGGTCGATCGCGGCGCGCACGTGCGAGCTCGCGAGCAACGGTCCGTACTCGCCACCCGTCTCGATGCCGTCTGCGGCGGTGACCGTCACGCCGTGCTTGCCGTCTGACTCGATCAGCAGCACGTAGTCGGCGCGCGAGAGCTCGCGGATCGCCTCGCACACGCGCTCGCGTGCGCCGCCGAGCCGCGCCAGCCGGCGCGCGAGGTTCGCGACGAGCGAAAGGTCCTTTGCCAGCGTTGCGCGGCGGCGATCGACGCCCGCGCCGCCGATCAGCACCGCGAGCATGACTCCGGCGCCGATCACGAGCAGGATCACGAGCGAGTCCGTGTGCAGGCCCTTTCGCATCCCCGCCATCCCCGTCGTCGCCTGCATGCCGCTCGTGGCACGGAACGTCGCCGACGCCATCGCGATGTAGTGAAGGCCCGCGACGCCGAGCCCCAGCAGCAGGCTCGCGAGCAGCCTGCGAGCGAACCCGAATTCGACCGCTGTCGAGCGAATCCGGACGATCAGCCACAGCGCGAACAGCGACGCGCCGAAGCCGACCGCGAGCGAGAGCACAACGAGCGGCACGTTCCAGTGGATCGTCGCGTCCATCTGCATGCTCGCCATGCCGAGGTAGTGCATCGCCGCGATCGCGAAGCCCATGAAGGCCGCGGCCGAGACGACCCCGCGCGTCGTCGTCTGTGGACGCGAGACGACCGCGAGCGCGACCAGCGAGCCGGCTACGGCCGCGATCAGCGAGAGCACGACGAGCGTGTCGTCGTAGGAGACCGTCATGTCCATTTCGAGCGCGAGCATCCCGATGTAGTGCATCGACCAGATGCCGAGCCCCATCGTGACCCCGGCCGCCCCGATCCACAGGCGCCGCGACCAATCCTCCGATTCGCTCGAGCGCTGCGCCAAGTCGAGCGCGACGAAGCTCGCGATCACGGCGACCGCGACCGAGACGAAGACCAGGCTTGAGTTGAGGTGCGTCGTGAGCGTCTCTGCGCGCACTTGGGGGCTCCTGACGAGGACTACAGTCCCATCGTCCAGAGCCCCTCAGCCCTCCAGCGATCCGCCCCTACTTGGCCGGATCGCTACACCCGGCCCGAGCGTCAGATCAGCCGCAGCCGGTGTTGTTGCCGCAGCTGCTGCACGTGTAGCAGGACCCCGTCCGCTGCATCATGCCGCCGCACTGCCCGCAGGCCGGCCCGAGGTCGAGACCCTGCAGGCGCGCCGGGACGACCGGCGGCGTGTCCGTGAACGATGCCGCCGGTGCGCTCGAGCCGCCATTGCCGCCGTTGCCGGCCGAAGCGCGCGGGACGTCCTCGGACTCGTCCGTCGCCGCCGGGCCTGCCGTGTCGGACGAGCTGAACGACTGCGCCGCCTCCTGCGCCGCCTGGCGCGCGCGGACCTGCGGCGTGAGGATGCCGAGCTCCTCCTGCGCGTCAGTGTCGAGAAAGCGCGAGGCGAGCCAGCGCATGATGTAGTCAGGCATCGACTTCGCGAACGGGATCTCCGTGTTCTGCGTGATCCCCTCCGGCTCAAAGCGCATGTAGCTGAACTTCTGCACGAGCGTCTCGAGTGGCACGCCGTACTGCAGCGAGATCGAGATCGCCGTCGCGAACGAGTTCATCATCCCGCGCAGCGTCGAGCCCTCCTTGCCGATGTCCGTGAGGAAGATCTCGCCGACGGTGCCGTCCTCGTACATGCCCGCCGTGATGTAGCCCTCGTGGCCGGCGATCGAGAACTTGTGCGTGATCGACTGGCGCTCGACCGGCATCCGCTTGCGCTGCGGGCCGACTTCGGCGCGCGCCTCCGTCCTCGCCTGCTCGAGCAGCGCGTCGATGTCGACCGGCTGCTCGACGCCCTTCTGCGCGTCCGTGCGCAGCGCCTGCGCCGTCTTCGAGCCGTCGCGGTAGATCGCGAGCGCCTTGACGCCGAGCCGCCACGCCTGCGTGTAGGCGTCCGCGATGTCCTCGACCGTCGCCTCCTGCGGCAGGTTGACCGTCTTCGAGATCGCGCCCGAGATGAACGGCTGCACGGCGCCCATCATCTTGATGTGGCCCATGTGCGAGATCGCGCGCTCGCCGACGGCCACGTCGAAGACCTGCATGTGCTCCTCCGCGAGGCCCGGCGCGCCGACGATCGTGCCGTGCTCGGCGAGGTGCGCCTCGATCTGCTCGACCTGCGTCTCGGAGTAGCCGAGCGTCTGCAGCGCGAGCGGCACCGTGCGGTTGACGATCGTCATCTGCCCGCCGCCGACGAGCTCCTTGAACTTGACCAGCGAGAAGTCCGGCTCGACGCCCGTCGTGTCGCAGTCCATCAGGAACGAGATCGTGCCCGTCGGCGCGAGCACCGTCGCCTGCGCGTTGCGGTAGCCGTGGCGCTCGCCGAGCTCGACGGCCTCCTCCCAGGAGCGCCGCGCCGCCGCCAGCAGCTCCTCGTCGGCGCTTTCGTGCTCCGGGATCACGTAGGAGGCGTCGCGGTGCATGCGCATCACGTTGTTGTGCGCCTCGCGGTTCTCCTCGTAGCGCTCGTACGGTCCCTGCGCCGCCGCGATCTCCGCCGAGCGGCGGTACGCGCGCCCGGTCATCAGCGCCGTGATCGCCGCGGCCGTCTCGCGGCCCGAGTCCGAGTCGTACGGCATGCCGTTGCTCATCAGGTACGCGCCGAGGTTCGCGTAGCCGAGGCCGAGCTGGCGAAACGCGCGCGCGTTCTCGCCGATCTGCTCGGTCGGGTAGCTCGAGGGCCCGACGACGATCTCCTGTGCGAGCAGGACCACGTCGACCGCGTGCTCGAACGAAGCCACGTCGAGCGTGCCGTCGGCGCGGCGGAAGCGCATCAAGTTCAGCGAGGCCAGGTTGCAGGCCGAGTCGTCGACGTGCATGTACTCGCTGCACGGGTTCGACGCGTTGATCCGGCCCGAGTTCGGGCTCGTGTGCCAGCGGTTGATCGTCGTGTCGTACTGCACGCCAGGATCGGCGCAGCGGTACGCGGCCTCGGCGATCTCGCGCATCAGCTCGCGCGCCTGGATCGGCTCTCCCACCGGCTCGCCCGTCGCGCGCGCCGTCAGGCGCCACTCGCCGTCGTCCTCGACGGCCTGCATGAACTCGTCCGTCACGCGCACCGAGTTGTTCGCGTTCTGGTACTGGATCGACTTGAAGCCGTCGCCGTCGATCGACATGTCGAAGCCCGCGTCGCGCAGCGCCTCGGCCTTGTCCTCCTCCTTCGCCTTGCACCAGATGAACTCGCGGATGTCCGGGTGGTCGACGTCGAGCACGACCATCTTCGCCGCGCGGCGCGTCTTGCCTCCGGACTTGATCGTGCCCGCCCACGAGTCGGCGCCGCGCATGAACGAGACCGGGCCCGACGCCGTGCCGCCCTTCGCCAGCGGCTCCATCGAACCGCGGATTTTGGACAAGTTGATCCCCGACCCCGAGCCGCCGCGGAAGATGTTGCCCTCCTTCGTGTTCCAGTCGAGGATCGACTCCATCGTGTCCTCGACCGAGAGGATGAAGCAGGCGCTGCACTGCGGGTGCTCCTCGAAGCCGACGTTGAACCAGACAGGCGAGTTGAACGCGGCCATCTGGTGCAGCAGGATGTGCGTCAGCTCGTGCTCGAAGACCTCCGCGTCCTCGGCCGAGGCGAAGTAGCCGCGCTCGGCGCCCCAGCCGGCGATCGTCCCGGCGACGCGCGAGATCATCTGCTTGACGGAGTGCTCGCGCGCCGGGTTGCCGAGCTGTCCGCGGAAGTACTTCTGCGCGACGATGTTCGTCGCGTTCTGCGACCAGCTCTTCGGGAACTCGACGTTCTGCTGCTCGAACGCGACGCGGTCGCCGTGGCCGATGCGCGCGTCGCGCAGCTCCCACTCGACCGCGTCGAACGGATGCGTGCCGGGGGTCGTGAAGAAACGCTTGATCTCGAGCGCGTCACCGGGCGTCGTCGCGTGGGAGATGGTGGAGTGCGGGGTGGGGTTCATCGGACCTTCCTCCTCTGCTGCGCCGGCGTTGCGGGCGGCCGTTCGAGCTGTTGTTCGGGGGTCAAGCATCGTGGCGCACCGGGCGGATGGAAAGGCACGCACGATCAAGCTCGAAATCGCTCGGGAAGTACCTCGTATTTTACTACTCCGGAAGCCTCGACCAGGGCCGGTGAAGCACGCTGATCCGCTGCAAATTGGGGGTTCTACGGCGCCGTGCCGGCGTGCTCACATGCGGTCCGGACGCGACCGCGCGGCGCTTCGCGAGCGCCGCGCCGGGCACGCCGCGTCGCGAGAAAGAAGTTTCTCGCTGTGAGCGGGTTGCTTAGCGCCCGAGGCGCGCCCAGTCGGCGAATTCCGACCACGTCGCCGACGCGCGAAAGCCGGCCTCGGCCATCGCGTGGCGCAGCGAGAGCAGCCAGTGCGGCTCGAACGCGCGGCGGCGCGCGAGCGCCCACGCGATGCAGCCGAGCAGCAGCAGCAGCGCAAGCGCCGCGATCACGATCGCGCCCGCCGAGAGCGGGCGATCACCTTTGGACTTCTTCGCTTGCGCCTTGCCGCTCGCCGCCGGCGCGAGCGCGGTGTTAGCGGGCGTGCTCGTCGCGGGCGTCGCGACGGTCGGCGTCGTGGGCGCCGGCGTCGTCGGCGTGCCTGGCGTCGTCGTCGCGCCAGGAGTGGCCGCGGCGGGGGTAGTCGCAGCCGGAGTAGTCGCTCCTGGAGCGGTCGTGCCCGGCGTCGCGCCGCCGGACGGAACGTACGTCGTCGTCGGCGTGCCCGCTGCCGGCGTCCCAGGCGTGCTCGTCGCGGCAGGCGTGCTTACTGTCGCGGCGCCTGCACCGGACGCGAGAAGACCCGCAAGCGCCGGCGCGAGCAGCACTGCGCAGAGCGATGCGGCGACGCCGCGCGCGCGGCGGCGAGAGCGCCAGCGCCGATCGGCCGAGCGGCGCTGCGCGGTGCTCATGCGTGCGATCGCGATCACGCGTGAATGCTAACCGTGCGCACCGGCGCGCTCGCCGAGCACGTCGTCGAGCGCCGTCAGCGCGTCGGCGAGCACCGTCGCCGGCGTGAAGCTCGCGTCGATCACGCGGATGCGCTCCGGCTCGGCCGCGGCGAGCTCGTCGTAGGCGGCTGCGATGCACGCATAGAACTCGGCGTCCTCCTGCTCGAGCCGGTCCGGGCGCTCGTCGCGCGCCGCCTGGCGTTCGCGCCCGGCTGCGGGCGAGATGCGCAGCAGCAGCGTGCGGTCTGCCTGCAGCGAGCCCGTCGCGAAGCGGTTGAGCTCGCGCACCTGCTCGACGCCGAGCCCGCGCGCGGCGCCCTGATAGGCGAGCGACGAGTCGACGTAGCGGTCGAGCAGCACGGTCGCGCCTTCGCCGAGCAGCGGCAGCAGGCGCTGCTCGACGAGCTGCGCGCGAGCGGCCGCATACAGCAGCGTCTCGGTGCGCGGCGCGACGCTCAGCGCCGGGTCCTTGACGAGCGCGCGAATCCGCTCGGAGGTCTCGACGCCGCCCGGCTCGCGCAGCAGCTCGACGCGCAGGCCGCGCGCGCGGAGCGTCTCGGCGAGCGCGCGCGCGAGCGTCGACTTGCCGGCGCCGTCGAGGCCCTCGATCGTGATCAGCTTGCCGCGGGCCACCCGCGGAAGGTAACGCGTGCGCACGTCGCCTGGCTGTCGCGCCGCGAGCGCGGCGGCGGCGACCTACGATGGTCGCCGTGCACGCAGACGCGCCAGCGGCGATCGACGCGCACCCGCACGCGCGCGCCGTGCTCGCGCCGGCGCTGAGCGGTCAGGCGGGCGCTTCGCACGCGTACCTCTTCCACGGGCCGGCCGGCACGGGCAAGCGCGCCGTCGCGCAGGCGTTCGCGGCGGCGCTGCTCGCCGACGAGACGCACGACGTCGCGAGCGTGCAGGAGCGGATCGCGCGCGGCGCGCATCCGGACCTGACGTGGGTGCGCCCGTCGGGCGCGGCCGAGATGCTCGTCGCCGACATCGAGGAGCCCGTCGTCGCGGCGGCGACGCGCACGCCGTTCGAGTCGGCGCGGCGCGTGTTCGTGATCGAGTCGGTCGAGACGATGAACGACCAGACCGCGAACCGGATGCTGAAGACGCTCGAGGAGCCGCCCGACTTCGTCCACCTGCTGCTCTTGACGGACCGCCGCGAGGACGTGCTCGCGACGATCGCCTCGCGCTGTCAGCTCGTGCGCTTCGACCCGCTCTCGCCGGAGCGGATCGCGGCCGGGCTCGAGGGCATCGACGGCGAGCAGGCGCAGGCCTGTGCGCGCCTCGCGCTCGGCGACGCCGGCCTCGCGGCGCGCTTGGCGAGCGACGAGGGTAGAGCGCTGCGCGCGAGCGCCGAGCGCTTCGTCCGCGCCGCGCTCGCGGGGCGCAGCGACGATCGGCCGTGGCTCGCGATGCTCGACACCGCGAAGCAGGCCGGCGCGAGCGCCGGCGAGCGTGCGCAGGAGTCGCTCGCGGGCGAGCTCGAGCTCGTGCCGTCGAAGGAGCGCAAAAAATACGAGCGCGAATCGCAGGACGCGCGCAAGCGCGGCGAGCGGCGCGCGCGCACGCAGGCGCTCGATCTGATCCTGCGCCTGTCGGAGCTGTGGCTGCGCGACGTGCTGTGCCTCTGCGAGGGCGCCGGCGAGGCGATCTACGCGCTCGACCGCCGCGCAGAGCTCGACGAGGACGCGCGCGGGCGCGACGGCGCACGCGTCGGCGAGGCGATCGAGCTCGTCCAGGACACGCGCTTGCGGCTGACCGTCAACGTCTCCGAAGAGCTCGCGCTCGAGGCGCTGGCCTACCGGCTGCAGATGCTCCTCGCAGCGGCCAGTGACGATTAATCATTAATAATTATTTTTGACTTCAGTCCGCGATCGAACCGAGGTTGGGCTCGATTCCGAACGTGTCGAAGGCGAGGAACTCGGAGAACAGGCGGTTCTCCGGTCCGTGGTAGTCGGCCGAGCCCGTGCTCAGCAAGTCGAGCTCGGCGCAGCGCGCCGCGAGCAGCTTCGTCTGCGGCTCGTCGTGCGTGATGTAGAACGCCTCGACGCCGTCGATCCCGAGCTCGACGAAGCGGTCGATGCTCGCGAGCACTTCGGCCGGGTCCTCGATGTCCCAGAACGGGTGCGCCCAGATCGCGACGCCGCCGGCCGCGTGGATCGCCTCGACGGCCTCGGCGACCGTCGGCGTCTCGCGCAGGCGAAACGCCGGCTTGCCCTCGATCAGGTAGCCGCGGATCAGCGAGCCGATGTCGTCGATTTCCTCGTCCTTCAGGCGCTGTGCGTTGGCGGGTGCGCCGAGGACCGCGCCCGCGAGGTGCGGGCGGCCGATCGGTTTGCCCTGCGCGATGCGCTCCTCGATCTCGGCTTCGTCGAGCTCGAAGCCGGCCTCGCGCAGCCCGTCGCGCATCCGCAGCGTGCGCTTCTCGCGATCGGCGAGGAAGTCGACGAGCGCCGTCGTCATCGGCGGTCCCGTGTGGTCGACGTCGTAGCCGAGGATGTGCAGTTCGCGACCGACAGGCGCTCCTGCGTCGACAGCCGAGATCTCCACCGCTGGGACGATCCGCACGCCGACGCGCTCACCCGTCTCGATCGCCTCCGCGACGCCCGAGATCGTGTCGTGGTCGCTCAGTGCGAGGAGCTCGACGCCGGCCTTTGCGGCGCGCTCGACGACCTCTGAAGCCGGCAGCGCGCCGTCGGAGTGCGTCGAGTGGGATTGCAGGTCGAAGCGCAGCGGCACGCGCGCAGCGTATGCGATCTGCTCAGGAGCTTGCCCGACGGTCGCGGACCGTCTCGTCGTAGAGCGACGCGACGCCGGCATCGTCGTCCTGCGGGATCGCCAGCAGCCGGCAGACGCGCACTTCGACCGCGCCGCGCAGGCGCCGCACGGCGGCGTGGTAGCGCAGCGCCTTCTCGTACAGCGACGGATCGAAGCTGCCGAACGCGTCGAGCTCGACGCGTGCCGACTCCGTCTCGCGCGCCCGCGCGCCGGCCTCGATCCACAGCACCTCGAGGTACGCGAGCGCCGTCGCGAGCTGGCGGTCGGAGATCGTCTCGCGCTGCTCGATCTCGCGCAGCACCGGCGTCAGCTCGTTGCTCAGCCAGCGCGACTCGCCGTGTGCGCGGAGCAGCAGGCAGACGTCCGCCGCCGGCGATTGCCTTGGATTGCGTGAGCTGTTGGGATCTGGGGTCATCGGGCGTCCGTGCACGTCGATTGGGAAGGTTCGATCGGTGGCCTGTTTTTGCTGTCGGCCGGCGCATGCGGCTGCTTTAGAAGATCGCTTCTCGCTCCACGCTTTTTGGGAGAAATTCGATCTGCCGGTTCTCGTTTCAGCTCGACAGCGCGTCCGTCGATGAACTATTCGTGAGAGAGATGCGCGGAGCGGGTAGACGTCCAGAGATGCGCGCAGTTCGCGATCCGGCGAGCAGAACGGCCGGGCAGCATGCGCGGGCAGCCGTCGTGCGCCTGCGCTTGCGTACGCTCGTCACGCTCGGCATCCTCGCCGTCGCGACAGCCGTGCTCGGGCGCGCCTTCGGGCTGCGCGACTGGCGCTTCCTCGTCGCCGAGGTCGCGCTGCTTGTGAGCATGTTCGTGATCTCGCGCTACGTGCTGCCGCTCGTCGCGCGCCGCGACCGCGGCGCTAGCGCCGAGGAGCACGTCGGCAGCCTGCTCGCAGCGCTGCCGCAGCCGCAGTGGCGCGTGATCCACGACGCGAGCTTCGGACACGGAAACGTCGACCACATCCTGATCGGCCCCGCCGGCGCGTTCTCGGTCGAGACTAAGAGCCATCCCGGGCCCGTGCGCGTGAGCCGCGTCCATGGCGCGACGATCCGCCAGGCGCAGGCGCAGCGCAAGGCCGTCGAGCTCGCTACCGGCCTGAGCGTCGAGCCGATGCTCGTGTTCAGCCGCGCCTGGGTCGATCGTCCCGGAGCGCGGCGCAAGGGCGTACGCGTGCTGCCCGCGCGCATGCTCGTCTCTCACCTCGAGCGCAGTCGCGAAAAGCTCACGGCTGCGGAGATCGAGCAGGCCGCCGAGCTGTTGCGTCAAGCGCTGATCGAGCACGCGCGCCGCGAGCGAGCCGCACGAGCGCACCGCCTCGCCACGCGCTGACTCGTCGCGCGAGATTCCGATCAGCCGACTGCGGCCGCCGCGCGAGCGCTAGCTTGTAGTCGATGGCAGCGACGCCCGTCACCGCGCCCGATCCGGCGGCAGCGCCCGAGAGCAAGCCGCCGCGGAGCCCGCTCGATGCGGCGCCGCGCGTTCGCGCCGGGATCCCGCCAGGGCCACGCATTCCGGCCTTCGCGCAGACGCTCGCGTGGGCAGTCGCGCCGACGTGGCTGATGGACCGCTGCGCGCGAGCGCTCGGCGAGTCGTTCACGCTGACGTTCACGCCGAGCGGCATGCAGCTCGTGCTGATCAGCGACCCGCAGGCCGTCAAGACGCTGTTCACCGCGCCGCCCGGCGTCGCGCCGTCGGCCGCCGGCAACTCGCCCGTGCGCCCCGTCATGGGCGAGCGCTCCGTGCTGATCCTGACCGGCGCCGAGCACATGCGTCAGCGCAAGCTCTTGCTGCCGCCGTTCCACGGCGAGCGGATGCGCGAGTACGAGCAGACGATCGTTCAAGCGACGCGCGCCGAGATGCGGCGCTGGCCGCTCGGCGAGCCGATGCGCCTGCAGGAGCGCACGCGCGCGATCACGCTCGAGGTCATCCTGCGCGCCGTCTTCGGCGTCGAAGCCGAGCGCATGGACGCGCTGCGCGATGCGATCGACGCGCTGCTCGCGCCGATGAACTCGGTGCGCGTCGTCTGGCTCGCGCTGCGGCGGATGAGCCTCGAGCGCCCGACCGGCGCGATCGGGCGCGCGCTCGACCGGCTCGACGAGACGATCTACGCCGAGCTCGCGCGCCGACGCGTGCAGGAGGACCTCGCCGAGCGCACCGACATCCTCTCGCTGCTGATGCAGGCGCGCGACGAGGACGGTCAGCCGATGACCGACGACGAGCTGCGCGACGAGCTCGTCACGCTGCTGCTCGCCGGCCACGAGACGACCGCGACGTCCGTCGCTTGGGCGATCGAGCGGCTCGTGCGCGCGCCCGAGAAGCTCGCGCGGCTCGTCGCCGAGATCGACGCCGGCGTCGATCAGGGCGGCGAGCGTTATGCGAACGCCGTGGTCAACGAGACGCTCCGCGTCAGGCCCGTCGTGCCCGTCGTCGCGCGCGTGCTGACAGAGGAGCTCGAGCTCGGCGGCTACCGGATGCCGGCCGGCACGCGTGTGATGCCGTCGATCTATCTGACGAACCGCAACGCGCGCGTCTACGACGACCCGGCCGAGTTCCGCCCCGAGCGCTTCCTCGAGAACGCTCCCGACACGTTCGCGTGGATCCCCTTCGGCGGCGGCATCCGCCGCTGCATCGGCGCGTCCTTCGCGCAGCTCGAGATGAAGCTGATGCTGCGCACGATGCTGAGCGAGCTCGAGCCGAGCCTGCCCGACGCGCGACTGCCCACACTCGGCATCGGTCTGCGCGGGAGCCGGCGGCGCCCGAGCGGCGAGTGGAACAGGCGCCGCGCGATCACGCTCGTGCCCGCCCGCGGCGCGCGCGTGCTCTGGCGCAAGCGCTCCTAGCGCGATCGCCACCGCCGCGCGCCGTGCAAGCAGCCATGCGTCGCAGCCGCAGCGAGGGGTAGCGTGGAGAGGATGCAGATGCTGACGCCCACCGCGCCGTCCGAGGCCGGCGCCGCGCCGACGCCCGAGGAGCTGCTCGAGCGCTTCGGCCTCGACGCGTTTCGCCCGGGCCAGCGCGAGGCCGTGCAGGCTGCGCTCGACGGCCGCGACAGCCTCGTCGTGATGCCGACAGGCGGCGGCAAGTCGCTCTGCTATCAGCTGCCGGCGCTCGCCGGCGCCGGCCTTGTCGTCGTCGTCAGCCCGCTGATCGCGCTGATGGCCGACCAGTGGCGGCGCCTGCAGGAGGCCGGCGTCAACTCGACGATGCTCGCGTCGGGCATGGAGGACGGCCACAACGCGCAGGCGCTGCGCGAGATCGAGTCGGGCGAGGTAAAGCTCGTGCTCGCCGCGCCGGAGCGCTTCGCCTCGGGCGCCTTCCGCGCGGCGCTCGCACGGCGCGAGGTCGCGCTGTTCGTCGTCGATGAGGCGCACTGCGTCGCCGAGTGGGGGCACGACTTCCGCCCCGACTACCTGCGCCTGCACGACGCGATCAGCTCGCTGCGCGGGCCTGCGGGCGGGCGCCCGGCCGTGATGGCCGCGACCGCGACCGCGACGCCGCGCGTCGCCGAGGAGATCGCCTCGCGCCTGGAGCTGCGCGAGTGGGAGTCGGTGCGCTCCGGCTTCGACCGCCCGAACGTGACGTTCGACGTCGTCAGCGTCGAGGGCAAGGGCGCCGTCGCGCGCAAGTGGGCAGCGCTCCTGCACGTGCTCGCCGACGAGGACGCGCGCCCGGCGATCGTCTACTGCGGCACGCGCAAGGACACCGACGCCGTCGCCGCGCGGCTGCGCGAAGAGGGCATCGCGGCCGTCACGTACCACGCCGGCATGAGCCCCGACGATCGCCGCGAGAGCCAGGCCGCGTTCATGGACGACCGCGCCGAGGTCGTCGTCGCGACGAACGCGTTCGGCATGGGCGTCGACAAGGCCGACGTGCGCACGGTCGCGCATTGGGCACTGCCGACGAGCCTCGAGGCGTACTACCAGGAGGCCGGCAGGGGCGGGCGCGATGGCGAGCCGGCGCGCGCGCTGCTGCTCGGCGCGCGGATGGACCTCGGCCGGCTGATTCGCTTCATCAGAGAGCGTGAGACGAGCGTCGAGGCGGTCAAGTCCTACGTCGCGCGGCTGCGCCGCGGCGCCGAGCCGACGCCCGACGGTCTGGTCGCGCTCGTCGGCCATGGCGAGCTCGGCGAGCGCGACCGCGTGCTGCTGTCGATCGCCGAGCGCGCCGGCGCGGTCGAGCTCGAACCGGCCGGCGCCGACGGCCTCGCCGTGAAGCTCACCGGGCAGGGCAGCCCGCGCAAGGCCGCCGCCGCGATCCAGGCCTCGCGCAACCGCGGCTGGGATGCGTACCGGTCGATCGAGCAGTACATGACGAGCGGCGCGAAGTGCCGCCGCCGCCAGATCCTCGACCACTTCGGCGACGCCGAGCCGGGCCGCCCGACGGTGCGCTGCTGCGACGTCTGCGACGCCGACGCGGCGCTCGTCGCGGCCGTCGAAGCGCCGATCAAAGCCTCGCGCGGGCGCTCGGGCGGGCGCGGGGGAGGCTCGGGCGCACGCGCAGGGCGCGGCACGGGCGCGCCGGAGTCATCCGGGCCGCCAGTCGACGAAGAGCAGTTCGAGCGCCTGCGCGAGTGGCGCTTCGAGCGTGCCGAAGGCAAGCCGGCATACACCGTCGCCTCCAACGCCGTGCTCGAGGACGTGCTGCGCGCGAGCCCGCAAAGCACTGCCGCGCTGCTCAAGATCCGCGGGATCGGGCCGTCGTTCTGCGAGAAGCACGGCGAGTCGCTGCTCGAGCTGCTCGCGAGCCTCGGCGCGGGCGTCGTCGCCTAGTCCGGCCGCGTGGCCCCACAAGCGGCGGATCCGTCGCTAGCATCCCTCCTCGCGCCGACGTAGCTCAGCTGGTAGAGCACTTCACTCGTAATGAAGGGGTCCGGGGTTCGAGTCCCCGCGTCGGCTCTTGCAACGGTGGGGGGCTCATGGGGGGAGCCTGCTCCCCCCATGCTCAATGTTGGGGTCCGGGGTTCGAGTCCCCGCGTCGGCTCTACAGAGGAGGGGGAGCCTGCTCGCTCCGCGCTCGATGTTGGGGTCCGGGCTCGCGTCTCCGCGTCGGCCTCCGCGGAGGCGCAGCGCGCTCGTCAAGC
Organism: uncultured Solirubrobacteraceae bacterium; assembly: GCA_963807275.1. GTDB lineage: Bacteria > Actinomycetota > Thermoleophilia > Solirubrobacterales > Solirubrobacteraceae > Palsa-744. The sequence continues at coordinate 3,080,825 of CAWDZX010000001.1, forward strand.
GCTACGGCGCCGAGGCGCAGCGAAGTGCGCAGGCGCAGTGCATCGCAGCGCGACTCGACCGATCCGAAACGACGGAGGCCGCGCCCTTGCCGAGCGCGGCCTCCTCGTTTCTCCTGCTGTCGGCCGCTGCGCCGATCAGCGACCTGAGCGACGGTCCTCGCGGGACCGCTCGAAAGCGTGCCTAGACGCCTTCCCCGCCTTCGCCGCCTTCCCCGCCTTCGGCTTTTTCTTTTTCGCGTTCTTCTTTCGCTTTCTGCTTTTCTTCCTTCTTTTTAGCTACCGCTTCTTCGTGCAGTTTGCGTTTTTCTGCTTTTTCCTGAGCGGCTTTTTCCTTGGCGATCGCTTTTTCTTTTTCGGCCGCTTCCTTGGCTTCCGCTTTTTCTATGCGCGCTTCGTTCTTTTCTTTCGTGCGTTCGATCCGTTCTTTGCCGCGTTCCCTCGCGCGTTCGTTGGCTTCAACGTTTTTTTCGTGGGTTTTTTCGCGACCTTCTTTGTTTTTTTCTCGTGCTTCTTCGAGCTTTTCCTTGTTGATTTCTTCAGCTTCTTCGACCCGCGGTTTTTCTCCTTCGGCTGCGAATGCGCTCACGGCGAACGCGTTCAGTGCGAAGACCGCGACGAGCAAAAGCATCAGGCTTCTGAGGCGCTTCATCTCCATGTCCTTTCTCTCCGGTGCGATCGGCCTCGCGGCGTCGTCAGGGGACCTGACGGGCGCTTACGAGCGATCCCTCTCTTAGGGCTGTCTCTTTGCCCGTTTCGGGTGAGTTCCAAGCCTGCCGTACGCGGCGATCCGATCAGAATCGCCACGCGGCCGGCACCGGCCGATCCATCCCCACCCGCACGAGACTCGGTATCCCGAGCACGCGTCCTCCTCCAAGGCCCACTTGTCCGACAGCATGTAGCACGAGGGAAGAACCGCCTGTTTGTAGCACATGTCATTCAGGATGCAAGCCGTTTACAAGTCCTGGCTGCGCAGCCAGATCGGCCCGTACACGCGCGAGAGAAACCCCAGCGCCCGCGAAGCGCTCTAGCAAGCCGGTTCTGTGTGGTGCAGCGCGGGAAGTTCGATGGTCTTCCCCAAAACATCACAAAGTCAGTTGAAATTATGGAGATCTCCGCTACGGTGACGACTCGGGCCGTGAGCACCCCCACTGCGCACGGCCCGCCAAACCGCAAGCCCCACCTCCCGAAAGGAATCAGAGCCATGTCCGAGACCCCCAACTCGAACGCGCTGCGCAACGCGTCCCGCCGATGGCGCCTCGCCGCTCCGCTGCTGCTCGCGGCGCTGGCGCTCTTGCTCGGCGCATCGAGCTCCGCGCTCGCCGCTACCCCGACGGCGCCTCCGCCGGTATCGATCCTCACTCCCTACAGCCACCCCGGTCAGTACGACATCTTCATCTCCCCGTTCGGCGGCACCGACACGTACGCGAACGGTCCTGAGATCCTCGACCAGAAAGGCAACGTCGTCTGGTTCAAGGCCGTTCCGGCCGGACAGGAGGCCGCCGACTTCCGCAGTCAGACCTACCGCGGCCAGCAGGTCCTGACCTGGTGGCAGGGCACCGGTCTCGGTGGACTCGCGACCGGTACCGATTACATCTACAACAACCACTACCAGCAGATCGCGGCCGTGAACGCTGGGAACGGGCTCAGCGCCGACGGTCACGAGTTCCTGATCACGCCGCAGAACACCGCGCTGATCCTCTCCTACACGACGGCGACAGCCGACCTCAGCTCGATCGGTGGACCGTCCAACCAGACCGTGATCGACGGCGTCGTGCAGGAGATCGACATCCCCACCGGCAAAGGCCTGTTCCAGTGGAACAGCCAGGATCACGTTCCCTACAGCCAGAGCGAGCAGCCGCTGCCGGCCTCCGCGAGCTCGCCGTGGGATTGGTTTCACATCAACGCAGTGCACCTCGACACCGACGGCAACCTGCTGATCGACGCGCGCGACACCTGGACGACGTACAAGGTCAACCGGCACAGCGGCGCGATCATCTGGCAGCTCGGCGGCAAGGCCAGCGACTTCACCTTCCAGACGGCGTCCGGACAGACGCTGAACAAAGCCGGTGAGATCTTCGCGTGGCAGCACGATCCGGAGGCACTCGGCAACGACGAGTACACCGTCTTCGACAACGAGGCGGCCGGCGTCGGCAACACCGGCATCGACCCGACGGCGGAGTTCGGTTTTAGTCGCGTCGTGCGCTTCAAGCTCGACGAGCATGCTCACACGGCAACGCTCGAGCAGTCCTTCGATCAGCCCGAGAGTCTGACCGCCCCGTCACAGGGCAACGGCGAGCCGATTCCGGGTGGCGGGCAGTTCGTCGGATGGGGCAGCCTGCCGTACTTCTCGCAGTTCGACGCGGCCGGGAACCTCGTCTTCAACGCGCAGTTCCCGACCGGCGTGAACAGCTACCGCGCGTACGAGCTGCCGTGGAGCCCTGCCGGCTCAGGCTCCGGCTCGGGCGGCGGGTCCGGTCACGGCGGGCATGGCCACTACCCGGGAGGCAGCTATGGCCATGGGCCGGGACAGCCGCCCGTTCACCGCTACCCGCACCGGCGCGTGGCGCGCCACTAGCGCCGGACACAGGAGCCCGCCGCCGCACGGCAGGCACATCTCGCATCGTGGGTCCGGGCGCGTTTCGCGCTCGGACCCGCTGCGGTAGCCGTCCAGCTACCGCGGACCGCCGCCTCGCGCGTGGCGCGATGCGAGGATGTCCGCGATGAAGAGCTGCTCGCGCATCGCGATTCCGGCGCTCGCCGCGGCGCTCTCGCTCGCCGCGGCGCAAACGGTCGGGCTGCGCGCTCGACCGTGCCGGGTTCTCCCTCGACGCGGCCGCCGCGACGGCCTCGACGTCTGCCGCGGGCCCGGCCCGCAAGCAAGGCGTGCGGCTCGTGCGCGCCTGCAGCTTCGAGATGCCGATCGGCGTGACCGGCGCACCCGGCGACGCGAGCCGCGTGTTCGTCGTGCAGCGAACCGGTCAGATCGGTGCCGTCGCGCAACGGCCACGCTCAGGCGCCGCCGTTCCTGGACATCTCGAAGTCCGTCTACACGCAGGGCGGCGACGAGGAGGGGCTGCTCGGGCTCGCGTTCCCGGCCGACTACGTACGAAGCGGTCGCTTCTACGTCGACTACACCGGGCTGGGCGGCGACATCGAGATCGTCGAGTATCGCCGTTCGGCAGCGAACGCGAACGTCGCCACCTGGTCAGCGCGCGCCTGATCCTGCGCATCGCGCATCACGAATTCTCCAACCACAACGGCGGGCAAATGGCGTTCGGCCCCGAAGGCGACCTTTACATCGGCGTCGGCGACGGCGGCAGCGAGGGCGATCCGCACGGCAACGCACAGAGCAGCGGCACGTCGTCGGGAAGATCCTGCGGATCGCGCCGTCGGCGGCCGGGGCGGCTACGCGATCCCGAGCGGCAACCCGTTCGCCGGCCAGGCCGGCAAGCGGCCCGAGATCTGGGCTGACGGCCTGCGCAACCCATGGCGTTTCTCCTTCGATCGCGCCACCGGCGACATGATCGTCGGCGACGTCGGGCAGGACGAGCAGGAGGAGGTCGACTTCATCCCCGCGCCCACCGGCTCTCGGCGCCAACTACGGCTGGAGCGTCTGGCAGGTGCATGCGCCGCAACAAGCCCTGGTAGCGCGCCTGGTGCCGTGGCACCAACGCTGACCGTCTCCCACAGCAGCGGCTACTGCGCGATCATCGGCGGCTACGTCGTGCGCGACCGCTCGCTGCCAGGCCTCGACGGCCGCTACCTGTTCGGCGACTTCTGCCGCCCGCAGATCGAGTCGGTGAAGCTCCGGCGAGGGCACGCAAGCGACCTGCGCGCGACCGGTCTGCAGGTGAGCACGCTGTCCTCGATGGGCCAGGACGCGAGCGGGCACATCTACCTGACCTCCCTCGACGGACCCGTTCATCGCATTTACCCCGCCGGGGCAGAGATGCGCGCGAGCGAAAGGAGGCAGCACGTGCCGAAGATGACCGAGACCGAGTGGAAGGACTTCATCACGCAAGGCACCCGTACGGGCAAGCTTGCGACGACGCGCAAGGACGGCCGCCCGCACGTCGTGCCGATCTGGGTCGTGCTCGCCTGCGACGAGCTCGTCTTCAACACCGGCGAGAGCACCGGTTGAAGGGGCGCTCGCTCGCGCGCACCGGCCAGGCGAGTCTGTGCGTCGACGACGAGACGCCGCCGTTCTCGTTCGTCCACCGTCAGCGGACCCGTGACGATCAGCACCGACGCCGAGGATCTGCTCGACTCGGCGACGCGCATCGCCGCGCGCTACATGGGGCGAGGAGCGCGCCGAGGAGTTCGGCCGGCGCAACGCCGTCGAGGGCGAGCTCGTCGTGCGGCTGCGCGCCGAGCACGTCGTCGCCGTCAGCCGGCTCGCCGACAGAGCACGGCGCCGGCGGGGCGCCGCTGGCGCGGCGCCGTCGCACGCTTGCGGCGCGTCATTCGCGGCACCGGCCGCGCCGTTCTGAGAGAGTGAGCGGATGGCGCGCTTCGAGCTGAGCGGCAAGGTCGCACTGGTCACCGGCGGCGCACGCGGGATCGGCTTCGCGACCGCCCAAGCGCTCATCGCGCGCGGCGCTTCCGTTGCGATCGTCGATCTCGACCAGGGCGAGCGGCCACGCGGCTGCCGAGCAGCTCCACGACAGCCGTGCGATCGGCATCGCCGCCGACGTCACCGACCGCGGCGCGATGCAGCGCGCCGTCGCGCGAACCGTCGAGCGCTTCGGCGGGGTCGCTCATCGTCCTCGCCAACGCCGGAATCGCGCCGCGCTTGGCGACCTTCAGGGCGATGGCGCCGGAGAGCTTCGCACATGCGTGCTCGAGGTCAACCTGTCGGGCGTCTGCCGCACCGTCGAGGCAGCGCTCCCGGAGATCGTTCGACGCAGAGGCCACGTTGTCGTGACCTCCTCGATCTACGCGTTCGTCAACGGTGTCGCCGCGACGCCGTACGCGATGAGCAAGGCCGCAGTCGAGCAGTTCGGCCGCGCGCTTCGGCGTCGAGCTCGTGCAGCACGGCGCGCAGCTCAAGCGTCGCCGACTTCGGCTTCATCGAGACCGAGATGGTCCATTGCGCCGATCCACGGCGACCCGATTGCCACCGAGATGTTCCGGAGCGAGTTCCGGCGCCGCTGCAGAAGCGCGTCGGCGCGGACAAGGCCGCCGCTGCAATCGTGCGCGGGATCGAGCGCCGCGCGCCGCGGATCTTCGAGCCGCGCCGCTGGGCGCTGATGTCGCTGCTGCGCGGCATCGTCAGTCCGCTCGGCGATGCGCGGATGGAGCGCGAAGAGCGCACCCGAGTCGGTCGCGCGCCTCGCCGAGACCGCGCGCGCCGGCGAAGAGGATCAGCCGACGACGGCGTAGCAAAGCTCGTTCGGCGCGCGCTCCCAGGGCAGGCGCGATGGCAGGCCCACCCGGCGTCGCTGCGCGATCCGGCACTGGCCGTATCGTGCGCGGATATCTTCTCCCGGACGCGGCTCGACAAGAACGGCGAGCTCGACTGCGAAGACTTCCCCGTCGGCGAAGTCTCCGACCACATCGCCGAACCGGATGCGTTCGTCGTGCTCGACGATCTGCGCCCCGACCGGCGAGGAGCTGGCGACGATCGCGCAGGAGCTGCAGCTGCACCCGCTCGCCGTCGAGGACGCCGTCAGCGAGCACCAGCGCCCGAAGCTCGACTGCTACGACTCGAATCCGTTCGTTGAACGCCTACACGCTCGCGCTCGACACGGTCTCGGGCGAGCTCGAGACGAGCGAGATCGGCATGTTCATCACGCGCAACGCGATCGTCACGGTGCGCAAGGACGAAGGCGTCGACATCGAGGCGATCGTCGCGCGCTGGGACGAATCCCCAAGGAGCTCGCCCAGCACGGCGTCTCGTTCCTCCTGTGGGGCGTGCTCGACTTCATCGTCGACGGGCACTTCGAAGCCGTGCAGTCGCTCGACAACCGAGATCGAGGCGCTCGAGGACCTGCTGTTCGACGAGCAGCCGCGCGAAGCGGAGGTCCAGCGGCGCTCGTTCGAGCTGCGCAAGAGCCTCGTGCTGCTGCGGCGCCTGGTGACGCCGATGCGCGAGGTCGTCAACTCGCTGATGCGCCGCGACCTGCACGGTTCGATCAGGCGATGGTTCCCTACTACCAAGACGTCTACGACCACGTGCTGCGCGCGAACCGACTGGACCGAATCGCTGCGCGACCTCGTCACGACGATCCTCTTGAGACGAACATCGCGATCCAGGGCAACCGGATGAACCTCGTGATGAAGAAGGTCACGAGCTGGGCCGCGATCATCGCCGTACCTACCGCGATCACGGGGTTCTACGGGCAGAACGTCCCCTATCCGGGCTTCCTCCGTCGACTGGGGGTTCTGGTTCTCCCGGGGGCTGATCGTCGTCATCCTCGGGAACCCTGTATTGGGCGTTTCGCCGCCGCGATTGGAACTGAGCTTGCTGCGCGCCGGCGGCGCCTCACATCAAGTAGCAGAGCTCCCGCGCCCGAGCCGTCAGGTCGTCGCGGAAGTTCGGGTGGGCGATCGCAATCAGCCGCCGGGTCCGTTCGGCGATCGAGCTGCCGCGCAGCTCCGCGACGCCGTACTCGGTGACGACCTTGTCGACGATGTTCTTGACGTGGTCACCGCCGCGCCCGGGCGCAGCCGCGGAACGATCCGCGAGGCCGAGTCGTCGGCCGGCGCTCGAGTGCAGCACGATGAACGACTGGCCGTTCGGCGAACATCGCGCCGCGGACGAAGTCGGGCTGGCCGCCCGAGGATGACAAGTATTCGGAGCCGAGCGACTCCGAGGCGCACTGGCCGAGGAAG
>CAWDZX010000002.1:0-15460 GCA_963807275.1 uncultured Solirubrobacteraceae bacterium
CGTAATGAAGGGGTCCGGGGTTCGAGTCCCCGCGTTCGGCTCTTTGCAACGGTGGGGGCTCATGGGGGGAGCCTGCTCCCCCCATGCTCAATGTTGGGGTCCGGGGTTCGAGTCCCCGCGTCGGCTCTCCTGGGCGCTGGCGCGCCGGCGCCGCGCCGCGCTCAATGTTCCCTCCGTCCTCTCGTCCCCGCCGCGACCTCGGTGTGGCCGAACACAGCGCTGAGCTCGATTGAAGCTCTCACTAAGCCGAAAAAAAAAAAAAAAAAAAAAAAAAAAAAAAAAAAAGGACCCGTACCTGGGCCAGAACGAGGAGGCCGCGCCCTTGCCCAGCGCGGCCACCTGTATCAAATGCTGCTCGTCCGTCGCGCCGCTCGGCGACCGTGGCGCCGCTCCTCGCGCGCGCTAAAGGGACGAGACCGAGAGGATTCGCCGCCTTATCGCTTTCCCCTTTCGTTTTTGCCTTCAGCTTTTTCTTTTTCGCGTTCTTCTTTTTTTTTTACCTGTTTTTGGCCACTTCTTCTTCGTGAAGTTTTTTGGCTTCAGCTTTTTCTTTTTCGCGGGTTTTCCTTGGCGATCGCTTTTTCTTTGTCCGCGACTTCCTTGGCTTCCGCTTTGGCTATACGCGCTTCGTTGCGTACCTTCGTCCGTTCGATCCGTTCTTTGTCGCGTTCGCGCGCTTTTTCGTTGCGTTCTGCGTTTTTTTCATGCGTGTTTTCGTTGTGTTCTTTGTTTTTTTCGCGCGCTTCTTCGAGCTTTTCCTTGTTCTTTTCTTCCGCTTCTTCGACCAGCGGTTTTTCCCCTTCGGCTGCGTACGCGCTCACTGCGATTGCGTTGAGCGCGAAGAGAGCGAAATCAAAAGCATCAGGCTTCTGAGGCGATTCATCTCCGGTTAGTCCTTTCTCTCCAGTACGACCGATCATCGCGACGTTCGGCAGGGTGGACCTGTCGAGCGCTGACGAACGATCCCTCTCTCAGGGCTGTCTCTTGCCCCGCCTCGGTGAGTTCCAAGCACCTGCCTTGCTTGGCGATCCGTTCAGAACCACCTCGCCATCCGGCACCAGCCGATCCATGCCCACCCGTGCGAGACTCGGTATCCCGAGCACGCGTCCTCCTCCAAGGCCTACTTGTTGCGACAGCATGTGGCACAGGACGAGAACCGCCTGTTTGTAGCACATGGCATTCAAGATGCAACCCGTTTACAAGTCGATTGGCCGTGTGGCCAAATCGCCCGCACGCGAGCTGGAAACGCCCGCAGCGCCTGAAAAGCGCGCCGCCAAGCCGTTTTGCTAGAGCTCTGCGCCCGCGCCTGATCATTCCAGGGCCCCTGCGACATTGTTGATTTTGCTGCATCTCGTGCTTGCTCGGGCGGCAAGAGCGGGCTTGGCAACAAGAAGATCACAAAGTCAGTTGAAATTATGCAGATATCGGCTAGCGTGAGACTCCGGGCCTTCGAGCCAGTGCTACGCAGGCCCGGCAAAACCGCAAAGCCACACCTCCCGAAAGGAATCAAATCCATGTCCGAGCTCCCCAACTCGAACGCGCTGCGCAACGCGTCCCGGCGATGGCGCCTCGCCGCGTCGCTGCTGATCGCCGCGTTCGCGCTCTGCCGTCGCGGTCACGAGCTCTGCCGTCGCCGACACGCCGACGGCGCCTCCGCCCGTATCGGTCCTCACTCCCAGGGCAACCTTGGCAACGGTGACATCTTCATCTCCCCGTTCGGCGGCACCAGCACGTACGCGAACGGGCCTGAGATCATCGACCAGAAAGGCAACGTCGTCTGGTTCCAGCCGGTTCCCGCCGGCCAGGAGGCCTCGGACTTCCGTACTCAGACCTACCACGGTCAGCCGGTGCTGACCTGGTGGCAGGGCACAGGCCTCGGTGGCCTGGCGACGGGCACGGATTACATCTACAACAACCACTACCAGCAGATCGCAGCCGTCAACGCTGGGAACGGGCTCAGCGCAGACGGTCACGAGTTCCTGATCACGCCGCAGAACACCGCGCTGATCCTCTCCTACACGACGGCACAGCCGACCTCAGCTCGATCGGTGGACCCTCCAACCAGACGGTGATCAACGGCGTCGTGCAGGAGATCGACATCGCCACCGGCAAAGTGCTGTTCCAGTGGAACAGCCAGGACCACGTTCCCTACAGCCAGAGCGAGCAGCCGCTGCCCGCCTCGGCGAGCTCGCCGTGGGACTGGTTTCACATCAACGCAGTGCACTTCGACACCGACGGCAACCTGCTGATCGACGCGCGCGACACCTGGACGACGTACAAGGTCAACCGGCACAGCGGCGAGATCATCTGGCAGCTCGGCGGCAAGGCCAGCGACTTCACCTTCCAGACGGCGTCCGGACAGACGCTGAACAAAGCCGGTGAGATCTTCGCGTGGCAGCACGATCCGGAGGCACTCGGCAACGACGAGTACACCGTCTTCGACAACGAGGCGGCCGGCGTCGGCAACACCGGCATCGACCCGACGGCGGAGTTCGGTCTTAGTCGCGTCGTGCGCTTCAAGCTCGACGAGCATGCTCACACGGCAACGCTCGAGCAGTCCTTCGATCAGCCCGAGAGTCTGACCGCCCCGTCACAGGGCAACGGCGAGCCGATTCCGGGTGGCGGGCAGTTCGTCGGATGGGGCAGCCTGCCGTACTTCTCGCAGTTCGACGCGGCCGGGAACCTCGTCTTCAACGCGCAGTTCCCGACCGGCGTGAACAGCTACCGCGCGTACGAGCTGCCGTGGAGCCCTGCCGGCTCAGGCTCCGGCTCGGGCGGCGGGTCCGGTCACGGCGGGCATGGCCACTACCCGGGAGGCAGCTATGGCCATGGGCCGGGACAGCCGCCCGTTCACCGCTACCCGCACCGGCGCGTGGCGCGCCACTAGCGCCGGACACAGGAGCCCGCCGCCGCACGGCAGGCACATCTCGCATCGTGGGTCCGGGCGCGTTTCGCGCTCGGACCCGCTGCGGTAGCCGTCCAGCTACCGCGGACCGCCGCCTCGCGCGTGGCGCGATGCGAGGATGTCCGCGATGAAGAGCTGCTCGCGCATCGCGATTCCGGCGCTCGCCGCGGCGCTCTCGCTCGCCGCGTGCGGCTCCGGGCAGGCTGCGCGCTCGACCGGTGCCGGGTCCTCCCCCGACGCGGCCGCCGCGACGGCCTCGACGTCTGCCGCGGGCCCGGCCCGCAAGCAAGGCGTGCGGCTCGTGCGCGTCGGCAGCTTCGAACAGCCGATCGGCGTGACCGGCGCACCCGGCGACGCGAGCCGCGTGTTCGTCGTGCAGCGAACCGGTCAGATCGTGCTGTTGCGCAACGGCCACGCTCAGGCGCCGCCGTTCCTGGACATCTCGAAGTCCGTCTACACGCAGGGCGGCGACGAGGAGGGGCTGCTCGGGCTCGCGTTCCCGGCCGACTACGTACGAAGCGGTCGCTTCTACGTCGACTACACCGTGCAGGGCGGCGACATCGAGATCGTCGAGTATCGCCGCTCGGCAGCGAACGCGAACGTCGCCGACCCGGCGAGCGCGCGCCTGATCCTGCGCATCGCGCATCACGAATTCTCCAACCACAACGGCGGGCAAATGGCGTTCGGCCCCGAAGGCGACCTTTACATCGGCGTCGGCGACGGCGGCAGCGAGGGCGATCCGCACGGCAACGGACAGAGCAGCGGCACGCTGCTCGGAAAGATCCTGCGGATCGCGCCGTCGGCGGCCGGCGGCTACGCGATCCCGAGCGGCAACCCGTTCGCCGGCCAGGCCGGCAAGCGGCCCGAGATCTGGGCTTATGGCCTGCGCAACCCATGGCGTTTCTCCTTCGATCGCGCCACCGGCGACATGATCGTCGGCGACGTCGGGCAGGACGAGCAGGAGGAGGTCGACTTCATCCCCGCGCACACCGGCGCCGGCGCCAACTACGGCTGGAGCGTCTGGGAGGGCACGCGCCGCAACAAGCCCGGCAGCGCGCCTGGTGCCGTGGCACCAACGCTGACCGTCTCCCACAGCAGCGGCTACTGCGCGATCATCGGCGGCTACGTCGTGCGCGACCGCTCGCTGCCAGGCCTCTACGGCCGCTACCTGTTCGGCGACTTCTGCCGCCCGCAGATCGAGTCGGTGAAGCTCCGGCGAGGGCACGCAAGCGACCTGCGCGCGACCGGTCTGCAGGTGAGCACGCTGTCCTCGATGGGCCAGGACGCGAGCGGGCACATCTACCTGACCTCCCTCGACGGACCCGTTTATCGCATCTCCCCCGCCGGGTAGACGCGCTGAAGCGAAAGGAGCAGCACGTGCCGAAGATGACCGAGACCGAGTGGAAGGACTTCATCACGCAAGGCACCCGTACGGGCAAGCTTGCGACGACGCGCAAGGACGGCCGCCCGCACGTCGTGCCGATCTGGTTCGTGCTCGACGGCGACGAGCTCGTCTTCAACACCGGCGAGAGCACCGTCAAGGGGCGCTCGCTCGCGCGCACCGGCCAGGCGAGTCTGTGCGTCGACGACGAGACGCCGCCGTTCTCGTTCGTCACCGTCAGCGGACCCGTGACGATCAGCACCGACGCCGAGGATCTGCTCGACTCGGCGACGCGCATCGCCGCGCGCTACATGGGCGAGGAGCGCGCCGAGGAGTTCGGCCGGCGCAACGCCGTCGAGGGCGAGCTCGTCGTGCGGCTGCGCGCCGAGCACGTCGTCGCCGTCAGCCGGCTCGCCGACTGAGCACGGCGCCGGCGCGCCGCTCGTGCGGCGCCGTCGCACGCTTGCGGCGCGTCATTCGCGGCACCGGCCGCGCCGTTCTGAGAGAGTGAGCGGATGGCGCGCTTCGAGCTGAGCGGCAAGGTCGCACTGGTCACCGGCGGCGCACGCGGGATCGGCTTCGCGACCGCCCAAGCGCTCATCGCGCGCGGCGCTTCCGTTGCGATCGTCGATCTCGACCAGGCGAGCTGCGACGCGGCTGCCGAGCAGCTCCACGACAGCCGTGCGATCGGCATCGCCGCCGACGTCACCGACCGCGGCGCGATGCAGCGCGCCGTCGCGCGAACCGTCGAGCGCTTCGGCGGGGTCGACATCGTCCTCGCCAACGCCGGAATCGCGCCGCGCTTGGCGACCTTCAGGGCGATGGCGCCGGAGAGCTTCGCACGCGTGCTCGAGGTCAACCTGTCGGGCGTCTGCCGCACCGTCGAGGCAGCGCTCCCGGAGATCGTTCGACGCAGAGGCCACGTCGTCGTGACCTCCTCGATCTACGCGTTCGTCAACGGTGTCGCCGCGACGCCGTACGCGATGAGCAAGGCCGCAGTCGAGCAGTTCGGCCGCGCGCTTCGCGTCGAGCTCGTGCAGCACGGCGCGAGCGCGAGCGTCGCCTACTTCGGCTTCATCGAGACCGAGATGGTCCATCGCGCGATCGACGGCGACCCGATTGCCACCGAGATGTTCGGAGTGCTTCCGGCGCCGCTGCAGAAGCGCGTCGGCGCGGACAAGGCCGCCGCTGCAATCGTGCGCGGGATCGAGCGCCGCGCGCCGCGGATCTTCGAGCCGCGCCGCTGGGCGCTGATGTCGCTGCTGCGCGGCATCGTCAGTCCGCTCGGCGATGCGCGGATGGAGCGCGAAGAGCGCACCCAAGCGCTCGCGCGCCTCGCCGACGCGCGCGCCGGCGAGGATCAGCCGACGACGGCGTAGCAAAGCTCGTTCGGCGCGCGTCTCGCAGGGCAGGCGCGATGGCAGGCCCACCCGGCGTCGCTGCGCGATCCGGCACTGGCCGTATCGTGCGCGGATGGCTCGTACGCGGCTCTACAAGAACGGCGAGCTCGACTGCGAAGACTTCCCCGTCGGCGAAGTCTCCGACCACATCGCCGAACCGGATGCGTTTGTCTGGCTCGACTACTGCGCCCCGACCGGCGAGGAGCTGGCGACGATCGCGCAGGAGCTGCAGCTGCACCCGCTCGCCGTCGAGGACGCCGTCAGCGAGCACCAGCGCCCGAAGCTCGACCGCTACGACTCGCACCTGTTCGTCAACGCCTACACGCTCGCGCTCGACACGGTCTCGGGCGAGCTCGAGACGAGCGAGATCGGCATGTTCATCACGCGCAACGCGATCGTCACGGTGCGCAAGGACGAAGGCGTCGACATCGAGGCGATCGTCGCGCGCTGGGACGAATCGAAGGAGCTCGCCCAGCACGGCGTCTCGTTCCTCCTGTGGGGCGTGCTCGACTTCATCGTCGACGGGCACTTCGAAGCCGTGCAGTCGCTCGACACCGAGATCGAGGCGCTCGAGGACCTGCTGTTCGACGAGCAGCCGCGCGAAGCGGAGGTCCAGCGGCGCTCGTTCGAGCTGCGCAAGAGCCTCGTGCTGCTGCGGCGCCTGGTGACGCCGATGCGCGAGGTCGTCAACTCGCTGATGCGCCGCGACCTGCACGTGCTCGATCAGGCGATGGTTCCCTACTACCAAGACGTCTACGACCACGTGCTGCGCGCGACCGACTGGACCGAATCGCTGCGCGACCTCGTCACGACGATCCTCGAGACGAACATCGCGATCCAGGGCAACCGGATGAACCTCGTGATGAAGAAGGTCACGAGCTGGGCCGCGATCATCGCCGTACCTACCGCGATCACGGGCTTCTACGGGCAGAACGTCCCCTATCCGGGCTTCTCCGCCCACTGGGGGTTCTGGTTCTCCTCGGCGCTGATCGTCGTGATCTCGGGAACCCTGTATTGGGCGTTTCGCCGCCGCGACTGGATCTAGCTCGCCGCGCGCCGGCGCGCCTCACATCAAGTAGCAGAGCTCCCGCGCCCGAGCCGTCAGCTCGTCGCGGAAGTTCGGGTGCGCGATCGCGATCAGCCTTCGCGTCCGCTCGGCGATCGAGCTGCCGCGCAGCTCCGCGACGCCGTACTCCGTGACGACCTTGTCGACGATGTTCTTGAACGTCGTCACCGCCGCGCCGGGGTGCAGCTGCGGAACGATCCGCGAGACCGTGTCGTCGGCCGTGCTCGAGTGCAGCACGATGAACGCCTGCCCGTTCTCGGCCATCACCGCGCCGCGCGCGTAGTCGGGCTGGCCGCCCGAGGAGGACATGTATTCGCTGCCGAGCGACTCCGAGGCGCACTGGCCGAGGAAGTCGACCTCGAGCGTCGCGTTGATCGCCGTCATCCGCGGCTCGCGCGCGATCACGGTCGGGTCGTTCGTGTAGTCGACCGGGTGGAACTCGACGCCCGGGTTCTCGTCGACGAAGTCGTACAGGCGCTTGGAGCCGAGCGCCGACGTCGTGACGACCTTGTTGCGATGGGTCAGCTTGCGCGTCCCCGTCAGCGCGCCGCACTCGATCAGGTCGAGGAAGCCGTCGCCGAACAGCTCCGTGTGCACGCCGAGCTCGCGGTGCTCCTTGAGCATGCCGAGCACGAGATCCGGCGCCGCGCCGATGCCCGCCTGCAGCGTCGCGCCGTCGGGGACCCGCTCGGCCACGAGCGAGGCGATCTGGCGGTCGCGCTCGCTGCCGACCGGCGGCGCGAGCTCGACGAGCGGCGTGTCCGCTTCGCACCAGCCGACGATGTCCGAGATGTGCAGCTGGTTGCCGCCGAACGTGCGCGGCACGCTCGGGTTGACCTCGACGAAGAACGGCACCTCGCCGATGAACGCGGCCGTGTACTCCGCGTGCGGGCCGAGCGAGAAGTAGCCATGGCGGTCCGGCGGCGAGACCGCCGTCAGCACGAGCCGCGGCGAGAGCGTCTGGCGCATCAGCCGCGGCACGTCGCTGAACGAGTTCGGCACGAGGTCGCAGTCGCCGCGGCGAAACGCCGCGCGGCTGTGCGGCGAGAGGAACCAGCCGACGTGGCGCAGGCCCGGCAGCTCGCCCTCGATGTAGCGGCGCGGGCGCATCGGCATCATCTGGTGCAGGCGCACGTCGCGCACGCCGTTCGCCCCCGCCGCCGCCTCGATCGCGTCGATCGTGTGCACCGGCTCGGCATTGGCGAGCCCGACGATCACGTCCATGCCGGGCTCGATCCACTCGAGCACCGCCTCCGGCTCGCGCTTGCGCGAGGAGATCGCGTCGTGGATCGGCTGGCTGTTCATCTCGTCGACATGTCGATCGGGCTTCGCTGCGGCCGCAGCATAGGCGAGAATCGTGGCCCGATGGACGACCTGATCCCCCTCGGCCCGGAGGACCGCGCGATCCTCGACCTCGAGTGCCAGACGATTGCCGGGCACACGTGCAAGGTCGTGCGGCTCGCCCCGAGCGCGCAAGCGATCGACGTCGAGCGCCTGCGCGAGCGCATCGCCGCGCGGATCGAGCTCGCGCCGGCGCTGACGCGGCGGCTCGGGGGCGACGCGCGCAAGCCCGGCTGGGTGCGCGACGAGCGCTTCGATCTCGCCGAGCACGTCGTGCGCGCGCCGGTCGAGCGGCCGCTCGACGAGCCCGCGCTGCTCGCGCTCGTCGCCGAGCTGTTCGAGCAGCGCCTCGATCGCTCGCGCCCGCTCTGGCGGATCGACGTCGCCGAGCTGGCCGACGGCGGCAGCGCGTTGATCTGGCGGATCCATCACGCGCTCGCCGACGGGACGGCCTCGGTCCGCTACGCGCGCGCGCTGCTCTGGGACGCGAGCGCCGAGGCGAGCATGACGGCGACTCAAGCTCACGCCGCCCATGTCGTCGACGAGCGCCGCCGCCGCGCGCACCTCGCCGGCTTCCTCCGCCGCGAGTATGCGCGCGGGGAGTGCCGCTCGCCGTTCGACGGGCGCATCGGCACGCGTCGCGAGGTCGCCTTCGCCGCGGTCTCGCTGCCCGCATTGCACGACGCCGCGATGGGGCTCGACGGGGCGACGCTGAACGACGCAGTCCTCTCGATCGTCGCCGGTGCCGTCGCCCGCTGGGTGCGCCAGCGCCACGGCGATCTCGGCACGATCCGCGTTCGCGTGCCGGTCAGCATGCACCACGAGGGCGACGAAGTCGCCAATCACGACTCGTTCTTCTCGATCGGCCTGCCGCTCAACGAGACCGACCCCGTCACGCGGCTGCGTCTCGCGCACGCGGCGACGAGCGAGCGCAAGCTCGACCACGACGCCCAGTACCACGAGCGCCTCCTGCGCGAGCTGTCGGACTGTCCGCCGCTCGAGCACCTCGTCACGCGGATCGAGCGAAACCCACGCCGCTTCGCGCTGAGCGTGTCGAACGTTCCCGGCCCGCGCGAGCCCGTCAGCGTGCTCGACGTCCCCGTCGCGCACCTGCACTCGCTCGCGGAGATCGGCGAACGCCACGCGCTGCGCGTCTCGGCGATGTCGCTCGCCGGGCTGCTCTGCTTCGGGCTGTGCGCCGACCCCGATCTCGTCGATCAGCTGCACGTGATGGCCGAGGGGATCGAGGCCGAGGCCGAGGACCTGCTCGCGGCTGCCGCGAGCGCCTAAGCGACCGCTACGGTCTGGCGGTGCCCGATCCCGCCACACCGGCGCCCGAGGCGCCAGAGCCAAACGACGCCGGAACGCAAGAGGCCGGGACGATGGACGCCGGCACGCAACCGGCCGAGACTTCCGACGGCGCCGCGGAGGCGCCGCCAGGCGACTCGCACGACCGCGCCGGACGCTCGTCTGGGGCAAAGGCCGGGATCGCCGCGCTCTCGCTCGGCGCGCTCGGCGTCGTCTTCGGCGACATCGGCACGAGCCCGCTCTACTCGCTGCAGACCGTCTTCAACGCCGACCATCGCGCCGTCCATGCGACCGCGGGTGACGTCTATGGCGTGATCTCGCTCGTCTTCTGGTCGATCACGATGATCGTCTCGGTCAAGTACGTGAGCTTCATCATGCGCGCCGACAACGGCGGCGAGGGCGGGATCATGGCGCTCACGGCGCTCGTGCAGGACGCGAAGGTCAAGAGCCACGCGGCGAAGGTGATGCTCGTGACGCTCGGCATCCTCGGCGCCTCGCTGTTCTACGGCGACGGCGCGATCACGCCGGCGATCTCGGTGCTCTCGGCCGTCGAAGGCGTCAAGGTCGCGATCCCGAGCCTGCACTCGCTCGTGCTGCCGATCACCGTCGCCGTGCTGAGCATGCTGTTCGCGATCCAGCGCTTCGGCACGAAGCTCGTCGGCAACCTGTTCGGGCCCGTGATGGCGCTGTGGTTCACCGTGCTCGGCGTGCTCGGCGCCGCCGAGATCGCCCGTCATCCGGATGTGATCAAGGCGCTCTCGCCGTCCTACGGCGCGAAGTTCATGTTCGACCATGGCGGCGTCGCGTTCATCGCACTCGGCTCGATCGTGCTCGCCGTGACCGGCGCGGAGGCGCTGTATGCCGACATGGGTCACTTCGGCCGATCGCCGATCCGCCGTGCGTGGTTCTTCCTCGTCTTTCCCGCGCTGACGCTCAACTACCTCGCGCAGGGCTCGCTGATCGTCCGCT
Source organism: uncultured Solirubrobacteraceae bacterium (assembly GCA_963807275.1). Taxonomy (GTDB): domain Bacteria; phylum Actinomycetota; class Thermoleophilia; order Solirubrobacterales; family Solirubrobacteraceae; genus Palsa-744. The sequence continues at coordinate 10,371 of CAWDZX010000002.1, forward strand.
CGCCGAAGTCGATCTCGAACCCGTTCTTCCTGCTCGTGCCGCACTGGGCGCAGGTGCCGATGGTGCTGCTCGCGACCGTCGCGACCGTGATCGCCTCGCAGTCGGTGATCTCAGGCGCGTTCAGCGTGACCAAGCAAGCCGTGCAGCTCGGCTTCCTGCCGCGCTTGACGATCCGCCACACCTCGCAGTCGGAGGCCGGGCAGATCTACGCGCCGGGAGTGAACGCGGCGCTGTTCGTGCTCGTCGTCGTGATCGTCGTCGGCTTCGGCTCCTCGCAGGCGCTCGCGTCGGCGTACGGCGTGGCCGTCACGGGGACGTTCATCCTCAACACGATCCTGTTCCTCGCCGTCGCGCGCCTTCTGTGGCACAAGCCGAAGCGGCTGATCGCACTCGGCGCCGTCGCCTTCCTCAGTATCGAGATCTCGTTCTTCGCCGCGAACCTGACGAAGGTCGTCCACGGCGGCTGGCTGCCGCTCGCGATCGCCGCGCTGATCTTCACGGCGATGACGACGTGGCGCAAGGGGCGCGAGATCGTCACCGCGAACCGGATCGAGGAGGAGGGCTCGCTGCGCGACTTCGTCGAGCGGCTCGACGATCATCGCCCGCCGGTCCAGCGCGTCCCCGGCACGGCCGTCTTCCTCAACGCGAACGCCGACACGACGCCGCTTGCGATGCGCGTGAACGTCGAGCACAACCACGTGCTGCACGAGCACGTCGTGATCGTCTCGATCGTGACCGAGCGCGTGCCGCACGTCCCGAAGAGGAGCGCCTGCACAACGACCATCTCGGCAACGACGACGACGGCATCAGCGGGCTGACCGCCCGCTTCGGCTTCCAGGACCAGCCCGACGTTCCGGCGCTGCTGCAGCTGGCCGATCGGCGCAAGCTGCTCGAGCGCTCGGTCGACCTCGACGAGGCGTCCTACTTCCTCTCGAACATCACGATCGTGCGCACGGACGCGCCCGGGATGGTCGGCTGGCGCAAGCGGCTGTTTCTCGTGATGGCCCACAACGCGGCGAGCCCAGTCTGGTACTTCCGCCTGCCCGACGAGTGCACGTTGACCGTCGGCGAGCGGGTCGCGCTGTAGCTGCGGCGAACTCGATCATTCCGTGGAAAACCTCCGCATTTACGCGTACACTCCGGCGACTCATGGATGGGGGGATGGCGATCGAGCAGTGCTCTCGCAGGAAGCCGGCACGGGTGTCCGCGCTAGCGCTGGCAGTGCTGCTCTGCGGCTTCCTGCTCGCCGCGGCGCAGGCGCGCGCGGCCGAAGCGGGCCTGCTGCCGAACATCGTCGCCGACCCGCCGACGAACGTCACGCTTGAAACGAGCACGACCGAAGGCGGCCTGAAAACCAGCGGCGAACCGAGCTGCTGCTGCGCTTCAACGGCTACATCCACAACGTCGGCCCGGGCGCGCTCGACTTCCGCGGCTCGCGCAGCAGCCCTTCGGAACCGATGAAAGCGTTTCAGCGTCTCTACACGGCCGGCGGCAGCTTCAAAGAAGAACCGAGCAGCGCCGAACTGATCTACGTCACGGCCGACGGCCACGAACACTGGCACCTGCAGCGCGCCGCGAAGTACTCGCTGTGGAACGCCGAAAAGACCGCAGAAGTCACGCCGGCGATGAAGGTCGGCTTCTGCCTCGACGACAGCGAACACGTCGAAACGGGCATCGGCCCGAAAGAAGCCGTCTACTCCGACTCGACCGGCCGCGAATTCTGCCGCCAGCACCAGCCCGAAGCGACGAGCCTGTTCGAGGGCGTCTGGCCGGGTGGCGTGACCTGTACAGCTCTAAACCTCGCCTTTCAGTGGGTCGAAGCCTTGAACGTCCTGCCCGGCGAATACTGGCTGCGCGAGGACGTCAACCCGACGGGCGTGATCAAAGAAGCCGGCGGCGCCAACGCGCCGGCGTACGCGAGCAAAGCGACGATCATTCCCGGCTTCAACGCGCTCGCCGAGGCCACCGGCACGAGGACCGGCGAAGCCAAGGCGCTCGCGCTGACCTCGCGCGCGTGGAACGACTCGGCGACGCCGAAGTACACGATCGCCTCGCAGCCGAGCCACGGCACGTTGAGCGCCGTCAGCAAAAACCAGGTGACTTACACGCCGGCGCCCGGGTACGTCGGTCCCGACTCGTTCACTTACTCGGCGGCCGATCCGAACAGCCCCTTCCCGACGCATCCGGCGTTCGGCGACAGTCTCGATCGAAGTCAGCGAAGCGTCGACCGAGCCGACGCCCGAACTGCTCGCCGGCGACGCGACGAGCACCTACACCGTCGGCGACCAGACTGCTTGTCGGGCGCGAGGAAGCGTTCCAGTTCACCGCCAAATCGAGCGGCACCATCGAAGAACTGCAGTTCCGCACGAACGCGAGCACGAACACCGGCGTGACCGGCCTCTCGCTCGGGGTGTTCGCCGAAAACGCCGGCAAGCCCGGCGAAGTGCTCGGCAAGGCGACCGTCTCAGGCCGGCCCGCGACGAGCTCGTGGATCAAGGTCAGCGGCCTCTCGGTGCCCGTCCTCAGCGCGACCAAATACTGGCTCGTCGCGCTGCCGCTCGGCCCGAGCAGCTCCTTCCTTCACTACAACGTCGCCGTCGGCTCGGGCGGCAGCGGCAACCTCGAGAGCATCGCGACCGGCCTCAGCACGATGACGGCCGAGTCCTCGTGGGCGACCTTCAACCAGGGACCCGTCGGCTTCCAGGCGATCGGTACGAGCGGGGGGACCCAGCCACCGCCGCCGCCGCCGAGCGTCACGATCGAAGGCGCGCCCGCGAGCATGACGGCCGGCACGAGCATGCAGCTGAGCGCGAACGTGAGCAACGACGCCCCGACCGTCACGTGGAGCGCGAGCGCCGGCTTCATCACGACCGCCGGGCTCTACATGGCCCCCGGCCCAAGTCCCGGCCGGCGGCAGCGTGACCGTCACCGCGACGAGCAGCAAAGGCGCCAAAGCGCAGCGCACGATCGAAATCACGCCCGTCGCGCCGGCCAAGAGCCTGCTCGCCGGCGACGCGACGAGCACCTCGACTGTCGGCTACCAGACCGCCGTGGGGCGCGAGGAAGCGTTCCAGTTCACCGCCAAATCGAGCGGCACCATCGAAGAACTGCAGTTCCGCACGAACGCGAGCACGAACACCGGCGTGACCGGCCTCTCGCTCGGGGCCCTCGCCGAAAACGCCGGCAAGCCCGGCGAAGTGCTCGGCAAGGCGACCGTCTCAGGCCGGCCCGCGACGAGCTCGTGGATCAAGGTCAGCGGCCTCTCGGTGCCCGTCCTCAGCGCGACCAAGGACGGGCTGGTCGCGCTGCCGCTCGGCCCGAGCAGCTCCTTCCTTCACTACAACGTCGCTGTCGGCTCGGGCGGCAGCGGCAACCTTGAGAGCATCGCGACCGGCCTCAGCACGATGACGGCCGAGTCCTCGTGGGCGACCTTCAACCAGGGACCCGTCGGCTTCCAGGCGATCGGGACGAGCGGGGGGAGCGCGCAGGTCGCGCACCTCGCGAGCGGCACTTCGCTCGCCGTCGCCTCACACACGGCGGCCCCGTCGCCGTCGAGCGTGATGATCGAAGGCGCGCCGTCGACGCTCATGGGCCGGCACGAGCATCCAGCTCTCGGCGCTGAGCAGCGACGGCGCGACGGCCGTCGCCTGGCGCGCGAGCGGCGGCTCGATCGACTCGGACGGGCTGTTCACCGCGCCGCGCCAGCCGCCGGCCGGCGGCTCGGTGCTGGCCAACGGCGCTCGCTCCCGGCGGGGCGCGCGACGAGCGCGAGGTCGCGATCGTCCCCGCTGCGATCCCGCAGCCGGCGCCCGCGGCGCCGCTTCCGCCGGTGTGGGACCGCCTCTCCTCTGGCCTCTCGATGCCGCAGGCGATGCTCGTCGGACGCACGCTCGTGATGACAACGACCGTGTCGGTCGCGGGGCGGCTGAGCCTCGGCGCCCGGCTGCACGGACGCCCGCTCGGCCGCCTGCTCGGCGAAGACCCCCGCCGAACGAAGCTTCACCTGCCGTGTGAGGCTCGCGCGCGGCCTGCGCCACGCGGCGATCGAGATAGACGCAGCGCTGTGGTCCGCTCACCAAGTGCTGCGCCAGACGCGCCGCGCCGCGCCGATCGCGCCGATGGAGATGCCGCGCGCCACGCCGCTCGGCGGCACCGGTCTCACCGCCTCGTCGAGCGCGTTCGTCTGCGGGCCTGCGCTGCGCCGCGGTGGCTCGCCGGGCAAGCGCGCCTGAGCACTGGCGCAGGGCCTTTGCGATGAGCTGAGCCTGGCTCCGGGCAGGATTCAAGCGGCTGGTGGTGAACGCCGATTACGTATTCCGTACGTAGCCGACGCGCGTGAACCGACCGCATAGGGGGCCGAGGACGTGGACAGGAAGAAACTAAGTTCTGACGGCGATGATCTTCGCCGTCGCGATGCTGTTCATCGATCAGACGATCGTCGCGCTCGCGATCCCGAACCTGCAGCACGAGCTGCATCTCTCCTCGACGGGCTCGCAGTGGATCGTCAACGGCTATTTGCTCTCGCTCTCGGCGCTGTTCGCGCTCGGCGGCAAGGTCGCTGACGTGTACGGACCACGGCGCATGGTGACGATCGGCGTGATCGCCTTCGCGCTGTGCTCGGCGCTGTGCGGCGCGACGCCGACGGGCTCGATCGCCGAGACCTGGATGATCGTCTTCCGCGTCCTGCAGGGCGCCGCCGCGGCGATCCTCTTTCCGGCGGCCTTGGCGATCGTCGTCGCGAGCTACGCCGTGCAGGAACGCGGCAAGGCGCTCGCGGTGTTCTTCTCGATCACCGGCGCGCTGACCGCCGTCGGCCCGATCGCCGGCGGCTACCTGACCGAATGGACGTGGCGCTCGATCTTCTGGGTCAACGTCCCCGTCGCGATCATCGCGCTCGTGTTGATCGCGCGCTCGAAACCGAGCGAGGAGCGCAGCCCGTCGCGGATCGACATGCGCGGCGCCGCGCTGGTCAGCGCCGGGATGGGAATCGCCGTGCTCGGCTTGCAGCAGGCGGGCGTCTGGGGCTGGGGCAGCATCGCGACTTGGGTCTGCCTGATCGCCGGGCTGGCGCTGCTCGCCGACGCCGTGGC